>KK211275.1:0-164357 GCA_000621425.1 Lachnospiraceae bacterium AB2028
TTTTTGACAATGTCTGCCTGATTTGACTTCCCATCAAGATATTCATGAACGGCTTGAAGCTTCAACTCTTGAGAATAAACTTTGTTGTTTCGCTGAGCCATAAGGGCAGTGGGCCCATCTGCAAGATAAAGGTTACGCCAACGCCGAATGCTGGCTTTGTCCACGCCTGTTAGCCGGGCAGCCTCCGAAACACTGATCTCATCTGCCAGTAAGCGTTCAACTACCTTTACTTTTTCTGCTGAGTCAATCTTACTTTTTCTGGACATAAAAATACCCCCAAGTAGGTTTTATATTTCAGTGTCCTACTTGGGGGTAGCATATCAAGGCACGGAGCCGTTTCATATGTGTGATAAATGTGTGTGTTGAAATGTAAAAGTGCTGACTGATTAAGGCGTCCACCTTCCGCAGGCACCGCAGGGGAGAATGAGGGTGTCGGAGCCTTCTATGGGGAGTCCTATCTCTGAACTTTCCACATGTCCGCCGCGTTTGCTTGTGAGAGCTGTATTAAGCATATAGGAAAGCACTGCAGGCTGTAGGCCTGTGGTGTATGAGTTTATAAGGAAGAAAAGCGGTTCATCCGAAAGCAGCTGTGCAGCCCTGCATATCAGCGGAAATACTGCATCCTCGATCTTCCATACCTCGCCGCCGGGACCTCTTCCATAGGATGGAGGATCCATGATGATGGCATCGTAGGTATTGCCGCGGCGTATCTCTCTTTCTACGAATTTGAGGCAGTCATCCACTATCCAGCGTATGGAATCGTGGGCGCAGCCGGAACTTTCGGCATTTTCTTTTGCCCAGGCAACCATTCCCTTTGCGGCATCCACATGTGTAACAAATGCTCCGGATACAGCGGCGGATACAGTGGCTCCACCTGTGTAAGCGAAAAGATTAAGGACTTTTATCCGCTCATCACCCGGAAGAGTTTTCTTCCTGCGGACTATCAGCTCTGATGCCCAGTCCCAGTTTGCGGCCTGTTCCGGGAAAATGCCGGTGTGCTTGAATGCGAAGGGCTTTAGGTGGAAGCAGAGTTTTTTGCCGGCAGGGGCGAGATCATAATCTATAGTCCACTCTTTCGGAAGGTCATGAAACTCCCATTCACCGCCGCCTTTTTGGGAACGGTGATAATGTCCGTTTGTCTTTTTCCATGCCGGATTCTTATGTCCTGTCTGCCATATGACCTGGGGATCCGGGCGGACGAGAAGGTAATCACCCCAGCGCTCCAGCTTTTCACCGTCGGTACAGTCTATTACTTTATAGTCATTCCAGTTATCTGCAGTCCACATGTGTGCAAGTTCTCCTAATATCAAATAATTCAATCGCTAATAGTCTATAATTCTTTACATTTTTTAGCAAGTATATGGTAAAATTTATATATGAATACTACTTCATTTATATATTACGGTTACAGCCGTGATACATACCGGGACTGTAGGCCGCAGATCCAGATGACGAACCTCAAGCATATGATGTTCATGAACAGCTGGCTCCTGGCTGTCACTTTGATATTCCTTGGCATCAGGATATATGATAACTATGCGGTGTCCAGCGTTTTTGTACGTTACAACATGAACGGACTTGATCGTGTGGGAATAGGGACATTCGTGTGTTTCTTTGTTCTGGCACTGGTGGTAGAGGTGTTCATTATATTCAGCTTAAAGGATTCCAAGCGTCAGTTCAATTTTTTCATATATCCCAGCATGCTGCTGATGATGGGATTCAGCCTGCTGGTATCGATCGCACAGCCCCAGAAACCGGCGATCCTTTTCTATGTACTGCTTGTGCTGATAGCGGTTTCCTATATCGATACCATGGTAAACATGGGCATAGCGCTGACATTTTTTTCAATAATATTCTGGCTGAGTGTGCAGTATGGTTTTTCACCGATGCGTTTTCAGCAGAAACCCCCTTCCATAACAAATGAGGATATCTTCTATACGGTTCTGATACTGTCGCTGTCTCTTGTCCTGCATTATACGAGACAGAGGACGAGGCTGCAGCAGTTCGTTACTTATCTTAAGAATATCCAGATCACAAATGAGCTGGAGATAAAATCAAGCTATGATGCACTGACATCGCTTTTCAACAGGGCAAGGTTTATGTCCATGGCGACGGAAGTTCTCAAAGGAAGCCATGAGGATTATATGGTGGTCTGCCTGCTGGACCTTGACAGCTTTAAGCAGATAAATGACAAGCTGGGACATCAGATGGGTGATAAGGCACTCCAGATCACCGGACGGACCATTGCTGAGGGAGTGGGGAATTTAACAAAAACACCGGACGATGACAAGAATGAACTGGCGAGGTTTTCCGAACGTGTAATGGAACAGAAACTAAGCTTTGCCGGGCGTCTTGGCGGAGACGAGTTTATACTGCTGATCCGTGGCGAAAATGACAGGGAGGCCGCAAAGGCACGTCTCCAGTCAATACTCGACGGACTTAATGCTGTGGAATTCGGGGATCTTCACGGAATACACGCATCCTTTGGTGTAACAGAGATAGTTCCGGGGGATAATGATATAGATAAGGTTTATAACCGCGCTGACGATGCACTGTATCAGTCGAAGCGTGCCGGGAAGAATCAGATCACATTTAGCGAAGCAAAAGGATAGCTTGATATGGTCAAAGATATTTTAAGTATAATTATTGTCATACTGATTGTCGTCCTGGGCGTTGGCTTTTTTGTTGCCTTAAAGCAGATGAAGGAGCAGCGCTTTCAGGTCATGCAGACACTTGTAGGCGTAGCTGAGGCAGGTGATCCCGGTCTGGACGGACATTCGCTCAATGTTGTGAAGCTAAGCCTGCTGATCTATGATGCACTTCCCTGGATTTACCGTCTGCGGGTAGACAGGGAAAAGCTGGCTTATGCGGCTTTGCTTCTTGATGTGGGAAAATTTGGCGTGCCGGTAGAGGTGCGGAATAAATCCGGGAAGCTTACGGATGAGGAATGGCGGATGATACAGCGCCATCCTGAAATAGGGAAAGAGATAATGGATTCACTTCCTGCCCTTAAGGGCGTCGGTGACTGGATACTTTACCATCATGAAAGGGTAGACGGCAGCGGATATTATAAGCTTAAGGGGGATGAAATACCTGTTGCGTCCAGGATACTTGCGGTAGCTGATACATACTCTGCTATCACGGGGGAGAGGTCATATAGGCCGTCCCTTAGTTATGAAGAGGCGATAGCGGAGCTTAAGATTGCATCCGGTAAGCAGCTGGACGAAGAGATCGTGAAGTGTTTCTGTGACATTCCGCCTAAGCGGATAAAAGAAAGTACGGAGGCAGTCAGGGTGAGAATGGAAAGCCTGTCATACCGTAAGGGGAAAGCATGAGTTTAAAAAGAGTGAAGGGGATGGAGGCAGTATGAAGAAAATGAGAAAGTTTATGGCAATGGCGCTGGCAGGTGTGCTGGCACTGTCTTTTGCAGGAGGATGCAGCGGTCAGAATACATCCGGACCAATTGAATTAAAGATAGGTGTTTCTACGGGTGACAGTGATCCCAGGAATATTGCGGCCCAGGCATTTGCTGATGAGATAGCGGAAAAGACAAACGGTCAGGTGACGGCTAAGCTTTATCCTTCAGGCGAGCTTGGGGGTGACTCTGACATGATTGATGCCCTGGCAATGGGTGCAGGCAAGATAGACATAGTGATATCCGATGCATCGAACTTCTCTTTGTATGAGCCTACCATGGGTATTTCAGCAATGCCTTTCCTGTTTGATGATTTCGATACCGCATGGGCATTCATGGACAGTGATATTGAGGCTGAGGCCGAGGCAAAGCTTATAGATGACAATATCCGTGTGCTGGCTCATTACGACAATGGTTTCAGATGCGTTACTAATTCCATAGGCCCAATAAATTCACCGGATGATATGAAGGGACTTCTGATCCGTACGCCGGAGAATCCCATCATCATGTCCACCATGACGGCCCTTGGAGCAAATCCCCAGCCTTTGGCATTTTCGGAACTTTATGCCGCGCTGGAGGCCGGAACATATGATGCGCAGGAAAATCCCATTCCTGTTATCTACAATAATAATCTGTATGAGGTACAGAAATATCTTTCAGTTACCAACCATATCTATTCCGGAATGTGCTTTGCCATATCTGAGAATACATGGCAGAAACTGACCCCTGAGCAGCAGGAGATAGTCAGTGCGGCAGCACTTAGCAGTGCAGCATCGGATCGCGAGAGCAACCGTAAACAGACTGAAGATCTTATTGCAAAGCTTGAGGAAGCAGGCATGGAGATCAATTACCCGGACCTGGCTCCTTTTGCAGATGCTACATCGCAGGTGCTGAGCAATAACGCATCCGTATATGGGGACATGATCGACAGGCTTAAGGAGTGGCAGGCTGCAAGATAATGATATTAATGATAGTAACAAACTGAGAGTTTGTTTGTAGCAGGGTCCCTTTCTTTATAGTATAGAGAAAGGGACTTTTCCTATCGCAGTAGTTCGTAGTAGTTCGCAGTGGCACACGGGGGTAAAAGGTGGACTGCCGAAGAGACAAAAAACGGAAAATAGCAGTCTTTATTTTGCTGGCTGTGCTTGGTGTGGCAGGGATAGTGTATGTTGCGGGATCGCACCGCGCCGGTGAGCCGTCTGATAGTACTGTGGCGGATGATATACCGCAGGTATTACCGGTACAGCAGTCGGGTGATGATGTAGACACCGCGGATGACACACAGGCAGTATCCGGCGAGGATATGATGGCTGGGCAGTACCTGACTGACAGTGGCCTGAAAAAATCTATTGGACCTTATTCTGACGAAGGGTATACCTTGGAAAAGGTGGTGGTACTGAGCCGTCACAATATCCGTTCACCGCTGACAGGTCCAAAATCATCACTCTATAGCCTGACCCCATACAGTTGGTGTGAATGGTCGTCACCGCCGGCTGAGCTTTCGATAAAGGGGGGCACCCTTGAAACTGAGATGGGGCAGTATTTCAGAAGATGGCTTGAGGATGAAGGGCTTTTTGAAGAAAACTATAGGCCTGCCGAAGGTGAGGTGCGGATTTATGCCAATTCCTGGCAGAGAACTATGGCAACAGCCCGTTTCTTCTCTACGGGGCTTATGCCGGTAAGCAATATGGGGGTAGAACATCACAAAGGCATCAACAATGTGGATGCGGTTTTTTATCCCAGGTTCACATATTGTTCAGCGGCATACAGAGAGGCTGCTTTGGCGGAGATGGAAGGGCTTTATTATCTTGCCATGCCGGACCTGTCCTGCGACTATAGGCTGCTTACTGATGTGCTGGATATGAAAGAATCCGATGCATACAAAAAAGGTAGCTTTACCGGTTTTTGCATGGATGTGCCCACTTTTAACCTTACAAAAGGGAATGAGCCGACAGTGAATGGGTCGCTGAAGACAGCATGTCAGTTAAGCGATGCGCTTATCCTGCAGTATTATGAGGAGCCGGGCAGGTACAGCGAGATTTCAGGAAGGAATCTTACATGGGAAGAGTGGGAGGCTATTAGTGAGATAAAGGATATATATGGAGATGTCCTGTTCACATCTCCGTTAGTGGCGGTCAATATTGCGCATCCACTGTTAGTGGAAATGGATAATGAGCTTAAGGATGATGGCCGGCAGTTTTCTTTTATCTGCGGACATGATTCAAATCTTGCCAGTGTTCTGGCGGCACTTGATGCGGAGGATTACAGGCTGCCGGAGGCAATAGAAAAGCGTACCCCCATAGGAGGCAAGTTTGTGATATCCCTTTGGAAGGGGGAAGATGGAGCGGAATACATGAGCCTGGATCTGGTATACCAGAAGGCTGAGCAGATGCAGAATGTTGAGATATTGGATGAGAGCAATCCGCCGGGAATATATGGAATCCGGCTTAAAGATCTTGAGATGGATGAAAACGGATTGTATAAGGCATCGGATGTAATGGGGCGTTTTGAAGAAAAGATTGGGGAATATGATGCCATGAAAGAAAAATATAAATAATTTTTACCCTTGACTAAACTGAAGATAAGTGGTTTCATACACCGTGGAAATCGGGCAGGAAGGCTCCTGCCCGATACTTAGTTTTATCAATAAGAATATTTTGGCGGTTCAATTAATATATGGAAAGATTTAAGTTGGTAAAAGGATATATTCCTACTATAGTAAAGTACGCTTTTGCTACGGCGTTTTTAATCATTGTGTCTGTAGAGATGAAGGATATCAGATATCTGTCGTGCGGCTTGGCTGAGTTGTTTTTCATTTTTTCGCTGTCTGATGTGCTTGTGGGAAAATCTCCGTGGTTTAATGTGCTCAATGCAGTGTTTGTTCTTATATTTAATGCCCAGACTCTTATGCTGCATTTTGCAAACAGTTATGTGACACTTGTCATGATAGAAAATCTCTCGTCATTAGAGGATCTTCATGGAAAGGCATTTCTGTATGGCTTGGGAATCCTGGCTGTTCTTGCTTTTTCTTTCCTTCCGGTGAAGAAAGTGACAGGGGATAAGATAAAGTGGTTTTATATTCTTCCGGTGGCGGCTGCCTTAGAGATATTGGTGCTAGTATTTGCTAACGGAACATTGACGCCTGCGTTAGGTCTTATGTCATTAGGAAATGAGTGGAAGGTAAAGCAGGAGATGATAGCCATGAAGGAGCAGATGCTTGCTGAAATGGCAGAGATGTCGGAAAGTGATGCGGCAGAGGGAGAGAGGTTCTATGAGACTGGTAAAGATCAGTCGTCATCAGGGCTATCATATTCACTGGATAATAATGTAGGAAAAAATACTTATGGCGGTAATGTTTCCGGCAGTGAAAGTGAGTCTGGGGCAGAGAATGTACTGGCGGATGTTGATGGTCCGGTGCCTGACGGAACAGGTTTATCTGACGCATCCGGCGAAAACGCCCAGGTGGCAGCTGAGCCGTCAGACGGAAAAACTTCGCAAGCTGAAAGTGCTGCGGCTTCTTCATCAAGTTATACCCAGCCGCAGATGTTTCCGGTGGGGACACCGATGGAAAAAATTGCGGTGGCTCCGGGGACGAATGTAATCGTGATTTTTGTAGAAGGGCTGTCTGAAAATGTGGTGGATGACAGCAGGGATATAATGCCGAACCTGAAAGCTATGCAGGGAGAGACTGTCAATTTCTTCAATTATTATAATCATACATTTGCAACATACAGGGGCCTGCAAGGGCAGTTATACTCCGGTTATTCATTGGAGGATATGGAACCTAATTCGCTGACTTCCATTATGGACTGCCTGAAGGGGGCAGGGTATTATTCCGCTTTTATCAATACTGAGCCCTACAATTCTGATTTTGCATCTTATCTTAATGCAATGAGCTTTGATGCGGTCATAACAGATACAACGGTTGCAACCGGCGTGGTTCAGGACATCAGTGACAAGGATGCTTTTGAACTGCTTTATAATACGGCGGAAGCCTATGGCGCCAGCGGGAATCCTTTTTTCCTGGGAATGTACAGTTTCGGTACACATGCATCCTTTGACTCATGCGATGAGGTGTATGGCAACGGCGGAAACCGTATGCTCAATAAATTTTACAATGCGGACTATCAGATCGGGGCTTTCATGGAGAAATTTAAGAACAGCCCCTTAGCCGAGAATACCATGGTGGTAATAACTGCCGACCATGCGACATACTGCGATGAGGATTTCAGAAATACTTTCCCGGATTATTATCGTGCGGATATGTCCTGCGATGAAATTCCGCTGCTAATATATTATAGAGGAAACTCCGCCAGCCTGAATGCAGAGGGGAGGAATTCACTTGACCTGGCCCCCACCATTCTGGACCTTCTTAATATAGGATATCCGGAGACATTTATGGGGGATTCCCTTTATAGGGCAAAAAATGAGCGGACTGCAATGGACTCATTTTTCTGGTGTCAGGGCAAGATACTGTATACAGGTGATGACTGCGTAAGCGTTCCGGAAACGGATATGAAGTCCTTTGCGTCCAAAAATATAGCCAGATATTTTGCGAAAAAGTGATATTAACAAATATTCTTTCAAAAATTTGTTAATTTTTTTAAAAAAGTCCTTGCAAAATTATAAGTACTGCTATATACTTACTTTTGCTGTGACACGATAGCTATGAAGCGTGAGGTTGCCGTCCCGGCAAATGCATAAGCTGTGACGGGTTTTTACGCAGAGCGAATGTCAAGACAAATTGACAACAAGTCACTGTACAGATAGAACCGTCCGGGTGACCGGAAACGACGCGTGGTTCTGCGTCTTTTTTAAAGGATAGGCAGGACACACACGGGAGAGTGGAAAAGGAAAGGGCAGTAAAAAGAGTAAGAAGCGATGCCCGGAACCAAATCCGAAACATGTACAGTCGCCGCTTGTAAGAAAAAGAGAGGAGACTTTTTTTATGACAAATCAGAGAATGAGAGTTATCTTAAAGGCTTATGACCACCAGCTGATCGACTCTGCTGCTAAGAAGATAGTAGACAGCGTTAAGAAGAACGGTGGCGCAGTGAGCGGACCGGTACCCCTTCCTACTAAGAAGGAAGTTGTTACCATCCTTCGTGCGGTACATAAGTATAAGGATTCCAGAGAGCAGTTCGAGCAGAGAACACACAAGAGGCTGATCGACATCCTGAATCCCTCATCCAAGATTACAGAATCCCTTCAGAAGATGGATCTTCCTGCTGGGGTTTATGTAGAAATAAAAATGCAGTAAAACCTCTACTAACTTTATGTATCCGGCAACGGATACCGCTTTAGTAGAAACCGTGATCGAAACACAATGTGTTCGTAACGAATCGCTTCCGTTACGGGTTCCGAAAGGAACAGAGATCAGGACATCAATGATGAAAGAGAGGAAAAGGCAAGAATGAAGAAAGCTATTTTAGCAACAAAAGTCGGAATGACTCAGATCTTCAACGAAGACGGCGTGCTCATTCCGGTAACAGTCCTTCAGGCAGGACCTTGCGTTGTTACTCAGGTTAAGACCGTAGAGAACGACGGATACAGTGCTGTCCAGGTAGGATTCGGTGAGAAGAAGGAAAAGTCTGTTAACAGAGACAAGTCCGGCAAGAAGGAAGTAATCCATCGTCACGGTGTCAACAAGGCACAGCAGGGTCATTTCAAGAAGGCTGGCGTTGATGCTAAGAGATATTTAAGAGAGTTCCGCTTTGAGAATGCCGAGGAGTATGCTCCTGCACAGGAAATCAAGGCTGATATCTTCGAAGTAGGCGACAAGATCGATGTTTCCGCTATTTCAAGAGGTAAGGGATTCCAGGGCGCAATCAAGCGTCTGGGCCAGCACAGAGGACCTATGAAGCACGGTTCAAAGTTCCACCGTCATCAGGGTTCAAACGGTGCCTGCTCATCACCCAGCCGTGTATTTAAGGGCAAAGGTATGCCTGGTCACATGGGTTCAGTTGAAGTAACTGTTAAGAATCTTGAGGTTGTAAGGGTTGATGCTGACAAGAACCTGCTCCTGATCAAGGGTGCTGTTCCTGGTGCAAAGAAGAGCCTTATCACCGTTAAGGAAACAACGAAGGCAGAAGCTTAAGCGAAAGGAGGAAACTTTACAATGGCTACAGTATCTGTTGTAAATATGGAAGGTAAAGAAGTTGGCACGATCGACTTAAGCGATGCAGTTTTCGGAGCAAAGATCAACGAGCACCTTGTGCATCTTGCAGTCGTTCAGCAGCTTGCAAATAACAGACAGGGAACACAGAAGGCAAAGACCAGATCCGAGGTATCCGGCGGCGGAAGAAAGCCTTGGAGACAGAAGGGTACAGGTCATGCAAGACAGGGTTCCACCAGAGCACCTCAGTGGACAGGCGGCGGAGTGGTATTCGCACCGGTTCCCAGAGATTATTCACTTAAGATGAATAAGAAGGAGAAACAGGCGGCTCTCAGATCTGTTCTGACAGATAAGGTTCAGAACAACAAGCTTATCGTAGTAGATGAGCTCAAGATGGATGAGATCAAGACAAAGAAGTTTGTTGAGGTTCTTACAAACATCAAGGCTGAGAAGGCGCTGGTTGTTCTCGGTGAGAAGGATAAGAACGTTATGTGTTCTGCAAGGAATATCGAGGATACAAAGATGGCTCTTCCTGAGACAATCAATGTATATGACATCCTGAAGGCTGGCACACTTGTTCTTACAAAGGACGCAGTCGCAAAGATCGAGGAGGTATACGCATAATGGCAGATATTAAGTATTATGATGTCATCTTAAAGCCGCTCGTAACTGAGAAGAGCATGAATGGCATGGCAGAGAAAAAGTATACGTTCTTAGTTAATCCCGAGGCTAACAAGTCTCAGATAAAGGAAGCTGTTGAGAAGATGTTCGATGGCGCTAAGGTTGCCAAAGTGAACACTATCAATCAGGATGGCAAGAACAAGAGAAGAGGTGCTGTTACCGGTAAGACTGCCAAGACAAAGAAGGCAATCGTAACACTGACCAGCGACAGCAAGGATATTGAGATTTTCTCGGGACTGTAAGATTATTCCGTAAATCTCAAACTAAACACAGAAAAGTGTGATGACAAACATAAAGAGTAAAGGAGAAAAGAAATGGGAATTAAGACTTATAACCCATATACACCGTCGAGAAGAAATATGACGGGTTCCGACTTCTCTGAGATCACAAAAGCAACTCCGGAAAAGAGCCTGCTTGCATCAAAGAAGAAGAATGCCGGAAGAAACAATCAGGGAAAGATCACCGTAAGACATCACGGTGGCGGGAACAGACAGAAATACAGGATCATCGATTTCAAGCGCCAGAAAGATGACATACCCGCAAAGGTAGTAGGCATCGAGTATGATCCTAACAGAACCGCAAACATAGCTCTTATCTGCTATGCAGACGGTGAGAAGGCATACATCCTTGCCCCTGAAGGCCTTAAGGTAGGCATGAAGGTTATGAACGGTGTGAATGCAGAAATCCGTACAGGTAACTGCCTTCCCCTTTCCGGAATCCCTATCGGTACCATGGTTCACAATATAGAACTTATGCCGGGCAAGGGCGGACAGATGGTAAGAAGTGCAGGTAACGGCGCGCAGCTTATGGCTAAGGAAGGTAAGTATGCAACACTGAGACTTCCTTCAGGCGAGATGAGAATGGTTCCCGTTGAGTGCCGTGCAACAATCGGTGTAGTAGGAAACGGTGACCACAACCTTGTTAACTGGGGTAAAGCCGGTCGTATCCGTCACATGGGTATCCGTCCTACAGTCCGCGGTTCGGTTATGAACCCTAACGATCACCCGCACGGTGGTGGTGAAGGTAAGACAAGTATCGGTCGTCCCGGTCCTTGCACACCTTGGGGTAAGCCGGCACTGGGTCTTAAGACCAGAGCAAAGAAGAAGAGTTCTAACAGGCTGATCGTAAGAAGACGCGACGGCAAGGCAATCAAGTAATCGGAAGAAGGAGGCAGACAAATGGCAAGATCATTAAAGAAAGGACCTTTTGCAGATCAGAGCTTACTCAAAGCAGTAGACGCTATGAATGCATCAGGCAAGAAGCAGGCTATCAAGACCTGGTCACGCCGCTCTACAATCTTCCCTTCATTCGTGGGACTTACGATTGCAGTATATGACGGACGCAAGCATGTGCCTGTTTATGTAACGGAGGATATGGTAGGACACAAGCTCGGTGAGTTTGTTCCCACACGTACATTCCGCGGACACAAGGCTGATGACAAAAAGTCATCGGTAAATTAACTAAGGAGGGCAGATAAACTATGGCTAAAGGACATAGATCTCAGTATAAGAGAGAGAGAAATGCACAGAAGGATACGAGGCCCTCAGCAAAGCTTTCATACGCAAGGGTTTCAGTACAGAAGGCCTGTTTCGTACTTGATGCGATCCGTGGCAAAGATGTGGCAACAGCAAAGGCTGTACTTGAGTACAATCCCAGATACGCTTCAGCAGTTATCAAGAAGCTCCTGGATTCTGCAATCGCTAATGCAGAAAACAACAACGGCATGAATCCCGATGATCTTTACATCGCAGAGTGCTATGCAAACAAGGGACCTACTATGAAGAGGATACATCCCAGAGCGCAGGGACGTGCATACAGGATTGAGAAGAGAATGAGTCACATCACCATCGTTCTGGATGAGAAAGGAGCTAAGTAAGTATGGGACAGAAAGTTAACCCCCACGGCCTCAGAGTCGGAGTTATAAAAGACTGGGATTCAAAGTGGTACAGTGAGGATAAGTTCGCAGATTATCTGGCAGAGGATTACAAGATCCGTAAGTTCTTAAAGAAGAAACTTTATGCTGCCGGTATCTCAAAGATTGAGATCTCCAGAAAGGGAGAAAAGGCAGAAGTAGTTCTTTACACACAGAAGCCCGGTGTTGTTATCGGTAAGGGTGGTACAGGTGTTGAGGCGACCAAGAAGGCTCTCCAGAAAGAGATAGGCCGCAAGGATATCGCTCTGGATGTTAAGGAAGTAAGCAAGCCCGATGCAGATGCTCAGCTCGTTGCAGAGAATGTGGCTGCTCAGCTTGAGAACCGTGTTTCTTTCAGACGTGCCGTTAAGAGCTGCATGACAAGGACAATGAAGAAGGATCAGAGAGGTAACTCTCTCACCGGAGCACAGGGTATCAAAGTATGCGTGTCCGGAAGACTTGGCGGAGCTGATATCGCAAGAAGCGAGTTCTACAGCGAAGGTACTATTCCTCTTCAGACACTTAGGGCTGACATTGACTACGGTTTTGCAGAGGCAGATACCACATACGGTAAGATCGGTGTAAAGGTTTGGATCTACAAGGGCGAGGTCCTTCCTACAAAGAGCAATAAGGACGGAAGGGAGCGATAAATCATGTTAATGCCTAAGAGAGTAAAGCGCCGCAAGCAGTTCCGCGGCACTATGGCCGGTAAGGCTATGAGAGGAAATACAATAACTTATGGTGAGTACGGTCTTGTGGCTACAGAGCCCTGCTGGATCAAGTCAAACCAGATTGAGGCAGCCCGTGTGGCAATGACTCGTTACACCAAGCGTGGCGGTAGGGTATGGATCAAGATTTTCCCTGACAAGCCTGTAACGGCTAAGCCCGCTGAAACCCGAATGGGATCCGGTAAAGGTTCCCTGGAGTACTGGGTAGCTGTTGTTAAGCCGGGACGCGTTCTCTATGAGATCGGTGGAATCCCTGAGGAGACAGCAAGAGAGGCACTTAGACTTGCTTCTCACAAGCTTCCCTGCAAGTGCAAGATAGTGTCAAAGGCTGATCTTGAGCCGGCACAGGAAGGCGGTGCTAAATGAAAAACAGTAAGTTTGTAAAAGAGCTTGAAGCTAAGTCAGCTAGCGAACTTAATCAGGATCTTGTTAATGCTAAGAAGGAACTTTTCAACTTAAGATTCCAGAATGCGACCAACCAGCTTGACAATACTGCAAGGATCAAGGAAGTAAGAAGAAACATTGCTCGTATCCAGACAGTATTAAACGGCAAGCTCAAGGCGGAAGCTTAAGGGAGAAAGGAGAAAACCGTGGAAGAAAGAAATTTAAGAAAAACCCGTGTCGGCAAAGTGGTAAGCGACAAGATGGAAAAGACTATCACTGTTGCGGTTGAGGATCACATCAAGCATCCTCTTTACGGTAAGATTGTTAAGAAGACATACAAGCTTAAGGCTCATGATGAGAATAACGAGGCACATATCGGTGATACCGTAAAGGTTGCCGAGACCAGACCCCTTTCAAAGGATAAGAGATGGAGACTGGTTAACATCGTTGAGAAGGCTAAGTAATCTTTAACAGGATTCGGAAGGAGATAAATCATGATACAACAGGAAAGCAGATTGGTGGTCGCTGATAATACCGGCGCAAAGGAACTCCTCTGTATCCGCGTTTCAGGCGGCTCCACCAGAAGATATGCTGCTATCGGTGATGTGATCGTTGCTACGGTCAAAGATGCAACACCCGGCGGCGTTGTAAAGAAGGGTGATGTTGTAAAGGCAGTTGTTGTTCGTAGCGTAAAGGGTGCTCGTCGTAAGGACGGTTCCTACATCAAGTTTGATGAGAACGCAGCTGTTATCATAAAGGACGACAACACACCGAAGGGAACTCGTATATTTGGACCGGTGGCAAGAGAGCTCAGAGAAAAGCACTTCATGAAGATCGTTTCTCTCGCTCCGGAAGTACTGTAAGGAGGACCGGGAAATGACAAAGATTAAAGTCGGCGATACAGTAAGGGTTATCGCAGGTGATGCAGTAAAATGCAAAGGTAAGGAAGGCAAGGTCTTAAAGGTTGACCACAAGAACGGTAAGGTTCTTGTAGAGGGCGTAAACAAGGTTACAAAGCACGCTAAGCCTTCAGCACAGAATCAGACTGGCGGCATAATCGAGAAGGAAGCTCCTATCGATATTTCCAACGTAATGTACGTTCACAAGGGACAGCCCACCAGGATCGGATTTAAGGAAGTTGACGGAAAGAAAGTCCGTTATGCAAAATCTACCGGCGACGTGATCGGTTAAGGAAGGAGACCAAAACATTGAGTAGATTAAAAGACCAGTACAAGAACGAGATCATGGATGCCATGACAAAGAAGTTCGGTTACAAGAATGTGATGGAGATCCCCAAGATCGAGAAGATCGTCATCAACATGGGTGTAGGTGAGGCTAAGGATAATGCAAAGGCACTTGAGAGCGCAGTTGCAGATATGGAGACCATAACCGGACAGAAGGCTATCGTCACAAAGGCAAAGAAGTCTATCGCAAACTTCAAGATTCGTGAGGGACTTGCAATCGGTTGTAAGACAACTCTCCGTGGCGAGAAGATGTACGAATTCCTTGACAGACTTGTAAACCTTGCTCTTCCCCGAGTTCGTGACTTCCATGGTGTAAACCCCAACAGCTTTGACGGAAGAGGCAACTATGCACTTGGTATCAAGGAACAGATCATTTTCCCTGAGATCGAGTATGATAAGGTTGATAAAGTCAGAGGTATGGATATTATCATCGTAACTACGGCAAAGACAGACGAAGAGGCAAGAGAACTGCTTAGACTGTTCAATATGCCTTTCCAGAAGTAAGGAGGAATTAATTCATGGCTAAGATGTCAATGAAGATCAAGCAGCAGCGTAAACCTAAGTTCTCGACCAGAGCATATACTCGCTGCAATATCTGCGGAAGACCCCATGCCGTACTGAAGAAATACGGTATATGCAGAATATGTTTCCGTGAACTTGCAAGCAAGGGCGAGATTCCTGGCGTTAAGAAGGCAAGCTGGTAAAGATAGGAGGACAAGGAAAGATGACAATGAGTGATCCCATTGCGGATATGCTTACAAGAATCCGTAACGCAAATACTGCAAAGCATGATACAGTAGATGTACCTTCATCAAAGATGAAATTATCAATCGCTAAGATCCTTCTTGACGAGGGATATATCGAGAAGTATGAGCTCGTTGATGACGGAAATTTCAAGAACATCCACATTACTCTTAAGTACAACGCTGGTAAGAGTGAGAGAGTTCTTACAGGTATCAAGAGAATCTCAAAGCCCGGTCTGCGTGTATATGCAGGTAAGGATGAGCTTCCCAGAGTATTAGGTGGTCTTGGTGTGGCTATCATTTCCACAAACCAGGGCGTGATCACTGACAAGGAAGCAAGAAAGCTTAATGTTGGTGGCGAGGTACTTGCTTTTGTATGGTAATCCATACTAAGGCAGGTATCCAAAAGAACAGTAATTTAGAAATCAATCCACAATAGGAGGTATGGGCATGTCACGTATAGGAAAAATGCCGATCGCAATACCCGCCGGTGTAACGGTAAGTGTTGCAGAAAATAACAAAGTGACTGTAAAGGGACCTAAGGGAACACTTGAGAGAGTTTTCCCCGCTGAGATGGAAATCAAGGTAGAAGGTGCCGAAGCAACGGTTTCAAGACCGAATGATTTAAAGAGGAATAGATCTCTTCACGGACTTTCCAGAACACTTCTTAACAATATGGTTGTTGGTGTTACGGAAGGTTTCGAGAAGAAACTTGAGGTTAATGGTGTAGGTTACAGGGCTGCTAAGCAGGGCAAGACACTTACACTTACTCTTGGTTATTCTCATCCCGTTGAGATGACTGATCCCGAAGGTATCGAGACAGTTGTTGAGGGTCAGAATGTCATAATCGTGAAGGGTTGTGATAAAGAAAAGGTTGGTCAGTTTGCAGCCGAGATCAGAGATAAGAGACGTCCTGAGCCTTATAAGGGCAAGGGTATCAAGTATGCTGACGAGACGATCAGACGTAAAGTCGGCAAGACCGGTAAGAAATAAGGAGGGCGTAAGAAAATGGTCAATAAAGAATCAAGACAGGAAATCCGCGTAAAGAAGCATAACAGAATTCGTAATCGCTTCAGCGGTACAGCAGAGAGACCTCGCCTTTCGGTTTTCCGCAGCAACAATCATATCTATGCTCAGGTAATAGATGATGCCGCAGGCAAGACACTTGTATCAGCTTCTACAGCTGAGAAGGATGCAAAGGCAGAGCTTAAGAAGACTAACGATGTTGAAGCAGCTTCCTATGTTGGCAAGCTTGTTGCAAAGCGTGCTAAGGATGCTGGTATCGACCAGGTAGTATTCGACAGAGGCGGCTATATTTACCACGGCAGAGTAAAGGCACTTGCAGATGCTGCAAGAGAAGCCGGATTAGAGTTCTAAGGAAGGGGAAACATAAGCATGAAACATGAGATTATTGATGTAAACGGTCTTGAGTTAAACGACAAGCTTGTTTCTATCAGACGCGTCACAAAGGTTGTTAAGGGCGGACGTCATATGAGATTTTCCGCACTGGTTGTTGTAGGCGACGGCAATGGTCATGTGGGAGCAGGCATCGGTAAGGCTGCTGAAATCCCCGAGGCTATTCGTAAGGGTAAAGAGGATGCTATTAAGCATCTTGTAACTGTTGCCCGTGATGAGAACGACAGTATCACACACGATCAGATCGGTAAGTACGGTTCATCTGTTCTGCTCCTGAAGAGAGCACCTCAGGGTACCGGTGTCATTGCCGGTGGTCCTGCTCGTATCGTCTGCGATATGGCTGGTATCAAGAATATTCGTACAAAGTCACTTGGCTCAAACAACAAGCAGAATGTTGTACAGGCTACTATCGAAGGACTTGCAGGTCTTAAGAGCCCTGAAGAGGTTGCTCAGAATCGTGGTAAGTCCGTAAGTGACATCAGAGCATAAGTTCTAACAGATGGAGGACAGTAAAATGGCAGAGAAAACATTAAAGGTTACTTTGGTAAAGTCCCCGATCGGTGCAGTTCCCAAGCATAGAAGGACTGTTGAAGCAATGGGCCTTTCAAAGCTTCACAAGACTGTAACCCTTCCGGATAATGAAGCAACCAGAGGGCAGATCCGTCAGGTAGGATACATGCTCAAAGTAGAGGAAGCATAAAGCAGACTGGAGACATTGGGGGCCGCTTATGCGGCACCGATGATCCTTATCGCAGCGGAGAATTCGTCCGGATGAGTCCGGAGTGATCTCTTAGCGAAGCCGCTTGATGCGGCAGAAGGAGGAAAAATGGAATTATCAAATTTAAGACCTGCTGAGGGTTCCGTACACAGCAAAAATTTCAGAAGAGGCCGCGGTCATGCTTCAGGAAACGGCAAGACTGCAGGTAAGGGACATAAGGGACAGAAGGCTCGTTCAGGAGCTCCCAGAATAGGTTTCGAAGGTGGTCAGATGCCACTTTACAGACGTATTCCTAAGAGAGGTTTCAAGAACATCAATACTAAGGACATCGTTGGCATCAACGTAAGCCGTCTTGAAGTATTTGATAACGGTGCAACTGTTACCGTAGAGGCTCTTATGGAGAAGGGAATCATTAAGGACGCACGTGACGGCGTGAAGATTCTCGGCAACGGCGAGCTTACAAAGAAGCTTGATGTTAAAGTCAATGCTTTCAGTGAGTCAGCAAAGTCCAAGATTGAAGCTAACGGTGGTACCGCAGAGGTGATCTAATGTTAAAATCTGTAATAAACGCATTTAAGATCAAAGATATCCGCAAGCGTTTGTTTTACACATTTTTTTGTCTGGTTATCGTGAGACTGGGATGTCAGGTTCCGGTCCCCGGAACCAACAGGAACTATTTTGCTGACTGGTTTGCAAGCCAGCAGGGTGATGCATTCAGTTTCTTTGATGCATTCACCGGCGGTTCCTTTACCAGTATGTCATTATTTGCACTTGGTATCACACCTTACATTATGGCGTCCATCATCATCCAGATGCTGACCCTTTCCATACCGGCTCTTGAAGAGATGAGCCGTGAGGAGGACGGACGTACCAAGTTAAATGAGATCACCCGTTATGCCGCTGTCGGCCTTGCCCTTGTAGAAGGCATAGGTATGGCTGTAGGTTTCGGTAAAGACGGTCTGCTGGCAAAGTATGATGCGCTGAACATCATTTCAGTATCAGTTGCCCTTACCGCAGGCGCCGCATTTGTTATGTGGCTGGGTGAGCAGATTACACAGAAGGGTATAGGAAACGGAAGCTCCATAATACTTGTTTTCAATATTGCAGCCAGGATCCCCAGCGATATGGTTGGACTCTACGAGAGGTTTGTAAAGACCGCTGATAACGTAGGACGCGCCATACTTGCAGCAGTGATCATAGTTGGCGTAATACTGATAACAATAGTTCTTACCATTATACTGAATGACGGTATACGTAAGATTCCTGTTCATTATAATGGAAGGAGCAACCAGAGTCGTATCAGTGCGACCGGGAATACAAACAGTATTCCGCTTAAGGTTAATACGTCAGGTGTAATGCCAGTAATCTTTGCATCATCAATTATGGAATTTCCTGTGGTGATTGCAGGACTTATACAGAAGACTCCCACTGAGGGAATCATGAGCAAAATATTCAAGTTCCTGCAGTCCAGCTATTGGTTCAATAAGGATGAGCCGGTGTATACCCTTGGCGTACTGTTATATATAGCGCTTGTAATATTCTTTGCATATTTTTATACCGCTATCACCTTTAACCCGGTGTTGATATCGGATAGCCTTAAAAAACATGGTGGATTTATCCCAGGCGTAAGACCCGGACGTCCCACTACAGAGTACCTTAACAACATACTTAAGTACATTATCTTTATTGGTGCAGTAGGTCTGTTCATAGTTATGGTCATTCCTATAGCATTCAATGGAATGTTTGGCGCAAGGGTTACCTTCGCCGGCACTAGTCTGATAATTATTGTAAGCGTTGTTATCGAGGCTATACATCAGGTTGAGACCATGATGGTTGAAAGAAACTATAAGGGATTTCTTAATTCATAATGATGGAAAAAGAAACCTTTACTAAACAATGAGAACACTGTGTATGACAGATGACCGGATGCCAATCATCCGGCTGTCTGCCTACATAGTGTCTTTTGGTTTAAGCGTTGCATATTAGAAAGTGCATTGATGAAAAATAATGCACAGAGAAAAAAGGAGGAACTACCATGAAGATCGTAATGCTGGGAGCACCCGGAGCAGGAAAAGGCACACAGGCTAAGATGATAGCAGAGAAGTATTCAATACCCCATGTTTCTACAGGAGACATTTTCAGGGCTAATATAAAGAACGGCACCGAGCTTGGCAAGGAAGCAAAGAGTTATATGGATAAGGGTGAGCTTGTTCCCGATGAGCTTACTGTAAGGATCCTTTTGGACAGAGTAGCACAGGATGACTGCAAGAACGGTTATGTCCTTGACGGTTTCCCGCGCACCATTCCACAGGCTGAAGTCCTTGATGCAGAGCTTACCAAGATGGGCGACAAGATCGATTTCGCTATCAATGTGGAAGTTCCCGATGAGAATATCGTAAGACGTATGTCAGGCAGAAGAGCATGCCTTAAGTGCGGAGCTACTTATCATATAGTACATATCCCCCCTGTAAAGGAAGGCGTATGTGATAAGTGCGGAAGCGAGCTGGTTCTCCGTGATGATGACAAGGAAGAGACAGTTAAGAACAGACTTGCCGTTTATCATGAGCAGACACAGCCCCTTATTGATTTCTATGATAAGAAGGGCGTGCTTAAGGAAGTAGACGGAACTGTTGACAGCAAGGATGTATTTGCTGCTATCACAGGTATCCTTGGTTGAGAATTAATTCAGGTTTTCGAGAAAGAAGGAAGAAATGGCTATTTCGATAAAATCACAGCGTGAAATCGAACTCATGCGTGAGTCAAACAGACTGCTTTGCGAGATGCATAACGAACTGGCAAAAATGATAAAGCCCGGTATCACTACCATGGATCTGGACAAGGCGGCTGCAGCATTCATAAAAGACTGTGGCTGTGTATCAAACTTTCTTAATTATGAGGGATACCCCGGAAATATATGCACATCCGTTAATGAGCAGGTAGTACACGGAATCCCCAGTGACAAGACTGTACTTAAGGAAGGTGACATCATTTCAATAGATGCAGGAATGATATACAAAGGTTATCATTCCGACGCTGCACGTACCTATGGAGTAGGGAAGATCGCACCGGAAGTTCAGCAGCTTATTGATGAGACCAGGAACAGCTTCTTTGAAGGAATAAAAATGGCAAAGGCAGGCAATCATCTTTTTGATATATCCAATGCCATTGCAGACCATATCGATAAGTTCGGATACGGTATAGTAAGGGATCTGGTAGGACACGGAGTTGGTACATCCCTTCATGAGGAACCCCAGATACCTAACTTCCATATGACCCGCAGAGGCCCTAAGCTTCAGGCCGGTATGACCTTGGCAATAGAGCCCATGATAGCGCTGGGCAGAGGAGATGTGGACTGGCTGGATGATGACTGGACGGTAGTTACCGAGGACAGATCGCCTGCAGCACATTATGAAAATACCATCCTTATAACGGATGGGGAGCCGGAGATACTTTCCCTGGTGGATTAAAAAAGTTTGTTATTTTGTTTTTATATATAGTAAAAAACGGGAGGAAAATTTATGTCGAAAACAGATGTCATCGAGATCGAGGGTACAGTGACGGAGAAACTGCCTAACACAATGTTCAGGGTTCAGCTGGAGAACGGGCATGAGGTACTGGCCCACATCAGCGGAAAGCTTCGCCAGAATTTCATAAAGATATTACCCGGCGATACGGTCACACTGGAGCTTTCACCTTATGATCTTTCTAAGGGCAGGATTATCTGGAGAAATAAATAAAAATAATCCTTGCAATTAAAAATCCCGTGTAGTATACTTTAAAACGGACTTTTCTGAAAGGAGGGAATATTATGAAGGTTAGATCGTCAGTAAAGCCTATATGTGAAAAGTGTAAGGTCATCAAGAGAAAAGGGAAGATCATGATCATTTGTGAGAATCCCAAGCATAAGCAGAGACAGGGCTGAGAATTAGTTTAGTCTTAGTTTTTTGTTTGTGTAGTAGCTAGTGAAGCGGCTGCGGCCTGCTCTTCCGTCAAAGGGCAAGCCGGTTTAAAGATAAATGTGAGGCGTATTATGGTGGCGCCGTGCATTTACGGTTGATACCGGAGTAGGATACTTACACGTCTGAATCCGGACAAGGCAGTGTTTCTGCCGGCGGGTGTTGGTTTATCCCCGACCATCCGGCTCTTATTCCCAGAGTCTTAAGGATGCCGCCCAGTCAATCAGTAACTGTTAATTGCTGTTCCTGATACCATATTCCTAAAAACTTCCATATATGCACGGCTGCTGTATGGGAAAGGAAAAGGGACACACACCTTATTTAGAATTTGGAGGAATAAAAAATGGCTCGTATTGCAGGTGTTGACTTACCGAGAGACAAGCGTGTCGAGATCGGTCTTACCTACATCTACGGAATCGGACGCGTAAGCGCAACCAAGATCCTTAAGGAAGCCGGTGTTAATCCCGACACCCGTTGCAGAGATCTTACCGATGATGAGGTTAAGAAGATCAGTGAAGTAATCGACAGAGACATGATCGTTGAAGGTGATCTCAGAAGAGAGATTGCACTTAACATCAAGCGTCTGCAGGAAATCGGTTGTTACAGAGGTGTTCGTCACAGGAAGGGACTTCCTGTAAGAGGTCAGAAGACCAAGACAAATGCCCGCACCAGAAAGGGTCCCAAGAAGACCGTTGCCGGAAAGAAGAAATAAGTTATAAAGAAGTAATCTTCCGGTACCAAGTAACTGTACATTATATTAGAAAAAAGAAAGTAGGTTAGTTTAAAATGGCAGCAGCAAATAATGCAAAAAGAAGCAAAGCTAAGCGTGTCAAGAAAAACGTTGAACACGGACAGGCTCATATCCAGGCTTCCTTCAACAACACGATCGTTACCCTGACCGATGCTGAAGGCAACGCACTTTCCTGGGCATCAGCCGGTGGTCTTGGATTCAGAGGTTCAAAGAAATCTACTCCGTATGCGGCTCAGATGGCAGCAGAGACAGCTACAAAGGCTGCTCTTATCCACGGCCTTAAGACAGTAGATGTTTTCGTTAAGGGACCCGGATCAGGAAGAGAAGCAGCAATTCGTGCACTTGCAGCAAACGGTCTGCAGGTTACCAGCATTCGTGACGTTACACCCGTTCCTCATAACGGATGCCGTCCGCCTAAGAGACGTCGTGTATAATCAGTTAAAGAATGGTTAACGCTTAATTTCAGATTTGGAGGGAAAAAGCAATGGCAATCAACAGAGTTCCTGTATTAAAAAGATGCAGAGCTTTAGGTCTTGATCCTGCTTACCTTGGTTCAGAGAAGTATACACACACAAGTGACTGGCACAAGGAAGTAGACGGAAGAAAGAAGAATATCAACAAGAGACTTGACAGACGCATGAACGAGTCCATACGTAATTCTCGTGCAAACCGTAAGGTTTCCGAGTATGGTATGCAGCTTAAGGAAAAGCAGAAGGCTAAGTTCATCTATGGCGTACTTGAGAAGCCTTTCCGTAACTACTATGAGAAGGCTGATCGCATGAAGGGTATGACCGGTGAAAATCTTATGGTTCTCCTTGAAAGCAGACTTGACAGCGTAGTATTCCGTATGGGATTCGCTCGTACAAGACGCGAGGCTCGTCAGGTTGTAGGTCACAAACACGTACTTGTTAACGGCAAGAAGATCAACATTCCTTCTTACCAGATCAAGGCTGGTGATGTGATCGAGCTTACTGAAAAGGCTAAGAGCATGCAGAGATACAAGGACGTGCTGGAAGTAACTTCTTCCAGAATCGTTCCTGAGTGGATGGAAGTAGATTACGAAGCTAAGAAGGGAACAATCAAGGAGCTTCCTAAGAGAGAGGCAATTGATGTACCTGTAAACGAGATGCTTATCGTCGAGTTGTATTCCAAGTAATTAAATGACATGCGTGTGAAACGCTTAATGCGTTTCACCTGCATGAGTTTTTGGAACAGTATCTTTCACAATTCAAGGAGGGTTATAAATGTTAGAATTTGATTTCGACAGCCCGAATATTGAGATCGCTGAGATCTCCGAGGACAAGAAGTACGGCAGATTTGTAGTAGAGCCGTTAGAGCGTGGATACGGAATCACACTGGGAAATTCCCTGAGACGTATCATGCTTGCTTCCCTTCCCGGAGCTGCAGTCAGCCAGATCAAGATCGACGGAGTAAAGCATGAGTTTTCTTCTATTCCGGGTGTCAAGGAAGATGTGACTGAGATCGTTATGAACATCAAGTCTCTTGCCATCAGAGATGACAGCGACAATGATGAGCGTAAGAAGGCTCACATCAACTTTGAAGGCAGCGGAGTGATAAAGGCTTCGGATATCAAGATCGATGATCCTGATGTATATATCATCAATCTCGACCAGACCATAGCTACTTTAAGCGGTGGCAAGGATACAAAGTTCGAGATGGATATCGAAATCACTAAAGGCCGCGGATATGTAAGTGCTGATAAGAATAAGCGTGAGGATTCCTCAATCGGAGGTATCGCCGTTGATTCTATCTACACTCCCGTAGAGCGTGTTAATATGAATGTTGAGAATACCCGTGTAGGTCAGGTTACAGACCTTGATAAGCTTACACTTGAAGTATTCACAAACGGTGCAATGGCACCTGATGAGGCAGTCAGCCTTGCTGCAAAGGTACTCAGTGAGCACCTTAAGCTCTTCATCAATCTTTCTGATAAGGGTCAGCAGGCACAGGTTCTTGCTTGTGAGATACAGAACCTGCAGAAGACATCAACAGCTATTTCCATTGATGAGCTTGAGCTGTCAGTAAGATCTTACAACTGCCTGAAGAGAGCAGGCATCAATACCGTTGAGGAGCTTACAAATAAGACTTCTGACGATATGATGAAGGTTCGTAATCTTGGTAAGAAATCTCTTGATGAAGTACTTGCAAAGCTTAAAGAAATGGGACTTCATCTTAAGGATGAGATTGACTGATAATCAGTCAGCAGTTTGCCGGTAAGTCCATAAGTGCGCGGCAGCAGCCGTAAAAGGCTGTGTTACTTTAAGGAGCAGGGATACCTGCATGAGTTTGGCAGATAAGACCGATGAGCGCTGCCGAAAGGAAGAAGAATATGGCAAAGTACAGAAAGTTAGGTAAAACATCAAGCCAGAGAAAGGCATTACTCAGAAACCAGGTAACAATGCTTATCTTGAACGGTAGGATCACTACCACTGAGGCAAGGGCAAAGGAAATCAGAAAGATCGCTGAGAGCCTTATCGCACTTGCAGTAAAGGAAAAGGATAACTTCGAGACCGTTACCGTTAAGGCAAAGGTTCCCCAGAAGGACAAGGACGGTAAGCGTGTAAAGGAAGTTAAGGATGGCAAGAAAGTTACTGTTTATGACGAGGTAGATAAAGAGATCAAGAAAGATCTTCCTTCAAGACTTCACGCAAGACGCCAGATGCTTAAGGTATTCTATGATGTAACAGAAGTACCTGAGACAAATGCTGGCAAGAAGAAGGCTACAAAGAAGGTTGACCTCTGCGCTAAGATGTTTGATGAGATTGCACCCAAGTACGCTAGCCGTCAGGGCGGTTTCACAAGAATAGTTAAGGTAGGTCCCCGTAAGGGTGATGCAGCAATGATGGTTATCATCGAGTTAGTTTAAGCTGCAGTGATCTGACCTAAAGATCAACCATTCCCGGATCTTTGCAAAGACTTATTAGTCTTGCAGGATCCGGTTTTTTTATAACTGTACAGAACCCACAGGGTTCTGTACAGTAACGTCAGCCCGCAATTAAAGATTTGCTACGCAAATAGCGGGCTGCCATTGCTGTTTTTACCCTTTCATACGCCCTCAGCAGCAAGTGCTTCGGGCTGTTATGAACATTTTGGTTAAATATAGTTATTAGAACCCACAGGGTAATATAATTAAAATGTCGATAGTAGATCTGAAAAATGTCACATTTGAATATATAAGGCGGGACAACGAGGGCAATGTGGACGGTATCACGACGGCTGTTGACGGCGTAAGCCTGAAGGTAGCTCCCGGGGAATTTATTGCGGTTCTTGGTGCTAATGGTTCCGGCAAATCCACTCTTGCCAAGCATATAAATGCATTGCTCTTTCCTACAGAAGGTGCAGTGTATGTTGATGGTATGAACACGGCAGATGAGGATAAGCTGCTTGAAATCCGCAGTGCTGCCGGTATGATATTCCAGAACCCGGATGATCAGATAATAGGGCAGATCGTTGAGGAAGATGTGGCTTTTGGACCTGAGAATCTGGGAGTGCCTACGGATGAGATAAGGGAAAGAGTTTCCGACAGCCTTAATGCCGTAGGGATGTCCGAGTACGGACTGCGTTCACCGGACAGGCTCTCCGGGGGGCAGAAGCAGCGGGTATCCATTGCGTCTGTAATTGCAATGAAGCCGAAGTGCATCATCATGGATGAGCCTACGGCTATGATAGATCCGGGAGGCCGGCGGGAGATCCTTGAGACTGCCCATAGGCTAAATAAAGACGAAAAGATCACTGTGATCCTTATTACCCACTATATGGAAGAGGTGGTGGATGCGGACCGCGTGTTTGTAATGGACAAGGGGAAGGTTGCCATGAGCGGGACCCCTGCGGAGATTTTTTCCAGGGTGTCGGAACTGCAGGAACTGCGTCTCACAGTGCCTCAGGCGACTGAACTCGCATATAAATTAAAGATGGCAGGTGTGCCTATCCGTGACGGCATACTTACCGGTGATGAGCTGGTAAATGCGATTATGAAACTATGGCCAGTGGCAAAATAAAATTATGCTGCCGGTATTGAAAATATGACTGTTACCCGATAAATATGATTATCATATAGGATGAGTCAAACTTTGATGCAGAAAGATAATGATCTTAACGAAATGAATAATGATGTCCCCATTTTGGAGGCTAAGCATCTTGTATATGAGTACCGTACCGCTTCAGCAAAGCCTGTACGTGCGGTTTATGATGTAAGCTTCAGCGTATGGCCGGGGGAATTCATCGGCCTTATCGGACATACGGGATCGGGCAAATCGACTCTCCTTCAGCTCCTAAATGCACTTGAGACGCCTGCTTCAGGCACCGTATACTTCAAGGGGCAGGATATTTTTGAAAAAAGATATGATCGTAAAATGCTCCGGGGAAAAGTTGGGCTGGTATTCCAGTATCCGGAACATCAGCTTTTTGCGGAGACTGTTTTTGCGGATGTCTGTTTCGGACCGCTGAATATGGGAGTGGACAGGAAACAGGCAGAGCTTACGGCCTATGACACCATAAAGAAGGTGGGGCTTGAGGATGAGTGCTTTTACAAATCTCCTTTTGACCTGTCAGGGGGACAGAAGAGAAGGGCTGCAATAGCCGGAGTCCTGGCTATGAAGCCGGAGGTACTTATTCTGGATGAGCCTACGGCAGGGCTTGATCCCAAGGGAAGGGACGAGCTGCTGGATATGATAGCATCCCTGCGGGATAAGGAGAATATGACTATTATCCTTGTTTCACATTCTATGGAGGATGTGGCAAGGTATGCGGACCGCATCATGGTAATGAATGAGGGAAGGCTGATTTTGGATGACACTGTAAGTACTGTTTTTAAGCGCAGTCAGGAGATTAAGACGGCGGGGTTATCGGTTCCGGAGGTGTCGGAGATAGTGGCTGAGCTTTCGGCAGCAGGCTTGCCTATAAGGAATGACATTTTTACGGTAGACGAGGCCGCAGAAGAGATACTCAGGGTTTTAAAGGAATACAGGGTGATATAGGCGTTGCTCGAAATAACTATAGGACAATATTATCAGACGGATTCCGTTATGCACAGGCTCGATCCCAGGACTAAGATCGTGCTTACTTTTGTGTACATTCTAAGCCTGTTCATATTTGAAAATCCTGCAGTATATGCAGTAGCCGCACTTTTCCTGATCATAGAGATAATACTTTCCAGGATTCCGATTCTTTATATGGTCAAAGGGTTAAAGCCGGTTGCTTTCCTTTTGGCATTCACGGTGGTTATCAATCTGTTTTTTACGGGTGGACAGGAGCTGTTCTCATTTTGGATATTCACAGTTACCATAGAAGGAATAAAAAGGTCTTCATACCTTATAGGACGCCTTATTTTCCTTGTGCTTTCTTCAAACCTTATGACACTTACCACAGCCCCGGTGAGTCTTACAAACGCGCTGGAATGCCTTATGAGACCCCTCAAGCTTTTCAAGGTACCGGTTCATGAAGTGGCAATGATGATGTCCATAGCATTAAGATTTATCCCAATACTTGTGGATGAAACCAATAAGATAATGAAGGCGCAGATGGCCAGAGGTGCGGACTTCGACAGCGGTAACATCGTAAAAAAGACAAAGAGCTTTGTGCCTATAATCATACCGCTCTTTGTGTCAGCCTTCAGACGTGCCAATAATCTTGCCCAGGCTATGGAGGCCAGGTGCTACAATGGTGGCGAGGGCAGGACCAGGCTTAACCCGCTAAAATATAAGCGTGGCGACATCGTTGCATATGCGCTGCTGGTGATATACGCAGTACTGATAGTTCTGATGGGCTGTTTTCTTTTCAAGGCCCCGCCGGTTGCTCTCTGAAAAAATAAAATGATAAAATAATACCCATGGAAAATGAAACGATAATAACATCAAGACGCATACTCATATACGTGGCCTATGACGGCACTTCTTATCACGGCTTTCAGATACAGCCGGGGGTGCCTACCATAGAGGGCGTGCTCAACGAGACACTAAGCAGCCTTTTTAAGGAGGACATCGCGGTGATAGGTGCCAGCCGCACGGATGCGGGAGTACATTCCAAGGGGAATATCGCCGTATTCGATACCCATGCCCGGATTCCGGCAGAGAAGGTTCCCTATGCCCTTAACAGACAGCTCCCCGAGGATATCAGGATAGTGGGGGCAGCAGAGGTTAAGCCTGACTTTCATCCCAGGCACACGGATACCAGGAAAACTTACGAGTACCGCATTATCTGCTCGACTTTCGAAAGTCCCGTAAACAGGCTTTATGCCCATTGGACATATAATAAGCTTGATGCAGAGCTAATGCAGAAAGCAGCAGGGTATCTTAAAGGAGAGCACGATTTCAAGAGCTTCTGCAGTGTGAATACCCAGGCAGAGTCTACTGTAAGGACCATATATGACATATCGGTAGTTACGGAAAAAGCGGGTGGGGATTCTAAAGAAATCGTTATATCCGTAACCGGTAACGGCTTCCTGTACAATATGGTCCGCATAATCGCCGGTACCTTAATGGAGGTCGGCCGTGGCAAGTATCCGCCTGAAAAAGTAAAGGAGATGCTGGAAACCTGCGACCGCAACGCTGCCGGCCCCACAGCTCCTGCCAAAGGACTTATGCTGGCAGGGTACGAGATCTGCGACAGGGATATTTTTATATAACTATTTAAGGAAAGCACGAAGCGTTTACTGCTGAGGCTGTAATAAAAGGATAAATTAGTCGATTGATTTTATTTTAAGGAGGCAATATGGAATTATCTTTTCTTTATGCGATTCCGCACAACGAGATACTGGATAAGTTTTTTCTTCTGGTTACGGCCATTGCCGGTTCCTACGGCCAGATATGGCTGATCGTGGGCGTGGTACTTCTGTTTTTCAAGAAAACCAGGCGGGCTGGTGCTGCGGTACTGCTGTCATATGTGTTTGTTTTCGTGCTGGGACAGTATGTGCTCAAAAATCTCTTTGACCGTCCGCGGCCCTGCCATATCGACCAGACTTTTGAGCTGCTGGTAAAAAGACCATCCAGCTCATCATTCCCTTCAACACATTCTGCCTGGTCCTTTGCTGCTGCAACAGCGATCTTTATGAGACATAAGAAAGCCGGCATTCCGGTGTTTATTGTGGCGGCAATCATTGCTTTCAGCAGGATGTATCTCTTTCTTCATTTTCCGACTGATGTCCTTGCGGGGATCGTATTCGGCGTTGTGGTTGGCTTAGCTGCGACATTTATTTGCAATCTATGGAAAAAAGATAAGACGGTGGAAAACGGAACTGCAGGGGATGCTGAAGATAAGGCAAATGGAACTGAGGGATTAGGGGCTGCAGGAGACAAAGCGGCAGATAAAGTTTCTGGCAACTAAACGGATATTTTTTACAACACAAGTGAAGACATATTGAAGAATAATAAAGACTGACGGAGGTAAAACATGAGCAGACTAAAAGAACTTCGCAGATATGTGGATTCCGAATTGAATAAGATTGAGGATGAGGATAAGAGGATGAGTGCCATCGCTCATCTCTATGGAGTATCTCTGGCAGCTACGATGATCGCAAAGAAACGTGGGCTGGATCCTGAAATCGCATCCATGTCGGCTATGCTGCATGATCTTCATGCATACAAGACAGGCTCTTATGACGACCATGCCCACAAGGGGGCAGAGCTTGCCAGGAGCATTCTTGAAGAACTGAAACTGACGAATGAGGAAGAGACTGATATGATCTGCTCAGCAGTCTACCATCATGATGATAAGCTGGTAACGGATTCACCCATGGACGAGGCCTTAAAGGATGCAGATGTCATCCACCACTGCATGAATGACATGTCCAAGGCAGTTAAGGAAAAAGAACAGGCACGCTTTGATAGGCTTTGTGAAGAGTTTGGCATGTAAGGCAGACGAAAAAAGCAGGATAACGAAGAAAGACATAGAGAGATGAAGAAGGAAGAAAAGACAAATGTGATGAGGGTTCTCGACGGGAAGAAGATTTCCTATATGAGCCATTCTTATGAACCGGATGCGACTATGAGCGGTGCACAGATTGCAGCCATTTTAGGAGAGCCTGCAGAGAAGGTTTTTAAGACTCTTGTGACCCAGGGAAAGTCCGGGGCATATTATGTGTTTGTAGTGCCTGTTGAGGCAGAGCTGGACCTTAAGAAGGCTGCGAAGGCAGCAGGCGAAAAGGCTGTCAGCATGATAAAGCAGAAGGATCTGCTTCCGCTGACGGGTTATGTCCATGGCGGCTGTTCACCTATCGGTATGAAGAAACAGTTTCCGACCTTCATACATGAGACGGTAACATCATTCGAGAAAGTGTTTGTCAGTGCAGGGAAGGTGGGATTTCAGATAGAGCTTGCACCGGGTGACCTGATAAAAGTGGCCGGTTGCAAATTGGCGGATATTGCAGCTGAGTGATATTATCGGATAATACTTCAGAAAAACATTTCAGAATAAAATATCAGAAAAGACTTTCCCTTAGTGGAAAAGCACGGGAAAGTCTTCAATGCTGCGCGGTAGTTCAATCTTCCATAAGGAATACTGTTTATGATTCTTGCGCATTTCCATAAAGCCATGCAGCGTATCTAAATTGATCAGCACAAAGAGAAAAACTGAGGCAGGACAGAGCAGGTCCCTTGGCAGAAGGGCGAGAGTATCCATTATCGGATCAAAACAGTACCTCATAAAAAGCATGGTGATCATTGCAAATCCCAGACTGGTAGGAAGGGATGTGTATTTTGTCAGATGCAGCGGAATCCAGCTGTAATTCCAGTATATGACACCTATATATTTTTCTACAAATGTTCCCAGCAGGATCTCACCGATGCCTACGGTGATGACAGCCTGCACATAATAGACCACGTCAAAATGTGTTTCAGAAGGTGTTCCAACTAACAGATAAAAACCGACTACGGACAGCCCATAGCCCGAAAGGAAGGGGAGTACTGTATTCCGGTTATCCATGTATCCCTTCGTAAACAGAAGCCAGATGTTTTCAGTAGCATATCCTAAAAAAGAGATGATCACCGATATGAACATCAGCTTAAAAATATCATATTCCATACTTGTCATGCACCTCGTTTGATGTTATACTCGTTTTGACGTTACAAGTGTAACATCAAGACATGTGAAACACAACGTCACAGACTACGGAACTGACAGTTGTTACCGAAACTGAGAGGGCGTTACAAAAATACATTTTTTGTAGCGCGTAAGATGGTGGATACTATGCAATCTGAAAATAAAGCTTTGACAGAACTGCAGAAAAAAGAAGTGCTGCGAATGAACAATAAGGAGTCAAACCAGCTGACCAGGGAATGCCTGCAGCTTGCACTGATACATCTTATGGCAGACAAGCCCTATGAGAAGATCACTGTCAGCGAGATAGTGCGTCGGGCAGGTGTGTCGCGGACGGCGTTCTACCGCAACTACACGGATAAGGAAGATATTTTAAATGAGCTGGGGAGTAAGTTGATAGAAAGCATTGCAGAGCTGACGGAAAGACCGGAGCTGCATGAGGCGCCTAAACAGTGGTTTGAAGATGTGTTCCGGCTTATCCGTGAGAACAGTGATATAATCTCGCTGCTTGACCAGGCAGGTATTCAGCAGAGGAATCTGTTTTCCGGAAAATCAATAGCTGAGCTGTTGTACCCCACAAAAGATACAGCGATCAAATATACGCAGCTTGCTGCGGAAGCGGCATTTTTCCAGATTCTTATCAGCTGGTTTAGGGACGGCATGCGTGAGGATGAGAAATATATGGCAGGCATCTGTGTTGATATTTTTGATGGCATTTTGAAGAAACTGACATAGGTTATTTGACGCGAGTTTTATGGAAAAGGAGAACAGTTAAATGGCTAAGGTTTATTCATGTTTAGATAAAATACCGAAAGGTGAGGCATCCGACTGGATCACGGATGGCTGTCTTGTACTTGAAGGCGGAGCGTTCAGGGGGCTTTATACACAGGGTTTCCTTGATGCATTGATGAAGCATGATATCAATATGTCCTGTGTTATCGGCGTATCGGCAGGTGCCCTTTCAGGAATGAATTATGTGTCCGGGCAGATCGGCAGGTCAGCAAGGATAAACTTAGGTTTTCGTCATGACAGCCGTTACATCGGGGCGAAGGCCCTGGCGCACAGCCGCAGCATACTTGATATAGGCTTTCTGACAGAGGAGCGTGGAGTTCTGGAACCCTTCGATATGGAAAGTTTTAAGGACCGTAAACAGAGGTTCATAGCCGTAGCGACCAACTGTAACACCGGAAAAGCAACCTGCTTTGAGAAGGGACGGAGCAAAAACGTCATTGAGGGAGTCAGGGCTTCGGCGTCGATGCCTTTTATCTCGCCTATGGTATGGATAGACGGAGTTCCGTATCTTGACGGTGGCTGCGCCTGTAAAATACCCTACATGTGGGCACTGCAGAATCATTTTGAAAAGATCGTTGTGCTTCGTACAAGGGAGATCACTTACCGTAAGCCGGATAAAATATCAAAGTCCGCATTCCGTTTTTACGGTTCAAGAAAAGAATTTGCAAAAAAGCTCGCCATAAGCAATAAGGCATATAACCATCAGTGTGACGAGCTTGAGCGTCTGCATATGAAAGGCAGACTCCTGCAGATCACGCCTTCAGCGAAAGTTACTGTTTCCAGGCTGGAAGGCGATATGGAAAAACTTGGCAACCTGTACTGGCTCGGTTACCGGGACGGCGTGGAGAATGTAAAACGGATCCTGGATTATCTGGAATCATAAAATATGTATTGCCAAGAAAAAATCATTGACATTTCACCTGGCTATATGGTATTTTTTTATAAACCGTTGACGGAGAGTGAGTAGGTATCACATCACTTGTGCGGAGAGAGCTGCGGATGGTGGGATCGCAGTGACAGGCGTGATATTGAATGGACTCCGGAGGGCGACCGGAAATGCTTACGGCAGAGTATGGGAGACGGAGTGGATCATCGTTAAAAGATCCGGCACATGATAGTGTGTACAGAGAGGGTGTGTTATGCACCAAGCCGGGTGGCACCGCAGGTATGATTATTCAGCCTGTCCCAGCAGAAACTGCTATAGGGACAGGCTTTTTTGTGCGATAAGCCTGTCAAGCGGCAGCACGTGTGCGTGGACGCCGCTTGGTTTGGGAATATCCCGGAGGCCGGACGTGTTTACACGGACTGCCGCAGGGATATTCCCGGACCAAATGTCTGCAGTGCTTGCACGTGCAGACATTTGACGGGCAACGCATCAACGCGTAGAGGTTTCCTCTACGCGATTTGCCGGTCCCCACAAAACGTAAGCGGGAGGTGTCCCGCGAAAAAGGAGGAAACTATGAAAAAGAAACTTTTATCACTTCTCATGGCAGCAGTAATGGCTACATCATTCTGCGCATGCAGCACTACCGGAACAGGCGAAACAGCTGACGGCGGCGCTGACCAGACCGCAACCAAGACCTACAAGGTAGGCATCTGTAACTATGTTGATGACGCATCCTTAAACCAGATCGTAAGCAACATTGAAAGCCGTCTTGATGAGATCGGTAAGGAAAACAATGTTGAATTCGAGATCGAATATGACAACTGCAATGCAGATTCAAATGTCCTTTCACAGATAGTGGCCAATTTCATCGCTGATGATGTGGACCTGATGGTAGGCGTTGCCACTCCTGTTGCAATGACCATGCAGGCTGCAACCGAGGATAACGGCATTCCCGTTGTTTTTGCAGCTGTTTCCGATCCTGAAGGTGCAGGCATCGTTGCATCCAACAGCGCACCCGGAGCAAACATAACCGGTACATCTGATTATCTTGATACCAATGCGATAATGAACCTTATCCTTGTGCAGAACCCGGATATCGAAAAGGTCGGCCTTCTGTATGACGTAGGACAGGATGCATCAACAGCAGCAATTGCTGATGCAAAGGCTTTCCTTGATGAAAAGGGCATTGAGTATGTGGAGCACACAGGAACCAATGTTGATGAGGTATCCCTTGCTGTTGACGCATTCATAGCTGACGGAGTTGAAGCAATATTCACTCCTTCCGACAACACTATAATGACAGCAGAGCTTTCAATCTATGAGAAGCTTTCAGAGGCAGGCATCCTTCACTATGCCGGTGCTGACTCATTTGCTTTAAACGGCGCATTCTTAGGATACGGTGTTGACTATGCAAACCTTGGCGTGGAAACAGCTGACATGGTAGGGGAGATCCTTATAAACGGTGCTGATCCTGCTACCACACCTGTAAGGACTTTTGACAACGGTACAGCTACAATTAACACAGATGTATGTGATGCTTTAGGACTTTCATTCGATGAGCTTAAGGAAGAGTTCGCTCCTTACTGCACAAAGGTTGAGAGCATTACTACAGCAGAAAGCTTTGAATAAAGAGGTTTGTGATGGGGATTGGTGAACTTCTTCCGCTGTTTCAGACAGCCCTTGAGCTTGGTCTTATCAGCGCACTTACAGTACTTGCTCTTTACCTGAGCTACACGATGTTAAATGTTTGTGACCTGTCAACGGATGGCTGCTTTACAATGGGCGCCACCGTTGGCGCGGTCGTGGCCATATCGGGCCATCCGTATCTGTCCATACCCGCTGCCATGGCAGCAGGAGTGATATCCGGTTTCATAGTGGCGCTGCTTCAGACCAAGATGGGTGTCGAGAGCCTGCTTGCCGGTATCATAGTCAATACAGCCTGGTATTCGATCAATATCGCCATAATGGGTAATTCGTCTCTGCTCAATATGAATAAAACAGAGACAGTATTTACCCAGCTTAAGGAAATACTGGAAGGCACATTCTTAGGCGGAGCCTACAAGCTCATAATAGCTGCTGTAGCTGTAATCCTGGTGGTGGTTTTCCTGGCATTTTTCCTAAGGACCAGGCTTGGACTGGCAATAAGGGCTACGGGCAACAATCCGGATATGGTAAAGTCATCATCCATCAATCCCGCATTCACAACTATTGTGGGACTCTGCATTGCAAATGCTTTTACGGCATTAAGCGGCTGTCTGCTGGCCCAGTCACAGAAGTCGGTTAATATCGACATAGGCTCCGGAATGGTAACCATTGCACTGGCTTCGCTGCTTATTGGCCAGGCACTTGTATCAAAAGGCGGGATAACTGCCAAGGCTATAGGTGCTGTCGCAGGTGCCTTTGTCTTCAGGCTTGTGTATACCATAGCACTCAGGTTTAACCTGCCGGCATACATGCTTAAGTTCGTATCCTCAGTCATTGTCATAATCGCTATCAGCGGACCTTATTTCAAGTCAAGGCTTCCGCTTATCAGGCGCAGTATGGGACTGAAGAAGCGTCCGGATGGCGGAACGGAGGGCAGCGGCCATGCTTAATATTTCTGAGATATCAAAGACCTTCAATCCCGGAACAGTCAATGCCAAGCTGGTTCTTGATAAGCTGAACCTAAAGGTGGAAGACGGAGAATTCGTGACCATAATAGGTGCCAACGGCGCCGGTAAATCTACTCTTTTCAATGCCATAAGCGGAAACTTTATCACTGACAGCGGCAGGATAGAGCTTGACGGCGAAGATATCACACTGGCACCGGAATATATACGTGCACGCAAGATAGGGCGCCTGTTTCAGGATCCCATGCGCGGTACGGCAGCAGGCATGACCATAGAAGAAAATCTTATGCTTGCAGCAGGCAAGGGAGGCTGGCTTTCCCGCATGACTAAGGAACAGCGGAATGAATTCCGTGAGATCCTTTCAAAGCTCAACATGGGGCTGGAGGACAGGATGAAACAGCCCATGGGGCTTCTGTCCGGCGGTCAGCGCCAGGCAGTCACACTGCTCATGGCAACGATCAATCCGCCGTGTCTCCTGCTTTTGGATGAGCATACTGCGGCTCTCGATCCCGCAGCGGCTGACAAGGTGCTTGAGATCACCGAGGATGTGGTAAAGAAAGAACACCTGACCTGCCTTATGATCACCCATAATATGCAGTCTGCGCTTACTCTGGGAACCAGGACACTTATGATGGATCACGGAAAGATAATCCTTGATGTATCCGGTAAGGAGAGAGAGTCCATGACCGTACGGGACCTGCTTGACCGCTTTAAGGATATAGCGGGAAGGGCACTGGATAACGACAGGATGCTTTTGGATAAAGATGCATAAAGTGAAACGGGGGCAATGCCCCCGTTTTTTCATCTGTTTTCTTGACGAAGCTGTGAAATATGCGATAATTACAAGGTTGAAGAAAATGTAATTATAATAAATAGAGAGTGATTTTCATAATGTTAACTGTTTTTTTTACAATATACTGTCCGCTGTCGATAATCTATCTTGAGACCGTATTCATGCTGTCGACAGGCATACCTTTTTCGGTAGGTAATCTGATAGGCATAGTTATTTCCAGCATCTGTTATGGCGGCCTGTTTTTCCTGCTGTCATCGTTGTTTAAAAATAAGAATATCAACAGAGCCCTGCGGGCGACTTTCCTTTTCCTGGAGAGCCTGCTTTTTTTACTGCTCTATTTCATATTTGCGGAATTTGGCGTTTTCTATTCATTCGGTACCATGGCAAACGGTGCCTCAGGTGCCGTTTCAGAATACTCTTATAATATAAGGATATTGCTGCTGTCTCCCAGCGGAATCCTCCATTTTGTCATTTTCCTGCTTCCCTTTATCATTTATCTGATACTTATGAAAAAGGATGAAGCAAGGAGGCTCCGTCCGAAGTGGATAGCAGTCAGCGCATCACTTGTAGTCCTGTTATTTTTGACCCACAGGCTCTATATCAGTACGAATGACATTATGAATCATTCCTATACCGATGAATACGAATTCGACAGGGCGGTGCGTATACTTGGCGTAAATACTGCGGCAAGACTGGATGTCAGGGAGACTATTCCGCTGTTCAACACCAGTGAACCTGAAGATACCACGGCCGGTTTTGTTCTTCCGGAGGATAAGAAAGAAACATCCGCAAATGCAGCTGCAGCGGTGACTCCTGCTCCCACTGCATCTGCATCCGGCACAGGCGTATCTGCCGATACTGCTGAAACCGAAATCCCTGAAGAAATCGTATATACACCGAATGTCCTTGACATAGATTTTGAAGCCCTTGCCGAAACCACATCGGGAAATCTTCAGGCAATGGATTTGTATGTTGCATCCCTGACGCCTTCCATGAAAAACCAGTATACGGGATTGTTTGAGGGCAAGAATCTCATACTGATAACTGCTGAAGCCTTTTCAGCAGAAGTTATAGATGAGGAGCTGACGCCTACGCTTTACAGGCTGGCAACCAAAGGCATTCAGTTTAACGATTACTACCAGCCATCAGGAGCCGGAACCACCGGCGGTGAGTACAATATACTCATGGGAATGCTCCCTACGGACGGAGGCTCATCCATGACTGACACCCGTAACAGTTTAAATTATATGACAATGGGGTATCAGCTAAACCAATTGGGATATTACGGCATGATGTACCACAACGGTTCATATACCTATTACAATCGTAATGCCACACATATTAATCTGGGTTATTCTGACGGTTTCATGGCAAATGGCAACGGCCTTGAAAAGCTGCTTGATCATGCCTGGTCTTTAAGTGACAAGGATATGTTTGAGGCTACCCTGCCTACCTACATAGACAAGCAGCCTTTCAATATTTACTATATGACAGTAAGCGGCCATTGTCCTTATTCCTTTGACGGCAATGCGATGTCGAAAAAACACAAGGATGAGGTAGCGGAGCTGGAGTATTCCTCACAGGTAAGAGCATATATTGCAAGCCAGCTTGAGTTTGAGGCTGCAATGGAATATCTTGTTGACACGCTGGAGAAAGAAGGAATTGCTGATGATACCGTCATCGTGATATCCGCAGATCATTTTCCCTACGGACTTTCCTATGGAAGTTCGCTGCCTGAACTTTATGGCGAAAAGGTAAAGAATAATCTTGTGCGGGACCACAACCGTCTCATCATATGGTGCGGCGAACTGGAGGATATGGATCCGATCATTGTGGATGACCCGGTTTTCAGCCCGGATATCACGCCGACACTGCTCAATCTTTTTGGGGTTGAATTTGATTCAAGGCTCATGGTTGGAAGGGATGTGCTATCTGATGCTGACCCGCTGATATTTAATTTGTCCCATGACTGGAAAACCGATCTTGGCACATATATCGCATCCAGCGGAAAGTTTACTCCCGTAAGCGAGGATACTGTGATACCTGAAGGCTATGAAGCTGAGATCAAGACAATAGTCAACAATAAGATCAATTTCTGCAGGAAATGTCTGTCAGGGGATTATTACCGGCATGTATTTCCGGATGCGGAATCTTCAAGATCGGCCGTAACATATGGAAGAACCAACTATGTGGCTCCGACGGAAGAACCGGCAGAGGAGCAGGTTATGGATATCCCGCTGCCTACTGAAGAGATAATCCCGGATGAAACACAGGTTCCGGATGAACAGCAAACTGACCTGCCGCCTGCTGCAGATAGTGCTGAGACGCCTGTCGACAGTGTACCTGTCCCTGCACCTTCCGAAAACCAGGAAAACGCTGAATAAATCTGAAAGTATGAGGAGATTGTAAATGCTGCAGAAAATCTGTCCGCACTGCGGGAAAAATGTGATAGAGAGTTATGGAATCCTGAATCCGTATCTTTATGGGAGTAAGATGCAGAAGTGCAAAAATTGCGGTGGTGAGTTTTTTGATAACAGATGGAGAGAAGTGGCTTTACAGGGATTTGATCCAATACAGCTGACACAGGAGCCGCAGGCTTGTCAAAGTTTTGGACTGGGCGGGGTTGCTGCCAGTTTTATTGGATTCAGGATGCGAGGCAACATGGATAAACTGGTCGATCCTAATATTGTTAATTTGTGTCTGGCAGGCTTTTTAATTCTCAGCCTTATAATATTTCTTCAGTATTTACGGCATAAACTCGGATTTATACAAAGAAAAAACGAAAGATATATGATGGAATCTATCCAGCGGCTTCGAAATCCGGAGTATGTTGAGCTTCTGCTTTCACACAACATAAAAGTCCCGGAGGAATATATGCCGGGCTCAGGTGATCAGGAATAAATACTGCTTAAGTCAAAAGAAGATGTAAGGTGGAATCGCAAATGGCCTCATATGAAAAATTATACAGAAAGAACATAAAATATTTTCTTATATTATGCATGCTGCTGGCAGTGCTTGCTCCTTACACAGCGGCCATAAGCGTAAATGCTTCGGATGACAACGTCTCGGAAGAAACGGAAAATTCTGCATGGAAAGAGTATAACGGAAAGAAGATTGGTGTACTTACAGGAACGCCGACGGAGGACCTTGCCAAAGAGGAATTTCCGGACAGTGAGCTTCTATATTTCAGCAGCTATCCTGACCTTAATGCGGCGCTGCTTGCCGGTAAGATTGATGCCTATATCGGAGACGAGCCAAATCTTAAGACTATACATACCGAGCAGCCGGAGATTGACTTTATTCATGAAAAGATAACAGAGGCCGAGTACAGCTTTGCTTTCAGAAAGGATGATCCGGACAGCGCGGCTCTTTGTGCAGAGTTCAATGGTTTCCTTGCTGAAAAATTTGCAGACGGTACCATGCAGGAAATAGAGGATACATGGCTTGGAGTTGATGAAGCTAAAAAGGTTGTGGATATGGATGGCCTGTCAGGGGAGAAGGGTACCATAACGGTCGTTACCACATCCTCGGATATGCCATGGTCATACATTAAGGATGGGAAAAATGTCGGTTACGATATAGACCTTGTTACCCGTTTCTGCCGCGAGAATGGGTATGCACTGAAAATACTCGATGTGGATTTTGCAGGAAGGATTCCGGCGGTCCAGTCCGGAAGGGCTGATTTTACTACTGATATGAATGCCACACCCGAACGCCGGGAGCAGGCTCTTTTTTCTGATCCCACAAGTTACGGCGGATATGTCCTTGCAGTGCCGGCAACGGATCTGGTACAGGAGAACGGCAGTGCTGAGAGTGTGCCTGAGTTTGATGAGTTCTCGGATCTTGACGGGAAGACAGTGTCCATGCTGGTGGGCGCACCTTTTGAAGAATTGGTAAAGAGTAAAGCACCGGGGGTAGGCAGCTTTTCATATTTTAACAATATGGCAGACATACTTTTAGCGCTTAAGGACGGAAAGACAGATGCATGTCTTAATAATAATGCCATTGCGGAACTTGCGGTAAACAGGGATCCGGATCTTGCTCTTTTCCCGGAGCCTCTTAAGGAAGGGACATTCGGTTTTGCTTTTGCCAAAGGGGATGACAGACTTGCAGGCTGGCAGGCTGCTTATGACAGCATACCCGAGGAAACAAAGAAGGCTTTATGGGAAAAATGGACCGGACTCGATGACAGCGTAAAGACTGTTCCTAAGCAGGACTGGCCCGGAGAAAACGGTACAATACAGGTTGCTGTCTGTGATGCCCTTGAACCCATGAGCTATGCGGGAGAAGGCGGTGAGCTGATAGGCTTTGATGTAGAGATGATACTGCTCATGGCGAAGGAGATGGATGTGCATGTAGAGTTTGTCGGTATGGAATTTGCGTCCGTCCTGTCGTATGTACAGTCCGGCAAAGCACTCATGGGCGCCGGATCTATCATTGTTACAGATGAGAGACGAGAGGCGGTTGACTTCATAGAATATTATCCGGCGTCTTTTGTTCTCATAGTAAGAGCCACCGAAGACGCTACGGAGGATAAGAACTTTTTTGAAAAAACTGCCGAGAGCTTTGAAAAGACTTTCGTAAGGGAGGCCCGCTGGAAGCTTTTCCTGCAGGGGATAGGAACTACCATATTGATCACGGTTTTATCCATACTGTTTGGTACAGTACTTGGTTTCATGCTGTACATGGCCTGCCGTAAGGGAAACAAGGCTGCCAACCTGTTTGCGAGATTCTTTGTATGGCTTGTGCAGGGGATGCCTATAGTCGTTTTGCTGATGATCCTTTATTACATTATTTTTGCGAAAACTTCCGTAAGTGGAACGGCTGTTGCAGTGGTAGCCTTCACACTGGTCTTCGGAGCCGGTGTATTCGGTATGTTAAAGACAGGTGTAGGTGCCATAGACAAAGGACAGTCGGAAGCGGCACTTGCATTAGGCTATGGGGATCTCCGGTCTTTCTTCCGCATCATACTGCCACAGGCATTTCCTCATTTCCTGCCGATTTATAAGGGCGAAGTGGTGGCTCTTATAAAGGCAACGGCTATCGTGGGATATATTGCTGTTCAGGACCTTACCAAGATGGGTGACATCGTAAGGGGCCGTACTTATGAGGCTTTCTTTCCATTGATAGCAGTGGCGGTCATCTACTTTATACTTGGCTGGCTACTGACATTTATCGTCAGCCGTATCGAAGTATCCGTTGATCCAAAACAGCGGAAGCGGGAAAATATCCTTAAGGGGGTTGAACTCCATGATTGAGATAAAAAAACTTAGAAAAGAATATGATATCGTTACCCCGCTAAAGGATGTCAGCGTGACCATAAACGACGGGGATGTGATCTCAGTGATAGGGCCGTCCGGAACGGGAAAGTCCACATTGCTTCGCTGTATTAACCTGCTTGAGACACCAACATCCGGTCAGATATTTTTAGGTGATGAAGAGATCACGGCAAAGGGCTATGATGTGAAAAAGGCCAGAAGGCGGATGGGAATGGTATTCCAGTCATTTAATTTATTCGGCCATCTCACAGTCATAGAAAACCTTATGATAGCTCCTATGGATCTTCTGAATAAGAGTAAACAGGAGGCCTATGATAAAGGTATGGAGCTGCTTCGCAGAGTCGGTGTGGCAGATAAGGCATTGTCATATCCTGATGAACTTTCCGGCGGTCAGAAACAGAGAGTGGCTATAGCAAGAACGCTGTGTATGGATCCGGAGGTGATACTTTTAGACGAACCGACAAGTGCGCTGGATCCTACTATGGTTTCAGAGGTACAGGCTGTCATAAGGGAGCTTGCAAAAAGCGGCAAGACCATGCTGATAGTCACCCATGAGATGAGTTTTGCAAGGGCAATCTCGAATCGTGTGTTTTACATGGATGAGGGCGGCATATATGAGGATGGCACACCGGATGAGATATTTGATTCCCCGAAGAAAGAACTGACGAGACGCTTTATACGTAAGCTCAAGGTATTTGATGCAAGGATAGAAAGCAGGGACTATGACTTTATCCGTATGGATGCGGAGCTGGATACATTTTTCATGAATAATGACATAGCCCCTGCCATGAAATACCGTATACGCCTGGCAATTGAAGAGGTGGTTAGGCAGATCCTGATTCCTCATTATCCGGATCCTGATATCTGCGTGACTGTTGAATACTCTGTACAGGAGGAAAAATGCCATATATCCGTATCCTATGGAGAAGAGGCATTTGACATTAAAAACTCCGATAATGAACTGTCGCTCTCGATGCTTGAAAATACCGCAGAGGAGATCACTTATTGCTTTGATGAGTCTGCTGAAATGCCTAACCGGGTGGACATCCGGATTAAGTAGGCAGTTTTATCGGATTCGGTAGAAATGCCATCAGAATTTGTACTGAATTCCTATTGCTTTTTATGGTATAATCTTAACTAGGTTTTTTCTATCAAAAATGCTGACGGGGGTACACATTATGGATTTTCAGGCTTTGGCAGAACGCATGCCGGCAATGACATGCGTGGTAGCGGTTGAAAAACTTCCCGATGGAAAGAAGGGGCATTTCAAGTTGGTCGCCGGCAATAAGGCGTATATTGATTCCATTGAGCATCCGGCGCCCGGGATGAAGATGCTTCATGACAAGTTCATTCCGGGCAGCGAATATACGGAATATATCACCAGGGATCTGAATTTCGAGGAATACAGCTACAATGCTGCCATAAATAAGAAATGCCTCCATTCCTATGCGAAACCCGACAGGATGGATGTGTGGCTCAATATGATCTTCCTTCCTATCGATGCGGAAGACGATGAGTATGGGTACTGCTTCTACATAATGGAGGTTAATTTTGAGCCGGATTCCGAGGCTCTTGCCAATACTTCCGCAGAAACCGCGGTATCAGTTCTTGATACCTGTATTAAACTCCGCGGTACAAACGATTTCAAAGCTACCATACAGGATGTGGTATTGGGTATCAGCAAGCTCTGTGATTCAGAGCATTGCTGTATCCTTGTCATGAATGAATATGAGAGATCCTGCTCTGTACTGGCTGAAAATATAAAAGAGGGATCCGGGCTTCTGCCTATGCAGCATTATGTTGATGATGCGTTTTATGACATAGCGGAGTCCTGGATAGGCACCATTGCGGGAAGCAACTGCCTGATAGCCAAGAATGATGATGACATGCAGGTTATAAAGGAAAGGAATCCTGTGTGGTATGAATCCCTTACCGGAGCCGGGGCCTATAATATCGTTTTATTCCCCTTAAAATCCAGAAGCCATCTTCTGGGCTTCATGTGGGCTCTTAATTTTGATTCCGAGCGTGCGGTAAGGATCAAGGAAACTCTGGAAGTTACCACATTTATATTAGGCTCTGAACTGGGCAATTACATGCTTTTGGATCAGCTCAGGATGCTAAGCTCCAAGGATATGCTTACGGGCGTCATGAACCGTAACGAAATGAACAATGTGGTTGACAGGCTTAGCCACGGCGAAAAAGCCGATGTCTCGGCAGGCGTTATCTTTGCCGACTTAAATGGTCTTAAAGTTGTAAATGACATAGAAGGACACAGTGCCGGCGACCTTCTGTTAAAGAATGCTGCAAATGTGCTCAGGCAGTTCTTTGATGAGAAATCCATATTCCGCGCAGGCGGCGATGAGTTTTCCATTATCCTTACCGGCGTTACACAGGAAGATATAGACAAGCATATTGAGAATATCAGAAAAGAGAGTGAAAAGATTGCGAAACTTTCCTTTGCGCTTGGCGGAGCTGTTGAGAAAAACAGCAGCAATGTCCGTATGGCTCTCCGCCGCGCGGATGAGCGTATGTATGAGGATAAGAAACTCTTTTATGAGAGCCTGCCGGAGGATGTTGAGCAGGAGAATTCAGAGCTCCTTGGCAACCTGACTAAGGAGGATGTGAACCGTGAACGGAATATTTTCCGTGAAATGAATTATGATTTCATGACGGGGCTTCCCAGCATGACTTACTTTTTCAAGCTGGCGGAAACCGGCCGCAGGACAATGCACGAGAGTGATATACCGTCGGCGCTTTTGTATATTAACCTTAACGGTCTGAAATTCTTCAATAAGAGATACGGATTTTCGGAAGGCGACGCTCTTATCAAAGAGCTGGCAAGGCTTATTGCGGAGCAGTTCGGAGAGGAGAACAGCAGCCGTTTCGGACAGGACCATTTCGCTGTATTTACGGAAGAAAAGGATCTGGAGAAAAAGCTTAAAAAGCTTTTCAGTGCAATGAAGACCGCCAACGGCGGCAAGACTCTCCCTGTGAGAGTCGGTATCTATCAGGATTCCATGGGCATAGTAGAGACATCCCTTGCCTGTGACCGTGCAAAATATGCCTGCAATATATCCAGGGATGACTACAATTCCTATTTCAATTATTTTGACCAGAAGATGCTCCGCAGGGAGATCAACAGGCAGTATATCATTGATAACCTGGACCGTGCCATTGCTGAGAACTGGATCAAACCGTTCTATCAGCCCATAGTCAGGGCTACCAATAATCTTGTCTGCGACGAGGAAGCTCTGGCCAGATGGATAGACCCGGAAAAGGGTATGCTTTCACCGGCAGATTTTATCCCTATATTGGAGGATACAAAGCTCATATATAAGGTGGATCTTTATATTCTGGATTCCATACTTGAGCGTGTCAATAAACAGAAAGCGGAAGGAAAACTTCATCTGGTGCCCATGTCCGTAAACCTTTCAAGGACGGATTTTGAGACCTGCGACATAGTAGAGGAAATCTGCAACCGCGTGGATGCGGCAGGAGTATCCAGGGATCTCATTACCATCGAGATCACTGAGAGCGTGGTGGGTGAAAACTTTGATTTCATGAAGGCACAGGTAAAACGTTTCCAGGATCTGGGCTTCCCTGTATGGATGGATGATTTCGGCAGCGGGTATTCATCACTTGACCTTCTGCAGGAGATACAGTTTGACCTGATAAAATTCGACATGCGTTTCATGCGGCAGTTTGAGACCTCCCCTAAGTCGAGGGTCATACTGACGGAACTGATGCGTATGGCTGTCAGCCTTGGCATAGAGACTGTATGCGAGGGCGTTGAGACTAAAGAGCAGGTTGAGTTCTTACGGGAGATCGGCTGTACCAAGCTGCAGGGATATCATTTCTGTAAGCCTATTCCCTATGAGGATGTGCTGGAAAGATACAGGAAGGGCATACAGATCGGTTTTGAGAATCCTGGTGAGTATGATTATAACAGGACACTGAGTTCAATAAATCTCTATGACATAGGTGCCGTTACAAATGATAAAAATGAATCTGCAAGGCGTTATTATAATACCCAGCCCGCAGCGATACTTGAATGCATAGGTGAGGAAACCCATGCGGTTCGCCTGAATAAATCCTTTTCAGAGTTCTATAAACATTACAAGAATATTGACGAAACATTCAGGAGCCGCATAAGACAGTGCAAAAATGTGGGACAGAGGATCGTTGTCAGCGAGATTGTTGAAACGGGCGAGACGGTTAATGCAATCATAAGAAAGGTGGCCGACAATCCGGTGAACGGCGCGGAAGCTTATGCGGTGGCTGTACTAGATATCACATCCGAAACTGAGCAGACACTTACCTATACCGGTGTGGCAAGGGCTCTTTCTGCGGACTATATCGATCTTTATCATATCGATCTTGATACCGAGAAGTTTACCCAGTATTCGCCTGACAAGGACAGCCTGGATATGTCAGCTACCAGAAGCGGTGAGCATTTCTTTGAAAATGCCCACAATGATGCAATGCAGTTTTTGTATGAAGATGACAGGAAGTCTTTTGTCGAGGCATTCACAAAGGAAAAGGTTATAAAGGCATTGGATGAGACCGGTGCTTTTACCCATACATACAGGGTAATGATCGAAGGTGTGGCAGATGCTTCGAATCCGGATGAAACTACGGATGCATACAAGAAGCATAATGAGGGCAGGCCTATGTATGTCAGCATGAAGGTGGTGCGGCTCAACCGGAACGGCAATCATGTGGTAATGGCTGTTAACAATGTAGACGCCCAGATGAGACAGCAGGAACTGATAGACAGGCTGCGTGAGGAGACAGCCACTTATTCCAGGATATCCGCCCTTATGGGAAATTTCATCGGAATATATACAGTGGATCCCAAGACCGGCAGCTATATGCAGTACAGCGCATCGGATGAATTTGCGGGTCTTGGTACTTCCAAAGTGGGAACGGATTTCTTTGAGGACTCTCGGAATGAGATAGAGGGTGTAATAGCCCCCGAGGACTATTACTATTTCATGGCAGAGTTTACCAGGGAAAATGTCCTGTCAAAGACAGAGAACGGCGGGGTATATACCATAGGCTATCATCTTATGATGGCAGGAGAAAAGACAGAAATAATTCTAAGAGCCGGCATTGTGCAGGAAAAAGACGGTCCCCAGCTTATAGTCGGTATTATTTCAGGGGAATAAGCACCGGGTCGGCCTGCAAGATTGTTTTGACACGCTATAAGGCTTATGATAAAATACAACGGATAAAAGTGTAATAGTATTTTTCTTTAGGAGGAAAAAATAATGAAACATATAAAGACTTTAAACACAAGAGACCTTAAGAAGAGCCTTAAGAACGGCGGATGCGGCGAGTGCCAGACATCATGCCAGTCAGCTTGCAAGACTTCCTGCACTGTAGGAAACCAGAGCTGTGAGAAGGTTTCAAAGTAAGACTTGTAGCTACATTTAAACGGGCAAAAGGCAGCGGTTGTGTTGATCGCTGCTTTGTTGCGTATAATAAGGAAAACTATGATACATGAATACAAAAGCCACGGATACAATATTGTCCTGGACGTGAATTCCGGCAGTGTCCATGTGGTGGATGATTTGGCATACGAACTTATCCCCCTGATCGAAAAGGATATTGAGGCAGGACTTAGTGATGATGAGATCGCGCTTAAGCATGCGGGCTCTCTTCTTGACGTGGAAAAAAAGGATGTCGTAGAAGAAATCCTTGAGCTTAAGAATTTGGGGATGCTTTACTCAGAGGACGTTTATAAGGATTCCATAGGAAGCTTTATGGAGCGGGAGACAGTGGTGAAAGCCATGTGTCTTCATATTGCCCATGCCTGCAATTTAGGTTGTAAGTACTGCTTCGCAGGAAAGGGTGAGTACTATGGGCCCTGCGGGCTTATGAGTTTCGAGGTGGGAAAGGCTGCCCTTGATTATCTGGTGGAGAATTCCGGCACAAGGCATAATCTTGAGGTGGATTTTTTCGGTGGTGAGCCTCTTATGAACTGGGATGTGGTAAAGCAGCTGGTGGCATACGGCCGCAGCATAGAAAAGGAAAAGAATAAGAATTTCCGTTTTACCCTTACAACCAACGGAACACTTCTTGATGATGACATACTTGAATTTGCCAATAAGGAAATGAGCAATCTGGTGCTTTCCATAGACGGCCGTAAAGAGGTGCACGATTTCATGCGTCCTTACCGTAATGGAAAGAGCAGCTATGATGACATTCTTCCTAAGTATATTAAGGCTGCCGAGTCCAGAGACCAGATGAATTATTATGTCAGGGGTACATATACACACTTTAATACGGATTTTGCCGCAGATGTGATACACCTTGCGGATATGGGATTTAAGCAGATTTCTGTTGAGCCTGTAGTGGCGCCTGAGGAAGAAGAGTACGCACTTAAAAAGGAAGACCTGCCTATACTGTTAGAGCAGTATGATATTCTGGCTGATGAAATGCTTAAGCGGAGGCGTGAAGGCAATCCATTCAATTTCTTCCATTTCATGATAGATCTTGAGGGCGGGCCCTGTGTATACAAGAGGCTTTCGGGATGCGGTGCAGGATGTGAGTATGTATCGGTAACCCCCTGGGGTGATATCTATCCCTGCCATCAGTTCGTAGGGCAGGAGGAATTCAAGCTGGGTTCTGTCTATGACGGAATAGAGAAAAAGGACCTGCAGAAGAAATTCCATGACTGCAATGTTTATTCTAAGCCGGAGTGTGAAAAGTGCTTTGCCAGGTATTACTGCAGCGGTGGCTGCATGGCAAACTCACAGCACTTTACCGGAGATATATATGGTGCATATGAGACAGGATGTGAACTTCAGAGAAAGCGCGTGGAATGTGCGATAATGCTCAAGGCTGCTGCAGCCGATGAGGAATAGGAGGAGTAACTATGAAGAAGTCAAAGGCGATAGTCGTATTACTGCTTATACTGGCAGTACTCGGAGGATCGGGCTATCTTGTATGGAATGGTGTGGATACATCCACGGATGAGGACTATCTGGCTGCCAAGAATACAAAGCTTGGACTTGATCTTGCCGGTGGTGTCAGTATCACATACCAGGTAGTAGGAGATGAGGCACCCAGTAAATCCGATTTGGATGATACGGTATTCAAGCTCAGAAAGAGGGTTGACCAGTATTCAACAGAGTCTAATGTATATCCCGAGGGTGACAGACGTATAACCATAGAGATCCCCGGTGTAACCGATGCAAATGCCATACTTGAGGATCTCGGTAATCCCGGATCACTTTATTTCATACGTGCCGTGAGCTCAGCTGACGGAAGCTACAACTACGGACTTATGACTACTAAAACCGACGGCTATCAGGTATGTAAGGAAGACGATACCTATTTTGTAGGCATAGGTGATAACGCATATCTTTATGACAGGGAGACAGGTGATCCCCAGTATACATCTGACGGAAAGATGCTCAGCTATACAGTCAAGAATCCTGATCATGTCCAGACCATGTATACGCTGACCAAGCCTATAAATGAAATCGTGGAAAACGGTGATGCAGTCCTTTCCGGAACTGATGTTGCATCATCCGAGGCAAAGAGCTACACAGATGATTTTAATGTTGTACAGTATATCGTAAGTCTTGAGTTTACTGATAACGGTCGTACTGCATTTTCACAGGCAACAGGAGAAGCTGCCGGCAGATCCGGACTTAATGGAACCATAGGAATTTACTATGATGGCGAGATGCTCTCTGTTCCGCATGTAAATGAGCAGATTTCCGGCGGAAGTGCTCAGATAACAGGTATGGCTGATGCCGAGGAAGCACAGCGCCTTGCACAGAATATCCGTATCGGTGGACTTAAGCTTGAACTTGAAGAATTAAGGTCAAACGTAGTTGGCGCTCAGCTCGGTTCAGATGCTGTACGTACCAGCCTTATTGCCGGTATCATCGGACTTGCGCTTGTTATCGTGTTCATGTGCATCATTTACAGGGTACCCGGTTTTGCAAGCTCCATAGCTCTTATGCTTTATTCACTGCTTGTAATACTTCTTATCAATCTGTTTGAACTGACACTTACCCTTCCGGGTATCGCTGGTATCATTCTTTCCGTAGGTATGGCGGTGGATGCGAACGTTATCATATTTGCGCGAATTAAGGAAGAGCTTAAGGCTGGAAGCACTGTTGAAGATGCAATTAAAGCCGGTTTCTCAAAGGCTCTTTCAGCTATCATAGACGGTAATATCACAACACTCATTGCGGCAGTTGTTCTTATCGCAATGGGCAGCGGTACCATCAAGGGATTCGGTTATACCTTGGCACTTGGTATCATCCTGTCCATGTTTACTGCACTTGTAATCACCAAGTCATTGGTAAATGCATTCTTTGCACTGGGGCTTAAAGCGCCGGCACTGTACGGAATGAGCGACGCACAGAAGGCAAAGGAAGACAAGATCATTCCTTTCTTAAGCAAGAAGGGAATATTCTTCGGCATATCACTGGGAATCATCGGCATCGGTATAGCTGCAATGATAATCTTCAGGCTTACCACAGGTGATGCGCTTAATTACAGCTTGGAGTTCAAGGGCGGAACTGCAACCACAGTTGCATTTACTGAGAATCCTTCAACTGATGTGATAAATAACGAGATAGTACCGAAGATTGAGGAAATCACAGGGGATGCAAATGTATCCTTCCAGACAGTTAATGACAGTAATGAGGTTATCTTCAAGTCAAGGGTAATGGATGTGGAACAGAGACAGGCATTCATAGATTACATGACTGCCGAGCAGGGTGTTACAGAGACTCAGATCACATCTGAGACCATAGGTTCCACCATTTCAGGCGAGATGAAGAGGGAGTCATTAGTGGCCGTGCTTGTTGCTGCAGTCTGCATGCTGCTTTACATCTGGGTAAGGTTCAGCGATATCCGTTTCGGTGTCAGCTCGGTTGTAGCGCTCCTTCATGACGTAATGGTAACACTTACATTCTATGCACTTATCAGGCTGTCGGTAAGCTCTACGTTCATTGCTTGTATGCTTACTATAGTCGGATATTCCATAAATGCTACCATAGTCATATTCGACCGAATAAGAGAAAACAAGAAGGCTATGAAGCGTAAAGATACCTTGGACGGCATGGTTAATAAGAGCATATCCCAGACTCTTTCAAGAAGTATTTTTACTTCACTGACCACAGTCATAATGGTAGTCGTACTTTACATACTGGGTGTTTCGTCCATAAGGGAATTCGCACTTCCACTGATCATCGGTCTTGTCTGCGGAACATATTCATCAGTATGCGTGACCGGTGCACTCTGGTATGTGCTCAGGGTTAAGTTCCCGCCTTCAGAAGAAGATGATGACGACTGATAAAAAGTATGTAGGAGAGTATTTTATATAATTTACGGAGGCCTAAAATGGCAGAAGAAAATATAAGTAAATCAAAGAAAAAACGTCTGGCTATTGAAAAGGCAAGACAGGAACAAAAACAGAAAAAAGCAATGGCTATTGCCTGGGCAGTATTCATACCTACATTGATCGTGGTTATAGTAATGGCAGGAATAATGTTCTATCAGTCGACATTGCTCAATTATTCGCGGTATCTGACGGATTCCGGTGAAATAAAGGGTGTTAAGGATGGGGATGTGACCGTGGACATTGGCTCAATCAGTTTTTCAAAAGCTGAGCTTCTTCCTGAAGATGCGACAGTAGAGGCTGATATAGAGAGTATGCTAAAGAGCCATGAATACATTTCCGAGGATGGAAGCCTCAAAGCAGACCATGGTGATAAGGTAAATGTAAGCTATACGTCCACCATTGATGGTGTTTCATACAATGAAGCACTTGCTGCAGACGGCGGCGCAGATATGGTAATTGACAATGAAACAATTTCTGCAGAATTCGACAGTGCCATTGTAGGACATAAGAAGGGGGATTCTTTCAGCGTTGAAGTTGCGTTTGCAGACGATGATGCGGATCCTGAAAGAGCCGGGAAGACTGCAGTTTACGAAGTGACGTTAGAGGGCATATATGCCACCCCTGAGCTTACTGATGAGTTTGTGGCAGCAAATACCGAATATGCAACGGTTGCGGAATACAGGCAGTCCATTGTAGATTCATATTATGACGGTAATCTTCGTTCAGCCTTAAGTTCGTCGCTTTCGGAAAACAGTGCCGTAAGCGCATATCCGGAGAACTATATCGACAATCTTGCAAAGGTGTATAACAATCAGTATGAACAGCAGCTGGAATCCTATAAGCAGTATTTCGGCCCGGATATTTATGGTTCAGTTTATGAAATGGCAGGCTATACCGATCAGGCATCCTACGATGCAATGCTGCGTGACCGGGCTAGGGAGGATACTGCCTATGCAATGGAGCTTGAATATGTTTTCAAACAGTCAGGCCTTAGCAATACTGAAGATGAAGTAAGGCAGTATTACATAGACCAGGGAATGAGTACGGACGATATTGATTCAGCAGTTAAAGCCTATGGACTCGGGTATCTTTCCCAGGCAGCGTTACAGAGTAAGGCTATGGACTACCTGGTTGAAAATGTGACGATAACAGATTAATGATTAATTGTTCATGCAGCACCGGATAAATGCCGGTGCTGTTTGTGTATTTATCAAACTATGCGAGTAGGGGGATTTTATTACCCCTACTCGATTTGAAATGGGAGTTAATTCAGATGCCGGCATGGTTTTTAATCCGGAAAAGTGGAAATTTCACTGAACTTGGACGTGAATGGAACGTCCCTACCGCAGTTGCGCGGCTTATGTGTAACAGGGGCATAGAAGGCTCTGAGGCTGCAGAAGAATACCTTCATGGCGGGCTTACGTTTATGCATGATCCGGCACTTTTTAAAGATATGGATAAGGCTGCATCTGTCATTGCCGGGGCGGTCAGATCAGGAAGGCATATCCGTGTGATTGGCGACTATGACATAGACGGGGTATGCTCCACGGCTATCCTTGTAAGGGGACTAAGGGCGGTCGGTGGCAACGTGGACTATATAATTCCTCACAGGATCAGGGACGGGTATGGAATGAACCCGGATATGATCACAAAGGCCGCCGAAGACGGAGTAGAGTTTATTCTTACTTGCGATAATGGTATAGCTGCATCCAATGAGGCGAAACTTGCAAAAGAGCTGGGGATTACCTTGGTCATAACAGATCATCATGAAGTGCCTTACGAGGAAAAAGATGGAGTAAGACGTTATTTACTGCCGGAAGCAATGGCGATAGTCGACCCGAAACAGGAGGACTGTAAGTATCCTTTTTCTGGGATTTGTGGCGGCATGATCGCATATAAGTTTATAAAATATATATATGCTAATGGAATGACCGGATCAGAGCATTCTGCGGTATATGTGGATAAAGATTTTGATGATGAACTGCTGCAGTTGGCGGCATTTGCGACCGTTGGGGATATAATGGAGCTGAAGGATGAGAATCGTGTAGCGGTAAAGGAAGGCCTAAGGCTTATGAGCAGGAAACCTGCAAGGGGGCTGTCTGAACTTATCACAGCTTTAGGTCTGTCAGGAACGGAAATCTCTGCTTTTCATTTAGGATTTGTCCTGGGGCCTTGCATAAATGCTACCGGGCGCATAGATTCAGCTGACAGAGCGTTGTCTCTTTTAGTAGAAGATGATGTAAATTCTGCCATGCGGATTGCCGGGGAACTCAAGGAAATGAATGAGTCCCGCAAGAATATGACGGAAGAAGCCGTAAAGCTTGCAAAGGCGCAGATAGAGGCTGGCATGCATGATAAAATGAAGGTACTGGTCATATTCCTTCCTGATTGTCATGAAAGCATTGCTGGTATTGTAGCAGGAAGGATGCGGGAGTTCTGCAATAAGCCCGTATTTATAGTTACACGTGCGGAGCAGGGACTTAAAGGGTCCGGACGGTCTGTAGAAGCATATCATATGTATGATGCCATGACAGAAATAAAGGATGTGTTTACCAAGTATGGCGGACATGCACAAGCGGCAGGGTTTTCACTGGAAGAGAACAGGCTGGGTGAGATGCGCAGGCGCCTAAATGAGAACTGTCACCTGACGGATGCGGATCTTCAGGGGAAATTGCTTATTGATATGGAACTGCCGTTATCATATGCAAATGGGATGCTGGCAGATGCTCTGGAGATTATGGAACCCTTTGGAAACGGAAATCCGAAACCTGTTTTTGCGCGTAGAGGGCTTGTGTTCAAAAAGATGCGCATGATAGGAAAAAACGGTACCGGCGCAAAAATAAGTGTGACCGATGATGGAAAAACATTTGAGCTGGTGACATTTAAGAGAGCTGCGGATTTTATAGAGAGTATTCGAAATAAGTACGGAGAGAATGCCGCTGCATTTGCTGAAAGTGGGCAGGAATCCGATGGGCAGATAACATTTTCTGCCGCATATGGTGTACAATGGAATGAGTTTAGGGGCGAGAAGTCGGTTCAGCTGCTCATGCAGGATTATATCATGTGATATTTTGGGAAGATTGTGGGTGTGTGAAACACGAAACAATCCGAATAGGAAGTTGATTTTACGGAGGGCATTTTGAAGGAAAGAATCAGGGAAAGTAATGGGGTTTACAGAGGCGTTGCGCTGATAATGCTGGTGGCATCAGCTACAGGATTGTTGCCTGCATGGCTGGATGAAGTTTTTTCTATTGCAGCAGCCCCTATACTGTTTGCATCTGTTGGTGTGGATCTATTTTGTGATAATGACTTAAAAGATGTGGGAGCTACAGTAAAGAAAGCTGCATTCAGGTATTTGTTACCGTATGCTGTATTTTCTGTTATCTACATTATCATCAGACTTATTCCTTTCTTTAATATAGCAAATGAAAGTGCAGATGGGTCATTATCCGGACTTATAGCGGATACGATTACTTTTTACGGCATATCAGTGTTGTGGCTATTTCCTACAGCATTTATAGCGATAGTTGTATATTGTGCAGTAGTCAGGTTCATGTCTGCAAGGAGTCTTATGGTAATGACTTCGCTTATGACGCTTTCATTTACTGTAATTATCTCACTTACAGAGCTCTTCCCATACAATTTCATTATTGCGGGGGGGACCGGTGGCGGTGGCTATATGGCACGGATATCCATAGTCTTTTTAAGGGGGCTCTATGGTCTGTTCTTTGTATGTTGTGGCAGCATATGTACGGAATTCAGTTCAAAGGTTAAGGAACGCAGGATGCGGCTGGGAATTCCGGGGGGGCTGTTCCTGGCAGCGGGAATTGTCATCGTAGTTCTAATGGATATGGGTATTGACTGGCAGAAATTGTATTTCCTGAATGCTGTTCCGTTATTTTTTGCATCAGCCTTTCTTACTATAGGCGCTTGGTTTATCTGTGCCTGGGTTGAAAAGGTTTATCCTTTAAATTTTTTTGGTGACGATGCTACGGCGGTACTGGTAAGCTTTAAGGATTTGGGAGCTTTAGGACTGGCTACACTTGTTGGGGAGAATATATTCAAAGCTTTTGACAATAATTTTGCCACCAGGATCAGCGTGGCTATAGTTCTTATAGCTGCGGAAATTGTGTGGATACTTGTGCTTAGGCTACCGGGAATCAGAATCCTTGTGGGTAAGAAATAAAAAAGTATCCGGCTTTTACCAGTGATTTCAAGGTAATTGTAAACCTGGATTTATTGATGAATTGTAGCAATTCAGGGGTAGAAATATACACTTCTTGTTTACAACATGTTTAAAAGTGCGAGATAGTAGCTTTTAGAAGATGAGAAAACAGAAATGTACCGATTAAAATACACAACAGTTTACAGTTTGTTCATAAAATGTACATATTTGCGAGTTATTATACACCATAGATAGTGAATAACATTACTATCTCCCCCCTCATAAAGGAAGCTGTCACAGAGTGATGGCTTCTTTTTTATTTCTTCTATCATCCTAAGTGGTATAATATCCTTATATTTTCCAATTACAATACAGTTTCTTAATTATGACATGAAGGAGAGTAAGATCCTATGGGCAGATCACTAAAGGAACTCTTGGCAGGCTTAGAATGCAATGTATCCGGAAATGACGAAATCGCGGTTTCGGCTCTTGTATATGATTCAAGAAAGATAGAGAAGGGATGTGCCTTTGTTTGCATAAAGGGTGCCGCTTTTGATGGGCATAGCAAGATAAAGGAAGCTATTGAGAAAGGTGCTGCTGCAGTTATTGCCGAGGATTCCAATGAATATGTGAAAGATTATAAGATTGGCGCTGATACAGGCAATACCGTCATGGTATATACGGCGGATACAAGAAAGGCCTTGGGTTATCTTTCAGCGGCCTGGTTTGGTCATCCTGCAGAAAAACTTAAAACAATCGGCATAACCGGAACGAAGGGTAAGACTACATCTACCTGCCTGGTCCGGGAGATTCTTGAGAATGCCGGTATAAAGACAGGACTCATAGGCACCATAGAGATTAATACGGGTGCAAGGGTTATCCCGGCACTGAATACTACTCCTGAGTCATATCTTATACAGGAATATTTCGCTGAAATGGTCCGTAATGGTTGCAAAGCAGTTGTCATGGAAGTTTCATCCCAGGGACTTATGATGTCCAGGGTGGCTGGATTTACCTTCGATTACGGCATATTTACAAACTTAAGCCCGGATCATATAGGGCCTAATGAGCATAAGGATTTTGATGATTATCTAAACTGCAAGAAAAAACTTTTTTCTTCCTGCCGTGTTGGTATATTCAATGCTGATGATCCATATTTTGAAAACATTTCTGAAGGCTGTACCTGCAGCGTGGAAACTTTCGGCAGGAGTAACTCCGGGGCTGATATGTCCTATGATCTTACTGCATATGATGCGGGGCTTGTAAATGCAGGCGGCATGCTGGGAGTAAGTTTTAAGACTATGGGCATGGCGGAGCTGGATGCTTTTATCGACATGCCGGGCAGCTTTTCCGTATATAATGCCCTTACGGCTATCGCTGTCTGCGTTCACTTTAATGTGGACAATGAGGCCATAATCAAGGGGCTTAAAAATGTAAAGGTGAAGGGGCGCATTGAAATGCTTAATGTTTCGGATGACTATACCCTGATGATAGACTATGCCCATAATGCAATGGCTCTTAACTCGCTTTTAGTTACGCTGCATGAGTATGAGCCGGGACGCTTGGTAACGCTTTTTGGCTGCGGCGGAAACCGGTCAAGGGAGCGGCGTTTTGAAATGGGTGAGGTTTCAGGAAAGCTTTCAGACCTTACCATAATAACCTCGGACAACCCCAGAAACGAGGAGCCGCTGGATATAATCGCTGACATAGAGACCGGCATAAAGAAAACTGACGGTGAATATGTGATTGTTCCGGACAGGAAGGAAGCCATAGCCTATGCGATAGATAATGCTAAGCCCGGAGATGTGATAGTGCTTGCGGGTAAGGGGCACGAGGACTATCAGGAGATAAAAGGCGTAAAGCACCACATGGACGAGCGGGAGCTGGTTGCCCAGGTGCTTGCTGAGAGAGGCAAGTGATCATTTCCGTAGGGTTATTGTTTATGGGGATGATGCATGAGTTTCGATACTGGATTTTGGAGTTTTGTAGGACTGAATGGGCAGACTGTATGCTGACATAATAATCGATATTTCCACGGAAAAGCTTGACAGGGCTTTTCAGTATCTTGTGCCGGAGGAACTGGCAGGTGAGCTGCAGGAAGGCATGGAAGTTACCATACCTTTCGGCAAGGGTGACAGTAGGCGAAAGGGCTACGTCATAGGTTTTTCAGATACACCGAATATCGATGTAGAACGGATAAAAAGCATCATATGCATAAATAAGACTGCGGTAAGTGCAAAGGGCCGGGTGCTGACGACTGCGGCATGGATAAAGAACAGGTATGGTTCTACTATGATAAATGCCCTGCGCACTGTCCTGCCGGTAAAGAAAAAGATAAAAAGTGCAGAATACAGTACGGTGTGCAGGAATGTTACACCGGATGAAATCCAGATAGAGATAAAGAAACTGGATCCTGCAAGGTATATTTCAAGAATACGGGTTTTAAATGCTCTTCTTGAGGCAAAAGAAATCCCCCAGAACATGATAACGGATAAGCTGGGAGTATCCACATCAGTACTGAAAACCCTTGAAAAAAGGGGATTTATCCGCATAGAAAAGACCAGAGAATATAGGAATCCCATGCCGGACCTTATCGGGGCAGGCATGAATGCAAAGGGAATTGTAGAACTTAACGACCTGCAAAAAGAGGTGGTTAACGGAATCCGCGGTGAGATCGCATCGGGAGATCCAAGGCCCTGTCTTATCCGGGGAGTAACAGGTTCCGGCAAGACGGAAGTCTATATGGAACTCATAGCGGACACCATAAAAAATAGCAGGCAGGCCATTGTTCTTATTCCGGAGATAGCCCTTACTTTCCAGACACTGATGCGCTTTTACGGAAGGTTTGGCGACAGGGTATCCGTCATCCATTCCAGACTGTCGGATGGGGAGCGCTACGACCAATATGAGCGTGCTGCTGCAGGACAGCTGGATATAATGATAGGTCCCAGGTCGGCGCTTTTCACACCTTTTGAGAAACTGGGAATGATCATAATAGATGAAGAGCATGAGACCAGTTATAAGAGCGAAAAGATGCCGAAATACCACGCAGTGGAAGTGGCTGAATACCTGGCAAAGAGGGAAGGTGCAGCGCTTATAATGGGATCGGCTACACCGTCCCTTAACAGTTATTATAAAGCAAAAAACGGCGAGTATGCTTTATTTAAGATGGATTCGCGCGCAGGGGAAGGAAGGCTCCCCACATCCCATATAGTGGACATGCGTGCCGAACTGAAGGCAGGGAACAAAAGCTTTCTGTCAAGGGCTCTTGCGGATGCTATCGCAAAGAGAAATGCGGCCGGTGAGCAGAGCATGCTCTTTGTTAACAGACGGGGATTTGCAGGTTTTGTTTCGTGCAGATCCTGCGGATATGTAGTAAAATGTCCTCATTGCGATGTGTCAATGACGCAGCATATAAACGGCAGGCTTGTGTGCCATTACTGCGGACATACGGAAGGCATGCCTGCAGTATGCCCGAAATGCGGTATGCGCAGCATAGCAGGTTTCAGGGTTGGAACCGAGGCCGTAGAGAAAGGCCTTAAGGAGATGTATCCCGGAGTGGGGATACTCAGGATGGATGCCGACACCACTAAGAAGAAGGAAGATTACGAAAAGATTCTTTCTGCTTTTGCAAATGGTGAGGCGCAGATACTCATAGGCACACAGATGATAGTAAAGGGGCATGATTTCCCTAATGTGACCTTAGTGGGAGCATTGGCGGCGGATATGTCCCTGCATGCGGCCGATTACCATGCAGCGGAACGTACCTTCGAGCTGATAGCCCAGGCAGCAGGTAGGGCCGGCAGGGGGGCCAGGAAGGGCGAGGTTTTCATACAGAGCTATGACCCCGACCATTTTGCGCTGAAATGCGCGGCAGTCCATGATTACGAAGGTTTTTATGAGCAGGAGATAGCATACAGGGAGCTGGCGGACTATCCGCCGGCGTGCCATATACTGGTGATGCAGTTTTTCGGGAAGAAACAGGAGGACTGCATGTCAAGGGCTCAGGAAATGGCAGCAGGTGCAAGGACTTTTTATGCTGATTACAACGCTGATACAGTATCGCAGGAAAATGGTGGCGGGAATACTGCTGTCCAGAATGAACTGCAGATAATAGGACCTGCCCCGGCGGCAATCAGCAAGATAAAGGATATTTATCGCGTAGGACTGTATTTCAAGCATGAGGATGTAAATTTACTTACGGGATTAAAAGATATGGCTGAACAGGCTCAGGAAAAGCATTTTGCTACACCGGGGGATCCGGATGTTTCGATGCAGTTTGATCTTGATCCGGTAGGAATGTTTTAAAGAGAAACGCAAAGGCGGCAGAAAGGAGAGAGGCTGAAAGAAATACCCGATGGTATTTCTTTCAGCTGAACCTTGCTGCCGCAAGACGGCAACAAGGTTCTGGATCGCATCAGAGAATTCGCATTCGCAAATTCTCTTCGCGAAGCCGCTAAAGCGGCAGAAAGGAGTAGTATGGCTGTAAGACAGATAAGGGAGATGGGAGATGATGTTCTCACTAAGGAATGCAGGCCGGTCAAGGAGATGACGCCCCATATCTCAGAGCTTATTGATGACATGTTTGAGACCATGTACGATGCTAATGGCGTAGGACTTGCTGCGCCGCAGGTGGGCGTATTAAAGCGTATTGTGGTCATTGATGTGGGGGGAGAAGAAGGTGAACCGTTATGCCTTATAAATCCTGTTATCACTGAAAAAGATGGCGTACAGACCGGTTACGAAGGTTGTCTTTCCGTTCCTGGCAAGACAGGCACGGTCACAAGGCCGAATCATGTTGTGTGCAGGGCTCTGGACCGTGATATGAAAGAAATAGAGGTGGAGGGCACCGAGCTCCTTGCAAGGGCTATATGCCATGAGCTTGACCACTTAGATGGAAAACTTTATGTGGAGCTGGTAGAAGGCGACCTTCTGGATACTGCATCGGATGATGATGAGTAAAATGCTGATCCCATTGCCGGTCAGATGAGGCAGAAAGAGGAAAAATGAAGATTGTATTTATGGGAACCCCTGATTTTGCAGTGGGGGCACTTGAGAGCATAATAAAGGCAGGGCACGAAGTGACCTGCGTTGTGACACAGCCGGACAAGCCAAAGGGCAGGAGCGATAAGCTTGTTCCCTGTCCTGTCAAGGAATGCGCACTGGCACACGGCCTGAATGTTTTTCAGCCTAAAAAGATAAGGGAGCCGGAGGCTGTAGCAGAACTCAAAAAATATCCGGCAGATATATATGTGGTGGCGGCTTTCGGGCAGATTCTTACAAAGGAGATCCTGGATTATCCGAAATACGGCTGCGTAAACATACATGCATCGATCCTTCCAAAGTACAGGGGAGCGGCCCCGATACAGCGGGTTATTATAGACGGTGAAAAGGAAACCGGCGTCACCATAATGCAGATGGATGAGGGCATTGATACAGGGGATATCCTTATGTGCCGCAGGACTGCCATCGGTGATGAAGAGACCGGCGGTGAGCTATTCGACAGGCTGGCAGGCATAGGTGCAGAACTCATAATAGAGGCACTTCCGCTCATTGAAAGCGGCGCCCTTAATCCTACACCGCAGAATGAGGCTGAAAGCACTCATGTGCCCATGCTTAAGAAAAGTGACGGACAGATAGACTGGTCCAAGAGCGCAGCTGTCATAAAGAATTTAGTAAGGGGATGCGCACCCTGGCCCGGGACTTTTACCTTCCTTGACGGAAAGAATCTTAAGATATGGCGCGTGGATGTTGTGGATTCGGCAGATGATAAAGGAAATGCGGCAGGAGAAATCACTGTTACGGATTCACGCTTGTTCGTAAAATGCGGTGACGGATCCCTTGAAATAAAGGAGCTCCAGCTTGAGGGCAAGAAACGGATGGATGCAGGCAGCTTTCTGCGTGGGTATGCCCTAAAGAATAGTACATGTCTGGGATGATGTGAGTAACTTCCACGGTATCTTAGTCAGTCTGCTAAAGACGAAAGAAAATTTAAAATTAGGTTAATGTGAAATATAAATCGGAGGTGTTAGATATGCTGTTATATTCCGGCTATTATTATGATTCGAGCCGTTATATGGGCGAGAGTCCGGTGACTTTTGTTCTTTTTATATTGCTTATGATCGTTACGGTCATATCCCTTATAGCATCGTCCAGCGTAAAATCCACTTTTAGGAAATATCAGAAAATGGCCAGCAGGTCAGGAATGACCGGAGCTGACTGTGCGGCAACAATGCTCAGGTATGCCGGAATAAATGATGTAAGGGTCCGTCAGGTTCCAGGTGAACTGACCGATCACTATGACCCAAGGAGCAGGGAAGTATGCCTTTCCGAAAGCGTATACGGAAGTACTTCCGTAGCAGCACTGGGCGTTGCGGCTCATGAGTGCGGACATGCCCTGCAGCATGAGGAAGGCTATGTTCCTTTAAGTATAAGGACCGCAATCCTTCCGGTGGCTAATATAGGCTCAAAACTTGGCTATCCCCTGGTGGTTATCGGACTGATCATAAGCCAGTTTGATTTTCTGATAGATGTGGGAATCGGATTATTTGCAGCAGCAGTTCTGTTCCAGCTGGTGACTCTGCCTGTGGAATTCGATGCATCCGCAAGGGCTGTTAGGCTTACCCAGCAGTACAATATTCTTCTCCCCGAGGAAAAGCCTTACTGTATAAAAGTACTTAAGGCTGCAGGCATGACATATCTTGCTTCGGCAGCCATAGCTGTATTACAGCTTTTAAGGCTTATGAGCATCAAGGGCAGGCGGCGCTGATCCCATGTCAAAAAGTTTTTCGAATAAAAAAACAAATAAGTCAAATTCAGGAAAGGTCTCTGAGAGCAGGAAAATTGTTCTCGAGATCCTTCTTTGCGTTGAGGAAAATGAAAAGAAGGAATTACTGCAGGGCGATGTGATAAAGGCGGCGCTTGAAAAATACGATTATCTTCCTGTTTCGGATAAAGCATTTATCAGAAGACTTTCATTAGACTGCATAGAAAAAAGATTGCTGCTTGATTATGTAACAGACTGTTACTCAAAAGTGAAAGTCAAAAAAATGAAACCTGCTATCCGCAATATCATAAGGATGGGATGCGACCAGATTCTTTTTATGGATTCCATTCCCGATGCGGCGGCATGTGACGAGGCTGTAAAGCTTGCGGAATCAAAAGGCTTTCGCGGGCTTAAGGGATTTGTAAACGGGGTGCTCAGAACCATATCAAGACAAAAGAATGACATACCCTGGCCTGATGAAAAGAGTGAACGTAAGCGTTTTCTTTCTGTGAAATATTCTGTTCCGGAATGGATAGTAAAATACCTGTCAGAACGTTTCAGTGATGAGATGGCATCTCTTATTTGCGGATCCTGTGCCAGGACCCGTCCGGTGACTGTGAGATATTGCGGCAATCTTTCTGATGAGTCTGAGATAATCAAAAAGATAGAAGAAAGTGGTGCTTCGGTATCGGTTAATCCTTATCAGGAGCATTCGTTTTTTCTGGAAAACATTTCCGGTATGCGCAGTGTGCCGGGATTTTCGGAAGGTCAGCTTGCACTTCAGGATACGGCATCAATGCTTGCAGTGCGTTGTGCCGGAATAAAAAACGGTGACACAGTTTTAGATCTATGCGCGGCCCCTGGCGGAAAGAGCTGCTATGCCGCAGATCTTTCCGGTGACGGTCATGTATATGCTTATGACATATCGGAAACAAGGGCAGAGCGTATAAAGGAAAATGCTGATAGGCTTAACCTTTCTAATATAACTGTAGGCGTAAGGGATGCGCTTATACCGGACGAAGAAATGTACGGAAAGTGTGATGTGGTACTCTGTGACCTTCCATGTTCAGGCCTGGGCGTCATAGGCCGCAAGCCTGACATCAAATACAGATTAAAGACGGAAGATATAAAGGAACTGGCGGCACTTCAGAAAAAAATTCTTGATGTGGCAGCCGCGTATGTAAAGCCGGGAGGAACCCTTCTTTATTCCACCTGCACAGTCACTAAGGAAGAGAATGAAGATAACCGTACCTATTTCATTGGGAAACACATTGAATTTAAAGTCGACAGCATAGAATCTTACCTTCCGGAATGTCTTCAGACTGATACCGCAGCCGATGGTTATACCACCTTACTTACAGGAATTCCCGAAGGAATGCCACTGATGGATGGTTTCTTTATTGCAAGGTTTGTACGAATGTAATAAATAATTTATGAAAAAAGACCTAAAAGAATTAACATTTGAAGAACTGAAATCCGAACTGGCGCAGATGGGAGAGAAAACTTTCCGTGCTACGCAGATTTTTTCGTGGATGCACAAAAGCCTTGTATGTTCAGTTGATGAGATGACAAACATATCCTTAAATCTCCGTGAAAAGCTTAAGGAGGACTATTCCTACACCGTTCTTGAACAGGAAGAAAAGCAGGTTTCAAAGCTGGACGACACTTCCAAATATCTGTTCAGGCTGCCGGACGGCAACTGCGTGGAGTCTGTCCGCATGGTGTATAAGCATGGTGTGAGCGTGTGCATTTCATCCCAGGTGGGATGCCGCATGGGATGTAAATTCTGTGCATCTACACTGGGGGGACTGGTGCGGGGCTTATATTCTTCCGAAATGCTGGAGCAGATATATTCGATTGAAAGGGATACCGGCAGCAGGGTAGATAACATTGTCATAATGGGCATTGGCGAGCCTATGGATAACTATGATGAAGTGGTAAAGTTTATCCGGATGATCACTGACGAGAGAGGGCTTAATATAAGCGGCAGGAATATAACTGTTTCAAGCTGTGGCCTGGTTCCGGAGATAAAAAGATTTGCAGCGGAAAAGCTGCAGGTGACCCTTGCCATATCCCTGCATGCTACCACGGATGAAAAAAGAAAAGAGATAATGCCCGTTGCAAATAAGTATTCAATAGAAGAACTTATGGAGTCGGTGGATGTTTTTTTTGAAACAACCGGACGCAGGGTTAGCTTTGAGTATGCGCTTATTGCGGGAGTAAATGACACCGAGGAGGATGCAAAGGCTTTAGCAGGCCTTGCTTTTTCCCATAAATGCCATGTAAATTTAATTCCGGTAAACCCTGTTACGGAGCGTGGATTGTCGGCACCTGATAGAACGCATGTTCTAAAATTTCAAAATATGCTTGAAAAAAAAGGAATAAATGCTACTATTAGAAGGGAAATGGGCAGGGATATCGACGGTGCCTGTGGTCAGCTACGGCGAAAAAGAAATGCAGACTGAAATGCAGATAGAAATGTCGAGGCTTGAACTTTGCCCTATTGAGGAGTAACCGCAGTATTATGAAATTAACTTCGTACGCAGTTACGGATGTCGGAAGACAGCGGAATCAGAATCAGGACTATGTATTTTCGTCAGAGGTTCCTATAGGACCGTTGCCGAATCTTTTTATCGTGGCAGACGGAATGGGTGGTCATAAGGCCGGAGAGTTTGCTTCAAAGTGTGCAGTGGAGACTGTGGTCAATTCTGTGAACTTAGGGGGCTCTGCGCCTATGATAAAGGTGCTTACAAGGGCCATCAATGAGGCAAATAAAAGGGTAAGGCAGAAGTCGCTCTCAGATGATGAGTTTTCAGGAATGGGGACGACGCTTGTTTTATGCTGTCTGGATGATGAAGGGCTTACTGTTGCCAATATAGGTGACAGCAGGCTTTATGTCATAGGGAGCGGAGGCATCAAGCAGGTCACTACGGATCATTCCTATGTAGAAGAAATGGTTCGCATGGGAGAGCTTGAAAGGAGAAACGCAAGGCTCCATCCTGACAAGAATATAATCACAAGAGCTGTGGGCGTTATGGACAGCGTGGATGCAGACTTTTTCGAAGTCGAAGACATACATGCGGGGGATACGATACTTATGTGCTCGGACGGGTTGTCCAACATGCTTGAGGATACTGAAATGGAAGGTATAGTATCCGGGCAGGGAACTATTGAAGAAAAAGCACGAAGACTTGTTGCGGCAGCGAATATGAACGGCGGACGCGACAATATAGCAGTTATCCTGGTGCAGATAGAGGTTGAGAAATAAGTTATGGTAAAGATAGGAATGATGGTATCGGATCGTTATGAGGTCCTTGATAAGGTAGGCGCAGGCGGAATGAGCGATGTTTACCGTGCCAAGGATCACAAGCTTAATCGCTTTGTAGCGATAAAGGTACTTAAGCAGGAATTCGCCGAAAATACGGAGTTCCGTTCGAAATTCCGCATGGAGGCTCAGGCTGCTGCCGGGCTTATGCATCCGAATATTGTCAATGTCTATGACGTAGGTGAGGAAAGCGGTTTCAGTTATATTGTAATGGAGCTGGTGGAAGGCATTACGTTAAAGAAGTATATAGAAAAGAAGGCGAGACTTTCCGTTAAGGAAGCTGTCAGCATTGCCATACAGGTGGGCCGTGGAATAGAGGCGGCTCACAACAACCATATAATACACAGAGATATCAAGCCCCAGAATATAATCATAAGCAAGGAAGGTAAGGTAAAGGTGACGGACTTTGGTATAGCAAAGGCGGCCACCAGCAATACCATAACTTCCAATGTCATGGGCAGTGTGCACTATACTTCTCCTGAGCAGGTTCGTGGCGGATTTTCTGATGAGAAGAGCGATATTTATTCTCTTGGTATCACCCTTTTTGAAATGCTTACCGGCAGGGTTCCTTATAACGGTGAGACCACGGTAGCTGTAGCTATACAGCATATTCAGGAGGAGATGCCTTCACCCAGGGATTATGTTCCGGAGATACCTGTTTCGGTGGAACAGATAGTTCTTAAGTGTACCCAGAAGAGCCCGGACAGGCGTTATCAGTCTGCACCGGAGCTTATTGAGGATCTCAAGAAGTCACTTATCAGTCCTGATGAAAATTTCGTAAAGATGGATACCATGGATATGGTAGGTGTTACCAGGAATTTCACTTCTGAAGACAAGCGCAGGATGAAACAGGCTGCAAGGCGTGAGGAATATGAGCAGGAGCAGCGGGTTGATGCTGATTATGACAGAAGGTATGAGGAGCGTTACGAGCCTGAAGAATATGAAGAGGATAATCCACGCAAGAGTTCAGGTCATAAAAAGGATCAGGGCCGTAAGTCTGATAAAAAGGGCCCATCAAAAAATACAAAACCTAAAACAGGTTCTAAAAATACCAGGAGCAGCGTTTCTTCAAAGAAGAGTACCAAGTCTTCTTCAAAGAAGTCAAAGAAACAGGACGGCCAGAGCGGACTGGAGATGCTTACAACTGTTGTAGTTGTTATTGCAGCCGTAATAGTTGGTGTCATATTCATTTATATTGTGGGAAGTGCCATAGGACTGTTTGGTGCAAGGGATAATGATCCGGAAAATATAATAGGCATAGAGGCACAGAATTCGTCAGCAACTCAGATTTCCATGCCCAATGTAATCGGCATGAGTGAAGCTAAGGCCAGGGAAACCCTGGAAGCGCTTAGTATAAAGGTTACTACTGATTACCAGAATTCTTCCGAGGCTGAAGGAACAGTATTCCAGACATCGGTGGCCGCTGGAACTAACTTAAACAGCGGTGATGCAGTTACCATAACGGTTTCATCAGGCACGGACGGAGTTGTGCTTCCAAATGTATGCGGTAAGACACAGGCTGAGGCGACAGTCCTGCTTGAGAATGAAGGTTTTGGTGTAAGGATTATTAAGGAAAACTCAACAGAGATTCCGAAGGGCGAGGTTATTTCCCAGGATCCCAAGGAGGGCAGCCGTCTGCGCAGGGGTACTGAAATCGTTCTTACAGTAAGCCTTGGTACGGAGACTCAGGATGTATCTATGCCGGATCTGCGTGGTATGGAAGAGGAAACTGCTATTGCTACTATGGTTGAACTGGGACTTGATTATAATACACCGGCCGAGCAGGTATTTAGTGATGATTATGCAGAAGGTCAGGTATGCTACCAGAATTATTCTCCGGGAATTACAGTTGGTAGCGGCACCAAGGTAGTATATAAAGTCAGCAAGGGTCCTGAACCTGCAGTTTATAATTGTTCATATACCGTTCAGGCGCCTTCGGATTATGTATCCGGCACACCTGCTACGCTTACGCTTTTTGCAACGGATACATCTAACTCGATGTGGTCTGTTACTGCGGATTCTTTCCCGCAGCAGATAAATATAAGCGGCATAGACAGCATACCTTATGGAACGCTTTATATTACCTATACCGTAAGCACTACTGAGTCGGTAACGGATGCTGACGGCAATGTTACCCAGCAGACAGTGACTTCGCAGAAGACATCTGATCCCCAGACTGTTACATTTACCAAGGTTCAGTAAGTATGACAGGAAGGATAATCAAAGGCATCGGCGGTTTCTACTATGTCCGGGTTGACCGGGACAATGAAGATGCCGGAAAGATTTACGAATGTCATGCCAGGGGGATTTTCAGGAAAGAAAAAAAGCGTCCCCTTGTCGGTGACAGGGTTAGGATAGAAAGAGTTACGGGAGAAGATGGCCTAATAGGAAGCATAGAGGAGATTTTTCCCAGGGAAAATGAACTCATCCGCCCGGAGGCTTCGAATGTAGACCAGGCTATAATAGTATTTGCCATTAGGTCGCCGGAACCGAATCTGGCTCTTACGGATAGTTTTATTATCCAGATGATGATGCAGGACATTCCGGTGATCTTGCTTTTTAATAAAAAGGATCTTGCGGATGATGATACTGTAAAAATGATGCTTGAAGCCTACGAATCATCAGGGGTTAAGTGCCTGGCGGCATCCGCAAAGAATGAGGAAGATCTTAGGTACATGGCTGCGGATCTTGCAGGGAAGATAAGTATACTTGCGGGACCCAGCGGCGTGGGGAAATCCACGATACTGAATGCCCTCTGTCCTGACGCGGGGATGGAAACCGGAGAGATAGGAAAGAAATCTAAGCGCGGGAAACATACCACCAGGCATTCTGAACTGTTTATGATAAGCGGCCTGTCAGATAGTGGTATGGTTGAAGAATCATATATCATGGACACGCCGGGATTTACTTCGTTTAATGTTCCGGATATGAATGAGGGCGTATTGAAGGCATATTATCCGGAATTCTTTCCCTATGAGGGAAAGTGCCGGTTTAATGAATGTTCCCATACCCATGAGCCGGACTGTGCAGTAAAGGCAGCAGTGGAGGATGGCAGCGTAAACAAGATTCGGTACATGAATTACACTTGCCTTTATAAAGAACTTAGCGAAAGAAAAAAGTACAGATAATAAACCTGTGTGAGAGGAAATATCATGGTTCATTTTGCACCGTCAATATTAGCAGCGGATTTTACCAAGCTGGGAGATGATATAAGCAGAGTGGAGTCGGCGGGAGCTGACTGGCTGCATTTTGATGTTATGGACGGACTCTTTGTGCCGTCGATATCATTCGGCATCCCGGTATTGGAAAGCGTGCGGCCTAAAACGAGGCTTTTCATTGATGCGCATCTTATGATAGAGGGACCGGAAAGATACATTGAAACATTTGCTAAAGCCGGCGCTGATCAGATAACCATACACTATGAAGCAACAGAAGACCCTATTGGGGCTCTTCTTCAGATAAGGGAGTGCGGGAAAAAATCAGGCATTGCCATAAGCCCTGAGACTAATCCTGCCATGATAAGGGATATGCTTCCCTATGCTGACCATGTGATAGTGATGACCGTTAAGCCGGGCTTTGGTGAGCAGAGCCTTATACCTGAATGTGTGGATAAGCTGCCGGTTCTTCGCCAGTATGAAAAAGAGGATGGCCTGGAATTTAATATTGCTGTAGACGGCGGCGTAAAGCTTGGAAATGCTGCCAGCATAATTGAGGCCGGAGCAAATGTCCTTGTTGCAGGATCAGCGGTGTTTGCAGGCGATATAGAAGGCAATACAAAGGCTTTCCTGGAGATCATGAAAAAATACACCTGATAATGCAGATTTCTGCGCTTTTGTTTATATGCGGCAGGGGCAGTCTGTTCATGATATAGGGTATGGGAAGGACTTTGTCCTTCTTTTTTATTTTATGGATTTTGATATAGTGTCGGGGCCGACTATGATATAATAATAAGGCTATGCAGGAAAAAGGCATGATGGCACAGGCCATAGAAGTAGGCGGATTCTTTTATATCAACTGGTATCAGGGTTTTCACGGTGAAATGTACGCAAAGGCTATGAGGGATCTTATGCGTGAGGCCGGTATGAATTCTGCTACACTGGAGCGGGTGGAATAAGAAAATGGTATCTTTAATTCTTTCATTTGCAGTACTTATATTGGGATATATATTTTATGGCAGTTTTGTTGAAAAGGTGTTTGCTCCTGACGACAGAAAAACACCTGCTTATACAAAACAGGATGGGGTAGACTTTATTCCCATGCCGACATGGAAGGCGTTTTTAGTACAGCTCCTTAATATTGCCGGCACAGGCCCTATCTTTGGTGCAATCATGGGAGCATGCTTTGGCCCGGTGGTTTTCCTTTGGATAATATTCGGATCCGTGCTTGGGGGCGGTGTTCATGATTATATGTGCGGAATGATATCCGAGCGGCATGACGGAGCGTCTATTGCAGAACTGAGCGGCATATACCTGGGGAAGGCAGCAAAGTGGTTCATGAGAGGCTTTTCGGTACTGCTTCTGTTACTTACAGGAACTGTGTTTGTTAATTCTCCGGCTGCTCTTCTTGCAAGGCTTACTCCGGAAGCACTGGGAACAGGTTTCTGGATAGTAGTGATACTTTTGTACTACATCCTGGCTACCCTGCTTCCAATAGACAAGATAATAGGCAGGCTATATCCTGTCTTCGGCGTGATCCTTATCGTTATGGCAGTAGGCATACTCGGTGGAACTGTTGTCGGAGGCTATCATATTCCGGAGATAACTCTGCAGGATCTTCATCCTGACAATCTTCCCATCTGGCCATTCATGTTCGTGACAGTGGCCTGCGGTGCGATATCAGGTTTCCATGCTACCCAGTCGCCGCTTATGAGTAAATGTATTACTTCAGAAAAGCAGGGACGAAAGGTCTTCTATGCGGCTATGCTGACGGAGTCTGTCATAGCCCTGATATGGGCAGCAGGGGGAGTTGCTTTTTACGGAGCTACAGGCGGTCTAAGTAATGCAATAGCTGAAATGGGACAGTCAGGGGTTGTCTATGATATTTCAACAGGCATGCTGGGATTAGTAGGCGGAGTCCTGGCAATTGTAGGCGTAATAGCATGTCCTATTACATCCGGAGATACGGCCTTCCGTTCAGCTAGGCTTATTCTGGCGGAAATGACAAAGCTTGATCAGAAACAGATACGTAACCGTCTCATCATAACTATCCCTCTGCTGGGACTGGGAGCTGTTCTTACTCAGCTTGATTTCAATGTGCTCTGGAGATATTTCTCCTGGAGCAACCAGACCCTTGCTATGATCGCACTCTGGGTTGCAACGGTATATCTGCTGAAAAATGCGAAGAAGGCGTGGCTTAGCCTAATGACTGCACTGCCGGCATCTTTCATGTCAGCTGTCAGCTTGACATATATACTTATGGCTGATGAGGGGCTGGGACTGTCTTCTTCTGTCGGATATCCTGCGGGTATAGGTTTTGCCCTTGTGCTCTTTGGACTGTATTGCTGGAAGCTTGTGCGGACGCTGAATCATCCTGAAGGAAAAAAAGAGTAATAAGGTATTATGCTGCTGTCAGATCAGTGGCGGTATAAAAGAAAAGGGAACCAGAAAATGAATAAGAAAAAGAATAAGACGAGCCAAGGTAAAGTTTTATTATCATTGATTCTCGTAATAGCTATGATGGCCGGATTTACCGGAATAGCCGGATGTGGCAAAAATGAACCGGCACCGCTTTCAGAATACTGGACGGCTGATTCCGCAGCTGCGGACAGCCTAAGGAACTATGTGGCCAAAGTTACGGATGAAAAGGATACGGAAAACTTTATCCCTGTAGAGGACCGCATAGCAGTATTTGATATGGACGGTACTCTTACCTGTGAGACCTATTACACCTATTATGACACAATGATGTTCATAAACTATTGCCTTGTTGATCATCCGGAAAGGGTATCGGATGACCTGAAGGCAGCGGCAGCAGAGATAAAGCCCGGATACACTGCAGGGGAGGAGCTGGCAAGGAATTTTGCTAAGGCTTACGCAGGCATGACCGTACAGGAGCTTTATGACTATGCCGTAGAATTCGGCCAGAAGGAGACTGATAGCTTTAATAATATGCGGTATATTGACGGCTTCTACCTGCCCATGGTAGAGGTAGTGAAGTATCTCTACGACAATGACTTTACGATATATGTAGTCAGCGGAACCGAGCGTACGACCACAAGGGCCATAGTTGCCAACTCACCCATCAGTGAATATGTTTCTCCTAGCCATGTGATAGGGACTGAATTCGAGGTGAAAGTAAGGGGCAATGAGGATATCCCTTCAAATATGGATTATAAATATGCTGATGGCGACGAACTGGTATTTACGGGCGAATTCATACAGAAGAATTTAAATGCCAACAAAACCATCTGGATAGAGAGGGAAATCGGAAAGATGCCCGTGCTTGCTTTCGGTAACAGTGGCAGTGATACCAGCATGATGAACTATGCCCTTGATGATAGAAACCCTTATCCTTCTGAGGCTTATATGGTTGTGGCTGATGATGATGTGAGGGAGTGGGGGACACAGGACTGGGAAGAAAAATCAGCAGCCTATATTGAGCAGGGATATGTGCCCATCTCAATGAAGAATGATTTCTTAAAGATTTATCCTGATGAGATAACCAAGGCTGATGAGCAGTACACGGAAATGGAACTTAATGATGTTGCGGAAAACAATGTTGTCCAGTTCAGTGACTATACTGCAGACTCAGCTGAAAGTGAACAGGAATATGTTGAGGCAGAGGAAGAAAACTTAAGGGCAACACTTTCACGTGACGGTTATTCACTTGAACAGGTTGTGGTCTTAAGTAGGCACAATATCCGTGCACCGCTGTCAGGTGAAGGCTCGACACTGGATACCATCACTCCCCATGAGTGGTTTGCCTGGTCTGCGGAAGCAAGTCAGCTGTCCATAAGGGGAGGCAACCTTGAAAATGAGATGGGGCAGTATTTCAGGAAATGGCTTGAAGCTGAGGGGCTGTTTCCCCAAAACTACCAGCCTTCGGCGGAGAAAGTCCGCATATATGCAAATTCGAAGCAGCGGACCATTGCAACCGCCCGTTTTTTTGTGGCTGGCCTTCTGCCGGTTTCAAATATGGAAGTGGAATACCATTCAGAGTTTGATACGATGGATCCTGTGTTCAATCCGGTTTTTACATATATGTCTGATGAATATATGGCAGACGCAGAGGGAGAAATCCATGAAAATTTCGATTCTGTGATTGCAGAGCTTAGCGACAATTATGCATTGCTTGAGGACGTAATTGACGCGGAGGAGTCTGATGATTACAAAAACGGTGTTTTCACGGGGTTCTTAACGGGTGACTCAGAATTTACATTCGAAGAGGGAAAGGAGCCTGCTGTCAGCGGCTCATTAAAGTTAGCGTGTCAGGTAAGCGATGCCCTGGTTCTGCAGTATTATGAAGAGCCGGATGATGAAAAGGCGGCCTTTGGACATAACCTTTCGCAGTCAGAATGGGAGGCTATATCTGAGATAAAGGATGTGTACGGTGATGTGCTTTTTACCGCACCGTCAGTCGCTGTTAATGTGGCCCATCCCCTTCTTGAAGAGATTGATAATGAATTCAATACGAATGGCAGGAAATTCACTTTTTTATGCGGCCATGATTCCAACCTGGCAAGTGTCCTGTCAGCGTTGGAGGTAGAGGAATACAGCCTTCCGGGAACCATAGAGAAAAAAACACCCATCGGCGCAAAGCTTGTCATCTGCAGATGGAAAAATCCTGCAGGGGAGGACCTGATGAGCCTGGATCTGGTGTATCAAAAGACGGATCAGCTCCGCAGCATGTCGCTTCTTGGTAATGATAATCCGCCGGCAATCTACAGCCTGAAACTGCAGGGGTTAGAGGCTGATGAAAACGGGATGTACAAAGCAGAGGATGTAATGCAGCGTTTCGATGATGCCATAGGCAGGTATGATGAAATGGTTGAAGAGTACGAACTGGACGAAGCGGCGTAAAAAAATCGTATTATGAATAAAAATAAGCTTTTAGCGGTATGGGATATGATATAATAAAATGTTGTATAAACAGTTACAAAAAACGGAGGAGAAGGGTATGACAGTAAACAAGGAACTTAATGGGAGCGAACTGGTTATCAGTGTATCTGGAAGGATCGATACCACAACGGCACCGACACTTGAGGGAGAGATAAAGGATAGCCTTGACGGTGTACAGAAGCTTGTGCTGGATATTGCGGAAGTTGAATATGTTTCCTCTGCCGGACTTCGTGTATTCCTTTCTACACATAAGACCATGTCGAAGCAGGGCAGTATGGTAGTAAAGAATGTTTCCGAGAGCGTTAAGGAAATTTTTGAAGTTACCGGATTTGCAGATATACTCACATTAGAATAAAAAAAGCAAAAGAATGATCCCTTGGATATCATAAGCAAGGGGTCAATTTGACGTTAAAAAATACGAAGGCAAGTTTATGTTTTTGATGGTCTTACAAATGACAGGTGTCACGTCACTGTATGTTTTGCTTACGGTGGCAGTGTGGTACCTGACGAAGGATAAAAAGCTTGGGCTGGTTGGAAAGGTGCTGATCGGTATTGTTTTTGGTATCAGTTCCATCCTGTCCACTCATTATGGCATATCTTTCGACAATATGGTCATTAATGTGAGGGATATCGGTCCCCTTGCAGCAGGTCTGTTCTTTTCACCTGTTTCAGGCATTATCGCCGGTCTTATGGGCGGAATTGAAAGATATATTGCGGGAACATATTTCGGGGTAGGTTCATATACGAGGGTGGCCTGCAGTGTTTCGACCTGTCTGGCAGGTTTTGTGGCCATGGCTATGAACCGCAAGATGTTCAAGGGCCGGAAGCCGTCACCGTTCTATGCTTTTTTCATGGGCGCGGTAATGGAAGTGTTCCATATGTATGTGGTATTCATTACCCACCGTGATGACATGAAGATGGCATTCCTTGTGGTAAGTACCTGTGCTATACCTATGATCCTGTTTACGGGTTTAGGTATGGCGGTATCTTCCGGAGTGCTCCAGATTTTCACTGGTGAATGGCGCAATCCCTTCAGGAAGGTTGATGAGGAAAGTGAATCTCTGTCACAGAAATTCCAGCGATATCTTTTCCTTGTGGTTTCGGTTGTAATTCTTGGGAGCTTTCTGTTCTCCTTTGTTCTCCAGACCCGTTCTGCTGACCAGGACTGCCGGCTGATGCTGACGGAAAACTTTGAAACAATCCGTGATAATTATTTGGCTGGTGAAAAGGATCTCAGGGCTGACAGCACGGTATCGTACTGCATTATCGGCCCTAACAGGCGTATACTAAAGGGTGTGGACCAGGGAGAAGTAATTCCTGAAGATGAGTATGAGCAGATAGTAGGAAACCTGGGCTATGTTTGTAAAGAGGAGTTTAGGGGCGTAAGGTCAATGGTTTATGCAGACCGGCTGGATGTTAATACGCTCCTTGTCACTGCGATGAGCATCAGTGAAGTGTACTGGTACAGAAATGCGCAGGCATACGAGATGGCTCTTGCTGATGTGCTTTTGTTCGCAGTCATCTATGTGCTTATAGCATTCCTTGTAAATCAGATTGTTGTTAATAACATAAGGATGATCAATGAATCCCTTGGAAAGATAACCAACGGAAATTTGAACGAGGTGGTATCTGTAAGGAATTCTTCGGAATTTGCGTCGCTGTCTGATGACATCAACCAGACCGTTGTGGCGCTAAAGGGATATATAGATGCTGCGGAAAAGAGGATAGAGCAGGAGCTTATCCTTGCACAGACCATCCAGGCATCTGCGCTGCCGCAGGTATTTAAATTCCCGGACAGGGAGGATCTGGAACTGTTTGCAACTATGAAGCCTGCAAAAGAAGTAGGTGGGGATTTTTATGATTTCTTCTTCGTTGACAGGGACAATATCGCCCTTGTTATTGCGGATGTTTCAGGCAAAGGAATTCCTGCAGCGCTGTTCATGATGCGTAGCAAGACTGCCATAAGAAGCTATGCGAAGTCGGGCTGTACCCCTGAAGAGGTCATATCAAAGGCAAATGATGCCCTGTGCGAAGGCAATGATGCGGAAATGTTTGTCACGGTGTGGATCGGAATCGTAGACATGGTGACCGGGCGGATGCGCTGTGCGAATGCAGGACATGAATATCCTGTGATAAAAAGGGCTGGCGGGGATTATGAATTGATAAAGGATAAGCATACCATGCCCCTTGCTGCTTTTCCCGGAATAAAGGCGGCACCGTATGAAATGCAGCTCCATCATGGAGACCGTATATTCGTTTATACCGATGGTGTACCTGAAGCCATAAACAATTCAGAGGAACAGTATGGAACAGACAGGATGCTTGATGTGCTGAATAGCGTAAAGGATAAGAGCGTTACGGAAACACTGCCAGTTATTTCTGAAAGCATAAATGAGTTCAAGCAGGATGCGGACCAGTTCGATGACATAACCATGCTGGGATTTGAGTTCATAAATCCGAAGGTATAGTAACACATTCAAAGTAAAATATAGTCCGGGTAATAGAGATCACCGTTTTCCCTTAGGGGAGAACGGTTTTTTTTTATTAATTTTGTCTTGAAAAAAAAACAAATGGGGATTAAAATAGGAAATGTGGTGAAAAATGGTGAAAAATAGCAGATTGTGGCGAATTTTGGCGAAATATGGTGAAAATCCGTGTATAAAAGCGATTTTGTCCATACAATTGATGAAAAAGGAAGACTTATAATCCCGGCTAAGTTTAGGGAACAGCTGGGGTGTGGTTTTGTCATTACTAAAGGACTGGATAGATGTCTTTGGGTACTGGATGCGGAAAGCTGGAATAAACTGGAATATAAATTGCGCGGCATGTCTGTTCTGAATCCTGTCACAAGAAAGCTGCAGAGACATTTCAGTGCCAGCGCGATAGACGGAGAAACGGATAAGCAGGGGCGCATTCTACTGCCGCCGTCATTAAGGGCTTATGCAGAGCTTGATAAAGAAGTGCTGATCTGTGGTACCACAAACAGGATTGAAATATGGAACAGCAGATTATTTGAAGAAAGCAATTCCGGACCTGAAGAAATTGCGGCATTTGCCGAGGAAACAGGACTTGTCACGGATCTCTCATTCTGATACGGCAGCTGGTCGGCAGAACAGGGTAGTGTTCACTGCAATCTAAATAAAATGGTGTATGGATGTCTGAAGTGGATTTTTATCATATTCCGGTCCTTTTAAAAGAAGTGATCGACGGGCTGAATATAAAACCTGATGGAATATATGTTGATGGTACTGTGGGCGGCGGAGGCCATTCATCGGAAATAGCAAAGCGGCTTAATGAAAAGGGCAGGTTATACTGTTTCGATCAGGACAGTGAAGCACTTGCGGCAGCTAAGGAGAGGCTTAAGGAATACGGAGACAGGGTTGTTTTCATCCATGACAATTATGTTAATGCGGTAAGCGTATTGCAGGGGATGGGGATAGAAGGAGTTGACGGCATACTGCTGGATATAGGAGTTTCTTCCTATCAGCTGGATAATCCGGAGAGAGGATTTTCGTATAATGCGGATGCTCCGCTGGATATGAGAATGAATCGTGAAAATGCCCTCTCAGCATACGATATAGTAAATACTTACAGTAAAAACGAACTTTCCCGGATACTCAGGGAGTACGGTGAAGAAAGATTCGCTGACCGGATAGCATCGAATATTGTAAAGGCAAGGGAAAAGGAACCTTTAGGTACAACCTTTGAGCTTAACGAGATTATTAAAGCTTCGATACCGGCCAAGATGCTTTCGGAAAATGGACATCCGTCCAAACGGACTTTTCAGGCTCTGCGGATAGAGTGTAACAAAGAACTGGATGTGTTAAAGAGTTCAATAGACGGAATGATAGATTTTTTAAGGCCTGAAGGCAGATTGTTGATAATCAGTTTTCAGTCACTTGAAGACAGAATTGTAAAAAACGCATTCAAGACAGCAGAAAATCCATGTACCTGCCCACCATCATTTCCTAAATGTGTATGCGGTAAGGTATCAAGAGGAAGAACGGTAACCAGACACCCTGTAACCGCAAGCGAAGAAGAACTGGAAAAGAATCGCAGGTCAAAGCCTGCAAAACTCAGGATATTTGAGAGGAAAGAGTAAATGAGAAGAACTGATTATGTACATGGAAGTGCAGCAAGGGAACTGGAAAGGGAAGTCCTGGAAAGAAATGTATGGGAAGGCGGCGCATCGGAAAAGCAGCCCGGTCTTTCTGTAACAAATTGGATGCTTCTTGTCCTGATGTTTGTTATACTTGTATCCGGATTTGTATATTCCATCCGTCTGATGTCGGAGATAGCAGTTGCCAGGAATAAATATACCCAGGCATATGCCGAATATGAGAAAATAAAAGATGATAATGATAATGTGGAAGAGGCTATCCAGAATGATATAAACATGGAGGAAGTCCGCAGGATAGCTACCGTTGAGCTTGGAATGAAACTTCCGGGAGAGGGTCAGATGGTTACTTATTCATCTGATATTAATGATTATGTTGAACAATATGCTGATGTGACCCCGCGTTAGGATGGGAAAGCTATATATCAGTATTAATTTAGTATGCAAGAGTAAGAAAACATATGTCAGGACGTTCAGGGAACAAGAGAAGAAAAAAGAATAATGCAGGAAACAGCAGTGATTATTTGAAAAACCTGCTGATGTCATCAAGGATGCGCCGTGATGAGGCGGCCGCTTATAAAAGGAAAACAGACAGAAAAATGATAGCATTAACAGCAGTCAGCATGCTGTTTTTTGTTATTTTGGTGGTAAAGGTCGCCATGATCATGCAGGAAAAAGGCGACGAATATACCAGACAGGTTTTATCCCAGCAGCAGTATACTTCAACGGATATCCCTTTTAAAAGGGGGGCAATAAAAGATCGGAACGGCCTGATATTGGCCCAGTCAGAAAAGGTTTATAAAGTTATATTCAACGCAAAACAGGCACTTGAAGGTGAGGAAAAAAAGAAAAATCTTGATACCACACTGGATGCTATACACGACTGCTTTGGTGTCTCAGAGTCGGATCTGAAAGATTTTATGGAAGATAATCCTACAGATCAGTATAAAGTTATAGTTCGAGAAGTTTCCTATACGGAAAAGACCAATTTCGAAGAATATATAAAGAATGAAAATAAAAATGCCCGTGCATCGGCTTCAATGAACGGTGTGAAGGTCAATTCTGCAGATCTTATCAATGAGGCAGTCATCAGCTTTGAACCATACTACAAGAGAAATTATCCTAATGGCAGTTTGGCATCTGATGTGTTAGGCTACGTCAGTGATTCGGTGGGGCGTTATGGTCTGGAAGGATATTATGAAACTACCCTTTGCGGCAATAACGGCAGGGAATACGGTTATCTCACAGACGAGAATGCTTTGGAGAGAACTGTTATACCGGCTGAAAACGGAGCTACCCTTGTGACTACACTGGATGCATATGTTCAGCAGGTGTGTGAAAAAGTTATAAAAGATTATAACGAGGAACATGCCAACGAGTTCCGTGAAAATGAAATGGGTTCCGAGAATACGGGAGTTATCATAATGGATGTTCATACAGGCGAGGTGCTTGCAATGGCAAGTTATCCTTATTATGATCCTAATGATCCCAAGGATCTTTCGATGTATTCCGAGGAAACTGTAAGCATGATGAAAGCTCATGCGTCAGAAAAATATTCGGTTTCGGAAGATGATGCCATATCTGATGCTGTATCGGCAGAACTCTGGAAGAATTTCTGTATCCAGGAGTCCTATGAGCCGGGTTCGGTCTGCAAGACCTTTACTGTGGCTACAGGACTTGATATCGGTGCTATTCATGATGGGGATACATATGACTGCGGCGGATATCTTAAATTCGGTGACGGAAACAGCGCAGTAACCATAAGGTGCCATAACCGATATGGTGATGGAACCTTAACGGTAAAGCAGGCACTTGAGAAATCCTGCAATGTTTCACTTATGAAGATGGGGCAGCTTATAGGCAAGGAAAAATTCCTGGAGTACAACAGGAACTTCGGTTTCGGTCTCAAGACCAATATAGACCTGGAAGGTGAGATGGTTACAAGTTCGCTGGTTTTCAATGAAAGAACCATGGGTGTAACGGAATTAATGACATCTACCTTCGGTCAGGGGTATAATGTTACAATGATAGAGACAGTGACTGCGTTTGCAAGTTTGGTTAACGGTGGCTATCTTTATCAGCCTCATATGGTAAGGAGCGTACTTAATGATGACGGAAGTACCTTAAAGAATATTGAACCTGTAGTGGTGCGTCAGGTAGTTTCAAAGGAAGTATCGGATCTGATGATTGATTACTGCACCGGTGTTGTTGATGAGGGTACGGGTACAGCGGCTCAGCCTGCAGGTTACCGCATCGGCGGAAAGACCGGTACTGCTGAACACTCTGGTAAGGGAAAGGTCGACTATACGGTTTCGTTTATGGGCTTTGCACCGGCTGCAGATCCGCAGATAGCGATATATGTTGTTATCGACAGGCCGAATACTTATTCTCAGGAACATGGTACCCACTATGCGTGCCTTATCTGCAGGGATATACTTAACCAGGTGCTGCCTTATTTGAACATACCGCGCACTGAACTTGTGACTCAGGAAATGATAGATGAGCAGAATCTTCCGGATACTGCGACTCTCTACCATACCGTATCGGATAATGAGGCAGATGCGGACAGTACATCTGAAAATGAAGCTGAAGAAGAATACTATGATGAGGATTCGTATATTGAGATAGAACCGCTTGACGAGGATGTCACGCTGGAAGGCGAATGAAGACATAGAGCAACTGGAAAACCTGAGGGGGCTGAACAGTTACGATAAACGGAGGATTATCATGGAATTAAAGGGGAAAAAGGTAATCGTAGTTGGAGCTGGTAAGAGCGGAATAGCGGCAGCAGCCATGCTTAAGGCTAATGGTGCTGATCCTGTGATATTTGATGAAAACAGTTTCCTTGATGAGGAAAAAGTGCATGGCAAGCTCATATCTGCTATGACGAGATATGCGCTTTTAAACATCAAGCCGGGGCCTGATGCAAAATATGCCACCAGCAGGGATATAGCAAAGAAGAGTACTGCATATGCCATGAAGGCTGCAGGGGAAATTGCTATCAAAAAAGACAATCTGTCAGATATGGATTTAGAAGGTGCGGAAATGGTGGTAATGAGTCCGGGAGTACCTTTAGATACGCCCTTGGTTGACCGTTTCAGGAATAGGGGGATGTACATTTCCGGTGAGATAGAGCTGGCATACTCCTGCTCGAAGGGGCGGCTCATAGCCATAACCGGTACAAACGGCAAGACCACTACAACTGCCCTTACAGGCCAGATAGTAAAGGACTATTACGGCGGAGCTAAGATAGTAGGTAATATTGGTAATCCATACACTGATGCGGCGGTTTTTACCAGGGATAAGGATGTGACTGTGGCTGAGATCTCGAGTTTTCAGTTGGAGACTATCCATGAGTTCCATCCACAGGTTTCTGCAATTCTCAACATTACGCCCGACCACCTGAACAGGCACCATACCATGGAAAATTATGTTGCATGCAAGGAACTTATTGCGAAGAACCAGACAGGAGAGGATTTCTGTGTACTGAATTACAGTGATCCTTATACTAAGGATTTTGGCAGCCGGTGTTCGGCAAGGGTTCTGTGGTTCTCTTCCGAGTGTGAAGTGGAGGAGGGGTGTTTTCTGCAGGATGGAGACATAATAAGAGTAAGCGGCGGACAGAAGAACAGACTCATGAATGTAAATGAGATGAAACTGTTAGGCAAGCACAATGCCGAGAATGTAATGGCTGCGATACTTATGTCAGAGGCTGCAGGGATTCCTATGGACAGCATCATAGAGACCATAAAGAACTTCAAGGCTGTAGAGCATCGTATAGAGTATGTGCGTAGCTTTAAGGATGTGGTTTATTACAATGACTCAAAGGGAACAAATCCTGATGCTGCCATAAAGGCTATACAGGCTATGAACAGACGAACTGTCCTTATAGGTGGCGGCTATGATAAGCAGAATACCTATGATGAGTGGATAGAGGCTTTTGATGGAAAGGTTTCCAAGCTTATACTTCTGGGACAAACAAAGACTAAGATTGCCGAATGTGCAGCAAAGCACGGCTTTAATGACTATATACTTGTTAACTCACTGGAGGAAGCGGTAAAGAAGGCTGCTGAGGTGGCTAATCCCGGTGAGGCGGTTCTTTTATCTCCTGCTTGTGCAAGCTGGGGGATGTTTAAGGATTATGAAGAACGTGGACGTATATTCAAGTCATTGGTAAATGATCTGAAATAAATTATAGATAGTGAATAATGGGAAGAACAGCGACAGCAATCAGTAAAACAAAAAAGATGCCGACAAATCCGGAAAACGGCAGCAAGGGGAAAAAACGCAGAGGTTATTCCTTAGTGTTACCTCTTGCTCTTGTGATGACGGGACTGTTGATATGGGGGCTGTTCATGATTTTTTCGTCCAGTGCATATAGCGGCGGTGTGGGAGATTCGGAGGATATCTATGAATTTCTGAAAAGACAGATCCTTGCTGAAATAGTGGGAGCTGGTGTTATACTGTTGATTTGCAGTAGGCTGGGAGGATTTGCCATAGCTTTGGCAAGGAAAAAGCTGCCAAGGTTCATTATCGTTGCGGCTGCGGCATGTTCCGTAATAATGTTGTTATTCTTCGGTATCACCAGAAACGGTGCTACCAGGTGGTTCCAGATTGCTGGACTTTCCGTACAACCGGCAGAAATCGTAAAGATTGCGGTGATCATTTTTCTGGCAGCCCTTGTAGCGGATTATCCGAAAATATGTGATAGTTTTGCAGGTTACGTGGTTTTCATGGTTGTTCCTGTGATTCTTGCAGGACTGGTTTATGTAATAACAGATAATCTTTCCAGTGCTATCATAATAATGGGTATTGCTGCAGCTCTTGGGTTTGTAGCATCAAGCGATATTAAATTTCATCTGGTGGCAGTAGCTTTTGGGGCGGCCGGAGTATGGGCCGTGATAAGACATGCGGAGAATATGACATACACTGATGATATGAGTTACCGCTGGAAGAGGGTGCTTGTGTGGCTCCATCCGGAGGAGCATCTTAGGGAAGGCGGCTACCAGCCACTGCAGGCGTTGTATGCTATTGGCTCCGGTGGACTTACGGGAAAGGGAATAGGACGCAGCATACAGAAACTTGGTACTATCCCGGAGGTTCACAATGATATGATTTTTTCTGTTATATGTGAGGAGACGGGGTTGGTGGGTGCAGCGCTTCTGCTCATGGCTTTTGCGGCACTCATAGTCATTATGGGGGCTATAGCCTGGAGAATAGATAATGTTTACGGTAAGATGCTGGTGATTGGGGTAATGGCACATATAGCCATACAGGTTATACTAAATGTAATGGTCGTTACTGCGATAATGCCTAATACCGGAGTGAGCCTGCCATTTATAAGCTACGGTGGATCATCAGTGCTTTTCCTCATGATGGAGATGGGAATGGTGTTCAGGGTAGCAAGGGATAATAATGCATAACTGCGGAATCGCTTGATTTACGGAAGATGGATTTAGACGAAAAGATTGCTGTAAAAAAACGCATAGTGTTTGTGCTGCTCATACTGTTTCTGCTGCTGGCGGCAGCTTTATATGCGGCAAATAGGTATAAAGTCAGTGATGTGACAGTAGAAGGTAATGTACATTATACCGCTGCTGATATTCGCAATATGGTGGAACGAGGATGGTTCGGCGACAACACACTGATGCTGTCATTAAAGTATCGTGATAAGAGTCTTACGGATGTTCCTTTTATTGAAACTGTTGACGTGAATGTTGTAAGCGTCAATGCAATAAAGATTACCGTCCATGAAAAGCAGATTGCCGGATATGTGAATTACATGGACAGCTACATGTATTTTGACAAAGATGGAATAGTGGTGGAGTCATCGGATATCCCTACTGATGGATTGCCGTTGGTGACCGGACTGGAGTTTGACAGCTTTAATATGTATGCGCCGCTTCCTGTGTCTAACGAAAGTGTTTTTCAGACTATACTTGATCTTACTCATGCACTGGAAGTAAATGGTATGAATACCGATGAGATTAATTTTGATTCTTCCTATCATATAACCGTTTCTGTGGGCAGAATAAAGTTGAGTCTGGGATCAGGGGATCAGTTGGCAGAGAAGATACAGATGGCATCAAAGCTGCTAAAAAAGAGGGAATTGGCCGGAAAGACCGGCGTCCTTCACCTTGAGAATTACAAGAATGGTAACGAAAAGTATTATTTTAAGGTTACGGAAACAGATTGACCGATTTAGTCAAAGTATGCTCAAATAGGGTGATTTTATGCCTTATATCGGTTGCGCAAAGTACTAAAAAAAGTTAATATTTAACTTGTTCGGGTGTTCGGACTAAAGAATTCACGTGAAGCGGAGGGAAATATAGTGGGAAACATTATCGAAATTTCTGATCCTGATACAGACAGGCTGGCAAAAATAATTGTTGTCGGTGTTGGCGGTGCAGGTAATAATGCGGTTAACCGTATGATCGAAGACGGAGTCCGCGATGTGGATTTCATAGGAGCAAATACAGATAAGCAGGCACTTGTGCTCTGTAAGGCTGATAAGCATATACAGCTCGGTGAGAAAGAAACCAGGGGCCTTGGTGCAGGAGCTAAGCCTGAGGTTGGAGAGGCTGCTGCAGAGGAGAGTGCTGAAGAGATAGAAGAGGCACTGAAGGGCGCTGACATGGTATTCGTTACTGCAGGTATGGGCGGCGGAACCGGAAGCGGTGCGGCACCTGTAGTTGCACGTATCGCAAAGCAGAATATTGGCGCACTTACGGTTGCCGTTGTTACAAAGCCATTCCTTTTCGAGCAGAAGAAACGTATGCAGAATGCTTTGGCAGGTATAGATAAGCTCCGCGAGAACGTAGATACAATGATCGTAATTCCTAACGAAAAGCTTCTGCAGATAGTTGCTGCAGATACCAGCATAAGGGATGCGTTCCATAAGGCTGACGAAGTTCTGACACAGTCAGTAAGAAGTATCACAGATCTTATTAATAAAGTTTCACTGGTAAATCTTGACTTTGCAGATGTTACCACAGTCATGAAGGATAAGGGCGTAGCTCACATTGGTATCGGCGCAGGAAGTGGTGAGGATGGCATGATCAAGGCTGTTAAGGCTGCAGTTGAAAGCCCCTTGCTTGAAACCAGTTTGGAGCATGCAACTGATATCATCCTTTGCATGTTCGGTAATGTATCACTGCTTAATGCACGTGATGCGTCAGAGTATATTGAGAGTATTACCGGAAATGACTGCAACTTCATCTGGGGTGTTAATGATGATGATGCGGATCTTGAAAATGGAAACTGCTTTGCAATCCTTATTGCAACTGGTATAGATGAGCCTAATGATACACATAGTACAGTACTTAGGAGTTCAGATACATATCGTTCCAATAGGGGGGCATTCCGCAGTAGCGGTATAAGGCCTGCTACAGCACCTGTCGGACAGGACAGGGATCCTGGGGTACAGAGACCTGTACAGAATCAGGGCGCGGTTCGTCCTGTACAGCCTTCAGCACCTGCTGATGCTAATCCTGCACCTGCATATAACCGTGATGCAGTAAGAAGTGCTTTTGCACCTCAGGAAGGTGCACCTGCCGGTGATGTTGCAGCCGATCGACAGAACATCGGTACCACAAATATTCCGCGTGTGACCAACACTGTAAGACCTAAGCGTAGGTCAGAGCAGCCTGTGATACCTGATTTCTTAAAGAGTGGCGGTAGAAGAAGAGGCAATGACGAAGAATAGGTTACAGAATAGATATTAGAGGAAAAACTAAAGGGGGTTCCTGAGCGGGTGCCCCCTTTAAATGTGCGCGATACAGCAGTCAAGCGGCTGCCATACTGATATAAACCGTTAAGTGGTTGGAGGAAAAAATGGCAACATTAAAGGATGAAATAAACAGAAGACGGACTTTTGCGATAATATCGCACCCGGATGCAGGTAAGACTACACTTACGGAGAAACTGCTCTTGTACGGAGGTGCTATAAACCTTGCAGGATCTGTAAAGGGAAAGGCGACTGCAAGACATGCGGTGTCAGACTGGATGGAGATAGAGAAGGAAAGAGGTATTTCCGTTACCAGTTCCGTTTTGCAGTTCGAGTATGACGGATACTGCATAAACATTCTTGATACGCCTGGACACCAGGATTTCTCGGAGGATACTTACAGAACGCTCATGGCGGCAGATTCTGCAGTTATGGTCATTGATGCGTCAAAGGGCGTGGAGCCCCAGACCAGGAAACTTTTCAAGGTCTGCGGAATGCGCGGTATACCTATTTTTACATTTATCAACAAGCTGGACCGTGATGCCAGAGAGACCCTTGATCTTTTGGACGAGATAGAAAAGGAACTGGGGATAGAGACGGTACCAATGAACTGGCCCATCGGTTCAGGTAAAAATTTCAAGGGTATATACGAAAGGGAAGAACGGGATATAGTAACCTATTCCGATACCCAGAAGGGAACCAAGGAAGGCGAAGAAAGGCATATCCCCTGGGATGGAAATGATGACAGTGTAAAGAATGAAATCGGTGAGGCCGCCTATGATAAACTTAATGAAGATATAGAGCTTATCGATATGGCCGGTGCTGCCTTCGAACTTGAGAAAGTAAGGGAAGGAAAGCTGACTCCGGTATTCTTTGGATCCGCACTGACTAATTTCGGTGTTGAGATATTTTTGAAACACTTCCTGGCTATGACGACTACTCCGCTCCCGAGAAAGAGCAACGGAGAACTCATCGATCCGGTTGATAATGATTTTTCTGCCTTTGTATTTAAGATACAGGCTAATATGAATAAGGCACACCGTGACCGAATAGCGTTTATGCGTATATGTTCCGGAAAATTTGAGGCGGACAGGGAAGTAAAGCATGTGCAGGGCGGACGTACTATGCGCCTGCTTCAGCCCCAGCAGTTGATGGCTGATGAGAGAAAGATACTTGATGAAGCTTATGGCGGTGACATAATAGGCGTATTTGATCCGGGAATTTTTTCCATAGGAGATACGGTATGCGCGCCTTCCATGGATGTGAAATATGAGGGGATCCCTACCTTTGCACCGGAGCATTTTGCAAGAGTGAGACAGGTGGATACCATGAAGAGAAAGCAGTTTGTAAAGGGTATTACCCAGATAGCCCAGGAAGGTGCTATACAGATATTCCAGGAGTTGCAGAGCGGCATGGAGGAGATAATCGTTGGCGTTGTTGGTGTGTTGCAGTTTGAAGTCCTTAAATACAGGCTTGAGAATGAGTACAACGTGGAAATCCGCATGGATCAGCTTCCTTACGAGTATATCAGATGGATTGAGAATAAGGATGAAGTTGATGTGGCAAAGCTTACGGGTACCTCGGATATGAAAAAGATTCAGGATCTTAAAGGCAATCCGCTGCTTATCTTTATCAATGAGTGGAGCATTGGTATGACACTTGACAGGAACGAAGGACTTAAGCTTACGGAATTCGGCAAAGACTGGTAATTCAAAACAGCTTTTGCCGGCATGGATAATATGCATAGAGCGGGGAATGATAACAACTTCATAAGGTTAATGTCCGTGCTGGTTGCGGGCGTGCTGTTCTTTGCCATTGTTTATGGCTGTGGACGTATGAATGCTGCAAAGAGCCTGTCAGAGGCGGGGAAGGGTGTATCATCGTCCGGAGACTACAAGGCACCGGAAATAGAGGAAACAACCGGTGAATATACGGATATGGAGGCACTGAAGGATGCCCGTATAGCCTTGGGAATAACTCCCGACACCATAAGCCAGAAGTGCAAGGACCAGGTCGGAAAATATTATTACGACCATATGGATGCGAGGTACCACGAACTATATGCTGAGATTCTTATGATCTTAGAAAAGCATGCTTCCGAGGTCCTGATAGATGCATCAAATACTGAGGAGATAAAATATACTTTTCTCTGCGTATTCGGTGACCATCCGGAGATATACTGGATTGAGGGGTATTCCTATGGCCATTACAGCGGATTCCTTAAGGAAGTGTTTGTTTTTTCCGGCAAATACACATATACGGAAACTGAATGCGAATTAATGCAGCCTAAGATAGATGCATATGTGGAAAATGCTACCAGAGGGCTTTCTACTTATTCTTCCCAGTATGAAAAAGTAAAGCATGTATATGATTACGTAGTAAAAAATACGGAATATGACAAGAATGCAAGGGATAACCAGAATATACTTTCCGTTTTTGTGTATGGAAGATCCGTATGCCAGGGATATGCCAAGGCAATACAGTATCTTCTGAACTCAAAAAAAATACAGTGCTGTATGGTTACCGGTCGAACCTTTGACGGCACGGGACATGCATGGAATCTTGTCAGCATAGACGGAGAGTATTATTATCTGGATGCCACCTGGGGGGAAGGCTCTGACATAAGAGACGTAAATTATGATTTTCTCAATGTTTCTGACGCGGAGATGGCGTCAACGCATTTTCCTGATAATCCGGTAGAAATGCCGGAGTGCACTGCAACTGATGCGAATTACTACGTAAGGGAGGGCTTGTATTATTCTGCATATAATGAGCAGAAACTAAAGACGGTATTCAAGCAGGCTAAAAATAGCGGTGATGGTTATGTCGCCATAAAGCTCGACGATAGGGCGACTTTTGACAATTTTTATGAAAGGCTGGTAAACCAGAGCGGAGTATTTGACCTTCTTCCGGAGGGCGTGGGATCTGTCCAGTATACGTCCAACGAAAGCCAGAACATACTGATCTTTATTTTTCAATAAATCATGTATTAGAAGATTCTTGACGATATGAACAGAATCTGATATAGTTGCAATTGTTTTTGCGAGGGAGCAGACGGTATGTTTGGCTCCCTTATTTTTGGTTTTATAGTTTGTCAAACTATGGAGGAGGAAAATTATGAAAAAGAGATTTATGGCATTAATGTGCGCATCTATAGCAACACTTGGACTTGTTGCTTGCACATCAGAGACAGGTACAGGGAATGTTCCTGAGACAACAGAAATTGAGGCTACAGAGACAGACTCAACAGAAGTTACAGAAACAGAGGGTACAGAAACAGAAGAAACTGATACACAGGAAACTCCTGCTTCAGCTATTGACCTTTCTGGTGTAACACTTATGAGTGACGGAGTGCTTTCCGTAGGCTGTGAAGTTGGATACCCACCCTTCGAGGATTTTGCAGATGACGGAACAACACCCATCGGATATGACATTGATATCATCACAGCAGTTGCTGACAAGCTTGGCCTTGAGGTCAACATCATCAATACAGCATGGGATGGCATATTTGCAGGTATCGATGTTAACTATGATGTAGTATGCTCTGCTGTTACCATTACACCTGAGCGTCAGGAGACAATGCTTTTCTCCACACCTTATATTAACAACTATCAGTCTGTAGTTCTTCTTGCAGGCGATGACAAGACAATCAGCTCTTTCAACGATCTCGACGGCATGACTGTTGCACTTCAGAAAGAGACTACTTCAGACATACTTATGAGCGACTACAAGTCAACAGGAACTATCGACATTCAGATCGTTGCTAACGAGAAGGTTACAAGCTGTTTCACACAGCTCCAGAACGGTGAGGTTGACGCTGTAGTTGTTGACAGCACTGTTGCAGATGGATACATCAACAGCTCAGATGATTTCGTTATCGCATATAAGGATACAGCAGAGGCTGAGCAGTTCGGTATAGCAATGGGTAAAGAAAACGAGGCACTTCAGGCAGCAATCAACCAGGCACTTGCTGAGCTTGAGGAAGAGGGCTACATCCAGGAAACATATGATTACTGGTTCGGTGCTGCAGCAGAATAATATAAGCATTAATTTGGAGAAAGATCCTAAGCGATGAAAACCGGGTTTTTAAAACAATATTCCAAGCAGCTGATCGCTGCGGCAGTTATACTGGTCATATGCATAGTGCTGGCAATACTTAAGCCTGCCAAGGATGAGCTTATGTCCCATACATCTCCTGAGATGCAGAAGATGATAGAGGCAGACGAGTCCAGCAGCAGAAAGCGAGTTACTGTCACATACAATGACTTGTTCATCATCAATTATGCGTCGCTTTCTACATCCGGCGCAAATGTAATGAGCGAGAAATATGTGGGCTTTGTTGGCAAGGTATATCCTGCGGACGAGGGTGTGATGAAGGTCACCGGCCAGATGGTGAATTATACCTATCGTATGCTGGGCTGCGGCGAGAACCTAATGCATGGTGCAAAACTTACGATACTGCTTACGACACTTACCGTAATATTCGGTGTGGTCTTGGGTACGATCCTTGCCCTTGCAAAGATAAGCAAGAAAAAATGGCTGTCGGGGTTGGCTAGCGCATATATCTTCTTTTTCAGGGGAACACCGCTGCTGATACAGCTCTTTGTGGTATATTTCACGGTTCCCGGAGTATGCGGTTTTGCATGGCGTGATATCTTCAGTGCCTCAGATGCAGAGGCTGTGTATAAAGGTGCTTTTACAGCCGCCTTAATAGCCTTCGGCCTGAATTCCGGCGCGTATTGTGCAGAGATAGTAAGAAGTGCCATCCAGTCAATAGACAAGGGGCAGTTTGAGGCTGCAAAGGCACTGGGAATGAATTATTTCCAGACCATGACCAGGATAATCATTCCCCAGTCCGTAAGGCGTATGATACCTAATGTTAGTAACGAGTTTATCATGGTCCTTAAGGATGCGTCGCTGGTATTTGCCATATCGCTGATGGATATCACCACGATATCGAAGAATATCATGACATCTGAAGGTTCATACCTGGTTTTCATTCCGGCACTTGTAATTTATCTTGTGATAACCGCATTTTTCGGATTTATCTTTGACAAGATCGAGAAGAAATTCTCGGTGTATGAGTAAGGGGGCAGTTACCATGAGTGACAATTACGAATACATACTTAAAACAGATCATGTAAGCAAAAGGTTCGGTACGCTTGAGGTTTTAAAGGACATAAATCTCCAGGTTAAGAAGGGCGAAGTTATATGCATAATCGGCCCCAGCGGAGCTGGTAAGTCTACTTTCCTTCGTTCCCTTAACCAGCTTGAAAAGATTACAAGCGGTAAGATCTTTATAAAGGATGAGCTGTTTCTGCATAGGGAAAACGACCACACCGTGGATCGGCTTCCCCGTGAAAAGCAGCAGGAGCTCCTTCTGGAAATGGGAATGGTTTTCCAGAGATTCAATCTTTTCCCTCATAAGACGGTTCTGCAGAATGTCTGTGAGGCACCGGTCATCGTAAGAAAGGAAAAGAAGGATGAAGTGGAAAAAAGGGCCAGGGATCTTCTTGAAAAGGTTGGTCTTTCTGAGAAGGCTGACGAATATCCCAGCCGTCTGTCAGGCGGACAGCAGCAGAGAGTGGCCATAGCAAGGGCGCTTGCCATGAATCCGGAAATTATGCTTTTTGACGAGCCTACATCGGCGCTTGACCCGGAGCTGGTCGGTGATGTACTCCAGGTAATGAAGGAACTGGCTGAATCAGGAATGACCATGCTGTGTGTTACCCATGAGATGGGCTTTGCCAGGGAGGTTGCCGACAGGGTACTCTTTATGGCAGACGGAATAATTGCTGAAGAAGGTACTCCTGAAGAGATATTTACCAATCCGCAGGCAGAGAGGACCAAAAACTTCCTGAATGCGATACTCGAAGCGTAAGGACTAAAAAAATTATGACAAAGAACCTTAAATATTCCCTCATGTTGCTGCTGACCGCAGCAATATGGGGTTTTGCTTTTGTAGCACAGACTACCGGCGGTGATGCTGTCGGGCCTTTTAGTTTTAATGCTATCCGCAACATTATAGGCGCTGCAGTACTGGTACCGGTGATAGCATTTCTTGACCGGCTGGGCTATGGTAAGAAACCGGAAAGCAAAGAAGAAAAAAAGAAACTTATCATTTCAGGCAGCCTTATAGGAATAGTTCTTTTCCTTGCAACGAATCTACAGCAATTAGGTATCACATACGGAAGGAGTGCAGGTAAGGCCGGTTTTCTTACAGCTTGCTATCTTATACTTGTTCCTGTCATAGGTTTATTCCTTGGGAAAAAGTGTGGGGCCCATATCTGGGCGGCTGTAGCAATGACCATGGGCGGCATATATCTGCTAAGCGTGACGGATGTGTCGGGGATTTCCTGGCAGGATATACTCTTGCTGCTCAGTGCACTTTCCTTTGCAATACAGATAATACTTATTGACAGGTTTGTGGCAGATGTTGACGGGGTAAGGATGGCGGCCATACAGTTTCTTGTGTGCGGGCTCCTCACCGCCATTCCTATGGCGATATTTGAGTGCGGTAAGGGATGGACAGAGTCATTTAGGGGATTTGATGCATGGGGATCCATACTTTACGCAGGACTTTTTTCTTGCGGTATTGCATATACTCTTCAGATTGTGGGACAGAAGAATGTGCATCCAACACTTGCATCGCTTTTAATGAGCTTTGAGTCGGTTTTCTGTGTGCTTGGCGGCTGGCTTTTGTTGGGGGAGAAAATGTCAGGGCGTCAGATTGCCGGCTGTGTGATTGTTTTTGCGGCTATACTGCTGGCACAGTTCGGGGAGATTTTTTTTGCCGGACGCATTAAGTTGAAAAAAAAGTGATTATTTGGTATAATCCGTAAATGTTTGGTATAGGATTCTGTTAAGGCATCAGGGAGGTTTTTATGGATGCAAATAACATAAAACTGGGCGTGGATACAAAGTGTTCCGGCACTGTGGCAGTTGCCAATGATGTCGTTGCGATCATTGCGTCATTAGCAGCAGCAGAGGTTGAGGGTGTTTCCTCAATGTTCGGAAATATAACGAATGAACTCATGAGCATGGTGGGAATGAAGAATCTTACCAAGGGCGTGAGAGTCAGCGTGCTTAATCATACAGTTACTGTGGATCTTTACATTGTTCTGGATTACGGCTATCCGATTCCGGATACCTGCAGGAAGGTTCAGGAGAAGGTTAAGAGTGCCATTGAGACAATGACGGGGCTTGATGTGGCTGATGTTAATATCAGGATAGCATCTGTTGAATTTCCCCAGTCTTCACAGTCTACAAATACAGCAAAGAGAAGAAAAAGAAAGAAATGAGCAGACACGCCATAAGGAAGCGGCTCTTTATGCTGCTTTTCCGTTCGGAATTTCATAATGCTGAAGATATGCCGGAGCAGGAAGATCTTTTTTTCCAGCAGGAGGATATTGAGGACAAGGATATTGCACCGGATCTCTGGGATGAGGAGCCGGCTGAAGAGACTTCCGATCTTCTGAGTGAGGAAGACAGAAAAGAGGTATCCGAAAAGTTCCATTCCATTATGGAACTTGTGCCGGAGCTGGACAGGCAGCTCAATGAGAAGATGACTGGTTGGAATACAGAGCGTATAGGCAAGGTTGAGCTTACGATACTTAGGTTAGCTTTATACGAGATAAAGGAAGATGATAACATATCCAGTGCTATTGCCATAAACGAAGCGGTGGAGCTTGCCAAGAGATATGGACAGGAGAAATCACCAGAATTCATTAACGGCGTGCTGGCGAAGTTTGCATAACCTGCCCCGGTGCTGTGTTTTCCATAGGTGCAGGACAGTAAAGTGAGGCAGACAGGTATGCCTGTTAATAAGTATACAGTTACCCAGGTAACAAATTATATCTTAAAGATGTTCAGAAGTGATCCGTTTCTCGGATCAGTGGCGGTGAGCGGTGAGGTCAGCAATCTCACTTATCACAGGTCAGGCCATATTTATTTCAGTCTCAAAGATGAGAATTCCATCATAGCGGCCGCAATGTTTAAGAATAAGACTTCAGGCCTTAAATTCCGGCTGGAAGAAGGCATGAAGGTGGTGGCATACGGCAAGATAGATGTTTATGCTCCTTCCGGCAGGTACCAGCTTATTGCGGAAAAAATAGAGAATGCCGGAGCCGGTGACCTTGCAGAACAGTTTGAAAAGCTTAAGAAAGAACTTGCGGAACGTGGCTTATTTGCACCGGAATACAAGCAGCCTATCCCTAAGTATGTTAAGACTCTCGGAGTCGTGACTGCGCCCACAGGAGCTGCAGTAAGGGACATAATAAATGTTTCAAAAAGGCGATATCCGGGAATACAGATAGTCCTTTATCCTGCCCTTGTTCAGGGGGAGCAGGCCGCGGACAGCATTGTAAAGGGCATAAAGGCCCTTGAAAGACATGGCGTGGACCTGATGATAGTAGGCAGGGGCGGCGGCTCCATAGAGGATCTCTGGGCTTTCAACGAGGAAAAGGTGGCACAGGCCATATTTGACTGTTCCATACCAATCATATCAGCGGTAGGACATGAGACTGACACTACTATAGCGGACTATGTGGCAGACCTAAGGGCTCCGACTCCATCAGCGGCGGCAGAGATTGCAGTATTTGACTATCATGCCCTTGTCCGTCAGTGGAGGGATATGCAGGGCAGGCTGGACTCGCAGATGGACATGCGCATAAAGGCCGAAAAAAGGAATTCAGAGCATTTGGAGGCAAGGCTCATACAGCAGATGTTTGCAGTGCTTAGGGACAAAAAGCACAAGTATGAAGAATTGTCTATCAAGAATGACAGCCAGTCTCCTGAAAACATGCTGAAGAGTTTTAAAGAAAAGTCTGAAAGATACAGAAAAGAGCTGGACCGCAATATGGATGCTGTTCTGGCTGAAAAGAAACTACGGCACAGCGAAATGCGGGATGATGTGGATTCTCTTATGGAAGAGCATCTTAAGGCAAGCCGTTTGAGATATGAGAGATATCCGGATAAGGTCGATACATTGATCATGAAACAGTTGCAGAATTCCAGGCACAGGTTTGATGTCACAAAGGAAAGACTAAAGGCAGTTTCACCCTTGGAGAAAATAAGCAGGGGTTATGGATATCTTACCAACGGAGAGAATAAGCCGGTGAAGAGCATAGAAGATACCGGCGCAGGGAAGAACCTGATAATAAGGGTCAGTGACGGTGAGATAAGTACGGAAGTTAAATCGACAAAGAAAGTGCAGTTAGCATAATTTCTCGGAGGGAAAGACAATGGCAGAGAAAAAGATCACATTAGAAGAGAATTTTGCAGCAGTTGAGGAAAGCCTGAAAAAGATGGAACAGACGGATCTTCCATTAGAAGAGGCGTTCAAGTTGTATGAGGACAGTGTGAAACGGTTGAAAGCCTGCGCCGATGAAATCGACGATGTGGAAAAGAAGGTAAAGGCACTTATGTCTGATGGCAGTACTGCTGATTTTGAATAAATAGGGTTGGAGTTTGTATGGATTTTGAGGCTGAACTTAAAAAAAGAACAGAGCGGGCAGAAAATATCATAAGGAATTACCTGCCGGAAATTGCCGGTCCCCAGTCTACGGTAATAGAGGCTATGGACTATAGCGTGGGTGCCGGCGGAAAGAGGCTGCGTCCCGTAATCATGATGGCGGCATATGAGATGTGCGGCGGAGATGGCGAACTGGTTGAACCTTTCTGCGCGGCAATTGAAATGATACATAATTATTCCCTTGTACATGATGACCTGCCGGAAATGGATAACGACCTGATACGTCGGGGGATTGCGTCAACCCATGCTAAATACGGTGCGGGAATGGCGGTGCTTGCAGGGGATGGACTTTTAAACTATGCATTTGAAACAGCACTAAAGAGTACAGCTTTTGCCGGCTCAACTAATGATAATGCAAATATCCTTAAAGCACTTACAGTACTTGCTGCCAAGGCAGGAATCTATGGTATGATAGGCGGCCAGGCGGTTGATGTGGAGGCTGAGGAAAAGAATCTGGAACTGTCAGAAGAAGATATTCTGTTTGTCTATGAAAATAAGACATCTGCTTTGTTACAGGCATCTATGGTATGCGGTGCTGTATTGGCAGGCGCAGATGGACAGACTGCGGATATTTTCGCCGAGGCAGCAAGGTGCCTTGGGGTTGCCTTTCAGATACAGGATGACATACTGGATGTCACCGGTACAACTGAAGAAATAGGCAAGCCTGCCGGAAGTGATGAGCGGAATGGCAAGAAAACCTATCTGGCGTACCTGGGAATGGAAGGTGCAGAAAATGAACAGAGACGGCTTTCTGCACAGGCACATAATCTGGTGGCCGGAATTGATTCTGCAGACAATGATGCGGCTGCATTAGCCAAGGAGTTTCTGACAGAGCTTATCGATGCGCTTGTGGACAGAAGAAAATAATTGATCAAAGCAGGAATGTGTAATGCCGATTTTAGATAAGATAAAAAAAGAAAATGATATAAAGAAGATCTCACCGGAGGACTATGAAAAGCTTGCGGCAGAGATAAGGTCATTTCTTATTGAACATATCAGTAATACAGGAGGTCATCTTGCATCCAACCTGGGGGCAGTGGAGCTTACCATGGCACTGCACCTGTCTGTTGACTTGCCGAAGGATAAGATAGTGTGGGATGTGGGACACCAGTCATATACCCATAAGCTCCTTACAGGCAGACGCGAAGGCTTTGATAACCTAAGGAAGTATGGCGGAATGAGCGGATTCCCGAAGCGGAAGGAAAGCGACTGCGATGCTTTTAATACGGGACACTCATCTACCTCTATTTCTGCGGGATTGGGATTAGTGGCAGCTCGTGAACTGAATGGTGACGATTATACGGTTATATCTGTAATCGGTGATGGCTCCATGACGGGTGGAATGGCTTATGAAGGCCTTAACAATGCTTCAAACGAGCGCCTTAAGAAGAATTTTATTATCATTCTGAATGATAACAATATGTCTATAGCTGAGAACGTCGGTGGCATGTCCAACTATCTGACAAAGGTAAGGACCAGCTCCAATTACCTTGATCTGAAGGATAATGTGTACTACAAGCTTATGGATGCGAAAAGGTATGGCGCCGTAAGGTCTATCCGTACAGCAAAAAGCACCCTGAAGAACCTATTTGTGAAGAACATGCTTTTTGAGGATATGGGCATCACGTATCTGGGACCGGTGGACGGCCATGATGTGGACGCAATGGTCCGTCTGATAGAAGTAGCCAAGAAAGTCAGGGGAGCTGTAATTGTCCATGTAATCACTGAGAAGGGCAAGGGCTACCAGCCGGCTGAAAAGCATCCGTCAAGATTTCATGGTGCTGAACCTTTTGACATCGAGACCGGAATCCCTAAAAAGGTAAAGGAAAAGCCCGGTTATACTGATGTATTTTCTACGGTGATGTGCAAGATGGGACAGAAACGGGACGACGTGGTAGCCATCACTGCGGCCATGCCGGACGGCACGGGGCTTAAGCGTTTTCATAATATGTACCCTAACAGGTTCTTTGATGTGGGCATAGCGGAGGAGCATGCTGTGACATTTGCAGCTGCGCTTTCAACTGGAGGAAAAAAGCCTGTAGTTGCGATATACTCATCCTTCCTGCAGAGGGCATATGACCAGATACTGCATGATGTCTGTATACAGGATCTGCCTGTTACCTTTGCGGTAGACAGGGCAGGACTGGTAGGAAGCGATGGTGAGACCCATCATGGGGCATTTGACCTGGCGTACCTTTCTACCGTTCCGAATATGACAGTCATGGCGCCCAAGAATAAATGGGAGCTTTCAGATATGCTTTATTTCTCGGTGGATTTCGGGCATCCCATAGCTTTTCGTTATCCAAGGGGAGAGGCCTATGATGGGCTTAGGGAATTCAGGGCCCCCATAGAGCTTGGCAAATGTGAAGTCATCTATGAAGAAGAGGAAATATGCCTTTTAGCAGTAGGCTCAATGGTTAAGACTGCTGTAGAGGTCAGGAATAAACTTTTAGAGAGCGGGCATAAGGCAAGCCTTGTCAATGTGAGGTTTGTAAAGCCCATAGATCCGGAGCTTGTGAATATAGCAAATAAAGGGCATAAGCTTATTGTCACGCTTGAAGAGAACGCGCTTTGCGGAGGCTTCGGTGAAAGGTTCGGATATCTGTATGACAGCAAAACGGATATTGGGGACAGAAAGCCGGTTATCAATATTGCCCTTCCTGATGCGTATGTTTCCCATGGCGATGTGCCTTCACTGCAGAAGGAATGCGGGATAGATGCGGACTCTGTTTATGAGAAAATAGTGGAGGCCCTATGAAAGAAAGACTGGATGTTCTTCTTGTAAAAAACGGGCTTGCACCCTCGAGGGAAAAGGCGAAGATAATGATCATGGAAGGCAATGTCTTTGTGGCAGGGCAGCGCGAGGACAAGGCCGGCAGTACCTTCCCTGAGGATGCTGAGATAGAGGTAAGGGGCAGTAGCTTAAAGTACGTGAGCCGAGGTGGGCTTAAGCTGGAAAAGGCCCTTGCATCATTTCCGATTGATTTGAATGATTGTATATGCATGGATATAGGCGCATCCACAGGCGGTTTTACCGACTGTATGCTGCAGAACGGTGCGTCAAAGGTCTATGCCATAGATGTGGGATACGGGCAGCTGGCATGGAAACTTCGTTCTGATGAACGGGTGGTCTGCATGGAGAAGACCAATTTCCGCTATGTTACGGATGAGCAGATAAAGGAGCCGGTGGATTTCGCATCCGTGGATGTTTCCTTTATCTCTCTTTCAAAGATCCTTCCGGTGGCATACCCGCTTCTGAAGGAAGACGGTGAGATGGCCTGCCTTATTAAACCGCAGTTTGAGGCCGGCCGTGAGAAGGTCGGTAAAAAGGGTGTGGTGCGGGATCCGAAGGTACATGAGGAAGTCATTAATAATGTCTTCGGTTTCGCAGCAGATGCAGGTTTCGCTGTGTGCGGTCTGGAATACTCGCCGGTGAGGGGACCGGAAGGGAATATAGAGTATTTGATGTACCTGCGGAAGAATGCGGGTGAGAATGGTGGCTTTGACAAGGATATGATTAGCGCTATAGTCAGCAGGGCACATGAGAGCTTATAATAATTCAGTGACAAATGATGCGTTCTTTGCCACATCTGTATGCCGCAATAACACGAGGTTCTAACCGACGAGTCGGTTAGAACTCGCTACCTTCGTTTTGCTGCGTCCTATTCGGACTGTGCTTTGGCTCCTAATAAAGCGGGGCGCGTCGCACCGCCGACGGACTTGCAAAACTTCAGTCGCTTGCTACCGTTTTGCCTAGCATACAGACGGGCAAAGAACTTACACTGTGATGAATTTTGAAGACTAACACACTGCATAGTTTCAGCTGTCGTTGGGTGACGTACCAGATATGAGGTGAACTGTGAAGAATATTTGTATACTGTCCAACAGCATAAAGGATGAGAATTTAGAGCTGGGCAAGAAGATCCGCGGGGATATTGCAAGGCTGGCAGGAGAGGCCGGCATAGAAGGCATCAATACGCCATTATTAGATCTTTGCGATGATGATGATATCGATACTGAGGGGATAGAGGCTATCATAGTGATCGGAGGCGATGGATCGGTTCTGTCGGCTGCGAAGCGCACCATAGGGAGCGGCGTGCCTATCATAGGCTTTAATCTGGGGGCTGTGGGCTTCCTTGCGGAGGTTGAGCCTGCGGATATGGAGAATGCTCTTAAGAGGCTGCTTGAGGATGATATAAAGATTGAAGAACGCATGATGCTGCAGGGGTCAGTATACAGGGAAGGGAAAATTGTGGAGAGCGGTATTGCCCTTAATGACGTGGTGATATCCAGGCGAGGGGATATGATGTTGTCAGGATACAGCATAAGCGTAAACGGATCATATCTTAGTGACTTCCTGGCTGACGGTATCATAATCAGTACCCCTACAGGCTCGACTGCATATAATCTTTCTGCCGGAGGTGCCATAGTAAAGCCTGATGCAAGGCTCATACAGATGACTCCTGTGGCGGCACATCTTTTAAATAACAGAAGCGTCATTTTTTCCGGAGATGACGAGGTAGCTGTTTCCATACTGCCGAAAGGGCGGCATCCGGTGGCAACCGGTGTCAGCTTCGACGGCAATCAGCATGTGGTCCTGCAGGAAGGGGACATGGTCAAGGTGACCGCTTCCGGGCAGGTGACACGTATCATTCGTCTTTCTGACGACGGATTCCTGCAGATACTTCACAAGAAGATGGTTTGACGGAGGAAAAATAAATGCTTGAAAGCTTAACAGTAAAGAATTTTGCCCTGATTAAAGAAGCTAATGTGGAGTTTACAAAGGGGCTTAATATACTTACGGGCGAAACCGGTGCAGGTAAGTCAGTGGTCATCGGTTCTATAGCGTTGACACTTGGGGAAAAGGCTGTCAGTGACATCATACGCGAGGGTGCAGAGTATGCTTTTTCGGAGCTTGTTTTCCATGTGGAGGATGAAAAGCTGATTTCAGCCATAAAGGCGCTGGATATGCCCATAGAAGAGGATGGAACTATAATACTTAGCAGGAAGATACAGCCGGGCAGGTCTGTGATAAAGGTCTGCGGAGAGACTGTGACATTAAAGCAGATGAGGGAACTTTCGTCACTGCTTATAGACATACATGGCCAGCATGAGCACCAGTCTTTGCTTAAAGAAAGCCGTCAGAAGGAGCTTTTAGACCTTTACTGTGGCGCAGACATGGAAAAGATCCTATCAGAGATAAAGACGGCGTATACGGCCTATAACAGCATCTGCAGCAGGATAGAGGAATTGTCTTTTGATGATGCATCCAGACAGAGGGAGCTTAGCCTGGCTGAATATGAGATAAATGAGATAGAGGCTGCAAATATCGTTCCAGGAGAAGAGGAAGAGCTGGAGAAGAGATACAGGAAGATGAAGAATTCCGGGGCTGTGTTTGAAATCCTTTCCAGGGTAAGGGAGGCTCTTGCGCCGGACGGTGAGGGAGCAGTGGAATATGCCGGAAGGGCTGTCCATGATATAAATGCTGCACTTGCACTTGACGAGGGGCTTTCGGATATTGCCGGGGAACTTGCTGACTGTGAGGATATGCTTAGGACGGTGGCAAGGGAGCTGGATGACTATATGGAGGATTCGGAGTTTGACGAGGCCCTGTTCAAAGAGACTGAGGAACGTATGGATGTCCTTAATCATCTGATGTCCAAGTACGGCGGCTCTACCGAAAAGGTAGCCGAATACCTTGATAAGAGAAGGGCTGAGTATGAAGAATACAAAAATCTGGATGCTGTTCTGGAAAAACTGGGCAAGCAGAAGGATGAGGCTGAACAGGAACTTAGGAAACTTTGCAAAAATGCCCATGATATGCGTGTGAAACAGGGCACCGCATTGGAGAAGGAGATAACGGTAGTGCTTACGGACCTTAATTTCCTGAAGGTGTCATTTACGATTGATGTTACGGAGAAGGAAAACTACGGAAGTGACGGAAATGATGATGTCAGGTTCATGATATCCCTTAATCCCGGGGAGAAGAAAAGGCCTTTGTCTGAAGTGGCCAGCGGCGGCGAGTTGTCGCGTATCATGCTTGCCCTTAAAGCTGTGCTGGCTGACAAGGATGAGATAGGGACACTTATTTTTGATGAGATAGATACCGGTATATCCGGCAAAACAGCATGGATGGTATCCGAAAAGATGGCGGCCATTGCCAAATCGCACCAGACCATATGCATTACGCATCTTCCACAGATTGCAGCCATGGCAGATACTCATTTCTGCATCGAAAAGTCTGAAGTGGATGGAAGGACAGAGACTAACATAGGCAGGCTGGATGATGAACAGGCTCTTAATGAGCTTGCAAGGCTTTTGGGCGGAGGCAGCATTACGGATACCGTTATGGCAAACGCAAGGGAGCTTAAGGCAGAGGCGGTCAGGGTGAAGGCTGGGTGAACACTTGCTTTTACTGATTTTTCTTTTGGATGTGCTAAAATTTAGTAGCTGTGAGTTTATAGAATTAAAGAGGAAATATAATGGAGCTTGATAAGAATAGGTTATTTAAAATTTTATTTCCATGGGCAATAAGCCTAATTCCAGTGCTATTTGCTTTTTTTTGTTGTGTAATAAAGTCGGGTTATTTTGTCGACGAGTATTATTCCTATGGCTTTGCAAATAGTTCTAAGGGGTTTAGTCTGATAGAAGTTTTTGATGGGAATCTTGTTGATAAAATCATAACAACAGATGATCTTGTCAGCTATATTACAGTGGATAGGGGAGAGGCATTTTCATATGGCTTTATTTCAAGAAATTGTTCGGATGACATGACCCCGCCGTTGTATTTTTTTATCTTGCATACAATATGTTCTTTTTTTCCGGGGATGTTCTCAAAATGGTTTGGATTAGGTATTAATCTGGTTTCGTATTATTTCATTATGTTGTTCCTATATAAAACAGCTGATATCATTTTTCAAAGCAAATGGGTATCAACAATAGTGGTGTTTTGCTATGGATTTAGCTTGGGGGGGTTAGATTGTGTTACATATATCAGAATGTATGCATTTGTAACAATGCTAACTGTTCTATTGACATATTTGGCGATGAAAAATATAGGTGAAGAAAAAAAATACTGTTCGATTTTAGTGGGTCTTGTAATCTATGTTGGATTTATGACTCAGTATAATTTTGGAATTTACGCTTTTTTTGTATGTGCAACTACATGTATTGCGTTACTGTATCAAAGAAAATTTAAACAGTTATTAATTTGGGGCACAAGTTCAATAACGGGTGTGCTACTTTTCCTGGTTACATGGCCTTCTTTTTGGCTTCAGACAACCAATATTTTAGTTGGCGAAAATAATTACAAACCAGATTTGGGTTTTTGGGGAACACTATACCGTTGGGTAAGCATATTATCAAATCGAGTAAAAATAGAAATGATTATTTTATGTATTCTTATTTGCGTAATAATAATTTTTAGATGTGTTTTTAAAGTTAAGCCTGGTTTTATGAGTAATGGAGAGCATAAGCGGATAATGATTATAGAGTATTGTGTGCTGGCGGTTAGTTTTATTTTAGGGATAGCTGTTATTACACATTTTTCACTTTTTTACACCGAACGGTATTGCTATATATTAATGCCGTTATTTGCTTTGTTGATGGGCTTGCCTTTAACTGTTTTTCATAAACAATACATCATATTTATGCAAATGAAGAAAAAGGTGATTAGCGTCAGTTATTTAGGTGCACTAATTGCTTTAGTAACGGTAATAGGCAGTGTAAGGTTTGATAAAATGTCTTTTTTGTATATGGAAAATCCAGAAAATCTTTCGGTTATAAAAAGTTTTGAATCATGCCCTTGCTTTTTTGTAAATACAAATTACGCAAAGGCAATAACAGGCGCCTTTGATTATCTTGCTTTGTTTAGGGAGTTTTATGTAACTGATGAGCTTAACGCTGAGGCTTATCGTTCGTATGTTGGAAATTATGCTGTTAATGACGCAATCATTGTATTTGTTGACTTTGATCCTATTTTTTCTAGCGGTTTAGATGGAGATAAAGTGATAGTTGATTTTATAGGTGAGGGACTGTTTGATAATGCTATTGGAATAGTCGAACTGGATTCATCAAATGTCTACTTGTTATACAACGACGGCTATTTGAGCGATTTCTAAGCTATATTTAGATGCGTTTGCCGTTGACTTTTCTATAGCATGGAAAGAGATATGCATATAAAATACTTTAATAAATCAAGTATATATTATATAATTATTTTTAGACTATATCGGCAATGGGGGGATTGTCGGATGAAATTTGAGGGGATGAGTCTTTTCCTAGACTCATTTCGGAAGATACGGAGGGTTACAGCAAAATGAAAAACATCTTATTTATCGCATCAGAGGGTGTTCCTTTTATCAAGACCGGAGGCCTTGCTGATGTAGTGGGTTCCCTGCCTAAGTGCGTTGACAAGCGCTACTTTGATGTAAGGGTGATAATGCCTAAATATACCTGTATGAAGCAGGAGATGAAGGACCTGATGAAGTATAAGACGCACTTCTATATGGACTTTCATTGGAATAACGAGTATGTAGGCATACTTGAGGCCGAGTATGACGGCGTGAAGTATTATTTCATAGATAATGAGATGATGTTCGGCGGATTTAAGCCTTACAGCGGAAATGTTTATGATGATATCGTAAAGTTCTCATTCTTTTCAAAGGCGGCTCTTTCCGCAATCCCGCTTCTTGATTTTGAACCTGATCTTATCCATTGCCATGACTGGCAGACAGGACTTGTTCCCGTTTACCTTAAGGAGAGATTTTCTGACAATCCCATGTTCTCAAGAATGAAGTCAGTAATGACCATCCATAACCTTAAGTTTCAGGGCAAGTGGGATGTAAAGGATGTGCGTGATATAACAGGTATACCTGCAAGTTTCTTTACCCCGGATAAGCTGGAGGCGTATAAGGATGCAAACCTTTTAAAAGGCGGCCTGGTATATGCTGATGCTATAACCACTGTGAGTGATACTTATGCAGAGGAGATTAAGACTCCTTTCTATGGTGAAGGCCTTGACGGTCTGCTCAGAGCCCGTTCCGGCAGCTTAAGAGGTATCGTCAACGGTATCGATTATGAGGACTACGACCCTTCCAGGGATAAGTACATAGAGTATAAGTATGACGCAAAGAATTTCCGCAAGGAAAAGATAAAGAATAAGAGGGCTCTCCAGAAGCAGCTGGGATTAGACCAGGATGACAAGGTCATGATGATCGGTATCGTATCGAGACTTACCGACCAGAAGGGCTTTGACCTTATCGCATATATCATGGATGAGCTCTGTCAGGACGCCGTACAGATAGTTGTTCTGGGAACGGGCGAGGAGCGTTATGAGAATATGTTCCGCCACTTTGACTGGAAGTATGGCAATAAGGTATCGGCAAATATCTACTATTCCGAGGAGCTTTCACATAGGATATATGCAGCCTGTGATGCTTTCCTTATGCCCAGCCTTTTTGAGCCCTGCGGACTTTCACAGCTTATGGCTCTCAGATATGGCACAGTGCCTATCGTAAGAGAGACCGGCGGACTTAAGGATACAGTTCAGCCCTACAATGAATTTGACAGCACCGGTACAGGATTCTCATTTATGAACTACAATGCTCATGAGATGTTAGCATCAATCAGGTATGCTGAGCGCATCTACTATGACAAGAGACGCGAGTGGAACAAGATGATAGACAGGGCTATGGCAGCAGATTTCTCATGGCATGTATCCGCTGAGAAGTACCAGGAGATGTACGACTGGCTGATAGGAGATAAGGCCTGATACACAACTTCCGATAGCAGGTGACCTTTGAGCACAGGTTGGAGCAATTGCTGTTTCGGATGTGTGAAAGAATAGAACCTGCAACGAATAATGAAAATATGAGCCGGAAATCTATATGGTTTCCGGCTCATTATGTGTGATAATAAGGATTGTGTGCATCGAAAAAACGATCCGCAATAATAATTATTTTAAGTTGATGATAGTATGGCATACGACGGAATTACGGTAGCGGCCGTTACCGATGAACTGAATAAAAAGCTGACCGGAGGCAGAGTATACAGGATAGCCCAGCCTGAGAGTGATGCACTTGTTCTGACCATCAGGGCACAGAGCGGCCAGTACCGGCTGCTGCTTTCGGCTGATGCATCCCTCCCCTTGGTTTATCTTACGGAAGAGAACAGGAAGAATCCACTTAACGCACCGGGATTCTGCATGCTGCTCAGGAAATATATCCAGAACGCAAAAATACTGGCGGTTACCCAGCCGGGGCTTGAACGCGTGATCCGCATTGAGATGGAACATATGGATGAAATGGGGGATATGCGCAAGCTCTGCCTCATTACGGAAATCATGGGGAAGCACAGCAATATCATACTTACGGATGATAATGATGAGATAATCGACAGTATAAAGCGTATCTCAAATCTTGTGAGTTCTGTCAGGGAAGTGCTGCCCGGCAGAAAATATTTCATACCGGAGACCAGAGGAAGGCTGGATCCAATGCAAGTTAAAGCCGGCGCCTTTCTGGATATGCCGGAATTGATGAATATGCCTGTTCACAAGGCTCTGACATCATATATAGGAATTTCCAACACTTCTGCAGCTGAATTTATAAGAATAGCAGGGGCCGATGGTGACAGGATAGTTAAGGACCTTAATGCTGATGAAAAGGAAAGTCTGGAAAGCGTTTTTTCATCGGCAATGGAAAAGATCCGTACCGGTGACTTTTCGCCGGTGGTCTATTATCAGGACAGTGTGCCTGCTGAGTATGCAGCTATTGATACGGGGATGTATCCGGAGAAGAAAACAGGCTATGGCATGTCGGAAACGCTGGAACTTTTCTACAGGGAAAAGGAACTCCATGTCCGCATCAGACAGAGAAGTGCAGAGCTCAGGCGTGCGGTACAGACTGCCACGGAGCGCGTATCTAAGAAACTGGGGCTGCAGGAAAAGCAGTGCCGTGATACGGAAAAGAGGGAGAAAAACAGGCTTTACGGAGAGCTTATAAGGGCATATGCATATCAGATAGAGGAAGGTGCGAAAGTTTGCGTCTTGCAGGATTACAATACCGGTGAGAATGTAAGCATAAGTCTTGATCCTGCATTATCTCCCCAGGATAATGCAAATAAGTATTTTGATAAATACAAGAAGCAGAAAAGGACTTATGAGGCACTTTCAGTATATATACAGCAGTCCATGAAGGCACTCGAGCATCTTGAGAGCATACAGGTGGCGCTGGACCTGGCACAGAATGAGGATGACCTGAAGGAAATCAGACAAGAACTCAGTGAGGCCGGTTATATAAGTGCGGATAAGGGCGCACCAGGCAGGAACGGCAAGTGCGCTTCCGGAAAGAATAAAGGGAAAAATGGGGGAGCAAAATCCAAGGGGCTTTGCTCTGCACCGTTACATTATGTGACGGAAGACGGATATCATATTTATGTGGGCAAGAATAACCATCAGAATGAATATATAACATTTGAATTGGCAAACGGCGGAGATATGTGGTTCCATGCTAAGAAGATCCCCGGCTCCCATGTGGTCGTTAAGACTGACGGGACGGAACTTCCGGACAGTGTATATGAAACTGCGGCTGCGGTTGCGGCATATTATTCCAAAGCAGGAACCCAGGGCAAAGTGGATGTGGATTATACCATCAGAAAGAATCTGAAAAAGACACCCGGGGGAGCTCCGGGATTTGTGATCTATCATACCAACTATTCAATGACGGTGAAGCCGTCGCTTGAAGGAGTAAGGGTGGCGGAAGGCGGGCAGTAAAAAGAGTGATTCGTATTTTTTGATGGAAAAGCGTATAATAACGGAGTAAATAGATACTGTTTTATCTGGATGCCAAGGATATACGACAGGATGGGACATTTTTATGCAAGAAAAAAGGACTGGTCTGAAAATTCTCTTTTGTGTGTTATGGGGTACAATTTTGATCTGGAGGCTGTATATTTATCTTACTTATTCTGTAAACTATACAGATGATGATCAGGCCCTTGTATGGTATGCAACTGTGCTTTTTGCACATGGGCACTTTCCGGAGCCATGTTTTTTTGGACAGGATTACGGTGTTATGCTGGAGGCTTTATTGTCGGTGCCACTGTTTTGGCTAGGATGGCCACTAAATTATGCTTTACCATTTACAACACTTGTTTTTAGTGTCCTGCCGTATTTGATTTGCAGTTTATGGCTGTGGATAAGAAAAAAGGAAAATCGGGCAGTTATAGTAATGATTATTCCGCTATGCCTTAGCTGGCAAATGGATGTTATCTGTACTATGCCACGTTTTTTTATATGTGGATATGCTTTTGCAACACTGGGCATGATTCTGTTTTGTGATGGTACTGCAGGACCTGGCAGATCGTTTTTGGGAGCATTATTGACCAGTGTTGGCTATGTGATTAACCCGTCTGTTATAGCCTTTTTGTGCATGATATCATTATATGTTTTATTATTTTTTAAGGAACAGAAGAAAAAAATCTTACCGATGACTGGCGGCTTTGCCATAGGTGCTTTTCTGCGCTTTCTCTGTTTGTTGTTTTATAAAATTCACCCGGAAAATAAATTATATTGGAGCATAAGCCGAGAGCTTAGTCTAAATGCTTTTAAGCTTAATATAGGCAGGGGGCCGACTTTGCTTAATGATTTTTTTGCAATTCCGAAGTGTGGTGTTGTTTTTATTCCTGTAATCATAGCTGGTATTGTTGCATATTATGGATATAAAAAGTGCTATAAAGCAATGATAATGTGGTTAGCTCTTGTTCTCGGGGTATTATTGCTTCTATTTATGAACAAGCTGGGTGAATTCATGCCGGATAGTTTGGTATATAGTCAATCAAGGTTTTTTGTTTTTGTGGGGTATTTGCTAGCAACGGTTTTTGTGGTTGTCAGTTTTTTTGAGGAAAGTACCGAAAAGCTGGAACAAACAAGGTATTGGGTGATTGTATTTTGTTTTGTGTGCCTGTTTTTGACAATTTGTAGGTTTATTTTATTCAATATAAGCCTGGCTGATGAGGATAGCTATCTTTATCACGATAGTGCTACTGATCACTCAGGTTTGAGTGTTGGATTGTTGCCAGTAAAGGATTTGATGGATCAGGCTGAAATTATTAATATGTTGGCTTTGCAGAATAATGTTGTGGCAGTAGCCCTGAGAAATGGGGTTACATGTGATCCTTATACCAAAGCCGTAAGATTGCCATATAAGAGTTTGGCATATGTATGCGATTCTGTTTATTATTCTGAGCCGTATGAATTTTGTTTGCCTGTATATGATAGAAGAACATGGGTTTATCAGGATATGGACAAGGTTAAGACTGGTAATATGCTTCTAATCAGGTATCCGGTAAAAACTGAAGATGATGTTATGCTCGTAGAATTGAATGAACAAAGTCCAATTGACTGGTTTGCAAGCAACTTTGGGATGCATAGAAGCTGGCTGGATTATCCGGTCGGGGAGTTTTGATCATCCGTTTATTTTTTATTTGCGTTTGATATTTCAAAAATGCTATAATACAGCCGTTGTGTAAAAGCACGCACTGAGTGTTCAGGGGGCAGATATGGGGTTTGAAGAGTCTTTTACAGCGTTTACGACCGGGGTTGGTGAGAAGTTTAAGGGCAATACCGAAGTCATGAAGCTTCGCAGTCAGATCAATTCTGAGCAGAAGCAGGTTGATGAGCTTTTCAAGAATCTGGGAAGAAAGTATTACGAGATGCATAAAGAGAGTGAGGTTTGCGATCCCAGCCTGCAGGAGACTGTCGATGCCATCCGTTTCCATGAGTCAAAGATTTTTGATATGGAAAAAAGGGCGAGCGAGATAAGACAGGCAACGGATGCAGTATCACTGACTCCACAGCCCGGAACTGAATACGGTGGGACGCCAAAAAGTACGGTTACGACAGGGCCGAACAGCTTCTGTACGAAGTGTGGTGCTCCCATAAAGCCGGAACAGGTTTTTTGTATAAAGTGCGGCAGTAAGCTGACATGAAATAAATTTTAAGTTACTAACGGAGGAAGAAAACAATGGCATTGACATTATCAAAGAGATCAGAGCAGGTAAAGCCTTCATCTACGCTGGCTATTACCGCAAAAGCCAAGGAGCTTAAGGCTCAGGGCAGGGATGTAGTGGGTTTCGGCGCAGGTGAGCCGGATTTTGCAACACCTAAAAATATCTGTGATGCTGCCATTAAGGCCATTAATGATGGTTTTACAAAATATACTCCGGCTGCAGGAACAAATGAGCTTAAGGAAGCTATATGCAAAAAGTTTGAAACATTCAATCATCTGCATTATGAGCCGAATCAGATAATAATATCTAACGGCGGAAAGCACGCACTTACAAATATTTTTGATGCACTGCTTAATCCCGGCGATGAGGTTATCATTCCGGCTCCGTATTGGCTCAGTTACCCTGAGATGGTAAAGCTTTCGGATGGCGTTCCCGTAATTGTTTACAGCACAAAAGAGCAGGGCTATAAAGTGAGTGCGGAGCAGATTGCAGCAGCTGTTACGGATAAGACCAAGGCACTGGTACTCAATACGCCTAATAATCCTACCGGTATGGTATACAGCAAGGCTGATCTGGAGGCCATTGCAAAGATTGCTATTGAGAAAGATTTCTATATTGTTGCTGATGAGATGTATGAGGCTCTTATCTATACAGGTGAAGAGCATGTAAGTATTGCATCTCTTGGAAAAGATATCTATGACCGTACCATTACTTGTAGCGGACTTTCAAAGAGCTATGCCATGACAGGATGGAGAGTAGGTTATGCAGGAGCTCCCTTGGAAATAACCAAGAGAATGAGCGCTATGCAGTCACATGCTACCAGCAATGTAAACTCAATTGCACAGAAGGCTGCAGTTGAGGCACTTACAGGTCCTACTGATGAGATGGTAGCAATGAAGGCAGAGTTTGATCGCCGCAGGAAGTATATGTATGAGAGGCTTACAGCAATGCCTTTGTGTGAGTGCCTTGAGCCTGAGGGCGCTTTCTATGCATTCATAGACTTCAACGAGGCTTGTGAAAAGTCTTATAAGGGAGAAAAAATCGGCAGTGGTGCCAGGATGGCAGAGATACTGCTTAATGATTTCGATACAGCGGTAGTTCCTTGTGCAGATTTTGGATATCCTAATCACGTAAGGCTTTCTTATGCTATCAGCATGGAGCAGATAGAGAAGGGGCTGGATAGGATCGAGAAGTTTTTGAAGAGTCTGTGATAAATAACTATGCGGACAGAGTAAATTGTCAGATAAATATGAAATTTTAAAACACCCGACATTTGTATGTCGGGTGTTTTGCAAAGTAAGTAAAATGAAGAGAGGTTTCTATGGAACAAGGTCACGAGATATTCCATCAGGATGAACTGGAAAATATGCGTACAGAGCGGCTGGAAAGGGTGGAGATAGCTAAGGGGACTATAATCACATATTGCCACGATAAGATAAAAGTTCCAAATGGTCATATATGCGAGTATGATTTCATAAAGCATCAGGGAGCAGCTGCGATTCTTCCTGTGCTGGATGATGGGCGACTTCTGCTTGTAAGACAGTATAGGAACGCACTGGACCGGTTTACTCTGGAAATCCCCGCAGGAGGACTTGATGGTCCGGATGAGCCTACGATGGACGCTGCAGTCAGGGAGCTAGAGGAGGAGACCGGATACACCTCGGATAAGGTATCCTTTCTCATTTCGACCTATCCCACAGTGGCTTACGGAAATGAGAAGATAGATATTTATCTGGCAGAAGAGTTAAAAAAAGGCGAAAGAAGGCTTGATGAAGATGAATTTATCAATGTGGAAGCCTGGAGTATGGAGGATATTTCGGAGTTGATCTTCGCGGGAAAACTTCAGGATTCCAAAACTATAGCGGCGGTAATGGCATATAGTTACAAAAAAAGAACCTGAGCACACTTGAAATTTGTGAAAAATGCCAAAGAAGGGGTGAAAAAACTGCTTTTTTGACCTTTTTGGTCAAAGGAAAATTTAATTTTTTTCAATATGTGGTGTACATAAAAATATTATTTCCGAGATATTGTGTTAACCGAAAAAATGCCTTTTTTTTGCTTAAAAAACCCTTGAAAAACGGTTTGATTTTGGAAAAAATCGTCTTTATAATGAACCATGAACGAAAAAATAATGCTTGAAAAATAAAGCCTAAACGGGTTTACGAAAAGAGCAAAAAAAGACAGGACGGTAACATAAGATGACAGTAGAAAGTATTTTGGATGAGTTCATAAGCTACATGGGGGAAGTAAAGAAGACCTCCAGCAACACAGAAATGTCGTACAAGAGAGATCTGCATAAGTTCAGTGCATATCTTTCCGCTCATGGCATTGATGATGTTACTGATGTAACGCTTACGACACTTCAGGGTTATGTGCTTGATATGGAAAAGAACCACTTTGCGGCTGCAACTGTTTCAAGGAACATTGCTTCCATTAAAGCATTCTACCATTTCCTTTTCCGTAATCATTATATTCAGGATGATCCTTCAGACGGACTGAAGGCACCTCATATTGAAAAGAAGATACCGGAAATACTTACTACAGATGAGGTAAACCGTCTTCTTGACCAGCCCAGAGGCAGTGCCCCCAAGGACCTTAGGGACAGAGCTATGCTGGAGCTTCTTTATGCTACCGGCATCAGGGTTTCCGAGCTGATTAATCTCAAGGTTACAGACGTAAACCTTCAGGTATGTTATATAATGTGCAGGGATGCAAGAAAGGAAAGGGTAATACCTTTCGGCGCTCCCGCAAAGCGTGCACTTACGGATTATCTTAAGAATGCAAGGCCTGTAATGGTGGCTGATCAGGATTGTGATGTACTGTTCACTAACTGCTCGGGACAGCCTATGAGCCGTCAGGGATTCTGGAAACTTGTGAAGTATTACGCAAAGAAGGCCGGCATTACATCTGACATAACACCGCATACACTGCGTCATTCATTTGCTGCGCATCTTGTTGAAAACGGTGCAGATCTTCGCAGCGTACAGGAAATGCTTGGACATTCGGATATATCTACCACACAGGTATATGCAAATATGTCCCAGAACAAGCTCAGGGAGGTTTATGCCAAGAATTTTCCCAGGGGATGATTGGGATTGCTGAATATTAATAACTAAAGGCGGTGTACCCCGCCTTTTTTTGTAGAAAGATGTACTCATATTTTGATATAATATAATAGTTTACGGTGGGTTTTAATAGCCATATTTTGTAAAAAAAAAGAGGGACAGCTCTATGAAACACACTATTTCGCTTGCTAAGATGTACAATCCGGATGATTTTTATGACCAGTTGGAAAAATATGTTGAAATACCGCCTTATTTCGATAGAAATCTGGATGGACTACGTGATGTGTTTAAAATGATAAATGAACATACGGAGATATTATTTACGGATACTGCAGAGGCGGAAGTGATGATGAGCAAGTATATGAAGAATCTAAGGAAAACATGTGCGGTAGCTTGCGCGGAAAATGATAAGTTGAGCATAGGTTTTGAGTAACGACACAACAATAATATGCAAAGAAGCGAGAAATATTTTGCTTGTTTGGAGGCTGCATTTTTGAACAAGTTAGTGGGTACTATGTTGTATAGTGTTGATTTTAAGAGAAAAATTGTTTTCTCTTTGTTTTTATCTTTATTTTTGTCAGTGTTTTCCGTTTTAGGGTTCCAGCTCGAAGATAAACATATTCTTACATTTTGTTTTTCTGCTATTATTATATTTTGCAGTTATTATGTATTATATTTAATTCTTGTCTATTTTTTGTTCTGTATATTTGATCGTTATTCGGCTAAAGAGAAAGCTATAGGAATTAAAGAGTGGTATTTGATTTTGATTTCTTTTGTGATTTTTTTTGGGGGGTATTTTATCATCCTTTTGGGAGTTTTTCCGGGGATTTTTGCATTTGATTCACAAACACAATTTTTAATGTATGAGAATAAGATGATTTCTGCGCATCATCCCGTATTACATACTTTGATTATGGGATATATCATTGATGGTTATTCAATTAGGAATAACTATAATTTGGGAGCATTCTTCTATTCTTTGTTTCAAATAGTGGTGATGTCTTTGGGGTTTTCGGTGGTTTCTTTTTATGTATATAAAAAAACTAAGAATTATATAATATGGATTATTTCCGTCATTTTTTATGTTTTTTTTCCACCAATACAGCTTCAAGTATTATCCGCAACTAAAGACAGTATCTTTTTAGCGTTCATGCTGGTTACTATGGTTCTATCATTAGTAATGATAGAGTATAGTAAATTGTTCTATTCAAAAAAATATTTGCCTTTTTTTTGGATTATATCATTTGTTTTAATGACGATATTTAGAAATAATTGTATTTATGCAATTATTTTTCTTCTTGTAGGTTTAATATTGGCAGAAAAAGAGCATAAAAAAGAGAAGTTGATTATTTTTACGGTATCAGTCCTTGTAATACTATCGTATAATTCCATTTTTGTTCCTTTGGTTACATATAAAGGTGTTGATGATAGAGAAAAACTATCTGTCCCGGTTCAACAGCTGAATAGAATATATAATTCTTCAAATGCTAATATTAGTGAAGATGAAAGGATAATAATTGAAAATGTTCTTGGAGAGGGTATAAATCATTACTGTCCTAAAATCTCGGATTATTCTAAGAAGTATATGAATATTGATTATTGTAATGAAAATAAAAAAGATGTTGTTAAAACTTATTTTAGCGTTATTATGAAGAATCCTAAAATTGCAGTGGAATCTTTTCTTGATAATACATATGGTTTTTGGTATCCGTATGCAACACTTGCTTTATATCCGGACGGACAGGAAGGTTATTGGCCTGTCAAATGCTGGGAACCATGGCATTTCGATTCGAAAATCCCTCTCGTGCTTGAATATTATAAGATATTTGAAGATTCGGATTATCTTATGCATAACCCTATTTATAAGACTTTTTTTAATCCAGGGTCCTATTTTTACTTGTTCCTGATTATGTTTGGTTATTCATTGTATAAAAAAAATAGAGCTTATAATGTTATTTATTTTTTTACGTTTATGCTGTTTGCCACATACTTATTGGGGCCTGTTGCTTTAGTCAGGTATGCTATTTATTTTTACGCTTTTGTACCACTATATTTCACGATGATAGAAAACAATCAGTTTAGAATGAAAGAGGTAAACACATGACAGATCAGTCACATATAAGAAATTTTTGCATAATAGCACATATTGATCACGGCAAGTCCACACTGGCTGACCGTATCATAGAGAAGACCGGGCTCCTTACAGAGCGCGAGATGCAGGATCAGGTCCTTGACAATATGGACCTGGAGCGTGAGCGTGGTATAACCATCAAGGCTCAGGCTGTGCGTACTGTTTATAAGGCTAAAAACGGTGAGGAATACATTCTGAACCTTATAGATACCCCGGGACATGTGGATTTTAACTACGAAGTGAGCCGTGCTCTGGCAGCCTGTGACGGTGCTGTGCTTGTGGTGGATGCGGCCCAGGGAATAGAAGCCCAGACGCTTGCAAATGTCTATATGGCACTTGAACATGACCTGGAGGTCTTTCCTGTGATCAACAAGATCGACCTACCCAGTGCGGAACCTGAACGAGTGAAGCAGGAAATAGAGGATGTAATAGGTTTGGAAGCTATGGATGCTCCTGAGATATCAGCTAAGTCAGGTCTTAATGTAGAGGATGTACTGGAAGCTATCGTAGAAAAGATTCCAGCACCCCAGGGCGAGGCTTCGAAACCGCTGCAGGCGCTTATATTTGATTCAGTATATGATTCCTACAAGGGAGTCATAGTATTTATGCGCGTTTTTGAGGGCAGTATAAGAAAAGGCAGTAAAGTAAAGATGATGGCTACCGGAGCAACGGCAGAAGTAGTGGAAGTGGGAACTTTCGGTGCAGGTCGCTTTATCCCTTGCGATGAGCTTTCTGCAGGAATGGTTGGATATCTTACAGCCTCAATAAAGAATGTCAGGGATACTGCAGTGGGTGATACCGTGACGGAAGCGGATAATCCCTGTGAAAAACCCCTGCCCGGATATAAGAAGGCGCAGTCAATGGTTTATTGCGGTCTGTATCCTGCGGATGGCGCCAAGTATCAGGAACTTAAGGATGCTTTGGAAAAGCTGCAGCTTAATGATGCTGCGCTTAACTATGAGCCGGAGACTTCCGTTGCTTTGGGCTTTGGTTTCAGATGCGGATTCTTAGGTCTGCTTCATCTTGATGTTATTCAGGAGAGACTTGAGCGTGAGTATGACCTGGATTTAGTTACTACTGCACCCGGTGTTATATATAAGGTTTATAAGACAAACGGCGAAATGATAGAGCTGACCAATCCTTCCAATCTGCCTGATCCGTCAGAAATCGACCACATGGAGGAACCTATCGTAAAAGCTGAGATAATCGTTACCAAGGATTTTATCGGTTCCATAATGGAGCTTTGTCAGGAACGGCGTGGCGTATATCAGTCAATTGAATATATCGAGGCTGACCGAGCTGTACTTAAGTATGACCTGCCCTTAAATGAGATCATTTATGATTTCTTTGATGCTTTGAAGAGCCGTTCGAGAGGGTATGCATCCTTCGATTACGAGCTGAAAGGGTATGAGAATTCCAAGCTTGTGAAACTGGATATCCTGATAAACAGGGAGGAAGTCGATGCACTGTCCTTCATAGTCCATGCGGATTCTGCGTATGAACGGGGCAGGCGTATGTGCGAGAGACTTAAGGATGAGATACCCAGGCATCTTTTTGAGATTCCTATACAGGCGGCGGTAGGCGGAAAAATAATAGCCAGAGAGACCGTGAAGGCCATGCGTAAGGATGTATTGGCCAAGTGCTACGGCGGTGATATTACCCGAAAGAAAAAACTCCTTGAAAAGCAGAAGGAAGGCAAGAAGCGCATGAGGCAGATTGGCAATGTGGAGATTCCACAGAGTGCATTTATGAGTGTGTTGAAGCTGGATGAGGATAAGAAGTAATAATGCTGAAAGCTGAGATTAATGATGATTTTTGCATTGATAGGTAAAAGATTAATGGAAGAAAAAAAGAATATGATAAATGAATGTCTGAAAAAGTATATGCGGCCTGCAATTGTGATAGTTGTTATTGCACTGGCTCTTGAAATTTTTGTGTTTAATTTTCGTTCCGTTCAATCGTTGTTCTATAGGGAAACAGTTGTTCCGGTAGATGGATACAGAATGACAGGAATGAAATACTTCGGGGACGGAGTGTATAAAATGGTATCAGATGATGTGGTAGGTATAGCTTTGTTGGCTGATGGACAGACACAGAGTGAACTAGAATATGGAACCGGTGTGGGTATAGATGGTGAGGGAAATGCTGTATCAGCTTTGTACCTGACAGATCTTGATGGAGTGATTGAAGATGGCGTAATACATAGCATAAAATTGGATGTAGAAACCCCGGCTGCCATTGATTTGCCCTTTAAAGAATCGGGTGTACTTTTTGTAAAAACCCATATAAAGGATGCTGGAAATGCGTATCTTGAGACTTTGGATAAACATCCGGTGCTGCAGAATATCGAAGGGTCTAAATACATATATATGCAGCCGGCGGGGAAAGTGAGTGACATTGTTTTGGAATTTTCTGCATCAAATGGTGGTGTATTAATAATAAAGGGGATTACCTTAAATGCTCACAGACCACTCATGTTTTCTTTTTATAGGTTCCTGTTATTGCTGGTGGTTGGTGTGGCTGCCTATTCGTTGCGTCCGGCATCAGTTTTGTGGCGTAAGGATAGTTTAGAGAAGGCTGCCTGGAAGAAGTATGTTGTTATGGGGCTTTGCATACTGTATATTCTGCCGGCTTGGATTCTTATCCGTGATAATGTGTATCTGACAAATTATGTGGAGTTTAACCCATATCAGGATCTTGCAGAGGCGCTCGCGGAGGGGCATTGCTACATAGATGAAGAACCGGATCAGGCTCTGGTATCGTTGTCAAATCCCTATGATGATTCACTAAGAACGGCAAATGGCATAGAAACAAAATGGGATTATGCTTATTTTGACGGAAAGTACTATGTTTATTTTGGAATAGTTCCCTGCATTATTTTTTACTTGCCACTTTACATCCTTGTGGGAACAAGAATGCCTAATTCATTGCCTGTTCTTGGAGCGGCAGTTCTTTTGTTTTGGGGAATTTATATGCTAATAAGGGCAATGGCGGCGGCGTATTATCCTAAACTAAAATATGCCGCACATCTGATTCTTACAATGGTTATATATATGGGTTGCCAGATGCCATTCTTTCTGAATCAGCCTGATGGCTATGCGGTACCTGTGGCCTGTGCCGAAGCCATGCTGGTATGGGGACTTTATTTTTGGATATCATCACTTAAGGCAGAAGGGTGGCGAATGTATGGCAGGGTGGCACTGGGATCTTTTCTTATTGCACTTATTGCCGGAACCAGACCGAATATGGAGATTTATGCACTGATGAGCGTGCCTGTGTTTATGTGGTTTGTCAAAGTTAATTTAAAGCTGGGGAGAGGGGGAAATCCAATTGTTGCTTCTGAACCGACAACGAATAATATAAAGTCAAATATTACAGGATTTGCAGCTGCGTTTGTTTTGCCGTTTATACCGGTTGCTGCCGGCCTCATGTATTATAATGCTGTACGTTTTGGATCGGTATTTGATTTTGGTAATAATTACAATCTTACGGTTTCGGATATGTCGCTGAATCCCTTTTCATTGGATAAGTTATTTATAGGTATATATGAGTATCTGTTGAAACTCCCTGAACTTAAATATAGGTTTCCTTTTATGTCTATACCTGGGGACGGGACAGAAACAAATGCATTTGGCCATTGTTTTGTACATATGGAATATATTTTTGCCGGACTTCTTCCTGTTAATGTATTGCTTTGGTCGATACCGGTTCTGCTAAAAAAGAAAGGTGAAAAGGAGGGGAGAGACTGGAAGCTTATGTCTCTTAGGTATTTGGGGCTACTGGCGGTGGTTCTTGCATTTTTCCTTGTGTTTTTTGACAGCGAGAGCGCGGGTATAGTATATAGGTATGAGGCGGATTTTTCGCTTGCTTTGTTTATAGGCGCGACGGCGGCTGTGATGCTTGTTATGGCTAAATTTGATAGGCTTAGTGATGAAGCTCGTTGGATTGGTGAAAGGGCAATGAGTGCATTCCTTATAACATCGCTTATTTGGTCACTTGTTTTCCATTTCAATTTCTATTTCCTCACAGGGCTAAAGTATCCTTTGCTCTGGGGGAATACGGAGCTGTATTATAGGATATTCTATGCCTTTAATTTTATGTGATTCAAAGGCAAATAACACATAAAGTGTAGGAAACGATAAATGGGGGAGATATGTCTTTTTTTTACCAAAGGAATTTAAAAACATTTGTGGAAAAACAAAAAGTATTATTGCCTATTTTTATATCTGTTGTGGTGTTTTCATTGTTTTTAGCTTTTGGACCATATGTTATGCCGGAAACTTATGATGACAGAATGTTTATGTTGCTTGCTGCTGGGGCATTTGGTGATACTACTTTTAATCTTATTCCCCCGAATATAATATATGGAGGTTTTCTCCGCTTTTTCTATATCATAATTCCACAAGTGAACTGGTATCTTTTTTTTCAGTATGCATTCAATCTGTGTGCCATTTCGATGCTGTCTATAGTTTTGACTAACAAATATAGGGATTTATTATGGCGGATAATTACACCGATTATTGTTGGGGTTTGTTTCGGAGAGAGTTTTTACCTGAACATACAATACACTACAAATAGTTTTTTGTATTTTATTACTGGAGGAATAGTGTGCCTTTCTGTATGCCTTGCGGAAGACGAAACTAAACACAGAATAGCCTATTGTATAGGGAGTTTTTTTATTACTTTGTCTTTTATGCAACGATGGCATTGTTCCATTTTTTTGTGCCCGTTTTATTTTATTGTTTTATGTGTGTGTGCAATCAAAAATAAAGTGGACATTTTCAAATTCAAAGGGGTAAAGTGGTTTCTCAGGCTGATTTTACCGTTGATTTTGGGTTTGCTTTTGTCTTTAATAAATATTTTTTCTGTTAAATATAATGCAGAATGGGCAGAGTATGAAAAATTTTTTGAAAAAGGCTCAAGACTTGTGGATTATATGCCGGCAGTATATCAGCTCCATCCAAATGAGTATTTAGATGCAGGAATAACTGAAATGGATATAGTACTATTTAATAATCTTATTTCTATGGACACTGAAACTTTTACTACTGATCATTTAGCAGAAATGGTAAGAATAAAATCACAGGATGAAGACTATCGACTCAAATTGAATGGTGATATTATTACGGAGATAGTAGGGTGTTTACATGATATGATAAAGCAAATGCCCATACTTTTTTCATTATTATTTCTGTGCACTATATTTATTCTTTTTAAGGGAAATAAAATGGAACGCTTAGTGTTTGGAGTTTTATTTATTCTGTTTATTTCTGAAATTTGGTTTATTGTATGTAGGGGGCGGGCTCCTATGCGAATCCTTTTGGGACCGGCATTGGCGCTAACTGTTTTCACTGTTTGGTTGATAATGGATAAGCTTAGTGAATTGCCTATTTTTGAAGTTTCATGTGTGAAATATGGCAGTCTATTATTTGCGTGTACCTTAATGTGGGGTACCTTGAACAAAGAGAATGCTAATTGGTGGCAGGGGGAGGAAATCTATGTCATAGATGCACTTAGCAAGGATAAAAATCATAAATATGTTATGGATACATGGATTCTTTGCAATGATGGCTTAGGAATAAGGAACCCAATGACAATCACTGCTACAAACTATAGTGGATATTTTAATAATATTGTATTAGCGGGGGGATTTATTCCTCGAATGCCCAATGTGACTGATGCGGGATTAAATAATCCTGTTCGTAGTTTGGTTAACAAGGATGTTTTTTGGGTGACTAAATCACAGTACGGGGATCAGTTGACTGGAGTAATTGATATTTATCTGGAAGAAAAACTTCAAAGAGAGATAGGCGAATATATGGTTATTGATACCGGCGATATTCAGATTTGGAAATTCTACTAATACCGATTGAGAGCAGAAACAGTATGATTCCGGCAATGCCGATTGCTCGGCCTAGATAAACCCATTTGCTTTTGTATACAAAATGAATGTTGTGCGTCCCTTTTTCTAAAACGACACCGAGAAAAGCATCATCGAGTATTGGATATGTTTTTAATTCTGTGTTATCACAGTATACATGCCAACTTTTATCGTAGGGGATGGTGGTGAAAAGAAGTGGTTTATCTGACGTTGCTGTGACAGTGGCTTCGATTTGATCATCCAGGAAGGATGTTACCGTCATTGCGCCGGGGACAAGGTCTGAATATACTGCGGCTATTTCATCCGCATCTTCATATGCAAAATAAATAGATTCATAATCAAAAGCCGGAGTTTCTGCAGCGTTCATTTCAATATAGAGTCTGCATAGTCCGTCATCGTCGGGAGACATCTCAATTATATGTGGAAGTGATATGTCAGACAATCTATCCATTCCGCCAATATCCGTATTTGAATGGATAATTGGGGAATTATTAACAAGTTCCGAAATACCCCACCTGTACATATAGGCGTATGTTTTGCCATCTTGATTGGCAGGAATTGAATATGTGATTTGACCATAATCATCGGTAAGGCGTACTTTAGTTCCGGCATCATAAGTGATTAAATCAATGTTTTGGGGCTCCACATAGCATACCCCATCATAAATAGTATAAACACAATGTTTAGTTCCGCACATAGTGTTAACCAAGCTGTTTTGGGCTTCAAATGGATTTATATCAGGTATGTTGTAGTCGAGCATGTCAGAAGAAACCATATATCCGAGAGGAAGTGTATAGTCTTTTTTTTTGAATAAATAATATGGTGCACGATCGCTGTAAATATATCCACATTCCATGCTATATTTTTGGGCAAAAAGCATTTGCATAAGTGGTGTGGATCCATAGTCATATGCGACTAGGTTTGTTGAGGCATAGCCAAATTTATTAAGTATATGTCGTATCTTTTCGTTTTCTATTGAACAGAACCACCCGATGCCGTGAAAATCGTAGAGCATTGATATGTTGTCGGTTAGTGAGTTGAGATAATGGACCCGATAGAACATCCAAGGATCTGTTGCCTCGTGTTTTTTTATTTCATCAAGGCAATTTTCAGCCTGCATACAGGCAATAGTATAATCGTATCTGCTTGGGGGGGGGTTATAGAGTTTTTTCTGACCCTGTAGCAGATTGGTACTAAGCTCTGCAACCAGTAGCAAAATAAAAACGGCCTTATTCATGAATTTTCCCGTGCATCGTTTTAAGGTTATTACATATAGCGTAGTTATGCAGAATAGTAAAAGAATAGTGGTTGGATTGATGTTTTGTGCTGCTGGATTCAGTTTTGTGGGAATGCAATATAATATGGCATAGATAAGGACATAGATTAATGCTATTATGGATATTGTTTTCGGCACAATCCCTTTTCTACAGATGGTTTCATATTCTTTGGCAGCGGTTAATATCATACAAAAACAAAAAAAACAGGAAAATCTGAAAGCGTATCCGTTAGGAGCATCGAAAGCATGCATAAAAAGGTAAAGTGGTTTTAAAAATGAACATAGGACTAGAAAAACCAATGGAATGCCGGCGAAATATTTCGTTCGTTTGCTTATATTGGTGTCAAAAAAGAAAACGCTTGATAATAGTAAAGCGGGGATGCCGGAGTAGATATACGGGATTGTATTATTGATACTCTGGCATTGCGCGGGGTAGAGCCCGGCTAAGAATTCCCAAGGATAGAGAACAAATTTGTTTAATTTGTCAGCATCTGTTGCTCGCATTGAAATGAGTTCATAACCGGCAGGAATGAGAAGAGGTGCAGCAATAAGTGTAGCGATAAAAACGCATTTAAAATATTCGGAGAGAGCTTTTTTCCATAAAATGGATGTTCGGCCGTAAAGATACCAGGTATATGCAATGAAAATAACAAAAGAAAAGATACCTGTCATATAAGCAGTATAGAAATGGATTATGAAACTATAGGCATAAATTATGCATAGCCATCCCCATTTTCCGTATTGAAGAAATCTGTTAATACCTAAGACTATTAGTGGCAGTATGTATAGCATATCTAATAATTCAAAGGAAATAGAAAAGAACGCGAAGAAGGAGCAGAGACTATATGCAGTGGAAAAGAAAACTGATGCATAGCTTGAAATTTTAAATATGCGTTTTAGTAATAAATACATGCATAAAGAGGTAAACATTAGTTTCGCGATAACGACACAGAAACTGGCAATTTCTATGTCGTTGATCACAAGATAGAATATATTGAAAGGGCTTTGTGAGTAAAACGCATTTATAGCAACAGTGGGCATTCCCATTCCATTCTTAAAACTGTACACCAAGCTTTCATGGGAAAAGAGGCGGTTCATAAATTCTTTTGAAAAAATGGAAAATTGATGTAGCCCATCCCCAAAGATAAAAAGTTGTCCATATCCGGGCATAATGTCTGAACAAATGGTTGTGACTAAAAAAATCAAGGCAGGAAGAAACACAGCAATGAGTAAGGCAGGTAATTGCGGGATAAACTTATCAAATTTTTTTTTCTTTGTAGTATATGAATAACTCATTTCTTTGTGGTCTACATAAAAAGTATTATCAATTTGGTTGTAAGTAATATGATATATATTGTATCATAATGTGGTACTTGTAGGATAGTGTTTTATGAAAGTGGGATTGATTCATCTGTATGAATGAACGGAAAAGTGTAAAAAAGAGTATTCTGGCAATGATAGTTTTGATTTTGTTAGCAATCCTTATCGAAATCTTTGCCTTTAATATTCGTGCTTTTCAAACTTGCGGTTATGAAGAGAAAAATTTGGATGATTTTTATGATGTGGAACTTGTAGGAGGCGTATTTGATTCTGACGGCGATATCGTTATGAATAAAGATGCGGATTATGTTACACTTAACATAACCGGATTTGGATATCCGCTTAACAACATAAGACTGGATGCTGAATGCCTTAGTGAAGTAAAGGATTCGGAATGTCAGGAAAAGGTGTGTGTTGTAGAATGTTCAGCCTTTGATGATGCGTTGTTTGAGATGATTGGAACAGATGGTAAATCTTATCTGCAAAATGGTGCGGTTATGACCGTAAGGGCAGATATAATCCATGATATAGAGAATTCACATTACTTGTTTCTTAATCCATTTGGAAATACCCACAAACTTCAGATTGTTCTCTACCCAAAATCAGGGGATTTAAGCATCATTAGGATACATGAACTAACTTTTAATGCTGTAAAACCTGTGCGGATTTATCCTGCCAGGACTATGGTCATATTCCTGGTACTTCTTATCATTTATTATTCATTAGCCAATCTGGATTTATGGCAGACAGATTGCATAGGCAGGAAAAAGTGGAAAACCGTGCTTATTGCAGGGACATTTGTTGTATTTGCCGTTTTTACGTCATTTTGGATGATCTCTGACAAGGCTATTTGGACTGAGGGCTTTTCACCCTATAGTGCATTGGCTAAGGCTATTTCAGATGGAAGATTATATGTCGGGGAGGCAAGTGATACGGTCATATCAACAGAAGGTCGCCCTGTGTTCTGGCGGGGAGACAGTACCGAGGTTATGTTTGATTATGCCTACTATGATGGAAAATATTATGTGTATTTTGGGCTTCTTCCTTGCTTGGTGTTCTACTTGCCATACCATCTGATTACAGGCGGTGATATGCCCAATGCTTTGCCGGGACTCTTATTAAGACTTATGACGGTTGCCCTCGTAGGCAGGCTCATCTGGAACATTATACGGCGGTACTATAGAAAGACTCCGTTGGCTTTATTTCTGCTGATGTGGTGGGGAACTGTATGTGGAATGTATATTCCGGTTCTTATGACTGAAATGATAATGTTCTATGATGTTCCCATTCTTTCGGGGCTTGTACTGACTTTAGCCGGGGCTTGTTTTTGGACGGGTATGGACAGTTTTGGCGGAAGAAACACTGTTATGAAAGCCACGTTTGGAAGTGTGTGTATGGCTGCTGTGTCCCTGTGCAGGCCAACTATGCTGCTGTATGGATTTGTCATCCTGGCATTCATTATTTGGTATCGAAGGGATGAGATAAAATGTCTTGCTCACAAAGAACTGGTTTCATATGGGGGGAGTGTTGTTATACCGTATGTTTTTTTTGCTATTATCTGTATGATTTATAATGCGCTGCGTTTTGGATCTCCGCTTGATTTTGGTTCATCCTATAATTCGACAACGTATCCAATAGAAGGGGCGTCACTATTTATCCCTTATGTTGCCGTGAGGGCTGCCTATGAATATCTTCTAAAACCGCCGTACATTAATTTTGGATTTCCTTTTACTAAATTTACGGTATGGGAGAAGGTGCGTGTCGCCGGAAATATTATGGTTGTAGATATGTTCGATGGTGGAATACTGTCAGCAAATCCATTTAGTTGGGGGCTGGCGTTAATCGCTCATTACAGAACTAAACTTAGACAGAAAAATCTGCTTTGGCCTATGGTATCAAGTATTGCCATTTCTCTTTTTCTTATGGTATATGGTGTGGTATACACAAGTTCAGTATATACGAGGTATACGCTTGAGTTTTCTCCGGTAATACTTGTATGTGGATGTATAATGATCATGGAGATTTACGAAGATATAGCAATGCTCGATAGTTGTTTGGTAAAGAAGGTGCTTAGGGTGGTAGTGACTTTGGCCTTAATGTTTTCCTTAGGTTGGGGCGGCATTCAGCTGTGTTGCGCTGAGACCGGAAGTGCGGGAATGGCTGTGGGAAATCCAGAACTATGGTATACACTTAAATACGGATTTAGGATATTTTGATACTTAAATGGTAAAAAACAGGATAATAAAAAAAATCATAATAATACTGTTGGTTTCGTTTTGCGTGGAAATCTTTGTATTCAACATACGCTTTTTTCAGTCAGCACTTTATGACCGGGTACTACTTAGTGAGTCAAATACGATAGCAATAGAAAATGCGCATCTTCTTAGCGACGGTTGTATAGAGCTTGACGATGGATACAGTGATTTTACGGTTACCATTGGAAACTTAGATAAAAGAATACAGAATATCCATCTGGATATAGAGATTGTTGACGAAGACAATACGACGGAAAGCATCAATAATGTATGCAATGTGTCTGTGATGGTTTGGGATGACGCACTTCATGAGAAAAAAGGAGAAGACGGCAATACATATCTTGACAGTGGACTATATGATCTGACATCGAAGGAAATTATTTCGCTTGTGCCTGAATCAGAATACATCTGGATTGAAACCTTTGGAAATGTAAAGGAAATAAAGCTTACTATTTCTGCAGCATCCGGAGTTGGAAGGGTGTTCAGGATCAATGAGTTATCTTTTAATGCGACACAGGAACTACATGTCTCATTTGTTAGACTTGCTGTGATTTATATTTTTTTGCTAATCTGCGATGTGATCCTGCTTGAGAAGGGTGTCTGGAAAGCTGATTGTGTAACTCCGGCAAAGTGGAAACTGATAGTTCCGATGGTGCTTTATCTATTGGTTGCTGTAGCTGCGTTTATGTGGACAATGGCCAATCCGGCGGTTTTTGGCCCCGACCAGAATGAGTATGCGCCTCTGGCAAGGGCTTTGCTCAGGGGTGAAACATTTGTCGGAACTGCAGGGGAGTTTGTGAAGGCGGCAGAGGGCAAGATTGTCTTTTGGAGCACATATTCCCCGGAAGTAAAGTTTGATTATGCGTATTATGATGGAAGATTTTATGTATATTTTGGGGTGTTGCCATGTATAGTGTTTTTTCTGCCGTATCTTATTGCAACCGGGCGTGATTTGCCTAATTTCATCCCAGTAGTTATGCTTTGCTTGGCGTTGCTGGCAGAAGTATATATTTTTCTTGGAATGCTTATACGCAGATATTACAGAAATACCCCATTTGTGGCAAGGTTGCTGATGACGGCGGCGGCCGGTGGCGGTACATATCTGGTCTCTCTGATCAGTGTGCCTAATCATTATACGGTAGCCATTGCGTTTGGGGTGTTCCTTTCATTGGCTGGCGTGATGTTCTGGATGAGGGCTTTCACCGAAACTATGCTGAGTGGAGGGATGAATGAAAAAAAATATACGGTAAGGACAGGTTATCTGGCTGGAGGTAGCGTATGTATGGCAGCGGTATCGTTATGCAGACCGACACTCCTGATACTGGGAGTATCCATATTGTTAGTTATAATGGCAAGGGATAGAAAAGTAATAGCAGGAATGGATAGGAAAAATATGCGTAGTTGTGTATTGGCAGTGACCATACCATATACTGCCTTGGCGTTGATGTGCTTGTATTATAATTATGCACGGTTTGGTTCACCTTTTGATTTCGGAGCATCGAAGAACATGACAACTATTCCATTTAATGGTGGAACCGGTTTCCTGCCATACTTGATCATCAGGGCGATTTATGAGTATCTTTTTGCACCTGCAATACTGGAAACTACATATCCATTCTTCACTTATCAAAGCTGGGAACAGATAACAGATGGGGGGAGTATACTTGTTTCATCCAAGCCGGATATCGGTCTGTTCACAGGAACGCCAGTGCTGTGGCTCGGGCTTTTGTGCATAGGGTTTTGGAAAAGTCTCAAGAAAAAAGGCTTGTTGGAAGTACTGATGGCAATGTTTGTATGTGCTTTTATTCTTATGGCTTTCGCAACCAGATTTACATTTTGCTTAACCGAACGTTATACTCTAGAATTTAGCTTTATTTTCTTTTTGTTTGCCTTTATCGGTATAATGGAGTTTCACGAGAATACGAGAGCTATAACGAATACAAGGCTGATTTCAGGCGTTTTTTGGGGAATAAGACTGTTACTTCTGGCGTCGGCTCTTTACGGCGGCTTGCAGCTGATGCCGGAGAAGTGGATGACGGATTTGTCCAGTTACAATACGGAACTGTATTATAGGATATTTTATGCTATGAATTTTATGCTGTAGATAATTGTGAATGCTAAGGATGAATAGGAAAAAAATAATATTATTCTCTAGTCTATTGTTAATGGCTGTTTTTGTAGAGGTCTTTATTTTTAATAACCGTACATTTCAAACTGTCGGCTATCACGAACATGTGCTTGATATTTATACGGAAGTGGAGCTTATAGGTGGGAGAATGGATGAGAATGGCGTCATATGGATTGAGCCGGGAGTGGAAGATGCAGTACTTGTTTTTTCAGGACCGGATGTACCTGTTAAGAATGCCAGAATTGACGTGGAATGCGTTTCAGATGAAATGGGCACAGATGCAGGTGAACATGCATGTTCGGTTGGCATATTAGCTTTTGATGACCTGCTTTATGAGCGACTTAATCCGGACGGTAGTTCATATGTGGAGCCTGATGTGCTGGCGATGGTTTCGGGGACTGTCCTGCACGACATTGATGAGTCTAAGTATATTTATCTGAATCCTTTTGGAGACACACATACTATTGTTTTTTCTTTACATCCGCTTTCTGATCAGGCACAGGGGCTGAAAATACATGAAATAAAGCTTAATGCCGTAAGACCACTTATGGTACTGCCGTTGAGGTTGCTGCTTGTTTTTGTTGTTCTTTTAATCCTTTATGGTCTGTTTTTTGATTCTATTTTATGGCAAGTTGAATGTGTACAGATAAAAAAATGGGGTAATATTGCTCTTGTATGCATATCCGTTTTATTTGCAGGCACAATCTGCTGGTGGATGGCTGGGAACAGGACTTATAGTGCGGGAATCATTCCGGAGATGGCGCTGATTGTCCTTCTGGTGGTTCTGATCGGTAAAATAATCTATCAGATCATAAAGGAACATTATAAGCGCATACCCCTTGGACTGTTTCTTCTGATGTGGGGCGGCTTGGTTGGTGCCATGTATATTCCGGCGATAGTTTCAGGAATTGATCCGGGGAACCATATTCCGGTTCTTTTGGGGGTGAGTCTGATGTTCATAGGATTATATGGGCTGTTAAATCGTGGCGAAACGAAAAGCTTTGTGTTGCGGGAGGCTATGTCTGGTGCCTGTATAGTTACTGCCTGTATATTACGTCCGGTTCTTTTGGTTTATGGCCTCATTATTCTTGTTTTTTATATGTCTGATAAAAGAAAAGTGTCCAGCAAAATAGCTTTTGGATTGCCTTTTGCTGTTGGTCTTATTTTATGCGTGGTGTTTAATCTGTTGAGAATTGATATGCTGTCTGTTATGGGTATGCGTACTGACACAAACATCAGCCCCAGGCAAACTGGCGGTTTTTTACCGTATGTAATATATAGGGCTGCTTATGAATACCTGTTTAAGCCGGCATATTGGGATATGGAGTTTCCGTTTACGGAATATGCATCTGGGGAACGGGTGGGGGTCGCAGGCAGTTTACTGTCCATAAATCTGTTCCGGGGGGGACTGATTTCCTCAAATCCATTTACATTTTTGTTGGTATTGATAGGAATCTACAGAAAAAAGTTACAGGAAAAGAATCTCTTTTTCCTTATTTTGACGGGTGGATGCGCCGGAGTGTTTGTAATGGTTTATGATACGGTGCTTACTGGAACTTTATGTACGGGATATACACTTGATTTTTCCTTTGTTTTTATAATTCCGGCATGTATTTTGCTTATGGAACTGTATGAAAGTTCCCTGGAATTTGAAAATGAGAGAATCCGGAGAATAATAAGATATTTCGTTTCCATACTGCTTCTCGTATCGGTTGTGTGGGGAATTATGCAGCTGGGAGCTATAAATCCTGAAAGTTTTCGGTTACAGTGTGAAGGATCAGAACAGTGGTACAGATTGTTCTATACAATGCGGGTGTTAAGGTGAAAATGAAAGAAAGTTCAAAAAGAAGAATAATAAGGCTGATAATGTTACTTTTGTTATCTGTTTTTGTTGAATTATTCATTTTTAACATCCGTTTTTTTTGCTCTTTGCCATATGAAGAACGACAATTTGGGGAAGGACAGGATATTCAGATAGAAAATGCGCATCTTCTGGGAAATGGATTGCTTGAACTGGATGATGGAGCGGATGGGATGAGAATTACTGTAGGAAATGTCAATGGCACACTGAGAAATGTCAGGTTTGACGTGGAAATACTTGATGAGGAAAATTCCTATGAATATGAAGATCATGTTTGTTGTGTTAACACAACTGTGCAGTGTGGAGATGATCATGAAAGCAGGATGTACGAATTTGATGAAAAAAAAGTATTACACAGTTTGACTTCGTCACAATACATATGGATGGATGCCCTGACAGGTGAATTAGGTGAAAAAGAAATAAGTTTCTCCGTGTCTTCTGCATCTGGTATGGGAAGAGTGTTCAGGATTGAAGATATCGTAATTAATGCACGGCCAGAGTTTGAGTTTTCTTTTATTCGCTTAATTTTGCTGTTTTTCCTTATTGCAGTTGTTTATATTATTTTGTTTGATAAAAAAGCGTGGGAGGCGGACTGCGTAAGTTTTGCAGCTTGGAAAAATATTCTTCCCATTGCCATACTTGTATGCTTGGCGGTTCCTTCATACATATGGCCTTCCGTTAACGGCGGAGTGGTCAACACTGGAATTAATGAGTATGCTGAACTTGCACGGGCACTTTCACGGGGGGAGACATCAGTTGGGGAGGCAGGAGATTTCATTCGCAGTATGGAAGGCGAGATTGTGTCATGGAATCCGGCATCGAATGAAAATATGTTTGATCATGCTTATTACGATGGCAAATTTTATGTTTATTTTGGCGTTTTGCCCTGTGTGCTCTTTTTCTTGCCGTATTATCTGCTGACTGGGGGTGACCTTCCGGTATTTATTCCTGTGGTTACGCTGTGCCTGATAATGATATCGGAAATATATCTGCTATTGGGGATGCTTATAAGACGTTATTATAGAAATACACCATATTTGGCAAGGTTGTTAATGACGTCTGCTGCATTTGGTGGAATGTATCTGCCGCTTATGATAAGTGTTCCGGATCATTATACAATAGCAATTATAACTGGTGTTGATCTGGTTATTGCCGGCACAATGTTCTGGTTCAGGGCTTTTTCTTTGATTGTTGCAGGAAAACTAAATACTATTATTGTAAATTTGGCGCTCGGGAGCTGCTGTATGGCGGCTGTATCGCTCTGCAGGCCGACACTGCTGCTTATGGGGGGGATAGTTGTGGCTATTGCCTTCAGCCACAGGAAGGATATCTTTAGGCTGAATAGGAAAAATATTATATGGGGGGGACTGGCAATAGCACTGCCATATTTGGTATTTGCACTTATATGTATGTTTTATAACCAGGTCAGGTTTGATTCGCCGTTTGATTTTGGAGCCAAGAGGAATATGACAAGCTTACCAATGAATGATGGTGTGGGATATCTGCTTTATCATATCGGCAGATCTGCGTACGATTATTTATTCCATCCTGTGGAATCTGTTGCGGAATATCCATACTTGGTCTATCGATGCGGAGAACAGATTGTAGAAGGGGGGAGTGCTATCGCGGTGTTCAAGCCTTATGTTGGTCTTTTTACGGGAACACCGTTTTTGGGGATGGGGCTATTATGCGTTTGGTACAGAAAAAAGCTATCGGAAAGGAAAATATTGTGGCCGCTTGTATGGGGGATAACCTGTGGCATTTTACTGATGATTTTTGCATTGCGGTTTACAATCAGTATGACAGATCGTTATACACTTGAGTTTAGTTATATTTATTTTATTGCGGCTTTTATCGGAGTGATGGAATTTTATGAGGATGCACGGCGAGAGTGGGGGAAAAATGGTGTAAGAGCCATGTTTTTCGCAATAAATATACTTATGCTGGGTTCGTTGTATTTTGGTCTGTTCCAGATTCTTCCGGAAAAGGGATCGTATAGCCTAAAAGCTGGTAATACAGAGCTTTATTATCAAATTTACTATGCCATAAACAAAATGCTATAGAGATGATTTCATGAACCAAAAAAAACAAGACATGAACTCGACTTGTGATAGGTTTCTCCAGGTGGTATTATTTAGTCACAAGGTAAAAAGGTGGTCGTGGGACTACACAAACCAAAAAACAAACAAAAAGAAAAGGAGAAAACAAAAATGAGAAAGAACAAAGGTTTTTCACTTGTTGAGCTGATTATCGTTATCGCTATCATGGCTATCCTGATTGGTGTTATGGCACCCCAGCTTATCAAGTACATCGAGAAGTCAAAGGTATCATCCGATACACAGCTTTGCTCCACACTTCAGACTGCTGTTACAACAGCACTTTCTGATCCTGAAGTAAATGACTGGACGGGATATGATACAAAATTCAATACTTGGTCAAATGGTGCGGTAAGGGCAAATGCACTGTCTACTGCTACTACAGAAAAGCTTGATTCAGCAGTTCTTGAGACTCTTGGTGAGAAGACACCTAACAACATCGATTCCAGCCTTAAGTCTTATCAGGCAAAGGCAAATGGTGTTTCTTTCAGAGTAATTGATGGTAATAGCGTATCCGTTTGGGTTCCTGGTACCGACGCTACAGGTTCTAAGGGTAAGGGTCAGTACTCATTATCATCCAGTATTAGTGTTGACTGATAAGGGACAGGATGATTATAGTTTAGCCTGAACTAGGACATCTCCCATTGTAATGACAATGGGAGATGTTTTTTAATTATTGTTGTGTGAAAAATGATGCTATGCTATCATGTTATAAATAATGAGATTGGCAGTAGTGAGAATAAAAGATAAGAAAAAATTAGTTGTTAATGATTTTGGTATCTGTTTTCTTTTTAGCATGTTAATTCCTGTTATACTGATGAGTTTGATTTTGTATTGCAGGAGTATGATGCCTGGACAGACTGCGCTCCTTGTGCTTGGTGACTATACAGATGAATACTTGCCATTTTTTTATCACTTTTGGGACGCTGTTTTTCACGGAAAGAGTCTGCAATACAGTTTTTCGGCTGGGATAGGCTCTCCTACGCTTGCAGTTTATTCGATTTTTGCCTTTAGTCCCTGCAGTATCATACCATATCTTGTAAAAGATATAACGTTAGCGGCATATATTTCGCTAATGGTAAAAATAGCCTTTTCCTCAGCGGCTTTTTTCTTTTTCCTGACCAGAACAATAAAAAGTAAGGAAAAGACTGCGCTGTTTTTTTCTCTGTTCTATTCATTATCTTCATATATATGCATATATTACATAAATATTCATTTTTTGGATATTTTTTACATTCTTCCGATTTTGATATATGCCCTTGTCAGGTTTGTAAAGACCGGCAGGGGATTTCTTTTGATTGGGTGTTATGTATATTGTTTTGTAAATAATTTTTTTAATGGTTTCTGTACAGGCATTTTTTCAGCACTGATTTATGTAGTTCTTCTGTGGTATTTTGATGTACGCGGACATGAACTGAAGAAAAGTATTTTTAGGTATATATGGCTTGTGCTGATTTCTGTATTGATTTCTGCGCCGATTCTTTTTCCGGCCATATTTTATGTATTCCAGCATATGTCGGGGGGAAGTGATTTTTCATATATACCGCTTAATGACCCGTTAAAATCTGTGCTTGCGTTTTTATTCGGAAGATCTAATAAGGGTGTTTTTAATTATTATCCTATGGTATATTGTGGCTGGTTTTCATTTCTGTTATCTATGTCATTTTTCATTGATAAAAGAAATGATTGGAGGAAGAAAATACTTGCGGGTATACCGCTTGTGGCTCTGATAATCTGTATTTTGTGGCACCCGGCTTATTTGATGATGCATCTTTTTAATGAGCCGGACAGTTTCCCTTGGCGGTTTAGTTACTTATTGATATTTCTTATATGTGCCATTGGGGCATACGAATGGGAAAGAATTGGGACGTTTGCATTGTCTTTGTTTAGATTTATTCCGGTTGGATTTTGTGTGGTCATTTTGCTGATTTCATATTATGCGAATAACGGAAAGAGTGTTGTACTGCCGATTGTTATGCTGTTGAATCTTGTTTTTATATTTTTCTATACTGTTTTTGTGAATAAGAGAGTGGTTATATATGGTATTATGTTGTTGGAGTTGGTCTGTTCGGTTTACCTGCAGTTGCCACAGAGAAGTAATGAATATGATAATAGCCAGCTTGCCCAACAGACTGATTTTATTAACTGTGAGAGGGCGCTTAAGTCAGTACAGTTAGGGAAGAATAACAGGGATTTTTTCCGGATATTTGTGTTAGCACCGTCTGTGGATGCTTCTCTTATTTTTGATTATCCTGGAGTAGATTACTTCTGTTCTTTTGAGAATACTAAAATGATTGAAACTTTGAAGATATTGGGGTTCGGAGCCCGGTCGCAGGAATACTCGTATATGGGGGCAACAGATTTTACGAGAATGCTATTATCGGTAAAATATGCTTTGGGGCCGGGCGCTGCTGAGAGTGATACGATTCTGGTAGAAGAATCACAGGTATTACCTATTGCATTTACAGTTTCTGATGAGATAAAGGAGTATATGCCGGCTGAAGGATATTCTTTTGAAGAATATGAAAATCCTTTTGAGAATCAGCAGCGTCTGGCTGATGCAATGACCATAAATGATCAGAAACTTTATGAACAGACGGCATTTTTGGTATACTGTGACGAGGGGATTTCTGTTGAAACAGATGAGCGGCAGGAAAACTATCTGATAAAAAGCAATGTTGATCAAGGAAATGTTTATTTCTATTCTATAGATAGAAGTGATGCTCAGAAATATATTTTTATATCGGCCGGGCGTGGTACGGGGATTTTTGACAAGGAGGAAATTGAGGCCGGTAGTTATTTCCCCTACACATATAGAACCACGCCATTATCAGTTCCGTTTATATACCGTATGCAACGTCCTGATGAATCTGGTTTGGATTTGATTGTGCTACATATGAACGGAGGGAAAGGATCAGAAGTAAATTTAAAGAACTGTATATCAAAATCAATAAATAGGACTGCGTTGGATAATATTTATGATGAATTGTCGTCAGGTGGTCTTGTGCTCAGCAGCTTTAGTGATACAGAGATAATTGGGACTATTGTTGCGGATAGAGCGCATCCTGTTTTATTTTCGTCCATTCCTTATGATGTGGATTGGCATATTTATATTGATGGGAAGGAATGCGAGACATATCCAGTGGTAAATGGAACTTTTTTGGGGTGTGATATACCGTTTGGAGAGCATGAGGTGGTCTTCAGGTATAAGGATAGCTCGTTAAAATTAGGGCTTGGAGCATTAGGGGTCGGTATTTTATTAATTCTTGCCATGGCCTTGAGAGAAAAGAGGCAAGCATAACTGAGGAAAAAGTGTGAGAACTATGCTTTGTGACTTGTTAGTGTAATTCTGGAGTGGGTGACAATATATAGCTAAAGTGTTAAAATTAGTAACAATGATTATCCGATAAAAGGAGTTTTTGAATGCTTGGATTTATTGATAGCAAGGTAGGAAAGCGAGTATATCCACTTGTGCTCTGTATGATTCCCTTATTCATGGCATTTTATTGCTGTATTATAAAATCAGGCGGTTTTGTAGACGAATACTTTTCATTGAGTTTTTCAAACTGTATCAATGGGGGCTATTTGCTTGATTCATTCGACGGATATATAACACATAAGGTAATAACTCCGAATCAACTAATAAGCTTTATATCTGTAGCACAGGAAGAACGATTTGTTTACGATTTTGTAATAAGAAACTGTTCTAGTGATTTGACTCCACCGCTTTATTATTTTATACTGCATACAATATGTTCTTTTTTTCCGGGAATGGTATCTAAGTGGTTTGGATTAAGCATCAATCTGGTAGCATATTTTGTTATTTTACTGTTTTTATACTATTCATCTTATCTTATTTATAAGAGCAGATGGGTTTCAACGTTAGTGACTTTGTGTTATGGTTTTAGCATGGGTGGGCTTAATTGTGCTACTTATATTAGGATGTATGCAATGGTAACAATGTGGTCTATTCTATTGTTGTTTTTTATCCTGCAGGTGTTGCAACGAGATAGGTGGTATCATTTTATTGCAGTTGGTATAGTTATTTACCTCGGCTTTCTCACACAGTATAATTTTGGTATTCTGGCATTCTTTTTATGTGCAACAACATGTTCTGTTTTGCTTTATCGAAAGAAGATGAAAAAGATGCTTCTTTTTGGAAGTAGTGCGCTGTCTGGCGTTTTATTGTTTTTTTTGACATGGCCGTCATTATTCAGCCAGAGTGAAAAGGTGGTTTCATGGACCGGAGACAATGGTAAGGATAGCGTTGGAGTGGTTATGGCGATTCAATTTTGGTGCAGAATGTTTTTTAAGCAATATAAGGTTCAGGTGATAATGCTGTTGTTTATGGGGGTATCTATTATCATTCTTACAACAACTGCAAAGAAATATATACATTTTTCTGATGCAAAATCCAGGTTGTTAACAAAGGATATTGGAGATGCATATGTAATAGTGTTATTGAGTTTTATTTTGGGAACAGTTGGTATTGCGTATTTTGCACCTTATTTTAGTCCGCGGTATTGTTTTAACGTGATGCCTCTTTGGGCCCTGTTGCTAGGGCTGGTATTTATGTTGTTTAGGTGGTGTTTGTCAAAATTTTTTGACGTAAAAAAAATACGATTTAATATGAATATAGTTGGTGTGTTATTAGCGGTGTTTATTATTTTAGGAGCTCTCGATTTTGAAGGTATGGCGTTTTTATATCTGGATAATCCGGAAAAACTAAAGGTTACAGAAAGTGTATCGTCGTATCCTTGTATTTTTATTAATACAAATCATGACAAATCAATCATAGATACAACGGATCATCTTATAAAGTTTAAGGACATATATGTTACGGACTATCTGACAGAAGAAGAATATAATTCATATATGAGTAATTATCCGGATGCGGATGCAGTAGTCGTATTTGTTGATACGGATCCGTTTGGGTCAAGCGGATTGGACAGTGATGAGGTAATGTGGGATATCTATAATAAGGGGTGGTATGATTCGGTTTATGAATTATATGAACTTGAATCAGTTAAAGCATTCCTGCTATGTAATAGTGATGCTTCTGAGTGATATTAGTTAATTTTAGTGAAGGGGGAAATGTTGATATGCTAAACGAAAAACTGAATGTTTCAATTTTGGATTTTGGTGCGATAGGTGATGAAAAAGGTTTGCTTACAATATGCGAAGGCGAACAGGATATTCCTTTTATTCCCAAAAGGGTATTTTATATTTATAATTCGTCACACGATGTTATAAGGGGACGCCATGCAAATAGGGTAACGGATTTTGTGCTCATCAATGTTTCCGGGCATTCAAAGGTGAAGATAATGGATGGGAAAGGGAATGAGATAGTTTATTCTCTTAACCGTCCAAATACAGGAATATATATACCGCATATGGTCTGGAAAGAGATGTATGATTTTTCTTCAGATTCCGTTTTGCTGTGCCTGGCTAGTGAACACTATGATCCAAATGAGTATATTAGAGATTATGACGAGTTCTTGAATGAAGTGAAAAGAATGGATCCCTTATATAATGTTTAGTGTAAACCATGTATTAAGGTCTGTATTGCCTATTATTGAATGGAAAAAATGTCGGATAAAGTAAATAAGAGACAACGTTTTACAGTACATATTCTTTTTCTGGCTGTATCTGTTGTAATAGAACTTTTTATATGCAATTTTCGGGTGTTCCAATCAGCGTTTTATAAAGATAGTGATATTTCTGATTACCTTGTACAGATTGATCAGGCACATTTGCTCCCTAACGGGGATCTGGTACTTGATGAAGAAACAGCATTCATATCTGTTATTATAGATAATGAAAAAATTCATAATGTATATATAGACCCTGAAAATGAAACATGTGATCTTGTACTTTATGTACAGGATGAATTGATTTCTGGGGCAGAGAATAAGCCAAGGAGCGCTGTTGAAAGGAAAATTTTTCATCAAATTAAAGCGTCACAGTATGTTTTTTTTGAGAGCTTTGGGAATTCAAAGCTGATTCAACTGGAATTAAAACCATTGAATGGAAATATAATACATTTTAACAGTATTAAATTTAACGTTTCTAGGCCGCTATTGTTTTCTTGGATTCGTGTTGTAATCTTTTTTTCCTTAATTGAATTTTTGTATCTGTTTAGGCCAGAATCATGGGTATGGCAAAGAATGGCATTATTTCCAGGGCGGCGGGGAATTGCCCTGCTTGGACTATTATATTTCGGAATTTTGCTAATTATGGTTATGTTGATGAGAAATAACCCGCTTATGTGGAACGAGACATTTAACCCTTATGGAGAATTGGCAGACGCAATTACTGAAGGACATCTTTATGTTGGTGAGGCTAGTCCGGAAATCAGTGCATATGAGGGGGCGTTGCTTTCGTGGGGGGTGAACGATGAAAGGGTTATGTTTGATCATGCGCTGTATAAGGGAAAGTATTATGTGTATCACGGAATTCTCCCGGTGCTATTGATGTATTTGCCGTATCGTTTGATAACAGGAAAGGTTATGCAGGATGCGGCAGCTGAGCTGATTATTATAGCTTTTCTGATGCCGGGTCTATATATGTTATCTAGGGAAATTATTCGCAGGAGATTTAAAAAAATAAATTATGCGCTTAATCTGCTATTGACAATTGCTACTTTTTTTGGGTGTAGCATACCAGTTCTTTTATCTGAACCGTTAGTGTACCATGTTGCTATTTTGACAGGCGTAACTCTTACTGTATGGGGGGTGTTTTTTTGGATTCGTGCATTGCCATTTGCAGACAACCCGGGAATATTATTTGGTGGTAGCTGTTGTATGGCTTTGGTTGTGGCATGCCGGCCGACATTGTTTTTGTATTCATTGCTTCTTGTTCCCTTTATGATTTTATCGTACAAGGATTACATAAAAAAGAATATAAGTTTAAGGCAAGGTGTGTTTGCTTTATTAGCAGTAGCAGTTCCCTATGCTGCTGTCGCAATCGGTCTGATGGTTTACAATTATATTCGTTTTGATTCGCCGTTTCAATTTGGATTGATATATAATATGACTTCTATTCCGTCAAAACAAACAGCAGTTGATGTGTTTGAGATGATTCCGTTAGCTTTCCACGAGTACTTATTTAGGTCGCCTAAGTTTGAACGGCTATTTCCTTTTATAGTTGGACATTTCGAGAGCAATGCGAAAGAGTATACGGGAACAATCTATTATTATCAGACGATTGGCTGTGGACTTTTTAAACAGAGTCCGGTATTGCTAATTTTGTTTTTCTCACCATTAATTATACGTGGAAAGCAAAAAAAGAAAAAAATATTATTAATTGTTTTATTGGCGATAATCGTGGTAGTGACATTCTATATATGCTTTGATACCATAATGACACAGTGCGTAGCAACCAGATATACGCTGGAGTTTTCGCTTTTGTTGTTTATAGTTGCGGATATTGTTTGGTTTTCGCTATGGAATGTGTTTTTTTCTGACAATATGAAGAAGGTTATACCGTGGTTATTGGAGATTGCGGTGATTACATCGTTGTGTATTCAGATGTTGTCTTTTTTTGCTACACCGGCGTATCCTTTTTACTTGGGAAATATAGAGTTTTATTATAATGTATTTTATCTATGTCATTTTATATAGGAACATCTAGTAAAATATAGAAAAGGTATATACACAAAGTATTTTATTAAGCGTATTAGATAATGTCTAAAGAAATAAGAAACAAAAGAACATATACGATTCATATATTTTTTTTGATTTTTGCTTTAGTAGTGGAGATTTTTGTGTGCAATATCCGCACTTTTCAATCGATGTTTTACAAAGAACGTGACATTTTGGAATATCCCGTACAGATAGATAATGCCCATCTGCTTTCTAATGGTGATCTGGAGTTGGATGGAGACTCCGCATTTATTTCTATTATTATAGATGATGAGAAAATACATAATATATATATTGATGTGGAAACAGAATGTGCTGTTGCACCGGATACCGAAAAAGGTGTATGCGATCTGACTCTGTATGTTCAAGATGAATTGGTTTCCGGGGGAGTAAGTAAGCCCAGGAGTGTGGTAAAGCGGAAATTATTGAATAGTATTGAAAGCTCACATTATGTTTTTTTTGAGAGCTTTGGTAATGCAAAGCTGATACAGCTGGAGTTGCACCCTCAGAACGGCAAGGTAGTTCATTTTAATAGCATAAAGTTGAACGCGCGAAGGCCGATGTTGTTTTCATTCATCCGTGTTTTGTTTTTTGTTTTACTTATGGAAAGTTTCTATCTTTTCAGGCCGGCATCCTGGGCCTGGCAAAGAAATGCGTTTTCCCCAGGAAAAATGGGGCATGCTGTTTTGATGTTTTTATATCTGGGATTTATACTGACCGTATTTTTCTTTATGAGCAGTAATCCTCTTATGTGGCAGGAGGATTTTAATCCTTATGCAGAGCTTGCAAGAGCTGTAACTGAAGGAAGATTATACGTAGGCGAGGCAAGTCAGGAGATTGCTGCACTTGAGGGGCAACTACTGTCATGGGGGAAAATTGATGAAAGAGTTATGTTTGATTATGCACTATATCACGGAAAGTATTATGTATATTTTGGTATATTTCCGATGCTTGTGATGTACCTTCCGTATTTGTTGGCCACAGGACGGGATATGCCGGATGCGGTGGCTATGTTGGGGATAGTCGTGATTCTTATACCGGGTATATATGCTCTCCTGAGGGAAATGATACGGCGGCTTTTTGTAAAAACCCCATTTGCGCTGATGCTTATATTGACAGTGACGATTATACTAGGGAGTGGAATACCGATATTATTATCCGGTCCACAGGTATATTCGGTTGCAATCCTGTTCGGTGTTCTGCTTACTGTTTGGGGTATATTTCTTTTAACCAAAGCGTTACCTTTTGCTGAACACCCTTGGTTACTGTTATTCGGGAGCAGCTGTATGGCGCTGGTTGCGGCTTGCCGCCCCACGCTGTTGCTTTATTCTTTGATAGTCATACCGTACGTTTTTATTTCCTACAGGGCTTATATGCAGGATGTTGCTAAGAGACGTAAGGCCTGGGTTTCTATGGTGGCGCTTATAGTACCGTATGCGACGGTGGCATTTTGTCTAATGTACTATAATTGGTTAAGATTTGAGTCGCCCTTTCAATTTGGTATGATATACAATATGACGAATATACCATCCAGGTCTACTGCTATTGATGTTCCGGAAATGGTGGTTTTGGCGGCGTTTGAATATCTTTTTAAACCGATAGAATATGATCATTTGTTTCCCTTTATACTGGGACACTATGATGAATGCATAAAGGAATATAGTGGGACGATATATTATTATAGGACACAGGGGTTTGGATTGTTTGCGGTAAATCCTGTACTTTGGATTCTTTTTGCGATACCTTTTATTCCGGCAAAGAAGCGAAAAGGTCTTACAACTTTAGTTCTTGTAACACTGGCGGTTGCCGCTTTTTATATTTGTTTTGATACATATATTACTCAATGGATAACGACCCGGTATTCATTGGAGTTTTCGCTACTGATGTTTTTTGTGGCTGATCTGTTATGGCTTACTATATGGGAACGGTCGGAAGCGGGATGGAACAGTACAGTGATATGGTTATTTGTATCCGTAAATATTGTTTCTGCGTTAATAAACCTGCTTGCGTTTTTTAGCGGCCCATCGTATCAGCTTAAATTTGGGAATACGGAGCTATTTTATAATATTTTTTATCTTTGGCATTTTTTGTGATTGTAATAGTTTTGCGCAGGATGTGGTTTTATATTTGATTCAGGGAGGCTCGGATGGAAAGAGAATTAGTGGGACAGAATAAAGAAAAGCTAATTCTGCCACTGCAGGGGCTTAGGGCAACCGCCTTTATCATTATATTCTTATCACATTCCGGATATGATTTTTTTTCGCCATTGGGGGGGTGGGGGGTCTCTGTTTTCCTTATTCTTTCAGGTTTTTTAATGACTGTAAGATATTATAATGCGGATTGTTTTGATAAAGCATCTTTCTTTGGCAATCTGCATTTTGCGATAAAGAGGGTTGGAAGGCTGTATCCCCTGCATTTATTAATGTCGATACCGGTGATTATTCCGGCAGTATATTTAAGTAGTAGTATAAAAAAATGTATAATTAAGATAGTATTGAATCTTGCATTAATACATTCGTTTGTTCCGTATTCAGAATATTACTACTCGCTGAATTCTGTGTCATGGTATTTATCCGTGGTATTTTTTATTTATCTTTGTTATCCTTGGATACAGCAGGCTTGTAGAAAGATAAATAGTGAAAAAACAGCCATAATAGGAGTGGCTTTTTTGTATTTTATCCAAATTGTTGTTTGTTTTATGTCATACAAAGTGGATATGCCTGATGATATTGAGTTTTCATTGTGGATGTCATATATTTGCCCGCCGGTAAGGCTGATAGATTTTTGTATAGGCTGTATGTTTGGCGTGGCATATATAAAAAACGAGCATAGGAATTGCAAAAACTTGAAGTCTTTTATTGTGGCATTATCAGTTGTATATATATGTATTGTGTATACAATTATAGTATTGTACCGCGTGGGCACTGAACAAGGCAAAGATTGGTGGAATTATTCTGTCGTATATACATTACCAAATGCGGTGCTGATTTATTGCTTGTCTTTGGAACTAGTCGGCGGGAGCTTGATTGCTAAGTTGCTTTCTTTCAAAGGACTGATATGGCTGGGAAATATGAGTGCCTATGGTTTTCTTGTTCATCAGATGGTTATACGATATGTTAATGTTCTTATACCTTATTTTTATTTTAGAGGGGCGAATAGAGAGTTTGTGGTAAAGATTATTGTTCCTTTGGCTATAACGATAATAATCTGTGTTGGCTGGCATATAATAGTCAAATATTTTCGCAGGGTTATGTCAAGGTTAACAATCAAACGAAATCGAGAATCATCTTGATGGATGTGGTATAATCATAGCTGATAGAGGATAGAGAGCGCGGAAAGAGACAGTTAACATAAAAAAGAATAATGAGTGTTATATTATGTATAATGATGCATTCACTATAAGATGAGGAGCAGGAAATAACAGCATATGAAAGTATCAATAATTATTCCAGTGTATTATAACGAAGATAATCTGCGCCCGTTATATGCTGATATAAAGGAAAAGTTTATCGAAAAGATCAGTTATGACTATGAAATAGTTATGGTTAATGATGGGTCCAAAGATAATAGCTATGCTGTTATTCAGGAATTGGCCGTCATTGACAAAAATATAAAACCGGTTTCGTTGTCGAGAAATTACGGATCGCATGCGGCTACCCTGTGTGGCTTGAATTATGCTACGGGGGATTGTATTGTATGCAAGGCGGCTGACTTACAGGAACCTACTGAATTACTTATAGATATGGTTGATAAGTGGAAGGAAGGGTATAATGTTGTTTTAGCGGTCAGAAAGGATAGGGAAGAGGGACTGGGGAAGGTTTTTTTCTCAAACGTATACTATTGGATGGTGAGAAAAATGTGCCTTCCTTCAATGCCCAAAAAAGGATTTGACATATGGCTTATAGACAAGAAAGTAAAGACAGTTTTATTGAGTCTTGATGAAGTTAATAGTTCTTTATCCGGACAGATTTTGTGGAGTGGTTTCAAGACTGCAGAGGTACCTTACATAAGAAAAGCCAGGAAAATAGGGAAAAGCCGTTGGACTCTTAAAAAAAAGATCCGGCTGGTAATGGACACGATGTTTAGTTTTTCTACCGTTCCTGTCAAACTGGTGTCTTCAGTTGGTTTCTTATCCCTTATAGGAGCTATAGGACTGGCGGTTCAAAAATTAATTGCAAAATTAGCGGGGAATATACCTGTCGAGGGCTGGACTACATTGATAATATTCAATCTGTTCAGTTTTGGCATAATTATGTTTTCAATCGGAATACTTGGTGAATATATATGGAGAATATTTGATGCTTCCAGATCCAGACCGCCATACATAGTAGAAGAAGATAATGAAAGCAGAGATGTAAGAGATGATCTTAAAAAATGATATAAAGGGCAATAAAACCTGTCTAAGGACAGCTGTACCGGATGATGCTGAGTATACCCTTTTATTAAGAAAAAAACCTGAATTGAACAAGTATGTTCACAAACTTCATGGAACGATAGAGGATCAGAAAAACTGGATAAAGGCACAGATGGAAAAGGAAGATTCATATTTTTTTGTGGCTGCTGATGAATCTGGGAAACTGCTTGGAACGACATCGGTTTATGATATCAACAAAGAGGATAAATTCGGAATTACAGGTCGTACAGTATTAGAGGGAAATCAGATACAAAATCTGGAGATAATATATCTTCTGTATTATTTTTCCTTTGAAACATTAGGCCTTGAGACTATTAGGACGGAGGTTTTTGAAGAAAATTTGCCTGCAATAGGAGTGACGGAAAGATTCGGCGGGGTTTGTACCGGAAGTCATTTTAATGAGTCTTTTGGTTTGAAAGAATTGACGTTTATAATAACCAAAGATAAATATCTTGAAAAAAAGAGGAGAATTGTTTATTTGCTTGAACGTTTTGTTTCAAGATTGTGATCTTTATAAAAAAAGATATTAATTTTTATCTGGGAGAAGCTGAAATGCTTAAAGGAAAAAATGCGGTAATTACAGGCGCAAGACGGGGAATCGGTAGGGCAACAGTAGAAAAGTTTGCTTCTTATGGAGCAAATGTTTGGGCATGTGCAAGAAAACAAGATGATGATTTTGAAACGGATATGAGAAGAATAGCTGAAAAGTATTCTGTTAATATTTGGCCGCTATATTTTGATGTGACAGATGAAGTACAGATTAAGCAGGCTATACAGCTGATAAAAAGGCAAAAGGTCAGTGCTGATTCATTGGTTAATATGGCGGGGATGGTTAGTGAAAGTGCATCTTTTCAGATGACATCAATCGAAAAAATGAAGATGGTATTTGATACAAATTTTTTTTCGACAACTATTTTGACGCAATATATTGCAAGACTTATGGCTAGACAAAACAGCGGAAGCATAATAAATATTGCGTCCGTTGCGGGAATTGATGGAGAGCCGGCTCAGTATGAGTACGCAACCAGTAAAGCAGCACTTATTGGGGCGACAAAGCATTTAGCACGTGAATTATCTGTGAATAATATTAGAGTGAATGCAGTGGCCCCGGGAATAATTGATACACGGATGGGGAATAAAATAGAGGAGCATTTAAAAGAACATATTTTAAACAAAGTGATAATGGGAAGAATTGGTAAGCCGGAAGAGGTGGCCGAGGTTGTTGCTTTTCTTGCTAGCGATAGATCAAGTTATATTACAGGCCAGATAATCAGAGTGGATGGTGGAATGTAGTATGGATAAGACCATAGGAGAAATCAAAAGCCTTGCATGGAATATACGAAATGATGTGCTTGAAATGACCTATAGGGCAGGAGTTGAGGGTGGACATATTGGAGGAGCTTTTTCGTCTGCGGAATTGCTTGCTACATTATATGGAACGGTACTGAATGTCAATCCTGCAAATGTGCTTGATGAAAATCGTGATAGATTTATACTTAGTAAGGGACACATTTCACTAGCCCATTATGCGGTGTTAAAAGAATGCGGATTTATGTTACAGGATGATCTTGATTCTTTTGAAAAAAACGGTTCAATTTATTCCACTCATGAGATAGAAAATTTGGAGCATGGAATTGAAGTTACAACCGGTAGCCTGGGTTATGGCTTGGCTATGGGGGTGGGTGTGGCACTTGCCGGAAAAATGCGTGAAAAATCATTCAGGACATTTGTGCTTCTTGGAGATGGCGAATGTAATGAAGGCTGTGTTTGGGAGGCTGCAATGGCGGCATCCAAATATAAATTAGGAAAATTATTTGCAATTATAGATAAAAATGGGCTTCAGTTAGATGGATATACGCAAGATATAATGCCTATTAGCAATATAGGGACTATTTTTGCTGGATTCGAATGGAATGTAAAGACAATAGATGGACATAATATAGAAGCGATAAAGATGGCTGTTAGTAGTCAAAATGATGAATTGCCCACCGTTATTATTGCAAATACTGTAAAGGGGAAAGGGGTACCAGAGATAGAAGGAAAGTTTTGGGGACATCATGTAAGGCTTACAGAGGAACAGTATAAAGCATATAAGGCTGTATTGGAGGAATCAAGATGCTAGATTTTTCCTCAAATAGGATAATGGATTTGTCACGACTGGGGATGAGAAAATCTTATGGCTGCATCTTAAAGGAGCTTGCAGATGACCATGAAGATATAGTGAGTATCGTTGCTGATGTTGCTGATTCAGCTAACCTGTTAGATTATGGGAAAAATTTTCCTTTTAAGCATATTAACGCTGGAATATCTGAGCAGAATATGATGGCTATGGCTGCCGGACTCGCAAAGGAAGGCTCAAATGTTTTTGTGACATCATTCGCACCATTTGTTTCTTTAAGAGTATATGAAGCAATTCGAACATTAATATGTTACATGAATTTGAATGTGAAAATTGTGGCATTATCAAGCGGTTTTTCTTTAGGAGTTCAAGGTGCTACGCATTATGCGCTTGAGGATATTGCAATTATGAGAGCTATTCCTAATTTGCTTGTACTTTCACCTGCGGATACGACAGAGATGGCAAAGATGATGGAATATTTGGCTACATACAATGGACCTGCATATCTTCGGCTGACAGGCATTCCGGGAAGTGCTCTAATTCATAGGGAAGATTATAGGTACGATGTAAACAGTATTAATGAGGTACGGATGGGAACCGATGTAGGGCTTATTTCTACCGGAACTCTTGTTTGTGAAAGCGTTCGTGCGGCAAGAGGGTTAGCCAAGAATGATATTGATGCAGGAGTGATTAATCTTTCAACGCTTAATCCCGTTAAAGTTGATGAATTATTGAAAATGTGTAAAAAATATAGCATGCTTGTTTCGGTTGAGGAACACAACGTTTGTGGTGGTATTGGAAGTATTACTTCAGAAGCGTTGGCTTGCTTGGATAGTCATCCGAGATTAATCAGGCTCGGAACAATAGATAGTAACCAGGTCACTGGCAATTATAAATTCATGCTGCAAAAGAATGGGCTTGATGCAAAGGGAATTATGGATGTGGTTTTGGCTGAATTTACGAAGAGTTGACATGTAGAATAGATGATGTTGTTTAATATAGAGCGCTTTGCGGCATAAAATATATGTAACTTGACGGCAGTTTGACAAAGGTTGTAAAATCAAGGACTTTTGTTAAATATCAACAAAAGAAAGTAGAGAGAAATATAATGACTAATTTAGAGAAGTATAAGAAGGCGTTTGTTGATGCATTGGAAGTGTCGGAAAATGAGGTGGAGGGGTTAACTTATCAGGGCATAACTGCTTGGGATTCCGTAGGTCATATGGGGCTTATCGCAGCTATCGAGGATGCTTTTGATATCATGATGGATACCGATGATATTATTGATTTCAGCTCGTTTGAAAAGGGTAAAGAGATATTGGGAAAAAACTATGGTATAGATTTTTAGGAAGAAAGAGTTTTATGTAGATTTTATGATATGGGACTTTGAGCATTATAACAATAATATAGCAATTATTGACGACACGGGTATGTTCCTATCCTATGGGGATATGCTGGAGATTCGAAAGGAAATAGGGCTGGCAGCTGAAGGCAGGTGTCTTGTTTTTTTGATGTGTGAGAATTCTGTTGGTGCTGTTGCGGGTTATGCTTCATTTATTGAGAATGGAATTGTTCCTGTTTTACTAAATTTACATCTGGAAAGAGAACTTTTTGATTGCCTTATCACAACATATAAGCCTAAATTTATTTGGTCGAGAACTGACATGGCGGATGAATACAAAAAGTACGGGGGAAGTTCTGTATATAGTAGATTTGGATATTCTCTCTTTAAAACAAGTTTTGGAGTGGATTATCCGCTGAATGACGAACTATGCCTTCTGCTTACTACTTCAGGTTCTACCGGTAGTCCACAGTTTGTACGGCAGAGTTACAGTAATGTGAGGTCAAATGCTGAATCGATAGTTGAATACCTTGAACTGACATCTGATGAAAGGCCGATTACAACGCTCCCTATGAATTATACATACGGTCTTTCTATCATTAACAGTCACTTTATGGTGGGGGCTGTTATTCTGCTTACGGATAAGGGGTTAATGCAAAGGGAGTTTTGGTCTTTTTTCAGGACAGAGGGTGCGACATCCTTTGGTGGAGTTCCATATACCTATGAAATGCTTGAAAAGCTCCGTTTTTTTAGAATGGATCTTCCTTCGTTACGATATATGACTCAGGCAGGAGGAAAACTGACCCCGGAATTACATAAAAAATTTGCTGAATATGCTGATAATAGCGGCAAGAAATTTATTGTAATGTATGGTCAGTGCGAGGCTACAGCCAGAATGGGTTACCTGCCGGCTGACAAATCTCTCGAAAAATGTGGGTCTATGGGGATTGCCATACCGGGAGGACGTTTTCAGCTAATAGACGGAGAAGGAAAAGCCATAACTGAGCCAGATGTAACCGGGGAACTCGTTTATGAAGGGCCTAATGTTACCATGGGGTATGCAGAATGTGGAGAGGATCTCATAAAGGGCGATGAGCGGGGAGGAATTCTTCGGACCGGAGATATGGCGAAGTTTGACGGGGAAGGTTATTACTATATCGTTGGAAGGAAGAAAAGATTTCTGAAGATATATGGTAACAGAGTTAATCTGGATGAAATTGATCGTATGATAAAAGCCGGTTTTGATAACATTGATGTTGCAAGTGCCGGAAAGGATGATCATCTGTATATTTTCCTTACAAATGAGAGTCTTGCAAATGATGTTAGGGAGTTTGTAGTTGAGAAAACACAGCTTAATCCTGCCGCGTTTAGGACTATTATTATTGATGAAATACCCAAAAATGACTCCGGGAAGACCTTGTATAAGGAATTGGCAAAATTTTACGAGTAGGCGGAGGGGATTGCCTGGGGTAATGTGAAAGTATGTCAAAGACAAATATAAATGATTTTATATGTTCTAAAAAAGGATATGCGATTAGTGGCATATTGATAGGTGCAGTAATTTTTATGTTGATATATGGTATTGACACCCTTGCACCTACAAATGTCTCTTTTTTATACAACGGTGGGGATAAGGATGTGATGTCGCACCAGTTCGGGTTTGATTTTTACCGTTTTTCTTCATGGATGCACCCTATTGGAATGACAGATGCATATCCGTATCCTTATTTATCTTCCGTGATCAATAGTGATTCAATTCCGTTAATTGCTATTCCGTTAAAAATAATATCTCCTTTTCTTCCCAAAAGTTTTCAATACTTCGGATTTTGGATCTTCTTCTGTTTTATTATGCAGGGGCTTTCTGCTGCTTTGCTATTGAAAAGATTAAGAGTAGATTATGCTGTGACAGTGTCTGCAATTCCTTTTTTTATAATAAATGTTCCGTTACTGTTCCGTTGTTTCCACCACAGTTCATTGGCAGGACAATGGTTAATTTTGTTAGGTTTCCTTTTGATTCTTGAAAGTAATTGCTTAAGCCTGAAAAAGCAGGCATTATTTTGGTGTTTATTGTGTGGGATTTCTGTGTGGATACATGGTTATCTGTTTATCATCATGGGGACGATGATGACTCTGTACTGTATATATTTTTTTATAAAAAAGAAAAAAATAAAAGAGGTCTGTCTTATATTCTTTCCATGCGTAGTGGTTTCGCTTTTTCTATATTATGAGGGCGGTGGGTATCTTTCCAATACATCTGTGGAGATGTTCGGACTGGGAACTTTCACATTGGATTTAACAGATTATTTTAATCCCGGTAGCTTTTCGACTTTTTTTTCGCAAATTGATAGTAGTATTGTAATGGAAAATTCGATGTATTGCGGTCTTGGAATTCTGATAATGCTGATCGTGGCTTTGACTATTTTCTACTTGTGTCGCAAAGAATATGCAAATGCGGTTAAGAATAACAGGCTTGAGGTATATAGCGTTATTGGCGGCGCTGTAGTTTTTGTCTGCATTGCTCTGGGAGTAAGGGGAAGGTTCGCAGGAATCAGTTTTTACGACCTTAGACCTTTGCTGGATCAGAATATGACGGTTTTTCTCTCTGGCTTTAGGGCGTCAGCAAGGTTCTTCTGGCCGGTTTGGTACCTTATTCTGCTGGTAGCTGTAAGTATGATCGGATATTATAAAAAGCATAATAAAGCTGTTGTTGCCTTGCTGCTGGTCTGCATGATACTGCAATATGTAGATATTGTTCCGAAGACTGCAAAAGGCGGTGCTGCGGGTTTTGTTAATGGCTATGAAAGTGTGCGTGGGAATGCTTTTGAAGGGGTTTTTACGGATGCGGCAAAGCACATGAGCTTTTTAGGCGTGAGTTATAATGTGGATGATATGGTGTTTGCGGCGCATCATAATATGACATCGAATTTCTCAAATGTGGGAAGGGGAAAAAAGAATAGTGTTCAAGCAGATACGGATGATTTTAACGCTGGGAATTTAAGGGCAGATACAATATATGTGGTCAATATAAATTGTCTGAATTATATATATCCGGTGTCACTGCCGGATGATTATATTGTCTATTTTTGTGATGAATTTGTATACATATTTAGTAAAAAACTTATGCAGAATCAGCCGGGCGGGGATGCTGTCGTTGTGGAGAAGCAGAGTCTTGCTGATGCGGCAGAACAGGTTTTTTATGCATTAGGAGAGCCTGAACCGATACCTGCGTGGGAGGATCGGTAAGGCATTAAGGTAGGGAATTTTATATCGTAATGATGAAAAAAAAAGATACAATATTGGCTATGGTAACCTCAGGAATGATTTCGATATTCATTTTTGTTGTTGCTTTGGCAGTGGTGGGAATGCTCCCGGGGCAGAAATACTATTTTTTGCATGGTGATGGATTTTCTCAGATAATGCCTTATGCAAGGCTTTTTGTGCGTAATGTTATTGAAGGAAAGAGCCTTACATACAGTTTTGAGACCGGAATGGGGATGCCGACGGTTGCAATATATGCATACTATGTGCTGAGCCCCTTTAATATATTTTTGCTCATTCCGGATATTGAAGTGGCCGGTGTGTGCATTGTATGTGCAAAGCTTGCATTTATCTCAGTAAGCATGTGTTTGCTGTTAAAAACAGTTTTTGCGACAGACAATGCCGGTGCGGTTATGCTGTCGGTATCTTATGCATTGTGTTCTTTTTTTAGCAGTTTTTTCCTTTCATATATTTTTTTGGACATGCTTTACCTGCTGCCGCTTATAGTACTGGCTATGGTGCGTTTCGTGCGGACGGGGAAGTGGGGATGGTTATGCGTGGTTTATACATGCAGTTTTGTAATACAGTTCTATTGTGCGTATATGATCGGTATTTTTTCAGCCGTGCTTTTTACTGCATATGCGTGGTATAGATACGGGAAAAATGCTGCGTTGTGGAAAAAAGCCATTTTAAGATATTTTTTTTGCGTGCTGACCGCGGTATTGCTTTCGGCACCGTTGCTTATTCCTGCCGCGTATGAGCTTTTTTCTCTTTATGCATCAGATGCACTCAAACTTGATGGGTTTATGCTTTTTCCCTGGTCATTCATATATGGGTTATATCCGGGATACCTTGGTCAGATGCAGCAGACAAATAATACGGCACCGCTTATGTATGCCGGGATACCGGCTGTGATTTTGGCGGTGTTGTTTTTTTTAGATAGCTCAAATAGCAGGAGGGAAAAAATATTTGCCGGAATACCGGTCATATTCCTTACGCTCTGTTCCTTTATTAAACCACTTTATATTTTTATGCATGCTTTTGATGCTCCAAATTTTTACGCTTTCAGGTTCTCCTGGATGATGGATTTCTGCCTGATATTGATAGCAGCTAAGGAACTGAAGGTTATGAGTGACAAAGGGGTAACAAAAAAGCTTGCATGGACCGTTGGGGCTGCGTGGATATTGTTGTATTTTCTTATATATCTTATAGAGTTGGGGCTCAGAATGCCGGAAATAGGAACAATGTCCATGATAAAGGGCGGAGTTACGGCAGGTTTTACCATTATATATATGGTCATATTTTTTGGGAGTGATTCAGGAAAACACAGGAATATGATAGCGGCGGCCGTTGTTTCTGTAGAACTGTTCGCAAATTTCTTATGTGGGCAGGTTTATGTTCAGGGCACTATTCCGGAGAGAAATGTCTATTCTGAGGCAGATGCCAGGGCAAGGGAAAGCTTGGCAAATATAGAAAAAACAGAACAAGGTGATCCGTGGGAGTTTTATCGGATAAGGTATCTTAATTCGCTGACAGACAATATCTCAATGGTGTACGGTTTCAGGGGGCTCGGTTGGTTTGGATCGATTGAGAATGAGCGGATAAGAAAATTCCTGAATAACTATGGTTATGCCGGTAAAAACCTGCAGGCATATGATTATGGTTCTACCCAGTTCATGCAGATGCTATTGGCACAAAAATATGATATCCGGTACCGCTTTTACACGGAAACGCAGGATGGGGCAGAAACTTTCGGCATAAACGAATATACTCTTCCGCTGGGATATATGGTGTCGCCTGACATAAAGGAGTACAGTACAGAACCCGGAAGTCCTTTTGCGGCCCAGAATGCTTTAGCATCGGCAATGTGTGGTGAGGAACACAATGTGTATGCTGCTCATACGGGAACGTGTTACGTGGAACCGGAGAATATGGATATTTCGCGGGGAGAGAATGGAACGTCGGTGAGGAGAACGGCTGATGAGGGAATTCTGACTTTTTGTTTTGAACCTGAAAAGTCAGGGAACGTTTATGCGTATATGAGACGCTGGGGCGAAACATCATATACCAAGGCGGCTCCGCTTATCTATTCGGATCTTGATATAGGCGGGATGTCTAATCTATCCAGGGTATGTATGCCGCATATTCTGCCTTTAGGCAGGGATGAGGATGGACTTTGCAGGCTGTATCTGTATTCAAATACGGCAAATGTGGAGAACTTTGATTATGAGGCGCTTTATTTTGCGTATGAGGATAAACAGGAGATAGTAAACGTTTATAATGAACTTTTGCCCGGTGCACTGGAGGTGACATCTTTCAGGGATGACAGGATTGTCGCAAGAGTGAATGTTTCATCAGACAAGGAGGTTTTATTTACGACCATTCCGTATAGCGAAGAATGGGATGTATATGTGGATGGGGTAAAGACGGATTCCTTTGCGGTTCTTGATGGTACTTTTCTGGGGGCAGACCTTATGGAAGGTGAGCATGAGGTGGTTTTCCAATATCATCAAGAATGGATAGTGTGGGGGATTGGATGTGCCCTGCTTGGCATTTTATGCATAGCAGTAAGTATCGGAATTGAACGGATGTCCATGGGTACGAAACGTAGTTTAACAAATTAAGTTCAATGTTGGAAACGATAACAAACTATGAAGATATATGATGCCCCGGGCTATGCTTTTTGAATTATAGGAACAAATGTAGTATTATACTGTAAAAATCGTGAAGGCTTAGATTTAAAATCTATGAATAGAAAACTCATTTTCTGTTTCACTTATGCCGGGGGAACGGCAGATTTTTATAAAGAACTGGCTGATGAACTAAAAGAAGACTTTGAACTGGTTTGCTTTGAGTATCCCGGACATGGGAAAAGGCGCAAAGAAGAACTCTGCAGTGATTTTGACGAGGTGGTAGACCGGTTATATCCGGAGCTTAAAGGATACCTGGCTGATGGTACGGCAAAAGAATATGCGATGCTGGGATACAGCATGGGGAGTCTGGTGGCTTTTGCTATGCTCCGCAGGATAACGGAAGATGCGTCCATTCCACTGCCGGTGCATGTATTTTTAGCGGCACATGAGCCGATGACAAAGGTTAATATCATAGGGATTCCGGCTGAAAAGCTTGATGACTATGTCAGAGAAAGGACAATTGCTTTTAATGCGGTTCCGGATAGCCTTATTGATAATAAGGTGTTTTGGCGTACATATTTGCCGGTCTATAAGGCAGATTACCTGATGATAGCAAGGTATCACATTGAAAGTATTGTATTTAGGACGGATGTGCCGTGTACTGTGTTTTATTCGGAAACTGATACAAGGCTTTCTGATATGCAGAAGTGGTCAGCTTATTTTGTGCATGACTGCAGGTTGATTGAATATGATGGTGGCCATTTTTTTATAAATAAGCATTGCGATGAAATGGCAGAAGAAATAAGTGAAAGGCTTAAGTCAAATGACATATGCTGACCTGATAGAGATATCACCGTATTCTCTTGAAAAAAATGAAAAAAAGAAACTTTTAACCGACAGGCTAAATGAATTAACCAGGCTGCATCAGGCTAAGTGTCCGGAGTATGCAAGGATTCTGCGAGCCATTGATTTTGATGTGGACAAGGTTTCGGATTATGAGCAGCTTCCATATCTTCCGGTTAGACTGTTTAAAGAACTTGAGCTAAGAAGCGTTGATAAAGATGATATAGTAAAGACCATGACGTCTTCTGGTACATCAGGACAGGCGGTATCAAGAATTTTTCTGGATAAGGCTACCTCGGCTAATCAGCAAAAGACGATGGTTAAAATTGTATCGGATTTTACAGGCTCAGGGCGGATGCCGATGATAATTCTGGATTGTCCCTCTGTAATAAAAAACAGGCAGATGTTTTCGGCGCGGGGGGCAGGAATACTTGGATTCTCGATTTTCGGATCAAAGAAAATATATGCTTTTGATGATGACATGCGGCTTGATATCGCGGCGCTTAATGATTTTCTGGATAGTCACCGTGGGCAGCGTGTACTTCTGTTTGGTTTTACATTTATGGTCTGGCAGCATTTCTATAAGGAGCTTGTCCGGTTAAAGGAAGAAGGTATAAGTATTGATTTGTCAGATGGTCTGTTGATTCATGGCGGTGGTTGGAAAAAACTTGAGAGCGAAGCTGTAAGTCCGGAAGAGTTTCATTCAAGGTTAAGAGATGTGTGCGGACTTGAGCGCATTCATGATTATTATGGAATGGTTGAACAGACGGGATGCATTTATATGCAGTGTGAGTGCGGGCATCTCCATGCAAGCATTTTTTCAGATGTTCTTATCAGAAGGCCGACGGATTTCTCTGTTGCGGGGATTGGAGAGCGTGGCATAATTCAGGTATTATCTGCAATTCCGGAGTCTTACCCGGGGCATTCGCTTCTGACTGAAGATGAGGGTGAGATACTGGGAGAGGATGATTGTCCCTGCGGACGCAAGGGAAAGTATTTCAAGATATATGGAAGACTTAAGAATGCGGAGATAAGGGGGTGCAGCGATACTTATGCGGCAAAGTTTGATTAATGATGAGTGTCGGGCTGAACTCTCGGGAGTGCGGTTCTTAGTCGGTGATATTGAGCGGCTGGGGAATGTTGGAAACATTCCGCCGATGACGCCGTTTGCTGATGGTGTTTTGGCTTTCCTTAACGATCTGTCTGCGAAACTTATGTCTGACAGCAATGCGAGACTTTATCCGGATATCGTGACCCTTGGTTTCTGGCTCAGGAAGGCATCTTTGCTCAAACTTAGGGAAAGATATGAAAAAAAAGACGGGAATATACATCAGGGGCGGGGAATCCTATTCCATATTGCACCGTCCAATGTGCCTGTAAATTATGCATATTCATTGTTTTCAGGCTTGCTTATGGGAAATATAAATATTGTCAGGATACCTTCAAAAGATTTTCCGCAGGTTGGTATCATAAATGGTGCAATCAATGAAACTTTGCGTTCCCACCAGTTTTTAACGGACTACATATATCTGGTTAGGTATGGAAGGGAAAAAACAGTAAATGATTTTTTTTCAGCAATTGCTGATGTGAGGATAATCTGGGGCGGGGATGCCACAATAGATGAAATAAGAAAATCGCCTCTTTCGCCAAGGGCGATGGAGGTCACGTTCGCAGATCGTTATTCGCTGGCAATAATTGATTCAGATAAGTATATTGGATTGGATAATAAAGCAAGGTTCGCGGAGAAATTTTATAATGACACTTATCTGACAGATCAGAATGCCTGCACCAGTCCACGTATAGTTGTATGGCTTGGAAACAGTATAGTTAAGGCGAAGGAAGAGTTTTGGAGTTCACTTCACGCTTTGGTGAAAGAAAAGTATAAGCTGCAGCCCGTCATTGGTGTAAACAAATTGACAAGTGCGTATATTGCAGCCGCAACCCGGGATGGAGTGCGGATTGCCCCGCATGAGGATAATTATCTGATGCGGGTAGACGTAACGAGCCTGGATGCCGGAATTATGGATCTAAAGGATAATTCCGGATATTTCTTTGAATATGAATGTGGTAATATAACGGAAATTCGCAGCTTGTGCGATGACAACCGGTGCCAAACAATAGGATTCTTAGGTGAAAAAGACATGCTCATGCCGTTGCTTGAGTCAGGAGTCAGGGGGGTTGACCGTGTTGTGCCGATAGGGGCAACTATGGATTTTGATCTTATATGGGACGGTTATGATCTATACGAGAGGTTTACGAGAACCATTAGCATGACTATATAATAGTTTATTCGCCTGTGTCATATTCAAATTTGAACAGGGATAAACTATAATCATACTCTGTGTAGGTAAAGTTTCTTCCTGTAATAAACCGGTAATTATAGAATTTATGTTTTTCTTGAAAATAGACAGAGTGCGGAAGCGAGGCTTTAGCGTAATATGACAATAAAAGAATTGAAAATCGAAGATCCATATTCCATAGTTGACGAGATAAATAAATCTTTTGCAGTGCCTGAACTTGAATGCGTCTTCTGGTGCGTGTCAAAAAACGATTCTGACAGTCTGGATTTTTATGAAAGCCGCGGTTTTCATAAAGTGGTCGATATTCCTGCTGATATCCTGAAAGATCACGCAGACCGGGATGACTTAGTGTGGTTTGCTTCATTGCGTGGTGATCAGCTCAGTATTCCGGAGGCTGTTGCAGGATGCAAAGTGGTAAAACTGCAGACCATTGCTACAATGGATTCCGGGGAGTTGTCTTTTTTCGAGGAAAACAGCGATATTCCTTTTGATATAAAGCGCATATACTACATATCAAAGGTTCCGGAGGGAAAAAGGCGTGGTTTCCATGCCCATAAGGATTTGAAACAGTTGCTTTTCTGTCCTTACGGCAGAATACTGCTGACACTTGAAAATAAATCCGGAAGGGAAGAAATAGAACTTTCCGATCCTTCAGTAGGGGTGATCATAGAAACACCTACCTGGCGGGAAATGACATGGCTGCAGAAGGATTCTGTGCTTTGTGTTGCAGCGTCAGAGTTTTACAGTATGGACGACTACATCAGAGATTACGATGAATTTAAGGCGTATCTGTCCTAAAACTATGGACTGTATTTTATATTATCTCATAATCCGGTTTCCGGAGTTTTTCCCTATGCTAATGAAAAATAAGAATGCCGTCTGACTATTAGGTGGTAGGACAGAAGGGACGCGGGCAGGTGTTACTTTATTCTATATAAAGGGTGTATTTTTTGTGAAAAATACCGATATAGGTATAAAGAATATATAAAATCTGTTATAATTAAGGTGCAGTAGTGTACCCATGATAATTTCATGGGGAGTTTGAAACTATTAACATAATTTATTTATGTTAATAAAGCGCGGATCAAATAGGGAGATAGCATTGCCGTTATCCAGAGTTTTAAAATCAAATAGAGGTTCAAGCTTAGTTCTGATATCGGCGCTTACAGTAGTTATAATTGCGCTTACTGTTTCTCTAAGGATTGCTGCCGGCATGATAATGTCATCGGCAAACAAGCAGCTTAACCAGGATCAGGCGTATGAGCTTGCAGTGAGCCTGGGTAATAGCCTGGAGAGCAGGATAATCAATCCGGACACAAATACCGGTGCTGAAACGGGGCTGGAACTTACTGATGGTGCTACCCTGGTGGATATGTCTGGATTTGACGGGATGCCGGATGCGAAGGTTAAGGCTGTGGTAAGCGCAGATGGTGCAGATAAATATATATTGACAGTTACGTCAAATGTGGGCAAGGCTAAATATATATGGACCGGCATATATAAGGGTAGTGCAGCCAAAGGCTACAAGAAATGTCTGGAATGATGGAAAGGCCATATGAAGGTGTTTTTTGAGAAAAAACTGAAAAACAGGGGCGAAACCATGGTAGAGGTCATGGTTGCTTTTATTATTTTGCTTATAGTGCTTGCTCTTTTCGGTACTTCAATTACGGCTACGGGCAATGCGGAAAGGTATGCAAATGAAAAACGCACCGAGGCTGATACTGCAATGCAGCAACTACAGAAAAAACTTCATGGTGGCGGATCAGATGCGACGGCGACAGGGAAAAAGAAGAATGCTACCGTGCAGTCAAAGAACGTTATAGCAACTCAGTACACAACTGCAGATGGCTGTGTATACTGGGTATTTACGAACGAAGAGTGAAGGAAAAGATGTTTAAGCTTTTTAAAAGAAAAAAGCACAGGGATAAGGGAAGTACTCTGGTAGAATTGGTGGTTGCAATGGCACTTACTGCAATACTTGCTACCGCTGTGGTTACCGTAATGCATCCGGCAGTGAGCATCTTCCTAAAGGTTCAGAAACATTCCAGGGCTCAGATGGTTGCGGATACCGTTGCGGATACACTTAGAGCGGAGTGTGCATCTTCCTATATCAAGGGGTATGGCGATGCAAGGGTGATAAGCGTGGACGCTGAAAATGACTATTCCGTCGGTGATGGAACAATTTTGAGTAAACTGAGCGGACTGACCACACCGAGTACCTCTGACGGCAATGTACTTTTTATCAGAAAGAATGAAGGATACGCAGAAGTCTTGTACTGCAATACTTGGATATCCCAGAGTGATTATGCGGATGTGTATGCAGCTGATCAGGTACGCACGAATGATAATGTGACCAGCAAGGCTGTGTACAGACTTTTCCCAAATGGGGCAGGGTCGCTTACTGAAACTCAGATGCCTGTAGATACCAGACAGGGATATCTTCATAGTGCATACTATGAGACGGCATCAAATAAAATTGATATCGGTGGGAAAACCGTGACAGTGGTACATCCTGAAAAGCCCTACGATTATACAAATCCATTCGCGTCCAGTGTATATAGCGGGTTTACCGTGGATGTTACATATTCGGATTTCACATATGAAAGTATTGTGGCAGGGTCAGACTCGCTGGCGGACAAGCGACCGGCTTATGTAGTTGCCAATATAAAGGTATATGACAGCAGTTTTGGAGAACAGTCGATAGACACTTTGGTTTATAGCAGGCAGGCAGTTTTGTGCTTTGCCCAGGACAATGTTAAGGAATAGTTAGGGAACATGAAACAGGCAGAGAACAGGAAAATTAATATTATCCGATCTGACAGGGGTTTCACGCTGGTGGAGCTTATTGTGGTGTTAGCTGTCATAACAATTGTTTCATCTGTGGCAGTGCTGTCCCTGGTAGGTTATATCGATAAAGCCCGCTTTGACAAGAACGAGCAGAACGCCCAGAGCGTATTTCAGGCAGCACAAGCGGCGGTCAACCATAAGAAGTCAACGGGAGAACTGGAAGGTTGGATAACTGAAGTGCTTATGAAGGAAGGCACGGAAGATCCTTATTATCCGACTAATTCTGATATGGATGCAGAAGGCAAGCCGCTTGATGAATTCTATAATGTCGCTGATTTTACGAATTTTAGTTCGGCAGGTAATAATCAGGGCGAATCTGTACATATGCGTTATATCCTTACTTACAAAAAAGGGGGGACAGATGCTCAGAGTAAGGCGCTGGACGAACTCTTAAGCAGTTATTTCTATGATACTACGGTAATGATGGCTACCTTCACCATAGAATTTGATGTGGAGAAGACTATCGGTTCGGATGGGACACCTCATTATAATACGAATGCTTACGCCGTTTTTTATGATGAGGGAAGGTCTGTTTGGGATGATGAGGCCATGAAACATCTTTCATGCGAAGTGCCTTATCGTGATAGCGACTACAGAAGGGGCACCAGTCTGGTTGGATACTATAACGGTGGTATGCCTGGGGCAGTAGACTCTGTATATGTTCCTAACATGGATCAGAAAATGGAGTTTGCGGAGTTGGCTTTAAGGAATGGTGAGGCTCTGGAACTGTCATTCAGTGCCATTAATGACAACATGCTTGTTACCGGATCAGGACAGTACAATGTTCATTACATTGCGTCAATTTATGACAGTGCTACTGATGAGAAGCTGGCGGATCTTGCCATAAACGAGGCAGCACTTACAAAGGGAACACCTACCAAGAATAAACCGACAGACTACAGTGCAGCCCTTAAGTTTGAGGCTGGTACCAAGAATGATGGTGACACGGCTATCCGTAGGGTGGATGGTGTTGACCGGCAGGTGCTTTATACAGTTGAAAATCTTAAGGACAAGAATGGTGATCCGATAACAAGATATGCGGCGACTATTGAGTCCTTTGCTTTGGTCTATCTGAATCGGGGGTCAGGTGATTTTGACTATAATTCATTGGAATTTGGAAAAGTCAGTGGATCTACGGATTTTTATAGGTTTCCCATTAAGATTTCCTATGTGATAAACGAGGACAAGTCAGGGAACCAGACTTCGTATGTGGCATATTCAATTGCCCTGGATTCCATGATGTCCAGAAACGCATTGTATCAGGTGGAATCCGATACAAAAGGTACCAGGACTAAGGGACAGAATTACAGCATTTCCAGGCTTTTTACTGATACACCGGGATTTAATAAGACTCTGTCGCCGAAGAATATATATGTTTCCATGACTGTAGCCGAGGATGAGTTTACTGATGCAAAGCTGGCAGAATGTAATGTGACAACTGATCTTCCTGAGTCGGATGAAGTAAAAGCTGTCAGAGCTCTTGATGATCCCGTTTATCTGCAGGCAGACGGTTCCTATAAGGTGAGCGAAAGTGCAGCAGGCAGGGATTCTTCAGATGGTTATGCTGTAGTTAATACATATTTCGGTGATCTGGGCAACGGCAGTCTGGGCAGCAGCGAAGCGGCAGGCTCTGCGGCTGTTACCTCATTCCGTCATCTTTACAATATTCGTTTTATGGAAGGCTTTGCAGGGGATGTTGAATATTCCGTAAAGCGTGACTTGAACTGGTACAGCGAGAAGAATGGAACCTATACGAGTGATGTAAAGGTGTATAACACGGTAAACGGCCAGGCATATCTTGATTACAATTCTCCGGTGGGAAAGAATGCAAAGTCTTCTAATGCAGCAAAGCTTGTAATGTGGCCTGCACTCCCTAAACTTCCAGCAAAACAGAAGATAGTTGCAGTGGACAACTCACTGTCAGCTGATACTGAAGATAAGACTTCTGTGATACGTAATCTACAGATGAGAAGAGGGTCTTTCCTGTCAACTGATACAGGACTTGGTTTTATATGCGAAAATGACGGTACTATACAGAACTTAAGATGTGAGAATTTTATGCTGACGCTGGATAATACTGCTGATGGGGCGGCAAGTGATGTCGCTAAAGCTGATAGCGTCGTAACTTATCTTATCGGCCACGGTAATATGGACAAGTGGGATTCCATAAATGCGCTTGATAAAAAATTTGGTGCTGTTCCTATTGGCGGACTTGTAGGCCTTAATAAGGGGCATATCGGTGTTAGCAGTACTGATAGTGATAAAACTAAAAACACTGTCAGAATGAGTAATGTCAATGTTCTGGTTGGTGCCTGGGATGGAGCAAAGTGGAAAACTCCACGTTTTTTCCTAAGCACAGGTGGTGTAATAGGTGAGTACACTGCCACGGCGCAGTCCGGCGGTACGATTACAGTGGATGGTTACTATGCAGTTTCCGGTGCGTCAAAAGTGGGGGGTATTATAGGTTCGGCATCTGCTGGAGTCGATGCGTATCTTATCGTTGATACTACGCAGAATACGGACAAAGCCGCAGTGGATTTTCAGGATGTTGATGCTTTTATTATGGGGCGTTACATAGTAGGCGGTGCTGTCGCATATATGAATAACGGTTATTTTGCAAAGGGTGTATTTGCACAGGGTGTAACCAGTCCAACTTATAGCTATGATGATAATGGTGTAGTGAACATTGTGGAAAACGATGCAGATAAGTATGGTGTATACGTAAATCTGTCGTCAGGTTCATATATAAGGCAGGCGGGAAGTGACAAGGATTCTTACGGAAATGCAGGTGCAGTCGGACAGATAGAAAACCATACAGCTGGCAAAGCACTGAGTGTAAAGGTCGTTAATGCCGGTTTAATTTTAAGTGACGGAAGTGACAAATCAAGATATGTTTCGGCGGCTGTCGGTTTCTTGAATGGCGGATCTGCATCATCCGTTTATATCAATGTTGAAAATTCCGGAAGCATAGGTACAAAGGACGGCACAAGCATATATGATGATAAAAACAGATGGGACGCCAAGTGTTATGCTGCGGCAGCAGGTATAGCTTATATAAAAGATTTTGGAAGCGATGATCTGAAATATGTTTTCAATGTAAAAAACAGCGGACTACTGTATGGAGGCACTAACGGTCAGACTCAGAATGCGGGTATCGGTCTTGCTGTGGGGGCATTTGATACCGCAGCTTCGCCTGTATTTATAGTAAAGGCAGTAAACAGCGGAACTATATTCGGAGGTGACTATGTAGACAAGCAGACTACGGATGCATTCTGGAAAAATGGGAATGTGGCTGATTACGGCGTGGGTGGAGCTATCGGTTTTGCTCGTTCATTGGGCTGTTCTCATATTTATGCGGTGCATGAGTCTGGGGCTAACTTAAAGGCAAACGGAAACAATGTGGGCGGCGCTGTGGGATGCATCCGGAATGATGCAAAAGGAAACAGCGTGTCGGATGCGTTTACTGTAACATCTGTTCTTCAGAAAGGCGTGAATGTGAGGGCTGATGGAATAAATGTAGGCGGATGTATTGGCAATATGTGGAATCAGGGGGATTACTGTTTGCTTCGTACTGAAGTAGATGGTGATGTTACCGTGAGCGGATATAAGAATATTGGCGGTGTGGCAGGAAGAAATCAACAGGCTGCAAGTGGTACCGGTGCATGTGTTTACCTTCAGGGCACATCGGCTACGCCCGAACTTACTTTAACAGCAGTAAAGGATAATGGGAAAATCGAGGATGTAAATAGCAACGTCGGCGGTGTCATAGGTGCAGTAGGAAGCAAAGGGGGCGAGTATAGTACAAAAATTATTTCTCCTGCGCAGGATGGTAATGACAATCTGTCTGTTTCAATAATGGGTTATTCGAATGTTGGCGGAATGGCCGGATACTTCTACATGGGAGATCTGGAGCAGCCGGATGCGTCAAAACAGCACAGCAATATTTCAACTCAGGATTTTGCATTAATTCTTAATCCTGCGTCTTCAATTGTGGCAACAAACAATACCGCAGGAGGATGTATAGGTTTCCTTGAAGGTGTGACAGAAAAGGATTTTGCGTCAAAACTTGAAGTGACTGTTTTGAATGGAAGTACCGAGAATATGATCAGCGCCGCTGAATATAATGCGGGCGGTGTTATAGGTAAGACCAGGAATCTGAATGCAAGTAAAACCATTACATCGCATATAGAGTCCCAGTATGCTGTTAACAGTAAAAAGTGTGTTGGTGGCGCGATAGGATATTCTGAAGGTATTGGAACTATTGAATTAATAACTGCAGAGCTTGGAAAAGCATCTGCAGGATCGACGGTGACTCCTTTGCGGAGTGATGGCTACGCAGGTGGATGCCTTGGGTGGGCAAAAGATGGTGTTGTTGTTCGAAGGGCAGAAACTGTAGTTAATACTAACGCAACAATTATTGATCATGTTACGGCCGAATATGATGAAAGAAACGAACAGCAGATAGCTTTTGGCGGTGTTGTAGGCGGCTTGACTGGAAATTGTACCATTACTGCGGCAGGATTCAGTGGCACTGCATCTGAGATGAATCTTACTGTAAATAAAAGGAATGTTGGTGGTGTGGCAGGTCTTGTGGAAACTGGCAGTGTGATCAGTGATATGTTCGAAACACTTCCGGTATGCATTGATGCCAATTGCAACGTAGGTGGATATGTCGGTAATCTTAGCGGCGGTATTATCGGTGCCCCTGATAAGGAACTTGTAATTAATAACATAAAAACTGTTGCGGCATCTAATGATGGAGCAAAGCAGAAATACGGAACGGGTTCTTTGGTGGGACTTATAGATAATTCGGGTGTTGTGCAGTGGAAATCTGTAGAGGTAACACTTAATGATGGAAATCTGGTGAAAGGTGGATATAATACCGGCGGCATAATAGGACAGATTCAGCTTGGAACCGTGACATGTAATCTGGATACTCATTTCAAAGGCGGACAGGTCATGACCAACCAAGGCGGTATGGGTGGTGTTATAGGGGGGATGTTTGGCGGCGAGGCTAATGGGGTACTCTCCACTCATATTGATTTTAGATACCCGACTGATGATGCTACTCGGTCTGCACTTGCCGGTGAGACTGATTCATCCAAGTTTTGTAAGGGTGTAGGCGGTGTCGTAGGTCAGATGGGGGACGATACTGACGCCGGAAGAGTTGCAGTTATAAAAGTAAATACAATGGTACTCAGATTTGAGGAGGATTTTGCGCTGCTTTCGGGAACCAGTTCTGTAGGCGGCGTGTTGGGACAGTGCGAAACAAGGAATGGTGAAATAGGGGCCATTACCGTTAAATCCATGGAGACAAGTGGCAATAAAGTTCATAAACTCATGATTACTCCTACTGTATCCGGTGCGTATGATGTGGGTGGGCTGATAGGATACATGCTTAGTCCTGTACCTGAACACTTTACTGCTGAAAATATAGACATTACAGTAAAAGGAAACCATTATGTCGGCGGATGGATAGGCGGTCTTGACGGTTGCTGGGGGACAAAAGATCATCCGGTAAATATTGGCGTGACGGGGATTAATTCTGTAACTGGTGCCTATGGTGTCGGTGGTGTTATAGGGTGTCTTGGAGCTTTCAATGATGGTGGTAAAGTATATGGTACCATGGATGTTGACCTTAAAGATGCTAAGATAAAGGCAACGGGGGGAAACGGCGCAGGCGGTGCAATTGGACTTATAGGTGTGCAGAGCGAAGTAAAAGAATCGGGAGTAGAATCTATTGTTTACGGTAAAATAAATGTAAAGCTAAATAATACTAAAATAACCGGTTATAACGATGCCGGTGGTGCCATAGGTTGCATTTTGGTACACGGTCGCTTGGATGATGATTGTGATATCATCGTAAATGTTGAGGGTGACTCTGCGCTTGAAGCTACAAACGGCTCTAAAGCAGTGGGGGGGATTGTAGGCGCAAATGAAGGGATATTCCTTGCGGATATTGAGCTTAAAGTGTCTGATGGTGTGGAATATAAGCTTTCGGCATCCGGTGGTGGGAATATTGGTACTGTAATGGGTCGCAATAAGAAGGTGTTCGGCAGACTGTCTTCTGAAACGATTGAAGTTCCGGAAGGGGATGGGGAAGTTCTGCTTAGTGGATCAAATACCGGTGCAATACTGGGATGGAATGAGAAAGCGGGATTATGTGGTCTCATTGAAAAGTCAGACGGAGAGTATAAAAAGGCAGATTCAGGTACATTAACATACCAGTCTAATGTTGAACTTACCGGATCTCATGTTTCTTCAGGCGAATATGCAGGTTTCGTTGGAAAGAAGGAGGGAACTGTGAATCGTGTGGTAATGGAATTTATAGATTCGACGAATACCAACCAGACAAACAATGCCCCGACGAATACTGATCCGACGAATACCGATCCGACGAATACCGA
>KK211275.1:164522-858586 GCA_000621425.1 Lachnospiraceae bacterium AB2028
ACTGACCCGGCGAATACCGACCCGACGAATACCGATCCGACGAATACTGATTCGACGAATACCGATCCGACGAATACCGATCCGACGAATACCGACCCGACGAATACCGATCCGACGAATACCGACCCGACGAATAGCACTCCGACGAACAATGACCCGACGAGCGGCGGAGGCACGCCGGGGAGTGGAGATGCAACGCCCCCCGATCCTACGTCTGACCCTGCCACAAATGATCCTGATTCCGGATCTGGAGAGAATCCATGATGTTTCGGGATTTGATACATATGGTTTACAAAAATTTTGTTATGTTAATAAAAAAGTAGTATAATTCTTGAATATGGAAGAAGGAACCGTATTTGAAAGAGAATCCTTTGCGGATAAAATAGGAAGATATATCTTTCTGCTACTTGTTGTGCTTATTGTGGCAGTTGGTTTTTTTACCTGGGCACGTATTAGTACAGGAAACCATAGTGTACTGCAGGAAGCAAGGGGCGTGAGGGCTGCCATGAAACTTGTCAGCATTGAGTATTATGGTGGAAATGGCTCCATTTATGACCGCGATGCTTATGATGGTTTGGCGAAGGGAGCTGCCGATATGATAAGGACTATGTCATATTCGGACGGTGAAATAGAGCTTAAGGCATGGGATGATGTCAATAATGTGCCCATAGCTTTTACTTACCGCAAGGATTGTTATGTTATAGAATTCCGGGCAGTGGGAGATGCGCAGGATCGTGATGATGTGTGGGATGTGTACTATGCTTTTCATCTAATGAAATATACTACCGAACAGGGACCAGAATAAACAAATAACCGGCGTTCTGTTTTTGTGACTCATATGACGAAAAACCGCCGGATGAATATAGTATCGGAGAATACAAATGCCTGAATACAGATACCAAGCGCAGGATGGCAAAGGTTCAAATGTCCGCGGCAAAATGAACGCGGTGGATGAAGCTGACCTGCAGAAAAAACTTCATAATCAGGGATTGATGCTTCTTGAGGCAAGATTAGCTAAAAGAAAAATCACTTTGAAACCCCTTAAGAAAAGTGAATTAGCATCTTTTTGTACAGAGATGGGAACTATGACCCAGGCAGGCGTTCCCTTAGTCCGTTCATTAGAAATCCTGGCAGGGAATGAGTCCATTACTCCATATGAGAAAGCGCTTTATACGGAGCTGCGTGACAGGGTGGTACAGGGTGTAGCCCTTTCCACTACTATGGAGCGTCTTTATCCGGCGTTTCCACCTTTGCTTATATATATGTTCAGGGCAGCTGAATCGTCTGGCAATCTGGATGTTACAGCTCTTAATCTTGCAGATCAGTATACCAGGGAAAATCAGCTGGAGGAAAATACCAAAAGTGCGCTGGTTTATCCCAAGATACTAATAGCACTCATAATCGGCGTGGTCATGATCATATTCGGATATGTAATGCCGCAGTTCCAGGAACTCTTTGACCAGATGCCGAGCCTTCCTTTGACTACGCGTCTTCTTATGTGGATCAGCGATTTTGTATCTAACTACTGGATCGGAATATTAATCGGCGGTGCGCTTTGCTGGTTCTTTGCCAGGATGCTGTTTCGTGTTCCTGCCATAAGGATGGTGGTTGATACGGTCAAGACCAAGGCTCCCTTAATAGGAAAGCTTAATAAGACCATTTATTCCGCAAGGTTTGCAAGGACATTAAGTTCGCTTTATTCAGCAGGTATTCCTGTAGACAGGTGTGTTGTCATAGCAAGGCAGACTATAGGAAATGCTTATGTAGAGAGCCAGTTTGACGATGTGACTAAAGCTATACAGTCCGGTGAATCATTGTCTGACGCAATAGATAAGGTTGACGGATTTATAAAGAAACTTCCTTCTGTTATCAGGGTAGGTGAAGAAACCGGTAAGCTTGACAATATGCTGGTTTCTATTGCAAACGACCTGGATTTTAAATCAGCCCAGGCGCTTGCAAGACTTGTAAAGTACATTGAGCCTGTTACCATAGTCATTATGGCTGTTGTAGTAGGCTTTGTAATGATAGGTGTCATTACCCCTATATATCAGTCCTATGCGGCAATCGGTGCAGGCTGAGTAAAATAAAGGGAATTTGGAGGAGATATGTCAGTAAGTGTATTTTTGTCCAACAGGAGCATACAGGTCGTAATTGGCGACGGCAGGAGCAAAAGAGCAAAGATAGAACGCTTTTTTGAGGATGATGTTCCTGAAGGTACTTTGTTGAATGGTACCGTGATTAATGAAAAAGCTCTTGAAGATACTATCAGGGGAACCTGGAGCAGACATAATATTAAAGAGAGAAATGTTGATCTTGTTTTAAACAGTCCGCACCTTATGGCACGAAGGATTGAAATGCCTTGTCTTACTGGGCAAAAGGCAACCAATTACATAATGAATGAGGCGGATGAAAAGGATATCGCAAGATTTACGGATCCTGTTATCGGCTGGTATCCCCTTGTAAAGAATAAAAAGACCCAGAACGTTGTATCTGAGACTGCGGAAAAGGAATTCATTGAGACCTATGTAAAGATATTCGGTGCAGTAGGTATTAAGCTGAATTCTGTTCATAACGGCATAAATCTTGCGGTAAACATGATGCAGACCCAGGTGGGCCGTGGCACCGTAGTTTATATGATACTTGACGGTATGACACTTACCACCATGCTTTTTACCGGCGGTACATACTTCAACAACCTCAGCACCCGTGTTTATTCACAGCCGGGAACCGTTGAATTTGCAGGTGAGATAAGGAATGCCGTATCTGCTATCAGGCAGTTTGCTACAGCGCAGCATATAGAGGAGCAGATAAGCGACATATATGTTGCAGGGCTTAGTGTGGATGAAATGACATCACTGGTTGCAGAGATGCAGGGTTATCCGTTGGCTGATGTCATTAAGCCTATAGTGTGTCCTTCTAATGTTTCCATGAGGTCAGGCCGGGAAAAATTCGGCTCATTTATTTTCTCTTTTGCGGGACTTTTCGATACGGTGGGTGGACTTACGCTCCTGGAGGCTCTTAAGAAAAGTTCTACAAAATATGAAACCAAAAAGAATGTACTCAAGGTGGTAATCCCTTATGTCATTGTTTCTCTGATTTTGTTAATTGTATCAGTCGCAGTTCTGATGGTGATGATCGAAAAGTCAGCAAAGCTTGCAATGCTGCGTGTTTATAATTCTGATGAGAGCGTGATTGCGGCCGCGGCTGAATATGATGATATGGTAATGGAGGCGTCGGTGTTAGGGCGTGCACAGGGAAGTGCCGACCTGTTGAAAGAGTATATTGATTCTTACCCTAAGCCTGATTCAGATGTAAATGAGGCTGTGAGCCGTGCGGCAAGGGATGAAAATGTTCAGGTTTCTTATGATTCCTACAGTGCATCTACCGGTGTGCTGAATCTGGTGGCTACGGGAAGAACTGTTGAAAGGATCAATAAGTTTATCGCAAATCTTATGGCTTTGGATATATTTGAAAATGTAGATTATACGGGATATACATTTAATGAAGGGGATAATACCTGGTCCATAAATGTGACATGTACTCTTGCAGAGGGAAAAGAGGGGAATGATGGAAACTAAGATCACAGAGCGGGACAAAAAACTGCTGTATGTACTCGGATTTATTGTTATAGCATTTATATTCGGATGGCTTATTATACGGCCTATGATAGTGACTATAAATAAAACTGATGAGTCTATTCTGGCTGCAGAAAATCTCAAACATCAGAATGAATTCAAAGTGAATGGAGCCAGCTCAGCAAGGACTCTTTTGGAAAGATTTCGGACTGATCTTGACGATTCTATGGTAGAGTATTACGAGCCCATGGACAGTTCTGAGATAGACAAAATGATTACTTCATATGTTCTGAAAAAGGGGCTTTATGCAAAGGATTTGATAATATCAATGCCATATCAGCCGGTTGAAGAGTTGCCATATACATATTCTGAAGCAGCTGCAAAGGCAGAAAGACTTCAGTCAATGTCGGATGAGACAGATTACTTTGATAGTCTGGATGATTCTGTGAGTACTGATTCAGCAGTGGGGATGCTCTTTGAATATTCACAGTCTCCTATGGAGGCATATACAGGTGCACAAGAGAGTGTTCCCAGTACTTTTTCGGCTGGGGTATATTGTGCTGAGATCACGATAGTAGTGACAGGTGATCCGGATACGGAGCAGGCTCTTCTTGACGAAGTTATGTATATGCCTTCTGTAAGGCTTACGGGTTTTGCATGGGATGATCTGGCTCCGGTTGCTGTAACTGATACGGAAGGCATGACGGAGATTGTTGAAAGTGAAGACAAACAGCTTACGGTAATGCTGAACCTGTATATGTATGATAAGGATTCTGCAGGTCTGGTACATGCTGCAGATGGGGATTAACTATTTTATAATTAAGAAAACCGTATAGGGGAGTAGGGAATGGATAATAAAGCGATAAAGGAAATACGACTTGGCGACCTTATGGTCAGCGCCGGTTATATAACTGATGAACAGCTGGGTGAGGCACTTGCACTGCAGAAACAGGATCGTTCCAAGCGTATTGGCCAGATCCTTATAGAACAGGGCTATGTGTCGGAACGGCAGATGCTATCGGCACTTGCTGACCGTCTCCAGACAAGCCTCATTGATATATCTACATATCCGGTGGATGAGGATGCAGTAAATACCATACCGGTGCAGATGGCACAGCATTATCTTATGCTGCCTGTAGCCATCCATGACGGCGTACTGACTGTCGCACTTAACGATCCGCTGAATCTGTACGCGCTGGAAGACATAAGGCAGACCAGCGGTATGAATCTAAGCACCCTGTTAGCGGAGGCAGAGCCCCTTAAGAATGCAATTACTTATCATTATGCAGCAGTTAAGACAAGGCAGGCTGCGGCAAACGCCAGTGAGAGCGCAGCCACCAGCGATACACAGGAAGTCATCATAGATGCCGGAGTAAGTGCGGACGATGCTCCTATCATAAACCTGGTTAACTCGCTTCTTGATAAGGCATATCAGGATGGCGCATCCGATGTGCATATTGAGCCTTTTGAAAAAGAAATCTTAGTCCGCATGCGTACCGACGGCGTACTGCTCAACTATATGACCCTGAATAAAAATGTGCAGGGGGCTCTTGTTGCCCGCATAAAGATCATGGGTGAGCTGGATATTGCTGAGAGACGAGTTCCGCAGGACGGCCATTTCCGTATAAGGATCAGGGAACAGATAGTCAATGTCCGTGTGAGCGTTATTCCTACTGTTTTTGGTGAGAAGGTGGTAATGCGTATCCTGGCTTCCAATTCCGAAATAGACCGCAGCGAGACTTTCGGCATGTCTCCTGAAAACTATCAGAAATTTGCCAGGATGTTAAAGTCTCCCAACGGGCTTATCTATATCACGGGACCTACCGGATCCGGTAAGACCACAACTCTTTATATGGCTCTGGGCTCGCTTTCCACAAAGCCTGTTAATATATCCACTATCGAGGACCCTGTGGAGAAAAACCTGCCGCATCTTAACCAGATGCAGGTTCATCCTATGGCCGGTCTTACCTTTGAACTGGGACTAAGGGCGCTCTTAAGACAGGACCCGGATATCATTATGGTGGGTGAGACCAGAGACCCGGAGACCGCAAGCATATCGCTGCGGGCCGCTATTACAGGCCACCTTGTACTTTCTACGTTGCATACGAATGATGCAACATCCACAATAATAAGACTGATTGACATGGGTGCGGAACCTTATCTGCTGTCATCGGCACTTGTGGGCGCAGTGGCACAGCGTCTGATGAGGAAAGTATGTCCTTACTGTAGCCAGGTAACCGGCCTGGATGAATCGGAAATTGCTTTCATAGGCAGGGATATACCTACTGCAAAGCGGGCCTGTGGATGTGCGAAATGTCATAATACCGGTTATTCTGGACGAATTGCGGTCCATGAGGTACTGGTAGCCGACAAGAATGTTAGGAATATGATCACTTCGGGTGCTACTGCAAGTGAAATAACCAATTATGCTATCCAGTATCAGGGAATGGAGACCATAAAGCAGGCAGGTATCAGACTGGTTGAAGAAGGAATCACAACTATGGAAGAACTGCAGAGGATAGCATACAATGATTAACCGACTGTCATAAAGCAATACATAAATGATATGAAATTTTTAAAAAATTAACTTTAGGGGTTTGAAATCGGTACGCTGTGTCCGATATAATAGTTAGTGGGAGAGCAGAGGCTCTATACAAAATAAAAGAATAATTTCTCAAGGAGGAAATAAAAATGACAAAGAAGAATTCGCTTAAGGCATTATCCAAGAACAAAGGTTTCACACTGGTTGAGCTGATCGTGGTACTGGTTATCCTTGCTATCCTTGCAGCTATTCTTGTACCTACACTCTTAGGCTACATTGACAGAGCAAGGTCTGAAAAGGATTATTCTACAGCGCAGGCTGTAAGGGTTGCAACACAGGCTCAGATTGATGAACTGTATGGTAAAGGTGATGATGAGGTTACTAAGGACGATATAATGAAGAAGGATAATCTTGAGGAAATATATAAGCTTGTCTGTGGAAATAAAGAAGGAACATTAGATGGCCAGACAGTGACAATTGAAGATGTAACAATAACAAAGAATCAGATCATGGATATAACTGTTGGCATTAAGCCCGCATCTAGTGTTATGAAAAAGTATAGATATGACTCATCAAAAAATACATGGTCATCTGTATCTTGACCTGGTATAGCTCTTTAATCGATTAGAATTTGATAATTGTTTTATGCGGCACGGCGGGATATCCGCCGTGCCTGTTTTTGTAATTTACATAATTTTAATATGTAAACAAAATTCCCCCAAAATCCGATATATTTGATATAATACCCCTTGTGGGAATCTCATTTAAATCCGGCCGGATGCAGGATCTTCGTATTTGGCCTTTGGAGGACGATTAAGTGATCGAAGTAACCAGAATAAATGGCTCTGTAGTGCTGATAAACAGTGACCTTATAGAGTGCGTGGAGGAGACTCCTGACAGCGTGATAACACTTACTACGGGACGCCGTCTCATAGTAAAAGAAAGTAGACAAGATATCAAAAATCTTGTAAAATCCTATAAGCAGGAAATCTATGGTACGATTCCGTGAAAATGGGCGGAAATCGTGCTTTGATTTTGTGTTTTTGTGTTTGTTTTTGCGATTGGTAAGCCTTCTGAAAAGTGTTTGAGGCTATATGATATAGGAGAAAGCAGGGGAAAATGGATCTAGCGTCATTAATCGGAATGGTCGTGTGTGCGTTCATGATCATTTTCGGTATCGTGTTCAGCTCTAATGGTATCAATTTCGGTGCCATGGTAAACTTCATAGACGTACAGTCTGCCATCATTACCTTCGGTGGTGCGTTCTGTGCGGTTATGGTGTGCAATAACATGCCTGATTTCATAGCCGGATTAAAGAGTATAACTCTTATTTTTAAGCCGCCAAAGCTTAATGCTCCCGACATAATCAAGAAGATAATAGACTTGTCGAATGTGGCACGTAAGGAAGGACTTCTTTCCCTGGAAGAGGCTGCATCTGATATAGATGATGCTTTCCTTAAAAAAGGCATACTGCTCATTGTCGACGGTACTGACCCTGAGCTGGTACGTGGCATCATGGAAACTGAGCTGGACAACATAGACGGCAGACATAAGAAGAAGATCAAGTTCTGGCAAGACGTTGCATCCATGGGACCTGCCTGGGGTATGATCGGTACCCTGATCGGTCTCATAAACATGCTTCAGAACATGTCTGATGCAGCTGCTATCGGACCGTCCATGGCCGTGGCTCTTATTACCACACTGTACGGTTCCATGCTTGCAAACTGGATATGTACACCTACATCCACGAAACTTGCTGTGTTTAATGACATGGAGATTCAGGTTAAGGAAATCATGATAGAGGGCCTGCTCTCCATACAGGCGGGTGAGAACCCCCGTGTCATTGAGGAAAAACTCAAGTCATTCTTAGCACCTAAGGATAGAGGAACCAGTGAAGATGGCGGCGAGGCTGCCGGCTGATATGCATATTATTGCCGGCCGGTGATCATTGCATGATGGCACCGGGCGGTAAATATTATAAGTTGCTGTTACAGACAGCGGAGACAAAAAACTATGGCAAAGAAGAAAGAAGAACAAGGCGCACCCGGGTCACCGGCGTGGATGGCGACATTCTCAGATCTGATGAATCTGTTACTGTGCTTTTTCGTGTTGCTTTTTTCAATGTCAACCGTAGATGCGCAGAAGTTCGAGGAAGTTGCTGCATCCTTTGCACAGACTTTTTCGGTGTTTACATCCGGAGCGACGGCAATCGGTGACGGTATGCTCATAAGCAATGGCGTCAGCCAGCTGAACATGTTAGATGAGTATATCAACTCAACCGGATATGAAGCAGAGACAGAGCAGGATGCGGAAGACATCGTAAAGGAAGCGATGGAAGTAGCTGAGGCTGCTGCAATGGCGGAGTCCGAGGAACTTGAGGAGAAGGTAAGCGAGGCTCTTGCTGAAAGCGGTCTTGATCAGATGGTGGAGCTTGACTACACATCCCAGTATGTGGAACTGACACTTAACGGAGCGCTCCTGTTTGATTCGGGAAGTGCGGAACTCAAGGACAGTGCGTCAGGTATCCTTTCACAGATCGGTGTGATACTTGAACGTTACAGCGGGTCTGTTATTGAGATTGAGGGACATACGGATTCAGTACCCATACACTCGGCAAAGTATCCCAGCAATAATGAGCTTTCCGATGCAAGAGCGTTGTCGGTATTCTATTATCTTGTTGAGAATACCAATCTTGATCCGGCTAACATAAAGCATTCCGGCAGGGGCGAGTATGTTCCTGTGGCTGACAATACCACGCCGGAGGGCAGGGCACTGAACAGACGTGTTGAGATAAAGATATATAACTCATTGAGCAGTTATCAGTAATTCTTCAGGGGAGGAAGAGATATCATGAAAAAGAATCTTTTGTCAATAATCATCCTTTCACTTTTGGTGGTCAATATCATACTGACATCCATAATGCTTTTCTCGGTTGTCAGCACAAACAATAAGACTGCAGCTATCGTGACTGACATAGCAGGCATACTTAAGCTTGAGATGGAGGGCCAGAATGAGGCTGAAGGCGGTGCAGAAGTAGCAATGGCTGACACGGCTGTGTACCAGATTGCTGAGCAGATGACAATTACATGTAAGAGAGCAGAGGGTGATACAAAGGATACCTACTGTCTTGTAAATGTAGCGCTTTCCATGAATATGAAGGATCCTGATTATGATACCTACGCTGCAACACTTGAGACAAATGAGTCACTTGTGAAATCAGAGGTAATTGCAGTCATTTCTTCATATACGGCAGATGAGATAAAGCTTGACCAGGATGCGATCTGCCAGGAGATACTTGAGAGGGTACAGAAGATGTACGGCTCAAAGTTCATATATAAGGTGTCATTCAGCAACATAATGTTCGGCTGATGCCTGTGCTTTGAATCATATGTGACCTTTGTTGTCACGGACCTATATAAAAATCCGGGTAAAAAGGAGGTGAGATGAGTGGGCGATGTTTTATCGCAGGAGGAGATTGATAATCTGCTCTCGGCGATTTCGAGCGGTGAAGTCGATGCCGAAGAAATAAAGGGCAAAGATGAACGCTCTGTTAAGAATTATGACTTTAAGCGGCCAGCAAAGTTCTCAAAGGAACATCTCCGTACGCTTGAGCTTATATTTGAACACTATGGCAGACTATTGTCCACTAATCTTCCTGTTTACCTTAGAAAGAATATACAGGTTACTGTTGTATCGTCAGAGACGGTCACGTTTAACGAATTTACGAATGCTCTTTCCAATCCGGTTATACTTGGCATAATAAATTTCCAGCCTTTGTCCGGAAATATATTAATTGATCTGACCAGCTCCTTAGGTTATGCCTTTATAGACAGAATGCTGGGAGGCGTGGGCGAGCCTTTAGATAAAGTCAGGGATTTTTCTGAGATAGAGATGGGAATCTTGTATAAGATAATCACCATCAGTTCCCAGTTACTAAAGGAACCTTGGAAGAACGTTATCGAAGTGGATCCTGTGCTGGAACGCATAGAGACCAATACTCAGTTTGCCCAGATAATCGCACCGAATGAAATGATCGCCATCGTGACACTTAATGTCAGGATGGGTGATATAGAAGGTTTCATGAATGTATGTATACCGTTCATGACCATCGAGTCAATAATCGACAACCTGAATACTAAATTCTGGTTTACCAATATGGTTGCAGATGATGCGGAAGATCATAGGCAGGATCTGGAAAACCTCCTTCGGAAAGTGGATGTGCCTGTTAAGGCATTGCTTGGAAGAAGTGAGATAGCAGTAAGCGATTTCCTGACTCTGCAGCCGGGAGATATCATCAGGCTTGAAAGAAGAGTTGATAACGAGCTTGATATTTATGTGGGAATGTACAAGAAGTTTTCAGCTGTGCCGGGTACGGATCATGACAGATATGCAGTCAGGATCACCTCGATCTACAGAGAAGAGGAGGAAGAGAGCTAATGGATGGAATGCTTTCACAGGACGAGATTAATGCCCTCTTGAACGGAATGGATCTCGATAATGCGGGAGGCGATGCAGGGGGCGATGCGTCCGGAGACGGAGGCAGTTCAGGGGGCGGCCCTGACCAGAGTCTGCTTTCAGAGATTGAAAAGGATGCTATCGGTGAGATAGCAAATATCAGCATGGGAACTTCTGCAACAACACTGTTCTCACTGGTCAATCAGAAAGTTAATATTACAACGCCTAAGGTAACTCTTGCAAACTGGGATACGGTACTTGAAGAGTATCCGGCACCCTGTGTCTTCATAGAGATTCAGTACACCATAGGTCTTACCGGATCGAACATCCTGATACTTGATGAGCGGGATGTTAAGATAATAACCGACCTGATGATGGGCGGTGACGGAACCAATACAGACGGAGAACTGGGTGAACTTCATCTTTCTGCTATTTCGGAAGCGATGAACCAGATGATGGGATCGTCAGCAACATCTCTTTCATCAATGATGGGCAAGAAGATCGATATCTCTCCGCCTAAGGCCAGTCTTGTAAAGATAAATGAGATGATCGGAAACGGGGCGGCAAGTAATCCGTTTGAGGATGATACTTTTGTTAAGATTGCTTTCCGCATGCAGATAGGAGATTTAGTAGACTCAACTATCATGCAGCTTTATCCCGTGCCGTTTGCTAAATCATTGTATGAGATATTCATGGGTTCACAGGAGGATGATTTCAGTGCAGTTACATCAGCACCGGAACCTGCACCTGCACCTGCAGCAGCACCTGCGCCTGCGGCAGCACCAATGCCTGCAGCGGCACCTGCGCCTGCTCCGATGCCCGCACCGGGAATGGATCCTTATGGATATGGAGCAGCCCCGGGATATCCGCCTCAGGGAATGCCACCCCAGATGGCACCTTATCCTATGCCACAGCCGCAGATGAATATCCAGCCGGCGCAGTTCCAGCCATTTACTGCAGACATGGCGGCACTTATAGGTCAGGAAAATATCGGCCTTATTATGGATGTACCGCTTGAGGTGACTGTTGAGCTGGGCCGTACTTCCAAGTCTATACATGATATTTTGGAGTTTGCACCGGGAACCATCATAGAGCTGGAAAAGATAGCCGGTGAGCCTATAGACGTGCTGGTAAACGGGAAGTTTGTTGCTAAGGGCGAAGTAGTAGTAATTGAAGAAAGTTTCGGTGTCAGGATCACGGAGATAATCAAGGATTCATGATGTATAGGCTTTCTGAAATGGGAACGGTTTTATATACGCTGGCTGACAGCCTGAGTGGGAATGCCGCAGAGGCTACGGGGACTTTAGACCGGTCAGGTTATGCAATAAACGGAGTTGCAAGATTTATTTCGGTTCTGCTGATTTTTGTATTTGTGCTGGGCATCACGTACCTGACTACAAGGTTTGTGGGACGGACAGGACAGAGCAGGGCAAGGTCTGCAAACATAGAGGTGATAGAGGCTGTGCGGAATGCTGAAGGCAAGATGCTGCAGCTTGTGAGAGTCGGCGGTAAATATATCATTATCGCTGTAGGAAAGGATTCCCAGACCTTTCTATGTGAGGTGGATGAGAATATGCTGGATCTGAGTGCAAGGGATGAAACGCTTGCACCTGCATTTTCTGATATTCTGAATAAGTTCAAAAAGAACAGTGACACCGGAGATGATGACAAGACCGGTGATCAGGGGTAGTAGGATTTTGAAATTATCAGTATTTTTAAAAAAATACGGTTTTTTATTGAAGGGTGCATTGTGTTTGCTGGTGCTGGTGGGCGCAATGTCCTTTTTCGTTCCGTTAAGGGCGTATGCCACAGACGCTGACAATAATGGTACAACCGATGAAAGAACATATGAGGATGAGCCGGGTTCGTCGGAGAATCCTTCTGATACTGAAGATTTAAATATCGGAAATACTGTTACGGTAGAGCTTAACAACGGTAACGGATCCATAAATGGCGCACTACAGATAGTATTCATATTGGCAGGCATAGGGCTTATCCCGATGCTCCTGCTTACGCTGACATCTTTTACCAGGATAATAATCGTATTGCATTTCACAAGGCAGGCGCTAAATACTCAGACTGCACCGCCTAACATGGTACTTGTTGCCCTTGCTATGTTCTTAACGATCTATATCATGGCACCGGTATTTACGGCTATGTACAATGATGCCATTGTTCCAATGAATAATGGTGATATTACCATAGAGGAAGCATATGAGATAGGGGTTAAGCCCCTAAGAACATATATGTACGGACAGACAGAGGTCAAGGATGTGTCCGTATTTATGGAAATTGCAGGGGAGACAGAGTGGGACGGTGATCCGGATTCTGTACCCATGCAGGTTCTGATACCTTCATATATGGTCAGTGAATTGAGGACTGCGTTTATCATTGGATTCTTAATTTACGTTCCTTTCCTGGTAATAGATATGGTGGTTTCTTCTGTTCTCATGAGTATGGGTATGATGATGCTGCCGCCTACTACTATTTCCATGCCGTTTAAGATACTGCTTTTCGTACTGGCAGACGGCTGGAATCTGATAATCGTAAACCTTGTAAAGACATTTTATTAGCGGAGGTGGATAATGACTGTTGCAGACGTAACTGAGATCACAAGCCGGTTGATGTATATTGTTATCATTACTGTTGCACCACCTTTGCTCATAAGTATGGTGATAGGTCTTCTAGTCAGTATATTTCAGACTGTTACATCAATACAGGAGCAGACCCTTACTTTTGTTCCAAAGTTCATTTCTATCTTTTTGGTGCTGATAATATTTGGTGGATGGATGCTGGATAACATGACTGGATTTATGGTAGATCTCTGGTCTAATTTTTCAGTTTATCTGCACTGAGGCTGGTGAATTACGGAGTTATGGAATTACTGAATCGCAATGGTAGATTTTGCATTCCCGCTTGAAGAACTGGAATATTTTTTGCTTATATTTGCCCGTATTACTGCATTCATGTTTACGGCACCTTTTTATTCGCAAAATAATGTGCCGCGGATGCTCAAGGTAGCGCTTTCTGCTTTTATCTCATATCTTCTGTACGAGGCAATAATGCCCCATGAATATGTGGTTTATGATACTCTTTTAGGGTACACGATCTTTGTTCTGAAAGAAACTGTCACGGGTCTTGTGATCGGTTTTTCTGCAAATATCGCAATGCAGATCTCGGCTTTTGCCGGTCAGATTGTTGATACGGATATAGGTTTTTCAATGTCTGCCCAGATGGATCCGGCTACACAGCAAAATACAACGGTGACGGGATACATATATCAGTATATGTTTCTGCTGATCTTTATGGTAACGGGATTGCACAGATATCTGCTGCAGGCCCTTGGTGAGACTTTTATTTTGATTCCGGTGGGGAAGACTGTTTTTGAAATACAGGCATTTTATGATGGCTTGTTGGGATTTATGGCTGACTATATCATGATAGGTTTTAGGATAGCCCTTCCGGTATTTGCCGTGATACTGATAGTGAACTGCATGCTTGGTGTTATGGCAAAGATTGCCCCACAAATGAATATGTTTGCGGTGGGTATTCAGATAAAGAGCATGGCAGGACTTATAGTGCTGTATGTGACCGTGAGCATTATGCCGCGTGCGGCGGATCTTATATTTTTACAGATGAAGACCAATATAGCAACTTTCGTAAAGGCGATGATGCCGTAGGAGTTTTGAGATATGCTCAAGTATGACCTTCAGTTTTTCGCCCAGGAAGGTCCTGGCGGTGAAAAGACTGAACAGCCTACTTCAAAAAAGTTAGAGGATGCAAGAAAAGAAGGCCAGGTAGCAAAGAGTCAAGACCTGGCAAGTTCCTTCACGCTGCTCGGACTTTTTATCATGCTTAAATTATACACATCTGTCATGGCAGGACAGATTAAGGATATATTCACTTTTTTTTATAATCGTATGCATTATTTTGTACGACTTCCATCTTATGAAAGTGCTACGAAGGCATACAGTGATGCTTTGAGTTATGCTCTGATCAGGATTTTGCTGATAATACTTCCTTTTTTGCTTATGGGCTTAGCAATAGCTTTTGTGGCAGATATTGCACAGGTAAAATGGAAACCTACCAGAAAGCCGTTAGCTCCGAAGTTAAGTAAACTAAATCCCATAAACGGAGTGAAACGTATTTTTTCGGTCGCCAAGCTGGTTGAGCTACTAAAATCTGTATTAAAAATTGCAGTTATGTTTGCAATCATTTATAATGAGTTGGTAGACAGTATATATCTTCTGTATACCGTTTATGATATCCCTGTAGTAGAGGCTGTAAAAAAAGCCGGGGACATACTAATTAATACAGGACTGAAGATTGCTGCTGTTTTTGTGGTAGTGGCCTTTGCGGATTTCGGTTTCCAGAAATGGAAGTTCATGCGTGACATGAGAATGACCAAGCAGGAAGTCAAGGAAGAATACAAATCCACAGAAGGTGATCCGCAGATAAAGGGCAAGATCCGTCAGAGGATGATGCAGGCATCAAGGCGGAGGATGATGAACAATCTGCCACAGGCGGATGTGGTCATCACAAACCCGACGCATTTTGCAGTAGCGATCAAATACGATAAAAAAGTGGCTGAAGCACCTTTGGTATTGGCAAAGGGCGCAGACTACATGGCTCAGAAGATAAAAGAAACCGCAAGGGAACACAACATAGAGATAGTTGAAAACAAACCCCTGGCTAGAGCGTTATATGCTAATACGGAAGTAGGGGATGAAATCCCGCCGGAGCTTTATGTGCCGGTAGCCGAGATTCTTGCAGCTGTATACCGCGCTGAAGGAAGAGTATCTTCCAGCGGTGAAATAAAGAATAAGTGATTGGATGAATGTGAATGCCGTTCCGGTAAAAGATTGTGAGCGGGATAGTAACATAAGCAGATATTGATAGGAAAATAAAAGAGCAGATGGCTGGAGCAGAAGCAAAAAAAGCACCTGGGAAGAGGCTGTTGGCAGGCGGCGATATTGTTGTGGCCGTTTATGTGCTGGCGGCTTTTGTAATGATGATAGTTCCCATTCCGTCCTGGATGCTGGATATCCTGCTGGCTATAAATATGGCAGTGGCGTTTTCGGTACTATTTTCTGCGATGTTTTCAAAAGAAGCATTGGATATGTCGTTTTTTCCGACTTTGCTCCTGTTCACTACATTGTTCAGAATATCCCTGAATATATCGTCTACGCGTCTGATCCTTACTACCGGCAGCCCCGGTAACGTGGTGGAAACCTTCGGACAGTTCGTGGGCGGTGGCGACCTGATAATGGGTATCATAGTTTTTGCTATATTATTGATAGTCCAGTTCATGGTCATCAACAAGGGTTCCGAGCGTGTTGCTGAAGTAACAGCGAGATTTACGCTTGATGCTATGCCAGGTAAGCAGATGGCTATAGATGCGGACCTTAATACCGGGGCCATAGACGATCAGGAAGCAAAGAGAAGGCGTGACAAGATTCAGGAAGAAGCAAGCTTTTTCGGAGCCATGGACGGTGCCGTGAAGTATGTTAAGGGAGATGCTACGGCAGGTCTCCTTATATCAGCAGTAAATATCGTGGGCGGCATTGCTATGGGAATGCTGCGCATGAATATGGAATTTCAGGATGCGCTAAATACCTATGTGGTGCTGACCATAGGTGACGGACTGGTTTCTGCAATCCCGTCTCTTTTAATATCTCTTTCAACCGGTGTGTTGGTAACAAAGGGTTCAAAGGATGCGGACTTCGGAAATGTGCTTTTAAAACAGCTTTTTGGCTTGCCCAAGGCTATGTACATAGTCGGAGCAGTACTTATGCTGCTTGGTATAATAACACCTTTGCAGATATTTATCTTTGTGCCACTTGGACTTGTATTCGTCATCATAGGAAAGCGAATGGACAATATGATGAAGAAAGCAAAGGTGGAGGAATCTGTAGAACAAGGCGAAGTGGCAGAGGCAGAGGAGATAAGGAAACCGGAGAATGTCACCTCACTTTTGCAGGTGGACCCTATAGAGCTGGAATTTGGTTACGGCATTATACCCCTTGCGGATGTGAGCCAGGGGGGCGATCTTTTAGACCGAGTGGTAATGATAAGGCGTCAGGTGGCATTGGAACTTGGTACTGTGGTGCCTATCATAAGATTGCGTGATAACATACAGCTTAATCCAAACCAGTACATAATCAAGATAAAAGGCATACAGTGTTCGGAAGGTGAGATACTTTTTGATCATTATCTTGCAATGAATCCGGGAAGTGTAGAGGAGGAAATTACGGGGATACCTACGATAGAGCCTTCCTTCCACCTGCCTGCACTCTGGATTACTGAAGGACAGAGGGAAAGAGCAGAGTCCTACGGATACACCGTTGTGGATCCGCCTTCAATAATCGCTACGCATCTGACGGAGGTTATTAAGGCTCATATCGCGGAGCTTCTTACCAGGCAGGATGTGCAGGCACTTGTGGACAACCTTAAGGAGTCCAATCCTGCCATTGTGGATGAGCTTACACCTAAGCTTCTGGGACTTGGTGAGATACAGAAAGTCCTTCAGAACCTGCTGATGGAAGGCATATCCATAAGGGATCTGCTTACCATTTTCGAATCCCTTGCGGATAGGGCAACCACCACCAGGGATACGGATCTTTTGACGGAATATGTGAGACAGGCACTTAAGCGTGCTATATCGAATAAGTATTTTGCGGGAGAGGATATGGCTCAGGTGGTGACCTTGGATCCTAAGCTTGAGCAGGAGATAATGGGAAGCGTCAAGCAGTCTGAGCAGGGGGCTTATATAACATTGGCACCTGACCGCGTAAGGGCAATAATAGACAGCACCGGCAAGGCTGTAGAGAAGATGGAGAACCTGGGAAGAAATGCCATTGTTCTTACTTCTCCGGTTGTCAGGATGTATTATAAACGACTTACTGAAGATTATTATAAAGATCTGGCAGTTTTGTCGTATAATGAAGTAGAGAGCGATGTTCAGTTGAAGAGCATCGGGATGGTGAGTGCATAAATGAACATAATTCCGTTTATTGGAAAAACAAGGGAAGCAGCTGAAAAGGAAGCAAAAAAGCAGCTGGGTCCCGACATAACGGTTATATCCTCGGACATAGTTAATGTGAGGCCGAAAGGGAAGATTTTTGCCAGACGCATGGTTCGGATAAATGTGGCTACAGAGGACGAGTCTGATAAGGAAAAGAAGATCCGTGAGGGTATTGCATCCATAGACCGTGCAAGGAAACGGGCAGAGGTTTCTTCTGTCAATGCTAATGCGGCAAAAAGGGCTGAGGATGCCAATACGACAGCCGACAAACCGGTCGGAGATACACAGACAGGAAACAGGACAGCAGTTCCGGAAATGCCTGCAAGTGGACATAATAATGATGCCTTGATGGAAGAAAAGCTCGATCATATCGAGAATCTTCTGCAGCAGAAGTTTGGACGGGATGCATCTGTGAAAGAGGATGCTTTAAAAGCTGCGCAGAAAACTGACACGGATGCTGCTCCTGTTGATGGTGAAAAGAATTCCGAGAAGGAAGCCTTCCTTAAGCTTTTATACAAGACGCTGGTTGACAATGAAGTAAACGAGACTGTTGCAAACCAAATGGTTGATGAGCTTGAAGTGGATTCAGGTAAGGAAGTGAAGATGGAGCATATCCTGTCGGATATCTACCAGAAGATCATACTTAAGTTCGGCAGACCGGAGACTATTCAGCCTAATGGGAATGAGTGTAGGATCATAGTACTTATAGGGCCTACGGGCGTAGGAAAGACGACCACTCTTGCAAAGCTTGCTGCAAACCTTAAGATTAAGCAGAAAAAGAATGTGGCGCTTTTTACCACTGATACATACAGGATATCAGCGGCAGAACAGCTAAGGACATACTCGAACATATTGGATGCACCTTTTCATGTGCTTTACACCACAGAGGAAGTGTCGGAGCATGTGGATATCTACAGGGATTATGATTATATACTGGTAGATACCACCGGTCATTCACATCGCAACGAGGAATTAAAGAAGAATAATCATGAGATAGTAGAGGCACTGAAGGCTGCAGGACAGGCAGAGGTTTATCTTGTGGTGTCGGCTACCACGAAGTACAGGGATCTGGTGGACGTTGCGGATGCCTACAAGGAAATCGGCGACTACAGGCTTATTTTTACCAAGCTGGATGAAACTGATGCGCTGGGTAATCTTTTAAATCTGCATATGCACACCGGGGCGCCCATGAGCTATATAACTAACGGACAGAATGTTCCCGGAGATATTGATATATTTGATGCACAGGAAACAGTTAAGAAATTATTAGGCGGAAATTAAATGGCAGACCAGGCGGAACAGTTAAGAAATATTGTCAGGGCAAACGGCGGCGCAGTGGCACAGCGTCCCTTGGCACGGGTGATAACGGTCACCAGCGGCAAGGGCGGTGTGGGAAAGTCCAACACGTCCATTAACCTTGCCGTGCAGTTCCAGAACATGGGCAAGAGGGTGATAATTCTGGATGCCGATTTCGGTCTGGCAAATATAGAGATAATGTTCGGCACCGTGCCTGAGCATAATTTAAGCGACTTGATCTACCAGAACATGAACATAAAGGATGTCATCACCTGGGGACCCGGAGGAGTTGGTTTTATATCAGGCGGTTCAGGTATAGCGGGGCTCTCAAATTTAGGCAGGGAATACTTAACGCTCATAATCAGGAACTTAGCTGAACTGGATGCAATAGCGGATGTTATAATAATAGATACCGGCGCAGGAATATCGGATGCAGTGCTGGAATTCTTAGTGGCCAGCGGTGAGATCATCCTGGTGACAACGCCTGAACCCACATCCATAACGGATTCCTATTCGCTATTGAAAGCGCTTAACAGGCACCCAAGGTTTTCAAAGGAAAACTCAAAGATAAAGGTCATATCAAACAGGGTGGACCGCATGGCGGACGGAGAGCTTTTGTTCAATAAGCTGAACGTGGTCGTAGCCAGATATTTAGGCGTGCCGCTTGAGTACTTAGGAGCGGTACCGCAGGACAAGATGCTGGCAGCAGCCGTTATGCAGCAGAAACCCGTTTCGCTGGCTCATCCCAATGCTGAATCTGCAAAGGCATACAGGATGATCGCCGAGAAACTTGAAGGACTTGAAACAACAGGAAATGTAAAAAAGAGAGGAATGGCCGCATTTTTCTCACATATTGTGGTCAATAAGAAAAACGTATGAAGATAACAGACATCATGGAACCCGGCAGACGTGTGGATATTGAATCCCTAGGAGATTATGTCGGAGAGGAAGAACTGAAAAGGGCTTATCACATCACAAAGGTTTATGACATACCGGATGATGACACGATAGAGATAGTCATGCCTATGGACCACGGCAAGATGATAGTCCTGGACGTGGAGGATGAGTATAAGCTGTACCTTTATACGAAGAAGGGGCTTTATTCATGCGAGGCAGAGGTTATAGACAGGCGCAATGATGCGAATGTTTCCGTTGCTGTTCTGGGAATTAATACTGATGTCGAGAAAGTACAGCGGCGTGAGTTTTTCCGTTTTGACTGCATAATGGGAATGACTGCAAGGGAGCTTAATGACATAGAAGCGCAGAATTACATGAATACTCATGTGCTGAATACTTTACAGGATCCTGCTGAAAAGTGCGTTATCATGGATATAAGCGGTGGTGGGATGAAGTTTGTCTCGGCAGCTCATTTTAAAAAAGGCGGGCTTGTGCATCTGCGGTTCATAATGAATGTGCGTGGTGAGAACAAGAAATATGATGTGGTTTTAAGGCTGCTTTATGTAGACCCGTCAGCATCGAATCCCAAAAACACCGAGTACAGGGGAGAATTCCTCTTCCTTGACGGCGGTGACAGGGAGGACATTATTAAGTTCATTTTTGACGAACAGCGTAAGGCGAGAAGGCATCAGACAGGAAGCTGATGGCTGTTTTTTGTGCAAATTCTCTTTATGGAGCCCTTAAAAAAGGCTGAAAGGGGGTAAAATTGGCTAAAAAAATTTTGTTTATAGATGACTCTGCACTCATGAGAAGAATGCTTTGTGATATAATAAACTCCGACAGCAGATTTCATGTCGAAGCTACCGCAAGGGATGGTCTTGAGGCGTTAGAGATCCTGAGGACAAACAAGTTTGACGGTATAGTAACAGACATAAATATGCCCAGGATGAACGGCCTGGATTTCCTCAGGGAGCTTGATAAGCTGAAGAGGGATGAAAGGGTCATGGTACTTTCTTCAGCAACAGCTGAGGGCGCAAAGGTTACCATGGAAGCTCTGGAACTGGGGGCTGTTGACTTCATACAGAAGCCTCAGGGCACCTTTGTAATGAACAATAAGGAATTCCTGCAAGCCTTCTTTGATACTCTGGAAGCTGTAGTTTATTCCAACAGGGCAGCAAGACCTGCAAGGCGTACTGCAGCTGCACCTGTACAGCCAGTTATCAAGCCTGATCCGGTGAAGATCGGAAGGGTATCCGGGGGAAGCAAGATAGTAGCTATCGCAAGCTCTACAGGAGGACCGAAAGCACTGCAGCAGGTCATTCCGAGGCTGCCGGCTAATATAGACGCACCAATAGTCTTAGTTCAGCATATGCCTGTAGGTTTTACAAAGTCTTTGGCAGACAGGCTGAATGCAGTCAGCGAGGTTACTGTTACAGAGGCTGTTGAGGGCGAATTCCTGGAAAAAGGGCATGTGTACATCGCCCGGGCAGGAATGCATATGAAGTGCGAGGAACGTCATGGACGTACAAGAATAGTATATTCTGACGAGCCTAACAGAGAGGGCGTAAAGCCCTGTGCCAATTACATGTATGAATCCCTTATGGATACGAACTGGCAGACTGTAGTCTGCGTGGTACTTACGGGGATGGGGAAAGATGGCACGGAAGGTATTAAGCGACTTAATGAACGGAAGGACACATTCATAATTGCAGAGGATGCAAAGGACTGTGTCGTAAATGGAATGCCGGGAAGCATAGTCGCAACGGGTTTGGTGAATCAGGTCTCTGGCCTGGATCATATAGCAACAGAAATCCTAACGAAAGTGGGGGTAAGGTGAAATGGACGTAAGCCAATATCTTGACATTTTCCTTGATGAGAGCAGGGAGCATCTACAGAATCTCAACACAAATGTGCTGGCTCTGGAGCAGGACTCGGAGAACATGGACACGATCAACGAGATTTTCCGTACTGCACATACCTTGAAGGGTATGGCCGGGACCATGGGCTACAAGCGCATGCAGAACCTTACGCATGACATGGAGAACGTTTTCTCTGAAGTGCGTGACGGAAACATCAAAGTAACATCGAGCATGGTTGATACTCTTTTCCAGTGCCTTGATGCACTTGAGGAGTATGTAACGACTATCCAGGAGACCTCTGATGAAGGCGATAATGACAATCAGCCTATCATCAACGCGCTTAATGCATGTCTTGATGCTAAGGGCGGCGAGGCACCTAAGGAAGAAGCACCTAAGAAATCCAAGAAGGGCGGAAAGAAGGCTAAAGAAGCAGCACCTGAAGAGAAGGCAGAAAAGGCTGCATCCGAGGTTCCTGCTATCCAGCTTAATGAGGACGAGCAGAAGGCTGTTGAAGATGCAATGCTTGCAAACAAAAAGCTGTACAGCGTTCTTGTAAAAGTTCAGGAAAACTGCCTGCTTAAGGCTGCAAGAGCATTCCTTGTATTTAAGGCTATTGAGGAATTTGGCGAGGTAGTTGCGGCAAATCCTTCAACCCAGGATATAGAGGATGAAAATTTTGAGTTTGAGTTCAAAGTACTTATAGCAGCAGACGGAGAACTTGATCCCATAATAGCTGCGATCAAGAGTGTGTCAGAAATTGCGGATGCATTCGGCGGTATCTTTGAGGCTGGTTCAGTTGAAAGTGAAGAGGCTGAAGAGACAGCTGCACCTGAGACTTCTGCGCCTGCTGAAAAGACTCAGGAAGTTAATAAAGAAACGCATGAAACAAAGACCACTGAGGTGGCAAAAGCTGAGAACGCGGCACCTGCAAAGAGCGGTGGAAACGCACCGGCTAAGAAAGCTGCAGGAAAACCTGCTGTTAACAGAACTGTTCGTGTAGATATAGAAAAGCTGGATTCACTTATGAACCTTGTCAGTGAGCTCATAATCGCAAAGAATTCACTGGTAAGTTCGGCAACCAGCCTGGGCAATAACAACAGCCAGCTCAATGACCATATTGAGTATCTCGAGAGTGTAACCACAAACCTTCATGAGTCGGTTATGAAGGTTCGAATGGTGCCTATTGAGTCCGTTGTTACCAAGTTCCCTCGTATGATCAGGGATCTTTCCAAGAAACTCAACAAGCCTATCGAACTGTATATGACCGGTGAAGAGACAGAACTTGACCGTACAGTGGTTGATGAGATCGGTGATCCTCTGATGCACCTGCTCAGAAATTCCGCTGACCACGGTATCGAATCACCTGAAGAGCGTGCAAGTCGTGGTAAGCCTGAGGTTGGTTCCATTTATCTGGATGCTTACCAGGATGGTAACAACGTTGTCATCGAGGTTAAGGATGACGGTAACGGTATAGACGTTGATGCTGTAAAAAGAAAAGCTGTAGAGCGTGGCGTTCTTACTGAGGATCAGGCAGCAGCAGCTGATGATAATGAGATTATCAACCTTCTGTTCATGCCCAGTTTCTCAACAGCAAAGCAGGTTACGGATGTATCCGGACGAGGCGTTGGTCTCGATGTTGTTAAGAGCAAGATCGAATCACTTTCCGGTGAGGTTGATGTTAAGACCAAGCTAGGCGAAGGTTCTACATTCAGTATCAGACTGCCGCTTACCCTGGCTATCATACAGGCTCTCATGGTTGTAGTTGGTAACGAGAAGTATGCTATGGCCCTTGGCGGAATACAGACCATTGAAGATATAAATCCGGCTGATATTAAGACAGTACAGGGTAATGAAGTTATCAATCTTCGTGGCAATGTAATTCCTCTTATCAGGCTTGACCAGGTTGTTGGTGTTGAATCTACCCGTGCCGAAGATGAGAACATGGTAGTGGTAATTGCAAGAAAGGGTGATAAGCTTGCAGGTTTCGTTGTTGACGAGCTTATCGGTCAGCAGGAAATCGTTATCAAGTCCATGGGCAAGTATATCAACAAGTGTAAATTCATCAGTGGTGCCACGATTCTCGGTGACGGTGAGATAGCACTCATAATTGATGCGAACGCATTGATCTAAGGGGGACCGGAAAATGGAAAATGAATTAGCAATCAGCAAAGCAGGATATGATGATAACAGTGTTGTAACAACAACTCAGTACATTGTGATCGCACTTGGAACAGAACAGTACGGTATAGATATAAAGTATATCGATAATATCGTTCGTATGCAGCAGATCACAAGAGTTCCTCAGGTTTCACCGTACTGGAAGGGCGTAATAAACCTTCGTGGTGAGGTAATTCCTGTAATGAGCCTTAGGGTTAAAATGGGACTTGAGAGTGATGTTGAAACCAAAAATTCAAGGATCATCATAATAAAGCAGGATCAGCATGAGCCTATAGGTGTTATGGTTGATTCTGTAAAGGAAGTCGTTACTTTAAGCTCAAATCAGGTTGAGAAGGTAACCGGAGAGGCAAAAGAGGACGGATACGTTTCCGGCATAGGAAAGCAGGAAACCGGCCTTATATCCCTTCTGGATATTGAGCAGGTAATGCAGGATATGTAAAAATGTTTGGCGGCTGTCCAGAACCGTTAGGTTTTGGACAGTTGCCTGTGTTGCATGATGTGAGGACTGAAGTTTAAGAAGGGGTTAACGGATATGTCTGATATAAATGTTGATGAGATATCAAGTCAGTATTTTGATGTACTCAAAGAAATCGGAAACATAGGTGCGGGTAATGCTACCACAGCACTTTCATCCATGCTGGGTGAAAAGGTTGACATGGCAGTTCCTAAGGTTCGCCTTATGGAATTCAAGGATGTGGGAACGACCATGGGCGGCGAGGAGCAGATCGTTGCAGGCATATATCTGGTGGTGGATGGTGACATTCACGGCAGTATTATGTTTGTGCAGCGTAAGGAATCTGCCAAGACAATGATAAGCAAGCTTATGGGCATGCCTTCTGAACAGCCTGATGAGTTTTCTGAAATGGAACTGTCGGCACTTAAGGAAATCGGCAATATCATTACCGGTGCATACCTTAATTCCCTTGCCACACTTACGAATCTTACTATTTTCCCCTCCGTACCGGATGTTTGCATTGATATGGCGGGAGCAATCCTTTCAGTGCCGGCCATCGAGTTCGGTACTATTGCTGACAAGCTTTTGCTTATTGAAACTGATTTTACTGACGATGAAGATATGTCCGGATTCTTTATACTGGTTCCGGACGGCGAGTCGTATGGAAAGATATTGAAAGCACTTGGAGTGATGTGATATGGCGGAGACTATTAAAGTCGGAATTGCTGATCTAAATGTTTGTACACCACCAAATCTTATCACTACTATAGGTTTGGGCAGCTGTGTAGGAATAGCAATCAGGGATAAGACTACCAAAGTTGGTGGTCTGGTACATGTTATGCTTCCCAGTTCGCAGGAAGTAAAGAGTAATTCTAATGTGGCCAAGTTTGCAGATACCGGTATACCGGAACTTGTAAACCGGCTTGAGAAAATGGGTGCATCCCGCTCGAGGATGGTTGCCAAGATAGCAGGCGGAGCAAAGATGTTTGCATTCCAGTCGAAGACCGAGTTGGCAGCGGTTGGAGCTCGTAATGTGGAGGCGACCAAAAAGGCGCTTGCAGCCCTGCGTATCCCTATAATTGCAGAGGATACAGGTGAGAATTACGGACGGACAGTTACCTTTAATCCGGAGACCGGTGATTATGAGATTAAGGCGGTAGGAAAGCCTGTTAAGGTGATATGAGTTCAGATAATTCCGGAAAAAAAAAGAATAACCTAAAGACGAAAAATCTGCCACCTTTATTTATGATGTGTGGTGGTTGTGTTGCCCTTGTTATCTGTCTTGTGCAAAAACAGCCGCTACTCACTTTATTGGTGGTTCTTTTTATTACATTGTTGGTCTTTGCAATATTGGGGACCATAGTAAAAACCATAGTTGATCAGTTCAACATGACAATGAAGTACTCTGATTATTTTGATGATCCGGGTGATCTCGTTGAGAAGAGAAATATGGATGAACTTTAAGATTGCTCTGTAGGAGTTTGTGGATATGGATGAAGCTGCAAGAGAACGCCTGTGGATGGATTATTCAAGGCTGCATACACAGGAAATAAGAGATAGTCTGATAGTGGAGTATGCCCCCTTGGTTAAGGTTGTTGCCGGACGACTTTGTATGTATCTTGGCAGTAACGTTGAGTATGATGATTTGGTGGGGTTCGGGGTATTCGGACTTATAGATGCGATAGAGAAATTTGACACTAGGAAGAATATAAAGTTTGAAACTTATGCGTCTCTTCGTATAAGGGGCGAGATTATAGACCAGATTAGAAAAAGTGATTGGATTCCCAGGACGTTAAGGCAGAAACAAAAACAGCTTGATGCTGTTATGAAGGATATTGAGGCTAAGACAGGGAGACAGGCTACTGATGAAGAGATTGCTGAGGCGCTGGGGATTTCACCGGATGAACTGGTAAACTGGCAGTCACAGATGAATCTTACAAATGTGGTATCCCTGGATGAGTTTGTGGATGCGGGAATGGAAATCAGCGATGCCAACAGTTACAACAGGCGTTATACTTCTCCGGAAGAAAATATGGAGCGTTCTGAACTGAAGAGCATGCTGGAAGAAGCGATTGACCAGCTTACGGAAAAGGAACGTAGCGTGATTCTTTTTTATTACTATGAGGAGCTTACGGTCAAAGAAATTGCACAGGTTATGGAAGTGACAGAATCAAGAGTATCGCAGCTCCACACCAAGGCTTTGCAGAAGATGAAGAAGGTTATGGGAGAATATATCGGAATACTTGCGCAGCTTTCATGATGATCATTGGGGGTGTTTATGAACGGGTATTTTAAAGTTTTATCAGATCCAAAAGGTACTTTTTTACAACTGTTTGCTCCTACGGATGGCGGTGAGGCAGTCCATCTCAAGGAGATAATTCAATATCTGAATGAAAAGAAAATAGCTTTTGATCTGAAACAGTTAAATGACGGTGTTGTTGCGGCTAATTTCGACAAGCCGATTTTCCTGTCTCCGGCTAAGCTCCTTCCATTATCTGAGAGCTGTATCGTTACAATTGCTGAAGACGGCATGTCGGCAACGGCGAGGTTTTATCCGGCTGCTACCAATGGCCGTGAGCTGAATGCAGAGGATGTAAGGAGCAGCTGCAGGCTGGCAGGAATCAATTTTGGCATAGATGAAGAGGTGATCGCAGATTTTCTGGCGAACAAACAGTACTGTACGGATTATACTGTGGCGAAAGGAAAAGCTGTACAGGAAGGTACGGATGCCGTAATAGAATACTTCTTCAATACGGATAATAAGATAAGGCCTACGCTTAAGGAAGACGGAACGGTAGATTTCTTCAACCTTAATCTTGTAAATCACTGCAAGAAGGGTGATGTGCTGGCAAAGCTTACGCCTGCTGTTAGAGGTGTTGCCGGAATGTCTGTAAAGGGCGAGAAAGTTATGCCCAGGGAAGTGAAGGTCGCAAATTTACAGTATGGACTTAATATTGACATAAGTGAAGATAAGTGTACAATAACTTCACAGGTTGACGGACATGTATCGCTGACCGGGAACAAGGTTTTTGTGTCGGATGTGCTGACTGTTACCAATGTGGATAATTCCACCGGCAATATTGAATATGATGGCACTGTTGTTATTATGGGCAATGTGAATACAAATTTCAGTGTCAAGGCTAAGGGTGATGTTGAGGTAAAGGGTGCTGTTGAAGGTGCATATATAGAATCCGGCGGGAACATACTTCTTGCAAGGGGTATAAACGGAATGGGTCGTGCAAAGATTGTGGCCGGCGGAAACATTGTGGCCAAGTTCATTGAAAACAGCACGGCTACTGCAGCTGGCTATATTGATGCGGATGCCATTCTTCATTCTAATATAAGTGCCGGTACTGAAGTTCATGTTATGAGTAAGAAAGGCTTTATTGTAGGAGGTACTGTACAGGCTACTTCTAAAGTCTGTGCAAAGACCCTCGGTTCTGCAATGGGGGCTGACACCAAGGTTACCGTAGGAATGGACACAAGGATTTCAGCACGCATAGCAGAGTTAAATAAGGAAATAGCGGATATTCAGAAAAATATGAAGACGATGCTTCCGGTACTGGACGCTGCTAAAAAGAAACTGGCTAACGGAATTAAGATGACACCGGATCAGGTGAAGAATGTTCAGCAGCTTGCGGGGACTGTAAAGGTGCTGCAGCAGAAACTGGCGGACGATACTAAGGAACTGGAAGAGCTTAAGGCTACTGCAACGGATAATTCAAAGGCCACTGTAGAGGTTACCGGTGAGGTATATCCCGGAACAATAATAGCTATATCCGATTTGTCAATGATAGTTAAGAGTACATATAAGTACTGTAGATTTGTTGTAGAAAAGGGAGATGTAAAGATGGCTGCACTTTGATCCGAATGAATTTACGGAGGTGGTCTTATGGCTATAGGAATGGTGGAAATGCAGGGGAGTATCCCCAGAGTACAGGATTTTCAAACACAGCAGCAGTTTGAGAATGACAAGGGTGCCATTTACCAATCTCAGCAACATGTTGAAGGTGAAAAACAGATAGAACAGAACAGCACGAATGTGCATGAAAAGGAAGATGCAAATGCAGAGACCGAGGCTGATGGAAAGCAGCGAGGCGGTTATGCAGGGGACGGTGGAAAACGTCGCAGGGAAAATGAAAAAGAAGCACAACCCCGTGACAGGGTAGTAGTTAAGGGACGGGGAAGCTTTGATATAAAGATTTAGTGAGGTAAAAAATGACAGCGTTTGAAATAGTGCTGCTGACGATAGGGGTTATTGCTTTCGTCATCAGCTTCTTTATTCCGGAGGGCAAAGGAAAAGAAACCAGCCTGGATGAGGAAAAATTACAGGAGATCATAGATGAAAAGGTGAATATCGCTAAAAGACGCATCGATGATCTTACAGAGGAAAATGTGAACTATTCCATGGAAAAGTCAGAAAGAGCCCTGGAAAAGATCACAAACGAAAAGATACTTGCTGTGGGGGACTATTCAGATTCGATAATGAATGATCTGAATAAAACTCATCAGGAAGTAGTTTTTCTGTCTGATATGCTGGACAAAAATAAAGGTGATCTGACTAAGCTCCTGCTGGAGACCGACAAGATTTCCAAGGAGGCTTCAAAGGCTGCGAATGATGCCTATAATCTGGCTGCAAATGCAGAGAAACTTTCGGAAAATGCCATGGAGACCGCAAAGAAGGCGGAAACCCAGGCTATGGTGGCAGAGGATAAGATGCTCGAGGCGCGACGCATGCTTATTGAAGGTGATCCGGATAAGGCAAATGAGATAGTTGTTTCAACAGATGTAGTGGGCACAGATAGTATACAGGCATCAGAGATGCAGGGGATTGAAGGAACTCTGCCGTCTGCAGTGACTGATGAGAAGGAAAATGACGGAAATCTTGTTTCACGGGCAAGGAAGGCATCTGCAAGGAAGGCTACAAGAACCGCCAGTAAGCGGAAAAAAGCAGAAGCAGAACTTATTGCTGATTCTGTGGAAAAACAGGAGATTGATACAGCTGACGGAAAAGGGAATGTTTCAGAAGAGGCGGATGATGATATTATTGATAATGCCCAGATGACACTTCTTGACATGGGCGACCTGACAGAAGAAAGGGATATGTCGGAATTTAAGGCTGAGCTGGAGAAAGAAGCTGCAGCAGATCGTCAGCGCACGGTTAGAAGGTCTGTTAGAAGGCCGAAGAAGAGTTCAGGTGATGAAAGGATTAGTCTAAGGTTTAATGATTCTGAGGATATGCCCGAGAACAATAATGAGCGTATCCTTGCCATGCATAAGATGGGAAGATCAAATGTGGCAATAGCAAAGGATTTAGGACTGGGGATCGGTGAGGTCAAGCTGGTAATAGATCTTTATGAGAGCATGCTTTGACCGGGGTGTTTTTGAATGAAACTTAAGTATTATATAAGAGGTTTGGGAATAGGGATGGCTGTAACCGCGCTGGTTCTGCATTTTTCGGGTGCATCGGCAGCGCCTATGTCTGATGCTGAAATAATGCGTCGTGCTGAAGAACTGGGGATGTCAAGGAGTGTAACCCTTTCTGAACTGGGGCAGGGTACATCAGGTACCGAAGGCGATGGTCAGAACGGTGGAAAAGGAAGTGTGTCTGATGGCAGTGTTTCGGATGGTTCATCAGTAAGTGCCGGAAGTATAAGCGGCAATGAGACGGTAAGTGGAGATAGTGTAAGTGCTGATGGGGCAACGCCTACGCCTACTGAAAAGGCGACTGCGACTCCTGAGCCTACGGCAACGCTGCATCCGACAGCGACAACGAAACCGACGTCAACTCCTACGCCGACGGTTAAGCCAACCGCGACACCTACGCCTACGCCAAAAGCTACAGCAACCCCGACGCCTACGCCTACGCCAACGGTTAAGCCTACGGCGACGCCTACGCCTACAAGTAAACCTACGGCAACACCGACTGCAACAGCTACGCCTACGGCAAAGCCAACCGCAACCCCGACACCTACAGCTACGCCTACAACCAAGCCTACGGCAACACCGACACCCACTCCTGCAGGCAGCAGTACAAGCGATGGTGCCGTGACTGTGAATATTACTTCAGGTGAGGATTCCTACCAGGTTGCAAAGGCTCTGATGTCATTGGGGGCTGTGGAATCTGCGGCAGAGTTTGATGAATACCTCTGTGCCAATAATTATGATAAGCATATCCGGGCCGGCAGGCATACAATCCCTAAGGGCTCAGATTATAAAACTATTGCTGAAATAATAACAAGTGCGGGGGAGTAGCGTACTCACGCAGATAGACAGACTTTCTACAAGTTGTTAATAATATAAGGTAAAATAAAAAACTCGCATCTGTTTTTGAACATTTGCGAGTTTTTTTTATTATAGTCTCCTGATTATCTTAAGACAATGCCGCCGTGATTATGGCCATTGAATACACTTCAATTGCATTGCATCCCCTGGACAGATCATTGATGGGGGAGTTAAGTCCCAGAAGAATCGGACCGTAAGCATCGAAACGGCCCAAACGCTGTGCTATCTTATAGCCGATATTTCCGGCATTGATATCAGGGAAAATAAATGTGTTAGCCTGTCCTGCCACTTCAGAGGTAGGGAATTTTTTCTGCGCAACTCTTGATGATACGGCAGCGTCGAACTGCATTTCACCATCAATGGGGATATTCGGATTGCGCTGCTTGGTTTTTCTTGCGGCATTTCTCATTTTATCAACATCCTCACCCTTTCCGGAACCGTCGGTTGAATAAGAAAGAAATGCAACCTTGGGGTCGACGCCGAAGAGCTGTGCACATTTAATGGTTTCCTCTGCAATCTCTACCAACTCGTCTTCAGTAGGCTTTATATTGATTGCGCAGTCACCCATGGCAAGTACTTCATTACTTCCGGTTGCACCGGGACGGACCAGAATGAAACAGGATGAAACTATTTTGTTACCGGGTTTTGTTTTGATAAGCTGGAGGGCAGGGCGGACTGTGTCTGCCGTAGAGTAAGTTGCACCGCCAAGCAAGGCATCGGCATACCCCATCTTTACCAGCATGGTTCCGAAGTAGTTGGATTTGCGGAGCAGTTCCCGTGCTTGTTCAGGGGTAACGCCTTTGCTTTTGCGCAATTCTACGAAAGCAGCTACCATCTCGTCGATATCTTCATAATTGTCGGGATCTATTATCTTGGCTCCACGTATATTAAAGCCTGCTTCCTCAGCGCTTTTGTATATTTCATCAGGGGTTCCTACCAGAACAGGTTTTAAAAAGCTGCTGGCAAGGAGTCTTGAAGATGCTTCCAGGATACGGGGATCGCATCCTTCCGTGAAAACGATCATTTTAGGATCTTTTTTCAGTTTTTCGATCATCGCGCCAAAACCGAAGTCTGTCATTTGTAACCTCCACTCATTTATCTTTTGTGTGATATCAGATATCTGATATAATTGAATGCGCAAAACACTGTCAATATTTGCTATAATATTCTAACACATATAAAGGATTTAGGCATGTTTTTTTCTGCAAGACCGTTATATTAGACCAAACGGACCATAGTTGCTTTCATGGGATTCGTTGTCTTTGCTAATAGTGATTTTGGAGGGGATTTAGTAGTAAATGAAATGTATAAGGTGCGGTGCTGAATTAAGATACGATCCGGGCAGACAGATGCTTGTCTGCGATCACTGTGAGGCTGAGTTTGATTCTGCATCATATGTAAAAGAAAGAGAGAATGAAGGAACCGCCGAGGAATATGCAAAAGTGCTTGACGGTGAGGCTGTCACTTCTGTTTTGTATGCTGATTCCGAAGGAAATGCTACCGAAGAATTAAGGGTGAAGAACGACGGCGGCATAATGAGTGATGTTACAGAGGACTCTATGAATGTCATAGAGTATGTATGTCCGAACTGTGGCGGAACCCTGTATTCCGTTGAAGAGGCAGCAAATGGTTTCTGTAGTTTCTGCGGCTCACAGATGATGCTTGAAACGAGATTTTCAAGGATGAGAAAGCCGGAAGGGGTAATTCCATTTGTGCAGACAAAAGAAGACTGCAAGGCAAGGTTTAGCAGCTTTATCAAGAAAGCTGTATTCGCACCAAAGGAATTTAAGGATCCTGCGGCGCTTGAGAAGTTCCGCGGTATATATATGCCTTACCATGTATTCGATACCGAGTTCAACGGCATCGGAAAGGTGATGGGAGAAAAGCAGTATAGACAGGGTGACTATATCGTAACGGATACACACCTCTGTTCTGCGAAGGTAGAGGCCTACTACAAGGGATTGTCATACGATGCACAGGCGGCTTTTGATGATCATATAAGTGAACATATTGCTCCTTTTGATATACACAGGATGGAGCCTTTTAATGAAAACTATTTGGCAGGTTTTTATGCAGACAGGGCAGATGTTCCGGCACAGTTATATCGTGATGATGCACAGAGCTTTGCCTATGACCAGATCAGAAAGAAGATTGAAAGCGGATTCAAGGGTATTGTATTCAGGAGAAACGAAGATAAGGAACTATTACCGGTGGATGTTACGAAAGAATACAATGTGTTTTTTCCGGTATGGTTCCTTTCATACCGCAAGAAGGACAGGGTGGCATACGCTGTCGTAAATGGCCAGACCGGAAAGCTTTATTGCGACCTTCCTATAGATATAACCAAATTTATACTAAGTACGCTTTTGATGACAGTGCTAATCTACCTTATACTGCTGTTTGTGATGCCGGTATTGCAGCCTGGAGAGCTTATGAATGTGATACAGGTACTTGCGGCTATTTCCGGTGTAATACTGGAGCGTAGTGCGAACCGGCTTGCAAGAAGGGAAATGCGTGTTGATGACCAAGGTTATTTTTATAAATACTTGCGATATAACCCGGATGCCCTTGACCTGCTTGCCAAAAGCAGCAAGTACAATAACAAGAAGAAGTTTTCCATCAGAAGATTTATGATGAAATCGGAGGTGGTGACTACCATGGCAGTACTGTTTACATTGGTGTTCATGTGCCCGTCACTTATAGTTATGCTTCTGACATTTGTCGTAGGGTCGACATCGATTTCACTGAATCTAAGTATAGCCTTGAATGTGGTAGTAACAGCAATTGCCATTAGGATCTTTGTAAGCTACTGGAAAGTGCATGAAAAGAAGATGCTTTTTACCGGTGGTGTATTGATGATAGTAGGATGTACTGTGGCAACTCTTCTGTCACTTATTCATCCCATAAATGACCTGCCATATTATATTGTGGCAGCTGTAATGGGGTTTTCTGTTGTATTTTCTCAGCTGGCGATACTTGATGTATATAATAGGACGACTACAAGACCGCTGCCACAGCTTAACAGAATGGGAGGTGATGACAGTGCGGTATAAGAAGTTATTGTTTGTTTTTGTGGTTCTTTTGCTGTTATTCTGTGTGAGTATTCCTCTATGTGTGCAGGCTGTGGATCATTATATAGATCCGGCAATCTATTATTATGAGAATCCGGATACTGGGTATGTTGCTGCTGTTCAGGATAATGCTTGGATTTATTCAGAAGAGCAGAAGAAAGCCCTGATAGAAAAAATGGCACCTATTACCGAATACGGTAATGCATATCTGCTTACGGTGGATGAGAATATTCAGTACGGAAGTGATTATGCACTGCAGTTTTATACGCAGTTTTTCGGGGGGGATTCCGGCATAATGGTCATGGAGCAATTAAGTGACCGTACAGTTCACATCTGGACATTTGGTGAGACAAAAAAAGTTATCACATCATCGGAAATCAGCATCATAACAGATGATGTATCAAAATACGCAGCAGATGGAGATTTTGAGCAGTGTGCTGAAAAGACTTTTTCAGAAGTCGGTACAGTTTTGAGCAGCGGAAAGGTAGGCGAGGTCCTTAGTGGCAGCGGAATAGGGCGTCCCCTTAAGTTCATAGGCTGTTTTTTCATAGCGTTCATACTGTCATTTTTCATTAATTTTATGATAGTGAGGATGCATACCAGGAAAAAGGATGTTACTGCAGAAGAAACCATTATGGGATTATATTCCAAGTGCCGTGCGGAAGATTATTATGATGAAGTGATAGCAACTCGTTCCGTTTATTCTCCGCTTTCAGGAAAAAACAGTGGAAGTGGCAGGGGACGTGGTGGGAGCAGTATCGGAATGCATGAACGTTCCATAAACAGAAGGAGTCGTTGGCATTAATATATAACCTTATTAGGTTGATATAGCAAAAGATGTTAGTAAAATTGACAGCTGCAGAAATTTGCGGCGGAAAGGTGACAAAATGGCACAGAAGATTACAAAAGATATGCTTATACCGGATGTACTGGCAGTTAATCCGTATATTTCAAACATACTCATGGGACAGGGCATGCACTGCATATCCTGTTTTGCGGCAGCCGGGGAAACTCTTGAACAGGCCATGTATGTACACGGCTTTTCAGCAGAGGATGTGGATGTGCTGGTGGCTGATTTAAATGACTTCGTTGAGCAGCAGGAAAAGTATGAAGCAGAAAACGAGGCAGAGGCAAAGAAGGCTGCAGGCCAGGAGTAAGTGATGGAAAGCTTTGAGCTGATAGCACCCTGCCATTTCGGGCTGGAGGCTGTCCTAAAAAAAGAGATAACCGACCTTGGCTATGATGTGAGCAATGTGGATGACGGAAGGGTAACCTTTGTCGGAGATAACGAGGCCATAGCAAGAGTCAATGTATGGTCGCGCACGGCTGAGCGGGTGCTTGTTAAAATGGGCAGTTTTCATGCTGAGTCTTTTGAAGAACTGTTCCAGGGTACAAAGGCACTGCCGCTTGAAAAGTGGATACCTGCAGATGGAAAGTTCTGGGTGGCAAAGGCTGCCAGCGTAAAAAGCAAACTTTTCTCACCGTCAGACATACAGTCCATTATGAAAAAGGCGATGGTGGACAGACTGGGTCAGGTATATCACATAGAGTGGTTTAAGGAAGACGGGGCTGACTATCCCATAAGGGTATTCATAAAAAAAGACGAGGTGACTGTGGGGCTGGATACCACAGGCGAATCTTTGCATAAAAGAGGCTACAGGAAACTTACCGCCAAGGCGCCCATAGCGGAGAACCTTGCGGCGGCACTGCTCATGCTCACACCCTGGAGGGCAGACCGGATACTGGTTGATCCTTTCTGCGGCAGCGGGACTTTCCTCATTGAAGCAGCTCTTATGGCGGCCAATATTGCGCCGGGCTATAAACGGGGCTTTACAGCTGAGAAGTGGCTGAATGTTATACCGGCTGATTTCTGGGCTGATGCCAGGGAAGAGGCAGAGGACGAGATAAACAGAGATGTAAAAACGGATATACAGGGCTATGACATAGATCCTAAAATGTCGGAGATAGCCAGGGCGAATGCAAGGCTTGCTGGTGTTGAGAATCTGATACATTTTCAGACAAGGCCTGTTTCTGAACTGTCCCATCCCAAGAAGTATGGATTTATCGTGACGAATCCACCGTATGGAGAGCGGCTTGAAGAAAAGAGTGAGCTGCCGGAGTTATATAAGGTGCTTGGAGAAAGGTACAAAGCCCTGGATTCCTGGTCTATGTATCTTATAACATCCTATGAGGATGTGCAGAAGTATATCGGAAGAAAGGCTGATAAGAACAGAAAGATATACAACGGCATGCTTAAGACTTATTTCTATCAGTATATGGGACCGAAACCGCCTAAACGCAATAAAGGAGAAGACCTAAAATGCGAACAATAATATTTGCTACAACGAATGAAGGGAAGCTGTCTGAGATAAGTCGTATCATGGATGGACTTGATATAGAACTGCTTACCATGAAACAGATCGGCTTCACTGATGATATAGATGAAAACGGCCAGACCTTTGAGGATAATGCGGCTATAAAGGCCAGGGCAGTGGCAGAGTTTATAAAAGCAAACCTGCCTGAATATGCGGATGCTATAGTCATGGCAGATGATTCCGGACTTGAGATTGATGCAATGGGAAAGATGCCGGGAGTCCAGTCCCACAGATGGCTGGGGGACCGCAGCTACGAACAGGCCATGATGGATATAATAAATGAGCTGGAAGGAAAGCCTGAAGATGAACGGACTGCAAGGTTCGTCTGTTCAGTGTCTGCAAGCGGCGACGCGGCAAAGGCTATTGTCACTGACCAAGAGGCTGAGAAATACAAGGGCTCCGCAGTTGTAAGGGAGACAGTTGAAGGCATGGTAGCCCATGAGCTAAAGGGTGAGAACGGCTTTGGCTATGATCCTTTCTTTTATGTGCCTGAATATGGCTGCACGACAGCAGAAATGTCTCCTGACCAGAAAAATGAGATAAGCCACCGCGGTAAGGCTATCAGGGCAATGCGTGACAGGCTGGTAAGCGCAGGTGTACTTGAGTACAAGCAGGGGTAAAGATGAAGATCCTTGTAGTAAGCGATACCCATAATGATACCCGTAACTTTTATGTGGCGCTGGAGCGGGAAAGCCCGGTGGACATGGTCATACATTGCGGGGATATCTGCGGGTATGACGCAGAGTTTGCGGATTCATGCAAGTGTCCCTTTTATGCAGTGATGGGGAATATGGATCTGGGATCGTCACTTCCCCATGAGCTTGTAATAGATGTGCCTGGGCACAAGATATATGTGACCCATGGGCACAGGCAGTATGTCGGATGTGACACTACGGGGATTGCGGATGCTGCAAAGGCTCATAAAGCTGACATTGCATTGTACGGTCATACTCATGTACCGGAACTGAGTGATGAAAGGAACCTGACGGTCATGTGCCCAGGCAGCCTTTCATATCCGAGGCAGAAAGGAAAGCGTGCAAGCTATGCGGTTCTTATGATTGACAAAAAGGGAAAGACGGACTGTGTGATAAAGTACATATGAATGCGGCAGAAAGGGGTAAAATGGGAAAGGAAAAATTGACGAAGGAATTTGAAAGAGCGGTTTTTAACTGGTACCTGGGCGGGGATGCGGCATCCCTTGATCCTGTATTTAACGCTCTTAGGGAAGGGCTGGCAAATGATATGGAAGTTCTGGTTCCTTTTGCAGTGCCTGATGATAAGGAGTTAAGGCAGGTAGAAGAGGATGTTTATATTCTTGAGCCCGGAACACAGGTCAATTTCATGCATATTGATGAAGGTGACCAATTTATTGTGCCTGTATTTACCTCCGTAGCTGAGATGCGGAAGGGGGAGACGATAGCTGTTACTCCAATACAGCTTGCCGTATTGTTGGATATTTTCCAGGACAGGGATGAGTGTAATGGGTTAGTAATTAATCCCTGGGGAAAGAATTTTCTATTATCAAAGGGAATACAGAAGTTGCTTGAAGAACATATTCCGCAATCAAGAATCCAGGTTTTACAGAACGGAGTATTGAATGCGCATGTGGATGCCATAGTCAATGCGGCAAATTCAAGCCTTTTAGGCGGTGGTGGCGTGGACGGTGCCATCCATAGGGCGGCAGGCAAAGGGCTGTTGGAGGAATGCAAGAAACTTAACGGCTGTGATACCGGAGATGCCAAGATAACAGGTGCTTATGAGATAAGAAATGCGGAACATATAATCCATACGGTAGGTCCTGTTTACAGCGGAAAAGATGAGGATGCAAGGCTGTTGGCATCCTGCTATATCAAGTCTCTTGACTTAGCTTTGGCAAATGGCTGCAAGAGTATAGCATTCCCCGGAATATCAACGGGAGTGTATGGATATCCCCTTGATGAGGCGGCAGTGGTTTCACTGGAGGCCATTGCGGCATGGCTTGGATCTCATCCGGATGTGGTGATGAATATTTATCTCTGCTGCTTTAAAAAAGACGAATACGAGGCTTATATGAGAGCCCTGAGTGATGAGGAATAGAAAAATACATAAAAAACAGTTGTTAGAGAAAAAAATTTTTTATAAAATTGTGTGAAGACAAATTTTGCTGAAAAGCATTTAAGGAGGAAAGAAATGTTTAAGATCCTGGAAAAAGAGTGGCTGAATGTCAACACATTCAAGATGGTTGTGGACGCTCCTATGGTGGCTCGTTCATGTGAGCCGGGACAGTTCGTCATTGTAAGGGACGGCGAGGACGGGGAGCGTATTCCGTTGACAATCTGTGATTATGACAGGGAAAAGCAGACTGTTACCATTGTAGTACAGACCATCGGGGGAAGTACCGCGGAAATGTCAAAGAAGGAGGCCGGTGAGTATCTGGCTGATTTTGTTGGACCTTTGGGAAAACCCAGCGATCTTGTAACTGATGATATTGAAGAAGTAAAGAAAAAGAAGATAGTTTTTGTTGCAGGAGGCCTGGGTACAGCGCCTGTATACTGCCAGGTAAAATGGCTTCATGAACACGGAATCACTGCCGATGTTATCGTTGGTGCAAAGACCAAGGATATCGTTATACTCGAGGATGAGATGAAGGCAGTGGGTAATCTTTACATTACTACAGATGATGGTTCATATGGACGTACCGGAATGGTTACTACCTGCCTTGAGGATCTGGTAAAGAAGGAAGGCAAGGTTTATGACCACTGTGTATGTATAGGCCCCATGATCATGATGAAATTCTTAAGCCAGCTTACCGCACAGTTAGGAATTCATACCATGGTATCAATGAATCCTATTATGGTTGATGGAACCGGTATGTGTGGAGCATGCCGTGTAAATATTGACGGTGAGACAAAATTTGCATGTGTTGACGGACCGGAGTTCGATGCCACAAAGGTTGATTTCAATGAGGCAATGCGCAGGCTGGGCCTGTACAAGCCCGAAGAAATGGCTGCATATGAAAAAGTTAAGGCACAGTCCTAATGGTTTGAAGGCTCAATAATTGTGGAGGTATAGAAATGGAAGTAGATATGATGAAAAAAGTGCCTGTCCGTGAGCAGGCTCCTGAAGTCAGGGCAAAGAACTTCGAAGAGGTTTGCGAAGGCTATAACAAAGAAGAAGCTATGGCAGAAGCAACCAGATGCCTTAACTGTAAGAATCCCCAGTGCGTGCAGGGCTGTCCTGTATCAATTGACATCCCCGGTTTCGTACAGGCACTTAAGGAAGGCAATATAGAGGATGCATATCAGGTTATCAGTCTTTCCAGTGCTCTCCCTGCAGTCTGCGGACGCGTATGTCCCCAGGAGAAGCAGTGCGAAGGAAAATGTATCCGCGGCATAAAGGGTGAATCCCTTTCTATCGGTAAGATGGAAAGATTTGTAGCTGACTGGGCAAGAGAAAATAATATTAAGCCTAAGGCAGCAGAAACAAAGAAGGGCAAGAAGGTAGCTGTTATAGGTTCAGGTCCTTCCGGACTTACCTGCGCAGGCGATCTTGCAAAGCTCGGCTATGATGTGACTATATATGAGGCGCTTCATAAAGCCGGCGGTGTGCTTGTTTATGGTATTCCTGAATTCCGTCTTCCTAAGGAAAAAGTAGTTGAAAAAGAAATCGAGAACATCAAGGGACTTGGCGTGGATATAGAGACTGATGTTATCGTCGGAAAGTCCATAACTATTGATGAGCTTTTAAACGAGCAGGGCTTCGATGCAGTATATATCGGATCAGGTGCAGGTCTTCCTAAGTTCATGGGTATCCCCGGCGAGAACTTAAACGGCGTATTCTCTGCAAATGAGTATCTTACAAGAAGCAACCTCATGAAGGCTTACCAGGAGGGCTCCAAGACACCTATCATGAAGAGCAAGAAGGTTGCAGTTGTAGGCGGCGGAAACGTAGCAATGGATGCTGCTCGTACTGCACTCCGTCTGGGAGCTGAAGTGCATGTGGTATACCGCAGAGGCGAGTCCGAGCTTCCGGCAAGAGCAGAGGAAGTACATCATGCAAAGGAAGAGGGCATACAGTTTGACCTCTTAAGGAATCCTATAGAGATACTTGGTGATGACAAGGGTTGGGTAAACGGAATAAAGTGCATCAAGATGGAGCTTGGCGAGCCGGATGCATCAGGAAGAAGAAAGCCTGTTGAGGTACCCGGAAGCGAGTTCGTTATAGATGTTGACACAGTCATCATGGCTCTCGGTACATCACCTAATCCGCTTATTTCATCCACAACCAAGGGCTTAGATGTTAATCCCAGGAAGTGCATAGTTGCAGATGAGGTGGGCAAGACCAGCCGTGATGCAGTATATGCCGGCGGTGATGCCGTTACAGGTGCAGCGACCGTTATATTGGCTATGGGAGCCGGAAAAACGGCTGCTAAAGCAATCGACGAGTTCCTTTCAAAATAAGTGATATCAATGAAAAGCCTTGAAATCTTATGATTTCGAGGCTTTTTTCAAAAAATGCACAGCAGATTGATTGTGCGTGATAATGAAAAAAATGTGCACTATCTTAAAATTTTAGTTGTGCTGAAAAAAACTTTCTGATATAACTGTTTATGGTGTTAAATAAGCTGCGGCAGAAACAGCATATAATAAAACATTCAACAAGAGACAAGGAGGAATCAAAATGTCTTACGTAGACGAGGTACTTGAAAAAGTAAAGAAAAGAGACGCAGATCAGCCTGAGTTCATCCAGGCAGTAACAGAGGTACTTGAGTCCTTAAAGCCCGTTATCGAGCAGGACGAAGAGAAGTATCGTAAGCTGGCTATCCTTGAGAGGATCACAGAGCCTGACCGTCAGATCATGTTCAGGGTTCCCTGGGTAGATGACAACGGCAATGTTCAGGTTAACAGAGGTTTCCGTGTACAGTTCAACAACGCTATCGGACCTTACAAGGGAGGATTAAGACTTCATCCTTCAGTAAACCTTGGTATCATCAAGTTCCTCGGCTTTGAGCAGATATTCAAGAACAGCCTTACAACACTTCCTATCGGCGGTGGTAAGGGTGGTTCAGATTTCGATCCTAAGGGTAAGTCTGATCGTGAGATCATGGCATTCTGCCAGAGTTTCATGACAGAGCTTTCCAAGTATATCGGTGCTGACGAGGACGTTCCTGCCGGTGATATCGGAACAGGCGCTCGTGAGATCGGTTTCATGTTCGGTCAGTACAAGAGGATCAGAGGTCTGTATGAAGGCGTTCTTACAGGTAAGGGTCTTTCTTACGGCGGATCTCTTGCAAGAACACAGGCTACAGGTTATGGTCTGCTTTATCTTACAGAAGAGATGGTTAAGTGCCATGGTGATAAGCTTGATGGCAAGGTAGTTGCTATTTCCGGATCCGGTAATGTTGCTACATATGCTATAGAGAAGGCTCAGCAGCTCGGTGCAAAGGTTGTTACCTGCTCTGATTCCACAGGCTGGATCTATGATGAAGAGGGTATCGATGTAGCACTCCTTAAGGAAGTTAAGGAAGTTAAGCGTGCACGTCTTACAGAGTATGCGGCAGCTCGTCCTTCAGCTAAGTATTTCGAGAAGAAGAACGGTGAGCACGGCGTATGGCAGTACAAGGTTGATATCGCTCTTCCTTGCGCTACACAGAACGAGCTTGATATCGAAGATGCTAAGATGCTTGTTGCTAACGGCGTTCAGTACGTTGCAGAGGGTGCAAACATGCCTACAACCATCGAGGCTACAGAGTACTTCCAGAAGAACAACGTTCCTTTCGTAGGCGGCAAGGCTGCTAACGCAGGTGGTGTTGCTACTTCCGCACTTGAGATGAGCCAGAACTCTGAGAGACTTTCCTGGAGTTTCGAAGAGGTTGATGCAAAGCTTAAGAACATCATGGTTGGTATCTACCACAATATCGATGATGCTGCTAAGGAATATGGCATGGAAGGCAACTATGTTGCAGGTGCTAATATCGCAGGTTTCAAGAAGGTTGTAGACGCTATGATCGCTCAGGGCGTTTGCTAATCAGATTAAAGCATTATATAGTGGCATCCCGGGATTACCGGGGTGCCATTTTTTATTTTATATTCATTGTTTTTTTGATAAAATATACTGACGGGAAATAAATCCATCACAGCAAATGAAGGATTAAAGATGAACAATGATGAAATGATAAAAAAGCTCATAGAAGATCTGGATAGGATAAGCGTTATCAAGCCGGATGACGTGCCAAATATTGAGCTATATATGGAGCAGGTGACTGGATTTATAGACAGGAAACTTGGGGGCAATGTGCGTTACAGCAACGGCGAGAGAGTGCTGACCAAGACCATGATAAATAATTATGCCAAGAATGACCTCCTGCCACCGCCTGTAAAGAAGAAGTATTCTAAAGAGCATGTGCTGATACTTATATATATTTACTATTTCAAGCAGGTCATGTCCATAAGCGACATACAGTCCGTGCTGGGACCGCTGACAGACCGGTATTTCGGGCGGCATAGGGATGTGACCCTTGAGAGCTTATATAGGGACGTAGTGTCGCTTGAAGGAAGTGGGATACAGGAACTGAAGGATGATGTGATCAATAAGTACGAGGCTGCAGCAAAGCTGTACGATGGCGATGATGAGGAAGAAGAATTCCTGAGGACGTTTATTTTTATCTGTGAGCTAAGCTATGATATATACATAAAGAAACGAATGATAGAGTCGATCATAGATGACTATAATGCAAAACACGGTGACAGGCTTACTGACAAGAAGAAAAAGAAGAAATAACTGATAGGATATGGAAATAAAGGAACGGATACGTCAGGTGCGTATCCGTTTTAATATTTCATCATATTGTTTGTACATTTTCTGTACCCCGTTCTCAAGGGTGTAATAGTGGATGATGTAGGGGACAAGCAGCACAAGCAGTGCGATCAGCAGTATGAGCAGTCCCATATTCCAGACGGGAAGGGATATCAGCAGAAAGAATACTGCAAAGGTAAGTATGGCGAAAAGTACGGTTACGATCAGGTGTATAAGTCTTTCATGCTGGAAGAAGAGGATCTGGTCGGTATGGTTCTTCAGCAGTTTCTCGTAGTCCTTTCTGGTGGGAACCGTATCTTTTATTAGGGTATCGCTGAACTCGCCGTCATCAGAAAAGGATGCGGTGACAGACAGATCGTATGAAAGGATCTGGTCTATATACCTTATGTAGTTCAGCATTCGTTTTCTCATGGTTATTATTATACCGCAAAAGAGCAGGAAAAGGACAAAAAAATCCCCGGCATGACGGCCCCGGGGATTAAGTAATTGTTTTATATGTTCCCGATTAGCGGCTCATCTTGTTGACAGCCAGGCTCAGACGGGAAATCTTTCTTGAAGCGTAGTTCTTGTGATAAACGCCCTTGCGGGTAGCCTTATCAATTGCGCTGGTAGCACCAAGAAGTGCAGCCTTTGCAGCCTCAGCATCGTTTGCATCGATAGCAACATAAACCTTCTTTACTGCTGTCTTAACTGCAGAACGGATAGCCTTGTTTCTTTCTTCCTTCTTCTCTGTTACAAGAATACGCTTTTTAGCGGATTTAATGTTAGCCAAGTCCTTTTACCTCCAACTTAATCTTACATCATTTGTGCGAGCTGATTAACTGCATCACACAGACTCTTCGACATGCATCGGAGCCGGACACGGACAGTCCGATGTACATACAGCTTGTATTTTATGCGAACAGTGGGCTGTTGTCAATAAAAAAATGGAAATAATCCGCAAATTTCATTACTTTATGTGTTAGAATAGCATAGTGTTTAAAAAGCAGACCGGTTGTCGGATATACCGGGGATTAAGGAGGACAAAATGGTAAAAGCTATAATGCACGGATGTAACGGACATATGGGACAGATGATAACATCCATAGTAAAGGACATGGATGAGATAGAGATAGTTGCAGGCGTAGATATTTCGGATCACATAAAGAATGATTATCCTGTATTTAAGTCTTTTGCGGAATGCGATGTTGATGCAGATGTGGTGATTGATTTTGCTTCTGCCAAGGCAACAGACGCACTTTTAGATTACTGTGAGGCAAAGGCTGTACCTGTGGTTCTTTGCACAACAGGCCTTTCTGATGAACAGGTAAAGCGTGCCACAGAGGAAAGCATAAAGAAGACGGCTGTCCTTAAATCGGCAAATATGTCCTTAGGAATAAATCTTCTTATGAAACTGTTAAAAGAGGCTGCAGATGTACTTGCGCCTGCAGGCTTTGATATAGAGATCGTTGAAAAGCATCATAACCGCAAGCTGGATGCACCTTCAGGTACCGCTCTTGCGCTTGCTGATTCGATCAACGAGGCAAGGGATAATGAGTATGAGTATGTTTATGACCGTAGCACCAGAAGGGAAAAAAGAAGGCCTAAGGAAATAGGTATTTCTGCTGTACGTGGCGGCAATATCGTAGGCGACCATGATGTGATATTTGCCGGCTGTGATGAAGTAATAACCTTCAGCCATTCAGCATATTCAAGGGCTGTATTTGCCAAGGGCGCCGTTCAGGCTGCTATATTCCTGGCTGATAAGAAGACAGGACTTTATGATATGAGTGATGTTATCGGCTGATGACAGTTCGGTTAAACAGTGAGATGCACGTTTGGTGCAGTTAATTGAAATTTGGTAGAAAGAGGCAGTATGAGATTCAGGCCCTGCATAGATATTCACAACGGTAAAGTAAAGCAGATCGTGGGCGGTTCCTTAAGCGACGGAAAAGGAAATGCCACATCTTCTGCCAGTGAGAATTTTGTTTCAGAACATGACGCTGCATACTTTGCTGAGCTTTACCGCCAGAAGAATCTGAAAGGCGGCCATATCATACTGTTAAATAAGGCAGGCACCGAAGAGTATGAACTGACGCGCAGACAGGCTGTATCAGCCCTGGAACAGTGGAAGGGCGGAATGAGCGTCGGCGGCGGCATAACGGCTGAAAATGCGGAAAGTTTCCTGGATGCCGGTGCCTATGCTGTGATAATCACATCCTATGTATTCAGGAACGGCATGATAGACAGGGAACGGCTTGAGGAAGTAAAGCGCGCTGTCGGAAAAGAACATGTCATTCTGGACTTAAGCTGCAGGAAAAAAGACGATGAGTACTATATCGTTACGGACAGATGGCAGACTTTTACCGATACAAGGCTTGATAAAGACCTAATGAAGGAGTTGGAGGCTTATTCCTGCGAGTACCTTATACATGCTGTTGATGTGGAGGGAAAACAGTCAGGCATAGAAAAAGATGTCCTGGGAGTGCTGTCTGATTACGCGATGGAAGGAGCTCTTCCGGTAACCTATGCAGGGGGCGTCCACTCATATGAGGATATCGAAATAATCAAAGAGGGTGGTCATTCGAGGATCGATGTTACTGTAGGATCAGCCCTGGATATTTTTGGCGGAAAGCTTTCTCTTGATAGAATAGAAGGAATGCTTAAGTAGGTTATTTTCCAATATGAATATAAAAAAATTTTGGAAAAAATATAAGTCGTCGCAGATTGAGTATGATGGTTTTATCTTTAACTCGCTGGGCGGCTTATTAAATGCGTTTCAGTCGGTATTTGTCCTGATGGTATTAAGCAGGGTGATGCCTACGCTGGAAGAGGCGGGGGTATTTACTTTCGCGTATTCCGTTGCCAATCTTATGCTGAATATCGGAAAGTACGGCATGCGTAACTACCAGGTTACGGATGTAAAGGAAAAGTACGCATATTCCACATACTTTAAGTCAAGGATACTGACCACTGCCGCAATGATAGTGGCAAGCGTAGCCTATGTGGTGGTCAGAAACGGGATAGAAGGATACACTTTTGAAAAGGTGTGGGTAATAATCTTCATGTGCCTGTTTAAGGCAGTGGATTCCCTGGAAGATATTTATTTCGGCAGGTACCAGCAGGCAGGGCGTCTGGATATAGCGGGCAAGTGCATGACAGTACATATGCTTTTGGTGATACTGAGCTATGTGATATGTCTGGTGGCGGGGCTGGATCTTCTTGTATCCACTATAGTGACAACTGTGGTTTCGGCAGTGGTTACTTTTGCGCTTATACTTCCCACCAGAAAGATTGCGGATCCTGACTGGAATAAAAATAAAAAGCTCAGGCCTAAGGAAAGTTTATGGCCTCTTTTATGGGAGTGTACGGGACTTGCCATAGCGGCTTTTGTAAGTTTCTATCAGATAAACTGTCCTAAATATGCCATTGATTCCCTTATGACGGATGTGGACCAGGCTAATTTCGGATTTATAAGTATGCCGGTGTTCTTTGCGTCCCTTATATGTCAGTTCCTGTATCTTCCCATGCTTACCGGACTGGCGGCAAAATTTCAGATGAATGATTATAAAGGCTTAAGGAAGATGATACTGAAAGTATCCGTCCTGATAGCGGGCGCCTGCATATTCATAATAATAGGCGCTGTGATTGCCGGAATTCCCGTACTGTCGATACTGTATGCTACGGATCTTAAGCCGCTTATCATAGAGTTCTATCTGTTAATGGTGGGCAGTGGTTTCCTTGCCTTTGCGGCGTTCTTAGGCAGTGTGCTGACCACCATCAGAAAACAGCACCATATGCTTATCGGCTATGTGGTCACGGCCATACCGGAATTCGTTGCGGTGAATTATTTCGTGGAGATGTGGGGACTTAAAGGCGCATCCCTGGTATTTACCATTGCGATGCTTCTGCTAATGCTGTATATGACAATCGCGCTGGTCTTTGAGATGGCAAGGCTAAAGAAGACTGCGGGAGTGATGGAGAGTTAGTTTGTTCTTTACTTTTACTTATTCTTATGATATAGTTTCAATGTCATTCTATGACGCAACGATTTTTTATTTTTTGGAGGAGTTTAAGAACATGAAGGGTACAGTTAAGTGGTTCAACGCACAGAAGGGTTATGGCTTCATCTCAATCGGCGAGGGAGAGGAAAATTCCGGTAAGGACGTTTTCGTACATTTCTCAGGTATTGCCGGTGAGGAAGGCTATAAGACATTAAATGACGGTCAGGCTGTAGAGTTTGAAGTTGTTGACGGTGCTAAGGGACCTCAGGCTATCAATGTAGTTAAGCTTTAATCGGTTTTGAAATCGTACCTATATTTTATATAGTTTCAATTAAAAACAGATTAGGAAGAGACCGGGATCATCCCGGTCTTTTTTTCAAAGTAATTGTTGTGCGAAGGATAGAATTTGCGAATGAAGAATGACAGATGCGTGATAATCAGCGGTGGGGATTATGATGAGGCCGTGGAAATAAAGAATGAGGATTATGTGATAGCCTGTGATAAGGGCTATGAGCATGCCTGCAGGATGGGGATAAAGCCGGACCTGGTGGTGGGGGATTTCGATTCCTACACAGGCGAGGTGGAGAACGGAATTCCTGTTGAAAGGTATCCGGTAAGAAAGGATGATACGGATACTATGGCGGCAGTAAAGATTGCTGTAGAAAAAGCATATAAGAGCATATGTATATGCTGTGCTTTTGGTGGCAGGATGGATCACGCATTTGCAAATTACCAGAGTGCGGTGTACGCAGCGAAAAAGGGCTGTGATGTGTGCATTATCGGGAATGATACTAAGGTATTTTTTATACATAACGGTGAGAAGGAATTGGAGTGTGTCAAAGGCTGGTCGCTTTCAGTTTTTTCAATGAGTGATGAAAGCTGTGGCGTAAGCATAGGGGGGACAGAGTATGATGTCAGTGGGGTTAAGCTTAGCAGTGACTATCCGCTGGGAGTAAGCAATGAGTGGAAGGAAAAGACTGCACGCATAAGCGTTGAGAGTGGAACGCTTATGATCGTTGAATCAAGGATGGGAGAGTAAGACGGGTTGCAGAAAGACAGCAATAAAAATAATGAACGAAAAAACATAGGCCGTAAGGACGATAGCCGGAAGAAAACTGTTCTGCAAAAAGATAAGCAGGCGAAAAAGGCTGATGGTCAGAAAAAAACACCTGTTAAGAATAAGCCGGCAAAAAAGCAGGATTATTCAGAGACAAAAAGTGGAAAGCATTCCGGCGACAAGCGTAACGCTGCTGAAATTTTAGGCTGCCCTGTGGGAAAGAAGTGCGGTGGCTGTATCTATACCGGCATGCCCTATGAGGAGCAGCTTAAACTGAAGCATAAAAAGTTAGTGGGGCTGCTTGGTAAGTACGGGGAGGTAAAGCCTGTAATAGGGATGCAGGATCCTTTGTTTTACAGAAATAAGGTGCACCATGTTTTTTCATGGGAAAAAGGAAAGGTTAAAAACGGAATCTATGCTGAGGGCTCGCACCGGGTGATCCCTGTAAAAGAGTGCCTTATAGAAGATAAAAAGAGCCAGGAGATAATCAAGACGATTGAAAAGCTTGTGGTGTCTTTCAAGATCAAAGTTTTCGACGAGGATACTGGCTATGGCCTGCTTCGTCATGTACTGATAAGGCATGGCTTTAAATCAGGGGAGATAATGGTTGTCCTTGTTGTGGCTGACAGGATGTTTCCCGGAAAGAATAATTTTATAAAGGTTTTGCGAAAAGAGCATCCGGAGATCACTACCGTTGTAATGAACATAAACAGGGAAAAGACATCCATGGTTCTGGGGGAGCGTGAAGATGTGGCATACGGTCCGGGATTTATAAAGGATGAACTCTGCGGATACCGTTTTAGGATATCTTCAAAGTCATTTTATCAGGTAAATCCGGTGCAGACGGAAGTACTCTATGACAAAGCAATAGAACAGGCAGGGCTTAAGGGGGACGAGACTGTTGTGGATGCCTACTGCGGTACGGGAACCATAGGACTTATTGCATCCAAATATGCGGGGAAGGTCATTGGTATTGAATTAAATCCTGATGCCGTGCGGGATGCAAGGAAGAATGCAAAAGAAAATAAAGTGTATAATGCTGAATTCATAAAAGGGGATGCAGGAGACTGTATGGAGCGGATGGCAGCAGAGGGCTTAAAAACAGATGTGCTCTTCATGGATCCGCCCCGTTCAGGAAGCACAGAGAAATTCCTGAAATCAGTACTTAAGATTGCCCCGGAAAGAATAGTCTACATTTCCTGCGGCCCGGAGAGCTTAGCCAGGGATTTAAAGCTGCTGACGGCAGGTAAGAAGTATGCGGTCAAGGATATTCAGCCGGTAGATATGTTCCCGCAGACGGAACATGTTGAGACGGTCATTTCGCTTTCACGGGTTTAAATATAAAGTGCCTCGAAAAGGCTTGAAATCAAAGGGTTTCGGCACTTTGAGTTAAAGGCATGAAATGGCAAAATGGGGCATTAAGAGTATTACAGAATCAGTCTACCGGGAAGAGTGTAAAAAAGGTCGGGAATACAAGATGGTTAAAAAACCTCGTTGAGAATATAGGATAGTTAAAAAATCGGGGTTGGGAATACAGAATAGTTAATCACCGGATAAGTTCTGGAGGATAAAGAAGGAGATAAGAGATAAAATGAATAATTTTAATGAAAGATTAGAAACATATCTGAATTTTATCAGAAAAAGAAGCAACAATGAACATTTAAAAGTAATTATACGAGAATTAAGAAAGTTTTTTCAACTCGGAATTGATGATTATTATTCTGAAGATCAAAGAAAAACTGTAATTCAAGAACTCATAAAAGAAGGTGAAAGCAGAAAGGATAACGAAGAAAAAGCTGTATTTTTTCTTTTCGCCTATAAAATAAATAAAGCAAATAATTTTGATGAAGAAGTTCCTGTATTATATTTAGATGAAACATTAATTGTTAATGATTATCCAAATAAAATGCCTGAAGAAGCACTTAAAATTTTTAGAGATAAGGATAAGGAACTATGTGCCAGAATGTATAAAGAGGCTTTACCTGATGAGGAAGCTTTGGAAAAATTTAATATTCAAATTATACCGGGTTATTTTGTATGGAATGAATATTATGCTATGTTTAGAGAGTAAAAGAATGAATTTGTTCCCTAATACAAGCAAAATACAGCATCGAACAATTCCCAAATACTGTATGGGTAGAGTTATCCATACTGTTGTTCCAAGCCATGTTGAGACGGTAGCACTTTTGTCCAAACTTTCTGAGACTAAGCATCATATCGAAGTTAAGGTGGATATGGACGAACTGGATCTGACTAGCGCAGAGGCTAAGGCTACATATAAGGAGATTCAGGACTGGGTGCAGGAGAAGTACGGATTCCATGTGACGAATCTGAATATTGCCCAGGTAAAACAGAAACATGGGATTATTGAAAGAGAAAATTATAACAAGCCGAAATCTCCTGATAGTAAACAACCGGGATGCCCGGAAGAGAAGGTTAAGGTTATTGAGGATGCCTTGAGGCATTTTCAGATGATATGAGAAAAGAATGACTGGCTGAAACCTAACGGTTTCGGTCAGTCTATTTTTTATCTTGACGGGCTAATAAACATTAGCTATAATAAGGCTAATGTTTATTAGCGGAATGGAGGATACAATGTCTACCAAAGAGAAAATTATGGATGCGGCATTAACGTTATTTGCAGAGAATGGATACGATGGAACAAGCGTGGAGCAGATTGCAAATATTGTCGGGATCAAAGCTCCATCGCTATATAAGCACTATAAGGGCAAAGAGGACATCCTGAATGCGTTGATCGATTCTGCGGAGGCGCGGTATGAGGAAATGTTTGGATCTGAGAAAAACATCGGGAAGGTGCCGCAGAGCCGGGAGGAGTTTATAAAGGTGACTATGGAAAGGATATCATTCACAATGCGGGACCCCATAATCCGCAAGACGCGTATGTTTCTTGTGCAAGAGCAGTTCAGGAATGAAAGGATTTCCGAGGCTACAACCAGACACCAGCTGGATGGAATACAGAGGATGTTTGCAAAGATTATCAAGGGAATGATGGATGAGGGGATAGTAGTAAAGGATGATTCGAAGCTGCTTGCCGCAGAGCTTACCGCACCAGCTGTTCTGCAGATAGCAAGAGCAGACAGACAGCCACAGTGTGAGAAAGAATGCATGGAATACATCGAGAAGCATTTGCGGCATTTTTGTAAGGTATACATGAGATAGGAGCAGAGAAAAATTGATCAGGATCGAATTATTATCAGCAGAAAACTTTAAACAGGATTCATTGGACAATTATCCAAGAAAACAGGATGTAAAAAAAGTATATCGTAAACTGGGTGGAGAATATATTCTTGAGGTCTGTGTTTATACAGAAGATTGGAATATGGAAAAGAGACGTTCTGTTGCAAAGGATATCAGCGGCGATGATTATGTTACATATCTTGCAATTGAAAATGATGAAGTGGTTGGATTCATTGGGTTAAAAAAGGAATTGATTGAATCATATATGATTTTGGATATGATGCAAGTATCGGCTGCCTGCAGAGGACAGGGAATTGGAAGAAAGTTGTTTGATTCAGGGAAAGAAGAAGCAAGGAAGGCAGGAGCAGAGGCCTTGTATATTTCTGCGTGTTCATCTGAAGAAACTATTGCTTTTTATAAAGCTATGGGAGCTGAACTCGCAGATTGTCCGATAAAGGAAATTGCAGAAGAAGAACCATATGATTTGCAAATGATTTGTTATGTGTAAATATAAATGATTACGACAAATCTTGCTAATGTTTGTCAAGCTGATTTTTGAAGATTTTGAGCACTTTGAGAACAGAAAAAGAGTAACCTTAACAAGACCTGCCATTGCAGGCCAATTAAAAACGGCTATAATGAAAGCAGACAGATTTACTTGTACAGCTCCATCGCACGAGCGTAGTAGATCCGCAGAAACTTATTAACGGCAGCCATTTTGGCTACGTTGTATGGTTTCCCTTCCTGTTCCTTTTTGAGCAGAAAAAGGTAAACAGGATCGTCCTGAGGTTTTGTCAGTTTGAGAGCCTGCATTACCTCAAAACAAGCTTTTCTGAGAGCCGGGTTGCCACGTTTGGAGATGTGACGATTCCGGCTCTCGAATTGTCCGGACTGATATGGCGGAGCATCATTGCCGGCATAAGCATTGAGTGCTTTGCCACTGTGAAAACGGCGAATGTCACCGATTTCTCCAAGAATGATCGGTCCCAGTCGGTCCCCCACGCCGGCCATAGAACGAAGCACTTTGTACTCCGGCATGGTCTCTGCAATGATCCTCATTTGAAGATTGATCTCATCGGCAGCTTTCTGAGCTGTGGATACGAGATCAACACATTGATCCTGAGTCATTGCGGATAACGGATTTTCTCCACGGGTGGTAATACTGTTAAGGACCAGCTCATAGATAGCCAGTCCCTTAGAACCGGCAAAACGATCCTTAGTCTTTTTGACTAGGACTTGATAGCTGTCCAGGAAGCGTGTCTTGCCCATCTTACGGATCACATCGAAAGACTTGAAACGCTTAATGAAACGCAGAAGCACACAGTTGTCGGGATCCCTGCTTTTAAGAGGAAGAATAGTCGTAATGCCGGGCATTGTTTCATCCAGAAGGCTGAGCAGCTGAACTTTGGCAACAGTTAGGGTTGATATCCTCTGACTGTATTGCCTGGACAGAAAACGAAGATCTTCATACTTCTGGTCCTGAGGAGTGTAAGGAATCAGCGAATAGGACTTCTCAAGGGCATACTGAGCGATTCGCAGAGAATCATGTTTGTCTGTTTTCGCCTTTCTGAGTTCGGTATCACCATACTTCTTCATCTGGTATGGATTGATCAGACAGACTGGGAGTTCCGCCTCCTGAAAGGCTTTCAGAAGTGGATAATGATAGTGGCTGGTGGGCTCCATAAGAATGGTTGGCGGTTCGGAAGTCCTCTTGATGTAATCGACCAATGCCTGCAGCTCATCAGCGACATGGTGGACATCAAAGGGTTTAGCACGGATGCTGCCATCCCCATTGAGAATGGCAACTGTACTCTTGGATTTTGAAACATCAATACCAACAGCAATCATAAGAAAGATTCTCCTTTCGTAAGTGGTTTATGATTGGATCCAGCTCTTCAGGGTTCATTCATATTCTTTCGTTAAACGGGAGACGCATTCTTTCCCAACTTGCTGAATCGAATGTAGAACAATGAAGGCGGGCTGACACATTTGTCTTCGGGCGTGGTGTCCCAATCGGAAATTACGTCAGACCAATCACCTTCATCATAAAGAAAGAGCAGAGACTATAAAAGCCTCTACTCATATATTAAGAATCGGGACTTGGGAGGAGCTTTGGGATGAAAGAAAATATCGTACAGAAGCTTACATCAAAAGATGATAAATATGCCTGTGGTATGATGTGGGGGGACAAATGATGTTTTTACGCAAGAGTACTATAAACGATATTAAAGAACTTACAGCTATTTCCATTAAAGCATTTGGCTCTGATATACAAGTCGGCGGAAAAGAAGCAGGCGGACCACCGGATTATGATTCGGAAAGCTGGCATAGAAAAATGATGGAGCAGAATCACCTATATACTTTTTTGAATAGCGATGAAAATATTGTGGGTGGTGCCGTTTTGTTTGGAGCAGAGGAATTATTCGTCGGAAGAATATTTATTGATCCCAGATATTTCCGTCAGGGATACGGAATGAAACTTATGATGGAAATTGAGAATTTATTCCCTTCTAAAATAATAAAATTAGATACCCCGATTTGGAATGAGCGTACAAACCGGTTTTATAAAAAGTGCGGTTATACCGAAATCGGAAGAGATGACGAAAGCGTTTATTATGAAAAAAGAGCCTCGCAGAGCTCTGCGTGTACGCAGAGAGCTCTATGAGGCGAAAAATACACGGAGACGAAGGCGACGTGAGAACAGAAAAATGTCAGGGACGGCTGACGGTATACTTTGAGGATCCGTTTTGGGTAGGAGTATTTGAGAAAATTGAAAATGGAAAGCTATCGGCGGCCAAGGTGACATTTGGCGCTGAACCAAAGGATTATGAGGTCCAGGAGTTCATCAACAGGCATTACTATCACCTTAAGTTCAGTCCGGCGATTAAAACCGATGTAAAGGATGTAAAGAAAAATCCAAAAAGGGCGCAGCGTGATGCGAAAAAGCAGACCCTGGAAAATGGAATAGGCACGAAATCGCAACAGGCGCTTAAACTTCAACAGGAGCAGAATAAGCTGGAGAGGAAAGAGCGAAGTAAGCAGGAACGGGACGAGGAGAGCGACAGACTGTTTGAAATGAAACAGCAGAAGAAAAAGGAAAAGCATAGGGGGCATTAGACGAGGAGAAAGACGATGAAAGTGGTAGATGTATATTTATTTGGACAGATACTTGGAACGCATTCTTTTCTTCTGAAAGATGGATTCCTAAAGCCGGATGAGTATTCGGAGATCAAAGAACAGTATTTTCTGCCAGGCGGGGAGACGGGAACTGCGGCAACAGTGCTGGACTCTATGGGCGTGACTGTTCGCATTGATGGCACATGGATCGGTACGGAAGTGGCTCCGATGCTTCGTGATTTCTATGCCGGGACAGGCGTAGACTTATCATCCATTACGTTTTCGGATGATACAGGAGTAATGGATTATGTAGTGATCGCAGGGCTTGTACGTTCACCGATGGGACATTTCCAGACGCTTTTTTCCGGTGGCAAACAGTGGTGGAATGATCCAAAGGAAGAAGATATTATCGGGTGCAAGGTAGCTGCGATCGATCCGTATTTTGGAGAACAGTCTGATCAGGCTGCGGAAACTTGCGTCAGTCATGGCATCCCTTATGTGACGATAGACGCGACACATGACTCGTATCTTCATAGGCATGCGGCGATTAATGTTGTTTCTGGGGAATGCCGTTCCGAACATTACCCTGGGGAGTCTGTTGAAGAGGTCATGAAGCTGATGATGCAGGAAACGGAGGGACTCACGATCCTGACACAGGGCGGTGGGGACATGCTGTATGGACGCAGAGGGGAAGAGATTCACAGAATGCAGCCTTTTGATATAACGGTCAGAAGCACACTTGGAGCAGGTGATACATTTAAAGCGGGCTGTGTATATGCACTATTGAATGGATTCTCCGATATGGAGACAGTTCGTTTTGCAAGTGCATGTTCCGCAGTCGCAATCTCAAGGTTCCCATTACCGCTTAATCCGCCAAAGAAGGATGAGGTAAATGAATTGTTGCGATGATTAACGGAGGATACGGTAGAAAAATGGTGGTAAAAGAATTATTCGGAAAAGTAAAAATATACAGGTTTCATACGCGTGTTGATAACCGTGGATCGCTGGCATATGTTTTTGATGAAAGCATTGATGATTTCAAAGCTCGGGAGACAAGAATTTACAGCATGCCCAAAGAAGGGACTTTTTTTGGAATACACTACAGAGATGAGCGTGCCCCAATGACGAAGTTTGTGACAGTCATAAAAGGCAGAGGGCTGGATTACGTTATTGATCTGAGAAAAGAATCGCCGACCTATCTGGAGTGGGAGTCAATTGAACTGTCAGAAGAAAATGCCCTTGCAGTACTGATCCCTGCAGGTTTTGGGCACGCTTTTATATCATTGCAAAATAATACGATACAGCTTTATTCCGTGGACAGAAGTGGAGACGGTGCTCATTCAAAACAAATAAATTACAAGGATTTAAAAATCGGTCTTAAGCTACCCGTACCCATTTCCGAAATATCGGATTATGATTTAAGCGCTCCTTTTGTTTCAGAAAATGATGAAGAGAATCGTATGGTTTTTAATGGAATCAGTAAGGTGTTTTCAACAAAAGACGATCGACAATATGAAACGATCGGTGCTTTTTGGGATGAGTTTTCCAAAAAATATGGAAGAGAAAAGCTTAGGGGTTTAGGCTATAACTGGACAACTGATACGATTGAATATGTCATCGGGCTTAAATCCGGCGACATAGATAATGCAAACTGTTCTGTGGTTTTGCCGAATTCAGGATGGATTGCCGTAAAAGGAAAAACAGCAGAATTAGATATGATCTATCAGGAAATCTACGCCGATGGGGTTCTTACATATGAGATTGAAACTTTTACCGATGAAGGCGAATGCGAGATTTTATATTATAGATAGTTTTCGATTTTGACGAAGGTGCCGGAGGTAAAGTTTCATGTGTGAAGAGCGTAAGTGGAAAAAGGATATACATATTCAACTTGCAAATATGAAATATACTGGTAGCTGCATAGAAATTCTGCAAAATTCTGATTTGGGAAGAGCGTATTTCAGCGATTATGAAAAGGCAGCCAATATGCTAACATATGCAGTGGGACAAGAAAACATATATGTTGCATTGGATGAAAATGAGAAATGCCTGGGGTTTATTTACTACATGACAAATGGTGTTTTTGGAAGCTACCCCTATCTTCATATTGTTGCAGTAAAGGAAGAATACAGGAATTATGGTATCGGTAAGCAGCTGATAAAGTTTTTTGAGGATAATGCTTCCGATTCTTCTTCGGCAAAATATTTCTTAACTGTAGATGATTTTAACCCGGGAGCGAAGAAATTATATGAAAATCTGGGATATAAGTGTGTTGGAGAACTAACTGATTTTTATAAAAATGGGATTAACTGTTATCTGATGATGAAAAGAAGAGGGTAAAGATATGAACTATAAGTAATGGCATTTTATATTAGTTATGGCAATCTGGTCTCCGGTGATGGAGGCATATACTGTCTTGTCAATGTTGGTAAGCACAGCTTTATTATTGATTGATATACCGCCGTTCGCAGTGATAATAGTTATCGTATTGCCTTCGACTTTAAACCGTACTGTCGTGTCATATCCGGTCTTATTATATTTCTTCCATGCATCCCAGTTTTCAAAAGAGAAGTTTTTTATCACATTCAGTTCTGCATCACAATCGGGGTCACATTCCCAGAATTCGCCGTCGAACCGCATAAATGCAAGATCGCGGTAATTATTTCCGTTTACGTTGCCATCATCAGAACAGAAAATATCAATGAACGGACAATGCCATACAAGTCTGGCGGTAGGCAGGCATTTTGCGTGGAAGGTGAGTATGAGACCGTCTTTTACAGGGATTCCCACACTGTGGGACGTGCGGTAGCCGTCTACCTGTACGTTCGGTATATCACCCGTCGGAGCATCTTTGATATAGCTTATTTCTTCGGCTATTCTCGGTATATAATCAGCCGGGGATTCTGTTTTTGCCTTCTCGGTGCTTATATTGTCAATGCGGCAGTTCTTACCGGTAAGGCCTAAATACAGATATCTTGTGCTGTCCGGCAAAGCGATGATGCTCTCGGCGGTCTGAGTTTTTCCGATGATCCTGACAAGCGCATGATCTTTTATTCTTACCGCTTCAATCTTATATCCGATGTTTTTAACAAAATCTGATGCTTCATATCTCGTGATATTTGTCTGAATTACTCTTGCGCCGGCGGTTGTTGTCCGGCCGTCGAACCATATCTCACCGTATTCGAAATACTTCAGATCCTCTATTTCTTTTTCTGAGTCATGCTCGCGGCCGTCAAGTGAATCAAACAGTATTATTGAAGGCTTGGGAGACTTGCCGGGAGTTTTTTCGTTTTCGCTGACAGTCATACGGATGGTGGTCATTGAAGGTGTGATCAGTATTCCGGGCGCCACAACGCTTCTGTACTCGTCGAGAATAAGCTCGTCCATTTCATCCTGATCATTGACTATTTCGCGCTCACTCATTTCATATTCGGTATCTATATCTATAAGGTGCAGCATAAGTCTTGCATATTCGGGATCGAACTGTGTACCGGTTCCCTTGACGATCTCCTCACGAACCTTCTGCTGCGGTATGGGATCGCGGTAGCTTCGTTTTGATGTCATTGCATCATACGCATCGGCAACGGATACTATTCTTGCGATTTCGGGAATATCGCTTCCTTTGAGGTGGTACGGATAGCCTTTTCCGTCGTAACGCTCATGGTGCCCATATGCTCCTATACTGAGATACGGAAATTCGGTTATGTTTTTCAGTATCTGTTCTCCGAGGGCAGGGTGTTCCTTTATCTTTTCATATTCATCATCGGTGAGTTTACCGTCTTTGTTAATGATGTTGTCGGGAACGCCGATTTTTCCTATGTCGTGAAGCAGGGCGGCGTAATAGATCTCTTCGCATTCCTGCTCAGATTTATGATTCATTTCAGCAAGCTTTTTGGAGTATTTTGCGACTCTTGACGAATGGCCGTGTGTGTATTCATCCTTGGCATCTATGGAATTTGCAAAAGCGGTTATTATCTCGCGGAGAAGCTTCTGATCCCGCTTGGTCTGTTTTTTGAGCTCTTCATACCGTTCGGACTGGCGGGTCCGTTTTGATGCCACAATGCCCAAAATAATTAAGATAATCAGAAATGTCATGGTCACAGCGACAAGACATAGCATCAGATATCTGGTAGTGTCTTCCACGCTGCGCATTGATATATCGATACCGATATAAGCAGTGCATTTTCCGCTGTCATCATAAATCGGCTCATAATTGGTTAGAAGCCATCCATATGTATCGTTGCTTTCGATAATGTCGATCCTGCCGCCGGCAAGAAGAGTAGGGATGCTATCCGCAAATGCGTCTTCAAAGGGAAATATATCGCCTAGCGGCAGCTCGTTCTCCTGGCTTTCCTTATATTGCTCAAGCTCCTTATCAGCTGTTTCCAGATCATATATTATATGGCACCCGTCGGGCTGTATTTGTGTTACATACAGATATTCCAGATATGGAGTATTGTTCAGGATATTCCGTAGCTGCTGTTCCGTCTCAAAATACTCGTCGTCCGGTCCGTTTTCAAGCCAGCAGTCTATCTTATTTGCGTCGATCTGTGTTGCGGCAAGCTGACCAGCCTTAACGAGTATCTCTTTTCGGTTGTCTATCTCAGAGGAGCGGAACAGTAAATAACTCGTGATAATACCAACAGTGGCGATTACGAATGTCAGAAATGTTGAGAGCAGCATCAAACGGTTCTGCTTAAGTATATCCTTGATCCTGGATAACGATTTTTCACTCATTTCATTGTCTCCCCCCAATGAAAGAAAATTAGTTATATAATTATTAATATCATCCAATGCAAATAAATATTATACTATATCTAATACGAATAGGCATTATATTTTAAGTGGAAATATAGAGGGAACGGATGAATAAAGAATGGTCTGAACTTAATAAAACAGTACAGAGCCGGCTAAAGAAAAAGGATACTTACGCTGAAGGCATAGATACACTGATCGATCTGCGTAATACCCTGTGGGATACTATCATTTCTTTTAAGGAAGAATTAAGCCGGGAAGAATTCTGTGCAATCCCTTATATCAATGCTGCCGGATATCATAGTAAAACAATAGCGTATTCATTGTGGCATATATTCCGTATCGAAGACATCGTAGCCCATACCCTGATAAGAGAAGATGAACAGATTTTTTTCCAGGGGGATTATAAAAAACGGATCGGATCACCGATCATAACAACCGGGAACGAGCTTGTAAAAGAGGAAATCGCAGAATTTTCAAATAAGCTGGATCTGGATGAATTGTACGCATATATTTCTGAGGTTAAGCTAAGTACGGATTCAATGTTAAAGGATTTGACATATGAAGATCTGAAAAAAAAGATACCGGATGAGACAAAAGACCAGCTGAAATCTTTACATGTAGTAAGCGAGGATGAAAATGCGGTCTGGCTTATTGACTATTGGTTCAATAAGGATGTGCGCGGACTTATACAGATGCCTTTTTCAAGGCACTGGATCATGCATATCGAGGCTTGTCTGCGTATAAAAGACAGGGTCCATACATGAGCAAAAGCCTTTATTTATGGGCATGACACGATACGTATCGCGGATGTGACAGCACGTTTCTTACGTTTTTCATGATCTTTTGATACTTTCAAATTGTCGACAGGCAATAAAGTATGAAAGGAAGAAGAGAACATGAAAGAAAAAAGAAATCTGCTGACAGGAGCCACGCTTATAGCTGCATTTGTCATATGGACTGTTTTGATACAATGCATTGATGTGCAGCCGGTGGGGCAGAAGGGAACGAAGATCGGATTTGCAGCTTTTAATGTATGGTTTCATCAGTTGACCGGGGTGCATATGCCGATCTATACAGTCACTGACTGGCTGGGACTTGTACCAATTTTTATATGTATGTGTTTTGGCATATTAGGTCTTGTGCAGCTGGTTAAGAGACGGAGCCTGCTAAGGGTTGATCCGGATATTACAATATTAGGCGTGTATTATGTGATCGTTATAGCATGCTACCTGATTTTTGAAATGATTCCCATCAATTACAGGCCGGTGCTGATAGAAGGCAGGCTGGAAGCGTCATATCCGTCTTCAACGACATTGCTGGTGCTGAGCGTGATGCCTACACTGGCGTTTCAGATTGACAGGAGAGTAACGAATCCTGCGGTCAGAATGGCGGCGATGGTGTTTACAGTCGGGTTTTCAGCATTTATGCTAATAGGAAGGCTGGTTGCAGGCGTACACTGGGCAACGGATATTGTTGCTTCCGTATTATTATCCGCAGGGCTGTTTATGCTGTATCAGTCAGCTGTTATGTATGTGGACAGGGCAAAGGCGTCCGATAGGAGCAGAAATGGAATTTAATGAAAAATTACAGGAACTTAGAAAATCCAGGTCAATGACCCAGGAAGAGCTGGCGGAAGCTCTGTTTGTTTCAAGGACGGCAATATCGAAGTGGGAATCCGGGCGCGGCTATCCAAATCTTGATTCGCTTAAGGAGATATCGAAATTCTTCTCCGTATCGATTGATGAGCTGATCTGTTCGGAAGAGATCATCTCTGTGGCAGAGGATGATAAGAAAGAATGTATCGACAAATATGTTTCGCTGATCTGCGGCGTATTGGATATCCTGCCGGTATTGCTATTATTTATGCCGGTCTTCGGAAACGGAACAGACAGTCCGTCTTCCGTATCTCTGTTTGTGAGCAGCGGATTAAGTTCATGGATCCGAGCAGCATTTGCCGTTTTGATCTGTGTAACTGTGTTGAATGGTATATTCGGTATTATCATCAGTCATTTTGATAAGCCTGTTTTGAATCGTTATATACTGATTGTGGGTATGGTGATTTCCGTAGCAGGAGCGTCGGTATTTATCCTGACCAGACAGCCCTATGCAGGAATCATATTCCTGGCAATTTTGGTCATGAAGGGACTGCTGATAGGAAAAGGCAGAAAGCTGCTTTGATTGAATGACTCTAACAAGCAGCAGTTTTCCCAGACGCGGATGGAAATCGGTGGACGCTGGCCGGATGATGTTGTATGAAAAGCATTTATAAAACCGAAGAAGGAAAAAAGAGAATACTTGAGCTGTACGATAAACAGCTTGAAAGGCTGGATGTTCCATATAAGGATCTGTATGTTGAAACATCCTTTGGCAGTACACACTTGATAGAAACCGGAGCTTTAGAGGGGGAGCCACTGCTGGTCTTCCATGGCGGGAATGCTACTACGGCATATAATCTTCTGGCTTGCGGTTTTCTTTTGAAGGATTTTCATATATATGCCGTAGATACTATAGGCCATCCGGGGAAAAGCGCTGAGACCAGTCTGTCGGCCGTTAATTATGACTATGGTAAATGGACCGGAGAAGTAATCGATGCACTGGGATATGACCGGATCAGTCTGTTCGGCGGTTCCTTTGGCGGAGGCATAATTGCTAAAACCATGTGTGTGGTTCCGGAAAAGATAAAGAGGGTAGTGATCTATATTCCGTCAGGGATCAGGAATGCTTTTCAGTTAAAGAATGCCAGGATGATGTTCCCGATGATCATGTACTGGATAACAGGAAAGCGTGAATGGTTTAAGGCGACCATGATGCCTATGGCAATCACTGAGGACAATATTACCGAAGACATTTATGAGACTGCTAAGCTGAGTATAGACCATACGAAAGTGAAAACCGCCATGCCGACAAATGTTTCAGCTGCACGGATGGCGAAATGTAAGGCACCGACTCTGGTAATGGCGGCTGAAAAGGACTGCCTGTTTCCCGGACCGGGGGTTATAAAAAGGGCAGAGAAGATAATACCGGACTGTAAGACTTACATGATAAAGGGACGGGGACATATGCATTTCCTTACGGATGAGGAAAGGAATATGATAGTGAATTTCCTGCTGAATAGAGAGTAGCTATTATTACATATTTAGCATGAGTTTGAACTTGAAATGAATATCGAAGAGTATGAAACCTGAAAAATTTTTACCAGTTTTTGTGACGATCATATCTATACCCGGATTTATCTTTTTCATCCATCTGAAAGAATGGGTGCTGGCTGCAATATGCGTTCCGGCTTTTTTCCTTGGTTTGTGGACTGCTGTCTCCCAATTCAAAAAAGAAAAGCACGAAAAAGAAATGGACGAAAAACACAGCGAGGAATTCAAAAGGGTAAGACGGGGGATGCACTTAGGATATGAGTATGCTTACAGTGAATACAGAAGGGATTGTTTTGACAAGATCTATGAGTGGGAAAGAAGTGAACTGGAGGATATGATCTGGAATGATTATCTGAAAGGCAATATTAAATTCGCAGGACTTCTGCCGTATCTGGAAAAATATGACGGCATGAGTAAACTGAAGGAAGACCTGGAATCGCCGGATACACCGGAGGGCTGGAAAAAAGAAATTTCATTTGTATTGGATTTAGCGGATAAAGAAAAGAACTGATGGTAGCTGGGATACAGAGGGAGCAATAAGGGATAGTTTATGAATATACGGGAATATAACGCAGATAAGGATTTTTCGATAATAAAGGACTGGATCACGGATGAAAGGCTTCACGCTATGTGGTGTGCGAACCGGACATCTTTTCCTCTTCAGCAAGAATCATTTGACAGCATGCTTAAAGATATTGCCGATAAGTGTGGCGACAGACCGTTCGTAGCATTGGATGATGAGGGAAATGTTGAAGGTTTTTTTTGCTATTCTCTTAACAACGATACAAACGAAGGGATGCTCAAGTTTGTGATGCTGGATCCGGCAAAGCGTGGAAAGGGGCTGGGCAGGGAAATGATCTGCCGTGCAGTACAGTACGCTTTTGAGGATTCCGGTGCGGCTGCAGTCCAGCTTATGGTTCTTTCAGCAAATTCAAGGGCAAGGAAATGTTATGAAAGCGCAGGTTTTAAGGAGCGGCACATTCAGGAAGGGGCTTTTACTTTCGAAGATGAAGTCTGGGACAGATGCAATATGGTAATAGAGAAAGATAAAGCACAGACGGACTGCAATCCCTGGGAACAGATCAGCCTTGATGATTATGAGAATCACATGAGCCTTGATTCCGTACAGCAGCTTCAGAAGATGAATGCCATGATGAAGGATCAGTTTGCAACATATCCTGTTAAGACTGCGATGGTTCTCGGCGTCGCCGGGGGAAACGGCCTGGAACATGTCAGACCGGAAAAGTATCAGACCGTATATGGTGTTGACATCAATGACGATTACCTGAAGGCTGTTGCTAAGCGTTATGAAGAACTTGGTGATGTGCTGCAGTGCATTAAGGTTGACCTTATCAATGACTTTGCAATACTTCCGAAGGCTGAGCTGGTGATCGCAAACCTGCTGATAGAGTATATAGGATACTCGGTTTTTCAGAATGTGATCCGTCAGACGGAGCCGGAATATGTGTCCTGCGTGATCCAGATAAATACGGATGAGAAAAAATGGGTATCAGAGTCACCGTATATCCATGCCTTTGACGATCTGGACAAAGTACATTGTCAGATGGAGGAAGATGTACTGAAAGAGAAAATGGCTGAAATCGGTTATGAAGGAATAATGAGGGAAATGGAAACACTGCCGAACGGAAAGGCATTATTGAGGCTGGATTTCATGAAAAAATAAAATGGAATTTATTATTCCGGAATGGCTGGTGGCAATGCTTCGTAAAGATAATTAATGGGACTCTACTTTCCGTAGGTTGTTCAGGAGGAACTGCGGTTTTATTATTTTGACATGGAACGGTTCCTGAACGATTAACTGAACGTTGGTGTCGCAAGGCGGCCCGATGTTCAGCATCGCATCAGAGAATTTGCCTGTACAAATTCTCTTTGCGTAGCCGCTTTGCGGCAGAAAGGGGAAGTATGAATCAGTATATTACGGGCGCGGTGATAAAAGAACTGCGCGAACAGAAAAAAATGACCCAGTCGGATCTGGCAGAGAAACTGGGGGTAAGTGATAAAGCAATTTCAAAATGGGAGACAGGTAAGGGATATCCTGATATCACATTGCTGGAACCCATAGCGGATGCTTTCGGGGTGTCGGTACCGGAACTCATATCAGGCAATCAGGTGCGCAACGCCAATGTTTCGGCAAATATGCTCAGGTCAAAATTTTATGTCTGTCCTGTATGCGGCAATGTGATACATTCCATGGGTGAAGCTGTCATACACTGTCATGGAGTACAGCTTATGCCGGCAGAGGCAGAGCAGACAGATGAGGATCATATGATCTTCATAGAGTGCGTCGAGGATGAGTACTATGTCAGGATAGACCATGAAATGACCAAGACACATCATATTTCCTTCATCGCTGCAGTTTCTTCGGACAGGATACAGATGGTAAAGCTTTATCCGGAAGGAAACGCAGAGGCAAGGTTCAGGATAAACGGTGTACGCCGTGTTTATTTCTACTGTAACAGGGACGGGCTGTTTTTCCTGGATGTGGTGAAAGGCATTGATGACAGGGATAAAGGCTATGATGACGTGGAGGAGAGGCGGGCGCTTGAGAACGCAGCGAAGAATATGTTCTGGAAGGCGTGATGTTTTCAAATCTATTTTGATAATAGCAGGTGTAAATCATAAAGGAACACTATGTAATCATAGTGTTTTTTTATTTCTGAAAATTTTTGTTGACAAAATAGATTGCATAAAATATAATTGTATAAAACATAATAAGCAACCAAACAAAGGAGGAATAAATTATGGCAACGATATATGACTATAAAGTAAAGGACAGAAAAGGAAATGAAGTTAGTCTCAATGAGTATGCAGGCAAGGTGCTGCTTGTTGTCAATACAGCTACCGGCTGCGGTTTTACGCCACATTATGAACCACTTGAGGCAATGTATAAGGACCTTCGTGATAAAGGCTTCGAGATCCTTGATTTTCCCTGCAATCAGTTTGCCGGCCAGGCTCCCGGAACAGAGGATGAGATACACGAGTTCTGTACTCTCAAGTTCGGGACGGAGTTTCCCCAGTTTGCAAAGATAGATGTAAACGGAGAAGAAGCAGATCCGCTGTTTGCATGGCTGGCAGCTGAAAAGCCTTTTGCAGGCTTCGGAAAGGGAATCAAGAATTTCTCTCTTGATAAGTTTGCGGATATGAACAATAAGAAGTTCGGAGACAAGGCATACATAAAGTGGAATTTCACCAAGTTCCTTATCGACCGTGAAGGGAAGGTAATCGCAAGGTTTGAGCCTACTGAAGATATGGCTGATGTCAGGAAAGCTGTAGAAAACGCGCTTTGACCTGCATCGAAAAATGATATAAAATTTAAAAAGATTCTTATACAAAAAGAACTGTGGAGTCATTCTCTGCAGTTCTTTAGCGTGGCTACACAGAATGTGGCAGAAAGGGGAAGATATGAGACGTTGCGTTGTTGCAGCTCCATGCAGAGTTTGAGGAGACTGTATGGAGGAACGGATCTGAAATGATAATGATCTGAAGATCCTCAAGCTTTGCTTCTTGTAATGATATGAATTTTTAAAACAAAAGGAGCAAAGAAATGAATAAAAAAGAAAATAGTTTAAGGGATTTTTATATCCTTTGGAGCACACAGAGTTTATCACAGCTTGGTAGCAGCATTACGGCATTCGCCCTGACTTTATGGCTATATGAAAAGACGGGCTCCGCCTTAAGTACCGCTGCACTGACTATCTGTACATATGCACCGTATGTGCTTATGAGCATATTTGCCGGAGCGTTGACAGATAAGTTCGACAAGAAGAAGACAATGCTTGTCTGTGATACTATTGCGGCTTTGTGTACCCTATTGGTATTTGTGCTTTACAAGACTGACAGTCTTGCCATATGGCATCTGTATGCTGTCAATGTTTTTTCAGGGCTAATGAATACGGTCCAGCAGCCGGCATCGGAAGTTACGATGACGCTGATCGTTCCTAAGGAACGCTATCAGAAGATCAGCGGGCTGCAGAATCTGTCCAGATCTCTCGTTTCAGTGTTGAATCCGCTTATCGCCTCTGCGTTGTATGCTTTTGCGGGACTGGATGTGGTTATCACGGTTGACCTTTTTAGCTTTGTTTTGGCTTTTGTGGCACTGGCAGGGCTCATCCGTATTCCGGCATATGAAAAAGAAAATAAGGAGAGCACGCTTAAGCTGGCAAAGGAAGGTCTGGCATTCCTTAAAAAGACTCCGATGATCATGACGCTGATCCTTTTTATGTCGGGTGTCAATCTGGTAGCGTCTGCATTTGATGCAACGCTTCCCGGATATGTAATTCCGAATCCGAAAGGCGGATCGGCAGTGTTTGGCATGGTTACTTCTGCAGCGGGAGTGGCAATGGTTATCGGCAGCATTCTGGTATCATTCATGCCTAAGCCCAAAGATAGGGTCAAGGTTGTGTACATCACGATGCTCATTTCCCTTGGAAGCGAGAATTTTATTCTTGCATTGTCAAGAGAACCTGTGCTGTGGGTGATCGCACAGGTGGTAGGCTGGATACTTGTTCCTATAATGAGCACAAACCTGGAAGTCATACTTAGGAATGTGGTTCCGGTAGAACTGCAGGGCAGGGTGTATGCATGCAGGAATACTTTTCAGTTTTTTACCATACCGATCGGGCTTTTCCTTGGCGGATTGTTGGTAGATGAAGTCTGTGAACCTTTTATGGAAAACCACAGCTATATGAAAATCCTTACCATTATGTTCGGCAGCGGCAAAGGGTCAGGAGCGGCACTGATGATGTTTTTGCTCGGCATAGCGGGAGTTGTCATGTGCCTTGTTACCGGGAGAAGGTTAAGAAAATATCATTACAGCGATGAGTGATGATCCGGTGAGAATAATGGAACCGGAAAAGCCATGGGAATTATTTTGGAAAGAGTAACAAAAGATGATATAGAAACAGTCTGGAAGATGCAGATAGAAGCTTTTTCGGGCCTTCTGGAGAAGTACCGTGATTACGACACGAATCCCGGTGCTGAAAACTTTGAAAAGGTACTGACCCGTTTTGAGCAGCCATGGACCGCATATTACTTCCTGGTGGCTGACGGCCAAAGGATAGGCGCCGTCAGGGTAATTTACAAAAAGGACGGAAGCCGTAAGCGCATCTCTCCTATGTGGATCATGGCGGAGTACAGAAATAAAGGGTACGCACAGCAGGCTATAGCGGCGGTCGAGGATATGTACGGTTCTGACAACTGGTGCCTTGAGACTATAAAGCAGGAGGCCGGGAACTGCTATCTGTATGAAAAGATGGGGTATCATCGTACAGGTGAAGAACAAAAGGTCAATGAGTCGATGGACTTAGTCTTTTACGAAAAAGACTGAACGGTAGTAGGAGGAAATATGATTACAAGGGATGAAGCCTTTGAACTTTTAAAGAAATATAATAAGGACGCTTTCCATATCCAGCATGCGCTTACTGTTGAGGCAGTTATGAAGTGGTATGCGAATGAGCTGGGATACGGCGATGATGCTGAATACTGGGGGATAGTGGGACTGCTCCACGATATCGACTTCGAGCTTTATCCGGAGGAACACTGCCTGAAGGCGCCGGAGCTTCTGAGGGAAGGCGGAGTCAGTGATGATGTCATACATGCGGTCTGCTCCCATGGATACGGGATCACTGTAGGCTGCGGTACAACCATAGATGTGGAGCCGGTGCATGAGATGGAGAAGGTTCTTTTTGCTGCTGATGAGCTTACGGGGCTTATCGGTGCAGCTGCCCTTATGCGTCCTTCAAAAAGCACGAAGGATATGGAACTGAAGTCTCTTAAGAAAAAATATAAGAGCAAAGGATTTGCGGCCGGCTGCTCCAGGGAAGTGATAGAACGCGGAGCTGCCCAGCTTGGCTGGGAGCTTGATAAGCTGCTGGAGATGACGCTCCGTGCAATGGCAGCCACAGAAGACTACATAAATGCGGAAATGGTTATAAAGGGATAAATTTGTACATTATATAAGCAAGGCGGAGGTTTAAAATGGTTGTTGAACAGGTGACTAGGGGGCGTAATAATTTACCGGTGAATGTTTATAGACTGGACGTAACTCGTGATATGAAGGAACGGTCATTGGATTTTGCAACAAGAATAATTATGACTAATAATCAGTACTCTCGTTTGTTACCGAGACAAGTATGGCAGTCAGGTAATCTTGAAAAAAAGGAAAAACTTGAAATACAGCGCACATATGTAGGTAAATTGGGGGAGCTGGTTTTCCGGGACTTATTAAACAACATGGGAAAACAGGTTGATACATCGGGAATGTTTGAGATATATGAAGGTCAGGATAACGTTGATGAGTTTGATTTCAGAACCAGGGATGGCAGGTCAGTTGATATAAAGACAGGGTTTAGGACAATTCATAGCAGGTTGTTGATAAATATTGACCAATTTGAGCGTATCCCTAAAGATTTCTATGTTGGTATCTGGTTGAATGGTGCGGATGGGGATTCCGAAGGCAAGATTATTGATTTAGATTCGATAACAGAAGGCGTTGTGTACGGCTATGCAGAGCATGACTATTTACAGAATCGTGCACAGACGTCTAATTTTACAGAGAGTCCGGCAAAATTTATTGCGTACAATCAGTTGATGGGAATTGACCGACTGATTGCGCTGTTTTAAATACGGCTTGGATAAATCCCGAGTAAATAGCGGAAAGAGTGCGATAGACGATGAAACAAAAAGTAAGTGGTGTGATGAACGATGTTCTCAATGCGGCGTATGTTTATCTGGATTCGAAATATGCGGGAGAGGATCTCAATGCATTAAAAGGGATCTTATTGAGCCTGGCTGGGATAAAGAGTTTTGAATTCAGTACCGATAAGGATGTTCATTACTCATACGACGACATTCAGGATGTCTTATCTAATCTCAACGAAAAGGAGTCGATACGGAAAAGCAAAGGGGTGTATTACACGCCACTGGATGTAGTTAAGTTCATACTTGAGAACAGCATAAAAGCAATGTATGGAAAACTTGGAACTAACGGTCTTCATGTGATGGACTTGAATGGGATACCATATCGTTCTTTTTGTTTGAGTAAACAGGTGTTTGATCCTACCTGTGGAGCCGGAGAGTTTCTGCTTGCTGCATTAGAAATGAAATTTGATTTACTGGACAATCATACAGATTCGATTACTGAAAGTATGATAAAAAAAATAGTGAAATCAGTTCATGGAAATGATATCAATGTAGAGTCTGCAGCCATAACTAAAATCAGGCTGTTTCTTTGTACACTTAGAAGATATGGATTAAAGCGGGTAAAAGGGATTGGTCCACTGTTGAATGAAAATTTCCATCATTATGATTTTATTTCAAATGCGTTCAAGTCTCGGGATAGGTATGATTTGATTATTGGGAATCCGCCGTATGTTGAGGATAGTCAATGTGGGTTGGATTTAAAAGAGAAATATGGAAATATTTATGCCAATGTTTTGATTAATTCTAAAGATATTCTGAATGCCGGGGGCGCGATAGGTTTTGTCATTCCACTTTCATATGTGGCAACCCCGCGGATGCAAAGAATACGTGACGACTTGTTTGAAAATATATCGGAACAGTATATATTGAGCTATGCAGATCGACCGGACTGTCTGTTCAAATCCGTGCATCAGAAACTCTGCATTTTAATCGGCAGTAAAAGAAACGGCGAAAAGAAAGTATTTACGGGTAATTATCAGTATTGGTACAAGGAAGAGAGAGAAAAACTTTTTGAACAGACTGTTGCGGTAAAAAATGTCTTTGCAGCAGACGGCTATATTCCGAAATTAGGGACGTCTGAAGATATTAGTATTTATAAAAAGGTTTGTAGGACAAAAGGCAGGATCCCGCTGATAAATCTTCAAAAAGCGGGGGGGGAGAGCGTATATGTAAATATGAGGGCTGCCTTTTGGATCAAAGCCTTTAGGGAAAAACATTCGGGATCAGAATATAAGCGTTTTACCTTTGATTCATCCGAAAAGGCATATTATTTTGATTGTTTGATAAATTCATCATTGTTTTGGTGGTATTGGATTTGCATTTCGGACTGTTGGCATATAACCAACAAGGAACTCCAAGGATTTATGGTTCCTTTAGCAGCAAACTTGGAAAAAGCGAGGATTCTTTCGGTTTCACTTGAGGAAAAATTAGAAGAAACGAAATTATATGTTGGAACAAAGCAAACGGAATATGAGTATAAGCATAGGGAATGCGTGGATGAAATACATGCCATTGATGACTATGTTAATTCGGTTTTTGGATTGACTGATGCGGAGAACCTGTATATAAAGAATTTTGGATATCGTTATAGAATTAGCGGAGGAGCGGAGTGAAAGTAATAGATTTATTTGCCGGTTGTGGTGGGCTTTCGTTAGGATTTATGAAGAACGGATACAAGATTGAAAAGGCTGTTGAATTTGATCCTTCGATTGCAAATACCTACAAGCTTAACCATCCTGATGTAGATGTCATTGTAGATGACATTAAGAATATTGATAGCTCGGGGTTATTTAAGAAAGGCGATGCAGATGTTATTATCGGAGGACCACCTTGCCAGGGCTTTTCTATGGCGGGAGCCAGAATACGTCACGGTTTTATTGATGATCCAAGGAATTATCTTTTTAAGCATTACTTTAATGTGGTTAAGACAGTAAAGCCTAAGGTTTTTGTAATGGAAAATGTTAAAGGAATGCTTACAATGCAGGACGGCAAGATATTTGAAGAAATTATAGGTTCTTTTTCGAACCCGGACCTGCTTGACGGAGAACCCTATGATATTCACTATCGCGTAGTGAAGGCTTCGGATTTTGGCGTTCCGCAAAAACGTGAAAGATTAATTATAATAGGAACCACAGTTAAGAATGTTGATTTTGATAAATGCTGGGAGAATACGGTTGGTAGCATAAAAAGTGATATACCGTCCTTCTTTGATCCAGTGACGATTCAGGATGCTATTGGGAATTTAGGGGATGTTACTCCGGACGGAAAGATTACGAATCCGGACGCAGATAATGAATATGAAAGATTCTTATCATGTGACAGAGAATACATAGAAAACCATATACAGACAAAACACTCCAAATTAGCGGTAGACAGGATGAGCCGAATAAATAATGGGGATAACTTTACCTCCTTAGATGAAAAGATAAATTCGGTTCATAGTGGATCCTATGGAAGGTTATGCTGGGATGAGCAGGCGCCTACAATTACGACTAGGTTTGATACTCCGGCAGGCGGAAGGTTTATCCATCCTGCTGAAAATAGAACCCTGACACCACGAGAGGCAGCCCGAATACAGAGCTTTCCGGATGATTTTGTGTTTTACGGCAACAAAACGTCAGTGTGCAAACAGATTGGAAATGCTGTGCCACCTAAAATATCTTACTTTTTAGCAAGACTCATTAAGACGATCTTAAATGAAGAGGTGTAATAATAGATGAAAAATGTTTTGTTAAGGGGAGGCACGGGAACAGGAAAAACCGTTACTGCCAGAGCAATTGCTTTTTATGTTGGACATGAGGGACAAGATATTGATACCGTATATGGAAATGACTTTTATGCAGATCGTTATTACATTGAAAATTTTATCCAAGGTGATTTTGTAGAGTATATTCAGGTTCATCCATCAATGTCCTATGAAGACATTGTTTACGGAATAGAGATCAAACCTAATCAGTCCCTTACTATAAATTATGTTGAAAAGAGAATAAAGGCAATTTGTGATAGGGCAATCGGCAGGGCTGAAACATTTTTTATTATTTTGGATGACATCGGAAGGACTAATGTTGGAAGGCTATTAGGTAACCTTTTGTATGCACTGGAGTATAGAAATCAGCCTGTTTCATTAGCGGACGGTGGTACTCTTATTGTCCCTGATAATATCTGTTTTATTGCAACTGAATGCAAAGCGGCCTATGGAACGCAGATGGAATATGCTGTTCGTAGAAGGTTTGACTACGTCAAGGATTTATCTGCAGATAAAACTGTGTTGAATAAATATTATAGTACTGTTATACATAACGGCTTAAGTAATATAATCATTACAGTGTTTGACAGTATTTGTAACTTTGTAAGTAGTCATATAATGTTGGATCCTGCGATTCAAGTGGAAAACTATCTTCCGGGCCATGGAATGTTCATTGTGGATAGGTGTGGGACGGTTAATGATATTCTTATCAGACTGAAACAAAAAATCAACTACCAGGTGTTTCCGTATTTGAGTGATTTAAGAAAAAACGGGACTATAATAGCCAAGGATGATGAGATAGATAATCTTTTGAATCTTGTAATGAATCAAATAAATGCCGGGCAAAATAGCGCAACAAATAATGCTACTGTTAAAAAAATCTTTAGTGATACGTCTCATCAAGGTCAACCGGTACCCATTTTTAGTATAGCAGATTCTTTTAATTACTATGGTAAATCAATCATCCCTAATGGCTGTACAGAGCATAGGACAATTATAGAATGCATTGTTGATGCCATCTTTTTAAATGGAATATTTTCTGTAGATAAAGCCTTGTCTGATATACTTCTCGATACAAAAAAAATTGGATTTGCACATCAAACTCTACCGGGAACGTATGCATCGTTTCTGGTAGATAAAAAAGAGACAGATAATTATGGATATACTAGACCAAAATTTAGACCTTATCATTCGCCAAATGCATGTGCCGTCCCGGGAACGAGGTGGGGACCAACCCCGAATCCTAATTATGTGCCGGGATCCAGTAAGGCCGGTGAAAAAAACAAGTTAAATAAAGATGGTAAAGGCATCGGATATGAAGTGACATTTGCAAATGGAAATACGGCTGTTTATATTCCGCTTAATGCTTTCAGGAATACTTCAGCTAAGATTAATTCGTATACTATTTATGGAAAAGACGAACCTGCGGCTATTTACCCTGCGCTGTATCATCTGATAAAAACTTATTTATCCGCATATGAATCAAGCTTGTTGCTAATGAGTGTTTCGGACTCAAAGTATACAGATGTCTATAATTTGGTGAAATTAGAGAATCAATACTGGGATTCAAAACATGCTGAGTCAATAAGGCAAAAGGGTAATCCAGACAAACTTAGCAATTTAGCAGGAGCGGTAATGAAACTGCGGACTCTCAAAAATAGTGCCGGTACATCCTTAGATGTGGATTTAAACAAATTTACTAATTTGGTTAATGGAGTAACGCCTTTTTCGGTAGCGGCTTATGAGGATTTATATACTATCACGGGAACCGTTAAAACAATAACATTAGAAGGAGTAAAAACAATGATTGATGTAAATGATTACCAGGCAATTATGGAAAACACGAATGTCAGACAGATGGTATTTCAGGGCCCCCCCGGAACATCAAAGACCTTTGAGAGCCAAAGATTTGTTTTAAAAAATCTTGATCCAAATTCTTCAGTAGCAAAAGACAATAATCCGAAACCGGAAGATATTTCAAAGGCACTTGATCCATATAAATTGACAGCAACTGATTATGCTAATCCTTCCGGCTCTGCAAAATTGAAAACCGGTGGTTGGGATCTGGTTCAATTTCATCCATCTTACGGATATGAGGATTTTATTCGCGGGATTGATGTAAAACCTGTAGCTGGCCAGCCTGTATATGAATCGGTTAACAGATTGCTGGGTAAGATTTCTGAATTTGCTAAATTGGCGGAAAAGGCAGCCGGACAAAGCGTATCTACACAGGATCATCCTGAGCAAGATAAATCCAAGCCCAAATTTTATTTAATAATTGATGAAATAAATAGGGCAAATCTGGCAACAGTATTCGGCGAACTGATATATGGTCTGGAATATAGGGATAGTGAAGTTTCAACCCCGTATGAGGTTAATGATAGGGTTACAAATGGTGTTACTAAAGATATCGTTTTGGGAAAGAATCTTTATATCATTGGAACCATGAACACGGCTGACAAATCAATAGATGCAATAGATTATGCAATCAGAAGAAGATTTATTTTTGTAGATAGTCCGGCGAGACGTGATGTCATAATTAACTGTTATAAAAATACTATGAACGTGTCGGATGAGAATTCTATCGAACTACTTGTTTTTGATGCTGTATCAAAGCTTTTTGATGATGATCGTTTCTTCAATGACGAATATCAAAAGAGTGATGTTAAGATAGGACATACATATTTTCTGCGTAGGGATAAGGATAATTATTGTGATATGCTGGCTAATCGATTTGTATTTCAGGTTATCCCTATTCTTAGGGAATATGTAAAAGACGGAATATTAAATTCTTATGAGGAAAAGAGCAGCCTGGAGCATGGCGCAGCGGACATAGTGAATGCTACAAATGAAGACAGAGCAAAATTATTATCGGAAGAAATAATGCTGTTCATAAAGCATTTTGGAGAGAAGGACTCTGCAAATAAGATCATTGACAATAAATATATTGCAGAATATCTGGATGACTTATGTAATCAATTAGGCTATTAAGTAAAGGTGATAAAGCATGGCTAGTAAGATAATTCTGCATGAATTTGAAGACTGGGATGAAATCAAAAAGAAAGAAGAATTCATCCAGCGAATTGATATGTCCAGGGAAGAAAATTTTGGCATCCATCCTTATAAAGGGAAAATATGGACAAGCGGATATGTGGGGGTGGGACGTCTGTACGGATATGGCGGCAGGCCTTTGGTTTCGGATGGAAAGGAACATGTGGCTGTAATTAATTCGAAATACCATGTTGATCCGTGGAAGATGTTGGAAAAGGTTATGGCTGATAAAGAGGAATATGATGACTATGTAGCAGAATTGGAAAAAAATGGAAAATTTCTTTTTAAGGTTTTTTATGACCAGTCGGTAATAAAGCTTGATCAGGATCAGGAATACGATGCGGACGTGCTTTATGCATTAAGCTTTATAAATTCATGCTTTGACCTTTGCAAAAAGGGCGTGAAAAAAAGAATGATCCATCAGGAAGATAATTATAATGCAAGGATTCGTGGACGAATAGATATAAGAAAGAATATCAGAAAAAACACAGTTAATGGGCGTAATGATAGGTTTTATTGTAAGTATATCGATTTTACGGCTGATACTATTGAGAATCGTATACTGAAGGCGACCTTAATAAAGTGTAAAGGAATTTTAGGAAAGAAGTTTGAATTAAAATCTGAGGTTATGAGCAGGCTGCATTATTGTCTGAATGTATTAAAAGGCGTAAGTTCAACCAAGATAAAAATAAAAGACTTTAATGATGTTGTAGTGACGGGGTTGTATATATACTACAAACCTTTAATAAAGCAGGCAAAAGCTATTTTGACGAAGAAACTTAATTCGTATAAAGCAGAGGGCGAGTCAGCTATTAACAAAAGTGTGTTTGTTATACCGTATATGATTAATATGGAGAGTTTGTTTGAATTTTATGTTCGAACAGTGTTAAAGGAAATCCTTGATAGTAACAAGTATTATGTGAGAAAATTTTCCGAGCATATATTAATAGAGAAAGGCATCACAAGAGATGAAGACGCCTTAAAGGGAATTCATTTAATGTCATATTGCATTCCGGATATCATTATTGTTGAAAAAACAACAGGAAAACCTGCGTATGTATTTGATGTAAAATATAAGTCAAATGCTGAATCACAGAGGAATGACAGTCATCAGTTGCTGTCGTATGTTCTGCTTACAGGCGTTAAAAAGTGCGGTTTTATCTTCCCAGGAGAGAAAACCGAAATTAAGAAAATGAGAAATAATGATTCATTGGATGTAACGACGCCGTTTATACCACAGTTGCAATATTATGAGCTGATTGTCGGAAACAAAGTTGAAAAGACGGTAATTGACAGTGTGATTGCGTAACTGCATTATTTTTAATGAGGTAAAAGTCAGTGATAAAAGTCTTATTTATATGCCACGGCAGGATACACAGATAGTGCCTCAAACCCTTATGAATACTGGGTTTCAGGGATATATACGAACTGTTTTATACCGAATTTATACCTTTTGTTCAGAACCGCCTCAAAAGAACAGCAGTATGACAGGATCCGTAAGGAATCTGAGCAGTTGAAGAGGAAATCGGCAGGCTTTAAGGAATGGGGGTACGGCTGATAAAAGAGTCACTGAGAATAACGAAAATAAAATGCGGGTAGTAAGGGGGTAAAGTGAGTATGGAAAAGAAAAAGGTAAGAAAACACTCATTATGTGAGAAAAATGCTGTGATTGCAATGATACTGACTGTTCCGCTGGGATTTCTTACTCAGATTGCGGCACAGCTACCGGGAGCTGCAGGTGCACTTATAGTTTCCGCACTGTCCATAGTTCTTTTGATAATTTACAACAAGTGGTTTTCGCCTGAATTTGATGGGGTATTTAAGGCTCGTGTTCCGGTAAAAGAGATTCTTGTGGTATCATCAACGATGGTGATCCTCATTGTCGGTTGTGTGATCATAAATGCTGTGTATTCGGGAATTGTTTTCAGACCATCATTAACGTTTCTGTGTCTTGCACTTATGGCAGGCATCAGTGAAGAGACCATTTTCAGGGCAATGCTTATTCCTATAGGAATGAGATACCTGAAAGGGTGCAACAGGGCAGTGACAGCAGTTATTATCTCATCTGCCATCTTTGGACCGATCCACATGATGAATATAATAGTTGGGGCAGATCCGCTTATGACAATACTGCAGGCTTTCATGGCAACCTGTGGAGGTGTTGTTCTTGCAGGAATATATCTACGGACGGGATCTGTAATACCCGGTATGATTGCTCATGCTATATATGATTTTATCAATTTTGTCACCGATCCAAGCATCAATGAATCAGGTGTTGTGGTTTCCGATGTTGGAAACACCGGGATTTCGTATTATGCGCTTCTCATAGTCCTGTCGGTGGCTCTCCTTGCTGCAGGTATCTGCCTGATCAGAAAGGCTAAACAGGAAGAAATCGGGAAGATATGGCAAACCAAGTGGAACATATAATTTCTATTACAGTTTCACTTAAGATTTATTGTTTTTATACGGGAGTTGACGGATAATGAAGATATTAGCGGCTTGCGGAAATGCTCGTGCTGCCTGAAAAAACACCGGAAGACGAAACGTATGATATATTTTGTAAGGCACGGGGAAACCGTATGGAATGTTGAAAATAAAAACTGTGGCGCTACGGACAGTCCACTGACAGACCTGGGGCACAGACAGGCCGTAGAAACCGCAGAGAATATATAATCTTCTAGATGAGCTTAAGGCTGATGGCGTAGACTATATACTTGTGGCACATAATGGAATAGCAAGGGTGGTGCAGTCATATTTTTATGAGATGACCAATGACGAGTATGCTGCTTTTGGCATAAAAAACTGTGAAATAAGGTAATACAGATTTTAAGGAATGGATTTGTGATCATATAAGGCCCCTGTAGGATAAGAGACCGATATAAGGAGAGAAGAATATGTTTTTCAGTGAAAAGTATCCTGAGATAATGGCATCTATTGAAGAAAAATTAAAGACACAGGTTGAAGAGAGAGGTCTTGATTTTGAAACTGTAAGAAAGGATGTGGAAGACGGACTGAAGTATGAGCTCGAATTCTACGGGATCGCCGGGTTTGGAAGCAGCTATGCTTTGATGAGAACTCCGGGACCGCTTTTTTTTGAGTATAAGGATGTTTTCTGGGCATGCGGAAGAGAAGCCGAGACCCTTAGCGGGGAAGATATTGCCGTCGTATTTATCGTTTTTAACGATGGCGGGGAACTGATCGTTAAGATCCGGGACCACAGGGATGAGAAGGATATCCTGTCCAGGATCGAAAAAGCGAATAAGAAAGCGATGATCGGATACACTGAAAAATACCAGGCTCTTTATGAGGAACATAAGAAAAGTCTGGGGATTCAAGAGGAACCGCCGCAAAAGACCACGGCTCCGGATCCGGAAGAAAATCTTCCGGAGGAACGGATCGCTTCTGCGATGAGCAAATTTCAGAAGATCATGGATCTTTCCGGGAGATTAAAGGAGCTGGACGGAAAATGGTATGTTAAGACAAATGCTCCGGCAGTAAAAGAGGAGATCTTTAAGTGGACCTGGGAGAATTATGCGCACATGCCGGAAGAGTATATCCATATCCTTACATTAACGAATGGCTTTTGCGTTGATTACAACTCCGAGGTAGGATACTTTACTCTTTATTCATTTTCCGCGGACAGCGATGTAAACAGTCTGTATGGCAGAAGTCTGGAAGATATGAAAGAACGAAAATATTCTTCCTACGAAAACTGCAAGCCGTCTTTTGGCTGGATCAACCACAAAATGCTCCATTACAACCCGTATACAGCCGAGATGTTTATTGAAAAGGAAAGATATAAATACGAGAAAATAGAGAACTTTGAAAAAGAGATCCTGGATGAAGTGATCCGTTATCTGGAAACAAAAGTAAAACGTTATGAGCAGAAAGAGGAGCTTCTAAAGGCAGCGACGGCAAATCCCTTCAAAGAAATGTATGATAAACTGCTCATATACATGGAAGAAAAAGATGAGGATTTTTCGCGTATCGAGATATACGAACCATTGAGCCGAGAGGAAATAGCGGCGTGGGAGGAGAAAAATCATACCCGGCTTCCGGAAGATTATAAGAACTGGCTGCTGCTGTCAGATGGTGCAAGCTTTGGTAACAAGTATGTATATCCGTTGGAGCAGGTGGATACGCAAGCGCTTGCAATTGGCCCGGATAATGAGAAAGGATATGTCGTTATCGCAGATCTTTCAGGGGCTTCCGATATCCTCGTTTTTGATCCCGAAACAACAGAGCTCTTTGTGCTGGATGACGACGGGGATATCAGTGATGGGGATTTTGAGATTGATATCTTTGAAGATGGTTTTGAATATCTGGAAGACGAGTGATAAAACATCCATATCTGTTTTGCAGTTTGGGCGGTTAGGGGCAGATATACTATCTGAACTTCAACGTGCTGCCATTGAACTTTTTACTCTCATATACACCGCTGTCTGCCAGTTTGTACAGATCTTCGAAAGAACGCTTATCTCCGTCTTTGAAGAACACAGCACCCGCGCTTACACAGATTCTGTTGTCCCCAAGCTCCGGAATATCCATACCTGCGATTTCCTTAAAGAACCGGTCCATCATTTCCCTGCCGGCTTCTTCGCCATTTAAATTCATAACATATAGGGCATACTCGTCACCGCCCAAACGGAAAATGATATCCTCGTCTCTGAAAACGTGTTTCAGTGAGTCAGCAATACCGCGGATCACCTTATCACCTACATTATGGCCATAGTCATCGTTGATATCCTTGAAATTGTCAACATCCAGGATGCAGAGCATTCCGGCCTGGTTGTTTGCCATGGCTTCGATCACTTTTTGTTCGCCGCTGCCACGGTTCAGTATGCCTGTCATGATATCGGTGCTGGCAAGGATCTCAAGGTTCTGCCGTTCCTTTGCCGAGGCTACAATATCGTCTACGTTCTTAAATCCGGCCAGTATATCGCTGCCCGGAATATTGGCATTGATAAGAATATATGTGAACTGATAATAATGTACTTCACCTTTATCTATAACACGGTAACTGGAAACATATTCCGAATTATCCCTGAGTTTGTTTTTAATAGTCTCCAGAGAAATGGCATCATACATCCATTCCTGGTCCTCAGAATACACACGGTCCTTTACATACTGTTTATAGAGCACATCGTAGGAATATACCTTTTCTCCTGCGCCCTCCATACCCTTTGTTACATAACCGTCAAGCTTTAAGATCACTACTCCGCCCGTCTGGGGATTGATCTTGAAGATATTGTAGTAATCGCGGCTTAAGGTCTCCACTATATCCAGCTGTTCCCTTAAATAGCGTTTATCGGAAATATGCTTGCGAATGGATTTGTCAATATCACGAAAAGCGAGAATAAAATTCTCGGTTTCCCCCGGCTGTCCGGCCAGTGCGAAGGCCATCTGATGATAGGACATATTCCCGTCATCAGCCAGACGCATATAATCAAGTGTAAAAAGATCACCGTTTTTTATCCGTGAAATAACGACATCCAGTTTCACGTCCCTTTGGATGCTCTCTATGCTGTTTACCACGCACCTGTCCACATATTCCTCAATAAAACGGTCGTAATTGTCAAAACGGTATCCCAGCTCTACCGCGTAACGGTTCGTATTTTCTCCCGTCGAGCGGTACAGATACATCTTCTTTGTATTGGCATTGATTACCCAGATCGTATGATATTCTTTTCCGATTCCGGTAATGATACCTGTCAGACGACGTATGCGTGCGTTAAAATCATCTACAAGTTTGTGCTGGTCTTCGGGATAGTTCGCCGGATCGATCAATTCATTCTCTTTTATGACTAAATCTGATTGCATATTCCCTCCTGCAAGCGGATCCTGATCTGATCAAACCGCTTGTGTACTTAAAATTTTACATCACTTTATATAAAGCGACAATACCGCATAGAATAAAATCTATTACCTGTGTGTGTACTCCGCCGGACAGGTGAAGCGGAATTCATTTTTGACCGGGATAACAGGTGTCGGATAACAGGTATTGTCTAAAAAGCAATCCCGGAAAAGAATCAGGTGTCGGAAGGAATGGAAAATGGTATAATCGCCGTGTAGGATGATAGGACAGATGTTATGGTTGATCTTAAGAAAATGTTTTACAGAAAAAAGTTTATGAAGAAATCTGTATTGCCGGTTATGATGCTTGTCATTGCCTGCCTGTTATGTTCATGCAATGTTTCGGATAACACGGAAGAAAAGCCTGAAGTAAATCCAATAGAAAATCCAACAGAGAATTCTTTGGAAAATGACGGTGGGTACCATCCGGCCACAGATGAACAGGGAGTATTTGTCGGGCAGGATAAAGAGGTGATCGGATATTATAAGCGCACCGCCATTGCCAGGGATTGCGAGACGCTCGAGGAAATGCAGTCGTTGCTTGATGAAGCAAAAAGGGGACATCTTGTCGTGAAGGAAGACGGCACGGCGTACTTTGAGCTTGATGGAGAAAAAACGGAATATTTTTATGATGATCATAATTTTTATCTGAGCAGTGATACAGAAAGAGCCAATGGGCTTTCTTATACCTATATTAACGGCAGGCTGATCATCTCTGACGAAACATCAGTAACACAGTATATGAGGCTTACGGATGATGAGATTGCGGCCTACCTTGAGAGTGAAGGATATTAACTAAAACTTCCCACCCTTAACTTAACCACATGTACATGGTTGATAGTATCAATAAGCATTTCTGCATAACTGAAGAACAGATGGATGCCTTCATTAGTGAATTCTACCTCGGATTACCGGATTATATGCAGAGCGCATTGGCCAAAGCGGCATAAATAACTATTTTGTTAGCTGAAATATTTAATTTTCAATGTGCGAGCCCCACTTTAGATGTGGGAAGTTTTAGTAAATTACCAATCATTTGATATAATAAAAAAACATGTATGTCGCCATACCTAGTTTTTCAAGGAGTTTCAACAATGATCAAGGTACTATTCATCTGCCATGGCAATATCTGTAGGAGCACAATGGCTCAGAGCATGTTTGCTTATATGGCTGAAAAAAATTATAAGAAGGATGTTTTCGAGATCGAGTCTGCGGCCACTAGCCGTGAGGAGATCGGGAATACGCCGCACTACGGAACTGTTCAGAAGCTTCGTGAAGTGGGGATTCCCCTTGTGCCCCACAGGGCTGTTCAGATGACATATGAGGACTATGAATATTATGATTATTTGATCGGAATGGATACGGCAAACATCCGCAATATGCAGCGGATAGCCGGCGGACGGTCTGACAAGATATATAAGCTTTTGGATTTTGTATCCGGAATGGGACGGGGCAGGGATGTGGCTGATCCCTGGTATACCGGGAATTTTGATGCTACATACAGCGACCTGACCAAGGGGCTGGATGCTTTTTGGAAATACCTGGAAACGGAAGGCGTATTATGATCGTCTGAATGTATTTAAACTAATACTTGTATTATTAATGATATAAGTTATAATTGAGCCTGCGCGTGCATAGGGCAGGCGCCAAGCAGTTCGGGTCCGATATCCTGCTTGTAAAATATTAAAACCAAAGGAGAGAAAAATGAATTATCTGAAGAACGAACTGAAGGATTACAGGATCCTTCTGCGGAATGTGCCGTCCATGGTCATTTCGATCTTTATCCTGTCGGTTGTCTGCATGAATCTTGTGGCAGGCAAGGAACTTTTTTCATCAAAGTATTTTTGTATAAACTGCGGGCTTGCACTTTCATGGATATCTTTTTTGTGCATGGACTGCATCTGCAAGAGATTCGGGGCAAAGGCTTCCATTAAGATTTCACTTCTTGCAATGGTTGTAAACATTGTAACGGTGGCTGTCTTCTGGCTGCTCTCAATGACACCAGGACGCTGGGCCGCATATTACAGCGCTTCGGACCCTGAGGTTGGCGAGTATATCAATGCCGGACTGAATTCCACATTCGGAAGCGCATGGTATGTGGTGCTGGGCTCTGCCATTGCCATGCTTTTGTCTTCAGTAGTCAATGCACTTTTAAATGAAGTGATCGGTAAAAAAGCTGATAAGGGCGGCTTCGGAGGTTTTGCTGTGCGTAGTTACATATCCACGGCAGTAGGCCAGTGGGTAGATAATTTTGTTTTCTCAGCCCTGGTTTCCCATGTGTTCTTCGGCTGGAACTGGACGCAGGTGCTTATCTGTTCAACCACATCAATGATAATTGAGCTTGTCGCTGAGGCAATATTCTCGCCTGTTGGCTACCGTGTATCCAAAGGCTGGGAGAAGGACGGCGTAGGCATAGAGTACTTAAAGACTGTATCAAAGAAAGCAGCGTAATAATGAATGTCAGAGAATCCGATCATTCGGATTCTCTTTGTATGGCCGCATGTATTGTGGCGGAATGAGTATAGTATGAAATTGGAAGAATTGTCAGGCGTTGAGCTTGGATCTGAGATAAGACGCGGAAACATCACTCCGACGGAAGTGGTGGATTATTTTGCTGACCGTATTGAAAAAAGGAATCCCGGAATCAATGCCTTTGTTTATACAAAATTTGACGTGGCAAGGGCAGAGGCTAAGCTCCTCGAGGAAAAGCTTGCACATGGGGAGGATACAGGTCCTTTGTCGGGAGTTCCTGTGGGGCTTAAGGATTTCCTTCCTTCAAAAAAAGGTTGGACCAACAGTCACGGCGGCGTAAAGTCCCTTATCAGGGTAGATGAGGCAGACTCAGCCTTTTATGCTGCAGCAAGAAAGGCGGGAGCCATTGCTGTAGGTAAGACCAATGCACCTGCATTTGCTTTCAGGGGGACCTGTGACAATAAGCTCTACGGACCTACCTGCAACCCCTTCAATACAGAATATAATTCCGGGGGATCATCCGGCGGATCTGCGGCAGCTGTTGCTGACGGCCTGGTTCCAATTGCAGAGGGTTCTGACGGAGGCGGCTCCATAAGGATACCTTCTTCCTGGTGTTCATGTTTTGGCTACAAGGCTTCGGTGGGAACTATCCCTAGCATCTGCAGGCCGGATGGCTGGACTGCTACCCATCCATATTGCTTTGATGGTGCCATTACCAGGACAGTTCTTGATAGTGCCGTGATGCTAAACTACATGGCTGTATATGATCCAAGGGATCCTTTGAGTTTAGACCATGGCAGGAAAGACTTCACGGAGCTTATGAAAAAGCCCGTAAAGGGCTGGAAGGTTGCCTTTACTTCTGATTTTGATATCTTTACTGTTGATAATGAAGTGGCAAAAATAGTTGAGGCAGCAGCTCACCGGCTGGAAGAAGCTGGGGCGGATGTGGAAAAGGTACATTTTAACTTTAAGCATTCCCAGAATGATTTTGCAGAGCTCTGGTGCAGGAGCATATGTGTTGATACTGCCATTGATATGGAACTCTGGAAGAAAGACGGTTTTGAACTGGTCAGGGACCATAGGGATGAACTGCCGGAAGAATTCATATACTGGAACAAAGAGGCTCTTAATTCAAACATTCTGGATTACAGGTATTTCAATGATCTCCGCACAGAAATCCTGGATGCACAGCAGGACATATTCGATAATTATGACATTATCGTTTCGCCTGTTACTATCTGTCCGCCTGTAAGAAATGCTGATGACGGAAATACAAAGGGGCCTGAAGAATTAAACGGCAGGAAGATTGAGCCGTTAATTGGTTTTTGTGAGACTTTCTTTGAAAACTTTACAGGAAATCCTGCAGCATCAGTGCCTGCAGGACTGACGGCCAATGGCCTGCCCGTGGGAATGCAGATAATTGGCAGGAAATTCAGGGATGAGGATGTGTTTGCCGTGGCACATTCATATGAACAGATAAGTCCGTGGGATTATAGAATCCCTTATGGCAGGAAAATCCCCGGCACTTGAACAAAGTGCCGTTTTTTTTGTATCATATAAGGATAATGGAATAAATTTTGGATTCCGGAGGACTGTATCGGTGTTAAGGAAAAGGAACAGTCCCGGACGGAATTACCGGCAACGGGGGCAGTTTTGCGCAGAAGGAACAGAAAAAGAGGATACTACAGTTCATATGGTTCGTATGGTTCATATGGACGGGACAGGAATAAGGAAAAGAAAGTAGCCATAGGCGTTGCAGCCGTTGTGCTGGTTGCCATTCTTATTATAGTGGTATTAGGCTTAGTGCTTGGCGGCAAGAAGCCTGATGAAAATGAGATGGCAGAGGCTGTATCAGAGGATTTGGTTTCCGTAGACCTTATATTCCCGACGGTTTCCGTGGATGAAGCGGTTTCAGAGGATATAGCTGAGCCTGTGACACATCCGGATGATGATTTCAGGTGTAAGCCGCTGACTCCATTTTATGAAGGATATAAAGTTTATTCTGATGACACCACAGCTACTATTACAAGCGACAAGGTTATCAGTGAATACGCTGTCCTTATTGATTTAAGCGACGGACATGTGGTTGCCAGGAAGAATGCAGATACGGTTATTTATCCTGCGTCTATGACAAAGGTTATGACTGTGCTGGTGGCTGCAGAGAATATAACGGATCTGGATGCGGAATATGCAGTTTCCCAGGAGACCATGAACTATGTATTTACGAATGACTGCTCGGCCGTAAATTATGAAGTGGGCGAGGTGGCTACTGCCAGGGAGCTTTTTTACGGAACCATTCTTCCCTCCGGGGCGGATGCGGCTCTTACGCTGGCAGATGCAGCCTGCGGCTCGAAAGATGCCTTCGTAGATGCAATGAATGACAAGGCGAAGGAACTTGGCATAGCTAATACGGCACATTTTGAAAATCCTGTAGGCATTTTTTCTGAAGATAATAAATGTACCGTTACTGATATGGCCATGATAATGAAGGCTGCATTAGAGAACGAGATGTGTTTCAAGGCTTTGTCAGCCCACAAATATAAGACTGCAGAGACCGAAGAGCATCCGGACGGCATCAACATTTCAAATCGTTTCTTAAGGCGTATAGAGGATTTAGAAACTCCCGGTGAAGTAGTGGCTGCCAAGACCGGTTTCGTGAACCAGTCAAGGAACTGTGCGGTAAGCTACTTTGAGGCTTATGACGGAAAAGAATATATATGCGTTACCGGAAAATCAACTAGCGCATGGCAGGCGATATATGACCATGTGGAGATTTATAACAGGTACTGTGCCTGTGAGAAACCTGAGGAAACTGTATCCGAAGATACGGCGGCAAGTGAAAACCAGGCAGTAAGCGATGATCAGGCTGTGAGTGAAAACAGGACCACTGATAAGCCGGCGCTGCAGTAGAGGGAATCGCGTGTGTTCCATCGGATACAAGGATTTAATGAGGGGAAGCGTATGATCCACGAAGATCTTGAGGCAAAACTTAATATTTCATATTCGGTTCCGGAAGGAATAAAGGAATCAAAGGTACTGCTTTACCGGTACATCGACAGGGCTGTTTATGTGAAACAGAAGACGGATGATACAGTAGTGCTTCCTGATCTTGATGAGGTTGTGAAAGCTATAGCGGAGGAGGCCGAGCTGGTGACCGGAGGCAAGCTTGCTGACGGAAGCAGCGGTCCTGATCCGATATATCTTTTTACGATCGGGGAAACGGCTTTTTATACGATTGCAGAGGAATACCTGACTGCATATACCAGCCTTGTTGCAATGAACCTTGCTACCGTTGAACTGAGGTTCTTCAGGAAATCAGCAGACAGGGCATATAATTTTGCGGCTGCAACAGGATGGCAGCTTTATAAATGGTATGTTGAGAACAGGTACTGCGGAAGATGCAGCGATTACATGATACCCGGCAAGACAGAACGGTCACTTGTGTGCAGCAAATGCGGGATGACTATATATCCCAATATCATGCCTGCGGTGATAGTCGGTGTCACCAACGGGGATAAGATTCTGATAACAAGATACAAAGACCGGGCTTACAAAGGCCATGCCCTGATAGCAGGCTTCTGTGAGATAGGCGAAACTGCTGAGGATACCGTAAGAAGAGAAGTAATGGAGGAGTCCGGACTCAGGGTAAAGAATATAAGGTATTACAAGAGCCAGCCCTGGGGCTTTGACCAGGACCTGCTGATGGGATTTTATTGTGATGTTGACGGCAGTGATGAGATAAAGATGGATATGGGGGAACTTTCGGAAGCTGTCTGGCTTGAACGTACAGAGATAGAAGACACTTTCGAGAACATGAGCCTGACAAATGAAATGATAGTCAGATTCAAAGAGGGGGAACAGGTATGAATAAGTATGAGGCTATAAGCGATTTTCAGTTTAAGGAAAGCCAGATAAGGGAGTTTTTCTGTCCGGCGGATAAGGGCCTTGTTGAAGATGTTGCAAATAAGCTTGACATCGGACTTGTGGAATTCATTGAATACGAGAGCGAGCAGACGGAGAAACGCGGCATACCGGAACAGCATCTGATCTATTATGAGGACGGGAAAGGGTACGATGAGTACGAGATAGTAATCGGTGAAAAACGCGTTATCGGCGGTAAGTTTTATTTCAGGGCATATCCGAAAAAAGGTGTGAAGTGGTCTGCGGAGGATGAAAAAGCTGCCAGGGCCTTCCTGAATGCTCTCTTTGTAGTAAAGAGCAGGACTCGCCTGCATGAAAAACTGGATTACTGTACATTCCATGATATGCAGACCGGAAACCATAATATGGCATACGGCATAAGTTTCATAAACGATAAGATAGAGCGCGGCATTATCTCACAGTATGCGTCATTCTTTATCAACATCAGGAACATGACGGATATCAATAAGTGCTTCGGTAATGAAGCTGCAACGCAGCTGATGTACCTTTATGCTGCTGAGTTTGAAAAAGTTATTGGAAAGAATGAATGTTTCTGGAGGCTGGGGGGAGATAATTACTGTGCCCTCATTCTTAAGGAAAATGTAGAAAAGTTTGTTTCACTGATAAATGAAAAGTACATAGCATACGGCGACCGCGACAGGGACAATGTAAGGATGTCTGCGTCAGCCGGAATCTATATGCTGGACGGTTTTATTACAAGGTATAATCAGGTGCTGGACGGTGCCCAGTCTGCGCTGGCTTATGCAAGGTATGTGGTCAGGGTTCCCTATGTTTTTTTTGACCAGAAGTCGGCTAAGCTGATGGAAGAGAACAGGAGCATGGAGCTGCATTTTAATGATTATTTAAATGCAGGAGAATTTGTGCCCTATTATCAGCCTAAGATCAACCTGGGGACCGGTAAGATAGACGGCGGCGAGGCGCTGTGCAGGTGGATAAAGAACGGCGAAGTAGTGCCACCTGCAAGGTTTATTCCTGTTTTTGAACGCTCGAATCTAATATGTGAACTGGATTTTGAGATACTGAGAAGAGTTTGTTCTGATATAAGCAACTGGGTGGCAGCGGGAAACGAGGCTGTTCCCATGTCAGTCAATTTTTCAAGAAGGCATTTATCAAATCCCGCCATTGCAGACGATATAGCAAAGGTTTTAGACAGCAAGGGGCTTGACCATAAGTTAGTGGTCATAGAGTTTACTGAGACTGAGTCTGTGGCTGACCAGAAGAGGCTGGAGCAGGTGATCTCAAGATTAAACGAGCTGGGAGTCAGGACCTCAGTTGATGATTTTGGAGTAGGGTATTCTTCAATGACACTTATACAGGATATTCACTTTGATGAGCTGAAGATTGACAAGAGCTTTGTTGATCATATCGGAATCGGAGATGAGCGTAAGAATGTTATGCTTAAGCACGTAATAGCCTTTGCAGGTGAGCTGGGAATGGAATGCATAGCAGAAGGCGTGGAAAATACCGAGCAGATCGCGTTGCTTAAGGAATACGGATGCAGCAGGGCTCAGGGATTCTATTTTGCAAAGCCGCTTCCAAAGGAAGAATTCGAGAAAAAATTAAAAGAGGAGCCATTCGATATATAGTGATCCCGGTGACCGTAAAGCACGGAGTGATCTGCTTTAATATAACGGCTTTGGCGAGTTAGTGATATGGACAGATCTGACAAAAGAATATATACGCTGAGCAGCGAAAAGCCTGTTATTGCAGTATTAAAAACAGGCGTTCCGCTGGTTCTCGGTATGTTTGTTATGGTGTTCTACAATCTTGTGGACACTTTTTTCATCGGAAAACTGAATGATGATTTCCAGATGGCAGCAGTAAATCTGGGGTATCCCGTGATGATGATAATGATCGCAGTGGGCAACATGGTAGGAACCGGCGGGTCTTCGGTTATTGCCAGGTTTTTAGGCGCAGGGGATACTGACAAGGCAGAGCAAACGCTTTGCATGGGTTATGTACTGACACTGGTTAATTCTCTTGCACTTGGCGCGGCAGGACTGCTGTTTTTACAGCCCTTAGTAAGCGTGCTTGGAGCTGCAGAAAACACTTTCGGATATACAGCTGACTATGTGTCTGTGCTTCTGGCAGGGGGATTCTTTTTAATGGGAAATTACACTTTCGGCCAGCTTATGCGCGCTGAGGGATCTGTAAAATATTCCGTGATCGGAATGATGACGGGCGCCGTGGCCAATATAGCCCTTGACCCAATATTCATATTTGGACTGTCAATGGGGGTTAAAGGTGCGGCTGTTGCTACGGTGCTTGGAAATGCGACCGGCAGCGCTGTAATGGTATTCCTTTATATAATCAGAAAGACAATACTTAAATTTCATGCAGTTAATTTCAAACCTGACTTTGGGCTTATTACGGAGATATACAGGGTGGGTATACCTGCATCGTTGGAGACAACTTTTTCGGCTGCGACCTTTGTTGTGCTGAATAACCTTGCAGTTGATTACGGAGAGTTAGCGGTAGCGGGTATGGGAATATCCCAGAAGGTAATGAGTTTCGGAAGCTATATTTACCAGGGCTTTGCCGCAGGACTGCAGCCCCTTATGGGATACAACTGCGGGGCAAAGAATTTTGACAGGATGTTAAAGCTTCTTAAGGCCAATGTGCTTGTTACAGGTGCAGTGGAAATAGTTGTGATGGTGGTCTTCGGTATATTTGCTCCGGTCATCATAGGACGTTTTACGATTAATCCGGTGGTTATAAGGTACGGCTGCAGAGTACTTAGGGCGAATATGTTCATTCTGCCTTTTGTAGGTGCCACATCTTCTTCAAGGGCGACTTTCCAGTCCATGGGCAAGCCGTTATATGCACTGGGGATAACTATTGTAAGACAGGGAGTACTGTATATTCCGCTGTTGCTTTTGATGAATACGATGTTTGATTTTTACGGACTTATATGGGCTCAGCCGGTGACCGAACTTATAACAATGATCGGTGCACTTGTTCTGCTGACAGGATTCTTGAAAAGGGCAAGAAATAATGTTCAGGATCTGCAGGCGGGCTGAACAAATCGACAGTTGAAATTATTATCATCATGTGAAATAATGTAGCAATAAAATCAGGATTAAACAAAGAGGAGAGCTATATGGCACAGCTTTGGGGTGGACGATTTACAAAAGAAACAGACAAGAATGTTTATCTTTTTAATGCGTCCATAAATTTTGATAAAAGGCTTTATAAGCAGGACATAGAGGGAAGCATTGCACATGCTACCATGTTGTCCCGTCAGGGCATCATTACTGCGGAAGAAAAAGATTCCATAGTAAAGGGTCTTAATGACATTAGGACAGAGCTGGAAAACGGCTCCCTTGAAATTACCGAAGAGTATGAGGACATCCACAGTTTCGTGGAGGCAAAGCTTACGGAACGCATAGGCGATGCAGGTAAGAAACTTCATACAGGACGCAGCCGTAATGACCAGGTGGCGCTTGATATGAAACTGTATGTCCGGAATGCGGTGGATAACACTGACGCACTGGTAAAAGAGCTGCAGGGGGCCCTGCTTAAAATAATGGAAGAAAATCTCGATACATACATGCCGGGATTTACACATATGCAGAAGGCTCAGCCTGTGACCCTGGCCCATCATATCGGAGCATATTTCGAGATGTTTATCAGGGATCGCTCAAGGCTTGCGGATATCAGGAAGAGGATGAACACCTGTCCGCTTGGATCCGGAGCACTTGCAGGCACTACATATCCTCTGGACCGGGATTTCACAGCAGAGTTCCTTGGCTTTGATGCACCCACAGGCAACTCCATGGATTCGGTTTCCGACAGGGACTATATCATAGAATACCTGGATGCCCTTTCCATTATAATGATGCATCTTTCAAGGTTCTGTGAGGAGATAATCTGCTGGAACTCAAATGAGTACCGGTTCGTGGAGATAGATGACGGATTTTCAACAGGCTCATCCATCATGCCGCAGAAGAAAAATCCGGATATCGCAGAGCTGGTAAGAGGAAAGACCGGAAGGGTGTACGGAGCGCTGATGGGAATGCTCACTACAATGAAGGGCATACCGCTTGCATATAATAAGGATCTGCAGGAGGACAAGGAAGGCGTATTTGATGCCATAGATACCGTGTCAGAATGCCTGGAGATGTTTACGGGAATGGTTGTCACTATGAAGTTCCGCAGGGATGTGATGGAAGAAAGCGCAAAGAAGGGCTTTACCAATGCGACTGATGCGGCTGACTATCTGGTGAGAAAGGGGATGCCTTTCAGGGATGCACATTCCGTCATAGGCAGGCTTGTACTGGAATGCATCGACAAGGACAAGAGCATAGAAGAAATGACACTTGAAGAACTTAAGGAAATCTCTTCAATGTTCGATGAAGATATATATGAAGCTGTTTCAATGAAGACCTGTGTGGAACGGAGACTTACTAAAGGAGCACCGGGACATAAGGTAATGGCAGAAACGGTAGAAACATATAAAAAATACCTTGCCGGTTAATAGCATATTCCGTTTCCTGCGGAACGTTAAAAGAAAAAAGTAACATGATAAACAATGATGGGTAACCAGAGCTGATGACATCTGAAGTTTCCATCATCAAATAAACAATAAGGAGAAAAGCTATGGAAAAGTTAAGAGCAGCAATTTTAGGTGCAACAGGTATGGTAGGACAGAGGTTCATTACCATTTTATCAACTCACCCCTGGTTTGAGGTTACTGTTGTAGCAGCAAGCCCCAGGAGTGCAGGAAAGACATATGAAGAGGCTGTAGGCGACAGATGGAAAATGGATGTTCCCATGCCTGAAGCAGTAAAGAAACTGGTTGTAATGAATGTTAACGAAGTTGCGGCTGTTGCATCGCAGGTTGATTTCTGTTTCTCAGCAGTTGACATGACTAAGGATGAGATAAGGGCTATCGAGGAGGCTTATGCAAAGACCGAGACTCCTGTTGTTTCAAACAACAGCGCGCACCGCTGGACACCTGATGTTCCTATGGTAGTGCCTGAGATCAATCCGGAACATATGGATGTAATCGAGTTCCAGAAGAAACGTCTGGGTACCCAGAGAGGCTTTATCGCAGTTAAGCCCAACTGTTCGATCCAGGCTTATGCACCTGTATTTACTGCATGGATGGAGTATGAGCCCTATGAAGCTATCGTATCAACATACCAGGCTATAAGCGGTGCAGGAAAGACCTTTAAGGATTGGCCTGAAATGGAAGGCAATATAATCCCTTACATCGGCGGTGAGGAAGAGAAGTCAGAGAAGGAGCCCCTTCGTCTGTGGGGTAAGATCGAGAACGGCGTGATCGTTCCCGCTACTTCACCCGTTATCACCAGCCAGTGCATCCGTGTACCTGTGCTTAACGGACATACTGCATCTGTATTTGTAAAGCTTAAGAAGAAGGCTACAAAGGAAGAGCTTATTGAGAAGATGGTTAATTTCTCAGGTGAGCCTCAGAAACTGCAGCTTCCCAGCGCACCGAAGCAGTTCATCCAGTATCTTGAGGAGGATAACCGTCCTCAGGTAGCTCTTGATGTTGACTATGAAGGTGGTATGGGTGTAAGCGTGGGCCGTCTGCGTGAGGACAGCGTTTACGACTGGAAATTTGTAGGCCTTGCACACAATACTTTAAGGGGCGCTGCAGGAGGAGCTGTACTCTGCGCTGAGCTCTTAAAGGCAAAGGGATACATTACTGCAAAATAAGGAGTTAATAGTGTGAAAAATCGCTCTGAAAGAGTCGATTTTTCACCAGCGATTTGTGCCGAGCCCAAATCGCCTGATCGCACGGCAAATCTGATATTCGTCGTGCGTGCCTCGCACAAAGTGCTCGGCAAGGTGGATCATATGTATGTCGGTAGAAAAAAAGAGTCAGCTTATCTGTCTGAAGTTTACCAGAAAGAGGGCAACGGACTTTACGTGTTGTACGGATGTCCGGGCATAGGTAAGACTGCACTTGCCCTTAGGTTTGCCAAGGGAAAGAATTACAGTTACTATCAGGCAAGAAGCTGTGCCGAAATGCATCAGAAACTCTTATGGATGAGAGAAGCAGGCGGACTTGATGAGAGTCTGCCTGCATATTATGATATTTTCAGGGCATTATATGATGATGCCATGGAAAAGGATCCGGATAAGAAATTTGTTCTGATGGTAGATGAGTTTCAGGATATCATCCGTTACTCGGATACATTTATGGATGACCTTGTTGAGTTTGTTGAGACGGCTGAGACAGATGTCTTTGTTCTTCTTATATCATCATCCATTTCTTTTGTTGAAAATGATTTTGTACCCAGGATAGGTAAGCTGTCGCAGGCTATTAAAGGGTTTTACAAGCTTCCGGAGCTTGGTTTCCTTGACTGCGTCAATTTCTTTTCAAAATATAGCACGAAGGAATGCATGGAAGTATATAGCATTCTTGGTGGTATACCTGCTTACTGGGAGCAGTTTTCTGATGAAGTCAGCGTAAAGGACAACATCATAAAGAAGATTTTGAATAAAGACAGCATGTTATGCAGGGAAGGCATGAGGTTAGTGGAGGAAGAACTCAGGGAGACAAGTGTTTATTGTACCATTCTCCACTGCATGGCTAACGGCATGAATAAGCTGAATGACCTGCATCTTTATACAAATTATTCCAGGGCAAAGATAAGCGTTTATTTGCGTAACCTTATGGAGATGGAGCTTGTAAAAAAGGTATTTCCTTTTGACGGAGCGTCCTTAGAAAATGCAAGAAAGGGGCTTTATCGTATAGGTCCACATTTCCTTTTGTTCTATTTCAGATTTATCTATGGCAACGCATCGCAGTACCAGTGCGTTGATGCTGAAGAATTTTATGACAATTTTGTAGAGCCTGAGCTTGATGCTTTCTACGGTGAGAGTTTTTCACGGGTATGCAGGGAGTATCTGAGCATAATGAATGACGAACACGGTCTACCCATAGATGCTGCTACTACCGGTGAGTGGCCGGGGAAAAAGGGCAGCATAGACATAGTCATGCAGGATCAGGATGAGACCAATCTGCTTGCCTTCTGTATCTCAGGAGAAGAGTTGACAGATGTGGATGCCCTTGACCGTGCTTTTGACATTGCAGAAAGTGCCTCGCTTACGCCTGATTATATTTATATCTTTTCCAGGGGCAGTTTTACTGATGAACTTAAGGAAGAGGCAGAGAAAACAGGCGGCATTACGCTTATTGGCATAGATGACCTGTGATCAGTGAGGTAGGTAGTTTTGTCTGACAAGGCTTTATTTATCGCCGAGAAACCTTCTGTCGCGCAGGAGTTTGCCAAGGCATTGAAATACAATATGAAGCGTGCAAACGGCTACCTCGAAAGCGAGGAGGCCGTTATCACGTGGTGTGTTGGCCATCTGGTCAGCATGAGCTACCCGGATAAGTATGATCCGGAGCTAAAGCGCTGGAGTTTTGAGACAATTCCTTTTATTCCCGAAGAATTCAAATATGAGATAATTCCATCTGCGGCGGCGCAGTTTAAGATTGTCAGCAGCCTTCTTAATCGTGCTGACATAAAGACTATCTATGTATGTACCGACTCAGGACGTGAGGGAGAGTATATTTACCGTCTTGTGGCCCAGGAAGCCCATGTGAGTGGAAAGGTTCAGAAGAGGGTATGGATTGATTCTCAGACTGAGGAAGAGATACAGCGTGGGATAAGGGAGGCAAAGGACATAAGTGCCTATGATAATCTCTCTAATGCGGCATATCTTAGAGCCCAGGCTGATTACCTGATGGGAATTAATTTTTCCAGAGCCCTTACTTTAAAATATGGCGGGTATGTAAAAAGTTATCTGAAGGCTGACCGTGCGGCTATTTCCGTGGGCAGGGTAATGACCTGCGTTCTTGGAATGGTTGTTATCAGGGAGCGCGAGATCAGGCAGTTTAAAAAGACACCGTTTTACAGGATAAACGGTAATTTTGTGATAGGCGAAAAAACTATTCCGGCACAGTGGAGGGCAGTGGAAGGTTCTGCATATGCAGGATCACCGCTTTTGTATAAGGACAACGGTTTCCTGAAGAAGGAAGATGCGGAAGGTCTGATCAAAAAGATATGTGATGATGCGTCCTGTAAAAACGGAACATCTGCATTGATAGCCGGGAAGGAAAAGAAAACAGAAAAAAAGAATGCGCCCCTGCTTTTTAACTTGGCGGAACTGCAGAATATCTGCTCAAAGTTTTTTAAGATTTCACCGGATGAGACACTTAAGATTGCCCAGGAACTCTATGAGAAGAAACTTACAACTTATCCCCGTACCGATGCGAGAGTGCTTTCAACGGCGGTGGCCAAGGTCATAGATAAAAATATAAAAGGCCTTACTTCGTATCCGGTATGTTCCACTATTGCCAGTGATGTTCTGCAGAACGGAACATATAAGAATATTGCCAAGAGCCGTTATGTGAATGACAAACAGATAACGGATCACTATGCGATAATTCCCACAGGCCAGGGACTTCAGAATATTCAGGGATTATCGCCGGTGAGCGCAAAGGTTTATGAAGTGATAGTCCGCAGGTTCCTTGCGATTTTCTATCCGCCCCAGGTATATAAAAAGATTTCACTTACGCTTAAGCAGGGAAAGGAGACTTTTTTCGCAAGTTTCAAGGTGATGGAAAGCGAAGGTTTCGGGGTAGTAATGAAGTACAGTTTCTTTAAAAATAACCCTGCCGATAGTGCTGAAAAGGAAAATAACGGAGCGGATGAAAACAGCGGGGCCGATGATACTGCAGGAAAGAAATCAGATAACTCTGATAATGATGAGGCTGAGTATGGCTGTGATCCGGAGTTCTTAAAAGTTCTGGACGGACTCAAGGCAGGAACGGAGACGGAGTGCTCAGGCCACGATATAAAGGAAGGTGAGACATCACCGCCTAAACGCTATAATTCCGGTAGCCTGATCTTAGCTATGGAGAATGCGGGACAGCTAATCGAGGATGAAGAAATGCGTGCCCAGATAAAGGGCTCAGGAATCGGCACCAGTGCTACCAGGGCTGAAATACTGGACAAGCTGATAAATAAAGAGGAGTATCTTGCCCTTAACAAAAAGACCCAGATAATTACGCCTACGCTTAAAGGGGAAATGGTCTTTGATGTGGTCAGGTATTCCATAGGCGCAATGCTGAATCCCACGCTGACCGCCAGCTGGGAGAAGGGGCTTTCCCAGGTTACAGAGGGAGAGCTTGGGAAAAATGATTATACTGTAAAGCTGAATGAATTTGTAAGGAACAATACGGAGAAGGTCAAGGGATTGACGAATACTTCGACCTTGTACAAATGCTTTGATTATGCCGCATCATTTTATAAGGATGCTGGAAATACGAAGGATAAAGGAAAGTCAAAAACAAAAGCTAAGAAAAAGCAGGAGGAATGAATAGATGGAAAGTGCAAAGATCGCTAATCTTTATGATATTACTAAAACCATAGCGGCAGATGTGTTTGAAGGAAAGGAATATCCCTGGGAAGTGCTGCCGGAGATAGGTGCATTTATCGTTAAGCTGGGCGAGAGCCTGGATCCGGAAAAATATGAAAAAAGAGGCGAAAACATATGGGTAGCCAAAAGTGCCAAGGTTTTCGAGTCTGCATACCTTAACGGTCCCCTTATAATTGACGAAGAGGCTGAGGTAAGGCACTGTGCTTTCATAAGGGGCAATGCTATCGTAGGAAAGAACTGCGTAGTTGGTAATTCCACAGAGCTTAAGAATGTGATACTTTTTGATAATGTCCAGGTGCCCCATTACAATTATGTGGGTGATTCGATACTTGGATATAAGTCGCATATGGGTGCCGGCTCCATCACATCCAATGTAAAGAGCGACAAGACCCTGGTGGTTGTAAAGGACGGAGAGGACCGCATAGAGACCGGCCTTAAGAAGTTCGGCGCAATGCTGGGAGACTTTGTGGAAGTGGGCTGCAATTCAGTACTGAATCCCGGCTCTGTAATAGGGAGACATAGCAATATTTATCCCACATCATGTGTCCGCGGCGTGATACATGAGAATAGCATATTTAAAAAGAGCGGCGAAGTCGTGAGGAAAGAAGAAAAATGAAGTTAAAGAATCTTTTCATACGGCATCTTCCGCCTGAAAATCTGAAGACATTCAAAAGTGTGCTTGCAGAAACCCGCAGGGATTCCCGTTTTGACGATATGACTAATTTCATTCAGCACGGTGATACCACGGTTAAGGAGCATTGCATTATGGTGGCATATACCGCATATTTCCTTGTGGTAAAGTTCGGTCTTAATGTTGATGAGAAATCCCTTATCAGGGGCGCTCTTCTTCATGACTATTTTCTTTATGATTGGCATGAGAAATCCATGGCAAATATGATTCATGGGTTTACCCATCCCCATAAAGCATTCCTGCAGGCAAAGAAGGATTTTGATTTAAGTCATATCGAGTCTGATATGATAAAGCATCACATGTTTCCGCTGACGCCCATGCCGCCTGAAACAAAGGAGGGGCTTATCCTCTGTCTGGCGGATAAGATATGTGCAACAAGAGAAACCATTATGGGGCGGTTCCCCTGGAGGACTTAAGGTTATGATATTGGGTTATTTATCGGAGGGTGTTTCACTTTCGCCGTTTATGGTATGCGGAATGGATTTTCCCCAGCTTACCATCGCAATGCTTATTTACAGCTTTACGGGATGGATATACGAGTCAACTGTATATTCAATAGCTGAGCAGGGAAAGCTTATGAACAGGGGCTGCTTTATAGGGCCTTACTGTCCGATTTATGCGGTGGTCTCTATATTGAATCTTTATCTCCTGAGAGGCATAGAATCGCCGGTGAAGATAATGATAGTCTCATCACTTACGGTCTGTGCGGTAGAGTATATAACAAGCTGGGTGCTTGAGAAGGTTTTCAATGCCAGGTACTGGGACTACAGTGCATATCCGCTGAATATAAACGGAAGAATAAGCGTCCCTTCCGGAGTATTCTTCGGCCTTGCCATTTTATTCCTGATAAAGCTTTATCATCCGGCTGTGGTCAGGTTCATGGCTCAGATACCGCCTGAGGTACGGTATTACGCATCCATAGCAATATGGATTGTATTCTTAAGCGATGCGGTATTTACTACCATAAGCATGTGCAATCTGAATAAGAAGTGTAAAGAGATTTATGATGCCATAGACAAGTATTCGGAGCAGCAGCTGGACAAGATCAATTCAAAGGCCGGAAAGCTTAAAAAATTCCGTATGGTCCGCAGGGGACAGAAACTTGTGGTAATGGCCAAGGGTGTGAATAAGAAGATTGTAGAAGTTGAAGCACATTATCTGATGGCGGTAAAAGATTTCCAGTCCACAAGGTATCCGGGAATGATTGAACAGATGCGCCGCGTGCTCTCAAGGAAGGCAGGGGATTCATTTGATGAGCTTTCGGATGATGATATCGATGACGGAATTGTACCGGACACTGGGGAGTCGGAGGAATCGTTGAATTAAAAGCTACTGTTTACTCTGCAGGATGTCGCTTATTTGGGTGAGACATTCGAAGGCGTAGTTGTAGCTTGCCCTTGCCTGGGCCTCTTTCTCTTCATCATATGTCTCAGCCTCATATACTTCATGATAGAGCTGAACCGCATTGCGCATGGAAGTGGCTGCGCTGCGAGAAATATCAGATACGCTTTCATATCCCTTAGGCGGCTTTACATCTGCCATCTGGGAGAATGTCTGGTCCATATAGTCCAGGTAGGAGAGCAGGTCAGTTGTAGCACCGTCGGATTGCGGATCAATGGCATTTATTGAAACCGACAGCTTTTCGACATTTGAAACAAAGGTGGTCATATTGGCAGTATAGTTTTCAACATCCTTTTTATTTGAGCAGCCTGTCATAAGTGTTACAAGTATGAATACAAGCATAATGGGGAGGATTTTTTGCCCCTTTTTTGATGTTTTTTCTGGGTTAAGGCTGAATTTCATGATATAATAGTCCTTTAATGTATGTATTTTAACTGTTATGAACAGTTTTTGATTTACCGTTAAGTTTTACTTAAGTGAATTTATCACAACTCATTTAATTATTCAAGTATGCGGGAGGTGGCGAGATGAACGGTGCTGAGGCTCTGGTAAAATGTCTCGAACAGGAAAAAGTTAAGAGTGTATTCGGGTATCCCGGCGTGGCTATATGTCCTTTTTATGATGCCCTTTATAGTTCGGAAATAGAAACTGTGTTGGTTCGGACTGAGCAGAACGCTGCACATATGGCAAGCGGCATGGCAAGGGTGACGGGAAGGTCTGCAGTCTGTGCCGTGACATCCGGCCCGGGTGCGACCAATCTTATTACAGGCATAGCTACGGCTTTTGCCGATTCCATTCCTATGATCTGCATAACAGGTCAGGTAAGCTCAGAGCTTATCGGTTCTGATGTTTTCCAGGAGGCTGATATCACCGGCGCTGTGGAAAGCTTTGTAAAGTACTCATACCTGGTAAAGGATCCCAATGAGATCCCCAGGATCGTGAAAGAGGCTTTTTATATAGCCAATTCAGGCCGTCCCGGCCCTGTGCTTATCGACTTCCCCATGGATGTCCAGAAGGCAGAGATCAGGAAATTCGAGTATCCCGATGAGGTGAAACTCCGTACCTACAAGCCTACCGTCAAGGGCAATGCGCTTCAGATAAAGAAGGTTATCAATGAATTTGAAAAGGCAAAGAAGCCCCTTATCTGTGCAGGCGGCGGCATCCATCTGGGCGATGCGGCAGCTAAGTTAAAAGAGCTGGTGGAGGAGTACCAGATACCGGTTGTTTCCACAATGATGGGAATAGGCGTGCTGCCTACGGAACATCATCTGTATTACGGAATGGTAGGAAATAACGGATCTCCTGCAGCCAACAGGGCGATGCGTGAAGCTGATATGATCGTCATGATAGGCGCAAGGGTAGCTGACAGGGCAGTCAATCAGACAGAAGTGCTCACGGAGAATACGGTTCTCGTCCATATTGATGTGGATCCGGCGGAGATAGGAAAGAATGCCGGTGCCACCATTCCTATCGTCGGTGACGCGGGACATATTCTTGCTGATATGGCGGAATACGAGATAGACGGTGATTATGCCGCATGGATAAAGGAACTGGACGGCTACAAGAAAGACCTTAAGGTCATAAGGCCTGATCACCCGGGGTATGTGGATCCGGCAGCTTTTGTAAGAATGCTTTCACAGAAGATGGAAGATGATGCAGTTTATGTGGCTGACGTGGGACAGAATCAGATTTGGTCTTGCAGAAATCATATCGTGAGAAACGGAAGGTTCTTAACCAGCGGCGGCATGGGAACAATGGGGTATTCAATTCCTGCAGCCATAGGAGCAAAGTATGCATCTTCGGGAAGGCAGGTTGTTGCAGTCTGCGGTGACGGTTCTTTCCAGATGTCAATGATGGAGCTTGCCACCATGAAGCAGTACGGCATAAAGGTTAAGATAGTCGTAATGAGAAACAGCTATCTGGGAATGGTCCGTCAGTACCAGCATTTTTCATTAAAGGACCGTTATGCAATGGTTGAACTGAATAAAGAGCCGGATCTTGAACATATTGCAAAGGCTTACGATATGAAATATATGCTGATAGCAGATATGGAAGATGCGGAAAAGCAGATAGAGGGATTTTTGGCAGATGAGGATTCATGTCTTTGTGAGTGCCTGATAGACCCCATGGATCTGGTTTAAGGAGGGACAGTGCATATGAAAAGGATTTTTTCAGTACTGGTTGAAAACAGAAGCGGTGTTCTCTGGAAAGTGGCAGGACTCTTTTCCAGGAGAGGATATAATATTAACTCGCTTGCAGTGGGCGAGACAGATGACAGCCATGTGTCAATGATGACCATATTGAGCAGCGGTTCTGAGCAGACATTAGAGCAGATTGAAAAGCAGCTTAATAAAAAACTGGATGTCATAAAGGTTAAGACCTTTGATGAGAGCAGGGCTATCACAAGGGAACTTATGCTTATGAAGGTTAAGTATAATAAGACCAACAGGCGTGAGATAATGGAGATCTGTGAGGTGATGGGGGCCGAGATCGTTGATATGTCTGAAAATCTTATGATGCTGCAGATCTGCAGCACACCGGAAAAGATACAGCTCATGATAAGCATGTTGGCCCAGGTCAGCATAGTGGAAGTGGCCCGCACCGGAACCCTTGCTCTTCAGAAATGCATGGAAGACTGAGCAAAATAAGAATTTGAAATTTTTTTGCAGTAAATGATATTTTTTGGTATACTCTTCTCTGTATTTGTTTTACAGAAAGATTTTTCAGGAGGCAAAAATGACTTCGCAGGCAGCACCGCAGATGAAAACTCAAATGAATAAAAAAGTATTTCAGCTTCTTGTAGATAATACATCTGGCGTTCTCAGCCGTATTGCCGGTCTTTTTTCAAGACGCGGCTACAATATTGAAAGTATCACTGCGGGCGTGACAGCAGATCCCCGCTTTACTCGTATAACCATAGTTACCAGCGGCGACGATGAGATCCTTGAGCAGATCGAAAAGCAGGTCGCTAAACTGGTGGATGTGCGCAATATCAAGGTACTTAATCCGGACGATTCTGTATACAGGGAACTCTGCCTGATAAAGGTCGAAGTTACCGAGAAGAGCAGGGAAGGTCTTATAGCTGTTTCCAATGTGTTCAGGGCGAATATCATAGATGTTAGCCAGACCTCAATGATAGTAGAAATCACCGGTAACCAGAATAAGATCCATGCATTCTTGGAACTTTTGAACGGATATAAGATACTTGAGATAGGAAGAACAGGTATCACAGGTCTTACCAGAGGCGATGAAGACGTGGTCTGGTTTGATGACTGAAGCAGGGCATATTATATTAAGTTTGTAGCAGCTTGCCCCCAACCGACGAGACGGTTTCGGAATAGCCGACTATATAAATTACACATTAACCCAAGGAGGAAATGAAACAATGGCAAACAAGATTTATTACCAGGAAGACTGTAATCTCGACGCACTGAAGGGCAAGAAGATCGCCATTATCGGATATGGCAGCCAGGGACATGCGCATGCACTTAACCTGAAGGAGTCAGGCCTTGATGTTATCGTAGGATTAAGAGAAGGTTCCAAGTCCTGGAAGAAAGCTGAAGAGCAGGGACTTCAGGTATTTGAGACTGCTGAGGCTGCAAAGCAGGCAGATGTTATCATGATACTTACACCTGATGAGAAGCAGGCTGATATGTATAAGGAGTCTATCGCACCCAACCTTAAGGCAGGCGATATGCTTATGTTTGCTCATGGTTTCAATATCCACTTCGGTCTTATCACACCCCCTGCTGATGTAGATGTAACTATGATCGCACCTAAGGCTCCCGGCCACACTGTTCGTTCTGAGTACCAGGCAGGCAAGGGTACACCTTGTCTTGTGGCTGTATACCAGGATGCATCAGGCAAGGCTCTTGAGAAGGCTCTTGCATATGGTGCAGGTATCGGCGGATCAAGGGCTGGCGTTCTTGAGACAACATTCAAGACAGAGACAGAGACAGACCTTTTCGGTGAGCAGGCAGTTCTTTGCGGCGGCGTATGCGCACTTATGCAGTGTGGTTTCGAGACTCTGGTTGAGGCAGGATACGATCCCAGGAATGCATATTTCGAGTGCATCCACGAGATGAAGCTCATTGTTGACCTTATCTATCAGTCAGGTTTCGCAGGAATGAGATATTCAATCTCCAATACTGCTGAGTATGGTGATTATGTAACAGGTCCTAAGATTGTTACAGAAGATACCAAGAAGGCTATGAAGAAGGTTCTTGCAGATATCCAGGACGGTACATTTGCATCTGAGTTCATCCAGGATATGAAGAATGGTCAGATCCACTTCCAGGCAATGAAGAAGAAAGCTGCTGAGCATCCTTCAGAGGTTGTCGGTGCTGATATCAGAAAGCTTTACAGCTGGAACAATGAGAATGACAAGCTGATCAACAACTAATCATTTTCATACAAGATTAAGATAAATATGATATGAATTAAGGGCTGCTGCAATGTTTTGTGGCAGCTCCTTTTTTATGGGGCACGGCTACTTTGTTTTCAATAAAAAAAATAATATAATGTAACAGATGAAAAAATGGGGTAAGGATAAAAAAAGAACGCATGCATATGAGATAAACCGGCTTATCAGCATAAGCTTCGGTATTGCCTTCGGTGTGATTTATCTTGCCGGACTGGAGATACTTTATCTGACAGGGGCGGAGACGAGTGTGCTGGTATGGGATGCTCTTGTCATGCTGGGGCTCTACCTGATTCTTTATCTGATAGTAGTGCTTTTCCTGATCCGGAAAATTAATAATATGTTTGCTCCTTTAGAGAGGTTCGTGCGAAACATGATCCGGGATAAGGAGATTGCGGCAACGGACGGTGATCTGGAAAAACTGGCACAGTCACTTAGTGATAATATGTCACAGCGTAAGGAGGAGAATAGTCTTCTTGAAAGCAAGCTTTCGACTACGCGAAGTGACTTACGCAGGGTAAACAGCAAGGCTAGAAGCGAGAGTGGGCAGCTTAGAAGGGAGCTGGTTAACTGTATAGATATTGCGGATGCCGCAGCCAACGGCATTATGGTTAATAATGATGATTTAGAGAAACTACTTGATGAGCTGGATAAGCTTTTGCCTTATCTTGATAAAGTGTCAAAGGACAGGGATGCTTTATTAAGGGAAAGGGCAGACCTGGATGAAAGCCTTAAGGCTATTTCAAAGAAGGTAAAGGGAATAGCAGAGAACGTCAGTGAGCTAAAGACAGACCAGGAGAGCCTGGAAGATATGAATGACAGGTCCGCGGAGCTGGTGGAGACCCTGTACAATGACATGGCTGGACTGCAGAGCCTTTCGGCCCAGCTTAACCTTTATGCAACTAATACGGCTATGGATATATCCAGGAACGGTTTTGAAACCTACGCGGCAGTTGCGGCAATAGATGAGATGGAGAGCCTTACAAAGAAGATACTTGATACGACGGATGCCCTTACCCTTATGATAATCAGGATACGGAACGAGCTCAGGCTTTCTGAGGACCAGACAAGGGTCTGCATAGAAAAGGGGGCCGAGAGCGGGACTGCAGCAGCTGAACTGGAAGATGATATCTCAAAGGCTGATGCAGAAATGGAGGGATTTTTCAGGACTGTGTCAGGAATGAATGATGATATCCAGAAGGCGGCTGAGCTTAAAAACGTAGGCGGAAGAAGGGAAACATTAAGCAGAGGACTGAATGGAAGTGAAATGGCGGTCCGTGCACTTGCTGAAAGGCTGGTAATGATAGCAGATGAACACAACGGAGAAGAAAATTAACAGAACAGCCCTTATAGCCATGAGCGGTGGTGTCGATTCTTCCGTGGCTGCATGGCTGATGATACAGAGAGGCTATGAGTGCGAAGGCGTGACCATGCGCCTTTATCATAACGAGGAAAACACCTGCAATTTCAAGAGCTGCTGTTCTGATAAGGATGTGGCAGATGCCAGGAGAGTATCCGCGTCAATGGGGATGCCTTATTCTGTGCTCAATTTTACTGATGCTTTTGATGAAAAGATAATAAAGCGTTTTGTAAACACTTATGAAGATGGCGGGACTCCTAATCCCTGCATTGACTGCAACAGGTATATGAAATTTGAAAAGCTGCTTGATACAGCGCTGGAACGTGGCAGGGAAAAAATTGTAACAGGCCATTACGCACGCATAGATTACGATGTCCCTTCGGAAAGGTTTATCCTGAAAAAAGGCCTTGATGCTGACAAGGACCAGTCATATGTACTTTATGACCTGACCCAGGACCAGCTTTCACATACTGTGTTCCCACTGGGGGAGCTTACCAAGACGCAGGTGCGTGAGATAGCGACTGAAAACGGATTCCTTAATGCTGACAAGAGAGAGTCCCAGGATATATGCTTTGTACCTGACGGAGATTATGCGGCGTTTATAGAAAACTATACAGGGAAGAAATATGAGGCCGGTGATTTCGTGGATGCTGAGGGAAATGTGCTGGGAAGACATAAAGGCGTGATTCATTACACCATAGGCCAGAGAAAGGGACTGGGTATCGCAGCGGAAAGCCCGTATTATGTGACGGGACTTGATACAGTTAGCAATAGGGTAATTCTTTCTCATGGTGACGGACTGTTTGCAAGAGGGCTGTATGCCACAGAGCTTAATCTCATTTCCGCGCCGAAGATAGAGGGGGAAATCAGGTGTGCCGCTAAGATAAGATACCGGCAGAAGGAACAGCCATGCGTTGTGCGCCAGACCGACAGTGACCGTATAGAGGTGGTATTTGATGAACCCCAGCGCGCCATAACAAAGGGACAGGCCGTAGTGCTTTATGACGGGGATACTGTCATAGGGGGCGGCAGGATAGGCGGAAGACTGGACTGACGGAATTCGAATAATAATTATTATATGTCAAAAGAAGATCGTACATACATTGCTATAGACTTAAAAAGTTTCTTTGCTTCAGTTGAGGCTGCAGACAGGGATCTGGATCCCCTGACAGTCAATCTTGTTGTAGCTGATTCATCAAGAACTGAAAAGACCATATGCCTGGCTGTTTCTCCGGCTCTGAAAGCTTACGGCATACCGGGGCGGGCCAGGCTTTTTGAGGTGGTCCAGAAAGTAAAGGAAGTGAATGCGGCAAGGCTAAGGGCGGCAGGCGGCGCATTTTCAGGCCGCTCTTTCAATGCGCCGGAGCTTGATGCTGATAAGACCCTGGAACTGGACTATATAGTCGCTCCGCCCAGAATGAAACTTTATCTGGATACCAGTGAAAAGATCAATTCTATTTATCTTAAATATGTAGCACCGGAAGACATGCTGATATATTCGGTGGATGAGGTTTTTCTGGATGTGACCCATTACCTGGATACTTATAAAATGACAGCCCATGAGCTGGCCAGGCGCATGATACAGGATGTTTTAGCGGAAACTCATATAACAGCAACGGCAGGTATTGGCACGAACATGTACCTGGCAAAGGTTGCCATGGACATAACCGCAAAGCATATCCCTGCGGACAAGGACGGTGTCCGTATTGCAGAGCTGAATGAGGAAAGCTATAGGACGTCGCTATGGAACCATAGGCCGCTTACTGATTTCTGGCGTGTGGGACCGGGGACAGCAAAAAAATTAAAATCTCATGGAATGAGTACTATGGGAGATGTGGCACTTTGTTCAACAGGTGATAAGGGGGAGTATTATAACGAAGACCTGCTGTATAAGCTGTTCGGTGTAAATGCAGAGCTATTGATAGATCACGCATGGGGGTGGGAACCCTGCACCATAGAAGATGCGAAAAGCTATCAGCCTAAGAGCAGCAGCTTAAGCGTGGGTCAGGTGCTGCAGGAAGCATATACAGCTGAGAAAGGCCGGCTTATCGCAAAGGAGATGGCAGATTCCTTAAGCCAGGATCTAGTAGCGAAGGAGCTTGTGACAGACCAGGTAGTGCTGACTGTAATCTATGATGTGGACAACCTTCTGGATCCTGCAAGAAAGAAAGAGTATAAAGGCCCTATAGGGAAGGACTACTATGGCAGGCTGGTTCCCAAGCCGGCACACGGATCGGAGAATCTTGATGGATATACATCTTCTTCAAGCAGCATAACCAAGGCTGTTGAGCTGCTTTACGACCGCATAGTGGACAATAAGCTGTTAGTAAGAAAGATATATGTGGTAATGGAACATATTGTTGACAGGGATGTAAAGGTTGAGCAGGAATCTCAGTATAAGCAGCTGTCACTGACAGATATTACGGAGTCTGAGGAAAAAGCGGAGAAAGAACAGAAGGAATTAAAGGAGCTGGAACTGCAGAAAGCCATGCTGGGGGTTCAGAAGAAGTACGGACGCAATGTGATACTTAAGGGAATGAACCTGGAGGAAGGGGCTACGGCAAGAGACCGTAACAAGCAGATAGGCGGCCATAAAGCATAACGAAAAAGCCTGAAGTTTTTGCTTGTGTAGGGACATTTTATTAGTTATAATTGATTGGATTTGTTTGGAGCAGCCTTGGCTGTTTGCAGGGCTGTGCTTTTGACAGGAGAATTGCGACTATGGATATGCAGATGGAGTTTATAAAGAAACTGCCTACGCCGGAGGAATTAAAGAAAGAATATCCTATTCCGGAACAGGTGGCAGCGGTAAAGAAAGAGCGGGACGAACAGATCGCTGATATCTTTACAGGAAAGTCAGATAAGTTTTTGCTTATAATCGGTCCTTGTTCGGCTGATAATGAACCGGCTGTTCTTGACTATATGCAGCGTCTTAAGAAGGTTGCTGATGATGTCAAGGATAAGATTTTTATAATCCCCAGAGTGTATACCAATAAGCCCCGTACTACAGGACTTGGCTACAAGGGCATGCTTCACCAGCCTAATCCGGAAGGAAACGAGGATATGCTGGCTGGTATAGTGGCAATCAGGGAGATGCACAGCAACATCGTAAAGGAGACTGGTTTTACCTGCGCGGAGGAAATGCTATATCCTTCAAACCACAGGTATCTTTCGGATCTTTTATCCTATGTTGCCATAGGCGCCCGTTCTGTTGAGGATCAGGAGCACAGGCTGGTTTCCAGCGGGCTGGGAATACCGGCAGGCATGAAGAATCCTACCAGCGGTGATATAAGCGTAATGCTTAATTCGATCATTGCGGCACAGAACCCCCAGAGATTCCAGTACAGAGGGTGGGAAGTGCAGACCCCGGGAAATCCCCTGGCACATGCTATCTTAAGGGGATCCGTGGATAAATTTGGAAGAAGCCATCCGAATTACCACTATGAAGACCTTATCAATCTTGCTGCGGCATATGCGGACAAAGATATTGCAAATCCTTCTGTCATTGTGGATACCAATCACGCAAATTCCGGCAAGCAGTATATGGAGCAGATAAGGATAGCCAAGGATGTGCTTTACAGCGTAAGGCATTCCGATGATGTAAAGAAGATCGTAAAAGGACTTATGATCGAGAGTTATATCGAGGATGGTGCACAGAAGATAGGTGAAGGTGTATATGGCAAGTCCATAACAGATCCCTGTCTTGGCTGGGAAAAAACAGAGAGTCTTATTAGGCTTATAGCAGAGCTGCTGTAAGTCTGTCAGGCATAAAAAAAGCAACAAAACAAGAGGGAGAAGAAAAATGAGTGAAGAAGTAAAAGAGGAATTAAAGGAAGAAGTAAAGACAGAGGAAGCAAAGCCTGCCAAGGAGAAGAAACCTTTCTTAAGTGAAAATGCCATTGAGATAATCACGGTAATCCTGTTAGGTATTACCGCGCTGCTTACAGCTTGGGCAAGCTATGTGGGATCCATCCATGGCGGAAACCAGGCTACAAACTATGCAAAGAGTAACAACATAGCCAGCGACGGTAACTCAAGATACAATGAGGCTGTTCAGAGAATGGCACAGGACCAGGAGATATGGAATCAGATATCCGAATATGAGGTGGCAATTCTTTATGCCGATTCAATAGGTGACGAGGATGCTCTTTCGGAAAATGTATGGAAACTGCAGTGGCTTTGCTACGATAACCTTACTGATGAGATGGCCGAGCTTATAGGATATGATTCTTATACGTTTGGTGATGGTGATGGTGACATAGATGACATACTCAACTGGCTCAATGATGAAAGCGGCAAGGCTATCACATCACCTTTTGTGAATGAGGAATTCGTAAATTCATACTTTGAGGATTCATTCAATGTTTTAGCTGAATCTGAAGAAGTGTTGGCACAGGGCCAGGAGGATAATGCAAACGGTGATAAGTTCTCACTTGTTACTGTAATATACAGCGTTGTACTGTTCCTGCTTGGTATCGTAGGTGTGTTCAAGAACAGGACCAATAAGGTGGTAGTACTGATAATAAGCGTAGTATGTCTGCTTATCGCATTCATATATATGCTTACCATACCCCTTCCTACATCAGGCGGAATCTTCGGCTAAAGAGCGATATAAGCTGCTGGCATGATGTGACATTATGAAAAAATTGACGGGGCAGATTACAGGACTGAAACTGTGATCTGCCCTGTTTGCATTAAATTAAAGCGCGTTTAATGATATAATTTAATAAGTTTTCTGCATTGGGGGGGGAATAAAAATGAACGATTATATGCGCGAGAGCCTGAGTTATTTCGGACTGTATTACAGGATGTTTCAGGTGAAGAAGCGTTTTGCACCTAAGCAGGTCAGTTACGGCAGGAACAAGGACCAGTATTTCCTTTATTATGAACCGGACAGAGTCATAAGCGATAAAGTCATCATCTGGGTTCATGGCGGAGGCTGGAATGCCGGTACCCCGAGGTTTTTTGATTATGTCGGACAGTGCATAGCCGGAGAGGGGTACAGAATGGTATCCATAGGCTACAGGCTGTCACCGAAATATAAATATCCCTGCCAGATAAAGGATGTCTGCAGGGGCTTTAATGCGGCTGTTAAATACCTGAAAAGCAGAAATATCGATACATCAAAGCTTGTTGTAGCCGGACCGTCGGCAGGGGCGCATTTAACATCCCTTATGTGCTATTCAAAAAAGATCCGGGAGAAGTGCAATGTTGATATTTCAGGGATCATCGGATATATTGGTTCAGGCGGACCGTACAGCTTCAGAAGTGATCAGGGCCTTACCCTAAGCCTTCTGCTGGACCAGCTTTTTAAGAAGGGGTATGACAGGCGTAAAGGCGAGCCTTTGGTACTGATGTCCGAAAACCATATTCCTATGCTTTTAATTCAGAGCAGGCATGACGGGCTGATAGAGTATGCCTGTGCCGAGGATTTTGCAAGAAAGGCAAAGAGCGTGGGAAACAGTTGCGAACTGTACAGCGTAGTTGATAAAAAGAATACTCATTCCTGGTACACCGCAGGCATGTTCTTAGAGAGCAGAAAAGAAAACAAGGGACTGGATAAGTTTTTCTCGTGGATAGAGGAATTATAAAAATGGAATCGGAAGCATATACATTTGGCAATCCGGATTCAGGCTCGGTGCTGATACAGATGGTGGATGGGCACAGTCTTAAGGATATTGAGTCTGAAATAGCAGAAATAAGGAAGCTTACTGATAAGGATTTCTGCCTGATCTGTCTTAAGGTACGGAATTGGAATGATGATCTTTCACCCTGGCAGGCCCCGCCGGTATTCGGCAAAGACGGATTTAGAGGGGCGGCAGAAGAAACACTGGAGCGCGTCTTACAGTGCACCGGTGATAAAAGCAAAAGTTATTATATAGGCGGATATTCCCTGGCAGGGCTGTTTGCTCTGTGGTCAGTTTATCAGACTGATATATTCAAAGCTGTGGCAGCTGCATCTCCGTCAGTATGGTTTCCGGGATTTACAGATTATATGAAGGAACATGAAATTAAAACTGAATCTGTTTACTTAAGCTTGGGTGACAGGGAAGAAAAGGCAAAAAATCCTGTAATGGCATCCGTCGGTGACAGGATAGGGGAAACAGAAACGTTATTAAGGGACAGGGGGATAAATACGGTCCTTGAATGGAATCCCGGCAATCATTTTACTGATGCCGGCCTGCGGACTGCGAAGGCCTTTGCGTGGGTGCTGAAGTGATGGGGTCATTATTACAGTCAACATTGAATACAAGAGCTCTGCCTACAGTCGGCATGAGGTATGTCAGAAGCGATTTCCCGGGGAAACTTTCCGTTGAGGAAGTACGGTGGCTTAGGGAAAATAACATCACGACTATAGTCGACCTGCGTGAAGAGAGTGAATTTACGGGCAGGCCCTGCAGACTTGAAACGGAGAAAGGCTTCAACTATTATCATTTGCCTGTAACCGGTGGTGGCGGGGCACCGAGTACGCCGGAAACTGTAGCAGATTCATATATCTGTATGATAGATGCGCAGATGAAAAAGATCATTGATGTGATAATGAATGCAGACAGCAATGTGATGTATTTCTGCAACGCGGGAAAGGACCGTACCGGTGTGGTTTCAGCGATCATACTTAAGGAACTGGGGTACAGCGACCAGGTGATAATAGATGACTATATGGAGACAAAGGACAATCTGCTGGAGTTCCTTATCTCATATGTCGGGGATCATCCGGAAGTGGATATTAATGTCATTATTCCGAAAGAAGAAAACATCAGAAAGGTTTTGGAATACATAAATGAGAAATGAAAAGACCACACTTGGAAAAATAGTATTGATAATAGCATTGGTATATATTCTGACTGTTACAATTGATACCTTTGCCACACCGTTTTTCGTTTTCAGCGAGTACGCAGACATTATGCGGTCAAATTTACCTTACGGATTCCTGATGATGGTGACGATCGTTATGAGGTATTTTGAACTGGCTGTAGCTCTTATATGGTTTGTACGCTTTTGGAGGAACAGTGATGCCGTCAGGATTCCGGCAGTGATCACGCTGGTTTATTGTGTCTGTCAGATTGGCCGTCAGATACTGAATTATCTGCTGATACATACCTACGAAAGTTTGTGGGAGGTTCTGAGATGCAACTGGACCTGGTTTCCCATCATTGCGGCATGGGTTTTTCTGGTAATAGGAACGAAGCAGCCGAACAGGATCATATTTTCTGTTATACGTGGGGTATCAGTTGTGATGCTTACAGTTATAAATTTCAGATCGCTGAAACTTTCGGTAAACGGAATGCTTACTGCTGATGACGTACTTACAAAGTTTGTACAGGCAAATATGGTTGCTTGCTTTATTTTAGACTGCATTATATGGGTTCCGTTTATTATCTATATTGTTAAACCGAAACTGTTATTTAAATCTGAATAAAGGAGGCTGTTATGCAGGATTTTCCGGAATTTATGAAAAGCTATATGAATCACATCGATGGCAGTCAGCAGAATACCCCTGATATTGACGGCTATTATTATGAGGGAAAAGACGGGAGCCAGATATGTTTCTGGACCTATTTCTCAGACAGGGAATCAAAAGAGAATGTCCATGAGTTTGACGAGTATGTACTCTGCGTATCGGGTGAATATGTTGAGATATTTAATGGCGAGGAACATATACTGCATTCAGGAGAAGAATTACTGGTTCCTAAAGGTGTTCCGCATCATGGAAGAGTAAAAAAAGGAACAAGAACGATTCATGCATTCGGCGGGAAGAGAATAGTGTAGTCGTCCAAAAGGATGGATGTGTGGAATGGCCGACATGGAAAAAATCCTATATTTTTGTTAAAATATTCCAGTGGGAAGGGGGTTACATCGGAGAATGAAAGAAAATTTTATTTCCCTTAAGATAAAACTGACCATCGGCGTCATTATGATCTGTATTATTACAGGTCTTGTTGCAATCCTTGCAGTGAACAGAATAGCTTCGGATATTGTTGATAAGGAATACGAGGATAAAGCCGAGCAGATTGCCGAAGCGGTGGTAGCTTCCCTTGATAAGGATGAGATATGTTATGTATCTGAAGCCGTTATGGAAATTTACGGTGACGGATCCGGTGTGGTTTCCAGTTCTGAATGGGGCTCTGATGAATGGAATTCGTATATGTCGAAATATTCGAGCATAGAAGAGCTTCCGGAATATCAGGATCTGATAAAGCAGCTTCGCGTATATCAGGACATATTTGAAGTGGACTGTATTTATGTCCTTGTCTACAGGCCTGAAGTCATGCATGCCATTTATGTAGTTGATGGGGATTATGTGGATGCATGTCCGCCGGGATGCGTGGATTCTTTTGATGACGGCATATGGCCCGATGAAAATAATTCCATGATCCCTGCAACCATAACCAATGAGGATGTTTACGGCTGGCTGGTTACCACTGCTTATCCTGTAAAGTCTGAGGGCGAGGTTGTACCTTTTATTGGTGTTGATATATCCATGAATGAGATTAAGACAAAGGAACGGGGATATGTCATAACTATCACGATAGTGATGCTATGCCTGACAATTCTTCTGCTTGCCATTACTTTATGGTATGTCAGCAAAAATGTCATAAAGCCTGTGATGGCACTTTCGGATACGGCAAAGAACTACTGTTCCGAGAATAATGATGTGATACACCACGCTTTTGAAAAAATACAGATAAATACCCATGATGAAATCTCGCAGCTGCTTTCTTCCATGAAACAGATGGAAGCGGACATGAACCTGAACATTAATAAGCTGATAGACACAAAGGTAGCACTGAAGGAGTCAGAGGAAATTGCGGGCAAGCTTCAGGCACTGGCGGTTAAAGATACACTGACCGGAATAAGGAACAAGACTGCTTATGACGGTGAAGTACAGCGGCTGGAGAATGAGCTTGCTGCGGGCTTTAAAGAATTCGGCCTTGCTATGGTTGACCTCAACTTTTTAAAGAAGACAAACGATACCTACGGCCACGAAAAGGGCAATCTTTCAATTATCCGGCTTTGTAAGCTTGTCTGTGTGACCTTTGACCATTCCCCGGTATTCCGTGTCGGCGGGGATGAGTTTGTGATAGTGCTGAAGAACAATGACTTGCGCGAAATAGACCGGCTTATAGATGAATTCAACAGCAAGTTGGAAGAAATGCAGAACGACAGCGAGCTGGAGCCCTGGGAAAAGATATCTGCCGCAATAGGATATGCCACATATGATGAGGCCACAGACAAGAATGTGGAAGATGTCTTCAGGAAAGCTGATAAAGCCATGTATGACCGGAAGGTTGCCATGAAAGCTCAAAGAAAAGATTGAGAACATGTCTGTTGTTTGGGATAAATTAATAAAACGAAGCACATCTATAGCAATCTTTCCGTGCTTGGTATCATTAGTATTAACCGCATACATTGTAAGCGGTATTTCATTAACCAATATGGTTTATGGAACAAGGACAGTTATTGTTGCTGTGGCTGTTACAGTGTTCTGGTTATGTATTTTTGCCATAGATCAGAGACGGATTTATAAAAATCCAAATGCTGATTTTTGCATAAAGGCTCCTGCTGTTTTAATGCTTTTGGCAGGAATGTTTATAGGCTTATATGTTTCTTCAGCAGTATGGGGGAAAGGGTATTTATCCTTAGCACCCTTAGAGAAAATTGATAATGGAACTCAGCATTTGGATTCCCTGTTTCATGGAGCTGTTGCAGAAAGCTACAAACATTTTCCTTATGCATCAACGCTGCTAAATGATGAAAGTTATCTGAAATATCACACATTCAGTCATATGCTAATGGGCTGTGTTTCAAGAATTATGGGGATGCCTACGCTTGTGGCATACTGCTTTTTCTTTCCATCCATTTTTATTCCTTTATATTTGTTAGCAATTCTTGTGGCCATTCTTTCTGCAAGGGACTATTTTACCGATGAGCGTGAGATTAGTTTTCCGGACATAATGGTTGTTATTCTGTTTATTGCAGGGGGGATTTCTGCTTCTGTTTTAAACCGCTATGGTGTCTGGAAAACAAGCTATATTTTAAGCGAGTCATTTTTGATAGCGAATTCTTTGGCTTTTTTCGGCTATGCTTTAATTTTTAAGATGTTAAAGTCGTTGGGGAGCAGGAAGAATACTGGAATACTTCTGCTGATTGCAATTCCATTTCTTATTTTCATAATTACATGGTCTAAGATATCTGTTGGATTTCTTTTTACGCTTTCAGTTGTTTATTATATATTTCGCACTAAGACGAAGGAACGGAGATTCTGGATTATCAATCTGATATATCTTGTAGTGTTCATGGCAGCATTTTATTTGTTTAATGGGTCAGGTATCAATTCAGATGACGGAATGCTTTCAAAATTTAAGTGGATGGCATTGGGAGAAAAATGTTCAGGCCGCCTTGGTATATGGGGACATTACCTGCTTTTGCTTTTTCTGCCGGTAATTTTCGTTTTATTAGATATTGTAAAGAATAAGCACAAAACTGTTTGGACAGAGGCTGTAATTCTTATTTGTATAATGGCTTTTATGCCGGGACTTTTTATTGAAATAGATGGTGGTAGTGCAGTATATTTTTCATATTTTGTTGAAATCCCTGCGATGGTTCTGCTATGCGGAAATAATTATCTGAATTTTAAAAAGTGTACGAAAGGAATTTTAAAATATACAATATGCGCAGTATGCTTTTGCTGGTGCATTTTTTTTGCGTATACAAATAAGGCAGATGATCCGCTGTCAGTTATAACGGATGAACATGCAACTGATTTAAGCAGTTTATTGCTTGAAATCAGGGGGATTGTTGACAAAGAGCCGGAAAGATATACAGTTTATATTGATGAAGATTCGGTGGTTGATCAGGTTTTTGATGATGCAAGGCAGGCATGCTATGTCTTTCCTGCTATGTCAGGCATTGGCGTTATTAATGCATCATACTGCCGGGACGGTATCTGTTACTCATATCGGGGCGAGATTGAAGAAAACAGATATTTTATGAATCAGACAGATAATGATAAGCAAATGTCATTAGATGATGCCCTGCTTAAAGCGAAAGGGATGGGGAAGAAGGGCATAGTCCATATTACGGATTCAGGTTATGAGATTATCGATATAGAATAATATGGATTGGAATCAGAAAGGTTTCGTTATATTTGATAAAAATTTTTTAAAAATAGTATTGACTCTCACATTATGGTAGGGATTAAGGTAGTAGTGAGCTCAAAAAAGACATCCATGGAGGTTGGATAAATGCTTAAAATAGGAGATTTTTCAAAATTATCCAGAGTAAGTATCAGGATGCTTCGCCACTACGATGATATCGGCTTACTGAAGCCGGCAGAAATTGATGATCTTACCGGTTACAGGTACTATCACGAGGAACAGTTATTCACTGTCGCAAGGATCACTGCACTTAAGGACATGGGCTTTGCCCTGGCGGATATTACGCGTATCCTTGAAATCTATGACGATAAGGAAAAGCTCGATGTTTTTCTGACTGCAAGACAGAATGAATTAACCGAGCAGGCGAAAGAAACGGAGTATAAGCTGATGCTTCTGGATACAGCCCGAAAGAGGCTTAGAAAGGAGCAAAACATGAGTTTTGATGTTAATGTAAAAACAATACCGGAAAGGTATGCAGCCACTGTACATATGATAGTTCCCCGTTATGAGGATGAGGGATTAGCCTGGAGCATGATGGGAGAATGCAGGGATAAGCTGGTTCCCGCAGACCCATGCTATGCGGTAGCAGAATTCCTTGACGGTGAGTACAAAGAGGAAAATGTAGAGATAGTTGTTTCAATGGCTGTGAAGGGAAAATATGAGGATACAGAGCACGTGAAATTCAAGACCATTCCCGCAGTCAAGGTTGCAAGCTGTATCATCAAGGGAAGTTATGACCAGATGGGTGATGCTTATGCAACTCTCGTTGCGTGGATCAAGGAAAACGGATACAAGATGAATGGGCCTATGTTCAATATTTATCATGTAAGCCCTGCACAGACACAGAATCCGGAAGAGTATGTAACGGAAGCCTGCTTTCCGGTTGAGTAATAATGATTGTAAGGCACTTGAGAGTAATGATACTCTCAGGTGCCTTTTTCAGTTGTCTGAATACTGATGTCTTTTGTGTTTGCTGATTTTATTGTATTATGTCTAAATGGATATTAATACAGAGATTATTCAAATGCAGCATTGTTAAGGAGGGGAAAACAAAAACATGCGTATATCAGAAAGCTGTGCCAAGTGCCTGTATGACAAACAGGCGAATAAGTCGGATAATGCAGAGTACCTTGCTGAAGTAAGGGCTATTCTGGATAACAGGGCTGAAGATGACACAAGTCCCTATATGGTTTATCTCTTTAATAAAGCCCATATGAAATATTTTGGTCAGGGTGCAGATTATAAGGATATAAAGAAGAAATACAATGATCTGGTCCTGGGGATGGAGAATGACCTGCGGAGCGAAATAGAGAATTCTGCGGATCCGCTGGCTAAGGCCCTTATCATGTCCAGGATCGGTAACTATATTGATTTCGGAGCCATGAATCATGTGGATCAGAATGAATTTATGAAGCTCTTTAAAGATACTGAACTGCATGAAAGGGATATACCGGTTTACGAGTCATTTATAAAGACATGTGAAGCGGGAAAAAACTTCCTTCTTGTATGTGATAACTGTGGCGAGGTGGTTCTGGACAGGCTGATGATAGAACAGCTTAAGAAGAGATTTCCACAGCTTACGGTAAAGGCGCTGGTGCGGGGCAGGGAAGTGCTTAATGATGCCACAGAGGATGATGCGCATTATACCGGACTTGATAAAGTGGCAGAGATCGTTTCAAACGGAGATGCAATTGCGGGAACTATCTATGAAATGATGCCATTGGAAGCAAGGACTGCATTGGATGAAGCTGATGTGATACTTTCAAAGGGGCAGGGGAATTACGAATCATTGTCCGGACATGGACGGCATGTATTCTATGCATTCCTTTGTAAGTGTGAACTATTTACAAGCCGTTTTGAAGTCCCGTTACTGACGGGAATGTTTGTAGAGGAGAAAAGTTGATGCCGCAAAGCGGCAGAAAGGGAAAAATGAACGACAACAGGTCCGCATATAATTCAGGAATATATGATGATAAAATCATAAATGTACTGCCGTATTACAGCGAGTTCCATGGTCAGATCATAGATCTTGTAAGGGCAATGGGTTTTAAGAATCCGGACTGGCTGGATACAGGCAGCGGAACAGGTACACTGGCACAGAGGTGTCTGGAACTTAGGGATGATGTAAAGTTTACCCTGTGCGATCCGTCTGAGAATATGCTTGCGGAAGCGAAAGAAAAGCTTTCAGGCAAAAATATCCGGTTTATAAGTATTTCGTCGCAGGAAATTGCTTTTGAAAGTAAGTTTGATGTGGTGACGGCTGTACAGAGCCATCATTATCTGAAACCGGAGGAGAGAAGGACTGCGGTTGGGAACTGCTATCGAGCATTACGGGATAACGGTGTGTTCATTACCTTTGAAAATATAAGAATGTCTACGGATGAAAGTGATGCTGTTGCGCTATCAAGGTGGACTGATTTTATGCGAGATAACGGAAATCCTGAGGAAGAAATTCAGAAACAGCGTGAGCGGAGAGGAACAAGTGTGTTTCCGATAACCATAGAGGAGCATATAAAACTTATGCAGGAATGCGGATTCAGGTCTATTGACCTGCTCTGGACATCTTACTTACAGGCTGGATTCTGGGCGGTAAAATAGAAGCTGGGTTGCCAATGCCTTTTACGGAATAGAAGAGCTTTGATATTGCAGGAGCTGGTGTTGAGGAGATGCCGGAAAACGTTGTCATTAAGCAGTGAATAAACTTAATAAATACTATAGGAATGAAATATTTTCATACTGGTTTTTAAGTCTGCTTCCGTTCATTTTTCTGACGGAGGTTTTTGTGTATTTACATATGACTTCTGGCAGGGACATAAGCATAGATATATTATTTCAGGCACTGATCCCTATTTTGGCTGTGACGGGATGCGGGCTGGTAATATCTCAGATCGTATCAGATGTGCGTTTTTTCAGAAGCATAAAGCATTTACCATATGAGACACGGGAAGCAGTAAATGAAGAAATAGAAAAAGTCACTAAGCGGGGAAGGTTTCTTCTGACAAAGAATGTGCTGATTTATTACGGCATGTTTAATAAGAAGGTCTATGACCGCAGGGAGATATCATTATGGAGACGAAATAAAGGTATTTATTCACAGTCGGTGCCCAAAGCAGGACGGATATCTGTGCCGTATGATAATACAGTGATCTATTTTAAGGGCAGACGCGGACATATGGATGTTATCGAATATCCGATAGATGCTCTTGAAACAAATGATAAAACAAAGGGTGAACTGCCATATACATCGTTTCTTGTTGCATGCGTATCGGTTATTTTCACGGCATCGATGATAATTTACCCGTGCATGCTTGCTGACGCGGCCACGGGAACGGAAGTAGAAAGGTTTCTGTTTTGTTTGGCCTTTGAGGTGGACCATTTTCTGGGTGCCGTTATTGTTACCGCAGTGTCGGGGCTGGTGGCATTCATAATCCGATGTATCGTCAAGCCCTTTAATCTGAAAAAGGACAAGCTGGCAACGAGGAACAGGATCACGTTTTATGCAATACTGCTGGTAGTAACAGGAATGTTTATGACAGGGGCTATCGGAACCTGGTATGAGGATGCAATGCTTGTCAGGGAAGATCTGGCGGCCTGCCATGAAGGCGGGTTATGCGTTGCCGAGGGCCGGTATAAAGAGAAAGGTGCCTGTCTTCGCGGTGAAGTAGGATTTACTGTTTATGACTATGCTGAAAGAAAAGGCTTCAGCCCTGTTCTTATGGAGAATCCCGGTTACAGGCTGATACTTTTAAGAAGTGCATTTGATGAACTGCCGGAGGAAGGCAGGGAGTACAGGGTTGAGTACTTGGAAAATACGAAGATAGTTGTTTCTTTTTCGGAAATGACCAATGCAGAATAATGATTTGTGCAGTAAGACAGTGGTAAAAACTGATCAAAAGCAGATGATAAGAAAAGCAGAAAACTTAACGGACGACCGGCTTGAGAAAATCAGAAAACTTGTTGGTGAGGCATTCGTCACAAATAAACTTTTCCACAGCTGGGGCTCAGTGGATGAAAGACGGGAAGATGTATTAAAGTACATGTCCCTGTATGTTGATTATGTGTATCAGGCGGGTGAGCTGTATGTAAATGAGGACTTTACCGGTTTCATAGGACTGGAGGATTCTGCTAATGCCCCTAAGCTGCCGCAGATAAAAATGCTTATCCGTATGCTGTTCGGATTAAAATTTTCGAGGATCCGGTCAATCGTTCATTTTGCAAAACAGGTTGGCAGGTCAAATGAATGCTATGCTAAGAAAAGACATATTGATGCTCTGATGGTGTGTGTTGATAAAGAACATCAGGGAAAGGGCGTTGCATCCGAAATGATAGCTTTTGCAAAGAATATGTCAGATGAGCTGGGCGTACCGCTTCTGTTTGATACGGATATGAAAGAGTATGCGGAAATGTACCGGCACTTCGGCTGTGAGCTGTACAATATTGTAACGGCCGATAACGGAGTTACAAGATACAGTTTATATTATTTTAAAAACAATACCGGAGAAGAATCTGAATGATCACGATCACATATACAGCATTGTTTATTTTTATCACGATAGTATGGATTTTACTCAGGGTTATTTTTGCGGTAAAGAATAAGGCCGTTGATATAAAGAATGAATTAAAGCTTCTTACTGTTTATATATGCATAGTGGTGATCGCAAGATTCGTTTATTTTCCAATGGGACTGGAGAACGGCCATATTAAACCGCTTATATTTGATGTGTCGCGTATCCTGCCCATATGGTTTAATCTTGTTCCGATAGTTCATCTGTTTGATGTTTATGACGGGTGGATAATAAATATATTGGGGAATATTGCAATGTTCATCCCGGTGGGAATATGCTGGCCGTTCTGTTTTAAGAAGCTTGATAATATTGGGAAGGTGATAATTGCCGGAGCTGGCTTTACGCTATTCATAGAGATTTCCCAGCTTGTCTTTTATGACAGGTGCAGCGATGTGGATGACCTTATACTGAATACTACAGGGGTGGTAATCGGTGCAACCATATATTTTGCGGTAAAGAAGATAAAACAGAAAAATAGCATTAATTGAGTTTAAGATGATTGAGTAAATAGTTTGATTCGCTGAACGACTTATTAATACACACAGGGAATATATAGTGTATTTACTTAACGAAATTACAGGGAGGATTGAAATGAGGTTAGAGACGGAAAGACTGATATTTCGACGCTGGGAGGAAAGCGACGCAGAAGATTTATTTAAGTATGCAAGTGATCCGGATGTGGGACCGGCAGCCGGCTGGCCTGCCCATAAGAGTGTTGAAGAGAGCAGGGATGTGATAAAGAATGTCCTTAACGGGAAGGAGGGCTATGCCATCTGCCTGAGGGAAGATAATAAGGCGATCGGGACCATAGAGCTGAAGCTTAAGGGTCATACATACCTGACTGACAGGGATGATGAATGTGAGCTGGGATACTGGATCGGAAAGCCATTCTGGGGACAGGGAATGATGCCGGAAGCCGTGAAGGAAATGCTCCGCCATGCTTTTGAGGACTGCGGTATGCAGAAAGTATGGATAGGCTATTATGCGGGCAACGAAAAGTCAAAGCGTGTCCAGGAAAAATGCGGCTTTAGATATCAATGGACATCCGAGAATGTGGATGTTCCCCTGCTGCATGAAAAGAGAAACGAATGCATAAGCCTGATGACCAGGGAAGACTGGCTGTCAGATAATAAGTTAAAATAAGTATACTGACTGATATAAGAGGAAAGGGGAGAAATATGCAGATCAAAAGAGTGACCGGAGAAGATGACAGGATAGGTGATTTTATTTCGGAGGCATTTTCCGATTATTCGATTTCAAAAAATGTTGACCTGAATTATGAAGAATACTGCTTTATTGCAGAAAATGACAAAGGCGAGATAATCGGAGCAGTTACCGGAAGGGCCTACTATAACGAAGTCCATATCGGGGACCTGATCATTGATAAAGAATACAGGGGACAGGATATCGGAACCAGACTCGTAAAGACTGTAGAAGAAGCATACGGGGATAAGGGCTATGAAAAGTTTGCGCTGACAACCTTTGGATTTCAGGCACCGGATTTTTATAAAAAATTGGGCTACAAACTGGAGTATGTAAGGGAAGACAAGAATCCCAAGTTGAGTAAGTATTTTTATCTAAAGGAAATTTAGATAATGTATCTTTAGCCGATATATCAGTGTAACGTAATGCTTTAGGATATCATATGGCTGATTAAGAATTACGGGAAGAAAGGAAATGTGTTTATGAAAAAGAAAGCAGTGATCTTTCCGGGAGTGGGATATACAAAGGATAAGCCCTTGCTTTATTATGCGGGGAAGATAGCAAAGGAATGCGGATACGAATTAAGCTATATTGAATTTTCAGACATAGAGTGGAGCAGGGATAAGCTTAAGGATCCCGGCTTTTTGAAGCAGATGGAAGAAGTATGTCTGAAAAAAACTGAAGACGCCATTGTGGGTGCAGATATCGGACCGGAAGACGAGCTTGTTTTCATTTCAAAAAGCATTGGAACAGTAGCGGCCACAGCGTATGCAAAAAGGAATATGTTAAAACCAAAGCAGATATGCTTTTCGCCCCTTGTGCTGATAGAACCGTTTGTTGCGGATGAAGGTGCGGTTCTTTTCTATGGGGACAGCGATCCCTTGGCTGATTACCTGGCGATAGAAAGAATTGCAAAAGAAAAGGAGCTTGAAACCCACAGGATTGCCGGCGGAAACCATTCCCTGGAAACGGGAGATACGGCTGCAGACCTGGAGATTATGAAATCCATAATGGATCGTGTGGCTGAAATACTGAAATAAAATGCTGAAATTAAGGAAATTAAAATAATATGGAAATATTGCGTAAGATTTCAAAGGTTTTGGATATCGTGGTTTTTGTTGCCACTACCCTTGCTATTGCTGGCGTGTTTTACGAAGGCATGACCCTTAAGTGGTATGGGTTCGTGGGAATACTGGTAATCTGCATGGACTATTCCTTTATGCCGACAACGATCATACATCTGATAACCGACAGAAAAGACAAAAGCATATGGTTTCATGTCTTTTCGATGGTGATGATAATCATTGCGGTCGTTATGAAGATAGCGGGCATTGATTATCCTGCTGTTACGCTTGTGATGTGGTATTTTTACATCTGGTTCCTTTACGGAATACTGATAGTGAGAACATACAGAAAGCAGGTATAGTCCGGCTGGTTCCTATGCCGACAGATCTTGTGTGTGGATCGTCTTGTTTACCGGGGAAAGTCTTGACTATTATTGGAATCAGTGATAATATCCCTGGTTAGCAAGGACTAATCAGGGAGTGGCTAATACTGAAACAGTATGAAGCCTATGCCGCGGAAGCGGCTTTTTTTTCAAGTTGCAGTTAGTTATAACTAATTGATGTTAAAACCCGATGTCTGGACCTTGTTCTGAAAAATGATTGTATTAAGCAGCAGGGAGGATATTGAAAAGTGAAATTAAAGAATTTTATTAAAGACGGGCAGAAACTGCCGTTATTCGGAATAGGTCCGTATCTTATATACGGCATTGCTCTACTCAGCGCAATCTGTATTGTTTTGTCTGGCTATGTATTTAAGATAGGGATCATGACGGGCCCCTGGGTTTGGCTGTTCAGGAGCGGCGGTGCAGTTTTCATAGTGCTTGGATTGACCGTCTGGTTTATAGGAGCAGTTAAATCCGGTATGGATGATAACATTACGGAGAACAAGCTGAAAACAGACGGCATATATGCCTGGGTGAGGAATCCGATGTACAGCGGATGCTGGATGCTGATAACGGGATTAAGCCTTATGTGGCATAATGTGTGCGTGATTCCTTTATTCTTTGTGAACTGGGGAATAATGACTATCGTTCTTAAGAATACTGAGGAGAAGTGGCTTGCTAAAGTTTATGGAGCTGAGTACGAAGAATATAAGAAGCGTGTCAACAGATGCATTCCGTGGAAAAGACGGAGCTGAGTCTGTTGCAGGATTAAAAAGCTGGCAGGCTATGCGGATTCACTGATGGCAGCAAGTCCTGTCTGGGCACTTTTGGCAGTGGTCATTGCCGGAATCATTTTATCCGTGTTTATATCAAATGTGACATTGAGATTTTTCAAGCTTGAAAAGTAAGGAGGACGGGATGAAACTTGGTCATGTTATATATGTTGTGAAAAATTTGGATAAGGCGGTAAATGAATGGCAGGAAAAGGGGTTCACCGTAGAATACGGTAGAACAAAGAATCCGGTGAATGCACTTATTTATTTCAGTGAGGGACCGTATATTGAACTTCTCAAAGACGGCGGCATGAGTGCAATGTCGAGAAGGATCATGAGGTTTTGGGGTAAGGGCGAGTTCATGAACAGGTTTGATTTCTGGGCAAATGCGCCGGAAGGCTGGACAAGCCTGTGCATAGAAAAGGAACCCGGCGGATTGGAGAAGGAGATAGCTTATCTTGATTCAGTCGGGATTAAAGGAACTTATATGAAAAAACTGAAGCGAATCGATACTCAGAACAGGGAGCTTAAGTACAAGTGCTATTTCACTCATGATTACAATATGCCATTTCTTATGAGTTATTTTGAAATTGATCCCAAACCGAAGAATTACATTCATCCCAATGGTATCAGGGGAATCGCCAAAGTGATTTACAGGTCGGATAAGAAAAACGCCGAAGCTTTAAGACATCTGGTGCAGGATAACATACTTGAGGTAATAGAGGATGACAGGACAAGTATTGATGCAGTGGAGTTTATGACATAACATGCATTAACGGATGACTGAAGAACTAATATGCGATGCCTTTGATGAGAACGACAAGACATGAGTGGTTTAGTAAAGCGAAGGAGGCGCTGATATGAGCTTGATAGATTATTTTGCGATGAACATTGTTCCCAGAATGAACCGCACCATATGATTGTTTCTCAAACTCATAACCAGTGCAGTAGAACGCTATTGATAAATACTTTACACGATCAGTTTCCATTATCGGCAGAATCTTCCGCTTGACAAAAAATTTGCAGTATAGTAATCTATGATAGCTAACGATGATTACTTTTTGTCAGGATCGAAGAAATGCCAAGAGATAAAACATTAAGCCATGAAAAAGTAAAGAAAGCCATTAAAGAGGAGTTCCTTGAAAAAGGCTATGAGGATGCATCTATCAGAAGTATAGGAGCACGCGCCGGCATGACCTCTGCAGGCCTGTACAGGCATTATGCTGATAAGGAAGCAATGTTTAATGCCATGGTGGAGCCTCTTATCGAAAGCATAAAGGACTGGACAGAGAAACACACAAGCAGGAAGTACAGCATTATTGAAGACGGAGTTCCCGGTGATGAGCTTTTTGGAGAAAACTTTGTTGACATGGTCAAGGAAGTGATCCTTCCAAGGAGAGATGAGTTCATTCTTCTTATGTTACGCTCCGGCGGAACCAAATATGAGCATTTTATCCATGATTATGCAGAGGAAAACCAGAAGGAATTCCTGGATGCCATAAGGTATCTGAGGGAAAATGGATATTCTGCGGCAGACATTGGTGAGGAGGAGCTGCATATGCTGCTTTCTGCATATCTGACTGCGTGTTTCGAACCAATCATACACGACTACGACGATGAAAAAGTCATAAAATATTTGGATACAGTTCAGAAATTCTTCATGCCGGGATGGCTTAAGATAATGGGAATCAGTAATTGAGAAGAGCCGCAAGGCTCTTTTTAAATTTGTTAGTTATCACTTTTGAGTTAGCGATAGCTAACCGAAAACAAACAACCGATAGCTTTCGTTTATCGGATACATAAACAAACAGGGAGGACATCAAATTGGGAAAGAATGAGAAGTACGATCACATGAAACTGATCAGGGAGTATGCGGGAGGGCATAAAATCCTGATCACATTAGGAAGGTGCCTTGCCGCAGTAAGCGCTGTAATGACACTGATCCCGTACTACGAACTATGGAAGATCATAAGGTGCGCGGTTATCGGAGAGGAATTAAATAAGATCAGGCTTTATGCATGGTCGGCAGTTGCACTGATCGTGGGAGCGCTGCTCGTATATATCTTGGCACTGTTATGTACACATATAGCTGCTTTCCGCGTACAGGCCAATATGAGAAGCTCTTTGATGCGCAGGATCATTACCTTGCCCCTCGGAGTTTTTGATGAAGACGGAACGGGCAGGATCAGAAGGATCGTGAACGACTCTACAGCGGCTACGGAAACATATATCGCACACAATCTTTGTGATAAGACCGTTGCGGCAATCACACCGATAGGTATCCTTGTTCTGGTGCTTGCATTTAACTGGAAGATCGGCCTTATCTGTATGATTCCTGCAGTGATCGGGTTTGCCTGTATGATGTCCATGATGGGGAAAGGCATGCAGGAGAAAATGAAAGAATACCAGGATGCGCTGGAAACCATGAGCAGCGAAGCGACTGAGTATGTAAGGGGTGTTCCGGTAGTAAAGACCTTTGGGCAGACGGTACATTCATTTAAACGGTTCAAGGCATGCATAGACGGTTTCGGAAAGTGGACAACGGAATATACCATAATGCTCAGGTTTCCCATGACAGGATTCATGACCTGCATCAATGCGATATTTGCCTTTATCGTGATAGCGGCATTTGTTGTGACAAAGAATGGCGTGGATAATGCTGCAGTCTTAAATATCATGTATTACATCATCGTGACACCGCTGGTTACTATAGCACTAACAAAGATTGCTTACACCGGAGAAGCGGAGATGACGCTTATAGATGCATTAAAGCGTGTGGACAGGATCATGGAGATCGAACCGCTTGAAGAAAGACGGACAGACAGGAAGCCTGCCGATCACGGTATCGAGCTTAAGAATGTAAGCTATCGATATAAGGGAGCCGTGCGTGATGCGGTAAGTGATGTTTCGATATCAATAAAAGCGGGGGAACATATAGCACTCGTGGGGCCTTCGGGGTCGGGAAAAACGACACTGGCTGAACTGATGGTCAGATTCTTTGATGTGAGTTCTGGAGAGATACTGATAGGTGGAGTAAATGTGAAGGATATTTCCCAGACTGAACTTATGAAATATATATCATTTGTATTTCAGGACAGCAGGCTGATCAAGAAGTCAATACTTGAAAATGTCCGGATGGCCAAACCGGATGCTTCGGAAACTGAGGTTCTTGAGGCTCTTAGAAAAGCACAGTGTATGGATATTATCGAAAAACTCCCGAACGGCATTCATACCGTGATAGGCGAAAAAGGAACATATCTGTCGGGGGGTGAGCAACAGAGGATCACGATAGCCAGGGCGGTTTTAAAGAATGCACCGATTCTGATCCTTGATGAAGCTACGGCTTTTGCGGATCCCGATAATGAAACAAAGGTGCAGGCGGCATTCGAAGAACTTTCAAAAAACAAAACTCTTATAATGATCGCACACAGATTAAGCACTGTTATGAATGCTGACAGGATATTCGTCATGGATGACGGGAAATGCATAGAATCCGGAAATCATAACGAACTGATGAACAAAAACGGCTTGTATAGGCATATGTTCGACGAGTATACAAGATCAATCGAGTGGAAGGTAGGTGCGTGAAGATGGTTGAGAGATTACAGCATAAATACGCGCTCTCAAGGCAGGGTGCTGTGGATATGATAAAGGCATGCGTAAGTGTGACCGTAACAAATATTGTTCTGATGATGACGGCAGGGATCCTGTATACACTTATTAAGGATCTTTTGGAGAACAGCTTAAACAGCAGCAGGATACCGTTTTATATAGCGGGATCAGCAATTGTGATCGTTCTGGTTTTCGTTACCAATTTTATCCAATATAACGCAACATTTCTGACTACATACCGGGAGAGCGGAGTGAGAAGAACCTCCATAGCGGAGAAATTAAGGAAGCTTCCTCTTTCCTATTTTGGAAAAAAGAATATTGCAGATCTTACCACGAACATCATGGGTGACTGTGCCATGATCGAAACGGCATCCAGCCATTGGATCCCGGAGCTGATCGGTGCGGTCATATCGGTGTGTATCGTCGGCATCAGCCTGTTTTTCTTTTTTGACTGGAGGATGGTTCTTGCAAGCTTTTGGGTGATCCCCGTTGCTTTTATCATAGTGACAACCTGCGCCGGAGCAGAAAAGAGAGCGGTACGAAAAAACCACGCAGTTAAGCTTGCCATGGCGGACGGTATACAAGAATGTCTGGAATCCATCAGGGATCTGCGAGCTAACAATGCGCAAGACAGATATATGGAGGAACTTGACGGCAAGATCAAAAAAGTTGAGAAGTTCGCCCTGCTCACTGAACTGAAAATGGCTGTGTATGTGAACTCCTCAGCTATCATCTTAAAGCTTGGTATAGGAACTACAGCGGTAGTCGGCGGTACTCTCTTTGCAAAGGGAGAGATAGATCTGCTCACATTCTTTATGTTCCTGATGCTTGTATCGAGGCTGTATGCTCCGATGGAGATTTCGTTGCAGAATTTTGCGGCGATCATAGCGACAGGAATACAGTGTGAACGCCTGGATGAGGTGCTCTCACATGATATACAGACCGGTTCCGAAGAACTTAAGAACGATGGGTATGATATCGTCTTTGATCATGTTGGCTTCAAGTATGATGATAATACGGATGTACTAAAGGATGTGAGCTTTACGGCAAAGCAGGGCCAGGTTACAGCGCTCATCGGTCCTTCCGGTGGCGGAAAGACCACTATATCAAGACTGGCCGCGAGATTCTGGGATGTGGGCAGCGGAAAGATCACTCTCGGAGGAGAGGATATCTCAAAGATAGATCCGGAAACACTGCTCTCGAAATATTCCATCGTTTTTCAGGATGTAACGCTTTTTAACAACTCCGTAATGGAGAATATCCGTATCGGGAAGAGCGGAGCTACTGACGAAGAGGTTATTGAGGCTGCAAAGTTGGCAAACTGTGATGAGTTTGTAAATCTTCTTCCGGACAAATATGAAACAAACATAGGAGAGAACGGAAGCGAGCTTTCCGGAGGAGAGAGGCAGAGGATATCCATAGCAAGAGCGTTCCTTAAGGATGCGCCTGTGATCCTTTTGGATGAAGCTACTGCGTCTCTTGATGCCGAGAATGAGACAGCTATCCAGGAAGCGCTGTCAAGACTGATAAGGAACAAGACGGTCATGATCATTGCACACCGTATGAGGACCATTGCAAAAGCGGATCATATCGTTGTTCTTAAAGACGGTGTGGTTGCCGAACAGGGCAGTCCCGAGTTTTTGTCAGGCTATGACAGTATATACAGCGGTATGACTGCGCAGCAGCTCATATCACAGAACTGGACAATGTAAAAAAAGAAGGAAGAATTAAAATTTGAATTATTTTATCTCTCAATTTGGGAATCCGCACGGTATTGTCGGAAGATTATTCTCGAAGATGATGAATATGTCAAATAAAAAGATGTATGCGGCCAATCTTAAGCACATATCCGGAAAGACATCCAAAGTCCTGGAGATAGGGTTTGGTAACGGAAGACAGCTGGAGATGATCAAAGCTTATTATCCGGAGTGTGCGGTTTACGGAATAGACATATCTGAAGATATGTATGAAGCAGCAGGGGAGCGGTTAGGGGATAAAGCCTTTCTTGCTTTGGGCAGGGCAGAGAAGCTCCCTTATGATGAAAACAAGTTTGATGTTATCATTACTACTGATACCTGTTATTTTTGGGATGAACCGGATAAGGTCTTCTCTGAGATATTCAGAACACTTAAAGATAAGGGGATATTTGTTAATTCTTATAATACCATGTATGCCGGAGCGGTAAAACGCTCAAATCAGAATGCATTGGGTGATGATAAAGCAATATTATCTGCTGCCGGGCGACAGGGGTTTGTCCCGGCAGCTATATCCAGGATCGGAGTGTGCGAGAGACAGATCGTATTAAGCAAAAATTATCGGGAATGGCGGTAAGAATTGCTCTATTCAAAATAGAATACATTTTTCGTGTCCATTTTTCCTGACTGCTACAAGTACGTTTTTTCAATAAATTTCCAAGAGAATAATAGGAGAAGCCAATGAAAACTGCACAGCAGTATAAGAATCTGACAATCATTGAATTTACAAAGGCGGCGGAAACTTACGAGACAGATCGTGCCGGAATATATGAGATGTGCAAGGATGATTATCCTTATATTGAGGAAGAGCTGAGGAAAATACAGTATCATGATCTGCTTGACTGCGGATGCGGTACCGGTCCGATGATCTCAATTCTGTATGAAAATGACAGCTCAAAACACTATGTCGGTCTTGATCTGACACCTAAGATGATCGAAGTGGCGAAAGCAAAGAACCTGCAAGGAGTGGACTGGATTGTGGGAGACTGCGAAAAGCTCCCGTTTGATAATGAAACCTTTGATGTGATCATATGTACAAACAGTTTTCACCATTACCCGAATCCCCAGATGTTCTTTAACAGCGTAAAGAGAGTATTAAGACCCGGCGGAAAGCTCGTCTTGCAGGATTATACAGCACCGGGACCGATACTGTGGCTTATGAATCACACAGAGATGCCACTGGCGAACCTTGTCGGACATGGTGATGTGGCAGCAAGATCACTCGATGAGATTAAGGCATTTTGTGACAATTCCGGGCTTAAGATTGAAAAACTTGAAAGAGCAAAGAAGTTCAGGATGCATCTTGTGGCAATTAAATAGAATTCTTAAGCCGTCGAAAGACGGCTTAAAAACAGGTATTCGGTTAGCGGATGCTAATCAAAAATAAAGCAGACGGAGGAAATAAAATGTTTAAGAGAGTGGCTCCCTATATTGGAGAGTACAAAAAGTATACTGTGTGGGCTGTGATAATGATGTCCATAGGTATCATCGCAAATGTTATGCCTTATTTTTTCATGTATCAGATTATAGTTCCGCTTATCCGGGGGGAGCATATAGATGCTTATTTTATTCTGTTCAGGGTTGTGGCGATCGCAGTATGCGAGATCATCTTTTCGGTCTCTTATGTGCAGGGACTTACGTTTTCGCATATCAGTGCATACAACACCCTTAAAAACCTGAGGGTCTCCCTGCAGGGAAAACTTGAAAAGCAGCCTCTCGGAAACATACAGGAACTTGGTACGGGCCGTATCAAGAAAGTATTTACGGACGATATAGATCAGGTTGAACTCCTGTTGGCGCATGCTATCCCGGAGGGAATCGCAAATATCGCGATACCGATTATCATTATCGTTCTTATGTTCATATCCGACTGGAGGCTTGGTCTTTTATCATTGGTACCTCTTGTGATCGGAATGTTTGCAATGGGTATGATGATGAAATCCGGATTTGAGAAGATGAATGCTTATTACGAATCCGCTACGAAGATGAATAATACGATCATCGAATATGTAAACGGAATGGAAGTCGTAAAGGTCTTTAATAAAGACGGGGAATCCTATAAGCGTTTCGGTGACATGGTTAAGAATTACCGGGACTTTACGATCGACTGGTATAAGGTATGCTGGCCGTGGATGGCGATATATTCAAGCGTGCTTCCCTGTCTTGTACTTCTAATGCTGCCTTTCGGATCAATGATGGTACTTGGCGGGACTATAACACTTGAGAGGATGGTGCTGGTTTTCTGTATGTCTTTTGCCGTGGGGCCTTCTGTGTTAAAAGCACTCAATTTTGCCGGTAAATTCCCACAACTTGATTATAAGATCGCCGAGCTTGAGAAGATGATGGAGCATCCGCCACTTAATGAGGGAACATCGGGCTTTAAGGGTGATGGTCTGAATGTTGAATTTAAAGATATTCATTTTGGTTACGAGGATACAGAGGTTCTTCACGGTGTAAACCTTTCGCTTAAGCAGGGAACCACTACAGCACTTGTAGGCGAATCCGGAAGCGGAAAGTCAACGCTTGCCAATCTTTTAGTGCATTATTACGATCTTGATTCCGGAAGCATAACCATAGGAGGTCAGGATATAACGGATATGTCTCTTGAGGCCCTCAATGATCAGGTGGCGTTCGTTTCACAGGAACAGTTTTTGTTTAATACCAGTCTGTATGAAAACATTCTTATAGGTAAGCCGGGTGCCACTAAGGAGGAAGTGCTTGATGCGGCAAAAAGGGCCCAGTGTAATGAATTCCTTGACCGGCTGCCGGATGGTATCGAAACTCAGGCCGGTGACGGAGGCAAGCAGTTATCCGGCGGTGAACGCCAGAGAATATCACTTGCAAGGGCGATACTTAAGAATGCCCCCATCATAGTCCTTGACGAGGCAACGGCATTTATGGATCCGGAAAACGAAGAGAAAATGAATGCGGCACTTGATGAGATAGTAAAAGATAAGACTGTTCTGGTAATCGCCCACAGGCTTTCGACTATAAAAAGTGCCGATAAGATCTGTGTAATGAAAGAGGGTAAATGCATTGCGGCGGACACCCATGACAAACTGTTAGAGGTCTGCTCCGAATACAGAAAATTATGGGAAGCGTCGGTTTCGGCAAGTACCTGGAAGGTGAGGGAGGCTTAATATCATGATAAAGATAATGCACAGACTTATAAATATTACCGGGAAGTACAAGGGGAGGATACGAGCCTCTTATATAACGGCCTTTTTAAAGGGGCTTATGATGAAGGCTCCGCTTGTACTGTGTTTTATATGCATAAGCCGGTTTATGCAGGGGCTGATGGACGGGAAATGGTGTGTCTATCTTGGGATTGCTGCTCTTATAAGCGTTATTTTACAGGCTGTTTTTGAACATATATCCAATGTGCTACAATCCGCAACCGGATATATGGTATTTGCCGATATGCGTTTAAGGCTCGGTGATCATCTGCGAAAGCTTCCGATGGGCTATTTTACCGAAGGAAATATCGGAAAGATCAGCTCGGTTCTTGCTACTGACATGGTGTTTATCGAAGAAAACTGCATGGGGGTATTGTCGGAGCTTGTCACCTTTATCATTTCGCAGGGGATTATGACGGTCATGATGTTTGTGATGGATATAAGACTTGGACTGTTATCCGTACTCGTTGTAGCAGTATTTATAGTGATCGGAAACCTCATGTTAAAGACCACGATGAAGCATTCCGTTATCAAGCAGGAGGACAGTGAGTCGCTAACGGAGGAGGTGCTTGATTTTGCGGAGGGTATCGGGATCATCAAGTCATACAATATGCTTGGAGAAAAGTCCCGCAGGCTTACGGATGAATTCGAAAAGAGCTGTAAGGAAAGCATTGATTTCGAAGTTGCTTACGCACCTTGGGCGAGAGCACTTTACCTTGCCTTCGGAATAGGAACTGCACTGGTGATGGCATTATGTGCCTACCTCTTTAATGCAGGCTGTATCTCGGATATTTATATGGTTGGAATGGCACTCTTTCTTTTCGATATGTTTGTATCTATCAAGAGTTACTACAGTCAGATGGCCAGACTTACCGTGACAAGCGCAAGTCTTGACAGGATAGAGGAAGTGTTTGCCGCAGAGGAACTGGATGACAGAGGAAAGAAAACAATCGGGCCGGCTTCGGGCAGCGATAATGGGGCTTATGAGATTGAATACGATAATGTCAGCTTCGGATATACCGAGAAGGACGTACTTAAAAATGTATCATTTTCGGTAAAGAAAGGTCAGATGACGGCGCTCGTAGGACCCTCAGGCGGGGGAAAGTCAACCATAGCTTCGCTGCTGGCCCGTTTTTGGGAGGTTAAGAATGGACGGATACTGGTAAGGGGAGAAGACATAAGGGATGTATCGCTTGGAAGTCTTATGGATCAGATCAGTATGGTATTCCAGAGAGTATATCTTTTCCGGGACACCATATACAACAATATAGCTATAAGCAGACCTGATGCAACAAAGGAAGAGGTTGAAGAGGCCGCTAAAAAGGCCAGGTGCTATGACTTTATCATGCAACTTCCGGATGGATTTGATACAGTGATCGGAGAAGGAGGGGCATCACTTTCAGGCGGCGAAAAGCAGAGGATATCAATAGCCAGGTGTATATTAAAGGATTCGCCGATCGTAATACTTGACGAGGCTACCGCAAGCGTGGATGCTGATAATGAAAGGGCTATACAGGAGGCAATATCGGAGCTGTGTAAGGACAAGACGCTTCTTGTGATCGCACACAGGCTAAAGACCATAAAGGATGCGGATCAGATCTTAGTCGTTTCGGACGGTGAGATCATAGAGAGGGGTGATCACGCATCGCTCATGAATAAGAACGGAACATATGCCAATATGGTTTCATTACAGAATAAATAGGCTCACTGCGATTAACTTCATATAATTGCAGGCAAGTATGAGCATATTGGCATGAAGCATATAAAGACAAAGACGTAGACTTTCAAAAAAATAGAATCAAAAAAGTTTTATGAAAAAAGTCTTGACAGTCTATTTTGAGTTATGATATTATCACTTTGGTTAGGGTTGACTAACCGCGAATAAATCATATATGGATCCTCTCCTTTAGCCGGAACCTATGACCGACTAAACGGAGAGGCATTCATTAGTTTCAACAAAGGAATGCATCAAAAGGAGGAAGCATGAAAGAATATTTAGAGATAGTTGAAGTGTATGGAAGGGAAATCCTTGATTCAAGGGGAAATCCCACTGTGGAGGCGGAGATTACTCTTGCTGACGGAACTGTTGCTACCGGCTGCGCTCCCAGTGGTGCATCTACAGGTGAATTTGAGGCGCTTGAGTTAAGGGACGGAGATAAATCCAGATATCTTGGCAAAGGCGTTACAAAAGCGGTTGAGAATATAAACACGACCATAAAGGAAGCTATACTTGGAATGGATGCATCGGATACATATGCTGTTGATGCAGCAATGATCAAGGCAGACGGTACAAAGGATAAATCAAATCTTGGTGCGAATGCTATTCTGGCGGTGTCTATTGCAACGGCTCGTGCAGCTGCAAAGTCGCTGGATATCCCGCTTTACAGGTTCCTTGGTGGTGTAGGTGGAAACCGGTTGCCTGTTCCAATGATGAATATACTGAATGGCGGTGCGCATGCAGACAGTGCCGTAGATACGCAGGAATTTATGATCATGCCTGTGGGAGCCCCTACTTTCAAGGAAGGACTCCGCTGGTGTGCTGAAGTTTTCCATACGCTTAAAGGTCTCATTAAAGAAATGGGAGATGTTACGGCTGTCGGAGACGAAGGCGGATTTGCACCCAATCAGCTTAAGAGTGATGAAGAGGCTATTGAGAAGATATTGGAAGCAATTAAGAAGGCGGGTTTTGAACCCGGTAAAGATTTTATGATTGCCATGGATGCTGCGTCATCTGAATGGAAGAGTGAAAAGGGCAAGGGTTTTTACAAGCAGCCTAAGTCAGGAAAAGAATTCACATCTGATGAACTTATTGCACATTGGGAGAGCCTTGTAGACAAATATCCGATCATCTCAATCGAAGACGGACTTGATGAGGAAGACTGGGAAGGCTGGCAGAGGATGACTGCTAAGATAGGCAACAAGGTCCAGCTTGTGGGTGATGATCTTTTCGTTACAAATACAGAGAGGTTGGCAAAAGGAATCAAGCTTGGTGCCGGCAACTCAATACTTATAAAGCTTAATCAGATAGGATCCGTATCCGAGACATTGGAAGCTATTAAGATGGCTCATAATGCCGGATACACTGCAATATCGTCTCACCGTTCAGGTGAAACTGCTGACACTACTATCGCGGATCTCGCTGTAGCTCTTAATACTTGTCAGATCAAGACGGGAGCCCCCAGCAGAAGCGAAAGGGTAGCAAAGTACAACCAACTTCTTCGAATCGAAGAACAGCTCGGTGCATCTGCAGTTTATCCGCAGATGGATGCTTTTCATGTCAGCAGACAATAACTACGCCAGGATTTAATACTTTTTTTCCCTGAAAAATGCGGCTGAAGTTTAGCCGCATTTTTTATTTCACAATATGAGCAATAAATTTACATTCTTTTGCAGTGCAGGTATAGGCAGTTATTATGACCCATATTTCATCATATGAGCCTTGATGGCGTCGAATGTCTTGTCACTGATATAATGCTCGACACGACAGGCATCCTCAGCTGCGGTCTCTTCATCAACACCGAGATTGATAAACATCTTAGTAAGAACAGTATGGCGTTCGTATATACGCTTAGCGAGTATCTCACCGGCTTCAGTCAGTTTGTAAAAGCCTTCGCTGTCTTTTTTTACAAGCCCCTCATCTTTTAGCAGCCCCATAGCGCGGCTGACCGAGGGCTTAGAGTATCCCAGGTGATCGGCTATGTCAATTCCTCTTACAGTGCTTGATTTCTGAGAAAGAACATATATAGTTTCCAGATACATTTCTCCGGATTCTTGTAATGCCATAAGTGATGCCCCCCTAATATAGTCAGATTTTGTATTTAGTACGCCGTAACAGCTAATGCTCTACTGAATAGTTACGGCAATTTATATAGATCATTCAGCGATTGCCATTAGTGGTAATCATATCTTGTTAAGCTTACCACAGAAACAGGGGGGATACAATAATACAGAAAAAAGTACTTGACACATTAGCGAGTGCTAACTATAATCATTTTGGTTAGTTAGTGCTAATTTGCGTTTTAAAGATAAACGAATGTGCACATAAATGCAATGTTTATACAATATAACAGTAAAAAACATAGATTAGAAACCGCTAATCAAATAATAGAAGGAATGCGAATTGGAATGTAGGGTTTGCTTATGCAAACCCTACAAACAAAGCAATAAAATTGTAAAAAGGAGGCAATATGAGTCTGAATGAGGCTGTACCGGGAACAGAATACCTGATCACCAAGGTGGACACAGAGGGCGATGAAGAAATGGAAAGCTTTCTCTTCTCGCTGGGATGTTACAGCGGTGAGAAGATAACTGTTGTAGACAGGGGGAGGAATCTCGTCGTATCCATTAAGGATGCAAGATACAATATCGACCCTGATCTTGCGACAGCAATTCAGATCTGAGAAAAGCGTTTGATGGGGTGGGGGCACATCAGGGAGCATAACGCAGAGAGCGTATGCACATATATAGGAGGATAAAGAAATGAGGATCGCACTTACAGGTAATCCTAACAGCGGAAAAACAACGATGTACAATCTGCTGACCGGAAGGAATGAAAAGATCGGTAACTGGGCAGGTGTTACTGTTGACAGAAAGGAGAGCAAAATCAAGGATAAGTACAATGAAGGCGGCATTGAACTGATTGCAGTCGATCTTCCCGGTGCTTATTCCATGTCTCCGTTTACCTCGGAAGAGAGTATTACCAGCGGATATGTTAAGCATGAACATCCGGATGCAATTATTAATATTGTGGATGCAACTAACTTAAGCAGAAGCCTTTTTTTCACAACACAGCTTCTTGAGCTGGGAATACCTGTAGTAGTTGCACTGAATAAGAATGACCTGAATGATAAAAAGGGCAACAGCATTGATGCGGCTAAGCTTTCAGAGAAGCTAGGCTGCCCTGTCATAAAGACAGTTTCCACATCCGATCAGGGAATAAAAGAGGTGGTAAGCGCTGCTGTAGGCCTGCTGGGACAGAGCCAGAAAGCTCCTTATCATCAGGGAGAGGTGGATATTCAGAGCAAAGCTGCCGTAGAAGCTGCTGACCGCAAGAGATTTGATTTTGTCAATGATATAGTAAGCAGCGTAGAAAAGAGAAAGACACTTACCAAGGATAAGAATAAAGGGGACGCTATCGATAAGATAGTGACAAATCCGGTACTTGGAATACTGATATTTGCAGCCATAATGTTTGTCGTATTCTATATCAGCCAGACCACAGTAGGAACCTGGCTCGCGGATATCCTGGTAGGCTGGATAGAAGCTTTCCAGGAATGGGCCGGTGAACAGCTGGGGGATGCTAATCCGCTGCTCTATGCGCTTCTTATAGACGGAATCATCGGCGGTGTCGGTGCCGTTGTCGGATTCCTGCCGCTGGTAATGGTAATGTATTTCCTTATTGCATTGCTTGAAGACTGCGGATATATGGCAAGGGCAACAGTTGTGCTTGATCCCATTTTCAAGAAGGTTGGTCTTTCCGGAAAGTCAGTAATTCCTATGATAATCGGAACAGGCTGCGGAATACCTGCGATCATGGCTTGCAGGACCATAAAGAATGAAAGAGAGCGCAGGAGTGCTGCAATGCTTGCAACGTTCATGCCCTGCGGTGCGAAGCTTCCTGTTATAGCCTTATTTGCCGGAGCATTTTTCCCTGAGTCAAAGTGGGTAAGTTTTGTATGCTATATGCTGGGCATAGTGCTGATACTTCTCGGCGCACTTCTTATCAAAGCTATTACCGGAATGAAATACCGTAAGAGTTTCTTTATCATAGAGATGCCTGAGTATAAAGTTCCCAGTCTTGGTTATGCATTAAAGAGCATGCTTGAGAGAGGCAAGGCATATATTGTAAAAGCCGGTACAGTAATACTTGTATGTAACACAGTTGTACAGATCATGCAGTCTTTCAACTGGAAGTTCGAGACTGTGGAAGAGGGGATGGAAGGCACCTCAATACTTGCAAGTGTTGCACAGCCTTTCGCACTACTTCTCGTGCCGGTTGTGGGGATCGTTTCATGGCAGCTTGCTGCAGCAGCAATTACCGGATTTATCGCTAAGGAGAATGTTGTAGGAACTATTGCAACCGTTTATGCAATCACTAACTTTATTGATACTGAAGAGCTTGAACTTATAGGTGAGGGCAATGCTGTTGCAACAGCTATGGGTATCACTAAAGTTGCGGCCCTTGCTTATCTGATGTTCAATCTTTACACACCGCCCTGCTTTGCAGCTCTGGGAGCTATGAATTCCGAAATGAAATCAGCAAAGTGGCTCTGGGGAGCAATAGGCCTTCAGCTGGCAACGGGCTTTACCGTAGGTTTCCTGGTATATCAGATCGGAACGGTTATTGTAACCGGATCTCTTGGCGCCGGTTTTGTCGGTGGCCTGATTGCTGTTATCGGTTTTGCAGGGATAATTACCCTGATCATATTGAATAACCGCAGGAAGATGGCTCTGGAGTATAAGCTCAGCTGATTCCGGGAGGATAAGATATGGGTGCATTTCTAGCTGATCTGATCATAATCCTTATAGTTGCCGGCCTGGTGACCGCAGCCTGCCTGTATATATACAAAGAAAAAAAGAAAGGCAGGCACTGCATAGGCTGTCCCATGGCCGGAAAATGCCCCAGGCACAATGCATGTGCAAATGCAGGTAAGGATTGCGGGAGTGCGCAGCACAAAACAATGCAGGTTAAATAAAAAGTATTTTGGGGAATGTATCCAGATCCCTCCGGATGCATTCCCATATTTTTATGTATCAGATTGGAAACAGAAATTTTAACAATAAGTGAGAATTGAAAGGAGCAAATTATGATCAGCATTAACTGGAGAAAGGTCGGTATTTTTGCAGGCGGAGCGATAGTCGGTATTGTGGGCATAAAACTTCTGTCATGTAAGGATGCAAAGAAGGTTTATACGCATTGTACAGCAGCAGCTTTAAGGGCAAAAGATTACATTATGGATAAGGCTACGGTTCTGCAGGAAAACTGTGCCGATATCTATGAGGAAGCAAAAAAGATCAATGAGGACAGAGCTGCCGAAGAGCGTGAAAAAGAGATAGATGATGAAACGGAGATGATAGAAGACAGATCCTTTAAAGGGGCTGATGCAGAAAAAAAAGAAGATGATGAAGAAGCTTAAATGAGGAGTGCTGTATGAAAGCTGTAATAAAGCACGAGATACCCGGAAGGATGCGGGTGCATTTTAATAAAACCCGCTTTACATTTAAGGAGGCGGACACCCTTCAGTATTATCTTCTGGGATTTGACGGAATAAAAAAAGCCGTAGTCTATGAAAGGACCGCAGATGCGGTTATTACATATAACTGTAAACGAAGTTCGGTTCTGGATATTATCAGAAGATATTCACCGGAACGGGTAAATGTTCCTGACAGTTATTATGAATCTTCTTCAAGGGAGCTTAATGCAAAATACTATGAAAAGATCGTAATGAGCGTGGTATGGCATTATGGCAAGAAGGTATTTCTCCCTGCGCCTGTGCGGACGGTTCTGACATGCGCAAAAGCCGTAAAGTATGTATGGCGGGGATTAAAAACTATTCCGGATAAGAAGATAGAAGTAGAGCTGCTTGATGCTGTTGCGATAGGTGCATCGGTACTGACGAAGGATTTTTCCACTGCTTCATCTGTTATGTTCCTGCTTGATGTGGGCGACTGCCTGGAAGAATGGACACACAAACAGTGTGTGGGTGATCTTGCAAGACAGATGTCACTGAATGTAAATACGGTATGGAAAGTAGACGGTGATGTTGAAACACCGGAGAGTGCAGATAGAATCTGTGTAGGCGATCATGTCATAGTCAGAATGGGAAATATCATACCTTTTGACGGAATCGTGGTACATGGGGATGCGATGGTAAATCAGGCATCCATGACCGGTGAAGCAATCCCTGTAAGAAAGGAAGAGGGAGCCGGCGTATTTGCCGGAACAGTGGTTGAAGAGGGAGAGATTACTCTCAGGGTAACTGCCGTGAGCGGCAGCGGAAGATTTGATAAGATCGTCCGTATGATAGAAGAGTCAGAAAAGCTTAAGTCCGGGCTTGAGAGCAGGGCGGAAGGTCTGGCAGACGGTCTTGTTCCGTATACCTTTGCAGGAGCGGCCCTTACATATCTTTTTACCGGAAGTGTTACAAAAGCGGTTTCTGTTCTGATGGTAGACTATTCCTGTGCCTTGAAACTGGCCATGCCTATTTCGGTATTATCAGCAATCAGGGAGGCCGGTGATCACAGCATAACAGTTAAAGGCGGAAGATTCCTTGAGGCTGTGTCAGAGGCTGATGTGGTTGTATTTGATAAAACAGGTACGCTGACTAAAGCCAGCCCGGTGGTAAAGGATGTGATATCGTTTAATGGGGAAGACGCGGATGAACTGCTGAGGGAAGCCGCCTGCCTGGAAGAGCATTTTCCGCATTCCATTGCCAATGCAGTGGTACAGGCCGCCGAAGGAAAGGGACTTGACCACGAGGAGTTTCATACTAAAGTGGAGTATATCGTGGCCCATGGAATATCTACGACCATTGATGGAGTCAGGGCGCTGATCGGCAGCTATCATTTTATTTTCGAGGACGAAGGCGTAAGCATAGCGGAAAGCGAAAAAGAAAAGTTTGATGATCTGCCGGCTGAATATTCGCACCTGTATTATGCTAAAAACGGAAAGCTTGCAGCGGTGATCCTGATAGAAGATCCGATAAGAGAGGATTCGAAGTCTACTATAGAGAGGCTTCATAAAGCGGGACTATCTAAGATCGTAATGATGACAGGGGACAGTAAAAAGACAGCAGAGAGGATTGCAAAAGAGGTCGCCGTTGATGAATATCATGCTGAAGTTCTGCCTGAGGATAAAGCTGCATTTGTAGAAAAACAAAAGCTGGACGGCTGTAAGGTAATAATGATAGGTGATGGAATAAATGATTCACCGGCATTATCCGCTGCAGATACCGGCATAGCGATCAGTGAAGGTGCCGATATTGCAAGACAGATTGCTGATATTACGATAGGCTCGGATGATCTGGGATCGATCGTGACGCTTAAAGAATTAAGTGACCGGCTGATGGACAGAATACGGTTTAACTACCGGACAATAGTAGGTTTTAATACCGGCCTGATATTGCTCAGTCTTATGGGAGTACTGTCGCCCTCTGCGTCTGCGCTCCTCCATAATACATCAACGATCATGATCGGAATCAACAGCACAAAAAAATTGCTGGACAAAGAGTCTTGCTGTCAGACAAGTATTAAGAAAGATTGACATAAAAAAGACTTGACATATTAGCGTGTGCTAACTATACTTGTTGTTGGTTAGGGAAAACTAACCAACCGACATTCGGAGGTAGACGCTATGAATACGGATGTCTTAATGGGTTTAACGATTCCTTTTGCGGGGACGGCGCTCGGATCGGCCTGCGTATTCTTTATGAAGAAACAGCTTGGCGAGAAGGTGCAGAAGGCTCTCACCGGTTTCGCAAGCGGGGTTATGGTAGCTGCTTCGATATGGAGTCTTATCATCCCTGCTATGGAACAGGCAAAGGGGCTGGGGCGGCTGAGTTTCGTACCGGCTGCCGCAGGTTTCTGGCTGGGAATATTGTTTCTGCTGCTGCTTGACTCTGTTGTACCACACCTGCATATGCACGCCGAAAAGGCCGAAGGACCTAAAGCAAAATTAAAGAAAACAACTATGATGGTTCTAGCCGTCACTCTCCATAACATCCCGGAAGGTATGGCCGTTGGCGTTGTATATGCAGGTTTTATTTCCGGCAATACCACTATTACTGCGGGGGGAGCACTGGCTCTGGCATTGGGTATAGCAATCCAGAACTTCCCGGAGGGCGCCATTATATCCATGCCGCTCTGTGCTGAAGGAAAGAGCAAAGGTAAGGCCTTTCTTGACGGTGTAATGTCCGGTGCGGTGGAACCCGTCGGTGCATTACTTACTATTCTGGCAGCAGGATTCATAGTTCCGCTGATGCCGTTCCTTCTGAGCTTTGCCGCAGGGGCAATGATATATGTGGTGGTTGAGGAGCTGATCCCGGAAATGTCGGCAGGGGAACACTCTAATGTGGGTGTGGTCATGTTTGCAGCCGGTTTTACACTTATGATGGCGCTGGATGTTGCGCTTGGGTAATGATCATGGCAAATGCAGTTATCATAATAGTTCTGATAGTTGTTGTATGTGTGGCGATAAGGCATATTTACCGCACCATAAAGCATGGAAGATCCTGCTGCGGAAGCAGCCGGGAAATGGAAAAGAAAGTCCGGGTAAAGGACAGGAACAAGTCAAATTATCCATTCTCATATAAAGTAAAAGTTGAGGGAATGGTATGTGCAGGCTGTGCCAGAAGGGTTGAGAACGCAGTCAATGCTGACGGCGGGCTCTGGGCAAAAGTGGACCTGGAGCACAAGGAGGTCAATGTGCTTGCAAAAAGGGAAATGGAATTGAAAGATTTTGTAGAGTTGATGAAATCAACTCCATATACGGTATTGGGGATAAAATAATTTTTTTTACACAGTGGTTAGCATATGCTAATCAAAATATAAAGGCATCATACAGGAGGAAAGAAAATGTGTCTTAGCGAACTGAAGGAAAACAGGTCAGCTGTTGTGACAAATGTAGAGGGAGACTCGAGATTCATCAGCCGTATCACATCCATAGGTCTTACACCGGGCTGCAGGGTGATGGTGATGAAGAATGATAAAAACAGGCCCATGCTGGTCTATTCAAGGGACACAATGATAGCACTTAATAAAAATGAGTGTCAGGGTGTAATGGTTGAGGAGGTGACAGCATGAGTACAGGCGTGACCGTTGCTCTCCTTGGGCAGCCTAATTCAGGCAAATCCACGCTTTTTAACGCCCTTACGGGACTTCGTCAGCATGTGGGAAACTGGCCTGGAAAGACCGTAGAGAAAAAAGAAGGCAGCTTTGTACACAAAGGAAAAGAGTACAGGGTAGCCGATCTGCCGGGATCCTATAGCTTATCGGCAAATTCGGATGAAGAAGTTATCACGAGAGATTATATTGCATCGGGCGAAGCTGATGTTGTCTGCATCCTTGCGGACAGTTCGCAGCTGCAGAGGAGTCTTTTCATGCTGGCTGATTATGCTGGGATAGATGTACCTTGTTTCCTGCTCCTTAATATGTCGGATGTGGCTGCAGAACAGGGGAAAAAGATAGATGCCAAGGCAATCGGGGAAAAGCTTGGCATTCCCGTGATACCTTTTTCTGCTACGGATAAGAAATCCTATGATGTATTTTATGATGCGCTGGAAGCTGTCATAAAGGATAAAGGCTTGCTTAATGTTGATAAGCTTACACAGCAGTATGAGAGCATTATCGGATATCGTGAAATATATGACCTTATACCGGAAAATGTGATCCCCGGCTATTCAGCCATGTGGATAGCAGTGAAGGCTCTTGAAAACGACAAAGTCGTTATGGCTAAGCTCAGGGCTGCTCTTGACGACAATGCCTATAGTCAGATAGAAGAGGCAAAAAAGAATGCCCAGGGGGCAGTGGCAACCGGAGGATGCAAGTTTGCCTGGATCGATGATGTGCTTGAAAAAGCCGTAGATGCAGGGGACAAGAAAATCTCATTAAGTTTTCTTGATAAGATCTATACAAGCAGGATATGGGGAAAACCGGCGGTTATACTCACTGTATTGCTGGGCCTGATCGCTTCTTTTATTCCGGCTATTCCGCTTATGATCGTCGGTTCACTGATCCTTGCTGTAAAGGCACCGGTGATGGGCGTACTTACATCTATAGGATGTCCTGAGATACTGACACTGATAATAGGGGATGTGGTGATACAGTCGTTCTCTTATATATTTAAGATGCTGGGCTTTGTATTTGGCGTAACCCTCGTGTTCGGACTTCTTGAGGAAGTGGGTGTTATGGCCAGGATATCTTATGTCTTTGACAATACTATGGGTAAGCTCGGTCTGCAGGGGAAATCGGTTATGCCTTTCCTTGTAAGTTTCGGGTGTACTATGGGCGGAGCTGCAGGAGCCAGGGTAATCGATAACTGGGGGCAGAAGGTTCTTACCATTGCGCTGGCGTGGGCTGTTCCCTGCGGTGCTGCATGGGCCACTATCCCTATGCTGTCCACGATCTTCTTCGGACCCGGTGCTGTGCTTGTCATAGTCGCTGTACTGCTTACCATGCTTCTTCATATGTGGATCACAGCAAAGATCTTCGGCGCAAAGCTTGTAAAGAAGGAAGACCGCTACGGAATGATAATGGAGCTTCCGCCTTACCACAAACCTAAGTGGGGAGCGCTTTTCCGCTATGTGTTCGGAAGAACCAAAGAAACCTTCATAAGAGTAACAAAAGTAATACTTCTTGTGTGCGGTGTATTCTGGCTGTTAAGTTATTCACCTTCGGGAGATAACGGCGGGATCCTTTATACGATCGGTGTTGCGATCGAACCTGTTACAAAAATATTCGGTATGCCCTGGCAGCTGTTCCTTTCCTATGTAGCATCTGCAGTCGGTAAGGAAGGGGCGATAGGCGTAATAAGTGCTCTTTATAACGGCAATTCATACAGCTCAGGTTTTATGGATGCCATGAATGGTGCTGCAAGGGCTGAAAATCTGAATGAACTCCTGCTTGCCAATGTGACAAAGCCGGAAGCACTGGCGTTTATATTTGCAATGACATTTAATATGCCCTGCGTGGTAGCTCTTGCTGCTACTTATCAGGAGACACATTCGGCTAAATGGACATCGATAATCGTGACTTACTACACCGCCGTGTCACTTATACTTGCTTTTCTGGCATACCATATCGGATTGCTTATCTGGTGATCGAAAAGGAAGGGGAACAGTTCATGGACAAATTGCTTAAGCTTTTAAGTGACGGACGTGCAAGAACCATAGAGATGCTGGCAGCGGAGCTGGATACGAGCGCAAGCGATGTGGCAAGGAAACTGGAGTATCTTGAAATCATCGGTGTGATCCGCAGGGTGTCTTTTCAGAACGGAAACTGCAAAGGATGTACAGGGTGTTCAGGTAAAGGAAAAAAAGATGCAGCTCCATGTAAAGGCTGCATTCCTGATGAAGGCTTTAAGAATATGGGAGTAATGTGGGAAGTCGTTTGAAGAAAAAGGCTTCAGACAGATTAAAAACAGGAGAGTAGGAAGAAATGGAATTACAGTTGGGCGATGTCCAGACAACGGCGCTTATACCGCTTGCGGTAAAGGCGAGCGAAACTTTAAGGAAAGAACCGCGTGTATCGGATCCTAAGGCAGTTGAGATTATAAAGGCACTGAATATCGATACGGAGCAGTACGATAAATTCATGTCCCATGAAGGCGTTATAGCAAGGACAATAATGCTTGACCGTCAGCTTAAGGAGATCATAAAAAAGAATCCGGATGCAGTGATAATAAATATCGGAGCAGGATTTGATGACAGGTTTAGCCGTATGGATAACGGCAGGATACTCTGGTTTGACTTGGATCTCCCGGATTCTATTGCTGCAAGGCGGAAGGCTTTTGAAGAGCGGGACAGGGTCACCATGATAGCAGGAAATGCCCTTGAGGACGGGTGGTGTCCTGAAGTTATTGCTGCACTGGAAGGCAGGAATGGAAAGCCGGTCTTTCTGGCTGAAGGACTGTTCATGTATTTCACCCTTGACCAGATAAAGACTTTCCTTGAAATACTTAAAAGGAATTTCCCGGAAGGCGGCATTCTTATTGCAGAGCAGAACAGCAAGCTTATGCAGAAAAACGAAAAGCATCATGACACTGTGCGGAATACGAATGCGCATTTTATGTCGGGAACAGATTCGGGGCAGGAAATAGCAGACCTGACAGAAGGGATAAGGCTTGTTGAAGAACACAGTTTCAATGAGGAAATGAGAAAGTACAGTATAAGGGCAAAGATTTTTGCAACATTGCTCCCTAAGATGAATGACAGATGGGCAACATTTGAATGGGGATAATGCAGGACCGTAACCGCCTGAAAAGGCGGTTATAAAATGATTGCAGGTTAGATACATCTAACTCGATAAGGAGGAGAAATATGATCGAAGAAAGCCTGATTGAATACGGTGCGCCGACTCTTGCCGGGATAAAGACCGGAAATGCATTTTCCATACATAATTCCCGGAACGGAATAACGGAAGAGATACGCAGCATAAACAATATCCTGACTAAAAAGGGGCTCAGGCTGGTGCCTATAAAACAGACTGACAAATTTACACTTGTTTACCTTTACCGTCCGTCCAGGCTAAAAAAAGACCTGAAGCTTCCGGGGGCAGTAAGCATTCTTTCAAAAAAAGGATACTGCTGTGAAGATCCGGACCGGTGCCTGGCACAGCTTGTTGAACACTTAAGGGAAGATAAGGATTTTCCACATGAGATAGGACTATTTCTCGGTTACCCGCCGGATGATGTAAGGAGCTTTATGGAGAGCCCATGTAGGGGAGTCAAATGCGTGGGATGCTGGAAAGCATACAGCAACCGGGAAGAGGCTGAAAAAACATTTGAAAGGTTCCAGAAATGTACGGAGATATACAAAAAAGAAACTGATAAAGGCAAAAGCCTGGAAGAACTGATCGTGGTCGAACCTGTTAACGAAAGGTGATTCCGGGATAAAGCAAATAAACAATTCAACATAACATATCCTAAGGAGGAGAAAGAAAATGAGTAAAGTAGCAGTAGTTTTTTGGAGCGGTACGGGAAATACTGAGGCAATGGCTGATGCCGTAGCAGACGGCGCAAAAAATGCAGGCGCTGAAGTGGAGACATTCAGGGCATCTGAATTCAGCAGTGATAAGGTTTCAGGATTTGATGCGATAGCATTCGGATGTCCTGCCATGGGTGCGGAAGTACTTGAGGAATCCGAGTTTGATCCTATGTTTACAGAGGTTGAATCTGCACTTTCAGGAAAAAAGATCGCACTTTTCGGTTCATACGGATGGGGAGACTGTCAGTGGATGCGTGACTGGGAGGACAGATGCAATGCTGCCGGTGCACAGTTGGCGACAGACAGCGTAACGGCAAACAATGCACCGGGCGAGGAGGAACTGGATGCCTGCAAGTCTTTAGGAGCAGCACTGGCATAGTATAAGGCGTTTTGCATTTTAGCAAAAATCATAATTGCATTTATGATGAACCATCCTGATCCTGTCAGCAGGAAAAGGATGGTTTTATTTTTGCTTGCAAAATATTATAATTAACATCAGAAGTTTTAGGGTGAACAACTGTCAAGACATTTTCTAAATTGATGGATTATAAACATAGCAGGAGGGGATTGATATGAGGAAATGGAGAAGTGCCAAAAGCCTGATGGGGCTGATGCTTTCGACGGTTATGTTAGCCGGCAGCATTCCCGGAAATGTATTTGCGGCTGATACACAGACAGATAGGGTGGAAAGCGTACTGGCGGGTATGAGCATTGAGGAAAAGATCGGTCAGATGATGGTACCGTCCTTCAGGGTATGGAAAGAAGTGCCTGCACCCGGAACTGACGATATGAATCAGACAGTGGAAAATACAGGCAGTTCGTCTGTGGCTGTAAATGTTACGGAGCTTAATGATGAGATAAGGCAGTGCATTGCCAAATACCACTTTGGCGGAACGGTGCTTTATGCTGAGAACTGTAACGATGCTGAACAGGTGCTCAGACTGACATCAGATATCCAGAGCACAAACCTGGCAGGAGGCGGTATCCCTATGCTTATTGCTGCTGACCAGGAGGGCGGCACTGTGGCAAGGATAGGCTTCGGCACTGCAGGAACAGGCAATATGTCGCTTGCAGCTGCCGGAGACCCTGTGTATGCCAGAAATATGGCAGCTGTATTCGGCGAGGAAATGGGTGCGCTGGGAATCAATACGGATTTTGCACCGGTAATGGATGTAAACAGGAATCCGAATAATCCGGTCATCGGTATCAGGTCTTTTTCTGATGATCCGAATCTGGTCGCAAAGTATGGTATAGCATACATGCAGGGCCTGCATGGTACCGGTACCATTGCCACATTAAAGCATTTCCCGGGGCATGGCAATACCGATACGGATTCACATACGGGATTTCCCTGTATAAATGAGAGCTATGAATCCTTAAAGAAATCGGATCTGGTGCCTTTCCAGGCAGCGATCAATGCAGGGGCTGATATGATAATGACTGCTCACATCCAGTATCCGCAGATTGAAAAAGAAACATACATTTCAAAGACCACAGGCGAGCCGGTATATCTTCCGGCTACTATGAGCCGTACGATCCTTTCCGGGATACTGAGGCAGGATATGGGATTTGAAGGTGTGATAGTTACAGACGGGCTGGATATGGCTGCAATTTCCGATAATTTCCGGACTGATGATGTGATATGCATGTCCATCAATGCAGGCGTGGATATGATACTGCTTCCGATCGTTACTGATACGAACAGTTTCCATGAGACAGAGCGTATCATGGAAAGCGCAGTGGCTATGACTAAGGACGGACGAATCAGCGAGGCGCAGGTAAATGCTGCCGTACGCAGGATACTGAAGCTTAAGGAAAAGTATGGACTGCTGGACAAGAAGGACTTTTCCCTGACTGATGCACAGATAGCACAGGCTGTTGCAAGTGTGGGCAGTCCTGCACACCGTAATGTTGCATGGCAGACTGCTACAAAGTCCCTTACTCTTGTAAAGAACGAAAAATCCGCATTCCCCATTACGCCGAAAGCAGGGGAGAGCGTATATATCCTTTTTGCTGATTCAGGTGCCAGCAGGAGTGAAGCTTGGACTATGGCTGAAACCAAGCTTCGTGCTGACGGAAAGCTTGCCGATGGTGTAGATGTCGCAATGCAGAAGAATACTAAGGAAGCGGGCGATGCTCAGGTGGTTCAGGCTGTTCGGGCAGACTATGTGATACTTGTATCCAGGATATTTAATTCAAACTGCCTTGATCCTGATACTGATGACGGTTTTTCAACGGGCTATTTTGATCAGATAATCGCAGGACGAAAGGCGGCGGGCAAGACCACTATAGTGGTTTCATCACAGCTGCCTTATGATGCAGGACGGTTTACGGATGCTGATGCTGTCCTTCTTGCATACTGCTCAGGTGTCATGCGGTCCGTGCCGGCAGCAAGCGGAGCAGGCAGCGCATATGTACCGAATCTTCCGGCGGCGCTTTGTGCATGCTTTGGGGACGGAGTGCCCGGCGGTGTATTACCGGTAGACATTCCTGTCATAGATGCGGAATATAATATGACGGACAAGGTTCTGTACAAAAGGGCGCAGTAAGACCGGTGCGGGCTTTCCTGAAGGCATTAATCGTGCTAATATAGTGTTTGCAATTGACGAAGATGCTTTCTGGGATTATTATGTGGAGCTTTTATCATCGCATTAGGAAAATGTTATGCCGCAAAGGGCGGCGGGGGAGGATAAAAAATGGAAGCGAATATGGAAATGTTATCGTATGGTTTTGCAATCGCAAGGATGTTTGGCATTGTGATCTTTCTTGCGTTGCTTGTCTTGCTCGCAGTAGTGCTTATAAAGGCGAAGCGCAAGAGGCGTGAAAAGATGAAGGAACAGCTTCATGAGATGTTTAACGGACCGGATGACGGATTTAAGAAGTAGACCGCATTATGAAGATAACAGTCATAAACGGAACTGAGAAGAAAGGCGTAACATACAGACTAAAGGAACTCTTCCTGGAACATCTGAGGGACAGTGCGGAGATAACTGAGTTTTATCTTCCGAAGGACTGTCCTTCGTTCTGTGTGGGCTGCACAACCTGCTTTTTAACGGATGAACATAAGTGCAGGGACAGGGAGTATGTCGAAAAGATAGAAAAAGCCCTGCTTGAGGCTGACCTGCTTGTATTTACATCACCCACATATGTTTTCCATGCCACCGGTGCCATGAAGGCAATGCTGGACCATTTCGGCTATCGCTGGATGCCGCACCGCCCTGCAAAGGAAATGTTTGGAAAACGGGCAGTCGTCATAACCCAGGCTCTTGGATCAGGTGAAAAATCTGCGGCAAAGGATATAAAGGACAGCCTATCCTGGTGGGGAGTCAGTGATATCAGGGTTATAACATTCAAGCTGATGTCAGATATAGACTGGAACAAGATCCCGGAAAAGAAAAGAGCGGCATTTGCAGGAAGGCTGTATAAGGAGGCAGACAGGCTCAAGAAAATCGATTATACAAAACCTGCAAGGACTTCACTGATAACAAAGGCAAAGTTTTATGCTGTCAGGATGATGCAGTCGAATCTCGGGAAAAGCGATCCTGAGTACACTGATTACAAGTACTGGAAGAACAACGGCTGGATAGATAAAGCCAGGCCCTGGAAGAAAAACTGATATTTTTGTGGGATTAAAATGGTACGAGAAGCTAAAAAAGAAGACCTTAATGCTCTGCTGGAACTGTATCTGTTCCTGCATGAAGACAGCATACCGGAGCAGGATCTTCATCTTGAAAATACATGGACGCAGATAATTGAGGATAGGAACCATCACTTGCTCGTAAATGAAATAGACGGAAAGATAGTCTCTTCATGTGTGTGTGTTATCATTCCTAATCTAACGAGGAATGTAAGGCCCTATGCCTTTGTTGAGAATGTTGTAACTCATGCCGATTACCGTAAAAAGGGATATGCAGGTGAATGCTTGGATTATGCAAGGAAGATTGCAGAGCAGGAGAACTGCTATAAGATGATGCTTCTTACAGGTTCTAAGAAGCCTGAGACACTCAGGTTTTATGAAAAGGCGGGATATAACAGCAGTGACAAGACAGCCTTCATACAGTGGCTGGGAATGGATAAATAGATAGACATAGATTTTTAAAAACGAATCTGATTTTGGAAAGATAATGGGAGACAGAGACAAATGGAATTATATAAGGGCAGGCCGGAGAATAATGAAGGCCGTTTACAGCGTGAAGTAAGGACATATGATTTCCTGGATGAACTGGGGATTGAATATTACCGTACCGATCATGAGCGTGCAGATAATATGGAGGCCTGCAACGAGATAGATGCAATCCTTGGCGTGCTGATATGCAAGAACCTGTTTCTTTGCAACAGGCAGAAGACGGACTTTTATCTTTTGATGATGCCGGGAGATAAGAAATTCAAAACAAAGGAACTGTCATCCCAGATAGGCTCGGCAAGGCTTTCTTTCGCAAGCCCTGAGGACATGCTGAGATTCCTGGACATCGAGCCGGGAGCAGTCAGCATCATGGGACTTATGAATGATAAAGAGCATATGGTTAATCTGCTGATAGACGAGGATGTACTGGCAGGGGATGAACTTGGATGCCATCCCTGCGTCTGCACATCGAGTCTTAAGATGAAGACAGCGGATGTCCTGGAAAAGTTTCTTCCCGCTACAGGGCATGAGTATAGAACTGTGCATCTGGTAGGGGAAGATTGATAATCCAAAAAGGAACAGTTTTATTCAACCGACTTTAATATTTCAAGCACTGCATTTTTGATCTTTTCATTTATCAGCAGTGCTTTTTCCCTGCTGTCCTGCTTTGTATAAAAATAGAATTTTATCTTCGGTTCTGTTCCGGAAGGACGGATGGCGAACCATGTGTCGGGGCGGTCAGTTCCGTCATCAAGGAAGTACCTGAATGCGTTGGTGGCAGGTATTATATTTTCAGGATTGTTGATATCTTCTACGCTTCCTGAATTATAATCAAGGCAGCGGGTTACTTTGAATCCTGCTATTTCCGTAAGAGGATTTTTCTTAATATACTCCATCATGCGGCCGATTCTTGCGGCGCCTTCGCTTCCTTCAAGAATGATGTTCGGTTCGTCTTCTGCGTAATAGCCGTATTTTTGATAGAGTGAATCAAGGACTTCGAAAAGAGTCAGCCCCTTTTTGCTGTAATAAGCGGCAGCCTCAGCAACAAGCATTCCAGCGCTTATGCCGTCCTTGTCGCGGATGTCTGCACAGGCACTGTAGCCGACGGATTCTTCATAACCGAAAAGGTATTTCTCATTCTTATCTTCTATGAAGGGAATAAGTCCGCAGATATTCTTGAATCCTGTAAGGGATTCGTACATTTTAATGCCATATGAGTCTGCTATCTTTGAAGACATTGTGGAGGTAACAATGGAGCGCACCATAGCTCCGTTTTCAGGCAGTGTGCCTGCGCTCTTGTGGCCGTCCAGTATGTAATTAACAAGGATGTAGCCTGTCTGGTTTCCGTTAAGGGGCACATAGTTTCCGGCTTTATCCATCAGCTCTATGGCAAACCTGTCAGAATCGGGATCCGTAGCCATAAGGAGCTCCGCACCAGTTTTATGTCCTAACTCTTCAGCAAGCCTGAACGCTTTTGGATCTTCGGGATTAGGGTATCCAACGGTGGTAAATTCGGGATCGGGATCTTTTTGCTCAGGCACCACCTGACAGTTTGTAAAGCCCCGTTCTTTCATCATCTGCATAAAGGGTATGCTGCCGGCACCGTTTAAAGGTGTGTAAATGATGGGAATGTCGGTATTCAGGTCGTCGCCTGAATGGATAGATATTGATTCTATTTTGTCTAAATAGAGACGGTCATAACTCTCGTCAAGGAGGGTTATCATTCCATCTTTCATATATTCTTCTGTAAGCTTTTTGACCGTATTCCAGTCATAAGCTGTAAGGAAGTCGGTATTTTCTGCTATGCAGACACCATCAAAATAATCTACAGCGTTTATGCATTTTGTCATTCCGTCAGCCACATCCGAACTAACCTGACAGCCGTCATGCCAGTAGGCCTTGTAACCGTTGTAAGCCTGGGGGTTGTGGGAAGCGGTTATGTTTATGCCGGAAACAGTGCCCAGGTGACGCACCATGAATGCAAGCTCGGGAGTAGGGCGCAGGTCCGGAAAGATATAAGACTTTATTCCGTTGGCGGCCAGAATGCAGGCGGCCAGCATGGAAAATTCCCTTGAAAAATATCTGGGGTCGTGAGCTATGACAACTGACTTTTCAGCGCTGATAGTACAGTTCTTATCTGCGTATGCGGCATTAATATAATCAGCAATGCCCTGAGTGGCACGTCCTACGGTAAAACGGTTCATTCTGTTGGTGCCGACACCGCATTTGCCCCTTAGACCTGCGGTTCCGAAGGATAATTCTTTATAGAAACGGTCTTCTATCTCGTCTTCATTTTTTTCCGTGATAAAGTCCGAAAGTTCTTTGTAAAGGGGATCGTTTTTGTCGAGCTTTTCTGCCCATAAATTTGCAATCTCTGAATATGTCATGATAATCCTCCTTGTTGAGCAATTTTTCACACTATGAATCCCTTTCATAGTTGGGAGTGTGTAGATTTCTTATGTTCAGTATAGCACAAAGCAGTGCCTGTAGTTATTTATATTTCACCAAAATCTCTATTATTCCGTTAGGAGGTAACCGGCTTTAATCTATCAGCTGTACTGCCGATATTGTTATACTTTATGTTAGCTGACAAATGTTGTATTATATGTATTATTTTTATGATGCAAAAGAGCAAAAAGGAGGGAGTATGAAAAACAGAGTTTTGATCACATTATTGGCAACAGGCGTATGTGCTGTTTTATGTACGGGATGTAACAGCGGTGAGGTATCGGTGGATGTTCCGGCAGACGGTGAAGTAGTAACAGAGGAAACAGAAGACCCTGAAGGGAATTTAGGAATGGCTAATCCCTGGCGGGATGGAATTACAGATGCTGAAGCAGCAACATATGCTCCGGCACTGCTTACGCTTCCGGCAGAGGCAGAGGATGTGTTATGGCGGGTAATGGATGAAGGCGGTGCCATACAGCCCGGAGATAAGCCCGGTGCACTGGTAGAGGCACAGTTTACCATGGATGACATATCATATAATTTTAGGGCGCAACTGGGCACAACAGATGATATATCCGGAATGTATTACGAGTGGACTGTTGAGGATGACATAGCAAGTCCCAAGTGGCAGGACGCAGGTCTTAGCGGAAAGTTTTACAGATATGCAGGTGACGGCGAGACAGTGGACCTCATCACATGGTATGACGATGCTGCTGAGACACAGTACGCGCTTTCAGCAACACTGAACAGTGACGGCGACGGCTTTGACTTACAGGCTGTAGCTGACGAGCTGATATGGGGCGGCGAGGATGCAAAGTCTGATGCGATTGCAGGACTGCCGGCATATGTTTATCCCGGCAGTGATATGATCGAGGAGGCTGTATACCGGTTCATGGTAGATGAGTATGCCGGAAATTATGAGGCTTGTGATGTGAGCATTCCTTATGCGATTTTCGTTGATACTGACGAAAGCGACGAAACTGATATAAAAGTTTACGGTATATTCTGGCTCACGAATTATGATCTTGATGAGAATAATATTTTACTCTGTGTTTCAGGCGGATCTTATCCCGGTGTAATGCATCTGGTAAAAAATGATGACGGCAGCTATGAGGCTGTAAGCCATGAAGTTGTTGCAGACGGTTCTGATTTTGATGACAGTGCAAAGGAGCTCTTTGGCGACAGATACGATGCATTCGTGGAGGCTATGGCTGATGACGAGCTGGAGGCAGAGAAGAGATTCCAGATAGTCGGAGATTATGCCCATTTTTGCGGTGCGCCTATAGAGGGGTATCAGGATTACGGCTGGGATCCGGTTTATTTTTATCAATAAGCTGAGAATACTTTGTTTCGTAACGGAGAATAATAAATCTTCAGGAGTGGCATAGTAATGAACGTTAGCAGAACGGGAAAGCGTATTGTAGGCATATTGATGGCAGCAATGCTGTCGTGTTCCATGTTTTTATACGGCTGTGACAATGGCGGTAAAGGTACGGAAGGCGGAACAGAACAGAATGCAGGCACGGATAATTCTGCAGAAAGTACTGATCTGCCCAGGGGAATACGCTCGGATCTTGGAAATGACGGAAACTCTTCATCGGGAACAGATATATCTGCTGATGAAAATGGTTCAGCGGATAGTATTGAGGATAATGGCCAAAATGGTGCATCGGATGAAGTAGACAGCCTGACAGGACTTGAAACTAATGACACATCTTCCGTGGATTTTGTGAAATGCATGGGATATGGCTGGAACCTGGGCAATGCCCTTGATGCCACCAACTGCGACTGGGTAGGAAATAAGATGGACTATGAAGGCGCCTGGTGCGGTGTCAAGGCGACTCCTGAGCTTATAGAGGCTGTAAACAATGCAGGCTTTTCCACCATAAGGATTCCGGTATCGTGGCATGACCATGTGGACAGCAATTACAATATCGACAGCCAGTGGATGGACAGGGTGCAGGAGGTAGTGGACTATGCATATGACAGGAATATGTATGTCATACTCGATGTGCACCACGATGTCACGGAGGATTATTATTATCCTACTAAGGACAGGCTCGATCAGTCTAAATCATATATGGCTGCCGTATGGTCACAGATTTCTGAAAGATTTGCTGACTATGATGATAAGCTCATATTTGAGTCCATAAATGAGCCACGGCTTGTGGGAAGAAATAATGAATGGTGGTATGACAAAAACGTACCGGAGTGCCCGGAGGCAATGGAATGCATAAATGAATGCAACCAGGTATTTGTGGATACTGTAAGGAGTTCAAAAGGCTGGAATAAGGAACGGTTCATTATAGTTGCATCTTATGATGATGCATATGAGCCTACAGTGGATGCTGGATTCAAACTGCCTACTGATACGGCTGATGATAAGCTGCTGGTGGCTGTTCATATGTATCTGCCCTATGATTTTGCGGGAAATCCTAACGGCACAGCAGTATTTGACGACAGTGCAAAGCGGGCTAATGATACTGCACTTAATTCCGTATATGACAGGTTCGTGGCCAAGGGAGTAGGCGTAGTGATAGACGAGTATGGTGCTATGAATAAAGGCAATGACGACCAGAGAGTACTGTACTATGACTATTTTACGAAGGCTGCGAAAGACTTAGGGATGTGTACGGTAGCTTGGGACAATAATGTGTTTGAGGTAAGCACTGATTCAACCCAGGGTTTCGGACTGATTGATTACGGAACAAAGAAAGTTATTAAGACTGAGATTATCGACGCGATAGTGAATTGAGTAGGAAAATATAGCAATATTGTCAATGGCACAAAATAAAAGCGGGATGAAATTCATCCCGCTTTTTATTACTTCTTATTTTTTTGCGATGCGTAAAGTGATTCTTTTATTCTCTTTGTTTCGAAGAACTGATCCACAGCCTTGTGGATTGCTTCAGGAGTAAGTGTCTTAAGCAGGTATCCGTCGGGATTAAGGCTTAGGATCCTGCTTACGGTTTCCCTGTCGCTTTTTCCTGTCAGGAAGATGACGGGAATCTTTGATGTAGTGGGCTCTGACCTGATCATGGTGAAGAAGTTTTCACCGTTGGCAATAGGCATGGCATAGTCAAGGAGTATGAGATCGGCAGAATTCTTTGCAAGGTAGATAACGCCACTGGCAGCTGAATTAAGCATTGTAACGCTGTACTTGTCCGAAAGCCAGTCGTGGATGGAGCGGAGGTACATTATGTCGTCATCGATGACAACAATGTTCTTACGGTTGGCTCCGTTTTCCTTTTGTGAGCTATAGTCATCCAGTGCTTCTAAGAGATCCTTGATGTTTATGGGACGCTCAAACTTTTTTGCAATGATGTTGTCAGAAATCGTAGCTGATAGTTCCTGGAACTCATTTGATGAGCCTATGACAAATAAGGTCTTTTCTTCTTCTATGCAGATGTCCCGCAGATAAACGAGAAATTCATTGCAGTCGCTTAAGAAATTGCCAAGATAGAAGAAGATAACATCCGACTCAAATTTAATCTTATCAATCTCCTTTATGACAGGGGCAACATCTATCACTCTGTATCCTGCCTTTACGATATTGTCTCTGATGGCTCCAACAAGGAATGCTGAACCGTAGCTGATTAGAATGGCGTTTTTACTCATCTCTTTTTCCTTTGTTTAATAAGTCTATAAGTTCCTCATATTGCACTTCACGCATAAGGCTCTGTACCCGTTTGAATCGTATCTCTTCTGCTGGCGGTATGCGGTAGGTGAGCAGTTTCTTCATGATCTGGTCGGCACTGTCCATGTCATAAACACTGGCGTATTCACTTATGGCACTGTAGGCATCGTTAAGGTCCTCCATGGATATCATCTCGCTGTTGGCAAGGGAAAGGTTCTGGCCTATATCAATGACTTCCTTAAGTGCTTCACGGATGCTGTCACATCTCTTTATGAAGGAGTATGAGCGTGAACGTATAGTTACGATATCTCCTTCTTCACCTAATTTTTCGAGCAGGGCGGCCTCCTTGGAAATATCCGCAGCACCTAATAGCCTTGCAGAATTCTTAAGAGCGTGGACTATGATGGTATAGTTACGGAGATCCCTATCGGCAATATACTGGCGCAGATTATCTGCCTGTCTGGGCCATGAATCGCTGAACTCCCGCAGTATTGTAAGATAGGTATCCCATTCGCCGCAGAGATTTAGGCCCTCTTTGTAATCCAGGTCCTTTATATCCGTCAGGCTGTTCTGGATCATGTCTTCGGTAATTCTGCCGTCGGGAGTTTCTTCTTCCACAATTGTTTCGTCTGACTCTTTTATAAGGGCAGGGGGAAGATGTTTTTTGATCATATCCTCCAGTTTGTCGGCTTTGACAGGTTTAGCAAGGTAGTCATCAAAACCGCTCTGTAGGAATTTTTCCCTCATGCCTGCGACGGCACTCGCTGTAAGTATGACTATAGGAGTCTCGGTATTGAGCGAATCCGGTGCAGTCTTTTTGATGACCAGCATGGCCTCGGTTCCGCTCATGCCAGGCATCAGGTGATCCATGAGTATGAGATCGTATTTGTTCTTTTTGCACAGAACAATGGCGGCCTGGCCGCTTTCTGCACTTTCAACATTAACCTTCGTGCGTTTGAGGAGGCTCTTAAGCACGGTATGATTAAGGGGAATGTCGTCAACTGCAAGTATATGCGCATCAGGTGCGATGAAGGAAGATGTGTTGCCTTGGCTTGTTGCTTCCCGTGCACGCTTTACATTTTCATAGAAATCACCCATAGGTTTCCAGTCAGATACCTGCTGTATGAGCCGGAAAGAAAAATCGCTTCCAACACCATACTGGCTTGTTACATACAGGTCGCTTCCCATGAGGTTAAGAAGCCTTCTGGCAATAGTCATGCCAAGGCCTGTACCTTCGATGGAATGGGTGTTGCGCTCGTATGCCCTTTCGAAGGGGGAGAAGAGCCTTTCTATGTCTTCGGTTTTCATTCCAATTCCGGTGTCCTTGACATGGAAAATAAGGGCTATGGAATGGAGATTGACAACTTCATAGGCCAGGCTCATTTCTATGCTGCCGCTGAACGTATATTTAACAGCGTTGTTCAGCAGGTTCAGTAATATCTGTCTTATCCTTACTTCATCACCGAAAAGGGGATCGGGGATAGCCGGATCCACATTGAAAGTCAGGTTGAGATTCTTTTCCTCAGCCTTCTCGGATATCATATTATTAAGGTCATTTAATACATTAGAGAGAGAGTATTCCTCCTCAAGAATCTCCATCTTACCGGCTTCGATTCTCGAGAAATCAAGGACAGCGTTGACGATATTTAGGAGCATGGTCTGTGCGCTTTTTGCATTGTGGGCATACTCGACGATGTTTGACTCTTTGCTCTCCCTGATTATCATCTCTGTCATGCCGACGGAAGCGTGGATAGGTGTTCTTATTTCATGGGACATGCTTGAAAGGAACTGGGTCTTTGCTTCGTTGGCTGCTTTCTGTACTTCAATCTCATTCTGCAGTTCTTTGGATTTTATCTCAGCATACTCCTCGCTTGTAACCCTGAGCAGGTTGTATATTCTGTCGGAAAGGGGGAGTATGTCATCAGGTTGCGTAAATGATGTGAAATTGCTGTAGCTGGAAATCTCATCAACATCGACGCTGCTCTCGGAGAAAGCGACTGTCACAAGGGAATTGTTCAGATGCTCTGTGCGTTTCCCGAAGGACATTATCTCACCAAAGCAGCAGCATCCGGCTACATCAGGCGCCAGTGAGCGGAACATATCGATTTCGCTCTGCTGGTTATGTCCAAGGTAGTTATACCTGTTGCTGCATACGATCATGAACACGCTCTGGGGATGGAAATCCTGAAGAGTGCGTGATGCCTTTCGGCCTGAATTCAGTATATCAGTTGTGCTACCATAGGAAAGACGGAATTTTTCTCCAACGGCAAGATCGCCGCCGGATTTAAGTGTGCCGTTTTTGTCATAATTGTAAAAATGCCTTGCTACATTTTTTCCGTGCCGCTTAATGATTATGGGGAACTCAGCAATGTTTCCAATAAAGTTTTTATCAAGTTTTATATTCAGATATTTTTTGTACAGGTCTGTGGCAGGCTGATCGTCTATTGTAATGACTTCGTCGCGTTCATTGAGCGCTGTTATGGTATGCTCTGCGCCTAAGGGAGACCAGCCGAGAGAGTAGGTAGCTGAGGTGTGAAGATTCTTGCCAGAGAAAACAATTGCTATCACGCCGTTGCGGACCGCTTTGTCACCAAGCACATAAACATTATCTAAAGAAAAGCCCGGAGTAAAGCGGATGGCAGAACAGCCACCTACAACATTGATATCCTTGCTGGGAAGTTTAAGGCTGTCCAGTAATTCATCCAAAGGTCCGATGGCAATGGTATTAGCAAAAAGCATCAGGGACTTCGCATCTTCAGTCTTGGAAAGTACCCTTGAAATATCTGCGCCGATTTCGGGCAGAGTATCCATATCGCAGTCATAGGTCAGCACCCTCACGGTACTGTCATTATCCTCAAAAAGCATGAAGGTCACGGTGTAGGTGTGGTCCGAAAGGACACCGCCGCAGATCTCACAGATAGTGGTGAGGCCTGCAATCTTGGTATCCGGAAGTATTTCGTAAAAGATACGCGCCACATCAGTTGCATCTTCAAACTCCGGCTGGTCAATACATATTATGGCCAGTCTTTCGGATGCTGTGACATATTCCTTTTTTTGGCTCATGTCGACCAGTATGCGTCTAAGACTTTCCTGGTCGGCAACATCAAATGATATCTGTTTCATACTATGTCATCCGTTAATTTTAGATTTTGAAGTAGCTTATGATGTCCGCAAGCTGGTCGGCGAGTACCCTGAGTTCCTCGGCGTCATTGTTAATAAGAGAGAAGGTAGCATTAAGTTCTTCCATCGATGCATTGGTCTCTTCGGTTGATGCCGCATTTTCTTCGGAAATCGCTGACAGGTCGGAAATGATGTTTAACAGGCTTTCCTTTGCCTTGTCAAGCTCTGCAACACGGTCGCTGATCATCTTGGAACTTGAAGAAACGGCGTCCACATTGTTCATCATATCCTGCATGTCACTCTGGGTAGCATCCAGCTGGGTGCTCTGACGGGCAAAGTTTTCATTGAGTTCCTGCATGACGGTTACGGATGCCTCGGAATCCTGCAGAAGCTTGCTTACGATATTCTTTATCTGGTCAGCGCTTTCCTTTGACTGGTCTGCAAGGGCCCTGATCTCGTCTGCAACGACTGCAAAACCGCGGCCGGCCTCTCCGGCTCTGGCTGCCTCAATTGATGCGTTGAGGGAGAGCAGGTTAGTTTGGGTTGCAATATCCGTAATGGCCTGCGAGAAGGAGTCAATGGATTTTGCGGACTGGTTGGTGGAGTCAATGGTGTTTTCTATAGCATTGACAGACTTTGTAACATTGTGGTTCTGGTTGATAAGGTTAGTCATCGCAGCCATAGCATTATCACAGGAGGCTTTCATGTCAGCTGCAGCTTTATCAAGTTCTTCAACCTGTTTTGCGATATTGTCTATATCATCGCCAATGTGGGTTGTATCCGTGGTTGCGCTTTCAACGCTTTCAGCCTGGGATACTGCACCGCGGGAGATGTCGTCCACAGCACTTGTAACCTGGGAAGAAGCGTCAGATGCCTGGCCTGCAGAGGTGCTTAATTCTTCGCTGTTATCCTTGAGCTTTAATGATGTCTCGGTGGTCTTGCTGATGACATCACGTAGTTTTTCCTGAAGGAACTGTGTGCTTTCCGCAATCTTTCCGAGCTCGTCGGACCTCTTTATAAGGGAAGGGTCGATAACTTCTGTAAGGCTTCCGTTTGCAGTGTTCTGTATTGCATCTGCGAGAGCGCTCATCTTTTTGGATGTTGCGGAAGCTACTGCAAGACCTGCACCGGCAACAACAGCAAGAATTAGGATTGCTATGATGATCATAGCAACAACGCTTGTGGTTATGTGCTTTGTCGCATCAGCAGAAGGACGGCCGGCAAATACCATACCGATGATCTCACCCGTGCTTTCCTGATAGAGAGGAACATAGTATGCGCAGTATTTCTGGCTGTTTATTGTTATTCCTTTTGCAAAGTAATCTTCACCGCGCTCGAGAACCGCTTCCGCAACTTCATCGGAAACATCGGTTCCTTCTATGCGCTCGTCAACGGTTCCTTCCTTAATGAGTGTGGTCTTTGCTCTGGTTTTTCCGATTATCAGAGTATAATCTATTCCGGTCTCCGCATGAAGTTCATCCATGGAAGTCTCTATATCGTTTGTGACATCGAAACTTCCCTTGTAAATAGGGTTAAGCATGTAGATGGACCAGTCGCCGGTGTGTACCCTGTCCAGCTCTTCGCGCATCTGAAGGGAAGCTACTTTCAGCTCTTCTTCATACATGGAATAGTATGCCTTGCGTATGCTGCTGCCTGAAATGATAGTCAGTACCAGGACTACCGCAAGGATGGCGCCAAGTGCAATGAAAATAATCTTGTTGATGAGTTTCTGATTTCTTTTTCTTGTCATAGATGTGTACCCCTTTTATTATTTTTGCCCCCACACATATCATACGTAGAATATGACATACTTATTATAAGATAATACAGATTTTCTAACAAGGGATAACCGTAATTATTCGGATGTGGTTTTTGCTAAAAAGACCATATTTGCAACGGTGAAAAAATGTGTAGACACGGTTAACTAAAAAAAGTATAATATGCTTTATGGATCGTTCAGAAGAAAAGAAACGCAGGGACAGGCGTAATGCCGCCCGGCTGTTAACGATGGTGAGCCAGTTCGCAATCATGATGCTGGTGCCCATTGTGGGATGCTTTTTTGCGGGACTTTGGCTGGACAGACATTTCGGGACACAGTGGTGTGCGATAGTGCTCTTCTTTATCGGCGCCCTGGCCGGATTTACAAATATTTACAAACTGACAAAGGAATATACAGCAAACCATGAGGATCGGAAAAGCCCTGAAGGAGAAATGGGGGCAGCACAAGGCTCTGGCGGAGCTGTTCATCGGGATAGCAGCAGCCGGGATACTGATACTGGCGGTTCTTCTGATATTCTTTGACAGGCAGTTTTATAGAAGTTCGGGTCTTGTTTTGGGACTAGTATGTGCGGCTCTCGGGGCGTGGCACATGGAACGGACCATAATCAGTACTTACGGCCAGGATGAAAAAAATGCCATCGCCATTATGCGGTTGGGGGCAGTAAAAAGATATCTGGCAGCCTTACTGGTAATAGGGATAGGGGTGTATACAGAATTTTATGATCCCATATCCACTTTTGCAGGGATTTTTACTTTAAAGATAGCTGCGTATGCGGCACCCTGGACGCACCTGATAACCGAGAAGGTCTGCGGCAGTGACGAGATGCAGACGGAGGCTGAAAAGGGAGCTGTTTCGACGGATTTCTTCGGATATACGGAAGAAGAAAGAAAACAGCTGGATGAAAGCCTGGGGAAGAAAAATAAGACGGATCAGGAAAGCATAGAAAAGATGCGGACTGATTTTTCAAAATATTATGAAACAACGTGCGAAGGTACGGACACGAAAAACAGCGTATCATGATTATAAAAAATACAGGAGAGCTTTAGAATGGGAGCAAATATGCTTTTATCTATCGACGATTTCAGTGCAGACAGCTTTATGGTGCACGGTGTCTTTTCTATAACAATAGGGGGACATACATTATGGATCACATCTACACACATCTGCCTGCTGCTTGTGGTTTGTACACTTGCAATCTTTTCCTTTGTGGCAAAGGGCAGGATGCTTAAGGCTGCAGAGGTTCCCAAGGGATTCCAGAATATAGTGGAAATGATTGTTGAGCTGCTTGACGGTATGGTAGGCAGCACAATGGGAAAGCATGCGAAGCCTTTCCAGAATTATATCGGTACGATATTTATCTTTATACTGTTTTCAAATCTTTCAGGTCTTTTGGGTCTCAGACCGCCAACTGCGGATTATGGTGTAACTTTCCCGCTGGGCATACTGACATTTACGCTTATAACATTTAACAAATTCAAGTTCCAGAAGGTGTCCGGTGTTATCAAGGGACTCTGCGAGCCCTGGCCTTTCTGGCTTCCTATTAACCTGATCGGTGATTTTGCAGTACCTGTTTCATTGTCACTGCGTCTTTTCGCAAACATTCTTTCCGGTACGGTTATGATGTCACTGGTTTATGGTCTCCTTTCGGTTGTGGCTTATGTATGGCCCGGTGCATTGCATGTATACTTCGATATGTTCTCCGGTGCTATTCAGACATACGTATTCTGTATGCTGACTATGACATACATTACGGATGCAAGGACTACCTGATTGTCAGGGACTTGATTTAAAGATGTTAGTTACAGGCATGAAAGTGCCTGTGCATATAAAGGCAATAATTTTAAAGAACATATTTTAAGGAGGAACAGATTATGTTTGATCAGAATTTTATCTACGGTTGTTCCGCAATAGGTGCAGGCCTTGCGGTTATCGCAGGTATCGGACCTGGTGTCGGCCAGGGTATTGCTGCAGGTCATGCGGCAGCTGCGGTAGGACGCAACCCCGGTGCAAAGGGTGATGTTACATCTACCATGCTTCTGGGTCAGGCCGTTGCAGAGACAACAGGTCTCTACGGACTTCTCGTTGCTATGCTTCTGATGTTCGTTAAGCCCTTCAAGGCTGCATAAGGAGTCTTTTTTCGAAAATCATTTAAGAAAGGAGGCTTAAGGGCTTGAATATTGAAATGATGAGTATGCTTTTAACGGATGCTGCAGCCCAGGGCACTATGGAACCCAGGCTTTTCGGTCTGGATCTGCAGCTGCTGTTTGATTCAGGGCTGACCCTGCTTGCTGTTTTCTCATTATTCCTGGTTCTGTCATATAATCTCTTCAATCCCGCGAGGAAGGTTTTAAACGACCGTACCGAGCGTATAAAGAATGATATCGAAGGTGCGAAGAAGGACAGGGAAGAGGCTGAAAAGCTTAAGGCTGAATATGAGGCAAAATTAGCAGATGCCGATAAGGAAGCAGAACGTATATTAGCTGAAGCAAGAAAGCGCGCTATTGCTAACGAGAATAAGATCGTTGAGGAAGCCAGAAAAGAGGCTGCCGGTATAATCGAGCGTGCAAATGCAGAGGCCGAGCTCGAGAAAAAGAGAGTCAAGGATGAAGTGAAGCAGGAAATGGTAAACATCGCTTCACTCATGGCAGCCAAGGTAGTGGCAAGGAATATCGACACCACTGTCCAGGAAGGTCTGCTTGAGGATACACTTAAGGAAATAGGTGATGATACATGGCGAAGCTAGTTGCAAACACCTACGGTGAGGCTCTTTTTTCCCTTGCTGTTGAAGAAAACAGGGTTGATGACTTTTATGCTGAAGTTAAGGCTATCAGGGAGATCCTGGCTGCCAATCCTGAATTTGATACACTGATGAACCATCCCAAGATCACGAAAGAGGAGAAAGAAAAGGTTATCAGTGATGTCTTTTCAGGTAGGACTTCCGATGAAATGACAGGGTTCATGAAACTCCTGCTTCGTAAGGAAAGGTATGGAGATATCGCTGGTATACTCGATTTCTTTTCTGCAAAGGTCAAGGAGTACAAGAACATCGGAGTGGCATACGTGACTACCGCTGCGGCGCTTAAGGACACGCAGAAAGCATCAATACAGAAGAAACTGCTGGAAACAACCGGCTGCAAAGAGATGGAAATGCACTATAGCGTTGATGAGTCTCTTATAGGCGGTGTTGTCATTCGAATCGGTGACAGAGTTGTTGATTCCAGCATTAAAACGAAACTTGAAGAACTCAAGAAGGAATTGTCGGATCTTCAGGTGGGTTAACAGTTAAACGACAATTTTCAGAGAAATTTCAGAGAAAGGTACGGACAGATCCATGAATTTAAGACCAGAAGAAATCAGTTCGGTGATCAAGGATCAGATCAAGAGATATGCGGATAAGCTGGAAGTATCCGAAGTGGGAACCGTAATACAGGTTGCCGACGGTATTGCCAGAATCCACGGTCTGGAGAATGCCATGCAGGGTGAGTTGCTTGAATTCCCCGGTGAAGTATATGGCATGGTCATGAACCTCGAGGAAGACAATGTGGGTGCCGTTCTGCTTGGTGCCCAGAAGAATATATCCGAGGGCGACACGGTTAAGACTACCGGAAGAGTGGTTGAGGTTCCCGTAGGCGATGCACTCTTAGGCCGAGTTGTGAATGCACTCGGACAGCCTATAGACGGCAAGGGTCCTATTGAAACTGATAAATACAGACAGATTGAGCGTGTGGCATCCGGCGTTATCACAAGACAGTCGGTTGATACACCGCTGCAGACAGGTATCAAGGCTATCGACTCCATGGTGCCTATAGGACGCGGACAGCGTGAGCTGATCATCGGTGACAGACAGACCGGTAAAACAGCCCTTGCGATTGATACGATCATCAATCAGAAGGGACAGAATGTAAAGTGTATATACGTTGCCATCGGTCAGAAGGCTTCTACCGTTGCATCTATAGTAAAGACGCTTAATGAGTTTGGTGCAATGAGCTATACCACAGTTGTAGCATCAACTGCATCAGAGCTTGCACCTCTCCAGTACATAGCTCCTTATTCAGGATGTGCAATTGGTGAGGAATGGATGGAGAACGGTCAGGACGTGCTGGTTATCTATGATGACCTTAGTAAGCACGCAACTGCATACCGTACACTTTCACTGCTTCTTAAGCGTCCGCCCGGACGTGAAGCTTATCCCGGTGACGTTTTCTACCTGCACTCAAGACTGCTTGAAAGAGCTGCCAGGATGAATGCAGAGTACGGTGGAGGTTCACTTACCGCACTTCCTATCATCGAGACACAGGCAGGCGACGTTTCGGCATACATACCTACAAACGTTATCTCCATCACAGACGGTCAGATATATCTGGAGACTGAAATGTTCAATTCCGGTTTCCGTCCCGCTATCAATGCCGGTCTTTCGGTATCACGAGTTGGTGGTTCCGCTCAGATCAAGGCCATGAAGAAGATTGCCGGACCTATCCGTCTTGAGCTTGCACAGTACAGAGAGCTTGCAGCTTTCTCACAGTTCGGTTCTGAGCTGGATGCTGATACCAGAGAGCGTCTGGCACAGGGTGAGCGTATCAGGGAAATGCTTAAGCAGCCCCAGTACAAGCCCATGCCGGTTGAGTATCAGATCATAATAATTTATGTGGCTACCAAGAAGTATCTGCTGGATATTCCTGTAGAGAATGTGCTCAGATTCCAGGATGAGCTTTTCGAATTCATCGATACGAAGTATTCGGAGATTCCTGAGGAAATCCGCACAAAGAAAGAAATGTCTGCGGAACTGGAAGAGAAGCTTGTTAATGCGATAACGGAATTCAAGAAGGATTTCCGTTGATCCGGCATAAGATTAAAGGAGTTTTGAAACTATGGCTTCGATGAGAGATATTAAAAGACGCCGTAGCAGCATAGAGAGCACTCAGCAGATTACCAAGGCTATGAAGCTTGTGTCTACGGTAAAACTGCAGAGGGCCAAGCAGCGCGCTGAGCAGTCTAAATATTATTTCAATTCGATATACGAAACAGTATCTTCGATACTGGCTAAGGCTGAGGGAATAGATCATCCTTACCTGCGTGCGGGAAGCGGCGGGAAAAAGGTTGTCATCATGATTACCTCCAATAAAGGTCTTGCCGGCGGATACAATTCAAATGTCATAAAGCTTATTACACGCAATCCGGAGTTTTCACCCGAGAATACCAAGGTTTATGTTATTGGTAAAAAGGGTAAGGATGCTTTCAAGAGAGCTGGTTATGAGATAATGGCAGATTTTTCAGAGGCTATCGAAGCACCTAATTACAGGGATGGTGCACAGATTACCGACGAGCTGCTCTCCGGCTTTGCGAAGGGTGAGATAAGTGAGATCTACCTTGCTTATACATTCTTCAAAAATACCGTAAGCCACATACCTACATTGCTCAAGCTTCTTCCTGTAGACAACCTTGAAAAGTATGACAAGGATGAGGATGAAGATCAGAGCGCTAAGGCTAAGGCTGAGAAAAAGACTGCAGAAGCACCTATGAATTTTGAGCCGGAGGATGAAGAGGCACTGAACCTTATCATTCCTAAGTATATGGCGAGCCTTATTTATGGTGCATTGATCGAGGCACAGGCGGCTGAAAATGGTGCACGTATGCAGGCGATGGATAATGCTACTAATAATGCTACCGAGATGATCGAACATCTGACATTGCTTTATAACAGGGCACGTCAGGGATCCATTACTCAGGAGCTTACGGAAATCATCGCCGGCGCAAATGCAATAAGCTGATATTAAAACTGTAAATTATAACGAAAGGAAGAACAAAGATGGCAGAGGAAAAGAAAGGCAAACTGACGCAGGTCATCGGAGCCGTACTTGACATCAAGTTCACAGAGGGACTGCCTGAGATCAATGAGGCAGTAAGTGTGAAGAGGAGTGACGGAACGACTCTGGTTGCTGAGGTTGCACAGCATCTCGGTGACGACACAGTCAGATGTGTTGCAATGGGACCTACAGACGGACTTGTAAGAGGAATGGACGCTACTTCAAGCGGAAGTCCCATAAAGGTACCTGTAGGTGAGGCATGTCTGGGAAGAATATTTAACGTGCTCGGCGAGCCTATCGATAATAAGCCGGCTCCTGAAAATGTTGATTATGAGCCCATTCACAGGGCTGCTCCCGAATTTAAGGATCAGGCAACTGAAACTGAGCTCCTTGAGACCGGTATCAAGGTCGTCGATCTCCTTTGCCCTTACCAGAAGGGTGGAAAGATAGGTCTCTTCGGGGGTGCGGGTGTTGGTAAGACCGTGCTTATCCAGGAACTTATCAGAAATATAGCAACAGAGCACGGCGGATATTCCGTATTCACCGGTGTTGGTGAGCGTACTCGTGAGGGTAATGACCTTTACCATGAAATGAGCGATTCAGGCGTTATCGAGAAGACTGCCATGGTATTCGGTCAGATGAATGAGCCCCCCGGAGCAAGAATGAGAGTAGGTCTTTCCGGACTTACTATGGCTGAGTATTTCCGTGATAAGGGCGGTAAGGACGTGCTGCTCTTTATTGATAACATTTTCCGTTTCACTCAGGCTGGTTCCGAGGTGTCCGCGCTTCTTGGCCGTGTGCCTTCAGCCGTTGGTTATCAGCCTACGCTGCAGACTGAAATGGGTGCCCTTCAGGAGCGTATTACATCCACTAAGGACGGTTCCATTACATCAGTACAGGCTGTTTATGTGCCTGCCGATGACCTTACGGACCCGGCACCTGCGACAACATTCGCACACTTGGATGCTACCACCGTTCTTTCCAGAGCGATTTCTGAGCAGGGTATTTATCCGGCTGTGGATCCTCTTGATTCTACATCCAGAATACTCGATCCCAGAGTAGTTGGTGAGGAGCACTATCAGGTAGCCAGAGGCGTACAGGAGATACTTCAGAAGTACAAGGAACTGCAGGATATCATCGCAATTCTCGGTATGGACGAGCTTTCTGAAGAAGACCGTCTGGTAGTAAGCCGTGCAAGAAAGGTACAGCGTTATCTTTCACAGCCTTTCTTCGTTGCTACCCAGTTCACCGGTATGGAAGGTAAGTATGTTCCTATCGCTGAGACCATAAGAGGATTCAAGGAAATTCTTGCAGGTAAGCATGATGATATTCCTGAAGGATTCTTCCTCAATGCCGGTTCTATTGACGAGGTTGTAGAAAGAGCCAATAAGCAGGCATAAGTCAATGTAAAGTAAACGGTATTAGGCAGGTGATTTGTTTGCAAGGCCTAATAATTTCAGTCAGGAAAGAAACAAGTTATGGCAGATACATTTGCATTAAGGATAATCACACCGGACAAAGTCTTCTACGAAGGTGATGTAGAGATGACGGAGTTCAATACAACGGAGGGTGAGATCGGCATATACAGAAACCATGTTCCTATGACGGTCATCATCAAGCCGGGTGTGCTGACTATCACAGAATCTGAAGGCGAAAAAAAAGCGGCTCTTCATGCCGGATTTGTCGAGATACTGCCGGACAAGGTGACAATCCTTGCGGAAGCAATCGAGTGGCCGGATGAGATTGATGTGGAAAGAGCTCAGTCAGCTGAAGAAAGGGCAAGGGAAAGGATAGCGGCCAGAGGAGAGGGCATAGACCTTGACAGAGCATCGGTTGCACTCCAGAGAGCACTTGCAAGAATAAACTGTCTCAGATAGTATTAATAAAAATCTAAAGCCCTCCTGAACTCAAGGGAGGGCTTTTGTGTGTGCAGAGAATTATGAAGAACAGCAATGACAACAGAATGAAGATCACACTTTTGATACTTAGGATATTATTCTGCGTTGTTGTTTTTCTTGTGTCTGTTTTTGTGACGAGTACCCTGATGAATAAGGGCAATACGGACATGACTACGGAAATGAGCCATGCTACGTTTCCTTCGGTTGTTTTTAAGGCTGACGGAATGTATTACAACCGTATGAAGGGTTATATTACAGACATGGACATATACAGGATGCATGATTCCATGACTCCGGTAGGTGCTGACCGTAAGCTCTCAATAGAAATAGATAGTTTCGGAAATGTGATACAGAAGATAAGCTTTCAGGTCCGTTCTCTTTCTGATGGAAGGCTGATAGAGGATACGGAAGTGCTGGATTACATAGAGTCGGAAGATCGTATGACTGCAGATATAACATTAAAGGATCTGATGGCATACGGAGAGGAGTATTCCTTATGCATCAATCTTACCACCGGAGAAAATAAGGTAATACGGTACTATACAACAGTGGTTAGAAATGATGATACGGACTATGTGGAAAAGCTGAGTTTTTCATACAAGTTCAACGATACCACTTTTGACAGGAGCCGGGGTAAGGAACTTGCTACATATCTGGAAAGCAATGAACAGGGTGATAATACAACCTATGAAAAGGTAGATATTCATTGCAGTCTTGATCAAATCTGTTATGGAACGCTCAATATCAGCAGGATATCAGAACCGGAAGCAGTGATAAGGGACATAGATGACGAAACAGCAGTCATCGATATAAGTTTTAGGACTGAAGTGCCTGAAAATAACAGAAAAAAGAGATTTATGGTATATGAAACCTATAGGATGCGTTTGGGAGATGAGCGTATGTACCTGCTTGACTATGAACGTACCATGGATCAGATATTTGATATCGACCCGGGAAATCTTACTGAAAATAAGGTAATACTGGGAATTGTAGACAGAAATGTTGTGATGAGCGAGAACAATGACGGTAACTGTCTTGCTTTTATAAACTGCGGAAGACTTTTTGTATACAATATGTCGGAGAACAAACTGGCATATGTGTTCGGCTTTTATGATAACGATCTGGCGGATTTAAGGGAACTGGATCCGGACAACGGCATAAAGGTATTCAGTGTGGATGAAACCGGCAACGTAAGGTTTGCTGTTTATGGATATCTCAATCGTGGTATACATGAGGGCATGAACGGGATTTCAGTTTATTATTATGACAGTGTGCGTAATACTGTTGAGGAAGAAGCTTTTATTCCCTACAACGGATCCTATGAATTTTTGGAATACGATATGAGCCGGGCTGCGTATGCGAATTCTTCCGGTGATGGTTTTTTCTACTTAAATGACACATTTTACAAAATTGATCTCAGAACGGGTGCTACAGAAATATTGGCGGAGGGGCTTGACAGTGACCATTTTTGTGCCTCGTCAAACGGTCAGATGGCGGCATGGGTGGATTATTATGGTGCAGACCGCTATTCCAGCACATTGTCACTGCTTAATATGGTGACCGGTGGATTAAAAACTATAAGTGTGTTGCCGAACGAAGGAATTGTACCTGTCGGCTTTTTTGGCGACGATATCGTATACGGTATAGCGCGTAGAAGTGATATGTTAGAGGATGTATCCGGTCATACGGTTTTCCCCATGTACCAGATAAAAATATGTGAGTGGAACGGAAATATTGTGAAAGAGTATGTACCACAGAATTCCTATGTGACTGATGTAATAAGAGGCGATGGGATGTACACATTGAAACTTTCGTCCATAAGCGGTGCAGGGATTATGACACCGCTCCCGGATGATCAGCTGCTTGACAATTCTACGCCTTTGCATGGGAAAAATGTTACGGAGCTTGTTGTTACCGACGCTTATGAAAATATCACTCAGTTGGTATTGAAGAAATCTGTAGATCTTAAAAATCTGCAGGCACTGAATCCAAGACAGGTAATATATGAGGGAGAAAGAAGTGCAAAGATCGATAACATGTCAATGGAAAAAAGATACTTTGTTCTGACCCATAATGGTAAGGTTGAAGAAATCTTCAACAGAGTTTGTGATGCGGTAACTATTGCGGACGCGGAAAACGGAACAGTTAGGGATAATAGGGGCAGAACTGTTTTCAGACATACGACTATGCCTGAGAAAAACCAGATAATGGCAATCAGCGAAGAGATGGCCAAGGCGGTGCAGGTCAGTGGTCGTACGGATACATTAAGGGCCTGTATTGATGTCATAACTTCATACGAAAATGTTTCCGTAAAGGAATATCCGGAAGGTGATAATCTATCAGAAACTGATATAATAGAAACTGTGATGGAAAAGTCTGCCGGACTTGATCTTTGTGGATGCGACCTTGACAGTGTTCTGTATTATACGGCAAGGGATATTCCTGTGATAGCTTGTATGGCGGATAAGTATTACTTGCTAATAGGGTATAATAAGGTCATTCTTGTTATAATGGATCCCATGAATGGCGATCTGGAGCGTGTGAACCGTGGAGAATACGAAGAGTATTTTGCAAATTCGGGAAACCGCTTTATTACATATTCGTATTATGAAGGTGGAAAATAGCCGGTATCGTTAGGCGACAGAAAGTTAAGTAGTAGTGTTGTTTGACGGTGAAACTGGAATGGAGATGGTTATACATGCGTTTTAATCTGCGTGATAAAAAAAGAAAAAAAAGAACCGGAATCAGTCGCTTTATGACGCTTTTGCTGATAGCAGTTTCCGTGCTTACATTGTGGGGGAATTCAAGGGTAGTCTTTGCTGATCCTGATGATGGTGATGATGATACGGATACCACTGAGCTTGAGCGTCAGCGTGAGGAGAACGAGAGCCGCCTTGATGAGATAAATGCAACTATTGAGGAACTTGCTGCAGAGCAGGAGGGTGTTGAAGAGGAAATAGAAGAAATTACGGCTGCACTTACGGAAGTGATGGCTGATATAGAGGATCTTAACCAGCGTATCGACATCAAGGAAGGTGAAATCGCTGTGGCCCAGGTTTCATATGATGCGGCTGTTGCGGAAGAGGAAACCCAGTACGAGGCTATGAAGATCCGTATAAAATATATGTATGAAAAAGGCGACAGCAGTTATGTTCAGCTTTTTGCGGAGGCACGCAGTTTTTCTGAGCTGCTTACAAAAGCTGATTACATAGAAGATCTTTATGAATATGACCGGAGGATGTTAGCTAAGTACAAAGAAACCGTAGAGATGGTGGCTGCCCTTCAGGAACAGCTTGAGAAGGAAAAAAATGAGCTGGTAGTTCTTGAAGCAAATGCTGAAGAAGAAAAAGCCTATATGGAAGGTATACAGGAGGATCTGGAGGCTACTTCTGCTGAATATGCAAGGCAGATATTGTCAGCCGAGAATCAGGCAGTTGAGTACGAGACGTTGATTGCTGCACAGAATGCTGAAATCAACAGAAGAAAAGCTGAGGCAGAAAGACGCGCCAGGGAAGAAGCCGAACGCCGTGCCAGGGAAGAAGCAGAAAGACAGGCTGCACTTGCTGCTGCGGCTAATGCAGCAGACAGCGAAGCAGCAAGGGAAAGGGCGCTCAGCGAAGTGGCTGATGCTGAGTCTTCAAAGAAGGTAAGCAACAATAATGGTACCTTTGATGTATCATCAATATATTCTGCTAATGGAAGCAGCTTAGGTAAATCTGTTGCTGTTTATGCCTGCAAATTTATAGGCAATCCTTATGTATACGGCGGAACAAGCCTTACGAATGGTACAGACTGTTCAGGTTTTGTTTATTCTGTATATAAAGAATTCGGATATAATGTGCCCAGAACATCATTTGACCAAAGAACTGCAGGAAAAGAAGTTTCCTATAGTGAAGCACAGCCTGGAGATATAATCTGTTATGCGGGACATGTAGCAATATACATAGGGAACGGCATGATAGTTCACGCCAGTACTCCCAGTACGGGCATAAAAGTATCTAACGCCCTTTACAGGGATTATATCTGTATAAGGCGCATAGTCTGATTACGATACTGTAATGTCAAAAAGTATAAATCATAGGCCGGTTCACAAAGATTTTATGGAATATTTTTACATTGAAAAGGCTGTTATATGCCTATATAATGTTTTACGGCTTGATTTGGATACTATAATTAGTGTTATTTTTGACAGATTATTTGTGTAGTAAATAGTAATTCAGGGTATCAAAAATGAGCGAAGAGAAGAAAGTAGATTCAGAAAATACTGAAAACTCGGAAAAAATTGAACATACTGACAGCGTTGAACAGGCTGAGGTAGCTGAAGCGTCGGCTGACACCGGGAAGGAAAACGGTGGCGAAGTTAATGTTGAGGAAAATGAAGGCGATGCCTCAGAAAAGCAGCAGGCCCATCATGAGCTTCACCCACGCAAGGCGGCTGCAGGAAATAAGTCCGCAACTATAAAGCAGGATGATCCGGAAGGGCAGAAGACTGCTGAAGAAGTGAAAGCAGCGGATAATACATCAGAAACTGCTGATGAAGAAAAGAAAACAATAAAGAATATTAATTGGAAACGTGTTATTTTAACTACGGCCGGCGTTCTTGCCCTTGCGGTTGTAGGCGGGTATCTTGGTGTGGCACTATACTATACGTCGCACTTTCTTCCTAACACAATAATCGATGGCGTTGATTATTCGGGTGAAACAGTAAAGGATGCGGATGCAAGAAGGACAGTTTCGGATAATACCTATACCCTAACTCTTAATGGAAGGGAAGGCACTCAGGCAGTGCTTACATCTGATTCCCTTGGATTCAATGTTATCTATTCACTCACTATGGATGAGATAAAGGCGAAACAGAATGCCCTTGCATGGGGGTATTATTATTTCAATAACAACAATTACAGCTTAGACCGGACTATAAGCTATAACTCGGCAGAAATCGCTAACACCCTTGCATCGGTACAGTTCCTGCAGGCTGAAAACATGAAGGCTCCTGAAAATGCCTACATAGGAGATTACAGCACTGAAGCAGGCGCATATGTTATAACCCCGGAATATGTAGGAACTACTGTAGATATGGACATCCTGCTTTCTTCCGTAGAGAACGCCGTGTCAGAACATTCTCCGGTGCTTGACCTTGATGCGGCAGGCTGTTATACGGAAGCAGCGATCAAATCTGATGATGAGGGGCTTGTTGAAGAACTTTCTATATTGAACAAATATCAGGATACTGTGGTTACATATGATCTCTGTGGGGAATATTATGACATAGATTTTGACCTGATACACGACTGGATGATAGTATCCGGTAATTCAGTATCCATAGATCGTGCAAAGGTTCAGGAATTCGTAGAAAAGTTCGCTGAAGAGAATGATACATACGGTCTGGATGAGGATTTTACTACTGTTGACGGATATACACTTACTCTTCCCAAGGGAAGATATGGTTGGAAACTTGATATTGAAACTGAGACGGAACAGCTTTATGCGGATGTGGTTTCCGGCAACCAGGTAACAAGGGAACCTGCTTTTTCCTGCACTGCGGCTCAGTGGGGTAAATCAGATATAGGTGACACATATATTGAGGTATGCCTTACAGACCAGAAGGTTTATCTGATAGAGGAAGGTAAGGTTTCTTTTGAGTGTGACTGTGTGACGGGATGCGTTGCAAAAGGCAACTCGACTCCGATAGGTATATATGGAGTCACTTATAAGCAGAAGGATGCGGTTTTAAGAGGTCCCGGATATGCGTCTCCTGTTAAGTACTGGATGCCTTTCAACAGAGGTGTTGGCCTTCATGATGCTTCATGGAGAGGCAAATTTGGCGGAACGATTTATAAGTACAGCGGTTCCCATGGATGCGTAAATATTCCTAAGGATGCTGCGGCATTGCTTTATGAAAAGGTATACAGGGATTTCCCTGTAATAGTTTATTCAGTGGAAGAGGCAAGGGCTGAGGAGGCTGCAAGGGAGGCTGCAAAGGCAACACCTACGCCGTCACCCACTGCTACTGCTACGCCTACAGCCACAACTGCACCTACTGTAGCTCCTACAGAAGTTACTACACCGACGCCTACAGCTGAAGTTACAGAGATACCTACTGAGCCTGTTGTAACAGAGGTTACTGTACCTACAGAGGCTACAGTTCCAGAACCTGAACCGACGGTGGAAACTATACCTGAGCCGGTGCCAGAGCCGGTTCCTGATCCGGGGATGTGAACTGATGGGTGAACTTTTTGACAGGATAGACGAACTGTCCGGAAACGGAAAGTATCCTTTCCATATGCCGGGACATAAGAGAAACGCTTTGCTTTACGGACGGAATCCTTCGTCCGCCGGCGAGGCGTTTTTTTCGGAATGGTACAAAAGGGATATAACGGAAATCCCGGGCAGCGATGACCTTCATGATCCATCAGGGATAATACTTGATGCCATGAAACGGGCTGCGGTTCTTTATGGAGCAGACCGGTCTTATTTTCTAATAAACGGAAGCACATCAGGCAATATGGTGGCTGTCTCGGCTGCCTTAAAGCCCGGCGGGAAGATACTTGCCATGCGTTCATCTCATCAATCATTCTATCATGCGGTTATGTTAAGACGTCTTGAGATAGTCTATATTGATGAAGAAACGGATGAAGAGATAGGGGCTGCGTATGGAATACGAGCTGAAACTGTTGAACGGGCTTTAATCGAAAATGATGGAATTGAGGCAGTTTTTATAACGTCACCTACCTATGAAGGTTTTTCATCAGAAATAGGAAAGATTGCAGCTGTGGTACATGGACATGGGATTCCACTTATAGTGGATGCAGCCCACGGTGCGCATTTTGGTTTTTCAACATATTTTCCGCAGAATGCAGTGAAAGAAGGTGCTGACATAACGGTAATGAGTCTTCATAAGACTCTGCCGGCACCTACGCAGACTGCAATATTGCATTTTAAGAGTAGTATTGTATCAAGGAATAAGGTTGAGGAATTCCTTCAGGTATATCAGAGTACTTCGCCATCATATCTTTTGTTGGCAGCCATAGACGACTGTATTGAGCTGACTGCGCGCATTTCCGGAAATGCTGGCGAGATTCAGAAGGGTAATGATCTCTGGTCTGTTTTCTATGAGCGCCGGAGGAAACTGTCAGAGTTTTTTAGAGAGAATCCACTTAAGAATATCTGTATTTATGATCATTTTTCCCAGTCGAATAACAGTGAAATAACCTGCATACCCGAACCGGGGAAAATGATGGTAGTTCCTGCGGACCATTTGAGTGGACGGCGGCTGTCAGACTACCTTTCGGAAGAATGTGGCATTGTGGCAGAAATGTCAGTTCCGGAATATGTGCTTTTGATATTTGCCGTAATGGATACGGACGACGGGTATGAAAGATTAAAAAATGCGCTTATTAAGGCTGATTTGTATGCTCACAGGTGGCTGGAAGGATCAGTAAGATGTCCGGAGAAATGTGTTTTTTCTGATAAAAACAAAACAGCAATCCCTATATGGAAAGCTGCAGAGATGGAAAAAAGACCTGTAGAATATAGGGATGCTGTAGGCCTGATCAGTGCAGAAATGGTTACTGTTTATCCGCCGGGAAGACCTTTATTTGTTCCCGGTGAGATAATGACTTTAGATAAGCTTTCTTACCTTGAAAAGGCGGTTATGCAGGGATGCGAGATAAGGGGCAAACTTTCGGCTGTTGTTGAATAAATACATGTTTTGCGATAAAATATACAGGGGTGTTATGCTCTTTTGGAAAAAGGAGGGATGAAAATGTTTTGTCCAAAATGTGGGGGAAAGATAAAGGATGATAATTCCTTTTGTCCGCTCTGTGGAGAGGCTTTAGAGGAATATAAGGCGGCACAGGCACAGGGAATACAACAGCCGGTACCTGTGGCGGCTGATCAGGAAGAAAGTACAGATATGGCTGATGGTACAGCGTCAACTAATACCACAGATGTTTCCGCAGATACTTCCCAAGATACCACCACGGATACTGTGGCAGGTAATGTGGAAGATCCAGTCGTTAAAACAAAAACTGAAGAGAATGCAACAGCTGAGACTTCGCAGCCTAATGAGAATGTAGTTGATCCGACTCCGGTTCCGGCGGCGGATAATAGTTCTGAAGGAAATAATCTTCCTAAAATAAACTACGATTATAAGAAGAAAATTCCTGTATGGATTTTTATAGCAGCTGGCGGTGTTGTACTACTGGTACTGCTCATAGGAATCGTAGTAGCGGTTGCTTTTATCAGGAAGGCTGCTTTGGCAGAACCTGAAGAAGTGGTCGCTGAGATAGAAGAGGAGGAGGAAGTAAACGAAGTAGATGAGCCGGAGGCTACAGAGGAGCCTGAGGCAGAAACAAGCGCTACGCCTACGCCGACTCCGGAGCTTGAGCTTGCAGATTGTGAAGTTACAGTTTATTACGGAAATGAATATGGACTATTGTCCGATGTCCTTGTGGAGTTTAAGAAGAATGGCCAGGTGGTCTATTCTGACACGACTGTTAATGGAAAGCTTAAAGCTAAAGGCCTTGAACCGGGTGATTATATGATACGCTACACAGGTGCTGATCTTTTCGGCGACGAGTGCAAGGTTACCCTTGAACCTGGTGATAACGAAACAGATACCGTTCTGTTGGCACGGATTGAAGATCCGGAGGCTGCATATGTCTTTATTACTTGGGAAGGCTCACAGGACATAGATGCGTGCATGTACAATTCATCCACGGGCCAGTATGTGAAGTATGACAATCCTGTTGATGATGTGGGGAATTTCATTTATCAGGACAATAATGCCTTTAGGGGATATGAGATATTATACATAAGGGACTGTAAAGCGGACTACGACCATATCATTTATGTAATGGATCAGGCATCGGTACAGAACGGTGAACCAAGTGATATGGAGGCGGACGGTCTCAGAGTCAGGGTATATACCATAGATGGTCTTATAGATGATACTTTTGCTGATAAGGAAAAAGACGCGGCACTTTTCTCGCCTGGTAGCTTTATTGATGGTGAGTTTGAAAAAAATGCGGTTTATGTAGACGGAAACCTAAGCAAACTTGCAGGCTATGAGTGGACTCAGATTGAGAAAGATGAGCCGGGTGAAGAGACATCGTCGGAGGAATAGATGGGGAAGCTTTTCTGTCTGATCGGAAAGAGTGCATCTGGCAAGGATACCATATACAGGCGTCTTTTGGCGGATGAGTCCTTAGGCCTGAAACCTGTAGTGACATATACCACCAGACCAAAAAGATCAGGTGAAAGTGAAGGCGTGGAATACCATTTCACGGATGAACGTCAGCTGGAGGCTTTCAAAAAAGAAGGCAAGGTACTTGAGGAACGCATATACCATACCGTATACGGAGACTGGCATTATTTTACGGCTGACGACGGACAGGTGGTTCTTGATAAGCATAATTATGCCATAATAACCACTCCTGAGGCATTGGCCGGTATTACGGCATATTATGGGAAGGAAAGCGTAGTTCCCATATACATTACTCTTGATGACGGTGAGCGGCTGGATCGTGCGCTTAAAAGGGAACGCAGTCAGGCTAAGCCGGGCTATTCGGAAATGTGCAGAAGGTTTTTAGCTGACGAAAAGGATTTTTCAGAAGAAAACCTTGCCAAGGCAGGAGTAAGCGAAGAGAATTTTTTTATCAATAATGAACTTTCGCTTTGTCTATCACAGATAGGAGAAATGATCCGCAGATATGGACTCTCTGAAGATTAATCAGATAACCCCTACGACTGCTACGGAAGCTGTCCAGAAGGCACCCACCGGAGATGACAGCTTTAAGTTTATGCTTACGAGCAATATCCAGGAAAAGGAATTGCAGGAAAAGCTTACGTCCCTGATGACACAGATAACGGAGCAGGGGGAGCGGATAAGCAAAAAGAAAGATATACGCGATATGAAGAGATATCGCAGTCTGATAAAGGAATTCATGAACGAGGTTGTCAACCGTTCCCACAGTTTCAGCAGGGAGAACTTTCTTGATAAGCGTGGACGGCATCGTGTATACGGTATCATCAGGCTGGTGGATGAGAACCTTGATGAGTTGGCCAAGGAACTTGTGAAAGAAGAAGCTGATAATGTGGAGGTTCTGGCAAAGATAGGCGAGATAAGAGGGCTTTTGCTGGATATATTTATGTAAAGGGGGCGTATTATGGCTGTATTTTCGGATATTGTAGGACAGAAAGAAATAAAAGAGGAGCTTGGAAACGCGGTATCCACAGGTAAGGTTTCAAATGCGTATATTCTGTGCGGACCAAACCGTTCGGGTAAGGAATTTATAGCGAAAGTGTTTGCTCAGGCTCTTGTGTGCGAAAAAACCGGTGATCCGGAGAATGGTAGCCTTTCCGAATCCTGCGGAGAGTGCCACGCCTGTCATCAGGCTGAATCCAAGAACCATCCGGACATCATCTTTCTGCATCATTCAAAACCGAATATCATAAGCATTGATGATGTGCGTACCGGTATTCTTGAGACTGTCAATATCAAGCCTTATAGCGCAAAGTATAAGATTTATATAATCGAAGAAGCTGAAAAGCTGACACCCCAGGCGCAGAATTCATTGCTTAAGACGATTGAGGAACCGCCTGAATATGCTGTTTTTCTGTTGCTTACGCTTTCAACAGAGGCGCTGCTTGAGACCATACTCAGCCGCTGCGTTACTCTTAATATGAAACCTGTTCCGGATGAGGATATGCGCAGGTATCTAAAGAAGGAGTTCGGGGTTGAGGAAAACAAAGCTGAGATATGCGTTGCTTTTGCCAGAGGTAATCTGGGACAGGCAAAGGCCCTTGCTACCAGCGAGGATTTTGAGAAAATCAGAACCAGCGCACTGTCTCTCTTAAAGAACATAAGTGTAATGGATACTGCCGACATCATGGATGCCCTTAAGGAAATCCGTGACTACGGTTTTGATATTAATGATTATCTGGATATTATGGCTGTGTGGTACAGGGATATCCTGCTTTTCAAAGCTACACATGACATGAATCATCTTATCTTTAGGGATGAGATGTCCAGTATACAGAAAGTAGCATCATCAAGCGATTATGAAGGTATTGAGGAAGTGATAAATGCTCTTGATACCGCAAAGTCGAGGCTTAAATCCATGGTGGATTACGAGCTTACCATGGAGCTGCTGCTTTTGACTATCAAGGAGAACATTAAGTAATGAAAAAAGTTGTAGGTGTGCGTTTTCGTACAGCCGGTAAGGCATATTATTTTGATCCTGGGGATTATGAACTCAAAAGAGGAACGGCTGTTATAGTCGATACCGCACAGGGAATGGAGTACGGCATAGTGGCACTTCCGCCGTACGATATAGAGGATGAAAAGGTAAAGCAGCCTTTAAAGCCCATTATGAGAGTGGCTACAGAGAAGGATGCAGAGCAGAATAAGGAAAACTTAGAGCTTGAGAAAAGCGCGCTCAGGATCTGCAAGGAAAAGGTGGCAAATCATGGGCTTGAAATGAAACTCATTGATGCGGAGTATAGTTTTGACAGGAATAAGCTGACATTTTATTTTACAGCAGACGGTAGGGTGGATTTCAGAGAACTGGTAAAGGATCTGGCCGGGGCGTTCCACACAAGGATAGAGCTCAGACAGATAGGTGTACGTGATGCAACAAGAATACTGGGCGGCATGGGAACATGCGGCAGGGAGCTTTGTTGTCATGCTTATATGACGGATTTTATACCTGTTTCCATTAAGATGGCAAAGGAACAGAACCTTTCACTTAATCCGGGGAAGATTTCCGGTATGTGCGGAAAGCTTATGTGCTGTTTGTCTTATGAGGTAGAGGCATATTCATACCTTAATAAGCGCATGCCGAAAACCGGAGAGAAAGTTACCCTTCCGGATGGCACACAGGGAATAGCACAGAATGTTGATATCCTTCGTGGCCGGGTAAAGGTAATGACTGAAGTTAACGGTGAGAAACAGTTAGAAGAATATTCTGCCGACGAGCTTGAGTTTAAGAGACGCGTTAAGGATGAGAGCAAAGAGGCTGAAGTTACGGAGAATGATATACCGGAGATCCTTGACGGTGAAGAGGCTGCAGAGCTTGCTGAACTGATGGATGATGAGTCATCTGCGATCAGGGCTACAGAAGATCGTATGTCAGAACAGGAAGGGCGAGACAGAGGCAATGATTCCGGCAAGGGAAACTGGAAGAAGAATAAGAAATTTAAGAATAATAAAAAGGATCATTTTAAGAACAAGAAGGAAACTAAAGATGGCGAGCAGGGTAATGATCCGAATAATAACGAGAACAGACAGGACGGTAATCACCAGGGCAAGAACAGAGATAACAGACAGAAAAAGAATTTTAATAAAAAGCAGGGAAAACATTTTAATAAAGACCACAACAGAAACTTTAACAGGGGCAATAACAGGGATCCAAAAGATAACGGCGGCGTGAATGGCGGAACAGAAGGAAACGGTGGCGGAAACACGGACTGATACAAAACCGGAAATAAAAGAAAATGAGAGGCTCGATGATCTTCAGATATCGGGCCTTTTTATAATTCAGGATACTAAGCGGTTCTGTTTCGGAATGGATGCTGTGCTGCTTTCAGGTTTTGTCAGCGTAAAGGATGGAGCAAAAGTGCTGGATATGGGCACGGGCACAGGAATACTGCCGCTACTGTTATCAGCAAAGACGAAGGCTTCGAAACTTACCGGGCTTGAGATACAGGCAGAAAGTGCTGATATGGCAAGACGCAGTGTTGAATACAACCGTACTGTACTGCAGGACAGGGTGGAAATAGTGGAAGGTGATATAAAGGAAGCGGGCAGTATTTTTGGGCCGGCTTCTTTTGATGCTGTAACCTGCAATCCGCCATATATGAAAAAAGGCAACGGTCTGGTAAATCCTGACGAGGCGCTGGCAATAGCCCGTCATGAGCTTATGTGTACCTTTGAGGATGTGACAAGGGAGGCGGCTAAGGTGCTGGCACCGGGGGGAAAGCTGTTTTTGGTACACAAGCCTGAAAGACTTTCTGAACTGCTATGTACCTTGACGAAATATAGGCTCGAGCCGAAACGGGTCAGGGTAGTTTATCCTTATGTGAATAAGGAACCTGAGATGGTACTTATAGAGGCGGCTAAAGGCGGAAAAAGCGGGATGAAGATGGAAAAGCCGCTTATCATCTTTGAAAAGAGTGGAGAGTACACCGCGGAGATTAAGAAAGATTACAGATTTTGAATAGCAGATCGTCAGGCGAGTCTATACGGTGTGGGACACAATGTGTGCTTAGTTCATAATATATAGATTGGGGTGGATTATCATCAGTACAATACAAGGTCAGAAAGAGAATAACAATGTGACATCCGGTACGCTCTATCTCTGTGCTACGCCTATAGGAAATCTCGGCGATATTACTGCGCGGGTGTTGGAGACACTGGAAATGGTGGATGTGATAGCGGCGGAGGATACCAGAAACAGCATACATCTTCTTACTAATTTTGGAATAAAAAAGCATCTGATAAGCTATGACGACAAGCATAAGTATGATAAGGCTGAGAAGATAATCAGCATGCTGAAAGAGGGACAGAATGTGGCTCTTATTACGGATGCGGGAACACCTGCCATATCAGATCCCGGTGAAGAGCTGGTGCGGATGTGCATGGATGAAGGCATACATGTCACCTCATTGCCGGGGGCAGCAGCCTGCATAACAGCGCTTACCCTGTCAGGATTGCCTACGAGGCGGTTTTGCTTTGAGGGTTTTTTGCCGGCAGGAAAAAAAGAACGTGCAGGTGTACTCGGGGATCTTAAGTACGAGAAAAGAACCATAATACTTTACGAGGCGCCCCATCATCTTAAGAAGACATTAAAGGAGCTTAAGGATGCGCTTCTGGATGATGCTGATCCTTCCGATGACAGAAGGCTGACGCTCTGTCGGGAGCTTACCAAAAAGTTTGAGACAGTGATGCCGCTTACGATAAAGACCGCAATAGAACTGTATGAGACTGAGGAACCGAGAGGGGAATATGTTCTTGTAATAGAAGGTGCCGATGAAGAAAAGGTAAAAAATGTCGGAATACAGGAATTTACAAAGATGTCTGTAGCGGAGCATGTTGAAATGTATGAGTCACAGGGGATGGACCGGAAAATCGCCATGAAACAGGCTGCATTAGACAGGGGTGTGTCAAAACGTGACATTTATAATGCTCTTTTGGATGAGAAGAATTGAGGCAACAAATGGAAAATGATCCTGCTGTTTTTAGTTTTACTCAGATCGCGCATATTGAGACCGGTTTTGTTGAAAAGTTCGGTATACCCAGACAGAGCGGATTGGCACCGGACACTATAGGAAGGATTGTTTTTGAGCCTGAGTTCCGGCATCCGGATGCTATCAAGGGCATTGAAGAATATGACTATCTCTGGCTGCTGTTTATTTTTTCTGAAAATGTAAGGGAAAAGTGGAATGCAACCGTTACCCCACCAAAACTTGGGGGAAAGGAAAGAAGAGGCGTGTTTGCCACACGTTCACCATTTAGACCGAATCCCATAGGCTTATCCTGTGTAAGGCTTGAGAAAGTAACTGCAGATGAAAAGTACGGGCAGACACTTATTGTTTCAGGGGCAGACCTTTTAAACGGAACGCCTATTGTTGATATCAAACCCTATATTCCGTATGCAGATTCTCATCCGGGAGTAAGGGGAGGCTTTGGTGAGAGCTTGTCAGACAGGAAATTTAGGGTGATCTTTCCAGATGAGTTAAAGGAACTGATTCCTGCTGAGTATAGGAATGCGGTAGTGCAGATACTGGAACAGGATCCGAGACCTGCATTCATACATGATGAGGAACGGGTGTGGGGTGTGTTCTACTACGACTATAACATCAGATTTACGGTATACGGTGATGTGATCACGGTATGTGGAGTAGAGAATAGAAAGTGATACATTAAAATATCCTAAGACTTGTTAGAGAAAATAGCAATGTAAAAAAGTCAAACGGAGTATCAATATGGAAAATGAGATTAGGAATAACATAATAGAAATCCAGGCTGATATGATGAAGGTGCTTAACCTTTCCATGCAGCAGAACCACGTTCCATTTATCCGGGGGATTATTCTGAATAATAAGGGTGATGAACGGATAAGGAACCTTCATCTGCGCATAAGCTTTGATCCTGAATTTGCAGTTTCAAGGGATGTCGCAGTGGATGAACTTGAACCGGGCGGTATGCTGGAGATAAGCAGGACGGATATCATTCTTTCGTTCTCTTTTCTGTATGGTCTTAGTGAAAGGGTGAGCGGTACGGTCACTTTTTCTGTTTCGGATGAAGAGGAAAATATTCTTGGAGAAAGTACGGAAAGTCTTGATATATTTACCCCTTCGGAATGGTGCGGTCCCCGTGTTATGCCGGAGCTTACCGCAGCTTTTGTAATGCCTAATGTGACGGAAGTTACCAAGGTTATGAATAGTGCTGCGGAAATCCTTAAGGGCTGGGGGGGAATCCCAAGTTTTACCGGATATCAGGCTAAGGATGCAGATACCGTAAAGAAACAGATGGCGGCAATATATGCGGCGATAAAGAACCTGAATATAAATTATATGGTGCCGCCTGCAAGCTTTGAGACCTGCGGACAGCGCGTGAGACTTCCGGAAGAAATCTGCAGGACCGGTCAGGGTACCTGTATTGATATGGCACTTTTCTATGCATCCTGTCTTGAGGCTGCCGGACTGCGTCCTGTCATAACCATATTTAAGGAACACGCATTTACATCATGCTGGCTTGAAGAGGAAGCCTTTGCAGACTGCGCCGTTGATGATGTGACTGCACTCAAGAAACGTATGGCCAAGGGCGCAGAGGAGATGCTTCCGGTGGAATGCACTGCCATGAACAGCGGAAATGACACTGATTTTGACGGAGCCGTTGAAAAGGCACTGGCTGATATAAATGGTAAAAAAGAGTTTGAGCTTGCAGTTGATATTGCAAGATGCAGGATAAGCGGTATAGTTCCACTTCCTGCGGATAAGGAAACAGGAGAGGATCCGGAAAGGGTGGCCGGAGTCCATGGCAGAGCGTCATATATGTATTCTCCGTCTTCACTTGATAATACCCTTAAGGAAAGGGCTGTTGCACTTACTAATGAGTCAGACGCCGGATATACCAAACAACAGATATGGGAAAGAAGGCTGCTTGATTTCAGCATGCGCAATTCCCTTCTTAACTTCAGGGGAATGCGTGCTATAAAGCTTATGGTCAGTGATCCGGGTGTGGCAGAAGATGTGATAGCTGATGGCAAGGATATTTCGATACTTCCTGTACCGTCAGAACTTGAAGATGCCGGCAATAAGGCTGCAGATTTTTTCGGTGCTGACAATGATGAAAGGATCAAGGTATTTGCAACTGAAGAATTAAAGCAGAAAAGGATACATACCTTTTTTAAGGAAGAGGAGATGAAGGACAGGCTCAAGAAGCTGCAGAGGGCAGCAAAGCAGAGCTTAGAAGAAAACGGCGCTAACACTCTTTTTGTTGCTGACGGATTCCTTAAATGGTATGAGACTGAGGTTTCTCAGAAACCAAGGTATGCGCCCTTAGTTCTTATACCGGTGGATATAGTAAGGAGCATAAAGGGGAAAGGTTATATAATACGTTCAAGAAACGAAGAAACCCAGATCAATGTTACCCTTCTTGAATACCTTAGGCAGGATCATAATGTTGATATTTCAGGCTTAGATCCACTGCCTGAAGATGGACACGGAATAGATCTTCCGCTTATATTCCAGACTGTCAGGAATGCAATAATGGCTGAAAAGAACTGGGATGTAGAAAATGTCACCTGCTTAGGTCTGTTTTCTTTCGGACAGTTTGTCATGTGGAATGACCTTCATAACCGTGCTGCCGAGCTTACGGAAAATAAGATAGTAAAGAGCCTTATAGACGGAAAGGTTGCATGGACTCCATCCGAGCAGCTTACTGAACTGAACAGGCTTGATGAGTTCATAAAGCCGGACAAGGTGGCTGTGCCCCTTCCGGCGGATTCTTCGCAGATGGCTGCTATAGTGACAGCGGCTGCAGGTGAAAGCTTTGTGCTGCATGGACCACCCGGAACCGGAAAATCCCAGACTATCACGAACATGATAGCAAATGCGCTTTATAACGAAAAATCCGTTCTTTTTGTGGCTGAAAAGATGGCTGCGCTTTCCGTGGTGCAGAGGCGTTTGGAGAATATTGGCTTAGGACCTTTCTGCCTTGAGATGCATTCAAATAAAGCCGGAAAGAGTGCTGTACTGTCACAATTAGAGGAAACCCTTAATCTTGCGGATATGGCAAAGTCAGGAAAATTTGCCGGCATTTCGGACGAACTTTATAAGACACGGATGGAGCTGGACGAGGTGATCGATGCCGTTCACGAGAAAAGGGCTTTCGGCGGTTCTCTTTACAAGGCTATCAGTGAATATTCTGTCAGAGCGGATTATAAAGGGAAAGTGTGCCTTAAGGATAGCGTGGGGACTTTTTTCTCGGTTGAAGATACTACGGAGGAAAACGTTCTTGAATACAGGGAACTGATAAGAGAGTACGAGGCTGTTTCTGAACTCATAGGGAATTATGCGGCTCATCCCCTTAAAGGCATCGAAAGCGAAGATTATTCAATGTCCATCAGGGATGAAAGAGGACAGGAATGGAAGGAATGTAAAAAAGCCTGCGATGACATGCCTGCTGCAATAAAGGCTCTTTCTGAGAAGATAGGTATAGGCTGCAGCAATTCAAGGGCAGATATAAAGAGAATTCTGGAAATGGAAAGCATGAGGTCGGACGGGATACCTTCGCTTTTTGCATTGGCATCCGCTGCTGCTTTTGATTCTATATTCGCATCCGCAATGACGCTTTTGGATAAGGGTGATGATTATAAGTCATGTGTAGCTGAACTGGGGGCAGATTATGATCTGAAGGTCTTTGACAGTAACTTAAGTTTCGATGCATCAAACCTACTGAATTCATTTGAGGCTGCACAGAAGAAATGGTTTTTGGAAAAATACTTTGCCACAAATGACATTGTAAAACGAGTGGCGTCTTATGCAAAGAAACCGGGAAGTGTTACTAAGGCAAATGCAGGAGAGATACTTAAGAAATTATGCCATGTCCAGGAACTGACGGTGGAGCTTCAGACTGTCCAGCCTTATCTTTCAAACTATTTTGAAGGCCTGTATATGGGGACAGATACAGACTTTACGATGTTTCGTGCTGCTGTTGAGAAATCCATCGGGCTGCACACTTTATATGTTTCATTGCCACAGCAGCAGTGGACAGATTTCAGCTCGTCAGCAACCTGCGCACCGGCCGAAGCAGAAAAAATCAGATCATTGAATTCAGTGATCGAAAATACTATTTCCGGATCCATACTTGATGTTTCCGATATAGAGGAAGAAAAGGATTATGTAGTCAAACTCTCAGAGAGGCTTAACGGCTATATAGAAAACGTGACGGCATTAAGAGACTGGAGCGGATATATTAAGACCAGGAATAAGCTGAATAAAAGCGGACTTACATGTGTCACAAAGGCATATGAGGAAGGACGGATAAAGAACGGTGAATGCAGGGATGCTTTTGAGGTGGAACTGTACTACAGCTTTGCGACTGAACTTATAGACAATGATGAAAGGCTTCGTGAATTCAGGGGAGCAAAATACGAGACATTAATAAACAAGTTCAAAGATAAAGAGACCGAATACCGTAAACTTGTACAGCAGGAACTAGTGTCATCGCTTACCGGGAAACTTCATGTAGGAGAGACTGCAGAGCTGGCATTGGTAAAAAAGACCATCAAATCCGGTGGAAGACGCATGTCCATAAGAAAGCTGTTTAATGAGGCTCCCGGTGTTTTAAGGCGACTCTGTCCCTGCATGTTGATGAGCCCTATATCGGTTGCACAGTACATTGATCCCTCATTCCCGAATTTTGACCTGGTGATTTTTGATGAGGCCAGCCAGCTTCCAACAAGTGAGGCAGTGGGTACTATAGCAAGAGGCAAAAATGCGGTTATAGTAGGAGATCCCAAGCAGTTGCCGCCTACGGCTTTCTTTAAGGTTAATAAAGGTGATGAAGACAGCCTGGAAGAAGATTTAGAGAGCCTTCTTGATGACTGCCTTGCAGTGTCCATGCCGCAGATGTATCTGAAATGGCATTACAGGTCAAAGCATGAGAGCCTGATAGCTTATTCCAACAGGAAGTATTACGGCAACCTGCTGGCAACATTCCCGTCACCTGAGGATATGGTGAGCCGGGTGAGCCTGGTACCTGTGGAGGGAACCTATGATCTGGGCGGCAACAGGCAGAATAAGGCTGAGGCAAAGGCTGTCACTGACGAGATCATCCGCAGGCTTTCTGATGAAAAGCTTAGGGAACAGTCCATAGGTGTTGTTACTTTCAGCGTGGTTCAGCAGCATCTCATAGAGGATATGCTGGCTGATGAATTCTTAAAGCATCCTGAACTGGAGGAATACGACAGGGAGCGGCTGGAGCCTGTATTTATAAAGAACCTGGAAAATGTGCAGGGAGATGAGCGTGATGTGATCCTTTTCTCTATCTGCTACGGACCGGACAAGACAGGAAAGGTTTCAATGAATTTCGGTCCCCTTAACCGTGAGGGTGGATGGCGTCGTCTTAATGTGGCAATATCCAGGGCAAGGATGGAGATGATGGTATTCGCCGTGCTTAAGCCTGAGCAGATCGATACCGCAAGGAGTACTGCAGCCGGCGTGGAGGGGCTGAAAGGCTTCCTGGAATATGCCCGTTACGGAACATCCAGACTTCCTGTGATAAACGGTGAAAAGCGCGAGCATGACGAAATGGTTTCCGTCATAGCTTCAGAGATAGAAAAGATGGGCTATAAGACACATACGGAGATAGGAACATCATCATACCGTATGGATATCGGCATAGTATCACCTGAAAAGCCGGATGAGTATGTACTGGGCATAATGCTTGACGGCTTTAATATGCGTGACGCACAGACTGCAGGTGACCGTTTCTCGGTACAGCCGGGAATGCTGGAAAGCCTTGGCTGGCAGACCATGAACATATGGATACTTGAGTGGTTTGACGATAAGGAAAGGGTGCTGGCAGCAGTAAAAGAACGCATTATGGCAAGTGCCGGCGGTTTATGATATAATATCTCTTTGCATAAATGAGAAACTATATATTTTTCAGGAGAACGTATGGAAAAACTGATTCACACCCCGGAAGGAGTAAGGGATATCTACGGCAGCGAACTGGCTATGAGAAAGTCAGTCAACGAGAAGATCCTTTCCACATTTAATCTTTACGGCTATAAGGAGATCGAAACGCCTACATTTGAATATTTCGACATTTTTTCAAATGAGATAGGCACAACTCCTTCAAGGGAGCTATATAAATTCTTCGACAGGGAAGGCGATACGCTGGTGCTCCGGCCTGACTTTACGCCGTCCATAGCGAGGTCTGCGGTAAAGTATTTCATGGAGGACGGAAAGCCCGTAAGGCTTTCATATTCCGGAAGGGCTTTTACAAATAACTTAAACCTTCAGGGAAAGCTTAAGGAGACAACCCAGAGCGGCGCAGAGCTTATAGGTGACGGCAGCGTGGATGCTGACTGTGATGTGCTGGCTATGGTGATAGAGACTCTTAAGAATGTGGGATTTGAGCGTTTTACCGTTAGTATCGGTGAAGTTGGTTTCTTCAAAGGCCTCTGTGAGGAAGCTGCCCTTGATGATGAGAGCATACTTAAGCTCAGGGAACAGATATCAGTAAAGAATTATTACGGCGCCGGCGAGATGCTTAAGCACCGTGGCGTGTCAAAGAAACTTCAGGATCTCATACTCCGTGCGGGAGATGTCCTTGGTGAGAAGGAATTAAAAGAGCTTGCGGCTGACGCACCAAATGAGAGGGCTAAGAATTCCATAAACCGTCTCATAGAGATATGCGACATGATGAGCATGTACGGACTGGATGAGTACATATCCATCGACCTGGGAATGCTCAGCAAGTTCAATTACTATACAGGCCTTATATTTAAGGCTTATACATACGGAGCAGGAGACGCTATAGCAAAGGGCGGAAGGTATGACGGCCTGCTTGGCAGCTTTGGCCATGATGCACCGGCAATCGGCTGCGTATTCCATCTGGATGATATCGTGAGTGCGCTTTCGGCAGCAGGAATAAAGGAAAATGCAGATGACGAAGTGATCGTGGTTGAATATGAAGAAAAGGACAGGGCTGACGCTTTCAAGAAAATAGCGGAACTCAGGAAGAGCGGCAAGCCTGCAGCGGGGAGAAAAAAATGAGCCAGGAAGGATATCTTACATTTGCGCTGACCAAGGGACGCTTGGCAGACAAGACATTAAAGCTTTTGGAATATGCCGGCATTAACTGCCATGAGATGGAGGATAAGGAGACCAGGAAGCTCATATTCGTAAATGAGGAGCAGAAGGTCCGCTTTTTCCTTGCAAAGGGTCCTGATGTACCCACTTATGTGGAATACGGTGTGGCTGATATAGGCGTGACAGGAAAAGACACCATACTTGAGGAAGGCCGCAGGTGCTTTGAGGTGCTTGACTTAGGCTTCGGAAAGTGCAGGATGTGCGTATGCGGCCCGGAGAGCGCAAGGGAGCTTTTAGAGCACCATGAGATGATCAGGGTAGCCAGCAAGTACCCGAATATTGCCAGGGATTATTTCTATAACAGAAAAGGCCAGACTGTTGATATAATAAAGCTTAACGGCTCTGTTGAGCTTGGCCCCATAGTCGGTCTTTCGGATGTTATAGTTGATATAGTGGAGACAGGGTCAACATTAAAAGAAAACGGACTTATGGTGCTTGAGGAGGTTTGCCCTCTGTCAGCAAGGATGATAGTAAACCAGGTGTCCATGAGGATGGAAAATGAACGCATCAGGAAACTGATAGCGCAGCTTGCGGAAGCACTCGAGAAGGAGTGAGGGTTGGAGGCCGTATGATTTGCGGCAGAAAGAGGTAGTATGGAAATAATCGCTTTAAATGAACAGAATAAGGCTCGTCTTCAGGAGACGCTGAAAAAACGCAGTACCTCGGGTTTCAGGGATATCGAGGAGAAAGTTGACAGCATCATTGATGATGTCAGGGAAAACGGTGATGCGGCTCTTTTTAAGTATTCTGCGCAGTTCGACCATTTTGACCTGAATATTGATAATATCAGGATTTCGGAAGCGGAAATGGAAGATGCCCTTGCTTCTGTGGAGCCTGAATTTGTCAGGATCCTGCAGAAAGCGGCTGACAATATTCGTGATTTCCATGTAAGGCAGCTCAGGGAGACATGGATCAGCATGAGGCCTGACGGAAGCACACTGGGACAGCGTTTCACTCCGCTGGAGATAGCAGGTGTATATGTGCCCGGTGGTAAGGCGGCATATCCTTCGTCAGTGCTTATGAATATTATCCCTGCAAAGGTTGCAGGTGTAGAGCGCATAGTAATGCTTACGCCACCCGGAAAGGACGGAAAGGTAAGCAAGGAGACTCTGGCTGCTGCAAAGATAGCCGGTGTTGATGAGGCATACAGGGTTGGCGGCGCCCAGGCAATTGCTGCTATGGCATACGGAACCGAGAGCATTCCGAAGGTACACAAGATTTGCGGTCCCGGAAATATTTTTGTTGCTATGGCAAAAAAAGCAGTTTACGGTGTTGTGAGCATTGATTCTGTTGCAGGCCCCAGTGAAATAATGGTGCTTGCGGATGAGACCGCAAATGCAAGGTTCGTGGCAGCAGACCTTTTAAGCCAGGCTGAGCATGATGAGATGGCATCAGCCATACTGGTTACCACATCCAAGGAACTGGCAGAGAAAGTTAAAAAGGAAATCGAAGGCTTTGTTCCTAAGCTTGAGCGCAAGGAGATAATACAGAAGTCTTTAGATAATTTCGGTTTCATTTTCGTGGCTGACGATATGGAGACTGCCATAAGGGCGGTAAATGACATTGCGTCCGAGCATCTTGAGATAGTAACAAAGAATCCGTTTGAGACCATGACATGCATAAGGAATGCAGGTGCAATCTTTATCGGACCTTATTCTTCAGAGCCCCTGGGAGACTATTATGCAGGTCCTAACCACATCCTGCCTACCAACGGCACGGCGAAATTCTTCTCGCCCCTTAATGTGGATGACTTCATAAAGAAGACCAGCATTATCGCTTATTCCAAGGATGCGCTGGAAAGAGACCATGAGGATATAATTTATTTTGCAAACAAGGAAGGCCTGACTGCACATGCTAATTCCATTGCAGTGAGATTTGAAAATGATTAAAAAAGTGATCTGAATATAAGATCAGGGAGGAGACCATGAGAAAAGCTACGGTAAAGAGAAAGACAAGGGAGACCGACATAGAACTTACAATAAATCTTGACGGCACCGGGATCGCGAATATCGATACCGGCATAGGTTTTTTTGACCATATGCTGGAAGGCTTTGCAAGACACGGCCTCTTTGATCTGGATGTAAAGGTAAAAGGCGACCTTAATGTTGACGGCCACCACACTGTTGAAGATACAGGTATCGTACTCGGTGAGGCGCTGCTTGAGGCTGTGGGAGACAAGGCCGGCATGAAGAGATTTGGCAACTTTATACTGCCTATGGATGATGCTCTTGTATTATGCGCCGTAGATTTCTGCGGAAGGCCTTATTTGGGGTTCGACCTGAATATCCCCGCTGAGCAACTGGGGAATTTTGAGACAGAGCTTGTAAGGGAATTCTTCCTGGCGGTTTCTGCTTCTGCAAAGATGAACCTGCATGTAAGGCAGCTTGCCGGTGAAAATTCACACCACATAATAGAGGCAGCCTTTAAGGCTTTTGCCAAGGCTATGGACCAGGCTACAGGCATTGATGAAAGAATAAGCGGAGTACTGAGTACAAAGGGAACTCTGTAAGAAGAATAATCAGAGGGGATGACTTTCAGAACCTTTGAGCATAAGGAGAAATCAGATGGCTGAAAAGAAATTTTGCGCATCAATTTATTTATATCAGGAAAAGGCTGTGCGCAGTCGCAAGGACCGTGCAGTAATATCAGAGGATCCGGTAGCGCTTGCGGAAAAGTACTGCGATAACAATGCGGACGAGATCATTGTTTTTGACCTGTCTGAAACCGACAAGGAGCATGAGGCAGCATTGGGCATTATGAAACGCATAGCTGCAGCTGCCGAAGTGCCTGTTATAGGATGCGGAAATGTAAAGAGATTCGAGGATATAAAGAAGATCATCTATACAGGATGTAAAAAAGCTGCCCTTAACTATAGCAAGGCTTCGAATGTGGAGCTTACGGAGGAAGTGTCCAAGCGTTTCGGCAGGGACAAGATTGCTGTATGTATAAGCGATGCGGATGAGATCAAGAACGGTCCGGCAGAGTTTCCGGAGCTTGTAAGCGAGCTGATAGCCGTTAATGCCGGTGATGCATTTGATAAGAATACATTTAAGCATATAACGGAGAATACCTATATTCCTGTACTGTTCCCCATGCCTGCGGCTACACCGGGACAGCTTTCGGAGCTTCTTAAAAACGATATGGCAGCTGGATTTTTCGGGCCGGAGCTGGATGCGGCATCAGATACCCTGATGGGTATCAAGTCATTCTGTGCTGACGAGGGAATCAAGGTAAAAGGTTTTGATGCAAAGATTCAGTTCTCTGAGCTTACTCTAAATTCCGATGGACTTATTCCGGTTATTGTGCAGGAATACCGTACTAACGAAGTACTTATGATGGCATATATGAATGAGGCTGCTTTTAATGCAACCATTAAGACCGGACGCATGACATATTATTCAAGGAGTCGCAAGTCCCAGTGGGTAAAGGGTGAGACCAGCGGGCATTTCCAGTATGTGAAGTCCCTGACAGCCGACTGTGACAAGGATACCCTGCTTGCAAAAGTAAGCCAGGTGGGTGTTGCATGCCATACGGGAAGTTACAGCTGTTTCTTCAGGGAGATAATCAAGAAAGAGTATGCGGACAAGGATCCCAGAAAGGTGCTTGAGGATGTTTATGCAGTGATCGCTGACAGGAAGGAGCATCCGAAGGAGGGTTCCTATACGAACTACCTTTTTGACAAGGGCATAGATAAGATACTTAAGAAGGTGGGCGAGGAAGCTACAGAGATAGTTATAGCAGCCAAGAACCCCGATAAGGAAGAGGTTAAGTATGAGATCTCGGATTTCATCTACCACTGCATGGTGCTCATGGTTGAAAAGGGCGTGACCTGGGACGAGATAATGAGTGATCTGGCAAGCAGGTGATATATATGGATTTCAGTAACCGTCAGACTGCGCTTGACCACGAAATACTTATGAGCATAGACAAGCCTTCAAGATACACCGGCGGTGAGCCCGGAAGTGTCATGAAGGACGATGCGGACATACGCTTTGTCATCTGTTTTCCGGATGTATATGAGATCGGCATGAGCCATATCGGTATGCAGATTCTTTACGGCATGTTCAATTCGTGGCAGGATGTCTGGTGCGAGAGGCTTTTCAGTCCATGGATGGATCTGGACAAAATAATACGGGAGAAGAAAATCCCGCTTTTTTCGTTGGAAAGCCAGCAGCCTGTAAAGAGTGCGGATTTCTTGGGAATTACCCTGCAGTATGAGATGTGCTATACGAATATCCTGCAGATTTTTGAACTGTCGGGAATAAAATTTTATTCGTCGGAAAGAGGGGAAGACGAGCCTATAGTCATAGGCGGCGGTCCCTGTGTATATAATCCGGAGCCCATAGCTGATTTCTTTGACATCTTCTATATCGGCGAGGGCGAAGTCAGGTACAGGGCGCTTTTTGACCTGTACAAGAAATGTAAGTCTGAAGGAAGATCCAGAAAAGAATTCTTAAGGGAAGCGTCACACATAGAGGGTATATATGTGCCTTCTCTTTATGATGTGACATATGACGAAAACGGCCGTTTTGCGGACATGTCTCCAATGTACGATGATGTGCCTGCCAGGGTAAAGAAGCAGCTTGTCAAAAATATGGATGAGGCTTTCTATCCCACATCACCCGTTGTTCCTTTCATAAGGGCAACTCAGGACAGGGCAGTCATAGAAGTGCAGCGAGGCTGTATCAGAAACTGCAGGTTCTGTCAGGCAGGCCAGATATACAAGCCGGTAAGGGAGAGAAGTCCGGAACAGCTTAAGGAGCTTGCGAGAGAGATACTTAAGAATACGGGCTATGAAGAACTGTCCCTGAGTTCGCTGTCTACCAGCGACTATACCCATCTTAAGGAACTGCTTGATTACCTTATGGAGTACTGCGGTGAAAAGAAGATAAATATATCCCTGCCGTCACTGAGAATCGATGCTTTTTCGCTGGATGTGATGAGCAAGGTGCAGGACATAAAGAAGAGTTCACTTACTTTCGCACCGGAAGCCGGTTCCCAGAGAATGAGAGATGTAATAAATAAGGGACTGACCGAAGAAGATATACTTCACGGCTCTGAAATGGCATTTAAAGGCGGGTGGAACAAGGTAAAGCTTTATTTTATGCTGGGACTGCCTTTTGAAGAAGAGTCGGATGCTGTAGCTATAGCTGAACTTTGCAACAAAGTGGCAGGGGTTTATTTTGATACCGTTCCCAAGTCTGAGCGTCAGGGAAGCGTGCAGATAACCGCAAGTTCGTCATTCTTTGTGCCAAAGCCGTTCACGGCTTTCCAGTGGGCAGAGATGAACACACCGGAGCAGTTTGTGGAAAAGGCCAAGATCACGAAGGCGGCGGTAAGGGCACAGCTTAACCAGAAGCGTATTTCATATCATTATCACGACAGCGGTACCACGATAATAGAAGGCATATTTGCAAGAGGCGACAGGCAGGTAGCCAAAGCCGTAGAGTACGCCTACAGGCATGGTGCCATATTTGATGCCTGGACCGAGACCTTTTCCTATGAAGGCTGGATAAAGGCTTTTGAAGAAACCGGTGTGGACTATAAAGACTATATCTACAGGGTAAGGGACGATGAAGAAAAGTTCCCCTGGGATTTTATAGACAGCGGCGTAAGCAAGAAGTTCCTGCTCCGCGAGTGGCATAATGCTGCCGCGGCAAAGAAATCCTCTGACTGCAGAAAGCAGTGCATGGGCTGCGGAGCCGGTGTTTTCGGATGCGGGGTATGTGTGGAATGAGCGTTACCGTAAGATTTAAATTTATGAGGACCGGCCCTGTAAGGTACCTGGGACATCTGGATATGCTGCGCTATTTCCAGAAGGCTGTCATGAAGGCGGAACTGGATGCAAAGTATACCGAGGGTTTTCATCCCCATCAGATAATGTCTTTCGCCTATCCTTTAGGCGTGGGCATGGAGACTCATGGGGATTATATGGATCTGGAAATGAATGCCTGTGATGATGCAGAGGCTCTGATGGACAGGCTTAATGCGGTCATGCATGAAGGGATAAAAGTAACCGGAGCGGTCATACTTAAGGAAAAGGCTCTTAATGCAATGGCTGCCGTAGCGGAAGCTGACTATAAGCTGGTGGTGGCTGATGACGGTGCTTCGGACCCTGACAGTGGGGCTGCACAGAAGGTACTCTGCGATGCCATAAGCGAACTGCTGTCAAAAGAAGAGATAACAGGCGGCAAGTCGGGAAAAAACATAAGGCCCGGCATACGGACTCTTGAATGTAAAAAAGACAGTGGGAATGAGCTGCGACTTGTGATGAGGCTTTCCAGCGGATCAAAGCTTAATGTCCGGCCTGCAGATGTCTTTGAAAAACTCTGTGAGACTGAGGCGGTCATCGCTTCTGAAATAAAATTCAAAGTGACTCATTTGTACCGTATGGAGATATACGGCAATGACAAAGACGGAAGGATAGTAGCGCTTAATGATAAGACGGTCGAATAGAAAAGAAGAACGTATATCTGAAATGAAACAGGGTGATCTGCGTGTGCTGACCTATAAAGTCGCTGCAGACGGCAATATCCCTGAAGGCATACTGATCATATATATGCGTTCCGGAAGAGCGGAGCGCATTGTTTTTGAGCGGGATGAACAGGTAAAGATAGGCGATGTTTACCTTGCCAGGGTAAAGAGCACTAATCCTGAAACAGGTGGTGCTTTTCTGGATTTAGGCGATAAAAGGACAGCATTTATCAATTATGGTGGAAAGAAGAACATACATCTCATAAACAGGGAGTATGACGGAACTCTTAAGCCTTGTGATGAGCTGGCTGTAAGGGTACGGGACCTTGCAAGGGGCGATAAGAAACTGAGAGTCATATTTGCATCCGATATGCCTTTTGAAGAATATGAGCATAAAAAGGCTCCATGCGTTTTGCACAGCGCAAAGTCTGCTTTTGACAAAAGCTTAAAAGATGTAACAGAAGAAGAAAATGCATTGTGGTTTACTGAAGATGCGGGGATATATGAAAAGGCGTCAGCACTGATCCGAAACTATGATGACAGGATAAAGCTCTACGCAGATCCGGATATATCCATGAATGCTCTGTATGATGTACGGGCTGCGCTGTCACGCATAACGGCCAGACGTGTTCACCTGCCGGGAGGGGCAGAGATAGTCATCGACAGGACGGAAGCAATGACTGTTATAGATGTTAACAGTGCAGCCGGACGGAAGGTTCATATGTCGGGAGATACACACGGAAGCAGCGCCGCTTTGGCCATAAATACAGAGGCGGCGGAGGAGATAGCTTATCAGATTGATGCCAGGAATCTGGGCGGCATGATCCTGGTGGATATGATGAAGATGAAAGATGCCGAGAGTGAAAGCATATTGCTAAAGCAGATGAATGAGCGTATGGAGTGCCTAAAACCGCCGGCACATGCCGAAGATATAACAAAACTCGGCATTGTTGAGATAGTAAGGGCGAAATGCGGGGAAGATATTTACCAGCTAAAATCGATTTTGGATAAAACTATATTAGCCTGAATGGCAAAATAGTGGTTAAAAAAAGTATATTTCATAAAAAAATATGAGTGAAAAACAAAAAAGCCTTATTTTATAAGGCTTTTCGTGCCTTGATGACAAAAAAATATTCTGTTAGTATGATCGTGCACAGTAGTATAAGCTGCACTACAGCGGTGCAGTACAAAACGGAGGATTTTGATTATGGCAGTAGAAGTATTTCAATGTAACTGGGGGAGTTCGATAAAGAGTTTTCTTTCCGCAAGAAGCCAGGAAAAGCTCTTTCTGCAGATCGATGACACAAAGGGGGATGCAGTCAAGATCGCAGGTAAGGCTTATATCTGCAACGAAGAAGGAAAGAATGAATATATTTCAACGTTCGATTTTCCTGCTAAGGATATCAGAGGAGCAAAGAAGGGTGAGTTCCAGGGAAATGATGCTCTTGTCATTATTGCAAGGGTAGCAAGTCTTTATGGTGCAAAAATGCAGAATATCATTCTTCCCGGCCTTAAGGATATGAACAGGGCAATAGACCGTATTACGGAAGTTGCTAAGGCATCAGGCGGTATGTCAACTGATTCATCACCGTCAGCTGCAGCTTCTGCGCCCAGGCCTGTAGCACCTAAGCCGGCACCTGCTCCGGCACCTGCACCTAAGCCTGCACCTGCACCCGCTCCGGCGCCTGCACCTAAGCCTGCAACACCTGCGCCTACGGCACCTTCACCTGCGCCCCGGCCTGTAGCACCTGCTCCGGCACCTACACCTGCAGCACCTTCGCCTGCACCTGCTCCGGCACAGCCTGTTACATCAGCTACAAAGGTTCCTTCATATACACCGTCAAGGACTCCTGCGGCTGCAGCAGCTGCAAAGGCACCTGCGCCTGCTAAGAACAGCGAGTCATATGAGCAGAAACGTCAGAAACTTGAAATTCTTCATGCATCAGGCATGGTAAGTGATACAGAGTACAAGGATAAGACTCTCAAGCTTATCTGTGAAGAGCGTGGAATGTCTGATTATTATGAGAAGATCAGCAAAGTTCTTACCGCTCATGAGTCCGGTATCTTAAGTGATGCTGAATATGCAGCAACCAAGGATGAGCTGGTAAGGGAGGCTTTCAACTCTGAGGTAAGGGATCTTGAAGTCTTCAGAAATAATACAGCAAAGCTTCCTATCATCCAGATAAGCGGCATAGTATCAGAGGAAGAGTTCAATATAGGCAAGGACAGACTGCTTGAGAGCGTTGCATATGATGAGCTCGACAGTAACGAAGATTTCCAGTTAAAGCTTCAGAAACTTCCTATACTGGTTGATGCAGAACTTGTTCCGAAGGATGAGTGCGCAAATGATATTTCACAGCTCAAGGAGATACTTACACCCAGCGTTGCCGATCCTATGGATCTGCTGAACATGAAACTGGCAAGATGGCCGGCTATGGTTGCAGCCGGTGCGGCTTCAGAGGCTGAATTTAATCAGAAGAAACAGGCAATTCTCGGCGAGGTTATGTCTCTTCCTGCAGCTGATGAGGGTATGCTTAAGAATAAGATTGAGCGTGTGGTAATGCTGAAGGATATGACATGGCTTGACGATATGGGATTCCATGGTAAGAAGGTTGAAATCCTTAAGACAATCATCGACAACCCGGATGTTGTTACCAGAATGAGACTGCTCATGGTTGCAAGAGATTGCAAGCTTTCTACAGCAGAAGAATTCGAGACCAAGAAACAGGAAGTTATTGCAGATATATTCAGCCCTTACAAGGATATGGATGAGTTCAAGCAGAAGGCTGATCTCTTAAAGAGCATAAGCGAAGCTTCCATCATTTCAGCTGAGGAGTTTGAGAGTTACAAAGAGAAACTTATGGGAATCTAATCGATTGACTAAAAAGCCTGTGGCCTAGGCCGCAGGCTTTATTTATCGCAAGGAAAAAAATGAGACAAAAATTCATTTCAATATGAGTTTCGTTGAGAATATAGTTGTAGTGTGTTATAATATTTGTTATCAGTTCTTTATACGGAATGTATAGGGAAAAATAAGAAGGTATGGAGGTTGATATGATCAAGGTACAAGAGTTTTGTGACATGAAGAAGTTTAATGCGTTAGTGTCCAACTGGTCAAAATCCACCGGACTGGGGGCAGCCGTATACGGCGTAGAGGGTGAGAGCATTATGGTCTTTGGGTTAAACCGTGACGATGCAAAAAAAGTCAGGGATTTTGAATTCCAAGTTCATATTGATGATGGTCCGGCAGTGGTAAGGGTTAACGGTGGTGCCGTAAGCGGAGACACAGCAAAAGATGCTGTGGCAGCCGGAGGTGAACTGCTTGAGGATATCGTTACTATCTTTGTTCAGAGTTCATATGAAGTATTTAAGAACAAGGATTTGATCGATAATGTAAAGGCTGGTATTGAGAAGGCTGAAAAGCTTATTGTACAGGCTAATAAGGATACAAGTCAGATTGCTTCTTTCTGCGGTAAGCAGAAGATACTGGCACTTAATGCGTCCATAGAGGCAGCAAGGGCAGGAGAGCACGGAAGAGGATTCTCTGTTGTTGCTGAAGAAGTACAGGATCTCGCTCTGAACATGGGCGTTACCAGCAAGAGCATATCATCTACATTGTCCGAGCTTACTGATACGATCAATAGCATGGATAAAGCGTAAGAACTAAAAATTATTACTATAAAACATCGGCATCGTATAGTAGCGGTGCCGATGTTTTTTTTCAGCAGTATTATTGATATATGCTGCTTTTTTTTATATAATAATAATATACCGGATGTCAATTTAAGGCTTCCTCGTATTTGAGCCTACAGTACTTTAAACGGGATTCCTATAGCGCCGTTCGGATGTCATGCCCCGGCAAGTCTTTCAGGGAAGGCAGATGTTTTGGCTGCGGTTGCCCACCTGGCATATGCTAGGAGTCAAAAGGGGGGAGCTGGACATCCGGCTTTTAAATTTGACTATGAACGTTATAAAAAACATCTACAATGTTATCTGTGGTTTCGCTCAGGAAACCAAGGAAAACAATATGTCATCTTTTGCGGCGGCTGCTGCATTTTTTATGTTTCTGTCGGTTATTCCCATGATGATAATAGTCTGCAGTATGCTGGCGTGGCTGGACTTGAGCCCAGAAGTTTTCTTTTTTCTGGGGCAGTCCATAATGCCCGTGGAAAGTGTGGAACTGCTGAGGGGTGTGGCTAATGAATTCAAGGATCATATGCTGACAACAATATCCCTGTCTGCATTTATAACGCTGTGGCTTGCAGGCAATGGCGTATCGGCTCTTTCGTATGGTCTTAATTCTGTTCATCATGTGGTGGACAAAAAGAATTTCGTAGTCCTCAGGATAATGAGCAGCTTGTATACCATCATTTTTATAGTGATGCTTTCCATCTCTCTTGGTGTCTTAGTTTTGGGAAATCGAATAAATGAAATGTTGGAAACATTTATTCCCACATATCAAATTGCCATAGGCTTTATCTTAAGGTTCCGCTTCCTGTTTGTCTGGGTTTTTCTGGCACTTATGTTCCAAGTACTTTATACGGTACTTCCAAGTGTAAAGGTGCGTTACAAAATGCAGTTTCCGGGGGCAATTTTTGCAAGCATGTGCTGGTCCTTTATATCCTGGGTGTTTTCAAAATACATTGACCAGTTTGACGGATTTGCGTTTTATGGTTCCTTTTCCACAACAGTCGTTACTATGGCATGGATGTATTTCTGTATGTATGCGGTTCTGTTGGGGGCACAGATAAACATATTCTTTAGCCCGGTCTTTAAACATATTGAACAGGTTAGAAACAATAGGAAAAAAGCGCAGCTGACCAATAAAGGGATCGGAAGGAGAAAAAAAACGGCAAGGAGACGTGGTGTCATTAAAAATAAATAACTGATAACTTTGACATCGTAGGTGAATGATGTTAAAATATGCGTGTTTAAAGGCTGTGAAGGTGCACAGTAGGGTTTTTGCCGTATCTACAGAGAGGGAGACCGTCGGCTGAGAGTTTTCCGTTTAAGGCTTTTATCTGAATTTCACACCGGAGCCGGTATGCTGAAAGATTTTCAATTAGGTGTACCCGTTAGCCATGCGTTAATTGGGAATTAAGCGTCTGTCATATATTTGACAGGAACCAGGGTGGTAACGCGGATCTAGATTCGTCCCCGGACAGTGTTTTTGCTGTCCGGGTTTTTTGTGCGATAAGACGGTAAAATAGGCTGTACAGCATGGGCAGCCGCTGGCATGTGGCGATTCACGGGGAGTCATGTTTACATGAACGATCCCATAAACTGCCCTGTGACCGGCGTCATTCATTTTCGGATGAGACGAATGCCGCTGGGCTGTGGATGTAATGTCATCCAGGCTTGCATGCCAGCATATTTGACTGGCAACGCATCATAGTGCAGGTGCGAAACACTTGCACTATGTACGGATACAGTATAGGACGACCGGAAAGCCGGTCATAAAATAAAGAAAGAAGGTCTAAGGATGAAAGAAAAACTCACTAAGATCAGGGAAGAAGCTATTAAGCGTATAGGCGAGATAGACAATCTTGACCGTTTGAATGACATCAGGGTGGCATATCTCGGAAAAAAAGGCGAATTGACCGCATTGCTTAAATCCATGAAGGATGTATCTGCAGAGGATAGGCCTAAAGTTGGCCAGATGGTCAACGAGACCAGGGAACAGATCGAGCATCAGCTTGAAGAAGCTAAGAAACGTGTCGAAGCGGCTGCTTTATATGACAGAATGAAGCGCGAGACCATAGACGTAACACTGCCTGCAAAGGCTCCTAAGATGGGTCACAGGCATCCAAATACAATCGCCCTTGAAGAGGTTGAACGTATTTTCATAGGCCTTGGCTATGAAGTAGTAAGCGGCCCGGAAATTGAGAAGGATTATTACAATTTTGAGGCTCTCAATATCCCTGCGGATCATCCCGCAAAGGACGAGCAGGATACTTTCTACATAAACGGCGACATTCTGCTTCGCACACAGACATCATCCGTACAGATCCACGAGATGGAAAAGGGTCGTCTTCCAATAAGGATGATAGCACCCGGAAGAGTTTTTAGGTCAGATGAAGTGGATGCGACACACAGCCCCTGTTTCCATCAGATCGAAGGTCTGGTGATAGACGATCAGGTTACATTTGCGGATCTTAAGGGAACACTTGATTCCTTTGCAAAGCAGCTTTTCGGAGAGGATACAAAGGTTAAGTTCAGACCCCATCATTTCCCGTTCACAGAGCCTTCGGCAGAGATGGATGTGAGCTGCTTTAAGTGCGGCGGAAAGGGTTGCCGGTTCTGCAAGGGCTCAGGCTGGATAGAGATCCTTGGATGCGGTATGGTACATCCCCACGTACTTGAGCTCAGAGGCATCGATCCCGAGAAATATGTGGGCTTTGCATTTGGTGTAGGACTTGAGCGTATAGCGCTTCTTAAGTATGAGATTGATGACATGAGGCTTATGTACGAAAACGACGACAGATTCCTGTCACAGTTCTAAGGCTATAGTAAGTGCTGAGCCACAGAAGTGGCAGAAGGAGGAAAAATGAATTCAGCATTATCATGGATAAAAGCATATGTTCCGGAGCTTGAATGCACGGATCAGGAATATTTCGATAGGATGACCCTTACAGGTACAAAGGTAGAGGGGTTTACAAGACTTGATAAAAACCTTGAGAAGATCGTTGTCGGCAAAATACTGAAAATAGAAAAGCACCCCGATGCTGACAAGCTGATCGTGTGCCAGGTGGATGTGGGATCTGAAACTATTCAGATCGTAACGGGCGCGCCTAATGTAAGTGAAGGCGACATGGTTCCCGTAGTGCTTGATGGCGGAAAGGTTGCAGGCGGACATGACGGTGGTCCTCTTCCTGAAGACGGAATCAGTATAAAGAACGGCAAGCTCAGGGGTGTGGAGTCTTTTGGCATGATGTGTTCCATAGAGGAGCTTGGCTCTGACAGGAATTTTTATCCCGAGGCGCCTGAGTACGGCATTTATATTTTCAATAATCCGGAACTTAAGCCGGGAGATGACGCAGTAGCTGCTCTTGGCCTGCATGACACTGTATTTGAGTATGAGATAACATCAAACCGTGTAGACTGCTATTCCATACTTGGTATTGCAAGAGAGGCTGCCGCAACATTTGACAAGCCTTTTGTACCCCCTGTGGTAAAAGAGACAGGAAACGGTGAAGATGTAAATGACATGGTAAAGGTTGAGGTGGAAGCACCTGACCTCTGCACAAGATACTGCGCAAGAGTGGTAAAGAACATAAAGATTGCCGAGAGCCCTGAGTGGATGAAGAGAAGGCTTGCAGCCAGCGGCATCCGTCCCATAAACAATATCGTTGATATCACTAACTATGTGATGGAAGAGTACGGCCAGCCTATGCACGCTTTTGACCTTGATCAGGTTTCCGGAAACAAGATCGTAGTTAAGAGGGCAAATGACGGAGACAAGTTCGTAACCCTTGACGGTCAGGAACGCATACTGGATAAGGATGTGCTGATGATCTGTGATGCAGAGAAAGAAATCGGCATAGCAGGTATCATGGGCGGTGAGAATTCCAAGATCACCGATGACGTTAAGACAATGCTTTTCGAGGCTGCAACATTCAACGGACCTAATATCAGAAAATCCGCTAAGCGTCTTGGACTCAGAACCGATGCATCCGGTAAGTTTGAAAAAGGCCTTGATCCCAGGAATGCCCTTGATGCAATTAACCGCGCATGTCAGCTTATCGAAGAACTGGGTGCCGGCGAGGTAGTAGGCGGAGTAGTTGATGTATGCGCAGGCCTTAAGGATGAAGTAGAGCTTGAGTTCAAGCCTGAAAAATACAATAAGCTTCTTGGTACTGATGTATCAAAGGAGCAGATGCTTGAAATATTTGAGAAACTTGATATCGTTTACAAGCCTGAAAGCAATATGCTGCATATTCCTTCTTTCAGGCAGGACCTTTTAGGTCAAGCTGACATTGCTGAAGAAGTGGCAAGGTTCTACGGCTATGACAAGATACCTACGACACTTCCCGGCGGAGAAGGCATGGAAGGAAGACTGGCATATCCTATGCAGATAGAGGCTATAGCGAGAGAGGCTGCAGAGCGCTGCGGTTTCTCACAGGCTATGTTCTATTCATTTGAAAGCCCTAAGGTATTCGATAAGCTCCTTATAGCTGAGGATGACAAGTTAAGACAGGCAATAAGCATTTCAAATCCTTTGGGTGAGGATTTCTCAATAATGAGGACAACAACCCTTAACGGAATGCTGACAAGCCTTTCACTTAATTTCAACAGAAGAAATAAGGATGTGCGTCTCTACGAACTTGGCAATATCTATGTTCCTGAGGCTCTTCCGCTTACAGAACTTCCGGACGAGCGCATGCAGTTTACTTTAGGTTTCTACGGTGACGGTGATTTCTACAGCTTAAAGGGTGCTGTTGAGACATTCTTAAAGCTGGTGGGGATGAAAAATGAGGTTGAATACGATCCTAATGGAGGCTTAAGTTTCCTGCATCCGGGACGCCAGGCTGTAATGTCCTATGACGGAACCGTAATAGGATATCTTGGCGAGGTTCATCCTAAGGTCTGTGCAAATTACAGCATGAAGTGCAGGGCATATGTGGCTGTTCTTGACATGCCGGCTATAGTGCCTCTTACAGGCTTTGAGCATAAGTTTGAAGGAATTGCGAAGTTCCCTGCTGTTACAAGGGATATCTCCATGGTTGTGCCTAAGGGCGTGCTTGCAGGCGATATCGAAAAGATGATCAGGCAGCGCGGCGGAAAGATCCTCGAAAACGTTAGCCTCTTTGACCTTTATGAAGGCGACCAGGTTAAGGCCGGACACAAGTCTATCGCTTATTCACTGAGCTTCAGGCATAAGGAGAAGACACTTTCCGATGATGACGTCAATGCATCAATGAAGAAGATCTTAAACGGACTTGAGAGCATGAAGATTGAGCTCAGGTCATAAGAGTTTTTTGGAGGAGGTATAAGTAAATGGAGAATAAATCAGTATGGTTAAAATACACGGATGCTGAGAAAAAGAAGGCATTCGCATTTGCAGACGAGTATGAGGAATTCTTAAGCGTAGCCAAGACTGAAAGGGAAGTTACGGAATATATCATCAACGATATAGAAAAGAACGGCTATGTTGAATTCTCAAAGGCAGCATCCGGCAGGAAGAAATTAAAGGCCGGCGACAGGGTGTATTTCTGCAATATGAATAAGGCTCTGGTAATGTTTGAAATCGGCAAAAAGCCCCTTGAGGAGGGCTTTGCCATACTTGGCGCACATGTGGATTCACCCCGCATGGATATCAAGCAGAACCCGCTTTATGAGGACGGCGACATGGCATACCTTGATACCCACTACTACGGCGGAATAAAGAAGTACCAGTGGGTAACCGTGCCCCTTGCCCTTCACGGCGTTGTTGCAAAGAAGGATGGAACTGTAGTGATCGTAAATATCGGTGAGGATCCTGATGATCCCGTATTCTTTGTTTCGGATCTTCTGATACATCTTGCAAGCGAGCAGATGGAAAAGAAAGGGGCAAAGGTTGTTGAGGGTGAAGCACTTGATATAATCGCCGGCAACATGCCCATAAAGGTAGCGTCCGGTAATAAGAAAAATGCCAATGACAAGGACAAGGACAGCAGTACAAAGGATGCTGTAAAGAAAAATGTGCTTAACATATTAAAGGAATACTACGGCATAGAGGATGAGGATTTCATGAGTGCCGAGATAGAGGTGGTTCCTGCTGGTCGGGCAAGGGATGCAGGTTTTGACAGGAGCATGGTACTTGCATACGGTCATGATGACAAGGTTTGTGCGTTTCCGTCCTACAAGGCAATGCTTGAAATGAAGGCTCCTGCACGCACAAGCTGCTGCATACTTGTAGACAAAGAGGAAATTGGTTCCGTGGGTGCTACAGGCATGCAGTCCAGATTTTTCGAGAACTGTGTTGCTGAGCTTATGAACGCAATGGGACAGTATTCGGAGCTGAGTCTAAGGCGTTCGCTTGCTGCTTCATATATGCTGAGTTCAGATGTTACTGCAGGCTATGATCCCACATATGCATCACGCTTTGATAAGAAGAATGTGGCATACATGGGCAGGGGATTTGCTTTCAATAAGTTTACCGGTGCAAGGGGCAAGTCCGGTTCTAACGATGCCAATGCAGAATATGTGGGAGCGCTCAGAAGGGTTATGGATGAGGCAAAAGTACAGTACCAGATGAGCGAGCTTGGTGCCGTAGACGCAGGCGGCGGCGGAACCATTGCATATATTATGGCTCTCTATGGAATGAATGTCATAGACTGCGGCGTGCCTGTGCTTAATATGCATGCGCCTCATGAGGCAATCAGCAAGGCTGACCTGTACGAGGTTTACAAGGGATATGTGGCATTTTTAAAGAATATCGAGATGCCCTGATACGCTGTAAAACAGATGGATAATATTTTAAAAAAATCAGATTATTTTTACGACCTTCCGGAGGAACTGATCGCTCAGGACCCTCTGGAAGATCGGTCTTCATCAAGGCTTATGCTGCTGGATAGGGAGACCGGGGCGTGCGAGCACAGGCATTTCTATGAACTGCCTGAGTTTTTGCATGCAGGTGACTGCCTTGTGCTCAATGATACCAGGGTAATGCCTGCAAGGCTTTACGGTACGAAAAAGGATACCGGTGCAGTGGTGGAAGTGCTGCTGCTTAAAAGGCTCAAGGATTCTTCATGGGAAGTACTTGTTAAGCCCGGAAAGAAAGCCAGGGAAGGTGCTGTGCTGGATTTCGGCGGGATGATGACCGGAACTGTTGAGGAGATCCTTGAGGAAGGCAACAGAAGGATAAGGTTTGAGTTTGATGGTATTTTTGAGGAGATACTTGATAAGCTGGGAGAGATGCCGCTGCCTCCTTATATCCACCATAAGCTGAAGGACAGGGACAGATACCAGACCGTCTATGCAAGGGAAGAAGGTTCTGCTGCGGCGCCTACTGCCGGTTTGCATTTTACGAAGGAGCTGCTTTCGAAAATAGAAGGCATGGGTGTGAATATAGTCTATGTAACACTTCATGTGGGACTGGGAACCTTCAGGCCGGTTAAAGAAGAAAACATTCTCGACCACCATATGCATACGGAATACTGCCGCATAGATAAGCCGGCTGCGGATAAGATCAACCGGGTGAAAGCAGACGGAGGCAGGGTAATATGCGTGGGAACGACATCTGTGCGCACGCTTGAAAGCATGACTGATGATAACGGCGTTGTACAGGCAGGATTTAAGGATACGGATATCTTTATCTATCCCGGGTATAAATTCAAAGCAGTGGATGCACTCATCACGAATTTCCATCTGCCTGAGTCGACGCTGCTTATGTTGGTATCTGCAATGGCTGGCAGGGAGAATATACTTAACGCATACAGTGAGGCAGTTCAGGAGCGTTACCGTTTCTTCTCGTTTGGCGATGCAATGTTCATTCATTAAAATCGGCCTTTGCTTGCTTATTGAAATAGGGAATAGTAAATGTTATAATATTTTGTGTATTTTTATGTAAACCGGAGCCGCATATACGGCGGCAGGAGTGAGAATGGAAGAGAAGAGAAAAAGCAAAAGAATGGATCTTGACTGTAAGCTTGTCTTAAAGCGCCTTGACCAGGCCGAGGCAGGAGGTGCCCAAGAGGTTTCCATTCATGTCCTTGATGTTTCAAAGACCGGTGTAGGATTTGAATGCCCTGAGAAATTAGCTATCGGTGGGGTTTATGAATGCTACCTTACTATCTGGACGAAAGAGACAATCCATTCATTCATACAGGTAGTCCGGGCTCTGAAAAAAGAAAACTATAATTTCTACGGCGGTATATTTATTGGTATGTCTGAGACAGATATCAACAGGATAAATATTTATTCTGAATTTTCAGAAGTCAATTTCAACGAAAAATAAACAACAAGAAAGGTAAGGAATCAATGGCAGACTATGTAATAACTACCTGTTCAACCCAGGATATCAGTGATGCGAGATGCGAAAAAAGGGATATAAAATATGTCAGCTTTCATTTTGAGCTGGACGGAAAGCAGTATCCTGATGATAACGGTAAGACGCTTGGCTTTAAGGAATTCTATGATGCCATGAGAAATGGCGCTATGACCAAGACCAGCCAGGTAAATGTGGAAGAGTATGAAGGGTTCTGGGAGCCTTTCTTAAAAGAAGGCAAGGATATAATCCATCTCTGCCTTACTTCCGGAATATCCGGTTCCATCAATTCAGCAAACATAGCAAAGGATAACCTTATGGAGAAGTATCCTGACAGAAAGCTGTATGTTGTGGATTCGCTTGCAGCTTCTGTCGGTATGGGGCTTTTGGTTGATACCCTTGCAGATATGAGGGATGAAGGAAAGAGCATTGATGAGCTTTATGAATTTGCGGAAGCAAACAAGAAAAGGATACACCATTGGTTCACAACACCTGACCTTACATACCTTATAAGGGGCGGACGCGTATCCAAGGCTGCGGGAATGATCGGAACCATGCTGAATATCTGCCCTCTGCTCAATGTGGATTACCAGGGAAAGCTTGTATCCCGTGAAAAGATAAGGGGCAAGAAGAAGGTTTACCAGCGCATGGTACAGATTATGGAGGAGCATGCCGAGGGTGGTCTTGATTACAACAAGAAATGCTTTATCGGAATGACGGACTGCATGGAAGATGCTGAAAATATGGTCTCAATGATCGAAGGAAAATTTACCAAGATGGCAGAGCCTATGGAGATACAGTGGGTAGGTTCCACCATCGGTGCACATACCGGCCCCGGACTTATCGTTATTGCTTTCTGGGGCGATGAGAGAGTGGACTGATCGTAAAGATATGTCAGGAAAATGAAGCAGCGGCCATACGGCCGCTGTTTTTTGTTAAATCAAAATAACTGAGTTTTGCATGTTTTTATTTTCTCAGTTCATCCAGCATGTCAAAGAATCCCGGCCAGGAAATGGAGACGCATTCAGGATTAGTGATGCTTATGTCGGAATCCGCGGTAAGCGCTGCAATCGCAAAGCTCATGGATATGCGGTGGTCATTGTAGCTTTCGATGACGCCACCGGATATGTGGTTCGAACCGTTTATTATCATGCCGTCTTCAGTAGGGGTGATATCAATGCCGAGCTTTTTCATATTGGTGCTGACGGCATCTATTCTGTCACATTCCTTTACATGGAGCTCAGCGGCATCTTTTATGACTGTGGTGCCTTCTGCAAGGGCTGCGAGAACAGCGATAACAGGAATCTCGTCTATAAGGGTGGGGATCAGTGCGCCTTCTATTGTTGTACCGTGGAGTGTATCCCTGCTGTAGCTTACAAGAAGGTCGGCAGTTTCTTCGCCACCTGAAGTCCTTACATTTTCAAGGGATATTTTTCCACCCATGTTTTTTACTACTTCTATGATGCCTGCACGGGTAGGGTTTATGCCTACATTTTTTATAAGCAGTTCCGATCCGGGAACCAGAAGGGCTGCAGCAATAAAATATGCGGCGGATGATATATCGGAAGGAACCGATATGTCGCATGCATGGAGCTCTTCTGCCGGATGTATGGTTGCACATAACCCTTCAGAAGATACATCAGCACCGAAACCTTTAAGCATAAGCTCTGTGTGGTTTCTGGAAAGGGCAGGCTCTGTCACGGATGTCTTACCGTCAGCATAAAGTCCTGCAAGAAGTATTGAGGACTTAACTTGTGCGGAAGCAACCGGTGAAACATAATCAATGCCGTGAAGCTTTGTGCCGTTTATAAGAAGAGGGGCACAGTCATTTTCTTTCTCACTTTTTATGTCGGCTCCCATCATTGTAAGGGGAGTGATTATCCTCTTCATGGGACGCTTTTCTATGGATGCGTCTCCTGTAAGGCGTACATTGAAATCCTGTGCAGCAAGAATGCCGGATATGAGCCTTGTTGTGGTTCCGGAGTTACCGGTATAAAGTGTATCGGAAGGGGCTTTCAGTCCGTGCAGTCCCATGCCGTGTACGGTGATCTCATCGGGAGAGACATCAATGTTTACGCCCATTTTCCTGAAACAGTCTATGGTTGAAAGGCAGTCGTCTGCCATAAGGAAATTCGTAATATGGGTATCACCTTTGGACAATGCACCGAACATGATGCTCCTGTGGGATATGGATTTGTCGCCGGGGACAGTGACTGTTCCTTTGAACGGTGTGGTGGAAGGTGAGATTGTTTTTGCGTTGTTAGTCATTGTGGTTTTCTCGTCTTTCTTGATGTTGTATTGATTATGGTCACTGCTCGGCTGTCACACGGTAGCCCGCATCCTTTAGAAGAGGCAGGGCTTTTGCCTTTGCATCGGCAGTATAAAACTCGATATACAGTGCGCCTTCGTACTGCTCGCGGTTGTTGTTGATGCCGGTATTTTTTATGCTTATATTGTGGGCTGCCAAGAGGGTGGCAATGCCGGCTATAGCGCCGCTTTCATCCGGTATATCCACAAATATCCTGTAGATAGGCGGCAGTGCGCCTTTGGCTTTTTCGGGCATGGAATTCCTGTAGGTTCCGCTTTCCTTAAAAAGCCCGTTTATGCCGGCGTAATCTTCATATTCAAGGATGTCATCGATCCTTTCCAGTTCGTTTATGTAGCGCCTTAGCAGTACCCTTATATTTTGGGTGTTGCTCCTGCAGATGTTTTCCCACATGTCGGGATCTGCGGAAGCTATGCGGGTAATGTCCTTGAAACCGCCGGCTGCAATGGTGCGCATGAACTGGGCCTCATTATCCGAATCTGCCACATTTTTCACAAGGGCGGCTGCGATCAGATGGGGCACATGGCTTATGGCCGCAGTAGCAAAATCGTGATAGTCCGGTGATTCAGTAAGGGGTATGGCTTTTATGGATGCAACCATTTCGGTAAAGTCTGCCACAAGTTCCTTTGCTGTGTCTTTAGCAGGCGTAAGTATGTAATAAGCATTCTCAAGAAGGGTAGGATCTGAATTGCCATAGCCGCTTGTTTCCTTGCCTGTCATAGGATGTCCGCCTAAGAAATGGGATGAGAGTCCCAGCTCTGCAGCAGCACTGCAGATGTCGCCTTTTACACTGCCTACATCAGTTATCAGCATATTTTCATGGTCCATAAGAAACTGTCTTATGGATTTCATGTTCTCTATATTTGCGCCGGTGGGAGCGCACAGAAAAAGCACATCCGTATCCGGCTCTATGTCTGCCAGGTCATCGGTTATCCTGTTGGCTGTACCGTCTGAAAGTGCGGCGGAAACTTTTTCCGGATGCCTTGCATAAACATTTATGGTGCTTTCGGGATAGTATTTTCTGATGGCCTTCGCAATGGATCCGCCTATGAGCCCCAGCCCGCAGAAATGGAATTTATTCATGTTCATTGAATTATTTTTTCCTTGTCTCAAATGTGAAATCAAGTATTGTGACTTGTATATTTTACATCATTTTGGATGTCATTGACATAGAAATAAGGCATCTTGTGCAATTGTTTGTATTTTGGGGAAGTATGCAATATACTTTAATCCAGGCAAACTTAATTGATACCAACGTCTGACAAAAAATTATATGGGAATAAAAGCTGATGGATAAGATATTAAGTACTGTATTTTATATATCGTTCTGCGCCTATCTGGTGCTGTACATGATCATGTTCTACAGTTCGCTGAAAGCATGCTTTTTAAGGACTGGAAAGGGCCGGGTCAGGCTTTTTCTGCTGTCGCTGGCTACGAATCCGTTGGTGATATTCTGTTTGTCTTATGTGGCGGTGCTTTACCTGGGCGGACTGCTGGTAAGCATTACTGAGAAATGCGGGTTTGTTTCTGCTATCGACAGAATAATGAATTCATCCGGGCTTTCCTTTGCGCTTACTATGGTGGGCGGACTGGTATTTGTGATGATGTCGCTGCTGCTTTCAAGGATTGTGGCAAATTGGCTGAAGGCATCGAATGTTTCGCTTGTCACGTTCACTTATCTGATGTTTGCAATTATTTTCTGTTTTTCTGGAGGAAGGAGCCCCGAAGACAGCAGCTATGCTGTCACATCAGATATTATAAACATCGTAAGCAGTATGTCGTCTGTTGCAGCGGTGCTTTATCTGTATTTTTCTGTAATAAAGGGGCTGGTGGGACTGACGGATAAAAAGCACTATATTAACTGGAAGCTGTTTATGATACCGCCGTCGTTTTTTCTGCTTGTCTATTATGTTTTTGATTTTCTGACATTTATGTATGGCGGATACGCGGCAAATGTGGTGGCGCAGATATATTCCATGATAGTTCTGTTGCTGTTTATATGGACATTTTATGTAATTATCACGACTATAAATGCAACTAACGCGGCCATAGAGGCAACATATGAAAGCGAGCATGACAAGCTTACGGGATTGTACAACAAGGGCAAGTACATGTCCATGAAAGCAGGAAATTTCGGCAATCCGTCATCTATCGCCGTATACAATTTTGATGTGAATAACCTGAAGTACATAAATGACAACTTTGGACATGAGAGAGGCGATGAGCTTATCATCAAGGCAGCGAAGAGCATTCAGGCGGTAGTGTCCGAAAGGGTGTACGGTTTCAGGATGGGGGGCGATGAGTATGTTATGGTGGCCGTAAACATTACAATGGAGGAGGCTGAGGAAATAAAAGGACAGTGGGAGCAGGCGCTGGCAGAACTTAACCTGGAAGGCGATGTTTACTGCGTGATGGCCTGCGGCCTGCAGTTCGGAGAAGGTGATTTTGATTATGACGAGCTTTATCATAGGGCGGATGCGGAGATGTATCTTGATAAGAAAGCAAGGAAGGAAAAGGGACTGACTTCGCATTTAAAATAAAAAAAATAAGGCAAATTTTGACGGATACTTTTCTTGTAAGCATGTGAATAGTTTGGTAAAATATATCTGTTTAGATTCTGCGGGTTCTTCCGCGTTTCGGGGGGCGCGCCATAGTTGATTGGAGGTTACAGCATGAATATTTACACCACAGACAAGATCCGTAATGTCGTATTGCTCGGCCACAGCGGTGCGGGCAAAACATCTCTGGCCGAATCAATGGCTTATCTTGCGGGACTTACGAACCGCATGGGCAGCGTTGAAGAAGGCAACACTCTTTCAGATTTCACCAAAGAAGAACAGAAGAGAAAGATTTCACTGACAACAAGTATCATTCCTATGGAATGGGAAGGGGCAAAGATCAACCTGATGGATGCACCCGGAATGTTTGATTTCGTCGGTGAGGCAGAGGAGGCATGTTCGGCAGCGGGAGCAGCTATTATTGTTGTTTCCGGTAAGGCTGGTGTGGAAGTAGGTACTGAGCGTGCATGGGATATGTGCGAGAAGTTCAACCTGCCCAGAATGTTTTATGTTACAGATATGGATGTGGACAACGCATCCTTCAGAAAGGTTGTTGAGGAGCTGACCGAGAAGTACGGCAAGAAGATAGCTCCTCTTCATTTCCCTATAAGAGAAAACGAAAAGTTTGTCGGCTATGTAAATGTTATATCCGGCAAGGCTCAGAAGTGGGTCGGCAAGGAAGTAAAAGAATGCGATATGCCTGACTATGCACAGGAATATCTTGATAAGTATACTGATGTACTTATGGAGGCAGTCGCCGAGACCAGCGAAGACATGATGGAAAGATATTTCGGCGGCGAGACTTTCTCCGAGGACGAGATAAGAGCTGCACTTCGTATCAGCGTTAACAATAACGAGATCTATCCTATATCCATGGGATCAAATACACTGTGCCAGGGTACATACGCACTGCTTGACGATATCGTTAAGCTCTGCCCGCCGCCTACCATCAGAAAGGCTGCCGGCGTATCCCTGAAGACTAACGAGATCTTCCAGGCTGACTATGATTTCTCAAAGCCCAAGAGTGCTTACATCTGGAAGACTATCGTGGATCCTTTCATCGGCAAGTATTCACTCATCAAGGTAATGAGCGGCGTGCTTAAGGCTGACGACATGATCTACAACAAGGATAAGGACATTGAAGAAAAGGTTGCAAAGCTTTATGTTATGTGCGGATCCAAGGCTACAGAAGTAAAGGAACTTCATGCCGGCGACATCGGAGCTATCGCAAAGCTTACCGCAGCCCGTACAGGAAATACACTTTCTACCAAGGCAAATACAATTCAGTATGGTAAGACACAGCTTTCAGTGCCTTACACTTGCATGAGATACAAGCCCAAGAACAAGGGCGATGTGGACAAGCTTGCACAGGCTCTCCAGAAGATGGGACACGAAGACCTTACAATGAAGGTTGTTAATGACGGTGAGAACCGCCAGACACTTATCTACGGTATAGGCGAGATGCAGATTGATGTTATCGCATCCAAGCTTAAGGATCAGTACAATATCGAGATCGAGCTTTCAGATCCTAAGGTTGCATACAAGGAGACCGTAAAGAAGAAGTCCGACGTTGAGTACAAATATAAAAAGCAGTCCGGCGGACACGGCCAGTACGGTCATGTAAAGATGAGATTCGAGTCATCGGGCGACCTTGACAAGCCTTATGTATTCGAGGAGGAAGTAGTGGGCGGATCCGTTCCCAAGAACTATTTCCCTGCTGTTGAAAAGGGTATCGCAGATGCCGTACAGAGAGGTCCTCTGGCAGCATATCCCGTAGTAGGAATCAAGGCTACTCTTTATGACGGATCATACCATCCGGTAGACTCTTCGGAAATGGCATTCAAGACAGCTGCAATCCAGGCATTCAAGAAGGGCGTTATGGAAGCAGGCCCCATTCTCTTAGAGCCTATCGCATCCCTTAAGGTTACAATACCGGATGCATTTACCGGCGATGTAATGGGCGACCTTAACAAGCGCCGAGGCAGAGTGCTGGGAATGAATCCCGCAGGTTCAGGCAAGCAGACCGTAGAGGCTGAAATCCCTATGTCATGCCTGCAGGGCTACTGCACAGTGCTCAGGTCCATGACAGGCGGAAGAGGCGATTATTCCTATGAGTTCATCCGTTATGAGCAGGCTCCTTCGGATGTACAGGAGAAGGAAGTTGCCGCAAGGGCTGAAGCTGTTAAGGCTGATAATGCGGAGTAAAATTTGTTAATTAAGTTTGATTGATTAAACTTATTGCCCGTCCGCTCGGATGTGTTTACAGACATAGGCGAGTTGGACGGGTATAGTTTGTATAATGTTTTTTGAGATGTTTAAGTAAACGGCATAATATTTTAGAGTGAGATTATGGAAAATATAATTCTTATCGGCTATATGGGCTCCGGCAAAAGCTCGGTGGCAAGATCACTGGCAGAGAAGACCGGTATGGCTTTTTTAGATACGGACCACCGTATAGAAGAAAATGAAAAAAGAAAGATCAGTGATATCTTTGCGTCTGATGGCGAGGCGGTATTCAGGGATATGGAGACTGCACTTTTAAGACAGCTTATAGATGACGGATTTAGGGGAATACTTTCCACCGGCGGAGGAATGCCGGTGCGTGAGGAAAACCGGGCACTTTTAAAACAGCTGGGAAAAGTGATATATTTAAGGACCTCTGTGGACACACTGGCCATGCGCCTTATGGGAGACCGCAGCAGGCCCCTTCTGCAGGGTGAGACGGCTGAAAGCAAAAAGCAGAAGATCGCAGACATGCTTGAAGCCCGGGAACCGGCCTATACAGATGCGGCGGATGCGGTAATCCCTACGGATGAGATGACGACAGCGGGGCTTGCTGACGAGATACTTACTTACATGACTTTTGCATAAGTGCTTTTTCACAAGATTCAAGAAAACATAAGCATTAGAAAGAGGGACTATGAAGATACTTATAATCAACGGACCTAACATCAATTTTTTAGGCATCAGGGAAAAGGCTGTTTACGGCACCAAGAACTATGACGGGCTTTTAGAGATGATAGCCCAAAAGGCAGAAGAAACCGGTAATATGGTTGAGGTTTTCCAGTCCAACCATGAGGGGGCCATAATCGACCGTATACAGGATGCATATTCCGACGGAACACAGGGCATAATAATCAATCCCGGTGCGTATACCCATTACAGCTATGCAATCCGTGATGCCCTTGCCAGCTATGATATTCCAAGGATAGAAATCCATATTTCAGATATAGATGCCAGGGAAGAGTTCAGGAAGGTGTCGGTTGTGACAGAAGTGTGCGACGAACAGATAAAGGGACTGGGGCTTGAAGGCTATCTTGTGGCAATCGACCATATGATGGAGCTGATAGGTACGGCCGGCAGCTGATCGTTGAGAGGTTTTAGGTTCTATTGGCAAAATAGGACAAGAACAGTTTGAAAAAACTCTTGAAATGAGAAAAGAGATAGAGTAAGATATTACAGTATTATTTTGTGACTATTTTAGGAGGAAGTATTTATGATATCTGCAGGCGAATTCAGAAACGGTATGACTATTGAATATGATAACAGCGTTTATCAGATAGTTGAGTTCCAGCATGTAAAACCGGGTAAGGGTGCGGCTTTTGTTCGTACTAAGCTCAAGGATGTTAAGAACGGCGGTGTTGTCGAGAAGACTTTCAGACCGACAGAAAAGTGCCCGCAGGCGCGTATAGACAGAAAGGAAATGCAGTATCTGTATTCAGACGGAGATCTTTACAACTTCATGGATACAGAGAACTATGAGCAGATCGCACTTGATAAGAACGCTGTAGGCGATGCTCTTAAGTTCGTTAAGGAAAATGAGATGGTTAAGGTATGCTCCCACAACGGAAGCGTATTCGCAATCGAGCCTCCTCTTTTTGTAGAGCTTGAGATTTCTGACACAGAGCCCGGTTTCAAGGGTGATACTGCAACAGGTGCTACAAAGCCGGCTACCGTTGAGACAGGTGCACAGGTTTCCGTTCCTTTGTTTGTCAATACAGGCGACAAGATAAAGATCGACACAAGAACCGGAGAGTATTTAAGCCGCGTATAATCAGTGTCGCAAGATTAAAGACAGGGTGACATAGCCCTGATCTAAATCACCGAGAAATGTAAGGCAGCAGATGTAAAATTCTAGGATTTTATATCTGTTGTTTTTTTGTTTTAAAAGCGACCAAAGTAATTGTGACACGCAAGCTTGCTTGCAATGTCACCGGTTACTTTGGTCGCGCCCCTTGCATGAGCAAGTAGCGGGCGAAGCCCGCGGGATTGCGAATGCAGGGGTAGGATTGCGGGAGTGCGGAGCACGGAGCAATCCGTAAAACGGTTTAGTATCTTTTACAGGAGGAAAATATATGGATTTTATAGATTTTTGTAATAAAGTAAAAAAGTCTCTGGAGGACTATTACGGTGATGAAAAGGAAGTTGAAATAAGGAGCGTGACCAAGAATAACGGTGTTGTGTTGCAGGGATTAACGGTCAGAGGGAAGGGCAGTAAACTGGCGCCTACTATCTACCTGGAGAACTTTTATGAGCATTATAGTTCAGGCAGGACTTTTTCTTCTGTAATAGAAGAAATAATTAGCCTTGCGGTGGTAAAAAAAGACCATTTATTTTTTGATCCGGAGGATTTTGAAAACTTTGAAAAAGCAAAGGAACATATTGTGATAAAACTCATAAACACAGAACTGAATAAATGGTTATTAAAGGAAGTCCCGAATTTTCCATTCCATGATATGTCTGTAGTGTTTTTCTATTTGATCGAAGGGGGAGAAGGAGGCAATGCATCGATCCTTATCAATAACACACATATGGCTACCTGGAAGACAGATCCTGACACCTTGTATAAAATCGCCCTTAAGAATGCTCCGGTCATGCTTCCGGCCAAACTTCACAAAATGGACAGCTTGATGAGAAACATTTTTTTGGAGGACATAAAAAGAAAATTTGAGTCAGGCGTATTGAATTGCCCGGATGAATATGGTTCTGATGACAATTCATGGATGGAGAATCTTGCTGATGAAATGCTGGAGATGATGAAGAACGGATGTGAATCCAGAATTTATGTACTTACAAACAGGGAAAAGTATTTCGGAGCATCCTGTATTCTGTATGATAATGTGTTGAAGGACTGTGCAGAGCAGACCGGTGGCGGTTTTTATATCCTGCCTTCGTCTGTGCATGAGTTGATACTTGTGCCTGACAAAATGGCTGACGATGTAGAGTCATTAAGCAGGATGGTGCGTGAAGTAAATGACACACAGGTCGAGGAAGATGAGATATTAGGGTATTCTGTGTATCACTATGAACCTGTAGACAATTTGTTACAAATATGTTAAAATAGCAAAGTTTGTTGGGGTTACCGAAAAATTTTTCGGTAACCTTAAAGCACCCGTAGTCTAGTGGATAGAACGGAGGCCTCCGACGCCTTTGACGCAGGTTCGACTCCTGTCGGGTGCAATAAAGAAAGTAATGGCTCAAGCCTTTTTCTAAATTGGGCTATTACGTCAGAATCAATCTAAAATGGGGATTACAGTAGACTGATATGAGCAAAAAAAACAAAAAAAGAAATAATAACCAGGCCAATAAGGCACCACAGAACTTTTCATCAAATGAGGATTCCGTTATGTCTCATCCCGATGATGTGAATGATGTTGGTACTACGGATGAAAATGTTGCTGAAGCAAATTTGGAAGATGTGTTTGCAGAGGACGACGCTGCCGGCGCCGATGAAAAAGATGTAACTGAGAGCGAAAATGATTCAAATGTTCCACCTGAGGAAGAAGAGTGGGAAGAAGACGCTATAGAGACTCTTTCTGATGATGAATTTGACGGTCTCGATGAATCGTCGCGTAAAAAACATGTGAAATGGACATCTTTAGGGGACAGTTCTTTTAATGCGTCATCCAGGAAGAAATCATCCGGCAAGTCTACGGGTAACAGGATTCCGTTCATTGTTGGTGGTGCTCTGCTTGCTGTTCTTGTTATTATTGGTGTAGGTATTCTTATCACAAAAAATATGAATAAAACACCTGAAGTTTCACTTTCACAGGGAAGTGTTTCGGGAAGTGAAACGGCAGTAGAGGAATCGTATGTTGTTACTACGGAGCCACTGGCAGAAAATGCATATTCGGATGTAAATACACTGGTTGCAAAATATTTTGCAGCAAGAAGCGGTGAAGAACTTCAGAGTAGCAATGTAATAAAGCAGCCTTTAAACAGCAGGGATGCAGCCAAGATAGAAGCAAGAAATATCTATGTTGAGAAGTATGAGAATATTAACTGCTACACGAAACCGGGACCTTACGAGGGATCGTATGTTGTATTTGCCACATATGATCTTAAGTTAAAGGATTGGGAACAGACTGCTCCGGGACTCATAACAATATTCGTATGTACAGATACTGACGGTAGCCTGTATGTTCACACCGGAGACTTTGAAGAAAAGCTGGCTGATTATATCCGCGAGGTATCCGCTCAGGATGATGTAATGGCTCTGCTCAATGAGGTGGATTCGAATTATAATGAGATACTGGATTCTGATGCTGATTTTGCAGCATATATGAATTCTTTGAATGAACTCATAAAGAACTCAGTAGGCGAGATACTCGCAGAGGCTGCTGCAGAAGAAGGGGCAGTTGACAGCGCATCTGATAATTCTGTTGAGGTAATCTCAGATGGCGAGATCATGGTGGAGACTACCGATACCGTCAATGTAAGGTCTTCAGATGATGAGAATGCTGATAGGCTCGGCGTTGTAAATGAAGGTACACAGCTCATATGTCTTGAACAGCGCTCAAACGGCTGGAGTAAAGTAGAATATAATGGTGAGGATGGATATATCAAGACTGAGTTCCTTAAGGAACTTGGTGGGGATGATTCCGGCAACAGCAATGCAGCCAAGGCAACTATCAAGGAGACTGTAAATGTAAGGTCTTCTGCGTCAACAAGCGGAGAAAAGCTGGGACTTGCGTATGCAGGCGAGAGCTATGAGATAGTGGAGTCTGCAAAGAACGGCTGGATAGGAATTAAGTTTAACGGCAAGACAGGATATGTTAAGACTGATTATGTAGATCAGTGATATCCTAAAAAATAAATCAGTTAAGTGAATTATTGAGAAATGATTTAAGAGCGGCAGTCTCAGGAGCAGTAAAAAGCTTATCAGGGGCGCCGCTTTCTGCTATGTATCCGTCAGACATGAAGAGTATGCGGTCTGATACATTTCTTGCAAAATCCATTTCGTGGGTTACCACTATCATGGTATTGTCGCTGTTTTTTAGGTCTTTTATGACTTGGAGAACCTCTCGCGTTAGTTCCGGATCAAGGGCGCTGGTAGGCTCGTCAAAGCACAGTATGTCCGGCGTGAGCATAAGTGCCCTGGCAATGGCAACACGCTGCTGCTGGCCTCCTGAGAGTTCACAAGGGTAATTGTCTTTCTTCTCTGCCAGCCCAATCCTGGTAAGGAGTTCCATGCCTTTTTCGTCAAGCTGCTTTTTAAACGCGGCTTTTCCGCCTGCGTTATTTATTTCTTCCTTTGATGAGTTAAGCTCAGGTGGAAGGGTTAAGTTACGAAGTACGTTGTACTGGGGGAAAAGATTGAACTGCTGGAACACAAGACCGAAATTAAGCCTGTTTTTCCGTATCTGCTTTTCTGAACGAAGGGCAGCGCTTTCGCCGTCATATATTACTTTTCCTTCTACGGAGATGGTTCCGCTGTCGGCTGTCTCTAAGAAGTTAAGACAACGTAAGAGCGTGGTTTTTCCGCTGCCGGAGGAGCCTATTATGGAAAGCACTTCGCCTTTTTCCATAGTAAAGCTTATGCCTTTCAGCACCTCTGTATTGCCAAAATTCTTTTTTAGGTCTTTTACTTCAAGTATAGCCATTAATTTTTACCCGAATCATTTCCAGTACTTTGAAAGTTTCTTTTCTGCGATATTAAACAATAATGTAACAAGGGCTGAAAAGCCGAGATAGAATACGCCGGTGTAGAACAGGGGCCATATGATGAACTGCACCCTTAACAGTTCGCTGGCAGCGAAGAATATCTCTACAACGGATACTGTTCGTGCAAGGGCTGTATCTTTTACAAGTGTAACCACCTCATTGCTCATGGGGGCTATGATGTTTCTTATTACCTGCAGCAGGATTACCCTGAAGAATGTCTGGCTTTTTGTCATGCCCAGCACGGCACAGGCCTCATACTGTCCTTTAGGGATGTTTTCGATACCACCGCGGAATATCTCAGCGAAATAACATGCATAATTTACCACGAAGGCAAAGAGTGCGCCACAGAAATAGGAAGTGGCAACACTGCCGCCGAATACGGGCCATTTTGTAAGCGGGGCATTAAAAGCGATACCTGGAAGGTATACCACTATCATCAGCTGAAGGAGAAGTGGTGTACCACGGATAACATAGATAAAGGCTCTCATCAGGTACTTAAGGGGCCTGATGGAAGAGCCTGCAAATACGGCAAAAAGCAGTGCAAGCGGGATCGAGAACAACAATGTAAGAAAGAACAATGCTAAAGTTGTTCCGAATCCGCTTGCAAGCTGTAAAGTTACCTGAATTAAACTTTGCATAAATCTTACTGCTGTCTCATTGCCTCTTCATAGAGATCTGTAAGGTCGTATTTCTCGGCAATCGACTTAACTGTGCCGTCGAGAACTAACTCCCTTATTGCTGCATTTACATGATCTGTCATATCGCTGCCGGTACGGAAACCGATAGCGTAAAGCTCGGATGCCATGGGAATGCCTTCAACGATCATGAGCTCGCTGTAGTCACCCTGGCCGCAGCTTGCCTTTGCCATTGTGTAGTCGATAACGATGGCATCATAGTTTCCTGCGTTAAGGGCAAGTAGGGCATCTGCCTGGGAAGCGGATGCGGTATAGCTTACGGAAGCAAGCTCTGTTGCTGACTGTATTGCAGTTTCACCTGCTGAACCTGATTCAGCGCTCATAAGAGCGGTGGAAAGGGATGCTATATCGGTATATTTGTCTGCATTTGCGGAATTGATCACAACACACTGCTTGTTTGCAAGGTAAGGAATCGAGAAGTCCATGTTTTCACGGCGTTCCTCGGTGACGGTCAGGCCATTCCAGATGCAGTCGATATTTGAGCTCTTAAGCTCTGTTTCTTTTGTGTCCCAGTCGATGATCTGGAACTCTGCCTGTATTCCAAGCTTTTCACAAACAGCTTGTGCAAATTCAGTATCGAAACCTGTAAGGTTACCATTTTCATCATAGTAGTTCATGGGCTGGTACTCGGTAATTCCGATGACCATCTTGCCGTTATTTTTGATGTACTCGTAATCTGAATCCGTAGTTGTAGCTGTCCCTGTACCGCCGGCACATCCTGCAAGGGATGTGAGTGTAAGCATTGATGCTGTGAGCATAGCAATTAATCTTTTTTTCATAGTTATTGTTCCTCCCAAAATAATAGATTATTCTTATTTAACAAGACTCACCATGTAGTCTGTGATACGGTCCCGCATGATATAGCTTTCAACCTGTTTTCTGGTTGCGGCATTATCGCTAAGGAAAGTGTCTATTTCGTCGTAACCATATTCCTTTGCCAGTTCAAGTACATCGTCATCAGTAAGCGTGATTCCGGCGTCTGCGCCTATAGCGTCATAGAGGACTGAAACCCTTATGGTCTGGGCAGATGTTTCCATGATGTCGCTCTTAAGGGAATCCAGTGACATTCCGTACATTGCAAGAAGGTCGCCTAACTGCATGCCTGAAGATGTTGCCATCTGGTCGTAGTAGGTGAGATTGGTGGTGTAGAGCTTTTCTACTTCGCCTGCAGGGAATTCGGATACATAGTAGTCATCGTCTATGAATGCCCATATGCTTTCGCTCATGAGTTCTTTTTTGAATTCGTCGCGAAGCTCTGCTACTGTAGTAAGCTCGCCGCCGGTTGTTTCATTTACCATATCATCAGTGAGTTCGGGATAAACAGTGGTTGATACTATTTCGTTAAGGGTAATGGTAAATACTGCATCCTTTCCGGCAAGGTCGGTTGCGCCGTAGTCAACAGGGAAGGTTACATTGATATCCTTTGTTTCGCCGACAGTCATTCCAAGTATGCCGTCCTCGAAGCCGTCTATATATCCGCCGGCACCGAGCGTAAGTGTCTGGTCATCGGCTGTGCCGCCGTCGAAGGCAACGCCATCTATCTTGCCGGCATAGTTTATGCTTACTGTGTCATAGAGGGCTGCTACATCATGGTCAGCAGGCTGGTCTTCGCCGTAATATATTGTGACACGCTCAAAGGCAAGCTCGTCTATGTCTGCCTCGTCTACAGAAACAGAATCCTTAAGGCCTTTTTTGTAGTCGTTTACATATACGGTAGCACCGTCCGGGGCGGTCAGCTTGAGCATTGTGCCGGCTGTTACTGCCTTTTCGCATTCGTCTGCGGTCAGGGGGTTGAGTGTTTCAGCACCGGGAATATCCGGCATTGTTTCAAATACCGTGCTGTTAACAGATACAGTCGCCTCACTTGAGACGGTGTTTGCGCTTGCAGCAGGATCGCTGTTATTTTCTGCAGGGGCGGGGGCCTTCTTTATTATAATGGCTACAACAATGAAAGCCACTGCAAGTACCGCAATGACGATCTCTACTATAAGCATTGTTTTTTTTCTGCTGTTGTCAGCATCATTTTCTGTTGCTGTATCCGGTGTGTTTTCTGCGGATATTTTTTCAGTATCCTTGTTTTCGTTATTGTTTTCTGAACTCACGGTTTTCATTCCTCCTAAATCTTTACTGCACTTTTATATGCCTTATAAATAGACAAGACATGTTATTATAGCACAAAATAGATAATTGTCTAAAACTTTAATGGTTATGATATAATGACTTGTACGCTTGGGGACCGTACTCGGGCGGCCTGTTTGTTATGCGGAAAAATATTATGTGATTTCAGACCGGGTAAGAATATAAGGAAACGTACCGTGAAAGACAAGGGGAAAATCAAAAACAAAAAAATAGGCGGAATTATTGCAGTGGTAGTACTGGCGGTATTGCTTTTATCAGCTGTGGTTGTTCTTTTTTTTCAGCGGGGATCAGGGCCAAGGCTTTCTGAAATGAGCATTAATGAAGAAGAGTTATCTTTTATAAAGGATAGTAGGAAAGAGAACCCTAAACTGCAGTGCAGTCTTGTTTTTGATGATATTGAACTGCCGGCAGATCTTTCAACGGGAAAGTGGTATTATTCGCTGCCTGAGGCAAAGGTATCACAGCCGGATCCAAGAGTAAAAGTAAAAGGTGAAAAGGGATTGAAAGTGGCATTCCTCGAGACAGAGGTCACAGAGGATAGCATACGTGATAGTGTGCCGATGGAGTTCATTGCGTATACTGACAGTGAATTTTTCTGCGGCGAGATTTATATGACGCCTTTGCCGATCATCGTAATGGATTTTCCGGAGGGCGGAATTGCTCCGGATGAAAAAGAAAAAGAGGATAAGCCTATCCATTTCCGGCTTATAGATAATTATGGAAAGGAAACCCATCTGGTCACTGCTGACGGAAATGCCAGGCTTAGAGGATATACCACCAGAAAATACCCAAAGAAACCTTACCATATTGAGTTTGGTGAGGATGGGCCGGATGGATTCAAAAAGAACAGGATATCATTGCTTGATATGCGGGAGGATTTTACATGGTATCTTTATCCTGCCTATAATGATCAGGAAAGGGTAAGAAATGTTTTTTCCTTTATGTTGTGGGAAGAAAGCTGTGGTACGGACAATGCTTTTGGAATCGATACTTCCATTACATACCGTTATACGGAGGTGCTGATTGACGGGCAGTATGCAGGATTGTTTGCAATTTGCTGTCCGCCGGATGAGAAGTCATTGGGAATAAAAGATAAGGGATCGGTATATAAAGCGTCAAGTAATAACTCCGGCCTGCAGGTTAATGATGACATAATCGGATTTAGCCCGGACGGTAGGGTATATGGCTTTTCGGAACGCAAAACAGTGGCGGATGGTACAATTGATGTAGAGTATTGGAGTCCGGTTCTTTCTTATTATGAAGAGTTTTATAATGACCGCGATGATAATGAAGCATTGAGGAATTTAATGGATGTGGACAATGCCATTGACTACCATCTTTTTACTAATCTGACACAGGGCGTGGATAATATCCACGCGGCTGGTTTCACGAATCGCTATGAGGCTGTCTGGGAAGAAAATGGAGAATGGCATATATTGATGATACCTTGGGATCTTGATCTCACATGGGGCAACAGGCAAAAGACAGCAGCAGACCTCTATGATGTTCCGCCTGATGAAAATGTGCTCAGCGACGATGGACCGCTTCATCAGGTTTTAGTAAACGGGGATCCGGAGATCAGAGCTGAGATAGTCGAGAAATATAAGACTCTTCGAGCAGATTCCTGGTCCGATGAAAAAGTTAATGCACTTTTGGACCGACTTGAGGCCCAGATTTACGGATCGGGTGCTTTTGAGCGAGATATAGAAAGGTGGCCGTCATCAAACCATAACGATCCGGAGACTGGACTTGATGATTTCAGGAAGTTTGTATCGGAGCGTTTTGATTATCTGGATTCTTATTACGGAGCAGATGAAACGGTAAATGATATAGAGTACTTTGTACGTACTACAGATAGTTTGGATACGGTATTTGTATTTGAGACATTTAGCAATCCGTCACTGTTTTCAACCTGGTTTCCACGCATGGAAGGTTCAGTGCTGATAATGCAGATTAATGATAAAAATATATGGGATGATGAAGGTTTTGCGGCTTTTGCAGAAACACTTGGAATCACAGAAACAGAACGCCTTCAGAGTCCTGACCTTATAGTAATGGAAAGCGGAAACGTGAGCAGGACGGTTGTGCAGGATTACTGGACGAACGGTGATACTGCTGAGACCCCTATGGGAAATCTTGCCTATTATGAAGGGGACAGCGGATATTATGGTCTGTATTTAGATGGAAAGCAGTGCTATACAGACTTGGTTTCAACGCGAAAGGATGAGCCGGTTCGCCTGATTGTGTATACGCCGGAAGTCTGTGACGAAGGTGACTATTTTGAATCACAGGTTATGGATTTTGAATTTTAAAAAAGTCCTTGCACAAGCATTGTACTAATGCTAAAATAAGCACGTTGCGAAAAAATCATGTGCGCCAAAGCCGTAAGGTGCCCTTTAAATGGGTTAAGTGCACAGAAGTTTAAACCACGGAGGAAAACAAATGAGCGTAATTTCAATGAAACAGCTGTTGGAGGCAGGTGTACATTTCGGACACCAGACCAGAAGATGGAATCCTAAGATGAAGCCGTACATCTTTACTGAGAGAAACGGCATTCACATCATCGACCTTCAGAAGACCGTAGGCATGATCGATTCCGCTTACAATGCTATCTCTGATATCGCTGCTCAGGGCGGTACAGTACTTTTCGTAGGTACAAAGAAACAGGCTCAGGATGCTATCAAGACAGAGGCAGAGCGTTGCGGTATGTACTATGTAAATGAGAGATGGTTAGGCGGTATGCTTACCAATTTCAAGACTATCCAGTCAAGAATCAAGAGACTTAACGAGATCGAAAAGATGAGTTCAGACGGAACTTTCGATGTACTTCCCAAGAAGGAAGTTATCGAGCTTAAGAAGGAATGGGATAAGCTCGAAAAGAACATCGGTGGTATCAAGAACATGGAGCGTGTTCCTGATGCAATCTTCGTAGTAGATCCTAAGAAGGAGCACATCTGCATCCAGGAGGCACATGCACTCGGTATAACACTTTTCGGTATTTCCGATACTAACTGTGATCCTGAGGAGCTTGATTATGTTATCCCTGGTAATGATGATGCTATCCGTGCGGTTAAGCTCATCGTATCCAAGATGGCAGATGCCGTTATAGAGGGCAGACAGGGTGAGGAGATGATCACACCTGAGGAAGCTGAGAGCGCAGCAGCAGAGGCTGAGCAGGCTGAAGCAGGAGAGGTTTAATTCCTTTAATAAAACATAACTAAACCGATATGCCGCTTGTTTTCAGGCGGCATATTTTAGAAAGAAACAATAAATCAACAAACATAAAGAAAAGAGAGGAAAAAAACATGGCAATTACAGCAGCACAGGTTAAAGAATTAAGAGAAGCATCCGGCGCAGGCATGATGGAGTGTAAGAAGGCTCTTACAGAAGCTGACGGAAATATGGATGCGGCTATAGAGATACTTAAGAAGAGCGGCGCTATGAAGGCTGCTAAGAAGGCTAGCCGTATAGCAGCTGAAGGTCTTTGCGATGTTGCTAAGGCAGATGATGGCAAGACTGCAGCAGTAGTTGAAGTTAACTCCGAGACTGACTTCGTTGCAAAGAACGAGAAGTTCAAGGCTTTCGTTGGCCGTGTTGCAGCACAGGCTCTTAAGAGCAATGCAGCTGACCTTGAAGGCTTCATGGCTGAGAACTGGATCGACGATGAGTCCAAGACAGTTAAGGCTGAGCTTGAGGAAATGGTTCTTACTATCGGTGAGAAGCTTGATATCCGCAGATTCAAGAAGGTTGTAAGCGCGGACGGTCTTGTAGAGAGCTACATTCATGGCGGCGGAAAGATCGCTGTTATCGTAGAGGCAACAGGCGAGGACAAGGCTGAGATCCGCGAGGCTATGAAGAATATCGCAATGCAGGTAGCAGCTATGAATCCCCAGTATGTAAAGAGGGATGACATCTCTGCTGATGAGCTTGCTAAGATGAGAGAGATCGTTGTTGACAGCTCTATCAATGATCCTGCAACACTTCCCAAGCCTATCCTTCAGAAGCTCATCGACAAGGCTATCGCTGAGAAGAAGTGGAGCGATGAGGATATCGCTATCTATGAGGAGAAGAAGAGCAACATGAATTATCTCTTCAATTTCCTTTCAAAGGCTGCAGCTCCTGCACTTGCAGAGCTTGGAATGGCTGAGAAGGAAGCTTATCTTAACGATAAGATCTTCACAGGTCTTGTTGAAGGTCGTGTATCAAAGCAGATCAAGGATGTATGTCTCTTCGAGCAGGTATATGTAAAGGCTGAGGATGGCAAGCAGACTGTTGCTAAGTACGTAGAGCAGGTTGCAAAGGAGAACAGTGGAAACTTCGCTATCAAGTCCGTTGTACGTTTCGAAACAGGTGAGGGTATCGAGAAGAAGGAAGAGAACTTCGCTGAGGAAGTTGCAAAGCAGATGCAGTAATCTGGTAGCAGAAAATTTTAGAAAAGCTTATGAAACCCGTCGGGATATACCGGCGGGTTTTTTTATGCAGCAAGGTGGTCGTACAGGCAGCATAAAAATGTTGATGAATGCCATGTAAAAAAAATAGGGGAATCATGTTTTATTTTTCACACTATATAAAGTGCATATAAAAGCTCCAAAATACAATAAATTGAGGTTAACTTTTCAGATATTACGTAATCTTGACAGTACTTTTTTTTGAGTGCAAAATAGCACTTGCACCTTTGGGAGGAGCTTATTTTATGCGTTCTGAAAAGAGTATTTCAGGAAAAAATAATAAAGAATCCATAAAGCACAGAAAGCGTATTAAGAGGCTTAAAGCAGCTATTATTGCTTTTGCGTTTATTCTTGTGCTCATGCCCACCATACTTTCACTGGTTGCTCTTATGCAGATCCGTACCATAGACAGACGGCTTGGAGAAACCCAGGATATCCTGGTAGAGATATCCAACAGGCTGCCGGAGTATCCTTATGGACAGAATGCGGATATAGGGGAGTTGGCTGATGCGGTCAATAGCGCGGCTGCAGAAGAGGATGAGCAGATGATGGATGCTCTTCGCAGCAGCGTAAAAGATGTTTATCCTGTAGAGAGAATGGCAGAGGGTGATGACTTTGATTTGGATTTATCTGTTGAACAGACAGAGGGAGTCAGGAAAGTTTATCTGACTTTTGATGACGGACCCAGTATCTATACTGATGATATATTGGACATACTTGATGAGTATGATGTGAAGGCAACTTTCTTTGTAAACTACCATGAAGGCATGGATGAGTCATATCGTCGTATTGTTACTGACGGACATACTCTGGGCATGCATTCATATTCACATGTATTTTCTGATGTATATGCTGACCTGGATTCATTTGCAGAGGACTATAACATGCTGCACTCATATCTTTATAATGTGACCGGCGTTGACTGCAGGTTTTACCGTTTCCCCGGTGGAAGCAGCAATACTGTCAGCAAGATGGATATAAGGGACTGCATAAGCTACCTGGAAGCAAAAGAAATCTCGTATTTTGACTGGAATGTTTCCGGAAGAGATGCAGAGGGAGGATACCATAGCGCATCTACTATAACCAATAATGTAATAAGCCAAATAAACGCATCCGGCAGTGATACAATAGTTGTGTTGCTCCACGATGCATCGGATAAAAGATCAACGGTAGAGGCACTGCCTTTTATCATAGAATCAATCCAGGCAATGGACAATGTGGAACTGTTACCTATAACAGGAGACACTGCTCCGGTCAGGCATGTGGATTAAAAATTTCTTTTTGTTTTCATTTGGCCCTTCAGGCTTGTCTTTTGTTAGGCAAAAATAAGTAATTTTTGATATAATACAAAAATGTCATTAAAGAAAAAAGAGGAGTAGGATTATGGGTTTTTTTCAAAGTCTTAAACAGGATCTGTCTGAAGCGGTGGGCGAGCTCATCGGTGAGGAGGATGCACTGGAAGGTGCAGAAACTGCTGAAGATATAGAGGGTGATGATGTAGAAACAGGTGATGAGCCTGAGATAGCAGAAGATATGGCTGATGAAATCACTGACGAAGAATCAGAGGAGTATGACGATGAATTAGCAGATGCGCCTGCTGAAGAAATCGCGGATGCAGGCAATGATTTCCTGGATGAAGGAAATACGGCTGAAGAGCTTGATGCTTTATTAAAAGATGTGATACAGCCTGCGGATGAACCTGCGTGTATAGGTAATGAACCTGCGGAAACAGCTGAAAGTATTGATGCTGAAGCCGCAGCAGCGGCACTTTTTGACAGTCTGGCTGCTGAAGAAGGGCTTTCTTTCGCTGATGACAGCAATGAAGTTGACCTGGCTGAAAAGCTGGCTGAGGAGGCTTACAAAGCTGAAATACAGGCGGCGGAGGATGTGATTCAGGCAAATACAGATGTGGCGGATGGTGTTTCTTCGGAAGAGGCCATCGCTTCGTTAGATGATATTGATCTAAATAAGATGCTTGAGAACATTCAGGGAGAACTGAATGCGGTTCAGGAAGAGAGTCTTCAGGCTGATGAACAGATTGATGCTGTTGCGGACATCGAGTTGGAAACTTCCGCTGAAATTCCGGCAGAGGAGCCTGTTGAAGATACTGGAGTAGTTGATGAGAATGTTGCGGATGTAGCGGCAAGTCTTGATATTTCTACGGAGTCAACTGCAGATGAAGATATGTTAGACGGTCAGATGTCTTTGGAAGAAATGATGGCCATGGCAGAGTCACTTACAAATGAGAATGGCTCTGCTGCGGAGAGTGCATCTGTGGATAATGCCGTTGCGGAAAATGTTGTAGCTGACGAAGTATCTAATGATACATTAGCTGCGATAACTGAAGATGTACCGGTGACAGCTGCCGCGCCTGATGAGCTTTCTGATGTAGCTACAGAGCCGGTTGTGGATGCTGCAGCTGCGGATGAGGCTGTTGCTCCTGCAGATAATTCTGAAGATGTTTCTGCAGGATCTATAACGGCAGACTTTAATGCCGAAGTGGAATCAGAGCTGCAGAATCAGGCAAGTGGAGCAGATGCTATGGCAGTTTCAGAAACTTCAGCTGTTGAGCCGGCAGTGATGACGGATGCATCAGAACCTGCAACTGAGTCTGCAGATTCAGAACCCGCCAAGGAGAAAAAGGCTAAAAAGACTACCCGGAAGAAAAAGGCAAAGGCTGATGTTTCAGCTGACATAGGGGCTGAGGATCTTGCCGGCAGGGTATTTTCAGATGAGACAGCACATCTTTCTGACGGCATGATGATACGCGGAAATATTATTTCAGACGGCAATATGGAAGTTGCCGGCGAGATAGACGGCAATATAGACATCCTGGGTAAGCTCAATGTTTCAGGTACCATAAACGGCAATACAAAGGCCGGTGAGCTTTATGCCGAAGGTGCCGAGATAAACGGTAATATCGAGTGCAGCGGAAGCGTGAAGGTAGGCCAGGGCGCTGTCATTATCGGTGATGTGGCAGGTACATCTGCTGTTATTGCAGGAGCCGTTAAAGGCAATATCGATGTACATGGTCCTGTAATACTTGCTGATTCAGCCATAGTAATGGGTGATATCCGTTCTGCATCCGTGCAGATAAGCAACGGCGCGGCAGTAGAGGGCATGTGCTCGCAGATTTATGCCGAGGTCAGCCCGAAGAATTTCTTCAAGGATTTAAAGAAAGCAAAATAATCATATACGGGGGTATAGTGTGAAAAATCGCTCTGAAAGAGTCGATTTTTCACCAGCGATTTGTGCCGAGCCCAAATCGCCTTATCGCAGCGGCGAATCTGAAATTCGCCGCGCGTGCCTCGCACAAAGTGCTCGGCATGGTGGAATAAAATGTCAAGAATTCTTTTAAAGCTTAGCGGCGAGGCTCTTTCAACCGACCATCATTATAATGATGAGGTGATCTTAGGGATAGCAGAGCAGGTAAAGTCCCTTTTAGAAAAAAAGTGTGAGATAGGCATTGTAATAGGCGGCGGCAATTACTGGCGCGGCAGGACCAGTGAAAATATCGACAGGACCAAGGCTGACCAGATAGGCATGCTTGCCACTATTATGAACTGCATCTATGTTTCAGAAATGTTCAGGTCCCAGGGAATCGAGACCCGGGTATTTACGCCTTTTCTCTGTTCTTCATTTACGGAGCTTTTTTCCAAGGACGAAGCAGTGTCATCCATGAAGTCCGGAAAGGTCTGCTTTTTCGCAGGCGGAACAGGACATCCTTATTTCTCAACTGATACCGGTGTTGTTCTCAGGGCTGTTGAGGTGGAGGCTGACGCAATTTACCTTGCAAAGGCAATCGACGGCGTATATGACTCCGATCCCAAGAAGAATCCTAATGCAAAGAAATATGACGAGATATCAATAGATGAGGTCATAGCAGGAAATCTACAGGTTGTGGATATGACTGCATCCATTCTTGCTCGTGACAATAAAGTTCCGATGTTTGTATTTGACCTTACGGCTAAAAACAGTATAATTAATGCAGTAGCGGGTGAGTTCAGTGGAACTCGTATAACTGTATAAAAAGGGGTAAATCTTATGGACAGCAGATTAAATGTATCAGATGAGAAAATGAAAAAGGCACTGGAATTCCTTCAGTCGGATCTTTCATCAGTAAGGGCCGGCAGGGCGAATCCCCATGTGCTTGACAAGATCAAGGTTGATTATTACGGAACTCCCACGCCTTTGCAGCAGGTGGGAAATATCACCGTTCCCGAGCCCAGAATGCTCCAGATTGCACCCTGGGATAAGTCAATGATAAAGGATATCGAGAAGGCAATAATGGCATCTGATCTGGGTATTACACCTGCAGATGACGGTGCTGTTATCAGACTTGTATTTCCGGAGCTTACTGAGGAGAGACGTAAGGAACTGGCAAAGGATATAAAGAAAAAAGGCGAGGACGCAAAGGTTGCTGTCAGGAATATACGTCGTGACGGTAACGATGCATTTAAGAAACTTTCAAAGACTGAAATTTCCGAGGACGAGATAAAGGATCTTACCGATGAGCTGCAGAAGATGACTGATAAGTATATCAAGGATATCGATGCGCTTGTTGATGAAAAGTCCAAGGAGATTATGAAGGTCTGATGGCAGATAGAGAGCAGGAAAAGATTCCTAAGCATATAGCAGTCATCCTTGACGGCAATGGCAGGTGGGCAAAGGCTAAAGGCCTTCCCCGGAAGCTGGGACATGTCCAGGGAGCCAAGACCATTGAGGAAGTCTGTGAGCTTATGTGGAACCACGGCGTGGAGTATTTTACTGTATACGCTTTTTCTACTGAGAACTGGAAAAGGTCTGAAGAAGAGGTTTCGGCCCTGATGACCTTACTCAGGGAGTATATGGTTAAGAGTATTCAGCGGGCCAATGCCAACAATATGCGTGTCCGCATTATCGGTGAGAAATCGAGGCTTGCGGAGGATATCCAGAAAAGCATAGCAGACTTGGAGAAGGCTACTGCGGAAAATACGGGACTTAAATTTACCATAGCCATTAATTACGGCAGCCGTGATGAGATCACCAGGGCAGTACGCCGTATCGTATCCAAGGCAGAAAACGGTGAGATTTCCGTGGACGATATTACAGAAGAAATGATCTCTGCGGAACTGGATACTGCAGGATATCCGGATCCGGATCTTCTTATCCGGACCAGCGGCGAACAGCGCATATCTAATTTTCTCTTGTGGCAGTGTGCATATTCGGAATTTTATTTTACTGATGTGCTGTGGCCTGATTTCGGAGAAAAGGATTTAGTGGCAGCGCTTGATGCGTATGCCGGACGGGAAAGAAGATACGGCGGCAGGCAGGAGACTGTCTGAGCTGTTGTTTAAGATATTGTTTGTGATGTTTTTGTTAAGGAAGGAGTAACATGAAGACCAGGATCATCAGCGGAATTCTGGTTGTTGCGATAATGCTTGCTTTAGTATGGGCAGGCGGACCGGTGTTAGCAATCGGTCTTGCAGTCATAGCAGGCATCGGGTTTTTAGAGATGACCCATGCCCTTGGTGTTAGGGAAAAAACAGGGCAGGTTCATATACTTGAGATCATTGGCATAATTGCAACGGCAGTATATTATATTTTAGTATATGTGAATGCTTCTTTTGAGTATCTGATGCTTTATGCTTTTCTGATGCTTCCGCTTTTTATGGCTATCACAGTTTTTACTTATCCCAAGAATGACACGGCACAGGCGCTGAGCGTTTTCTGTGCATTTATCTATGTGTCAGTAATGCTTTCTTTTATATTTCAGACACGCCAGATAGGCATCGGCGTATGGGACGGTTTCACTAAGGAAAATTTATATAACCAGGGTTTTTTTGCAGTATGGATGACCTTTGTTTCCGCATGGGGGTCTGATACATGTGCTTATTTCGTAGGCGTGGCTATAGGCAAGCATAAGGCCTTTCCAAAGCTTTCTCCTAAAAAGTCAATTGAGGGCTGCATCGGCGGTGTGGTAGGTGCAGGGTTGTGCGGTTTGCTGTATTCAACGGTACTGAATCTTTCAGGCTATAGTTTTCCGGAGATGTTCTGGGTATTTCCGCTGATCGGAGTAGCCGGCAGCATCATAGGCCAGGTAGGCGATCTTGCGGCATCTGCAATAAAGCGGGATCATAAGATTAAGGACTACGGAAAGGTTATCCCGGGGCACGGTGGAATACTCGACCGTTTTGACAGTGTTATTTTCACGGCTCCAATGATATTTCTGCTCTCGATCATCTTTATAAAATAGCGGACAAAAATATGAACAATAGTGATAATAAAAAAAGAATAGTCGTACTTGGATCAACCGGATCCATCGGAACCCAGACCCTTGATGTGGTCAGGGCTTATAGCGACAGGCTTTCCGTAAAGACACTTGTTGCCAATTCAAATGTTTCCAAGATTGAAACTCAGGTAAGAGAGTTTAGGCCGGATAGCGTTGTTATGTTTGACAAGAAGGCCGCTGAAGAACTGAAGGTCCGCATTGCAGACCTGGATGTAAAGGTCACAAGCGGTATGGACAGCATCATAGAGGCAGCATCTGCTGAGGATTATGACATACTGTTGACTGCTGTAGTGGGGATGATTGGAATCAGGCCTACCATAGCAGGCATAAAGGCTGGAAAGACAATAGCACTTGCTAATAAAGAAACCCTTGTAACAGCCGGTCACATTATAATGCCTTTGGCACGTGAAATGAATGTGCAGATCCTTCCCGTGGATTCTGAACACAGTGCAATATTCCAGTCGCTGCAAGGAACACCTTCAAGAAGCCTTTCCAAGATATGGCTGACCTGTTCGGGGGGACCTTTCAGGGGGCGGAAAAAAGAAGAACTTAAAAACATCACCCCGGCTGATGCGCTAAAGCATCCCAATTGGGCTATGGGGAATAAGATCACCATCGATTCCGCAACCCTTGTAAATAAGGGACTGGAAGTGATGGAGGCAAAGTGGCTTTTTGGCGTGGACTATGATGATATAAATGTGCTTGTGCATCCACAGTCCATAGTCCATTCTATGGTGGAATTCTGTGACGGTGCAGTCATCGGCGAACTTGGGCTTCCGGATATGAAGCTGCCTATACAGTATGCTATTTTTTATCCCGACAGGCTGCCCATGGATACGCCAAGGGCTAATTTCTATGATATAGCGAGCCTTACATTTGAAAAGGCTGATATGGAGACTTTTGAAGGCCTGGCTTTAGCATTTGAGGCGGCACGCACGGGCGGTAGCATGCCTACGGTCTTCAATGCCGCTAATGAACGGGCTGTGGCACATTTCCTTTCAGGTAAGATAGGATTTCTTGAAATTCCTGAAATCATCGGTAAGTGTATGTCAATGCATAAAGTAGTTGCAGATCCTTCCGTTGATGAGATACTTGCTGCCGAGCAGGAAACATATGCAAATATTGAAAGACTTGAAAAATAATAGTTTACTATAGATAGATGAACTCACCGGTTTTAACAATAATATCATTTCTTATAATCTTTACCGTTGTGGTGGTAAGCCATGAATTCGGTCATTTCCTTATCGCGAGGATAAACGGCATAAGGGTGCTGGAATTTTCCATAGGCATGGGTCCTGTCATATTCAGGAAGAAAGGAAAGAATACTGATCTCACTATAAGGCTTTTGCCTTTTGGCGGTGCCTGTATGTATGACGGAATGTATGACATCGGCGAAGAAGATAATGACGACGGAAAAGCTGATGCTGAAGGTGATGCATCAGGCACTGAAGAGTTTGTTACTGAAGAAAAGGCATCAGATGCTTCGGATGAAACTCAGGATGCGGTAAAGGGTGAAAAGGCAGAGTCTGCATATAGGGACGGTGAATTCAATGCAGCACCTGTTTGGGGGCGCATTGCGGCAATTTTTGCAGGACCGCTGTTCAATATAATACTTGCGTATATTTTGGGCCTTTTCATCGTATGGTTTTGCGGGGCAGATCTACCCATAGTTGCTAATGTTTCTGAAGGTATGCCTGCCATGGAGGCAGGAATAGAGGCCGGGGATGAGATTATCAGCATAAACGGTCATCGTACCCATTTATGGCGTGAGATTATGGTACGTTCATATATGAGCACCGGCGGAAAGATGAGCATTGTCTATGAGCGTAATGGTGAGCGTATGACCACTGAACTGACACCGAAATGGTCAGATGAGGATAAGCGCTATTATATCGGTTTTTCCGGCGGCGGAGACTACATAGCCTGCAACAATCTCAGAGTGTTCCGGTACAGCTGGTATGAAGTGCGTTACTGGCTGGATGCAACCATACAGGGACTTAAATACATGGTTACAGGCCATGCCTCTGTTGACGACCTTTCGGGACCGGTTGGTATTGCAAATGTCATTGATGATACCATAGAGGATACCAAACAGGATGGCGCATTCATCGTTATACTTAACATGGTCAATATTGCGCTCCTTCTGTCAGTCAACTTAGGTGTAATGAACCTTCTTCCTTTGCCTGCACTTGACGGCGGAAGGCTTCTGTTCCTTTTCTTTGAAGCAATTTCAGGCAAGAAGGTTCCGCCTGAAAAAGAAGGGCTTATACATCTTATAGGATTTATTCTTTTGATCATTTTAATGGTGGTTGTTCTTTATAACGACATCACAAAGTTTTTCAGGTAGGAAAATAGCCTATACAATTCTATATATCGTATTTTCAGAGAGAATATATCAAATCATCTCAGATAATTCTTGTAGCTTTTTTTGGATTTTCATTTCGTAAATCTAAGATAACTTATAGATAAAAATTAAGTTATTTCATTTATCACATCATTTTGTAATGTATCGAATATTAATCACAGTCTGGTCATTCATAATCACAACGGGAAAAATATATAGTCCGGGAGGAAAATGCTCGTGTTTTATTCGATTTATTATGACAGGGGCACTATGAAAAGTAATCAGGATTCTGTTGCACTGCACAAAGTAACCACTAAGAAAGGTGAACTCGTAATGGCCCTTGTAAGCGATGGCTGCGGTGGAATGGATGAGGGTGAATATGCCAGTGGGTTTATTGCTGAAAAAATGAGCACTTGGTTTTATGAGGAACTTATTATTTTAGTCAAACGGACAGAATTATTTTCAAAGATAGAGCGTTCTGCCAGCCGGAAACTCTTCAGCATACATGAGGAACTGAAGAAGATAGGTAATGACAGAGGTAAGCGAATTGCAGCTACCTTTACGATGCTCATAGTCTATAGGAAAAGGTACCTTGTTCTATGGCTTGGGGATTCACCGGGAATGATTTTGGGCAAAGAAATAAAATTTCTTACATCCGTAAGGGAAAAGGACAGTTTTCTGACAAAGTGCGTGGGCTGCGGAAGGTTCTTTCATCCTATGTCTAAAAGCGGATGGATAAAGAAGAATACTGCTATTATGCTTACAACCGACGGCATAGGTAAATACCTTACTGAGAAAAGGATAAGCGATCCTTTGCTTCCTGTGCATATAGATTGTGCGAAGAGTGCGGAGCGAACATTAAAGACTATAGGAAAGTTTTTGAAGAACTCAGGTGAAAGCGACAACATTTCGGCTGTATATATTAGTTTTTAAGCGGAATATGTATTCGCAGATAATCCCTTTGGTAAAAAATTTGACGAAATTTTATCGAATATATTAGGTAAAAAATAATCATAAAAAGGGAGGATATACCATATGGATAAAACTGCCTACATAGGAAAATTCAGGATAATAAGGAAAATCGCAGTGGGCGGCGAAGGCACTGTTTATCTTGCAGAGGATGAAAAGCTTCATCAGCTCAACGCGGTGAAGTTTGCGTTTGGGAATAAAGACTGTAGGAAACGACAGGCGCTCCGGGAAGAGGCAGCAAGGCTTGCATCCTTGTCAGACAGGCATCTTCCATATCTTGTGGATATAGCGGAAGGCTTTGATTACACTGCAGAGATCATGGAGTATGTAGAAGGTGATACCCTGAGTGAATACTTAAAAGCCAGGTTTCCTTTAAAGGGGGATGATGTACTGCGGCTTATGATGGATGTTACGGACCTGATAGCTTATTTGCATGAAAGCCGTCCGCCGATTATCTACAGGGATATAAAACCGGACAATTTCATTGTGACAAAAGACGGATGTATACGCCTTGTTGACATGGGGACGGCACTTTTCGGATACGGGAGCGCTGAGGCTGAAGTGATGTCTGGTACACCGGGGTATGCTGCGCCGGAACAGTTTGCAAGCAGGAGCATAGGGCGTGAGGCAGATGTGTATGCTTTAGGTATGCTTTATGCATATATGCTTACGGGTATGGATCCAATAAGGGACGGCAAGGATAAATGCCTTAATGCATGTTCGGTTGTTGCCGGAAAGGAAACATTCAGGCTTATAAGAAAGTGCACGGCAGATTCGGCGGCTGAACGCTTTTCAAACGCTAAGGAATTAATGGACAACCTGAAAAGACTTCAGGAAAAAAGAATTTTTATAAGTTTTATAACTTCTATGGGGACTCTTTTATCAAATGTGCTTATATGGGGAAGTATAGCTGATATGACGGTCACTGGTTTAAAGGCAGGTGGTGTAACATTATATGAAGGTATCAAGGGTATATTGAACATTTATGGGTGCTTTGAAAAATTTTATTCGACTGAATTATTGGAGTACCATATCTTTATATCGTCATTTATTGTTTTGGTAACACTGATTATAAAAAATGTTGTTTCAAATGTGGCAGGAAAACAGGAGTTTATAATAAGCTATGATTGGAATGAATTGTATACAGAAAAGGAAAGAAAATTCACAAAAGTATTGTCAAGTAAAATCTGAGAGAATTTTCCTGCTCTTTTTTTGGCATTTTGGATACTTTATGTAACCCTTTGCGGGTGGTATATTTATACATAGCGTTGCCGCCGGTAACAATATGTAGGGCGGTGCCGGTAAAAGCGGCAGAAAGGGGTAAAAATGTACAGGGATGAAACAAAAGTAATACATATAGGCGACAGGGTAATCGGAGGGGGAAATCCTATTCTTATACAGTCGATGACCAATACTCCTACACAGGACGCAAAGAAGACTGTTGAGCAGATACTTGCCCTGGAGGCTGAGGGATGCGAAATCATCCGTTGTACCGTACCTGACATGGATGCTGCAAAGGCTATCCCTGAGATAAAGAAACAGATTCATATACCCTTGGTTGCGGATATACATTTTAATTATCTTATGGCGCTGGCGGCTATCGAAAATGGTGCTGACAAGATAAGGATCAACCCCGGTAATATCGGTGGACAGGAAAAACTAAGGGAAGTGGTAAAAGCCGCAAAGGAAAGAAATATACCAATTCGTGTGGGAGTAAATTCAGGATCCCTTGAAACTGAACTGGTTGATAAGTATCATGGTGTTACTGCGGAAGGTATAGTTGAAAGCGCACTGGACAAGGTGCACATGATCGAAGATGCAGGTTACGACAATATAGTGATAAGCATAAAGTCTTCGGATGTCAGGATGTGCGTAAAGGCTCATGAGCTTATAGCCGGAAAAACTGTTTATCCCCTTCATGTTGGTATTACGGAAGCAGGAACTGTTATGCGGGGCAATATCAAGAGTTCCGTCGGCCTGGGCATAATACTTAATGAAGGCATAGGAGACACCATCCGTGTTTCACTTACAGGTGATCCCATACTTGAGGTAAGGTCTGCAAAGGAAATTCTCAAGTGCTTAGGACTTAGGACTGGTGGAGTGGAAGTGGTGAGCTGCCCGACCTGCGGAAGGACCAAGATTGACCTTATAGGCCTTGCAGAAAAGGTCGAAGATATGGTCCGTGAAGTGACAAAGAATAAGAACCTCAATATTAAAGTAGCAGTTATGGGCTGTGTTGTAAATGGCCCCGGTGAAGCAAAGGAAGCAGATATAGGAATAGCCGGCGGTGACGGAGTGGGACTCCTTATAAAGCACGGCGAGATTATAAAGAAGATACCGGAGGCTGAGCTTTTAGATGTCCTAAGGACAGAAATTGAGAATTGGGAAGAATAGAATGGCAAATCTTTTTAGTGAAATATTTGAAAATGCTGCAATAGATCCGGAATTATTTTCAAAATTCTCTACTGTTAACGTGGAGCAGATAATCTGTGTCCAGAACAAGGGAATGATGCGGATCTATTTAAGCCATGATAAGCCAATACGTAAAGCTCTGGTTTATGACCTGGAAAAGGAACTGGAGGAGGCTGTGTTTGGTCCTTCCGGCTACGGCGTTGAGATACACGAGGATTATCATCTGTCGGACAGATATGATATCAATTATCTCATAGATCATTATTATGACAGCATGCTGCTGGAAATAAAGAATTATGACCGCATAATCTACAGTGTCATGAAAAAAGCAAAGCTGTCCGTAGAAGACGGTGTTATTAAGCTGGTGCTGCCGGATACTTTTGCTGCTCGTGACAAAGAACCGGTCATCCTTAGAATTTTTGATGATATTTTTAACGGACGTTTTCATATGTACGCTGAGACTGTTGTGGATTATTGTGAAAGCGAGGAAAGCGTCTATACTATAGAAAGCAGAAATCGTGTGATGAACAAGGTGGCTGCTTTTTCAAAGGAGATGGAGAAGACCCTTGCAGCGGCAGAAGAAAAAGCAATGGCAGTAGAAACGGCAGCTGTGGAGGATGAACCCTTCATGACATTGGATGATGTCTTAGATAATGCCGGTAAAAAATCTGTTAACAAGGACAAGCTGCCTGAGGCTGAGCGTGGAAATGATAGCGCAAATCAAAAAGATAGTTCATCAAAAGCCGTAGCCAAGACGCCATCGGAACCCAAAGCTGAAAAGACAGAAAAAAAGGAGTGGTCCGGCAAGTGGGAAAAGACACGGTCTTCTTTTGGTGGAAAGAAGGGCAAGAAGGGGAGTGATTCCTGGTATGGCAAAAGCCTTAAGGCTCCAGGTGCGCCTGATGATGTGGTAATGGGAAATGATTTTGAAGGTGACATTATTGCCATGGAAAACATTACGGATGCCATAGGCGATGTGGTGGTGCATGGCATGATAATGGCTGTGGAGGATCGTGATACAAAGGGGGGCAGCAAGATAATAAAGTATACCTTCACGGACTTCACTGACACCGTCAGGATGAAATTTTTCCAGTCACAGGAACTGGGCAAGGAACTCTTAGGAATACTTAAAGTAGGTGATTTTGTCAGGGTCAAGGGTGTTGCTGCTTTTGATGACTTTGATAAGGAAATAGAAATACTGCGTCCCGTGGGCATAAAGAAGGTGGATGACTTCCGCGAAAAGCGTGAGGACTTTAATTCGCTGAAAAGGGTGGAACTTCATGCCCATACCAAAATGAGCGATATGGACGGCTGTGTTTCAGTAAAGGATTTAGTAAGCACAGCGGTTCGTTTTGGACATAAGGCTATTGCCATTACGGATAATGGCGGAGTGCAGTCTTTCCCTGATGCGGCGGCATTAGACGGAAAGATAAAAATTCTTTACGGCTGCAATGCCTACATAGTTGACGATACGCTGAATGCTGTAATTAATGAAAAGGGACAGAATTTTGACGGCAGTTTCGTGGTATTCGACTTGGAGACCACAGGTGTCGTACCCGGCAAATGTAAGCTTATAGAGTTCGGTGCGGTAAAGGTTGAGCACGGAGAGATAACAGACAGATTCTCGACCTTTGTAGATCCGCACGAACCGCTGACACAGGAGATATCCGGCCTTACCAGCATAACTGACGATATGCTCATAGGCGCACCGAATATAGAAGAAGTACTGCCGCAGTTCCTTAAGTTCTGTGAGGGCTGTGTGCTTGTTGCCCACAACGCGAAATTTGATACAAACTGTATAAGGGCAGAGGCCGAAAAACAGGGGCTTCCTTATGATTTTACCCATACGGATACCATTGAGATCGCAAGGCTTGTAATGCCCCGTCTTCCGTCTTATAAGCTGCATAAGCTGGCTGAGGCATTGGATGTAAAGCTTTTGCATCATCACAGGGCTGTGGATGACGCAGAGATGACTGCCGGCATCTTCATAAAGGAGATAGAGCTTTTAGCCAAGCATCATGTGACGACACTTGCGCAGTTAAATGAGCTGGAAGGTCTTGATGATGAAAAGATTGCGGATATGCATGCTTCAGAGGCTGTTATATTTGCTAAAAATGAAGTGGGTCGAAGGAATCTGTATAAACTGGTATCCTTGTCGCATTTGAGATTTATCGGAAGGAATATACCGAAGATACCCAAGAGTCTTCTGAATAAGTACCGCGAGGGCCTGATAGTGGGCAGCGGCGGTACAGAGGGTGATGTGTTCCGTGCCATGATAGGCGGCCGTTCCAGGCAGGAGATAGTCAGGCTGGTGAACTTTTATGACTATATTGAGATAGGCCCTGCAGGAAACGGCAAATACCTTATCATGAACAGCAAGGAAATGGCTGTTAATTCCTATGATGACATAAAGGAAGTGAACCGTCAGATCGTGGAGCTCGCTGCAGAGTGCGGCAAAATGGTTTGTGCTGCGGGGGATGTTCATTATCTGGATCCCCAGGATGCACTTTACCGCAGCATACTGGTATGCGGCAAGGAAAAGAAAGGCAATAAGACCTGGGAACAGTTCGGACATAAGATCGAGGCACTTTCATCATCCATGTATTTTATGACCACCCAGGAGATGATGGATGAATTTGCTTATCTCGGGGCAGACCGTGCCATTGAAGTGGTCATCACCAACCCGAATAAGATCGCGGATATGTGTGACAAGATCAAACCTGTTCGCCCCGATAAGTGTCCGCCTGTCATTGAAGACTCGGATAAGACTCTGCGTGCCATATGCTACAACAAGGCGCATGAACTCTATGGCGAGAACCTGCCGGAGATAGTTTCCGAAAGACTTGAGCGTGAGCTTAATTCCATAATAGGCAACGGCTTTGCGGTTATGTACATCATTGCACAGAAGTTAGTGTGGAAGTCTGTAGAGGACGGGTATCTGGTTGGATCCCGTGGCTCGGTTGGTTCTTCCTTTGTCGCTACAATGGCGGGGATCACGGAGGTTAATCCCTTAAAGCCTCATTACCTCTGCAAAAAGTGTAAATATTCGGAATTTGATTCCGAAGAGGTAAATAAATATGCCGGCAGGGCCGGTGTAGATATGCCGGATAAGGTTTGTCCCGTTTGCGGTGAGAATCTTTACAAGGACGGTTTTGATATTCCTTTCGAGACTTTCCTGGGATTCAAGGGTGATAAGGAGCCTGATATAGACCTTAACTTTTCAAGTGAATATCAGTCCAAGGCACATAAATACACAGAGGTTATCTTCGGTGCAGGCCAGACCTACAAGGCAGGTACCGTTGGTACTGTGGCAGAGAAGACCGCTTTCGGATATACAAAGGGATTTTATGAGCTACAGGACAAGGTAAAGAGGCCTGCTGAAATTGAGCGCATATCAAAGGGTGTGGAGGGTACGAAGAACACCACCGGTCAGCATCCGGGTGGTATTGTCGTACTGCCTGTGGGTGAGGCTATTGAATCATTTACGCCGACACAGCACCCTGCGGATGACCGGACTTCGCCCATAGTAACGACTCACTTTGATTATCATAAGATTGACCATAACCTGTTGAAACTCGACATACTGGGGCACGACGATCCGACCATGATCAGGCGTCTTCAGGACTTGACTGGATTAGATCCCCTTGAGATTCCTCTGGACGATCCGGAGGTTATGAGCCTTTTTAAATCCACAGAGGCCCTTGGCATAAAGCCTGAGGATATCTGGGGGACAAAGCTTGGATCCCTCGGTATTCCTGAGTTTGGTACGGATTTCGCCATGCAGATGCTTATAGACACAAAGCCCCAGGCTTTTTCTGACCTGGTGCGTATAGCTGGTCTTTCCCATGGTACGGATGTGTGGCTTGGCAATGCAGAGACTCTCATAAAAGAGGGCATAGCTACCATTTCTACCTGTATCTGTACCCGTGACGATATCATGACCTATCTCATAGGCATGGGGCTTGATTCGGAAGAGTCCTTCAAGATAATGGAAATGGTCCGCAAGGGTAAGGTGGCAAAAGGCAAGGCAGAGAAATGGCCTGAATGGAAAGAGGACATGAAGGCCCATGATGTGCCGGAATGGTATATCAAGTCCTGCGAAAAGATCCAGTACATGTTCCCGAAGGCTCATGCTGCGGCCTATGTTATGATGGGCTGGAGAGTGGCATATTATAAAATAAATTATCCGCTGGCGTATTACACCGCATTCTTTTCCATAAGGTCCAAAGCCTTTTCCTACGAGACCATGTGCATGGGCAAGGACCATCTGGAAGAAAACATGGCAGATATCCAGAAGAGGATCGATGACGGAACGGCTTCGCCCAAGGATGAGGCCAGCATGCACGATATGAGGCTTGTGCAGGAAATGTATGCAAGAGGCTATGACTTTATGCCCATCGACCTCTACAGGGCAAAAGCCGTGGATTTCCAGATAATAGACGGCAAGATAATGCCTTCCTTTGTGGCTATTGAAGGCCTGGGTGACACCAACGCCGTCAAGATAGAAGAAGCTGCCAAGAACGGTCCCTTTGTCAGCAAGGATGACTTCAAGGAACGCACCAAGACTTCCCAGACAAACATTGACAAGATGACTGCGCTGCATATCCTTGACGGCCTGCCTGATGCGAACCAGATATCGATATTTGATATCATCTGATCTGCAGGTGGGGCTGGAATCCTGACGATAAGTAAGTCTTACAGGGCTGTCGCGATGCGATAGCCCTTTTAATATGCTCCGGCTATTGTCTCGCTGACTGATGCTGACAAGGATTCGGTAGGTTATAATTGTATTAAATATATAAAAAAAGCTATAATCATATTAGCTTACAGTTTTTCCCAATAGTGGAAAGTAACAGATTCTTTCAGCAACCGGACTTTCAGAATGAGTTTATGAAGAATCGGGGGGATAAAAATGAAATACAGCGTTGATACATACAGACTATATCAGAGCGAGAAATTTTTTGCGCATTCCGTCCGCATCCATGTCAGGATGAAAGATGAAATCGATATAAATATATTGGATAAGGCTGTCAACTCGGCTATCAGACGCTACCCTTATTTTGCCGTCAGGGTAACCGTTGATGAGGAGGGCGGATATATTCTCGTTCCTAACGACAGGAAGATTGTCGTACTGCCTACCGCTGAAAAATTGCCAATGCTTGGAAGCAGCAGCGTAAATGAACATCTGCTTTTTGTGGACTGTTCAGGAAAAGATATATTTTTCAACATAAGCCATACCATGTGCGGTGGAAAAGGTTTACAGCCCTGGGTTATGACAAATGTATATGAGTATGTCAGGGAAAAATACAATGTGGAGCCTCTGGCACCGGAAATAAGGAAACCGGACAGCAATCTTCTTCCGGGGGAGACGGATGAACCTGCTATGGATATGCTGACGACGGATGATCCGGTCTATAAAAGAAAAAGTGTAAAAGCACCGGTTCTTATAATGGATTACCTTAAGGGAGTTTTTATTCCGATAGAAAGAAATCCGAATTATATGGTGGTAACCGTCAATCAGCAGGATCTTATGAAAGTTGCGAAGGTAAATGATTCCAGCGTGCTTTCCCTGTTTTTGGTTTTGTTTGCAAGGACATTAGACAGGGTATTTCCCGATAAAGACAGGGTTATTGTGGGAGAGACGGCTCATAATCCGCGAGAGAGTGTCGGACTTCCCAATACTCACTGTGACTTTCTGAGTCATGTGCATGTGGATTATGACAGAGACAGTTTAAACGGTGATCTGGAAAAACTGGGTACAAGAACCAGAGGGCAGATCATTATTCAGACAGACCCGTCTGTCAGCCATGCTGAGGTAAGAAAACTGTTTGAACTATATGAAGCGGTTGATAAAGTTCATGGCCTTAAGGCAAAAAGGAAGTATATGTCAAAACACAGCCTTTCTACCGGCAAGGATGCGCAGCACGGAAGTTTTATTGCAAATTACACGGGGCTGATGGATTGGGGCGAACTGGCAGATTATGTTGAGTGGTTTGTTTTTGTTATTGAAGGACATTTTACGATAGAGATAAGCGCTATGGGGGATAAGATTTATGTCGGATTCATGCAGGTTATAAAAACAGATAAGTACATTAATCTATTTCGGGAAGAACTTGAAAAGCTGGGCATTCCGTGTACGGTTGAAGGTCCGTTCCCCAAGAGGCTGCCAAAGCATGAGATACCATTAAAATAAGGCAAACAGAATTCCCGCAGTATTTTTGAAACAAAAAACCGTAAACATAATGTTTACGGTTTTTTTGCAAACAGCTCGTAGCGGAATCGAAGGTGGTTCCTTACTCGAAAACCCTATAAAATAAGAAGGTAGAGGCGGTCCCAAATTCCTTGGACCACCCTTTGGACCAATATTTAAAAACCATTTATTTAACGTTTTGTTTTATATATAACGTATAATTACAGGGTGCTATAATGGCATCTATGAATGGAATTATTGATATTTCTCAATTGAATACACCGCCTGAGAAACATGAATTGGATACGGCCAAGTTTATCTCGGCAATGGGAAAGGATGTTGTATTTCTAAAACCCAGTAGCATTCCTAATACACATACACCGGATATTCTTATGGATGGTGTAGAGTGGAAAATGAAGTGCCCGCAGGGAAACGGAAAGCGTACTATAGAAGAGAATTTCAGAAAAGCGGTGAAACAATCGAAGTATTGGAGAATTGTTGCAGTATCCAAAAAAAATTGATATTCCACAGATTTATGCTATTCTAATAGTAGATAGAGTTCGACTCATTGCTGGATTTAGCGAAGGGTCTAGAACTCTTTTCTATTTTATATGAGTTTGTTAGAAAAGCACCTGATATATTTGGGTGCCTTTTTTGATTGTATTTATTTGTTGACAAACAATTCATAAGTGTGTATATTAAATATATACAATATTGTTGAAAGGGATTATGCGCAAATCTCTTTCCGGCGTGGTTAGCGCAAAACTACGCAGAAAAGGAAAACCATATGGATATTATTTTAAATAACAGCTCGGGTGTTTCGATTTACGAGCAAATCGAGGAACAGATTAAGAGCCAGATTATGACCGGCGTATTAAAAGAAGGGGACGCCCTTCCGTCGATGCGTGTTCTGGCAAAGGATTTGAAAATCAGTATCATCACAACCAAGAGAGCCTATGAGGATTTGGAGCGGGACGGATTCATTGAATCAATTACCGGTAAAGGCAGTTTTGTAAAGGGCATCAACTCGGATCTTGTGAAAGAGAATATGATGGCTGCAATTGAAGAATACCTGGACAAGGCGCTGGATAAGGCAATCCTTGGGAAAGTAAGCATCGAGGAACTGAAGGAGATGATGACGCTTCTCTACGAGGAGAAGATGCAGTAACGGAGAAAGAATATGGAAAATGTAATTGAGATTAAAGATGTCGTAAAAGATTACGGCGATTTTAAACTGGATCATATAAGTTTCAGTGTTCCGGAAGGCTCGGTCTGCGGATTTATCGGGCAGAACGGCGCAGGAAAGACGACTACAATTAAACTGATTCTGGATATTATCAAAAGAGACGGCGGAGAAATCAAGGTCTTCGGAGAAAATATCGATGTAAACAGTGCCGCGCTTAAAGAAAATATCGGCGTGGTATTCGACGAGATGGGCTTTCATGACTTTATGACGGCCAAAGATCTCGACATCATGATGAAGAATATCTATAAAAACTGGGATGAAGAGCTGTTCTTTGAATATCTGAAAAAATTCTCCCTTCCGAGTAAGAAAAAATGCGGCGATTTTTCCCGGGGTATGCAAATGAAACTGCAGATTGCCGTGGCATTGTCGCACCATGCCAAACTGCTTGTTATGGACGAACCCACCAGCGGACTGGACCCAATCGTCAGAAATGAAATGATCAATATCTTCCGTGATTTCGTGGTGGAAGAGGACCATACGATTCTGCTTTCCTCCCACATTACGGGAGATTTGGAAAAAATCGCCGATGAGGTGGTTTTCATTGATGGCGGCAAAATCGTACTTGCAGGAAACAAGGATGAAATTTTAGAAAATCATGCCATTTTAAAATGCAAAAAAGATGAGGTAGCATTAATAAGCAAATCCCTCATTGTAGGTATGGAGCAAAGCAGTTTCGGAGCAGAGATTCTTGTCAATGACAGAAATGCTGCGGAGAAACTTTACCCGGAAATGGTGCTTGAAAGTGCAGCACTTGAAGAGATTATGATTTATTACGTGAATTCGAAAAGAGGTGAGTAGCATGAAGGGACTTATCCTCAAAGACATTATGTGTCTTCGTAAACAGCTGACCATATTTTGTTATGTCATCATCGGTGTGCTGATCGTTTCCGTTATGTTTGTATTAAGCACGCGTTTCGGAAATCTTGCAAAGAATGCAGCCGAGATGATGGTTGAAAACAGCATGACGGAATTTGAAATTAATAATCTTGCGACACTTGCGCTGGTGCTGTTTATGTTTCTGCCGCTTGCCGTGGTTGGAGATGTTTTAAATGTATTTGAAGAGGACAGTAAGGCGGGCTTTGCGAAAGTCGGGGGAGCACTTCCCGTATCGCTTCCGGGGAGAGTGCTTGCGAGGTATTTTTCCGTTTTTGCTCTTTTGGGAATCGGAGTGGCATTTGATCTGCTGATTGCTGTGATTCTGTCATTTTTAACGGATATTGTCTCTCTCCCGGAATTCATCGGGATGATAGTAAGTGCGGCTTCCGTGATCGGAATCTACAGTTCTTTGGTGATTCTGTATCGGATTATGAATCCGGGCGCAGGAAAGGGGCAGAATGCCCAGATTTTAAGCCTGTTTACCATGGCAGTAGGATTTGTACTGATTCGTTTTCAAAAGGTAAAAGAGATTGTGATGATTATCGCAAACGGACAGGTTGAAAACAATGATATGAGCGCCGAGAGAATGTGGGATCTGCTTACCGTTGTCAAGGACAGGGCGTGGATTATCTTTCTGATCGCGCTTGCCGTAACGGGAATATCCTTTGCTCTTTCCTTAAGCATTGCCGAAAGAAAGCGGGGTGTTATCTGATGGGTGGATTATTATATAACACATATGTTTCCATGAAGGGGAAAAGGTTTGTCTGGATCTTTACGGTGATGACTGTTTTGTTTATTGCGATTCGGATGATCTTTCCGGGATGGAGAAATCTTACTTCCCATATTTCATATGATCTTGCGGGTAATCAGCTTAACGAATGGGATAGAATTATTGCTTTTTTCCCACTGTTTATGATTGCGATTGCACTGGAGTTTACAAATTTGTGGGTTCCTCAGTGTATTGAAATGGATGAGAAGAATAAAATCCGCGAGTATTTTTCAGCCATGCCTTTTGGAAAAAACACGTATGTGGCTTCGAAATTTGCCTATATGGGTATTGTTACTTATGTATTTTTTTCCTTCAGCATGATATGGACGATTACAGCTGGGGCGTTCAGCATTGATCCTGCCGCAATTGGGACGGCAGACATGACGCAGGGAATTGCGATGGTGTTATTTGCTCTTTCTCTTTTTACCTCAGGTTTGGAACTTTGCATGTTTCTGGTTCTCGGAACGAAGAAAGCCATGATGATTAAAGTGGGATTCTTTCTGGCCCTGGGAATAGCGGTAATAGGCTATTTGCTTTTCGGCAAGCTTTTGGTTTTTGAGAAAATCAACTGGGAAGCCATTATGAACTGGATTAATACACACCAGTTTGAAGTTGTGTTAGTACAGATTCTTTCTTCCGCATCCGGGCTTTTGATCTATTTCGGTTTCTACAAACTGACCTGCGCCCTGTACAACAGCAAAAAATGATCCAGGGTCCAAAACAATATCGGAGAATACTTATGGAAAATATAAATAAAAAAACTGACCTGAAACGTCTGCTTATATACCTAGGCCTTTGTTTCGGAATGACATGGATTTGGTTTTTCGCTGTGAATCCGAAGTTTACTCATTGGAACGACTTAAGCCGGTATATGATGAGCTTTATTTCACTTGGAATGCTTTTTCCGGTCATCGCGCATGTACTTACAAGACTGATTACCAAAGAAGGATTTAAAATGTACGGCAGGGATTCCACAATGTTCGGGATTTCTTTCAAAGACCGGAAATGGATTTATTTTCTGCTCGCAATAATACTTCCGTGGTTGATTACGGAACTCGGAAATCTGTTTGCAATTCTATTTTGCAGGCAGTTGTTTGATCCGGGCTATCCAAAAGAACTGGATGTGGATTATCGAATTTTCTTTCTGCAACCGCTTTCGGCGATTACAACGGGAGTCATCGGATCGTTTGCGGCTTTTGGCGAAGAGGGCGGATGGCGCGCTTATATGATGCCGAAGCTGATAAAACTCTTCGGCGGCAAAAAGGCATTACCGCTTATCATCGGAGGCATCATCTGGGGCTTATGGCATGCACCCCTTACCTGTATCGGCCATAATTTCGGCACGGATTATCCCGGATTTCCCTTCCTTGGCATTCTTATGATGTGTGCCTTTTGCATATTGATGGGAGTTATTCTGACATTTCTGACTGAAATGAGTGGCTCCGTCTGGCCGGCTGCAATCATGCATGCTGTAACCAATGCGTACCCGTCCGTGCTGATTGGATTTATGAATGATACCGGCGTAGATCCTGTGAAAGCACTTTGGGTAAACTGGGGCGGAATGATGATCGCACTTATTGCAGTTGTGATTGTTTGTATTTTTGTCTGGAGAAAAAATAAGAAAAATAATATTGATGAAATATCATAAAAAAACACCCGTAAACAAATCGTTTACGGGTGTTTCTTTAAGAAACTCGTAGCGGAATCGAAGGTGGTTCCTTACTCGAAAAACCTATAAAATAAGGAGGTTGGAGATGGTCCCGAATTCCTTGGACCACCCTTTGGACCACTTTTTTCTTGTGTCATTATTCTATGACATTTTTTTCGTAAAATATGTAAAAAAAAGAGACATTTAAAATATAATACTAAAACTTCACACCGTGTAGTCTTGTCTGACGGTGTTTTAGTGAGACTTAGCAGTTCTCGAAAATGCTACAATACACCAGAAACGAGGCTGTCGCACAAAAAAGTGCGACAGCTTGCGAGTGAACAACGCTACATGGATGTAGCGTGTGAACGGTTCCGGAAAAATACCATAGATAGGGGCATTTTCGTAAGAACTGCTTGGCGAACGGCACCACCGTCAGGCAAGCTACCGGTGTGAGGAAGTTAGCGGTATACAACAAGTGGGAAGTTTTAATATAATATATTAAAATGATTGTTAAGAAAAATTTCAGTTATTTAGGAATATCGTTTTATTCCGACTGGAAAAAGTTTATGCTGGTAACACCTGTGGATAAAGAAGAGAATGTCAGATTCTATACTGAGAAATGTGGATTTGCCATACAGTCTGCTGAAATGGACGGAAATGTCAAGGTTTTCAATTTCATCATAGAAAGACAGTAAAGGAAAAACTAATACAAGGTTTTTTGTTAATAGCCTGCAGCGGATTTGTTGTATAGTATTCAGAGTTGAAAAGCAATAAATTTTATGGATAAGGAAATATACATGAAATCTCATAAAACATTGAAAAAGGTTATTATTATCATATTTTCAAGCCTGGCAGTTTTGCTGATTGGACTGATTATTTTTCATCAGATAAAATTAGCCGGCAACAGAAAACTTGCAGAACAAAACGGATATTATAATTTGGTTTCGGTAGGCGATTATTCCCTGAACACGGTACGATTCGGAAAAGAGAATGCTGAACATAAAATAGTTGTTTTATCAGGTATGGGACCTGGATTTCCGGTTGAAATGAGACAAATGTCTTCAGAACTGGAAAAGGAATATGAATTTATCTATATTGCCAGAGCAGGCTGGGACGGAAGTGACGATGTTAAGGATGAAAGAAATGTTGAGACAATAGTTGAGGATTATAGAAAAGCATTGAATAACATGGGAGTTTCGGCGCCTTACATTCTGATGTCTCATTCCATGGGCAGCACATACGCATCCTACTGGGTAAGTAAATATCAGGATGAGATAGAAGCTTTTGTAAATATTGACGGAACTTATGTGGAACCGATCAGTGATATTAAAACTCCTAAGCAGAGCAATACCATTTTGTTAAAAGCTGCTGTAAATCTTGGATTGGGCGATATTTTTATCCACTTACTGTATCCCAAGGACTCCTCTTTCTCCAAAGAAGAACAGAAAATTTATGATTTCCTTGCTTTGCGGGGAGCTGACACGGTTGCTGGTTCAAATGAATCAAATTATATAGCGACCAACAGGAATGAGACATGGAATTCACTTGTTTCAAATGATGTTCCGAAGCTGTATATATCTTCAAGAGACGGAGATGACAGTGCTGAAAGCTTAGAAATTCGAAATAAAGAACTTACGCCTTATTTGGAAAAGATGGGCAGTTTCAAAATCGAATTACTGCCAGGAAGCCATTTTATTTATAAAACCGAGCCACAGAAATGCGGAGAGATTATTAAAGAATTTTTAGAAGAATTATAATGATAAAAAACACCTTGGAAAGTTTTCCAAGGTGTTTCTTTTTAACAGCTCGTAGCGGAATCGAACCGCTGATTCTGCCGTGAGAGGGCAGCGTCTTGACCCCTTGACCAACGAGCCATGTGCTTTTCTCAAGCTTTTAAATAATACTACAATATAAAACATATTGCAAGTACTTTTTAAAAAAATTTTATTGTCCTTAACGGATGGTTATCTGATGAGTGATAGAAAAGGAAATTCCAGCAGAAGCCTGACAAAAAATACAACAAGCACTATGATAATGACTACCCTGGCTATACCGCTTCCTTTTTTCTGGAATCCTACGGCACCGAGATAATTTCCGGCAATATTGAAAACTCCGGCAATCAGTCCAAGCGGAATGAGTACCTGATCATGAAGCAGGAAAACTACAAGTGCGGAAACGTTTGTTGACCAGTTTATTGCTTTTGTGAGGCCGTTTGCCTTTCTGATATCCATTCCGGCAATACCTGTCAAAAGAAGAATAAGGAATGTTCCGGTTCCGGGGCCGTAAAAACCGTCATAAATCCCTATAACAAACGCTATCATAGAACATACAATTACAGTAAGTTTAAAAGATAATTCCCGTTCAGAAGAAAAATCTCCTTTGCGTGTAAGTACATATACTGCTGTTAACGGTATTATCACGAGCATTATTATCTTAAGAATCGTGTCAGATATCATAAGAGCAATATTTGCGCCAAGGGCAGATCCGCAAAGTGCACAGGGAATACAAAAAAGAGCGGTTTTCCAGGGAATATAACCGCTTTTTGCATACTTTACAGTTGCAACGGAAGTTCCCATAAAAGCGCTCATCTTGTTTGTTGCTATGCATTGGTGGGTAGGAAGGCCTGTCAGCATATAAGCGGGAAGCGACACAAGACCGCCGCCTCCCGCAACTGCATCAATATATCCCGCTATAAATACAAGCGGACAGATGATCAGGCACTCACGAAGCATTCTTTTTTGCTACCTTCTTCCTCTCAAGATTCGAGACGATAATATTCATTATAACTTATTTTTTATTCTAACTTCAGTTTGTTTTCCTTTATTATGGATGCTTCCGTAAAACGGAAGGGGGATTGAATGGTTATGGTGCAGTAATGTTTACAGCAATGGTGCGGCTATGCGGAGCACGTTGTCTATGAATTTTTGTAGGAATATTTTCTTTACATTCTCAGGACTGATGGCTCTGCATTCGCTCTGGGTGGCAAGGAAATCTTTCTTTACTTCTTCTACGATGTCAGCTTTATAGAATATCGAGTTACATTCAAAGTGGAGGAAGAGGCTGCGGTAATCCAGGTTTACGGTTCCGACGCCTGCAATCTTGTCGTCAGAAACAACAGCCTTTGCATGGACAAAGCCGGGCGTGTATTCATAAATCTTTACGCCGGCCGCAATAAGGTCTTTGTAATAGCTTCTTGAAAGCCTGAATACCATTTTTTTGTCGGGGATTCCGGGCATGATGATCCTGACATCAACGCCTCTCTTTGCAGCCCTTATGAATGAATCAAACAGTGCATCTCCCAGGATAAGATAGGGCGTATAAAACCACACGTAGTCCGTAGCCATGGATAGGACTTCAGAGAAGAACTCGTTGCTTGTATGCTCGTCACGCATAGGGGAATCGTAATAGGGGATGATGTAACCATTATCGATACCTGATTTTTCTATCGCTGCTTCGATTTTCTTTTCCTCGATCCTGAGGGCATCTATATTTACCTCGATTTTATCCTTTGAAAATGTATTCCAGAACTCCGTGAACATATAGGCGTAGCTCATTACTGCCTCACCGGTTATGCGGAAGCCGATGTCCTTCCAGCGGCCGTACTTTGATATTTCATTGATGTATTCATCCGCAAGGTTCACGCCGCCGCTGTATGCAATCTTTCCGTCGATGACCATGATCTTCCTGTGGTCCCTGTTGTTAAGCTGGGTTCTGATAAAGAAGAAGGGGTTAAATGGTATGCACTTGATGCCTTTTTTTGAAAGGTTTGCTATATCAGTAACGGAGTAGGTTCCGATGCTTCCGAGATCGTCATACATGACCCTTACATCTACGCCATCTGCAGCACGTTCAGCTAATATGTCTGTCAGTGTATCCCAGAATTTTCCTGATTGAATTATGAAATACTCCACGAATATATATTTCTTTGCAGTCTTAAGATCTTCGCACATATCGGTGAACATATCTTCTCCGAAAGGGTAGTACCTTGTAGTGTCGTTTTTCAGTATAGGAAAACCGGTGGATTTTGAAATGTGTTCAAGGGTCTGTCCCATTCGCAGGTCTTCTTTTTTTATTTCTTCTGCAGGGACCGGATCTAAGACATCGCATAACATTGAGTTATTGAAATCAGATCTTTCCAATGCTCTCTTCAGGTGCTTTCCGGTTCTCTTGTTGCCAAGCAGAAGGTAGAGCACCGCACCGAGAATGGGCATTGCCACTATGACCATTATCCAGAGGATCTTATATGAACTTTCATCTCTTTTTGACACAAGGCTTGTAACAAAGAAGACGGCTAAAATAGTGCAGGCAACGCTGATTATGTCGCCTAGGTATCCGTTAAGTATCTGATCAAGAAAAAAGATAGTAAAATAATACCATGTGAGCTGCAGGGCAATTGACGGCAATACAATGAGTATTCGGCCTAAAATCTTTTTCATTATTTTTCCCCTTTCTTATCAAAGAATTGAGTGAATGTTGCCATTCCGGTAATTACCAATATTGGAATATGGTTATATAGCTGTCGGTTATTTGCTTCCCAAAACATAAGGAACAGGAAGAGCCCAAAGAGGGAAATGCGGGCAAAAAGGCCTAAAGTGTTGTGGGAATCCGTCTTTTTCCTGCTTATAGAATATACGCTTCCAAGAATATTAAGCAAAAGGAGAAGATAATACATGCCTGTTGCCAACATCATCGTATATCCGCCATATATTCCGTAGGCGCTGAGAAACGGATAGGCAGGTGAATCAGGCACATAAATGTATGTGGAAAGCCCCATGAAACCTGCTGCAAAGTTATGACGCATTTTGCTGACTATATGAGTGATAGAAAACATTTCATTACGGTTACCGCGTAAATATGAATAGGCAAATTCTTTTTTCGCTTCTATAGTCGGTGTTGCGAGAAGCTCATAGGCGTAGTCTGCGTTGTCTTCCCAGTCGCCGTGACCGTGGGAGCCAAGTGCGATCCAATGTATTATGGGTACATGCATTTCCGTCATTTTAGAAGCAGGTGAGATATGCCAGATCAATCCGTAGATAAGCCAAAAACAAATAAAAGAGCAACAATATAAGAGAATACGGCGAAGCGTAGTTTTATTAAAAGATGTGAGCAGTTTCACTATTGAAAAGGCTATTATAGGTATTACGGCAGTAGCCTTCAGCCAGAAAGCCATACACGTAAACAGGCCCACAAGGATGATATTTACAGCGGATACCCACTTGCTGCTGCCGGTATCGGAAATAATAAGATAGATGGGAAGAACGGTGAGCATAATGGTAGCCTGATCGGAATAAAAAGCATATGTACATCCATATAAGGGTAAAAAAAGGGCGTATACCACTAATGCCATAAAGCATACATATACCGGGAATTGGAAATGCTCCATTATTTTAAAAATAAGGACAGCTGCTATCGTTGCACAGAGAACAGAAAAAATGATGATCGAATAGGTTCCGTCAAAGCCAATAAGATATGCAGGAAGCCTTATCAGGGCCATCATTAGCAGAAGCAGATAATTATTTTTGAACATGGCAAAATATGCCCAGTTAACTTCTTTGCCGGCTATAAGGTTCAATGAATCATCGAATACTTCTCCGTAATCATTGGTCGGAGGATTTGCAAATAATAATGAAGTGACAGAAAGGGCGGTAAAAAGCAGGATGAGATATACTGTCAAAAGGAGTGTTTTATGCTTTGTCAGAAATGCTTCAGACTTTTTTAATATAAAAAAGGTAAGGAGAAAACAAGCAAACCAGACAAGTGAAACGAAGGAAACTTTATACCAGGCTATATGATGATATGTGCCGGTCACGGAAACAGCGAGAACAGTTCCCATAAATATAATATTAAGCCATTCGAAAATAGTTATCAGTTTTTTGTTCATCTGAATGCTCACCTCAGTTTAACAGGAACATTATATATGGGTTGATCATACGTCCGCAACAGATTTCTGTGGAAGGATAAAGGCTTAGTAAAAACTGTCAATATACTTAAGGTTTTTCCTGTAGCGCGCAGGCGTTTCACCGGTAAGTTTCTTATATGCGGCAGTAAATGCACTTTGGGAGGAAAAGCCTAAGGAGTAAGAAATATCCGTAATGGAGTAGTCGGTTTTTTCCAGCATATTCTTTGCAGTGTTTATCTTGACTGAAAGGATATACGCTTTGACAGTTGTTCCTGTCTCAGCGGCAAACAGCTTGGAAAAGTAGCTGGGATTCAGGTTCTCATTCATGGCAAGTCCTTCCATGGTGAGCGGCTCATGAAGGTGGTCGTAGATATAGTCGATGGCATGCCTTACGTAGGCGGAATATCGGTCATTCTTTTTTAATTCTTTCATATGTTCAGCAAAATCCAGCTGTGCTGCGCCGATAAGGTCTATGACCTGCTCAACGGTCTTGCTTTCATCCGCAGCCTGGATATAGATATCGCTTATTGTATAGGCTTCGTCATGGGGGAGGCCGGAATTGATGCAGATACGGGATATGACGCCGACGGAAACCACCAGATGGTAGATGCAGTTGCGCAGAGGATCTTTTGAAAGTACACCTTTACCTTTGAAGAAGTCTTTTTTTATTTCCTCAAAGTTTGCCTTAACTTTTTCAACATCACCGTTGCGGATATCTTCATAGCGGGAGTATTCCTGCCTGATATCCGTGCGGACGAACTCTTCTTCGCGCTGTATGTAGAGCCTGTAAATCAGTTCTTTTCTTGCATCCAGATTCTTTGCCATGGTGATCAACCTTCAAATGCTGTAATCAAAGGGATTTTTTGTTAATTTTAAATAACATACCATAAAATTATAAAAAATGCCATATTTTTGATAAATTTTCAGAAAAGGTTTTCTTATAATGCACGCAACGGAGAGAGAAGAGCGTATTCTCCGGAACATTTAAAGATGATAGCATCTTTGGAGGAAGAGTGATGAAGGGAACAGGTCAGGTAATGCAGAAAAAAGTAACAGACCTTACAAAGGGAAACATCACAAAGCACATACTTAGGTTTTACTGGCCGCTGCTGCTTACCAGCATGCTCCAGCAGCTTTATAATTTCGTGGATACACTTATAGTGGGCAGGGGCATAGATGACAATGCGCTGGCATCCGTTGGAAATATGGGTTCGCTGTTTTTCCTGATAGTAGGATTTTCCCTGGGACTTGCAAACGGTTTCGGTATACTGATTGCACAGAGTTTCGGTGCAGGTAAAAAAGAGCAGCTCCGTCATAGGTTAGCAGCAACCATACAGGTGGCTGCGGTACTTGCCATAGTGCTTACTACAATAAGCGTATCTTTCCTGCCGTTGGCACTGAGACTGCTCAGGACTGATGAGATACTGATGGCAGACTGTCTGCGATACGGCTATATTGTATTCGGCGGTTTGGTTGCATCCATTGCCTATAATGTAAGTGCTGCAGTGCTCAGGTCATTAGGAGACAGCCGTACACCGCTGTTCGCCATACTGATTTCTTCTGTAGTAAATTTAGGCTTAGACTGCCTGTTTATCTTTGGGTTTGGGACTGGCGTTGAAGGTGCTGCTATCGCAACCGTTGTATCCCAGTTAGTGTCCGCCGCTGTCTGCATAAAGAGGCTTTCAACCATAGAGCTTGTACATTTGAGCTGTGCTGATTTCAAAAATGACAAGAGCGTTTTCGTTGAACTGTTAAAGAACGGTCTGCCTATGGCATTCATGAATTCCATAACAGCAGTAGGCTGCATGGTAATACAGTATTTCATTAACGGCGCAGGTGTGGATTACACGACTGCATATACTGCATGCGGCAAGTACATAAACCTTTTCATGAATCCTGCATGTGCTGCCGGCGGCGCAATGAGCGCTTTCACCAGCCAGAACTACGGGGCAGGCGAGAAAGAAAGGATACGCAAAGGACTCCGTGTATGCTTAAGCATTGCCTTCATATCATATCTGCTGTTAGGTTCACTTATGGTATTTGCACCGGAAATGCTCGCAAGGATAATGCTTAAGGGAAGCTTTCCCATAAAACTTGCCTGTGAGTACCTGCCGATAAGCGGTGTGACTATAATTGCGGTAAACTGTCTCTTTGTTTACAGAAGCGCAGTACAGGGAATGGGAGATACGGTAATGCCCATGTGGTCAGGCGTACTTGAGATGGTCATGAGAATAGCTTTGGTATCGCTCCTTATGGGGACATTAGGTTTCAGGGCTGTGGCCATAGCAGAGTCAAGTGCCTGGATATCCGCACTGTTCTTAAATATCTTTGCTTTCTACCGCCGGATGGGAATGGAGCACAGTACTGTTAAGTACCGCAGACGCAGTTTCCTTTCCGGAAGAAGGGCATCATATATGTGATGAAAAAAGAATCATAAAAGCTATTAGGGCTGTGCGTAATCGCATAGCCCTTTTTTGAACTTTTGCCCTGTATGTGGTAGTATTTCAGATAATGCAGTATTTATTATAAAATGTGAAATTTGATAAAAAAAACATAGGTTTATGCAGAAATGGACGTAATTTACAAAGGCGAAAAATTAAGATATGTAGAGGACTTTCATGGAGAACCGGTACTTTGGATAACTGCGTCATCCCAGACGGATATGGAACACATGACGTTCGTGGGGGGGCATGCGGATGAGTATTGCATATTCCTGAAGGACCTTCCGGAAAAAGAACTGGCTGATGTAAAAAAACAGATTGATGGACTAAAGCAGCCTGCATCAGGTAATAAATACTGGAACCTTTTCAGGGACTATGCGGAGTGGTTTCTGGTTTATTGTTTTGGCGGATGGGTATATGAATCCATATGGTGCTGCATGATCTACCACCGCAGGGGCTTTATCAACAGGGGATTTCTATTCGGTCCCTGGCTTCCGATATATGGTATCGGAGTATTTATAATCCTTGGTATTTTTGCATTGCTTAAGATAAAGAAACCTTTGCTGGTATTTATAGTCGGAGCGGTCATTGCAACTATCGCTGAACTTACCGCAAGTTATATCATAGACATGACAATCGGTGTGCCAATGTGGGATTATACAAATGAGTTCCTGAATTTTGACAGCCGGATAGCCCTGGTTCCGTCGTTGATGTTCGGATTGCTAATATGGGTGGCGGTCTGTCTGGTGCAGCCGCTGATAGTCAAAGTACAGAGTAAGATACGTGATGCCAAGGCTCATAATGTAATTTTTATAATCATAGTATTTTTATTTTTAGTGGACTTGGTCAGCAGGATATGGCTGGGCAGCAACTGCGTAGGATAGCCGGTATTTAACTATCTAAAGTAGTTGTTGATGCAGTACAAAGAAAATCTGATTTTCAGCGAGGAAAAAATATGGATATTTTTGATCATATCATGAATATGTTAAATCCCAAGGAAAGGCCGGGTTGGGTAAACACCACCGGAACATATACCGGCAATGTCAGGAAGGGACTTACTGGCCGTGCCGGCAATTATGGACACAATGATATCAATGAGTACGAGTACCGGTACTATGCAGAGGATAAGGAACGTTTCGGCTATCAGAAATGGTATCCGCTGCCTGATCCGGATCCCGGGGAACTTAAAGGGCAGACTGTGAATGTCAGGTACAATAAGAAAAAGCCGTATATTGTGGAAGTGGTTGCAGATATCGATGATGACGATGACTGAATGTGTTACTACTCACTTATACAATTATATGCATTAAATAAATAAAGAATTTTTTAGATTTTGATATAATAGATAATAACCTATCCGTGATCGTATCTATACGGCACCAAGGTTCTGTTGATTGATTTACAGAGCCCCGAAAAGGGGAGAAAAGGGGGTAAAAATGGACAATATTACAATTCTTGATCATCCGCTTATAAAACATAAGATTTCCATGCTTAGGGATAAGCAGACCGGAACCAATGAGTTCAGAAAGCTTGTTGGTGAAGTTGCAATGCTAATGGGATATGAGGCATTGCGGGATCTTCCGCTTGAAGAGGTTGAAGTGGAAACTCCTATTGAAACCTGCATGACACCTATGCTTACCGGAAGGAAGATTGCGATCATCCCTATACTCAGGGCAGGACTTGGAATGGTTGATGGGCTGCTGTCACTGTATCCGTCTGCAAAGATCGGCCATATAGGACTTTATCGGGATGAGATCACTTATGAACCCAGGGAGTATTATTGCAAGCTGCCTGATGCTATTGATGAGCGCATAATCATCGTTACCGATCCTATGCTGGCCACAGGCGGATCTGCGGTGGATGCCATAGGCCAGATAAAGAAGCATGGCGGGAAAAATATCAAGTTCATGTGCATCATAGCTGCTCCCGAAGGATTGAAGAATCTTTCGGAGTCGCATCCGGATGTACAGATATATGTAGGTCAGCAGGATAGGGGACTCAATGAAAATGCATATATCCGTCCTGGGTTGGGCGATGCCGGGGACAGGATTTTCGGAACGAAGTAAAAATACACAGATGATCATTTGTCATTATGACAGTGCATCTGACAGCCGGCACAGTTGCTGCAATCACATCCGCAGCTGCTTTTGCCGGCTTTTTTATTCTTTATTATTTTTATTACGGCCAGCGCTACAGCGAGGACGATCGCAAGTATTAAGATGATATCCCAGTAGTTCATATTTTTATCTCCAAATTATCTGATTACTGAAAAGATTAAATAAACTGTCAATGCTGCTATCCAGGCAATAAAGCACTGCCATACAACTACGGCAAATGCCCATTTTATCCCGAGCTCCTTTCGTATGACATTTACCGCAGCAACGCAGGGCGTGTAGAGCAGGGAGAATATAAGCAATGAAGCGGCGGCTGCATTTGAAAGTGCTTCATTGACATTCTGGCCGAAGAGTATCTCCAGCGTGGAGACAACGCTTTCCTTTGCCATGAAACCGCAGATAAGGGAGGTGCATATTCTCCAGTCTCCCAGTCCTATTGGTGTAAGCAGGGGCGCAAGCCATCCTGAAATAATAGCGAGTATGCTGTCCTGCTGGTCTTCTACAAGATTGAATCGGGGATCAAAGCTCTGCAGCAGCCAGATTATGATCGTAGCAATGAGTATTGTTGTAAAGGCTCTCTGCAGGAAATCTTTCGCCTTTTCCCAAAGGAGCTGAGCTACATTTTTCATTCCGGGCATACGGTAGTTTGGAAGTTCCATTACGAAGGGTACTGCCTCGCCTTTAAAAAGTGTTTTTCTGTAAATAAAGGCTGCAATTATGCCTGTGACTATTCCTGTAAAATAGAGCAGGACTATGATAGGGGCTTTGTACTTCGGGAAAAATGTGCTTACAAAGAATGCGTATATAGGAAGTTTTGCAGTACAGCTCATAAAGGGAGTCAGGAGAATTGTCATCTTCCTGTCCCTTTCGCTGGGGAGGGTCCTGGTGGACATGACAGCAGGAACCGTGCAGCCGAATCCTATGAGCAGGGGAACTATGCTTCTTCCGGAGAGTCCGATCTTCCTTAGCAGCTTATCCATGAAAAATGCAACTCGGGCAATATAGCCGCTGTCCTCTAAAATGGACAGGAAGAAGAAAAGCGTAACAATTACAGGCAGGAAACTCAGTACGCTGCCAACACCGGCAAATATGCCGTCTATTACTAAGCCGTGGAGTACATCATTTACATTTCCTGCTGAAAGCGCTGCATCCACCCATTCGGTCAGTTTATCAACGGCTGTTTCCAGCAGTCCCTGGAGAGTGCCACCGATCACATCAAATGTAAGCCACATAATCAGCCCCATGATAATAATGAAAATGGGGATGGCTGTCCATTTGCCTGTAAGGATTTTATCAATCTTTTCGCTGCGGATGCTTTCCTTGCTTTTTTTAGGTTTCTTTACGCAACGGTCACATACCTTGAATATAAAGGAAAAACGCATGTCGGCAATTGCTGCACTTCTGTCAAGACCGCGCTCTTTTTCCATCTGAAGGACTATATGTTCTATGGTTTCTTTTTCATTTTCATCAAGCTGAAGCTGTTCTGTTATGATCTGGTCGCCCTCAACCACCTTGCTTGCGGCAAAGTGCAGGGGAATTCCGGCCGTCCTGGTGTGGTCATCTATAAGATGCCTTATGCCGTGAAGGGAACGGTGCACGGCTCCGCCGTTGTCATTTTCGCTGCAGAAATCATTCCGTAAGGGCTTTTCCTGGTATTTTGCTACATGGATGGCATGTTCTATCAGCTCGCCTATGCCCTGGTTCTTAGCTGCGGATATCGGTACCACAGGAACCCCAAGCATTTCCTCCATGCTGTTAATATCTATCGTGCCGCCGTTTGCTGTAAGCTCGTCCATCATATTTATTGCAACTACCATGGGAACATCCATTTCAAGCAGCTGCATGGTAAGATACAGGTTTCTTTCTATATTGGAGGCATCTACTATATTGATGACAGCTTTGGGCTTGCTGTTCATGACAAAATTGCGGGAGACGATCTCTTCGCTGCTGTAGGGGGACATGGAATAGATGCCCGGAAGGTCTGTGACCAGGGTGTTGGGATGGCCTTTGATCTCGCCGTCCTTTCGGTCAACGGTTACACCGGGAAAGTTTCCTACATGCTGGTTTGAACCGGTGAGCTGATTGAAAAGGGTGGTCTTTCCACAGTTCTGGTTGCCCACAAGGGCAAAGGATAAAACTTCATTATCAGGAAGGGGCTTTGCATTGCCTTCAGGATGGGATTTTCCCTTTTCACCGAAACCGGGATGCTCTGTCTTTTTTTTGTGTGATCTGGCCGGCGACTCCGGCTCAGGCTCGGTACCTGATACATAGGAGGGGGTAACATCAATATTCGCTGCATCATCAAGACGGAGCGTAAGCTCGTACCCATGGACTTTAAGCTCCATAGGATCTCCCATTGGCGCGTATTTTACTATTGTTACTTCAGCGCCGGGAATCATTCCCATATCGAGGAAGTGCTGTCTGAGTGCGCCCGAACCGCCGACTTTTTCAATGACGGCAGGGGTTCCGATCTCAAGTTCCTTAAGTGTCATATAATAAGCCCCTTATACTTTTAGTTACGACTAACAAAAAGTAGTATATATTACTGATATTATATGTCAAGTAAGGCCTGATATCGTTGAAAAAGCAACAAAAATAGGATAAGATGTTTTTAGGTAATGATAACTTCATCACAACAGAAACGGAGGGCGAGAATATGGGCGTATTGTTGGATTTTAGGGCAGGTTATGCAAGAAGGCTTGAGGTGGCAGTGAATACTCTGATACTTATGGGCTGGGTAACCCTGTTCTGCATAACGGCTTATCTGGTATTTTAAAGCATTAAGCAATATGGTTTGATCAAGCGGTGGTGAAATCCACCGCTTTTCATTTATCATGGGTATTGTTTGCCTTGACACTAAGCCTTTGCAGTGTTATATTTCAGCTTGTAAATACAAATAGTAGGTAGAGGTTGCGGAAAAGATATATGGCTGTCTGATGGTGCGGTACAGACGAGGACAGCAGGAGGCTTTCCCGCCGAAGGAGAAACGAAATCGCAGACGCTTTATCCTGGGGGTACGGAGAATATCCGTATCACTGTCATCGGGAATCCGATGGGGCGCTATCACAGTTTAAGCTATGAGTGAGCACACCGGTATTCCATGCCGGTGTTTTCTATTATAATTTTTATGAAATGTTGTAAAATATGTAGTAGGGAAATTACCGGGAAGGTTATCGGGATACATCTACCGCCAAAAGGCGCATAAGCGCAGAAAGCAGGAGGAAAAATATGTCAGTATTCACAGGAGCAGGAGTTGCAATCGTAACACCGTTTAAAGAAGACGGATCCATCGACTACGAAGGATTTGCAAAAAACATTGAGTACCAGATCGCAGGTGGAACAGATGCCGTAATCGTCTGCGGTACCACCGGCGAGGCTGCAACGATGACAGAGGAGGAGCATCTTGATGTGATCCGTTACTGCATCAAGGTAGTTAACAAGAGGATCCCTGTTATCGCAGGTACCGGTTCAAATTGCACAAAGACAGCAATATATCTTACACAGGAGGCTGAAAAGGCAGGAGCGGACGCGGCACTTGTTGTAACACCTTATTATAACAAAGCTACACAGAAGGGACTTAAAGCTCATTTTGAGGCTGTTGCTAAGGCTGTTAACATCCCTCTTATTCTTTACAACATTCCCGGAAGAACAGGCGGCGTGAACATACTGCCTGAGACTATGGTTGCTCTTTGTGAGGAAAACGAGAACATCGTTGGAGTAAAGGATGCTACAGGCAATTTCTCTCAGCTTGTAAAGCTCATGAGCCTTGCAAAAGGTAAGGTTGATGTTTATTCCGGAAATGACGACCAGGTAGTACCGCTTCTGTCACTTGGCGGAAAGGGTGTAATATCAGTTCTTTCAAATGTGGCACCTAAGCAGACCCATGATATGTGCCAGAAATTCTTTGACGGAGATGTGGACGGCGCAAGGCAGATACAGCTTGATGCCCTGCCTCTTATCAATGCGCTTTTCTGCGAGGTAAATCCCATTCCTGTTAAAAAGGCAATGGCTCTTCAGGGACAGCCGGCAGGACCTCTTCGTATGCCACTTACCGAGATGGAGCCTGAGCATGCAAAGATGCTTGAGCAGGAGATGAAAGCTTTCGGAGTGCTGTAATAATTAACGGCTGTACTATTGATTTTTTGAAATGAATGGTATATCCTAAAACTGATGAACGGCAAAGGCGTCGATATCGTAAGATATTGGCGCCTTTTTTATTTCCTAATGAACGGTAACTGATTATGCGGTCCGTCAGGACGGACAGGTGTTTTATATCACTTCTTCGTGAAGTGGAACATTTTAAGTGGCAGGATATTATGAATACGAGGAGGCATATATGGCGGCATTTGATAAGACTTGTTCCGGAATTCCTATGATGGATGATGCGCTGCAATATATAAGGCTTGGTGACAATGTGGTTTGGCAGGTGACGAACTTAGACGAGTTCCGCGTGTTAGCAGAGCGGTTTGCGGACCAGGCCATAGCGGATAAAAGGAATCTTATCTATATCCGTTTTGCAGAACATGAGCCGATACTGACGCCAAGGGAAGGACTTAAGATCGAGCATGTGGAACTTTCCCACCGTTTTGAGACTTTTACAGTTGATATCCACAACCTGATAGAGCGTGAAGGAAGGGATGCTTTCTATGTTTTTGACTGCCTGTCCGAGCTTGAGGCAGCCTGGTCAACGGATCTTATGATGGGCAATTTTTTTCATCTGACCTGTCCCTTTCTTTTTATCCTGGATACCGTGGCATATTTCCCGGTGATAAGGGGGCGTCATTCTTTTGATGCCATTGCAACCATTAGGGATACCACACAGCTTTTCCTGGATGTATTTTCAGAAGATGATGATATTTATGTGAGGCCCATGAAGGTGTGGAAAAGGTATTCGCCCACCATGTTCCAGCCACATATCTTAAAGAAATCAGACATGAGTTTCAGTGTGCTTTCAGACGGTACAGCGGTAAGCCATTTCTACAGCATAATGAATAAAGGCAAGGCAGATGATGTGGACCAGAACCAGGACAGTTGGGAAAGATTCTTTAAGTCTACCAGGCGCAAATATGAAGCCGGCGAGGATGTCACGGAGGAATGCCACAGGATGTGCAATATCATGCTTACCCGTGATGAAAGGATGAGGAAACTTATTAAGGCTAACTTCAGGCCGGAAGATTATTTCGAAATTCATTCCAGGATGGTCGGAACAGGAATGATAGGCGGAAAGGCCTGCGGTATGCTACTTTCAAGGAAGATAGTGGAAAACAACCGGCCGGATATCTTCCCGAGGATAGAGCCTCATGATTCGTTCTATATAGGCTCGGACGTTTTCTATGCGTTCATAGTTGATAACGGATTCTGGGATCTGCGAATTAAACAGAGGACTGAAGAAGGTTTCTTTAAACTTGCGGATGAATTTGCGGAAAAGCTCATGGCGGGAAAGTTTTCCGGAAGGATAGAAAATGAATTCAGAAGGATACTGGATTATTACGGCAGCGATCCATTCATATGCAGATCCAGTTCGATTCTTGAGGATGGTTTCGGAAATGCCTTTGCCGGAAAATATGAGTCGGTTTTCTGTGGCAATATGGGCACGCCGGAGGAAAGACTTGAAGAGTTTGAAAATGCGATAAAGGAAGTATATGCATCTACCATGAGCGCGGCTGCCCTTGATTACAGAAAGAGACGAGGCCTTGAAAAGCGGGACGAGCAGATGTCCATACTTGTGCAGCGTGTTTCCGGGTCCAGGTATGATAGTTTCTTTATGCCATGTGCGGCAGGCGTGGGCTATTCTATGAGCCCTTACCGAATCGGGAATGTAAAATCGGAGTCTGGAATGTTAAGGCTGGTAATGGGACTCGGAACGGCCGCTGTTGACCGCAGGACCGGTTCATATCCAAGGATGGTATCTCTTGATGCCCCTTCAAAAATAATACATTCTACTATGTCTGACCGCCAGCAATATTCACAGCGTATCGTAGACGGTGTGAGCCTGGAGAGCGGCGAGGTGGAAGGCTTTGATCCACTTAAAATAAGTGAAAAGTTTCCGTATTATCAGAAAAAGCTGCTCTTTTCACATAATTCCGACACAGAGAGGATGCTACGTGAACAGGGACAAAAGAGGGAAGTGCTGTATGTTTCCTGTGAAGGACTGACGAAAAATGAAGCATTGATGAAGGATATGCAGGACATACTTGCTCTTATTCAGGAACATTACGAATACCCGGTAGATACGGAGTATACCATCAATATTGCTCAGGACGGAAACTATGTCATAGACCTGCTGCAGTGCAGACCGCTTCAGCTTACCCAGGACGGTGACAAAGTGGAATTCCCGGAAAATGTCATGGCTGATCAGGTTCTGCTTGAGACAAAGGGTGTTTCAATGGGCTTTTCCAGGAAGATCAGGCTGGATGCAGTAGTCTATATCGATCCTATTAAATATTACAATATGCCTTATAAAATGAAATATGACATAAAGAAAGCTTTGTCAGATGTTAACTGGTATTACAAGGGAAAGGACAAGAAACTTCTTTTGCTTACCCCCGGGCGGATATGCACTTCTTCGCCGGAGTTAGGAGTGCCATCTACCTTTGCGGAGATAAGCGAGTTCAATGTTATAGCAGAAGTATCTGAATCAAAGGCGGGATACATACCTGAGCTAAGCTATGGCAGCCATATATTCCAGGATCTTGTGGAGGCAGGGATACTTTATACAGCTGTATTTGAGGGGCAGAGTACAAAGAGCTATAGGCCTGAGCTTTTAAGGAACGGTGCAGAAAGTGGGGTTATTAAACGGATCACGGCAGAGATTACCACATTAAGTCCTGAAAATGAAGGGATACTTAAGGTTTACGATGTATCGGATGCAGGGATGTATCTGTACTATGACATAACGGAGGAAAGGCTATTGGTAGTGCAGGAGTGACATGCTGTTTCAGCTCCTGTTTACGGTGAAAAATTTTTGGCAGATTTTGTAAAACGGGCGGTATAATCCGTCCGTTTTTTACACAATCAAAATCTGTTTTTATGATAAAATAAACAAGATGGGCTTTCGAAGTTTTGTATTATTTTCGGGTGTTGAATGAGCTAAAGGTTTAAGATAGTTTTAATGATTATGAAAGGATAGAAACCATGAGATATTTTCTGACAAATGATAGGATAAAGGTAGAAATCGATTCATTCGGGGCAGAAATAAAGTCCGTAGTGAACAGGAATAATATGCGGGAATACATGTGGTACGGTGATCCAAAATTCTGGGGACGTACATCGCCGGTACTTTTCCCCTTTGTAGGAAGTCTCAAGGATAAGAAATACATCTGGAAAGGCGTGGAATATCCTATGGGACAGCACGGTTTTGCAAGGGATAATGAATTTGACTTGCTTAGCCGGACTGATGATGAGATATGGTTTTCATTTAAGTCAAATGATGAGACTCTTACAAAATATCCTTTTGAATTTGAATTGCAGATTGGTTATAAAATGACATCCGGAAATGAAACGGATGATGTAAAAGTCATGTGGAAGGTCATAAATCCTGCTTCAGATATCATGTATTTTTCAATAGGGGCGCATCCGGCTTTCCTTTGTCCCTTTCATGGATATGACAGAAAAAAGAATAACTGTAAGACCGGCTACAAACTGTTTTTTGAAGGGACGGACATGATACATCATCACGGCAATGATGTGGCCAAAGGACTGGCAATACGGGAAGACATAGAGATGCCTCTTGATAACGGTTATGTGACGATCACGGATGATTTCTTTGACCGTTGTACATATATGATAGAGGGAAATCAGACAAATCGCGTGGGCATAGCAGACGAGGAAGGAAAGCATATAGTGGATGTATGTTTTGATACGCCTTTATTTGCTGTCTGGTCGCCTGAAAAGAAAAATGCCCCCTTCATCTGCATAGAACCCTGGTACGGCAGGTGTGATGCAGCTGATTTTGAAGGTGATTTAAGCCAAAGGGAATTTACGAATGTGCTTGAATCAGGACAGACTTTTGAAGGCGGATACACGATGAAGTTTTACGAGTATTACTGGTGAGCTTATATACGTGCTTGGGATGAAATGTACGGGAAGTATAATCTTGGAAAATAAGCGGCAAATATAGTAAAATACATGGGTCAGGGGGACGACAGTATATGGCATTTATGGCGCTTGTAATGGCAGGGATTGTGCTGCTTGTCTTAGGAGTTTTGATTCTTATCGGCATAGTGCTGATAGTTGTTGGATTAGTGCTTCGGGCACACGACCATAAAATAGCATCAAATATTCTATTTGTGGCAGGCGGCGTGATGATAGTAAGCATTGCGGCTCTTGTTGTGCTTGTGCTCAACCAGCCTAAGGAGATTGATACCCCTAACGGTACTGCATCTGTAAAAAAGAGCTGGATAAATACTTACGAGAAAGCACTGGAAGAGCATGACCTTAAGAAACTCAAAAAACTCATAGATAAGCATCCGGAGATGATCTATTATTATGACAACAATCATGTGATGCTTTTGGATTACGGCCTGTATAACTGCGATGTGGAAATAATGGAGATCGCCGTTGATGCAGGGGCTGAGTTTGATGAACCTTTAAGATACGACCATATGAATTTTTACTGCTCACTGGATTCGTTTTTTGATGAGCTGGATTATCCCAGATGGGAAAAAGATGAAAGTGAACGGACTAAGGAGGGCGAAACCACAAGGGAGATGATCGACGCGATCGGATATGCGATCGACCATGGCGCAAGGACCAGCTGGACTCCCAAAAACGGCTATCAGTATTCTAAATTTGAAACTCAGGTATCTAACTGGATAAAATCAGACGGAGACGTAAGTGATCTTGATATGGAACTGCTGGATCTTGTAAGTTCTGACGGATCGGCTGCCTCATCACTTGCCGAAACAGCATCCAGGCTGGAAACATTTAGTATTCCCGGCGAGCAGGTGATGCTCTATGTTGCAGAACAGCCCGGCGGAGAGATGTCACTTGAGGAATTCGAGGAAGGGAGCGTTTCCTTTACGGTATATTATTCGGGTTTAGTAGTAGATAAAAATGACGAGCAGAGGCGGCTGGCTGGAGCAGACTTTGACGATGTAACGGCCTATTGTGATGCTATCATAGACGGAAGCATCGGTGTGCGGAGCGATGACGGCTGCGACCTGCCTTCATATGCCGTGTATGCCTATGATGAGAACGGAAATGAATATACCATAACCGCTGCGTCAGACGGCTGGGTTACCAACCTGGACTACATAATTGATCTGTTGTCATCATATTATTAATTATTTGGGGATCATCGGGGGGAGGATCTGCAAAAGGAGGAAAAATGCAGGATAATAATTCCGGTTTCGGAAAGGCCTGGAAAATTCTTACAACGCAAAGGGAAGTGCCGAAGATCACCATAGTATTTCCGCTTGTGATCTATGTGCTGCTCACTATTCTGGTGATACTATCGGGGCAGATCGGGGGACAGATATCCCTGGGGGCATACTCAGTTTCGCCTTCAGCTTTTACAGGGGCATTGGCATCCCTTGCCAATATCTGTCTGGTTTATATGGTCCTTAACTATAAGAGGCTTGGTTTCGTTGTCTCTATGATAGGTCTATTGCTTCAGATGCCTAGGCTGATCGTGTTGCTTTTTGTTCAGCATAATACTATGGGCATACCGGCGATCTTTACCGCTTTATTCACGATCATCATGCTTGCCATAATCCTGCTCAATCATATAAAAATGGAAAAGGAGCATGAGAGGTTAAGGCTTCTTTTCGACCAGACGGCCACATCGCTTGTAAACGCAATCGATACAAAGGACAAATATACTCACGGCCATTCATCAAGGGTAGCCGGATATTCAAGAAAGCTTGCAGAAATGAATGGGAAAACTCCCAGCGAATGCGAGGCTGTTTTTTATGCCGCACTCCTTCATGATGTAGGAAAGATAGGTGTTCCCAGTAGTATTATCAATAAGGACGGCAATCTTTCAGAGGATGAATATGAGACCGTAAAGGAGCATCCTGTAATGGGCGCCCAGATTCTTGAGCAGATAAAGGAATATCCGTATCTAAGCAAAGGTGCTCGTTATCATCATGAGAATTTTGACGGAACAGGATATCCCGAGGGACTTAAAGGAGAAGAAATTCCTGAAATTGCGAGGATCATTGCAATTGCGGATGCCTATGATGCCATGACATCTATAAGAAGCTACCGTGATCCTATGCCACAGGACAGGGTAAGGGAAGAAATCGTCAAGGGTATAGGAACCCAGTTTGATGCAGATTATGCAAGACTCATGCTGCAGCTTATTGACCAGGATACTGACTATGACATGAAGGAAAAGCCGGATGAGGAAGATGACGGCAAAGACCTTGTAATAACAGAACATCGGAGCATTATTTCAGAGGGAATCCTTGTAACGCCGTATATGACTACTGTCAGCCTGGCTGTAAGCTCGGATGATGAAACATCAGGCATAGCGCCTGTACCGTCCCTTGTGCTTTTTGATTCACTTGACGGTATTACACACAGCAGCGAAAAAGAGATAAAGAGCAGGTGCTATTTCGAGTACGGGGAATTATGGTTTGACGGCAGGAGTGAGTCAACCGGAGCAAGGAAGATACAGAGCAAGACCTTTGATTACGGATCTGCTGATGTAAAGCTTAACGGCGAATATATGATCTCGGCCGTAAGGATCAAGGATCATGCAATGATAAGGATAGCCGGAAAATCGCAGACTGTTGAGACAGTCATCGCACTTCCTGACAGCACCAGGTTTATGTATATTGGACTTACGGGTTCCCACTGTAATTTTACGGATATTAATATTGCTAAATCGGCGGATGAGTGTTCCGAGGATTATATTCCCAGAATTGCTGAAGAAATAAGCTATATTGATCTTCCGGAAGGCGATGTTCCAAATATACAGATAGACGGTCCGCGCACGGCCGCATCAAAGGGCATAGAGCTAAAAGACGGACTAAAGATTTCCTTCCATACAAAGAGCCTTCCCACTGCAAGGCTTGTATGGCACTGCCCTTTCATTGATATATTCAGCGATGAGGACGGTATTGTTGGAGGTACGGATTACATAGACCATGCCCTGATTCGTTTTGACGGTGAGTCCTGGGCCTGTGACAAGAACAGCATTGTTGAACTTGATGTAAGGATGGGGAACGGGTTTAAGGACTGGGAGCATTGGAAAGTCCTTAACCGCAACGGATATGATGCAACGGTGACATTTAAGGTCAGAGGGAATACGGTAACAGTTATTACGGAGAATGGCGGCATAGCCATTAGGAATACGGTTAAGTTAAGCGGAGCAAATAAAAATGTATATGCGGCAATTACCGGCGACCAGGTGGCTGTGACGAACATACGAATTGGGTGAGCCGGTTAATGAAATGAATAACTTAAAGCTATTTATGACAATTATGTCTGTGGTTGCAGCAGTGTCTGTTGTGGGATGCAGCACGGAGGCGGTGCAGCCGGAAGGCAATGGTACAGTGGTGACTGTGACTGAGGATGCAGGTGCTGAAGGTAATGGTGAGTCTATTATGGAAAATCCGGCTGCTGATACAGATATAGAAACGGATACCGATGAGAATGGTGCTGATGTCGGAGTTGTGGCAGATGTTAGTGAAACGGAAACCGCAAGCGAAAGCACTGAAGATGATGTGAGCGAACAGTTTTATATCTCGCCCATAACAGATGAGATATTTGCAAGAATAGAAGGGAAGTCTTTCAAGGCTGATTGCACCCTGTCAAGGGATGACCTGCGCTATCTGCATGTGTTGCATAAGGATCTGGATGGCAACGTGCATGAGGGTGAGATGATAGTGAACTATCATATTGCTGAAGATGTTCTTGATATTTTAAAGCAGCTGTATGAGGCAGACTATCCTATTGAGAAGATACGTCTGGTGGATGAGTATGATGCAGATGATGAGGCGTCGATGGAGGATAACAATTCATCTGCTTTCAATTTCAGGTTTATCTCCCATACTACAAAGGTTTCAAAGCATGGCTTAGGACTTGCTGTTGATATAAACACCCTTTACAATCCATATACAAAGGTTGTTGACGGAGAAAGGATAGTAGAGCCTATTACCGGAGAACCATACTTGGACCGTGATGCAGATTTCCCCTATAAAATCGATGAAAATGACCTTTGCTATAAGCTTTTCATGGAAAAGGGATTTGAATGGGGCGGAGCATGGAAAGACCGTAAGGATTATCAGCATTTCGAGATACCTACGGCACAGATTGCGGAGTGGTATCCGGATAACTGACCTGACTTGATATAATCCATGAAAAATAATAAACGCTTAATCTACGGAATACTTACAGTTGTACTGATCGCCATAGAGGTGCTGATCGCACTTTTCGTGCATGACAGTTTTGTGCGTCCCTATGTGGGCGATATGCTGGTGGTAATAGCGGTATACTGCTTTGCGAGGATTTTTATCCCTGATGGTGTCCGCTTGATGCCGCTGTATGTATTTCTATTTGCGGCGCTTGTGGAGGTGCTGCAGTTCTTTCACATAGTGGATGTCTTGGGGGTGGGAGATTCGGCATTTTTCCGGACCCTTATTGGAGGAACCTTTGACATAAAGGATATAGTCTGCTATGGGATGGGATGCATCATTCTTGGAGTCCGGGAGTGGATATGTTTTAAGGCAGCCAGGGATACGTGATTATTAATGGAGGAAGCTGAAAATGAATTTTTTTGCAACGCCGGTGTTTTGTTTTTTACCGTTTAAATACTATAAGGCAGTAAAGGAAAAGGGCTGGAAGATCGTACTTGCGATACTTCTGTGTATTATCCTGCTCTGGACTATTCGTGGTGTAAAGGATCAGATAAATATGATCCGTTTTGTTAATGAGGTTAAGAGGGAATGCCCCGATTTTGCACTGAAAAACGGTACCCTTGAACTGGAAAAGTCAATTGTTTTTGATGAAGAGGGGCTCTATATGGCATTTGATGACAGTATAGACCATGTTAACAGAGGAGATGTGGATGCCATTGTGGCTGCAGGCCATGACTCTGTTCTGATCGTAGGGCGTCACGGTGGCGGCTTGCATGATGATGGGGAAACTCAGGTCTTTAACTATTCTGAATTTGGAAACTTGGAAATAGATAAGGATATGCTGTGCGATAAGTATCTGCCGTTACTGAATCTCGCTGCTGCTGCCCTTGATATTTTCAGGCTGATCTGCAGCATAATAGTGTACTGTATTGTGGCTGCAATTCTGCAGTTCGTTACAGGGCTTATTTCGGATCTGGCTTACAAAACGAAACTTGATATGGGAGAGCAGTTCAAGATCACTTTCATGGCGAAGTTCCCGCCGTATTTTATACTGTTTATTCTGGGAACGATCTTCAGTAATTTAAAGTTTGTTGCGTTGATCTCGCTTATTCTTCAGCTTGCGTACATAGCACTGGTGCTGTTTTTCTACAGCAAGGCTGCGGAGGATGAACAGAGAATGATGTTAGAAAACAACGGACAGGGTCCCTGGATGCAGGGGTAAGGTGACTAATATGACACGAAGAGAAGCCGCAATGGCAAATTTTAAAAAGGGCTATAACTGTTCCCAGTCCATAGTGCTTGCTTTTGCAGACCTGCTTCCTGCTGATGAGAAAATGCTTATGAAAATGGCATCGTCTTTTGGCGGAGGCATGGGACGCCTTCGCGAGGTCTGCGGTTCCGTCAGCGGAATGTTCATGGTGGCAGGGCTTTTATACGGATATGATGGCCCGGAGACCGGGCAGGTAAAGGCAGAGCATTATGCCGGAATACAGGAACTGGCTCATAGATTCGAGGAAAAACACGGTACCATAGTCTGCCGTGAAATGCTGGGTCTGAACGTAAAACATGATGTGCCCGTTCCGGAGGCCCGCACTGAGGCGTATTACAAAAAGCGTCCCTGCGCCGAGATAATCGGTGACGCCGCTGAGATACTGGAGCAGTATATTGAAGAGCGGGGGCTGTAAGGTTTCCGCTTTTTACAAGGTATGTAATGGCTGTTATCGAATTGCTTTTGTCAGTGGCCGGACCGGTGTTTTATACATTTATATATTTTCTGGGAATGCTATATGGTTAGAAACTAATACATAATACAAATGACTATAAAATGAAATGGGGGAGCAAATGATATCTGCATCTGAAGCAATCGAAAAACTAAAAGAAGGCAACCGCCTTTACACATCCATAGACACATTTCAGTCTGATGTTTCTTCAGTAATACTTGAGCATTTTGCAAAGAACGGCCAGGAGCCATATGCCATAATCATAAGTTGTTCGGATTCAAGGGTGATTCCGGAGAGGATATTTCATGCAGCTATAGGAGATCTTTTTACCATTCGTGTGGCGGGAAATGTGATAGATGACCATCAGCTGGGGAGCATTGAGTATGCGGCAGGGCATCTGGGGACAAAACTTATATTGGTGCTTGGCCATACCGGATGCGGTGCAGTGACGGCAGCAATCCACCATGATCCGGATGGCTTTATTAAATACATCACTGATGACATCAAGGAAGCTATTGGAGATGAAACTGATGATTACAAGGCGGCTGTTCTGAACGTAAAGCACAGCGTAAAGCATATAGAGGATAGTTTGGAGATACAGAAGGATGAGGAACAGGGACTTGTGGTAGCAGGAGCTGTTTATCGGATAGAGGATGGAACGGTTGAGTTTCTGTGAGAGTTTATAATAAATCCGGTGCTCGGGCAGTAATGAGCCGTGAAACAATGGAAATTGTGATATAATTAAATCATATGGAAACTTGTTGTATGAGAAACTTGTTGTATGAGTGAGGTGGCTGTATGAACATAAAAGTAAATATTCATTGGGATGAAGAAGCAGAAGTATGGGTTGCTGTTTGCGATACATTGGGTATCGTTCTGGAATCAGGCTCTTATGACGCTCTTATTGAAAAAATTAAAAATGCTGTTCCGGAAATGATAGAACTTAATAAGATCGAAGGTGTTGAAACTATCGAAGTTTTGACAAATAACAGACAAATGGCTTACGCATAACCGAGGCGTTATTATGGCAGAATTTGAAAAAAGACAATACTGTTCCGGTTAAGATAAAATCGAAACATACGGCAAATGCTATTCTAAAGCAAAGCGGGATAGATCAAAAGTTTTAAATCCTTAATTTTTTGTTTGCTTTATGACTATGAATGGACAGATGACGAAATATGAGAGATATTTAGGCCGTCTTGAAGAAATGAAAGAGCCGAAACCGGCAGAGCTTGTTTTTAATATGCGGGGGGCTGTGGAATATGCCGAAAAGAAGGGAATAAGAATATCTGAATTTTCACAGGAAGAAAAGGATATGTTTGTTAAACCGAAACAACAAGCAAGACTCGCATAGGTTATAGAATATAGAACATAAAAGGCATCCTCTATCAATTGTGAGATGCTTTTTTATTGTATGTTTGTTGTTCTCAAAATGCTGTCCGTATATTAAAATGTATGTAAGAAAATCTTGCCAGAGGAGGGGCTAAGGGGAATCCGGATGGTTGTAATGAGTGACGGGGTTAATGTTTTAATGAAACCGATCAGGCAGCCGGAACTGTCAGAGTTTTCTTCTTTGATGGATGCGGCAAAGGACTGGGCATCTGAAGTGGGAATGGAAGAGTCGGATATTGATGAGGCTGTTAAAAATGTCCGGAAGAATAAGAGGCGTTCAGAAGGAAGCTTATAAGAATCTGTGATGTAAAAACGAAGAATGCGGAGGTTATGATATGAGTACAGCAAAAGCTTCTATACAGAATATGTTAGATACAGTGCCGGACGATATACAGGAAGAAATAGAAGTTTTGGAATGCTTATACAAGATGATGGTGCTGGAAACAAGCAGAAAATCGGTACAGTGCAATGGGACATTGTCAACGGATGAAGTAAGAGCACATTTTAATGGATAATCATTGATTGTTGCATGGTATCCGTTTATATATCCTCTGATCATAGTGGTCAGGGGATTTTTTTATGTCTAAAAAAGATACGAACACAAGTTCTGGTTACTATTCACAGATAAATGGAAGTGAAGAATGAAGCTCACATCAGTGGGCTTTATTTTTATTGTTGAAACGGTTAGAATCTTTGTATTAAGCAAATCGGAATTTTACGCACAGTTTGATAGAGGATAATGAGAACAGCCAATTCTTCGAGAAACTAAGTGATTATTCCGGCCCTCCCAGAGCCACCATTCCGGAGAATGAGAGCCACTGATTCCGGAGTTTTGGAGCCACCTTGCGGCCACTGAATCATATATTCCTTTATACTGTACGTGCATGCCTTCAGCGTGACTACAGATAAAGGAGGGTCAAATCTATGACCAAGTATCGTGAGATCCTTCGGCTAAAAAACCAGGGATCATACAGCACTCTGGCATCTCAGGATGATATGGATCGATTCTAGAAGGGATAATCGCACCTTGTTGTGACTATTGAAATTACAACGAAAATGATTTAAGATAGAGTCGATGGAGGTGTCAGAATGCAGCTTTCAAGCAGATTTACAATAGCGGTTCATGTGCTTATAGCAATTGAAACATTTAAGAATGACCATAAAATCACCAGTGAATTTCTTGCGTCCAGCGCAAATGTAAATCCGACGGTAATCAGAAGACTCTTGCAGCAGCTGAAGAAGGCGGAGATTGTAACAGTGAAGCGGGGAAGCGGCGGTGCCGATATAGAGAAATCCTTGACGGAGATAACGCTTCTGGATGTTTACAACGCCGTGGAGCCTGTCGAAAATGGACAGTTGTTTCATTTCCATGAGAATCCGAATGAGTTATGCCCTGTGGGACGGAACATTCACAGGATCATGGATCACAGGCTTGAAGAAATACAGAATGCCATGGAAGATAAAATGCGGCGAATAACCATAGCTGATGTAATGGCGGATGCGAACAAGCTGATAGAATCTTAAAAAGTTTTGTTGTAACACTTGACATCACAACAGGGCAGTGGTACACTTCTGTTGTATCAATCAATATCACAACAAATGGAGGTATCAAAAATGTCTAACTATAGTAAGGTAAGTGTTGCAAACGATCCGAGAACTGAACTTCATGATCAGCTGGGACTTACAGGGGCTGAGATCAGCATCAACCATCTTCCGGCAGGTGCGAGTGTTCCTTTTGTTCATTATCATAAGACCAATGAAGAGATTTACATCATTCTTTCCGGCAAGGGAAAAGCGGTAGTTGACGGTGAGGATATAGAGCTTTCTGCCGGTGATATCGTGCGTATTGCGCCGGATGGGAAAAGACAGTTCTTCGCGGCAGATGATTCTGAGATCAGCTATGCCTGTATCCAGGTGAAGGCAGGTTCTCTTGAAGCGTATACCGCCGACGATGCAGTAATCGAGTAAGTATGAGTTTTAAAGTTGTGGGCATTTCTGCAAGCAGATGCCCATAACTTTTTATGTGGAGAGCTATGAGTGTTTGTATAAAAGACAATATCCAGAATATGAACCTTGTCATCGGCTGCACGGTAGGCTGCGATTATTGCTATGCGCGGAATAATGTGAAGCGGTGGCATACGATACCGGATTTCAGTAAGCCTGAATTTTTTGAAGGCAAGCTTAAAATGATGGACAAGGCAAGACCGCAGAATTTCCTTCTGACCGGTATGAGTGATCTTGCGGGATGGAAAGAAGAATGGCGAGAAGAGGTGTTTGAAAAGATCCGGAAAAATCCGCAGCATCAGTTTTTATTTTTGTCAAAAAGGCCTGATCTCCTGGATTTTGAAACGGGTCTTGAGAACGCCTGGTTTGGGGTGACGGTTACCAGAAGATCAGAACTCTGGCGCATTGAAGCATTGAGGAATCATGTAAGGGCAAAGCATTATCATGTGACCTTTGAGCCGCTTTTTGATGATCCTGGAGAGGTCGATCTTTCTGGTATTGATTGGATCGTTGTAGGAACCATGACAGGCGCTCAGAGCAGAAAAATCCGTACTGAGCCGGAATGGGCATGGTCGCTTACGGATCAGGCGCATCAAAGGAATATACCTGTTTTTATGAAGGAAGATCTTGAATCGATCATAGGCGATGGAAATATGGTGCAGGAATTTCCTGAAGCATTTGAGAAGGTATTGGAGGTACAGCGGGCATGGAAGAAGTGAGAACGGAAGATATCCTGATAAGGGATGTGGAAACCAAAAATATCATGACAAAGTCAAACTTGCCGGTGGGAGGGTATTCTGTGAATCCGTATGTCGGATGCACGCACGCCTGCAAGTATTGTTACGCTTCTTTCATGAAAAGGTTTACAGGACATGCAGAAATGGGGCGACAAGTATCCCTGGGCTGGTTATGGACAGAGGTTCTTCCGGTGGCTTTGGAGGAAGAATCCGCAGCCTTACGGAAGCTGGGGTAATGGATCAGCAATGAGGGTTTCATCTGTTGGCTGGTTATTCGACAGCCTGGAAGAGACAAGAAGAATTGCAAGGCTGACGGCTGAGGTTACTCATAATCATCCGGAAGGAATAAAGGGGGCTGAGTCGGTTGCCACTGCTATATACATGCTTCGTAACGGAAAAAGCAAGGAAGAGGTGAAAAAGTATGTGATAGATGAGTTTGGCTATGATCTTTCACGCACCTGTGATGAGATAAGACCGACCTATCATCATATAGAAAGCTGTCAGGAGACAGTGCCGGAGGCGTTTACGGCATTCTTTGAGGGAACGGACTTTGAGGATACTATCCGGACTGCAGTATCTCTGGGAGGGGACTGTGATACCCTGACCTGCATTGCAGGCGGAATGGCAGAAGCTTTTTATGGAGTGCCGGATGAATTCAAAAATGAATGCAACAAGAGGATATCGGATGACTTTACTGAGGTGATAGAGAAGTTTTACGGGAGAATTACGGGGGATAACCAATGAAAAGTTATCAGGAATGCAGAGAAATAGCGGAAAACAGACTGAACGATTCAAAGATTATCATTAACAGGGCATATCGATTAGGTGAGGATTATGTTTTTGATAATAAAGATGAAGAATACATTGGAAAGCTGCCTGTTGTTGTGAGGTCATTTAATGGAGAATGCTGGTCTTTGTGGCAATATCTGAACGAATTTGATATGTATATGGATGATATGATCGAAATAGAGTTTGAAGACGGCAGATCAAGACGGAATACGGATGCTATAGGAATACCCATCGATATTACCAAAGTAACGCCTGTAGTACGTCCCTGGACAAAGGAAGAAGCTGATGCTGCAAGGGAAGAGTATAAGAGGAGTCTAAGGCTTAAAAGAGCTTTATCAGCAGATGATAAAGAAAAATGAGGATCAAAATTATGTCAAAAAGATTAAAAGTTGAGGTGACATGCCCAGAATGCAATGCTATGTATAATGCTTATTTCGACAGGCTTAAGGACAGGATTCCGGACATGAGGAAGTCTGAGCCATGCATAGAACGTAACTGGGCTTTTGAGGCTTTTAGAACGGTGCTTAAGTAGGGGTAATGCCATACCAGCATAGGTGAAGAACAGGGCGTTTTGTGGTAAAATATCGTAATATGAATGCAAGTAGGTGATGACACCGAAAGGGGGTTAGAGTGGCTATATTAAGCAAAAAACAAATGTCAGAAGAAGACATAAAGCTTAACTATATTACTCCTGCGATCCAGAACAGCTGGAAAAACCATATTACAATGGAAACCAAGATCACTGACGGCAGGATCAATATCAAAGGCAATATGGTTTCCAGATGCAAGCCGAAGTTTACTGACTACATGTTATACCTCAATGACGGCAAACCTATAGCTGTGGTTGAGGCAAAGGATAATAATCATGGTATTTCGTATGGTCTTCAGCAGGCAATGGAATATGCCCAGATGATGGATCTGCCTTTTGCCTATTCGTCAAACGGTGACGGTTTCTATGAACATGATTTTCTCACCGGCATGGAAAGACAGATATCAATTGATGAGTTTCCTACTCAGGAAGAACTGTTCTCCAGGTTTTATAAAGAAATAAATGGTGGAAAGGGACTTACGGAAGAAGAAAAAAAGGTTGTAGAACAGCCTTATTATTCTTCACAGAATACATATCCACCAAGATATTATCAAAGGAACGCTGTAAATCGTACTGTTGAAGCTATAGCAAGAGGTCAGCAGAGACTTCTTCTTGTTATGGCAACGGGTACAGGAAAAACATACACAGCATTCCAGATCGTATATCGTCTGCTTCGTTCGGATATAAAGAAACGGATCCTATATTTGGCTGATCGAAATATTCTTGTGGATCAGAGCATTCTTCAGGATTTTGCACCATTGGAAAAAACGATTTATGTATTGGATTATGGGGCAGCATTCAGGTCAAGATATTTATAAAAACATAACTAAGGCTGGCATCTTTAATCCCCTGCTTAATGGGGTATATATTCTTGATATAAATAAAATCTCACCGGAAGTCATTAGTCAGGTTGAAAAGGATGTGATTTGTTATTAGGGGGAAAATGGCGTCGGGCTATATGTTGTGAGAAACCTGAAAATACCGTTATTTAGTTTTTGATATAGATATACATGAGTATCATTGGATCTAAGCTTATCACCAACCTTATCACCAAGGTGATGTGCAGGGTGATAAGCCCGAGAGAGTTGCTTACGAAATATACAGGCAATGCAAAGAAAAGAAGAATTAATTTTGCCACAAGTTGTGGCAAAATCTGAGAGAGAATGAAAAAAACAAATTTACCACAACTTGTGGGAAATTTGGATACAACAGAATTATTTGCAGTTTCGTGGGAAAATCACAGAAGAATAGAACTATATAAATAATATTCTGGCAAAATATGCCGTGGAAATATTAAAGGAACCAATAGGAGTATCGGAGTATGAGCTGTCCGATCTGCTTCCTACGCCGGAAGAGATAGAGAAAGCAGCATCAGGTCATAAGTGCAGGTGATGGCAGGATGACCTGTTACTATTTATTGGCACGAACATATGTTCTACGCTATAATATGACATGGTGCTACCATATACGGTAGGCGGTTGCCCGATGATCGAAGTAATGAAAACTTCGTCCACATAGAAACCACGCAAGTGGAATTTATGAAGGGAGGGCATTTGCCATGTTGACTATTGCTGATTTGTTAGCTGTTCTAAGTTTCGCAATTGCTTGCTTTGCTTTGGGCTACACAGTAGGTCGGAATAGCAAGGCAAAAAAATAACCGCCAGTGGGCCTAGCGGTTATTTAAAACTATAAATAACTGAAATGGGCAACCGTCTATCGGTAGCACTTTTCATGTACAATTATAAACGCAGTATATTTATTTGTCAAACATAAGTACTGGGAATGGAATCACGTGGGATATTTAGTCTTCAAATGATTATAGGGGTTATTAAAGTGGCTGAAGTAAGGTATATGGTTGATGGTGATTATATTGCTGATTTTGATGGACTGTCTGAGTGTTTGGCTTTTGAATGTGAAGCGGAAGTGGTTGCTGTGGAAAATATCAGTAACGGAGTTGTTGTGTGCCTTGAGAAAATGTATTTTGGGGAACAGAGTCATGTTTCACTTACCGTTATCATTGAAAATTCAACGGATGGAAGTAAAGCAACCATCATTGGAAGCGGTGGAGGCGACGGGATTTTAAACATAAACTATGGAAATCATTACGAATTTGTAACGAGTGCAGTTAATGCTTTGGGTGCACACTATGGATTACACTTGAAATAAGACATCACTGTCTATCCTCACACTATAAAAGCTGGCGATATAATTTCATTTCAGGATGGTGGGGAACAGGTAGGCTATGCAGAAGTGAAAAAATGTCTTTTTGAACAGTTAGAATTGCTGATAGTACATTAAATCATATATACAAAAACATGGATGCAGAACAAAAGAAAAAGCTGGAACGATTAAAAGCTCAGGCACATATAAAGGAACAAAAGCAGCGTTTGCAAAAGAATGTATTGCTTCAAGAGTGTCTGGATGCATTAACTTTTTATTTAATCCTTGAGGATGAGGATGAGATTAAGCATATTGAGTCTTTAGCAGCTTCATCACATGCAGAAATGCATTCACATGATGATAAGGTGATACTGGAAGATAATGAACAGTACTATATCGTTTGGGATGAGGCGACACTTCCGGTAGTTATGAGTGCAGGAAAAAATATAGTGGAATGTTGGGATGATGTAATGGCGGTGTCTTTTGACACTTATCTTGTATCAGTATCAACCGGGAAAACAATAGGTATCAGACATTAAAGGGGAATTAAGGAACCTTCTTTTGAACAATGGGAAACGGAGGGGGAGCCGGTAAGTACAAAAGGCTGGAATAATTAATGTTGGGAACTATTCATTGGCAGGACTTGTAGAGATATGGAAGCATTAAGTATTTTTAAAAAGAAAAGAATGATTGTACTGGCTTTCTTTTTCAGTTTTATGATCCTTTATTATGTCGGAACAAATATGAGCCTGCATGGAATGCTAAATTCTGTGAGTTTGACGTCATATGCAGAATCGGTTTTGCCGCCTAAAACAGGTTACTTTGACTGTTGCGCCGGATCAAGGCTTGGAATTGAAGAGGTGTACCGTGTTCCGAAGGATAGGGCGAATGATATCAGCTATGGAGAAAAAAAAACGGGTTGTGGTAGAACCGTATGAGGAATCTTGCTATTTGAATGATTTGAACATTGCTGTGAGCGGTTTTGAGCATGACTGTTCATATGTTTACTATTATGGGGATGTTATGAGTCTGCCGGAATACCATGATGATGACGGATACTGTTATATTCATGTCTGGGGACGAAAATACCTGGGCTCCGGAGACCGTTTCACATTATACATGCTTGCGGTAATCAGTATCTTTTTTGTTTTACCGATAGTGATTTTATATTTGTTTTTGAAGTTGTTGGCGTATAAGGTGATCAACAAGCGGCGAAAAAAGTCGGAGAATGTGGAGAGATTCAAGGGTGACTAAAAAATAAATCGGTATTGAAGGACAATCAGTATTTGGAGACATAATAATATGATAGCAATCCATTTTGGACATCTATGTTTTAATAAGCCGTCTGGTGAACAAAGTATCGTAATGGTTTTAGCTCCGAAAAAGGATTATCCTTCAATAGATAACTTTGTCACTAAAGCATTGATGTATTTGGAGTCACATAAGGATTTTTGTGATAATTGGTCTGAAATGTATAAAAACAGAGTATATTCACCTATTGACGAAGACGAAAAGAAGTGGATGAAATCAAGATTAGAAGAAATGAATCAGCGTATCAGCATTGCATATGATTCAATCATTAGTGCGGTTTATATTATTCCGCCTGAATGGAATGATATTACAATAGGATTGGAAACTGAATCGGAATACATTTTTTACCAGTGGGTAACAACTGCCTAAATTTTAATATAACCTGCAGAAGTACCGGGGATGGGATTACATGGGATATAAAGCCTTTAAATGATTATCGACGGGGATATGATTTATAGATAGAAATATGTGACCTTTGTGGAGCTGTGTTTTCAAGAGGTTTCTTAGGTAACAACGGCAAATTACAAAAATTTTACGAAACGGGGAGATTCTTGAGAATACAAGTGTACAATGAACGATAAGTTCTATTCCAGTTTTATAGACGATGACAAATCGGTAGTTTGTCGAGATGTTGCCAACTTGGGATTTTTGAGGATAAAGGAACATGGAACTGTGGGATGCTTATAACAGAGATTTCAAAAAGATTCAGGGGATAACGTTGATTCGGGGAGAGACGATACCTGAGGGCTTTTTTCATCTTGTCTGTGACATTATTGTAAGGCACTCAAATGGAAGCTATCTCATCATGCAGAGGGATAAACGAAAACACCTGGGCGGAATGTGGGAGGCAACTGCAGGTGGTTCTGCTTTACAGGGCGAGGACGCCCTAACTTGTGCCCGCAGAGAACTTCATGAAGAAACCGGAATTACTTCTGACAATCTGATAGAGATAGGACGGGTAATTCATTACGGGCATCAATCGCTTTATGTTGATTATCTCTGTGTTACAGATATTGATGAGACCGATATTGTGCTGCAAGAAGGAGAAACAGCGGATTATAAATGGATTACGGCTGACGAATTGAGGAAAATGTCAAGAGATGAGTTAGCAACGCAGCGCATCCTTACTTTTATCGAAGAACTGAACTGACAAATTCATGTTTTACGGCGGTTTCCGATCAGTGTGTATCAGAGTACTACCCGAACTATAAGGAAGCATTTGAATATACCGGTGCGGTAAAATATGCCAAACTCGGAAAAGCACTTGTGTATATCTGCGATGCAAGAGGCATGACGGATACAGTCAGAAAAATGTGGGAAAAGACGGATCACGATCTTTGTATAAAGAAAGAAGAAATCTCCGGGGAGTATTACAGTTTTGCTAAATAGATTCAATTTCAGGATAATTTGTAAAGGGGAACGCATTGATAAAACTTGAAAATGAAAAGGTTAACAAGGAAAAATATTACTCCGTAGGATATTCGGTAGAATTGAAAAAATATATCTTAGTAGATGTTGTGACATGGATTGCCTGGTATAACAGGTATTTTGAGATTACCGAGGATGAATATAATTCGTTCGGAACCATAGAACTTGATAATATTGCCGATCTGTTGCATAAGGAGGGGAATAATTCAGGAAGATTTTTGTTTTCCGATAAAATAGAAGAAAACAATGATGAACAGAAGCTATACGCCGGAAAATGTGGAATCCGGTGGGGGAATGGTTAGTCATATCGTAAGCTTTAGTAGTTTATAACAGTATCTGCTTGACACGTGTAACGTTACGGGGTATAGTATAAATATGATAAAGTCATTTTCACATAAAGGTTTAAAGGATTTTTATGAAACCGGTTCAAAAAAGGGAATACAAGCAGATCATGCATCAAAGCTGGGAAGAATGCTTGATAGATTAGACGCAAGTACTAATCCTCAGGATATGAATTTACCAGGATATAGGTTACATCAGCTAAAAGGTGATAAGCAGGATATGTGGTCTGTTTGGATTAATGGTAATTGGCGGATGACATTCTACTTTGAGGGGCAGGATGCCTATCTTGTCGATTATATGGATTATCATTAAGGAGGGAGGAATACTGAGATGACAAGAAAACCGACACATCCGGGAACTGTTTTTTTGGAAGATGTAATGAAACCATTAAATCTTTCTGTTACTGATACGGCAAGGATGCTGGGCGTAAGCAGAAAAACCTTATCCGAGTTTATAAACGAGAAATCATCACTGAGCCCTGAAATGGCATTAAGAATAAGCAAAGCGACCAATACTTCTGTAGAGAGCTGGATGAATATGCAGCAGAAGCTTACTCTGTGGAATGCAAGAAAGCATGAACCAAATAATGTGATACCTTTTCCTCTAAATACAGCACAGGAAGGTTGAGTTAGATATAAACCATTTCATCAGGAAAAAGTATATATGGTTTCCAGAGCATCACTGCAAAGAATTCGTGTTTTCGTCTGATTGATGACGATTCAAGGTTCGGTCTACGCTTCGCTTCGGTCGGCGCAGAGCTGATGTCCCCCGGACGTTATGCGCCCTTGTAGTGCGGCTCAGAACAGTCTCAGGAAGAGGCTGTTTTTTATCTGTTTTACTTCTTTGGCCCGTTCCGGATCTTTGTGGTACTGCAGTTTAAGCTTGATCGTTTCTATAACTTCTTTTCTTGACTCATCATTAAGTGGGTAAAAGGAAGTTGTAAAAAGCAAGTAGAAACCAGCATTTTTACAGGTACAATAATGGAAAGAATAAATACCGTAATATTTGATATGGATGGCACTGTTTTGGATACATTGCAAGACCTTACAATATCCATGAATTATGTAATGAGAAGCTTTAATATGCCGGAACATAAGGAAGACGAATACCGGCAGTTCTTCGGAAACGGCATAAGATATGCTATGGAAAAAGCTGTGCCGGAGGAAAACACTGCTGAGACAATAGATAGAATGCTGCCTGTTTTTAAGGAACATTATGATGTTCACTGCCTTGACAGGACTAAGCCTTATGACGGAATACCGGGGCTTCTTGCTGAACTTGACAGCCGGGGTTATAAGCTTGCCATTGTTTCAAATAAGATTGATTCTGCAGTGAAGGAACTGAATGACAGGTTCTTTTATCCTTCTGTTAAAGTTGCTATAGGCGAAAGAAACGGAATAAAAAGGAAGCCGGCTCCTGATACTGTATATGAAGCACTTAAGGAATTGGAATCTGATCCTGAAGAGGCGGTTTATGTAGGCGATTCAGAGGTTGATTTTATGACGGCAAAGAATGCCGGACTGCCATGCTTATCTGTATTATGGGGATTCAGATCCAAAGAGTATCTTGAGAGCATAGGTGCTTATTTGTTTGCTGATAAACCGGATGATATTCTGGATATTATAAAATAGGGAACGGATAGGATAAGAAACTATGAAAAAAATGTAAATCGAGAAGGTGAGCTGCAGCTTGGACCTTTCCAAGGGAAAACAGCTTGTACCAGGATACCCGTTGGAAAAGGAGTCTGTGGTAGTGCTGTGGCTGAAAAGCAAATTATGCGTGTTGCAGATGTCCATGCTTTTCCGGGACATATAGCCTGTGACAGTGCGTCAGCCTCAGAAATCGTAATTCCATTATTTTCAGGGGGACAGATCATAGGCGTACTAGATATAGACAGTCCTGTAAAGGAAAGATTCAGTCAGGATGATGAAGAAGGCTTGCTTCGGATAGTTCGTATCATTGAAAAGAGTTTAAACTAAAAAGATGTCCGTCAGCTGGAAATAAAGGCTTGGTTATAAATGCAAGAGCTGAAACACTGCATGTCTGATAATGGACAAAATAGTATCGTAACGCTAAAATGTCAACTAGGATCAGGAATACATTTCGGGAGGAAATCAAGATGGCTGAATTCTATGAACCGATGCTCTATATGTCCACACCGGAACATCCTAATACCATGGGAGTGGGCATCGTGCTGAAGGAGTCTGTTGACGGAGATATCCTTCGAAACGCAGTGGAAGATCTAAGGACAAGATTTCCATACTTTTATGTTAAGGCAGTTCCTTGTGGAAATGAGCTGACAGTAGCGGATAATTCGCTTCCTATGACGGTTAGAAATACCTGGGAGCCAATCAACCTTAGTTCAAAGGAATCAAATTTTCACCTTGCAGCCTGGAAGTTTGAAGGCAGAAGACTGGCTTTTGAGATTTCACACTCTCTGACGGATGGAGCAGGTGTTTTTCCATATATAAAGAGCACATTGTTTTTATACCTATCGCGCAGGTATGGAATTTCTTTTGATAAAGAAGGCTTTCGTCTTCCGGGGGATAAGATATCGTTGTCTGAGATAGGAAATCCCTTTGAGGAACTTGATATAGACGGGGCAGAAGAGCCTGTGTATAACAAGAAGACCATACCTGATTTCTACAGGTTTAGTGATGGTACGCTTAAAGATCCGTTTGCGACATATGTGCGAATCCCTGAGTCGCAGATGATGAAGTATTGCAGCGATTACGATGGGAGTCCCAATACTTTTTTGGCTGTGATGTTTGCAAGGGCGGTTAGGCGATATGATCCTGAAAGTGATAAGACAGTCAGCATCTCCATAGCCGTTGATCATAAGGCTATGCTTGGTAATTATGACAATTACCGTATGTTTGCGAATGTCGTTGAACTGGATTTTGCCAAAGACAGGTCGCTTGAGGATATTGGCAAGAATTGCACCATAGCCAGGGGGCAGGTAATGCTGCAGGCTTCTCCGGAAAATTCTCTATGGACAATGAAGCAAAGAAAGGCAACTTATGCAAAACTTAATCAGGTGCCACTTGAGATGAAACTTGGAATGATTGCCAAATCCGCAGGAAGCCTCAGGTGGAGTATTGCAATATCCTATGCTAATAGCAGGTCTTTCGGCCCGCTTGATCCGTATATTGATGAACTGTATGCGATGTCAGAGCCCGGTGTAGCGGATGTTTTATGCGAGATTGCCTGCATCAATCACAATTTCTTTTTGTGTATCGCACGAACCTTCCCTTCAGAAAAGTTTACGGATATATTCATGGATGAACTGTCTTCGGTAGGGATTGATTATGAAGTTACAGGCACAGAGCCTTTTCACCTGTGTGGGGCTGAGGCATACAGGAAATGAGCCCGGGTACTTACCCGCATAATTTATTTGTTGAAAATGTAACCTTTTTCGGAAAGAAGCGTGAGAACGGAAGTTTAAACCAATATTTTGGATGTTATCAGGAATTCATCGATTATCCTGATGGAAGCTTTGAGATGGCACATGTTGGAGCATATGAAATGGGTGAAGATGCAAATGCCGAGAAGTTCAAGGAAAAGCATGTTTGAGATAAGCCCAAACTTTGGAAGACAAAAATAAAACGAAATATATAATTCAAAGAATACAGGAGGATAACATGGAGCAGATTAATCAGGAAATAGCGATACGCTTTGGTACACAGTATCCGATACCTTTTCGGGACGGAAAGACCGGTATGAATGTATATGTTCGTGCTAATGGGAGTGCCAGGGTGGTTGTCAAGGATCCGGCAAAATACACAAGTCCGGATGATGTAGAGAGTAGAGGAAAAATGATTGCTGTAGATCAGCTTATGAAGGCAGTAGAATCATTAAGCGGAACAGTGGATGCCATGTCTCTTCAGATGCAGTCGGGGGAAATAGCAAGGAGCATGTCTGAGGGCTTTAAGGAATACGGTCTTGAAGCGGCAGCAATCACGATAATGAATATCGGACCTGATGAGGAATCCGCTGAGAGGTTAAAAAAGAATGTTTCTGATAGTTCTTTCTCGGCTGCACAGCTGAACGAAATGATGCAGAAAGCTACGGCGGCTGCCCAGGCTGTCAGTGCACCGAAGGCATCAGCGGCACAGGATAGTTTCCCTAAATTCTGTCAGTACTGCGGGGCTAAGGCCGGAAGCAGATTCTGTCCGGAATGCGGGAAACAGCTGGTTTAGTTTAAGATATATGGAACGAATGATTAACCGATTCTGGAAATAAGGAACAGTGTAAGACAAGGGAACATGTAGGATGGCTAAGGAAAACAAAGAAAGCCTGATAAAACAGATTTCATTATTCACGATAATAGAGATCCTGATACTGGCGTTCGGAGTTTTTCTTAGTGTTCACAGTACCCTGAAACCTTTAAAATACACCTACGACTATGCATGGTGCTTTATATTCGCGTTTCTTGGTATCGGCTTTATAGCTGTACTCATAATATTCATAAAGAAAAAATGGATTTGGATCGTCGGAAGCGGTCTTATATTCGGATATCTTATAATTGCGGGTTTCGGATCCATAGTATGCGAGATGAATTACTCTCGTCTTAGATATCTGGAATATTACAAAGACAAAACAATTCAGGCTGAGGTGGACGGCGTTGATTATGAATGGGATCAGCAAAGTGTAACCTATAATTCAAGCGGGCTTGAATATTACGGTATGGATTTAAGCTCTTCTCAAAGTTCGATGGCATATTCCAATAGCAGTATGCCTATAGCAGTGATAATAGATGGCGAAAAGACATCCTACCCGGTATACAAGGATTCAGTTTCTGAAAATGTATATATAGAGATAACTTCTGCAGGAACCGGGATTTATCTGATTCTTTCACCGAAAAAGTAAGTACAGTATTAGTTGTTCACCCTGTTCACCCTGTTAAAAAACAAGTAAAAAGCCCTCAAATCCTTTGATTTAAGGGCTTTCTTTATCAAGCGGGTGAGGGGAATCGGACCCCCGTATTCAGCTTGGAAGGCTGACATTCTACCATTGAACTACACCCGCAAACAAAGTTATTCTATACTTTGCCATTGATAATGTCAAGCGTTTTTTTTGTTTTGATGGGTTTTGGATAGTTTGCATAATGAAATGGTTGTTTTGATGTGAAATATAGTCAAAAAATCAGCTTAACATAAATCAAAAAGTGTCTATAATGAGACCGTCAAAAAAAAAATTATTTTATGCGGACCGAAAGAAGTGGTCCCAAGGAGGAGAAAAATGAAAAAGAAGTTAGTGATGACAATGTTAGCCGGTGTTATGAGCCTTGCACTTTGCACAGCTTGTACATCAGAAACAGCACCTACAGAGGAAGTTGCAACCGAGGAAGCTACCGAGGAAGTTACTGAAGAGCCTACCGAAGAGGTTGTTGAGGAGCCTACAGAGGAAGCAACTGAAGAGACAGACGAGATCGATGTTGAGGCTGAGCTTGAGACAGTCCAGGCTTCCCTTACATACATGGGTGGTCTCTATGTAAACGGAAACCCTGACTGCGATATGGAACTTGCTCTTTTCAAAAACGAAGAGGGTGAGCTGCTCGGAATCGTTTATGATCAGGGAAGCATTGAGTATGGCTATTATGAGACTGAGGATGGAACTCTTGAGGATGGTACAGAGTATACTATCGTTAAGCTTGGTGACAAGACTTTCGGTTACTACTTTGATGAGTCTCTTGAGACAGGTATCCTTGTTGACCAGGATGGCAACGTAAACGAGGCACTTGCACTTGATGAGAGCGTAGCAAGGGATCTTGTTGCTACTACAATCGTAGGCGAAGCTGTTGATGAGGTTCTTGAAGAGGACGCTGATGCAGAGGTTGAGGAAGACGCTGAGGTTGAGGAAGAGAAAGAGAAAGAGAACGCTGAATAATCAGCCCTTTGAAAACTGTTTAGCAGTTTTTCCTTATTCATGGTAAAATAATATATGGAGCCCGGATGCTGTGATACCGGCACCCGGGTTTTTGTTTGTTGTGGGGAATGGACGGATGATATTCATCCGTGATTATTTGTTAGCTAACGCAGACATGGGAGGGTTATGATCATGAACGAGAACATCATAAAAAGAAACGAACTTCTTGCACAGAAGGTTGTAAAGGGGCTTGGGTCAAGAAATATGACCGGGTACTACGCACCGACCGCAGAAGAAGCATTGAAGAAGGCCTTGGAACTGATCCCTGAAGGCTCTACGGTAACAATGGGCGGTGCCATGAGTGCGCATGAGATAGGACTTGTGGAAGCTCTTAAGAATGGAAATTATGATTTTGTCGACAGGGATAAAGCTACGGATAAGCGTGCGGCCATGCTTAAGGCCTACGATGCGGATTTCTTCCTTTCGAGTGTAAATGCCATGACTGATGACGGCATACTTGTAAATATAGACGGAAATGCCAATAGGGTATCGGCAATAGCCCAGGGACCGAAGAACGTGCTTTTTATCGTTGGGATGAACAAGGTATGCAGCGATATTGATGCAGCAATGAAGCGGGCAAGAAATGTGGCGGCACCCATAAACGCGCAGCGCTTTGGACTGGAAACGCCATGTGCCAAGACCGGTAAATGCATGGACTGCAAGTCACCGGATACTATCTGCTGCCAGTTTCTGATCACAAGGTTTTCAAGGCATGAGGGCCGGATACATGTGATACTGGTAGGAGAGGAGCTTGGGTTCTGAGTAGGTTCGCTTATTTGCTAAAACAATATTATTTGCTATAATTGCCTTACCAAACAGCCAACAGGAAGGCGGTTTCCTTCCGGCCCGGCAATTAATGAACGATAAAAACGATCACTGTTCTGCTAAGAACGAGTGGTCGTTTTTTTTGCGGTTCTTACAAATAATCACCAATGTAAGTCCCGCCGGGACTTTTCAAAAAAAGCCCCGGCTGACGCAGGGGGATTTTCTATGCCGGTGGCGGGACTTGAACCCGCACGTAGTTGCCTACAACAGATTTTGAGTCTGCCTCGTCTGCCAATTCCGACACACCGGCTTAAAACCGTGTCAATAATACCATGTATAATGAAATAAAACAAGATGAAATGTTTATTAAGTTGACATAACATGTAAAAATGATATGATATTCATGTATGTTTACAGATAAGACTGCCTTGTTTTTACCTTAATTTAATAAAATTTTTCATAAAACACGTTTTAAGGTACGGTTACGGTACGGCAGGTGTGATATAAAGCTTATGGATCAATCGAAAATATGTAAGCTTTTGTGAATGATAACGGAAAATGGATAATTCAGAAAAGAAAAAGTACGCAATAAAGGTCAAGAACCTCTATAAGATATATATGATCGGCACAAATAAAGTCAGGGCTTTGAATGGTGTTGATTTTGCTATAGAAAAGGGGACTTTTTGCTGTATCGTCGGTACTTCGGGCTCAGGAAAGTCCACGCTTCTTAATATGATGGCAGGTCTGGAACCGCCTACCAAGGGGGAGATCGTGATCGCGGGCGAGCATATGGAAAGAAAAAACGAAGCTCAGCTTGTTAATTTCCGCCAGGCTCATGTGGGTTTCATTTTCCAGTCTTATAATCTTCTTCCCAATATGACAGCAATAGAAAATATAGCGCTGCCTCTCACTTTCCAGGGGATGGATAAGGCTACGCGTATAAAGAAAGCAAAAAAAGCACTGAAACTGGTAGGTCTTCAGGAATTTGGAAATCACAGGCCGGGGCAGATGTCCGGCGGTCAGCAGCAGCGTGTTGGCATAGCGAGGGCCCTTGTTGTAAATCCGGAAATCATATTTGCGGATGAGCCTACTGGAAACCTTGATTCCAATACCACGCTTGATGTTCTGAAACTGATCAAGAAGATCGTTGCCGAGAATAAACAGACTGTCGTGATGGTTACTCATGATAATAACCTGGCTTCCTACGGCGATATGATCATACATATTAAAGATGGAAAGATCACTGAGATCGAGCAGAACAGACAGGTCAATGATGATCTTGATAATGTAGAACTTGGCGGTACGTTAGATATTCCAAGTGAGACGTCAGGGGAAGCGGCAGCATCATCGCCGCCTGTGGAACCACAGCCGCTGCCTACAGAACCGGACATGGCATTAGGACAGAACATAACAGTTCCGGCGTATGCAGGTTACCATCCTGATATTTCAGGAACGGATACAGGCAGCACTTAGAATTGTTTTACTATAATATAATATTCATTGGAAACAGAGCATATCAAGGAGAATTCAAATGGCAAACAGGAATATGAAGAAGAACAGCATAGGAGAGGGAGTTATCAGGCTGACGATAGTGCTGGCTGCAGTACTTATTGCGCTTTCGGCAGCTTTGTTTATCCCGGAAAAGGGTGATAGAGCCGAGGCTGTAAGTATCAGCATAAACGGTGATAAAAACGGCATGATAAAAAATGCCGACCGAGAGGCTGCGTATGTAATACTTCTGGAGCATATGAATACCCTTAAGAAGAAGGATCTGTCGGCAGCACAGAGAGCAAAGCTTGATGAGATAATGTATGATGCTAATGTCTATATAGCAAACACAGAGATGACTGTTTATCAGCTGGAGTCCTATATTGCTACGGTAAAGGATAGGATGGACGATGCTGCAGAAAATGTTCCTAAAGCTGAGCAGTTCCTGTTCATAGACAACAGAAGCGCAATTACATCTGCAAAGTATGGTGAAGCAACGGCTCTTACATTGTCTGTTGTAAACCTTGGCGATACTTCGGTTTCTGATGTGGTGATCACTCCGACGGTCAGCACAGACCTGGCAAAGTGGCCTTTTGTGATCCAGACTGCATCTGACGCAAGGATAATAAAAACTTTAAGGCCTGCGTCATCAATAGAAGAATCATATGGCCTTGCAGGGCAGGCAGTGTGGAATTTCGTGGTTGCTGACGGTGCAAAGACCGGTGTCTATCCTTTGACATTCCACGTGATGTACTACAGGAATGGCGCTATGGAAGAATCAGACCTTACAACTTATATAAACATCAAAGGCAAGAGTTCCAGCGGAAAGCTTAATGAGGACGAAAAAGACAAGAAGGATGATGATAAGGTTTCTACCCCGCGTATAATCGTAACCGGATTCACTACCGATCCGGAAGAAATCTATGCAGGCGATACCTTTAAACTTAATATCACGGTTCAGAATACATCTACATACACTGCGGTAAAGAATATACAGTTTGATCTGACCGCGGCAAATACCGGCGATGATCAGAAGACTACTTACGAGGCATTTTTGCCTACCTCCGGTTCTGCAACCATGTATTTGGACAGCATCGGCCCCGGAGAAACAGCAGAGCTTAGTCTTGAACTTGCGGCAAGGGGGGATCTGACGAAGAGACCGTATGCTGTAAATCTTGAAATGAATTATGAGGATGCATATAAGAATCCTTTCAAGTCTGACAGCAATTTTTCAATCCCTGTTAATCAGGCGGCAAGAGTTGATACAGGCAATTATGAGATATCACCTGAGTTTGCTATGGTCGGAGAATCTGTGGATGTCTGCTTTTCTATTTACAATAAAGGGCAGACAACACTTTATAATGTCCAGGTGGATTTTCAGAGTGATTCTTTTGAGGGCGGAAGTACTTATGTGGGCAAACTGGAGTCAGGGGGCGTGGGCGATGTTGACGCAACGTTAAATGCCATAGCACCCAGCACGGATGACGGTACTGTAATCGCGGTCATCAGCTATGAAGATGAATCGGGCAATGTTTCCACATTGGAGCACGAATTGGAAATTTATGTGGAAGAATATGTCGGAATGGATTTCAATGAAATAGATGAAGACGGTGACGGAATAATGGAGGGCATTGACTATGACGGCGACGGCATAGTTGATGAGTATTATGAAGGCATGGAAAAGAGCGGTTTCCCTGTCTGGATCATAGTAGTAATTGCTGTAGCCGTGCTGCTTGTAGTCATAGTTGTAATTATCATAATAATAGTTGTAGTTTCGAAAAAGAAAAAGAAAAAGGCTATGGAGCTTGCGGCGGCTGTTGATGATGACGATGAGGACTGATGAATGAAGCTTAGCGATATGTTGTTAATGAGCCTTGGCAGCCTGTTCAAGCGCAAGGCACGTACGATACTTACAATACTGGGCGTTATCGTTGGTACTGTATCCATTGTGGTAATGATCAGTCTTGGTATAGGTATGAAGGCCGCCATGCTGGAGACTTTTGAGTCATATGGCGGACTGACTACCATTGATGTGGAAATGCCGAGCCGTTACAGTGATAACGGCACTGAGAAAAATGATAAAGAACTTGAAAAAATGATGCTTTCGGATGATCTGATAAAGCAGTTTGAGCAGATGGAGCATGTGACGGCAGTATATCCGGAGCTTAGGACCAATGTGGTTTATATCTATGGCCGGTATACTATTGATGAAGCACTTATTGGTATGTCTCCTGAGGCTATGGAGCAAATGGGGATGGAACTGAAAGTCGGTGATTATCCTGAAAGCGGCGAACTCTCCGTGATTTACGGCAATATGGTGCAGGCAGACATTTATGACAACAAAAGGAACAGATTTCCCTATTATGATTCGGGAGAACTTGTCGATATTGATTTTATGGAAGACAGGATTTATGTGGTCTTCGATTCGGATACTTATGGCAAGGCTCAGGCCGGACTTAATGATGAGAACGGGAATCCTATTAAATCTCCTAAAAAATATGTAATACCTACCGCCGGCGTGGTGGCAGGGGGAATTGATGATTATAATTCATATGCTTTCTATACATACTGCGATATAGATGCATTGAAAGCAGAACTAAAAAAGATTTATAAGAATAAGACAATACCGGGACAGCCTACAAAGAAAAACGGCAAGCCCTTTAAGGATATCTTTTATACAGGGCTCAAGGTGGATGTGGACAAGATGGATAATGTTGAAGGCGTTCAGGCGCAGATAAGGGAAATGGGATATGAGGCATATTCCCAGGCTGAGTGGATCGCTTCCGACATGCAGGTGCTTACAATAATTGAAGCGGTTCTGGGGGGTATCGGCGCTATATCACTTTTTGTAGCGGCAATCGGTATTACCAATACCATGATGATGTCAATCTATGAGCGAACCAAGGAAATAGGCATCATGAAGGTTATCGGCTGCAAGATAAGCGATATACAGGCACTTTTCCTTATAGAAGCAGGTTATATAGGATTTATAGGCGGAACCATAGGTGTACTGATCAGTTATGCCTTTTCAATTGGCGTCAACTGGCTTCTGACCAGTACTGGGGCTATGGGCGAAATGGGAATGGCTGGCTCTATTTCTAAGATTCCTTTCTGGCTGGGACCTGTAGCTATCATTTTTGCCACGCTGATTGCTATGATAGCAGGATTTTTCCCATCCCTTAGGGCTATGCGGCTGAGTCCTTTGGCTGCAATCAGGGCAGAATAATCTGAATACTCCTTTGGTTGCCTGAAATCTGTTCGTATAGGGTGGAAAAATAAAAATAGAAATAGTATAATATTCTACAAAGTTTTTAATTATCGTAGGGGATCGTTTTTCGGTTCTTAAAATATTTATAACGAGAGTTGGGGGCAAGATGGAAGAATCAGAAATCAGCAGGATCTGTCTCAGGTGCATGAAAGTCAGTGATGAACCTGAAATCTGTCCGTACTGCGGCCGTGAGAAGACCGGCCAGAGGACATGGTCGAAGGCGCTTGAGCCGGGTACTATCTTAAATCAGAAAATCCTTATCGGTAATATATTGGGAAAAGGCGGTTACGGCATAACCTATATCGGTTATGATATGCTTCTTGAATACCGCGTGGCCGTAAAAGAGTTTTTCCCTGATGAAATGGTTGACCGTTCAGAAGACGGTTCGACTGTTTTGGTTCTTGATGCAGTAAATTCCGAAGAATATGAAAAAGAGACGAAAGCATACTTAAGGGAAGCCAGGATACTTGCGGAGTTCTCCAAGTTCCCCGGTATTGTGGCAGTAAAGGATCTTTTCTATCAGAACAATACAGGTTATCTGGTAATGGAGTTCCTTGAAAGCGGAAACCTGCGTAAGTATATTGATGCAAAGGGCGGATGGCTTCCTGTTGAAGAGGCTCTTGAGAAGATGGAGCCTGTTATAAGCATTCTTGGACGACTTCATAAGTCAGGACTTCTTCACAGGGATATCAGCCCTGACAACATAATGCTTGATGAAGACGGCTCAGTTAAGCTTATCGATTTTGGCGGATCCAGAAGGATGGGCTTTGCGAACCAGCAGGTATTCCTTGGCAAGTGGGGATTTGCACCCCTTGAACAAATGCTTTCAAAGCTTTCCGAACAGGGCCCTTGGACTGATATCTATGGCATATGTGCGACTCTCTATTGCATGATGACCGGAGATATACCCCAGTCTTCATTTGAAAGAAATGAAAATGACGAGCTTATAAATATAGCTGATTACACCATACAGATAGATAAAAAGGTTGCTGCGGCCATCATGAAGGGTCTTTCAATGAAGCCTGAAGACCGTCAGCAGAGCATTGATGAGCTTTATTTCGATCTGTATGGCATTTATCCTGATCAGAAGAATGCTCAGGCAAATGATACCAACGGAGCACCGCAGATATTAAGAGACCACAATAACCGTATATGGTTTGGTGAGTATCCCATGAACGAAGTGACGGGATCCCAGCTTACCAGCGACCTTATTTACGCAGAGTATGACAAGGATGATGTGGCTACTATCAACGGTGAAAGATATCTTAGGATGCCTGTCATAAAGGAAGCAGAACCTGCAGATAATAACATCCTTAATATGATGCGCGGCAGCCGCCAGGATACTGAGATCACCGGATACAGGTATTTCAAGTTCAACATGCTTTCATGGCGTGTAGTTGCGGACAGGAACGGAAGGATCACTCTTGAAAGTGAGTATATAATCGATTTTAAGCCTTTCGACCAGCAGAAGTACCTTAAGATGAACGACAAGGAAGTGTCCAAGATCCGTAGCGGTATATACTGGGAGAAGAGTAAGATCAGGGAGTGGCTTAACTCTGTATTTGTACGCCGTGCTTTCTCCGAGGAATGCAGGGCTATGCTTCAGGTTACTAAGGTTAGCACACCTGTTTCGTCACTGTCTGACCGTACTACTTATGACAAGGTTTATCTCCCTTCCATCGAGGAAATTAGGTACGGTTTTGACATAGATATGTCTCTTGTAAGGGGAAATTATAAGGGCCGCACCGAGCTTGATATGGCGCCTTGTTCACAGTATGTCGCTGCGCTTACAAATGGTAAGTACAGTCATTCAAACTACGGACTCCGTTCAAGGGGACCTATAGATGAGGATGATTCATATAAATGTGCTGAAAATTATGAGGGGCATGCACTTATTGATAATAAGCTGAGGGAATGGAGGCTTAATAAGGGCATGGGCATCAGGCCGATCATCTGCATAAATGCCGATGATGTGCGTGATCTGGTATAAGGGGTAGCGGATGAACATATATATTTTAAGCGATATACATGGGCATTACGAAACCTTCAGAAAGATGCTGGAGAAGATCAAGTTCTCAGATAACGATTTTATGTATGTTCTGGGAGATGTGATTGACAGGGGGCCTGACGGAATACAGCTCATACAGGATATCATGAGGCGCAAGAACATGGAGCTTTTTCTTGGCAATCATGAACTGATGATGCTTAATGCTATAGAGTATATCCGTAAGCGAGACAAAGGAATCGCAAGGAATGAGCATAATGACCTGAAACTTGATCCTTATGAGCTTTGGGTTCATGCAGCAAATGGCGGAGAGGCTACACATAGGGCTTTTTACAAGCTTAACCGTAAAAAGCAGGATGAGATGGAACGTTATCTTAAGGGCCTTCGTCTTATTAAGCGGGTTAAGTTAGGAAACGTTACTTACCATTTATCCCATTCATTTTCTCTTCAGATGGCATTCGGACAGGAGTTTTTCTATAAAAATGCCACAAAGAAACAGGCAGAGATAATCGTATGGGAAAGCCTGATCGATAAGTACGGCGATCCTGAGGCTGACGGACAGCCTAAGCCTTTTGCTTATCCGGATGATACCTATATAGTGGGACATATTTTTACCCAGCGTATCAATCATTTGGATGAAAACGGCAAGGGAATGATTTTTAAATCTGATTCATACAGAGGATACAAGCTGATAGACCTGGACTGTGGCATGGCGCTTAATTCCAAGTCGAGCCGACTTGGATGTATGTCCCTTAACACAGGGGAAGAGTACTATGTTGATCTTGGAATACAATAAAAAGGGGTTAAAGTAAAATGGAAGGTGATTCAAAGAAAAGCTATATTCCTAAGGGAATGAAAATAATCGGAGATGTGGAGTCAGACGGCGACTTGCTTCTTGCAGGTGACGTGGACGGTAATGTTGACATTGACGGTACCCTTGAATTAAAGGGAACGGTCAAGGGCAAGAATCTTCGTGTGGGCCGCGTAGAGCTTACGGAAGGAAATATCGAAAGCGATATCGAATGCCTGGATTATATAAGCGTAGGCCCTGATGTGACGATCCTTGGGAATATCAAAGCGAAGAATGCTGATGTAAACGGCGCAGTCATGGGAACCATAGATGTTGAGGAAAATATGTCAGTTGGTTCGACGGCAGTCATAAGCGGCGAGGTAAGGACAGGTACCATAAATGTAGATCTTGGGGCTGTCTGCGATATTGACCTTAAGAGGAGTTACTCGGATGAAAGGGCCGGGGCTTTCTTTGAGGAGTATTTAAGCAGCAAAAAGGATGAGGCTGCGGAATAAGCGGCAAAATGAAATCTTCTTAAAAAAAGTAATACAAATGCTAAAAACAACCGGCTGATGCCGGCTGTTTTTTTGTCTTAAGATAGTTATTTTTTTGTGGAATAAAAAAAAACAATGTGCTATAATGTCAAAGTATGTGTGCGGGTATAGGGAAATTGTAAGCTGTGCCCGGAGAAAAGTTCAGGAGGAATAATTTTAAATGAATACTTCAATCGAAAAACTGGAAAAGAATATGGCCAAGATAACAGTGGAAGTTTCCGCTGAAGAGTTTGAAAAGTCTGTTGAAAAGGCTTTTCAGAAGAATAAGAATAAAATAAGCATTCCCGGTTTCAGAAAGGGAAAAGTAACCCGTCAGGTTATGGAGAAGATGTATGGCAAGGATGTTTTCTATGCTGATGCTGCAAATATCTGCATCCCTGAAGCATGGGAGAATGCATACAATGATTCTGAAGAAGAAATAGTTTCTTCACCTGATATCGATGTAGTACAGATGGAATCCGGAAAGCCTTTCATCTTCACAGCTACAGTAGCGCTCAATCCTGTTGCTGAGATCGGCGAATACAAGTGCGTTCATATCGAGAAGATATCATCAGAGGTAACAGATGAGGATGTTGAAGAACGCATCAATAAGGAAAGGGAGGATCAGTCAAGAATGGTGGCTGTTGACCGTGAGGTTAAGGACGGCGACCAGGCTATAATCGATTTTGAAGGATTCCTTGACGGTGTAGCTTTCGAAGGCGGCAAGGCTGAGAATCATCCCCTTACCATCGGATCCGGTGCATTCATTCCCGGTTTCGAAGAGCAGATCATCGGACACAAGGCCGGTGATGAGTTTGATGTAAATGTTACTTTCCCTGAGGATTATCAGGCTGAGCATCTTAAGGGTAAGCCTGCAGTATTCAAGTGCAAGCTTCACGAAGTAAAGGAAAAAGAAGTTCCTGAGCTTGATGCTGATTTCGCTGATGATGCAGGATTTGACTCGGTAGATGAATACAAGGCTGACATCCGCAAGAAACTTGAGGAGAAGAAGGCTTCAGAAGCAAAGGATAAGAAAGAGTCTGCTGTTATAGAGAAACTTGTTGAGGGCATGACTGTTGAAGTTCCCGAAGCAATGATCGAGACTGATGCGCGCCGTTCAATAGACGAGTTCAGCCAGAGGCTTATGATGCAGGGAATGAGCATCCAGCAGTACTATCAGTACACAGGTCTTAACCAGGATATAATGCTTGAGCAGACACGGCCGCAGGCTGAGAAACGTATCAGATCACGCCTTGCTCTTGAGGCAGTTGCTAATGCAGAGAATATTGAGGTTTCAGAGGAAGACCTTACAAAAGAGCTTGAGGAGATGGCTGAGAACTACAACATGAAGGTTGATGAAGTAAGGAATATGCTTTCAAAGCGTGAAATCGAAGCTTTCAGAAAGGATATCAGGATCAAGAAGGCTCTTGAAATAGTTGTTGATAATGCTGTTGAAGACTGATCTTGGTTTTGTTAAGCGTTTATTTTAGGAGGTGGCTATTATGGAGTCAACTATATACAATGATTTAGTGCCTATGGTCGTGGAACAGACCAGCCGCGGCGAGAGGTCCTATGATATTTTTTCAAGATTATTAAAGGACAGGATAATCTTCTTAGGAAGCGAAGTAACTGATGTTACGGCTAACCTGATCGTAGCACAGATGCTTTTCCTGGAGGCTGAGGATCCTGACAAGGACATACAGCTTTATATCAACAGCCCCGGTGGTTCCGTGACTGCAGGTATGGCTATCTATGATACCATGCACTTCATCAGATGCGATGTCTGCACCAACTGTATCGGTATGGCTGCCAGCATGGGTGCATTCCTTCTTGCGGGCGGTACAAAGGGTAAGAGATATGCACTTCCAAATGCGGAGATAATGATCCACCAGCCCCTTGGCGGCACAAAGGGTCAGGCTACTGAAATCGAGATAGCTGCAAAGCATATCATAAAGACCAAGGAAAAGATGAACCGCATCCTTGCTGAGAACTGCGGACGTACATATGAAGAGCTTGTAAGCGCTACGGACCGTGACAACTGGAAGTCAGCACAGGAAGCAATGGAATTCGGACTTATTGATGAAGTTATAGATAAGCGTCCGGGTGCAGATGATAAGAAGGATAAGAAATAATGGCAAAAACAATGGATCCCAGAAAGATCAGGTGTTCATTCTGCGGGAAGAATCAGGAACTTGTCCGCAAGATCATTGCAGGTCCTAACGACATATATATATGTGATGAGTGCGTAGAAACCTGTCAGGGCATCATAAACGAAGAGTTTGACGATGATGACGAAGACGAGATCGGATTAGGCGAAGGCTTTGGCGATGACTTTAAGCTCCTTAAGCCTGTCGAGATCAAGCGTTTCTTAGATGAATATGTTATAGGCCAGGATGACGCAAAGAAGATCCTTGCGGTAGCAGTTTATAATCACTACAAGCGGATACTTGCTGAGAGTCTCAGAAAAGAAAAAGAAGGCAAAAAATCCGGAGAGTTTGACAGCGTAGAACTTCAGAAGAGCAATATACTCATGATAGGTCCTACCGGTTCAGGAAAGACTTACCTTGCACAGACTCTTGCAAAGATAATAGGTGTACCTTTTGCAATAGCAGATGCCACCACTCTTACAGAGGCCGGCTATGTGGGTGAGGATGTTGAGAATATCCTTCTCAAGCTGATACAGGCTGCGGATTATAATGTAAAACTTGCCGAGCATGGTATCGTTTATATCGACGAGATAGACAAGATTACCAAGAAAGGCGAGAATGTGTCCATCACCAGGGACGTATCCGGTGAGGGCGTACAGCAGGCACTGTTAAAGATTGTTGAAGGTACTGTTGCATCTGTTCCGCCACAGGGCGGACGTAAGCACCCGCATCAGGAACTGATACAGATAGATACAACAAACATACTTTTTATCTGCGGCGGAGCTTTTGACGGACTGGACAAGATTATCGGCGAAAGGCTTAATAAAAAGGCGATCGGTTTCAAGGCTGATATTACATCTCAGAATAATGCTGAAGTATCAGAACTGCTTAAGTCTGTGACACCACAGGATCTGACCAAGTTCGGACTTATCCCTGAGTTCATTGGCCGTGTGCCTATCAATGTTACGTTAGAGGGCCTTGACGAGGATGCTTTGGTAAGGATACTTACTGAGCCTAAGAACGCTCTCATAAAGCAGTACCAGAGCCTGTTTGATTTAGATGATGTAGAGCTTGAATTCAACGAGGAAGCTGTAAGGCTTATTGCTGCTAAGGCTCTTGAAAGGAAAATTGGTGCCAGGGGACTTAGGTCCATTATGGAAGATATCATGATGGATGTGATGTTTGAGATTCCGTCCGATGACACCATACAGAAGTGCACCATTACTAAGGCAGCTGCTGAAGGTACTGAAAAGCCTACAGTAGTAAGGAATGCTGAGGCTGCTGACTTGAAGAAGAAACTGAAAAAGGATGCATAAGGTGCTGGAAGTGCTTTACGCATACCGAATAGCTGAATAATACGGATGAATATCCGTGGGAATAAGACCGCCACGGCGGTCTTTCCTGAATTTTAAGGAAAAAATGGCAAAAAAAAAGGCAAAAAAAACAAATAATACTGTGATTGCACCTGATGAGATACCTGTTATCGTGGTAAAGAACCTTGTTCTTTTCCCCGGTAGTTCCATGCAGTTCGATCTGGACAGTAAGCAGTCTATAAGGGCCGTTGAGGCTTCCATGCTTTCGGATGGTCGCTTTTTTCTTTTGAGTGAAATTGCTGAAAAGAAAAACAAAGAGATTGATTTTGCTGAGATTATTGGTATGCTTGCCGGCGGAAAAGATCCTTTGACAAATGATGAGGATGATGAAAAAGGTATTCCGGATGTACTACATAACGGAAGCATTGGCACCATAGCAAAGACAACGCAGGTCATCCGGCAGGATAACGGTGTGGTCCGTGTCCAGGTGGTCGGTCTGCAGAGAGCTATGCTTACGGATTTTGAAGATTATCCGGCATATTTCGTTGGCCATGTTGAAGAATACAATGATTTTTCCATAGATGATGCAATAAAGGCAGAGGCTTTGAGGCGCCTGGTTATCACAGCGTGTGAGCAGCTTCTCAGGGAGTATGGTGCACCGGGGAGCAGGGAGTTTAAAAGGCTCAGGAAGATAAAGAACCTGGATGTGCTTACTAATGATATTGGCGCAAATCTTCCGCTGGAAGAAAAGGACCGTCTGAATATTCTGCAGACCGTTGATCTTGAATTAAGGTGCAAAAAACTTATCGGTCTTCTTTCGAATGAAAAGAGCATTATGAATGCAAGGAAAGAAATCAGTGAGCAGATTTCCAGGCAGGTGGATGAACACCAGCGCGAGTATATTCTTCGCGAACAGTTAAGCTATATCCAGAGCGAACTGAATGATGATCCGGATGAGGTTTCGGAAGTTGAACAGTACAAGAAAGCTGCAGAGGCACTGGTAGCATCTGACGAAGTCAAGGCAAAGCTTAAAAAAGAAATCCGCCACTTTGAACAGAATGGTGGCATGAGCCAGGAAGGTGCCATGGAGAGGGCGTATATAGAGACTCTTCTTGAACTTCCATGGGATAAGAAGTCTGAAGGTTATGACCATGTGATCGATATAAAGAAGGCTAAGCAGATCCTGGACAGGGATCATTACGGGCTTAAGGATGTAAAGGAGCGCGTGCTTGAATATCTTGCTGTAAGGACGCTTACAGGCAAATCTGATGCAGCCATACTGTGCCTTGTAGGACCTCCCGGTACAGGCAAAACATCCATAGCGAGGTCAGTGGCTGAGGCTACAGAAAAACCTTATGTGCGTATATGCCTTGGTGGCGTAAGGGATGAGGCTGAGATCAGGGGCCACAGGAAGACATATGTGGGGGCAATGCCCGGCCGTATTTCTGCCGGCTTAAAGAGTGCGGGGGTAAAAGATCCGCTGATGCTCCTTGATGAGATAGATAAGATGAGCCAGGATTACAGGGGTGATACGGCGTCTGCTATGTTGGAAGTACTTGATTCTGAGCAGAATAAAAACTTCAGGGATCATTATGTGGAGTTGTCCCAGGATCTTTCAGATGTGCTTTTCATAGCCACGGCAAATGACGAAGAAGGCATTCCGAGGCCTTTGCTTGATCGTATGGAGATTATTGATATAGCAGGATATACCAATAATGAGAAGTTCCATATTGCAAAGGAACATTTGGTAAAAAAGACTTATGAAAAGACCGGAGTAAAGCCTTCACAGCTTAAGATCTCCGATAGCGCAATAGAAAAGATAATTGAGTGCTATTGCAGGGAAGCCGGTGTTCGTGAGCTTGAGAGGGAAATATCTAAGCTCTGCAGAAAGGCTGCCGTTGAGATACTTGAGAATAAAGATTCAAAAAAGATAACCGTTACGGCAAAGAACCTTGAAAAATATCTGGGGAAGATTAAGTTCCCGCCTGAACAGATGAACAAGAAAAATGAGGTGGGTATTGCAAGGGGCTTGGCTTGGACTTCTGTTGGAGGTACAACTCTTCAAGTGGAGGTAAACATCCTTCCGGGAAAAGGTGATCTTTCCCTTACTGGCCAGCTTGGAGATGTGATGAAAGAATCTGCCATGGCTGCGTTTTCGTATGTGAGGTCTGTTGCACCGAAGTGGAATGTGGAAAAGGAGTTTTTCCAGAATCATGACATACATGTTCATCTTCCGGAAGGTGCGGTTCCTAAAGACGGTCCCAGTGCTGGTATTACGATGGCAACAGCCATACTTTCTGCTGTTACAGGGAAGAAGGTCGACAGGAAGCTTGCTATGACCGGTGAAATATCTCTTAGGGGAAATGTAATGCCTGTAGGGGGATTGAAGGAAAAGATACTTGCTGCTAAGACTATTGGGATAAAGACAGTACTCCTGCCTGACGAAAACCGTCGCAATGTTGAGGAAATTGATGCTGAGATACTTGACGGTATGGATCTGATATTTGTAAAGCACATGGATGAAGTGGTTGAAAGAGCTTTTGTATGAAGATAAAGAATGTTGAACTGGAATGCGTATGTGGTATAACGAGTACCTTACCGGAAAATGAATTGCCGGAATTTGCTTTTGCAGGAAAGAGCAATGTAGGGAAGTCCTCTCTGATAAATTCACTTGTTCAGCGGAAGTCACTGGCACGCACCAGCTCTGAACCTGGCAAGACCCAGACCATAAATTATTACAATGTAAATAAAGAGTTTTACCTTGTAGATCTTCCGGGTTATGGATACACCAAGGCAGGAAAGGCCGAAGCTGCCAAGTGGGGACGGATGGTTGAAAACTATCTTCATACATCAAAGCAGCTTAAGCTAATATTTCTGCTGATTGATATAAGACATGAACCTGGGAAGAATGACCTACAGATGTATGAGTGGGTTGTATATCAGGGGTATAGACCAGTGATAATTGCCACAAAAGCAGATAAGATAAAACGCAGTCAGCTGGCTAAGCATAAAAAGATGCTGCGTGACGCTTTAGGGCTTAAGCAGGAAGATGTGCTGATACCGTTTTCGTCTGTTTCGAAGCAGGGGCTCGAAGATGTATATGCACTTATAGAGGAGTATGTAAATCCTGCTGTTTCGGAAGAATGATTTTTGTAAATAAGATGTGAACGTTTACATAACATTCTTGATATAATAAAAAAATAATGTTAAAATATACAAGATTTTAATGTGTGGTAATAGCAGGTTTTTCTGCTATTAGAGAAGCATAATAAATGAGGGGATTACCCGGAACGGAGACGGCATGAAAAAGAGACTGGTTACAAGGAGCGACTTTGACGGACTTGTTTGTGCGATGCTTTTGAAGGAGATCGATCTTATCGATGAGATCAAGTTCGTTCATCCCAAGGATGTTCAGGACGGCAAGATCGATATCACGTCTAATGACATCACCACGAATCTTCCCTTTGATGACAGGGTTGGCATAGCATTCGACCATCACGAAAGTGAGCTGGAAAGATGCAAGGATAAGAATTGGGAAGGCCGGTTTATTATTGATGGTGATGCAAAGTCCGCAGCCAGGGTTGTATATGATTATTATGGCGGCAAGGAAAAATTCGTAAGGGTTTCCGATGAGATAATGGAAGCTGTTGACAAAGGCGACAGTGCAGACTTTAACCGTGATGAGATCCTTGATCCTAAGGGCTGGGTACTTATGAACTTCCTTATGGATGCAAGAACAGGACTTGGAAGATTTCATTCATTCAGGATTTCAAACTATGACCTTATGATGGAACTCATTGATTACTGTGTGGATCACACGATTGACGATGTACTTGCTCTTCCTGATGTAAAGGAAAGAGTTGATATGTACTTTGAACAGCAGGAACTTTTCAAGGCTCAGCTTGAGAAAGTAACAAAGATTTATGACAAGGTTGCTGTTGTAGACCTTCGTGAAGAGGATCCTATCTATACAGGAAACCGTTTCATGGTTTATGCTATGTGGCCTGAAGTAGAGATGAGCGTACATGTAGCATGGGGATTCCGCAGACAGAATACTGCAGTTATGATAGGTAAGTCCATTATCAACAAGGCATCTAAGGTTAATATCGGTGACCTGTGCCTGTCGTATGGCGGCGGCGGACATGCTAATGCAGGTACCTGTCAGCTTGACAATGACATTGTTGACGAAGAGCTGCCTAAGATTGTAGAAAAGCTGAACGGAAGATAAGATTTTCGAATAAAAGCATAAAGTAAAACCGGAGGTTCGATGCCTCCGGTTTTTTAATTATTCTGCAGAAAATAAAATGAGATCAGTCTTTTTTAACCTTTCTCATAAGGTTGATCCAGATGCTTACACAAGCACTGTATACAACGATGATGCCGGCAATACGGATCAGTATATCCATGACAATCGCAGGATTGAGTACTACAAACACAATGATGATGATTCCTGCAAGTATTGCAACGGCTGACAGGGCAAGAGGTACAGCCCAGTTTCTGTCTGTATTCTTTTTGATATCAAGGCAGTGGATCATGTTTATAATGCCGTAGATACAGATTAGTCCGCCGATGACATAAGGTGCATAGGTGGTCAGCAGCTCCGGTTTAAAGAAGATGACTGCACCGAGGATAATTGAAACAACCGAACCTACTATAGTAGTTATGCCGGATACACCAAAATTCTTTGCTATTACGGTTGAAATGATTCCTACAAGTCCGATTATTGCAAGTACAACACCGAGCACCTTAACTGTTACGGTTACGAATGCGGCGGGGTAGATTATCATTGCTACACCTACAATAAGCAGCAGGACAGCACTTGCTAACATTGTCAATTTTGATTTCATTTTTCCCCTTTCTGCCGCCTTTAGCGGCTACGCGAAGTGATTATGAAAGAATCGTCGCGAATAAAAAGATTCACAGATTTATTTTAGTCATTAATTTATGCCTTGTAAAGTGAAAATAAAATGCAATTATGATAAAATAACAAAGTTGCGATTTGTTTTAATAAATCCCGGGTGAGGGTCCTTAAGGTCAGTTCGGAAAATATCCAGCTGAGGGAGTTTATGGGAAAGTTATATTCCGGAATAATGATGATATTAGCAGAGGCGCTGCTGAGCATTCAGGGAGCCTTTGCTATTGTGCCTTCTGAAGTCAGGCAATATGTCTATGCGATAGGAATTCTTGCATTAGTTTCTTTTATTGTCGTTCTGTTTTTGTCCATAAAGAAAAAAATAAGGTTCTTTGCAGCTGCATCGGGGCTTATCGTATTTTTTGCTGCGGTGTATCTTTTTGTAATGGCGCCTTTCGCAGGAACTGTATCCCTTCATCCTAATGGGAATCCTAAAGCTGTAGTAAATGAATTTTTTACTGATATATGCCTTGAAGATTACAGATCGGCACATGCACTTACGAATTCTATGGCAGCCTACGGTGTAGAAAAGGCACCTGAAAATGACATAGAAAAATGTTATTTTGAAAGGCTTCGGGAAGGCTATCGCTATGAAATGATAGGAGAACCGCTAATCACGGGGTTAAAGGCAAGCCAGAATGTCAGGGTCAGATATTTCAATATGGCGTCCACCGGACAGGATGTTAAAGCAGCAACTATGACGAATTTAGATGAATATGTACAGTCACATGCCAAGGATGAAGTTTATGATGAAGAAAACAATTATTTAGATGGCATAACGGACAGTATGTATGAGCGTGCCGTAATGTCAGTCGTTGGCGGAGGAAAAAGTTATTTTTACAGCTTTGACCTTTTGCAGGTGGAATTGGAATATACAGATGGAAAATGGCAGATCATAATGGACGACGAACTTAAGAATGTTCTTAGCGGAGGTACGGAAAATACGGAAACCTTCTGCGACAATGCAAAGAGTGATGCCTTGAGCGAAGTGATATATATACCGAAGACTTATGTGGTGGCAGAGGAGGCGCTTTGGGGACCGGCACCGAATCAGGCTCTTTTTGGAAAAACTGATGATCCGGAAGAGGTTCAGGAAGTTGTTGATTCTGCCTGGGAGCTTCTTGGGGACCAGGAGCTGTCCTGGAGCCCTTCTATCAAGATTGTTCATGGGACATACATAAATTATTACTGTGACGATACCATTTTAGCAATTACCTGGAGACAGCGGATCAACGGAGAGTACTGTACCTGTGCGGAGGTAAAGATATTAGACCCGTCGCAGCTTAGAAGGAAACTTTCCATGGATACTTTCGGTTCTCCGGTGGAGCAGACCGCTTCTGCGCTAGCACACCAGGCCAATGCGGTCCTTGCTGTTAACGGCGATTATTACAAATATCGTGGGAATGGCATCTGTGTTTATCAGCGGGAACTGTGCAGGGCAGAACTTAGAACCACAGATACCTGCTATTTCAATACTGACGGTGAAATGCTTTTTACCAAGGCTGGCCAGTTTAAGAATGCTGATGAGGTAAAGGAATACATTGAAGAAAATGATGTGCTATTTGCGGTTTCTTTTGGACCGGTACTTGTTGATGAGGGAGAAATACAGAATATCGGCTATTATGCCTTAGGACAGGTACATGAAGGTTATTCAAGGTCTGCCATAGGTCAGATTGATGAGCTGCATTATTTCATGATGAATATCAATCATACCAAGGCAACACCGGATGGAGGCAGGATCGGAAGCATAGCCCAGTATATGTATGATTTTGGCTGTCAGAAAGCTTATGCATTAGACGGTGGACAGACAGCCGAGCTTGTGATGAATGACAAGCCTGTAAATCCTGTTGACTGGTCCAGTGAAAGAATGGTGAGCGATATAATCTATTTTTCAACAGCTATTCCTGAAACAGAGGAAACAAAATAAATTATAGTTTTTGGCAAGTATGGAAAATGTTGCAATCTTCATAGGAAATACACAGATAAGATGGAGCACACTGATCGTGATATGTGCTGTGTTTGTGTGGTTTTCTGTTTCATATTCCCTGCTTGTTTCACACGGTGGCAAAAGATATGTAATGTTTGTTTGCCTGCCTTTTATGGTCTTTTTCTCACTGCTCTTCGGAAGAGCAATCCACTGGTACAGTCATTCTGAGCTATATAAAAGTGCTGAAGATGCATTTTATTCCTTATGGACAGGTGATTTTTCTTACGGATCCTATGATATGCCGGGAATACTTTTGGCAGCTTTGCTCACAGCAGTCCTATGCGGACGTCTTATTGGTTCCGGCGGTACGAGACGTCTTTTGGATGCGTTCTCACCGGGACTTGCCCTTGGAATGGGCATAATATATCTTGCAGACCGCTTTGGAACAGCCGCACGAAGCAAGATGGTATTTACGCTTTCAGGACAGACCTATTTTCCGCTTTTTGTATCAGAGGATGGGAACAATGGCTCATACCGTTTGGCCGTATACTTTGTTCTTTTTGCAGGATTATTTATTATATTTTTACTGACATCAGTTTTTTACATAAGGCGCAATCCTGACTTTCAGGTCATAGGCAGCTATAAGGGATCTACATTCATACTGTTTATGCTGCTGCTTTCTGCACTTGAAGTGGTGTGCGACAGCATGCGTTATGATTCGTCTTATTTCAGGAGCAATGGATTTGTCAGCATAATTCAGGTGATTTCTGCGCTTTGCTTTTTAGCTGTGGTCATTTTTTACAGCATCCGTTCTGTAAATGGCAACGGCTTTAAATTTTACCATCCGATAATCTGGGTATTTTTTGCGGCCGGTTTTGGCGGCGCAATATATATTGAATACTTGGTGCAGAGGCATACGGACTGGTATGTAAAGTGCTATGTGATAATGAGCATCTGCTGTATAGCAATGGCTCTTTGCGGCTACATACTGCATTTAACTAACTGCGTTGATATAAGGAAAGATATACCGCAGGAGCAGGAGTGTATGGATCTGTTAGCAGAAGGCGTAAGTGCGGCTATTGCTGAGCTGGAAAAAGATGACGCAGAAGATGCGATGCTGCCTGATGTTTCTACGGAGGATGATAATGATACGGTTAAGTCCGATGATACGGTTCAGGAATCCGGGACTGCTGATGCATCAGCTTTGCCTGCAGCAACCGGGCTTGCTGCTACGGAAACGGTGTCCGGTGCAGCTGTGGCTGAGTCTGAAATTTCTGAGCCAGACGTTAATGGTTACGAAACGGAATCAGGCCTTTCTGTAAGATATAATGTGCTTACGGCAGAAGAATTCCTGTCGTTATGGAATTCTGTATGGACATCGGCGCCTTCTCTGGAACAGACATGCCTTGCATTGGATCATTCACTTTTTAGGGTATCCGTATATGAAGGTGATACGGTGGTGGCTATGGCAAGAGTTATAGGTGACTTAGGAATGTGTTATTATGTCAAGGACGTGATAGTAAGGCCTGAGTACCAGGGCAGAAAAATAGGCAGCCTACTGATAGACGAGATACTTAAATTTGTTCAAGCATACGGTGTGGAAGGCACTAAGATAGCTGTTGAATTATCTGCGCTGCCGGATAAAGTGCCTTTTTATGAACAATTCGGATTTAAGGCAAATGAGGCAAAAAGGCTGCGCATAATGTATAAAGTAAAGGGTACGGAAGAATGAACGCTGATAACGGGGTATTAAAAAATAAAATACATGAGAAAGTGGATGTCTGCGTCATAGGAGCGGGACATGCAGGATGTGAGGCTGCCCTTGCGTGCAGCAGAAACGGATTGTCTACAGTGATATTTACTGTAAGCGTGGATTCCATAGCCCTTATGCCCTGCAATCCTAATGTGGGTGGTTCGTCTAAAGGACATCTTGTGAGGGAACTGGATGCCCTTGGTGGTGAGATGGGTCGCAATATAGACAAGACTTTCATTCAATCCAAGATGCTTAATGCATCAAAAGGACCGGCTGTACATTCGCTCAGAGCCCAGGCTGATAAGCAGGAATATACAAGGGCAATGCGCCATGTGCTTGAGGAGCAGGATAACCTGATTATAAAGCAGGCAGAAGTATGCGAGATAGAAACTGAAGATGAAGACGGCACGAGCATTATCAGGGGCGTCAGGACTGCCACAGGCGCTTTTTATGAGTGTAGGGCTCTTATCATATGCAGCGGAACATATCTTAAGGCAAGATGCCTTACAGGGGAATCCATAGTGCATACGGGGCCAAACGGCCTTCAGCCGGCAAATTCACTTTCGGCATCATTGGAAGAGCATGGTGTGGTACTCAGACGGTTTAAGACCGGGACTCCTGCCAGGATGGACGGACGCAGCCTTGATTATAGCAAGATGGAGCCACAGCACGGAGATGAAAAGGTAGTGCCTTTTTCATTTTCCACGGATCCTGAATCAGTGCAGATTAAGCAGGCTGACTGTTACCTGACATATACCAACGAAGAAACCCATAAGATAATAAGGGCTAATCTTGACCGTTCGCCGATTTATGCAGGAATTATAGAGGGGACCGGCCCCAGGTACTGTCCATCAATCGAGGATAAAGTAGTTAAATTTGCTGACAAGGAGAGACATCAGGTCTTTATAGAGCCTGAGGGACTTCATACGAATGAAATGTACATAGGTGGCATGAGTTCATCTCTTCCGGAGGATGTGCAGTTGGAAATGTACAGGACGGTTCCGGGACTTGAACATTGCCGTATGGTACGTAATGCCTATGCAATAGAATATGACTGTCTGGCATCCGGACAGCTTAAGCTTTCCTTGGAATTGAAGTCTATAAAGGGTGTGTTTTGTGCCGGTCAGTTCAACGGTAGCAGTGGATATGAAGAGGCGGCTGCCCAGGGCCTTATGGCTGGCATAAACGCGGTGAGAATGATTGAAGACAGGGAACCACTTATACTTGATCGTTCCGAGGCATATATAGGTGTCCTTATAGATGACTTGGTTACCAAAGAAAACAGGGAACCTTACCGTATGATGACATCTCGGGCTGAATACAGGCTGTTGCTCAGGCAGGACAATGCGGATATGCGGCTTAGGAAATACGGTTTTGAATCAGGCCTCATAAGCGCGGAACAGTACGAATATACTGAGAAGAAACAGATGATAATAGAGTCTGAAAAACAGCGCATGTTTGACACCTACGTGGGTGCTGCTAAGAGTATATGCGATGTGTTGAATTCCTTAGGTTCGGCTGATGTTAAAAAGAATACTTCCCTTGCTGAACTTATATGCAGGCCTGAGCTTGATTACGAGAAAGTATCAGCGTTAGATAATGAAAGGGAAGAAATTTACAGGAGATTTGCAGCTGCGGTTTTCGGTGATGGGGAAGAAACTGACAGCATAGGCAGAGATGATACTGACAGCCGGGCACATTATGATGTGATTTCTGCAGAATGCAGGGATAAGTTCTTTAAGGAAGTAAACGATCAGATCAATATCGAGGTCAAGTATGAAGGTTATATAAAGCGCCAGAAACAGCAGGTAGAGCATTTCAAGAAGATGGAGACAAGGCGCATTCCTGTGGATATCGACTATGATGCTGTCACGAGCCTTCGACTTGAGGCAAGACAAAAACTTAAGGAATTCAGGCCGGAGAATTTAGGTCAGGCGTCCCGGATAAGCGGTGTCAGCCCTGCAGATGTAAACGTGTTGCTGATATATCTTGAGAGCAGGAATTCGTCTAAATAGAAGTCCGTTAAATCTATCGGGATTAAAGTAAAAAAGAACGCCGGCTCATATGTGAGCCGGCGTTTTGTTGTTATATGTTACGGTTGTTTATTGACCTGTGTAAAAGATTCTCGCAATAGGTGAGTCAGCGCTCAGGATGACTGTCTTATCCTTGCTTCCTTTCATGGATGCCTTTAGTGCATCCAGGGACCTTACGAAAGCATAGAATTCAGCTTTTTCAGGATCTGAATAAGCATCTGAGAGGATCTGCATGTATTCGGCTTCACCTTCTGCAATGAGTATCTCAGCCTTGGCAGATGCTGTTGACTTAAGGATTGACGTTTCCCTGTCAGTGGTGTTGATGATCATCTGGGCTTCTTCCTGGCCTTCAGCTGTATACTGGGCAGCAATATTTTCTCTTTCGGAAATCATTCTGGTATATACGGCTTCCTTGTTGGACTCGGGAAGGTCAAGTTTCTTTACATCCACGGTATCTATCACGATGCCGTACTGGGTTTCTTTTGAATTGATCTGGGCCATTATGAGTTCTGTCAGTGACTTGATTTCAACTGTTTCGGGAGTATCCACCGTTATGTCATTTGATGATACGCTTTCTTCATCAGTGGGCTCTGCCAGAGTGATGTCAAGCTTTCCGTCACGGGACTGGATGACTTCGTTCTGTGTCATGGATGAAATGACCACTTTTGTTGCATTGTAGACTGTGGTATTGATCCTGGCCTCTGCATTCTGTGTGGAACCGTTAAGTGACTGCACAAAGAGCAGGGGATCTGTAATATGCCACAGTACATATGAATCAACGATCATTGTCTTTTTATCGGATGTGATGACATCTGATTCAGGAAGGTCGTATATCAGCAGTTCATTAGGCAGACGTGTTGCGCTGTCTATGATAGGCACCTTGAAACTTAATCCGGGCTCTGTAGTAACCCTTACTACTTCGCCGAAACGCCTGATGAGCTGGTATTCGTCAGGGTAAGTAACGACTATGGATGATTTGAGAATTACTAATAATACTAAACATACAAATGCAATTATAATTTTCGTAATGATGCCCTTAGCGACGTCATTTGCGTTTTTTACTTTTTCTACTTTTTTATTAGCGTTATCCATTATTATTCATCCTCCTTCTGCGCATTGATCAGGTCGTCTATGGTAGGAGAGCTGGAACTGTTTCCACTGTCATAGAAACTGTCCAGGGGAAGCAGTGTCTGTACTTCGCCGTCAGCGGATTCGATAACAATCTTCATACCGGGCAGTACTTCTTCCATTGTTTCATAGAACATACGCTGTCTTGTCATCTCGGGGAATTTCACATATTCATCATATTCGGCAAGGAATCTTGCAACCTGTCCGTTAGCCTCGTTTATGCGCTCCTGTTTCATAGCTTCGGCCTCCTGGATTATCCTGTCGGCTTCAGCGTTTGCGGCAGGGATCTGCTCGTTGCGGTATTTGTTTGCGTTGTTTACCGCAGTTTCTTTTCCCTGTTTTGCAGTTTCAACAGCCTTAAAAGCTTCTGAAATCTCAACTGTAGGGGGCTCAGCATCCTGCATGCTTATGGATACCAGCTGTATTCCTAAGTCGTAGGTATCAAGTTTCTCGGTTATCATTGTAAAGATATTTGACTGTATCTCGTTCTTGCCTGTGGTAAGCACAGAGTCAACTGTATAGGAACCGATGGTAGTACGCACGCTGTTCTGAACGATATTTTTAAGTATCAGTTCGGGATCCTGGGATGCGAAGACCTTCTTGGTGGGATCTGTAACACGGTATTCCACGTAGAAATCAACGGTTATGAAGTTATAATCCGATGTGATCATCATGGAATCGGCCGTGGATGTATATTCCGGAGTGGAGCTGCCATCTGCGTTATAGACATCCTGGGTAGTATAGCCCACATCAAAACCCTTGATGGTGGTATCAACCTTAATGACTTCCTGTACAAAAGGAATCCTGAAATGCAGTCCGGGTGTTGCTATGCCGGTGGGCTGTCCGAATGTGCATACGACACCTTGCTGTGACTCTGTTATGGTATAAATGCCTGAAAGGCAGGTTATAGCCACTACAAAGCAGACAAGTACAGCTATTACGATTGCGACAATCTTGCGTGTTTTCATTTCTTACCCATTTTTCCTTTCTGCCGTTTTTTCGGCCTTGCATAGATGTTGCGTGGAGACATAGGTCGGTTTTTATCCTAATATAAAACAAGATGGCTTTGCCGGCTGTCTGACACACATTGGATAGGATAACAGAAAATAAAAAAAATTTGTATTATTTTTTATTCATCAGCTTTTGTATAGTGGAAAACCTGCTTTCTTTGTGATAAGATATTTAGGCGGATTGTGGAGTGCTAATCACAAAACAGCCGTGTTAATAATTATTTTATTAAAGGACAAAAAATCATGGCAGAAGAGATTATCAACAGCGAAGAAAAAGAAGAGAAAAGGTCCCGTAACTTTATCGAAGTAGAGATAGATAAGGATCTGGCAGAAGGTGTTTATGATACCGTACATACAAGGTTTCCGCCGGAGCCCAACGGCTATCTTCATATAGGACATGCTAAGTCCATAATCTTAAACTACGGCCTTGCCAAGGAATACGGCGGCAAATTCAACATGCGTTTTGACGATACTAATCCCACCAAGGAAAAGCCGGAATTCGTAGAGGCTATAAAGGAAGACATCAAGTGGCTTGGGGCCGATTGGGAGGACAGGCTTTTCTTTGCATCTGATTATTTTGACCAGATGCATGATGCTGCTGTAAAGCTCATAAAGAAGGGGAAGGCTTATATTTCCGAGCTTTCTGCTGATGAGATAAAGGAATACAGAGGCACCCTTACAGAGGCAGGAAAAAATGATCCCAACAGGGACAGGAGCGTAGAGGATAACCTTCGTCTCTTTGAGGAAATGAAGGATGGAAAGCATGCTGACGGAAGCCTTGTGCTCAGGGCAAAGATCGATATGTCCAGCCCTAATATCAATATGAGGGATCCCGTAATATACAGGGTGGCTCATATGACGCATCACAACACAGGGGACAAGTGGTGCATTTATCCTATGTATGATTTTGCACATCCGATTGAAGATGCAATAGAAGGTATCACACATTCCATTTGTACCCTTGAATTCGAGGATCACAGGCCTTTATATAACTGGGTTGTTGAGGAACTTGAATATCCGCATCCGCCCAGGCAGATAGAATTCGCCAAGATGTATCTGACCGGAGTAGTCACCGGAAAGCGTTACATAAAGAAGTTAGTTGAGGATGGCGTAGTTGACGGCTGGGATGATCCCAGACTTGTGTCCGTAGCTGCTCTCAGGCGCAGGGGCTATACCCCTGAATCCATCAGGAGATTCGTTGAGCTTTCGGGCGTGAGCAAGGCTAATTCATCTTCTGATATGGCTATGCTTGAATACTGCGTAAGGGAAGACTTAAAGCTTTCCAAACCCAGGGTAATGGCAATACTTGACCCGGTTAAGCTTATCATCGATAACTATCCCGAAGGGCAGACTGAGATGCTTACCGCAGTCAATAATCCGGAGAATGAAACATTAGGCACCAGGGAGCTTCCTTTTGGGCGTGAGCTTTACATAGAAAGAAATGACTTCATGGAAGAGCCACCTAAGAAATATTACAGACTTTTCCCCGGAAATGAAGTCCGTCTCATGAATGCGTATTTTGTAAAATGCACAGGCTGTGACAAGGATGAGAACGGAAATATCACCGCTGTACACTGTACCTATGATCTTGAGACAAAGCAGGATGGCAGGGAAGTTGAGCGTAAGGTAAAAGGAACCATCCACTGGGTAAATGCATCTACGGCATTCCAGGCTACAGTAAGGTTATATGAGAGCCTTATTGAAGAGGGCAAGGAAGTATATGACGAAGAGACCGGCAAGATGAACATAAACGAGAATTCTCTTACGGTTCTTAAGGATTGCTACCTTGAGCCTTCGCTTAGGGACGCAAAAGCTTTTGAGTCATTCCAGTTTGTAAGAAACGGATTCTTTACGGTGGATTTCAGGGATTCAAAGGAAGGGGCACCGGTATTTAACAGGATAGTAGGGCTTAAGAGTTCCTTTAAACTGCCTGTTTCATGATAATAATAATTAACTGTTAGCGAGATATAGATTGTATCACAAATCATATGATACATCTAATCGCATAGCCATAAAATGTGGCAGAAAAGAGGAAATATGGGTTTACTTGACGGCTTAGGTGATCTTGGACTTGGAAACCTTGAAGGGGTTTCTCTCTTTGAGGATAAGAAAGAGGAATCGAATAAAAAGGAAGAAGTGAAGAAAGAGGAGGTTGTCATCAGGGAAGAGGATTTCCTTTATGACAAGACTTTTGAATGTCCGGTGTGTGGAAATAGGTTCAAGCAGCGCATGATCAGGGCCGGAAAAGCAAAGCTTTTGTCACAGGATAGGGATTTAAGACCTTTGTATGAGCATATTGACGTGGCAAAATATGATGTAATACTCTGCTCAAGCTGTGGTTATGCCGTATTACCCAGGTTTTACGGAGCGCTTCCGAAAACTTACAGGGATCTCATAAGGAAGAATATATCCACTAAGTTCACGAATCCTAACTTGTCGGGAAGTATAATCACATATGACCAGGCTCTTACCAGGTATAAGATGGCATTGCTTAATGCTGTTGTTCGTCATGGTAAGAACAGTGAAAAAGCATATATTTGTATGAAGACTGCGTGGCTCCTCAGAAATATGCAGGATGACCTGGAGAATAAGAAGATTCCTGAAAGTGAGAAACTCAAGGATATGACGCTGTATCGGACGCAGGAGAAGGAATACTTAAAGAATGCCCGGGAGGGATTCCTGAAAGCAAGGACAGAAGAGGTACCACCATATGCAGCAGGACCCGGTGGCGATAAGGGATTAAATACTGCGACGCTTGATTATCTGATTGGTATCCTTGGATTTGAAACGGAAACTGCCGAGGCTGAGTCCTATAGGCTACTTCAGGAAGTGGTTAATTCCAGTCAAGCAACCAGATTTCAGAAGGAAAATGCGTCGGATGTAATAGTGATTCTCAAGGAAAAGATCCATCGCGAAGAATAAAGCTGGACTAAAAAAAAAAACGATCTTACGATCGTTTTTTTATAATTCGATGTAAAAATTGCAGGAGCGATGTTATCAGTCGTTAAAGAATTCTTCCTGTGTTGCGCCTTCGGCAGAATCAACATCATCATCGTTGTCATCGTCATCTGACTCTTCAGCTTTGTCATCATCGTCACTGTCTTTTTCTTCTGACTTGGAATCGAGGTTTACATAATCACGGGAAACCACATCGTCAAAATCATCAAGGTCATCAAAATCATCGAGGTCATCAAGTGAGCTTTCTTTTGATTTCTTGTTAAGGAAATAGATTACAGCAGCAACTATACCTGCAACAAGGCCTGCGATAACGAAAAATGTTAATACTTTCTTTGTCTTTTTTGACATGGTCAAAACTCCTTTCGTTTATAGGATTATATTAGGTTTTTTTTTCATAAATTATTCTCATACATTTTAATATAAAAATTAAAAAAATAAAAGGATTTTTATCCCGATATACTTTAATTGTTTCCCAAGTTATGTTAATATATATCAGAATTTGACTTAAGCTTTGGACAATAATAATATGGTGATACGGGGGAATGTATGAACGATAAGTTCTATACACTGAAAAAGGAAAAACAAGACACCATGATAAATGGTGCAATGCAGATATTTGCATTGTGCGGCTACAGACATGCCAGTACGGATGATATGGTAAAAGCATCCGGAGTGAGCAAAGGTTTATGGTTTCATTATTTTGATACCAAGGCAGGACTTTATTCCTTTGTTGCGGCATATGCCTTAAAGTATGCAATGCTTGAGCTTTCCATGTGCAGTATAGAAGACGGCGAGGATTATTTTGATGTAAGGATTAAGTTCGAGGTCTGTAAGATGCGGATGATCGACAAATATCCATATATGCCGCTTTTCATATGTGAAGTTTTAAGGGAAGAGGATCCTGATGTAGAGGATGACATTGCGGATGTAAAAGAACGCTATAATGATATGATGCAAGAACTACTGCTAAAAGCTGACTATAGGGCTTTGCGTAAGTATGATGATTACTATCTTCTTACGGATATGCTTGACTATACTATGGAAACCTTGTTGATGAACGGATACCATTCCGGGAGTTTCTCCAAGGAAGAGTATCTGTCGCAGGTAAAAAAGCATATGGATGCAATGAAGAAGGTAATATATAGGGAATAAAAAATGAATAGCAAGACCGTGGCATACATAATAAAAAGAATTATATTGGCTATCGTAACCGTGTGGGTTGTTATCACGGTGACATTTTTTGTTATGCATGCAGTGCCGGGCGGACCGTTTCTAGGAGAAAAAGCTATATCCGAAGCTGCACAGAAGGCCCTTGAGGCCAAATACGGCCTTGATAAGCCCTTATTTGTCCAGTATGTCACGTACCTTAAAGACATTGTTACCAAGTTTGATTTCGGCCCTTCCCTTAAGCAGAGGGGCAGGACCGTTACGGATGTCATATTCGACGGAATGAAGACCTCGGCTTTTATAGGCCTTGTTGCGGCTGTGATAGCACTTATATCAGGGATTGTCCTTGGCGCTGTTGCGGCACTGCGCAGGAATACCATAATGGACAGGATAGTCATGGTACTGACTACGGCCTTTGTTTCAATGCCGGGTTTTATAATGGGATCGCTGCTACTAATTCTGTTTACGGTTAAGTTCCATATTTTTCCGGCGAACGGAGCTGCGTCAGGCGGTCTTATTCTTCCAATAATCACGCTATCACTTTCTCCGATGGCTTACATTACGCGGCTTACCAGATCATCAATGCTGGATGTTCTTGGCCAGGATTATATCCGTACTGCCAAGGCAAAAGGCGTTCCATATCTTAAAATAATTTTCGGTCATGCACTTAAGAATTCTCTTTTGCCTGTTATTACATATTTCGGTCCCATGCTTGCGTATATCGTAACTGGATCCCTGGTTGTGGAACAGATATTTGCGGTGCCGGGCATCGGCCGTGCATTCATTACAAGCATTACAGGCCGTGATTATCCCATGATAATGGGTACCACTATAATACTTGCAACACTGATAGTTATAATGAACCTGGTAAGCGACATCATGTACAAGATCGTGGATCCCAGGATTACTCTGGAGTAAAGATAAAAACTGATGGAAGAAAGCAGCAAGAAAAAAATAACCATGCATATTGATGTGGATGACCTTATTCCTGCGACAGATGAGGAGAAGGCGTATATTGTTCAGATGCGTCCGTCTACCACTTTTTTTAAGGACGGCGTAAAGAGGCTTATCAAGAATAAAGTTGCATTTGTAAGCTTTATCGTTATAGTTCTGATCACCCTTGCGGCCATATTCCTTCCAATGTTTTGGCCTTATTCCTATGACAGTATGCTGGGAAATGTACCGGGTCAGCCCATGGACTCTTCCTTTAACAATCTGAAACCTTTCCAGTACAGTAATTCAGAAAAAGCATTGATAGATGCAGGGGAGAGCGTTTTCCCCCATGTGTTCGGAACGGACTCTGCAGGCCGTGATTATTTTATCCGCATTGTATATGGAACCCGTATATCCCTGGCTGTAGGTTTCTTTGCAAGCCTTATAGTTCTTGTGATCGGACTTACGGTGGGCGCCATATCAGGTTACTGTGGCGGTAAGGTGGATCTTTTCATAATGCGGGTGGTGGATATCATATACTCGCTGCCTGATATGCTTATGGTAATACTTCTTGCATCGGTGCTTAAGCTGGTGCTTGGGACTGCTATAGAAGGCACTATTCTTGAGGCCATAGGTTCCAATATCATAAGTCTCTTTATCGTATTTGGTATTCTTTACTGGGTTTCAATGGCGAGGCTTATACGGGGACAGATGCTGTCTCTTCGTGAGCAGGAATATGTGCTTGCAGCAAAGGCTGCGGGAGCAAGGGGAGGCTGGATTATAAGCCGTCATCTGCTTCCTAACTGTATGAGTGTTATATTTATTTCTGTGGCACTGCAGATTCCCAGTGCGATATTTACGGAAAGTTATCTTTCGTTCATTGGCTTAGGTGTTAATGCACCTATGCCGTCCCTTGGTTCGCTTGCATCTGATGCATTGAATGGCATTAGTTCGTATCCCTATAGAATGGTCATACCGGCTATCGTGATCTCGCTTATCGTGCTGTCGCTTAATCTTTTCGGTGACGGACTGCGCGATGCGTTTGATCCGAAACTCAATACTTAAAGGAGGAAAAACAGATGAGCATGCTTGAAGTAAGAGATCTGCATACCTCCTTCTTTACGGATGCCGGCGAGGTAAAAGCCGTCAACGGCGTGTCCTTTTTCCTTGATGAAGGCAAGGTCCTCGGAATAGTGGGCGAGTCGGGATCAGGAAAGTCCGTGACCGCTTATTCCATAATGCAGATACTGGCAGGATCCGGAAAGATAGTTTCAGGCTCTATAAAATTCCGTGGCCAGGAACTTGTAGATTCCGGGGAAAAGGTCATGAAGTCCATTCGCGGCAATAAGATTTCGATCATTTTCCAGGATCCTATGACAAGCTTAAATCCTACATATACGATAGGACATCAGCTGATGGAGGCTATTCTTCTTCATACTGACAGAAATAAAGAACAGGCAAGGGAAAGGGCTCTGGAGATGCTCCGCCTGGTTAATGTTAATGAGCCGGAAAAGAGAATGAACCAGTATCCGTATGAGTTTTCCGGTGGTATGAGACAGCGTGTCATGATTGCAATGGCGCTTGCCTGCGAGCCTGACATACTGATAGCGGACGAGCCTACAACCGCATTGGATGTAACGATTCAGGCACAGATATTAGAGCTTATGAAATCACTTCAGAAAGAACTGGGAATGGCTATCATCATGATTACCCATGACCTTGGTGTAGTGGCTCAGATGTGCGACGAAGTGATAGTAATGTATGCCGGCGCAATATGTGAGCAGGGAAGTGCTGACGAAATCTTTTACAATCCGTGTCATGAATATACAAAGGGACTCTTACGTTCGATACCTACGGCTGACGGCGGCAAGGAAAGGCTTAAGCCCATAACCGGTACGCCCATTGACCTTCTGAATATGCCTAAGGGTTGTGCATTTGCGCCCCGATGTGATGCAGCTATGAGGATCTGTCTTAGGGAAAAGTGCGAACGAATGCAGATAAATGATCTTCATGCGGCGGCATGCTGGATGAATGTAAAAAAAGATATGGAAGGCGGTGAGGCATAATGTCAGAAGAAAAAAAGCAGGATATGCCTCTCGTTGAGGTTAAGCATTTAAAACAGTATTTTGATATAAGCGAAGGTTTTTTCAAATCCAGGCCACTTAAGGCAGTGGATGATGTTTCTTTTACCATAAAGAAGGGTGAAACTTTAGGATTAGTAGGAGAGTCCGGCTGCGGAAAAACTACCGTAGGACGGACCATACTGCATCTTTATAAACCCACGGCCGGGGAAATATGGTATGATGGTGTAAAAATAGGGGACAAAAAGAGCCTGGAGGATTTCAGGAAGAAGGCAACCATGGTTTTCCAGGACCCGTATTCATCACTGAATCCCCGTATGACCGTGGCAGATATTATTGCCGAGCCGTTGGACATACATAAGATGTATTCCACAAGCCAGGAAAGGCGTGACCGTATTTTAGAGCTGATGGAGTATGTGGGACTTAACAGTGAGCATGCATCCCGCTATGCCCATGAGTTTTCCGGAGGACAGAGGCAGCGTATAGGAATTGCAAGGTCTTTAGCATTAAAGCCAGGCTTCATAGTCTGTGACGAACCTGTATCAGCGCTGGATGTTTCCATACAGGCCCAGGTAATAAATATGTTTGACGAGCTTCAGGAAAAGCTGGGGCTTACGTATCTGTTTATAGCCCATGACCTGCTGGTTGTAAGGCACATAAGTGACAGGATAGCTGTTATGTACCTTGGCAGGATGGTTGAGCTTGCAGATGCAGAAGAGATATATGACCATCCGCTGCATCCTTATTCAAGGTCCCTTATTTCAGCAGTTCCGGTACCTGATCCCAAGACTGCCAGGGAGAATAAAAGGATAGTGCTTTCCGGAGACATTCCCAGTCCGCTTAATGCACCCAGTGGATGTCCCTTTAGGACTAGGTGCCCTCATGCATGTGATAAATGCGCAGAGTCAATGCCTGAGCTTAAGGATATGGGAGACGGGCATTTTGTGGCATGCCATCTGGTTGAAGAGGGGAAGATATAATAAGGTATTTACCGTGTGATGTTTTTCATGCGGATAATATACAGTTTAAAGCCGTCTAATGCGGCAGAAGGAGGAAAATTATGAAAAAGAGATTTTTGGCAATGGCTCTGACCGGCGTCATGGCTGTAACTGCTCTTACAGCCTGCGAAGCGACTCCGGGCAGCAACTCGTCTGCAGGTAGTGCCATCAACGTATGTATCGGTTCCGAACCTGATACTATCGATCCGGCACTTAACTCTGCTGTTGACGGCGCAACACTGCTTGTACACCTGTATTCAGGACTTTCAAAGTGGGAGATGAATGACAGCGGCGTAATGGAGATAGTTCCTGATGCTGCAGTTGAGCTTCCTGAAGGCGTAGAGAATGCAGACGGTACAATAACTTACACTTACACACTCCGTGACGGACTCAAGTGGTCTGACGGACAGGACTTAAAGGCTTCCGATTTCGTATATGCATGGAACCGTGCTGCTTCCGCAGAACTTGCTGCTGACTACGGATATATGTTTGAAGTAGTTGACGGCTATGATGAAGTGGCTGATGTAAATGAAGACGGTACTCCTGTTAATCCTGATGCAAAGCTTAATGTTCAGGCACCGGATGACAAGACCATTGTTGTAACTCTTTATAACCCCGTACCTTATTGGAATGAGCTTCTTGCTTTCCCTACATATTTCCCTGTACGTGAAGATGTAGTTTCCAACGAAGCATGGGCAACAGATCCTTCCACATATGTATGCAACGGTCCTTACAAGATGGCAGCATGGGAGCACAACAGCCTGATCACTCTTGAAAAGAATGATTCTTTCGTTGACGCTGACAAGATAACGATGAATACCATCAATTTCTATCTCTCCGATGATCAGAACAACATGCTGACCAATTTCAAGAATGGTGACTGGCAGCTTATTGATGATGTTCCTACAAACGAGATTGAAAGCGTTAAGGCAGAGTACAAGGATCAGTTTGTTATTGCAGGCCAGCTGGGTACATATTATGTTTGCTGGAATATAAATGAAGATATTCTTCCTGCAGGCAGCCCTTATGCAGATGATGAGAATGCAAAGGCTGAGATACGTAGAGCAATAGGACTTCTCTTTGACCGTAACTATATCGTAAATGATATTGCACAGGGCGGAGAGCTTCCGGCATCTTCTTTTGTAGCTATGGGGCTTACAGATGCAGACGGCAGCCAGTTCTACAAGAATGTCGGTGCAAGTAGTGACTTTGACGGCTATTACAATGTATCAGCAGATGCTTATACAGACAATTTCAATGAAGCTGTAGAGATTTTAAAGAAGTATTACACATATGATGAAACATCAGGAAAGTTCACTGATTTTCCTGTACTTACATATATCTACAACACAAGTGAAGGTCACAAGGCTATAGGTGAGTACTTACAGAATGCAATGGCAGGCGTAGGTATCACAATGAATCTTGAGAACCAGGAGTGGGCTACATTCCTTAATACCCGTAAGGATGGTGCGTATTCAATAGCACGTAACGGCTGGCTTGCAGACTATAACGACCCTATCTGTTTTCTGGATATGTGGACCACAGAGTCCGGTAACAACGATGTTCAGTTCGGCCGCGGTGCACATGCAGATGCTGCAGTTTACAGCATTGACCTTACACCTTACGGTTTCGATACCAAGGTTGAGAATGGAACATGGGCTGAGACTTATGATGTGCTTATCTCCGCCATCAAGTCCTGCACAGACGATACTAACCGTTATAAGATGATGCACGAGGCAGAAGATATGATCATGAGTACCGGCTGCATCTGCCCGCTGTATTTCTATACGGATCCCTACATGATTTCTGACAAGGTAGATGGATTTTTCTCAAATCCTCTTGGATACAAGTATTTCATGTACACAACGATCAAATAAGTTTTAGGGAATAGTTTTTCCGGCACCTTCCGTGATATTGCGGAAGGTGCTTTTTGATTAATAAAAATTTGAAAAATTGAGCTATATTCAGTAAACTATAGGTTATGAGAGAAGAACTGAAAAACTATGTCGAGAATACGGAAAAGATTCGCATGCTGACATCTGCAAAGCTTAAGGATATTGCAGTGGCAGATGATTACGGCATGGTTTTACAGGATAATTATCTGATCATAAGCAGGCTTGCAGCAGAAAACAGGGAGATTCTGGCTAAATGCTTTTATCCTTATCTATCTCCGGATGCAGTACTGGATGATGATGTCATAGAGTCGTTCGGTCAGCTGGAGGATTCACTTCAGGATTCGCAGAAGATTGATCACCTGGATCCGTTTATGCATGCAAAGCTTTCAGGTGTGATACTGAATCAGACTGAAAAGAAAAATGCTTCTGTTGACGAGCTGATACTGCAGCTGGACCGTGAAGTCACATCATGTTATTTCATGGTATTTATTACAAAAAAGATTTACAACAGACCGGATATTTCAGAGTATTACAGGCAGAGGGGCTTAAAAGCCGGCAAAAAACTGCTGGAGTATCTGCCACCGGAAAACTTTGATGCCCTGGGTAAGGACAGCAAGCATATTGTTATCGTAAATTCCAGATATGTGACAGTACTCTACGAGGGCAGGTGCCTGACCAGGGAGGAAAGGGACTGGCTGATCGACAGACTGTCAAAGTCCCTGGAACTGTCAGAGGATCCTTATTATCTGAGGGAGATGCCGGGTTATGACTGGAAGCTTCATGTTGAACGTATATATTATTATTTTGCACTGATCCTGGATCAGGATAATGAGGCAGGTTTTGATCCGGACCAGCTCAAGCAGATCTGCAAACGTATGAAGGAGCTGGACGAACTCTGGCATGCAGACCGTCAGTGGTATTCAACGCAGATGGACGAAAACATGATGCGTTTCCTGCTGCTCCGGGCAGAGCATTTAAGCGGCGAACTGACAGGAAGGGAATACCGTAATGAACTGCTGAAAATGTACGAGCAGCGTAATGTGAGATCTGAAAAAGACTGGGATGATCTGGCACTTTTTCTCTGGGTGCCGACAGATTATATTCTCTCACTGAAGAACGAACGGCTTTCCGAAAAGGATAAGTATTATATCGAACGATTTTACCTTAATACCCTGGATTATGCTCATCAGTCGGCAGGAAGCCTTGTGAACAGCGATCTGTTGGACTGCCTTTCAAAACAGATGTATGATTTTATAGAAATTCCGGGCGGAAAAGGATTTGAAAGCATGGGACTGGGCTATCTTGCAGCAGTCCATACGCCTACGTATGTTCACAGCATTATGGTGGGACAGATAGCCAGATGTCTTGCGGGGCACCTTCTGAAAAAAGGAAGCCATCTTTTTGATGGCATTGATCCATCCGGTAATCCCCAGGAGATATTATCTTTTATCTATAATGCAGGCCTGTGTCATGATTTCGGCAAGATCATGCTTGCGGATACGATGACTGTATACGGAAGAAATCTTCTGGATGAAGAGTACGATCTTTTAAAGGAGCATGCGGAACTGGGGGCCAGCATGCTTGAAAAACATTCCACGACGGTAAAATATGCAAATGTTGCCCGTTACCATCATCTCTGGTATGACGGAAGCGATGGTTATCCTAAGGCAGATATATCTGCACTTCCGGAAAAAGCTGTCATTGATATCATTGCCTGTGCTGACGGGCTGGATGCAGCAACGGACAGGGTCGGACGTTCATACAGAAAAGTAAAGACACTGGAAGAGTTTACAGAGGAGCTGAAAGAAGGTGCAGGGACGAGGTATGCACCTTATCTGGCAGAACTTTTTGAAGATGAGGCAGTCAGTAAGGATATGGAGTATCTTATGCAGCAGGGAAGACGTGACAGCTATTCAAGGGCGTACCAGAGGATAAGGGACTTTACGGAGCAGAGCATTCTCTATGGTGAGAATCTATGATGAAAGCTGGAATGCTAAAAATTGAACTGGATGCCTATGTGCAGCGTATCAGGAAGATACGCCTGCTTTCTGTGGCAAACCCTTCTGGAGTGGGCACGGGCGAAGGATACAGCAGGGAACTTAAGCTTAAATCAAAAGAAATAGGTGCCCTTGCAAACGATAACAGACGGATGTTAAAAAATATTTTATATCCGCTGCTTGAAAACACAGCTCTTTTAAATGCAGATATACAGGATGTCCTTGGTGATTTCTGTGATTTTCTGCTGAAACCATGGCCCCAGGAAGAGCTTGATCTTTCACTTCTTTATCTTGTTTCGGAAAAGTTATATAAAGATGCCGTCAAGAAAAAAGATGATGACCTGATAATCAGGTGGGGACGTGTATACATATATGCCTGCTATAACAATATGACACGGGCGAACCGTGTTATGACCAACCGGGGCGTCACGGAATCCTTTCAGAGAAACGGCCTGCGGGCAGCAAGAAGGCTGTTGGCCTACCTTGATAAGAACCGTTTTCTCACTCTTGAGAATATTGAAAGCCGTTCCAAAGTCCTGATCATAGCGAATTTTTATACAGCTCTTTATGACAGCTTTTTTATGACCGGCGAAAAGGTCAATGAAGAACGTTTATCAGCTATGGAGATGTTTCTTGTCATAGCGGATGATCCTTTTTACCGGGATGCTGTCCCCGGATTTAACTGGAACAGGCAGAAGATAAGATGTCTTGAAAATATCGGACAGCTCACGGAAAACGGCAATGCGTGGCATATGACCAAAGAACAGTGCGAACGCATTGCAAATCACATGGATGAGCTTGTTGAATTATGGAGCGAAGATCCTATAGGGAATGAAGATCATCTTCCGCGTTTTCATATGGAGCTTCTGCAGCTGCGTAATTATTTCTTCAGTGGAAGACTGTGGGCGGATAATTACAGAAAGTCGCTTGTTGACCTTTATACAAAATGGGGCGATACGAAGTATGACATGTACTCCGTTATGGCGAATATACTGGTGCCTACCGAGTATCTCTCAACTGTAAGTCCTGAAGATACTGATGAAGAACTGCTTGAACAGCTGCGTGAATTTTATTTCCAGATATGTAATTATATAATGCAGTCTAACGGTGATGAAGCATATTCATGTATGCTTGATTATCTTTGCATGTTTCTCAATGCATTTATACAGATTCCCGGTGAATTTGATTTTGAACAGATGGGGCTGCGATGCCTTGCTGCACTGCATCCACCTACATATGTCCATAGTATGCAGGTGGCTGTTCTGTCACGCTGTATCTGTGAACATATGATAAGACGCTCACCGGAACTGTTTATAGGAATATGTGGCTGTGATAATGCAGGTGATGTTATTTCAAATGAGGGGCGAATCCTTTCACATATCTATCATGCTGCAATCTGTCATGATTTCGGCAAGATCAGTGTGATTGATACCATAGCAACCTATGGCAGGGACCTGGTGGAGCAGGAAAGTCTCCTTCTCAGGGAACATGCAGGAATGGGAAACAGATGGCTGGCACAATACAACTCAACAAGGGATTATGCGGATATTGCATTAAAGCACCATATATGGCATGACGGTAAGAAGGGATATCCCGTTCTTTCAGAAAATGAAGATAACGGAAATATTCTTGTAAAGATCGTCACTGTTGCTGATTGTCTTGATGCATCTACGGACAGGATAGGAAGAAGCTATAAGAGGACACATACTACGGACGGGCTGATCGCGGACCTTAAGAAAGGCAGCGGTACCCATTATATGTCAGAAGTAGTGTCTGTCCTTGAATTGGCTGAAGTAAGGGAAGATATTGATTTCCTGCTTCAAAGAGGCAGGGAGGACCATTACAGAAATGCTTATCTTCTGCTTCGAACCATGCAGGAAAGCGTAATGCAGGATTTCGATACCCGTCTTAAGGATGTTGTTCTAAGGACAGTGCGCATCAGACAGCTTTCAAGCCCCCAGATAGATGAGGTGGGAGTTGCTTCGGGCTACGGTGACCTGCTCAGACAGCATTTTAAAGAGATAGGAATGTTAGCGGGAGAAAACCGTAAGATCCTGGAACTGACGCTTTATCCCATGCTTGAAGACGAGAGAATCTACGATCCCGAAACTGCTGCCAGTCTCAGGATGTTCTGTAATGAGCTTTTAAACGGACAGGATCTATCCGACTACGACCAGAGCCTGGTATATCTCATATCCAGGAGATTGCTTAAGGATGCCCGGGAAAAGCAGGATAGTGATGAGCTCATAAGGCAGCTGGATATACATATATCTTCATGCTATGAGATGATGCATCAGGCTAAGCGGATGAAAACTGCTGTGGAACTGATAAAAAGATACAGGGAAGAAGGTATTGATGCCGCGGAAGAAATCTGGGGATTTCTCGATAAGGAAAAATTTGCTGCCCTTGATCAGGAATGCAAGGAGCTGGTACTTATCAATTCCAGATATGCAGTTTTCATGTATGAAACGGATCTTTCACAGGAAGCTAACGAAATCTTTATATCAAGGTTAAAGGATGCTTTCTATCTTTCAAAAGACAGCTTTTACAGGGAACAGGCTCCGGAATATGACTGGGATTATCATCAGCTGCGCAGTCTTGAATATATCGGACAGGCCACCGAGTGCGGAAATCCCAGGGGAATAACAAAAGAGCAGGGGCTGGAGATCGTTGATCTGCTGGAAGAGATGCGCGCTATCTGGGGACAGAATCCTGAAAAAAACAGCGAAACGCTTCCTGAAGCAAGTGTTAGGCTGCTGATCATAAGGAACCGATATCACGCCGGTCTTATAAGTCTTTCTGAATACCGGAAGGAACTTCTGTATATCTTCTATACATGGCGTCGTTTTGATTATGATTTTAATTCTGTTATTCCGAATATACAGGTACCGGCGGAATATGTTATTAGTTTTGAAGGGCAGCGTGAGTTTTCCGAAACTGATATTAAGAACCTTGATTCAGTTTACCAATGGGTTATCGCTTATGTATTTAAAGCTTCGAATACAGGCGCTTATTCGCTTATGCTGGAATATTTTTCGGAACTTGTATACCATTTTGTGGAGATCCCCGGCAAAACTGATTTTCTTAAAATGGGTCTCTACAGTATGGCTGCGATCCATCCGCCTACATATGTTCATTCCATGCTTGTGGGAAAACTGTCACTGTGTCTGTGTAAACACATGCTCAGGTTAAAGCCGAAGGCATTCATCGGAGTATGCGGCTGTAAAAAGGAATCTGATGTGGAATGGAAGGAGTCACAGATACAGAAATTCTGTTATAATGCTGCAATCAGTCATGATTTCGGAAAGATTCCCATGATAGATACCATTTTTGTATATGGCAGGAAGCTTCTGGACCATGAATTTGAGCTTTTAAAGCACCATCCCAGTGTGGGTTCTGTACTTCTGGAATCGCATGAGTCTACAAAGGATTATGCTGATGTAGCAAAGGGACATCATAAATGGTATGACAACAGCAGGGGGTATCCCGGCGATTTTGATACATCATCATCCGCATATAAGACCATCATAGATATTGTTGCAGTTGCAGACTGCCTGGATGCGGCAACAGACTCAGTCGGCAGAAGCTATGCCGAAGGAAAACGTCCTTCTGATATCATCCGTGAGATACAGGAGGGTGCGGGAACACGTTATTCGCCGGTTATAGCGGAGTGTCTCAATGATGAGAAACTGCGTCTTGAGATCATCCACATACTTGAGCATGTACGCGGTGAAAATTATGAGAATACTTTTTATCTGCTGCAGGACATGCTTGATAACGGCAAGAACGACTATGCTGACGTAAAACAGGAAGATAAAGAAACAGACCATCTTCTCTCAACGCTTGATAAAATGTTGACTGAAGAGGAAAGATACCTTCATGCCTATAAGCTTGTGAGCTTTGACAGGCAGACGATCTGCCCTGAAGAAGGAATAGAAGATGCAGGCGAGGTTGCAACGGCACTGACCGGTGCGGCTTACCGTGTGCGTAAGAGGGATGAGTTCATACAGACCGTTGGCAAGCTTTACCTTAAATATCCCCAGCTTGATGATGCGGACGGCGTGCTTGTCAGGTGGCTTTACAAGGACTATCTGCGTGATAAGAACATTACGGCAGAGGATATGGAAAAATTTGATACAGCAAACATGAATGCCTGGAATGCCTGGATAAAAGCCAGGAAGGAAAATGATTTTACTTTGTATGCTGATGCGCTTGACCATCGGATACAGCTTGATATAGAAAGGGTAAGCCACTGGGAGGCTGAGTCCGTACCGAAGGCAAAATGTGTCTATGACAGGATGCTGGATGAGTACGAAGCGGGAATGACTACAGAGCTCCTTGATAAGCTGTTTGATGAATGCAGGGACCGTATATTTAACATTATGGAAAAAATCCGTGACCGTGAGGCGAAGGTCCGTACTGATTTCCTGAATATAAGGGTAACAGATGAGCAGCAGACAGAGATTGCCGAATATCTTCTGGACCTGATGGAGTTTGACAGGAAACGCGGCACTTGGTCCCTTACCACCCATCCTTTTACGGACAGGATAGGAAGGGATGATACCAGGATAACCACGCATTTTGAACCGGACAATTTCCTTTCCAATATTTATACCGTGATACATGAGTGTGGCCATGCTCTTTTTGAACAGCTGCAGCCTTCGGAAGATTATAAGCACCATATTGAAGATTTCAAGACCATGGGGCAGCATGAGTCTGTGTCACGTTTTTATGAGAATATCATAGGACGGTCTGAGGCTTTCATACATCTGATATATCCGAAGGTTTGTGAAGTGTTCCCTGATGTTATGAAGGATGTAAGCGAAGGCGAGCTTTATGACGCCGTTAACCATGTACAGCCGTCCCTGATACGCACTGATGCCGACGAGCTTACATATACGCTTCATATAATGATACGCTATGAGCTGGAGCGGGAGCTGGCTGCCGGAAAAGTAACTGTCTCTGAACTGCCGGAAAAGTGGGCTGAAAAATATGAAAGTTATCTCGGTGTCAGGCCTGACGATGACCTTACGGGCGTGCTTCAGGATGTGCACTGGACCGACTGCCTGGGGTATTTCCCGACTTATGCACTGGGGAATTTTTATGGCGGAATGTATTTAAGCAGAATGCAAGAAGAATTCGATCCGTTTGAGTCGCTGTCGGAACATGGCTTCAAAAAGATAAACAGCTGGATGGCAGAGCATGTATTTGCCCAAGCCAACCGCATGGAGCCTGCTGAATGGATAAATGATATTACGGGGCGGGAACTGACCGCGGCGGACTATCTGGATTATCTGGAAAAAAAGTATCTGTAGGGATGAACAAAAATGAGTCTTAGTTTTGGGTTCATGAAATATAATATTGATTTCGAGTTATTCGGATCGATCATAATAGCCATCATACTTATTTTCTTTAAACTTAAGTATGCGGGACAGACCGAGAGCGAAAAAAGTTTTGTAAAGCTTGCCTATACGGTGCTGATCGCTCAGTTTATGGATATGGCTACGGCTGTTACGATAAGCATCGGCGGCCCTAAGATGGTGCTGTTTAATCTAATATTTACCACTTTATATTTTGTCGTGGGTCTTTATTCTGCTCTGAATTTCGTTGAATACATACTTGTTTTTGCGTATAAGAAGAAGATAAAAAAATTCACTATTATCATCAATGTCATCGGCGCGCTAAATACTGCATCGCTGATACTGAATCTGTTTATGGGATATTATTTCTATTTCGATAAGACTACAGGCGATTATATACATGGCACTCTTTACTGTATTTTGTTTGTGCTGCCGACAGTAATGACTATGAATGCCCTGATACTTATTGTTTACCACAGAAAGCATTTCGATAAGAAACAGTTCATATCAATCCTGAGTTTTGTCTTTTTCTCGGTTCTCGGCCTGATGCTGCAGAGTTTTGTCATTCCGGATGTTTATATAACATACGGTCTTGTTACGCTTTCTTTCGTGATGATAGTATTTTCACTTGAGACGCCTGACTACCAGAAGCTTATGAAGACAATGGCAGAGCTGGAAGAAGCAAAAAAAGATGCTGAAGAAGCAAGGAAAGAGGCTGAGGCGGCAACAAAGGTAAAAAGTGACTTCCTTGCGAATATGTCCCATGAAATCCGTACGCCTATCAATTCAATACTCGGCTTTGACGAGGTAATACTCAGAGAGAGCAAGGATGATGATATCACAGGGTATGCCGCAAATATTAAACGCAGCAGCCAGGCACTTTTGTCCCTGATCAACGATATACTTGATTTTTCTAAGATAGAATCGGGCAAGATGGAGATAGTGCCGGTGGACTATAACCTGAAGGAAACGCTGGCAGATGTGGTACTTATGATCACGCCCCGTGTTGAAGAAAAGGGTTTAACAATGCATTGTGCTGTTGATGAAAAGCTGCCGTCCGTTCTTCACGGGGATGATGTGAGGATAAAGCAGATACTGCTGAATCTTATGACCAATGCCGTAAAATACACGGAACATGGCAGGATACTTTTTTCGGTTCAGCTGCTTGAAAATCAGGACAAGGCAAGGATCAGTTTTTCTGTCAGGGATACAGGCATGGGAATCAAGCCTGAAGACAAGGAAAAACTCTTTGAGGCTTTCAGGCGCGTGGATGAGTCCAGGAATAGGAATATTGAAGGCACAGGATTGGGATTAAGCATAACTACAAGGCTTCTGGGGCTTATGGGCAGCAAACTGGAGCTGGAGAGTGAATACGGCAAGGGTTCTGAGTTTTATTTTGTGATTGACCAGGATATAGCAGATCCTTCGCCTGTCGGAAAATTTGATATAGAAAAAGCCAGGAATAATATGGAGGTGGAGATAACAAGGGAAAACTTCACCGCTCCCGATGCGAAAGTTCTTGTAGTGGATGATGTTAAAATGAATCTTCTTGTATTTAAGCAGCTTCTTAAGAAATCCGGCATGAATATAGATACAGCGGAAGACGGTGAAATCGCATTAAAAAAGATACGGGAAAACAGATACGATATTGTGTTCATGGACCATCTGATGCCGGGAATGGACGGAATTGAGACTTTGAAAAAGGGCCGGGAAGAAGGCATCATAGACGGACTTAACGTTGTGGCCCTGACGGCAAATGCAGTATCCGGTGCAAAAGAAATGTATCTTCAGGAAGGCTTCTGTGACTACCTGAGCAAGCCTGTGGAAAGCAAAAAACTGGCAGCGCTGCTTATTAAGTATCTTCCGGATGATATGATACATTACATTTCTTCTGAGCAGACAGACGGCTGAATGCTCATCAAAAGACGTGCGAAGTTTTAGATACTTAGTCTTGCACGCGGTTTTTCGATATGATAAAATCACGCTTGTATCTGTTGCGGTACGCGTTTTTATCATGTTTATCGCAATGTATTTAGGAAAGCAACAAAGGAGAGACTCCCATGGTTAAAGCAGCAGTTTTGGGATACGGAACAGTAGGAAGCGGCGTTGTGCAGGTCATAGAGGAAAATTCTGATGTGATTGCAGCGCATGGCGTTGATTTGCATGTAAAATATATTCTGGATCTGAGGGACTTCCCCGGAGACAAATATGAAAGCCTTGTCACACATGATTTTGAAGACATCATTAAAGATGATGAAGTCAAGGTTGTATGTGAGGCTATGGGCGGCGTAGAGCCTGCATTTACATTCTCAAAGAGGGCACTGGAAGCAGGAAAGAGTGTCTGCACTTCCAATAAAGAGCTTGTAGCAGCTAAGGGTGCAGAGCTTATGCGGATTGCAAAGGAAAACAATGCAAATTACCTTTTTGAGGCAAGCGTTGGCGGCGGCATTCCTATTATAAGAACATTAAATGATGCTCTTACAGCAGAACGTATAGAGAGTATCAAGGGCATACTCAACGGTACAACAAACTACATCTTAACCAAGATGGAGCGTGAAGGTGCTGATTTTGATGCTGTATTAAAGGAAGCACAGGACAAGGGCTATGCAGAGAGAAATCCCGAAGCTGATGTTGAAGGACATGATGCATGCAGGAAGATGGCAATCCTTGTATCCCTTGTATCACACAAGAGAGCTAACTGGGAGCAGATAAAGACAGAAGGAATAACAAAGATCACTCCTGTTGATTTCAAGTATGCACATAAGCTGGGACGCACCATAAAGCTGATCGCAATGTGCCAGAAGACCGATAAGGGCTTTTATGCAATAGTTTCACCCAGGATGATAGACAAGGATGAACCTATCAACTGCGCACAGGATGTATTCAATGCGGTGCTAGTTCATTCTGATATGCTGGATGATTCCTTATATTACGGAAGAGGAGCCGGAAAGCTTCCTACCGCATCTGCAGTTGTGGGTGATGCTGTAGAGCTGGCAAAACATGTGGGCGAGCATTTCAGCGCCGGATGGTCTGAAGAAACTGAAGAGCTTGTTGATATAAACAATGTTGAATTTTCATATTTCGTAAGGCTTGGCGGAAGCTTTGCTGACAGAAGGGATGAGCTCACTGCAGCTTTCGGTGAGGTAAGCGAAGTTGATGCAGGAGTCGAAGGCGAGTTTGGTGTAATAACCAAGCCGGTAAGCGAGGGCAGCTTTAAGCCTGCTTTCGATAAGCTTGCCGACGTAAAGGGTTATATTAGACTCGGCTGATTTTAGACAGGTTTCGGAACGGTATTCATGCTTACGGGCATAAATTATATACAGCCGTAAAATACGGCATAGGAGGAAAAGATGCTGATCGTAAAGAAGTTCGGCGGAACATCGGTGGCAAATAAGGAACGTATCTACAATGTCTGCCGCAGATGTATCGAAGATTACAAAAAAGGAAACAGTGTAGTGGTTGTTCTTTCCGCTATGGGAAAGATGACGGATGTGCTTATCGAACAGGCTAAGGACATCAACCCCAATCCGTCCAGAAGAGAAATGGACATGCTGCTTACAACAGGTGAGCAGACATCTGTTGCTCTTGCTGCAATGGCATTTGATGCTTTAGGTGTACCTGCTGTATCTCTTAATGCTTTCCAGGTGGCAATGCATACAACATCCACTTATTCAAATGCAAGACTTAAGAGGATCGATACCGAGCGCATCACGCATGAGCTTGACCAGAAGAAGATCGTTATCGTTACCGGTTTCCAGGGAATTAATAAATACGGTGATTACACAACCCTTGGACGCGGCGGCTCTGATACAACCGCTGTTGCACTTGCTGCAGCACTTAAGGCTGATGCCTGCGAAATCTATACTGACGTGGATGGCGTTTATACTGCCGATCCGAGAGTAGTCAAGAATGCAAGAAAGCTTGATGAGATCACATATGATGAGATGCTCGATCTGGCAACCCTGGGTGCAGGCGTACTGCACAACAGGTCAGTTGAGCTTGCAAAGAAATACGGCGTACAGCTTGTAGTACGCTCCAGTCTTACAAATGAAGAAGGAACAGTCGTTAAGGAGGAAGTAAAAGTGGAGAGAATGTTGATCAGCGGTGTTGCATCGGATAAAAATTGTGCAAAGATTTCCGTTATAGGTTTGAGCGATAAGCCGGGTGCTGCTTTCAGGCTTTTTGATGCACTTGCCCAGGCTAATATAAACGTAGATATGATACTTCAGTCTGTTGGCCGTGACGGCGAGCAGGATATCGCATTTACAGTAGTAGGTGATTACGCCGATGATGCAATGAAGGTTATCGAGGACAGCAGAAAGCGTATCGGATATGAGAAGGTAAGCCTTGAGACAGGCGTTGCAAAGGTTTCCGTAGTAGGTGCCGGTATGATGAGCAATCCCGGTGTTGCTGCAAAGATGTTTGAATGTCTCTACAATTCAAATATCAACATCAAGATGATCTCTACATCCGAGATCCGTGTAACTGTTCTTATTGACGAGAAGGAAGTTGATAAGGCTATGAATGCGGCTCATGAGATCTTCGGACTGGATGAGGCGTAAATTCTTCCTGTTTATTTAGAATTAAGATATGAGTGTATGAAAACCGTGGTTCGTGTGAACCGCGGTTTTTTGTTTTTTCCGCTGCTATGGTCGTTCGCCGTGAGACGCTATACGGCAGGGTATACATAAACTGAGCACAGGTGATTCGATTACATTTGTTTTGAGAACCGAAAAGAGTTCAATGTATAATTTGTGAGATTAAGGTAAAAAGAGTAAAAAAATAAAAAAATAATTCAAAAAAGTGTTGACAATTTATTTTATTGTGGTAGTATATAGATAACAACAACAGAGAGTTGTTGATAACATATAAAGAGAAAGGCGGAACAATTGCACTGATGATGAAACTGGTCAGATCAGCAAAGTTGTCAAGGATCACTTAGAATAGGAGGTACGGACCGCCCAAGCATTAAGTAAAGTATCTTAGGTGTTCATCCCTGAAGAAATGTAGAGAACACCCTGTGACGAGAAAGCAGGAACAACTCGATTGAATGACGGGATATATCCGGGAGGTACAGGAGTCGAAGAGAGCAAGCTTATTTAAGGTTCATCAAGGGAGAAAGCGGTGAGTTGAAAAGGTATCATCGCAGTTTAGAGAACAAAGATGGAGGATGATAGGCAGGGCGAATTCGATAGCAGGTCAATTGAATAAGGTTGAGTCCTTGAAGTAAAATTCAGTGAAAGGACGAAGGATTCTCAATTAGGAGGTAAAGTCCATTGGACATTGAGTCACAGTAAGAGCCCTTGCAGATCGTGAACAGATGATTTGTAAGGGCTCTTATTTTTGCTTTCTGCTGGGTTACAGAAAATTTTTATGTTTACTCCAATATAAGTATGGCAGATGGAAAATTACTATGGTATAATTAAGCTTGTTTTTCGTAAAAAGTAGTAAGTTTTATGTGGGAAAGCAGTAAACAAATACAGAATAGTTATATTGGATATAGAATAAGAGTAAAACCATGAAAAAAAACGATAAAAAAAGCACATCGGAATCGCGCAGAAAGATAAGGCGCAGGCGTCAGATGAGAAATCAGGTGCTGGCATATCTGCTCCTTGTAGTTATAATGTTTTGCATCGGACTTGGTGGATATTATGGCGTAAGAAAGCTGGCAGATTTCTTCAATGAAAAGCGTGCGGAGACTGAGGCTAGGATTTCCGAAAATCTGGCTACCACACCTTCCGTATCCGAAGAGGAGGCTGTTATTTCCACACCTGACAATATAGAAGTTGTTTCTGAAGATTCTATTTCGGAGGATACACCGGAGGAATCTTCTGTTGATCCGGATATTCTGGCTGTTATAGAGTCATTGAGTGTTGAAGAAAAAGCCGGTGCGCTTATAATGACGACACCGGAGGCACTTACCGGAGTAACTGCTGCGACACAGGCGGGGGAGGGAACAAAAGCTGCTCTTGAAAAATATCCTGTAGGCATTTTAATCTATGATAAGGATAACTGGGTTGATTCTGAACAGTTTAAGACGCTTATATCAAAAACGAAGGATCTTTATGCCGAGGCTTATGCGTCTGAAAACGAACTGCAAAGCTTGCTTGTGGCTGTCAAGGAAGATGGCAGTATAAATAAAACCATCAACTTGGATAATGAAATAAGTTCTGCACCGGAGCTTGGATCGTCTGGAGATAATAACAATGCTTATCAGGCTTATCTTGCTATTGGATCAGCATTGAATGAATACAACATTGATATGGATATAGCGCCTTTGTGTGATGTAGCTATAGAAGGGTCCTACGAAACCAACGCATCTTTTGGATCGGATGCCGACATCGTGGCATCCATGGCCGGTTCAGCAGTGTCGGCGCTTTCAGATCAGAATATAGTTTCATGTATTTATACTTTCCCCGGCCAGGGGGCTCTGAGTGCTGCACCTAAGGGTGGGATGACCGAAACAGACAAGACGCTTGACGAACTTCGGGAATTTGATTATAAGCCATTTGAATCAGCTGTAAACGAAGGTGCCGGAGTCATAATGGTAGGTAATCTTGCAATTAGTGATTCAGATGGTAATTCTATTCCTGCATATATATCCGAATCGCTTATTAATGATGATATACGCGGACAGCTTGGCTTTGCCGGGGTGATAATTACAGATGACCTGGCTGTTATTGCCAAGGATGCTGAGTATTCACAGCAGGAGGCAGCTCTTAGAGCGATAAATGCAGGCGTTGATATGGTTTATATAAGTTCTGATTTTGAGGTAACATACCAGTACCTGATAGATTCCATAAACGACGGCGCTATTACGGAAGACCGGCTTAATGATGCTTTGGTTCATATTTATTCTATGAAGAAAAATGCTCTTTGATAATCCGGCATTTTTATTACTAAAATTTTTTGAAAAAATTAAAAAAAGTGTTTGACAAATATATATGCTTGTAGTATTATAACTTTGTTGGCGTAAGTCACAGAGATGCGATAGTGGTGCAGTTGGTAGCACGCGACCTTGCCAAGGTTGAGCTCGCGGGTTCGAGTCCCGTCTATCGCTCGAAAAGCTCCGATATAGTATCGGAGTTTTTTTATTCACAAATTATTTGTTTTAGCGGTGATGAATTTTTATTTTCGTTAACAGGATTGCGAAGAATGAAAGATATTATAAAAAAGCATTATGATCTGTTGACTGTAGCACTTCTTTCTATATATATTCTTTTTTTCTACGGCGATAAAACGCCTGTTATGTTCAATGATTCCCAGGGGTATATTGATCTTGCTGTTTTTCGCTCACCGCTATATCCGCTTTGGCTTTTGTTTTTCAGGAAGACAGTGGGAGCTGATTATTTGCAGACTGTTATTTTGGCCCAGAGCATACTTGCGTTTCTGTCGGTATTGCTCGTCTTATATATAATGAAATTTTTATTCGGTTACAAATCCTGGTTAACGTTTGGGTTATGGCCTTTTGTTATTTATCCTTATGTAGCAGGATTAACGGACGGTGTAATGTACAACCGGACAGTCCTTACTGAAGGCTTAAGCTATCCCTTGTTTTATCTGTATATGACCTTCTTCCTGTATTCACTTGTCAAAAGGAACGGGAAGTTTCTTCTTTTTTCATTTATGTTATCCGGGCTTATGATGGTTCTTCGGGGGCAGATGCGGGTGACACTGGTTTTTAGCCTCCTTCTTGGTATATATCTTTTTGCAGTATCGCTGATTGAAAAAAAGAAAACGGCCGATAGCGGGGAGTCTGCGAAGAAAAATACTCCCGTCCGGTTTGCAGTTATCGTACTGGCCGGAGCTCTGTTTGCAGTGATTTTTTCAAAAACATTTAATTTTGTATATACGACAGCTGTTCATGGAGAGAATTATGAACCGGAATTCGAGAACACAAGCATGATGATTAATTTTCTGTACTGCGCAGATGAAAAAGATTCAGAGCTGTTTAAAGATGATGAGGATTATGATTTTATAAAAAGGGCATTTGATAAGACATTTGAAAGCGGATATATATATGCAAACAGGGGAACAACCCTGGCTGAACGAAATGATCACCTCATGGATGCTAATCTTTATTTAAAACTGCACATGTTCATTCCGGATGCGGAGGATTATTACGGTGCAAAAGGACTGACGGATGTTCAGGCATACAAAAAATATGAAGAAATTGCCGGAAGGATGGAAAAGGAGCTTATTCCCAGGCATTTATTCCAATGGCTTGGCGGATTCTTTTCGTTGTTCTTCTATGGAACTGCAAGCGCTGTATTTTTCAGATTGTCAGTTTTCACTTCCTTATGCTATGTTGTCGCTTATGCTTTGATGTTTTCAGCAATAATACTTGCGGCTGTCTGCTTTTTTAAGAAATGGGCTACGTATGCTGCTGAGTTTATGGCCTGCATGTGCATTATGGTAGTAGGCAACCTTGCTGTATGCTGCGCGGCTATTGGTGCGGTTGAAAGGTATCTTGCATATACCTGGGGATTGTTCTACGTGTCGGGGATTATTCTGATCTATAGTCTTATATTTAGAAAGAATAAAAAAGCCGAATAGGGCTGTCTTTTATTTCGTTGTTTCGTCAAATTATCTATATAAAAGCTTTTTTCTTTGTGCTTTTTAGTTAGTTCTTATCTTGAAAGATAAAAAAATTATGTTATCCTAACATATGTTGCGGATTCTATCCGCTGGACTGACAATAAAATATGAGAGGATACCCGGGATGATCACTAAAACAATTCTTGTAGAAAAAGATATGGATATGGACATTATTCCTTATCTGGTTCAGTCGGCTTGCCATTATGACTGCTCTTTAAAAATCAGCGAAGGCAATAAAGAAATCAATATGAAAAGCATCATGGGAATGACCGTTCTTAATCTTAAGAAAGGTACCAGCTTTGAACTTACAGCTGACGGTACAGACGAGATCAGGGCTGTGAATGAAATTTCAGGCTGTTTCGAGGAATAAAACTTGAAGTCACATCAGCTCACTCAGAAAGATATCGACAAGATAAAGGCTGAGATAGACTACCGCAAACTGGAGCTTAGGCCGGAACTTATAGAGGCTGTTAAGGTTGCCAGGGAGCAGGGGGACTTGAGCGAGAATTTTGAATATTATGCGGCTAAGCGTGAGAAGAACAAAAATGAAAGCCGTATAAGATCCTTGGAAAGGATGCTTAAGTTTTCAGTAGTGATAAATGAAGAGTCTGCAGGCGGCGGTGCAGGCATCGGTGATAAGATAAAGATAAGCTTTGATGCGGACGGTTTTACTGATGAATATACGCTGGTGACTACGGTAGGTACAGATACCTTGAATAACTGCATCAGCATAGAGTCGCCTTTAGGCAGGGCTTTACGGGGACATAAAGCAGGCGATAATGTGAAAGTGAAACTGGAAGATGGAAGTAGCTTTGGTGTAACCGTGATAGAAATTAATAAATGAGTTTGATGCGGCGCTATACAGCGCCGTTTTTTTGATGAAATGAACAAGCTTAAGATTGTGTATGGGTGAACAGAAGTTTGATATTCTATTGTGCCAGTGATCTGCCGCGTCGACAGGGTTAGTTTTTTATTTATCAACGCATCACGGGGTTTGCGGGAGCTGTCATGGTCGAAAATACCGTTTTTATGATATATAGAGCTGCAGCAGGTAAACATAACAATATATAGAGGTTGACATATTGTTACAAAATAAGTATCATAATTGTTACAAACTGTTAAGAATGTGTTAAGAAGATAACAAGAGATGCGTTGACTGTATAGTTCGATGCGCTGACCTTCCGTGGGTGAAGGCAAGAGAGGATATGAAATTTATGAAAAAGTTTGTAACAATAAAAATGCTTGCATGCTATATAGCGCTTGCCGCAATGATAATTGCCGTATGTTTTGCTAATACGCCTTCGCATGCAGTCGCTGCCGGAGCTGATGCAGGCATGTATTATGAAGTTATTGCAAATGCATGCATAAGGGAAAAACCTGATAAGAGTTCAAGACAGATAGGTACTGCAAAAAAAGGATCAGTTGTGCTTATGCTTGATGTTAAGGCTGATCCGGATTATTCTATGGTATCTTTTGACGGAGAAACCGGGTATATCTTTACAGGTTGTATAAAAGCCACAGAAAAGAATTCGTCGGCAAATAGTCCTAAGGCAGCGCTTGACAGTAAACCTGCAACAGATGCTAAGGTTATGACAGCGTCGGAAGCCTGGGTTAATGCTAAAGAAAAAGGTTTGACCGAGATAAAAGCTCCGGCCAAAAACGTTATGACATCATCAGACGCTTGGTCAGCTGCAAATGAAAAGGGATTGACCGTTATGGTCTCTATGGAACCTGCGGCACAAACCGGTTCAGCGCCTACTCGCAAAGCAGGGCTCGGTGCTTTATCTGCATTAATGGGATCTGGTAACGGAATCAATTTAGATAACGCTACTTACCAGGCAGATTCTTCGTATGAAACTGAAACTCCTAAGGCTCAGTCAGCAGAATCAGCACACAAGAGTGATGTGATATATCGGACTGCTTGTTATGTCAAGATGTACGAAAAGCCTGACAGCAAGTCGAATGTTATGATGTCAATACCCGAAGGTATGACAATACTTGTGTTCGGTAGTGGTGAAGGCGAATATTGCCGTATCGCATACAAGGGAAAAAGCGGATACATTAGGTCTGATGCAATTACTGATAACACTAAAGATGTAAATGCAGGAGGCGGTGAGCTGTTTGAAATAACTGCCTACTGCCCTTGCCGTATATGCTGCCAGAAGTACAGCAATGAAATCAACGGCGGAGAGCCGCATACCGCTACAGGAACTGTTCCTGAAGCAGGAAGGACAATAGCCGTTGATCCCACTGTCATTCCTTATGGTTCTGTTGTAGAAATTGAAGGACTCGGGACCTTTATTGCAGAGGACTGCGGCGGAAAGATTAAGGAGAATCACATTGATGTTTATTTTGACACACACGAAGAAGCAAGGGCTTTTGGAAAAAAGATGCTCCATGTTATAGTTGTTCAGTAATAGAAATTGTGTTTTTTACGGATAGGGCATTTGCAGAAAATTGCAGATGCCTTTTTTATAGAAATATATTATTAAAGTCGATATTTTTCATTAAACTTACTTTACTATTTTTGCTCTGTATAATATAATATTTAACGAGTGTACTGCTTAAGAAACACACTCGTCAGATTTGAATCATAGAAATATGGGGGTACATGACATGAAGGTTTGCGCAAAATGCGGAAACAAACTTGGCAAGCATGATAAGTTTTGCGGCAAATGCGGATCATCGGAGATTACCGAGACCAAATCCACTTCTCTTTTCGGGATAATCGATTTCGGGCCAAAACAGAAGAAGTGCATATATTGCGGAACTACGCTTGAGGGTAAAGCGAAGTTCTGTTTTGCTTGCGGAAAGCCGACAGAAGGTGGGGTTTCCTTATCTTTCCTTGATGAGAATAAGAGTGCACCTGTACCTGAAGGTGCCGGTCTTGATTTCGAAAGCGGTGATGTTCAGGGATCAGATGTCCAGGCAGATGCAATTCAAGGTGCTAATGGAAATGTTGCTCCGGCACCGGAAGCGCCGAAGATGGATGTACCGGAATTGGATTTTCTTAAGTCAGCAGAAGATTTTTCGTCGTCATTAGGTGGCGGTGCAAATACCGGTGTTACCCAGAATCCGGCCAGTCATCTTGCTGGTGAAAAAAAGGAACAGAAAAAAGACGAGTATGTGCAGCCGGTTGCTGCTGCATGGAGTATACCGCAGCCGGGATCTGCCGGTTCTGTTGTCGGAGCTCCTATGTCCCAGCCTGCTGAGCAGGAAGGTATGACACAAGATGGTTATTCGGGCAGCGTTGTTGCACCTGCTCCTGTTCCCGCAGCTCCGGTTTCTTCTACTGTTCAACCCGCTCCTGTAGCCCCTTCAGCGCCACAGCAAAAACCCATAAGTGATATGGAAGCTGCACGCAGGGCTCTTAAGGAAGAAGAGGAAAGACGTAAGCAGGAAGAAATCAGAAAACGCAGGGAAGCTGAGGCTGCAAGAAAAGCTGAAGAGGAGCGTAGACGAGCAGAGGAAGAAGCGGCTAAGAAGGCTGAAGAGGAAAGAAAAGCTGCTGAAGAGGCCGAAAGAAAAGCTGCTGAGGAAAAGCGTCTTGCAGAGGAAGAGGTTGTAAGAAAAGCTGAAGAAGAAAGAAAGGCTGCTGAAGAGGCTGCAAGGAAAGCTGAAGAAGAGCGGCTTGCTGTAGAGGAAGCTGCAAGAAAAGCTGAAGAAGAAAGAAAACGTGTAGCAGAAGAAGCTGCCAGGAAGGCTGAAGAGGCAAAGCGTCTCGCAGAAGAAGCTGCCAAGAAAGCTGAAGAAGAAAGAAAGCGCGTGGAAGAAGAGGCTGCCCGCAGGGAAGAAGAGGCTAGAAAGCGTGCTGAAGAAGAGGCTGCAAGGAAGGCAGAAGAAGAGCGGAAACGCGCTGAAGAGGAAGCTGCAAGGCAAGCTAAGCTCGAAGAAGAACGTAAAGCGCTTGAGGATCTATTGAAGGCTGCTAATGAGAAAGCTAAGTCAGCGTTGAAAGATTGGGAAAAAGGAACGCTAACTTCCATTAACGAGCTGGAAGTTGCGCTGGATAATTTCAAGGAGTATGAATCTAAGACCGGCGAAAAAGTTTCTGACAGCGAGGATAATGAGACCTTCCTTAAACTTGAGGATGTTCTTGGTGTTCATTATTATGATGAGAGAGCGTATAAGCTTGCAGTTCCTTTAGTAAAGGATGCAGCTTTGCATGGAAAGTCTTTATCTGCAATAAGATATTCAGACTGGGTTATCAGGAATCGTAGTGAAGTGCCGGAGCAGGAAGGAATTATGGTAGAACTTCTTTCTGGTGCGCTTGAAGATCCTGAGGTTATCAATAATAAGCAGGAATTTATTAAAGCACAGCTTTTCCTTGCAAAAGTTTACAGAGAGGGACTGACTGTAAAGAAAGATATGCAGTTGGCTTTCAAGTATTATAAGGCTTGTGCGGATGCGGAGGCTCCTTTGGGAATTGCTATGGTTGGCCAGTGCCTGCTGTACGGTGACGGAGTTAAACGAGATCCTAAGGAAGCTTTTGTATGGAACTCAAAAGGTGCAGAACTTGGACAGGAGCGAAGCATCAGAAATATTGCCCTTGCGTATGACTATGGTACAGGCGTAAAGAGGGATCCGTTGAAGGCTGTTGAATGGTATAAGAAAGTTCTTGAAATTTCTGCAACTGACCGTTTTGCTAAATATAGGATTGCATACTGTCTTGCTAATGTTGACAGCGTATTCGGCTTTAAGCCCACCATGGATATGTACAAGGAGGCTTATTCATTTGCAGAGGCCGCCCTGGATGAGGGCGAAAAGGATGCTGAAGTGGTTATAGGTTTTCTAAAGACACGTCCTGTTAATGGCTTACCAAATTACAATGAAGCTTATGCACATTTTGCTAAGGCTGCAAATCATGGTAACGAGAAAGCGAAGGAATGGCTTGGACGTTTTGAGAAAAAAGGCAACGGAAGCTACACTATAAAAGGTTAAAGAAAAAATTTTAAAAAGCGGGGTTGACATACCCCGCTTTTTTTGTGATAATAACACGTGCGTCAAAACGATGCATGGGTGTCCATAGCTCAGCTGGATAGAGCAACGGCCTTCTAAGCCGTGGGTCGGGGGTTCGAATCCCTTTGGGCACGCTTAGATAGCCCCCTTTCCTGTTTGTTATGGTGGGTATAGCGTAGTTGGTTAACGCGCCAGATTGTGGTTCTGGAGACCGAGGGTTCGAGTCCCTCTACCCACCCTTTTGGGCTATCGCCAAGCGGTAAGGCACAGGGTTTTGATCCCTGCATTCGCTGGTTCGAATCCAGCTAGCCCAGCTAATAGTGTATATTCAAAGTCGTAGAGTGGTATAGAGACCGGATCTACGATTTTTTTATAAACAATGGGAGTGATTACTTGAAAAAAAAGAACATAAAACTGTTATTCATACCGCTGACACTACTGCTTACTTTGTCAGGTTGCGCTAAAGACGGCGATGCTGCCTATAAAGCAGGGGTAAACGCTTTGACGGTTCAGGAATACGATGTTTCCATTGAAAAGCTGCAGGAGGCCTATGAGGCCGGCAGCGATAAGGAACGTACCATGAGGGCGCTGGGGCTGGCTTATATGGGTGAGGAACGCTACAGCGACGCAGTTTTAGCTTTCAAAGAAGCTTTGAATGAAGCTGGTACATCAACCGGAGAGCTCGAATGCGACATTAATTACTATATGGCTGTCTCATTATCAAAGCTTGGCGAATATGACGAGGCTATTTCACGGCTGGATTCAGTCATAGCTCTGCGTCCGGCCGATAGACAGGCATTAGTGCAAAGAGGACAACTGGAGCTTTATCTTGGTGATAAGGATACAGCAAAAGCTGATTTTGACAAAGCTGTTGCCGTAAAAAAGAGCGATGCTGGTATTTATATTGATATTTATGATGCTTACGTAAAAAGAGGAATGGAGAGCGAAGGAGCGGAATATCTTAATGCGGCAAAGAACGCTGATTCCGGGAAACTTAACGACCTTGATAAAGGCAGGCTGTGCTTTTATACCGGTGATTATGAGGGAGCCTGCAATTACCTGGAGTATGCAAGAAGTACTCAACAGTCAGGACCTGAGCTGATAGGGCTTTTAGGACGGTGTTACTGCCTTCGCGAGAAATATGAAAACGCAACCGCAATTTATCTGGGATATCTGGAAGGTAACCCGGATCCGACTATCTACAACGAGCTGGGACTGTGCTATGTAACAGAAGGGGACTATGCATCTGCGGTGGAAGCGTTCCATAATGGGAGTGAAATCAAGGAAAAGAATACCTATATGCAGATACTTAAGCATAATGAGATAGTGTGTCTGGAATATATGGGAGAGTACGAACAGGCTGCTGCTCTTGCGGCAGAATATATTGATACATATGGTGATGAAGGCGGACTCATGTCCAAGGAATACGATTTCCTTTATACCAGATAAGGGTTTCCTGCTTTTTCTGAATCTCAAGACAAACACAAGATATAGTTTTGTATACAAAAAATATGCAATATATCTTGTGTTTTTATATTGACATAAAATTTTTGCTTTGATAGAATACATTTACACAGTCAAGTTCTTGGTTGTTATGTAAACAATCTAAAAAGTCATAATCCAACAAGATGCAGACAGTGACGAAGCTAAATTAAAGCAAAAATTATGAATCAGGGGTTAAAATTGCGCAAAAATAGCATTTTAGCCCGAAAAACGAATCAAAAAGGGGAAGGAAGGAACAAGAGGGATGTTCACAGTTATCAAGAGGGACGGAGAAAAAGCAGATTTTATGTTAACCAAGATCGGTGATGCAATACGCAAGGCGTTTGAAGCTACCGAGATGGTGTATAACAACGATATTATTGATATGCTTTCTCTCAAAGTGACAGCTGATTTCCAGAGCAAGGTTCAGGACGGCTGCATTCATGTGGAGCAGATTCAGGACAGTGTTGAAAACGTATTGGAGACTTCAGGATATGCCGCTGTAGCAAAGGCATTCATCCTTTATCGTAAGCAGCATGAAAAAATGCGCGAGATGAAGTCTACCATACTTGACTATAAGGATGTTGTAAACAGCTATGTTAAGGTTGAGGATTGGCGTGTTAAGGAAAATTCCACAGTGACTTATTCCGTAGGCGGACTTATCCTTTCTAACTCCGGTGCAGTTACAGCTAATTACTGGCTCTCCGAAATCTATGACGAAGAGATTGCAAATGCACACAGAAATGCCGACATCCACATTCACGATCTCTCAATGCTTACAGGTTACTGTGCGGGCTGGTCATTAAAGCAGCTCATCCAGGAAGGTTTAGGCGGCATCCCCGGCAAGATAACTTCCGCTCCTGCAGCACATCTCTCCGTGCTCTGCAACCAGATGGTTAACTTCCTTGGTATCATGCAGAATGAGTGGGCTGGTGCGCAGGCATTTTCTTCCTTCGACACATACCTTGCGCCTTTTGTAAAGGTTGACAACTTAAGCTATAAAGAAACAAAGAAGTGCATAGAGACTTTCATCTATGGCGTAAATACCCCCAGCCGTTGGGGAACACAGGCTCCTTTCTCGAATATCACCCTTGACTGGACTGTTCCCGCTGACCTTGCAGAACTTCCGGCAATAGTAGGCGGCAAGGAGATGGATTTCTGCTACAAGGATTGTAAAACTGAGATGGATATGGTAAACCGCGCTTTCCTCGAGGTAATGATCGAAGGTGATGCAAATGGCCGTGGTTTCCAGTATCCTATTCCTACATACTCAATCACCAGTGATTTTGACTGGTCGGATACCGAGAACAACCGCCTTCTTTTCGAGATGGCTGCAAAATATGGCACACCTTACTTCTCAAACTATATCAACTCCGATATGGAGCCCAGCGATGTTCGTTCAATGTGTTGCCGTCTGCGTCTTGATTTAAGAGAGCTCAGAAAGAAATCCGGTGGATACTTCGGTTCCGGAGAGAGCACAGGATCTGTAGGCGTAGTAACCATCAATATGCCCAGAATTGCTTATCTTTCAAATAATAAGAGTGATTTCTACAAGAAACTCGACAGACTCATGGATATCGCAGCAAGAAGTCTTAAGGTAAAGCGTGGAGTCATTACCAAGCTCCTTCAGGAAGGCTTATATCCTTACACAAAGAGATATCTTGGAAGCTTTGATAATCACTTCTCAACCATTGGCCTTGTAGGTATGAACGAAGTTGGCCTTAATGCAAACTGGCTCCGTGCTGACATGACTGATGTAAGAACCCAGGAGTTTACCAAAGAAGTCCTGAACCATATGAGAGAGAGACTTTCAGATTATCAGGAGCAGTATGGCGATCTTTACAACCTTGAAGCAACACCTGCTGAGAGTACATCATATCGTCTGGCTAAGCATGACAAGGCTAAATGGCCTTCAATCAAGGCTGCCGGCAAGGATGGCGATGTTCCTTACTACACAAACAGCTCACATATGCCTGTAGGCTTTACTGCAGATATATTTGATGCCCTGGATGTTCAGGATGAGCTGCAGACACTTTATACGTCAGGAACTGTATTCCACGCATTCCTTGGCGAGAAACTACCTGACTGGAAGGCTGCCGCTACACTGGTAAGGACAATAGCACAGAACTACAAGCTTCCTTACTACACAATATCACCCGTATATTCCATCTGTGCTGACCACGGATATATAAAGGGCGAGGAGGAGACATGTCCTCGCTGTGGCAAGAAGACCGAGGTATATTCCAGGATCACAGGATATTACAGACCTGTACAGAACTGGAACGACGGAAAGCTTCAGGAGTATGCTGACAGAGTAAACTATGATATAGCGCATTCCACACTGAAGAGACCCCATTCAGCTGTTGTAACCATGAGTGATATATTCGACGAAGAGGCTGATGTGACTGTAAGCAAGCCTAAAGAGATCAAGTATCTTTTTACCACAAAGACATGTCCTAACTGCAAGCTGGTAAAGGAATACCTGAACAATGTGGATTATATGCTTGTGGATGCTGAAGAGAATCCTGAACTTGCACAGAAGTACAAGATCCGCCAGGCACCTACGCTGGTAGTTATCAACGGTGACGATGTGACAAAGTATGCTAATGCATCTAACATCAAGAAATATGCCGAGAATTGTGCGCTTACAAGTGTGTAATGAGGACTGAAAAGTCCTTTGGGGAGGATAAATGAAAAAAGGAACGGGGTGGAGTGAATCCGCTCCGTTTTCTTTTTGGGAACATGGACTTTCTGTGGCGAAAAAAGGCGCCTTATGTTAAAATAAAAACTGTATGAGTATTAAATTTTATTCAAAGGAGTAATCTGTATGATCTCAAAACTTGCAGCAAAGATAAAAGAAACTTCACCTATAGTTGTAGGACTTGATCCGCAGCTAAAATTCCTTCCTGAGCCGCTTCTTGCAGCATCCTATAAGGAATTCGGCGAGAATCCGGAGGGCGTATGCGATGCTATTTTTAATTTCAATAAGCGTATCGTGGATGCGGTCTGTGACCTTGTTCCTGCCGTAAAGCCTCAGATCGCAATGTATGAAGTATATGGAATTCCCGGGCTTATTGCATTTGACAAAACAGTAAAGTACTGCAAGGAAAAGGGACTCATTGTCATAGCAGACATAAAGAGAGGTGACATTGGCTCCACATCCGGAGCGTATGCCCAGGGGCATCTCGGTCATGTGACCATAGGCGGAAAAGATTACAGGGGCTTTGAAGAAGATTTTGCTACGGTCAATCCTTATCTTGGAAGCGACGGTGTAAAGCCTTTCATTGATGTGTGCAAGGCAGAGGACAAGGGAATATTTGTGCTTGTTAAGACTTCGAATCCATCCAGCGGCGAGCTGCAGGACAGGGTGACAGATGGAAGGCCTATATATGAATGGGTCGGAGAAATGGTAGCAAAATGGGGCGAGGACTGCATGGACGGTGACTACAGTGATGTAGGCGCTGTGGTAGGTGCTACTTACCCTGAAATGGGCAAGGTACTCCGCAAGATCATGCCTAAGAGTTTCATCCTGGTGCCGGGATATGGTGCCCAGGGCGGAAAAGGTGCTGATCTGGTACATTTCTTCAACGAAGACGGCCTGGGTGCGATCATTAATTCTTCAAGGGGAATAATTGCCGCATACAAGGAAGAAAAGTATGCAAAGTTTGGGGCCGAGCATTTCGAAGAAGCGTCCAGGGCTGCTGTGCTGGATATGAAAGCAGACATCGAATCTGCTTTAGGATGACCATAGCGCATAGCTTTACATGGCCACTTTCTTATGATAGACTAATTGGGCTGTGGCATAAATGTCATGGTATTCTGCAAGGCGAATTTTCAGACAGTATATTGTGATTTGAATGAAATTTTAATTGCAAATTTATATTGAGTATTAATTGAATCGATTATGGAGGTTTCCGATGGAAGCATATAAGCAGGAATTCATAGATTTCATGGTAGAGAGCCAGGTACTTAAGTTTGGCGATTTCACATTAAAGAGCGGCAGGAAGTCTCCGTTTTTTATGAATGCAGGAGCCTATGTTACAGGGGCACAGTTAAAAAGGCTGGGACAGTATTATGCCAAGGCAATAAATGCTGCATTCGGTCTGGATTTTGATGTGCTTTTCGGACCGGCGTACAAGGGCATTCCTCTTGCAGTAGCAACTGCTATTGCTATAGACGAACTTTATGGCAAGGAAGTAAGGTATTGTGCCAACCGTAAGGAGATAAAGGATCACGGTGATACCGGAATTCTTCTGGGTTCGGGACTTAAGGACGGCGACAGGGTGGTAATGATAGAAGATGTCACCACTTCCGGCAAGTCCATAGACGAGACATATCCTATATTGAGTGCACAGGCAGATCTCGATATAAAAGGTCTCGTGGTTTCTTTGGACAGAATGGAAAAGGGAAAGGGTGAAGGTTCTGCGCTTGCAGAGGTAGGCGAGAAGTATTCCCTTCAGACTACGGCTATCGTTACTATGGCAGATGTTACCGAATACCTTTACAACAAAGAAACTGCAAACGGTGTCATCATTGATGATGATATCAAGAAACGAATCGACGAGTACTATGCACAGTATGGTGCAAAAAAGTAAGGAACAGCATTAAGATAAGTTCTGTTCCCAGAAAATGCCGTTTTTATGCGGCTGTTCAGAAGGAGATGAGGCATGGAAGAGAAGGTCTATAAACTCATGAAGAATTCAGGGGGGCTTACGCTTGCCCTGGGGATAGTCAGCATTGTGGTAGGCGTTACCACGGGGGTATTTTTAATAATTACCGGTGCAAAGCTTATCAGCGGTAAAAAAGACCTGATGTTTTAATAATGAGTCTTCTTGATAAGTACAAATTCAGCAACAAAACACATCCGCTTTTAGGGATCATGTCCTTTTTACTGGGTGTGATATCTGTCGGTGCGTTTGTTGCGGCTATTGCCTTGAGTGTCAGGGCCGGCGGCGAAGTGGCAGTGCAGTATGTACTGGCTGTCATACTTGGAACCGTTATGTCTGTGGCCGGGGTAGTTCTGGGGATCATTGCCAGAAGGAAAAGAGAGTGTTATTACCTGTTTCCCAATATGGGGATAGCGCTTAACGGACTTATGATAGTTGTAATCTGGATAATGATCACGGAAGGGATTATTGCAGGATGAGTGAAGATATTATAGTGGACAGCGGACTTTTGGCTGAAAGGTTTGAACTGGCCTGCGGACGGCTCAGCCAGTTATGCGGCAGTGAAGTTGAGGCCCCGGAAATAAAGCCGGAAGTTTCGGCAGATTATGATTTAGTTCAGAACAGAAAAGCGTGGCTGGATTTTTTTTCATGCCAGGCGTCTTTTCTTTTGTTTCTGAAAGATGTTTATGATCATATATGTGCCGATCCGGGAGATAAGTTTTTTCTTAAAGGGATAAATAAAAAACTCTATGAAGATGTTCTCCCTGAAAATTATCATTCATCTTATGCAGATCCTGTGCATTCGTCCGGGATTTTCGGAGAAGATGCCGGACAGGTTGTTTCACTGATTTCGGCTGAGATGCGTGCAGCCATACCCTCTGTTTTTGAAAAAGACGCAGAAGGCCTGCTTATCAGAATGGAACTTCTTCTGATGATCAATACTTCCGTGAATGATTTTTATACGGAAGCTGATGGCGACAAAGACGAGAATAGATTGTTAAAGAATATCAAAGAAGACATTTATGTTTATGTAAGCGACTATTATGAAACCGAATGTGAAAAAAGGATATGTGCGCTTACTGAAACTGACTGCGGCATTGCCGTATCAATTATAAAAGAATATGCGGCAAATCCTCAGGATACGGATATTCTTTATAAGTACGGCGAATGTATCACGGAAAATGAGATAAAAACGGCAGAGTATGTTGCGTCCCTTGCTGAAGCTGAAATAGATTCAATCGCAGGGACACTTACTGAAGGATACAGGCGCGGTTTCGAAATAAGCGGCCGGGACCTGTCAATAAAGAAAACTGCCAACATAAGGTATCCTATAGGTTTTGAGCGGATAATCGCAAAAGCGATTGAAAATCTTAAAGCTATGGGGCTTGATCCAGTGGTATACAGAAGCAGCCAGAGCCTGTTTAACGGCTACAGTGTTGCAAAGAGCGGATTTTTCGGAGCGAATCCTAATCCACAGTTTGATTTTGACCACAGGGAGGATCTGGCGCTTGTCCTGGACGGACAGCTTGTGACCAGGCGGCTTGAATGCCTGAAGGCTGCATGGGAAAACCATAAGGACAGTGCGAAGGTTCACGCAGGACCTGTAGTGCTGGAAAGCTTCGGCACTAAACCTTTTGTTCCTGCAAGCTGCGCTAATGCGTTAAAATACAGCGAAAAGCAGCGTGGATTAAATGTCCGTTTCCGTACGGAAAGCGGCACGATGACCAATCACTATATTCCCGGCGAGGAACGGAGCTTTACAATTATGGCTTTGCCGGTTCACGATGCTGGGGAAGATTTTGAAAAAATCTTTGATGCTGTGCTTAAGATAAATACTCTGGATAATGAGCTTTACTTTAAGATACAGCAGAGCATTATAGATGTTCTGGACACAGCAGATCATATCTGCTTAAAGGGCATGAACGGAAACTGCACGGACCTTACCATTGCCCTTGTAGAACTATCTGATCCGGAGCATCAGACTAAATTTGAAAACTGTGTTGCTGATGTCAATATCCCTGTAGGAGAGGTGTTTACATCCCCTGTGCTTAAGGGAACTAACGGTACCCTGCATGTCAGCCGCGTTTTCTTAAACGAGATTGAATATAAGGATCTTAGGATTGAATTAAAAGACGGAATGGTTTCTGACTATTCCTGCGCTAATTTTGAAGATCCGAATGAGGGCAGGCATTTCATAGAAGAGAATATACTTTTCAACCATAAGACTCTTCCTGTCGGAGAGGCAGCCATAGGAACGAACACTACAGCCTATGTATTGTCAAAAAAATATGGTTTTGAATCCCTTCTGCCCATACTTATTGCAGAAAAGACAGGACCGCATTTTGCACTTGGTGATACCTGCTATTCACACAGTGAGGACATAAAGGTATATAATCCTGACGGCAAGGAAATAATCGCCAGGGATAATGAAATATCTGTCCTCAGGAAAGAAGATGTTTCTAAGGCATATTTTAACTGCCATACGGACATAACCGTTCCTTATGATGAACTTGGCAGCCTGACGGCGGTAGCATCTGATGGCCGCGAGACTGTCATAATCAAAAAAGGAAGGTTTGTATTAGAGGGAACTGAGGAGCTTAACAAAGCTTTTGAACTATAAAAACATTATTTTTAGGAGGATGAAAACATGCCACAGGTGAGCATAGTAATGGGCAGTGATTCTGATATGCCCGTTATGAAAAAAGCAGCTGATGTACTTAAGGAGCTGGGAATCGAGTTCGAAATGAGGATAATCTCAGCACACCGTGAGCCTGAGGAATTCTTTGAATATGCAAAGACTGCTGAAGACAGGGGCGTCAAGGTTATAATTGCAGGTGCCGGAATGGCGGCACATCTTCCCGGAATGTGCGCGGCAATTTTCCCCATGCCCGTTATAGGCATTCCTATGCATACGGAGTCTTTAGGCGGAAGGGATTCGCTTTACTCTATAGTGCAGATGCCCTCAGGAATACCGGTAGCAACCGTTGCCATAAACGGAGGGAAGAATGCCGGAATCTTAGCGGCAAAGATGTTAGCAATGTCAAATCCCGCCATACTTGAAAGGCTTAAGAAATTTATTACTGACATGAAGGACCAGGTTATGGCCAAGGATGCGAAGCTTGCTGATGTCGGTTATGAAAAATATTGATTTATCATAAAGTGATCATTTTTAAGCAATAATGTTTTTGTTATTAAGGAGGTAGAAATGGATTACAAGAATGCCGGTGTGGACATAGAGGCTGGTTATAAATCGGTAGAGCTTATCAAAGAGCATATTAAAAGAACCACAAGACCTGAGGTGCTTGGCGGAATCGGAGGTTTTGCGGGTGCGTTTGACCTGAAGAAGATCGCTCAGCTTGAGGATCCTGTACTGCTCTCAGGTACGGACGGATGCGGGACCAAGGTAAAGCTTGCTTTCCTGCTGGATAAGCACGATACCATCGGAATAGACTGTGTGGCCATGTGTGTAAATGATATTGCCTGCTCAGGCGGTGAGCCTCTCTTTTTCCTGGATTACATAGCCTGCGGCAAGAATTATCCTGAAAAGATAGCGCAGATCGTAAGCGGCGTAGCAGAAGGCTGTGTGCAGGCCGGCGCTGCTCTTGTAGGCGGTGAGACGGCAGAGCATCCCGGACTTATGCCTGAGGACGAGTATGACCTTGCAGGTTTTGCTGTGGGTGTTGCCGACAGAAAGGATATGATCACAGGCGAGAACATAAAAGCCGGTGATGTGCTGGTAGGTATTGCGTCCAGCGGTGTTCATTCAAACGGTTTTTCGCTGGTGAGAAAAGTTTTTCAGATGAGCACGGATAACCTTATCCGTTATAACTCCGAGCTTGGAAGGCCTTTAGGCGAAGCACTTCTTGAGCCTACAAAGATTTATGTTAAGGCGCTTAAATCCGTAAAGGACGCTGGCATTACAATAAAGGGCTGCAGCCATATCACAGGCGGCGGTTTCTATGAGAATATTCCCAGGATGCTTCCTGACGGAACCTGTGCAAAGGTTAAGAAGGACAGCTATGAAGTGCCTGCTATATTCAAGCTTTTACAGGATACAGGAAAGATTGAAGACCATGTAATGTATAACACTTACAATATGGGCGTGGGCATGGTTCTGGCTCTTGATCCTGCGAATGCTGATGCTGCCGTAAAGGCGCTTGAGGCAGTTGGCGAAAAGGGCTACATAATCGGTGAAGTTGCCGGCAGTGATGTGAAGGAGACTGTAATATGCTGAGGATCGCTGTATGTGTTTCCGGAGGCGGCACTAATCTTCAGGCCATAATTGATGCAATAAAGGACGGCCGGATTACGAATGCCGAGATTGTGTCTGTTATTTCCAATAAGCCTGATGCATATGCGCTTAAGAGGGCCGAGGAAAACGGAATAAAGAGCGTATGTGTCTGCAGGAAGGATTATCAGGATAAAGAAAGCTTTTATAAAGCTTTGATGGATGCCGTGGATGGCGCTATCCCTGATCTGGTGGTGCTTGCAGGATTTATGGTGGTGCTTCCGCCTGAAATGATAAGGAAATATCAGCGCAAGATCATCAATATCCATCCTTCGCTGATACCTTCATTCTGTGGAGACGGTTTTTACGGACTTAAGGTTCATGAGGCTGCTCTTGCAAGGGGCGTAAAAGTCACCGGAGCTACGGTACATTTTGTTGATGAGGGAACGGATACCGGCCCCATAATCAGGCAGAAAGCCGTGGATGTGCATGAAGGCGATACCCCTGAGATACTTCAGAAAAGGGTTATGGAACAGGCTGAATGGGTGATCATGCCGGAAGTAATAGACGAGATAGCAAACGGCGAGATAAATATAGGTATGGAACGGAAATGATAGGAGGAACGGTTAGGGTATGAAGATACTTGTTGTTGGCGGCGGCGGAAGAGAGCATGCCATATGCTACGGACTGCATAAAAGCAATCGTGTGACAAAGCTTTACTGTGCTCCCGGTAATGCGGGCATTGCAGAGTATGCTGAATGCGTTGACATCGGCGTAATGGATTTTGAAAAGCAGGTTGCTTTCGCAAAGGAAAAAGCCATTGATCTTGTAGTGGTTGCTCCTGATGATCCTCTTGCGGCAGGGCTTGTGGATGAATTTGAAAAAGCAGGCATTAAGGCTTTCGGACCCAGAAAGGATGCTGCTATCCTGGAAGGAAGTAAGGCTTTTTCAAAGGACTTAATGAAAAAGTACAATATTCCTACGGCTGCCTATGAGACCTTTGATGATCCGGATAAAGCACTGGAATATATTGAAACAGCCAAGATGCCCATAGTTCTTAAGGCTGACGGACTGGCTCTTGGAAAAGGCGTTCTGATCTGCAATGACCTTGAAAGCGCAAAAGCCGGCGTTAAGGAGATCATGCTGGACAAGAAATTCGGAACCGCCGGTACCAGAATGGTGGTAGAGGAATTTATGACAGGCCGTGAGGTTTCGGTTTTAAGCTTTGTAGACGGAAAGAACATCCGCATCATGACCAGTGCCCAGGACCACAAGCGGGCCGGCGACGGTGATACAGGACTTAATACCGGCGGAATGGGAACATTTTCTCCCAGTCCTTTCTATACTGAAGAGGTAGACCGGATATGCCGTGAGAAGATTTACCAGCCTACTGTGGATGCAATGAGGGCTGAGGGCCGTGAGTTCAAAGGAATCATTTTCTTCGGCCTTATGATCACTGCGGATGGTCCGAAGGTGCTTGAGTATAATGCCCGTTTTGGAGATCCTGAGGCGCAGGTGGTTATACCGAGAATGAAAAATGACCTTCTTGAAGTTATTGAAGCATGTGTTGACGGTACATTAGGCGATGTTGAGCTTGAATTTGAAGATAATGCGGCTGTATGTGTAGTTCTGGCAAGCGAAGGTTATCCTGTTAAATATGATAAGGGCTTTGAGATAAAGGGCCTGGAAAAGTTCAGGGATAAGGATGACTATTTCTGCTTCCACGCCGGTTCAAAGTTTGCAGACGGCAAGATAGTTACAAACGGCGGAAGGGTGCTGGGAATAACGGCCAAAGGCGCTGATCTCAAACAGGCCAGAGCAAAAGCTTATGAAGCAACCGAATGGATAGATTTTGACAACAAGTATATGCGTCATGACATTGGAAAAGCAATTGACGAGGCGTGACGATCGGTTGACATAATTTTATTATTTTATAAAAAAAGAGTGCATTATTGAAAATAATATGATAAAATCCTTATGTTGTGCATATTAGCTTATATTATGACCGGTATGCATAGGTTTTGAGTTTTACGGAGGAAGAAAAACATGGAAAGCAGAACAGTTAAAAGCAACATTTGTGTTAGGATATTGCCTGCAATTTTTCTGGCATTTGTCATGATGTTTGCAATGCAGCTGATGGTTTTTGCCGCAGCTAATGAAGGTGATACCGTAACCGTTACGGCGGACAGCGTAAATGTACGTTCCAGCGCACCTGACGGAGACCCTGTCGGCAAGGCAAGCAAAGGACAGTCATTTACAGTAACTGAAGTTGTTGAGGTTGGTGACTATACATGGTATAAGGTTGAGAGTGATTCTCTTTCAGGTTATATCCGTGGTGATATGGTTGAAGTGACTGCTACAGCTGAAACCGAACCTGAGGAAGGTGAAGTTCCTGAGGAGGGAGAAGTTCCCGAGGAAGGTGAGGTAACAGAGGAACCGACACCCGCGTCTTCATCAGCAACCCTTAATGCATTGGAGCCTACAGCAGATCCTGATGTGATTCCCGAGGGATTTACAAAAGTTACCCTTAATACCGGTGCTGGTTCCGTGACCGGCTGGCAGAACGGTAATTTCTACATCATATATGCGCAGACTCTTGGTGGTGATCCCGGCTGGTATCTGCTGGATGCAACAGACAGCAGTGATATGATCTGGATCAGATACAACAGCTCACTTTTTACTGCAGCTTCTACTGCTAAGACTTCATCCGGTAGCGGATATCTTATAATGGCCATCGTATTTGGTGTGCTCTGCGTAGCGCTTATCATTGTTGTTGTTGTACTTGGAATGAAACAGTTTGGCGGAAATAACAACAACTACGATGATGACGACGACGATGATGATGACGACGATTTTGATGACGACGATGATGATGAGGAGGATGAAAGGCCTGCAAGACGCCCTGCATCAAGGGGTGCAGCATCCACAAGGCGTGCAACATCTTCCAGACCGGTAGTTCCTGCAGGACGTCAGGGTTCAAGGCAGCCTGCAGGTTCATCTTATCAGCAGGGCGGTGGCAACGGAAGAGTAAGGAGAGCAGATCCATCAAGAAGATCTCTTGCAACAGCTCAGAAACCGTCTAATATTCCTGATGATGACTATGATGAAGATGACTACGATGATTACGGTGAGGATCTGTCAGAGACCAAAGTGATGCCCGCAAAAGAAGTTGTCGAAAGACGATCTGAGAGAAGACCGGAAGGCGGGCAGGTTCGTACTCAGGCAAGACGGTCACAGCCGGTATCAAGAGCTTCTGCCGGCAGATCTGTACAGGCTGGTGCACAGCGCAGGTCATCCGCACAGTATAATAAGACAAGAGTCAGAAATGACGAGGATGATGAATAATCCTTTCAGTTTCCAAAACTGATTAAGTAATTGATTTAAAGATCTCATTCTGTTATAGTAAATGTGTAACAGAATGAGATTTTTTTATCGTTCAAAATAGTAGTGATCAAACAATTATACGGTACTTTTATAAAAAAGGAGGTCCCATGAAATTTGAAATAGATCATAATTCTGAAGAGAGCAAGTACATCCAGCTGCATGACCAGATTATTCTGATGATAGCATCAGGTAAGTTGTCTGAGGGCGATATTCTTCCTTCCGTCAGAGAAATGGCTGAGGTTCTTGATATTAATTTTCATACAGTAAACAAAGCATATGCCATGTTGCGGGACGAAGGGTATGTTGCAATGGATTCAAGAGTAGGAACTTCGGTGGAACTTTCGTTCAACAAAAGAGAAAGCAAGACCAAAATTGACCGTGAAATAAAACTCCTTGTTGCGGAAGCAAAATGCAGGGACATAGATATTGAAGAATTACATCGGATGATTGAAAATAATTATGGTAAGTTATCCAAATAGCATAATGATTTGAAGTTGAATAAAATCGACAGAAAGAGGATTTTTGAAAAATGAAACAATATACTGAAGCTGCGAGTGCTGCGCTTCTGCAGGCTGCGAAAGCTGCTGCGGATATGCAGGCCGGCTATATCGGTACTGAACACATCCTGATAGGACTAATGCGTGAAGTTGACTGTACAGCAGCTGCATGGCTTAGGGCTCAACACATTACAGAAAAAAGGATACTTGATATTATAGATGACGATGCGACTTTTAATGGTGGTATTTCAGTAGGTGCTGTAGGAAAAAGCAAAGATTTAGATTATTCTGTCAAAGCCCTTGAAGTGCTTGATCTGGCTGAAAGCATCTCTTATAAAACAGGTGCAAACGGAATCGGAACAGAAGCTATACTTTTAGCGATCATAACTGTGCGAGACTGCACAGCTTTGAGACTTTTGATTGCCTGTGGACTTGATGTGATGGAATTCTTAAAGGATATTGCCCGCAATTCCTCGGCTATAATGGGGGTTGAATTTTCCAATTATATAAAATCCGTAGTCAGAAAAAGGACTAATTCAGGCCAGAGAAAGCCTGCTGCTAACCCTATGCTTTCTCAGTATGGCAGGGATATGACAGAATTAGCAAGAACAAGCAGGCTTGATCCAGTGGTTGGACGCAAAGATGAAATTGCAAGGGTTATAAGAATTTTAAGCAGGCGAACCAAGAATAATCCCTGTCTTATTGGGGAACCCGGAGTCGGCAAAACCGCAATTGCAGAGGGGATAGCGCAAAAGATTGCATCGGGTGATGTACCTGATGACTTAAAAGATAAGAAACTTGTTTCCCTTGACTTGTCAGGTATGGTGGCTGGCAGCCGTTACAGAGGTGAATTTGAGGAAAGACTTAAACGCCTCATGAACGAGGTTGAGGAGGACGGAAATATCATCCTTTTCATGGATGAGATACATACAATTGTAGGGGCCGGTTCAGCAGAGGGCTCGTTGGATGCATCCAATATATTAAAACCTGCTCTTTCCAGGGGTGAACTTCGTATGATTGGTGCTACTACGGTTTCCGAGTACAGAAAGTACTTTTCTAAGGATGCGGCACTTGAAAGGCGTTTCCAGCCCGTGGTGGTGGAAGAACCTACTGTCGAAGAAACTGTCGAAATCCTTAAGGGCTTAAAGGAAAAATATGAATCCTATCATGGCCTTGCTATAAGCGATAACGCATTACAAGCAGCTGCGGCTTTTTCCGAACGTTATATTTCAGACAGGTTTCTTCCGGATAAGGCAATCGACCTTGTGGATGAAGCCTGTGCCGGAATGAAACTTAAGAATTCAAATCTCCCGGCGTCACTTATTAAGATTTCTGAAGAGATAAAATCTATTGAGGACAAGGTCTGCGATGCAATAATCGCAGAAGACTTTGAGCTTGCCGGAGAATTAAAAAGAAAAGAAATTTCACTTAAGGGCAAATATGATTCAGCATTGAAACGTCACGAAGAAAAGACTGAAAAATTGCTTGTCGTAGACGAAGAGACTATAGCCGAAGCAGTCAGTGTCTGGACCAAAATTCCGGTAAATAAGATAGCAGAAAAAGAAAGCGAAAGGCTGCTTAAGCTTGAGGATCAGTTGCACAAACGGGTTATCGGCCAGGATGAGGCTGTAAATGCTGTTTCCAGGGCTATAAGGAGAGGCCGTGTGGGGATTCAGGATCCGGCAAGGCCCATAGGCTCATTCCTGTTTTTAGGTCCTACAGGCGTAGGTAAGACAGAACTTTCAAAGGCGTTGGCAGAGCTGGTATTTGGAACAGAGGATGCGCTTATCCGTGTGGATATGTCAGAATATATGGAACCTCATTCAGTTTCTAAAATGATAGGTTCCCCCCCCGGATATGTTGGCTTTGACGACGGTGGACAGCTTTCTGAACAGGTAAGGCGACATCCTTATTCTGTAGTGCTTTTTGACGAGATAGAAAAGGCACATCCGGATGTGTTTAATGTGCTTTTACAGGTATTTGATGACGGACATATTACTGATTCGCAGGGGCGAAAAGTATCATTCAAGAATACCATTCTTATAATGACATCCAACGCTGGTGCAAGGAATATAATTGAGCCGAAGAACTTAGGCTTTACTGCACATACAAGCGAAAAGCAAGAATACGACAAGATGCGCAAAGGCGTAATGGATGAGGTAAAGCGAATCTTTAAGCCTGAGTTTATTAACCGTATTGACGAGATGATCGTTTTCCATCCCCTTGGGGATAAGGAGCTTAAGTCCATCGTAAACCTGCTGTCTAAAGAGCTCAGTGATAGAGTATCTAAGCAGATGGGGGTTAAGCTTAAGATATCAGCTTCTTTGAAGGATATGATTGTCAAAAAGCATGTAGATGTGAAGATGGGCGCAAGACCTCTTAAGCGTGCTATACAGTCGGAAATCGAGGATCCGCTGTCAGAAGAAATTCTGTCAGGAAGGATTAAGTCCGGCGACACGGTTAATGTGACGGTTAAAGACGAAAAGGCTGCTTTTGTGATTGCAGGAGCAGAAGTAAAAAAGACAAAGAAAAAATAATTACGACAGTCATATCATGATTATGGTATAATATGACTGTTCAGTCCCTGCAGTTTTGCATGGGAACAAGTTCATTCAATCATTCTTTCGACAGAGAAATGGAGGACATCATGTCAGTTGTAAAGGAACTCATTCGTACCGAAGAAAACGGAAAGCTCAGTTTCGGTGACTACACACTTTCAGAGAAAACAAAAAAAGAAGATTTTCAGTATGAAGGCGACCTCATGAAGGTCAAGACATATAAGGACATTACAAGGCTTGAAAAGAACGGACTGGTACTTTATGAGTCGGTTCCCGGAACAAGCGTAAACGATTTCAAGGAAACAGAAGACGGCGTGAACTTTGCTGTTGAAGGTCCTGGTGATGCGCAGATCACACTGGGACTTGCTGAAGATACATCCTATAATGTGTTTGTAGCAGGCAAGGAAATCGGAATGATGAAGACTAACCTGGGCGGAAAGCTTGCCATCAGCGTAGAGCTTGCCGGAATGGGTGAAACAGAAGTAAAGGTGGTTAAAGCTTAATATTGGCACCAAAGACAAAGACAAAGACAGTATTTTTCTGTAAGGAATGCGGCTTTGAATCTGTTAAATGGAACGGCCAGTGCCCGTCCTGTCATGCATGGAATACCATGATAGAGCAGGAGGTTTCGGCCACGGTGATAAAGAAAAAAGGGGCTGGCGGGCTCGGAGTTGAGCCTGCTGCCCCTTGTGCATTATCTGAGATCACATTGGGCGACGAAGACCGTATAAAGACGGGTATAGAAGAGTTCGACAGAGTTCTTGGAGGCGGGATAGTTCCCGGTTCACTTGTTTTAGTTGGCGGCGATCCGGGTATTGGCAAGTCCACATTGCTGCTTCAGGTCTGCAGGGAACTTGCCGGAATCGGAGAAAGTGTTCTTTATATTTCCGGCGAGGAATCAACCAGGCAGATAAAGATGCGTGCAGACAGGCTGGGAGATTTCAAGAAGGATATGATGCTACTCTGTGAGACAGACTTGACAGCCATATCTGACATCATCAGAAATAAAAAGCCCCGAATAGTAATTATTGATTCCATACAGACGATGTATAACGAAGATGTATCGGGAACGCCCGGATCCGTATCCCAGGTGCGTGAATCCACCGCTGTGCTACTGCAGCTTTCAAAGACATTGGGAATATCCATTTTTATTGTTGGCCATGTTACCAAGGAAGGTACAGTGGCTGGTCCCAGGATACTTGAACACATGGTAGATACGGTACTTTATTTTGAAGGCGACAGATATGCTGCATACCGCATATTAAGAGGCGTAAAAAACCGTTTCGGATCGACAAACGAGATCGGTGTATTTGAGATGTGGGAAAAAGGTCTCCGTGAAGTAAAGAATCCTTCTGAATATCTTCTGCAGGGGCGTCAGAGCGGTGCCAGCGGCATAGTGACCGGATGCTCAGTAGAAGGAACACGGCCAATGCTTTTAGAGGCGCAGGCTTTGGTATGTCAAACAGCTTTTGGAATTCCCAGGCGTCAGGCCTCAGGTGCTGACTTAAACCGTATAAATCTAATGATGGCAGTCTTAGAAAAAAGACTGGGACTTCATTTAGGTCAATGTGATGCATATGTTAATATCGCAGGTGGTATGAAGATTGTTGAACCCGCTGTAGATCTTGCCCTTGCGATGGCTATAGTATCCAGTTTCTTAAATATCCCTGTTGATGATTCACTGATTGCCGTAGGAGAGATAGGTCTTTCCGGTGAAGTCAGGAGCGTCAGCCAGATAGAACAGAGGGTATCAGAGGCTGCCAAGATGGGCTATGAAACATGCGTGATACCTGAGGCGGGAGCAGACAGGTTAAAAGGCATGAAAGGACTTGAAAATATAAAGATAGTTCCTGTGGATTCGGTAAAAAAGGCGATAAGCATAATCCAAAAATGAAAATGATCAGGGAAGAAATTGAAGAATTAAAAAAGAATAAAAGCATCATAGTGGCAGGGCTTACCCTGCTGCTTTTTATGCAGGTAATCATAACCATAATATTCAACCTTACCCAGTTGTCTTCACATATGGGCTATGATTCGTCCTGGTCTTTCTTAAAGGCAATGCTTATCTGGCGTGAAAAATCTCTTGTTTCTGATATTTGGGCAGATACCACTGCAACGCTGCTTGACGGTCCAATAGTTCCGTCATCAGTCCTATATGGTATTACGGGGGATATCTATTTGTCCTATGGAATCTGTAATTCTGTTTTTGTTATTTTATTGATAATGGTAATGTTTGATGTGGCAAAAAATTTTGGGCTCGATCAAAAAGGCCGGCTGGTATGCCTGAATATTCTTCTGTGTCCGTTCCTGCTAAATGGTACAAGTCCTAAGAATCTTGGATATTTTACCGTGCTTTTGTGTGGCGACTGTCTTTATAGTATCCGTACCATTACGTTTCTTATCTCGCTGGATGCGCTATTTCTTATGATATATTTGGATAAATGCAATTCTGACGATGCTATCACTAAGAAAAAAAACAAAATGCATATTCTTGTGGTTATTGCGCTGTTTCTTTCTTTTATAAGCGGAATGTCTGCAGGAATATACCTTTTACTTGTCTGTTTCATTCCTTTGATGTTTTATTCTTTTTTAACAGCTTTAGTCCGAAACGATATAAAACTTTTGCGCAATCGCAAAATGCTTTTTCCGGTCTTAGGCGGAATAAGTGTTATTCTGGGTAAACTTTTCCAATCGTTTTTTATCCCGTTGTCTACTGCCGGAAACGAAAAAACATGGACTACCATAGCAGATTTCTGGAAGAATACCGGTGCTGTATTTCAGGGCTTTATGAAACTATTTAATGTATTACCGCTATCAAGAGAGGTGTCAGTTTTTTCTGTAGAAGGACTGCTTAAGATACCGGCGCTTATAACGGCTTTTCTTATCATAATTGCATTAATCTGGTCAATTAATATAGGGCGGCATAATATAAAAAATAAAGAATATGATTCAATTTTATTAATTCCGATTGCGGTGATCTTTTGTAATATAGTAATTTTTTCCCTTTTTAACGTACAATATGGATCGCCTGTGTTTGAAGAAAGGTATCTGATATGTGCCTTTGTTTCTTTAATGCTGCTGGCAGGATACTGTATTTCAAATATTGATAAAAACTTGCTTTTTACAAAGCTGCTAAGCTGGGGGCTGCTTTTGGCATTGGGATTTACGGATATCGCCTCAGATGGCATATTCCTGCTGCTTACCAATAAGGAATGGCATATGGATGATGTCGCCAGGAAGGCGGATGAACTTGACGCAGGAATTGTGTTTTTTTGCGGAGATAGTCTTTTAGAGACCGGCCGTGCAATGCGTGTTTATGACTATGACCGAATCTATAAATGTGTTGATAACGCCGGGGAAATCACTCACTGGGGGGATTATCTTTTTTATGATGATATAAGTTTTTACGATGGAAAGATAATGTATGTAGTCAGCCGGGATAATCCTGAACTTGCATCCGGAATTTTGGATGGTGCGATTTATTCGGGAACTTGTATGCAGTATGATATATACGTAACAGGAGAATGATGTTTTACGTATGTATTGTGAAGTTATGGAAAATAAAAAAGAAATGTTATTTAAATGAATGATCAAAGAGCTGCATTGACGTGGCAGAAAGAGGGGAATATGAGGATACTGATAACTAATGATGACGGAATAAACGCACCGGGTATAATCAAGCTTGCTGAGACAGCAAAAAAAATCGGTGAAGTGACTGTTGTGGCACCTAAGGAACAGTGCAGTGCGATGTCACACCATATTACCTTAAGGGAAGACATAGAGTTCTCAGAATATGATTTTGCTGTTGAAGGAGTCAAGGCTTATGCCTTTTATGGTACACCTGCTGACTGTATCCGTGCATCCTTTTTGGGATTCATACCGGAATCAGAAAGACCGGATATTGTTTTTTCAGGAATAAACGAAGGATCTAACTGCGGCTTTGACATACAGTATTCGGCCACTGTGGGTGCAGCGATGGAGGCGCTGCTTTACAAGGTGCCTGTCATCTGCTTTTCACAAGGTTATGTTGAATGCAATCTTCATGGCGGGGAAGGCGTGCTGACAGAGGTCTGTGATAAATACTTATATGATGTTATTGACGAACTGCTTAAGCATGAGCTGATGTCTAACTGCTGTTTTAATGTGAATTTCCCTAACTGCAGGCTTGATCAGTATAAAGGGATGCTTTACGACAGGTTTCCTTCGCAGCAGGCATTCTGGGATGACAGGTATGTGACATATAAGGGCGAGGATGGTAAATCGTACATCCATATGGCAACCGAGCCTATAAAAGGTGCAGAGGAAGGCAGTGATATGAAGGCGCTGCTTGATGGGTACATTTCAATAGGGTTTGTAAGGAATATGGTGCTGCTGTAATGAAGATACTAATTGTCAGCGATTCGCATGTTAACAACAATGCAGTAATACAGGCTGTCTCACAAGAAAAGCCCGATATGCTAATCCATCTTGGTGATATCGAAAATGATACACACCCGATAGAACAGGCACTGGGAACAGAGAAACCGTCTATATACATAAGAGGCAACTGTGATTATTACGATCCTGAACTTAAACCCCAGGCTGTCTTTAACTTGATGGGGCACCGTTTTTTTGCAACCCACGGCCATATGTACAGCGTAAACTATGGTTATGATAGGTTAGTATATGCAGCCAGGGAAAAAAGCTGCGATGTTGTTCTCTTCGGGCACATACATAAGCCTGTCGATGAAGAAATCGGAGGCGTACGTGTACTTAATCCCGGCAGCATATCAAGGCCCAGGGGCGGGAGCGAAAGATCTTATATCATCATGGAGCTTGAAGAAGACGGAAAATTGGGCGTGGAGTTCCGTGAAATATAAAACTTTTCCTTGCAATATCCCTTACATAATAATAAAATACAACAGGCATGGGCAGATACCTTTAGGATCTGACTTGTGCAGAATACTTTACAATTTAATATCTTTTTAGGAGGAAGAAAGCAATGAAAAAAGTAAGGATTTTTCTTACAGGATTGCTGATGACAATGGCTGTTGCACTGGGCGGATGCACAGGTGACAAGACTGCGGAGACTCCCGTATCTTCTGCAGAAAATGCAGATGGGTCAGGCTATTCAGCCACAGGTCAGATCACAATCGGAATCGCACAGGACCTTGATGACGGACTGGATCCCCACAAGGTAGACGCAGCAGGAACAAGGGAAATACTGTTCAATGTTTACGAAGGTCTCGTAAAATATGATGTGAACGGTAATCTGGTACCCGCTGTTGCAAGTGACTATGCAATAAGCACAGACGGACTTACATACACATTCACGCTTCGTGAAGGTGTGCTGTTCCATGACGGAAATGCTGTAACTCCCGATGACGTAATCTATTCACTTTCAAGATGTGCTGATACCAGCAACGGTGAAGCACTTAAGCCTGCTCTTACAAATATCAGTTTCCTGCAGGCAAACGATGAGGGCAAGGTTGTTATCAAATTAAACGAGCCGGATCCTGATTTTCTTTCATACATGACTACAGCGATCATTCCTGCATGGAACACCGATCCTGAGACTAATGTTGTAGGAACAGGCCCGTATAAATTCGTATCACACACACCGCAGGAGTCTGTTGTACTTGAGGCTTTTGACGAATACTGGGGCGAGAAGGCTCACATCAAGAATGTGACACTTAAGGTAATTGCAAATCCTGATTCCATAGTTATGGAAATGATGGGAGGTTCAGTTGATATGTTCTGCCGCGTAACCGATGAGCAGGCAAAGGAACTTGCAACAGGAGATTTCAATATCGAGACAGGTACAATGAACCTTGTACAGGCTCTTTACCTTAACAATTCCTATGAGCCTTTCCAGGATGAAAGGGTAAGACAGGCTATCTGCTATGCAATAGATCCTGATGAAGTAATGGCTTATGTATCCGGCGGAGAAGGAACAGAGATCGCAACTGCAGTTTTCCCTGCTTTCGGAAGATACTATGACGCTTCACTTAATGATAACTACAACAAGGATGTTGAAAAGGCAAAGGAGCTGCTGAAAGAAGCAGGCTATGAGAACAGCCTTGAGTTTTCCATAACAGTTCCTTCCAACTATCAGCCCCATGTTGCAACTGCTGAGGTTTTAGTAGAGCAGCTTAAGGCCGCAGGCATAAATGCTTCCATAGAGCTTGTTGACTGGGATACATGGCTTTCAGGAACATATTCCGAGAGGAACTATCAGGCAACGGTTATCGGTGTGGATGCTAACCCTCTTACTGCAAGGGCTCTGCTTGAGAGATACAGGAGCGATGCCGGCAACAACTTCATGAATTACAATAATCCTGATTTTGATGCAAAGCTGGATGCTGCTTTTGCGACATATGATGACGAGGAGCAGACAAAGCTTTTCAAGGAATGTCTCTCAATCCTTTCAGAGACAGCAGCAAGCGCATACATCCAGGATCTGCCTTGCTTTGTAGCAGTCAGAAAGAATGTAGCCGGATATAAGTTCTATCCGCTGTACGCACAGGATTTTGCAAGCCTGTATTTCACTGATGCACAGTAAATAAAAATTTTCCCTGTGGCATATACTGTCACAGGGAATTATTATAAAAAATATCGAATTGAACAATTATTATTTCAAAAAAATCCTATCACTTTTAGCCACCCTGCTTGTAATTTCGTTTCTTGTTTTTTCGGCTTTTGAGATCATTCCCGGAGACCCGGCGCTTTCCAGGCTGGGAACAAATGCTACGCCTGAAAGGATAGCTGCTCTTCGTGCGGAAATGGGGCTCGATAAGCCTTTTCTTTTCAGATATTTTCTTTGGGTGGTAGAGTGCGTAAAAGGAAATTTCGGAACATCATACAGCTATAATGTTCCCGTGATGAGCATGATAGGTGAAAAACTTCCTATTACCATTACTCTTACGCTTTTATCCATGAGCATGACAATGATCATATCGGTACCCTTAGGTATTGCACTTGCAAAGTACGCTCACCGCACCTTTGACAAGGTCGGTTTTATTGCCAACCAGACCATAATGTCTGTTCCGGCATTTTTCCTGGGGATACTTTTCACATATATCTTCGGCCTGGTGCTGCACTGGTTTAAACCCGGAGGCTACATATCATATAAACAGAGTATACCGGGATTTATAGGATTTCTTATAGTGCCGGCCATAGCAATAGCAATTCCCAAGTGTGCAATGTCCATAAAGCTTTTAAGGGCTGCAGTGCTACAGGAAGCGGATAAAGATTATGTCCGTACCGCATACAGCCGCGGCAATTCCACCATGCAGGTCATGTACCGGCATGTCCTTAAAAATGCGCTTATTCCCTTAGTTACTTTTTGGGGAATGGCTGTTGCCGATGTAATTGCAGGGTCTATTGTTATAGAACAGGTCTTCAACATACCGGGACTGGGAAGGGTATTGCTGACTTCTATATCCAACAGGGATTATCCGGTGGTGGAGGCTGTCATATTGTTGATAGCAGTGGTGGTGGTTTTGATGGATCTGGTGACGGACATCCTGTACAGACGAATAGACCCGAGAGTAAGAAGAAACGAAAAGGGCTGAAAATGCTCCAGTCAATAAGGAAAACCTTAAAAAAATATAATAATTTTTTCTTTAATGTGGGCATGATCATAACCCTTGTGTTTTTCGTGCTGGCTGTTGTCGGTTGTTTTTATACGCCGTATAACACTACAGAGATGAATGTTGCACTGAAGAATTCGTCGCCCGCTTTGGCGCATATATTCGGCTGTGACAATTACGGCCGGGATATCTTCAGCCGCGTAATGGAAGGCATAAGGAATACTTTCTTTATTTCGTTTTTCACTGTAATGATCGGAAGCCTGGCAGGAATCGTTATAGGCGCCATATCGGGTTATTACGGCGGAAAGCTTGATGAGATACTTATGCGTATTAACGATGTGATGTTTGCCTTTCCCAGCGTGCTGTTGGCATTGGTAATAATTTCTCTTTTCGGCAGCGGAACCATGGTAGTTACGCTGGCACTTGGTATTGCTTTTATACCGAGTTTTGCAAGGATAGTAAGGTCTGAATACAAAAAGCAGGCCGCACTTGATTATGTCCAGAGCGCTAAGCTTATGGGGGCAAAGGATATAAGGGTGATCTTCGTGCATATTCTGCCTAATATACTGCCTGTGCTTGTAAGCTCGGTGATGATAGGCTTCAACAACGCAGTTCTTGCAGAGGCAGGCTTAAGCTATCTTGGAATAGGTGTTCAGCCCCCTGAAGCTTCCCTGGGACGCATGCTTTCGGAAGCGCAGTCATATCTTTTTTCGGCACCCTGGTATGCACTGTTCCCGGGACTTGCCATTGTATTTATGGTGCTTGGTTTTTCAATGCTGGCAGAAGGAATATCGGCGGCAAAGAGCCGATGATAGAATGGAAATAGTATGCTTTTAGAAGTAAAAGATCTTACAATTGAATTTCATGACCATGACCGTCCTGAGACTGTTGTTGAGAATGTCAGTTTTTCGCTGGATAAAGGCGAGATATTGGGGCTGGTGGGTGAATCAGGCTCAGGAAAGTCCATGACAGCCATGGCTATTGCCGGCCTTCTTCCCAGAAAGAAAATGAAAAAGTCCGGTGAGATAATATTTGAAGAAAAGAACCTTCTCACACTTCCGCGAAACGATCTGAGAGGCCTGCAGGGCGATGAGATAGCTGTAATCTTTCAGGAGCCTATGACGGCGCTTAATCCTACCATGCGCATAGGCAGACAGGTGGAAGAGGCGCTGCTTCTGCACCGTAATATGACCGCACAGGACCGTAAGAACAGAGCTATAAAATACCTTAAGGCAGTAGAGCTTGATGATGCGGAAAGAATATACGAGTCATATCCCCATGAGCTTTCCGGTGGACAGAGACAGAGGGTGATGATAGCTGCCGCCATGATAAACAGGCCGAAGATACTTATTGCAGATGAACCTACCACAGCTCTTGATGTGACTGTACAGGCACAGATAATAGACCTTCTGCAACGTACAAACAAAAAGCTGGGAGTCGCAATTCTTTTCATATCCCATGACTTGAGCCTTATAAGCAGGATAACCCATAATGTGATAGTCATGCAGAACGGCCATATCGTGGAGCAGGGGAATACGGATGAAATTTTTGCCAATCCCCAGAATGATTATACAAAGAAACTGATAGCCGCCATACCGAAGGTGGAACTTAACTGATATGAGTTTAGGAAGTGTTAAAGCCTCATATATTCCTGATTCTCCGGATATCCTTGTATCCGGCAGGGAGATCACTGTCTCATTTTCTGATAGAAATGAAAAGAGGACTACAGTGCTTGACGGCCTTGATTTTGATATATACAGGGGCGAGATCCTGGGACTTGCGGGCGAGAGCGGCAGCGGAAAATCCACACTGGCTAAGACCATACTCGGAATGGTAAAATATGACTCCGGCAGGCTGTATGTCGGTGCCGATAAGCCGCAGATGATATTCCAGGATCCCTACAGTTCACTGAACCCGGCGAAAAAGATTTCCTGGATCATGCAGGAACCCCTAAGGCTTGGAACGAATCTGGATAAAAATACAAGAAAGCAGAAAGTATCCGAAATGCTTTCATCCGTAGGCTTAAGTGATGAGATAGGTGACCATAAGCCCAATGAACTTTCCGGTGGACAGAGACAGAGGGTATGCATTGGAACTGCTCTTATGCGAAATCCTGAGCTTTTGATTGCTGACGAACCGGTTTCTGCGCTGGATGTGACCGTACAGGCTCAAGTGCTGGAACTTATGAAGAGCCTGCATAAAAAACACGGTTTTACAATGCTTTTCATTTCACACGACCTGCGGACTATGTATAATTTCTGTGACAGGATCATGATATTGCAGAAGGGGAAGATCGTGGAAAGCGGCAAGCCTGACGAGATGTACCGGAATCCTAAAGCAGAATATACAAAGCTGTTGTTAGAGAGTGCAGGAATATCTTCCGGTGCAGTATAATTTTCAGATGGCGGTGTGATTTTTAATCTTACAGCGTGACAGTTTTTAAAACAGGAGTTGGTCAATAGGTATGAGAATTATTTCATCAGAATTATTTCCGACATATTACGCAAAAAATGTATACCACATGAATTTTAAAAAAGTCTGGAATGCAGGCTACAGGGGCATTATCTTCGATATAGACAATACCCTGGTTGGCCATGACGCACCTGCGGATGACCGGGCTAAACGGTTAATTGATAAACTGCATAGAATGGGCTTTGAGACAGTGATAGTTTCCAATAACGATGAACCAAGGGTTAAAAGCTTTTCTGATGCAATTGGTTGCAAATATGTATATAAAGCACTGAAACCCAGGGCATATGGATATAACAAAGCGCTTGAGGTATTGCAAATGCCGAAGAAACAGGTGCTCTGCATAGGCGATCAGATTTATACTGACATATGGGGCGCCAACCGTGCCGGTTTGGACAGCATACTGGTAAGAAAACTGCATGAATATGAACCGCCCCATATACATGTGAAACGGGTGATGGAAATGCCTGTATTAGCCTTATACGTATGGACGAAGAGGCGAAAAAGCAATTATTGATCTTTCGTAATCAGAGTGGCTGTTTTCTAAAAAAAATGATATACTATAGGTTGTTTTTTAAACAATCAGTTTTATTAAGGGGAGCATAATAATGAAAAAGTTTGTAGAAAGAATCTTGTCTGCGCTGCTGGTGGCGGCAGTTGTCGTTTCAGGCAACTTCGGCGGCGTGGCTACAGTAAATGCAGAAGGGGAAACTTCAGCGAATGAAGCAGAAGCTGTGGTTACACCGAATCAGGTTTATGAATATGACTGTGGCGGCGGGACAGCCTGTGTAGGCGTAGTTTTAGCAGATCCTACAGGCGTCACGGATGTTACCTTCTTCGTCTGGAGCGTTGAAGGGGACCAGGATGACATTATAAGCGTTGCCGGCAAGATGGTTGCCGAAAACCAGTATCAGGCTAATGTGGATGCAACTGCCCATATGACAGGCGGCATGCTGGTGCATGCATATGCAACGAGGAACGGAGTATCGGAGTTCCTTGGCCTTACATATGCAACTATGGAAAATGCCAATATGACACTTATCGCACAGACTCTTGCATCACCTACAGGAACCATTGTCTTAGTGGACAAGTCACAGAATATCTTCGGAATATACACTTATGACGGTGAAAAGTATGTTTATGTCAGAGGTAATTACTGCACCACAGGTGCCGGCGGATGCACTCCTACCGGAACATATTCAATAGGCAGGAAGGGGTATTCCTTTGGTACGGCTGATTATACATGCTATTACTATAGCGGATTTATAGGCGGCACATACCTGTTCCATTCAGTGCTTTATTATCCGGGAACATTCAAGGTAAAAAGCCCCAAGCTTGGAAAATACCTGTCACACGGCTGCATTAGACTGGATATTAATGATGCTAAGTTCCTGCAGGATTATGTTCTGTCAGGATCTACGGTATATATTTACAAATAAAGATGCAGAATACGGACAGCAAAAAAGATTCTTCAGGAATCAATACTGCCACAAGGCTTGCCGGACTTTTAGGTCATCCGGTAGGGCATTCCGTGTCGCCGTACCTGCAGAATTTCCTTGCGGAAAAATACGGAATCAACATGGTCTACCTTGGCTTTGATATAGAAGAAGGCAAGCTTGAAGATGCCGTGAAAGGCGGGCTTGCCATGAATGCCATAGGCTTTAATGTGACCGTTCCATATAAAAAGGACGTAATGGAGTATCTTGCAGGCGTTGATGCTATTGCTGAAAAAATCGGTGCCGTCAATACCTTAAAGCTTGAGCCGGACGGCTACCACGGGTACAACACTGACATGCCGGGATTCGGAAGGGCGCTGGACTATGCGGGCATTGATGTGAAGGACAGATGCGTAGTCATGATAGGTGCCGGCGGTGCGGCAAATGCAGTCCTATGCTCTCTGCTGGAAAAGGGAGCAAAAAACGTCCTATTGCTTAACCGTACCGTTGAAAAGGCCGAAGCCCTTGCTGAGAGGTTTAGGAGCGATTATCCGGACAGCCGTATATATACCGGTTCACTGGACGGGACAGAAAAGTCTTATCCCGGGGCTATGGATGACATCAGCAAGGATAAATGGATAGCTATCCAGTGCACAAGCGTTGGAATGTCCCCAAAAACTGATGAGACACCTATAAATGATGACAGTTTTTACGATAGGCTGGATGCTGCATTCGATATAATCTTCAATCCCGAAGAGACGATGTTTTTAAAAAAAGCCCGTGAGCATGGCGCAAAGGTATCCAATGGTTTAGGAATGCTTATGTTTCAGGGAATCAGGTCTTTTGAGATATGGAACAGCCTGGATGTCAGCGATGATATCGCAGATGAGCTGCTGTCAGGCATGAGGGAAGAGGTAAAAAAGAATACAGTAAAAAAAGGCGGTAAGCCGAAGCGAAAGTTTAGTTTTATAGTTAATGATCCAAAGAAGAAACATTCAGGAAAAAATACTCAAAAATATACTTAAACAGAAAGAAGGACAATAAAATGAAGTACGATTTCAAGGAAGTTGAAGCAAAATGGCAGAAGAAATGGGATGAGGCAGGAGCTTTTAAGGCTGTTGATTTTTCTGACAAGCCTAAGTTCTATGGCCTGGTTGAATTCCCTTATCCTTCAGGTGCAGGCATGCACGTAGGACATATCAAGGCTTATTCAGGTCTCGAGATCATTTCCAGAAAGAGACGCATGCAGGGATATAACGTGCTTTTCCCCATCGGTTTTGATGCTTTCGGCCTTCCTGCGGAAAACTATGCAATAAAGACCGGCGTACATCCTCGTAAGGTTACGGACGACAATATCGCTAAATTCAGCAACCAGCTTAAGAGCGTCGGTTTTTCCTTTGACTGGGACCGCGTGATCGACACTACAGAAGAGGATTACTACAAGTGGACACAGTGGATATTCCTTAAGCTCAATGAAAAAGGACTGGTATTCAGGGATGTTACCAATGTAAACTACTGTCCTTCTTGTAAGGTGGTTCTTTCCAACGAGGATTCCCAGGGCGGTAAGTGCTATGTCTGCGGTTCTGATGTAGTTCAGAAAACTAAGCCCGTATGGTACCTGCGCATCACAGAATACGCTGAGAAACTGCTGCAGGGGCTTGATGAGGTTGATTATCTTCCTAACATCCGCCAGCAGCAGGTGAACTGGATAGGCAAGTCCAAGGGTGCATTCGTTAATTTCTCAATTGCAGATAAGGATGATTTCATCAGGGTATATACCACAAGACCTGATACGCTTTTCGGTGCGAGCTTTATGGTTATTGCACCTGAGCATCCTATCATTGATAAATACGAAGCTCAGATCACCAATATGGATGCCGTAAAGGCTTACAGGACAGAATGTGCAAAGAAGACAGAGTTCGAGCGTACACAGCTTGTAAAGGATAAGACAGGCGTATGCATAGAAGGCCTGCGTGCCATCAATCCTGTTACAAAGAAAGAAATCCCTGTTTACATTTCAGACTATGTAATGATGGGTTACGGTACCGGTGCCATAATGGCGGTTCCTGCCCATGACCAGAGAGACTGGGATTTTGCTCATAAGTTCGGTATCGATATAACCCCTGTAATCGAGGGCGGCGATATTGAAAAGGAAGCATATACCGGCGACGGCAAGATGATCAATTCAGACTTCTTAAACGGTATTACCACCAAGGCTGAAGCAATCGACAGGATGCTTGAGGAACTGGCAAAGATGGGTTGCGGTGAAGCAGGAATACAGTACAAGATGAAGGACTGGGCTTTCAACAGACAGCGTTACTGGGGCGAGCCTATTCCCCTGATCCACTGTCCTAAGTGTGGCATTGTGCAGGTTCCTTATGAGGAGCTGCCTTTACGGCTGCCCAAGGTAGAGAAATACGAGCCCGGTACAGATGGTGAGTCGCCTCTTGCAAAGATCGATTCCTTCGTTAACTGCAAGTGCCCTAAGTGCGGCGGCGACGCAAAGAGAGAGACAGATACAATGCCGCAGTGGGCAGGATCATCATGGTATTTCTTAAGATATATCGATCCTAAGAATGACAAGGCATTTGCAGATCCTGAGAAGTTAAAGTACTGGATGCCTGTTGACTGGTATAACGGCGGTATGGAGCATGTTACCAGACATATGATCTACTCAAGATTCTGGCACAGATTCCTTTATGACTGTGGATGCGTGCCTGTGGATGAGCCTTATGCAAAGCGTACAGCCCAGGGTATGATCCTTGGTGCGGACGGCGAGAAGATGAGTAAATCAAGGGGTAATGTTGTGGATCCTCTGGATGTTGTAGAGCAGTACGGCGCAGACGTGCTGAGGACATACATTCTCTTCATGGGTAACTATGGCGACGCAGCACCCTGGAATGATTCATCAGTTCGTGGATGTAAGCGTTTTATAGACAGAATCGCAACCCTTACAGATATGGTAAGTGGCGAAGGAATGAGCAGCGACCTTGAGTCTTCATTCCACAAGACAATAAAGAAGGTATCGAACGACATTGAAGAGATGAAGTTCAATACCGCGATAGCAGCACTTATGGAGCTTGTAAATGAGATCTATACAAAGGGCAGCATTACAAAGGATGAGTTGGTGATCCTTATAAAGCTTATGTGCCCTGTAGCACCACATATCTGCGAGGAAATCTGGGAGAGCTTAGGGGGCGAGGGCCTGCTTTCACTTTCAGCATGGCCTGAGTATGACGAGAGCAAGTGCGTTGATGCAGAAATCGAGATCGCAGTTCAGATCTGCGGCAAGCTCAAAGGCACAATCACAATACCCATAGATTCCGACAAGGATGTGGCTATTGCCAAGGCTAAGGAGCTTTCAAATGTGGCTGCAGCCATCGAGGGCAAGACCATTGTGAAGGAAATCTATGTACCTAATAAGATAGTTAATATCGTTGCGAAATAAGAATAATACAGAGGAAAAACTATGAAAAACATTTTATACCACAGTACCAGGGATAACGAAAAGATGCTTACCGCATCCCAGGCAGTTTTAAAGGGGCTTGCGGATGATGGCGGACTTTTTGTGCCGGAAGAACTTCCGAAGCTGGATATAAGTTTTGACGAGCTTAAGAAGATGGATTATAGGCAGACTGCCTATGAGGTAATGAAGCTTTTCCTTACTGACTACACAGAGGAAGAACTCAAGTACTGCATAGAGCATGCCTATGATTCCAAATTCGACACAGAGGAGATCGCACCCCTTGTATCTGCAGGCGGGGCATATTACCTTGAGCTTTTCCATGGTGCAACCATTGCGTTCAAGGATATGGCTCTTTCCATACTGCCTTACCTTATGACTACTGCGGCAAAGAAGAATGACCTTAAGGAAGAGATAGTCATCCTGACTGCTACAAGCGGTGATACAGGAAAGGCTGCCCTTGCAGGCTTTGCTGATGTGCCCGGTACCCGTATCGTTGTTTTTTACCCCAAGAACGGCGTTTCACCGGTACAGGAAAAGCAGATGGTAACACAGAAGGGGCAGAATGTAAGGGTTATCGGAATAACCGGAAATTTTGATGATGCTCAGACCGGCGTAAAGAGGATGTTCGGTGACGAGAAACTTGCTGAAGAGCTTAAAGCTAAAGGCTTTGTATTCTCATCAGCAAATTCCATCAACATCGGACGCCTGGTTCCGCAGGTAGTTTATTATGTATATGCATATGTTCAGCTCTTAAAGAACGGCAAGCTTTCTGAAGGCGACAAGATCAATTTCACGGTTCCTACAGGAAACTTCGGTAATATCCTGGCTGCATATTATGCAAAGAATTTGGGAGTGCCTGTAAACAAGCTTATCTGCGCTTCAAATACCAACCGTGTGCTTTATGATTTCTTCAGCACCGGAACATATGATAAGAACCACGAGATGGACGAGACTAGCAAAGCTTTCACAAACGAAAGAAAGTTCATGCTCACCGGCTCACCTTCCATGGATATTCTTATATCAAGCAACCTTGAGAGACTTATTTATTTCATCGCAGGCGCAGATACAAAGAAGAATGCAGCACTTATGGCTGACCTTTCATCAAAAGGAGCATATACCATTGATGACAGCATGAAATCAGCTCTTGCAGGATTCGAAAGCGGTTATGCGGATGAAAAGAAGACGGCAGATAAGATAAAGTCGCTGTATGACGAGACAGGCTATGTGATTGATACACATACAGCTGTTGCAGGCGCAGTATATGATGAATACAAGGCGGCAAGCGGTGATGATACCGTAACCGTTATCGCATCCACAGCAAGCCCATATAAGTTTGCAAAGACTGTAATGACAGCCATAGATTCCGCAAATGCTAGTGTGGATGATTTCAAGCTTATTGACAAGCTCTGCGAGATTTCCAACACAGATATCCCTCAGGCTATCGAGGATATCCGTTCCGCTGCAGTCCTTCACGACATCGTTTGCGACAAGGAAGACATGCCGGCACAGGTGAAATCTTTCCTGGGTGTGTAAATCAGTCCAGGGTAATGCAAATTGTTCCGGCGCGAATGCCAACTTGCGTTTGCTTCCGAACATAAGCCCATAAAATAAATGGTTACAGAATAGCTTATATCTATTTCATAGGGGAGTTACGGATGAAACATATCTTAATGGTCGATGATGTGACCACAAATCTGAAAAGCGCTGCAGAGGTTCTGCAGCCTTTTTATCATCTTTCCATGGCAAAGTCCGGCAAGCAGGCCTTGAATTTCCTAAAAAAGAACCGTCCGGACCTTATCCTTCTTGATATCATGATGCCGGATATGGACGGCTATGAAACCATGGAGCAGATCAAACTGAATCCTAAGGCAGCAAATATCCCTATAATTTTTTTGACCGCTGATGCTGAGCGGGAGAGTGAAATCCGCGGCATGAAGATGGGGGCCGTGGACTATATCACCAAGCCCTTTGAAGCAGAAGCTATGCTGGGACGTATCGAAAAAGTTCTTCAGATGGAGGATATGCGCAAGAATATCTTAAGCTCTGCCCAGAAAGATCTTTTAACAGATCTCTGGAAGCCTGAGTATCTGGAAAATGAGATCAATTCCCAACTTAAACATATTGCAGATAACGGCGCTACTTTTATGCAGGTGGATTTTGATGATTTCAGATTAGCTATGGCTACAGGTCATAGCAGCAATGCAGACGGCGTCATCATCAGATTCTGTGACAGCTTAAAAAAAATTGTCCCCAACGGCTCAATACTCGGCCGCCTTGGAAAGGATCGCTTTCTGATTTTTATTCCCTATAATCTGAACGAAATTGAGATGATGGGACTTTGCACCGACATAAGAGAAGTGTCCATGCAGGAAGCGAACATCGCGTCATCATCAGATACCAGGCTTACTGCATCCATTGCCATAGCCTTGGCACCGCAGCACGGAACGGACTATGATACCTTAAGCCGTAAGCTTGATATGGCAATGTATTACATCAAACAGACAGGCAAGAATCAGACTCATATATACAGAGGAAATTAGTGCTATAAAGCGTTTAAATTAAGTTTTTTATAAACCGACATATAATACGGAGGGTTAAAATGATCGGTATCGATAACAAACAGAATTCCGACGGAAAAGAAAAGGCGGCCGAGAATACAGCTATTCTGGAAAGACTTGCTGCATTGCGGAAAGTAATGGAAGAAAAGCAGGTTAATTGGTGCCTTTTTGTGACTTCCGATCCGCATGGTTCTGAGTATATTAATGACTGTTATGAAAGCAGACGCTTTTTTTCGGGTTTTACAGGCTCTAACGGTGATCTGCTGGTAGGCCTGTCAGACGCTTTGCTCTGGACTGACGGCAGGTATTTTGTCCAGGCCGAGAAAGAACTTGCAGGAACCGGCATCAAAATGATGAAGATTGGTGATGACGATACGCCTAAGCTTACCGAATACATAAAAAACAGAGTATGTGCCGGTGAGCGACTTGTAACTGATGGCAGGATGCTAAACGCTGCAACCGGAATTAAGATTGCAGAAATTTTAAAGAAAAAACGCGCCATATTCCTGACAGACGAAGATCCTGCAGCATGGATCTGGACAGACAGGCCGGCTGACAGCACAGGGGAGATCACTATACTTCCGGATAAATTAACAGGCAAGAATGCGGCATTTAAGCTTAGCGCGCTTTCATCAAAAATACGGGAAACCGGCGCAAGCTCACATGTTATAACATCGCTGGATGACCAGATGTGGCTATTTAACATAAGGGGCTGTGACATTGAATGCAATCCGGTTGCATATGCGTACACGGTGATAAACGGCCGGAATGTGAGCGTATACCTTAAGGAACCTGTTTCTCCAACGGTAAAGGATTATTTCGGCAGTTTAAATGTAAATGTCAGGAATTATGATAACTTTTATGCCGACCTGGAAAAAGGCAATTTAACAACGCCTGTTACAGTTGATCCGGCAAAGATCAATTACCGTGCATACCAGCTGATCAGAAAGAAGGGAAAGATCGTAGAGTGCAGCAATCCCACGGGTCTTATGAAAGCCATAAAGAACGAGCGTGAGATTGCAAATATGAAGGATATATATGTCCTTGACAGTGCCGTCTTAGCTATCTTCCTGCATTATATAAAGAAAAATGCAAAATCAGGGGACTTGAACGAGTATGATGCAGCCATGATGCTTGATAATATGCGTTCACAGATAGATGGTTTTAACGACCTTTCTTTCCCGACCATCAGCGCTTTCGGTTCCAATGCAGCTATGATGCATTATGAAGCAACAGAGACTGACCATGCCAAAATAGAAGCAAACGGCCTGTATCTTGTTGACTCAGGCGGACAGTATGACGGCGGCACTACGGATGTGACCAGGACGCTGGTGCTTGGCAAAGTTTCCGATGAGATAAAGAGACAGTTTACCAGGGTGGTCGTAGGTATGCTTAGACTACAGAATACGGTATTTCTTGAGGGCTGTGCCGGCAGGAACCTGGATATTATGGCAAGAGAACCTGTCTGGGAACTTTGCATGGATTACAAGTGCGGCACCGGTCATGGCGTAGGCTATATGCTGAATGTCCACGAGGGGCCCCATTCCATACGTTGGCGTCCTGGCGAAGGCAAGGAAGAACCAATAAAGCCTGGAATGATTGTTTCTGATGAGCCCGGAGTATATGTTGCCGGCAGCCATGGAATAAGGATAGAGAATATTCTTCTCTGCAAGGAAGTGGCAGAGAATGGAGAAGGCAGATTCCTTACTTTTGAACCGCTTACATATGTACCCATAGACTTAGATGGCATACTTCCGGACGAGATGGAACCCAGGGACAGGGCTTTGCTCAATGCATACCATAAGGCTGTCAGAAAGAAGCTGATGCCCTTTATGGAAGGTGACGATATCTCCTGGCTAAAGGAAGCGACGAGGGCTATTTAGATATTTTTTGCTTGACATAATAACACTCTAATGATAATATTTTACGGTATGCCGCATGGCGAGGTAGAAGATTTTGCCTTTTACAGGCAGGACACCATAGTCAGCGAGACTGGAAGAAGGAGGTAGTCCTATGTACGCAATTATTGCAACAGGCGGAAAGCAGTACAAAGTTTCCGAAGGTGATGTAATAAAGGTTGAAAAGCTTGCTGCTGAGGCAGGTGAGACAGTTACTTTCGATAATGTACTTGCAGTATCCGATGGCACTTTAAAGGTTGGCAGTGATGTGTCTGGTGCTAAGGTAAGCGCTACAGTTGTTTCTCAGGGCAGAGACAAGAAGGTAGTTGTTTACAAGTATAAGCCCAAGACAGGTTATCACAAGAAGAACGGTCACAGACAGGCATTTACGCAGGTTAAGATCGATTCTATTAAAGCCTGAATCTGAGGTCGCACTATGATCGATGTATGTGTTACAAGCTGCGGTGAGCATTCTTACAGAAGGATAGACTGTAGCGGACATGCAGGATTTGCTGAAGGCGGAAAAGACATAGTTTGTGCATCGGTTTCCATACTGGTGATCAACACTGTTAATTCCATAGAAACCTTCACAAAATGCAAGGTCATAGAGGCAGAGGAAGATTCGGTGAACGGCCGTGCATCCGTGATTTTTCCGGATGGAACGGAAGAAGATGCCACATTGCTTATAGATTCTATGCTTTTGGGTATCAAATCTATAGAAAAGCAATACGGCAGCAAATTTGTGAAGTTGACAGAAGTGAAAGAATAAGGAGGCGAAAGCCATGATGAAATTAGACCTTCAGTTCTTTGCTCATAAGAAGGGTGTGGGATCCACCAAGAACGGCAGAGATTCCGAATCCAAGAGACTTGGAGCAAAGAGAGCGGACGGACAGTTCGTAAAAGCCGGCAATATCATCTACAGACAGCGCGGCACTAAGATCCACCCCGGACTTAATGTCGGACGCGGCGGCGATGATACATTATTTGCTACAGCTGACGGAATTCTTCGTTTTGAGCGTTTAGGCCGCGATAAGAAGCAGGCAAGCGTTTATCCCCAGGCTGAGGAGAAATAAGTCTGATAAGGAAGACGAAGCGTCACAACGGTTAATATAACTGTTAATTTACAAGCCGCCCGGTTTGTGCATATGCGCAGATCGTAGCGGCTTTTGTTTGTTTAAGGAGCACTTTATGTTTGCGGATAGAGCAAAGCTGACACTGGTCAGCGGAAAAGGCGGAGACGGCCATGTCTCTTTCAGAAGGGAAAAATACGTTCCGGATGGCGGTCCTGACGGCGGCGACGGCGGCAGGGGCGGAGATGTAATACTCCGTGTTGATCCGGGGCTTAATACGCTTATAAACTATAAGCATAGGAAGAAATTTGCAGCAACAGACGGTGAAGAAGGTGGCAAAAGGAATTGCCGTGGGAAAGACGGCATCGATGTTATACTTCCTTTACCTGAAGGAACTGTTGTCAGAGACGCGGTGACCGGCAAAGTCATAGTGGACCTGTCCGGTCAAACAAAAGAATATACAATACTGACCGGCGGAAGAGGCGGTGCAGGAAATCAGCATTTTGCATCGTCCACTATGCAGGCACCTAAATATGCTAAGCCCGGCGGACCTGCAAAGACCGCCGAGGTAATACTTGAACTTAAGCTGATAGCTGATGTTGGTCTTATAGGATACCCCAGTGTCGGAAAGTCATCTCTTTTAAGAGCGACTACAAATGCTGAGCCTGAATGTGCGGATTATCACTTTACAACGCTTAATCCCCATCTCGGTGTTGTTGATCTGGGTGATGGCAGTACTTTCGTAATGGCTGATCTTCCGGGTCTTATAGACGGAGCGGCAGATGGCGCAGGCCTTGGACACCAGTTTTTGAGACATATTGAGAGAAACAAACTCCTTATACATGTGCTTGATGCTGCAGGTACTGAAGGCCGCGATCCGGTGGTGGATTTCCATAATATTAATGCCGAGTTATCCAAATACAGCCCACAGGTAGCAGCGCTTCCGCAGGTTATTGCAGCCAATAAGATCGATCTGATCCCTGAAGAACCTGATGCAATTGATGTAGACGAAGACGGAGAACTTATTTATGCGCCTGATCCTATTGAAAGGATAAAGAAAGAGCTTGAAACGGATGAAAGGCCTGTTTTCCCTATAAGCACAGCTACCGGTGCCGGTATAAAAGAAATGCTTTCATATGTTTATGAAACAATTAAGAATATGGATGTTCCTGCCAAAATATTTGAGCAGGAGTATGATCCAAACATTGCTCTTGCAGGCGGAAATGAGCCTTATACAGTTGAATACGACGCAAAGAACGATGAATATGTCTGTGAAGGTCCCCGTATCGAGAAAATGCTGGGCTACACTAACCTTGAGTCGGAAAAAGGCTTTGTTTTCTTCCAAAAATTCCTTAAGGAAAATGGCATCTTAGACGAACTTGAAAAACTCGGCATAAAAGACGGAGATACCGTAAGGATTTATGGATTTGCATTTGAGTACTATAAATAACCGGAGGGAATTATGGCAATAACACTTACAAGTAAACAGCGGGCATATCTAAGAGGCCTCGCATCTACCGAGAAACCTTTATTTTCCATAGGTAAGAGCAATCTGACACCGGAGATAACCAATGCAGTTGCAGAGGCTTTTGCAAACAGAGAAATAATTAAAGTAAATATCCTAAAAAGCACTGCTGATGAACAGGATGAAGAGGGGCTTAGGAATATCGGCGAGATTCTTGCGGAACGCACAGGTGCAGTACTGGTGTGCAATATAGGCAGAAAGCTGGTTTTATACAAGCCTTTTAAGGAAAGTAGTGATAAGAAGGATAAAAAGTACGCCAACCGGATAAAACTGCCAAAATAATGCAGTAGTTATACCAAACGAAGTATGGGATTTAATTTCTTTAAAAAGAAAAAAGATAGCAAAAACGCATATACCATCCTGCAAAATTCAGGCAACAGTATCACGTATTCTGCTGCCCAAAAGAAAAGGATGTGTGTATTCGGCGGCACATTTGATCCCATGCACAGGGCACATTTAGGCATGGCCTTTAAAGCCTGCCGCACTTTTTCCATAGACAAGATGCTTTTTATGCCAAGCGGAGAGTCCTATTTTAAAACCGGGGTAAGCAGTACCTCAGACAGATTAGAAATCTGTCAGTTGTCTGTACAGGAATATTCACAGCTGCCGGATATAAAAGAGCATCTTTCAGCCTGTGAATGGACAGTATCCGACCTGGAAATAAAAAGAGAAGGCAAAACATACACTTATGAGACCATAGAGTCCTTAAGGACTCAGTTTCCTGACTATGACATATATTTTCTTGTTGGAGAGGATACTTTAAGAAGTATGGAGACATGGCGTGAGCCACAGATAGTTTTTGCCGGCTGCATTGTTATAGCTGCTGCCAGGCCGTCAAGACAGGGGCAGTATTTCGATGAGAGCGGACATGAGATTCATACTGATGCTCAAAGATTTGATCCGTCGTGCGAACGCATTGAAGACCTTCAGGCAAGGCTAATGAAACAATATCCTGCAGAAATCCATATAATGCGCTTTGACGAAGATATGTCATCATCTTCTATTAAGGAAGATATAAGATCCGGCAATGATGTTTCCGACAAACTCATGCCGACAGCATATAAATATATTTCAAGCAAAGGACTGTATAAATAGCTATATGGCAGACACGAAAAAGAAAACAGGCGATATTCCTTTTCCTACCATTGAAAGTTACGGCAAGGATCCTGCTGCCATTCCGGGTACGGATATATTAAAGGATGCCGCTTCCTTAACTGACGCTTACGATTTTGTCAAAATAAAAAAGCGACTTGCAAAAAAGCTGGATCCTAAACGCTATGAGCATTCTATGGGAGTAGCCTATACCGCAGCCGCCTTAGCAATGGCATATGGTGAAGACATGATCAAGGCTTATACCGCAGGCGTCCTTCACGACTGCGCAAAGTGTCTTGATGACGAAGAAAGAGATGAATGCTGCAAAAAATATAATGTTGAACTCACGCAGATTGAAAAGGACCATCCTTTCCTGATCCACGCAAAATTAGGCGCAGTATTGGCTAAGGAAAAATATGGGGTAGATGATCCTGAAATACTTTCAGCCATCAGATGGCATACAACCGGAAGACCGGATATGACTATGCTGGAAGCCATAATTTTTTCAGCAGATTTTATTGAACCAAACAGAAAACCACTTATCTGTCTCCCTAAAATTAGGAGTATAATATTTAGTGACATGGACATGGCTTTATGCCTTATTTTAGAGCAGACGTTAGTACATTTAGAGCACAAAGGCCAAGCCATAGATGAGTATTCGATGCAGGCGGCAGAGTATTACAGAAAGAAGATAAACGAAAGATAAAACACTATAAGCATCCGACAAAAAAGCGTCATTAACAGATACAACATTCAGATATATGAAAGGAATTAATTATGGATTCAAGAGAAAAAGCAAGAATAGCAGTCAGCGCAATGGAAGACAAAAAGGCTGAAGATATAAGGGTTATCGAAATATCCGAGGTATCTTCCATCGGTGATTATTTCATAATCTGCAACGGTTCAAACATAAGCCAGGTACAGGCTATTACAGACGAAATAGATGAAAGGCTCGGCCGTCAGGGCATAACTGCTGCCCATGTGGAAGGCTACCGAAATGCCGGATGGATCCTTATGGACTACAGTGATGTGATAATCCACGTTTTCGATAAGGATAACAGGCTCTTTTATAATTTAGAACGTATCTGGAAGGACGGAAAAGAAATAGGGGCAGAAAGCCTGTAAGTACAATTAGCGATTGAAATAAGGGGGATGGGGCTAAGAGAATGGATATAAATCTGTATAATTCTTTGCTTATAATACAGTATGTCTGTATCTTTGGTCTTTTCATTGAGAGCTGGGTAATTATCCGCAAATGGAAAAATTCAGTTCATACCTTTCTGCTTTTAAGCTGCCTTGCTGCCTTAGTTAATAATTTAGGTTATCTGCTGGAACTCAGATCAATATCTTTAGACGCGTATATTTCTTCGCTGAAATTTTCTTACTTAGGCAGGATCTGGTATGCTTTTTTCATGTTTCTTTTTCTTGCTGAATTACTCAGGATTAAAATTCCAAGCCTGATACTGCGGTTACTGATAGTGCTGCATGCGGCAATATTCATGGTAGTCATGACCGTACAGTATCATGGCCTTTATTATTCATCTATATTTTATGAATCTGATGGTCCTGTTCCAAAGATTGTTCACAGTAACGGACCGGTCCACCATATTTTCATGATAATACAGGTTTGCTATATCACAATCGGCCTGGGTATGCTTTTACATGCAAGGCATAAGGAAAAGAATAAATTCACAAGAAAACGCTATTTTATTATTATGCTTGCAATAATCGTGGAGAGCCTTTTCTTCATCATACAGGTCTTTAACTTATTGCCCTTAACAAATGTTTTTGATGTCACGCTTTTAGGCTATTTCTTCGGAACAATAATAATGCTTATTGCTATTTTCTCCTATGACCTGCTGGGAACAAAGGAAATTGCAAAAGACTTCATTGTTGACAGGATATCGGAAGGAATTATTGCCGTTGATAATGACGGAATAATCAGATATTATAATGAGCCTGCATTAGAGCTTTTCCCTGAGCTTGCCCAAAACACCACTACAATTCCTGCAGAAATAAAAAATGCGATTGCAGAAAACAGAAATATACAGCGTAACGACAGAATATACAGTCCGGAAGACAACGACTTAATACACGACGGAAAAGTATTTGGGACAATATATGCCCTTGTGGATGAAACAGAGCATATAAAATACATGGCAGAACTCCAGGCCCAGAGGGATATTGCAGATAATGCAAACGCGGCCAAGAGCAGATTCCTTGCAAATATGTCTCATGAGATAAGAACACCCATAAATGCCGTATTAGGCATGGACGAAATGATACTTCGCGAAAGCAGGGAAGATACAATACGTTCATATGCATCCGACATAATGTCTGCCGGTAAAACATTGCTTTCACTTATAAATGATATTCTTGACTTTTCAAAAGTTGAAGAAGGCAAGATGGAAATAGTTCCCGTGCAGTACGAACTGGCAACGCTTATCAATGACTTAGTCAACATGATAAGCGACAGAGCTGTCAAAAAGAGCCTTAAATTCAACGTTGAGGTCAATGAAAACATACCGCATTTGCTGTTCGGAGATGAAATGCGCATCAGGCAGTGCGTCCTTAACCTTCTTACCAACGCTGTTAAATACACTGAGAAAGGCACCGTTACACTGAAGGTTGATTATAAGGAAAAAGATTGGGAGAATATCTACCTTCAGTTTACTGTTTCAGATACCGGAATCGGTATGAAGGATGAGGATATTGAAAAACTTTTCCAGCCTTATCAGCGCATTGAAGAAGAAAGAAACAGGGCCATAGAGGGAACCGGCCTTGGGATGAGCATTACCCGCCAGCTGCTTGACCTTATGGGAACAGAATTGGATGTACACAGCGAATATGGGAAAGGATCTGAATTTGCATTTGCTGTCGAGCAGAAAATAATCGATCCTGATAAGATCGGAGATTATGCGCACCGTTTCTCCGAAAGAAGGGAAATGGACCATATTTACAGAGAGTTATTCCATGCGCCTGACGCAAGGATACTTGTGGTAGATGATACGGAAATGAACCTGACGGTTATGCAAAGCCTTCTTAAGCAGACACAGATTCATATCGATACAGCATCAACCGGAAAAGATGCCATAACACTTGCTACAGTCAATAAATATGATGTCCTTTTCATAGACCACATGATGCCTGATATGGATGGTATCGAGACGCTTAAGCATATTCGTGAGACCAAAAAGAATCAGGGAACGGCTGCAGTCGCACTTACCGCAAATGCTGTATCCGGAGCAAGGGATAATTATATCAATTCAGGCTTTTCGGACTATCTGTCAAAACCGGTTGACAGCTCACTGCTCGAAAACATGCTTTATACATATATCCCCAAGGATAAGATTAAAAAGGTAACTGATGAAAGCCGGAAGAATAAAGGCGGTAAATCACTTGAACGGTCAAAAATATTTGTTATTGATGATGACGAAACAGTATGTTCAGCTTTACAAAGCATCCTGTCACCGCTCTATGACATAGAGATAAGCCTGACCGGAACGGATGCCATTAAGAAGATTGTCAAATATGAACCTGATCTTGTAATCTTAGATATCCATCTTTCGGACGGAAACGGATTCGAAATTATGGACAGCCTAAAAAAAGAGGATCAGACGGTTTCTATTCCTATACTGCTGCTCACCGGCGATAACGATACACAGACCGAGGAAAATGCTTTCAGGCGCGGAGCTTCTGAATTTATTAGGAAACCCTTTGCTCCTGATATACTGAAACAGCGAACTAAAAGGATCATCGAACTGTACCATTACCAGCGGTCTATTGAAGATGAAGTCAGGAAACAGACCGGACGAAGCAAACGATTGTCTCGTGAGATGATGCTTGCCTTGTCCAAGACGGTCGACACTAAGGATCACTATACAGATGGTCATTCAAGGCGTGTAGCCGCAATGGCAGCCGAAATAGCCAGAAGACTTGGAAAGCCCGCAGATGAACAAGTGGAAATCTTCGAAATTGGTCTTCTTCATGACATCGGCAAGATAGGTGTCCACGAGGATATTATTCACAAAGATACAAGACTAACGGATGATGAGTTTTCAGAAATCAAAGCCCATACCCTTAAAGGCGATGAAATACTTAAAGAAATCACGGATATGCCGCGACTAAGGGAAGGCGCCAGATGGCATCATGAGCATTATGACGGCAAAGGCTATCCCGATGGACTTGCCGGAAACGGAATCCCGGAAGCAGCACGAATCGTTTGTGTAGCCGACTGTTATGACGCCATGACGAGTACCAGGACTTATTCTGTACCCAAAAAGCAATCCGAAGTCAGAGCAGAGATAGAAAGATGTAAAAATACCTGGTTCGATCCTGTGATAGCAGATGTAATGCTTACGATGATCGATGAAGATAAAGAATATCAGATGAATGAAACAGCTGATATTGCCTGGATCTGGAAAGAATATGACAGGCTTTGGATCAATCCTGCCGAAGAAAGTATTTCAATATCTGTTTCTTCTTCATCAACGGTTGATCCCAATGCTACCGAAGCACACGATAGCCTTCCTGAATGGTTGGTTTCACAGGATATAATCGATACCAAAATCGGGCTTAAGAACTGTGGGTCAGCAGACGGTTACATAGCAGTCCTGGATACATTCTACAAAACCGTAGAAACAAAAGAAAAAGAAATCAAAACATATTATGAAGATTCAGACTGGGACAATTTTACAACTAAAGTCCATGCCCTAAAAAGTTCTGCAAGAATAATAGGCGCAAGAGAGCTGTCTGTATTAGCTGAAAAGCTTGAAACAGCAGGAAAAGAAAAAGATATTGCACTAATAAATAACAATGTCACAGAATTACTTAAATTATATAACGAAGCCGCTAAAGCACTGTCTGAGCTTGACAATAAGTGATATGTTATGCACGATGCAAAATCAGATGATACAATATAAATGTGTAACTTCTTTTCGCGGAGGTAAAAATGAATAATTTCGGAATAGAAAAAGTAGTACTAATAAGCGCAAACGAAAGTTTTTTGGCCAAAAGTCTCATTACCAAATTAGAATCAGCAGGTGTTATCCCCATTTTTTCCCATGCTAATATAAAAGAGATCGAGAAATACGCCGCTGAAATGGAACTTGTAATTCTTTTTATGAGCGAAGAACTCGAAAACGCCCCTGAAGTGCTTGTCTATCTCAAGGACAGGTCTCAGGATAAGGAGTTGGGATTTATGCTTATAGGCGAGGAATCCGAGTACGAAACACTAATAAAGACATTTCCGGAGCAGAATATTACGGAATGGTTTAAGAGACCTTTAGACATAGATGATCTTGTAAAAAAAGTCTGCTTATATTTAGAAGAAAACACCGGAGAAAAGCGCAAAAAAAACATCCTGATAGTGGATGATGACATTACATATATGCGAACAGTATATGAATGGCTGAAAGACAGCTACCATGTAGGAATGGCCGCAAACGGCGTACAGGCCATAAGCTATCTTACAAAGAACAGTGCTGATCTTGTGCTGTTAGATTATGAAATGCCAGGTGCAAACGGCCCCCAGGTACTCTCAATGTTAAAGACTGATTCTGAGACAGGCCATATCCCTGTCATGTTCCTTACCGGAAAGGGTGACAGGGAAAGTGTACTGTCCGTAGTGGGGCTTCATCCGGAAGATTACCTGCTTAAGACTATCGATAAAGCCACCTTACTCAATAAACTTGATACTTTTTTCAACCGCTGAGAATTGCTTATAACTGCTGATTATTGCTATCTCAAATAGTTCTGAATATTGCAAATACTTTACCCAGAATAACACATTCATCGACAATAATTGGCTCCATGGTGTCATTTTCAGGTTGAAGCCTAATGTGGCCATTTTCCTTATAAAAAGTCTTTACCGTAGCAGAATCATCGATCAGGGCAACCACTATATCTCCGTTCCTGGCGGTATTGCACTGTTCTACAAATACCATGTCACCGTCAAATATACCGGCATTGATCATACTTTCTCCCTTTACATTAAGGATAAAGCATTCCGCATTAGGTGTGATCGCCATCGGAAGCGGGAAATAGCTTTCAACGTTTTCTGTAGCAAGAATAGGCTGGCCCGCAGCGACCCTGCCGACTACCGGAATAGAAGTAAGCTCTTCCTGGCGCATTACCTGATATGATTCATCTATTATCTCAATAGCCCTGGTTTTTGAAGGGTCCCTGTGAATATATCCTTTTCTTTCAAGAGTAGCAAGATGTGCGTGTACAGATGAAGTTGATTTAAGATCCACACCTGCGCAGATATCACGTACAGTCGGCGGATAAGATTTCTTTTTGGACCAGTCCTTTATAAAATCGTATATCAGCTGCTGTTTCTCTGTGAGTTTTTCTAATGCCATTTTGATTCCTCCTGTTTATATAATGTAATTCCCATGATCAGAATATAACTAATCTTTCAAGAAAATCATAACATATGTTCGCCAAAAAAGCAAACAAATTTTCAGAACAAATTTTCCGAACAAAATTTCGAATTTTCTCTTGACACAAAAACAGTTGTTCGATATACTGCAAGCATAGCGAACGGCCGTTCTCGTGAAAGAATGTTCGAGAATAGTAAATATACGGTAAAGCAACAGAACCGGGGAGGAAGATGAAAATGAGAAGAAAGGGTTATTCAAGCAGAAGAAACTACATAAACAAGTGCAGACGGGCTGATAGGAAGTCCAGCATAAAGAGTCAGCGTTCAAGAGCTGCATCCCGGACAGCCGGCGAGAGCAGAAATGTTTCTTTATTATTACTGACAGCTGCTACAATGCTGCTTAGCCTTCTTATAATATTTGGAAATAAGGCAAAAGCAGAATCTGATGATGCTTTTACATATAATGGATATTATAAATATTTTACCAGCATTACAGTTCAGTCCGGCGACACATTAAGCTCATATGCGGATCTTTATAATATAGCAGGGATAAAATCAGATGAAGAGTACATATCCGAAGTTTGCACAATCAACAATATAGACAAGGATCACATTGTCTCCGGACAGAAAATCATCGTACCTTATTATGACAAGGAATTCAAATAAAGATATATTTTTTAGTCTTTGCGGAGTTTGACCATATCGGCAGCCTTGCGTTTCTGCTCTTCATTCATTGATGCGTAATGTTTCCGCGTGGTATTAACATCTTTGTGTCCCAAAACACTTGCCACTAAGTAAATATCACCACTTTCCTTATAGAGCTCGGTACCATATGTGGAACGCAGTTTATGTGGCGTAATTTTTTTCAAAGTGGTAACCTGGGATGCATACTTTTTTACAAGGTTCTCAACAGCACGAACAGTGATGCGTTTGTTCTGTATAGAAAGAAATAACGCATTCTCATGCCCGGGCAAGGCAATGATACCCATGCGTTCATCAAGGTAGTTCGTTAATGCCTCTTCAACTTCTTCACCAAAATATACTTTGGCCTCGTTTCCGCCTTTTCTTACAATCCTAATGGCCCCGTTGTCAAAATCAATATCCTTAATGTCCAGACCTACACATTCAGAAACTCGGATACCGGTCCCCAGAAGAAGGGTAATAAGCGCCAGATCCCTCTGCATAGTGCGTGCATGGAATTTCTTCTGGTGTCCGCTTTCGCTTTCAGAACCGTTTTCAATGATATCTAAAAGCTTGGCAACCTCATCAGGTTCTAAGCGTATTATATTCTTTTCGTGAAGCTTTGGCATATGAACAATAGAAGCCGGGTTAGATTTTAATAATTCCGACTCGTAAAGATACGCATAAAAACTTCTGAGAGCAGAAAGTTTCCTGCTTTTACCACGCTCATCATTTGTATGCGTGGTTCCGTCTGGCCCCTCATACCACGAAAGATATTCCATATATGACTCGATATCAAATTTTCCAATATTTTCTATAACCGAAAGCGGGATATCCTTGATAGAAGGATAGGGGGTATCGACAATATGATCATTTACAAATTTGAAGAATATTTGCAGATCATAGGCATAAGCCACCTTTGTCCGGTTGCCCGTATTGTCAGATATTCCACGAAAAAAAACATGGCAATACGAAGGCAGCTCAGATTCAAGTTTCCTTAGTTTTTCTATGTTTTTTATTTTAATTTGTTCATGGTAGCTTTTACTGGAATAATTTGCCATTTTTTAGCTTTCCTGAAAAAACATATTATTTTGATTATAGTTTATTGTATCATATTATGTTAATTAGTGTTATACTTTAATGTGGTGATTTTCAAACTGTCATACATGGAGGACGGGATTTTGAAATTTGATGAAGAGAAAAAAAAATATCTTTACTGGGGACTTACCATAGTATCTTCTGTTACTATAATTATTTTGATCGGTTATGTTATTTTTAATCTTCCGATAGTAATTGGTGCTATCGGGAAATTCTTTAGGATAATAATGCCGGTAGTTAACGGTTTTGTTATAGCATATCTTTTAAGTCCGCTTATAGATTTTATAGAACGTATCATTCTCAATGAAAAGACAAAGAAATGGATATATAAGGATAGAAAAAACGGCGGCGAAATTAGCCAGGCTAAAAAAGCCAGGGTACACAAAAGACTCCGTGTATATTCCATAATAATTGTTTATGCCTTTGTTATTTGGCTTATTTATCTGTTTTTCTCATTTGTAATACCTGAAGTCGTAAAAAGTATAGAAACCATTGTCAACCAATTTCCGGAGTACAGTGAGAATTTTATCAATTGGATAAATACGCTGCTGATGAAATATCCCCAGCTTGAGGAGAAATTCCAGGAGCTGCTGACGGAACATCAGGATGACATCAACAGCTGGGTTGCTACAAATATTATCGGACGTGGCAAAGATGTGGCCCTTGGGCTTTCTAACGGAGTTTTCAGCCTTGTAAAATGGATCATGAACCTGGTTCTTGGCATACTGATATCTATTTATGTCATCAACAGCAAGGAACTTTTCATCGGCCAGGGCAAGAAAATAATATATGCATTAATGAGACGTGAAACCGCTAATGCATTTATCCACAATGTTCGTTTTACGAATAAGACATTTTTAGGTTTCTTTTCCGGAAAGTTGATAGATTCCTTTATCATAGGCATTCTTTGCTACATTATCATGAGCATTATGAAGATGCCGTTTGCACCGCTGATTGCAATGATCATAGGTGTAACAAATATTATTCCGTATTTTGGACCTTTTATTGGTGCTATTCCCAGTGCCATCCTTATCCTTATGGTTGATCCAAAGCAAGGGCTTTATTTCATAATAATGATACTGTTGCTGCAGCAGTTTGACGGAAATATACTGGGGCCCATGATATTCAGCCAGTCAACCGGTCTTTCTGCATTCTGGGTAATATTTGCCATAACATTCTTCGGTGGTCTCTGGGGTGTCGTAGGCATGCTGGTGGGTGTTCCGCTGTTTGCTGTCCTTTATACAGCTTTCAGCGCATGGATAGCTTCCGCAATCAAGCAAAGAAAACTTCCTGATAGCACAAAAGAATATGTTCATGTGGACTATATAGATGAACACGGCAAATTTGTAAAGCTTCCGAATAACGAAGTCCAAAATATCGTGTCGAAAAGGACATTTAAAGAAATACTTGCAAGAAGGAAAAATCACGATGAAGACGATGTGGCAGATGATAATACTTCAGTCTTAGAAGAAAACGCCTTTACAAAGGACGAAATTGACAAAAAGTTAAATAGCGACAACAATAACAAAGATACTGATGCGGCCGTTGCTGAAGAAAAGAAAAACACCCCCTAAGCCTAAATAATTATAATAAGGGACTCATATGCCACAATATAAATTTATCACAGAAGACGAATCTGACGGTGAAAGGCTCGATAAACTCTTGAGCGAGCTTATGCCTGACTGCTCCAGAACATTTATCCAGAAACTCATAAAGGATGGTGCCGTAACAAAAAACGGCACCGTTGTCACCAAGTCATCGCAAAAAGCAGAATCCGGTGACGAGTTAATTTTTAATCTTCCGGAACCGGTTGTCCCTGAAATAATTCCTGAAGATATCCCTATAGACATTGTATATGAAGATAGTGATTTGCTCATAATCAACAAACAGAAAGGGGTAGTGGTTCATCCTGCGCCAGGGCATCTGTCGGGAACTCTTGTAAACGCTATTCTTTATCATTGTAAAGATCTGTCCGGGATAAACGGCATCCTGCGTCCTGGTATCGTCCACAGGATTGATAAGGATACATCAGGACTCCTTATAATTTGCAAAAATGATAATTCTCACAGAAAAATCGCAGCTCAGCTAAAGGATCATTCAATAGAACGTACTTATCATGCCATAGTTCACGGAAGATTTAACGAAGAGTTTGGAACTGTGGATGCCAATATTGGCAGATCGGCATCAGACCGAAAAAAAATGGCTGTTGTTGATCATCTTTCCGGAAAATCTGCAGTAACCCATTATACGGTTCTTAAGGAATTCAACGGATATTCATATATAAAATGTAATTTGGAGACCGGACGCACACATCAGATCCGTGTACATATGGCACACATTGGTCATCCGCTAATTGGCGACGAACTGTATGGAATCCACGAAAATAAGTACAAAAAAACCGGCGGACAGGTATTACACGCAAAATCCATAGGATTTAAGCACCCCGGAAACGATGAGTGGATACAGTTTGACTCAGAACTGCCTGAATATTTCGCGAAAATATTAAAGGATCTGGAGGGCTGAGATTTAGGCGGAAAATCTTGCGAAAAAACCATGAATTTACGATCAAAATCTCATTATAAAATTCTATGAAAATCTATCAAATAATTTTTATGGATTTACTGTGGTAAAATTAAAAAAATAATCAACGAATAATTTTTTTTAAATATCAATAGGGTAACATTCTAAAAAATCTTAATTACTTTCTTGATCAAAACAGCCAAAACAATCAAGTGAGATAAACTTCTGAAAATGGTCCCAAAGTAACCGAACCAGATAAAAGTACATATTTATGGGCTTTTTCCATATATAACTATTCGTTAAAGTCTCATTTTGCGAATAGTTATATATGGGCCTTTATATCACTTTCCAGCTGTTTTTTCGTCGGATTTTAAAGATTTTATGAACTTTGGTTTCAGAAAATCTAAGTCTGAATCTTTGTAAATGAACAAGAATAAAATCATTAAAAGAAATACACCGATAACAACACAGATATCTGCAACATTAAAAATCGGAAAATCAATTAAAGATACATATATGAAATCCGTTACGGACTGCTTAATGCATCGGTCGATCATATTACCGACAGCGCCTATAAGGACAAGTGTCAGCGCAACATGAAATGCCGCGTATTTCCGATCTGCCGGAACCTTAATGAATACATATATGCATATTGCCATTATTATAGCTGTGGTTATTAGCAGAAAAACGCTTTTACCCTTAAGAATCCCCCATACTGCTCCTGTGTTCTCGAAATAACAGATCTGCAGTACTCTGGGAATCAGGTCTATTGATTCTCCCAGTTCCATATTTTCACGGACTCTTACTTTGCTGAAATAATCCACATACAGAAGAGATAAAAACGTAACGATATCACATACAAATAAAGAACTCCTGTATTTCGATATCTTTTTATCAGCTATGGAAGACCTTGAAAAAAAAGCAAAAACTATGCTGGAAACAGCCAAAAAAAGCATAAATCCAATAACTATCAACGAATCAGCAGTCAGGGATATCATTCTTTTTCATCCTCCTCGGAAAAATAGATTTCTCTGATCCCCCCGATCACATCTTCATCAGTAACATTCTGGTCAATATATGCCTTACCGACTCTCTTTAACAATACAAACTTTATGCCTTTATCGATGGCTTTTTTATCAGATTTAGTAAGCTCCAGCACTTTATCCGGATCGATATCATCAATGGATATGGGAAGGTTAAAAGGAACAAACATATCCCTTATTTCATAATATTCATCCTTGGAAAGCTTACCCTTCTGCCAGGAAATATATGCTGCTGCAACGCATCCAAGTGCTACGCACTCGCCATGAAGCAGCTCGAAATTCTTATATTTCTCTATGGCATGCCCTATTGTGTGGCCAAAATTTAACAATGCACGGTCACCGTTTTCAAGCGGATCACGCTCTACTATCTTCTGCTTGCAAATACAGCTGGTCTTAACCATATCAGCAAGAACTTCCGGCTTTTTATCATGGATTTCATACATATTCGACAGTATCCACTCATAGAAAGACGCATCCATGATAAGCCCGTACTTCATTACCTCTGCCATTCCGGAATAATACTGCCTGCTGTCCAGTGAATTAAGCGTAGAGGTGTTTATATAGACCAGTGAAGGCATTTTAAATGCCCCAACCATATTTTTGTAACCGTCAAAATCAACGCCGGTTTTTCCGCCTACAGAAGAGTCTACCTGGGACAATAATGTGGTCGGAACCTGTACAACGGCAATTCCTCGCTGATAAATTGCCGCACAGAAACCTGCCGTATCGCCTACTACACCGCCGCCAAGCGCAATCACAAGGTCATGACGGTTGATCTTATTTGCAACCATTTCGCTTAAGATCTTAGTGACAGTATCAAGATTTTTGCTGGCTTCACCTGCCGGAAATGAGTATAAAAAGAAAGCTGAACATACATCTTTCAGCTCTTCCTTTATTGTTTCTGCATATAAAGGTTCAACATTGCTGTCAGTGATGACCATGAATTTCTTGCCTTCGAATCCAAGGTCTTTAATCTTTGCTGCGAGTCCTGAAAAGTCCGATTCAATACAGATATCGTATATCGGTTTTTTGTTCATGTTGACTGTTATCAGGTCGGACATTTATAAAACTCCTTTATTTCTTTTTATTTTTACCCGATTCACTTTTTTTGGTTTCTTCCAAGGTTTTTCGGGTTCTGTCAGGCTCACCTACAGGCTTAAAACTGCCCATGGTGACCTTAAATTCATCCTTGTCTTTTTCTTTCTTCGATACAGGCCGTTTATTGTTGTACTTATAAGGATCGTTTGGCATAGTGCGCGGCGCTTCGCCATAAAGCCCTGCATATGACATCTGTTCATATTTTTTGTCAGCTACGTCCGAGCTGCTCTGCGGCATATCGCCTTCAAATCTGCTATTGAAGACAGGATCAAAGCCGGTATCCCTATCCGGCTCATCATCGTCATATGAACCCAGGAAACTCTTAGCTGCCTTTACCGCAGAATCTTCTTTTACTTTTTGTACCTTGTTTTCAACAGGAATCTCCGATGTTTTCCCTGTCGTATCTGCGTTTCCGGTAGGAACAGTTTCCTTTTTCGACGAAACATCAGCTACCCCCGGAACAGAAATATCAACTGATGCATACGATGTTTCAGCTTTATCTGAAGCTGTACTTAAATTCTCTTTCGGCACTTCGGGCGCAATATCAACATTCTCACTCACAGTAACACTGCCGGCAGACGATGCCCCATTAATCGTATAATTTGACGATATGTACGACGTAGAATAATCCTTTTCTGTGTTATTCTCTGCGGCAACGTAAGTTTCATTGCTCTTCGCTGTACCAGTACTACCAGCCCGCTGTGTTTCCGATGAATGTTCATCGGTGATATGCAGAAAGTCATAAGCGATAGTATATTTTCCACCCGAATAAAAGCTGAAGAAATTTGAATTAATCCGTTCAACTACCGTCAGAACATTATCATCATTGGTATTGAGCAATACAAGGAAAATCTGCCTTGTAGAATACCTGGACGAAACATCGGATTTTCTCAAAGAGACCGATATAGCCTGCTCAAGTTTTTCTATAGCAATATCATTATCCGCCTCTGTGGGAGAAGTCCCCTCCACCGGCATAAGAGTGAGCAGTATCCCCTCTGCATTATTGCCATAACGGCTAAAATACCTTGCAATAAATTTAAATACATGCGGAAAAGCATCAAAATCCATCATATAAGCGCCGCTGTCACTGTCAGAACGCTTAATCGTCTCGCTGATATAGTTAATATCTGCAAGATTTTCCGATCTCTTTCTGTCAGACTTAGCTGAATCAGAGAAAAAATGGAAGGAATTCTTGCCATTCTGCTTTACATGGTAAAGCGCCTTATCTGCAGAATTATACAGCTTACTAAAATCTGCACCGTCATCCGGAGCCTGTGCAATACCTACAGATATGGATGAATTAGTGTCATATTTATTTTCGTCAAGTTTATGGCAAATATCAGCAATGATCGCAGATGCTTTTCTGCTGAGAATATTCTTGTCAGTTTCTCCTTCAAAAAACATGATGAACTCATCACCACCTATACGGCAAACGATATCGCATTCATCAGATTCCCGCTGCAAAGTTTCTGCCAGCATCTTGAGCACAGCATCTCCAGCCATATGTCCGTAAGTGTCATTTATGGCCTTGAAATTATCCATATCTATCATAAACAGGGATCCCCTGCCTGTATGCGCTAACTTTTCATTTGCCAGCTTTTCGGTATATTCCCTGTTATATAGCCCTGTAAGAACATCTTTCTGAGATTTATCCTTGATGTCAGCCATTTCCCGTATACGCTCGTTAAGCTCGTCTGTAAGGACTTTTTGCTTGATTTCGTTTTCAAGTACTTTATTTATACGGTTTGAAAGGACGCTGGGAACAAAAGGCTTTGCGATAAAATCCACTGCCCCCATATTGAGACATTCGCTTTCCGTAACAGCATTTGCATTTGCCGAAAGAAATATCACAGGAATATCCTTAAGCTCTTTTTTCTTCTGGATGCTTTTCATAACTTCAATACCACTCATTATTGGCATATCTATATCCAAAAGAATAAGGTCAGGGACATTAGAATCAAGATAACGCAGCGCTTGTGAACCTGAAATTGCAGTTGCAACTTCGCACTGATCTTTGAGTGCAGAACGGGCACAGGACAAGTTAATGCTTTCGTCATCAACTATCAAAATTTTCTTCAATGTGTTTTCAGCCATGATATTAAAAGCCCCCTCAAAAAGACAATTAACCCAAGACAATACTTTGAATTAATTATAATACATCATCCCCTTTAAAGCAACGAAAAAAGGCACCTGATTAGGTGCCTTTTTTTATTAATCTTTTTATCAAAATATCTTTCAGAAAAGGAAAAACACTTCAAATATCCTGTGATTAGCGGCGTGATTTTTTCTTAGGAGCCTCTTCCTCTATATCGTTTTCATAATCAGCTTCTGAATATACAGGTACCTCTTCCGGTGTGCAAGTGAACAGACCGCAAGGTGATCCGTCAACTGCAGATCCTGAAATAGGCTCAAAATGAGCATCTAATGCATATACTGAACCACAGCAGAAATCAATGATTCTCTGAGCGAGCTCTTCGTCGCATGACTCTGTATTCAGAATAACAGTATAGCCCTCACGGAGCATATCTGTAACCTTCTGAACATCATTAAACTTCTCCGGCTTAACCTTAACAACTACGCTACCCGCCTGGTATTCAGACTCAATAGGTTTTCTGCTTATAAAAGAAGAAATCTTTGCAGGTGCCTTTGCCTTTTTTGCAGGTCTCACATCCTCGTAATCATCTTCGTAATCGTCCTCGTAGTCATCCTCGTAATCCTGACCGTTGATGTTAAGCTTTTCAGCCAGCTGTGAAAAAATAGGAATTGCCATTGTTTTTGTTCCTCCTCTACCTTGAAAAGATTTTTGTGTAAAAAAACAACTATCCACATTATGCAATATTTCGCACTTTATGTCAACACAATTTTAAAGAAAAATTTTTTAACCTTATAAAAAAGTGTTGATATACCGTGCTCTTTTTGTATATCGGCTAATAAACGGTTAAAGTTAATAGTTTTATGTAAAGATTTTATGTAAATAATTTATGTAAACCTTCACCAATGTTATGTAACCTGAATTATGTAAACTGGTGCAAATGTTATGTTACCCCCCCTGCCCCGTTACGTTAACTAATCATCTTTTTTTACTAAAAAAATTTTTCATGACGTGTTCCAGAAAAAACGACAGCAAGCGCTGTCGTTCTCAATAAATATGATATTCAAATAAACTATCTGACGGAATAATCCCTCTCTCCGAATATTCCTGTACCTACCCTTACATGAGTAGCCCCCTCTTCAACAGCAATCTCATAATCGCCACTCATTCCCATAGAAAGAACCGGTTTTTCCGGAAAAAAAACTCTCATATCATCACTATAAAGCAATTCCCGTAACGCTTTAAAATATGGTCTGTTAGTCTCAGGATCATCTGTATATGGTGCAATTGTCATCAATCCACAAAGACGAAGATGCAAAAGAGCAGAAACGTTTCGAATAAGATTTTTGTTTGTTTCAATGTCTGATGTCCCAAACTTGCTGTCCTCTCCTGCAACATTCACTTCCACCAAAACATCAACAACAAGTCCCCTTTTTGCTGCTTCTTTCTCTATTGCTTCAGCCAGATGTAAAGTATCTACACTGTGTATCAGAGCTGTCCTTCCGATAATATACTTAATCTTGTTTGTTTGTAGATGCCCTATCATATGCCATCTTACATCTTCAGGCATTTCCGGAATCTTATCGCACAATTCCTGCACTTTGTTCTCACCAAAATCCCTGCTACCGGCAGCATAGGCCTCCTTAAGCATCTCTAAAGGCTTAGTCTTGCTAACGCTTATAAGAGTAACATCTTCCGGATTCCTGCCACTCCTCTTGCACGCCGCATTAATACGTTCTTTAACAGATTTTATATTTTCTGAAATCATATTTCCCCCTTCAGCGTTTGCTACTCATATATAAACTCATCATCCACTACTGATTCCGCATCCAATATGATATAGTCATATTCCCTAAGTCCATACACGGTATCAGGAGCAATAATGGTATATTCGTCATTATGGTCAAGAATATGTATCTGACAGAATTGAGCATATCCCTTGTTGATATTATATACACCTAAAAGAGAATCTGTCTCCTGCACAACAAACTTCTGTTGGGTATCCTCGCGAATAAGAACATCCCCATACTTAAGCTGCGTATTGTCTACATAGTACAAATCATTCTTTTCCGAATAAACATTTATTTCTAACGGCATGACGGTAGCTTCACCGCTTTCTAAGTATACCTGTTTCATAAAAGTTCTTGTATCAGAACTGCCGTTTTCCTCATCTTCAGCAGCACCTACAGCAAATTCTACCGGGACAGTAAAGAATCTCTTTGTAGCAACAGAAGATACCGGGACCTTCAGACCAGTTATGCCATCAGTGACTATCTCTATATCCGTAAACCTTTCCGAGCAGAAATTCAATACAGAATTGTTGAACCCCAGTGTCACAATGTCCTTGTCACCTTCTACTTCTATGACGGTGACTTTTCCATTTAGCACCTCATTGTTACGCCTAAACCTGACCGGCACATAACCGTGTCCTAACAACATAGCTGCATATTCATCGTCGGCCGAAAAAGCCACAGTCCAATTTTCCGAATTTATAAGCTTATATACAAATTCCCCCTGGTCCACCAGGTCACCGGTCATCAACTGTTTTTTTTGATATCCAGCCCCTTCCAGCAAGGAAAGCGTCAAGTCATTTACCGAAACACTATCATAATCATCTGTATAAAATGCCACGTAACCGTTATGATCCGAGTGCATTATAGCCGCCGTACCGGATGTACCCGATTCTATCTGAGCCCTGAGTCCTGCTGCGGAAATTGATAATATACTGGAGCTGATATCATGAAGGAAATCATAATTTGTACGAAAATCTTCAGGCTTGAACTGTCCGGCAAAGTCACCAATTTCCATTTTCAGCCGGCTTTGATCTTCTTTTGTCAATTCAGTACTAAGCTCACCTGTTGCCCCTATAAGCGTCCCGCGCTCATCAACCGCATATACCGGTGAGCCTATGCCTACATGTTCACCTTCGCCGGAAAAGCAGATAAGTGTCCCGGAAACAGGTGCCGTGTAATTTTTTTCACTTCTAAGAATAAGACCTCTATAGGTATTGTTGATGGCCAACGAGCCATTACGAACCATATATGAAGTTATATTTTTTTTGTCAACAATCTGAGTGAAAAGTACAATCAAATAAAAGAGGAAGATTGCAATGATAATAACAAGAAATCCTCCTCCATAAACTCTTATACTCTTTTTTAAAGCTGCTTTTTCGGAAATTTTCTTTTGTAAGGCTTTATTATTTTCCTGCCTATCCGTTTTTTTCGCAGCTCTGACTTTTTTTGACCTCTGGCCGCGTCTCATTTTTTACTTAAGAATACTGTCCTTATAGCTGTCAGGAATGTCAGCCTCATCTACAGACATTGCCATATTAAAAGTGATACCGCATTTCTCGCTAAGTTTATCAAACTTATCCAGAACTGCACCCACCTCGGATACATCGAACTTACCCAGTTTCTTGAAACTGTCAAAGTATAACTGTTCTATATCGCGATCCTGGGAGATTATCCCACAGACAAAACCATAAAATTCATCTATCGAAGAAAAATTGAATTCAGAAACATCAATAAGCCTTACTTTGTTGTTGATCTCGTACATATGTCTTGTACTCTTGTCGAGATATACGAGATGTCCGTTTGCGTCCTTAATTGCATTATTGGCAAGATCAAGTAATCTAAGCGTCTTGCCTGTCCCCTCATTTCCGATTATAAGCTTAACCATATCAAAATACCTCCGAAAGTGAATTTTTTAGTAAAAATTTACTGTTCTAATTATACCTTAAGAGTCCGCTATTTTCAATAGCTCTGATAGTGTATTATAAAGAGTTCCTTCATCTTTTGCGCCCATAACAACAGCGATATATGACTTTCCGGAAGGGTCGTTTGCCAAAAGAATCAGACACTTTCCTGCCGAAGCCGTACTCCCTGTTTTTCCACCGATTACTGTAACGCCTTCCGGTGCATCCTTTCCACCGTTAACAAACAGGTCGGTATTCATTATTGTTTTCGTTTTAACAGTTCCGTCGGCTGTACTATAACTTATCTGCACAGTTGGCGTGTTTATCATTTCCAAAAACTCAGGATATGTGAGAAGTTGTCTAAATATCAGATATTGGTCATAGGCAGTTGAATAATGTTCAGCAGCGTCAAGTCCGTGCGGGTTAGCAAAATGAGTGCCTGTGCACCCTATGCTCATTGCCTTTTCATTCATCATCTGTACAAAACGTTCTTCGCCGGTAATCTCCCCATCTTCCTCAAGCCTGCTACCGGCAGTACTGTCCCCTGCATACTGTGCAAGAGCAAGTGCTGCATCATTTCCGGACTGTATCAGAGTTATCTCCAAAAGCTGCCTTATAGTCAGCTTATCTCCTGCCTTTAGCCCGAATCGCTGTACTCCTTCTTCCTTTATGGACACCTCACCTACAGTTACGGAATCATCCAAACGGTCTCCGAATTTTTCGAAGATGATCAGGGATGTCATAAGCTTTGTCAGGGATGCAGGTGATGTTCTTTCGGTGGCATTCAGGGAATAAAGCACCTCGGCATCATCCTCATTGTAAATTGCCGCAGAAAAGACCTCATCTTCTTCTGAAAGTGATGTAGATATCAGATTATCCGAAACAGCTGCTATGTCTTCCGCAAAAAGCGCCAAAGTATCATACTCATCCACCGGATTCAATGTAAAACTCTGGTCATTTTCCATACTGCCATAGGGCAGCTCTATATCAGAAGTTGCACAGGATGTCAGGATGAATAATGCAGACAAAACCGAAATAACAGTATAAAGTTTTTTATTCTTTATACATTTCACGGAAATCCATATCTCCTCTGTCCAGTGATTTTATTAGAAGTTCTGCTGTAGCAAGATTGGTTGCCAACGGAATATTATGCATATCGCAAAGCTGCAGAAGATTATTTGCATTTACTTCATGGGACATAGGATTCAAAGGATCCCGCAAAAAGATAACAAGGTCAATCTGATTGTGCTCTATCTGCATGGCAATCTGCTGACCTCCGCCAAGATGTCCGGCGAGGAACTTATGTATCTGAAGATTTGTAACATCCTCTATCTGTCTGCCGGTGGTACCGGTAGCATATATCTCATGTTTTCCTAGTATTCCCCTGTATGCGATACAGAAATTCTGCATAAGTTTTTTCTTTGCGTCATGTGCAATTAATGCAATCTTCATTTTTATCCTTTCTGCCGTAAAAAATAACGGCCATTTATATCTCTGAACTTATCTGTCCTAATTCTGTCGTTTTTCTGGGCGGGTCTTTTCGGTGTAATCCTACACTTAAGACAAAGCCCATTCCTATGTAAAGACTCACTAATGAAGTAAGGCCATAGCTTACAAACGGAAGAGGAACACCTGTATTAGGAGTCAAACCTGTTGTAACGGATATATTAAGGAAACTCTGCACCCCGACTATAGTCCCCACTCCAAAGCATATCAATTCCCCGGCTGTATCCCCGGCTTTCATCCCCATATAGAAACAGACGCCGGATATCACCATGAGAAGTATTATAACGGATGAACACCCTATAAAGCCCATTTCTTCGCCTATTACCGCAAAGATAAAATCAGTCTGTGCTTCGGATATATAATTTCCGTTTATAACGGATGAAACCTCATTATTATCAAGTCCCTTACCTGTAAGCTTCCCTGAGCCTATGGCTGTAATTGAATTCTCCGTCTGCCACGCATCAGTAAGGGCATATTCCTCGGGATCAAGCCATGCCAGAATCCTTCGCTGCTGATAATCCTTTATCAGATGCTGATCCGGCTGAAGTACAAGGAACAGAAAAACGGCAGCTGCCGGGATTGTCACCGCAAGCACACCCATTATTATTTTTCTGCTAAGTCCCCCAACATATATCAGCATGCAGAACACCACTCCCAAAAGTATAGTGGTAGAAAGATCAGGCTGCTTTATGACCAGAATAAGCACCGGTGCCAGGAGAGCCAGCATTATAAGTATATTCTTTAAAGTGTTCAGGTTCTCTTTATTGTCCATTATAAACTTGGCATAAAAAAGTATCAATAAAATCTTGGCCAGCTCCGACGGCTGAAATTTTATATCAATAAAAGGAATCATCAGCCATCGCTGGGCATTATTCGCAGAATCGCCGAAAATCTCTACCAATAAAAGCAATGCGATATTCAGACCATATATCAGCCAGTGGAATTTCAGGATGAGATTGTAGTTAAAAAATGATATAAAAAACATCAGAAATACGCCCAGTATCATTCCTGCAACCTGCCTGGACTGGACGGATTCCTTTGCGCTTCCTATGGCCATTATTCCGATTATGTTTATAGTAATAATCAGCAGCACAAGAAAGACATTATAATTCTTTAACTGTATTTTCTGGTTCATTCTCTTCTGTCTATCAATTTAAGCATCAATCTTTAGTCACCGGCGGATGTTGCTGTAGCATCTGATGCATTACCTGTAATAAGGTCGCTATGTTCTTCCAGATCAAAGTAATATTTTATCACATCACACCCCATCTGGGCCGCAAAATCGGATGAATAACCGTTTGCAATACGCACTGCAAGTGCAATCTGCGGTGCGTTTGCCGGAGCAAATCCTACAAAAAGCGCGTGGTTAGGTTTATTAGCGGACTCCTGGGCGGTTCCGGTCTTACCTGCACATATCATGTCAATATTATTGAAATAAACCTTATCGGCAACCACACCTTTCATTCCTGTATGAATGGTATTCCAGAGTTCAGGTGAAAGTATTACCTGGTTCCTGATCTTTGGCTTGGCCGTGTATGTAGTCACACCTGATGAATTCCTTATCTCGTGGATAAGCGTCAAATCATAAACTGTCCCCCTGTTTGCCACAGCGCTGACATATCTTGCAAGTCCCACAGTAGTATAGTTGTGGGTACCCTGTCCAATGGCTGATGCAACCGGGTACTGATCAGATATCTCAGGTGTTGATTCGGCAATCTCTACTCCGGATGGATCTCCTAAGCCAAACTCAGCCGCATATTTCGATATACGTTCCATACCATATGTATCATTATATCCGGTGCCGTCATCAGCAAGCCTATAACCAACTTCATAAAAATAGCAGTTACAGGAATTCTGTATAGCACCTGAAAGAGACAGCTCTCCATGTTTTCCCGGGAATATCCAGCAATTATGCTTTATGCCCGTGAGTTTTGTGAAACTGCCTTCACACTCTATTATGGAATTGGTGTCAATGACGCCTTCCTCCACTCCTGCCACAGATGTGACCATCTTGAAAGTGGAACCCGGAGCAGTCTTCTGCTGTGTAGCATAGTTCCAAAGAGGCTTTGAACGGTCAAATGTCAGTTTTGCAAGGTATGCGGAATCGGCAGTGTTTGCCAGCTTGTTATTGTCATATCCGGGATATGAAACCAGTGCCAGCACTTCACCGCTGTTAGGATCTGTAATTACGCAGGACCCAGAACATGGTTCTAACCCCAGCTGTGCAGGAGTAATTCGGAGTTTTGAAACCAATCCCACCATGAATGCATATGCAGTAATGTCACCGTTTTTCAGTGCGATGAGTTTCTCATCCTCAATCTGTATAACATCCTGTTCCCAAAGTATCATTTCCAGCTCACGGCCTGTCACCACATCATCCCGGATGAGATACTTGTATATTCTTACGGAAAAATCGCTGTTGGTCATCAGTTTTTCCATTATATACTCAACCAGCGCATTATAGACTTCACTTGAATCCGAATACCTGTCTTCAAGAGTAAGCTTTGTCAGGTCAACCCACTGCTTGGATATGCAATAGCTTAAATATTCATGGAGACTAATGTCCTCATTAGTATGCCATCTGATGTACATTTCATCAGTCTGATCCACCCTATCAGATAAAATAACACCGTAATTATCCGATGAAAGCATTGATACAATAAAGCTCTCATACTCCTGGTATTCCGGCGGCAGTTCGCTGTATACCGTATTTCCTGTGGTCAGTTCCTTGCGAAGTTCATCTATGACCACATCCCGCTGTGCGTCAAATTTTGAATAGACAGCCTTCTCATTTTCTGCAGCATAAGGCTTATCCATATGGTTTAGGTCAATGACATGGTTTGATATCAGCGCATAATAAATATCGTAAATGGATATCATCTTATTTCGTCCCGTTGTACTGATATCCTTATCTTCAACAATACGGCTTACAAGGATTCCGGCAATCTTCTGCTCAAGCAGATGATAAACTGCCATCTGAAGTTCTGAATCTATTGTCAGATAAACATCATTGCCGGCAACAGGATTCACCACGTTCTCGGTTTCCAAAATCTTTCCCAGGTTGTCAACAAAAAGGGTCTCGCTGCCTTTCTGGCCCTGAAGTTCCGATTCCATGGAATACTCGATTCCTGTTTTTCCTACATAATCGTTTGTGGAATAATTCGGGTCAGTTGCAGAGTATTCCTCATACTCCTCCTCTGAGATCCTGCCTGTATAACCGATTATCTGAGAAAAATAAACACTGTGGTTGTACCTTCTGATGGTATCCTCGGCTATTGTCACACCCTGCAGAAGATTTTCATTTTCCATTATCTCGGCAACCGTTTCCTCGCTTACGTCCGTAGCAATGGTTGTAGCTATGTATTTTTGGAAAGCATTGAGTCCCATCTTGTATCTGACAATGACAATGTCCAGCATCTCCTTTTTCGAATAGCCCATCATGGCCATGAAACCTGAAGTGGAACCGTTCTTTTCAGAATATGTACCCACGCCGTATTTTGACTTCGAGCAAAGATAACTCATAACCTCGTCAGGGTTTGCTGTACGCTGCTCATAGCTTAAATCAGATATCATGGACTTGCCGTATATGTCTGCCAGAAAACGCTGGTGTTTCGTACCGGTATATGAAAAACAATAATTATCGTTTTCGTCGATATAGATGCCGAAATCATTGATTATGGAGTCATTGTTTTTTTCGATTATCCTGACTGCCTTGATTATGATGTCATTTAACTGCCTGTTCTTGGATGAACCTGATTCTATGGTGTCAGTTATGGTCACGGAATATGCCAGCTCATTGTAAGCAAGCAATACGCCGTTACGGTCATAGATATTGCCTCTGGTACTGGGAAGGCTTACCTGCTTTTCAATGCTTAAGGTGAAATTTGAACGGTAATAATCACCATTAACAATCTGAAGCGAAAAAATCTTGGATATAAGGACAGCCATAAATACTCCAAGCATTATAAAAGGCAACAGGAACCTGGATGTGAGAAATGATATTATCCGTGCTTTGATATCTTCAAACATCAGATTATCTCCTCACTTTCTTTTGTCTTTTTCTCCGGAACATAGTTTATGAACTTTTCCTCAAGCAATAAAAGCAGAGGATAAATTACTACGCCGCACACAAGCGTAAATACCAGTTCCGGCAGAAATATGCCTTTCAGGTAAAAAGCGAAGTTGAAGTCGCCCTGTAGCGCATATGCAAAGAAATACTTTAAGAGCAGGAACATTATGTCCGATACGATGAGCGCTAAAAGCGGGATCTTGTAGTCGTCCTTATTGTAAAGCTTATGCGCAAGCCCGTTGAAAAAGCCTATATAAGCATAGAGCATTGCATAGAATCCCAATATGTCCAAAAAGAATATATCAAGCAGTAATCCGCAGAAAAATCCGGTTATTATGCCGTCCTGTTCTCCCCGCATAAGTCCATAAACACATGTCAGTATGAGTAAAAGATTAGGCAGTGAGCGCCCAAAAGGAACATACCTGAAGACCACCGTCTGCAGTGAAAAGAAAAACAGTAATAAAAAGAAACCAGTCAACCACTTCTTGATATTCATAGGCATTAATCCGGTGTCTGTTTCAGTTCGGTGATGACAAGGACTTCGGATAAGTGCTGGAAATCCACAACCGGCGTGATATAGCCGGACTTTGTCATATTGTTTGCGTCATATTCCACGGTATCGATATAGCCTATCATTATGCCCGGAAGATACTTGGAGCTGATATTGGAAGTAACCACCTTATCACCGTTGTTTACATCGTTGTCGTCATCAAGGAGCCCCGAATAAGATATTACACCGTTTTCAATGAGCTCCATGTTTCCGGAAACCATCATATTGTCCTGGGAATGAAGAACCTTTGCGCTAACATTGGCATCATTATTTATTATGGTATTTACCCTTGCCCAGTTTGTGCCTACTTCCGTCACTATGCCCACAAGCCCTGAACCGGCTATGACATTCATATCTACCGCTATTCCGTCTGCACTGCCCTTATCGATTATAAATGAGTCAAACCAGTTGCCGCTGCCGGCAGCTATGATCTTTGCTCCCACCTTGTCATATTCGGAATATGTGTCATTGAGTTCAAAAAGCTCCCTTAAGGAAGTGAGCTCATAATAGTCCTGCATAAGAAGAGTATTCTCGCTGTTCAACGTGTTTATCTCTTCCTTGAGCGCGGCGTTTTCAGCCCGCAGCTCTTCTATTGTTTTTTTCTGTTCCAGGGAATCCACTATCATTGAACTCAGGTTTGACATGCCCTTCTGAAAAGGGACTATGACAAAACCAGCAACGCTATTTAAAGTGTTGCCTTGTATATCCATAGAAAAAGTCATGATCATAAGCCCAAGGCAAATAATCGTAACTATGAGCAGAAGATATTTTCCGGGAATCTTTTTGCGTTCCGGTTTCTTTTTTATTATGGGCATTACTTATTTTCCTCAACGGAAACAGCTAACGATGCATATCTCTTCTCATGCATGATCTTCTTGAGCCCGCTTACCACTGTAGCCACAGGCTCGTCAGATACATTCACAATAAGTCCCGTTGCATCTGCTATCATGTCCGGAAGATGAGCTAACTGGGAACCGCCGCCGGTAAGATATATTCCGTTATGGTAAATATCTGCGCCAAGCTCAGGCGGGGTACGCTCAAGAATCTGTTTGATATTATCGATTATCTGATCGATATTCTCCTTCATGCTTTCGAATATAAGCTCCGTATCAATCTGTTTTTCCACAGGAAGTCCCATGACTATGTCACGGCCATAGACAATAGCATTCTGGCCTGTAGCCTGTACATCCCTCATTGCAATCTTAAGCTTTTCTGCTGTCTTATTGCCTATCATCAGGCTGTATTCTTTCCTTACTGCAGCCTTTATTGACTCATCAAATTTCTGTCCGCCTACCTTTATCAGTCTTGAAGCTACGATGCCACCAAGAGATAAAAGTGAGATTTCTGTAGTATGATATCCAATATCAACCATGAACACACCCTGGCTGGTTTTTACATCTATATCCATACCGATACCGTCTGCAACAGCTTTTTCAACGATATAAACCTTCTTGGCACGCACATTACTGTCCAGTACCAGGTCATAGAAAGCCCTTCTTTCCACTTCCGTGATATTGTTTGGAACGGTAATGTAATAATCTGCAGGCTTTATGGAGCCCTTGCACAGGTCATTTATGAAAAAGTGAACCAGGGTATTCATATTCCTGATATCCGCAATTACACCGTCCACTACAGGGAAAGAAACCGTGATATTATCCGGTGCTTTTTCATACATATCAAATGCTGAATCACCATAAGCCAAAAGGGTATCTCGCCCTTCAATGGCGATCATGTTCTTTTCCATCATGAACTTGTCATCATTTCCATTATATATTCTTATATTGCTGGATCCCAGATCGATCCCGTATGCACTGATTCCCATTTATATTTACCTCTTAAAATTTATTTAAAATATGATCGATTATCGTATATTTTTTGCAACAAAAATAAAAAAGCGAAAAACAAAAAACGCTCTTGAATAACACATTTTAACATAAATTGAGATTTTTGTATATGAAATCCGGTATTTCTTCCGAAGGATGATCAAAATCAGAGCGGTTCACCTTAATGAACTCATCCTTATTGCGAAACCAGGTCATCTGACGCTTGGCAAAATGTCTGCTGTTTAACTTGATATTATATACCGCTTCATCAAGAGTACAATTACCGTCAAGGTAATCAAGAATCTCTCGGTAGCCAATTCCCTGCATGGATGTGGCATTTGAGGGAATATTCCGGTCTTTCAGTCCCTTTACCTCGTCTAAAAGCCCCTTTTCCATCATGATATCCACTCTTTTGTCTATCCGCTCATAAAGCAAAGCCCTGTCATCTGTCAGAAAAAAGCAGTCTGCATCGTATACTGCCTCTTTTTCCTTCATTTTTGCATTATGCTCCGAGATAGGATATCCGTTAAGTTTATTGAATTCCAGCGCTCTTATGACACGCTTGACATTATTCTCATGGATTATGGCAGCAGATGCAGGATCCACCGATCTAAGTTCTTCATAAAGCTCACGCTTACCTTCAGCCGTCTTAGCTTTTTCTTCAAGCTCTCCGCGAAGTTCCGAAGGCTCTTCTTCTTCAAATTCAGTCCCATGCAATACAGCCTGTATATAAAAACCTGTTCCCCCGGTCATTATTGGTATGGCGCCCCTGGATGTAATATCTCTTATAGCCGCGTCAGCCAGCTTTTTAAAGAGAAGAACATTGAAATCCTGTTCAGGCTCAAGAATATCTATAAGATGATGGGGAACCCCATCCATCTCTTCTGTAGTAACCTTTGCGGTACCAATATCCATGCCCCTGTATACCTGCATTGAATCTGCAGATATCACTTCACCTTTTATCATTTTTGCCAGCTTAACGGCACAATCAGATTTACCTACAGCCGTCGGCCCGCTGATTATGACTATTTTTTCTTTCATGCCAAAATCACCATATCTCCTGCACCGACAATTCCCCTGATGACGTGGGAAAAATCTGCCCATTAATTATCAACTTACTATACGCTTAAATTTCTTCTCAAGTTCCGTCCTGCTTATTGAAAATACAGTAGGCCTTCCATGGGGACAGTGATAAGGATTTTCAAGGGTAAGCAGCTCATCCAGTATCTTGTCCATCTCCTCTCGGCTTATCACATCGCCACCCTTTACAGCTGACTTGCAGGCAACGGATGCCATTATTTTATTAATTATATCAGGAGTCTCACGGACGCCGCGAAGGCAAAGGTCATTCAGTATGTCCATAAAGAAAGTCTTTGCATCTTTTCTGTATAACTCCAACGGCACAGTATTTAGTGAGTAATCCATGCCGCCGAAATTGTTCACTTCAAAGCCCAGCTCATCAAAGTATCCCTTAAACTTTTCCAGTACTTCCTTTTCTTCTCCTGAAAGATTTACAATGATAGGTGGATTCAGTTGCTGTTTGTAGATCTCACGCTCTTTGTATTTCTTTATGAGCCGTTCATAATTTACTTTTTCATGCGCCGCATGCTGGTCGGCAAAGTAAAGCTTGCCATCATAAGTAAACATCCAGTAGGTATTGAATGCAGGTCCTATAAGTTCATAACGCTTTCTTGCATTAGCGGATATTACGCGGTCCTTAGGAAGTATCTCCAGCTGGACTGCATTACGGTAGACAGGATTTCTGTCCTCTTTATTTTCATTTCCGGTAACCTCCGCGGAAGTATCATCAGCTTTTTCATCATGTTCCGTCGCATTCCTTTCTTTGCTGAAATCCTTCAACACCACATCTTCATCATCAGAAAAGTCTACGGTAAAAATATCTCGGTTGGCTTTTGTTAGCTCAGGTGATAATTCCTTATCATCTTCTTCCTGTTGCTCAGATAAATCAGCTGTATTGGTCTGTTCAGTCTTTTGTCGCTGATCATCAGCTGTCGTATTGTCGTAAATAGCATCTGTATTGTTTTCAGTATCTGCAACAGTATCATTTTCTTTAAACGCGTTTCTTCTGCCTGTCTCATAAGGTTCAGGTGCTTCTACTACTTCAGGTCTGTAAAGCTTTCTTTCACAATCCAGGTCAGTTTCCGGGATCATCTCATGGGAATGCAATGCAGCAGCCACAGCCCTGGCGATATGCTCGTACATACCTTCCCTGTCTTTGAACCGTACATCCATCTTTCCGGGATGCACATTTACATCCACATCCCCTGCGGGCATATCTATATGCAAGACGCAGAACGGAAACTTGTGCTGCATGGTATAGCCCTTGTAACCGTCTTCAAGTCCTCTGGCTACAATGTCATTTTTTATATATCTTTTATTCAGGAAATAGTTCTCAAAATTTCTGTTAGGTCTGTTGACTGCAGGAGTCCCCAGGTAGCCATCAATAACGATGCCGTCGCACTCATAATCTATGGCAATGGTCTCCTTAGCCATATCCCTACCGTATATTCGATATATAACATTCTGAAGGTCGCCGGATCCTGAAGTATAAAATACATTCCTTCCGTTTGACACCAGCTTAAATGAAATGTCCGGCCTGGAAAGCGCCAGATGCTCCATAAGCTCTGTTATAACATTTCCTTCAGTTGTGGCTGACTTTAAGAATTTCCTTCTTACGGGAATATTGTAGAAAAGATGCGCTGCGATTATCGTAGTTCCGCCCGGAGCACCGACTTCAGTAACTTGACCTGCAACTCCGCCATCAACTTCCAACCTGTATCCCATGAGGGAATCCTTCGGCTTGGTTATCATAGTTACCTTGCTGACTGATGCAATACTGGCAAGAGCCTCGCCTCTGAATCCCATGGATGATACATTTTTCAGATCCTCAATGTTTCTTATCTTGCTTGTGGCATGCCTGAGAAACGCAATCTCCATATCTTCTTTTGCAATTCCGCAGCCATTATCCGTGACCCTGATAAACTCTATACCGCCGTTTTTTATTTCCACGGTAACGGCATCAGCCCCTGCGTCTATTGCATTCTCTGTAAGCTCCTTTACAACGCTTGCAGGACGTTCAACCACTTCGCCGGCAGCAATCTGGTCTATGGTATTGTTATCAAGTACCTGTATCTTTCCCATTGTGTTTATTCAGATTCCTTTATATTCTCTAAAACAGTATTCTCTCTTCAAAAAATCAAAAGTCTCAATAAAGGGCTTGCCGTCCGCATAAACCCATCTTTCGATAAATACCGGATCTACAGAAAACAGCCTTTCATTTTCCAGGGATGTATATGCATCATATGATCCTTTAAAGCAATCCATGAATGCATTGCGGAATTCTGCATTATTCTTTGGATGTCCCAGTTCTTCACAGACACCTTCTATCTGTATATTGTCTATGCACAATGCAACATTCCTGTTATTTTTTAACTGGCTGTATTTTCTTAATTCCCTGTCTGTCTGGAAAAAGAACTTACCGTCAATCTGTACAACACTCATCATCCTTGATGATACAACACCGTCCGCAGATGTTGACAGGACCATGGTTTTTCCTTTTCCAAAATCTGAAAAGAATGACTGGAGTTTTTCCTGGAAATCGTTCATTTAATATTATCCCTCCGCTTTAAGCTTTGAAAGACAGCCAAAGAACAGCATAATGCTTTGCAGCATAAATCTTCAGCTCAAAGAAACAAGGCCGCGTTCCCTAAGGTACTGCACTGTCTTTAACATTCCGAATGCTCCATGGGGAAAAGTAAGCCCCCCCTGAAAATATACGGTATAGGGCTCACGAAGCGGGCCGTCAGCCGAGAGTTCTATGCTTGATCCTGATACAAAAGCACCGGCCGCCATAATGACAGGCTCCTTGTATCCCGGCATATCCCAGGGTTCAGGCTTAACAAAGGAATCAACCGGTGATGCAGCCTGCACGCCTTCGCAGAAAGCACAGAGTTTTTCCGGTGACTTAAGTTCAATAGCCTGTATTATGTCGAAACGGTCTTCTTTACTGTCAGGCCTTACCACAAAGCTTTCTTCTTTTCCGTCAGTTCCGGTGAATTTAAGCTTTTCATACATAGCCGCTGCAAAAACTGATGTCTTAAGGGCTGAAGCCGTAACCGTCGGTGCAAGGAAAAGTCCCTGATAAAATGACGGAAGTGTTGTAAGAGAAGCTCCAACTTCTTTTCCAAGTCCGGGTGAAGTCAGCCTGTATGCAGCATTTTCAATATATTCTTTTTTTCCTACAAGATATCCGCCGCAGGGACATAAACCGCCGCCCGGATTCTTTATAAGGGAACCGACACACAGATCAGCGCCGTAATCAGTAGGCTCATCCTCGCATACGAATTCACCGTAGCAGTTATCCACCATTATGACCAGGTCATTTTTTACTTCACGCAGAAATACTATGAGTTCCCCGATCTTTTTAGGAGATAATGTAGGCCTGGAAGAATATCCCCTGGACCTCTGTATGGTCACCATATGTGTCTTTTCATTTACGGCATTTTTTATTCCGTCAAAATCAAAGGAACCGTCTTCAAGAAGATCAACCTGACGGTATGAAACGCCATACTCACGCAAAGAACCGCTGCGGTGTGCCCCGTCTCCCTCTTCATCGATTCCGATAACTGATGTCAGTGTATCATACGGCCGTCCTACAGGGCTTAAAAGCTCATCCCCGGGTCTTAAGTTGCTCATTAAGGCAAGAGCCAGGGCATGGGTTCCACAGGTTATCTGAGGGCGTACCAGTGCATCCTCCGTATGGAATATGTCTGCATACACTTTTTCCAGGGTCTCGCGGCCGATGTCATTGTAGCCGTAGCCGGTTGTTCCCAACAGGCAGGCTTCGCTTACATTGTTCTTCTGAAGAGCATTCAAAACCTTCAGCTGATTCAGTTCAGCCATATCATCGATTTCCTTGAATCTTTCCTTAAGGCTTTCCCTTATTTTCTCGCCAAAGCTGAAAGTCTCTTCGTCTATGCCTAACTCTTTATGTATTTCACTGTAGTTCATACTTTTTTCCTTTTCAGACTATAATTTCTAAAAAATTTCATCTTTCCGGCACTGGTTTGCTGACAAAAGATTCAGTACCGCAAAGAATCCGGTAAACAGATATGTTCCGACAAGCACAAGAAACCATATTGTAATTCTCTGGTTATCAACCTCATACGGCGGACAATTTACTATCAGCGGAAATCCCAGAGCAGCTATAACAATTGCGTTGATTATGCTTTCCGCTATGGATACCCCTGAAAATATCATATAAAAAACATATGAAACCTTTTTTACCGACTTTATATACAGAATGAGCTTGACTGCAATTTCAACAATAAGCAGCAATACAAGTATCGCGAATGAAACTATAATGATGAGGCTGCCGATCGATGATAGAATATACAGTTCTCCTGCCGATGTATTCATATCTGTGATCAGATTGAAGATACATATACAAAACTCTGCGATCCAGCCGATATCAACAAGCGTCAATACCGCCAAAAGTATTATGGACATAAATTTAACAAAGTATTTCATAATTTATCAGTATCTGTTTTTAAGTTTTCCCTGCAGCCTGTATAAAGTATTCAGCGCATCAAGAGGCGTAAGTTCCGAAATGTTAAGCCCTTTTATCTCTTCCAGCACATCCTCGTCTGATACAGTATCCATAAAGCTCAGCTGTCCCTTGTCAACATCATCCAGCGCCTTCATGGTATTCTTTTTTGAAAGGTCAGCCGGCGCGATTGCGGACAGGCTTTCCGTAATGTCATTATTCAGAAGCTGGGCCACAATATCCGTTGCCCGGTTTATCACAGATTCAGGCAGGCCCGCAAGCTTAGCTACCTGTATGCCGTAACTCTTGTCTGCTCCGCCTTTTATTATCTTTCTTAAAAATACAATATCATCTCCCTGTTCCCTGACTGCTATGCAGTAATTGCTTACATTATCCATCTTTCCTTCAAGCTCTGTAAGCTCGTGGTAATGGGTTGCAAACAGGGTCTTTGCGCCAATCAGTTTTTTGGAACTAATGAATTCTATTACTGCCCAGGCAATTGCCAGTCCGTCAAAGGTTGAGGTTCCCCTTCCGATCTCGTCCAATATCAGCAGTGAATCTGAAGTTGCATTCTTAAGAATATTGGCAACCTCATTCATCTCTATCATGAAGGTGGACTGCCCGCTGGAAAGGTCGTCTGAAGCGCCTACTCTCGTAAATATCCTGTCTACTATGCAAAGATTAGCACTTGATGCCGGTACAAACGATCCTATCTGGAACATCAGCTCAATAAGTGCCACCTGTCTCATGTAGGTGGATTTACCTGCCATATTGGGACCGGTTATTATCTGTATGCACTGTTTCTTCTTGTCGAGATAGGTGTCATTTTCTATGAACTGCTCATTCTTTATCATGTTCTCAACAACAGGATGACGGCCGCCTTTTATGTCTATGATGCCCTTATGGTTTATTGCGGGCCGGACATAATGGTTAAGCTCTGCCACTAATGCCAATGAGCAGAAAACATCAAGCCTTGCAATAGCTTTGGCAGTCTTCTGTATGCGCTCGGTATTCTGTTCTATACGGTCACGCAGTGCACAGAAAATATCATATTCTAATACCTGGAGTTTTTCCTCCGCATTCAGTATGCTGTCCTCAAGTTCCTTTAATTTCGGTGTAACAAACCTCTCGGCATTAGCTAAAGTCTGTTTGCGGGTATAGTCTTCCGGGACAAGGTCCTTATAGGAATTAGTCACTTCAAGATAGTAACCGAACACCTTGTTATATTTGATTCGCAAGTTCTTTATTCCTGTACGTTCTTTTTCCTCTGCCTCCAGCCCTGCTAACAACTGTTTCGCATTTGAAGATATATAGCGCAGTTTATCGATGTCTTCATTAAAGCCGTCTTTTATTATCCCACCTTCACGTATGGTTATAGGCGGTTCTTCTATTATGCAGCTCTCTATTGCTGCCGTAATATCATCCAGCGCATCAAGTCCTTCATTCAGCTCTTTTAAGGCATCCGATGATGACGCAGATAAAAGTTTCTTGATAGCAGGCAGGACAGATAATGACCCCTTCAATGCAAGCATATCCCTTGGATTTGCCGAATGGTAGCAGACTCTTGCCATTAGACGCTCTAAGTCATAAACCGCATTAAGGTATTCCCTGAGTTCATCCCTGTCCATGCTGTTATTTAAAAGTTCTTCACAGCCGTCCTGACGCTTTATAATCTCTTCCTCATCCGTAAGGGGCTGCTCTATATCACACCTGAGCATTCTTGCTCCCATGGCAGTCCTGGTCTTATCCAGTACCCAGAAAAGAGTTCCTCTTTTCTGCTTTTCACGCATGGTCTCGCACAGCTCCAGATTCCTGCGGCTTGCAGAATCCAGAAGCATATACTTTCCGCCGGAATAAGGCTCAATATGGGAAATATTTGATAATTCAGTCTTCTGCGTCTCATACAGGTACTGCAAAAGAGCGCCGGCAGCAACGATTCCTACAGGGAAATCGGTTATTCCAAGGGCTACAAGTGATGTAACGCCGAAATGCTTTTTTAAGATCTTTTCACAGTCCGTTATATCAAAATACCAAGTGCCTATGGCCGAAACTGCTGTCTTTGATGTCTCTCTTAAGCTCTCAAGCCAGGGATTTGATATAAGTGCTGCTTCATTGCATATGATTTCACTGGGGGTATGCCCTGCGATGTCATCCTTTAACTTAACTGAAGTATCCAGTTCCGTAAGGAAGAAATCACCGGTGGAAACATCCGCATACGCGATACCGATCTTATTCTGCATATCAACTATGCACATCAGATAATTATTACGGGATTCTTCAAGGTTTCTTTCGCTTATGTTAGTACCGGGGGTAACTACCCTGATAACCTCACGCTTTACCAGACCTTTGGCAAGCTTAGGATCCTCCACCTGTTCGCCAATGGCTACTTTATATCCGTTTTCAATAAGCTTATCCAGATAAATGTCTACTGCGTGAAAAGGCACGCCGCACATAGGCGCGCGTTCATCAAGACCGCAGTTTTTCCCGGTAAGTGTCAGGTCAAGCACGCTTGATGCCGTGACAGCATCATCAAAGAACATCTCGTAGAAATCGCCAAGCCTGTAAAAAAGGATACAGTCCATGTACCCTTTCTTTGTATCAAGATACTGCTGCATCATAGGCGTAACGCTGTTATAGTCTACATCATTATATGTCAGCATTTTTCCTCTTTCTTCCTCGTTTATTAGAATCCGTAAAGAATTTCCTACGCAAATCTTCTAAACGGGTTCTCCGTAAAAATAAAATCCTTTATTTTCTGTAAGTTTTACTTTTTTGTAAGTTCCGATCATTGAACTCTCACCCGGAAAATGCACCAGGTAATTATTTGAAAGCCTTCCCGTTACAAGTTTTGAATCGTGGTCGTTTACTTCTTCAACTAAAGCAATTCCCTCGGTGCCGGTAAGCTTTTTCGTTGCATTCCTTGCACACTCCTGCACATTCTTAAGCACTTCGTTGAAACACTCGGTGATCTCTTCCGGTTTCATTACCATTTCCATTTTGGCAGCAGGAGTTCCTGTCCTCGGTGAATATATGAAAGTAAAAGCATTGTCGTAGCCCACCTCCTGTACAAGCTTTACAGTCAGCCTGGCATCTTCCCTTGTCTCGGTTGGGAATCCGACTATCAGGTCCGTAGTAATGGCAAGGTCCGGCATTGCGCCGCGAAGCTTTTCTATCAACACCATATAATCGGCAACTGTATATTTTCTGTTCATTGCCTTTAATACGGTGTCGGAACCGGACTGTATGGGAAGATGCAGGTGGCGGGCTATCTTATCTGATGCCGCCATTACATCGATCAGTTCGTCGGAAAGATCCTTGGGGTGTGAAGTCATGAACCTGACTCTTTCTATGCCGTCGATCTTTTCCGCTTCGTGCAAAAGCTTAGGGAAACTGATTTCTCCATCTATTCCGTTGCCGTAAGAATTAACATTCTGTCCCAGAAGCATTATCTCGGATACACCGTCAGCTGCAAGCCTTCTGATCTCATCTAAGATCTCATTGCTGCGCCTGCTTCTTTCGCGCCCTCTTACATAAGGAACTATACAGTATGTGCAGTAATTATCACAGCCAAACATTATATTTACGCCGGACTTAAAAGGATATTTCCTTACGACAGGAAGTTCCTCTACTATCTCATCGCTTTTTGCCCATACATCCACAACCATTTTATCCGATTCGAACATCCGGCATAAAAGTTCCGGAAATTTATAAAGGTTATGGGTTCCAAAAATAAGATCCACGAAGGAATAGCTGCTTCGAATCTTGTCGATTACTTCAGGCTCCTGCATCATGCAGCCGCATAATGCGATCTTTTTCATGGGAAATGCCTTCTTCATGGCATTCAGATGGCCCAGCCTGCCAAAAACACGCTGGTTTGCATTATCCCTGACAGTACAGGTATTGTAGACAACCAGGTCAGCAGACTCATCATCCGTAATCTCAAAACCGGCAGCAGCCAGCACTCCAATCATTTTCTCGGAATCCCTGGCATTCATCTGGCAGCCGAAAGTCACAACACAGGCAGTTGCGGGATGTCCTGTTTTTTTGCTGTAATCAAGTGCAAGCTCACGCAGCCTGTCTGTCTCCTGTTTCTGTAAAAGAATCTCAGCCTCCACGGCAAGTTCTTCCGTACAGGTATACTTTGAGTAATCCACCTCCCTGAAACTAAAAGGATGTGCGGCATTATCTTTATTTGTGCTGTTATTGCTTTTTCCCAAATTATTCTCCAATTAAAAACAAATTCAACTTCAGACGTCTCAACCCCTGGTCTGTCCGTTACCGGTTATCTTGTACTTATAGGATGTCAGCTCCTTAAGGCCCATAGGTCCTCTTGCGTGAAGCTTCTGTGTGCTTATTCCTATTTCCGCACCGAAACCGAACTCAAAACCATCGGTAAACCTTGTAGAAGCATTCCAGTATACACAGGCAGAATCAATCTCATTTAAGAACTTTTCAGCAGCCTCCGTATCTGAAGTAACTATTGCATCAGAATGATGTGTGGAATGCTTATTTATGTGTGCGATAGCTTCGTCAATATCATCAACTGTCTTTACGGACATTTTCAGATCAAGATATTCTGTATAAAAATCTTCATCCGAAGCAGCTTCTGCATCTGTGAAAGCTTTATTCGCCCTCTCATCTCCGTAAAGTACTACCTTCTTTTCGCGAAGTGCCTTTGCAGCCTCCACATATACGCTGTCAAGTACATCCTTATGTACCACCAGTGACTCTGCGGTATTGCAGGTGCCAAGACGCTGTGTTTTTGCATTTACGATAAGCTTTACTGCCATATCGGTATCAGCAGCCTTATCAATATAAACGTGACAGTTTCCTGCACCGGTTTCTATTACAGGTATCAGGCTGTTATCAACCACGCTCTTTATCAGCCCTTTAGATCCTCTGGGGATCAGAACATCAATATAGTCCTTCATCTGCATGAATCTTGTGGTCACAGCCCTGTCAGTCTGTCTGATAAGCTCAATGGCAGATTCGTTGATGCCGCACTCCTTAAGGCCTTCCTTTATGATGTCGCAGATTGCGGAATTGGAATTGATCGCATCAGAACCGCCTTTCAAAACAACTGCATTACCGGTCTTAAATGTAAGCGCAAATGCATCAGCCGTTACGTTCGGCCTGGACTCATAAATTATACCGATAACACCCATAGGAACCCTGACTTTGGTAAGCTTCAGACCATTGGGGCGTTCAATTTCTTCAAGTACTTCGCCTATGGGATCATCAAGGGCGGCTACCTGCCTTAAACCTTCAGCGATATCCTCTATACGCTTTTCATTAAGCGTGAGACGATCCATAAGCGCAGCGCTTATGCCCTTTTTCTCGCCGTATTCCAGGTCAATGGCATTTTTTTCTATAAGAAGCTTTGAATTGGCCACCAGCTTATCTGCGATAAGGTTTAATGCCTTGTTCTTTTCTTCAGTGCTAAGCAGCTGAATTTCATATTTTGCCGCACATGCCCTTGAACAAAGTGCGATAAGTTCTTCTTCCTGTTCCTTTGTGATATTCTCTGCCATAGTCCTGCCTCCTGTCATGATGTAAAATCTTTGTTGCTGCTCTAAATTATCCCTGATTAATGTGCTGCGATATCATTTTAATATCCGTAAGAATCACCTACGTTTTTTGACTTAACAAGTTAATATACGTTTGCTTCAGTTACCACCGTATTCATCCTGAAATCATTTTCCACTGTAGGAATATGATCACATATCTGTGCCTCAAAACATAGACCTATACGGTACAGTCCGGGATTCTTTGATATAAATCTGTCATAAAACCCACCGCCATATCCGATACGTTCACCGCTTTTTGTAAAGCCCAACCCCGGGCAGATAATGACTGCATCAGACAATATGTCCAACTCGGTCAATACAGCGATCGGTTCCCTTATCCCCCGGTATGCCGGAACAAGTTCATCCAGATCAGATAATTTAACAAATACCATATCCTCTCCGACCACTTTCGGATAATAAACTGACTTTCCATTTTGAATACAGCTTAGGAAAATGTTATCCGTATATACTTCTGAACCGGCATTGGCAAAAAGCAATACGTATTCAGCCGCCTTATATTCATCAATCTTATCAAGGTTCAAAAGGATCTTCGCAGAATAGTCCTTACGTAATTCTTCCGGTATGGAATTCCGTATCTCCTTTAGTTTTCTGCGTAAAATCTTCTTTTCTTCTATCATTTCTTAGAATGTTTCTCTCCAAGATTTGTTATGCTGCCGTCATTTTCAAGAATATCTATATTATCCAGCTGAGCTTTCATATTTCTTTTTATACTGTCCACATATTCCCGCCTGAGCTTCTGCTGTTCTTCCTTCTCCTCAGGAGTAAGCCCCACATCCTGGGATTTATGATAAAGCTCATTAATACGTGCTATACGTTCATCCATTGTCATATCAGTTCACCTGCCTGTCAGTCATCTGTCAGATAATCGCCTATAAAGAAATTCTCGTCCTTGTCAGCAAGAAACAGTGTTCCTGCATCCCGGCCTTCCATTATGCGGTGGATGATATGTACATCCTTGGCGTTGGCAATTATCATATCAGCTCCGGATCTGGTTGCGATCTTTGCTGCTGAAAGCTTTGTTTCCATACCGCCGGTTCCCACATCAGAGCCTGTGGAAGCTTTTCCCATAGCCATAATCTCATCCGTAAGTTCTGGAATTATGGGAAGGAACTTTGCTTCTGAATTTGAACGGGGATTGTCAGTATAAAGTCCGTCAATATCCGACAGAAGTATCAAAAGGTCTGCCCCCACAAGCGCCGCAACAATGGCGCTAAGGGTATCATTATCACCGAACTTGATCTCATATGTCGAGATCGTATCATTTTCATTAACAACAGGGATAACACCCATCTTTAAAAGCTCCATAAAGGTATTATGGGCATTAAAGCGGTTAAGGTCGTTTACTATGGTATTTTTTGTCATAAGTACCTGAGCTGATAACTGGCCGTACTCAGAAAAGAGTTTTTCATATACCATCATAAGCCTTGCCTGGCCTACAGCCGCGCAGGCCTGTTTAAAAGCCATCTCATTTTCATCAGTCTCCATACGGATGACCTTCTTGCCGGCAGCTATGGCACCGGAACTGACTAAGATCACATCCTTTCCCATATTCCTGAGATTGCAGAGCTCCCTTACCAGAGCCTCCATCTTGATATAATCAAAATCACCGGTTTCTTTATGACGCAGTGAAGACGAACCGATCTTAACGACTATACGCTTTTTCCCTTGTATATGTTCCCTGTATTTATTCATAAAATCATAAAACCTCGGTTTCTATTATGTCTAACCTTTTAAAATAAGCCATTCACATGGAAAGATTATTATAGCATAATATGGTGTCATCCGCTATTAATCTATTAACTTCTGAACAATCATCTCCGCCACCTTCAATCCGTCTGCTGCAGCGGATGTTATGCCTCCAGCGTAGCCGGCGCCTTCACCGCAGGGATAAAAACCTTTAAGATTGCTCTGCAGGTCTTCGCCGCGGATAATGCGTATGGGTGATGATGTCCTGGTTTCCACACCGGCAAGCAAAGCTTCAGGATCATCAAAGCCCTGTATCTTCCTGCCAAAATATGCCATAGCCTCGATTATGTCGTTATTTAAAGTCTCCGGCAGAATGGAATGCAGGTCAGAATATTCAAACAGCCCTTTTATTGGCATATCACATCTGGCGGTAAGTGATGAAGAAACAAAATCTGCCGTCTTCTTTTCACAATAATCCCCATAGCACTCTACCGGTATCTTACCGTCTGCGAGCTCATAAGCCTTCCTTTCGAGCATCTGCTGAAAATACATACCGTCAAAAAGTCCGTCACCAAAATCCTCGCTGCTTACGCCTGCCACTATGGCTGAATTAGCAAAAGCAGACGCCCTGTCCCTGTTGCTCATGCCGTTAACGGCCAGATGTCCCTTTTCACTTGATGCATTGACCACATATCCTCCGGGGCACATGCAGAAAGAATAAACAGCCCTTCCGGAAGCAGTATGTCCTGTAAGTTTGTAGTCTGCCGGCGGAAGATTAAGGAAGTTTCTTTCCTGACCGTACTGCGACATATCGATCAAACTTTGTGAATGCATAATGCGAAAACCCGCCGCAAAAGGTTTGCTTGCCATATCAAGCCCTGCGTCATGAATCTTCAAAAAAGTATCCCTTGCACTATGCCCCGGTGCAAAAACAAGAATGCTGCATTCCTGTTCAGTCACTTTGCCGTTCCTGTCAATAAATCTTGCACCGGTAAGTGTATCGCCTTTTTTTAATGGTTCGATAAACGTGGTTTTAAACCGGAATTCAGCCCCCATTTCCTCCATGGCATGACGCATATTTACGATAACTTTTCTGAGGACGTCAGTACCGATATGCGGCTTATTATCATAAAGAATATCCGGATCTGCACCATACTCAACGAAAGTTTTCAGAATAAACTCTGTTCGTCCAGACTTGTCATGAAGATGGGAGAAAAGCTTTCCGTCTGAAAACGTCCCGGCTCCGCCTTCACCGAACTGTATGTTTGAGTTCATGTCAAGTTCGCCACCAGCAAAAAAAGAATCCACCTTACGTATGCGTTCCTCCATACTGTCACCGCGCTCGACAATTATCGGACAATATCCCACAAGACTTAAACTATAAGCACAGAAAAGCCCTGCCGGTCCACTTCCTACTACCACAGGTCTTTCAGATTCGCTATGCGAAGCAGTAGTCCTGAGACTCTTTCTATCCACAAAAGGACCTGACTCTGTGAGATTTACAGACACTAACTTATATTTAACCGGCGAATAAACAGAAATCTCCTTATTCCGCCGCATTACCTTTTCAATTTCAGATTTGTTGCCCTTAAATTCAAATGCCGTGGAATAGATCCAGACAATATCATTTTTCTTCCTGGCATCAAGGGACCGCCTGACAATAAAAAAATCACCGAGCTGTTCAATACTTACTTTAAGTTTCTTAGCAACAGCTGCAGCAACAATTTCCTTTTCTTTATTCCTGTCTACAGGCGGTTTGATCTTTATATTGTCTATCTTGTATATTTCATTCATTTTTCTGTTTTCCACATGTTTATTAAACTATAGGATCATTCCTCGTGTTCACGAAGATTATAATCCTTATCTTCATCGATCATATCCAGCATGTATTTTGCAATATCCGGATCAAAGTGAGTCCCCATGCAAGCAACAATCTCTGCACGAACTTCCTCCTGAGCTTTGGGGAATGAATATGATCTCTTTGAAGTCATTGCATCATAACAATCCGCAAGACAGATGATCCTGGCTTCTTCCGGGATATCCTTTCCCGATAAACCATCAGGATAACCGCTTCCGTCATATTTCTCATGATGCCATCTGGCACCGGTTGAAAGCCAGGGCAGTTCATTTATGGTTTTAAGAATTTCCCATCCGATAATGGTATGGCCTTTTATCTCGTTAAACTCAGCCGCTGTGAGTTTCCCTTTTTTATTTATGATTTCTTCAGAGATACCTATTTTGCCTATATCATGCAGAAGGCCCAGCTCATATATTTCTTCCTGTTCACGTTCAGTTTTTCCCATACGTCTGGATATTTCTTTTGCATATTCAGCCACTCTTTCCGAATGGCCGTTGGTGTAATGATCCTTTGCATCCACAGCCTTTGAAAGTGCCATCATCACTTCTTTGGAAAGCTGTTCCTTAGCCAGTGCAGCCGCCTCCCTTTCCCTTGATTCATTCAGTTCAGCCTTAGTCTTAAGCAAGTTCACGTAGTCAGGTGTTTCAAGAGACAGGAAGATTATCAGCACACCGATAGATGCGATGAACAGCGTGATAAGGACATTATCAAAATAAAGCATCTGTATCAGGAACAGAACCGATGCCGCCACAATGCCTATAAGCATTGAAACCACCTGGGTGGTCTTATATTTCGAACGATGAATAAGCATATGTATGCTGCCGATAGCAAAGAACAGTATAGGAAAGCCATATGCTACGGGAACAAAAAGAAACTGATGAATATAATTTCCATCGGCATCATAAGTGAATATCCATCCGGTCACCGGATTGGTAAAGAGCAGCAGCATGTTTATTACTAACAGAATATGGTTGATGATGCTGCGGATTGAAAAAGCCCTATGGTCCATGCCTGAATAAGCATAGATATAATAGATAAAGGCAAATGCCGCAAACGAAGTAAAAAGCGAATCCATAATATTCAGCACATAATGTGCCGGATTCGGCATCAAACCGTGGGTGCTGGTTCCAATAGCCGTAATGACGTCTATAATATCGGCTATCATCACAAGAAAGGCAAACCTGCGGAAAGCATCATTCACCTTCGTCATATTCTTATAACGGAAGACCAAGTAACAGTATAGAGTTATATCCAGAGGTATGACCGCTACCTCAAGGAAGATATTATAATCCAGAGTCATTTGATTCCCCTAAATCATTAACAGTGCTGCTTGCACAGTATGCGCTGGCAGCGGCAAAATGGAGATTATATCCACCGCACCTGCCTGAGACATTTAGCACTTCCCCCACTATATACAAACCTTCACAGTATACCGACTGCATATTTTCATCAATCTCTGAAAGCGGTACTCCTCCGGTACTTATCTGAGCTTTATTATAGCCATTAAGCTGCACCGGATGAAAATCAAAAGCAGTTAGCGCCTGATACAGTTTCTTTATATCATCTTCGGAAAGCTGTGAAATCCTTGCATGATAATTTATCCCACATCTGCCAGATATCATTTCTGCTATAGGCGCAAGTACCATGCCTTCTAAAAATGTTTCTATGGACCGATCACCAAAACATCCTATTCTCTTTTTGAAATCATCATAAGTTAATTCCGGCAAATAATTGATCCGTATCAAACTATCATTTATATTTTCTAAAAACCTGCTGAGGCCAAATACAGGAATTCCAGACAGACCTTCAGCCGTATGCTGTATCTCGCCTTCTTCAAAAGCAATCTCATCACTTATTTTTATGACTGACGCCCTGGCACGAACCCTTATGCCGTCAAGTTTTTTAAGTTTCTTTTTATCATCGGAGCATATAACTGCTGTAAGCCCCGGATGACCTTCCTTCAGGACATGTCCGCATGATAACGCCAGTTTGTTGCCGTTTTTATTAGCCTCGTCATAAATGCCGGCCATCCCACCGCTTGCAAGAATCACTTTCGTAAAACCGCCATAAACATCCGAACCGACACCGATTTCAAATAAGCCGTCAGAATTTTTAGCAAGAGAAGATACATAACAGCCGGTCCTTATGTTCACCCCCAGCTCATTTAAAACATACAACAGACAATTCCCTGCAGTCTTGGCCTTGCCGGTCAGCGGATACAGACATCCTCTATCGTTGCGGGTAAGCAACCCTATTGAAGAAAAAAATTCATCTTCCTTTCTTCTATCAAAACGTCCCAGTATCCCTTGCAGCTTTTCAGCATCATCCGTAACATAATCCGATACATCAATGCTTTCGTTCGAAATATTACATCTGCCGTTACCTGTAAGGAGGAGCTTTTTCCCCAGGCTATCCTGCCTTTCGAAAATAGTCACATCATTACCGTTTCTCTTTTCAAATATGGCAGCAGCCATTCCGCCATAACCGCCGCCTATAACAGCGGTCCTATTCATCATTTTTTAGTATCCTCATTCTTTTAGACAAATTTAACATAATCTCTGAAAGAGGCATTTCTCTTATATTCTGCCTATTCAGTACCGCCATACTACATGACATATAGAAAAACACAAATCCGCCTATGACCAGGGCCGCAACAAGAATTATATACGGTGACACCGGCGTAAAAATGAAAATCAGATCCAACCCCACAAAAATAAGCAGCGGAATCAGAACGCATGCCAAAGTCTTTAACACAATAATCGAAGGAATCCTTGCAGAAAGGTAATTATTCAGAAAAATCAGCAAAACAACCGACGATATGATAAAAAACAAAACAACTGACGTAACAGGCATGTATGCTTTCACTCCAACGCCGTCCCTGCAGGCAAACGAAACACAAAGTGAAATGAAAAATGCAATAACACCGGAAATCAATACATAATTGCTTTTCCTTATGTACAGGAAAATGCAGGTCGTTCCTCCTAAAAGCGCGGCAAAAGGCAGTCCAAGTGCACCTATCCTTATGACCATAGGCAAAAATAATCCTGATGCACCGTACATGGCTGATGCTATGGTTTCAGCACACCCTAACATGAAAGCTGAAACCAAAACTGCCGGAATCAGAATAACACGCAGAGTATCACATACTCTTGTACGGAGTTCAGGTATTTCATGATGGAGATGTGCCAGATAAAATTGCCTTGAATCCTTATTGGCAAGCAGTAATGCAAAAATAACAGGATAACTGTAAAAAGGGACATTTATCCCTATCGCTGATCCTAAACGATATAAACCAAGCTGATTTCCAAGTACATCATCCAGGCCACAGGAAAAAATAAAATATACAGCAGGAATAATCAAACCTATGGGTAAAAGCGCGAGCATATTAGAAAATGATGCTTTTGAAAGAAGTATCATCCCCGCCTCATTAATCTTTGTCTTGTCTGCTGCGATACGCCTTGCAGATTTTTTTCTTACACCCGAATGAAGAAACATCATATATATCCACAGAACTAAAGCAAAAATGCACATGCTTAAAGCACATGCAAACGCAATATGAGCATCACCGGCAGCAGAATTGTCCAACAGATTAGCAGTAACGGTTGCATGCCTGTGGAATACGCTTACCATTATTATTATCACCGGCAATGCAATCATCAATAATATGCCCAAATGGTAGTAAAACCTGTTTTTTTTCAGGTACGCTGCATCAGCTGATGAAAGTATATGCGAAAATGAAAAAAGAATAAACACGGGGGGAAAGAAAAAATACAGCAGTTCATGGCCCGTTCCCGGAAGAAAAGTATCAGGTAGACATAAAATAATTATGTAAACCAGCGCAGAAACTACCGTTTCCCAGGTCAAACATAAGCCCCAAGAATAACGATAAATGTACTCTGCCTTATTAAAGTTTTTTAATGAAACCCTATCCTTCATCATACGCCTGCATTCAACAGAAACACAGAACGGAAACAGAAAGATCAATAATAGGTTCAGAAAAAAAGCAACATAAAAAAACGCTGCCCCTAAGCTGTTAAGCGCAAAACTTGCCATAAACAGAAAGAGACAGGCTCCAAGTGCTGCCGGATAGCTGGCCGTATTCTTTTTTTTAGATTTAGAATTTCCCGCCATTATCTCTTAAATCCTAAAGGCTCTAAAATTTCTCGTTGTCTATCTTCCATCTCGATCCTGTCACTGTCCTCAATATGGTCATACCCCAGGAGATGCAGTATGCTGTGTGCTGTAAGAAAAGCAAATTCCCGCTCATAGCTGTGTCCATATTCTCTCGCCTGGCTTATTACCCTTTCATAGCAAATCACAATCTCTCCGAGAATGATTCTGCCATCCTCAGGATCTATATAGTCAACGCTGTTAAGCTCATCAAATATGCCGACATCCCCTTTATTACCTGTAGTAAAAGGGATATTGGGAAATGAAAGCACATCTGTAACAGAATCTATCCCTCTCTGGGAATTATTATATTCCCTGATGGTATCGCCATCCACAACAAAAAGTGAAACCTTGCAGGAACTATTTATAAAATGCAAATCCAGTGCCCTTTTGCAAACTGCTGAAGCTATCTCGATCAGCCTTTCGTCAGGAATATATCCTGCTTCTGAATCTGCCGGAATTTCGATTTCATTTTCAAAATCAATTATTATGTTTTCTTCTATTCTGTCTGGCATTATTTTCTTTTTTGTTCCGCTTTTCATAGTTTTCATATGCCTGAACGATCTTCATAACTAAGGGATGGCGCACCACATCCCTGCTATCCAGTGCCGCAAAGCCTATGCCTTCCACATTTTTCAGGACTTTCAAAGCTTCTTCAAGTCCCGAAACTGTATTTCCCCCCAGGTCCTTCTGTGTAAGGTCGCCTGTGATTACCGCTTTGGAGCAAAAACCTATACGGGTCAAAAACATCTTCATCTGCCCCGGAGTGGTATTCTGGGCCTCATCAAGAATAATATAGGAGTTATCAAGGGTTCTTCCTCTCATATAAGCAAGCGGAGCAACTTCTATAAGACCTTTCTCCATATTCTTCTGGAAACTGTCGGCCCCCATTATCTGATAAAGCGCATCATATAAAGGTCGAAGATAAGGATCCACCTTACTCTGGAGATCTCCGGGAAGAAAACCTAATTTTTCTCCGGCCTCTATGGCAGGCCTTGTAAGGATAATCCTTCCTACTTCCTCCGCCTTAAACGCTGTAACAGCCATCGCTATGGCGAGATATGTCTTTCCGGTACCCGCAGGGCCATAGCCGAAAGTTATCATATTGTCCCGGATTGAATCTGTGTAATTCTTCTGTCCGGCAGTCTTAGGCTTTATGGGCTTGCCCTGTATGGTACGGCAGATTACGTCCTTGTCCAGTTCCACCAGCATGTCCTGATTGTCTTCCCTTGCAAGACTTATGCCGTATTCAAGTTTTTGCCTGTCAATCTTTTTTTCAACCTTCGATGACTCTATCAGGTCTATAATAAGCCGGGTCGCCCTTTTAACATCCTTTTCCGCACCGTATATATTCAGCCTGCCGTCACGGTCCGTGATATCAACAGACAGTTCTGTTTCAATCTTAGTGATAGAACTGTCATACATACCGAAAAGCAGCTTAAGGCTCTCCGCATCAATATCCAGGCTGTATTTGCTTTCTGCATTCTCGGTCAAAATAAGTCCTCCTAAAGATTCCTGAGCCCCTTGGGATAATGGTTCTTTATCCGTCCACCGGCAAGCTTAAAACCACCAACCGGTACTCCAAGAACTGTAACGGCACCAAAACCTTTATCGTCACCTGAGTATACCCCGTTCAGTATCTGTGATAATCTCAGTTCCTCGCCATGAAGGTATGCCGAAATCTCACTGCTTCCCGGCAAAAGTTCCAGACGGTTCTTTATACTGCATCCAAACGCCGAAAAAAAATCATGATGTGGAATAAACCGCTTTTTTTCAACACTTCCGATACAGACTCCGGTTTTTGTTACGGCTTTTTCAGGCAACCTGTCTATTCCGCTATTGAGATAAAAAAGCAACTCACCATTCCTGAATATGCAGTCCGTATCAATATCCGGCACCCCGCTAAAAACCTCTTCTACCAGTTTTAAACTTTCCTTATCTGCCTTTCTTATATTTCCGGACAGCCGCATGTGATCTGTTAAACCGTTTTTCTCCAGGTCACCCGGCTTTTTGAAATAAGCCATAAACTGACCCTCGCCTTTTGATACATGAGGATAAAATCTATAAGCTGTTCCGTTTTTCAAAGGTACGGCAGTTGCATATTTCGTTACTATCTCCGGTGCATCAATAAACTCAAAACCAAGCTCTTCCCGGATAAAATCAGCAATTTCTTCATCTTCCTCCGACGCATATGTACAAGTGGAATAAACAAGCGTTCCGCCGGGCTTTACCATTGACACTGCATTCCTAAGAATTTCCTTCTGCCTTAAAGCACAGTGTTCAATATTTGACACGCTCCACTGTTCAATACTCTCCGGATATTTTCTAAACATGCCCTCACCGGAACAAGGGGCATCAACAAGTACAACATCAAAATATGCCGGATAAATCTTTGCAAGGTCTTCAGGATACATACATGTAACAGCCACATTTTTGAAACCCATCCGCTCTATATTACTACAGAGTATGTTGTTACGGGCTTTATCCGGCTCGTTTGAAATAAGTATTCCGCCGTTATCCGCAAGTTTCTGCGCCAGCTGTACGGACTTGCCACCCGGAGCAGCACAAAGATCCAGTACCCTTGATCTTTCCGGAAGTTCAATCCCTTCAGCCACTAACATTGCGGCAGGATCCTGGGAATAAATCATCCCGGCATGATGATAAGCACACCTCCCAATATGCAGGTCATCGTCATAATAATATGCATGCCGCATTCCCGGAATCTTATCATATTTGAGTTCTTTACAAACTTCCGTACATGATTCAAACTGTTCCACAGATATAACGGCCGTGTTCAGTGAAAAAGCTCTGACTGCAGGGGTTTCAAAGCTCTCCTCAAAATCATGATAATCAGCCCCCAGCTGAATCATCATTCTTTTTTTGAATTCTTCAGGTAGTTCTGATATCATTGGTCAATTTCCTGCCCCATGGTCTTCAGGAACTATAGGCGGCGGTGCCGCATAGGATTCAGGCGGAATAAGATCACCACGTTGTATCACTTCCCCTTCATTCTTAACAGCCTTGTATATAAAACCATCCTCTATGCTGACCATATAGTAATTGCCGGTTTTCATTGTTAATCCCGATGTATCAACAGTATATTCCGTAATTATGTAATAAATATGTGGATCCTCCGGCTCTTCCAACTCCCCGGTTTCAGGATCTGCCATATTTCCGGAAACAGCTTTTCCGTCCTCATCCAGATTTATTGCTGAATCAATAACATATGTATACCTTGTGAGATTGCCGGGAAGATGTCCTTCAATGTCTGCAGTACGCCCCATATTAAGATTGTACTGTTTGAACGACGCGATTACAGTCTGCAGATCAAGTTCGGAATCAATAGTAAGGTCAAAATCACACTCCGTAACATCACCGGATATACCCTCCTGTGATATTGCAGCAAATATGAAATGGCTGTGCCCCAATGGCATAGGTATGCCTTCTGAATACTCGTTTGATTCGCCCATAGTAGGCGGTGTTCCGTCAGTAGTATAGTAAACGGTACAGAATTGGGGAACCTCTGTCTCTATAAGCATCGGCACGGTGTACTCACCGTCCGGCACAGAAATTGCAAGCGCATCAGGCACTCTTATATATATCCTGTATGTTGCATTTGCCACTTCCGAAACAACACCATAATTATTAACAAAAATCGCGTTGACCTCGTGACTTCCAAGATTTAACTGGATAGGCGAAGTATAAAGTGTCGACTGCAAAGTAGGTTCATGACCGTCCAGCGTATAATATATGCTGCCATTTGATCCTGCCGAAAGCGTCAAAGAGATTACATCATCATATTCACCGGAGGCATAGGAAAACTCAGGCGGATTAGCCAAATAATCCCTAAAATTGTTTACAATTGTTTCATTGTCGCAAGCTTCAAGTATACTCTCTATCATAGGAAAATCCGACTGCTTTTCATAATAAGAAATGATCTCCCTATATGCCCTTTCCTGATTTTCATTCTTTTCATACGCAATTTCCCAGAGCATTAGAAGAGCCTTTTCATCATCGAAAGCTTCGAAATAATAACGTGCCAGTTTAAACTTCATTTCATCATCACCCGAAGACAAAGTCAGTGCTTTTTCCATATAATCGATCGCACCGTCAAGGTCGCCCTCAAGGTAAGCTTGTTCAGCCAGCTCCGCCTGATATTCATAAGAACTGCTGCGGTAAACTCTGACAGAAACAAAATAAACAAGTCCTGCAAGCAAAAGCATTACTATCAGAAAAAGACATGCGTACAGTTTCTTAAAACGACTCTTTGTGGCCGCCAGGAAGAACTGATGAAAAATGTCATCATCATCGTAGTCATAGGAATCATCATCATAATAATCATCACCTTCGTACTCTTCATCAAATTCAGAGTATTCTTCTTCCGGCTCTGCATATTCTGCAGCAAGTTCATCACGCTTACCGAAGTCTGATGTATCGCCTCCTTCAGATTCTATATAATCTTCTGCATAATCTTCTTCGTAATATTCATCGCCCTCGGATAGCGAGTCTCTATCAGATGTTTCGTCATACTCATCAGCATATCCTTCTGCATCGGTTCCGTAACCGTCAATATCACCAGAATAACCATCTTGACTATTAAGGTCATCATTATCCACCGGGTCAACAATGTCATCGTCTTCGTGGTATTCTGTCCCCCCCATAGACTGCATGCTAAATTCTTCAGATTCTTCGCTGTCGTCTATAGGATTCCCTAAGGCATCAAAAAGAGGACCGTTATAGTCATCGTCATCATGAACTTCATAACCATCCGCATCAAAAACAGGACCATCATAAAACAGATTTCCGTCCTCATCATAATAATACCCCGCCTCTATCTCTTCAGGAGTAAGCTCTTCAAGATCCTCATCATCAATAGAGATTTCAGAAAGGGTATCACTTATTTGGTTTTCAACCTCGGGCTCAAAGTCAGGAATGAATCTAAATTCATGTCCGCATTCAGGACATAAAAGATTTGATTCACCGACTTCCGCACCACAGACTGGACATATCATTCCAATAATCCTCCGGTCACCGCAATGAAGATATACAATTATCCATAAGCATGGCAATTGTCATGGGTCCAACGCCACCGGGCACAGGCGTTATCTTGGAAACATGCGGTTCTACAGAATCAAAATCCACATCACCGCAAAGTTTTCCGTTATCCATTCTGTGGATACCTACATCAATAACAACAGCGCCTTCCTTTACATAGTCGGCGTTAATCATTTTAGGCTTACCCACAGCAACTACGAGTATATCCGCTCTCTTGCAGATACTCTTTAAATCTTTAGTTTTTGAATGAGCTATTGTCACTGTACCGTTCTCACGCAGCAACAATACCCCCATAGGCTTTCCAACTATATTGCTTCGTCCAACAACAACGCACTCCTTACCCGCTATATCCACATTGCTGCGCTTTAAAAGCTGTATAACCCCGGCAGGAGTACAAGATACATAACCTTTCTCACCTATCAGCAGCGCACCAACATTAAGCGGATGGAAACCATCCACATCCTTTAAAGGAGATATGCTGCGGATGATCTTGTTTTCGTCAATATGATCAGGAACAGGAAGCTGGACAAGAATTCCTTTAACATTGTCATCATTATTAAGCTTTTCAATAAGCTCAAGAAGTTCTGACTCTGTAGTTTCTTTTGGCAGCTCGTAAGAAAGTGACTTTATTCCAATATACTCACAGGCTTTCTTCTTGTTATTAACATATACGGCTGAAGCCGGATCATCTCCTACAAGAATAACTGCAAGGGTCGCTTCTTTTCCTTCAGCCTTAAACTTTTCAGCCTCTGCCCTTAACTCATCCTTTATTTCCTTCGATATTCTTTTTCCGTCTATTAGCTCTGCCATGTTTTCCCTTTCTGCCGCTTTAGCATTTATAAAATTTAAAACAGTCCCACAATATTTCCGTCATCATCTACATCGATGCTATAAGCAGCCGGTGTTGCTGACAGTCCGGGCATAGTAGTTATTGATCCTGAAAGAGCTACTACAAATCCGGCCCCCGCAGAAACATATACCTCTCTGATATGGAAGGTAAAACCGTCAGGCCTGCCCAATGTCTTAGGATCATCCGATAACGAATACTGGGTCTTAGCCATACATACGGGACACTCCCTGAATCCCAACTCTTCGATCTTAGCAATCTGCTTAAGTGCTGCAGGCGCAAATTCCACATTGCCTGCACCATATATCTTAGTTGCAAGAGTCTCAATCTTCTCCTTAATTCCAAGATCATCGGGATAGAGATAATGGAAATTATTCTCGGAATCAGCAAGTTTCATTACATCCTTAGCAAGGTCAAGTGCACCTTCGCCGCCCTTTGCCCAAACTTCAGAAACAGAGAAAGGAACATCAAGCTTGCCCAGGATTTCCTTAAGGCATTCTACTTCCGCATCCGTATCACTGACAAATTTATTTATTGTCACGCATACAGGCAGACCATATGACTTGATATTTTCAACATGCTTAATGAGATTGCATGAGCCATTCTTAAGTGCTTCAATATTCTCATTGGTAAGGTCTGCTTTTGCTACACCACCGTTGTATTTTAACGCTCTTATTGTGGCCACGATAACAACCGCATCAGGCTTAAGTCCGGCCTTACGGCACTTAATATCAAGGAATTTCTCTGCGCCCAGGTCTGCACCGAATCCGGCTTCCGTAACAGTATAATCAGCCAAACGCATTGCAGTCTTTGTAGCGATTATAGAGTTACACCCATGTGCAATATTTGCAAAAGGTCCACCGTGAACAATAGCCGGTGTATGCTCTAGTGTCTGTATCATATTAGGCTTTATAGCATCTTTTAAAAGTGCTGCCATTGCACCTACAGCATTAAGTTCACCTGCTGTTACAGGCTCGCCGTCCAGATTATATGCCACAATGATTTCAGAAAGCCTCTTCTTAAGATCCTTCATATCACTGGCAAGGCAGAAGATAGCCATTATCTCAGATGCAACAGTGATTACGAAATGATCTTCTCTTACAAAGCCGTCGCCCTTAGCTCCTAAGCCTACAACTATATTTCTAAGACTCCTGTCATTTACATCCATACATCTTTTCCACAGGATCTGCCTTGTATCTATACGAAGCTTATTTCCCTGATGGATATGATTGTCTATAAGTGCGGCCAAAAGATTATTTGCTACAGTAATAGCATGAAAATCACCGGTAAAATGCAGGTTAAGCTCATCCATAGGAACTACCTGTGAATATCCGCCACCGGCAGCGCCGCCCTTCACGCCAAAACAAGGACCCAGTGAAGGCTCACGAAGCGCAAGGCAGGTCTTCTGTCCAAGTCTTGAAAGCCCCTGGGCAAGTCCTATCGATACAGTAGTCTTACCTTCTCCCGCAGGAGTAGGATTAATTGCAGTAACCAGTATCAATTTACCCGGTTTATTATTCTCAATGCTCTCAAGAAAATCTTCAGAAAGCTTAGCCTTGTATTTGCCATACTGCTCAAGGGCATCTTCCGGTACGTCAAGCTTTTTTGCAACATTTACTATTGGCTCAAGTTTTGTTTCCCGTGCAATCTCGATATCTGTTTTCTGTGCTCCCATTTTGACCTCCTGTTTTTTGATTAAACTATATGTTACTCAAGAAATCCTCCAACGTACTCTTATCCATAAGCACCTTTCTTGGATTAGTTCCTTCTTCAGATCCTATAACGCCCGCCTCCTCCATCTGGTCCACCATACGTGCGGCACGATTATATCCTACTTTGAACACTCTTTGCAACATGCTGGCAGATGCCTTCTGCTTTTCTACCACAAAACGGCAAGCATCCGCAAAATATGTGTCGTAATCTTTACCGGAATCAGTAGCAGCACCATCCGATGATGCAGATGCTGAACTTTCCGAATTTGCCATACTGGATATCTTTTCGGCAACTTCATTATCATATACATCGTCGCCTGCATTCTTCTTAAGGAACTCAACCACTCGCATAACTTCATCATCAGAAACAAAAGCTCCCTGCACACGAAGTGGCTTATTGAAACTCTGCGGATGAAAAAGCATATCCCCGTTACCCAGAAGACGTTCGGCGCCTACAGTATCCAGTATAGTCCTGGAATCCACACCTGATGAAACGCGGAACGCTAAACGGCTGGGCATATTCGCCTTAATAAGTCCGGTGATAACATCCACGCTGGGACGCTGGGTAGCGATTATCAGATGTATACCGGCAGCTCTTGCAAGCTGCGTCAGTCGGCATATGGATGCTTCAACATCTTTCTGCGCCACCATCATTAAATCTGCCAATTCGTCAACTATAATTACGATATGCGGAAGTTTTTCAACGCCGTTACCTTCAGCCTTTTCATTGTATCCACGCATATCTCTTACAGAAAAATCTGAAAATGCTTTATATCTGCGCATCATCTCAGCAACAGCCCATGCCAACGCCGCATTTGCCTGTCTTGGATCCGATACCACGGGCAGCAGTAAATGCGGTATTCCATTATAAACAGAAAGTTCAACAACTTTAGGATCGATCATGATAAGTTTCACATCTTCAGGTGAAGATTTATACAACAAACTTAAAATCAAAGTGTTTATGAACACTGACTTACCGGATCCGGTTGAACCGGCCACCAAAAGATGAGGCATCTTGGCAATATCAGAAACTATTATCTTTCCTGTAATATCCTTACCTACTGCGTAAGTAAGATTTGCCTGTGAACTCTTATAATCCTTGCTATCAATAAGATCTCTGATAAGCACAGGTATTTTTTCTTTATTTGGTATCTCTATTCCTACAGCAGCTTTTCCCGGGATGGGAGCCTCGATTCTAACATCCTGAGCGGCAAGGTTAAGTTTGATATCATCTGTAAGATTAAGAATCTTATTGACCTTAGTTCCTGCTTCCGGCTTTAATTCAAATCTTGTTACCGAAGGCCCCTGGCTTATATGCTCAACAGTTGCCTTGACACCAAAATTCTTAAGCGTATCCTGAAGAAGCATCGCGGTCTCCTTCAGACTTTCATCCGTATCTCCACCCTTATTCTTTTCATTTACCTCAAGAAGAGATACCGGCGGAACAGTATATGCTTTCTTTTTCTTAACAGGTTTTGCAGGCGTATCTTTTTTTACCGTTTCAGAACTATCTGAATCAGAAGAATCATTCTCATTCTTCTCCGGCTCCTTGTTTTCCTGCTGGTGTGTTCTTTCAGTAACAGGTGTAGGCATTCCGGAAAGGTCAGGCGGAAGGAAAGCCCTCATATCCTGCAGCGGTTCAGGCGCATCAATCTTTTCATCGGTCTTATCATCTGTTGCCGGGTCAGCTTTAACTTCTAACTTATCACTTAAAGCATCGTTTTCTGTTTCTGCCGGCTCAGATAAACGCTCTTCCGTGGAAAAAACAATCTTATTAGAATCCTTTTCTTCAGAAATATCATCCAAAGAAGCCACCTTCTCAGAATCATTATCAGATCTGTTTTCCGACTCTTCAATTTTATTATCTGACAATGTCTCTGCTGGATCAGCAATATCAATTTCATCCGCTTTGCTGTTATCATTTTTTTCAGCAAATAAACTTTCACCGGCCTTATTCGGCTCTGTAACCTCTGAAGATATTATTTTCACATCTTCATCAGCAATAATCTCAGAAATTGAAAATGAATCAGAAGACTCATTTTTCTGCAAAAGGTCTTCATTTACCTTTATAATAAGCGGAGCTTCTGTCTCTTTTTTATTTGAAACCGTAGGGGTATTAGCAGATAAAGTATCGTTAAGCGCTGTACTTGTATCTGTATTGGGCAAATCAAGCGGATTCGGTACTGCATGAATGTCGGCTGCAGAAATCTCCGTTATGTCCCCTAATTCACCGGAACCGTTCATGCCAATGGGCATAAGATCTACAGAATCATTCTTGAATCCCGTAGGATTGGCTATGATGGTTATCTCATGGATGTCATCAAGTTTCCCTGGTGAAACAAATGTCACAGATTTCTTTTTATCTTTCTCTTTATTCTTACGCATACTGCCGGCGAGAATAGCAGCATCCTCAGCCTGTTCTTTCTTAAGCTGCTGTTCCCTGCGCTTATTCTCAGCTTCTTCCCTGCGTCTTTCGGCCTCTTCCTTACGTCTTGCCGCTTCCGCCTGGGCACGGATATTTTCCTCTGCTTGAATGATCTCATCATCAGGGCTGTTGAAACCGTCAGATTCTTGGCTCTGCCGCTTTTTTTCAGCCCATCGTTCTCTTGCCTCTTCCCTTTCAAGGGCCTTTTCTTCCTTAAGAGCCCTCTTTTCTTCATTCCGAAGTTTCCGCTCCTCCAAGCGTCTCCTGCGCCTCTCCAAAGCTTCCCTTCTTTCATCTTCGGAATAGTCATCCTCTGTTACAGTATCCCTGGTAAAAAGAAAATCCTTCACATACCCAAGATAAATAAAGAAATCAGGTCCCAGCAACAAAGCAAGACTGATGATCATGAGTAAGATAAGAAGTATAATGGAACCAACAGTACCAAATATTTTGTAAAAGCAGAAGGCAAGCATACCGAATAAAACACCGCCACCCTTACCTGCCTGATACAAAAGACTAAGTTTTCCTTCTGTCATATCCGCCATAGTATCAAAGGGCGTTTTGCTGACAAAAGCAGCCATCATTCCAAAAAATACAAGAAAAGCTACGGAACCTATTTTTTTAACAAGCGGGATTCTGTTTTCAATAAAAAGAGCGCGGTAGATAATATATCCCATGAGAACCACCGGCAGAATATAGGCCATTATTCCCAAAAGACCTGAGAAAAAGACTTTTAAAGCAGGCCCAAATGCACCGCTGATCAGGCCTATCATACACAAAAAGATTACCAGCAATACACAAAAAGATACCAGCATGAAAATAAGGAACTTGTCGTCTCCGCTAAGTGAATTTCCGCTGCTCTTTTTTCTTCTTGAAGAAGCTGATGTAGCCCCCCTCTTTGGAGTGCTGCGCCGTGCAGATGCACTTTTCTTTGTTGTTTTTTTTCTTCCCGATGTGGAAGAAGATGTAGTTCTTCTCTTTGTAGCCATTATTAAAAACCTATCAGATAGATTCAGTCATCAATGTCAAAAAAATCCATGCCGTTCAGATCCTCTATATCAAAATGCATCTGCGCGGCCGATACCGGATAATCAAAATCCATATTCCGTGTAATATGTTTCTTGGGATGCGGAAGTGGATTAGCAATTTTTGCAGCGCCAACATATTTTCCCATAGAGCGAGCACTGCTCTCGATATTAGAAACAATCACATCGTTAGGCAGTTTTAAATTACTGGTTATAGCCGTGCTTGATCCCTTTCCCATAGGAGACGGCTTTTTTTCTTTAACAGTTTCATCAGCAGTATCCGTTACCCTAACAATCGTTTCTTTTTGAACGTCATCACTGCCAACATTAACATTATCAGGCTCCGGTTCCTCATTTTTTACATTCTGAGTACCATCAGTCGATTCATTATTTGTTATTTTTTCAACCGCTTCTTTATCATCATCTGATGCATTATTCTCATCATTCTCGACTTTTTCTGTTCTGTCGTCAGCAGTTTCCACAGAATCTTCAGCCGTATCAGTATCCGCATCATTCACAGCTGTCTTAGTTTCATCCTGTGGCGCAATCTCATTCTCACTTACAGCTGTTACCGTATCAGATTTTCCCTCTTTTTCATCAAAAATCTCAGATGATTTATCTGCAACACTCCCCTTATTATCCAAACCTGTCTGATCATTTTCCTTCTTATCGGTCCCAATCTCAGCTTGATCATCCGCTTCCTTACCATCCACGACCTGAACTTTTTCATCCTGTTCTGTAACAGGTGCAGCCGTCTTTTTAACAGGATAAGCACGATTTCTCATAAAACGACTTCTTTTACGTAGGTCTTCTTCAGGCTGGTCTTTTTTCTTTGCCTCATATTCAGCCTGCAGTGCCATGGCTGCTTTTACAGCATCAGATATTTCCTTTTGTGGCGCGTTATTCACTTCATCTGATGTTTTTGTAATATTTGCCTCATCTTTTTTTAACGCAAGCTCCGCCTCGGTGTTAACCGTATCATTGAGAAACTGTTTTTCCTTAAGAGCTTCAGCCTTTTTTTTGATTTCCTCAGAAATATCAGTTTCAGGCTCTTTGTCGGCATCAGAAAACTTTTCAGCAGAAGTTTCTTCATCAAAAGCAATGTCCTGTCCTGAAGATAATTTAGCATCACCTTTTCCAGTCTCAGTTTCGACTGTGTTTTTATCATCATCCAGTCTGGGCGGTTCTATAGCCGGCATCGGATGCAATACAGCACCATTATCTTCATTATCTTTTTTTTCAGGAGTTTTTTTCAAGAAATCAAGCGTAGCCTCTAATTCACTTAAATTAGGGCTCTCAATATGCTCCATTTCTTCAAATTTGAGATTTTTTTTCTTTGCAAAAAGCATAAAACCTCCGGTCACTCTCCGTCTGCGCTGCCGGCAGACGACATGTCACTATCCTCTATGAAATAGAGGGGCCTGTTCTTGACTTCTGCATAAATTTTACCAATATATTCCCCTATGACGCCAAGCGACAGGAGTTGCACTCCCCCCAGGAACCATACAGAAAGTATCAGTGATGTCCAGCCGCGCTCCACATCATTAGTAAAATATGAAATGAATGCATAAACAGCTGCTGCAAAACAAATAATAAGAACCACTATGCCTATGCTGGTTATCATCTGCAGTGGTTTTGTACTAAAGGACGTAATGCCGTTTAATGCAAGGGCAAGCATCTTACGGAAAGGATACTTTGATTCTCCAGCCGTTCTTGCCTTTCTCTCATAGCTAACTTCGTCGGTTTTAAACCCTAATTGCGGAATAATGCCTCTGATATAAAGGTTTTTCTCCCGATACTCAGCCAAAGCCTCTACCGCCCGCCTGCTCATAAGCCTAAAATCCGCATGATTATATACAGTCTTTACTCCCATGGCCGCCAAAAGCTTGTAAAACATCTGAGCCGTAGTCCGTTTTAAAAATGAATCCGACTTTCTTCCGGAACGCACACCATATACTATATCCGCACCGGCCAGATACTTATCCACCATATCAGAGATGACATTCACATCATCCTGAAGGTCAGCATCTATGGATATCATCATATCAGCATATTTCTTTGCTGCCATGAGGCCTGCAATAAGCGCACTCTGGTGTCCTCTGTTGGCCGAAAGCGTAACAAAACAAACATGATTGCGTTCTTTAGCATACTCACGCAGCATCGGAAGCGTCCTGTCTTTTGAGCCGTCGTTTACGAAGAGCACAAAAGAACTGCTTGCGATTTTTCCGTCAGCAATCATCCTTTCAATGAGCTCCGTGAGTACATCAACCGTAGTCGGAAGCATCTCTTCTTCGTTATAACAAGGCACCACGATCGAAAGGCAGTTGCCTTTTTTTAAGTCATTTTCACTATTATTCATCCCAGTTCGTGTAAACGTTCTGAACATCATCATCTTCATCAAGAAGATCGAGTATCCTTGTAAGATTCTTGACTGCATCAGGATCCGTTACTTCTACATAATTCTGTGGAATCATGGTAACCTCAGCACTTGCCATAGGAATTTTTTCATCCTCAAAGGCTTTTCTTACTTCATCAAAAGCATCAGGAGTCGTAAGGATCTCATATGAATCATCTTCTTCACTGAAATCATCAGCCCCTGCATCAAGTGCCTTTTCCATAAGCGTATCGGCATCAAGCTCACATTCTTCTTTGTCTATAATGATCTGGCCCTTCTGGTCAAACATAAAGGACACACAGCCCTGTGTACCTATGCTGCCGGTTCCCTTTGTAAATGCAGACCTTACATTTGCTGCAGTACGATTTTTATTATCCGTAAGAGCCTCCACTATAATCGCGGTTCCGCCGGGACCGTATCCTTCATAGGTTACGTGTTCATAATTAACATCGCTACCTGCACCTGCAGCCTTCTTTATGCCTCTTTCGATAGTCTCATTAGGCATATTAGCTGCTTTTGCCTTCTGCACTACTGTTGCAAGCTTGAAATTGTTATTGATGTCCGGACCACCTTCCTTAACGGCAACGGCGATTTCCCTTCCTAATATTGTAAATATTTTGCCCTTTGCTGCATCATTTTTTTCCTTTTTGTGCTTAATGTTGGCAAATTTCGAATGACCTGACATAAAAACCTCCTACAATTAAATTTACATAACTCAAAAATTATAACATAAACTGCAGTTCGCCGCAATCCATTACAGCCTACTCCTCGTTCCCTTCTTCTGTAGTATTTTCAGTATCATTTACGGTATGAACCGGACTTAAACCCACCAGTTTTATGATTTTATCCGCAGCCTCCAGCACCTCGAAATGATAACCGTCTATATCGGTTTCAAAATACTCATTATCTTCCGGAATATGTCCCATCCTGTCAGTAAGATAGCCGTTTATTGTCTCGAAATCACACTCACCAAAATTAATACCAAAACGTTCGTTTAAGTCATCAAGCCTTGTGAAACCATCTATTTCGTAAACTTCACCGTCACCGGTTATCATTTCCCGTTCCCTGTCATACTCATCTCTTATGCTGCCGACAATTTCCTCCAATATATCCTCCATGGATACAATGCCGGAAGTCTGACCATATTCGTCCGTTACGATAACCATCTGCGTATTAGATGATTGCATTTCACTAAACAGGTCGTCTATGCTCTTAGTCTCCGGAACAAAAAAAGTTTCCAGAAGACTGTCCTTGATATCTGCAAGAGTCGGGTTTCTTTTGGGATTCTGTTCTAAAAGTCTGACCGCGTCCTTGATATGTAATATGCCTATGATGTGATCCAGATCCTCATGGTAGACCGGATACCTGGAATAGCTTGAATTCAGTATATCCTTAAGCGCATCTTTAAGCTTGACTGTATCCTCGAAAGCAGCGATCTTATTTCTTGGCACCTGTATACTTGATGCTTCCGTTTCTGACAGCTCAAAGATATTATTTATCATCCTGGCTTCGCTTTCTTCAATGGTGCCGCTCTCCTGCCCTTCGTTTACTATCGCTAATATCTCGTCCTCCGTCACATTGTCATCCGCAGGATTTCTCTTTACACCAAATATCCCGGCTAAAAGCCCTGAAAATGAATTTATTGTAAAAACAAAGGGAGTCAGAACCACTGACAGTATATGCCATATAGAATACAGTTTTTCCGCAAACCTAAGATGATGAAACCGTCCAAGGTAAAATGGAAACATTATGCCTATAATTCCCCAGACAATAAAAATGGCTGCAAGAATAAGAATATCAAATATCACCGGATGGCTTATGGGAAAAGCTGCTGTACTGCGAAAAAGAAAATATACAAAAGAAAAATCAAAAGGTACAAGCAGCACCAGCCCCGTACATATAAGCTTTTCCGGATGGTCCTTTACAGACGCCCTTCTTTCATCAAGGGTATCCTCATCATCCTGAGACAAAGCTGAAAGTGCAGCAAGATACGCGGTAAACAGGCCATTTATGACCATTGAAAAAACAAGGAACAGTACCATAAACCTGATTTCGTGAAAAAACTGATCATATGATATATTCATTGTCATTATCCTCTACGGTAAACCCTGGGTACTCGTTTTCCTATATCACAAACTGCTTCATAATTGATGCGGTCAGAAAGCATAGCAAACTCATCCATAGTGATTTCTTCATCACCGTCTCTTCCTACCACGGTAACAATATCCCCCACGGATATCTCATCATTCATACGTATGTCCACCATAAGCTGGTCCATGCACACGCGACCGACCACATTGTATCTTTTGCCTCTGATAAGAACTACCCCCTTATTAGAAAGACTCCTGGGGAAACCATCTGCGTAACCTATGGAAACAGTAGCTATCCTGGTCTCCTTATCGGTAATATAGGTTCCGCCGTAGCTTATTGCCGTTCCGGCAGGTACATCCTTGATAAAGATAACAGAGCTTTTTATCTCCATCGCAGGCTTTATCTTGATGCTGTCCTTATTCACTTCATCAGAAGGCCAAAGGCCGTATGTTATAATTCCGGATCTTACGATATCAAAATGAAGCTCCGGCATATCAATTATTGCCGCACTGTTTGCACAATGCTTAAGTGGAATCTTTATGCCATTTTTCTCGATCTCATCCGTAAATTCTTTAAATGTATTCAGCTGCTCATAAGCTGCGGATTTATCCATTTCATCGGCTCTCGCAAAATGAGTAAATATTCCCTCTACTTCGATTCCGCTCATATAGCTTACCTGTTCAACGAACTCAAGGCCGCGCTTATTCGGAGTTATGCCTATACGCCCCATGCCTGTATCAACCTTAATATGAACCTTGCACTTCCTGCCCAGCTGGTTTGCGACTGCATTTATCTTTGATGCAGAATGCAGGTCAAATATCGGGATCCTGATGCCGTTTGCAACAGCCATGCCGTACATTGCAGGCGCAACATAACCTAAAATAAGTATGGGCTTGTCACAACCGATATGAACTATCTCCATGGCCTCATCTATAGTAGCGACAGCATAACCCCAGAGTGAATCAACATCTGCAAGGGTCCTTGCTACAGCAACAGCCCCGTGGCCATATCCGTCAGCCTTGATAACAGCCATTATCTTGGTATCATTAGGTATACGCTCAGCAACAGCAAGAATATTTTCCTTTATATTTTTTAAATCTACGGTAGCACTTACACGTTCTGTATTTAACATATTTTCCTCCCCGTTTATTTATACACATTCGGAAGATTTCTGATCATGTCTGACGGCAGCATCGCCGCAGCACTTTTTTCCTTTGCTGCTATGTCACCTGCCTTACCATGAAACCACACGGCTGATGCGACAGCCCTGCAATGATCCATATCAGTACCTTCAGACTTAACTGTTTTTGACACAAAAGCGGCAATGATCCCGCTTAAAACATCTCCGCTCCCTGCTGTCGCCATGCCGTCATTTCCGGTATCATTCAAATATACATTATTGCCGTCTGTAACTATAGTAGTGGCATTCTTAGCCACAATAATGCCACCAATCTCATCTGCTTTTTGAGCAACGCTTTCCGGACTGCTGCATGAAGTATCCGGAAACAGTCTTGACCATTCACCGGGATGCGGGGTTATGACAGTGATCAGTCCCTTTGCTTTCCTGGCTGTCAGAATGTTCATGTTATTGGCTATATGATTAAGCCCGTCAGCATCAATGACTATCGGTTTATCTTTGGCCAAGGCAACTTCAAGTACACCATCCATTATCAGGGCATTTTTGCCCAGACCACAGCCTATGACTACACAATCACACCAGCTCACGTTTTCTTCCATTTCCTTGTATGATATTTTGTCGTAAGCCGCAAACATTGCCTCCGGGATTTCATGCATGAGCATCGACAGGTTTTCGCTGTACGAAAGCACCTTAACCATTCCGGCGCCGGCAGCAAAGCAGGCTCTTGCATTCAATATACACGCTCCAGGCATTCCCTTAGATCCGCATACACACAGTACTTTTCCGAAATTAGATTTATTTCCGGACGGATTTCTATGCATAATATCTTTAACATCATCTTCTTCTAAACTTAACGGAAGAAGTTCATCCGAGCCTAAAGATAATAAGCCATCCTGATACATCCTGTTTATATCAGGAGTGTTTACAGCCAGATCTTCTATAAGCTGTACCTCGCCGGTATATGTCCTGCCTTTTGAAATCAGACATCCCCTTTTAATAGCAAAAAATGTCACCGTTTCATCAGCATATACAGCATAGCCTAAAACATCGCCGGTATCAGACGACAGGCCTGTAGGAATATCTACAGCAATAACCTTGCATTTTGTTTTTTTCTTTAAATCGTTTATTAAGCAGACAGCCGCCAGGTATTCACCGGAAACAGGACGATTTAATCCTATTCCTAATAAGGCATCAACAACCGCATCATATCTTTTATTCTCATCAAGGCTTTCAAGTCCCGTAAATAAAACCTCTTTTTCATACAGGGAATCAAGCATCTTCTTTTGGGTCTGCCATTCGACGCTGGCATGTTCTATATTGCCTATAACACATACGGTTACGCCCACGCGTGAATTTGCGAGCATCCTTGCAACAGCAAGACCGTCAGCGCCATTATTCCCTGTACCTGCAAAGACCAGTACTTCATGCTCTGCATGTTTCATTACTGTTTCAAAAACAGCAGATGCAGCATATTCCATCAAAAGTAAAGAAGGAACACCTGATGTCTCTTTCAGGTATTCCTCAAGGGCTTTTGTCTGTTTTGTTGTCAGTACTGCCTGCATCTGTAATCTGCTTTATAAAAAAGTATTTTCTATATCTGTTTTATTCGCCGGAGCTGTTGTCATTCTCTTTGTTTTCAGTGTTTCCGGAATCGTTCTGGCTGCTATTTCCCTGTGCGCTATCGACCTGCGGCTTTTCAGCCGTTTCAGGCTCTGACTTTTTAGGCTTTGCACTTCCGGGAGGCACGATCGGATTGTCACCGGGATTGTACTGCATGTCAAAGATATCAATAACTTCAGGCCCAAAAATATCATGCATGTAGGAATACATCTGCTGTATCTTTATCTTGCATTCCTGACGGCGCACCACATTTTTCTTTAACTCAATACGGATGCCGGCTATCCACTCATCAAGTTCTTTTTCTTTTTCGGTCTTTTCCTTGATGACATCATAGCAGACTTCCATTGTATCAAGCATTAAGGCTATATTGACTTCGTTGATCTGTGCAGGGAGATCTAAAAGTTCATCCTGGTACTTATCGATCAGCGCATTGCACTCGTTGATGCTGGCCGAATACTCAGCATGCTTAGTCTCAGCATCATCTTCGTCCATTACATTCACTATCTTGTCCATAAGATCAGCTTTCTTCTTACGGATGGACTTAAGTTCTGTATTTACCTTGCCCTGCTGTTTTAACAGATCTTTTAATTTTTTTTCCTTCTCGATCATCTCCGGTGTATGATCGATGCCTGCCATAAGCTTATACCACTTATTATCAAGTGAAATGATAGGAATCTTTTTCCCTTTAAGGGCAGGCCTGAAAACATCATCCGTTCTGGACATAAAACCGCCTCTTTTTTTACTGGTTTTCCAGAGTTGTCCTGATCTCTTTTATGAAATCACCGCTGTTCAAAACCTTTACATCCTTTAATGATGTGATAAGAGCCAGGTCCTTTGTCATGCGCCCGCTTTCTATGGTACCAATGGTTGCTTTCTCAAGACGGTCAGCAAAGTCGCAAAGTTCCTTATTGCCGTCCAGCTCGCCACGCTTGCGCAGTGCGCCTGTCCAGGCAAATATGGTAGCCACTGAATTAGTGGATGTCTCCTCGCCTTCCAGATGCTTGTAATAGTGTCTCTGTACGGTTCCGTGTGCTGCCTCATACTCATAAATTCCGGCAGGAGAAACCAGGACAGAAGTCATCATTGCAAGAGATCCGAAAGCTGAGCTTACCATATCGCTCATTACATCTCCGTCATAATTCTTGCATGCCCAGATGATACCGCCCTTGGACTTCATTATGCGGGCAACAGCATCGTCAATAAGGGTGTAAAAATAAGTTATTCCGGCATCCTTGAATCTGTCGCTGTAATCTTTCTCATATATGTCATTGAAAATATCCTTAAAATTATGGTCATACTTCTTTGAGATAGTATCCTTCGTAGCAAACCAGAGGTCCTTTTTGCTGTCCAGCGCATAAGTAAAGCAGGCATGCGCAAAGCTCTCTATGGACTTATCAAGGTTATGAACTCCCTGCATGATGCCGGGGCCTTTGAATTCCTGTATAAGCTCCCTGGTCTCGTTTCCGTTTTCATCTTCAAATACAAGATATCCCTTACCCGGACCCGGAACCTTTATCTCAACATTCTTATATACATCACCATAAGCGTGCCTTGCAAGAGTTATTGGTTTCTCCCAGTTCCTTACGCAGGGTTCGATTCCCTTTACAAGAATCGGTGTCCTGAATACTGTTCCGTCAAGGATGGATCTGATGGTACCGTTAGGGCTCTTCCACATCTCCTTAAGGTCATATTCCTTTACCCTGGAAGCATTAGGAGTAATGGTCGCACACTTAACAGCAACTCCCAGCTCCTTGGTCCTTTCAGCCGCCTCAACGGTTATCTTGTCATCAGTCTCATTTCTCTTCTTAAGACCGAGATCATAATATTCAGTATTAAGCTCAATATAAGGTGTTAAAAGTTCATCCTTGATCATCGCCCAGAGGATTCTGGTCATCTCATCGCCGTCCATCTCAACCAGCGCAGTATTCATAGCTATCTTGCTCATGTAAGTAAGTCTCCTTTTGTGTATTATTCTTTAGCAGTATCTTTTCGCTGTATTATATCAATTTTTATTAAAACGGTGTAGTGCATTGAAAAGTTCAAATCATTCGTTAGCAAACACACCGTCAGCTACAACCTTCACATCATCCGGTAGTTCCGGCGATTCCTCTGCCCCTTTGTAACCGATCAGGACACCATCGCCTATAACAAGAAAATCCCCTGCGTTGGGATCGTTTTCCCATGCCTGGTACCAGGGCGTGTACGCAAAGGCTTTTTCGCCCACCTTTTTTACGCTGTTCGGGATAGAAACATTGCTTAAGCTGTCACAGTGATAAAATGCACCTTTCCCAATTTCAGTCACCCCATCAGGAATGGATATTTCCGTAAGCCTTGTCCTTGCAAAGGCAAATGCACCTATCTCAGTTATTCCAGACGGTATGGTATATGATGTCAGTGTCTGATCAAGATAATGGGAATAATCAGCCGTTTCATTCGGATCAACAGCCGGCAGTTTGCTTCCGTCTGAAACCTCCATGTCGGAAGACATTATCACATAAGCCCTGTCCGATACTATTTCGCTGCTTCCAAGCAGCTCGCCATCCACATCATCATTGGTAAATGTATACAGTCCGTTGTCGCTGCTGTCATTATCATTTTCTGCAGTCAAATCAGCAGAACCTTCATCCGAGCCGTCTTCATCCGATGTTAAAAGCTGTCCCCGGCTGTCATCCGAAGTTTTTTCTTCAGGAACATTCACAAGCTGTGATGAATCATATGTATTAAAATCTCCGCATACATAACCTTTCTCAGATGCATAAGCAGCAGCTGAGGACATATCGGGGCAGTTAAAATAAAGCGTATCAGGGCATCCGTCAAAAGCAGTCTCATGAATATTACTAAGTGATAAAGGAAGTGTAACCTGCTTAAGGTTCTTGCAGTCCTTTGCCGCTCCCATGTTCAGTTTCGTTGTCGGAGTCTGAAAAACAAGATTTTCTAAGCTGTCACATGACGCCACTGCATAGTCCCCTATTTCAGGCATTCCCGGAACTATCAGCTCTTTAAGATTATCGCAACCCCAGAAACTATAACGCTTAATTTCAGAAACAGTAGACGGTATCGTGTATGTCATATTGCGGCTACCGGCAAAATACTGGTACATAACTGTTTTGTCTGCACTGAAAATACCGGAATCGCTGCATACATAATTTATATTTCCCTTATCCAGGGCAATATTCATCAGGCTGTCACAGTCGCTGAAAGTACCGCTGCCAAGATCATATAAGCCTTTTCCTATAGAAACATACGAAAGGGACGAACATCCCCAGAAAGCAGAGTCTTCTATTGTTGTGACACTGTCAGGAATCTTTACAGTCTTTAATGAACTGCAGTCCTTAAATGCAGCATAACCTATCGTGGTCACTCCATCAGGGATAGTAACGGACTCAAGGGTAGTATTTCCACAAAAGGCCTCTGAGCCTATGGTCTTTACCCCTGGAGGAATATTTACGCTGCTTTCATTACCTGTATAAGCAGACAGTACCCCATCAGAGATATTAAGCCCGGCATCTGACGCTTTTGCACTGTATATGCCACCTAAAGACAGAACAAGAAGCAGAACTATGGCAGGAATTGCCGTTATCACCAATATCCTTTTCTTCATAGTTACCACCTCCTGTTCCTAATTATAATAATTTATTTCTTCTTCTTTTTCGGCTTTCTGTCCTTCCACAGGAACAGTACACACGACATGCTCACCATACCTGCTGACAGGAACCACTTAGGCGCTATGCCGTCACCTGTCTTCGGCGTGTCGTCCGCTGACCCTGCCTGCATATGCTGTGTATTTACAAATACAGAGTACGGCGAGAAGTGGGTAGCAGTAAACTTAATACAAGGAACACCGTCAATGGTTGTAAACTGAGCAGTCTTTTCTTCCATCTGACCGTTTATGACTACGCCCACTTTATTATTACCGGCATAGCTTACCATTTCGTCAGGTATAGGCAAGGTAATCGTTACTGCCAGGTTTTCGGTATTCTCTACCTTCATTGTACCAGTCTCATCATACAGCGAGATATCGAATGCAACAAACTTAACATAATCGAACTCATCACCGTACTTATTCCTGAGGGCCTGCTCTACCTCTGCATACGCAGCAGCAGAATCAGTTATCTTCAGCACAAAATTATCAGTAGATCCGGCAACTGTCGCAGAAGCAAGGTTCTTCTTATTATTGTCAATTGTATCAGTAGTAACCCTTACTTCAGTATTGCCCTTACTAGCAGAATTATTGCTAGGGTTATCTTTTCCGCCGGTTCCCGGTGTAGCATTATTGGATGATGAACCCGGAGTTGTCGTTCCTGCGCCTGCAGACTTATAGGTTGCTGTAACCTTAACATCGTGCGAAGGCATAATGAATGTGGTGGACACCGCCGTAGGATCCGAAAATCCTATGTCGCTGTTAGATGTAGTCCACTTGTCAAATACCTTTCCGTCAGGTGGAGCGTATGCCGTTATTGTAACGACTTTTCCGACACCATACTGGCCAGTTCCTGCACCGTTTTCAACAATCACATTAAAGCCCGCTCCGGCAGAAACAGATGCAGGATTACTCGAACTGCTTGCTGTAGAAGATGCTGTTGCGCGATTTGAAGGCGTTGCTGAAGCCGATGCAGCAGCAGAAGGATTTGTTTTATTTGACGCTTCCCGCGCCGCCGCTGTTGCTGTTGCATAAGCTGACGCCTTAGTAGCTTCAGAAACAGCCTCCGCAAGATCCGCCAGATCACCTAAATTCTTGATAATATCAGCAGTAGCCGCTTCTGTTGCCTTTTCAAGCTCATCAGATTCAAGCCTTACCGTTCCATCCGGATTGACATCAAAGATATCACCATAATCCTTGGCAATATCCGCCATCTCATTTTCAAGAGCCTTCATAGCGGCTGCAATAGGACCATAGTCTTCACTGTCAGGTGAAAGTTCATTGAAATCCTTAACCAGCTTATTGTACTTGCTTACAAGATCTTCAACAGCATCAACAGTCTCTGCCCTGTTTGCACTGGCAGGAGATGCCTTTGCCACTTCTTCCGCTGATTTTTTAAGTGCATCAGCATCCTGCTTGATATTGTCCTCAAGCGGAGTAGCTTTTTCTTCAAAGATAGCAATCCACTGACGATCTTCTGTAGCGTTATCCAGTCTTGAAGACTCCATGGGCGACCATGACGCAAACGCCCATCCATTATGCGACGCAAGCTTAGGCGTAGGGTTATCCCGCGGATACTTATCGTCAGCACCGTTGGTTACCTTATGCTGTTCAAAAATGGTCATATCTTCGTTATAGAAAGTAAACCAATAATAGGTATCCAGATCTCCGACAACAGTAATATTGTTATAGCCGGCAGGATCATACGCAAGAGTCATCTTGCAGTCGGGATAAGTATGAATTACTATCTCCTGCGCCGTCTTGTCAAAAGCAGTTTCAGATATGTTGGAATCACACGGCAGTTTAACCTCGAGATTCTTCGCACCGTCATCAAATGATTTTGTCTGAATATTCATACAGGTATCGGGCAGAAATACTTCCGTAAGATTATCACATTTATAAAAGCATTCCTGTGGAATCTTTGATACGCTTGTATCTGAAAGATCAGCCTTAGTAATACCATCACAATCCCTAAATGCAGAATCTGCAATTGAAGATACCTTGGCAAGATTCGGATCATTTGTTGTATTAACCCATCTGTCCTTGGCAGCACCGCTGACAACACCTCTTGACGGCAGACACTCTTTCAGTTCAAGATCTCCACCCTTATCTTCATAAATTATATAATTGTCATAGAGATATTTCGTGTTTCCGTTTGTTCCAACGCTGGCAAGAGCAGTACACCCCTGGAAAACATGCTCACCTAAGTCATCACAGTCCGCTGATATAATTACAGATTCAAGACGTTCGCACGAGTCAAAGCAATAATCCGGAATAGACTTAACACCAGGCATATTGATGGACTTAATCCAGTCATTACCTTTAACAGCATCAAACGAGCGGCCGGGTTCCTCCAAAAGAACCTCCGTACTCTCTGTTGAATAACCGGAAAACAAACCTGCATAGTATCCATCTTCGCAACCTGGCGTAGACACTCCCTTATAATTTACATTACCGTATACATCACGACGCTTGTTTCCGGCGCTGTCAATAGTCGTCCTATTCTTTAAACTTCCGTCAGGATATTCATCCTTATCATCATCAACATAAATCCAGTTCTTCTTGTTATATGTTGTATTAGCAGAATTATTTTCAAGCCATGAAACAACATCCACAGACTCGATTGCCGCCGGCAGTTCCAGATATTTGGATGCGTTGATCTCATTCATCTGTTCAGTGGTAGGAGAACCAGCTTCAAAAGCAGTCCTTGTAGCCGCCGGCAAATCTTTGTAATGCGGGTAATCTATCAGAAGGTTTGTGTTCTTTACATTATCATGTATAACATAAAGATTATACGGCTCCTTCATTACATAACAAATATTAATGCTTTTACTATTGATCTCATTTGAAGGATCCATCGCATACGAGAACGGCAGATATCCATCATCTATTTCGCCATGGAAATAAAGTTTGTTGCTACTCGTACTAAAAGCATCAGAGCCGATATAATTAAGTTTTGACACATCATTTGGTACATTCCAATAAACATGCTCCAGGTTAATGTCATTTTCAAATGCACCATTTCCTATAGATTCTACAGCTTCGCTTATAAAAATCCTTTTAAGATTTTTACAGTCTGCAAACGCATCATTTCCGATGGTTACAACGCCGTTTCCAAGATTAGCTTCAGTGAGACTCCCACAGCCCTTGAAAACAGAATCACCTATCTCTGTTATAGAATCATCCGCTATCTCCAGCTTGACAATATAATTTTTGATACCTTTAAAGCAATCATCCCCCAGTGCCTTTATATCATAACCTGCAATTTCTGAAGGAACCTTAAGCGGATCAATTGGTGTAGCATTTCCAATAAACTCGCAGCTTACGATTTTAGCAGTGCCGGCACTCTCATCTATCTCCAGCTCATAGCGGTAAGGCGGTATACCAATCTCATAATGTTCGGTACTTCCATCGTAATAAATGTATGGCACATAGTCGCATATGCTTGATACAGCCTTCCATGTACTCTTCCTGGGCCACGCAGGATCAGATGAACCCACAACATACTGGGGGCCGTAAACTGCAAGGTCCTCATTTATGACATCCGTAAAGAGCCCGGGCGAAAACTTTACCTTGCTGTTATATGTAGTCAGCGTACCTTTTACGCCAAGGTATACGCGTTCAAGGCCTGAACAGCCATGGAAAGTACCATTTGGAATGAACTCAACATCATTGGAGCCAAGTTCCTTTGACATATTCACTGTCTTAAGATTCTGACGTCCGGCAAGAATATAATCGCCCATTCTTGAACTAACAGTCTTCGTTTGATCATCAGCAACATCCGTAACAGAAAAGGAATATTTTTCATTGTTGATAACACTCTTATATTCGCCCAATTTTGCCGGAAAACTGAATTCTGAAAGGGAATCCGATCCGCCGGTGCCATCCTTAAGTGCAAAGCAAGCCGTTCCAAAGGCTATAGCATAGTCTTCCGGGAAAGTTACGCTGGTGAGTTTCGAATCGTTATAAAATGCATATTCACCTATGGTGCATCCGTGGTTTTCCGACATGTCAACGCGTTCAAGAACTTCACAGTCTGCGAAAGCACCGAAACCTATACTGGTGACACCTGTAGGAATCTTTATTTCTTTAAGAACCTTGCACCCTTTAAAAGCCTCTCTTCCTATGGTTTTTGTCTGGTTGTTAAGGGTTGCGGTGGTCAGATAAGTACAGTCCTTGAAAACCTCATTTCCTATAAAGGTAACGCTTTCAAGAGTAACTTCCTTCAGGAAAGAATCCTGAAAAGCATTGTCACCGATATATGCAACAGATCCACCGATTGTGATCCTGTCTACTTTTTCCGTCTCTTTAAAAGCCTCTTTTGCAATGGCCGTAACCATTTTGTTACCAAGGTATCTAAATCCGTTGTCATCACAATTATTCGTACTTTCATACTTTGTGACAATATAAATGGTATCGCCGTTCGGTATCGTACCTGTAATTTCCGAGCCTTCTTTTCCTGTATAGTATTCGCTTCCCTGTGCGGAATTTGTAAGCGGTGTAAGTGTATATCCGGACAATGAGCTGTTGTCCATTCCGTTATGGGTATCACAGTAGAATATGCGCTTTATCTCATCAGACATATCCGATCCCTTGCGCGAAAAAGCAGAGATAGACAGTTCGTTGAAAGTAGGAACATAAGTAGGATCATAACCCGGATCACTTTCGTGTGCAGCCCTCCACTCTGCCAATGCAGTGTCATAATTGTCTTCCCATGCCTCGTAATCATCCGAGAAATACCTTCTGAGCTGGTTTACAAGAGCTGATGTGGCTGGATCATTGTCATAGGGGGATTTATCCAGATAAAAATCCTTAGTGTTGCAGGTAGATGTAAGCCATGAATTATAATTAGCCTCGGAAACATAGTCATAACCGGTAATGATATTTGTAGTAAGGTCCAGCGCCTCAACAGCATATGTGTCATTATAGTCGCTGACGACAGCCTGGCTGGTCATACCATTAATGGTATCAATATAGAACTGATACTGCCACATAAGCACCCAGTTATTATTGATCTTAGCTATCTGATATGAATTATACTTATTTGCATAATTTTGGGGATCAAGCTTAGCGTCAATATCCGACGTCACACCATTATTTCTTGCCTCATTTGCATCTGTTTCATAGTTAGGTCCCGGGCCCGTCTCTGAATTGTGATTTCCTGCCTGTATAACGCCTGACTTATCAGAAGGGATAGCCGCAACAAAAAGAGCACTGGCAAGCAGAATACCGCCAAGTGTCCTTCTTATGACCTTGCCATTGCTCACAGCCTTTACGGATTTCTTCTCAACCGTACTTTTGCTGCTTTTCGCAGTGTTTTCAGCCTTTGCGGCCGCAGCCTCTTTCTTTCTCTGTTCTTCTATCCGGGCAGACTGTGCCGATACCACCTTCGGCTTACCGGTACTAGTGTTGCTTCCTACCCTGCGTGTAGTCTGTCTGTTCTTTTCAGAATCTGAACGCATATCTCATCCTCCATATTGCAGCGATGTAAACTGCCTGACATCTTTCCTACAAGCAATTTTCTCCTTATCTGCAAAACAGTTAATGCTCCTATATATTTTTATCGGCTATTATATCAGCAAGCTTTATAATTCTGCTCACATCAAAAATTCCGGAAATCAAAAGACTTCCGCATAATCATCATAATTATATCGTTTTATAGGGATTTCATCAAGAAAAATTATGTAAACATATTTCAACGAATCTTTTTAGCCACCACTACAAATCTTCCGTTCTCTTCCTGATAATCACAGGTAGAGAGGGTCAGCAGCTGGTCGCCATATACAGCTGTCACACCGGTATCATAGTAGCTTGCCGCCTTCATCTCATTCATATACGAATTAAATTCCTCTTCGGAATCAGCATTTATGAACTGATAGTACTTAAAATTCACATCCATATCTTCATACACCCTGGACCTGAAGGCATACATGACCGCATAGGTACCTGTTTCAAATATGGTGTCAAACTGTATCGTTGAATGCTTTTGGTAAAATTTTTCGGATTCATAGTCCGAAAGTGACGAAAACATCCTTCCACTGGTCAGATGATGACCGTAAATTATATAATTGTCACTCCCCTTAATCACATCACATCCACAGTCAAGGAACAGGCATCCCGCCTTATCATCCTTTCTGTCAAAGTTATGTGAAAGATAATAGGTATTATCCGTATACTGCATCACCGGATAATCAATTTTTGTATCAGGAATAGTTATCCAGCCGATTATGTCCTTATTTGAGTTGTAAAGGGTTTTATACTTGTCAAGGATATCAGGCCGCTCCACGTCTTCTTCATTGCTGATCCTGGCTACATAGCCGGTTTCCACATTGCTCATGGCATCAGAACCGACCAGGTTCGATAGCTGATCCATCCTTCCGCCGTTTTTGTCAGCAGAGGCATAGTACCAGATAAAATACCCTATGCAGGCTACCGCCACCGAAGCAAAACCGAATATAAGAAGGTTCCTGCGGAACTTAATCCTTTTCATCTCCTTCTTTATCTGTTTCTGCATCGCCGGCGAATAGTCATTCAGATCCTTCTTCTCGTCAGAAGCCTTCTTTCTGCTGTCGGTATTGCGCACAGAGACACTGCCAGCCCCATTTTGGCCAGCTGTTGCCGCCCCGGACCTGTTAGTCCGTTCAGAACTGCGTGTATTCAGTTTTCTTCCGGTATTTCTGTCTGCCATATCATAATATTTTTATACAAAAATCTTACGAGTACGAATATTGTACTTTGGATGTCTCAAATTTTCAAGAATTATAGTGTATAATTAATCTATGAGCAAACCCGGTGTATATGAGACAACAAAAAAAGACGGAACCGCTTATTACCGCACCTCCCTTACAAGAAAGGGAAAACATATAAGCCTTGGCAGTTTCGATGACGAAGAAACAGCCCACAGGGCTTACCTTGACGCCTGCGCGCTTTTGGATGATCCGTCCATACAGATTATAGACTATTCCGATGAACACGCCCTTTCTTTTGACAAATGGGTAAGCCTCATTAACTTCCGGGACAACAGGATGTACATTTCAAATCCTATATACATCCTAAAAAAAATGTTCAACTATTATATTTCCCCCACGGAAATACTCAAATTTGATGCAGACGAGCTTTTTTACTACTCGTCACACAAGATCATGAAACGGGGCGGTCACTATTTCGTTGCTGATTACGGATTGCAGCTCAATATACGTAACCGTTACGGCATACGCAGCTACGCCGTTGAAGGCAGAGACTACATCTTTCTTAATGGAGACATACTGGACTTCAGGTCAGCTAACCTCCAGGTAAACAACCGTTTTATCGGCGTCACCAAAGAAATCCATAAAGGAAAAACCGTTTACCGCGCCAGAATACACATAAAGGGAAATTATATCATCGGAGATTACCCTGATGACATCACCGCTGCCATTGCATATAACAAGGCCGCAGACATTCTTAATATCCGCGGCATAAAAAAGAATTATGCAAGAAACGATATTGCCGATATCAGCGAAAGCGACTACTGGCAGATCTACAAAGAAGTAAAGATATCAAAAGCAGTACGCACTTATCTCATGGAATAATCCTCAAAACTTAAGATCATCCTTGCCCCGCCGGCTATTCCGCCCACTTCGCCGTTTAAGTCATACTCCCACATAGTGAAAGTATAAGGATAAGTCGGCAAGTCACTTACTTCCGAAAGCCAGAATTCATAACCGATCATAGATCCCAGCGAATACTTCTGTATCAGCGTTTCCTTTGTACCATACAGTATCGGATAATATCCTGCGTCCTCTACAGCCTTCATAAAGGTTATAGCAGCATTTGTCCTGGGGATTTTTTCCATTTCATCAGTTCTACCCTTTCCAACACCCGGCTTTTCACCGGAAAGTGCAATTGGATATTCAAGGGTTATTGAATTCTCACTGATGGTATTTAGCACAAATATAGCCTCTTCATAGGCTTCGGCAGTATTTACGGCCGCCGTCACAAAATAAACGCCTATATCAAGCCCCGCGCCCCTTGCCCTGGTGTAATTATCCAAGAAGTTTTCATCAAGAGAGATTTCGCCCGATGCATACCCTCTCTGGCCGAGTCTAAGCATCACAAAGTCAACACCGGATGATTTTAATTTGTTAAAATCAACATAATCTTCATCCTTTGAAATATCAACACCTGCATAGCTTTTTCTACTATTGTTCTCATAATATTTCATAAAAGGTTTCTGATAAACAAAGCCCGCATTCTCATATATATTTTTTTGAAGATAAGGATTGATCTCAACCCATTCTTCCGATCCATCCGCATGGGTTATAAGAGTATGCTTGCCATCTGTCGCCGGATCCTCAGGTTCAGGAGTTGGCGTAGGCGTAGCTGAAGCAGCCGAAACTGTTCCGTCCTCACCACCATCCTCCGGATAATCATCCCAGAAATCCAGATCCGACGCCGTCAGGGTACTACCGCTTATGAGCTCATCTACCGACTGACCTGACTTGGCCGCCTCTTCACTTTCAAGTGCAGTTCTTGCTGCTGAATTTACCCTATTCGGACTTTTTCCTTTATTGGCAATGAGTACAACCCCAAGGGTAATAAGCACAAAAAGCCCTATTATAACAATAGAGCTCCTCACTGCCCTGGACGACGCTTCCTTTCTATAGGACTGCTCCCTCCGTTCCGCCTCATCCGCAGAAAAATCATCTTCAAAATCATCATCTAGTCTCATGGATAAGATAATAGCACAAATTATAGTATTTTGTACTAATATCTTTTGATTTTATGCAGAAAAAATGTAATAATATATTTTAAGGTGTCAAAAGTGTTTGACAGCACACAAGCTCGCTTGCAGTGATGGCAAACACTTTGGGCACCCCCTGTATGCGCGAGTAGTAGGGATTTATCCCTGCGGATTGCGAATGCAAGGGCGGATTGCAAGCGCGAAACACGACACAAGCCGTTAAAAAAAATCAGCTTTTTTCTATGCAGAAAGGATCAACATGAAGGTACTTAACGGAGATTTCACGGACATCGAACCCCAATACCCCATTGAGGCTTTGCTTGAAGAAGACGAAACCAAAGAAGACATTCTTTTTATAGATATCGAAACCACAGGGCTTACTCCTGAGAACTCTAACCTTTACATGATCGGAGCTGCCTACTTTAAGGATAACGGTTGGCATTACATACAGTGGCTTGCCGAAAAATACGAAGAAGAACTGCAGATACTTAAGGCATTTGCCGAGTTTTCCGACAGGTTCAAACTTTTGATCCATTATAACGGAAATCGTTTCGACCTCCCCTATCTGATAAAAAAATGTGAGCAGTTTAATCTGGTGTTTGACCTTGAAAGATTTCGCGGACTGGATATATACAGAAGAATCTCCGTATACAGAGATATCCTGGGACTTCCGGATGTAAAACAAAAAACCATTGAATCATTCCTTGGTCTTGACCGTGATGATATTTATTCCGGTGGTGAACTTATCAGCAAATATCACGATTTTGTATGCTATAGCGATCAGAAACTTCTTACAGAGCTTATACTTCATAACCGTGAGGATATCAAAGGCATGCTTATCTGTATATCCATGCTTTCATATCCCGATATGTTCCTCAAGCCCGTCCGTGTGATGGGTGTAAGAGCCAATTATTATGATGACGCCAGGAAAAAGCGATGTCAGGAAATAATCATGAAACTACGATTTACTTCACCGCTTCCCAAACCGCTTTCTTTCAGAGGACTGGGGTGTTATTTCTCCGGAAACGGATTGGATGGTGTATTGAAAGTTCCTCTCTACGAAGAAGAAATGAAATATTTTTACGCAAATTTCAGGGACTATTATTACCTGCCGGCTGAGGATATCGCAATACACAAGTCCATCGCCACTTTTGTGGACAAAGAGCACCGTATACAGGCCAAAGCTGCCAACTGCTACACCAGAAAAAAGTCTCACTTCCTGCCGCAGTGGGATGTCATATTCTCGCCTTTCTATAAAAGAGAATATAAGTCAAAAGAAATATTCTTCGAACTTACAGATGAATTCAAGACCAGCCGCAGCGGTTTCAATCTCTATGCCGAGCATGTACTTTCGGCCATGTTTGAGTACGGTGAAAGATAAGGTTTAAACTGAATATACATGACCCAAAAAGAACCGGTGTTCATTAGCGTGAACACCGGTTCTTTTTTTGTTCCCCAATACTTAAACTACACTATTTTCCTACAGTTTCTTCTCATAGAAAAACGAATTCTTACGAATATAATTCATGGATTTATAATTAATTATCTGTTCCGTACTTCCTATGAACAGCACACCTTCATTTACCAGTGACTCATTGAATCTCCTGAAAACATCATCTTTAGCTTCTTCCGTAAAATATATCAGCACATTTCGGCAAACTATCATATGGTAATCCTTCGGATAATTCTTTTCAAGAAGATTAGCCTGCTTAAATGTGACACGGCTCTTTATCTCATCACTTATCTTATAGGATGTACCGATTTTCTCAAAGTATTTATCCTTGAATTCCTGCGGAACAGCCTTTATAGACTTATCGCTATAAATACCATTTTTAGCCTGAGCAAGAATCTGGTTATCGATGTCCGTCGCATAAATCCTGATCATATTTAGCGGAATATGCTTTGAAAGCGCCATAACCAGCGAATATGGCTCATCTCCCGTTGAGCAGGCTGCAGACCATATCTTAAGATTCTTTCCAAATTTCTTTATCAGCTCAGGAATCACTTCTTTGTCAAGGAACTCCCACTGGTCAGGATTCCTGTAAAATTCGGATACATTAATGGTCATATACCCAAGGAATTCTTCCCTTACTTCCCTGTCGTTCTTTACATGGTCACAGTATTCTTCGTACCCGCTGAACTTTCTTTTGTTGATAAGCGTATCCAAACGGCGTTTCATCTGATTTTCTTTGTAGGCATTAAGATCCACGCCGGTTATCTGCATTATACGCTTTTTCAGATATTCATAATCTTTATCATTGCTTCCAGCCATAATTCATAACCCCTTTCCTCACGCAACCAACTGCGATAATAAAAAACAGGACTCACCCAATGAGCAAGTCCTGTAATTATTAAACAGAATTATTCTGCATCCTCATTATTAGCAGGCTCGGTAGCAGTTTCTTCTTCCTCTTCCTCAGGAGCAAGCTCTTTCATGCTGAGAGAGATCTTATGATCAGCAATGTTCACATCAACGATCTTTGCCTCGATCTCATCACCAACACTGAGTACATCAGCAGGTTTCTCAATTCTCTTACGGCTGATCTGTGATACGTGAAGCAGTGCATCAACACCCTCTGAAAGCTGAACGAATGCACCAAAATCGGTCATTCTTGCAACCTTTCCCTTAACTGTAGCGCCAACAGGGAACTTGTCAGCTACATCAAGCCAAGGATTGTTCTCATCGAACTTAGCGGAAAGAGCAACCTTCTCGCCCTCAATCTTCTTAACGATAACCTTTACAGTATCGCCCTTTTTGTATACATTCTGTGGATAATCAATCCTGCCCCAACTCATCTCAGAGATGTGAAGCAGACCATCGATTCCTCCGATATCAACGAATGCACCAAAGCTTGTAACATTCTTAACTGTACCTTCAACGATATCGCCTTCCTGAATCCTCTGAAGAGCCTCTTCCTTTTCTTTATCATGACGTTCTTTAAGAAGAGTCTTACAGTCACCGATATATCTGTGCTTTGCAGGAACGAACTCGCTCATGTAGAATTCGATCTCCTGATCAGCAAATACATTAAGATTCTTAGTAAATACATCAGATGCAAGGCTTGCAGGTATAAATACTGAAACCTCATCAACCACCGTTACCAGACCACCCTTTACAACATCTGTAACCTTGGACTTAAGAACTGTGTGATTGTTGTAAGCATCTTCAAGAACCTTACTGATCTTCTCAGATGCAACCTTCTTGTGTGAAAGAACAACCTGGCCGTCTCCGTCATTAAGCTTAAGCACTTTAACGCTCAGAGTATCGCCAACCTTCACTGCCTCGGTAAGATCGATGGATGCATCGTTGCTGTATTCATTCTTAGTAACGATTCCGTCTGACTTATAACCGATGTTAACAGCTATCTCGTTCGGTGTAACGGAGAGTACCTTTCCTTCAATAATGTCGCCTGTGTGGACATTTTTGAATGAATCTTCCAATAATTGTTCAAACTCGCTTTTTGTCGTTTCGGACATAGTTTTGAACCTCCTCAATAATATTATTTGGGGTGGAAGCCCCCGCTGTAATTCCTACCGAACCGTCAGAAGTAAAATCAGTCTGAAGCAGATCATCAAGCTTTCGGATGAAGTACGTCTTATTGCATTCCTCTAAGCATATCTCATACAGTCTCCTGCTGTTGGAACTCTTGAGGTCTCCAATAACGATCATCGAGTCAACCTCTGATGCAATACTGCGTGCTTCCTTCTGATGCTTTTCTGTCGCATTGCAGATAGTATTCACAACGTTACCATTATATATTTTATTTTGTAAGATTTCAACAATTTTTTCAAACTTTTTGTAATTAAATGTTGTCTGACTGACAACACATACCGGAAGCTGTGTTTTAGGAGTAAATGTCTCAGCTTCCTCCGCTGTCATAATAACGGAATATTCTCCGCGGCACCACCCCACAATGCCTTCCACTTCCGGATGCTTCGGATTACCGATGATCACGATCTCATTATTTTCACTTTCTTTATCAACTATGTCATGTATCCTTTTCACAAAAGGACAGGTCACATCTATATAATCAATGCCCTTTTTTTCAAGCAGTTCTATTATATTCCTTCCCACGCCGTGAGAACGCAGAATCACGGTACCGGATTCCAGATTCTTAAGTTCATTCTCAGTATCCAATACTTTTACGCCCTTATCCGCAAGCGCCCCAATGACCTCATCATTATGGATCACCGGACCGTAAGTGTATATCTCACCGCCAGTCTCAGCCATCTCAAAGGCTTTATCAACTGCTTTTTTTACGCCGAAACAGAATCCGGCTGTTTTTGCAACTATTACATCTGACATATGAAATCCCTTATCAACTGATTACATTCAATACTTTCAAAGTCTGAGCAGCCGGCTGTCTTATGTCTGCAGATCGATAGCGAGCGACTGAAGTTTTACGCCCGATTTCGGCGGTGCGACGCGACCCGGTTCATTAGGAGCCAAAGCACCGTCCGAGTGATCGGGCGCAAAACGAAGGTAGCGAAGCGTGATCTGAAGACATATGCGGGAGGCTGCGTAACTTTGAAATAATTTACCCGATCTTCTCGTTTACGATTTCTAACAGTCTCTGATGCACTTCATCTATTCCCATATCAGAAGTATCCACCAGTACCGCATCATCAGCCCGCTTAAGGGGTGCTATCTCACGGTTCATATCACGTTCATCACGCTCAATTATATCTGCCTCGATCACTGCAAGATCACATTTTTCACCCTTTGCCGTAAGTTCGTCATAACGGCGTTTTGCCCTTACCGCACTGGATGCAGTAAGGTAAATCTTAACCTTAGCATCAGGAAGAACCACCGTGCCGATATCACGGCCATCCATTACTACGCTCTTGGTCTTTGCAAGTTTTCTCTGCAGTTCCATCAGTTTGGTCCTTACATCAGGATTCTTGCTGGAAATGGATGCCATTCGGCTTACTTCCTCAGTACGAATGAGTCCGTTTACATTTTCGCCGTTAAGAAGGACAACCTGCTCACCATTAACAAAATCAATGGATATATCCGCATCCTGACAGGCTTTGCTGATGCCACCATCGTCTTCTGCGGATATTCCTTTCTTGATCATATATAACGCCATTGCACGGTACATCGCCCCTGTATCCACATATATAACGCCAAGGCCTGCGGACAGTCTCTTGGCAATAGTGCTTTTTCCTGCCCCTGCAGGTCCGTCAATAGCAACTGCATAAATCTGTTCTGACATAATGCTCCTTTCCGCCTTCTGTGGCTAAAAAATAGAATCGGTATTAGCAAACCATCTAATCCTAAAACTTAATCCCACCAATAACTTCCGAAAAATCTGTCTATATGCTCACCATTTATCCCCACCTCAAACACTCCTGAAAGAGCAGGGCCTTCGACGATATATGTATCCGGATCATTCTGCGAAAGCTCATAATTCCTTATGAACCATTCTATCGGCTTGTCACCTTTTTCATAATTTGCAAAAAAGTCCGTATTGCAGGTATCATCAAATACTGTATTCCTGTCGATCACAAGATCTATGGTATATCCGGTACCGATATCTTCACATCCCGGATACCAGACATTTGTCTCGGACACCTGTACATCTTTTATTACCACTGTATCATCTGAAACATCATACTGCAGATCTCCGTAATTGATATATGCAACATATACATACTTACGGGCGCCAGTAAATTTTACATACGCATCCGGGTACACAGCCTTAACTGCATCCAGGGCTGCATTCGCCTCTTCTTCGCTCTCATACCTTCCGGCAGTCAGGCAGTAAAACGGCTTGCTGTTAAGATTTTCCCATTCCGGCGAATAAGTAACATAGCTGTCAAAACCGCTGTCATAAAGATCCATAGCCTTTTCTACAGCCTTATCCTCACCTTTTTCCGCTGCGATCCAGATTCCGTAAAAACCGTCCGAATATTCACCGAATATCGCTGACGGATCCGGGTCCCCTGCAAACTCATCCACATAGACAGACGGTATATCATCTGTTTCGATCCGTGAAAATCTCATTTCACCGGGAAGTATATAAAGCTCCGTATCCTCATCCGCTGTAAGCACCAGCTCACCGCCGCTAACTTCATATGACGCAGAATATTCACATGGCAGGCCGCCGCATCCAAGCATTGAAACTGTAGAAGTAATAACCCCGTCGGAAACATCATATCCGCCGCCGGCATATACCACCTCAGCACCGGGCGTTTTCTGATATGCAAAGAAGTTATCGCCCATAAACTCAAGATACACAGGATAATCCCCCTCGTGCGCAACCCATACACCCTGAAGATCCGCTTCACCGGCGCCGTTGTCACCTTTTAAATACGTAAATACGTCTTCTACGCGTTCATCCTTAAGGAACAGCCTTCCGCCGTACTCCTTAGGGCACAGGAATTCTTCATTGTCAAAATTTTCAAACTGAAGGCCTTCATCCGTAAGCGTAATGGTACCATCCTGACCGTTGTCCCAGTATTTACCCGCCTGAGACATAACAGAAAACCTGAGTTCCCTTACCTGCACCGAATCTCCGTCCGCACTTTCCATTTCGGCAGTTTCAAAAGGAACAAACTCGCTGGCCCAGAAACTGTAACTTTCGAGCGAATCATCGTCATTCGCTATCGCATAACCGCAAAAAGCATACAGATTATCCCCGAAGGTAAAGACATTCATTATCAGATATTCTTCCCCGCCTGTATCCCCGGCACCGTAATGATAACTGTACTTTCCACACATGCGCTGTGCAAGGCTGTTGCCTGTCAAATCAGATATCCCTGTATCAGATAAACCTAAACTATTCCCACCGTCATCGCTCTTGGATCCATTGTCGTCATCCCCAGTTTCTTCAGTTTCTTGTTCTTCTGTTTCCTGCGGATTTTCTTCAGATGAAGAATTATTTACCGGCATGCTACAGCCCGCAAGCATCGAAACACACATCACACCCGAGATCACTTTTAATAAATTTTTTCCTTTTATCATAAATGCTGCCTTTCTATCACTTTTTCCATACACAACAATGAATAATTATAACACCTTCACTCCGCGGCCGCCACGCCTGCTGCATGTCCTGTGGACCAGGCAATCTGAAGGTTAAATCCACCTGTATATGCATCTACATCCAGCATTTCTCCGGCAAAGTAAAGCCCCTTCGTAAGCTTTGATTCCAGGGTATGGGGATCTACCTCTTTTACATTTACTCCACCGGAAGTGATAATGGCCTCATTGAAATCCCGCGTGCCGCTTACGACAAAATGCATCCCCTTAAGATTCCGGATGATAGCCTGCCGCTCTTCTCTGGTAATCTTATTAACCGGCTTTTCAGGATCAATACCTGCAATATCAGGAAAGACTTCCCGCATCTTTCCCGGAACCAATGTAGCAATATAATTCTTAAAAAGTTTATTCCCGTTTGCTTCGAGTTCTTTTATTATCCGTTTTTCAAGGTCTTCTTCCTTCACAGCCGGCTTTAAGTCTATATAAAGATCAGCCGTTTCTCCGGAAACACATATATTTTCGTTGTGCCCGAAATCATTGGACTTATCGAACTTCTTTGAATAATCTTTTCTTATGGCATTATTTTCATCCAGCATCCGTGATACGCCGCCATATTTTCTGCTGTATTCCGATGATGCTGTAAGGATAAGCGGACCGCTTATTCCGAAATGTGTAAAAAGCAGCTCTCCAAAGCCTTCGGAAATAATCTTTTTCCCGTTCTTTAATTCAATACTTACATTCTTAAGGGCTAACCCCTGCATCTTCCTGCAGTTTTCATCCTTTATGACCAGCGGTACAAGTGCAGGGCGAAGAGGTTTGATGCTGTGTCCCAGCGTTGTGAGCGTCCTGAAAAAAATTCCGTCAGATCCGGTGACTGGATAGGATACGCCGCCGGTAGCCACTATAACAGCATCTGAATAAAATTTTTCACCACTTTCCAGCAGCACACCCATTACCCGGTACTTATACTGCAACTTTTTCTTTTTTTCTTTTTTCCCTGATTCGTTTGCGTCAGTCAGAAAGCCGCTCTGTATATCAGTCTCATTCCGGGCCAGATCTGTACTGTGTAATCCCTCAAAATCAACAGCCTCCCTAAGCAGCCCTGCCACACGACAGTTCTTTACAAACTTTACACCATTCTTTTTTAATTTCCTTTCAAGGGCTGATATAACATCCGCAGACCTGTCAGACACAGGAAAAACACGGTCAGCCCGCTCGGTCTTAAGCGGACAACCGTTTTTCTCAAAGAATTTCTTCACTTCATCGTGATCAAATGCATATATGGAACTGTATAAAAATTTTGGATTGTTTACCACATGAGAAAAGAATTCTTCAGTTGGGCAGTCATTTGTAAGATTGCACCTGCCCTTTCCTGTAATAAAAAGTTTCTTCCCGGCCTTTTCATTCGACTCAAACAGAGTTACCGCAGCACCTTTATCAGATGCAGCTATAGCAGCCATCATCCCTGCAGGTCCGGCACCAATGACTATGACATTGCGGACGCCATCACATTCCATCAGCTAACTCATCTCCCCTGTATGTCTGCAGGCCGTTCCAGAGAGCCTCCATCTGCTCAAGGTTGTTCTTTACAAAGGTCTCATCATTGATATAAAGTCCCACTATAAGAGCATTTATAACGCTCATAGGAGCTACAAGTGAATCCGCAATTGATATCATGTCGGATTTTGCCCAAAGATTACAAGATGAATACATATTCATGGGAGAATACTCTGAATCAGTAATCGAGATCAGACGCGCTTTCTTTTCGTTGCCGTATTCCATAGCTTTTAAAGTACGCATGGAATATCTGGGAAAACTTATTCCAATCAGAACATCATCATGATTCAGCCAGAAAAGCTGCTCGTATATCTCACTTATATTCATACTATCGATGACTTTTACATCCGGACGGATCATATTAAGATAAAAGCCCAGATATGAAGCTAATGGAGCGCATGTCCTGATTCCGATAATATAAACATGAGCAGCCTCTTTTATAAGTTTAAGTGCCATATCATATACACCGGAATCCACCAGATGAATGGTATCGACGATATTCTGCGCATCAGATACGAGTACACCCTTCAATATCTCGTTCCTGTTCTTTCTGTAATGAACAGTAGAATTCTGTGCTTTATTTGTAAGCTTGGACTGAATATGGCTTGCAACTTCCTTCTGGAAATCAGAATAACCGTTATAGCCCAGCATCACTGCAAAACGTACCACCGTCGACTCACTGGTACCGCAAGCCTCTCCAAGTTTGGTAGCTGTCATAAATGCAGCCTTATCCGGGTGGTTCAATACATAGTCGGCAATCTTCTTCTGCCCCTTGCTCATACTGTCATATAAGGCATTTATCTCATCTATCATGGTAAAATCTCCTCCAATTCGTGCAAGGTGATGAAATACCCTGCACGCCCCACCGGGCTGTATTCGACACTATCCGAAAACTCTCCTTATGCAGTCCGTGCGATAAATGTAAAAAATTCCCGTGGGCAACGCCCACGGGAATAATAATAACACAAATCTATTACAATAATCAATCAGACAGGATACGCTCCGTTAGCTGTGTCAGCCTTCTTTGCATCAACCTTCTCCTGCTGAGCCTCACGATACTTGAAGAACTCTGTCGCAACCTGAGGGAACAGTGCATAAGAAAGCACATCCTCTTCCTGCTGCTTGTACTGCTTCATCTCGCTCTCGATAGACTCAAGCTCGGGCTCAGTGTGACCTGTTGCCTCTGCACTTCTTGCAGTAGAACGGGGCTCACCGGGAATAACCTTGTCGATAACAGCCTGGTCCATAGGCTTAACAGTCTGACCATAGTTGCCGCGAAGGAGATCCTTGAACTCACCTGTAGCCATCTTGTATCTCTCGCCCATGAGGACATTGAATATAGCCTGTGTACCAACGATCTGTGATGAAGGTGTAACAAGAGGTGGCTCACCGCAGTCCTTACGAACACGCGGAATCTCCTCAAGCACATCATTGTATCTGTCTTCAGCATGCTGTTCTTTCAGCTGGCTAACCATGTTGGAAAGCATACCGCCGGGTACCTGATAAAGCAGAGTCTTGATGTTAACACCAAGAACCTTGGTGCTCATAAGGCCGCTCTCAATGCACTCTTCACGATAAGGTCTAAAGTAATCAGCGATCTCAGCAAGGAGATTCTGATCGAAACCTGTATCATAAGGTGTACCCTTGAATGTCTCAACCATAACCTCGGTAGCAGGCTGAGATGTACCAAGTGCGAAAGGACTGATAGCACAGTCGATGACATCAACGCCGGCCTCAACAGCCTTTAAGTATGTCATTGAAGCAACACCTGAAGTGTAGTGTGTATGAAGCTGGATAGGAAGCTTTGTGCTCTCCTTCAGCGTCTTAACAAGCTCAGCTGCCTTGTAAGGTACAAGAAGACCAGCCATATCCTTGATACAGATGGAATCAGCACCCATCTCCTCGATCTTCTTAGCCATATCAGCCCAGTAATCAAGAGTATAAGCATCACCAAGCGTATAAGAAAGAGCTATCTGGGACTCACCACGGCCTTCCTGCTTCTTGATCTTATTTGTAGCATCAACAGCAGCCTGAAGGTTACGGATATCATTAAGACAGTCAAAGATACGGATTACATCGATACCGTTTGCTATGGACTTCTCAACGAAAGCATAAACCACATCATCTGCGTAAGGACGATATCCTAAGATGTTCTGTCCTCTGAAAAGCATCTGTGTCTTTGTATTCTTAAGACCGTCACGGATCTTTCTGAGTCTCTCCCAGGGATCTTCCTTAAGGAATCTAAGGGATGCATCGAAAGTAGCACCGCCCCAGCACTCTACTGAATTATATCCGACTTTATCAAGCTTATCGAGAATCGGAAGCATTATCTCTGTCGGCATTCTGGTTGCTATCAGTGACTGATGAGCATCACGGAGAACTGTTTCCGTAATCTTAACCGGCTTCTTTGCAATATTTTCTTCAGCCATTATATTTTCCTCCTATGTCGTTTATCTAACAAATATTATTATTTCAGCATGCCGATATCAGAATACTCCGAAGATCGCCATAAATGTTCCGGCTGCAACGGCAGTACCGATAACACCTGCTACATTAGGTCCCATTGCATGCATCAGCAGGAAGTTTGTAGGATCTGCTTCTGCACCAACCTTCTGTGAAACTCTGGCAGCCATGGGAACCGCCGATACACCGGCTGAACCTATGAGAGGATTTACCTTGCCGCCTGTAGCTACACACATTATCTTTCCGAAAAGTACACCGGCAGCGGTACCGAATGAGAATGCCACCAGACCGAGTACAACTATGAAAAGTGTATCTGTGTTAAGGAAAGCCTCAGCACTTGTGGTAGCACCTACAGATGTACCAAGTATGATAACAACTATATACATGAGTGCGTTTGATGCTGTCTCTGTCAGCTGTCTAACTACTCCGGACTCACGGAACAGGTTACCTAACATAAGCATACCGATAAGAGGAGCTGTTGTAGGAAGAACCATTGATACCACGATAGTAATGATGATCGGGAAAAGGATCTTCTCCAGTTTCGTTACAGGTCTTAACTGACCCATCTTGATAGCTCTTTCCTTCTTTGTGGTAAGGAGCTTCATGATAGGCGGCTGAATGATAGGCACAAGTGACATATAGGAATATGCCGCAACGGCGATAGGTCCAAGATACTTGGTCTGTCCCAGCTTACCGGCAAGGAAGATTGATGTAGGACCGTCCGCACCGCCTATGATTGAAATAGCAGCTGCAGCCTTGTCGTTGAAATCAGCCCATCCCATAGCACCTGCGAAAAGTGCTCCGAAATAAGCAGCAAAGATACCGAACTGAGCAGCTGCACCCAAAAGGAAACTCTTGGGATTTGCGATAAGCGGACCGAAGTCAGTCATCGCGCCTACACCCATGAAAATGAGTGAAGGAAGTATAGCCCACTCATCAAGCATATAGAAATAATACAGTAATCCACCAACACCATTCGGTGAATCTTCTATGCTCATCATGATATCCGGATAAATATTAACCAGCAGCATACCGAAAGATATCGGAACTAAGAGCAGCGGTTCAAATTCAAAACGGATAGCCAGGAATAAGAACAGGAGAGCCACGCCGATCATGATCAGATTTTTATAGGAAAAATCCGGATTCATGAACGCCATCTGGTTAAGCAGATTTTCTAAAATCTCACCCATTGGTTTACTAACCTCCTAAAAATTTGCTTCAATAACTGTTAGTTGAGAGTTGCAAGTACCTGGCCTGCGTCAACAGAATCACCAACTGCACAGTTAATGCTGGCAACAGTTCCGTCCTGAGGTGCAACCTGAGGAATCTCCATCTTCATAGCTTCAACGATAAGCACTGCGTCACCCTTCTTTACTGCATCGCCTACATTCTTCTCAATTTTGAATACCTTACCTGCAGCGCCTGCTTCGATCTTTACAGAACCAGCGCTTCCGCTTGCTGCTGCAACCTTAGGTGCTGCTTTGGGAGCTGCCTTTGGAGCTGCCTTGGGTGCTGCTGCGGGAGCTGCACCATTTCCGGCACCTTCTTCTACTGTTACGTCATATACACTGCCGTTTACGGTTATTGTATAGTTTTTCATTTGTGTTTCCTCCTGAAATGATTTGTGTTAAAAATTTACCTTACCTTGCGGATGCTTCTTACAACAAAACCGTCTGTTGAAGATGCACCCTCATACGCCGCAATAGCCGCTGCAATGACAGCAACCAGTTCAGTATCGTCTGTATCAGTCTCTTCGCGGGTAATGATATCCTCTATCGTCTTTTCAACAGCCGCAGGTGCAGAAGGCTCCTTCTTTTTGCCCATTTCCTGCAACTTAGGAATAATGCCCATAGCCGTTATTATGAAGGAAATAACGATAAGCATTACAAATACGGTGCCCATACCGATAGCTGTATTAACGCCCGCCTTTTTCATTGACTCACCAAGTGTAAGGTCTACATTGGTAGTAATGCTTGTGATATGACGGTTGTCATCGAAGATGATCTCCATACTTCCGTTTCTAACGGACCCCTTAAGCGGGATAGTAACTATAGCCTCATCTTCAGTAACATCGATTTCCTTTTCAAGGGAACCGTCCGCAGCCGTTACGGGCTGGGGATCACCGATATCAACAGCTGAAGCCTTATATGACTCCGCTGCTTTCGTCAGAGTCCTGGCATCAAGATAGAAACCGAAACTCTTTCTGAAAGCCTCACCCTGATCCACATTCTCATCATCAGTCACCATGCTTAATACAGCAAGATCATCTGCATGTTCCTCAGCAGAAGCGATCATCACATAATTATAGACCATATCGGAGATATTCATTATCTGAGCTATCTCCTGCTCTGTCTGAATGCGAGTCGGCTCCTTTTCGTTTCCGCATGCGGTAAGACCAACGAGGCAGATCAGTGTGAGTAACAGAATACTCAATTTTTTTCTCATAATCAAAACCTCTCTTTAGCTTTATGCAAATAACATTTCGAATGCGTAAACAAGATGCTTTCTTGTATCAGCGGGATCGATGATGTTGTCTACATAGCCACGCTTTGCAGCAGACTCAGCGCTGTTCTGAAGTGCTGCATATTCCTTAGCCTTCTCATCGATAAGTGCTGCATCCTTTCCGTCATACATAAGCTTAGCAGCAAGCTTTGCATCCATGGGTCCGATCTCAGCATCAGGCCATGCATATGTAAGGTCGCAGCCAAGTCCCTTTGAATTCATTACAGCATAAGCAGATCCCAGAGCCTTGCCTGTTATAAGGTTTACTCTTGCTACATCGCAGTTTGCGAAAGCATGTGTAAGCTCGGCCACTGCCCTTGCCACACGCTTCTCGGAGCACATGCATGCCTTGAAACCTTTAACATTGGTAACAGTAAGTACAGGGATTCCGAAGCTGTCGCAGAAATATACGAAATCTGCAGCCTTGGATGCACCGTTTGCGGAAATGACAGCATCAAATTTCTCAGCTACCTTTCCGTCATCACCGATAATCTCAGTTCTGTTTGCAACACAGCCTACTGTCATGCCGTCAAGAAGGATGAAACCTGTCACCATATCCTTGGCATAACCGGCCTTGCACTCTATAAAATCATTATCATCAGCAATCTGTGAAAGAAGAATTGAAGTATCTCCGATAGCACCGGTGATATCCGGTGTCTTTCTGTTCAGATCATCATTTGTATCCGTAACAGCCAGTTCCTCGTTGTTGGAAGGCAGTATGGAAACAAGTTTTCTTATGGATGCATAGATTTCATCGGCGTTTCCGACAAAATCAGCATTTCCTGACTCCTTGCCCTGGAAATCAGCAGAAGATGTGTCACACTTCTCTGTGTAGTTTCCGTCAACTGAGTTGGGAGAATTTACAAAAAGCTTTCCTTCCTTTTCTTCCATGAATGTGAAATCACTCATAGCTGTTGAAAAAGCAAGTCCGCCTCCGCAGTTGCCGAATACAGCCATGATCTGAAGTACAACACCCTTGGCATAAGCCTGCTTGCTGTAAATCTCTGCCAGTGCATTGAGGGCATCTGTTGACTCCTGCAGTCTTACGCCTGTGGAATCGATGATACCTACAACCGGTGTACCGGTCTTCAGTGCCAGATCATAAAGTCCTGTGATCTTTTTGGCATGCATCTCACCTATGCTTCCACCGAGAACTGCAGCGTCCTGGCTGAATACATAGACGGGCTTTCCTTCGATGCTTCCGTATCCGGTAACAACACCGTCTGACGGAGCAAAGTTCTGTTTCAGATCAAAATCGGTAGCGCGTGCTGTCACTCTCGCACCGATCTCAACGAAACTTTTGTCATCGAGTAACGCATTGATACGATCACTCGCCGAGCCTGTTGAACTACTCATCCTTTTACCTCCACTTGATTACTTAGATATTTTGTAAAATGTTATGGCCAAATCAATGACCTTTTACATATTCACATGCAAAGTCGATTATAACACAAAGAACCTACAAATAATAGAAAAATTTTTGTATTTTTTCAGATATCTACGATTATTCCCGTATCATCCCCGTCGTCATTGTCACCGCCCAGAGCTTCCTGCTCAGCCTCGGCCTTGAAAGTCTCCTTTAAGTCCTCGCTCATCTCAGGCAGTTCGTTTATGCTTGTTACGCCGAAAGCCCTTAAGAACTGCTCCGTAGTACCGAAAAGCAGGGGCTTTCCCGGAGCCTCAAGACGGCCAACTTCTTCTATAAGTTCGTACTCTACTAGACGATTTATGGCATGGTCCGCACTTACGCCACGGATCTTTTCGATCTCGGATTTAGTTACAGGCTGCTTATATGCAACGATGGAAAGGGTCTCAATTACAGAATCCGTAAGGGAATACCTCTTCGGGTGCTTTGCAAGTTTTACCAGCCGGTCATAATATTCAGCCTTTGTGCCCAGCTGAAAGGAATCCTCCAGACGAACGATATTTATGCCCCGGCCTTCTTCGGCGTACTGTTTTTCAAGATTGGAAACAGCCTCCTCAAGCTCTTCCTCTGTAAGGCAGAGCACCTCACAAAGCCTTTCTGATGAAACAGAATTACCGTAAGCAAAAAGAATAGCCTCAAGGGCAGCCTCAGGATGTGCCGGCTTGGTCACCACCTGTGAATCCTCTGTATCGTTGTCGCCAGGGTCATCTGCATCATTTTCAGATCCGACAGTTACATCATCTGCCTGACGGACATTTTCGTCAACAGCATCAACTTCATCGGAAACGGCAGTAATATTTTCACTAATCTCGCCCTCATCCGATGCATCAGTTTCTGCTTCATCATCTTCAGATTTTTCTGTTTCTTCAACAGCATCTTTAGCTACAACTGTCTCTTCAGAATCCGTTTCCGCAGAAACTTCCTCTACAGCACTCTCTTCTTTTACTTCTTCATTTATATTTTCGTTGTTCAGTTCTTCCATCCTGTCCAATTTCCCTTTTCATAATTTTTAATAAACAGATTACAATATCGCAAAGCTGCTTTCCAGGCTTATCTCGCCTGCATCAGGCGCCCGCTCGATGAGTATATCATCAAAGATATTATCCTGCTTTATGACAATCTGACCGATCTTTATAAGCTCAAGCACGACCAGGAAACTTACGATTATGTCCAGCTTGCTATACTGGCCTTCCAGCAGCTCCCTGAAGGAACATATCTCATGCTCGTTCAGGTACCTTATGATCTGAGTCTGTTTGCCTTCCAGCGAAACCTCATCCTTGGTTATATTGCCGAATTTGCTCCTTATGGGATCGATCCTGTCCTCGGCACGCTTAAGGATTCCGTTGTAGATCTCAGTAAGCTTCATCAGGTTCACATCCCTCAGCAGATCATCATAATCAAGGGGAGCCCTGTATTCCTCAACCTCCTTGGGAAGAGTCGGCTCCTTGAAAACGCTCTTGCCGGCATCAACATACCTGTCCTTAAGCTCATACGCCATGTACTTGTACATCTTGTACTCAAGCAGTTTCTCCACCAGCTCAGCCCTGGGGTCTTCCTCTTCGCCTTCCTCATTGACTTCCTTTGGCAGAAGCATGCGGCACTTTATGTCTATGAGAGTAGCTGCCATGACGATGAACTCGCTCATTACATTCATGTCGCTCTGCTCCATGGCATGGAGATACTCCAGGTACTGGTCCGTTATTTCCACGATGGGGATATCATAGATATCCACCTTATTCTTTTCTATCAGATGCATAAGAAGGTCGAGAGGTCCTTCAAAAACTTCCAGTTTGATCGATAACGGCATATTGCTGACTCCTTACTAAATCAATTAATTTTTAAACTCACTGAATAAATTCTTATTTTGTTCTTCTGTCAGGCAGAAGATCCACGCACACCAGCTCCCCGGGGTTAAACACTCTCACCGGCAGTGTATGGGTTCCCATTCCGCAGCTTACTATCTGCTTCTTTCCGCACTCATTAAACATACCGAAAGTGTACTCCGGAAAGAGCCTGTATTTCGGTGATATCACGCCGCCTATGAAAGGCAGTTTCATGATTCCGCCATGATAATGTCCGGAAAGTGTCAGATCCGCTCCCCAGCCTGCATAGTCACGGATATATTCCGGTGTGTGGGCTATTAGTATATTAAAATACTTTTCATCCAGCTCCCCCACAGCAGAATCCAGGTAGGCAAAAGGCAGCCGTAGCCGTCCTTTTCGATTTTTCAAATAATAGTCCTTATGCAGTGCCAGGCCTTTAATACAGATACCGTCGCCTCTCCTTATGTATTCATCATTATCCAGGACTGTGGCTCCTGCTTTTGCAAACCTTTCCATCATTTCCTTATAAGTAAAGGAGAAAAGATCCGGCAGCCATTCCACTCTCTGCTCATGATTACCCGGTGCAAAATAAATGGGATACTTAAGTGACAGCTTCCTTATCAGGCTCTCTGCCGTATCAACAGTTGATTCTGAAGTTCTGCCCAGGTTCTTTCCTGACATGATATCGCCGCTCATTATCACAAAGTCCGGCTTAAGCCTGTCTACAGCCGCTACCAGCCGTTTGTTATCCGGCCCGAATTCCTTGCCGTGAAGGTCCGTAATCTGTACGAAACGCACCCGTTTCTTTATCTTTTTTGACTTCAACCTGTACCTCGTGACGCAGAAATCATTCACATCGCTTATTATCACCCCAGTGAAAAAAGCAAAGCAGGCCGAAAATATGAATAAAATAAAGCCCAAAAGCTCTCACCTCTCACTATATTTAGCTACGCTTGTGGATTATATCACAAGATATTGTTGCTTGAAAAGATTACATAACATCGGATTTATCACAAAAAAACCGCCCGGAATTTCCGGACGGTTTCATAAATTTAAAGATTAGCTATATTTACGCTTTCTCGCAGCTTCGGATTTCTTCTTACGCTTTACGCTGGGCTTCTCATAATGCTCGCGCTTGCGGATTTCCTGCTGGATACCGGCCTTAGCACAACTTCTCTTGAAACGGCGAAGAGCGCTCTCAAGATCCTCATTGGGCTTAACTTCGATTTTTGCCATTGTCTGATTCAACCTCCCTCTCAGCCATAATTAAGTGCACCGACTGAATAAGGCTTTCATGCACGATGACCATTATACCTTTATTCCTGCATACAAGTCAAGAAGAACTTTCACGAATATGCAGTGCGGACATTAGGTCATGCCGGCATATTAACCGAGCTGTCCCGTCACCACATTTATAGCTTCCTTCAGTGCATCAGGTATGCCTGCAGGATTCTTGCCTCCGGCCTGGGCCATATTGGGTCTTCCGCCGCCGCCACCGCCTACAAGGGATGCAACGCCCTTTATAAGATTACCCGCATGGGCGCCCTTTGCTATAGCATCATCAGTTGCCATGGAAACGAGATTAACCTTTCCGTCAGTCTCGGATGCAAGCAGGATCACACCTGTTCCCAGCTTTTCCTTAAGCTTATCGCCCAAATCACGGAGACTGTTCATATCAGCACCCTTAACCTCAGCAGCTAAGAACTTAACGCCTGAAATCTCAACCACTTTATCCATTATGTCATCAAGCTGACCTGATGCAGCCTTGCTCTTTAAGGATGTATTCTCGCTCTTTAATGCACGCAGCTCTTCCTGCAGCTTCTTTATGTGGTCAGCCAGTTCAAAAGGCGTAGTCTTTAAAAGCGCAGCAGCCTCATTTGACTTTTCCTCAAGTTCGCTATAGTACTTGCGTACATTAGCACCTGTTATAGCCTCCACCCTGCGCACGCCGGCTGCGACGCCGTTCTCTGACAGTATCTTAAACTGGCCTATATCAGATGTATTCTTTACATGGGTACCGCCACAAAATTCCTTTGAGAAATCACCCATGGAAACTACCCTTACAGTCTCGCCGTATTTCTCACCAAAGAGCGCCATTGCACCGGTCTTCTTAGCCTCTTCCACGCTCATTACTGCCGTTTCTACAGGAATGCCCTCTGCAATCTTCTCATTGACGATATCTTCGACTTTCTTAAGTTCCTCAGCCGTCATAGCCTGGAAATGAGAAAAGTCAAATCTTGTTCTCTCGCCGTCCTGATATGAGCCCTGCTGTTCTACATGGCTGCCCAGCACATCACGGAGTGCCTTCTGAAGAAGGTGGGTAGCACTGTGGTTTTTGCAGGTTGCGCTCCTGAGGGCATTATCAACTGCGAACTCAGCCTCGCTCCCCTTCCTTATCATGCCGCTTATAACCACGCCGTGGTGAGCATATTTATTACCGACTAATTTCTCAACTCCGGTTACATTGAACTCACCATCTGCAGTCCTGATCACACCCTTATCGGATTCCTGACCTCCCATGGTAGCGTAGAAGGATGTCTTATCCGCAATGATAGTTCCGTTCTGTCCCTCAGCAAGGATATCAGTAAGTTCTGAAACAGTCTTGCCGTCAACTTCCTCATCCTTTGACATAATTGCAATAGCAGCTTTCTGTACAAGGGTATCATATCCGGTAAATTCGGTAGCCGTTGTATATCCGTCAAATACGGATGCATCTGCCCCCATATATGTGGTAACCTTTCTGGCCTTCCTTGCAGTATCCTTCTGGTTCTGCATGGCCTTGTCAAAACCATCCTTATCTACATCGAAACCTTTCTCTGAAAGGATCTCGATGGTAAGGTCCAGCGGGAATCCGTATGTATCATAAAGCTTGAATGCATCATCACCTGAAAGTGTCTTTGCACCCTTTGCCTTCATATCGTCTTCCATAGTAGCCAGGATATTAAGTCCCTGATCGATGGTCTTATCAAAAGCCTGCTCCTCTTTTGTAAGGACATTCAGTATGAAATCCTTCTTTTCATCAAGCTCGGGATAACCGTCCTTTGACTCGTTTATAACAGTCTTAGCAAGCTCTGCCATAAAGAGACCGTCTATGCCAAGCTTCCTGCCGTGTCTTGCTGCACGCCTGATTATACGCCTCAGCACATAGCCCCTTCCTTCATTGGAAGGCATGATGCCGTCTGAGATCATGAAGGTCGAACTTCTGATATGGTCTGTGATAAGCCTTATGGAAACATCCTTTTCCTCATCGGTCTGGTACGTTGCCCCGGCCAGAGTGCATATTCTGTCACGGATTGCTTTCATGGTATCGATATCGAATACGGAATCAACATCCTGGACAACTACAGCCAGTCTCTCAAGACCCATGCCGGTATCGATGTTCTTATTTGCGAGCTCCGTATATCCGCCTTTGCCGTCACCGTCAAACTGTGTGAATACATTGTTCCAGACTTCCATGAATCTGTCACAGTCGCAGCCCACCTTGCAGTCAGGCTTTCCGCATCCATACTTTATGCCGCGGTCGTAATAAATCTCTGAACAGGGACCGCAGGGACCTGCGCCATGCTCCCAGAAATTGTCACACTCGCCTGTCTCGGGATCACGGTAGAACCTTGTGATCTTTTCAGCCGGTATTCCGATCTCCTTGTTCCAGATCTCGAAAGCCTCGTCATCCTCACCGTAAATCGAAGGATAAAGCCTGTCCGGATCCATGCCAACAGTCTCGGTAAGGAACTCCCAACTCCACTTGATTGCCTCGTGCTTAAAATAATCACCGAAAGAGAAATTACCCAGCATCTCGAAAAACGTCAGATGTCTTGCAGTCTTACCCACATTATCGATGTCACCGGTACGGACACATTTCTGGCAGGTTGTAACTCTTTTTCTCGGAGGAGTTTCCAGTCCCGTGAAATAAGGCTTAAGCGGTGCCATTCCGGCATTTATCAGCAAAAGCGACTTATCATTGTGGGGAACAAGTGAAAAGCTGTTCATCTTAAGATGATCCTTGCTCTCAAAGAACTCAAGATACATTCTTCTCAGTTCGTTAACGCCATACTTCTCCATTACAGAAAATCCTCCTTAAATATGGCCGTCCACAAAAGTGAACGGCCGTTGCATTTTTATAAATCTTAATTTAAATTAATTATCTTGCCCAGATGGTATCAATATATACAAGTCCTGTACTGGGATTAGCAAGATCGATCACTCTGCCCCAGTGTACGCTTGAATTATAGTTTGCCTCAGTAACCGTTACAGTATGTCCGTCAGCATGTACTTCTGTTATAACAACAGTATGCTGATCATTGTTGGTACGGGGGCTGTCACCTACATGCAGTACAGGAAGGTTATTCCAGGATGCAGGGATCTGAACGATAGGGCACTGATAGTCAGTTGCATACTCAAGCATATCCATCATGTATCCATAGCAGCCCATCCCAAGGAAATGTCCGGGACCATAGCCTTCGCATGAAACAGTATTATAGTAATGTGTTCCATTCGTATAATATGTACCTTCGGTATATCCGGGAACATTCTTTCTTCCCATTATCTTGTTGTAGACATATTCTTCAGGAAGATATGTGCCTGCTGTTGTAAGCAGTCCGGTAGGCTGCGTTACTACTGTTGTTGATGATGAGCCGGCAGGACCTGCAGCATTAGGCCATCTTCCCTCTGCCTTTCCGCAAAGCAGATAATGCTGATAAAGAAGTGCAGGATCTGTTCCGAATGCTGCTTTTACATCGGCATATTTTGATGCATAAAATACAGGATCAAATCCGTCTATATAACTGGATGATGCAGCAGTTGATGTTCCGGCAGGGCCTGCAGCATTGGGCCATCTTCCCTCTGCTTTTCCGCAGAGCAGATAGTGCTGATATAAAAGTGCAGGATCCGTTCCGAACGCTGCCCTTACATCAGGATACTGATTTGCATAGAAGACGGGATCAAAACCGTCTATGTAATTATCCCCACCACGAGCAACTACCCGCTCGTCTGCACCGGCATTATCAGCTGCCTGCACAGGCATAACAAGAAATGCTGACAGTGACAGAGCCAGCGCTGCCATTACGATTTTCTTAAAAGATTTCAATGCCATAATCCAACCCTCCTACATTTATATTTTTGATATAAGCATCAGATAGTATTTTATCACATTATTAATATAAAATGTATCGATTTAAGCATAATAAAAGCCGTCCGTTAAGACGGCTATTCAGCTGAAAAAGGGACTCGAACCCTCGACCCCTTCATTACGAGTGAAGTGCTCTACCGACTGAGCTATTTCAGCAACAAACAAAATTATAAACATTAATGATTCATTTTACAAGTAAAAAATGTAAGTATTCAGTATCCCCTACAAAGGTTCTAAACAGTTACTATCAATCAAGAGTTGTCCGCATCCTTGATATGCACATCCAGCTGATCAAAAGGAATCGCAACACCATTCTCATCAAAGCTCTTTTTCACATGCTCTGTGAAATACCATTTAGCCTCGAAATAGTCTTCATTCTTAACGAAGGCCCTTACTCCAAGCGTGACAGCAGAAGAATCTAAGGACTCCACATATACCTTCTTGGGAAGGTCATTAAGGATCAGTTCACATCCCCCAAGCACCTTCAATATAACCTCACGCGCCTTATCTATATCAGCATCGTACGCGATCCCCACCGTAAGAATTAGCTGACGCATAGGCGCCATGTTCACATTGATAAGTGATGTATTGGCAAGGGGACCATTGGGAAGTACCACAGTCCTTCCGTCCAGGGTATGGAGCTTTGTATAAAAAAGCCCGATTTCCTTTACCACGCCCTCATTGCCGTTGTTATCCTCGTGGATATAGTCCCCAAGCTTAAATGGCTTTAGCAACAGTATAAGGACACCGCCGGTGATATTGGACAAACTTCCCTGTATTGCAAGAGCTATGGTAACACCGGCACTACCTAACAGCGCAACCAAACTGGTAGTTTCCACACCAAAATACGATGCGATATAAATCAAAAGCAGCGCAAAAAGAGAAACCTTTACCAAAGAATCAATAAAGTGCCTTATGCTAAGGTCCACCCTTGCTTTTTCAAGGGATTTCCTAAGGATGATCCTTATGATCTTGATAAGGTAACATCCTCCAACCAGTATGATCAGTGCAAAGGTAGCTTTTATAGCAAAAGCCGTTGCCCTGGTAGGCAGTGTCTGCATAAACTGCTGAAATGCACTTAGGTTTTCCGTGATCTCAGCCACGCTTTCCGCAGCCGCCTCCGAGATTGTAGCAGCATTAGAGGATGTGGTATCACAGGAAACAGAGTTCGCGGATACTGCATCAATACCTGCCGCAATATCAGAAGAAACACTTCCGGAACTTTCCGGTCCCCTGAAAAACCATCTCTGTCCTACGGCCACAGCTGCATTTGACGAAACGGACGCCGGTACATCACCGGCACCGAACAGTCCATCAAAAAAATTTATCAGATCATAAATGAACATATCTTACTTCTTCTTTTTCGTGCCTTTATACTCGCTGCCGGATGCGATCTTAGCCTCGGCCTCCGCGATCTTCTTTTCAAGCTCTGACTTAATGTCTTCCCTGATCTTTTCCTTTGCGTCAGATATCATGAGTTTTTTCTGCTCTTCTTCCTTTTTGATCCTGATCTTTTCAGCCTTACGCTTCTCGATGATGCCCTGTTCTTCCTTTGTATACGGAAGATAAGCAAATACCGATACAGACAAAGGCTTTAAGTGTACACAGATTGAATTATCGAAACCGTTGCACTTTTCATCCCTTGCAAGGATCAGGTTAGGATTTGCGGACTCGCTTCCGCCATATGCCTCATCAGCTGAGCAGAGCATCTCCTGATACTTTCCGTCCTCGGGAACTCCGGTCTCATATTTCGGATAATCAACATTCGCAAAATTGAACAGCACAAGCAGTTCGTCGTTACCGTTCTTTCTCACGAACGAAAGCACATTGCTCTCTATGGCGTTCTCGTCCACCCACTTGAATCCCTCTTCCGAAGTATCGGATGAAAGAGCCGGATGCTTTGTATAGAAACGGTTCAGATCCCTGATGAAATTCTTGAAATACTGCTGGCTCTCGCTGTATGTATTAAGGTCTATACGCTTGCCTGCATCAAAAGAATCTGATACGCCTATTTCCTGGCCCATAAATGTGGACATCTTTCCTACATGGAAAAGCTGATAAGCAAATAAAAGCTTTAAATTCTCCCACTTGGTAAGTTCGTCGCCGTTTACCCTGGAATACAGGCCGCCCTGACCGAAATCCAGATGTGAATGTGTCACGGGAAGTATGTAATTCTCACAGTACTGGTAGAGAGTGCTGTCAGTAAGCTCCTGATGATAATGCTTTCTCTCAATCGGATCCTTGGAAAGGTAATCTGCCAGCTCATTGGTGAAATTAGGATCAGCCTTGTAATCAAAGCCAAGGGAAGTCTCGCCCTTGCCGGTAACAGTGCTGTATCCGCTGGACTCTTCCGCAATGGTAAATATGCCATCGTTCATATCGTGAAGCATGCGGTTGGCTTCCTTAAGGAAATCAATTGTATCGAGATTCTCCACGCCGCCGTACATATTCGGCGTCCACTCACCGGGATTTCTGTAATAATCAAGATACAGCATTCCTGTAACATCTGAGAATACAAAAGCGTCGATATGATATGCTTCCGCCCAATATCTAAGGGATGACAGAAGGTATTCCCTTACCTCAGGACGCTTTTTATCAAATATGAACATACCTGTCCTGGGATCCATGCCCATACGGTAGTCGCCGTATTCATAGATGCTGGTTCCGTCATAGCCGCCAAGGCCGGACTCTATATTGCTGAAGTCAGTGATAGTCCACTGCATTATGACACCGATGCCTGCATTATGCATCTTATCTACAAATCGCTTATAGTCATCCGGCTTACCATAACGCCATGTAGGAGCAAAGAAAAGCGCCGGGTGGTAGCCGCAGGAATTATCATCCGGATATTCCATAAAAGGCATAAGCGAAACATGGGAATAGCCCATATTCTTTACATACTTTGCAAGCCCATCAGCAAGCTCTGCAATATTTACATTTTCACCTTCCGTGCCACAGGATGAAAGGGGCACTTCATAAATATTAAGGGGAATTGCTTTGTCCGAATCCTTTTCTCCCTGCTCCTTTGGAATGTATGCCGCCTTTTTGCGTTCCTTCATCCACTTTGCGTCATCCCAGTCATATGAGGACTCATAGGTAACCTGGCTTGCGCCGTCCCTCTTTGCCTCCTGCATAAAGCAGTAAGGATCAGCCTTCATGGTCTTTGCACCGCCGTGCATTACCACTTCAAATTTATAATTGTCCCCTTCTTCAATACCGGGAACAAAAAGCTCGAATATACCGCTGCGGTTACGCCTGTTCATGGGCGTTTCCAGGCCGTTCCACTCATTGAAATCACCCACAACGCTCACCCTAATAGCATTAGGTGCCCACACCCTGAACATACAGCCACGGACATTCTTTACGCTCTTTTTATGTGCGCCCATATAGAGATAGGTCTTATTGTCCGCACCGGATAAAAACCTGTCCTCGTCAGTCTCAGCAATTTCCTGACGGAAATTATAAATATCCCTGATATCCCTTATGCGGTACTTCTTGGGCTTTTTCTTTTTTAATGAAGAGGTCTTCTTTTCATCAGCATCATCCTCGGAATCGGATTCTCCCTTTTCTTCTTCTACGGGATATTCAATATGATACTTATAATCAAAACGGTCAATTCCGGGAAGGACCGCCGCAAAGAATCCGGTTTCGTCAGCCATTTCCATCTTTACTTCTTCCTTTACCGTCCTGCCCCTGGTGCCCTTTGTATCATCCACATAGACATACACATTTTCGGCTCCCGGAAAAAAACACTGAATAAGGGACTGCCTGCCCACATTGTGGGAGCCGAGAAATTCATCAGGTGCGTCACACTCACCGTATACCACTTCCTCGATCTTCGCCCAGTCCATCATGTTGTAAAGTTTCTTGTTCATCAGTTAACCCCTTCTCTTATTTTTCAGTATCAGATCAAATGTATAAATATACCGCTCCTAAGCTTCGGCTCAAACCAGGTGGATTTAGGCGGCATAAGCCTTCCTGCATCAGCCACAGCAAAAAGTTCAGCTATTGATGTGGGATACATTGAAAATGCAAGGCCGTTATCAAAACCGTCAGCCCTGGTCTTAAGCTCATCCAGACCCCTTATTCCGCCAACAAACTCTATACGGTTATCGGTCTTGGGATCCTTTATTCCAAGGATGTCATCCAGGACATATTTCTGAAGGATTGCAACATCCAGACCGTCCACGGGATCATTACTCCTGTACTCATCCTTTATGGTAATGCTATACCACTTGCCTGCAAGGTACATTCCAAAATTCCCCTTTGCCACAGGCTTGTATGCGCTGTCAGCCGGCTCACCGATTTCAAAGAATCCTGCCATCTTATCCATGAACTGGTCTGCATTAAGACCGTTTAAGTCATGGACAACCCTGTTATAGTCCATGATCATCAGCTCCTTATCAGGAAAGATAACAGACATGAAGAAATTAAACTCTTCATCTCCGGTATATCCGGGATTCTCAGCCCTGCGCTTAAGTCCTACCTTAACTGCAGATGCGCATCTGTGGTGTCCGTCAGCGATATAGATAGAATCAATGCCTGCAAAAGCTTCGCCTATAGCCTTGATATCAGCATCATTGTCTATGATAAACACACGATGTCTGATACCGTCATCAGAAACGAAATCATAAAGTGCTTCGTTTTTCTTGGTTCTTTCAACAACCTCGTTTATCACAGCATTCTCACGGTATGCAAGGAATATAGGGCCGGTCTGTGCAGAGCAGGTGTCCACATGGCGTATCCTGTCTTCTTCCTTGTCAGCCCTTGTATTCTCGTGCTTCTTTATAACTGCATTCTGGTAATCATCAATGGATGCGCAGGCAGCAATGCCTGTCTGTGTACGGCCGTCCATTGTAAGCTCATAGATATAATAAACAGCCTTTTCTTCCTGTATAAAACGTCCATCTGTGATGCGTTCCTTAAGCATCTCGGATGCCTTTGCGTATACTTCGGGAGCGTATGTATCCACGCTGTCGTCAAACTGTGTTTCAGCCCTGTCGATTGCTAAGAAAGATTCGGGATTCGCATCCACGACAACCTTAGCCTCTTTCCTGCTGTATACGTCATAAGGAAGGGCTGCTATTTTGCTTTCCATTCCCTTTCCCGGTCTAACTGCCTTAAACGGTCTGATGATTGCCATTGTATATTCCTCCGGTAGTATTTAATTTATGCAGTCTGCTCACAGACCACATATTCTGTATAATTATACTCTAAAATGGGCTATTTCTCCAATTGTTTTTATCATACCGAATACCCCGATGCTTATTGCACAAAATAAGGCCGGCTAACAGCCGACCTTATCTTAAATAATATGATTTTACTTGATAATTACTTTATTACCCTTACCCTGATAACATCATCGATAGCATTAAGCTTAGCAATGATATCATCATTTGCAGGCGAATCAACATCGATAAGGGTATATGCATAATCTCCCTTGGACTTGTTGACCATGTTGGAAATATTGATGCCCTGGTCACCGAAAAGTGCGGTGAACTTTGTGATCATATTTGCCAGGTTCTTGTGGCAGATGGTAATTCTGCCTGCAGTCTGGCACACACCTGAATCAACATTAGGATAGTTAACAGAGTTGATTATGTTTCCGTTCTCTAAGAAGTTCTGTATCTCATCAACAGCCATAACAGCACAGTTATCTTCTGCCTCTGCAGTAGATGCACCAAGGTGAGGAAGAAGGATAACACCTTCCTTGCCTGCTGTAGTAGGATTAGCAAAGTCGGAAACGTACTTGCGAATCTTACCTGCAGCAATGCCGTCAAGAACAGCCTGCTCGTCAGCAAGAAGATCACGGGCAAAGTTAAGAATGATAACACCTTCCTTCATCTGGTCGATGGCTTCCTTATTGATCATTCCCTTTGTAGCATCCATAAGAGGTACATGTATGGTGATGAAATCACACTGCTTATAGATATCATTTACATCAGATACATGATGAACACCTGACTCAAGGCTCCAAGCAGCCTTAACAGACAGATAAGGATCATAACCATAAACATCCATGCCAAGGCTCATTGCAGCATTTGCAACCTTTACGCCGATAGCACCGAGACCGATGATACCAAGTTTCTTGCCCAGTATCTCTGTACCTGCGAACTTCTTCTTTTCCTTCTCTGCAACCTTTGCGATATTCTCATCAGTAGCATCGCTCTTTACCCACTCTATACCGCCTACGATATCTCTGGAAGCGATAAGCATACCTGCAAGAACCAGCTCCTTAACAGCATTTGCATTAGCACCGGGTGTGTTGAATACTACGATTCCTTTCTCAGCGCACTTATCCAGCGGGATATTGTTTACGCCTGCACCTGCTCTTGCTACTGCAAGTAGCTTGTCTGAAAGCTCCATATCGTGCATTGCGGCACTTCTTACCAGGATGGCATCAGCCTCATTTACGTCATCAGTCTTAACATAATCGCTTGAAAAGTTATCCAATCCGATATTTGCAATGGGATTGAGACAATTGTATTTATAAGCCATTTTAACTTACCTCTCTATTATCAGAATTACTTATTCTCAGTTTCAAACTTCTTCATGAATTCTACAAGTGCCTTTACGCCTTCGATAGGCATAGCGTTGTAGATGGATGCCCGCATTCCGCCTACGGATCTGTGACCCTTAAGGTTTTCAAATCCTGCAGCCTTAGCCTCGGCAATAAACTTGGCATTAAGCTCCTCGCTGTCTGTTACGAAAGGAACGTTCATAAGTGATCTGTCTTCCTTGCGTACTGTTCCTCTGAACATTGCAGACTCATCAAGGTAATCATAAAGCACTGCAGCCTTCTCTTCGTTGATCTGCTTCATTGCATCCAGACCGCCCATCTTCTGTATCCACTTGAATACCTTGCCGCAGATATAGATTCCGTAGCAGGGAGGTGTATTGTAAAGTGAATCAGCATCTACCTGAGTCTTATACTTCATGATGGTAGGTGTTCCGGGAAGTACATCATCAGTAACAAGGTCTTCTCTGATAATAACGATAACAACACCTGCAGGTCCGATATTCTTCTGAACACCGCCGTAGATGAGACCATACTTTGTCACATCCATGGGCTCAGACAGGAAGCATGAAGATACATCAGAAACAAGAGTCTTGCCCTTTGTGTTAGGAAGGGTCTTGAACTTTGTTCCGTAGATTGTATTGTTCTCACAGATATATACATAGTCTGCATCAGGTGATATAGGAAGATCTGAGCAGTCAGGTATATAAGAGAATGTCTTATCCTCGGATGATGCAATCTTGTTTGCTGTACCGTAAAGTTTTGCTTCGTTGAAAGCCTTCTTAGCCCACTGACCTGTAACGATGTAGTCAGCAACCTTATTCTTCATAAGGTTCATGGGAATCTGAGCAAACTGAAGGTGTGCTCCGCCCTGAAGGAAAAGCACTTTATAATTGTCGGGAACATTTAAAAGTGAACGAAGGTCAGCCTCAGCTGTCTTGATTATCTCGTCGTACACCTTTGACCTGTGGCTCATCTCCATAACGGACATTCCACATCCGCGGTAATCCAGCATCTCCTCTGCAGCTTCTTTTAATACTTCCTCGGGTAATACTGCCGGTCCGGCCGAGAAATTGTACACTCTGCTCACTTCTTTTTCCTCCTTGTAGGTAAATGTATGTTGCGTCTTTTCAGTAAAGACTATAAAAGTTTACTACCAAACATGTTATTAAGTCAATTAAGATTTTATTCTTAATCAGCCTTCTTCTTTTGCCAGGTCATCTGCATCAAAAGCTGTATCAAGGGGCTTTCCGCCTGGAACCATGGGGAACACCTTATCATCCTTCTCTATCTGGCAATCGATGACGAACGGTCCCTTTGCATTAAGTGCCCTCTTTATTGCAGGACCAACCTCTTCCTTCTTTGTGATGCGCACTGCCTCACAGCCAAGGCCTTCAGCAACTTTCACGAAATCAACTGCATCATCCAGCACGGTCTGTGAATAGCGCTCGCCGTAGAAAAGGGTCTGCCACTGCCTTACCATTCCCAGCACATGGTTATTCACTATGATCTGGATAACAGGGATGTTGTACCTTGATGCTGTTGCCAGTTCGTTCATGTTCATTCTAAAACACCCGTCACCGCCGATATTAACGACTACCTTATCAGGACGGCCCACTTTAGCACCGATAGCAGCACCGAGACCATATCCCATGGTACCGAGTCCGCCGGACGTGATAAAGGTCCTGGGCTCCTTGAATTTATAGTACTCAGCTGTCCACATCTGATGCTGTCCAACATCCGTTGAGATTATGGCATTTCCCTTAGTAGCCTTGTAAAGCTCTTCTATCACATATGGGCAGGTCAGCATGCTTTTGTCATATGAAAGCGGCATCTCCTTTTTCATTGTCTTTATATGCTTCATCCAATCTGTATGCTTTTGGGCAGGAAGTTTTTTGTTTATAAGGGAAAGCACTTCCTTTAAGTCGCCTACAACAGCACAGGTAGTCTGAATGTTTTTATTTATCTCAGCAGCATCAATATCAATGTGAAGGATCTTAGCCTGTGATGCAAAAGTCTTGGGATTGGATACTACACGGTCAGAGAACCTTGCGCCCAGTGAAATCAGCAGGTCGCACTCACATACTGCCCTGTTGGTGGTCTTGGATCCGTGCATACCGATCATTCCGGTATACCTGTCATTATTTTCATCAAAAGAGCCTTTGCTCATAAGAGAGCCGCAGACTGGTGCGTCAAGCTTTTCTACAAACTCTGCAAGTTCTTTTGAAGCGCCGCTTATTACAGCACCGCCGCCCACATAGATCATGGGTTTTTCGGAATTTTTCAAAAGCTCAACAGCCTTTTTGATATCCTCGCTGTCATACTGCTTTTTCTCAACAGGCATAACAGGCTTTGCAGGTGTATAAAGACAGGTTGCAGCAGTCACATCCTTTGTGATATCCACAAGCACAGGTCCGGGTCTTCCGCTCTTTGCGATCTGGAAAGCCCTCCTGATGGTATCTGCAAGGCGTGTAACATCCTTTACGATATAGCCATGCTTTGTTATGGGCATGGTAATGCCTGCGATATCAACCTCCTGGAAGGTATCCTTACCAAGCCAGGGAAGCGTAACATTTGCGGTGATAGCAACAAGGGGCACGCTATCCATATACGCAGTTGCTATACCGGTAACAAGATTGGTCGCGCCGGGGCCGCTGGTAGCCAGACAGACTCCGACTTTTCCGGTAACCCTTGCATAGCCGTCAGCCGCATGGGCAGCGCCCTGCTCATGGCTTGTAAGCACATGTCTTATCTCTGATGAATGTTTATAAAGTTCGTCGTAAATATTAAGGATAGAGCCTCCGGGATAACCGAAGACAGTATCAACGCCCTGCTCTTTCAGGCACTCAACAACAATCTGTGAGCCTGTAAGCTCACGTGGAGCATTTTTCCCTGTCTTTGCTGTTTTCTTTACTGCATCACTTTTTGCTGAAGCATTTTTTGCTCTGCCTGCCATCTGTATCTCTTCCTCCTGATACTATTTTAGTAATTGTTCAGTCTTTTCCGGGGATCTTAAGTATCGCACCGGTATTTCCGGAAGTAACAAGCTCACGGTATCTTGCAAGATATCCCGTAACTTCCTTTACAACAGGCTTCCACTCAGCCTTTCTCTTTGCCATCTCTTCATCGGAGATCTTGACATCCAGCTTGTTAGCAGGGATATCGATGGAGATGATATCGCCTTCGTGAACAAATGCTATAGGTCCGCCCACTGCAGCCTCGGGTGATACATGGCCGATGGAAGCTCCCCTTGAAGCACCGGAAAATCTTCCGTCAGTGATAAGTGCAACAGATGCTCCAAGTCCCATTCCTGCGATCGCAGATGTAGGATTGAGCATTTCCCTCATGCCGGGGCCGCCCTTAGGTCCTTCGTATCTGATCACAACAACATCGCCTTCCTTTATCTTTCCGCCAAGGATTGCAGCGATAGCATCCTCTTCGCAGTCAAATACCCTTGCAGGTCCTTCATGAACCATCATCTCAGGAACAACTGCGCTTCTCTTTACGATACCGGTATCAGGTGCAAGATTACCCTTAAGCACTGCAATACCGCCGTTAGGCATAAACGGATTGTCTATAGGTCTGATGACCTCAGGATCCTTATTTACAGCATCCTTGATGTTTTCTCCTACTGTCAGACCGGTAACAGTCAGGCAGTCTGTCTTTAAGAGGCCCTTCTTGTTGAGCTCGTTCATGACTGCATATACGCCGCCTGCCTCGTTTAAGTCCTCCATATATGTAGGACCTGCAGGTGCCAGGTGGCAGAGATTAGGTGTTCTGTCGGAAACCTCATTTGCGATCTCCATATTGATTTCTACGCCAGCCTCATGAGCAATAGCAGGAAGATGGAGCATAGTATTTGTGGAGCATCCAAGTGCCATATCAACAGCAAGAGCATTCATGAATGCATCTTCCGTCATGATATCCCTGGGACGGATATTCTTTTCAAGCATCTCCATTACTTTGTAGCCTGCTGTCTTAGCAAGGCGTATGCGAGCTGAATAAACAGCAGGGATGGTTCCGTTTCCGCGGAGTCCCATACCGATTGCCTCTGTCAGGCAGTTCATGGAGTTTGCAGTATACATACCTGAACAGGAACCGCAGGTAGGACAAACTTTTTCTTCGTACTCAGCAAGTTTCTCCTCTGTCATTGTGCCTGCAGATACGGAACCTACAGCCTCAAACATTGAAGAAAGCGATCTCTTCCTTCCGTCAACACGGCCTGCAAGCATAGGGCCGCCTGAAACAAACACTGTAGGAACATTAACCCTTGCAGCAGCCATTAAGAGACCGGGAACATTCTTGTCGCAGTTAGGTATCATTACAAGAGCATCGAAACCATGAGCCCTTGCAAGACACTCAGTAGAATCAGCGATCAGATCACGGGTCACCAGTGAGTACTTCATTCCTGTATGTCCCATTGCGATTCCGTCACAGACAGCAATGGCAGGCATTACTACAGGCATGCCACCTGCTTCAGCTACGCCAAGCTTTACAGCTTCAGTAATCTTATCAATATTCATATGACCGGGGACGATCTCATTGAAAGATGAAATGATACCGATCAAAGGCTTTTTCTTTTCTTCCTCGGTAAAACCAAGTGCATTAAACAAACTTCTGTGAGGTGCCTGCTGCAGACCTCTGAGTACTGCATCACTGTTCATTGTTTCCTCCTTCTTCCGCATTAATGCGGCTTTGTTAATGTTCTTTATATTATGATTTTTGAACCCTAAGGATTTTTCAGGTTCCCTTTTATATACGCTCTGCGATCAGGTCGCCCATTTCCTTGCAGCCAACCTTCTTGCAGCCTTCAGACATGATATCGCCTGTCCTGTAACCATCCTTCAAGACTTTATCTACTGCAGTCTCTATGGCATCAGCTTCCTTATCAAGGTCAAAGCTGTACCTGAGCATCATTGCAGCCGAAAGAATGGTTGCAATGGGGTTAGCAAGGTCCTTTCCTGCTATGTCAGGGGCAGATCCGTGGCTGGGCTCGTAAAGACCAAATTTAGTATCGTTAAGTGAAGCACTTGCAAGCATTCCGATGGATCCGGTCACCATTGAAGCCTCATCAGAAAGAATATCGCCGAACATATTCTCGGTAAGGATCACATCAAACTGTGAAGGATCTTTTACCAGCTGCATTGCACAGTTATCAACCAGCATATGCTCAACCGTAACTTCAGGGAAATCCTTTGCCACTTCGTTTACAACAGCTCTCCAGAGCCTTGAAGAATCAAGGACATTTGCCTTGTCCACGCTGGTAACTTTCCTGCGTCTCTTCATAGCGATCTCGAATCCCTTTATAGCGATCCTTCTGATCTCGCTCTCTGAATATGTAAGCGTATCCGTAGCGACTTTCTGGCCATCCTTCTCTACAGTATGTCTCTCACCGAAATAAAGTCCGCCGGTAAGCTCACGCATAATGAGCATATCAAAACCCTTAACGGATATTTCTTCCTTTAAAGGACATGCGCCCCTGAGTTCGGGATAAAGGATTGCAGGACGGAGATTTGCAAAAAGCCCAAGGCTCTTTCTTATCTTAAGAAGGCCTGCTTCCGGTCTCTTTTCAGGCGGAAGCTTATACCAGGGGGATGTATTTGTGTCACCGCCAATAGACCCCATAAGCACTGCATCCGCAGCCTTAGCTGTCTCTATAGCCTCATCAGTAAGCGGCACGCCATGTACATCAATGGACGCACCGCCCATAAGGATATCTGTAAAGTCCATTTCATGGCCGTTAAGTTCTGCCACTTTATTCAAAACTTTCTTTGCCTCAGTAACAATTTCGGGACCGATACCGTCACCGGGAATACATACTATATTCAGTTTCATGACAAATTAACCTCGCTTTATTTTTCTGCTTTTTCTACCTGAGCGATAGCAGATTTTCTCATCGGGATACGGCAGTTCTTGTTGCTTCCGAACTCAACGATAACATCTTCCTCAGTGATATCGATAAGCACACCATAAAAACCGCTTGTGGTAACTACAACATCGCCGACTTCCATCTCCTGCAGCATCTCCTGCATTTTCTTCTGTTCCTTCTTCTGGGGACGGATCATAAGAAAATAAAAGATTGCAAGCATTGCTACGATAGAAATACCGTAAGTAAGGCCCACACTGCCCATACCGCCTTCAGTTCCGGCTGCTGCAGCATCTGTAAGTAACATATTGATATCCATAATTTTTTCCTCCTAAGAAACTGATACTTTGTGCCGATAAACTCTTTTTCGGCAGCTAATTTGTAATCTTATCATAAATGCACGATATCTGCCACAATTAGCTTATGATTTTCTATATTTCAACTCACCTTATACAAAAATTGTTTCTACTCAACAAATTCGAATTTGCACGTTTCTACAAGCGGTGCCGGATGGAGCAATTGAACAAGGCGGGAGCATGCTCACAAGCCATACGATATCGTGCCAGCGCGACATGAGCATGTAGCGTAGCGGAATGCGAATGGGCTGCGCATTTACAGACACATAAAAGGAAAAAAGGTATGTATTTCTTAGTTTTCCCCTTCCAAAGCCTCCAGCTTATGCTTCTTATACATCGAAAACACTCCGCCTTCTATGGCATCCCTGATTTCCTTCATCAGGTGATTGTAAAAATAAAGGTTGTGCAGTACACAGAGCCTCATCCCCAGCATTTCCTTTGCTTTCAGCAGATGCCTGATATATGCCCTGGAAAAGCGCCTGCATGCGGGACACTGGCAGCCTTCTTCTATCGGACGATCGTCCGTTTCATACTTTGCGTTCATAAGATTTATCTTGCCTTTATTTGTATAAAGGTGGGCATGCCTTCCGTTCCTGGTAGGATATACGCAGTCGAAGAAATCCACGCCGCGGTCCACTGCCTCAAGGATATTGGCAGGCGTGCCTACTCCCATTAGATAAACCGGTTTATTCTGCGGAAGATAAGGAACCACTTCATCCAGAATGTGGTACATTTCCTCATGGCTCTCGCCCACAGCCAGGCCGCCTATGGCATAGCCCGGCAGGTCCATTTCCGTGATGCGCTTCGCATGCTCTATGCGGATATCCGGGAAGATTGCCCCCTGGTTTATTCCGAAAAGAAGCTGTTCTTTATTTATGGTATTCTCAAGGGAATTAAGCCTGTCCATTTCTATACGGCATCTTTCAAGCCATCTGGTAGTACGGTCAACGCTGGGCTGCACATATGACCTCTCTGCCAGTGCAGGAGGACACTCATCAAAAGCCATTGCTATGGTAGATCCCAGATTGGACTGAATCTGCATGCTTTCTTCGGGTCCCATGAAGATCTTCCTGCCGTCAATATGTGACTGGAATGTCACACCCTCTTCCTTTATTCGCCTTAACCCTGCCAGGGAAAAGACCTGGAATCCGCCTGAATCCGTGAGTATGGGCTTGTTCCAGCTCATGAACTTATGCAGGCCACCCATCTTTTTTATGACCTCGTCTCCCGGCCTTACATGCAGGTGATATGTATTTGACAGTTCCAACTGGGTGCCGATATTCTCAAGATCTTCTGCCGACACAGCGCCCTTTATGGCAGCTACTGTTCCCACATTCATAAAAACAGGGGTCTGTATGGTACCGTGAACAGTTTCCATCACTGCCCTTTTGGCGCGGCCTTCAGTTGTTATTACCTCGTATTTCAATTCTGCCTCCGTATTGCGAAATCCTAATAACTGTTTCTGTTTAATGCATAAAAATGTTATAATCTCACTGTCTGCAATTCATAATGATAATGTTTAGGCAGCCAAAAGTCAAAGAATAGTGTTGCATTGCCGCTTAAATACGGCAGAAGGAGATAAAAATGGCCGGATCGACTTTCGGAAAAAATTTCAGGGTGACCACCTGGGGGGAATCCCACGGGCCTGCCCTTGGCGCAGTTATAGACGGATGTCCAGCAGGGCTCCCCTTGTCAGCAGAAGACATACAGAAATACCTTGACCGCAGAAAGCCCGGCACATCTGCCCTTACTACTTCAAGAAGCGAAAGCGATACAGTCGAGATACTTTCCGGCGTTTACGAAGGCGTGACCACAGGATGCCCTATCTCCCTTATGATACGCAACACATCACAGCATTCAAAGGACTACGGAAACCTTAAGACCACATTCCGTCCCGGACACGCAGACCTCTGCTTTGAAGAAAAATACGGCGTAAGGGACCACCGCGGCGGCGGCAGGTCTTCCGGAAGGGAGACAGCAGCAAGAGTGGCTGCAGGCGCCATTGCCGCAAATGCATTGGAAACCCTTGGAATAGAAGTTCATGCCGTTACCGCATCCATAGGAAGCGTAAGCGTGCCAGCTGAAACACTTGAAAATATAAGCATCGAATCCCTTAAGACCGCCTACTCTCTCCACAGCGTAATGCCGGATAAAGATCTGGACAATGCTGCCACAGAGCTTATAACAAAATGCCGGGAAGAAAGGGATTCAGTAGGCGGGAGCATATACTGCACAGTTACAGGCCTGCCCGTGGGCATCGGGGAACCGGTATTTGACAAATTAGACGCCACCCTATCCCATGCTATTTTTTCCATAGGCGCAGTCAAGGCTGTTGAAATCGGCGACGGCATTGCGGTTTCAGAATTGAACGGTTCAGAAAACAATGACCGTATGAGAGCTGCAGAAGAAGGAAAAGTTTCTTTTGAAACTAACCATGCCGGCGGAATACTCGGCGGTATGTCAAGCTCAGCCCCCATAAAGATCAGGGCTTATTTCAAGCCCACCCCTTCGATATTCCGTCCACAGGAGACCGTTTGCAAAAATGAGAACGGTAAATTCGAAAGCACGGAACTCACGATTGAAGGCAGGCATGATCCCGTCATAGTTCCCAGGGCCGTTGTTGTTGTGGAATGCATGACAGCCATAACCGTATTTGACGCCCTGCTTGAGAATATGGGTTCAAAGATGGAGCACCTGAAAAAAATATATTAAAAAACGCCGGCAGCAAAGCTGTCGGCGTAACACAAAATCCAAATCTTTATATTAATCAATACAGTACCTGTCTCTCAATGCCGGCAAGGGTTATCTCTGCCCAGCTGTATTCAGACATGTACTCTCCGCAGAAACTATTAAGAACTCTTACATCATTTTCAAGGAGCTGCCAATAGTCACAGCTCATCTTTGTAGTATCCACAGCCATATCATTGTGGCCGGATATGAGTATTTCCGAACAGCCCGCCTTCTTAAGTGAAGACAGCAGGCCCTGTTTTGCCTTTCTAAGCTGAGTCTGAACTGAGGCTATATTGTCATTCTCTTCCCATATGACAGCTGCAGCTTCGCCATTTTTTACTCTCGCTCCCCTACGGTCAACAAGATAAGCCAAAAGCTCCTTGCTCCTGTTAGTTTCAAACTCAACAGGATAGCCGTCAAGGAAAAGCGTGAAATTACCAAAAGTCTGGGCATGTATCCTGGATTTTGCAGGAGGCTGCGGCGTCCTGAGATTAGCCAGTTCTTCCTTTACATGCTCCACCTGAATAGGCTTTAAAAGATACCCGCTGCAATGCATCTTCATGGCATCAAGCGCATACTCATCGTAGCCGGTAGCAAATATGATATTTATGGACGGACAAAGGCTCTTAAGCTGAACTCCAAGATAGAGTCCCGTCATGCCGCGTAAACGGATATCAAGGAATGCAACATCACAGGGATTGTCCTTAACATACTCAATAGCTGATTTACCGTCCCTAAAGGAATGCAGTTCAGCGTCAGGCGCAGCTTCTGTTATGGCATCCGTCAGGGTCTCAAGCGCAAGCGCTTCATCATCAACCGCAATGATCCTCATATTAATCCTCCATGCCGATCAATCAACTTACTAAAAGTCATTTTCTAAATGATATTATAAACAACGGCAGTTTTTCAAGTAAAATTTATGTAAACCTAAATCTGCCGGCACAAATACTAATCCCAATAAACTATGAGAACTCACGTGCAACCTCACTCTGCTTTGGGATATACACATAGGATTTTGTCCCTTCGCCGGGTACCGACTCTACTTTAAGGCATCCGCCGCACATCTCACCGAGCCTTATGCCGATATTTTTTATACCGATATGGGTTCCGTTGCCCTTGAATTCTCCCGGCTTAAAGCCAATTCCGTCATCCTCCACGCAGACAAGAAAGCCTGTATCAGTCTCTTCGGCAGATATCTTTACGGTTCCTCCGCCCTCTTTATCGCTAAGTCCGTGCTTTACGGAATTCTCAACAAGGGGCTGAACGGAAAGCGGCGGCAGAAGAAATTTAACACAGCTAACGGAATATTCAATATTGAGCATATCCCCGTAACGCATTTTTTCAAGGGACAGATATGCCTTTATATGACGCAGCTCATCCTCAAAAGAAATAAGCTCCCTTTTTTTCAGGGTATTGATATTGAACCTAAGATAGTTCGAAAAATTTGCAAGGGCCTGCCTTGCCATCTCCGGATCCTTTATGCAGAGCCTGTCTATGACTGCAAGGGCATTATACATAAAGTGGGGCTGAATCTGGGTCAGCATTACATCCATCCTTGCATTCGCAAGCTCACGCTCACGCTCTTTATATTTCCTTGCCTGGATATTAAGCATATTGAGAAAAAGAATATTGAGCACCAGGGTATCCAACAGCATCATAAAGTATATGCCGTACAGGAAAGCCTGCAGTGCAGCGGCCACGCTTGGCAAAATCAGATATGCAAATATCGCCCTGCGCTGACTCGTCTCCAGCCTGTCCCTGAACCTGATAGTCATCACAATATTAAGCATAAGGGACAGAATTCCCATTATAAGAGAAATGAAGTATCCTTCTGAGCGCTCATAATAATTAGTGCTGCTGATGGTATAGTACATCCCGTTGAACTGGGATATTATAAGCAGCAGTTCTGACAGTCCAAAAACAACAAAAGCTGCTATCCGCCATCCTTTGGTCTTTTTGTCACTATCAAAACAGCTAAGGATATACATAGCCATGCAAAGAGTTAATGCATACTCAAAAAAGAATTCAAAGAAATTAGAAAAAAGCAGTACTGTATGGGCATACCCCAGTGTAGTGCCCTTGAAGAAAAGCCCCAGCGCATTTGCCGTGATCTGCAGGATATTGAGTATTAACAGAATACCTGCATATGCACCGCTTTTGCCCAGTACCCTCACCCATGCAAGCACTCCCATCAAGGCGACCATTGACACCAGGATACATGCCATGTCAATTGAGAGATTCAGTATAAGACTGTATTCCATTGAACTAGCCATATTTATCCTAACTTATGGAACACGATGCAGTTCGGCTGGTCGATGCGTATCTCCTTTGCATTCATGGCCAGGGTCCCTTTATCCAAATCAACAGCAAAGAAGGTCATCGTGTTATTCTCATGGTTAAGGGAAATCAGATGTTTGTTATCAGGGAACAGTGCAACATCCTTAGGATACATTCCGCTGATTGGAAGGCACAGGACCTTCTCAAGCTTTCCTGTCTTCTGATCGATCTTAAATATGGCTGCACTGTTGTCGCCAACATTTGATGCCACCAGATATTTGTAATCTGCAGAAAGGTTCAGCGCACTTGCCGCAGAGTCATCCGTATGGTAATCATTTATCGTAAGTACAGTTTCTATCTGCTCGAAATTAGGCGCGCCGTTTTTCTCCGTATACTCATACACAGCGATATAGCACTTCTCCTCATGTATGATATAGATAAACTTTCCGTCCTTTGATGTTTTGATATGCCTGGGACCGGAATACTGTTCAGAGTGGATAATATCAACCATACGAAGCTTTCCTGTCTTATGGTCAAAGCTATAAACCTTTGTCTGGTCTATGCCCAGATCCGCTGCTAAAAGATATTTGTTGTCCCTGGTCATCTTGACGCAGTTTACATGGGGACGGAAATTACGGTCTACAATGCTTCCGATACCTTTATGGTATATCTCATCGGTTATCATGCCGAGAGTACCGTCTTCACCTAAAGAAAGCACTGTGATCTTGCCGTCATGATAGCCGGCTACAAAGATATACTTATCTTCGTAGTCAGTGGAAAGATAGCATCCCCTCATGCCGTTAATTGATGCAGCTGATGCAGTCTCAAGAGTACCGTCCGGAAGTATATTGTACGACTCCACGCCATAGTCAGTTATGGAATAAAGATACTTTCCGTTATGGGATATGCACATGTATGACGAATTGGAAATATTTATCTTTTCCTTTTCGGACAGCGTGCCGTTTTTGATATCCGCATCATAAACCCTGATGCCCACGGGACTTCCCTGGGTATAGCAGGAAACATAAGCTACATATTTATCCTTAGCAGCCATAAAGCACCTCTTTTACCAGTATCTGTTCTCTATGGACAGATACTCTTTGTGAGTTCCCACATACTTGTATGCAGGACGGATTATCTTGCCATTATTAACCAGTTCTTCCAGTCTATGCGCACTCCATCCTGATATACGCGCAATGGCGAATATCGGGGTGAAAAGCTCCTCAGGGATTCCAAGCATTGAGTATACGAATCCACTGTAAAAATCCACATTAGCACAGACAGGCTTAAATACCCTGCGTCTTTCGGTTATGAGCTCTGCAGAGATCCTCTCAACCCTGTCAAAGAGTTCAAACTCTTCCATCCTGTCCTTGCTTTCAGCAAGGGCCTTTGCAGCCTCCTTAAGAAGGACTTTACGGGGATCTGACAGCGTATATACTGCATGACCCATTCCGTATATCAGGCCGCTCTTGTCAAAAGCCTCCTTGTCCAGAACCTTTGACAGGTAGTTCTTAATACTGTCTTCATCTGACGGAGATGAAATATTGTCCTTAAGGTTGCTGAACATCCTCTGAACCTTTAAGTTAGCACCACCGTGTCTGGGACCTTTAAGTGATGCGATAGCCGCAGCGATGGCTGAATAGGTATCCGTACCGGTTGAAGTAACAACATGGGTCGTAAATGTAGAGTTGTTACCGCCGCCGTGCTCTGCATGAAGAATAAGTGCAGTATCAAGTACCTGTGCTTCAAGGGGCGTAAACTCACCGTCAGGACGGAGCATATTCAGGATATTCTCTGCAGTTGAAAGCTCCTTTTTCGGAGTCCTGATAACAAGGTTCTTATTCAGGATGAAATGCCTGTAACCGTGATATGCATAAACGCTCATAAGCGGTGTCTTTCCGATAAGCTGCAGACACTGTCTCAGAACATTCTGTACGGAAATATCTTCCGGATTATCATCATAGGAATAAAGGCTTAAGATTGCCTTCTGCAGTGAGTTCATTATATTTCTGCTGGGATTGTGAAGAATGACATCACGGACAAAATCAGCAGAGAGCTCCTGAAGGTCTGCAAGGATAGCCTTAAATGAATTGAACTGGCTTTCATTGGGAAGATCACCGAAAAGCAGCAGATATGTAATCTCCTCAAAGCCGTAACGGGTTCCTTCTGTGCCTTTTACCAGGTCATTAACACTGTATCCCTGGTAAAAAAGTGAACCTTCGGCAGGAACTTTAACACCATCCACTACCTGGGTACCGCTAACGTCCGAAATCTCGGTAAGACCTGTGAGAACGCCCTTTCCGTTTGAATCACGGAGACCTCTTTTAACATCGTATTCCGTGTAAAGGCTCTGGTCTATAGCGCCTGACATCATACAGTACTTGACCAGCTCGTTGTACATATCATTCCTGTTTTCAGCGAGTTCCATCATTGAATATTTTGACATTTGCAAGCCCTCCAGTGTTGTTTTCCTACAAGTTCCACAGCTATCTATCGAGAATTATCTTATCTTCTCAGGGAAACCGACTTTCTTCTGTACCTTGCGCAGGGTCTTCTGTGCATAATACTCTGCTTTCTCGGCATTTTCCTTGATAGCCTTATCTATATAATCCTTATTCTTTGCAAGGTCATTGCATCTTTCCTGCAAAGGCTTAAGAACAGCCACCGCGCTCTCACCTACAGCCATCTTGAAATCGCCATAGCCCTTGCCGTCAAATTCCTTCTCAGTCTCTTCCGGCGTCTTGCCTGTGCAAGCGCAGTAAATATCGATCAGGTTCTTTATTCCGGGCTGTTCATCGCGGTATCTTACTGCCGCCTCTGAATCGGTCACTGCCCTCTTGAACTTACGCATTACCACATCAGGATCATCCATTAAGTAAATGGATGCATTCTCATTCTCGTCAGACTTTGACATCTTCTTTGAAGGATCCTGAAGGCTCATTATCTTTGCACCTGCCTTACCAAGATAAGGCTCGGGAATTGTAAACACATCGCCGTATACGCCGTTGAAACGCTGTGCAATATCCCTAGTAAGTTCCAGGTGCTGGAGCTGGTCCTTACCCACAGGCACCACATCAGCCTGATAAAGCAGGATGTCTGCAGCCATAAGCACGGGATATGTGAAAAGACCTGCATTGATATTGTCGGCGTGCTTTGCAGACTTATCTTTGAACTGTGTCATTCTCTGCAGCTCGCCCATGTATGTATAGCAGTTAAGGATCCACGCAAGCTCTGCATGACAGCTTACATGTGACTGGTAATAGATGCAGTTCTTCTCGGGATCAAGTCCTGCCGCAACATAAAGGATGAAAAGATTCCTTGCACGCCGCCTGAGTTCTGCCGGATCCTGTCTTACCGTTATCGAATGCATATCCACAACGGAATAAAAGCATTCGTACTCATCCGAAAGCGTAACCCAGTTCTTAAGGGCGCCAAGGTAATTACCAAGGGTAAGATTTCCCGTTGCCTGCATTCCGCTGAATAATACTTTTTTGTCACCTATCATTTTAATCCTCCCGATGCGTAACCAGGACGCATCAAATCAAATTTTATATTTTATGATAATTACTTATATTCGATCCGTTCCAACAGCTGTTCCTTCGTGATTCCGCCGTGAACCATCTTAAGGACTATTTCCGTCCGCCTTTTTTGCGGAAGTTTTAGGAAATGCCTTATCCAGGCAATGGTATAAGACTCGCCCTTTTTTGCAAGCATTATAAGCCAGGTTTCCAGCAGCGTCTGTGTATAGGGATGAAGGAACTCCCTGACATCACCGTGCCTGTAATACTGCAACGAACTTGCATCCGTATATTTGTCGCCTAAATATACCTTTGAAGCGCTTACCCGGTCTATGAACATCTCTGCTATATACCTGTCAGGCATCCTTATGGGACGCAGTGCCACCTCAGCATTAGGACCTATCTTCGTAAAGTCAAGCCAGTATTCAAAATGGTGGCGGTTCCGCCCCTTATGGTGAAGCCAGGCTTCAGAATAGCCTTTGGCACGCCGTTCACCGTTATTCGGGCTTTCAAAACCCTGATAATATTTTGCGCCATTTACAAACTCTACCGGCATATACTTTGAAAGGTCATGAGTCAGCCCCTGCCAGTACAGTCCGATCTTAAAGCATCCGATACAGACAAGGAAACGGTGATATGTGATTGTCTTAAAATGTTTCCAGGGCTGCATGCATACCTCCGCATTTCTCCCGGCTGCACAAATTAACTAAAGTATTTTATCATAAACCCGGCTTTCCCGCAATCATATGAAAAAGCCATATAAAAAAGGTGATCCCAATGAGGTGATCACCTTTGATCTTGTCTTTTATCAGAATCTGCGGATCACTCTACCAGCGCATCCTCGACCCATCCCGTTACCCAGGGATCGTCTCCCTCTCCGAGAAAATATGCGACTTTACGCCACTTCGTTCCCTCCTTGTCGGTAGACTCATCCTTATAAACTTCCAGGGGTTCATCATTGGGTATCTGACATATTACATCATAGCCTGCTCCGGGACCTGTATAAAGTGTCGCATAGCCATATGAAGAATTCACATACAGATAGCACTCAGGTATTGTTTCTTCTTCCTGCGTTTCGGTATGCAGATAACCGATAGTATCCTCTGTAACATCATAGGGCCAGTACGCTGCTGCATCTTCCGGTGAAAGTTCACGGCATTCAAATGCATCAGCTTCGGAAGCCGTACCATCCTTTATGTGTTCAAGATCCGGGACAAGCAGGAAAGCTTCATAGCTAAAAGTCTGGCTCGGTCCGTCCTTTTCACCAAAATCAGCAAGAACAGCCACGCCTTCATCCGTAAGCTCTATGTCAGCAATGCGTTCGCCACGGTTCTCCAGCAGTTTCTCAAGCCCCTCGCAGCAAATATTACCATCATTATCGATCACGGGTATTGTCTGCCATACACCATCATTACCTCTTACATAAAAATAAGTGTTCCAGAAGACAGGTCCGCCGGTACCGACTGTGAAATGTGTTATTAGCAGCTCATCGATATTATCACCGTCAATATCGTAAAATTCTATGACCTCACCTTCGTTTGGCGAGCCTGAATTCTGTGCCGTTCCGATCTTGGCCCCGTCAGAAAAACTGATCATATATGAGAAAACATATCCGCCTGCTCCGTTTCTTTCTATCACATCCGTAAGTCCGTCACCGTCAAGATCGATATCCTTATATGCAGGAACCAGATCTCCTATGTCCCCCAGCTGAAGATCATCCACCATATTTACGGCATAGGTCATCATTTTTTCCTGGCTCTGCATTTCTTTTGACAGAGAATACAAGCTGTCAGGTTTACAGGTGCCGACAGCACTTTTTCCCTCATTATCATCTTCGGAAGGATCCGTTTCCTCAGTTACATCATCATTTTCTGTATCAGGCTCCGTCACTTCCTGCTCTTCTTCTGTCTGTTCATTTTCAACATCAGCCTTGTCAGTGCATCCTCCTGACAAAACTGCCGTTGCGACAGCTGCCGATACAGCCAATCCTATTAACTTATACTTTTTCATTTTTCTTCTTTCTGCCTATTCTATCGCTACAAATAACAAACCGGCATCCCCGCACTTTATAAGCATAGCTTAGCAACCACTTCATTGATAACCTTGCCGTCAGCCTTGCCCTTAAGTTCAGGCATCACGGTCTTCATGATCTGACCCTTGTTCTTTGTAGCGATCACATCAGCAAACTTGCTCTTAAGCAGTTTCTCAACCTCTTCAGCACTCATAAGCTTAGGCGCATACTCATTGATCACATCATAACGGAACTGGTACTCAGCCTTAAGCTCTGTTCTATCTGCAGGGCAGGAATCTATCTGCTCCTTTACGGACTTAAGTTCCTTAAGGATCACACGGTCTACCAGATCCTCTGAAATATCATCCCTGTGGCCTTCATCAATTGCCACCTTCTTGACTGCCTGTATCACGGATGAAATAGCATCCTTCCTTTCCTTATTGTGCTCCTTCATCGCTGCGATCATATCCTTCTGTAATGTTTCAAACTGCATTTCATTTTCCTCCTGATTTTAAATTTATTTCAAAAAAATTATATATTACTGAATATGTTCATATTATGATAACACCGAAATCATCACTTGAACACTATATTAAGTTCATCCGGATCATCAGCCTTAGCTACATAATCCGATAATCTGTCCTGGCTGTTCGATGCATATATTTTGATATGCTCTCCTGTCACGCCGCCATAGGCCTGTGAATCCGGCATATGCTCATACGTCTTCACTTTATTAACTGCATCTTCATTGTCCATCACATATATGGCAAATCCATAACTGTCGATGCCGTTATCAGTAAGCAGCTCTGCAGCCTCGTTATACAATGCACGGATTTCGCCTTCATCATATTCGCCGTATATGACGGTATCTATCTTGAACATATTGTTCCGCAGATAATAATCAAGCGTCGTATTCTTATCATACATAGTCCCATAGAAGTGATTATATCCGGATTCCTCTACCACTATCTTGGCATCCGGCAATACGGTATGAATGACCTCACATATCCTTTCATACGCTTGGTCACCGTATTTAACATAAATATAATCGCATTGTGTTTCTGAATACTCATCGAATCGAAATACCCTGAGTTCTTCGTCCGGCAGTTCCTCGCAGGTTACTGTGATATCACAGCTGACACCTCCGGGAAAAAGAGCCTTATTTTTAATTTTGAGGCTGATGTCGTACTGCTCCTCTACCTCATCAATTGCAGCCGAAATATCTGCGCTGTCATTGCCACTTGTCAGTCCGCATCCGCCAAGCACAAAACTCATTAAAACAGCCGTCATAAAACAGAATATCAAATATGACACTTTACCAAACGCAGTGCATTTTTGTATTGTATTTCTCATCTTTCCACTCCTGCTAAAACTAAACAAAACGGATCAAACCCACATTCCGGAATTATACCATACTCATCCGACACCCGCTATTCAGCGCTCATTATCAGCCTTGCAACCATAAGATACAAGTCATACAATATATACAAATGTGCAGTTTTTTTGAAACTTGAAAATTTGTATTCTTTGCGTAGCTCACAGCTAACAGGTTAGAAAGGTTAATTATGAAAAAACAGAATGTAAATCCCAAAACTGAAAATACAAACGACGATGAAGATATGTTCGTTGATATTGAGCTTGATGACGGCACCGTCACCTGCAAGATAATCACTATATTTGAATGTGACAAGAAGGACTATATAGCCATCCTGCCTGTTGATGAGAATGAAAAGCCCATCAGCGAAGATGTCTGGATCTACGGTTATTCAGAAGACGCCGAAGGAAATCCTGACCTCCATTATATTGACGATGATGAAGAATACGACGCTGCAGCAGACGCATTCGACGAATACCTTGACGAGCAGATGTTCAACGGATTACAGTGACTTATCCGAAGTGATTTCAAACACATTTCGATTATAGCTTAACGTCAGGAAGTGTTTTCTTTTTGGGGAAATATGTTCCGCAAGATTTGAGATAACATATTTCCTCAAAGACCCTACCTCCATTTCATTATCGGTAAGATCGAAGATGACACCGTCATCTTTAATGATGAGGGTAATATGCTCCCTCGGCACTAACGAGCATTCTGCCAATACTTTTTTCCCCGGATTATTATCATTTATCAGCATCAGGGTCTCTTCTACCAGCAGCATAACATTGTTAACGGTCTTTTCAGAATAACCTGCTTTTTTTAGATCTTCTCCAATAGCATCCCTGACAGACATTACGCTATCCTGCTCCACTTCAAGCTCATAAAACATAGTCTCTGCACCGGCATTTCTTTCCGAAATAAACAATGGATAAGCATCCTTGCCATATCGAAGTCTTACATAAAGAACCGAGATCAGATAACCAAGGGGCTGGGCAAGCATCAGTCCTACAGCCATGCCATAGACACCACCGATACGTATACCAAGCGTAGCCAAAGGAAGCGATATCACTAAATCCCTGAGTGCGCAGACAAGTACCCCCAATGAAATCTTATCAATAAGAATGTAATAGGATGAGTCAAGAAAAATACGGCAGGTAAAGAACAGACTGAGAGAAATGATACGCAGTTCCCAGGTAGCCATATTCACTGTAGCCGGGTCCGTAATACCCATCGCACGGATGATCAATGGTGCAAATAAAAGTATTATTCCAGTAACAACGATACTCTCGATAGCTGCAGTTTTCTTGGCGTGGTTCCATATTTCACGGACGCCGTCATATGTTTCCTCCCCCAGATAAAGGCTTATAAGCGGAGCTATCGCTTCCCCTATACCATCAAATACCAGCTGTACTTCTTTTACCAGAATGATCACCGAAGACAATATCAGCATTTCCTGACCAAAACTTGCAACAACCAGAAGGTTGCAGCAAAACGTAAAAATTGCTAAGAAAAGATAAGTGCTTGAATCAACGATACTGTATTTAGCGATATTCCCGACTATCTTCGGTGAAAAATAAAGGTTGAGCCGAAGGGAATTACGTTTTTTTGTAAAATGAATGAACTGAACAACAAGTGCTATTACAAGGCTGATAAGAGAAGCCAGTCCCAAGCCTTCTGTCCCCATCATTTTACAAAGCGGAACAGATATGATAATGTTGCCCAGACCTGAAATTATATTTGCTATGGCACTTATAGTCTCATCACCGTCAGAGAAGACCATCCCGGATAAAAATACATTTACAGGGGTAAGAAGGACCACATATTTCATCCACTTTAAATAGGAATTTGCATACGAAAGGATCTGTTCATGGTCACATGTATACCGAAAATAAGAATCGCCAAAAACGATAAGCAAAAGAAAGAGGATCACGCCTATGACAATTGTGGTTAACAGCCCTGTTCCAAAAGTCCTATCCGCTTCTTCTTTCTGAAATGCACCTATCTGACGCGAATATATGATAGGAGCCCCCAGCGAAAAGACCAGTGCAAAAAAACTAGCCAGCGCATATACAGGCATCACAAGATTAACGCCGTTTACTCCGTTCTCGCCAACTATAAGGCCCGCAATGATCGTATCCGACATAACAACAGCGGACACAAGAATAGCCGATATCGTACCGCCTGTAAGCATTGAATAGTATTTAGATGATATGAAAGTTCTTTTAGAAGTCATAATTATCCCATTCCCTCACAGGCAGCTATTATCTCAGTACATTTTTGACAGATCAGCCCGGCAAATCTTTCCATGCTGACCTCATCATACATTGCTCCGTTATAATTCAGCATCACGCCATATTCATCATAGCTCTCCAGTATCTCAACATTGAGAGCATTGTTGCATGCATAAGAGCCTTTATCCATCATTTCTGCATTTGCTGTAATCGAATCCGGTTCATAACTGTACATATCGCCCTGATATAAAAAGCAAAGAAGGTCTTTCCCCTTGTAAGCCCCGGTCTCCATAAAGTACGAAGCATGCCCATGGACAATACCTTCTTCAATCTGCTCCCTGGTTTCCTTAATAAGCCATAGGACATCGGCATCTTTTTCTATATGGAAGGATGCAGGAATATCTTTAAAGAATACTCCGACCGAGTTATTTATACGGGAATCTGCACGTCCGTTCCATGTCCATGATATGAGTACATCCTCTGTTTTATTATATTCTGCTATTGCCATAGCTGACGCAAGAAGATATAAGCCATTTTTACCCAGCCGGTATTTAAGGCTTACTCTTTCCGAAACATCCCTGTCGAAATCAAAAAGACAGGTCAGATATGCACTCTCATTCGCATTCGTTATATGATCGGGCTTTGGCAAAGAATCAAAATTCTCCCTGTCATAACGATTACGGAAGTATTCCATATCCTTCTGCCAAGATAAAGATACTTTTCTATCCGCTTCCTCATGAAGAAGCTCAAAGCAGTAGTCCTTCGGGATATCTTTTCCCTCCAGAGCAAGTCCTACATCTTCAAAAATCTTGCCAAGGGACCATCCATCGCAGATACCATGATACACATCAAAAAGAAGAACCTTTTCCGTTTCGCCTTCCAGTATCCTGCAGCGCATCATCGGACTTCCATCCAGGCGGAAAGGCTTTACAAAACTGCTGCAGATTTCTTCAAGTTCTTTATCAGTAACCTTCTCCACGGGAAAATCCGGATCAAATTCCGGCACATACCTCTGAATATATCCACCGTCTCCGGATATCTCGATAGTACTAAGCAGTGCAGGATGCTTACGGATAACCTCCTTTACAACATCAGCCAGCCTCTGAAGGTCCACATCTTCCCTCAGACTGAACCTTATCGGAAGATTAAGCATGGTAGAATCAGGATACTTATGCTCATACTCGATAAGATATTCCTGGCTCTTATTGATGGGTGCCTGTAAATGCAGGTCTTCATCGGATTTCCTGTTATTTGTTTTCGTATTCCTCTCCGCATAAAGGGCACAGATTTTCCTTACAGTCCTTCCTTCATAGATCATGGAAATATCAAGTCCCGGAAGAACATCCTCTGCAACGATCTGCATGGCATAAATAGAGTCTCCCCCAAGTTCAAAGAAATCTTCATCAATACCTACTGTTCTTCCGGTCTTGAGAATCCTTTCTAACATTTCACTAAGGATTCTTTCGTTCCTGCTCTCCGGAACTGTTACAGGATGTGTATGTCCGTCTATTACCGGATCCGGAAGAGCCCTCTTGTCCACCTTTCCGTTTGCATTAAGCGGTATCTCATCAATATGCATATAGTACGACGGTATCATATAATATGGCAGATGTTTAAGCAGGATGCTCGTCGCACTTTCCGGTTCCGGCACACTGTCTCCGGTGTACCACGCACAAAGAGACGTCTTTTCCCCCTGCTTTATCTGTCTTACCACGCAGAAATCAAGGCCAAAAGCTTCCTTCATTGCTTTTTCCGTTTCAGAAGGATCGACCCTGTTACCATTGATCTTTATCATGTCATCGGCTCTTCCGAGAATGGTATAGCAGCCTTTTTCATCCCGCCTTGCAATATCATTTGTCCTAAAATACTTCTTTCCATTCAAAAAACATGTTGATCTTTCGTTTTCCTCGGGCAGATGATGATAACCCCGAGACCAGGGAAGGTAAACGACCAGCTCACCCTCATCCGATTCATTGCCTTTTTCATCGATCAGCCGAAAATCCGTATCCCCCACAGGATACCCGATAGGTGTCACGTCATATGAACGATCAAGAGTAAAAAGACAGGACGGGTAACCGAACTCACTTGCTCCATATACATTAACAATATCAAACCGGTCACTGAACACCCCGGATACGATTTCTCCACCTGTAAAAGCTGCCCTAAGTGACAGTTCCGGAATCGTATTTGCAAGATTCAGGAATGTAGGTGTCATAAAAGTGGTATCAATCTTATGCTCAACAAAATAACGGATAAGCTGTTTCAGGTCCCTGGTCATTTCCGGTGAAATCACATGTATAGTACTCTGGTCACTAAGAATTCCAACAGTAATGAGTACTCCACCAACGAAGGTCTCAGGAAGTACATGTGCAAACTGCACCGGAACAGGCTTTCCCTCTCTTCCATCAGGAAAAGCATAGGGGCCAACAAATCCGTTAACGCCTTCCATTATCAGATCATAGATTCCATACTCGTTTGCAGCCCCCTTGGGTTCCCCTGTGCTGCCGGAAGTATAAATAAAGAAGGCCAGATCATGATCATCCGGATCTGCAAAATCATAGGAAGGTTCCATCTGCATAGCCTCTTCCCATAAATGCATATCAAAAACCGCTTTACAGCCACAGTCCTTAGCCACATACTTGCCCCTGGAACTCCCCATCATATCCTCAAGGCCAACCCAGGCTGCACCTGCCATTATCACTCCAATCCGTGTAGCAATGTACTCTACCCCTTTAGTGAAATATATAGCAGCCACCGATTCTGTTCCGATGTCGTGTGCCTTCATCCAGTGGTTGACTCTTGCAGCCTGATCATACAGCTGTCTATACGTTGTACTTCTTGTTCCGTCCCTATCAACTACAGCCACCCTGTCAGGGAACATTTCTACAGTCTTCTGAAACATTTTTAGAAAACGAATCATGCTGTTTTCTCCTTCGCATTTGCGTATCCTTTCATTGTACCTTTCCTTTACGTTTTGTCAAATCAAAGCACCATCATTTTATCTCTTTCAGGAACCTGCTGGGTGTAATACGTTTTTCACGGTTCTTTTCAAGATGGCAGAGAAAAAGTTTCTCCTTGGCCCTGGTCATTGCCACATAAAATACGCGCCGCTCTTCCTCCAGTTCTGCCGGCTTTTCACATTTCTTTGAAGGTATATTCCCTTCATTAAGATCAGGGATTATCACCATCCTGTATTCCAGACCTTTAGAGCCGTGCATTGTCATCAGCTGTACACCGTCCCTTGATTCCTCATTCTGCGCATTTTTCAGGCTTTCTTCATATTCCTCTATGGTTTCCAGCCAGTGCAGATAATTGTCAGTGTTCTTTGCGGAATCCGTTATCTCATCCATTTCATTTATAGTTTCTGCTTTTGGTATTCCACGCTTTTCATTTTCTTTTATCATAAATGCTTCATATCCCATAACCTTCCGTATGTAATTCATTCCGGCAAAAGGGTGCATTCCATTAAGCGTATCCAGATGATAGATCAGCTCCTTTACATTCTTTTTCACAAAATCCTTTATGTCCGGATCATACAGCATCCGTATAAGTGTCCTATCTTCTATATCACAGCGACGTATATACCTTACAGGCTTATTCATGAACCGCAGCAGATTCTCCCTGGTCTTTTTTCCGTTTGCATATGACAGGACTGCCATCAGGTCTTTAGCTATGGTTCCGTCAAAAACATTCTTTATTTTTTCCTTCATGTAAAACGGTATGCCTGCCTCCGACAAAGCTTTAGCATATGTACCCGCCGAGCTATTTGTCCTGAAGATCAGCGCAATGTCATCTGCATTCAAAAACTTAAGGCCGGTTCTGACAAGATTCAACACCCCATCAGCTTCTTCTTTCTTATCTTTAAATGCCAGCACATTAACTCCGCCCATTCCTTTATTCGCGGCCATCAGAGTTTTTTTGAACCTGTTTTTATTATGTCCTATCAGTTTGCATGCCGTGTTCACCACCTCAGGAATGCTGCGGTAATTGTATTTTAAAAGCACGCTTTCAGCTCCTTTGAATTCTTTTGGAAAATCCAGCATTATCTGCGGGCAAGATCCCCTGAATCCGTAAATGCTCTGGTCATCATCCCCGACAATGAAAAGATTATTAAGCGGTTCCGCCAGCATCCGTATCACTTCGTACTGCATGGGGTTTATATCCTGGAATTCGTCGATCAGAATATATTTAAACCTTGTGCGCCACATTGCCAGTATTTCCGGATTTTCAATGAAAAGCTGCCTGCACTTAAGCACCATGTCATCAAAATCTATCTTGCCTGCAATTCGCATTATCTCCGCATAGTCATAATAAATCTTTTCAAAATTTTCTTTGTCCACAAGCCTGCATGGACTTTCATATCTTTCCGGCAATATACCGTCATTTTTTATTTTTGAAAAAGAATCCAAAAGGTAAGTCATTGTAAAGTCATCCGCATTAACCGACGGATAAGAAGACAGTGCCTCTTTTATAAACTGCCGTTTCTCTTTTTCCGTGACTATATCCGAAGAACTATAGCCCAACGACTTCTTTAGAAAATTAAAATATATCCCGTGAAAAGTCCCAAAGGTAACACTCGATATATCATCCTCCATTAGAGACTCAAAGCGCTCCTGCATTTCCACAGCGGCCGCCTTTGTAAATGTAATCACTAAAATTGACTCAGGCGCAATACCGCTCTGTATCATATTCCTGATCCTTCTTGTTATGACAAAAGTCTTGCCGGATCCCGGTCCCGCCAGCACCATCATAGGACCGTCAAGATGCATGACCGCCCGCTTTTGCTCATTGTTCATCTGATCTGACATAATTTTCCTCCTTCTGAAATTTTTATAACTCCGCTTTTTCAAAAGTGTTTCTGATGTTACTTGATACAAACTATTGAACGCGCATTGATTGTTGTACCACGAAATATTTATAGAGTTTCGTATATGATAATTGTCTTCCAGCTTCCTGAAACTTGTAGGAAACCCACTGAAATAGTCAGATTATTCCAATGCACTCGACTGAATGTGTGTATATGCTTCCGTGCCGGACGAATTTGCAAATTCGCAGCCGGCAAGATCCGATGCCTACAGTCCCTTGGGATTCGGCACAGGTCTGTGAGACAGCGTGCTTTTCGCTGGCTCACATGGTACGAATCCTTAGGGACTGTTGGCAGCTAGCTTGACGGATGCGATGCATAGGCCGGCACGGAACATATACACACCACCGCACTGTATACTAATTTTCACTTTTTTTCTTCGAAACTCTGCGATTACCGCTTTCGAAATAACTGAATAAAGATCAATAGACTAAAATATAAGAATTCCCACACCGGCAGAATAACTACCGGTGTGGGTATAAGATTACTTGCTTAAAAGTTCAATACCCTTACGGATACGCGCCAAAGACTCTTCCTTGCCCAGCACTTCCATTATCTCGGTAGCGCCTGCGGGCGTCATCTGCTTGCCTGACACTGCAGTACGGATAGGCCAAAGAACATAGCCGTTCTTGTATCCCTTATCAGCAACATACTGCTGTAACATCTGATAGAGCGCATCATTAGAATAATCTTCCTGTGCCTCTAATAACGGAAGTATATCTTTAAGCACTTCCACCGAAGATTCCTTTGATGTCTTCATCTTCTTGTGGCAGTACATCTCCGTATCATATTCGGGAAGCTCATTAAAGAAATCAACCAGCTCCTCAATGTCCGGGAAGATTTCTATTCTGGTCTTTACCATTGCACCGATCTTATTCCTATCGAGACCGGGCTTAAGGTATTTCTCAAGGTAAGGACCGGCAAGCTCTTTGAACTTTTCATCATCCATTGCCTTAATGTATTCGCCGTTCATCCATTTAAGCTTTGTATAGTCAAAAACAGAAGGAGACTTGTTGATCTTCTTATAATCAAATTCCTTAACAAGCTCTTCCAGTGAGAATATCTCCCTGTCGCCCTCAGGTGCCCAGCCCAGCAGTGCCACAAAGTTAACTATACACTCAGCAAGGAAGCCCTGCTCGATAAGATCCTCAAATGAAGAATGTCCGCTTCTCTTGGAAAGTTTCTTATGCTCTTCATCCGTAATGAGAGGACAGTGAACATATACGGGAACCTCCCAGCCGAAGGCATCATAAAGACGGTTGTACTTAGGTGATGAGCTTAAGTACTCGTTTCCCCTTACCACATGAGTAATTCCCATCAGATGGTCATCCACAACATTTGCAAAATTGTATGTAGGGAATCCGTCGGACTTTATAAGTATCATGTCGTCCAGCTCTGAATTATCTACGGAAATATCTCCGTAGATTTCGTCATGGAAAGTGGTCTGTCCTTCCCTGGGGTTGTTCTGTCTGATGACATAAGGCATACCTGCTGAAAGATTAGCTTCCACTTCCTCTTTTGAAAGGCCAAGGCAGTGCTTGTCATAAATGGTAATCACCTTGTCATCCTCGCCGATAGATGTCTTAAGAGTTGCAAGCCTTTCCTTGTCACAGAAACAATAATATGCCTCGCCCTTATCAATAAGTTTCTTTGCGTACTCAAGGTAAAGCCCTTTCGCCTGGCGCTCGCTCTGAACATAAGGACCTACTTCGCCGCCTACATCGGGACCTTCATCATGGGAAAGTCCGGTCTGCTCAAGCGTCCTGTTTATGATATCAACAGCACCTTCCATCTCGCGCTCCTGATCGGTATCTTCGATACGGAGGATAAAGTCACCGTCCTCATGCTTTGCAATAAGGTATGAGTAAAGTGCTGTCCTTAAGTTACCTACATGCATCCTTCCTGTGGGACTGGGTGCAAATCTTGTTCTGATCTTCATTTCTTTTCTCACTTTCTATTTATATCAATTTAAAATTATAAACTTATGCATAAACTCTCAGCTCATCAATGGACACCGCCACTTCATACATATCCGGAAATTCATTCCTTAGTCGTATCATCATCCGCCTGCAGTATGACATCCGTTCTCCCAGATTAAATTTCAGCAGGTTCTTGTGCCCCCAGAAATGAGTGAACAGTTTCTGTTCCCTGAGCGCATCCATATTATCACAAAAAGCATAAATATTCATCTGCTCTGCAACAGCACACATGGGAAGTATCCTTTGTTCCGCAAAAACCATATGACAGAGGTTATCACCGTCAGGAACACTCTTCCTCATAAATTCCATGGAATGTTCCACATATCGATTCTTAAATTCATTGTCCTTTATGAAAAGCAGTGCCGTATTTGCCGGCCTGACCGTAAAATCCCATTCTTCAGGGAAGGCATATCCGTCCATCATCTTAAAACGATGGGGATCCGGATATGTTGATTCAGTGATATCTTCCCTGTGTATCACTGCTATATCGGTTGTATCCCTGTCGAAAGCATAATCAAGATTTTTCCAGATAATAAGATCTGTATCGATCATAACGGACGGCATCTGTTCTCTCTTCAGTGCCTCAAGCTTTCCGGCAGCCCAGAACATCTGTGGTTCTATCCATTCCGGCACTGTGAGCAGTTCCGTCCCGCGCTTAAAACAATTATCAACTGACAGGCTTTCCAGATACTCCAGCGCCGTCTCATCCGCATACATCTTCGCAGGACCGTTGTACTTCTGATATGATGCTAAAGACAGAAGAAGCATCAGCAGTTCATAGTCCTGCATAACAACTGTCGTTGCTCCGGTGGTCTTCCCCGGTGCTGTCCATAGCGAATAAAATCCATTCATATCAGATCCAGTCCGTATCCCATCTCAGCGATAAGCCTGAAAGATGGTTCAAGCTCTGCCTTCGGTATAAAACTCAATCGGCTCTTTGCCGGTCTATTGCCATTACAAAGTGCATAGTTCGAATCATTTATAAAGCGATTGCCCTGCTTATTATCATTACCATAGAACTCTCCATTTCTTGCATCTTCAAATCCACGGTAACTTCCGCCAGCAAATCCTCTTGCAAAACTTCCCTGTACAAAGGAGCTATTATTATAACTTCCTGACAGCCAGTATTCCCTGCCGTAGCTGCCGCCGGAATAACTTCCCGCCATCCTGTACATCTGCGAGTGGTAGCTTCCACCCACAAAGCTTCCTGTCAGAGCTAAACCTGCAGACATTCCAAAGGATCCGAAGAGCCAGCTGTAACTGCCGATATTAAAGCTCCCTGCAAAGAAATTGCCGAAGCCCCAGAAATTATAGCTGCCGCCTACAAGACGATAGCTTCCCTGCAAGAACTGCTCCAGCCTGTACTGGCCGCCCATAAAGTTTCCTGTAAAGTAGCTTCCGGCTGACCACTTATATGTGCTGTAACTTCCGAATGCATATTCCCATTCCCAGTTATGTGAAAAGGCATAGCTTCCAAATGAATAGGAACCTGCAGTATATGACCCCAGCATAAATGCAGTGAAAGAATAGCTTCCGGCCGTAAAACTTCCATAGGAATAGCTTCCCTGCAAAAATCCGCTTATATTATAGCTGCCGGCAGAAAAACTGCCTGTACTGTAGCTGCCAGTATTAAAAAATTTAGCAGTGTAGCTCCCCTGCGTGTAGCTTCCGTTAGCATCATTAACGGGACTGTATTTGCCAAAGCTAAACGTAGCAGGACTATAGCTTGCATTAAAGCTTACGCCCCTGCCATTGTATTCATCGTAGTCACAAGCATCTACAATGACATTTTTACGGCTAACAAAACATATATTTTCAGGCTTCCTGATAGGACAGCCATTGTAGTACATATCATAAAGGGCACCGTCATTTTCAACAGCAAAAAGTATAGCCCTGAGCCTTCCTTTTGAAGCCTGAAGCTTCACATAAACAGGCAGGCCCTCCCCTTTGTTCAATAAGGAAACTGCCGTATCCTGGTCACAGTGAAGCATAAAGCCGCCATCAGGCAGACGCTGTGATAATTTCCTGTTGAATTCTCCGTTCCAGACTACATATACAGAAAAGGCCGACAGATCCGAACTATAATTTTCGTACATAAAGAAAGCATAGCCGGAATGAAATGCCGCAAGATGGTTTATTCGGTTGTCAAATGACTGTAGTGACTCGTCCTTACGACGGTCAAGCCAGCCAAAAACTTTTGACATACAAACTCTTTCTTGGGGATAAAAACATAATTTTTTCGATATAACCCCAAAATACAATATTTTGATTAATTATAATGGTTTATTATGTGATTTACAAGATTTGTATATTATAAAGCTCAAATCTGATAGCATACTGCTCCCAAGAAAGGGAGCAGTATCAAAATTTAATCAATTCTTTCCTGTCGTTCCGAATCCGCCCCGGTCGGCAGCATCCAAGTGTTCAGCCTCCTCGAACTCTATCTTGGGCTGATTTTCCATAATACGGAACTGGCAGATACGGTCATTTACATGTATCTCTGTGTCCCTTATGGCAAGTGCCGGCATGAACCACTGATCATTGTCACCGCAATAGGAAGAATCCACTACACCGCAGTGATTTGTCTGTATTATGCCGAAATTCTTAAACGTAGAGCTCCTGGGAACAATATGAGCCTCATACCCTTCCGGAAGCTGCATAGCCACGCCTAGCGGAATGAGTTTCCACTCTCCCTTCTTAAGGCTGATTTCTTCAGCACAACGAAGGTCTATCCAGTCGGACTTTCCGTCTATGTAACGAAGTTTTTCAATCTTATCAGTGAAATATTTTATTTTTATGTTCATAGGCGCTCCTTATCTCATAAAAATGACACCCTTACGGATGTCATTAATTAATACCTATCTACTCAGGCTTTTGCAGCAGTCTCAGGACTATCATTTCCCTGCACGCCTTCAGTCCTTTTGTTCTTCGCTTTTCTCAGTCCGAAGCCTATGAAGAAAGCGGCAACAATTGCAGTGATATAAACAAGGTACGTTACCAGATATGATAAAAATCCATCCGGCGAAAACAAAAACAACATTAATTTATCCATTTTTCAGAATCCCTTCCGTGAGCTGTTTCTCCCCCAACTCGATTAAATTTTACCATTGTACCTCAATAGCGTCAATATATCCGAACCAAATTCAAGTTTACATAACGGCTAAAATAAGGCTTTTTTCGTGATTGTTCTTCAAAAAAAGCAAATTTTTAAGAAAACGCTTTCCCAAAAACAGGAACCAGTCTCAAAAATCGTCCGTCAGAACAGCATTATTGTCCGCCGCAGATGTTGCCAGACGGTCGCACCTTTCATTATAGACATTACCATCATGCCCCTTTACCCAGTTCCATTTTATCTTATGGGGCTCAGCGGCTTTAAGAAGCCGTTCCCACAGGTCCACATTCTTTACAGCCTCTTTATTGCTCTTCTTCCAGCCGCGCTTTATCCAGCCGTCTATCCAGTTCTGGTTAAAGGCATCCGTCAAATACTTGGAATCCGAATAAAGCTCCACCTCACAGGGACGGTTCAGCGTTTCCAGAGCCACTATGGCAGCCATCAGTTCCATGCGGTTGTTTGTAGTCTTTTTATACCCGGCTGAAAGCTCCTTTTCATGGATCTCGCCCATAGAATCCGTAAAGCTTATCACTGCTCCGTATCCGCCTGGACCGTCGGGATTTCCCCTGGCAGCACCGTCTGTATATATCATTACTTTTGGCATTTTACCCTCCCGTCTATGGCCGGCTCCACTTTCCTGAAGCCTCAAATTCTCCGGCTCTTTCAGAAGCTTTTTCCGTTATCTCAGTCGGATACCCCATTATCTCTATAAGCTTTATGGCATTCCTTGTTGCCGCAGGACCCGCACAAAGCTTATAGCTAAAGCTAATGTCATCATTATCCATATCCTCGCTGAAATGATAATTTTCATATTCAGCCTTAAGGATTTCCGTAAGTTCCCTGTCATGGGTAGCAGCCATGGCAAAAATCCCATTCGACTTAAGATATTTAAGTATCTCTGCTGATGCCGCAATTCTCTCCACTGTATTCGTACCCTTGAGTACCTCGTCAATAAAGCAGGCGATGGTTATCTCAGGCATCTCATCCTTTGCATCCAGTATTCTCTTAAGCGCCTTTATCTCCGCCAGGAAAAAGCTGTCTCCGGCCAGAAGATTATCCGACAAGGACATGGAACTGTATATCCTGTGATATGCAGTGGTAAAGCTGTCAGCACAGGCAAAACATAAGGTTTCAGACAATACCATATTGACCGCAATAGTCTTTAAGAAAGTTGACTTTCCTGAAGCATTTGATCCTGTAAGCAGCATATTTTCTGAAAGTGAATAACTGTTCTTCACCGGATTCTTTATAAGGGGGTGGTAAATATTTTCAGCACTTTCTGTTCCGGAAAAAACAGGCTCACAGACATCCCCGCAGGCCTCCCTGAAGGACGCAGCAGCTACAAGCATCTCTAAATATCCTAAGGTAAAATGGATCTTATCAGCCTCGTCCTTATTTTTTAACAGTTCCTTGCCTGCTTTTTCAAAAACTATAAGGTCCAAGTGCAGCAGCATGTAGACATAGTCTTTTACCAGACCTAAAGGTGATGCCGCTCCTACATCCCCTGCGGTTATCAGCGTCACATAGGTCCTGAAAGCCCCCATCTTATCATACGCATTTTTAAGGCTGTTAAGCTCCGGCGAAAAGAGTTCCTTCGACTTTTCATCCGGAAAAATCTTATCAATATTCTTTATGAATTCCCCGGTGCTTTTCTGTTCCCGCATCACGATACGGACTACAGAAAGCAACGGCATGATAGCGGGCTTTACTTTGAAATACCACGCCATATTAAATATAAGTGCAACAGGAAATACTATCAGTCCGAAACGAATGCTTATCAGCATTACTATAATACCTACAGTAAATATAACAGGTGCCAGTATATGCAGACTACCTTTAGCATTCTTTCCTGCATTCTTAGTCTGTTCGTCCAAATCAGATAAAACAGCGCTAAAAGAAAACCTTTTTTCCTTTCCGCTAAGTGCCGAGAGAAACTGCAGGTGTTCCCTCTCTGCCGGATGATCCGAAAAATACCTGATCATCTCATCACGCCTTCTGATCTCATTATCATTTAACAAAGGTGAACGGAGTACATGGTAAAGTACCTCCTCGCCTGCAGAAGAATATGTGACATTTGCCCTGGCAAAAAGCCGGTTCATATCCAGATCATTCCAGGTGATATCATCCAGTACATACCCATTTGCGTGAGCCTGGTAAAACTTTCTTATATTCTGCATTCTGTCCGCAGAAATACCTGCAGTATTAAAACTGCCATAGCCTTCATGAATCTCTTTTTTTAATTTTTTCTCCTGGCGGCTGCGCTCTCTGAGTCCGAGCAGAATAAAAATGACTACAAATGCCGCAAAAGCGACGAGAAAAACCACTGTTGCATTATCCATTTCAAATATCCTTAAAATCAGGGCCAAAACTTTCAGGAAGTAATTCTTCCAATGAAAATTCCCTGTATCCAAAATCCTTACCGGCTACTACTATGATCATCTCAGAAGGTTCTGAGAATTCACGAAGAACCTGCCTGCACACTCCGCAGGGATATGCCATACCCATATTATCCCCTAAGCCTCCGGCTATGGCAATGGCCTTAAACCTTCTTTTTCCTTCGCTGACGGCCTTAAAAACAGCAGTACGCTCAGCACAGTTTGTTGCTCCGTAGGATGCATTTTCAACATTGCATCCGGTATAAATGTTTCCGTCTTCGCATAAAAGAGCAGCACCTACCTGATAATCAGAATAAGGCGCATAGGAATTTTTTCTTGCCTCATATGCTTTCGATATCAGATCGTTCCGTATTTCTTCATCAAGCATCGTCATTCACCTTTACTTTTAAAATCTTCTTTCATTTCAGCCTTGTCACGCTGCATTTCACTAATTGCACGCTCCGCAAGGTCTTCCACGCTTAGGTCCCTATCTTTGTCGTAATATGCCACGCCTATAGCAGCCGACACTTTCTCCCATGGCTTTAGGGCCCTGTCCTCACTTAATTTATTTAGCCTTGCCTTAAACTCTGCAACAAGCTTTTCGCTGTTCCTAAGGTCATCCCCCTTCAGGACAACCATAAACTTGTCGCCCCCCACCTTGAACACAGGGGAATGCTCAAACACATGACAGACAATAAAACAGAGTTTTCGTATTGCGTGATTTCCGTTATCGTAGCCGTACTCTTCATTTATTGCCTTCAGGCCGTTCATATCTACCGATGCCAGGCCAAATTCTGTCTTTTCATTCTCTATATCCAATGCAAGTTTCTTAGCCTCTTCATCAAAGGCATTACGGTTCCTTATGCCAGTAAGCATATCCTTATAGCCCTGACCACTGGCTTTTCTCACCTCAGCCTTGGTATCGGACAGTACCTGGGAAGTATACTGCAGGCTCTTAATCTGCTTTTCCACTTCCCTTATTAGATTGCTGAATGCAGCAGAAAGGTCGGCTATTTCATCCGTTCCGTTAATGCTTTCGTCTATGCTGTCTGCAACCCTGGACTCCCTTGATTTTGTATACTCCCTGACATGGCCGGCCAGTTTTTCAATTCTTTCGGTAATGGACCGGCTTATAACCTCGATTATGGCAAATGTCGCAACAAGATATACAAGTGCAATTATAGCAAGCTGCTTAAGCGTATCCTCAAGGATTTCCTTATTTACCCTGTCGACCTCTATCTCTGTAGCAATAAGTCCCATCTTCTCACCGTTGATAACAAGAGGTGTGTAGTAGCAGTATGTATGGCCATAGGAATTATTGAATTCTTTAAATCCTTCCTGCTTCTCTCCTGTTTCCCAGGTTTTCCACATTATCGCATAATCATCCGGACCATTGTAATATGTATCACCAAGGTACATGATCTTGTCCATAGCAGGATCCGGCGACTCACCGTCCTCAAGATGATCATTGGGCGTGGTGCGTTCGCCGTCTATCATATACATTACCTCATGATTCTGTTCATCCATCACAAGATAATAAGTATACGGAAGGTCAAATGCCGTCCTAGCCTCCTCAAACGCCAGGAGCCAGTACATATGATAATACCTGTAGTATTCCAGCTGAAGCTCCGTTTCAACATCCGCAAAATCAACATCCCTTCCCAAAACCTTGCCTGGATGTGTATCAATGATCATCTGCTCGGCTGAGATCTGGTAGGACAGGTAATCGTCCGCATCTATAGGCAGATTAAATTCTTTATAATGCTCAAGGTAAAAATTCTGATATTCGATAAAACGGTCTCCATCCCCGACCATAAGTCCGGCAAGATACTCACCCACATCCCGGACATTGATCTCGCACTGCCTCTTATAGCTGCTCATCTGAACTGAATAAATAAGAATTCCTGAAAGTGATAAAGTGACAACAGTAAAAATTAAGAATACTGCTATGATCTTATTGCTGATACTTTTTTTTGCCCCCATAAAAAACTTCATCCCCCCACAATGAATGTTCATATTATATCACTTTTTCATATATTTTTCCATACTGCCTCCCCCCATTCAAAATTATCCGAAATGTCTCAAAAATATGGTAAAATCTTATCCGTAGCGTTTATTCTTTGATAAATTAAAATTATGGACGAAAAAAAAGGCAAAAATTTCACCGGTCTGCAGGCCGGCAATATCTCATATTCGTACAGGAACCACAAGGTACTCAAGAATGTTTCATTTGAGCTGCCCAAAGGAAAAGCCGCCGCGCTTTTAGGAGCAAACGGCAGCGGAAAATCCACTCTCCTGTCCATACTTTCCGGAATAAGGCATTCAGGCACTCCCGGTGACGGCAGCAATCCCTTCTATACCTATTGCGATGGAGAACATACATCAGATCTTTTCCAGGACAAGAAAAGCTGTTCACGCATAATTTCATATGTTCCGCAGGAAGATCCCCTGATGCCTGAGCTGTCCGTAAAAGATAACCTTTTATTGTGGTACAGCGGTTCCAAAGCCGGATTCCAGTCTGCCTTGCAGAGCCATGCCATCGCAGCTCTTGATATCACTCCGTTCATGAATAAACCCGTCAGGGCTCTTTCCGGCGGCATGCGTAAGCGTGTAAGCCTTGCCGCAGCCCTTATAAACAATCCAGAAGTCCTGCTCTTAGATGAGCCTGCCTCCGCCCTTGACCTTAGCTTTAAGGCAGAGCTTAGGAACTATCTCCGGGAATTAAGGGAAAACGGAACTACCCTTCTTATCAGCACCCATGATGAAGAAGACCTTGATATATGCGATATTGCCTTTTTATTAAAGGACGGAGTTCTTTCTTCCATATCGCCGTCCTTAAGGGGCGAAGAATTACTTAAGCTGATCCGATGAAGAACCTGTTTAAAAATCCCAAGATAGTGATACCTGCAGCCATTATTATCATTACTGTAGTTATTTCTATTCTGTCAGTTTTAAACTCACCCCGGTTCAGGGTGATTGCGGCACTCTATGATGCATTAGACACTGAAATGATAGATAACTGCCTGACAGCTCCTGTCACCGTGGATGCCGGATTTATCATAAGCTCCCTTGAATGCGAAGCAGTTCCGGACGATTCAATTTTTTCCGGTGCCGGATTAAAGCTCTCTGCCATGACGGATATTGACAACAGAATGTCAGATGTGAAACTTACGCCCACATTCCTCATCTATGCAGCACCTTCAATATGCATCAGGCAGCGGGATGATTTATTAGGAATATCTTCTCCCGAGCTATATGACAAAGAGTTAGTTTTTGATGTGCAGCACCCATTTGATGGATATGAGAATTCAGAGCTCTGCGAAATGCTCGGCACTGACCTACCTGAAGATTTAAACTATGTTTCTGCCGACCAGCTGAAATATCCGGCAGAAATAAAGAAAAAATACTCAAAAAAAGAACTGCGAAAAAAAATACTTGAATCCGACATAAAAAAGAATTCAGGATATGCACCCCTGACTGCACCGGACGGACATGAATATGACTGCGAAAGCTATACCCTTACTTTAAGCTCCGGCGAAATAATTACAGTCTGCATAGACAGGGCCGGGAAACTCCGCTGTTTAAAATATGACTGCGCATCACTTTATTTTTACGGCACTAAAGAAGTAACAGATGAATTCTACCTTGAGATAGAACAGCTACCGCTAAAGGACGACATTACTATTACTCTCACTGCATACGGAACGGCTGACAATTACAAGCAGAACAAATACAGCATGGATAAAGAATTCACAGTTGAAGCAGATAACATCGAATTCACTTTGTATTCCGAAAGAAATACGCTGATACACATAAACGGAAGTGCCAATGCTACTCTCCTTCCGGGAGATGACACAATATGTGATGACCTTCCAGATGAAGATCTTTACAGCATGAGCCGGAGCGATATACAGAATGCACTGGCTATGATATACGGAAACCTGCATAATAACCAGCTTACAGAATTGATAATGTCATACATGGGAGAAACGGGCTTTGATGATCCCATGAGCCCTGAAACAAGATAAAAATGTTTTTAAACCTTCTTAAAATCAATTTCAAAAGGTCTCTCCGTACCCTGCCGGCACTCTTTGCCGGGGGATTTTTTCTAGCGCTTCTGATCGGGAGCTGCGTTGCCGCAGCCTCTGCCGTGCTTTACAGGAGCGAACCTCTTATAAAAGCATCCGTAGCTGTAGTTCCGGGCGACATAAGCAACCGTTACATGGACATGGCTATTGACTATATATCCAATATGTCATCCACATCCATGGTGCTCGAATTTGAAGTAATGGACGCAGAAGATGCTGACAGGGCATTGAAGCAAGGGGATGTGATAGCTGAAATGATCTTCCCTGACGGAATGGTGGAAGGAATATTATACGGTGAAAATATACCTGCCATCATACGGATATCAGAATCAGATAATCTCTCGGTGCTTTTCCTCTCGGAACTGATAAATGACGGAGTGACTCTCCTTTCCTCCGCACAGGCAGCCTCCTACACCGCTGCCACTATTTATTATTCTATTGATGCAGAAGAATACCTTTCAGACGCCTATGACCATATAGACCTGATCAACTTTGCGCATGTAGCAGAAAGGGAAAAGGTCTTTGACATCACAATGCTTATCCCCGGAAGCAATGAAGGCCTTAAGGTAAGCGACGATTCTGAAGACTCAGGCATATCAGGAGCAAGGTCAGTTGCACTCTACTATATATCTTCCGGTTTCATACTTTTTGCACTCTTTTGGGGTAGCTGCATGACAGGGCTTTTAAAATATCCGTCTTCATCATTTATATCCTGTCTCTTTGCCAAGGGCATAACAGCCGGTAAATATACGCTTGCACAGTTCATAACCGCAGCATCCGTTTTTTTTGTAATACTGGCACCAATCGGATGCATAGCAGGCGGCATACTTATAGAAGACATATCACTGCCGGCACTGCTTATATATATCCTTCTACTGTCATTTTTTGTGTCAGCATTTTCCGTATTTTTGCATGTGATCACAAAGAGCCCTTCACTTGCTGTGTTGCTCCAGTTCGTGCTCAGCACTGCCATGCTGCTTTTGTCCGGAGGAATAATCCCTTCTGCATTCCTTCCTAAAGTGATTGCAGGCTTTGGCAAACTACTGCCCGCTGCATTTTTACAAAACAGCCTCCTGGGGATATTCCTGAACATTAATACTTCCCCCGACCTCAGGGCACTCATATGGACCCTTGTACTGCTAATTGCAGCTTACGCAGTACTGAAGATCCGTCACATAAGGGGGACACTGTAATGAGAATGAGATTTTCAAGACTATTGTTCATGTCCATAAAAAGAACCCTGATGTCACCGATACTGGTACTGCTCCTCTTTTCGCTTCCGGTCATCACGCTCATAACAGGACTTTACAGCCGTTTTTCTGATGATAATATGTCCGAAAACCGTATACCTGTTGCGTATTGTATTTATGATAACGATGAAGATTCAGACGCGACATCGGCTGATAAAAGTGACGCTCGTTTTACGCCCTTAAGCAATCCTGATCCGGACAGTATGTATTCTTTCTACGAGTGCGATTCCGAAGCTATGCTAAGGGATGAAATATTAAGCGGAAAGGCCGAGTGCGGATACTTGATCCCTTCGGATATCTTTGCCACACTCGCAACCGGCGACACTAAGAAGAAAGTGCAGGTTTATATCTCCCCTGCATCAACTCAGGCCTATATTGTCAACGAGACAGTTTATGCAGAGATTTTTAAGGAACTGGCTCCGCTGCTTTTGAGAAACTATATATATGAATATTCCGAAATAAAGGACCAGGCGGCCCAGCTTGACGGAAAAGAGATAAACGGCGAAGTCTTTTCAGAAGACAGGATATATGAACTGTATGATGAGTTTTCAACCAACGGCAGCACTTTTTCAGTTGTGACAGATGCGGCTGACAATGACGGCACCACCGACGATACGAATTCAGAAACCGAAGATAGCCGAAACAAAAACGAAGTATCTGCAGCATCATTAAGGGGACTCTTATCCGTACTGATAATGCTCTGCGGTTTCTGCGGCGTACTGAAATTTTTCTCACTGGCTGACAATCCGGTGCTTTCTTCCTTTAGGGTAAGATTATGCACCATATTAAGTCCCCTGTTTCTTTCCGTAGCTGTATCAGAGTTCTGCCTCATATTATCAGCACTGTTCGGAAACAAAAGTGCTTATGCATTATCTTCCGGGAATCCGCTGCAGAAAATTTCTTTTATATCGGGGAACGGTTTGATTTCAGAAATATTAGGACTATTACTTTTTATGGGATTCTGCGTCATCCTGCTTATGCTGCTTTCATATGTGATTCCCGAAAGGAGCATCTTCTGCGCATTTATGCCGGTATACCTGTTATCTGCGTTAATTTTTACGCCGGTATTCATTGACATCCCCTCACTGATGCCGGTATTTCGTTTTGTGAAATTCTTATTTCCTTCAGTGTGGTATATCTAAAAACATTTCTCCGGGAGGACAGATTATAACGCCCCCTTCAGACTTGCTAAATATTTCATTGTAGATGTGAAGGTTATTCTCATTAACACACTCCGGAACACTGTCCGGCAAAACAATTTTCCAGGAATGAAGCAGCTGATACTTTAAACCTTTATACGGATGTCCGCCATACTTTATATCCCCTGCCAGCGGATGTCCTATAGAAGATAAATGCGCCCTTATCTGATGGGACTTTCCGGTTATCAGTTCCACCTCAACTAATGAGTAACCATTCTTTTTGCCCAGTACCTTATAGCCTGTACTCACTGCATCCTTTTCTTCTCCACTATCTTTTATCCTGACTATGTTTCGTTCATGATCCTTGGTCAGATAGCCTTTCAGCATTCCCGCGCCTTCCATATCACCCTCGGCTATGGCAAGATACTTTTTCCTGACTGAATGTGTCTTTATAAGGTCACTTACAAGACGGCTTCCGGCATAGGTCTTAGCAGCCATCAGCATGCCTGATGTATTCCTGTCCAGCCTGTTGCATACGGACGGCGTATAAGTGTTATCAGTATTGCTGTATCGCTGCCTCAATATGTCATTTATGCTTAGCTGCCCTTTTTCTGATCCCTGGCTTAAGATTCCTGCCGGCTTATTGATAAAAAGTACATCATCCGTTTCAAGAATTATATCGAGATGCAGATCATTTTTATCCTGTGTCCCCGTTTTTGCATCAACAATGCCACGCATTTTCTCATAGGTTTCATCAGAAAAAAAGATCCGAACATGGTCACCTGCAGACAGTATGGTACTGCCGTCAGATTTTGCCCCGTTCAGATCAATATTCTTTTTCCTGAGCATCTTATACAAAAAGCCTGTGCCGGCTGCCGGCATAAGCTTTTTCAGATATTTATCCAGGCGCTGCCCGGCCTCATCACTTCTGATGATTATCTCTTTCATATTTCAACACCGCACTCTTAATCCACCAAAAACTACAGCGATATCTGGGTCATCAGTTCCAAAACTTCCAAACTGTCATCGCTTTCATTTCCATTCTGTGCAAGATGTTTTAATCTTGCGATGAATTTATCACTCTCTGTAGATTTGTAAAATTTAATCTTTTTTCCCTTAAAACCATTCTGTTCCATAAGGGTTTTCACATGTTCAGCGGCAGCCTCAGCATCTGCCTTTTCATCTGACAGAAGCGCGGATATTCCGCCTTCATCTGCCGCAAGGGCAGCCACTGCAAAAGATTTGCTGTAGCCTGTCATATATAGTTCATAAATTATGTTGTCGTATCCGGCGCTTTCAATCTCATCATAAAATGTAGCTGCCGGTGTATAAGCCTTTGCCTTATAAAACATAATAGCTGATATCAGAGTCCGCGCTGCAGGCAGCATGCCAAGAACTGAAGCTATCGTCAGGTAATTAAATTTTGAGCCTGTGATAAAAATACCTAATCCCAGGATGCCGAAGGATATTCCAAACATTATCAGGCTCATGGCACAGGTTCTTTTCCAGCCGGCCTCCCAGTAGCCCTTCATCCCTTTAGTGAATTTATTCTTCTTGTTTTTTTTCACTTTATACGATCCTCTTTTTTATACTCCCGGTAACGATAGCACCACCAATGACTCAGGCGCTTGCAAAATATTATCTAAAAAAATGTCCTATAAAAACATCCGCAGTATCAGTTCATCAGGCATAATCTTCGTAGCTACCCTGAACATTTTCATACCCATACCGTAAACAGAGATATTTCTTCCGCTGTATGCATCACGATAAGCCTGTAGTACCACATCTCTTGCCGCAGCCATAAAGGGCTTTTTATAATCCTTCATTTTTTCGTATTTTTCAGCCCTGCCGATAAAAGGCGTATCCACACATCCGGGACATACCGCAGTCACATAAATCTTCTTTTTCTTAAGTTCTCGGGACAAAGCTTTTGAAAGCGAATAAACATAGCTTTTGGATGCAGCATAAACCGCAAATCCCGGCTGCGGCAAAAAAGCAGCCGCACTGGCCATGTTTATGATGTGAGAACCACGTGACATAAAGGGAAGGCAGTCTGCCGTAAGCCTGGTTAATGCCACACAGTTTATTTCAGCCATACGTTCGTTTTCTTCCGGTTTGATCCTAGCGAAATCCCCCATTATGCCAATTCCCGCATTATTTACCAAAAGCCTTATATCCGGCTCGATATCCATTATTATGTCTATGAGAGCCTCATATTCTTTTGTTTTGCTTAAGTCAGCTGAAATACATTTGCAATTTTTATTTATCCTTGAAGCAGTTTTATACAACTTTCTCTTATCACGCCCTACCAGCCACAGCTCATCAATATCTTTAGCAAATCGTCCTGCATAATAGGCAAAATACCTGCCCATTCCGGAACCGGCACCGGTGATAATCGCAATTTTTATGCATTTATTATCTTTTATCGACTTATTATTCCTGATCATTTTCTCACCGCATAAAAAAACATCCGCCCGGTATTAAGCATCAGCATACGCTTAATCCCAGACGAATGCCCAACAAATCAAAATATTTACTCCTCTGAATCAGGATCAAGATCCATACTGATAGGCGCCGTAGCTCCCATCCCCTGATCCTCCGGAAACTCCATTTTATCAGCAGGTTCCGTGCCGGCATTATTGACCGCATCAAGATTCGCCCTGATCTCATCCTGTGATTTTCTTAATGCCTCAAGCAGATGGTTCGAATTCCTTGCAGTCTCATTTGCACAGTCTTCAATAATATTCTGAAGATTATTAAGCGAAGATCTCAGATACTTATCAAACTCAGAGTACACTGCATTAGCATAATTATCAGCATCATTAACTATTGCATCCGCCTCTTCATTGGCACCCTTTAATATCTTCTGAGCTTCCCTGTCAGCATTACCTATGATGATATTGGCATTTTCTTCTGCCCTCATCATTATCTCATTTTCGCTGAGCATTTCCTTAGTCTTAGCCCTGACAGCATCCAGCATATCATCTGACTGCTCTCTAGCTTCCTGCCTGATCCGGTCAGCCTCATCACGAGCATCGGATATTATGTCTTCACGTCTTGCATATACTTCCATGCATGCGCTGACCTCTTCCGGCGTAGTCCTTCGAAGTTCATCAATAAGATCTTTAAGATTATCCCTGTCAAGGATTACCTGATCCTGATGGAATAACGGGCTCTTCCCCTCATCTACCATTGCATTCAGCTCATCTATGCATTTCATTATACGCGACTTAGGTTTAGCCATTATCTTTTCCTTCCCCTCGAATTATTTACGTTTTTCAGAATATTTTGCATTAATAAGCGGCACTTCAAATTCAGGCACAAACTGTGAGATATCACCGCCGAAACTTATGATCGTCTTTACAGAAGAAGAACTCAGGTACGAATACTCAAGACTGGTAGTCAGGAAAATGGTATCAACCTCATCATCCGACAGTTTCCTGTTAGTCTGGGCAGTCTGAAGCTCATATTCAAAATCAGTAATTGCCCTTAAGCCCCTGATTATAATATGAACATCCTTCTCCCGGCAATAATCAACAAGAAGACCACTAAAAGAATCAATTTCCACGTTCTTGATGTCTTTAGTGGCTTCCTTGAGTATTTTAACACGTTCATCAACTGAAAACAACGGAGATTTTGCGTCATTGTTAAGTACGCTGACCGTAAGCTTGTCAAACATCCTTGATGCCCTCTTGATCACATCAAGATGCCCATATGTCATAGGATCAAAACTTCCGGGATAGATTGCCTGCTTCATTATTCTTCAACTCTTTTCCGCAAAAATACATGCTTATTGGTTTTATAGACTTTCTCCTTGATAATATCAAAACCCAGGTCTTTTGCAAAGGAAAAATCTCGATCCTTTGTTTCCTCTATGATTATTATTGTATCAGCAGTCACGGCTTTTGACGTTTTAGCTGCTGAAAGCAGAGACTCATCCGTTCCCATGCCATATGGAGGATCCGCAAAAATAACATCAGCTTTCTCACGTACACCGTAACTCATGGCAGTAACAGCATCCTGCTTAAGTACCACAGAATCGTTTATCAATTTAGTGTGCTTAAGATTTTCCTCTATGCACTTTATCGCTGCGGCGTCATTTTCTATGAAATAAGCCTTCTTTGCCCCCCTGCTAAGTGCCTCTATGCCAATCTGGCCGCTCCCTGCACACAGATCCACAAACACAGCCCCCGGCACATCCTGCTGAAGTATATTGAAAAGCGTTTCCTTTATCCTGTCTGTAGTAGGCCTTGTGGTCATTCCTGCCGGGGTCTTAAGCAGCAGGCTCCTTGCACTTCCTGCAATAACTCGCATCATTACCTCTTTCTACCGCATCTACGCAGCTCACTTTATCTTTGAACCTTTTCCATCCCTGTTGGCAGCCCTTATTATCCTGAGATCTATATGACGGTCATGGAATTCAACAATATTCTTTTCATCACTGTTCCGTCCAAAATATGCCTGTTCAAGATAATCGTCACCCACAAGCTTCATGCCGCGTACTCCGATTGCAGTCTTTTTCTTTTCAGGAATCTGTGTGGTATCGATTTTCAGCAGATAGCCTTTGTGGGATGCCATTGCCAGATATGTGTCATCAAACATCTCTGATACGCCCACAACTTCATCATCATCCGCAAGCTTTGTAGCTGCCACTGTACGCTTGGCCACATTGAACTCTGCACCATATACATACTTGAGCATACTCTGTTTAGTGACAAAGATAAAGCACTTCTGGTCTATATCCTCCTGGCTGACCATATAAATGACATCCTCTGTTTTGGAATCAAAACCGCTGACATTATCTATAGGCTGTCCCTTGTCCCTGAACTTTCCGTAAGGAAGATCGCTTACCTTGATGGTATGGAGATTTCCCTTATCAGTAAACGCGCATATTCTTCCCGTATTCTTGCATTTCAGAATATAGCTGTTCTCTGCCTGTGCTGCATCGGCATTTCTCTCATAGGTAGGAATATCCACAACCCTGCAGTATCCGAAACGGTCCATTAAGAACATCATCTCCATCTCTTCAACAGGCTTTTCGACAACCACAGCCTCTTCCACATTGTCAATTTCAGTCCTGCGCTCATGTGCGAACTGCTTTTTGACAGAATCCAGCTCCTTTATCATCTCCTGCGCCATAGATTCTTTTCTGTCCAGAAGATCCTCATACTTGTAGATATTTGCTGTAGTCTCTTCGTACTGCTTATTAAGAGCATCTATCTCCAGGCCTATCAGTCTGTAAAGCTTTAACTCAAGTATGGCATCAGCCTGTCTCTCGGTAAAGTGAAGCATTTCTGCCATGATCTTGGACTCTTTGGCCTTGAACTTGATTCCTGTAGTCTTGCCTTCCACAAGGCAGGCCTTAGCCTGAGCCTTATCATGTGAACCCCTGAGTATCTCGATGATAAGATCTATTACGTTGCAGGCCTTTATAAGACCTTCCTGGATCTCTTTCTTTTCTCTTTCCTTTCTGAGAAGCGTCGTATATTTCCTGCGGTTTACTTCGTACTGAAACTCAACATTGTACCTGATGGCATCACGAAGGGACAATGTCTCCGGACGTCCGTCAGCGATTGCCAGCATATTAGCACCGAAAGTATCCTCCAGCCTGGTCTTCTTATAAAGAAGGTTCTTGAAATTCTCCACATCAGCATCACGCTTAAGCTCTATAACTATGCGTATGCCTTCCTTTGAGGACTGGTTTGAAATATCAACAATATCCGTTGTCTTTCTTGTCTCCTGAAGCGCAGCTACATCCTGCAGGAACTTAGCAATACCGCTTCCTATCATGGTATAAGGGATCTCAGTGATGACAACAAGGGTATGTCCGCCCTTAGCTTTCTCGATCTCCACCTTGCCGCGGATCTTTATCTTTCCTGTACCTGTCCTATATATCTCAGCCAGTTCATCCTTATTTGTAATGATGCCGCCTGTAGGGAAATCCGGTCCCTTTATATACTTAAGCAGTTCTTCAGTAGTGATTTCTTCGTTCTTGATATAAGCCTTCTCTGCCTCAATTACTTCTGCAAGATTGTGAGGCGGTATATTGGTAGCCATTCCGACTGCTATACCTTCCGAACCGTTGACCAGAAGATTTGAAAACTTTGCAGGAAGAACCGAAGGTTCCTTTTCCGTTTCATCGAAATTCGGTATGAAATCTACTACATCCTTATCAAGGTCAGCAAGAAGATTTTCCTCTGCAACCTTTGCCAGACGAGCCTCTGTGTACCTCATGGCAGCGGCACCGTCACCCTCGATATTGCCAAAGTTACCATGGCCGTCAACCAGTGCAAGGCCCTTTTTGAAATCCTGGCTCATTACAACAAGTGCATCATAAATAGAAGAATCGCCGTGGGGATGATATTTACCCATGGTATCACCGACTATACGGGCGCTCTTCCTGTAAGGACCGTTGTGCTTTATTCCTAACTCATGCATATCGTACAAGGTCCTGCGCTGAACCGGCTTAAGTCCGTCACGGACATCAGGCAGGGCTCTTGCAATGATAACGCTCATGGCATAGTCGATGTATGACTTCTGCATGACCTCGCTGTATTCTGTTTTAAGTATGCGTTCCTGTTCTTTCATTTACACTGTTCCTTTATGTTATTCCTTATCCTATACTCTATATCAATAATTCTTTTTCTTAAACATCCAGCATTGCGTCCTTAGCATTCTCATGGATAAAAGCCTTTCTGGGCGGTACGTCAGTTCCCATAAGAAGCTCCGTGGTATCTGATGCTATCATAGGATCCTCTATGCTGACGCGCTTAAGCATGCGGCGCTCCGGATCAAGAGTCGTCTCCCAGAGCTGGTCAGGATCCATCTCACCAAGACCTTTATATCTCTGCAGCGTAAAATTACCCTTATGTGTCTTACGGTATTTTGCAAGGGCCGCATCATCATACAGATACTCTTCCTCACCCCTTGAAGGCATAGCCTTGTACAAAGGCGGCATAGCTATATAGACATGGCCTTCGGATATAAGATCCGGCATGAACCTGTAGAAAAGAGTAAGCAGCAGTGTACAAATATGGGCACCGTCCACATCGGCATCCGCCATGATTATAATCTTGTCATAGCGAAGCTTTGTGATATCAAAGTCATTGCCGTATCCTTCAGAGAAACCGCAGCCGAAAGCATTTATCATAGTCTTTATCTCGGCATTAGCCAAAACCTTGTCTATACTTGCCTTTTCAACGTTAAGGATCTTACCGCGGATCGGCAGTATGGCCTGATATTCCCTGTTCCTTGCAGTCTTTGCGGAACCGCCTGCGGAATCACCTTCGACGATGAAGATTTCACACTTGGATGCATCCCTTGAACCGCAGTTTGCAAGTTTACCATTTGAGTCAAAGGAGTACTTTGGCTTAGTAAGCAGGTTTGTCTTTGCCTTTTCCTCTGTCTTTCTGATCTTGGCAGACTTTTCAGCACAGGCTATGACAGACTTAAGTACCTCAAGGTTTCTGTCAAAATAGTGCACAGCCTCATCGCCTGTAACCTTGCTCACAGCCTTTGCCGCATCCTGGTTATCAAGCTTGGTCTTGGTCTGGCCCTCAAACCTGGGGTCATGGTGCTTGATGCTTACAACAGCCGTCATACCGTTACGAACATCGGGACCGGTGAAATTGCTGTCCTTGTCCTTAAGGGTTCCCAGCTGTCTTGCATAAGTGTTTATTATATTGGTAAACATGGTCTTGAAACCGGTAATATGGGTACCGCCTTCAGAGTTGTAGATATTGTTACAGAATCCAAGTACCACTTCCCTGAATTCGTTTACATACTGGAAAGCCACCTCGACCTCAACACCTTCAGCCTCACCTTTGTAGTAAACCACATCATGGATGCCTTCCTGGCCTTTGTTAAGAGCCTTAACAAAGCCGATTATTCCTTCCGGCTCATGGTATTCTATCTTTTCAGGCTCTGCGCCGCGAAGGTCCTGGAAGATGATGGTAAGGTTAGGATTAAGATATGCGGTCTCATGCAGCCTGCTCTTTACATCCTCAGCCTTAAAAACAGTCTTTTCAAAAATAGTATCGTCCGGCGTGAAATTAACCTTTGTTCCAGTCTGTCTGGTATTGCCAACTTCAGGAATAAGTCCATTCACCAGCTTGGTGATAGGCTTTCCCTTTTCATACTCATCCTCATATATATGGCCATTCCTCTTTATGGTCACCTTCATATGATTTGAAAGGGCATTTACTACTGATGAACCTACGCCGTGAAGACCGCCGCTGGTCTTATATGCGGAATCATCAAACTTACCGCCGGCATGAAGCGTGGTAAAAATGACACGTTCTGCCGAAACTCCCTTTGCATGCATCTCAACAGGCATACCACGTCCGTTATCTTCAACAGTTGCCGAACCGTCCTTTTCAAGAGTAACTGATATCCTGTCACAGCATCCGGCAAGGTGCTCATCCACTGAGTTGTCTACTATTTCATATATAAGGTGGTTCAGTCCCTTCGTACTGGTGGAACCGATATACATTCCTGGGCGTTCCCTTACAGGCTCCAGTCCTTCCAGTACGACGATATTTTCCGCACCGTAATTCTGTGCATCATTGTTATTTGCTGCCATGAAAAACCTCCAAACTAAAGCAGATTAAAGATTCTGATAAACATAATTATTTTATGTACACCAAAACACACAAGCCACATTATATCACAAAGATAATGTGTCCGTCATCAACATATTGTATTTTTCAGCTGAAATCTTGTATTATGAAAATAATTATAGAACACTTGTTCGTATAATTCAAGTGTGAATTATTAAAATATCACTTCAATTAAAGATATATATTATGAAACTCGCTGTAGCTTAAGTTTCCGCTCTCCCTGAGAGCCGTTTCAAGAGCCTTCAGTCCGCCCTGACCGTCATCCGTCATATCCTGCAGCACGGCCTTTACCCTTCCAACCATTTCCGCATCAGTATAGATATCGGCGATCTTAAAATACGGAAGCCCCGACTGGCGCAACCCGAAGAAATCTCCGGGGCCCCTCTGTTTTAAGTCTTCTTCCGCAATCTTAAAGCCGTCATTGCTTTCTTTCAGGATATTCAGGCGTTTCTGGGTATTCTTTGACACATCGCCCTTGGTTCCCGTCATAAAAACGCAATAGGCCTGCTTGTCGCCGCGGCCTACGCGCCCCCGTAACTGATGAAGCTGTGACAGTCCGAAACGCTCAGCGTTCTCCACAAGCATTATGGTAGCATTGGGCACATTAACTCCTACCTCAACTACTGTGGTTGATACCAGCACATCGGTTTTATGCTCGGAAAAATCCTTCATTATCTCATTTTTTTCAGCCGGTTTCATACGGCCGTGAAGCATGGATATCCTTATATCCCCCGGCAGCTTCTCACGCAGAGTTTCCGTATAGTCCGTCACATTAGCCAGGTCCCCGGCCATTCCCAGCTCTTCTGACTCCGACGCCTCTACCATAGGACAGATGATATATGCCTGCACCTGTTCCTCACGGATATGCTTTACAAGGAATTTATAGAAGGTCTCACGGTAGTCGATATCAACAACTGCATTTTTTCTTTCAAGCCGCTTTGCCGGCAGCTCATCGATCAGTGAAACATCCATATCGCCATACAGAATAAGTCCCAGCGTCCTGGGAATAGGTGTTGCACTCATAACAACGGTATGGGGCGTGCCGCCTTTCTTTGAAAGTGTACGCCTCTGCGCCACGCCAAAACGGTGCTGCTCATCGGTAACCACCAGCGCAAGCTCATTAAAAAGCACATCTTCCTCCAGCAGCGCATGAGTTCCTATCACAAGGTTCAGGCTCCCGTCTGAAAGCAGCTCCTTGCACCGTCTTTTATCAGCCTTGCCCACGGATCCGGTAAGGATGCCTGTCTTAAAAGGCAGGCCGTATTTTTCAGTAAGTTCAAGAATCTCATTATAATGCTGCATTGCAAGCACTTCCGTAGGCGCCATTATTGCCGCCTGATAGCCTGCGCTCACAGCCATTAATGCAGCCGCAAATGCAACAACAGTTTTTCCGCTGCCCACATCTCCCTGCACTAAACGTTTGGCAACACCTTCGCCTGTCATGTCTTTTTTGATATCGTTTATGGCCTTTAGCTGCGCTCCCGTAAGTTCATATGGAAGCTTTGAAATAAAGCCTGAAACCACGCCATCAGCCTGACCGTAATCTATCTTAAAGCTGTTTTCTTCCTTTTCAGTACTGCTTTTCAGCATCTGTATCCTGGCTATGAATAAAAACAGCTCATCAAAAGCAAGCCTTTTCCTGGCTGCATACAGTTCTTCCCTGGACGCTGGGAAATGAATATCATAGAAAGCCTTTGACAGCGAAACCAGCGTCTCTTTGTTTATGACAGTTTCCGGCAGGTAGTCCTTCAGCCTGTCAGATATAGAAATGATCTCTTTTACAGCCTTAAGGACCGTTGCGCTTTTAAGTCCTGCTGTTTCCGGATAGACAGGAATCAGCGTCCCTTTTGTACTCTCGTATTCATCCTCGCTTAAGACCTTGGGCTGTGCCATTACCGCCACATCCCCCTTGAAGGAAACATTCCCTAACAGAATAAGTGTCCGTCCCGGCGGAAAACTCTTTTTCATATAAGGCATGCCGAAATAATACACCTTAAGCTTTCCGGTACCGTCTCCCACATCAAAAGAAAGAACTGATTTGCCCTTACTTGAAAAGAGACTGCAGCCTCCCATGATCCGACCTTTTACCACAGCCCTTGCGCCTAATGACAATTCAGAAATCTTCTGAGCCTCCGGCACCACGGAATAAGTTCTGGGAAAATAATGCAGCAAGTCAGACACATTAAAAACACCTGCCTTATTAAGGGCGGCAGCTGATTTTTCACCTATTCCTTTTATTGATATTACAGGATCGTTTAAATTCATACTGATTAACAGAACAGCCCCGCTGATTACAGCGGGGCTTTCAGTGTCATAAATAACATTCCATGCTTATAAGCCTTATTCTGCCGAAATAATGTAGTAATAGATCGGCTGTCCGCCATATGCAAGCTCTACATCAACATCAGGATACTTGGACTCTGCCAGATCCTTAATCTTATTCGCATCATCTTCTGTTACATCCTTACCATAGTAGATGCTGACAACCTCTGCATCCGCAGTTTCCATCTTGTCGAGCATCTCTACGATGACTTCGCTTATATCCTTGCCAACGGAAAGTATTCCCTTGTCACCGATTCCCATGTAATCGCCCTGGTGGATCTCTGTTCCGTCAATGGAAGTATCCCTTACGGAATATGTCACCTCACCGGTCTTTACATTCTGGATGTCAGCAAGCATTGCTTCCTTATTTTCTTCTATGGATGCACCTTCCACATAAGATATCATTGCAGTGATTCCCTGGGTAACAGTCTTTGTGGGAACAACCACAACCTGCTTATCCTTGCTGATCTTTGCAGCCTGTTCAGCAGCCATTATTACATTCTTATTATTCGGGAAGACATAAACTATGGGAGCCTTTACGATCTCCACAGCCTTCAGGATATCCTCGGTGCTGGGATTCATGGTCTGTCCGCCCTCAACGATAACATCCACCCCAAGAGTCTTGAAGATCTCGGTCATTCCGTCACCTACGGAAATCTGTACAAAGCCGTTGTCCTTTGAAATTCCTGCCGAAACATCGATCACACGGTTCTGTGCAGCCTCTTCTTCTTTCTTTTCAGGTGCTGCTTTTTCTTCCTTTGTTTCAGCCTTTGCAGCGGCCTTCGTCTTCTCGGACTTTTTCTGTCTCCTGTTTTCAACCACTACATCTATAAGTTCACCATACTTAAGCGCCTTCTGGATCACCATACCGGGATCATTTGTATTAAGGGACATATTTAATATGCGTCCCTCTATGGTATACACGCAGGTATCTCCTACCGCATCAATGTACTTCTTAATGGTAGCCTCTTCATGATGGTTCATCTCTTTATCAAGAAACATGGCAATTGAAGTATGATAAAGGAACTTATATTTTTCTGCCGCATGCTTTTCAGTCTCAGCCTTCTTTCCGCCGTCAGCAGCTTCAGTGGTAAAAGCTATGCCCTTTCCCTGAAGGCCTGCAAGTATTCCTTCAAGCACACAGACAAGTCCTGCACCGCCGGAGTCAACCACGCCGGCTTCCTTAAGAACAGGCAAAAGCTCAGGTGTCTTATCCAGTGCAACCTTTGCACTAGCAATAAGCTCCGTGAGAATAACTTCTATATCTGTCTCGCCCTTGCGTACACAGGCTGTAGCTTTTTCTGAAACAGCCTTGGCAACAGTAAGGATCGTACCTTCCTTAGGCTGCATTACGGCTTTGTAAGCAGTCTCGGTAGCCTTTTCACAGCCGGCAGCAATAACCGCGGCATCCAGCTCTTCGTAAGTCTTTGCAACCTTGGTAAAGCCCCTGAAAAGCTGGCTTAAGATAACGCCGGAATTACCTCTGGCACCACGAAGGGATCCTGACGAAACTGCCTTGCAGAAATCCTGCATGTTGGGATCCTTTAATGCATATACTTCCTTGGCTGCTGACATTATAGTCAGAGTCATGTTCATACCTGTATCGCCGTCAGGCACAGGGAAAACATTCAATTCATTGATATGGTCTTTGTGAGCCTCAAGCTCTTTTGCACCCGCAAGGAACATGGTGCACATCTGCTGCGGGGTTAAAACAGTAGTAGCCACTTTAAGTCACTCCTCCTTAATCGATCACTCGAACACCTTCGACATAAATATTGATCTTTACAACCTCAAGACCGGTGTATTCCTCAACTTTATATCGAACATTGTTCACAAGGTTCTCTGTGACAGCCGGTATATTCACTCCATAAGCAACTATCACATGAAAATCAAGAACAAGTTTCCCCCCCTCGTTCTTAACCGTGATACCGCGGTTAACATTATCCTTCTTTAAAATACGAACTAAATCTTCCTTTACGTTAACGCTCGCCATACCCACAATGCCGAAGCACTCATTTGCGACCGTACCTGCGTACTGGGCGATAACATCATCGTTGATCCTGATGCTGCCCATATGTGTATCTATGGAACTCTTCATGCAAAACCTCCTTTGCCAAAGAATAACGTGATCCGTCTGTAAAACACTATGTCTGATTATATCTAATTTATGTTATCAATGCAATCAAAAAAAACTCTTGCAAATCATATTGGCATCTGTTAAAATAGGTTTCGTTGCGGTAAGTGCCGCACAGGGCTTTAATGATTTTAAGCCGGAAATTAATCCGGAAAGATCCAAAAGGGAGGTGTAAAGGCCATGGCAAAATGTGATATCTGCGGCAAGGGAAAGCATTTCGGCAACAATGTCAGCCATTCTCATAGAAGATCAAATCATATATGGAATGCAAACATAAAGAATGTAAAGTGTGTCGTTAACGGAACTCCCAAGCATCTGCATGTATGCACTACCTGCTTAAAGAGCGGTGCTGTTGAGAGAGCATAATTAGCGATTTCTATTAAATCAGCAAAAGAAAATCACATCATGACGATGTGATTTTTTTATGCCCTTCTTCCGCTCATTCCGAACTGAAGACAGAGCTCTTCATATTCTTCTTTTATCTTGAGTATTATCTCCGGATCCCCGCTGATATTGTCGGGATGATAGATCTTCATCAGATCCTTATATCTTTTCTTAAGAGCTATGGGATTATTCACTCCCCTAAAAAACAGCCCTGTTGCATAGACTTCTTTTCTTTCATTGCGGATCTGTTCTGCACGCCTAAGACTCTCCCTTGTCCGCTCTATATGCTCATATTCACGCCGGATATTCTTTTTATCCTGCTCCATGTTCTTATAAGCATTTTCTATAAGACTTTTTTTACGAGCCAGAAGATCCTCGTCCTCTTTGAGACGCCTGCGTTCAAACTCAGCGGATTCCTTCAGCTCATTCATCTTTATGGAGAGCTGCCTGGTCTCCCGCTCCAGCTGCTTGCGTTCCTGCATGAGAGCCTTGTGCTGTGCCTTCAGCTCATCCTTCTGTGCCTGGAGCTCGTTTTTCTCCGCAGATAAACTGACCTTTTCCTTGAAAAGCCTGCGTTTCATGTCATCCAGCTCTTGATTGGTAGTGATATCGTTTATCTCTTTATCAAAATCCGACATTATTTCCTGACCAGCCTTCATCTCCGCCTATAGCAGAAAAACGACGCAACAAACGACAGAATTAAAATGATTTAGATAGTATCAAGGTCTTTTTTTACAGGATCCGTTCCTTCAGGAAAAGCGTTCTTTACAGCCTCTTCCTTGTCAGTCTTAACTGCCACTTTTGCCTTAATGGCATCTATGGCTTCGGGAACCATTTCGATTATCTTAGTTACGTAATCAGAGTTCTTTACGCTGATAAGCCTTGAATGACCGTTCTGGATAACCAGCACTGCAGAAGGTGTCATCTTAGCGCTCAGACCGCCGGCGCCACCGTTTTTCTTATCACGGCTTACAGCACCTGCCGCCACACCGAAGGACACATCCACTAAAGGAATAAATGTGGTATCACCTACTATGGTCGGCTCACCGATTACAGTCTTGGAACCAACCAGATGATCCATATCCTTCATCAGGGAATCCATTACATTTGAAACATTATTTTCAGCCATTTATTTTCCCTCCCGCTTTGCGCGTCTTATGAAACCTCTAACCTTCTTATCCATGTACCATATTCCGGCATGCCATAATATGGGGCCCAGATAAAACCTTCCGCTTACCTTTGTATCAAGCTCATAGCTGTTCTCTTCCGCCTGTTCCGATGTAACCTCGACTTTGCCGGGTATCATATCGATTATCGGAAGCGATATCGCATAATACTGCCAGACCTTTACCACACTGCAAGGATCATCGTTACGGTAATCAAGCTTTAAGTCCAGCTTGGTCGGAATGAACTGCTTCAGTATGGCACCCCATCTTTTCTTGGTCACTTCCCACACATACTCGGTGCCGCTGCTGCTCATCAGCCTCGAATAATACTCTATAGTTTCGATCATCTCATCCGCCTTGGCAACGGCCTTATCTATCAGTTCATCCGCCTTTTCCGGCAGGTCGATGAGAAAATCCAGAACCTCGTCAATCTTTGTATCGATCTTACTAAAGAACTCATCAAGCTTTCTGCCAAAGCTTTTCTTTCTCGCCCTTCTTTTTCTTTTTGATTTTTCTTCAGTTTTTATATCCGGCTCTGCTGATGTAAGCTTAGGCCGTTCTTCTTCAGCCGGCAGGCTTTTTTCAGGTTCTTCTGCAGAAACAATTTCTGCCTTATCCTCTGTGGAAACCGCCATACTGCTGTTATCAGAAACAGTCTCCGCAGTATCGTCTGTCTCCGGCTCTGCCGCTTCATCCTCAGCATTCAGGTCATAGACAACTTTGCCGAACACCTTAGCCTGGGCCTGCAGCCCGTCCTCGTACCAGACATCTATCTTCAGTATCCTGAAAAGCCAGTGTACCCTGGCCAGCGCATCAAAAGCATCATGTTTCGTAACTATTAGCTCGTATCCAAATGGCCAGAAACAGGTCACCAGAAGAATTGCTACAAGTAACACCACAACGAGCACTATCAGCGCCAGCAGCACTATGCCGATTATCTTTAATACTTCAAGAAATGTCATCATTTCCCGTACCGCCTGCCTGCAGCATGTGCCAGATAGCGCAGCGCGTAGTCGTAATTCTCAGCAAGACCGATTATCCTTATCTTCTGTCGCTTATAATATTTCGCATGCAGCATATAGGACGGAATCGATTCAGGCATTCCTGTCTCAGGATTAAGGTAAAGGGCAAAATAACCAAGAACCATTTCCCCCCTTTTAAGCCTGTCACATATATCTTTCCTGTGGGAAGCAATATAAGGACTTGTATATAATGCCTTTTCGAATTCTATCATTCATACTCCCCACAGTCTGCTGCGATATAAATTCTGATAAGTACCGTATGCCCGTTCAAGTATGGTCTTCTCATTCGCAAATTTAAGCAGGTGTATTGCCTCGTGGTACTTATAATACCCGGAATCCACAAAATACTCTTCCCGCTGGGGCTTGCTGTAATAATTGCACCCTTTCATAAGGTACCAGTGCACTTCTTTATTAACCACATCTTCCGGCACATAAAAAGTGTAGCCCGTCTTTCCGAGATATGTAACTATGGATGCTTTCGCCCCTGATTCTTCACTTACTTCCCTGAGCGCCGTCTGCGGATATTCTTCCCCCGGCTCAACAGTGCCTTTAGGCAAAACCCATCCTTCATACCTGTTCCTGAAATTCTTATACAGCAGAAGGATCTTGCCCCGAAAAATAACCACACCGCCACAGCTGACTGCTTCTATCATGATGTCAACCCCTTTCGATGTGAAAAAACGCAAAACCACTCTAAATTATATGATATTTGCGCTAATTTTGCAAACGTCTGCCGAAATATCCGGAAAAGATTCTCTGGGCTACGGGAACAGCTGCAGATCCGCCGGTGCCGGCCCTTTCCATTATGACAGTTATGGCAATCACCGGATCATCTGCCGGTGCGTAGCCTGTAAACCAGGCGTGACTCACATCACTGCTATCAGAGATTTCGGCAGACCCCGTCTTGCCGGCCGCAGTATATGGCAAACCTTTAAGTCCTGTACCGGTACCGGACTGCACAACAGCCTCCATAAATGAACGCATGATAGCCGCCTCTTCCGGAGTCATAACCGTCCCCAAAGGTTTCGGTGCATAGTTTTTAATAATTTTACCCTCAGCAGAAACCACCTTATCCACCATATAAGGTTTCATCATCACACCGTCATTTGCTATAGCCTGGGTTATCATATTCATCTCAAGCGGAGTCACAAGGGTTTCCGACTGTCCGATAGCAGTCTGCATTATATTTTCTTCCGTCATATTCTCACGCATACTGATATGGCTCGGATTCGCAGTAAAATCAACGGGTGGAACCTGATTAAACATAAGTGACTCAAGGGTCTGCGCAAATTTACTCCTGTCAAGGCCCAAGCCTATGTTAGCAAAGGAAGAATTACAGGATTTTGCAAATGAACCTTTTAAATCCAGGCCACCATGTACGGTTCCGTGAAAACATCGTATTGTAGTATCCCCCTTTGTTATACGGCCGCTGCAGTTATAATAATACTTTGACCAGTCTGTGGGATGTTCCCTAATATATTCCAGGGTAGAAATGATCTTGAATGTGGATCCGGGAGGATAAAGTCCCTGGGATGCCCTGTTCATAAGCGGACTCTGAGCCTCATCCGTGCTGATTTCTTTCCAGTCCGTTTCTATGGTATTCGGATCAAAGCATGGCTTTGAGACCATTGCCAGGATTCTGCCGGTCTTTACTTCAGTAACTATTACCGCACCTTTATAATTGCCAAGGCTGTTATAAGCTATGAGCTGCGCTGTAGGATCAAGGGATGTATAAACACTGTTGCCCATATCCTTGGATTCCTTCAGGTCGTTGCTTAACCTCTCACTCAAGCTGATATCAGCACTCATAAGGAATTCCTGCATCTGGTTTTCCAACCCCATACCGCCCTGCACACTGAATCCCACCGTGTGTGCAAACATATCATCATACGGATATACCCTTGTTTCTTTTCCTTCTGAATCAGTCTTGGTGTACGCAAGCTCGGACCCATCGGAGGCATAAATTGTCCCACGGGTTATCTCCGCCTCTATCACTTCTATTCGTTTGCGGTTGTAGGAATTGGAATAGACTTCGTTTCTTTCCCTGGTTTCATGCCATACCAAGGCAAGTATCATCAGAACATATGCAACGGAAAAAAGGGCAGCTGTTACTCCTGCCGCCCTGTTAACTGGCTTTTTCTTTCTTCTCTTGCGGTTTCTTTTTTTAGCAGCCATCGGCTGATTATCAGTCCTTCAGAGCCTTAAAAAGAATTGCAACACCGATATTTAAAATACAAGTGATCACGATGATCCTGAAGATCTTTTTCATTGATGCATCGGTCTGCTTCTTTACCATTTTCTTGATAGCATTCTTAACTGTTTTTTTCATTTTTCCCCTCCTGAAAAAAAATAATCTGCTTGTAAAAATTATACCACACTCAGCACCGTTCAAAAAAGAAAATGCACCGGAATTTCAAATGTTAAGTTTTTTATTTTTATCAGCATCAGTCCCCGTGACCACATCGTCATCCTCCGGCTCATCCTCATAGCCGTCTGCCTCGAAACCCATATCATTATTTAGAGGTGCAGCGGTGTCTTCTTCGTATTCAGAATCATAATCCCCGTCCGCGTAACCATCATCATAATCTTCTTCCGGTTCATTACTTTCATAACCATCGGGATCCTCATCTAATTCTTCCGTATATTCATCACCATTATCATCGTATGAGTCCGCATAATCATCATTATCTCCGTCCTCATAGCCGTCATCGTAATCATCTTCTTCATCAATATCCTCTGCGTCTATATCATAGATTTCGGCATTCTCTTCGATATCTTCATTTCCACCATCCGGTTCATCAGTACTATCATCAATATCATAAACCTCTGATTCTACCGTCTCCTCATCAGCACCATAGATTTCATCCATCCTGATAAGTCCCACGCCCTGTACCACAGAAATCAGGCAAAGAGTTGCCAAAGCAGAACTACCTCCGCTGCTTATAAGAGGCAGTGTCACGCCTGTAAGCGGTATCAGTCTTAAGCCTCCGCCTATTGTAAGGAACACCTGGGTACCATAGCAGACCGCAAGCCCCATAACCACAATACGGTAATACTTATCTTTTATCCTGCCTGCCAGCAATAGCATGATAAAACAGAAATTCAGGCAAAGCAGTATGAGCAGCATTCCAAAAAGTGCCCCGGACTCTTCAACAATTGCAGAAAAAACAAAATCCTCTCCTACCTCAGGTATGGTTCCGGGAAGGCCACGCCCTATGCCCCTTCCGTACCATCCCCCAGTGCCTATGGCAAAAATGGACTGGGTAAGCTGATATCCGGTAGAATCAATATCCGTCCAGGGATCGATCCATGTATTAAACCTGACCCTTACATGGGAAAACAGGCTGTAGGCCGCTACCACCGCCCCAAGGCCGCCTACCGTTCCCAACAGTACATAGCGGAACTTGCCGGTTCCCATGTAGACCATTGAAAAGAACATCACATAAAAGATCAGCGCCATTCCTAAGTCCTTGGAAATAACCAGAACCATTACAAACACAGCAGCGCAAGCTGATGCAATGATAAAACGCTTCATGTTATATATTTCATATAATATGCCCGCAATAAAGAATGCAAAAAGAATCTTCACGAACTCTGAAGGCTGGAAGATAAGACCAAATAACTTTATTGAAAGCTTAGCACCATTCGTTATTGCTCCCAAGGCAAAAACAGCAATAAGGGAGCCGGCGCCAACTATACCTGTCACATACCAGAATTTTTTAATAAGTTTCAGCCTATGGACTATCATCGGAATGAATACCGAAATCACAAGCGAAACAACAATTATAGTAAACTGTCTCAAAGCCTTTTGTGAAGATATACGATACTGCACCACAAAGCCTATGGACATCATGAAAAGAGTCTGTACTAATATCAGCCTGTTCAGTTCCGGATAAAAGTGATACATCACCCTGGAATACACGAACATGACCACCAGTTCGATAGCCCACATCATTATGACCTTAGACACCATTTCATTATCGCCTTTGTCATAATACGAAAGCGTAAGGCAGCCCATTCCACTGGAAAAAAGCAGGTAAACATGTGTTTCCAGCAGATAAAACAGCCCGTTCCTTCCATCATCATCCCTTCTTTTCATCGCAAAGAAAGAAAGAAGCGTGTAGAAAGCAAGAAGTATGATATTCAGATATTTTCCAATTTCTATCAGAAAGAGTATCACTTTTAATCTGCCCCTCTTGAAAAATGGCCGGCCGTAAATCCATCGCGTCCATAAATTCTGTCAGCATCAATGCTTTCGCCATTTACTAGCATTTCAAACATAGAAAGAATTTCAACTGTTCTATCCATATCCTCTACAGTAAACTCAAGCCTGTAATTTCCTGCGATACTGCCATCCTTTATCTTTGCCCAGGAATTATGTAAGGAAACCGGCACGCAGTTGAATAGTATGTTATAGCAAAAATCATGTATCGGCACCATGGGAAATTTGCGTCCCTTCTCATCTTTTATTATGCATATGCCCGCCTTTTTATCGCATTTATCCACTGTCTTATATATGCAATTGGACGAATACATAAGCGGAAGACGGCCGTACAGTACAAGTTCGGGAGTACCCTTGTCAGACAGATGTACAAGTTTCTTCGAATTAAGCTCCACACCTGCAGTATAAGCCGCACAGTTCTCATCTATCACTGATGCAGAGATATCATTATAGGCATAAAGATGTATATCTCCCCTTATCAGTGACTTGTCAAAATACTCTGATGCAATAGCTAATGCATCAACACCGTCACAGTATACGCCCGCAAAAAGTCCGCTTGCCTGCAGTTCTTCAGTCTTTCTCTTAATCTTTTCCGCATCTTTCTGCCTTATTATCTCCGGCAGTGCTAAATACAATTTTTTATCCGTCTTTCCGGCTGCTTTTTTCAGTTCCGGCTCTATAAATGTATCATCGGAAAGCAGTTCAAAATTCCTGATGGTCACGCCGGTAGGCAAACTGCTCTTTAAGGCCGCTTTAAGCTGTTCTTTTGTACGAACAGCAACAGTAAAATCCCTGCTGTTTTTAACTTTCACGGACGACACTTTACGTTCGCCTTTTTCATCACCCCGTCCCACAGTTACAGCATCTGAATGAATCTCCCTTACCCGGTTCTTTGTGACCACAACAGTCAGCTCATCCAAGGCCTGTCTTCTGAGTTTCTTAAGAACACCAACCGGTACAAAACTTTCACCGTCATTAAGTATAGAAAACTTATCTATTACAAAATCCGTATCACCGGTCATTTTGATCTTATCAGAAAGCATTTCATCGGATACCGGAGTACCTGTAGCCTGCTGAACAATACTGCCTTTTACAGTTACTGCTGCGCCATTCCCTGATTCCACCGAAACTGCTCCCGGCAGATTTTCCATTACTCTAAGACTCAGTTCCAGTTCCTCTCCACGCTTTACTTTTAATGTTCCTTCCAGGGGAATTTTCTTCTTGCCGGTAAGATATTTATTCCTGATCCGATCCTTAAGCTCATCCGGAGTCTTCACATATGCAGGAGATTTTACTGACACCATCTCCCTGCCGTTATGTTTAAAGTAGTATCCCTCCTGCCTGTCTGACCTGATATAAAGTTCATCCAGGCACCGCCTGTCATCCTCGGTAATCCTTAGCTTTCCAGTTTTCACATACTCGTCAATTATTCGCCTATAAACAGCTGTCACTCCTGCAGAATACTCCGGGCTCTTTAGCCTGCCTTCTATCTTGAAGGAGTCTATGCCTGCATCTATCAGCTTATCTATATAAGTTGCGCTGCACATATCTTTCATGCTCAGGTAATAAGCATAGTCACTGTTTTCTGTTTTATACTTCTGCCTGCAGGGACCTGCACATCTCCCCCTGTTACCGCTCCTGCCACCTGCTATTGAGCTCATAAGGCACTTGCCGGAATATGCATAGCACATGGCGCCGTGGATAAAACATTCCACCTCCACGCCGGTCTTTTTTATTTCCTTTATTTCAGCAAGTGAAAGCTCCCTGGCAGGAACCACCCTGGACACGCCCCTATCCATAAGCCATTTGCTTCCATAAGCAGTCATTACCGCCATCTGGGTGCTGGCGTGAAGCCCAAGCTCAGGATAACGCATACGAAAAGCCCGCAGGACACCAAGATCCTGGATTATGCAAGCGTCCAGACCGCTTTCATACAACGGATCCATAATCTCGAAGAGATCTGTAAGCTCGCTGTTGTACATCAATATATTTGTTGTAAGATAGATTTTCCTGCCGAGAAGATGGGCATAGGATATCGCATCCCTGAGCTCATCAACAGAAAGATTTTTGGCAGATGCCCTTGCTGAAAAAAGCTGTGCCCCGAGATAAACAGCATCAGCTCCCGCATTCAGTGCGCCTATGGCACTTTCGTGATCACCTGCCGGAGAAAGAAGTTCCATATGATCAACGCTTTATCGGATTAACATTATTATTACCGGAATTATTACGTCCTTTTAATTCGAGCTGAAGTTCCATGACTTTCTTTTCACTTTCCTTAAGCTCTTTCTGAACCTGATCCAGTTTCTTTTTCATATCATCAGCCATCATGGCTTTATTTATGCTGTCATGCTTGATATCATCAAGGTCATTGTTCTTAGCCTTAAGTTCCTGCTCAAGCTCAACTATGCGTGCCTGTGCCTTAAGATAGTCATCCGCAATATTGATTTCAAGAAGCCTGTGTCTTATATCGGGAGCTGCACCATGAAAAGCCCTTACATTCTCACACTCTTCGATCCTGTTATTGATGTAGTTAGCTACTTTCTGCATGTACTCTTCGCTCTCGCAGCTGCTCATCGTCATAACCTTATTGTCGATCAGGACCCTGATTGTTTTCTTCTCTGCCATTGCGCTCTCCCCTTTTTATTGCATGATATACAAACCTGAGACTATTTACAGATTATTTTGTGCTTCACAACACCAAATTAATTATGTAAACCACCAAATATTATATACACATTGCCTGATTAAATCAAGCCTATATGGTCATAAGCTTTATCAGTAGCCACTCTTCCTTTCAGAGTGCGGTTTATGTATCCGTTCTGTAAAAGGTACGGCTCACAAACATCCTCGATGGTACCAGCATCTTCTCCCAGCGACGCAGCAATAGTATCTATTCCTACCGGCCCACCGGAAAAATTCTTTATGATCATTCGCAGATAATTTCTATCCAGCTCATCCAGTCCATCCTTGTCCACTTTCATAAGCTCCAGCGCATACTCTGCGGCTTCCTTTGTTATCACACCGTCAAATTTGATCTGGGCAAAATCCCTGACGCGCTTGAGCATACGGTTTGCAAGTCTTGGGGTTCCCCTTGACCGCTTTGCCATTTCCATGGCACCGTCATCAGTTATCTCTACTGAAAGCTTTCTGGCAGAATTAAGTATTATCTGTTTCAATTCATCATGGGAATAGTATTCCAGATGTTCATTCATACCGAAACGGTCACGCAATGGTGCCGACAGAAGTCCAGACCTGGTAGTAGCTCCAATCAGCGTAAAATGCGGAAGTTCAAGCCGCACTGATTTGGTGGACTCACCGTTCTTGCCGATAATGATATCTATCTGGAAATCCTCCATCGCAGGATAAAGAACTTCTTCTACCGTTCTCGGCAGTCTGTGTATCTCGTCAATGAAAAGCACATCTCCCGGCTGTAGGTTATTTAGTATGGCAGCCAGTTCTCCCGGCTTTTCTATTGCCGGTCCGCTGGTAATCTTAATGCCCACTCCCATCTCATTTGCGATTATCCCGGCCAGGGTGGTCTTACCAAGTCCCGGAGGTCCGAAGAAAAGCGCATGATCAAGTGGCTCCCCTCTCTGAAGGGCAGCCTTTATATAAACCGACAGATTACTCTTTAATTTCTCCTGACCGATGTAGTCCTTCAGGAACTGTGGTCTGAGAGTAGTCTCTATCTTTTCATCTTCTGCTGTAAATGATGTTTCTATCATTCTCTTGGACATTTTCTTTTCTTACGGCTGTTTCATGAATTTAAGGGCAGCCTTTATAAGCACATCAGAATCCGCTCCGTCACCAACTGACTGCAGCGCCTTTGAAACAGCCTGCATTGCCTCACGCTTACTATAACCTATGGCCATCAGTGCATCGCATGTATCCTGTGCAGCACCACTGTCCATGACAGTTTCATCAGGAGCCGGCATAGTGATTCCACCCGAAATGAATTTTCCGGGATCTATCTTATTCTTAAGGTCAACTATAAGCCTTTCCGCCGTCTTAGATGAAACGCCTTTCGCTTTGGAAAGTGTCTTAGCATCTCCGGATATGATTGCTGTCCCCACCTGCTCGGGACTGAGCACTGAAAGCAACGCCATACCGGCTTTCGGTCCCACGCCACTTACCGTTATCAAAAGTTTAAAAAGGTCAAGCTCATCCTGGGTCGGAAATCCGTACAGCGACAGCGCATCCTGAGTAAGGGATGTATAAGTATAAACCACCGTTTCATCCCCTACAGGCGGAAGATAATCCATACGCCCTTCAGGGAAGTAGATATTATATCCTATCCCCGAAGTCTCAATAACAATATGTCCCGGTGTCTTTTGCACCAGTATTCCTTTGAAATAAGCGTACATCAGTCTGCGTTTGAATTAAGATAATTTACAAGACCTTCAGCCTTGATGATCTTCTGCATAAACTCAGGGAAAGCCTGCCCTTTAAAAGTCTCTCCCGTAGTCTTGTCAGTGATGACACCGTCATCAAAATTTACCTCAACCTCATCTCCGTCCTTTATGGCAGTTGCTGCCGCAGGACACTCAAGAATAGGCAGGCCTATATTGATTGCGTTCCTATAGAATATTCTTGCAAAAGTATCTGCTATAACGCAGCTTACTCCTGCTGCCTTAATGGCAATAGGGGCATGTTCCCTGGATGAACCGCAGCCGAAATTCTTGTCAGCCACAATGATGTCACCCTTTTTAACCTTTTTTACAAACTCTGCATCTATGTCTTCCATACAGTGCTGTGCAAGCTCTGCAGGATCGGATGAATTAAGATATCTTGCGGGTATTATAACATCAGTATCAACATTGTCACCGAATTTAAAAACTCTTCCTTCAGCTTTCATTTATACTCCTTCTGCCGCATTATGCAGCTTTGCTTCATCACACTTACTGTAAATACTGTTACTATCAGATATCCTCAGGGGACGCTATGCGGCCTGCAATAGCTGATGCGGCAGCAACGGCAGGGCTTGCCAGATATATCTCACTCTTTACATGGCCCATTCTTCCGACGAAATTTCTGTTGGTAGTGGATACGCATCTCTCACCCTCGGCAAGTATGCCCATATATCCGCCAAGGCAGGGACCGCAGGTAGGTGTGCTCACTACAGCACCTGCCTCTATGAAGATCTTAAGCAGTCCTTCTTCCATAGCCTGCATATATATCTTCTGGGTTGCAGGGATTATTATGCAACGCATGCCCTTTGCAATATGCTTGCCCTTAAGTATATCAGCTGCGATACGCATATCGTCTATACGGCCGTTTGTACATGAACCGATGACTACCTGGTCAATTGCTATATCACCGCAGTCATCTATTGTATGAGTATTCTCAGGCAAATGCGGGAAAGCAACCGTAGGCTTAAGCTTATCCAGTTCTATGGTATATTCCTCATCATATACGGCATCGGCATCAGCTTCATAAACATTCCACTGACGTGTGGTATGCTCCTTAAGATAAGCAATGGTCTTGTCATCTACAGGGAAGATACCGTTCTTTCCGCCGGCCTCTATTGCCATGTTTGCAATGGTGAAACGGTCATCCATTGAAAGGTACTGAATGCCATCGCCAACAAATTCCATGGACTTGTAAAGCGCACCGTCCACGCCGATCATTCCGATGATGTGGAGTATGATGTCCTTACCTGATATCCACTTTGCAGGCTTGCCGGTAAGATTGAACTTTATAGCAGACGGAACCTTGAACCACGCCTTGCCTGTAGACATTCCTGCTGCCATATCGGTAGAACCTACACCTGTTGAAAACGCGCCTACCGCACCGTATGTACAGGTATGGGAATCAGCACCGATTATCACATCACCGGGAACTGTAAGACCTTTCTCCGGAAGCAGGGCATGCTCTATACCCATCTCACCCACTTCAAAATAATTGGTGATATCATTCTTTCTTGCAAACTCACGCACGCACTTGCAGTGCTCTGCAGACTTTATATCCTTATTCGGAACAAAGTGGTCAGGCACAAGAGCAATCTTATCCTTGTTGAATACAGTCTGCTTTGAAAATTTATCCATCTCATGTATGGCTACGGGGCTTGTTATATCATTGCCCAGTACCAGATCCAGGTCACACATGATAAGCTGTCCGGCTTCTACCTTATCTAAGCCTGCGCCGTGTGCAAGGATCTTCTGTGTCATTGTCATTCCCATTTTGTACGAACCTCCTTAAAATTTTAAGTCAAAGGTGTTGATTCCAATAGCCTTTAGCATACAAAGCATATTATAGTAAACATAAGTCAAAAAAACAATAATCCGCTGGTATAAAGCAAAAGCCAGCGGCAGGCATATGCTCCACCGCCGGCATATAAATATACTAAACTACATTTTACATTACTGCACAATCTTTACCGTAGTAGGCACCATATGCTTGCCCATACGCTCAGCCACAAAGTTCTGAAGTGCTTCCGTATCGATTTCCTTGTCTGTCTTTATATCCACAGCCTGATTGAAAGCATTGTTGGTACCATACTCAACATAAGCCTTTGTCTCCTTTACGCCGGGGAAGGTATTGCATAATTTCTCCAGTTCAAAGAGATTGGGATAAAATCTTCCTGTAAGGGACTCTCTGAGTATAACCCTTCCCGACTGATAGAGAGCTTCAACTTCGCCCTTAGGAGTGATCCTTGCCTCGATACCCGTATCATAAAGAGTTCCCGGCGAATACAGGCTCTCTATGGATTCAAGATCATCATCCGTCTTTACATCCAGGATGTAGAGCCTGCCCCATGCACCGTAAGGCTTTTTCTTACCATGATCATCAAGGATGTACGGCTTAACCTCCGCATCATCAGCCAGACCCTTTACCAGCTGCATTCCCAGAGCTGAATTAAGCTTTCCTGCAGTAACTGTAAAGTGCTTGGGATAAAGCCTGGGGCTTAAATGGTACTTAAGACGCCTTGCTGACCGCTCCTCTGACATCGCAAAGATAACATTGTCCATTGCCTCCATGAAGATAGCCAGCATCTCCCTGTCATAACGGTTCTCCCAGTACCTGAGCTCATATACATAACCGCCGTTCCTCTGATGTATCATCAGGTGGAAAGGAAGAGAGTCAAGCTGCAGGTGCATTGACTGGGCAGGTTCACCGCCGATCTGAGGTATGGTAAGGATGTCGCCCTGGTACTGGATGAACATCTCATCGTTATGCTGGGTAGCCATATGGCATTCCATTGTATGGAGTATCTGATCGGCATTACGCTTTACCATATCCTTTACTGTCTCATGAGGAACCCTCTTGTACCTAAAAAGATATGTAACAAACAGACAGCCTGCAAGACGCATCCATCTGCCGTCTGTCCTTCCGCTGTGGATACTGGAGATAACAACATCGTCTCCCATACCCCAGAGACCAACCAGATAGCTGAAAGCTGAAAGGAACACAGCATTTTCTGATACGCCGTATTCGTTACAGTAACCCTGGACTGTTTTTATATCCAGGCTCTTGAACTTACCGCTGAGTACCGCATTGTGGGCAGTATTAAGGTCATAGCTGTCCTTCTTCGCAAGGACATTCCTGTCCACCCTGTAATCCTTAAGGAAATCCTGATAGAAGGCAACATCCCTGTCCCTGATTCCCTTTGCTTCCCTGTCATACTCATCAAGTATGTACTCATAGTAAGTATAATCGGATTTCTTAACTTCCCTGCCAAGATACAGATTGCTTAAGTCCTCAAGCAGGATATTCATGGTCATTCCGTCGCCGATTATGTGCGCTACATCGAACAGAATGTACTTGCTGGAAGGTGTCTCGTAAAGTCCTATATGATAAAGCTTTTCACCCTTGGTATACATATAAGGAACAAGAAGGGTACGCCTCTTTTCCTCCCATTCCGCATCAGACATGGTCATGAACTCTATGTCAATCTCACGATTGTCGTCACGGAAGTTTGCAAGCATTCCGTTTTCGCCGGGCTGTATCACATCCCTCAGCACAGGATGTATCTCAAAGAGCTTATATATCGCATCCTTCATCCTGTTCATATCGATCTTCTCATCAAGCTTAAAGAAGAAAGGAAGGTTTGCGGTGGTATTGCCTCTCATGACATAAGCAAAATACATCTGGAGCTTTGTAAGGGGATATACTTCCCTTACCGTATAGTCCACGCTTCCGGCACTGTCCTTTTCTGCCTTAAGCATTGCAAGCTTCTCTACCGTAGGATTTGCCATGAGTTCCGTAAGAGTCATGGAGAAATCACATTTTTCCTGCAGTTCCGTCAGAAGCATTATGCTGGCAAAGGAATCAAGTCCGCAGGTGAAAAGGTCTGAATCAATGCCGAACCTCTTATGTGCCAGGCAGTGAGCGCAGGCATCGTAGATCATCTTCTGGTCTTCGTTCTCCGGAAGCTTAACTTCAATATCGGATTTCTTCCTTGCCGCCCTTTCCTTTTCGAATTCTCCGCGGATTATCTTCTTGGAGCTGGTCTTTAAGAAAGGCACCTTTCTCATGGATGTCCTTAAGATACGCTTGTAGTTAGGAAGTGTCTCATTTACACGCTTTACCACATTCTCAAGCTCTGCAAGTACATCCTGCACGCCCATGCTCTCGGCGTATTTGAAATTAGGATAAATCTCGCACTGCAGCACATCATCCTCGCCGAATACAAGTATCTCCTGTACAAGCGGCTCGGTTGCAAAGAGGCCTTCAAGTTCCTCAGGCGCTACATTTTCACCGTTGCTTAAAACGATAAGGTTCTTGATACGGCCTGTCAGATAGATAAAGCCTTCTTCATCCACATAGCCCGCATCACCGGTCTTAAGCCAGCCGTCCTCTGTAAATGTAGCCTTTGTAAGCTCAGGCTCGTTGTAATATCCCTTCATGACAGAGGGGCTCTTTACCTGCAGCTCGCCGTTCTGTACACGCACTTCACATCTCTTTACCACCTTGCCGGCACTGGTCACTTTATCAGGTCTCTTATAATCCGGGGATGAGATCAGGGGCGCACATTCCGACATTCCGTAGCCCTGGCCTATAAGGACTCCAGCATCCACATATTTAAGTGCAAGGTCAGCCGGGAGTCCGCCTCCGCCGCATACAAGCCTGTTCAGATTCTTGCCGTATACCATATGGATCAGATCCCTTGGCGTAAGCGCGCTGTCCTGCTCAGCCATAAGGACGATCTTGTTATACAGGGCCTTTGCTATCATGGGCACCATATGTATTACAGTGGGTTCAAACACCAAAAGGTGCTTTGCAAGCATTGAAAGCTGGCCGTTAAGCGCAATAGTCGCACCTACGGAAAGACCGATAAGGAAATCGCAGTTAATTGCAAAAACATGATGTATGGGAAGTACATTTAAATAAACTATCTCTCCTGGGGGCTCAGGCACTACCTGGGAGAATACATTATCCGTAAGATTGCCGTTGGTGAGCATTACGCCTTTGCTCTTTCCGCTGGTTCCGGATGTGAAAAGTATCATAGCAAGGTCATCAGGGGATACGGAATCTTCGTCCCCATCCATTGCCCATGATGAAGCTGAAAAACGGCTGTCACGGAGAATGTCATTAAGACTCTTTACGCTTTTTACGGACTGAAGCGAATAGTATTCCTTAACATCAGGACACATATCCTTTACAGCAGAAACAAGGGGTTCATATTCCCAGTCGTAAAAAAGCACATCCACATCTGACCTTATCAGGCTGTCAGCAAGATGATCCTTGTCCATTTGGACATCAAGGGGCACGACCACATTACCGGAGCCCATTACGCCCAGAAGAACCGGCAGGTAATGATAGCTTGATGAACCGAAAAGAGCTATATTAACAGCCCTTCCCAGCGCAGTACGCATCCTGTTTGCGTAAGAACCCACGATCCTGCAGAGTCCCGCAAACTTCTCATAACTGATGTCATATATCAGGTCATTGTACTCATATCGCAGATAAGCCCTGGCCGTAAATTCGGCAGCAGACTTGTCTATCATGTCCCTGATGGTCTTTGTGTCTTCGTAGGTTAACGCAGTATATTCTTTTTCAGCCATAATTTCCCCCTTTTTTTAATTTGCTGATCCAATATGTCCTACAATGCCCGATCCATAATGTCATATACCGAATTCGTTTACTTGGTACTTGTAATCACAAATAAAAGTATATATTATCTTACAGGGAAAAAACAATAACAAATTACTTTGATTTTCAAAATATTATGACAAAAAGAAACTCAAAAAAAACAAATTCAACACTGGCGATACATCCTGATTTTCAAAAGCTTAAAGGGATACCTGTTCCGAAAACGCTTTCCCAGGTCAGGAGCATACAACTGCTTTTCCACAGACGGATGCACAGGGAAAGATCTACGGAAGATTTTGATGTAAAGCGCATCAGACTAAGATCCGCCTTTTCACAGAAAAAAGAGATAAGGACACTTATCTACTCTTCAAAGAATCTTGCACCGGATGAGAACGCACCCTGCCTGTACTTCATACACGGCGGAGCCTTCCTGCTTCCGGCCCTGCCCTATCACTACCGTTTTGCAAGGCTTGTTGCAAAAAGCTTACGCTGCAGGGTGGTAATGCCCATGTATGACCTTGCCCCCTACCAGGTGCCACCCATACAGCAGGAGGAAATATTTGAAATCTATAAACGGCTAATCAACGAGCCAGACCATTTCCATATCGATCCTAAGCGAATCATCGTAGCCGGCGACAGCGCAGGCGGCACTCTTGCGGCAGCACTCTGCCTCATGGCCAGGGACCGCAATATTCCCATGCCCTTAGCACAGGCCCTGTTCTATCCGAGTCTTGATGTTCGTCTTGAAACTGAATCAATGAAGAAATATATTGACGTGCCGGTATGCAATGCCGAATCCATAAAGGCATATTATGTGCTCTGCCATCCTGAGCGTTACCACGGAAGCAACGACTACCGCTCTCCTGTAGAAGCAGCATCTTTAAAAGGACTGCCGGATACATACATTGAAACAGCTGAATTTGACGCCCTACATGATGACGGCATAGCATATGCAAAAAGACTTAAAGAAGAAGGCTGCAGTGTTGTACTTAATGACACCAAAGGAACCGTGCATGCCTTTGAGATGGCAAAGAACAGCGAGATCACAAAGGCAATCCTCCATCAGCGGATAGAGTTCATGCGCGGCATATTAGGGGGATAAGCTCGCTTTCTTAGTTTCTCACCTGCGACATTTCACCAACATCACATGTTTCGATATATCCGCTTATACGCTTTAAGTCTGCCATCGCAAAGTGACAGCTAGCCACATTAGGCTGAAGAATTGTGATATCCGTACCTTCTTCCAGCACTGTTGTAAATTTTACCATAGATAATTATACACAAAACCTATTTTTATGCTTTGTAAAAATATATTCATGTATAAACATCACTGCTTATCGTTTATGTATGCCCCATGGCTGCCTGCATACTGTATCTCCCCCGGCTTTGCATAAGTAAAAATGCTTTTATAGCCGTAGTCAGCCTCTTCAGTATCATCTGACAGCGTGTAAAATATCTCTATGCTTCCCCCGGCATCAAGCATATCATCCTTATCGATCCGGAGCGCATAAGCCCCTTCGTCATCAAAATACAATATCATATCATCATCTTCCGTTTCAATTTCTTTTATTGTAACGGTCTCGTAATACCATTCCTTTCCGTTTATGGATGATGCATATGTTTCCTCAATCCATTCATCCGTGATCTGCGGCGATGAGGGTTCAGCCGCAGCCGGTTCATCCGAATTCATCCGTTCAATAAGCGGATTCCATTCCACCTGCACTTCATTATCAGCCACATTGCCTGCCAGAGAGTACCACGCCAGGCCTGATCCTACAGCAGTAAACATGGCTGCCATTATAAGCATGAGGACAAATCTTGCTGTCGAGCCTGTCTCGGGCGAAAAAACATTTGAGGGGTTCTTAGGATCTATCTTTATGGTAGTGACAGTTTCGTACGGGATATCTGATTCCGTTCCCAGCGGAAACACATCATACAGCGATTCGTATTTCATGCCGTTATAAGAATATTCAAAGACAGGCGAAGTATATATATATGTGAACCCCGAATGGTGGCCGCCGCCGTTAGCAGAATTATCATAATCAACAAAACGCACATACCCCGTACATCTGGCCGCAACCGCTTCCCTGTAGATAATCCTTCCTGAAAGCATGTCGATAAGAGCTGTTGCCAGGAGCCAAAGCCCCGACATTCCAAAAGCGACTGAGATTATCCACACAAAAAGCTCAGCATCGAGAAACCTTCCGCGCATGGCGATCAGCGCGATTATGGCTGAACAGGTACAAACCAGATATACTCCTGTGACCCTTGTCTTTGGAAGTGCATTTGCCGTATTGAAAGGCATGGACGCCTGGCCGAACAGCATAAGGATACCTGCCATCAAAAAGAGACCTGAGAAAATGTAACCCAGCAATACCAGATTCTTCATCACCGCACATGCGATCACGGCAATCATTCCGCCAATAAATATAACACCCAGGATTACGCCGAAGATTTTCTTTAACGGAGATTCTTTCTCGTCCATCAGGGTACCGTTCATCATGCTGTTCAGTTTCTTTATGTCTGCGGTAAGCATGGACTGTGAAAAATCATTATGATCCTGCATGAGTCTGTCGCAGGTCGCACTGTCGATTTTCTGGTCGGTACTGAATTTAAGCCTTGCAAAATCCCTGTTATAACGCATTTCTTCCTCCCTTGAATCAATTCTATAGCCTTTATTCTCCCAGGTCAAAACCAGGAGAATAAACAAACACCTGTCACCTGCCGGTCAGCATGGAAAGAACAAGCGCAATCACACCGTAATGCTCAAGCAGAATCTTTATGCCTATAAGCAGCAATACGATTCCGCCGGCAGCCTCGGCACCGGACTTATATTTTGTCCCAAAAACGCTCCCTATGCGTACCCCTGCCGCCGAAATAAGGAAAGTTGTAATAAGGATCAAAACACATGCAACCGCTGTATTAATTAATTCGGATGCATTCAGGATTTTTACCGGAACCGCTACAAAGGTAATGCCTACAGCAAGCGCATCTATGGATGTTGCAACAGCCATCATGAACATAGTCTTTATTCCAAATCCGGGTTCCGTTTCCTCCTCTTCTTTTGATAATGCCTCTTTAAGCATATTTATACCAATAACTGCCAGAAGAAAGAATGCAAGCCAGGGGGCTATCTTATTTATGATCACTTCGAACCGGCTGCCAAGCAAAAAGCCTACGAACGGCATGAGACCCTGGAACCCGCCAAACCAGATACCGCATATAGCACACTCCTTCACCGTTATCTTCTTGGTTGCAAGCCCCTTGCATATTGACACTGCAAAGGCATCCATGGAAAGGCCGACTGCAAGCATCATTAGTTCTATTAAGCCCATGATATTTCCTCCATAAATAAAAATAACCGCTTTATTCAAAGCGGTGTACATCTGATGAATATAGCCCACGCACAGCCGCTTACCGGTTGCACATGAGTCTCGCAATTTAAAGTAAGCCAGGTTCTTATAACCATTATGTTGACTTACTGCGCAGGCGCTTGCTACTCCCTCACTGCCATTTCAGTCTATCATTGCGCATTTTCGTTAGTCAATTAAAACATCAAATAGTCTATGCTAACGCCTATAAATATCACAGTTCCTTACTAATGGCTATCACCTAATGATTATGTTAAAATAGCCATATGAACATACTTTTTATTTTCACAGGCGGAACAATAGGCAGCCGCACAAAGGATGACATCATTTCCACCGATCCGGAAATCTCTTACAGGCTGATAGACAGCTATAAACAGATACATGGCATCGACTTTTCTTTTGATGCCGTTTCTCCATATATTATACTCAGCGAAAACAATGACGGCGCTCATATAAAGCTTTTGTCGGACACCGTAAATGACGCCCTTGCATCAGACAGATATGACGGCATCATAATTGCCCACGGAACAGATACGCTTTTATTTTCAGCAGATATAATTTCATTGCTTACACCGGCAGACAGCATTCCCATATGCTTTGTATCATCAGCCTATCCTCCGGAAGACCCCAGGGCCAATGCCCTGGACAATCTTCATGCTGCCGTAAATATAATAAAATCCGGAAAATTTTCCGGCACAGTAGTTCCCTACAGGAACCATGACAATTCTGTTTATATACACAGGCCTATATACCTTCTGGAAGCACAGCCATTTAACGACGAGCTGTTCTCATTAAAAACCAGGCATATGGCTGTTTGGGATAATGAGGCTTTCGTCTTCAGCAATGAATACGATACTGCACGCTATATTTCAGACCTTTCATCATTAAGGCAGCTGACTGACACTCCGGTCAGCACCGCCGGTCTTACAGAGGATAACAGGCATATACTCCATGTCAGGCCTTTCCCCGGCATGGTTTATCCGGATATACCTGACTGTATCAGTTACATACTCCATGAAAGCTTCCACTCCGGAACTATCAATACCGTATCCGAAAATGCAAAAGATTTTTTCCGGGAAGCATTCCAAAGGAATATCCCCGTATACCTGACCGGAGTTTACGGTGGGGCATCCTACGAAAGCACAAAAGAATTTGAAAACCTGCATATAAACACCGTCAGTGAAATCTCCCCCACGGCGGTTTACTGCCGGCTGATGCTTGGGTGACCTATACCGTAAATTTTTCTCTCAACACTAATCATAGTGAATATTCCACGATGATAAGGGCCCGGTTATGCAATGAGTTACAATGGAAGATGTACAATGATTATGCTATAATATAATTTGAACGCTAAATCAGATGAGAAATTGTATGCCTGCAACGGCGCAGGCTTAAAACTAAAATAATTTATCATTTTTCATAAAGGAGATCATAGAACATGAGAGAACAGATAATCACAAGTCTTTTGGATAATGACTTATACAAATTCAACATGGGACAGTGCCTGCTCCACCAGTATGCCGATGCCAGCGTTGTATGGCAGTACAAGAACAGGGATGCAGCTGACCGCAGGTTCACTGCAGAAATGGTTGACGAGATCAAAGAACAGGTACAGGCTTTCTGTAACTTATGCTTTACACCCGACGAGCTTGAATACCTTTCAAGCGCCTGCCCCTGGCTTTCATCCGACTATATTTCTTTCCTAAGCATCTATCATCCCCAGCTTAACTGGTTTGACATAAGGCTTGATGAAGATGACCAGCTCTACCTTACTATTACGGGACCGCAGTTCCTTACCACCTATTGTGAAACACCTGTAATGAGCATCATTTCAGAGACCTGGTTTAAGATGGAACTTGCTCCCGATGCTTATGAGTCGGCAAAGGCTGAACTCTACAAGCGCACAGACGAAAAGATTGAAAAGCTTGTATCCGGTGAATGGGAGCTGGGCGGGTTCTCCGATTTTGGAACCAGAAGAAGATTCAGCAAGGAAACTTTTGATGTCATCATAAAGAAATTTGTGGACGCAAGGGATTCGTTCAAAGGCAGCAAGTTCGTAGGTACCAGCAATGTTGAATTTGCAAAGAAATACAACATCCGTCCTATCGGAACCATAGCACATGAGCTGATCCAGACCATAGGCCAGGGCTATCCCGAGCGCAATCCTGCCTACTCCAACAAGTTCGTCATGGATGCATGGCATCAGGAATACGGCACAGAAAACGGAACCTACCTTACTGACTGCATAGGCACCGATGTATTCCTTAAGGATTTCGACAAGATAAACGCAAAGCTTTTCGACGGCGTAAGACACGATTCCGGTGACCCCTACGAATGGGGTGAAAAGATTCTGGGACACTATAAGTCACTGGGAATCGACGCACATGAAAAGACACTGCTTTTCAGTGACAGCCTGAATTTTGAGAAGGCCCATTCCATCCGCCGTGCTTTTGCAGACCGTGCAAAGGTTGCATTCGGTATCGGCACCTATATCGTAGCTGATACAAATGTAAGATATATGAACCAGGTAATAAAGGTGGTTGAGGTAAACGGCAGGCCCGTTGCAAAACTTTCAGACGTTGCCGGCAAGAATATGTGCCGCGATCCCAAGTATATCGACTATCTCCAGAGGGCAATCAAGTGGAGAATGGAACACTAACAAAACAATAAACAAAGCCCGAGGCACTCAGTACCCCGGGCTTTTTAAATTAACATCTGTTTTTTATTTTTCTCGGCTCTTGCGGGCTATGTCAGATATCTTGCTGACTGTCGCCATTGTGACTTCAAGCTCATCTGCCGGTATTGCCCTTCTTATTTTTGTAAAAAGCTCACGCATGTAATCACGTTCCTGCTTTATCTTGTTTTTTGCTCTATTTGTAAGCTGTACATAAGTTCCGGATTTTGTCTCGCTGGTCTTCCACGAAACATAACCCTTATCCTGCATGGATGTGATCATTTTAGAAAGTACAGACATTGTAACATTCATTTCTTTTGCAAGGTCTTTCAGATAAACCCTTCCGTCCTCGCTTTCTTCACAGAGACGCTCAATATATATGAGCAGCATGAAATCAGCCCTTTCCAGATACCTGAATACCTTTTCTGCTCCCATTTCATCAAGAAAGAAGCTTTCGATAGTTTCAATCCCTATTCTTTTTCCTGTCATTCATTGTCCCCCTTTATATTATTTTTAATTTACCAATTTTTATATACAGATTTGCTACATCATTAAATTTTCCATAGCCTTTTCTATATCTTCATTTACCGATGCAGGTACATCCCCGGATTCATACAGAAGCTTTTCAGACCTGCATGGGATAATTCCTACCTTTTTGATATTTCCTAATGAGTGGATGAGATTTCCTGTTTCTTTAAGCACATCATCCCGATCAGTAAGTCCGGGCACCAGGTAATAGCGCAGCCAGATCTTTTTCTTATTTTCAGAAAGATACTTTAAACAGTCACTGACATTATCCTTAAGCTTACCCGTACCAGACTCAAAACTGTCCTGGTCCATATGTACCAACAACATGTCTGTAAGCTGCATCAGCACTGCAAACTTGGTAAAAAAAGGCTCCTCCCTGGTATACTGACTTAGATCAGTCTCTATGCAGGTGTTTATCTCCCGGCCCTTAGCCTGGCGAAAAAGCTCCAAAATAAAATCAATCTGTAAAAGCGGCTCGCCGCCACTGACGGTAATACCGCCGCCATTTCTCCAGTTGCTGTGATACCTTTCAGCAATATCAAGCATCTCCTCTGCAGACCGCTGGCTTTCCTTTTCCGAATAAATTATGTCAGGATGGATCTTCCTGCACCATTTACGGTCATCCTCCTGCAGAAAAACCACCCATCTCACACCGGGTCCCTCAGCGGAACAGAAAGCCTTTATGGAGTCAATATGGCCCTTTATTTCGTTAGGCTGTTCAGGAGCCGGCTCGGTGACGATATCTTCGAGCCTTTTTGTATTCCTTTTTTTATAAATATATGAACTTGATGTCTCCATATAAAACCACTATCAAATCACTTCATGAGTAAGATTCTTAAATTGCGTAAGCTCTGCCATCCAATACAGTCTGACAGTGCCGGTACTTCCGCTTCGCTGTTTCTTTATAAGTATCTCGGCAACGCCTTTATTGTCTTCACCACCGGGATTGTAAACCTCATCCCTATATATGAACATTACCAAATCCGCATCCTGCTCTATGGCGCCGGATTCACGAAGATCTGAAAGCTCAGGCCGCTTATCACTTCTCTTTTCCACTTCACGGGAAAGCTGTGAAAGTGCCATTACAGGTATCTTCAACTCCTTCGCAAGTAGCTTAAGACTTCTTGATATTTCAGATATCTGCTGTTCACGGCTTAAATTCTTGGCATTTTCCACGTTTACCAGCTGCAAATAGTCAACCACTATCATCTCTATGTCTTTTTCTGCTTTTAAACGCCTTGAAAGCGAACGGATTTCACCGAGCCTGAATACATCATCACGAACTATAAGGCCTGAGGACGCAACATTCCCGGCACTGTCCAAAAGACATTCCATCTCACCCTCATCCAACTCACCGCTTTTGTATTTCATGGAATCAACGCCGGACTCCATTGACAAAATACGCTTTACCAGCTCAGCACCGCTCATTTCCAGCGAAAAAACAAGAACAGGTTTCTTATTCCTTACTGAAATATTCTCTGCTATGCTAAGCGCCAAAGCTGTCTTTCCCATAGCAGGTCTTGCCGCAAGTATCACAAGGTTGCCAGGAAGAAAACCGGACGTCATATTGTCAAGATCCGTAAAGCCGGTAGCCAGTCCCGAAATCTTACCCTCACGTTTCGATGCCTCATTAATCTGGTTAAGAGCTTCCGACACATATGTTTTTACCGGTACGTAGGCATCCGAAAGCTGGTTCTGTACTATGTCAACAATCTTCTTTTCCGCTATGGAAAGGATTTCTGATACATCATCATCTGACTCATAACAGTTATCCCTAATCTCATTCGTAGCCTTGATAAGCTCCCTAAGTGAATACTTATTATAAACTACACGGGCATAATCGGTTACATTGCCTATAAAATCCACACTCTTAACAGCATCAATAAGAAACTCAGCACTTGCAATCTCAGGTGCCGCATTCATTTCCGTTAACTGTGCTTGAAGCGTGACCATGTCAATCTTCATGTTCTTGGCATGAAGTGCCAGCATTGCATCATAGATAGTCCTATAATAACTATTGTAAAATGCATCACCGCTGGGAAGCAGGTCCTTCACATCCACAATAGCCTTATTATTCATATAAATGCCGCCAAGGACTGCACGCTCCGCGCCCTCGTCCCTGGGCATCAACCTTACTCTTTCATTTTCAGCCAAAACCTTACACCTCAGCCTTCTTCAAGAACGATAACCTTTAATTCGGCAGTAACCTGAGGATGGAGTTTCACGGGCACCTTATATTCCCCAACAGTCTTGATAGGATCTTTTAAAACAATCTTCTTCTTGTCGAGTTCAAGTCCGCACTGGCTCGCTGCCCCGGCTGCTATTTCTTTTGATGAAACTGAGCCAAAAGTCTTTCCGCCTTCGCCTGTCTTAATCTTTAAAGTTACTTCCTTTTTCGCAATCTCATCTGCAAGGCGCTTTGCCTCCTCCAGATTTTCTTTAGCAACCTTTTCATCATTTGCATTCTTTAATTTAAGGTTATTGAGATTAGCGGCATTAGCTTCCACACCCTTCTTTTTGGATATAAGAAAGTTCCTTGCATATCCGTCACTTACATCCACTACATCTCCCTTTTTTCCAAGACTCTTTACATCTTCCGTTAAAATAACTTTCATCAGATTGAACCCTCCTGTATCATGATATCTAATGTTTTCTTTACTTCAGCAACTGCATCGTCCATCGACATGTTCTCAAGCTGCGCGCCGGCTATTGTCATATGGCCTCCGCCGCCAAGCCGCTCCATGATAAGCTGAACATTTACCTCGTCAATGGATCTGGCGGATATATATATCTTGTCCTGATAGTCTGTCATAACAAAGCTTGCCTTTATTCCGCTTATGTTTAGAAGCTCGTTTGCAGACTGGGCCGCAACTACGGTAGGACTCTTTATGCCGTCACTGGGACAGGTGGATATGGCATAGTATTTCTTGTATACCTCCACATTGCCGTTTGCCTCCGCCTTTGCCCTGTAATCCACGGGATCATCACGGAAAAGCTTTCTTACCAATGTAACATCAGCACCGCCTCGTCTTAGATATGCCGCCGCCTCGAAAGTCCTTACGCCGGTCTTTGCGGTAAAGTTCTGGGTGTCCATCACAAGTCCACTGTAAAGACAGTCTGCAACCACGCCTTTAAATTTAACTCCGTCGTGGATATACTGCAGTATCTCTGCAACCATCTCGCAGGCACTGGATGCATAAGGCTCTATGTACGCCAGTGTGGCATTTTCAATGGACTCGGTTCCCTGCCTATGGTGATCCAGCACAATTATTGAACTGCATTTTTTCAAAAGCTCCGGACATTCAGTAATACTTGGCTTATTAACATCAACAACAACTAATACCGCGTTGTCTCCCGCCAGATCCAAGGCTTTCTGTCCTGTTATTATTGTTCCGTCTTCATAACCAGGATCATTTTTATAAAGATCTACAAGGGGCTGTAATGATGGCGTAACTGAATCAAGCACGATATGGCATTCTTTTTTCAGGTTTACGCAGGCACACTTTATACCCACTGTTGAACCAAAGCTATCCGCATCACCGTTACGATGTCCCATAACAAAGACCTTGTCCCTTGCGGATATTATTTCTTCCATAGCCTGTGCCTTGACCCTGGCTTTAACCCTGGTCATGCTTTCCTTCTGCTGGCTCTTTCCACCATAGTAACTGATTCCTTTGCGGTTCTTTACTATGGCCTGGTCGCCGCCGCGTCCGAGAGCAAGGTCAATTGCGTTTCTTGCAAACTCACAGTTCTGCGCATAGGTCAGTCCATCTACACCCACACCTATACTTAAAGTCACCGGACTTGCAGTGTTACCGCTGGTCTTCTTTACATCCTCAAGCACCTGGAACCTTTCATTCTCAAGAATCTTGAGTGCACTTTTCCTGAAGATAACAAGATACTTATCTTTTTCTGTCTTCCTGACTATTCCGTCAAGGGCAGTGAAACTTTTCTGTATTGCTGTATCTGTATAAACAGCCAGCATGCTCCTTTTTTCAGGATCCTGGACATTCTCTATGGTCTCCTCGTAGTTATCAATATACGCAAGTCCTACAGCAAGAGACTGGTCGTCTATTTCCTTTAACGCCATCTTAAGGGCAGTCCTGTCAAAAAGGTAGACAGCGATCAGATAGCCGTCGTAATCCCTTCCATCCTTCATATCAGCTAAAAGCGCCATATCCTGCAGGCTGATGCGCTTCATCCTTGCCTGAAAATCCCTGTCCCCTATGATGACATCATGCTCAACAGTTCCTTCATCCTCCGGAAACTTATCCCTTGTAAGCTCAGGGATAATGTTCGAAATAGATTTTTTATAGAATTTATCATGGGATCCCATGCCTTCAAATGCACGGTTCATCCAGATGACACGACCGTTCTCATCCAAAAGCGCATGTGGCAGCTCAAGCTCTTTTAAAAGCTGTTTCTGGATTTGACCGTACTCCGTAGCAAAGCTTATTAGCTCTGCCTCCAGTGCAGGCCCGGATAAAATCATCATGAGAATGATGGTCGTTAGATAAATGACAACAAATACCGTGAGCAATATACCGGCATCAGTATTTAGCATATATACGACCACATTTACAAATGCCAGTGCAATTCCTAAAAGCAGCGGCATCTGAAGATATGTCTTTAGTTTCCCTTTTGTTTTAACCTTTGTCGCCATAAGGTTTATTTTACTAAATTTCTGCTATATTCTCAACCATAAAAGATCGCCACACTGATAACAGTGTGGCGACAATCTCGTGAAAAACCTTTTGTAAAATTATTAATCTGTTGTGTAAGGCATAAGAGCTACGTGACGTGCTCTCTTGATAGCTGTTGTCAGCTCTCTCTGATGCTTTGCACAACATCCTGTTACGCGTCTGGGAAGGATCTTACCACGCTCTGAAACATACTTGCGGAGCTTGTTGGTATCCTTGTAGTCTATAACAACCTCGGGATTCTCCTTACCTTCCTTGTTTACTGCCTTGCCACAGAATACGCAAACCTTTCTGCGGCGATGAACGCCACCCGGACGACGCTTGGGTGCTGTTCCTCTGTCTTCTTTATTAAATGCCATGATAAAGCCTCCTGTTCATGTACATCGATAAAACTAAAACTCAGCTAAAGGGTATCTGATCATCTATACCGCCGGGAATGTTCATAAAATCCTCATCCCCATCAGGTGCCGAAGGTGCTGAAGAGCCGCCATTGTAGCTGCTTCCGCCGCCATTAGCATTCTTGCTCTCAACAAACTCATGGTTTTCTACTACTACATCTGTAGTATAAACCTTCTGACCTTCCTTGTTGGTATAGTTTCCTGTCTGGATCCTTCCCGTAACAGCAATCTTGGTGCCTTTACGAAGATACTTTTCAACAAACTCACCGGTCTTACCGAATGCCACACAGCTTATAAAATCTGCAGTAGGCTGATCACCGTTTGAATTGTTCCTTGAAAATCCTCTGTCTACCGCAAGAGTATACCTTGCTATAGCTCTGGACTCACCATTTGACTGTGAATATGTAACGTTAGGGTCCTTTGTCAGTCTTCCGATCAAAATAACTTTGTTCATAATAATCTCTTCCTTTCTTTATGCCTCGTCAAGTCTGACGCATAAGAAACGGAGAAGATCTTCACGAAGTCTGATCCTGTTCTCAAGCTCGACCGGTGTCTCGCTATCCTCAGACTCGAATTGAATGAATGAGTAGTAAGCTTCCTTCTGTTTCTGGATCTCATAAGCAAGCTTTCTGGGTGCTTCATCTGTCTTGACTTCTGTAACTGTGCCGCCAAATCTGACAACATACTCCTTACACTTGTCAATGACAGCAGCCCTTTCCTCTTCTCCGAGCTTAGCGCTGACTACAACGGCTAATTCGTACTTGTTCATGCTGTCTTTACCTCCTTTTGGACTTATTGGCCTGCCCTTGCGGACAAGCAAGGATATTTCACGGAGTTTCATATTAACATTTTATTAGGTAATATGCAAGTAGAAATTTATAGAATTTGTTTTTCTAAAAATGACATTCCCATTGTCAAAGTACCATCTCCAGCATATCTTCACTTTTGAATCTATGTCCATCCCAGGCCTTTCGGCACTCATTCCTTGCTATCAACGCCAACTCCTTTATGGCATCCTCCTTTAGCGTAAAACTAAATAAAGACTTTGACTCCGTATTCAGTATGAAATTAAGGGTATAGCGTATAGTTTTGTCCCGGTCCTCATATCTGCCAAGGTCAAACTCCCCCTGCAGCATTATAGCCTTTATCTCGAAGACACATTTTACCAGGCGCTTATCATACGCAGGGTGTATCAGTGCCCGCAGAGCCTGATACAGCAATATAAGAATTTCCTTTTCGTCATTATTTTCACGGGTGATATAATCCGAAACCTCTAAAAAATACATCCCGTAAAGCGATGCATCAAAATCTTCCCTGAATTCCCCGAAATAATTTTTTACATTTGCTTCGGATATGGTATAGGCGCTCCTGCCGGCATAAAGCTTAAAATCCGCAAAAACAAAAAGATCGGTGCATGCCTGAAAGCGGTTCCCCTGCCTGCGTGCACCGTTTGCAAAGGCCGAAATCTTACCGGTATTGCCGGTAAGGATCACGACCCGTCTGTCATATTCATTTACCGGTTCGCTCTTTAAGATTATCCCCGGCGCATTAAACAATTCTGCCATTTACTAATCGTTCTTAAAGTCATTCTTGTTATAGCCGAAATTTGCTACGAACAGGTCGCTGTCCCTCCAGTTTTCCTTTACCTTTACCCAGAGTTTCAGATTGACCTTCATCTCCAGCAGCTTTTCGATCTCCGGCCTTGCCTGCGAGCCTATGGTCTTAAGCATTGCTCCGTTCTTACCTATTATGATGCCCTTGTGGGAACTCTTCTCGCAAATGATTGTAGCATCAATATCGCAGAGATTCTTGCCTTCGCGCTTTTTCAGGCTGTCGATCACTACGGCAATTCCATGGGGTATTTCCTTATCTAAAAGCCGAAGCGTCTTTTCCCTGATAAGTTCAGAAACAATCTGCCTCATAGGCTGGTCTGTCAGCTCGTCCTCGTCATAATAGTAGGGTCCAACCGGAAGATATTCAAAGACGCTCTTCATCAGGTCATCTAAGCCCTCGTTCTTAAGGGCTGACACAGGGATGATTTCATTGAAATCCAAAAGTTTCCTGTATGCCTCGATGACCTCTAACAGTACAGGCTTTTTTACTGTGTCGATCTTATTGATGACAAGGAAAACAGGCAGCTTTAAATCCTTTATCTGACCTGCTATGTCCATATCCCTTTCATTGACCTGCTTGTCAGGTTCTATAATCCATAGTACTATGTCAGCTTCTCTTATGGAACGGTTTGCAGCTGCCATCATGTAGTCCCCAAGCTTATTCTTTGCCTTATGAAGGCCCGGGGTATCCACAAAGATAACCTGTCCGTGTTCATCCGTATAAACGGTCTGAATGCGGTTCCTTGTAGTCTGCGGCCTCGGCGATGTTATAGCTATCTTCTGGCCTATGAGATGGTTCATAAGCGTAGACTTACCTACATTCGGCCTCCCTATCAGCACCGCAAAACCTGATTTTTTTTCTGTATTATCAGCCATATAACTCTCCTGACGCCATCAATGGAACATTGCCTCTACACGGTCAAAGCATTCTGCAGCATCCTTGATCTTTCCTTCATTTCCTACAACGCATATAAGCGGATCGGACATGACAGCCTTTACATATTTTGCAAGCCCCCTAATGTCTTCGGCATTCGCTGCAAGCACCATATCTCTTTCCTTCTGGAGCTGTTTTGCACTAATTCCAGCCAGCTCTGAATATCTTGACCTTACGGCACTGGCATATGGCGTAAGTGGAATATCCAGATCACTCATTGTTCCTATGATGAATTTCGTCATCACAGCCTCGTCCGCATCAAAACTCTCCACAAAATCAGCAATTCCATCAAATATCTCTATGGTCTCCTTAAGATTCGGATCCCTGTAAGAAACAAAGTAGCTCTCACCGGTCCTTCTGAAAGAGTTCATGCAGCCATAGGCTCCGCCCTTGACACGCACATTTGTCCAAAGGTATTCATATGCCAGAATGGTATGCAGGATTCTTAATCTCGAATCATAGGGAAGGCCTGCAGACTTATAACTTCCGCCCTTACATACATACTGCACCTGGGCAGAATTGCTGAGTCCAAGATTTTCCCGCTTAAGTTCTACCTTTCCTCTTTCCTCCGTGATCTCGCCAATAGGAAGTGCCTCAACTATAGGACCGATCAGGCCATCAAGGGACTTAAGCTCTTCCCTTGAACCGGTCACATCCAAGCTAAGCATATCCTTTCTGTACGCAATAGAAAGAACCTCACTCAGATTTTTCTTTATCTCTTCCCAGCGTTCGTCAAAATTCTTCTCCCAGTCTTCAAGAAGACGGTAAAATTCCATACCGCTCATCATGCCGTTCAGCTTTTCTGACTCCGAGATACAGTCCATAATACTGGAATAAGCGACAAGATGGCCCATGTAGCTCATGGCCCCCTGCATGGAAGACCTTACTTCCGCAATGATCTCCTTCACACGCTTAGGATCATCAATAACAGAACCAAGCAACACTTCCTTTATGAGTTCCGCTGCTTTAACTGCATTTGTCCTAAGGCACCTTACAGACACGGTTGCACTCATTACATAATCCGAGCTGTCCTCCCCTTTTATAAGGCTTTCTGTCAGGAATGACAGCCTGCCGGTATACTTATCGATTTCATATCCCAGCTGTTCATAGGAATGAGCATTGGTATCTACGCCTTTAAGAACATTTGTAAGCAGACCCATATAAGGATAAAGCCTTATAGGCATCTTCTTAAGGTCAAAAAACATTGTAAAGTACAGTATGCCGTTAGTATCTATCTCGTGGAAAAGAGTCTTTATGCCGTCAACCTCGGTCCACTCATTTACAAGTGGCAAGATATCTTTCCTGATGTCGCTCCTCTTGAGTACCGGCAGGCACTTTAATGTTTCTTCCGTATCGGGGGTAGCCTGATAGTCCTTAAGCGCCTTAGTATCAGCCGCTATCTTTTCCCTTTCCTCTTCGGTAAGCGTATCCCTGTACGCCGCAAGCTTTTCCGCAAGCTCAGCTTCCTTCTTTGCCGTCATTCCTTTTTCAGGTTCCAGGCGTAGTACAGAACGGTGTTCATTGCTTATTAAGTACTTCTCCACAAGCTTTTCAAAGTAGTCCGTATCGATCTTTTCCCTAAGGAATGCAAATGTATCAAGTTCCTCTACATGTATGAAAGGCAGGCTGTCATCATAAAGCCAGCTGTCTAAACAGGTAAGACCAAGCAGCAGTCCCTTAGGGTAATGTGCAGAATCAGCTTCCCTGTACTTGAATTCCTTTTTATTCAGACAGGCTAAAAGGGCATTTTTATCAAAGCCTTCCTTTACCACCCTTACAAACTCTGCCTCTATTATTTCAACAAACTTATCCTCGTCCGAAGGGTCAGCATTCTTTGCCACTATGGAATAATAAGGCTGGCATATGCCGTTTTCAAAGCTGGATGTGATCTCTGTGCCGATGCCCGCATCAACAAGATTCTTCTTAAGCCTTGAGCCCTCGGTAGTAAGCGCATAGTCTATCAACTGGAAAGCAATGTACAGCTCCCTGTCAGTGCTGCTTCCCAGTACAACATTGTATGAAAGGTATGTCGCCTTCTCCTCATTTTCATCTTCGGAAATAGGATAATGCTTAACGATATGCAGCGGCTCCTTAAATGTTTCCTGTATACCGGGATGAGAAGACAACTCTATCCTTTCGTATTTGCTTAAGTATTCCTTATCAAGCCACTCAAGGCGTTCATTCCAGTCTGCATTACCATAAAGATAAATGTATGAATTAACAGGATGGTAATATGCCCCATGGAACTTGAGGAAATTCTCATATGTAAGGTCAGGAATGAAATCGGGATCGCCGCCGCTCTCCACGCCATACGCCGTATCCGGGAAAAGAGAATTCATTATTTCCCTGGAAAGCACATCGTCAGGCGAAGAAAAGGCACCCTTCATCTCATTATAAACTACGCCGTTCAACGTAAGTTCAGAGTCCTTGTCCTCCATTTCGTAGTGCCAACCCTCCTGACGGAAGATCTTTTCCTCCGAGTAGATATTTGGATGAAGCACCGCATCCATATATACATGCATGAGATTTTTGAAATCCTGATTGTTGCAGGATGCCACCGGGTATACGGTCTTATCCGGATAGGTCATGGCATTGAGGAAGGTATTAAGCGAGCCCTTTGCCAGCTCCACAAAAGGATCCTTTACCGGAAAAGCTTCCGAACCGCAGAGCACTGAATGTTCCAGGATATGGGCTACGCCGGTGGAATCCTTAGGCGGTGTACGGAAACCGATATAAAAGACCTTATTCTCCTCGTCGTTATCCAGCAGCGCTACCCTGGCACCGCTCTTTATATGCTCCATAAGATAGGCTTCACTCTTAAGATCCTCGCTGTAGTGATGCTCTACCACTTTGTATGCACTTAAATTTTCTTTTTTGAACATATTGCCTCCTTAATACTTTGCATTCTCAGCCCTGTATCTCCGCCACCGATAGTTCTGCTGTCGGTGGGGTCGTTCGCTAACCAGTTCTTACGGAAATGCTGAACTATTAGCAAACCGTCCGGGACCGTTCACACGCTACATCCATGTAGCGTTGTTCACTCGGCCCACCTTCCATGGTGGTCCATCCCTATTTTATCTACGCATTTCCGAGAACTGCTAAAGCTCACTTTACACCGCCAGCAGAAGCTATGCGGTGGCGAACTGCTTAGAAGCTTACAACTTAAATCCCATCAACGCTAAATTTGAAAATGCTATCTCCTGGACCACGAGTCCTTCTTTAGTTGATTCATCCAATTCTGTGAGCTCGTTTATCCGAAAGTCCTTAGTCTTATATCCTTCACCGTCGGGGACGCAGCACCTGATCTTTATTTTGAGATTCTCGTAAATGCGGTAGTTTTTGTCATCCTTATTCATATGAAGGATGTGATCACCGATCATCATGTCAGGATCCGCATATGGAAGTATGAGTCTGTCAACAATGGTCTGGAACTTAAAAGGTGCTCTTTCTGCAGACATGATTTCCGAGTAAGTGTACCTTGCGCCAATCATGGTCTTGGAAAACTCCTGCAGGATGTATTTATAGTCGTTTTCGCCGAACTCCATCATTCTTCACCACCATCTTCCGGCACATCGATATACTCTTTGCAGTCCGGAGCAAGGCTTATAGCACTATAGATATCATTGAAAGTGAAATTCCCTGCATCGGCCAGTTCCTGAACTGAACACTTCTGACCGAAGGTCTCGTAAAGTTCCTTTGCTTTCCCCAGCACTTTCATTATCATGGCCATTACCTTACGGTCTGACTCATACTCTGAGTTTTCAGCATTTATCAGTTCATCCATTGTATTCATCACCGTGCGCATAACCATCTCGTCACAGTCCGAAGGGTCCTCTATGCTTTCAAGCATGGATATGGCGGTAATAAGCGCAATATTGCCCTCGCCTATAAGGTCGCCTGTTTCAACCCCCTGGTTGCTGTATAGTTTTGCAGTATCCACAACGGTTCTTAAGTAACTATTTATAAGCTGTTCTCTTGCATTTTTGTCACCGTTCAGGGCATTCATTATAAGGACACGTTTCATGGACTCATCAATTTCTTCGATGCCCTCTAAGTCTTCCATGTACATCTTTATGGTACGGCTGTCCTTTTCAGTAAGGAATTCCTCATCCTTTAAGGGACTGCCTATGCCGATGTTATTATCCTTAAAATAATCTGTAAGGACCTTTTTCTGTACATCGTTGATATCAGGAAACGCCTCGTCTACCTGATCCTGAGTTAGCATCCCGCCCTGGATCATAGCAGTGTCTTTTAGTTCGGTTATCTTTTCTATAAATTTTTCTTCTGCCGTCATATTTCCCTACATTTGCCGCATAAATGCAGCTCTAAAATTCCAAATTAAAACTCATTCCGACTTATATCAAAATATACAGCCTACATATCACTCCGCTTAAAATGCTTATGAGAAAACAGATGGTCCTGGCAAAACTCATAGTTTCCCTCACATTTTGAGCAGAACCTGAATTCCAGGTTCGGATATTCCTCGGCTGTCCGGCCGCAAATTGCACACTTATGCTTTGCCACCTTTCTTGCCTGGGATGCCGCCGCCGTCTTTTTTCTGAAATCCTTCTGTCGTGCCCGCATCTTGGGAGTTATCCTCAGGCTCTTTCTCGTCATTATAAAGAATACAACAAAATTAAGCAGCGAAGCTCCGATGACAAACAGTCCCATTATGCCCATTCCGAAAGCCTCAAGCACAAGGATTATCGAATAGATTATTCCAAGGTACTTGACCTTTACAGGTATGATGAACATGATCAGTACCTGCATATCCGGATAAGTAGCTGCATAGGCAAGGAATATGGACATATTTACATAGTAGGTTGAAAACAGCGTCGAATATGTGGCATAAAACCAGGAGCCGCCGTAAATAGCCGGTATCTCTCCGTAAGCCATCTGCATATTCGCGTTAACGAAAGCCATTTTCTCCTGCAGGAACAGTTCACTGTACCCAAACATGCAGAAAGCACCGAGCACAGTAAAAATAAGTCCCATGAAGATATAAAAATTAAAATAAAACGATCCCCAGGTCTGCTCCAGGGTCCGGCTTATGGAAAAATAGAAAAACAGCATTATTGCTGTAAATATGATGTTTCCGCTGTCCGGCGGTATCAGCACCCATGAAAAAAGCCTCCACACCTGGCCATGCAGTATGGCCTGTGGATTAAGCGACAGGAAAAATGTCACATCCGAATTAATCAGCTGCACAATATAGCCAATGGCATAGGTAGCCAGCATGTACATAGGAAGATTCCTTATGGCATACTTTCCGATCTTTTTTTCAAGCTTAACCAGAAAATTCATCCCTGAAGTCCCCTCGCCTGACGGTCCATATCCTCGACAACGATATCATATATCTCTCCCAGGCTCCTGCAGTATTCAAGCACAAGCCAGGGTTCATTTGTATGGAAATGTATCTTTATGGGATCACCGTCTCCGCCAACTGCCAGAAGACAGTCACCTTTAAAGTGCGTTGTGAAGTATTCGTTAACCTCATCCTCATCAAGATCATCTCCATCTATAAGCAATTGGGTATCATATCTGAATTCAATAGGATCCATTTTTTATCTCCTTTTCCTTTTTGATCTGCCGCCATGCCATCATATCCATGCCCTTACGACAGACTTACTCTATGTTTCATACAGAGACTAATGATACCAGATTTTGTAAAAATCCTCAATCATCAATAGATATACCACAATAGATTGATACTTGAAATAAGCCCCCTCCACATTTATAATATTTTGATGTGTGACTTTTTTGTGGTGCGGGGGATTCTGAACGAAGTATAGTGTCAGAAAGAAAATATATATAATTTTTCTTCATGACAAACATAGATGCCGCAGACGGCAGAAAGAGGAATAATGAACAATTCCGGCATTACAACTGACGAGACGCTCCGTCTCGGTATAGATATAGGATCGACAACCGTAAAGGTTGCATTGATAGATTCAGAAAACAACATTCTTTTTTCTGATTATGAAAGGCATTTCGCCGACATAAGCAAGACCCTTCAGGGGCTTACCGAAAAAGCAATGGAAAAGACCGGCGACAGGGCGGTTTATCCCGTCATAACCGGATCCGGCGGTCTTACCCTCGCTACCCATCTTAATATTCCTTTTGTCCAGGAAGTTATAGCAGTAAGTACTTCCCTTGAGACCTTTGCCCCAAAAACCGACGTAGCAATTGAGCTTGGCGGTGAGGATGCAAAGATAATCTATTTCGAAAACGGCAATGTGGAGCAGCGAATGAACGGAATCTGTGCCGGCGGTACCGGTTCCTTCATAGACCAGATGGCTTCCCTTATTCAGACAGATGCCGCAGGACTTAACGAATATGCCAAGGACTACAAGTCACTATACACCATAGCTGCAAGATGCGGTGTTTTCGCAAAGACGGATATACAGCCCCTCATCAACGACGGTGCTACAAGAGAAGACCTTTCCGCATCCATTTTCCAGGCTGTTGTTAACCAGACTATCTCAGGTCTTGCCTGCGGAAAGCCCATAAGAGGACATGTTGCATTCCTGGGCGGCCCTCTTCACTTCCTATCAGAGCTTAAGGCTGCTTTTATCAGGACACTTAAGCTTGATGAAGAGCATACCATAGATGTAGAAAATTCCCACCTTTTCGCAGCCATCGGTTCTGCTCTTAATTCAAAAGGCGAAAACGCCACCACTCTTTCCGATATAGCAAACCGTCTGAAAAACGGCATACATATGGAATTCGAAGTAGAAAGAATGGAGCCCCTTTTCAAGGATCAGGCTGAATACGACGAATTTACTGCAAGACATGACAAAGCAAGAGTCGAAACTGCCGAGATCGAAAGCTACTCCGGTAACTGTTTCTTAGGAATCGACGCCGGATCAACCACCACTAAGATGGCCCTGGTTTCCGAAAAAGGCGAATTGCTCTGGGCTTTTTATTCCAATAATAACGGTTCACCACTTGAGACTGCACTTAAGGCATTTGCAGAATTAAAATCAAAGCTGCCTACAGATGCTCATATCGTACGTGCCTGCTCCACCGGCTACGGCGAGGCACTTATGAAAGCCGCATTTTTACTTGATGACGGACAGGTTGAGACCGTTGCCCACTACTACGCCGCAGCATTCTTCAATCCAAGCGTAGACTGCATACTGGACATCGGCGGCCAGGACATGAAGTGCATACGCATCAAGAACGGCAATGTTGATTCCGTTATGCTCAATGAAGCATGTTCATCCGGCTGCGGATCCTTCCTTGAGACTTTTGCTAAGTCCCTTAACTTAAGCGTCCAGGATTTTGCAAAAGCTGCGCTGTTCGCAGAGCACCCCATCGATCTTGGTACCAGATGTACCGTATTCATGAATTCAAAGGTTAAGCAGGCCCAGAAGGAAGGCGCATCAGTTGCCGATATTTCCGCAGGTCTTGCTTATTCTGTAATAAAGAACGCACTATTCAAGGTAATAAAGGTTTCCGATGCTTCCGCACTGGGCAAAAACATAGTCGTACAGGGCGGAACCTTTTATAATGACGCAGTACTCAGAAGCTTCGAAAACATTGCAGGCTGCCATGCAATAAGGCCTGACATAGCAGGAATAATGGGTGCCTTCGGCGCAGCCCTTGTGTCCCGCGAAAGATATGAGGAAGGCTATCAGACTACCATGCTTTCCTTTGCTGACATTGATAATTTCACCTTTACAACATCAATGTCAAAGTGCCGCGGTTGTACCAACAACTGCCGTCTTACCATCAACAACTTCTCCGGCAACCGTAAATACATTTCCGGTAACCGCTGCGAGAGAGGTTTAGGTAAGCCCAAGAATGCCAACAATATTCCTAACCTCTTCGAATACAAATTAAAGAGATTCTTTGATTATGAGCCTCTTCCTGCAGACCAGGCGCCGAGAGGTACCGTAGGTATTCCGAGAGTACTTAATATTTATGAAAACTATCCTTTCTGGGCTACATTCTTTAAAGAGCTGGGCTACAGGGTAATGCTCTCCCCTTCTTCCACCAGAAAGATATATGAGCTGGGCATTGAGTCCATTCCCTCAGAGTCGGAATGCTACCCTGCAAAGCTTGCACATGGTCATGTACAGTGGCTCATCGAGCAGAAGCCTGATTTCATCTTTTATCCTTCACTCTTTTATGAGCGTAACGAGACAAAGGATGCTAATAACCACTACAACTGCCCTATAGTATCTTCATATCCTGAAAACATAAAGAACAATGTTGAGGATATAACTGACGGCAAGGTAATATTCAGGCATCCCTTCATGAATTTTGCGGGTGTTGATACCATAACCTATGCCCTTATCAAGGAATTTTCAGAGATAGATCCTGACAAGATAAGCGATGCGGTAGAAAAAGCCTGGGATGAATTAGGCAAGGCCCATGACGACATGCAGCGTAAAGGTGAGGAAGTCCTTAAATGGATGGAACAGAACCACAAGCGTGGCATTGTTCTTGCAGGCCGTCCCTACCATATCGACCCTGAGATCAATCACGGTATTCCTGAGCTTATAAACAGCTATGACATTGCTGTTCTTACGGAGGACTCTGTTTCTCATTTGGGACATCCTGAGCGTCCCCTTATTGTTTCGGACCAGTGGATGTACCATTCAAGACTTTACCGTGCGGCAACATTTGCCCGCACTAGGGAAGACCTGGATCTCATCCAGCTTAACTCATTCGGCTGCGGCCTTGATGCGGTTACGACTGATCAGGTAAATGATATCCTTTCAGGTTCAGACAAGATATATACCTGCTTAAAGATCGATGAAGTAAATAACCTTGGTGCTGCAAGGATACGTGTGCGTTCCCTTATAGCTGCCCTTGAAGTAAAAGAAAGAAAAGCTGAAAAACGGACCATAAGGCCGACCAATATAAACCGTGTGCTTTTCACTGAGGAAATGAAGCAGACATATACCATACTCTGCCCTCAGATGTCACCTGTGCATTTCGATATGTTTGCCCCGGCTTTCAAGGCCTGCGGCTACAATCTCCATGTGCTGGATAATGACAACAGACACTCTGTTGATGTGGGACTCAAGTATGTCAATAATGATGCATGCTATCCTTCGCTCTGCACTATCGGCCAGCTCATAGAGGCCATCGAAACAGGCGAATACGATACTGACCACTTAGCACTTATGATGTCCCAGACCGGCGGCGGATGCAGGGCTACCAACTATGTTGGTTTCATAAGAAGGGCTCTTGAGAAAGCGGGCTATCCCAATATCCCCGTTATCTCACTTAACTTAAGCGGACTTGAATCCAATCCCGGCTTCAAGTTAGATGCAAACCTTCTGCTCAGGGGAATCTGCGCAGCTGTATTCGGTGATATATTCATGAAGTGCATTTACAGAATGCGTCCTTATGAAAAAGAGCCCGGATCCGTGGAGGCCGTTCATCAGAAATGGCTTAAGGAATGCCAGGCTTTTGTATCCGCAAAACATATTTCCATAGGAAAATACAAAAAGCTCTGTAAAGGCATAATAGAAGACTTTGATAACATTCCCATATACGAAGAACGTAAGCCCAGGGTCGGCGTTGTTGGTGAGATTCTTGTAAAGTTCTCCCCTTCAGCCAACAACTACCTTGTAGACCTGCTTGAAAAGGAAGGTGCCGAGGCTGTTGTTCCGGATCTCCTGGATTTCATGTATTACTGCTTCTACAACCAGATATACAAGGCAGACGAGCTGGGAATGAGCCGGAAGAGTGCCAACAAGGCAAAGCTTGGCATGAAGGCAATGGACTGGGTACGTTCCTACCCGTCAAAGCTCTTCAGGCGCAGCAAGCACTTTGAGCCGCCTGCAGATATCCACGACCTGGTAAAATATGCCCAGGATATAGTTTCCATAGGAAACCAGACAGGTGAAGGATGGTTCCTTACAGGCGAGATGCTTGAACTCATACATTCCGGCACGGAAAACATCGTCTGCACCCAGCCTTTCGGATGCCTTCCCAACCACGTAGTCGGAAAAGGCGTAATAAAGGCACTCCGGAAAAAATATCCTACCTCAAATATTGTTGCCATTGACTACGATCCCGGTGCCAGCGAAGTTAACCAGCTGAACAGGATAAAGCTTATGCTTTCTACTGCAAATAAGAACCTGGCCAAGAAAAAGGCTCAGGAAAATAACAAAGCAGTATAAACTTCGCAATATTCATGAAACGCAATATAAAAAACAACACCATGCCATCCGGCATGGTGTTTCTCATTATCATCTATCTCTATTGTGCAGCTGCTTTAGCAGCCTCTATCTCAGCCTGCTTTGCGGCTTCATCAGCAGCAGCTTCGGCCATCAGGCGGTTATATATCTCAAGTGCATCCGGCGGAATATCGTCCTGGGATCCGAAGGGATCCGTATCGACTGCAGAAGAACCTTCGGATGAATTCACACTCGAATCACCAGTCTCCTCTCCCAGTGCCTCCATAATAAGTTTTTCAGCTTCCGCATCAGGATCATAGCTATCATCCCCGCCAGATTCGGAAGTTTCTTCCTCATTATCCGGCGTAACCATATTAACATTCCACCACTTTACCAAGTGGCAGTGCATCTTGGAATAATAATTGATCCGGTCAAGTTTGTCCAGACGGTCTATCCTAACCAAGTGTAATCCCCTTATTAATCAGAAACAATGTTACTATCAGTTATTGCCGGCTATTTCTTTCTTTGCCACAGCTGTATTACAGTAAAGCTCGGTGTCTGCATGCTTATATATGTCATCCACGTCAAATATGCCTTCGCCAAAGCATCCGCCCCAGCTGAGACGGCACTCGAAATTATCCGAATTACGGTTGAGACGCCCCACACGCTCTACCCACTTTGTTATTACGGATATAGCCTCTTCTTCAAGATATCCGCAGAACACTACCATAAAATGATCTTCTTCAAGCCTGTACGTATGGATATTCTCTGATGAAAGCCTTCTTAACTCTCTTGCAACCTTTGAAATAATACCATCGCCAGCCTCTGTACTGATCTCATCATTTACTACATGCATATTGATAACATTCAGGCATGCTATATATATTGAATCAGCATAAGGATATACTTCCACTTTACGCTTATCAAACTTCACTCTATTTGACAGCATGGTCATGCTGTCATGTTCTCTCTCCCAGCTATCCTCGCGTATGCTTAAAAGATACTCAGCGGTATCGAGACGAAACTTCTGAAGTGCATGGTATAGTTCCTCAAGCTCATCGCCGGAATCAATATCCAAATCCTTGAGCGTAGGTGTCTGCTCACCAACTTCGCCCTCAGACATTCCTGCTTCACTATATGTTATGGAAGAAATCGCCTTTGTCATATCTGTAACGGGCTTCACGAAATATACTTCAAGCAGTATCGCAGTGATCACCACCAATATTACCGCCAATATGACCATGCTGCAGGTAAAGATCACAAAAAACTGGCCTTTCGATTCCTCTTTAACAGCTTCCCGTACATACCCATCCAAGGCATTCGTATAGAAAATATAGCTGATAAGGGTGGAACACATAACAAGTACTGCAAGTGCTCCAGCTACCAAAAGCAGCGCCTTCGTTTTAAGTGATTTTTTCATATAACTTTCCCCCGCCTGATTCCTCTCTGTATTACATTATTAAGTCATTCATTTACGCCTGGGTTCCTACTACTGCTTTCACAAAATTCCAGGCTTCATCAAGGCCTTCCTGTGAAAAATCATAAAATGTATAGCTCTTAAGATCTTCTGCTGTACTATCATAGCCATAAGGTTCCGGCCATATGCAAACCCGCAACTGTGGATCTGCATCTTCATTTTCTTTATATTTTTCAAAGAAAAATCTCTTGCCGTCGCAGCTACCGCTATACCTTTCGGACTTAAGATAAGCCAATGTCAGCTTATACAGATCATCATCAAAATCCATTGCCATCGTCAGATTCCCTCTTTTTTCGATTTCATATCTTCAGCAAGAGTCTCATGTATTATGTGCGCAAGCCTGATCATACGGATTTCATTGAGTATCTGTCTTTCTTTCTCACGCTGTTTTGCAAGGTCATTCTGCCGCTTTTTTAGTTCTTCAGTTTCCTTAATGCGTCTCTCATCCCTGGACTGCTGCATCTGTTTTTCAAACTTCCTTCTATCAGCCTTGCTGGCAGCTGTTCCGGGATGTGCCGAAACTGAACTCCGTCCCAGAACTCTTCCGCCGGGCTTTGAAACACTCATGACAGGCCTTCCGATCACACGTCCCTGCGGTACGGATGAGGTCATCATGCTTGACCGCAGTATCAGTTCATATGCACTCACAACCTGCAGGTATCTTTCATGATCTGCCTCCGTCGTTCCGGGAGTATCAGGATGGAGCTCCCTGCATAACCTATGGTATGTACTTTTAACGAGAGACGGCGAGGCACCATATTGCAGCCCCAATATCTCATAAGCCTGAAAAATATCCATGTGTAAATAATATCACAAATTCACCATTTCTTTCAACGGACCGGATTATTATCCGTGACATACGACAGCTTATTCGTATCACTTATCGAGATCGTAAGGCGTTACCTGATATACATAATAGTTAAGCCAGTTGCTGTAAAGAGCATTCGCATGGGCTCTCCATAAAAGCAGCGGTTTCTTCTCCGGATCATTATCAGGATAATAATTTACCGGAAGGTGTATATCCAGCCCCTTGCCGATATCCCGCTTGTATTCCTTGTCAAGAGTATACCTGTCATACTCCGGATGCCCCATCACAAATATACGCTTATCATCATTTGACTTAACAAGAAGAACTCCAGCCTCATCAGACTTTGCCAGCACAGTAAGCTCGCTACAGGCCTCTATGTCCTCTGTCCTATTGGTGGTATGCCTTGAATGGGGTGCAAAAAACTCATCATCAAAGCCTCTTACTAAAGGAGTCCGTCTGTGAAGAACTCTATGCCTGTATATACCGAAGAGCTTTTCCGGAAGTGCCACCTTATCAATGCCATAATAGTGATAAAGTCCTGCCTGTGCCCCCCAGCAGAGATACATGGTGGAGGTGACATTTGTGTCAGTCCAATCCATTATCTTGCAGACCTCATCCCAGTAATCAACCTCCTCAAAAGGCATCTGTTCAACCGGTGCACCTGTTATTATCATTCCGTCGAATTTCTGATCCTTTATCTCATCAAAAGAAGTATAAAAACGGTTCAGATGATTTACAGATGTATTCTGCGGAATATGGCTCTTTACCATAAGGAATGTCAAGTCTATCTGCAACGGAGTATTTGAAAACGACCTCAAAAGCTGAAGCTCAGTATCCTCCTTAAGCGGCATGAGATTAAGTATGCACACCTTAAGCGGACGGATATCCTGATGGATAGCCCTGGTCTCATCCATTACAAATATATTTTCATTTTCCAGCTGCTCCCTTGCAGGAAGATCGCTCTGAATCCTGATTGGCATCTTGCCTGATTCCTTTCTCTTTATTGATCAAATAGAATTATCTCCGGTTACCTTCAGACCTTTTCCCTTTCGGCGGCATTCCCGGTATTATAATGCCCTTGCCTTTCTTCTGGTCCTTTTCCTTATTCTCTTCTGCTTTCTCAGCCGCATTTCCTGCAGTGTCTTTTTTCTGATCGCTCATGTTTTCCCCCTTTGCAAAATTGTCATGATTAAAGGTATATTATAGCACAAAACACACGAACAATGTCATACAGTGTAGTCAGGCATGTATTTCGCAAGGAAATCATCCTCAGTAAGGATCTGTACGCCGTTTGCCATGGCGGTCTTATTCTTTGACGAAGTAGATGTGGCATCATTATTTATGAGACACTCCGTCTTTTTGCTGACGCTACCTGACACTTTTCCACCCCGATTCTCTATCAGTTCCTTTAAGTCAGAGCGATTTCCAAAATGCACAAGAGAACCTGTTATTACGAAAGTCAGCCCTGCAAGGGAATTATCATCGTTTCCGTTATTTGCCACTTCAAATTCAAGTTCTCCGGCCAGTGCGTCAAGCTGGCTTACGAATACCTCATTCTGCATATATGAACAGAATGCTCCCGCCAGCACTTCGCCTACACCTTCTATTTCTGAAAGCTCATCTATTCCGGCTTTTTTCATATCATCTATGGAATGGGAAAAATGGCCGGATATAAGCTTTGCTACAGCAGCACCCACTCCGGGAATTCCCATGGCGTATATAAGCCGCGGAACTGTAGTCTTTCTGCTTTTTTCAATACTTTCAATAAGGTTCGCACAAGATTTTTCCTTGAAACCTTCCAGTGACAGTATAGCCTCACTCTTATCCTTAAGATGATATATATCCTTAAATTCATGCAGGAGTCCCGCACCTATCAGCTTTTCCAGTGTAGCCTCGCTAAGTCCCTCTATGTTCATGGCATCCCTTTCCACGAAATGCACGAAGGACCGGAGTTTCTTGGCCGGACAGTCATTTCCGGTACATGTAAGGACTTCCGAATCTACCTGTCTGACTATCTTTGAAGGTGCCCCGCATACAGGACATACAGCAGGAATTTCCAGACTATCGCTATTAGTCAGATTCTCGGATATCTGGGGAATTATCATGTTTGCCTTATAAACTGTTATACGGTCGCCTATTCCCAGCTTAAGTTCTTTTATTACGCTTACATTATGAAGGGATGCCCGTCTTACTTCCGTTCCTTCCAGATCAACACAATCAAATACCGCAATGGGATTGATCATTCCGGTTCTTGATGTCTGCCACTCCACTTCACGAAGTACGGTTTCAGCTGTTTCATCCGCCCATTTAAAGGCTATGGCACCGCGGGGGAATTTTGCAGTCCGGCCGAGAGACTCTGCATATGCAAGGTCATCATAGGAAAGTACCAGACCGTCGGAAGGGATGTCATTCTCTTCAATGGCTTTTTCAAAATACTCTATTTCCTGAACTACGGTATCTGCATTTACCTTCCTATATTCAACAACGGTAAATCCCTGCTCTTTCAGAAAAACAAACTGCTTTTCGAATGAATTGCCGAAATCATGTGGCACATCTCCTGACTCCGCGTGGTCTGTAGCACTTACAAGGGCGAAGGCTATCAGCTGTATATTCCTTCTGGCAGCCACCGCAGGATCAAGAGCCCTTACGGAACCGCTGCAAAGATTCCTGGGATTCTTATATACCTGGTCCGCCGACATCTCCTGGCTGTTTATCTTTTCAAAATCACTATAGGATATTACGGCCTCTCCCCTTACAACTAATAAACCCTTATATGGGATCACAAGTGGAATATTCTTAAATGTACGGGCATTAGGAGTTATTACTTCTCCTACCTCACCATTTCCCCGAGTAACAGCTTTTACAAGTTTTCCTTCATCATATGTAACTACAACTGTAAGACCGTCTTCCTTCCAGGAAAGCAGTCCTTCTTTATCTCCGAGCCATTCCTTTAGTTCATCCCTGCTCTTTGTCTTGCCAAGGCTTAGCATAGGGGATGCATGTCTTTCTTTTGGAAGGTACTCCACCGGTTCATATCCCACATTTTCAGTAGGAGAGCCCGCCATTACCAGGCCGTTTTCATCCTCCAGTTTTTTCAATTCATCATAGAGCCTGTCGTATTCAAAATTGCTCATTATCTCGCGGTCTTCCGCATAATACGTCCGGGAAGCCTCACTAAGCTTTTCGGTCAATTCCTTTTGTCTTTCTAAATTATTCTTTTCTGCCATAATGCCTCCTTTGACCGTTCCTTCAGCTGTAAAAGGATAATAAAATCCTCTGTCCACAGAACTACGTTCACACCCTAAGGGGCATGCAAGTTCATGGGATAACACAAAAAGAACAGAGACCGAAATCTCTGTTCTAAGAACTATAGCTACAAAAGTTACGGATCCAGTTCCTCACTGATCTGTTCCATGGCCTCGGTCATGGTAATGCCAAGTGCTGTAGCAATCTCACTGAAAAAAATCCGCTCAGCACACTTAAGAATCTTCTCTTCTGAAATATTGAGATTCTTGTGATTCTTCCTGTTTTCGGCCCGAAGATGGCGCAACTGCCTTATCATATTGGAAATCTTGATATTATCCGCAGACCTTAAAATCTCGTCACAGACTTCCTTAGCAGGCACAGTGCCTTTACGCTTTGAAGAAACGACCGCCTTGATCATTTCCTCCGCTTCCTTCTTGCCGATTACCTTTCTTGCAATGTCGCTTTCGCGATCAACTGAAACATAGATAGTGTCCCTGGAGTCATAAACTGGCTTCAGTGAATAATATATCTTATCCGGCCCCCCAAATGAAAGCGGTCCGATTTCCTCTACTTTACAGGATCCGGACATTCCACACATAACAAAATCGCCGACCTTATATTTCTGCATTGCAACCTCCATTTCAATATGCTACAATTATAAATTTTTCCCCGTGTTTTTTCAAGATAAAAATTGTATTTCCACAAGTGCTTTTTTTTGCTATAATAACAATTTGTCTGACCGGTTAACAAAACATAACTGTTCAGGCTATGGATTTATACAGGATTAACGATAACAGCCCACAGACCGGTTGTTCACTATATAAGATAGATTTAGAAAAAATGGTTTTCTCGCATTTGTTTTTTGTATTCATATTTCTGGCACTTAACCTATTGGTTTACTGCCTGATGCCTGGCATCCGCCTCAAGAATGCCTGCATGCTTATTTTTTCGCTTGTATTCTATGCGTTTGCAGGCCCTAAGTATGTGATCCTTCTGGTATCCATGGTTCTGGTAAGCTATCTTTTTGCGCTGGCTGAAGAACGTTTCTTAAAGAAGGGACAAAAAAAAGGTGCCATTGCAATGCTGGTCCTGGATGTGGTCAGCATGCTGGGAACCCTTGCCTATTTTAAGTACGCAGTTTTCTTCCTTGAAAACATCAAATATTTCTCAGGACTCGATTTCGACATACCTGAAATAATCCTTCCCATAGGAATATCCTTTTACACATTTCAGCTCATCAGCTACAATGCCGATGTGGCAAAGGGCGAAGTGTCAGCACAGAAAAACTACTTCAGGCTCCTTCTCTATGCCGCAATGTTCCATCAGTGCATTGCCGGTCCTATAATAAGGTACAGTACGGTAGAAAAAGAAATAAACGAAAGAAAGTTTTCTGTTTCTGATTGCCGCCGCGGAATACTTAGGTTCTGCACCGGACTTGCCAAAAAGGCATTCCTTGCAAACACCTGCGCATCCGTCGTTGATAACCTGATACCTGCCGGGGCAGACCAGATAGCAGTCACATCCGCCCCTGCCCTTTGGGTTGGCATGTTCTTTTTCATGCTCCAGATATACCTGGATTTTTCTGCCTACTCAGATATGGCCATAGGAATGGGACTCATGATAGGCTTTCATTATGATGAAAACTTCAATTACCCTTATGTTGCAGTTTCCGCAACTGATTTCTGGCGCCGCTGGCATATTTCCCTCAGCACTTTTTTCAGGGATTATGTATATATCCCCTTAGGCGGAAACCGCTGCAGCGCAGTCAGGAATATTTTCAACCTGCTGGTGGTTTGGGCACTTACAGGTTTCTGGCATGGTGCAAGCTGGAACTTTATATTATGGGGACTTTACTATTTTATTCTTCTTGTAATAGAAAAATACATTATATATAGAAAGCCCAAGGAAAAGAAAACGGATGAAAAGCTGAAAAAAACTACTGCGAAAGAGCCTGAAAAAACTGATGAAGACGAAGCAGACAGTGAGCCACAGATCAGCATAATGAACCTCGACATGGTGCCCGATGACCAGGACCTGTCCGTAGATACAGTCAAGCTGTCTGACATAATCAAAGAACTGAATGAGCTTTCGATTGAGGATAATAAGACTCCAATCAACGAAAAAGCACCACAGAAAGACGACAGTACCGTACAAAAAGCCGCAGCGGAAAAGGTTGAAACTGACAAACCAAAAAAATCACGTAAACGACACCTGTATTATATGCTCTATATCCCCCGCTGCCTTTTTACAATGTGCCTGGTACTTATCGGCTGGACTATCTTCTACTTTGACGATCCCCAGACCCTTAAGGCCGCTATAACCAGGATGTTTGCTCTTGACGGCGGCGCCGCATACTATGCCGACAGGGCTGCCCTGCTGGCACTTAAGAACAATATGTTCTTTTTAGTGATCGCTGTGATTTCGTGCCTTCCTGTATACAGTAAGCTCCATAAAAAGCTGTACAGCCTGACAATTGAAGAACACCCGGTTTTATTCAGAACAAAATATTTACTTGATGCCCTAACAGTGATAGTATGTCTACTGTTGTCCGTAATGTGTTTAATAGGAAATAGTTACAATCCATTTATATATTTTAGGTTTTAACATAAAGCATTATATAAAATAGAATCAGGAAACAAAGATGGCTAAGAATAAAGAAAAAGAACTCAAAAAAGATATCCAAACAGAAGAATCAAAAAACGAATTATCAAAGGCAGAGCGGTCTGAAAAAAGATGGTCCATTTTCATAGTGGCTGTATTTACCCTGCTCTTAGCCGGCGGCAGCATCGTAGGTTTTATCCCTGATCTCCGTCCCCAGGTAAGCGAACTTGAAAAAAGGGAACTGGAGCAATTTCCTGTATACTCTGATGAAAGCTTTGTTTCAGGAGAATACCTGGATAATCTCCAGAGCTGGTACGCCGACAGTTATCCCGGCCGCGAAGAGATCCTGACCGCCTACGGCGACCTAAAGGACCATTACGGCATTAAAGACGAAGAGATCCATGGTGAACTCTCCTATGGTGATGAAATTCCTGTTGTAGAAGATTATCCTTCCATAGAAGACGAATATTATATAGCAGATGAAGGCATGGAGCCTCCTCTACCCCCTACACCGCCCACAGAAGACACCGCATCCGCAGGCGGTAGTTCTGATGAAACAGATCCCTATGCGAATGAAACTGCGTCTGAAGAAGGTGCCGCAACTGTATCTGACAATAAATACGACCCTGATGACTTTGCACCTATTCCTTCCGTTGCCTCTGATGCAGGTAGCGACGGTGAGAAATTCGGCGCATTATATATAAGTAACGGTGCCGCATATTCCACCTACTACTTCTCACAGAAGTGTGCAGATGAATATGCCGAAATGGCCAGCGCATACGCTGAAGAGCTTGACGGCGTCAGCAATGTGTATTCAATGCTGATTCCCCTTTCGGGTTACTTTTACTTAGGATCAGATGTAAAAGAGCAGCTCCATATGAGTGACGAAAAAGCAGCTTTTAATTACATCTACTCCGTTATGGACGAAAAGGTTACACCCGTTCCCATTGTGGACGCCCTTGCAAGGCACCGCAACGAGTATATTTATTTCAGAACAGACCATCACTGGACTGCAAGAGGTGCTTACTATGCATACAGACAGTATGCAAAGATTAAGGGTTTCACGCCCTATGACATTTCTGACTACACCTGCGTGCAGTTTGACAATTTCCTTGGAAGTTTCTACTCTTCTACAGGAAGCTCATCCCTGGCAGCTACCCCCGACACCGTGGAAGCCTTTGTTCCACTGTCAACCAACACCATGTATATAACTCAGAAAAACGGTGTTACAATGGAATGGGACATAATAAAAGACGTTTCAAGCTGGGGACGCTACAGCAAGTTCAACACATTTATAGGCGGAGATCAGCCCTATGCCTACATAAAGAATCCCAACATAAATGATGGCACATCATGTCTAGTAATAAAGGAATCCTTCGGAAACGCTTTCGTTCCCTTCCTTGTGGACCATTACGACGAAGTTTATGTAGTAGACTACAGATACTACAAGCAGGGTGCCGTAACCCTTGCAAAAGAGCATGAGATAGACGATGTTATATTCGTAAATAATGCCAGCGCATTAAGTACAGGTAAGATCAATCTAATGAAAGCAAGGATGTTCTGAGTATCATAGTAAATCAACCACTACGTTCTTGTGCCGGGTATATGCACGCAAATCAATATAAAAAGCGACTCAAATATGTTCGAAACATATAAGAGTCGCTTTTTCATATAGTACTCATCAGTTCATAAATAAATTTTTCGGCCTGCTATCCCCTTTTACGCCTCCCAGGGCAGTGATGAGTGCTCGGACTTCTTGTCCCTGGTCATAAGCTCTTCCAGGGCATCCTTAGCCATCTTGTCTTCGAACAGGATCTCGTTAACCTTCTCTACTATTGGCATTTCCACATTGTACTTCTTGGCAAGAGAAAGGGCCGCTTTTGCGGAGTATACGCCCTCTACCACCATTTTAACTTCATCCATAGCTTCCTTGGCAGTTTTGCCCTGTCCCATAAGGAAACCGGCCTTCCTGTTCCTGGAATGAACACTTCCGCAGGTAACGATCAGGTCACCAATACCGGTAAGACCTGCAAATGTCTCTGCTTTTCCACCCATAGCGGTACCCAGCCTTGTGATCTCAGCTATACCTCTTGTGATAAGAGCAGCCTTGGTATTGTCACCAAATCCCATTCCGTCAGCCATGCCGGCAGCCAGAGCTACCACATTCTTAAGGGCAGCACCAAGCTCCATCCCCAGCATATCAGGGGATGTGTAAACCCTGAATACCTTTGAACTGAAAATATTCTGGACATACTCAGCATCAGCCTTCTTATGTGCGCCTGAAACAACAGTTGTGGGCAGCCCCTTTGCCACTTCTTCTGCGTGTGAAGGTCCGCAAAGTACGGTAACTACTGCCTGGGGGATTTCCTCCTCTATTATCTGTGAAAGGGTAAGAAGGGTATCCTCTTCCACGCCTTTAGCCACATTGGTTATGATCTGACCTTCCTTAACCAGATCCTTCATGCTTTTTGCTGTGCTTCTTGTGAAGATTGAAGGCACCGCAAGAACCAGCAGGTCTTTATCTTTGCATGCATCTGCAAGGTCGGTGGTAAACTCCATTGAATCCTGCAGCATTACCCCCGGCAGCTTGTCCTTATGCTCATGCTCTTTTTTCAGCATCTCGATTTCTGACTCGATTGCTGACCAAACCTGTACCTCATGACCGTTATTGATCAGCAGCCATGCAAGCGCGATTCCCCAGCTTCCTGCTCCGATAACCCCTATTTTTGCCATTATTTTATTTCCTCCTTATTCTTTTTGAAAAGATAGGTCTTTCTTTCTTCACCACGAATTAGCTTTTTGATATTTTCCGTATGACGGATAAAGCCCATTGCCATTATGATAAAAGTAAGCGCATACATCTCATACAACACCGGTCCCGGTATCTCCGCGCCGCCATAGCCTTTGAAAAGCCCTAAGCAACCCATTATAACAGTCTGCCCGAAAAAGCCTGCAGCCATTATAAGAGATCCCAGCGACACATAATTGGTAAGTGCGAATGTTGCAAAGAAAAGCACGAATGCCACAGGAATGAACATCCAGTGAAACGACAGTATAAGTCCTGCCATTGATGCAATTCCTTTTCCGCCCTTAAACTTAAGATAGAAAGGGAAATTGTGGCCCAGTATACTGCCGAATCCGGCATAAAGCTTTACAAGGTAGATCTTGTCAGGGAACTGCTCCCTGAATATGAAATAGCATATGATCACTGCAAATATGGTCTTGAATATATCACCAAGAAAAACAAGAAGGCCTGCCTTTTTACCAAGCACACGCAGGGTATTCGTGGTCCCGGTATTGCCGGAACCTTTCTGCCTTATGTCCACGCCATAAGCTTTTCCCACAAAATATGCGGTCTCGAACATTCCGAAAAGATAGCCGACAGCCAGGCATATAAGTCTAACGAAAATAAAGTTCATCTGCTCACCCCTGCCGATCAAAGTCCGGCATCTTTGTCCTTTCTCTCCCTTATTATAAACTTCAAAGGCGTTCCCTGGAAGCCGAAGGCATTCCTTATCTGGTTCTCAATATATCTGGTATATGAAAAATGCATAAGCTCCTTGTCATTGACAAATATCACGAAGGTAGGCGGTTTTACCGAAACCTGGGTGATATAGAAAAGCTTGAGCCTTTTTCCCTTATCTGTAGGAGGCTGCTGCATGACAACTGCCTCGCTCATTATCTCATTAAGAACGCCGGTCTGGACACGCATGGCATTATTTTCAGCCACAGTATCTATGGTGTCATAAAGCTTAGGAAGCCTCTGTCCCGTAAGTGCGGATATAAAGATTATAACAGCATAAGGCATAAATGACAGAATGCTCTCTATCTTCTTTTTGAACTCATTCATGGTCTTGTCGTTCTTCTCAACAGCATCCCACTTATTTACGGCTATGATCATGCCCTTGCCCCTGTCATGGGCAATGCCGGCAATCTTGGCATCCTGCTCCGTTACGCCTTCAGTGGCATCAATAACAAGAACCGTGACATCCGCCTTTTCTACTGCACCTATAGTCCTTATTATCATGTAATGCTCAAGGTCTTCTTTAATCTTATTCTTTCTTCTGAGTCCCGCTGTGTCCACAAAGACATATTCCTTGCCGTTGTGCTTTACACGAGTATCTACGGCATCTCTGGTAGTACCTGCTATATCAGAAACGATAACTCGGTTCTCACCGATGAGCTTGTTTATTATGGAACTCTTGCCCACATTAGGCTTCCCTACTACGGCTACCCTGATACTGTCATCCTCTTCCTCTTCGGCATCAGAACCTTCCGGGAAATATGAAATAACCTTATCCAAAAGGTCTCCCAGGCCTGTCCTTTCTGCAGATGATATTGGGAAGGGTTCTCCTAAACCAAGATTGTAGAACTCATAAACATCTGCCTGCATCTTCTGGAATGAGTCCACCTTATTGACTGTAAGCACAACAGGTTTCTTGGACTTGCGTAACATCAGTGCCACCTGAGAATCCGCATCCACCAGTCCCTGGCGAACATCCGTCATAAAGATGATAACATCCGCCGTATCAATGGCAATCTGGGCCTGCTCACGCATCTGCGAAAGAATGATATCGTTAGAATCCGGTTCAATTCCACCGGTATCTATGAGAGTAAAATCATGTCCTGTCCAGTCAACATCCGCATATATCCTGTCCCTGGTTATGCCCGGAGTATCCTTTACTATGGAAAGCCTCTCACCTGCCATTACATTAAAAAAAGTGGACTTCCCCACATTGGGACGACCAACAACTGCAACTACAGGTTTATTCTTTTTAGCCATTATTCACCTCCGCCACTGATAAAACCGCATCCAAAAGTGCGCCGTCATCCTGTCCCACTGTTACCACTTCACACCCCAGCTGCTCCTTGACCTGTGTAAGAGTCATATCATCCAGAAAGACTTCTTCACCGTGTCTTAGCATATTGCCTGTTATAAGAAGGGCTTTTCCAATATCAGTGTCCTTAAGCTGTGCCACCAGATCCTGGCCCGTAATAAGTCCGGACACGGTAATACGCTCACCAAAAAAATCATTCCTTATGGCGCGAACATTTATTTTTATCTGGGGCCATACCGACATTATCTCAGATGCCAGCATTGAAAGTGTTCCATATGCGCTGCGTCCTGTCGCTATCGTAAGGCTAACATTTCCCGGGACTATGCCGCTGGCCTTATATTCATCTATTGCTTCCCTTGTGGCATTTACAAGGAGCCTTACCATGCCTACGCCGTTTTCAAGCTGTAAATATCCGTCGTAACGCTCCTCTTCGGGAATATCCCTTTCAGCTTTAAGATACCACTCATCTGAGGCCTGCACAAAATGGGTTCCATACTTTTCAAAAGCAATCTTTTGATATCCTTCTATGATATCTATGACTTCGCAGGCATCTTCCTTTTCAAATGGTTCCAGTGCATATAACCTGTCACGGTATTTTGAAAGCCCCACCGGTACAACAGATAGACTCTGCATAACAGGCATGTATCCCATCAGCTTTTCTATGGAATACCTAAGCTCATCGCCGTCATTTACCCCCTTGCAGAGCACGATCTGGCCATTCATGGTAATCTCAGCTTCATAGAGCCTATCCAGATATGCGAGCGCCTGACCGGCAGTCTTATTCCTAAGCATTTTTACCCGAAGCTCCGGATTCATGGTCTGCACAGATATGTTGATAGGCTCCATCCTGTACCTTATGACACGCTCGATCTCTTTTTCAGACCAGTTGGTCAAAGTCACATAGTTGCCCTGCAGGAAGGATAATCTCGTATCATCATCCTTGAAGTATATGGTTGGACGCATCCCCCTGGGATTCTGATCAATGAAACAGAATATACAGCTGTTCCTGCAGGACCTGCACTCGTCCATAAGTCCCGAGTCAAAGACTATACCCAGATCCTCATCTTCATCCTTGTCTATCTCCAGCAGCCATTCCTCGCCGGATTCCTTTCTGACAAGTACTTCAAGGTATGTATCCATGCACAAGAAATCATAATCAAAGATATCCTCCAGCTCCTTATCTCCGATCTTTAGGATCTCATCACCGGGAACTATTTCCATCTCCTCGGCTATGCTACCGGGTTTAATTGCCTTGACTATGTGTTTCTTCGGCATATCAACCTAAAGTATATTTCATGAAATTCTTCTTTCCCTTTTTAAGGATAAAGTCGGAACTGAAATCATCTTTTGCAAAAGCGTGCTTGGGATCAGTGATCTTTTCGCCATTTACAGTCACTCCGCCCTGCTCAACATTCCTTCTTGCATCAGACCTTGTGGTTGCAAGACCTGCCTTGCAGATAAGGGTTACGATATCCACATTTCCTTCATTAAAATCTTCAGCATTAAGTATGGTGGAAGGCATATTCTCTGAGTTGCCTGATCCTGTGAAAAGCGCAAGGCTCGCTTCCTTTGCCTTGTCTGCCTCTTCCTTTCCATGAACAAGGGCGGTAAGCTCCCATGCAAGTATCTGCTTAGCTTCATTTAACTGTGCGCCTTCCCAGGCATCCATTTCCCTGATCTGTTCCATAGGAAGGAATGTAAGCATACGTATGCACTTAAGGACATCCGCATCAGCAATGTTTCTCCAGTACTGATAGAACTCAAAAGGAGATGTCTTCTCGGCATCAAGCCATACAGCACCCCTTTCAGTCTTGCCCATCTTCTTGCCCTCGGAATTAAGGAGGAGTACCTGCGTCATGGCATAAGCATCCTTGCCCAGTTTTCTGCGAATAAGCTCAGTTCCTGCCAGCATATTGGACCACTGGTCATCTCCGCCAAACTCCATGTTACAGCCGTATTTCTGGAATAAGGTATAGAAGTCATATGCCTGCATAATCATATAGTTGAACTCAAAGAAAGTAAGTCCCTTTTCCATTCTCTGCTTGTAGCACTCTGCCCTGAGCATATTGTTTACGGAAAAGTGGGGGCCAACTTCCCTTAAAAGGTCAATGTAGTTAAGCTGGAGCAGCCAGTCCGCATTATTTACGACTCTTGCCTTGCCCTCTCCGAATTCTATGAAACGGCTCATCTGCTTCTTAAAGCACTCGATGTTATGGTCGATAATCTCAGGCGTAAGCATCTTTCTCATATCTGTCTTTCCTGAAGGGTCACCTATCATTCCGGTACCGCCGCCTAAGAGTGCGATAGGCTTGTTGCCTGCTGACTGCAGCCTCTTCATAAGGCACAGTGCCATGAAATGTCCAACATGCAATGAGTCTGCAGTAGGATCAAAACCTATATAAAAAGTAGCATTTCCGCTGTTTACCAGTTCGCGGATATCAGCCTCATCTGTTGTCTGTGCAATAAGCCCTCTTTCGTTTAACTCTTCAAAAATTCCCATAATCTTTCTCCTTGATCAAGTTAATATTGTTTGTAGCCGCTCAGCCCTTACTCATCTTCCTCGCTCTCAGACTCATCCGACTCTTCGCCATCATCATCATCATCATCATCGTCGTCATCGTCATCATCATCATCATCATCATCATCGTCGTCATCATCGTCGTCATCATCGTCATCGTCATCATCGTCGTCATCATCGTCATCATCGTCGTCATCATCATCATCGTCTGAGTCAGCCTCATCATCATCCACTAATATATATGGATCAATGCATCCCTTCACTACAAGATATCCTTTGGCCGAAAAATGAATTCCATCTGTAGTGTTATCCATCTCGATAAAACCATCTTCATCCGCAAGTGCATTGAATATATTGATATAAGTGTAATCATAGTCCTCACACAGATCTTCAAGCATAGAATTCACTTCACCGTTTATATACCCGGGACTTATACCGAGCCTGCTATTCATTTCCTGGCTCATAGGTGCCAGTGAGAGAAAATATATCTCGCAGTCTTCCGGCTCAAAAATGTCATCCAAAGCCTCCATAAGTTCTTCATAGTAAATCTTCATCAGCCCGGCATCCTGGCCATAAATAACATTATTTGTACCTGTAAGTATAAAAAGTTTGCTCGGCTTTGTTTTTTCAATCTGATCCAACCTTGCCTTAAGTCCGGAAATTGTATCTCCGCCTATTCCCCTGTTCTTGACCGTAAACGCAGGATAGAGTTCATGCCACTCACATCTTTCTATCAGACTATCCCCCGCCATTACAATATCCGTCGGAGACGAATAGATAGATTCAAACCTGTAAAATCTCATATCATAGTTGTCTCCCGGCACACAATACTGATCATATCTGCCCGTAGCACTTGGAAAAAAAGCATTTGTATTTATGACCACATCATATTCTTCTCCTGAAACAGCGCCCATAAGTTTAGCTTCAGCTACACCCACGCGCTTGGTCATATCCTCCAGCTGCTCAGTAAGTTCCCTGGCCTGCTTATCCTTTTCAGCCTGCAATCCGTTATAATCTCTTCCCAGATCGTTATAATCCTTCATCAGACTGTCATGCTCTGCCTGTAATGCTGCCAGCTCAGCCCGTAAGCTTTCTTCCGTTTCAGCGGCCTTTGTGCTGTCAGTTTTATTCTTTTGGGCTGAAAAAGTAAGCATAACACCTAAAACTATCGATATGACAACCATCCCGCCAAAAAGTGGAATCCAATAATTATATTTTTTCTTTTTTCTTTTTTCCGTCATAATACCTCCAAAACAACACACGGAGGATATTATATCACAGTTCGGAATCAATCACCATAGCGGATTGTATCTGTAGCTTTTTAGCAATATGAAAGCCTTGCTTTTCACCTCATTGTTTTTTAAGATATTCCTAGTATTTTCGGGTACAACAAAAACAGAATTCAACAATTTACACACTGGGAGGGGAATCATGAAAAAAAATTTAATTACCACACTGTTGTCCGGCATTTTAAGCTGTGGAATTATAGCAGGATGTACTAACAGTAGTAGCACGGTGCCCACAACTGCAAACGAAGTAACTGATACTACTACCGGAGAAGAAACTTCTGAAGAAACTTCTGAAACAGATAACTCTCAGGGCGAAGAACCCGCTGAAGAGAACGCAAATATGGAAAACCCCTGGAGAAAATGCACTGTTTATGCCGCTAAGGAAGCATGCCCCAGGATGTTCAAAATCCCTGATGGTGCTGAAGACGAATCATGGTTTATCATGGATTCGGCCGCTGATGAGACAGCTGGCATAGGACCAATGATCCAGGCAGATTTCACCATGAATGGAATGGCATTTACCGCAAGAGCCCAGTACGGTGTAGCAGAAGAGACAGATATATCCGGCATGTACTATGACTGGACTTCCTCTGAAAATGTAACCCTTGCCAACTGGGGTGATGGAAATATGAAGGGCTCGGTCTGCCGCTATGCAGGGGACGGAGAAATGGCAGACCTCTGCACCTGGTATGACATAGAGGTAGGAATATCTTATTCCCTTTCCGTTGTATCTGATGATCTTGACGGATTTGATATACAAGCGGTGGCCGAATCCATGTATGAAAAGCAGTTCGAATTCGGATCTTATGACCAATTTGAAGTTTTCTCCGATGACCTCCTTGGTGAAGCATGGGATCCCATTATCAGCAACAAGAGCGACGGACAGAATATGTCGCCCGAACTTCACTGGGATCCGGTGGAAGGTGCTGACAGATACTACATCTTCATGGTGGATGAAACCGCAGGCAACTGGCTGCACTGGCAGATACTTGGCCTTTCTGACAGCAGCATAGCCCAGGGTGCATGTGATAAAGAGTTGAGCATAATCGCAGACTCCGACGGACGTGAAGTCATGGGACAGTACGTAGGTCCCTATCCTCCTTCAGGAACGCATACATACACCGTATATGTTTTTGCGGTTAAAGGTGAACCGGTGCCTGACAATGTCCTCTTCTTTGATAAAGGAGGCAACGACATAATTAAAATAGCAAAGATGTTAAATACTGCGGAAGGTACCGATGAAGACAACCTTATTTCATACGGCATGATATCCGGAACATATACAGCAGAATAAGCGGCGGCTCACCCTACTATATTGTATTTTGTCCTTATCATATCCGACGGAACATAATCACCCAGGTAGTCATCTGTCATTTTCAGCAGTTCGTCATAGCCTACCCAGGGAACGCTGTACAGGAGATATCCATCCTTTAGCAGCTTAAGGTTTGTTCCGTCGTCGCCGCATAATTCGCCATCCAGCACACAGAATATCTCGTAATCTTCATCTATCAGGTATGTGCGGGTGCTACCGCAGAGTGCATAGCCCCCGGCTGTCTCACAGTAACAGAAACAGTCGTAATAGAAATCATCGTCACGGCCTTCAAAGATACTTAAAAGTTCCAGTGTTTCGGCATCATAAATTTCTATAGTATAGTCATAATTCAGTACAAAGATCAGTTTGCCGTCATCAGAAAACTGAGCATACCTGGCGGAGCTTTTCTCATCCCCGAAAGCTGATAATATTACATCAAAGGCTGACTCCGCAGCCCCATACTCCATCTCCTCTCCGTTTGAATCAGATGTATCCCGTAAAAATTGGACATTGTTGTTTTTTTCACGTGAATATCTTACGGTATAATTCTTGGTATAATCCCTGAAGAAAATATCACCATCCACTACTTTAGCAAACCCGTATTCAGAAGATGGCGGTTCAACGAAAACATAATCCGTCACCTCGTATCCGTTATATTCACCATCACCAGAATAGACTTTGCCATTGTCAAACATGTAGTAATATAACCCGTCTTCAACCCAGGTGCATGTGATACTTCCGCCGCCGGCTACAACCTCAATGGTACTGCCATCATTACGGTCCAGGACAGTGAGCATATAACCACAATCCACAAAAACAGCGTCCGACACCACTGTTACACTATTTGTACTACAGCCGGCAATCTGTGTATTCCAGAGAGTTTCCCCCGATGCATAATCCCAGGCAAGTATAACCGTGTTGACCCTGAAGTCATCTCGGTTGATATCAACACCGGATACATAGACAACTGTTCCGCATAAATCCATTCCCCAGGGGTATCCTTTGCCAGTATAGTCAGCTATGACATGTCCGTCATTTTTATCAACCACGATGATGTAATAATTGTCACTGTCATACAGGCTGCAGGCAAAAATATCATCATCACTGTAACAATCATATAAGCTAAGGTCTTTTCCCGGAAATACATCATCAAGGATTATTTCATAAAGAAAGCTGCAGCTGCTGTCATATGCCTTTATTTTCCCGTCACAAAAGACAACCTCCGTTCTACCGTCATTCAGGCTGACAAAATCCGCATAAGGTTTAAAATCTTCCATTACCTCTATTCCATCTTCATTGATCGGACAGTAATAGGCATTATTTTCATCAGTAAAAACCACGCCTTCATTACAGTAAAAGTATGCTGATATATATTCTTCATCTATGCCCAGATCTTTTTTTGTGTCTATGGCCTTTATCAGTTCTCCAGATTCCGAGTCATACACACTTAAGCATGTAGTGCCTACCAGCATGACATATTCTCCATCCGGTGAGATAACAGATTCCTCCACTCCTTTATTGTTTTCGAATATTTCAGTCGGAACATACAGTTCTTCCAGGGTGAACACCCCCATTTCCCGGTAAAGGGCTTGTAATGCCGCGGCATTAACCGAGCCTTCACCGTCATCGGGAAGTACATTCCTTGCTGCATATACTGCATCCTTTTTCCTCCCCATCTTAAACAGCTCGTCCGAAACGGCTGCCATGGACCCGCTGTATTTGTCCTGGAGTTCATCATACTGTTCCGATATAAGACGGTTCTGTTTTCCGATCCGGATAAGCGCAATTGTTGCAAAGAATGCGATCAGAAGCAGTGCTATGCCTATGTTTCCCGATATTATGGTCATGCGTCTGACCTTCTGTTCCTTATGACGCTGTTTTAAATCATCATAATTAAGTCCGAAGATAGTAGCACAAAGCTTCATGACAGCCACATCTATAGCCTTGCGAATCTCTTTTTTATCTGCGCCCCTGGTATCGGCCGCAAGAGGTTCTATAGTATGACGAACAGTAACCTCTTTACCGTTCTCATCAGTTGCAACTATATCTTCATAAGTAAGTATCTCCGGAAATGATTCAGACGGCTCACCTTCGGCTAAGACCACCAGAATACGATCCCTGCCGTGGGTCTTCAAAAAGGTTTCTATCTCCCTCATGCACCAGACTGATTCGACATATCTTGGAGTACATACCGTAATCAGGTAGTCAGAATTAGCAAGGGCTGCGTTTATGGGTTCCGACAGTTCTTCTGTCAATCCCAGCTCATCCACATCACGGAATACACGGTCAAGCTTAAACCTGCCGTCAGGCACTTTGGACCGCACGGATTTAGGAAGTCTGAAGGACTCCAGTTTTCTGTGAAGCTGTTCGGCAACATAGCCGTCCAGTTCACTGTGCTTATAGCTTATAAATGCATCATAATGCACATTTTTTATATCACCCATATCTACACCCTTGCATACCAAACTAACACTTCCAGCATATTATATGCCGGAAGTGTTATAAATTAGTTTTCAGACCTTTTCATAAACATACTCAAATGTCATGGCATTGGACGGATCTCCATTGAAAAGCGACAGGCTCTTGCCATCCAGCTTTCCAGTGTAATCAATGGTCCCTAAGAATTTTTCTGTCAGCTTAACCTCGCCGTTCGCAACACTCCAGTTAGGAATTTTTATATCCAGGTCATTTCTCTTGTGACGGCCGGTTCCGTCAGCCTTAAGTTCCAGAGTAAACTCTTCTTCTTTCTTTTCATCGCTGCCGACCATTTTTGTATACAGCCCTTTATATGTACCGACTGCCCCCAGTTCCTCCGGCGTAAGCACTTTCTCTTCTTTCTTTCTTACAGAGCTTGGCTTTTCCCCAGCCTTTACAATCTGATAGTTTTCAAGAACTATAAGGGTATTTCCCTCTTCAACAACAGGCTTCCAGGGGTTAATAGTTTCTCCGAACACTTCACCCTTTTCTCCGCTGTCAACAAGAACAGTTCCGTCTTCTTCCTTCCAGGCCAACTTTCTGACAACGTAGGCAAAGCCATCTTCTACAAAAGCCTCTCCTGCTTCAACGGCCGCATCCAGTTCATCCTTAGGAACCGATGAAGCCTCCGGACCTTTTACCAGCATCCCAAGCGTACCGTCTTCCTTGAAATCAAACTTTGTGGAAAAAATCATCGCGCTGAGATCATCTGTCAGCGATGCCGCTTCTTCCTTTGTCTTCCACACCATCTCCATTGTCGCGGCATCAAAGATCTGCGCTGAAACTACCTCCCAAAAACCGATAACATCCATCTGTTCTCCCTCCTCTTTTTTATTTATTCTAAGCTCTCCTAAAGAGACTGCTTACATTTGATTTGGTTCAAATCCCGTTCCCGACATAGTCAAAAGCATTCTTGATCCAGTTGATCTTGTTACCGTCTATAGCTATCACATCGTAACGGATCTGCGTATCCGGGCTTACTTTTTCAAGAAAACGGTATGTATCAGATACAGCACATATCTTTTTTTGCTTGCTGAATGTCACTGCCTCAGCTGCACTGCCAGCCAGGCCGTTCTTTCTTTCCTTCACTTCAAAAAAAACCAGGGCATCCCCGTCTTTTCCTACCAGGTCTATTTCACCGAACCTGTTCCTGTAATTCATCTTTAGTATCAGGCAGCCCTTTTCCTTAAGGAATTCCGCCGCAAGCCTTTCATATGCACTTCCGGTCTGCCTTTTGTTCTGTCCCACCATGCCATCACGCCATCTTAAAGTTATTTGCCGGCCTTCTGCATTTTAGCCTTTATTTTATCCATAGCATCCACAAATACAAGAATCTCTGCCACCACCTCATAAAGCTCCGGTGGAATCATCTCGCCGATTTCAAGGCGGGACAATGTATCCGCAAGCTTTCCGTCCTTGTGGACCGGTACCTTGGATTCCTTTGCCTTCTCAATGATCTTGTCCGCAATGACTCCCTGCCCTGATGCTATTACCTTCGGGGCCATATCATTTGGGTCATATTCAAGGGCTACTGCCGTTCTTGTTTTCTTTTTATTTTCAGCCATTTACGCCTCCGTGCCGAACACAAATCGCTGGTAAAAAACTGACTCTTTCAGAGCGTTTTTTCACACTACGCCCTCACATCAAAGCTCTGCAATGAAATGGTATTTGAAGATGTTGGATCCTTCATAGGACGCTCACCGCCGCCGGTATTCTTAAGATCTTCCCTGGTCTTCAATTCACTCCTTACGCTGTAGCCTCTTTTTTCCAGCCGTTCATTCAGAGTATCAATATGCTCCGCTATAAAGTCTATCATACTTTCATCTTCAAGATAGAATTTGGTGCTCACATTATTTGCCGAATTAATGGCCGTATAAATGTCCATTTTTCCTAAATACTTCATATCAAGATGCAGAAGTGCGCTCACTGTGCCGTCCTGTCTTGCTAAACTCTTTTTGTCCGAATATACATACAGGTCGCCGGTCGCTTCTCCCCCTGCCAGCTTAAGGGGCAATTGGATGTACTGCATGGTCTGGTTCATCTGATTCATGAAATCCAGGTTCTGGTTCATTTGCCCCAGGTCCATCATCATTTGTGAATCCGGCTTTGCTATCTGGTTCAGCATGGCTGTAAGGTCCTTTACCTGGGCATCCAGCCTGTTATACAGGTTCATAACCTCAGTCTTGCTTGATACCTGCTCAGGTGTAAGCGAAAGATTTCCCTTCATTGCTTCCGCAACGGTATTCTTGAATTCAGGTGTAGAAAACAGTTTCTTGATATCAGCCTTTAAAAGCCCCTTATCCAGAAGTCCCGGATCTTCCTTGTATGCCTTCAGGAATTCGTCCGTCAGCTTAAGCATTCCGTTTGCATCAGCCGGCATATCCTTTACATGTTTTATCAAAGCCTCCGGTGCGCCATTATTCTTTAATAAAGCCACCAGCTCATTCTTAAGCTGGGATGCTGCATTTTCCGTCCCCTGTGCATTCTGTACTTCAGCCTGAGTATTCTTTGCTGAAGTTTCTGACACAGCAGCGTTTTCATCAGCTGATTCGCCACCGGACTTAAGCCATGCGCTTATCTCGTCTGCCGTTTCACTAAATACAATGGTCTTAGATTCTGCGCCTTCCACAGCCTTACCGTTCTGCAACGCTGCCGAATCATCCGTCAGTCCGTCGGTTATACTTATCACAGCTGTACCATCAGACTTAATAACAACCTTCCCCTGGGTGTCAGCAGAAACACTGTCGTTAACAGGTTCGTTCAGAGCAGCGGTTTCGCCCTGATTATCTCCCGATATATTCATGACAGCATCAGTCGGTCCGCCTGCAACAGCCTGCGCATCACTTCCGCTGCCTGTTATCACATTAGTCAGGTCATGAAGAAATTCAAAGCCTTCCGTTTCATTCGCCGCAGCCAGCTCTCCGTACAGATCCATTGCACTGCCGGCTATATCACCGATCCCTTCACTGACCATATTCTCATAGTTTTTAAAAGCCGCGTAACTTGCTATGTTTGCATCGTTTATGGGAATATCCAGAGCCTTCATTTCCACAAGGTTAGGAATATTGCTCCCCGGGAACTGTGACACTGCGTGGTACATATCGCCAAGGGCATTCTTGTCTATGCTCATTCCTGAGTTCATCATAGCCAGAGTCATGGAAAGGGTATCCGAATTGACACTCATGCCTGCCGCAGTGAGCGCATTTTCCGCAGTTATTCCCTGGGCAATATTTGTATATAAGGGACTTAAAGCGATCTGAGACTGATTGCCTGACCGCACTTCGAAGGTCACATTCTGGCCTTCCTTAAGATTTATCGACTGATCAAGACGGGCAGAAACGGTATTGCCTCCGCCCATGTCTATTTCCACGGTATTGCCGTTTATTCCAGTGACTTTTCCTGATATGGTCTGGCCCGGTGTCATATCAGACAGCACGGAACTGCCGGCACCGTCTGTTGCCGGCCGGACATTCCCGACATTTTCGGGCATCTGTACCTGTCCGCTTGTTCCGAATATCTGACCTATCAAACTCATATCCAGTTTCCTATAAAGCTCTTCCTATGTATCGGTGTGGGGCCGTATTCCTTAAGTGCCTTCCTGTGTTCCTCGGAACCATAGCCCTTATTCTTTGCAAAACCGTATTCCGGATAAATGGAATCATACTCTTCCATCATATGGTCCCTGGTCACCTTGGCCACTATGCTTGCCGCCGCTATGGATGCAGACTTTGCATCACCCTTGATTATGGCAACCTGCTTCATATCAAGCCCCGGTATGGTCACCGCATCATTAAGCAGCAGGTCCGGTGCGGGATCAAGCTTTGAGACAGCTTCACGCATGGCTTCATATGTAGCCTGCAGGATGTTGATCTCATCAATGCGTTCGTTAGTAGACATACCTAGACCCACGGAAACCGCATTCTCCATTATAAGCGGATAAAGCTCCTCTCTCTTTTTTTCGGATAATTTCTTGGAATCATTTAGATATAAGAGTTCACAATCCTTGGGAAGTATCACACCGCAGGCAACCACCGGTCCGGCAAAAGGCCCCCTTCCAACCTCATCGATGCCGCATATAAAGGAATAGTCAGAATACTTTCTCTCGAATGCAAACATCTGCTCCATGCGTTCCATCTCAGTATCAAGAGCCTTAAGCTTTTTTTCCGCCTTTTCAACAAGTTCCTTTATCTGTTTGCGTTCATCGGATGAATACTGTTCGATAAACGTCTCTATACCTTTTTTATCTTCTCGGGCTGAAATGTTCAACTGTTTAAATTCAGCCTTTATCTCCGCCAAACTTTTTTCCATAAATCCACCTGCCATAATAAGTCCATCAAATTACGTTATATCTCAATCGTGTTTATAAACCGACCTGATACTCCTTAGGTCAGTACCCTGTGGAAGATCCAGTAGTTCTCCGTTTTTTAATACCGCATAAGTCGTATCTAATACACTGCTGTTATTAAGACTATCGATTTCAAAAATCTTATACTCGTCAAAAGCTATAATATGTACGGATATTTCACCGTCATAGTCAATTCCGATAAGCACCATTTCGCTTTTAAGGACATCCACATCATATTGAGAATCATTGTAATCGCTTTCAACGTAGTTCCAGGATAAGGGATCATCGCCAACTGCATCCACCTTAAAGTTATAGATATCAGTGATGATCGTCGAATAATCATTGGTTTTCCCCAATGTAAGTTTATCGAATTTAAACCCTGATATTTTGTAAAGCGACTCATCATCAAGGGCATAGTATCCGCGATAAGCCGCAACAAAACCATTGTCTTCTGCACCTTCAATAAGATACTGGGGATCTTTTTTTGAACATGCCGTAAGGATAAAGAAAGCACAGAATATACTGAATAATACAAACCTTTTAAAAATTATTTTAATGCGATTCGTATTCTTCATATACACTCCCAAATTAATTTCCGGATCTGCACCCTGTGAAAAACTGACACTTACTTATTTACATTTCCGAACTTATTGAAGGGATAAATCCTTATCCACGCCCTTCCTATTATGCGTTCCTTCTGGATGAGTCCCACTGCGGAGGTACGGCTGTCTGATGAGTGGTTTCGGTTGTCACCCAGCACAAAGTACTGGTTCTCCCCAAGGACTATTCCATCCTCTGCTATTCCCGGATCCGTCATAACTTCCCTGCCGTAATGCTCCTCCAGCAGCTCATTATTTATGAAAATGTTTCCATCCGCATCAATGCGCACGGTTTCACCGGGCAGTCCGATTATTCTCTTTATGTAATAGGTTCCGCTCTCATAACTGAAAGGAAAAACTATGATATCAAAACGCTTGGGATCATTAAAACGGTATGAAATCTTATCAACTATCAGGTTATCCCCATCCTGAAGTGTACTTTCCATACTGGATCCTACCACCACAGTACGCTGGCCCACGAATTTTACAAGACAGAGGGTGATAAGGAATACGGCAAGCAAAAACAGGCTGTTTCCAAGAATCTCCTTAAGCACTGCTTTCTGCTTTTTTTTCTTCTTTCTTTCTGCCCGCCTTCTTTCCTTTTCGCGTTCAGATTCAGAGTCTATATCGATCAACTCCAGATCATCATCCTTGATTCTCATTTCTGTATGATATCCTCCGGTAATTCTATAGTTATCCTTCCGAGCTTCATGCTCCTTAAGTCATCAGTTATCATTCCTGCACATTTATCAAGATCAGCCTCGCCGCCTTTTTTTAGACACCCCTTCTTCAATGCAATCCTTTCCAGCATTTCATAGGGCGTTCCGTCATAATCCTCTTCATATCTTTCCTTAAGTCTGCCGGCATATCTTTCCTCCATAAAGCCGATTATACCGCAGGCAATCTCCTGCTTATCAAGTATATCATCACTTATGGAACCTATCATGGCAAGATGCATTCCCGTGGCCTCGTCATCAAACTTAGGCCATAATACTCCGGGAGTATCCAAAAGTTCCAGATCTTTTGCAAGCTTTATCCACTGCTTTCCCCTAGTCACGCCGGGCTTGTTGCCGGTCTTTGCAACAGCCCTTCCGGCATAGGTATTTATGAAAGTAGATTTCCCCACATTCGGAATGCCTACTACCATAGCCCTGACAGGCCTGTTTTTTATGCCGCGCTTTAAGTCCCTTGCCTTTTTTGCAGCGCATAAATCGGCAATTTTTTTCTTAAGCTCACCGGTACCCTTGCTGCTCCTGGCATCCATAAGCACTGCGGAAATATTATTAGCCTCATAATATGACAGCCATGCTTTATTGGCCTGTTCGTCAGCCAGGTCACTCTTATTCATTATTACCATGCGGAGTTTCGAGCCAGCTATCCTGTCAAACTCAGGATTTCTTGAAGATATGGGAATACGGGCATCTGCCAGTTCGATCAGCAGATCCACAAGCTTTATATCCTCTTCCATAGCCCTTACGGCTTTTGTCATATGACCCGGAAACCACTGAATTGCCATCAACTTACCTCATTTTGTAACCGGAAGAACCATCCTGGTTCTTTCGGTTACGGCAGCCCACAATTGAAGATTTGCTGCGCAAACAACGTGCTGCCATCGTTAAATATACTCTTATGTACGCCCTCAGCAGCAAGTGCTTCGGACTGATCCGAGTAGTTACCTTTACTTTACAAATCCTGCCGTAGCAGTAGTATCACCGGCAAGAGCAAACCACACCTTGCCTAGTATGTAATCTTTCTTAACCGTTCCCACATTTCCTGAACGGCTGTCCTCACTGTCATTTAAATTGTCTCCCAGGACAAAATATTCATTATCCCCAAGAGCAAGGCCGTTTTCTGCTATACCGCCATCTTCAACCCTGTCAAAAAGGCCATTCCTATCATAAATCTCACCGTTCACATATATCATACCATCTTTTATGAGAACTGTGTCACCCGGAGTCCCTATTACCCGCTTAACGTACATATGTGAGTTTTCATTTCCGTTTGGCAGAAAAACTATTACATCATCCTTCTTCGGATCAGAGATAAAATATGTGAATCTGTCGATCATGACTTCCTGACCGCTAAGAAGTAATGGTGACATTGAATTACCGATTATACTGGTCCTTATGCCGAAAAGATACACAAAGGCAAAAGCAAGCAAAATCATGACCATTCCCCAGAACAGCCATAAAAGGATCTCTTTTGCAACATCCTTATCTATCTTTCTCTCTTTTTGATAAAAACTCAGTCCTTTACTTCTTCTGGGCATGATCGTTTCCTAATATGCTCAAAATCCCTCTCACTGAGTTTTTCTTACTCAATAAGAGGGATTTAAGGATTCTTTGTATCAAAAGTCGTCAAAGTGCGTAAGCAATGCTTAGCGGATAACTTCCTTTACCTTTGCATCCTTACCTACACGGTCTCTCAGGTAATTAAGCCTTGCACGTCTTACCTTACCTCTGCGAACAACCTCAACCTTCTCAACATTGGGGCTGTGGATGGGCCATGTCTTCTCTACGCCTACGCCGTTTGAAAGCTTTCTAACAGTGAAAGTCCTGCGGTTGGAAGAGTTCTGGATCTTCATAACAGTACCCTCGAATACCTGTACACGGGACTTCTCACCTTCCTTAATGCGGTTGTAAACCTTTACGGTATCACCAACATTGAATGAAGGTACTTCTGCCTTAAGCTGCTCTTTTTCGATTTCTTCAATAATCTCGTACATTTTTATTTCCTCCTGTGATTAATCGGACGTTCTTGATATCATACCTGTCACAGGTCTTGCCATACCGCTTTCGCTAATCGCAAATATATACCAGCGGACCGTCTCTTTATTCGCAACAGAAAAATTTTACTATATGGAGAAATATATTGCAAGGACTTTTTTATGCATTACCCACTACAATTTTCTCAGCCTTAGCGCTCTTATTAACCAGCAATATTCCTAAAGCCAACAGCACGATTCCTGCTGCCACTAATATCACCATAGTCTTGATATCAAGACTTTCTTCCACGAGGAATGGCAATACGCCTTCCACTTTTTCCGGATATATGCTCACTGCCACTGAACTGAAGTTGTTCAAAAAATGCATGAGCACTGATAAAAAGATGCAGCCGGTCTTCTGGGTCACATAGGAATTCAGTATACCAAGTGCACCTACAAGAATAAGCTGCATTATGCTCATATGATATGCGCCGAAGATGATTCCGGTTATAATGACTGCTGCCATGGGGCGCATTTTTTTCTCCAGTGTTCCCAGCATGAACCCCCTGAAGGCAGCCTCCTCGCATATAGCAGGCATGACAGCCACATTGACCACCACCACCCAGAAGGCCTTGCCATCCCACAGTTCACCCAGCCCCGTATCAGTGTTCATTCCAGGGAACAGCTTGATTAGAATGTCAGACACTACCACAGCGATAAGCAGAGCCCCCACCCATGAGATCACTGCCCCCGGCAATCCTATAACCTTCGGTTTCTTGATATGGAACAGTGCTTTCATATCCGTCTTTATGTACCAGGCATAAAAAACAGTAGCCGCAAGAATTAAAAATTGTTCCACTGCCAGCCCCCAGATTCCTATCTTAAGAACTGCAGCCGAGCTTACAAAGAGTACTATCAGCAGCAATATGGAAAATAAGAGCACCAGGTCACCAATCCCCGGGGTCTGCCCCTTCTTCATATCACTTCTTTTTTCTATGATCCTTATGGAACGGCCGGCCTCCGCAAAAAGCAGGTCCTCGGAATTAAATACCCGTGTCATAATCACAATCGCAAGAGCGCTGTATGCGACATTTGAGAACAGCACAGCCGCTATCAGCGAAAAATCAAAGTTAAAGCTGAAAATATCCGTTATAAGCAGCGAGATATTTACTACCGGTATAAGTGACGTCACCTTGTCCAGTTTCATCTGTGGTATCATACCGGCCATACTGCATATCATGAAGACTATCATCACGGGGCTTGTAAGGTTCTGAGCCTCCTTAAAGCTTTTCGCCATGATGCATGCACACATGCAAACGGCTGACGCAAACATTGCAAATACCAGTACACAAAGCATGGTTATAAGGAAGGTCGGAATAAAACTTACAACATTAAAATCAAATTTATTACCCCCTACCATTCCCGCAGTACTTACGGTATATGCCGTTATAAATGCCATGGACAGAAGGTTCAGGATTGCCGCTCCCACAGCTATGGTAGAAACTGCCATGAACTTCGCCGTTATAAGCTCATTTCCGGAAACCGGTAATGTCAGCATTGTCTCCAGGGTACCTCTTTCCTTTTCACCTGCAGTCGTATCGATTGCCGGATACATAGCCCCCATAAGTATGCTAACTATCAGAAGGAAAGGAATGATATAGCCCATAACGAACCCTACATTTTCCTCATTGCTTGAATAGTCCTTAAATGTAAAACCTATGGGTTCCAGGATTATACCGGGATCAAGCCCTTCTTTTTCCAAAGCATCTATGCTTTTATCATTGCTGTAGTCAGAAAGAAGGCGTCGCACCATCTCTGCCGCAGTCTGCGAATCATTATCTGAGGCCCTGTAGCCGATTTCATAATAGGGCTTGTTCTCCGAAACAGACTCATGCACGAAAGCATCCAGTTCCCCGCTGTTTAACTTCTCCTCATCTTGAGCATCGGTAAGTCCATCTTTTATTACAAAGCTATATTTGTATTTATTTTCTTTATCCTTAAAATATTCTCCCAGGTCTTCCCCACTTTCCGATGTACCGAATGATATGGTATATGGCTTTGCCTTGTCTGCATTCACGACCGAAGACATAAGCGCAAGACTTCCCACAAACATCAGTGGATAAAGGATAAGTGGGACTACGATCATCATAAGGATAGTCTTCTTGTCCCTAAGGATATCCAGTATTTCCTTTTTATATAAAGCTGCTATTATGCGTCTGTTCATTTATGAGTCCTCTTATAAGATCTATCCCTTGTTAAGTTCTTTAAATGTATCCCGCAGATTATCAGTCCCCGTCCGAGACATCAGCTCCGTCGGAGAGCCGTCTGCAATTATCTTTCCGCAGCTTATCATATTGATGCGGTCGCAAAGGTACTGGGCCTCCTCCATATAATGAGTCGAGTACAGCACAGTCCGTCCCTTATCCCGCTCACTTTTCATGAAATTGATAATGGTCTCGCTGCTTATGATATCCAGCCCCAGTGTAGGTTCGTCAAAAATATATATCTGTGGGGAATGAACAAGGCATCTGGCGATATTTGCCCGCTGAGTTTGCCCGGTGGAAAGGGCCTCGATACGATTATCTGCGAAGGCCTCCATCCCCATCATGGTGATTATCTCATTTACTCTTTCATCAACGGCCGCTTTTTCCATGCCGTAGATTTCGGCAGTCATATGCATTATCTCCCTTACGGAAAAACGATGATAAAGTTTGGTATTCTCAGAAAGATAGCCTATATGCCTGCACATCTCCACCCTTCCGCCGGTAACTCTCTCATCCCCGTCCATTAAATATACTTCTCCTGATGTGGGGCTCATGACAGTTCCCAAAATACGCAAAAGAGTTGTCTTTCCTGCACCGTTCGGCCCCAGAATACCAAGTATCTCACCCTCGGCCGCATGTATGGAAACATGGTCCAAGGCATAAAATTCCTCTTTATGCTTTTTTTCTTTTTTTCCATCACCCACGATGCGGGTAAACTTTTTGCATATGTCCTTCGTTTCTATGTTCACGCTAATCCTCCAGCAGGTCCGGCCTGCGTTCCTTCGTACGAATAAACGACTGCTCCTGCCGCCATTTTTCGATATTTGCATGATGCCCGGATAATAGAACATCCGGCACCTTTTTATCCCTCCAGACCTCCGGCCTGGTATATTGCGGATATTCAAGCATCCCGTTCTCAAAGGATTCAGTATCGGCAGAATCATGGTTTCCAAGCACTCCGGGGATAAGCCTGGATATTGCATCCATCACAACCACACTGGCGATCTCTCCACCGGTAAGCACATAATCACCTATAGAAATATTATCCGTGACAATCTCTTCAAGCACACGTTCATCTATGCCTTCGTAATGTCCGCATAAAAATACCAGCTCCTCTTCCTCTGCAAGTTCATGCGCCTTCGCCTGATTAAAGACTTCTCCCTGCGGTGTCATATAAATAGTCCTAATCTTCCTTCCCCCGGTTACAGCCATATAGGCATCATAAACAGGCTGTGCCTGTATAAGCATCCCTGCACCGCCGCCATAGGGATAGTCGTCCACGCGGCCGTTTTTATTCTCCGTATATTCCCTAAAATTGCAGGTTTCAAGCTCAAGATAGCCGTTTTCAATAGCACGTTTGCAAATGCTTGTATGCATGGAGTTTTCTATAAATTCCGGGAAAAGGGTAAGTACCGTAAATTTCATATCTACTCAAGCCCCTCCATAACATGCACTGTCATACGTCCGTTTTCCATATCCACTTCCTTTATGCACTCCGATATGGCCGGCAGCAGCAATGACTTGCCGTCTTCCTTGTCTATCTGGTACACGTCATTTGCGCCTGTACGTATCACATCACCAAGTGCTCCGATATATTTGCCTCCTTCATCATATACCTCAAGCCCCACAAGGTCTGCCACGTAATACTCATTCTCTCCTAATTCCACAGCATTCTCCCTTGTAACATATAGTTCGTACTTACGGAGTTTTTCAGATTCATTGCGATCATTAATCTCTTTGAATTTTATTATAAGGCGATCCTTCTGCTCACTTACGCTTTCAGGGTGAAGTACACGGTCCATGCCGCCGCCCCGCATTATTATCTCATCAAGATCCGCTATACGATCAGGATCGTCGGTAGTAGGATAAACCTTCACCGCGCCCTTTACCCCATGTGGTTCAGTTATAATTCCTATACAGAAAAATTCTGCCTTCATATTTTTTCTCCGATCAAATTTACACTTTATCTGTGTATGCTCATAACACATCAGATTTCTCAGGTAATTTTACATCATACCGGGCAACTATGGCAAACATAAACAAAGACACCGTGCCATCATGACACGGTGTCTGATATTTTTATTTGAACTATTCCGAATCCGGATAGCCACTTTTACTCTACAATGTCAACATCCACGTAGATATCTTCCTTTGTAGAGGCTGCCTTTACGACTGAGCGGATAGCCTTGGCAATCCTGCCCTGTCTGCCTATGACCTTCCCCATATCGGACGGAGCCACCTTAAGCTCCACGGTCACATGGTTCCCGTCCCTCGTTTCAGTGACAACAACTTCATCGGGCTTTTCTACGAGAGCCTTGGCAATAACTTCTACCAATTCCTTCATAAGCACCTCTTATTTCTCGATATTTGCCACCTTGAAAAGCTTTCCTACTACTTCTGTAGGCTGTGCACCATTGTTTAACCACTTCTTAGCCTTCTCCTCGTCAATCTTGAAGGTTGAAGGATCTGTGTTGGGATCATAGGTACCGATCTCATCGATAACCTTTCCATCACGCGCATTACGAGAATCTGCTACAACGATTCTGTAAAGAGGGTTCTTCTTCTTACCCATTCTTGTTAATCTGATCTTAACTGCCATTTTCTTTTCCTCCCGAAAAATAATTAAATAATTTATATTTGTATCTATTTCAGACTCTTTCTTATCGGTCCCAAATAGTTACATTCTTAAAACCTTCTTCGGCGTCCACCGGGGAATCCGCCTCCCGGAAAACCGCCGCCCATGGGGAATCCGCCTTTTCCCATGCCCTTCATCATGCCGGGCATCTGTTTCATCATCTTCTGGGTCTGCTCAAACTGCTTTATGAAACGGTTTACTACCGCTATATCCACTCCTGCGCCTGCGGCTATGCGCCTCTTACGCCTGGGATTCAAAAGCTTGGGATTGGCACGCTCCTCCGGTGTCATGGAAAGAACTATTGCCTCCGTCTGCTTGAGCTGTTTTTCATTTACCACGCTGTCAAGCTCATCCTGTGATATGGACATGCCCGGCAGCATCTTAAGTATGGAAGAAATGCCACCCATATTGCGCATCTGTTTCATTGATTCAAGGTAGTCGTTGAAGTCAAACTTGCCCTTTTTAAGGCGTCCGGCCATTTCCTTGCCGGTCTCTTCATCTATATCGATATTTTCCTTGGCCTTCTCGATAAGGGTAAGCACATCACCCATTCCAAGGATACGGCTTGCCATTCTGTCGGGATAAAACTGCTCAAGGTCTGAAAGTTTCTCTCCCATACCTACATACAGTATAGGCTTGCCGGTAACAGCCTTTACGGAAAGTGCCGCACCGCCTCTGGTGTCGCCATCCATCTTGGTGAGCACGATTCCGGTAACGCCTACTTTTTCATCAAACTCCTTTGCCACATTTACGGCATCCTGACCGGTCATGGCATCAATCACAAGCAGGGTATTGTGAACCTCTACCCGATTTTTGATCTCACAGAGTTCTTCCATCATGGACTCGTCTATGTGAAGACGGCCGGCGGTATCAAGGATCACATCACTGAAACCGTTCTTTGTGGCATGCTCTATGGCAGCCGCAGCGATATCGGCAGGCTTATGGTCGGTACCCATTGAGAATACCTCTACGCCCATCTTCTCTCCATTTATCTTTAACTGGTCAATAGCTGCAGGCCTGTAAACGTCGCAGGCAACAAGCAAAGGTTTTCTGCCCTTGTTGTTCTTAAGCTTACCGGCGATCTTTGCCGTGGTGGTAGTCTTACCTGCACCCTGAAGACCGCTCATCATTATAACTGTAATAGCCTTGCCGGGCTGAAAACTGATCTCAGTGGTCTCAGATCCCATAAGGGCAACCAGCTCATCATTTACTATATTTACAACCATCTGGGCGGAATTAAGGCCGTTTAAAACTTCGCTTCCCACAGCTTTCTCTTCCACAGATGATACAAACTGCTTTACAACCTTGAAATTGACGTCAGCCTCTAAAAGCGCCATGCGCACTTCCTTCATAGACGCCTTTACATCCGCTTCGGTAAGTGTGCCCTTGCCGCGAAGATTCTTGAAAATATTCTGTAATTTTTCACTGAGGCTCTCAAATGCCATTTATTCACCCTGATCCATTTCCGGATCTTCTTTAATATGTCGCAACGAATTGTTTTACAGCTCGTCTATTATCTCATCCACAAGCTTCTTATCATCCTCGGATGAAAGCTTTTCCTTAAGCTGCTTAAGTCTCCCCCTGTTCCTGTTAAAACGTGCTATTAGCTGAAGCTTATCTTCATATCCGATAAGAATCTTATCACAGCGCTTCAGTATATCGTGAACAGCCTGTCTTGAAACATTCTCCTGCTCCGCTATCTCCGACAGCGACAGGTTATCATATACATTTGCTTCATATATGGCCTGCTGGTGCTCGGTCAGGAGAGGTCCGTAAAAATCATAAAGCAGACCACGCTCAACTATTTTTTCCATAACAGACACAATTATACTGAAAAAAAAGACGCTGTCAAGTATTTTTTCTTTACAGTCGTTCAGCCGACCGCGACGGTCAAAAATAATTGTGTTTTCATTCCGTTTTCCTTGCAAGGGTATTCTTATTTTTGTATAATTTTGTTAATTGGGTGCTTTCCCAAAAACTAATTATTAAAAGGAGAGAAAGGTATGAAATTCGGACACTTTGATGACGCCAACAGGGAATACGTCATCACAACCCCCAGGACTCCATATCCGTGGATTAACTATCTGGGAACTCAGGGGTTCTTTTCACTGATTTCAAACACTGCAGGAGGTTATTCTTTCTATAAAGATGCCCGTCTCCGCAGGATCACACGTTACCGTTACAACAATGTACCCATAGATATGGGTGGCCGTTATTTCTATATTAATGACAACGGCACAATATGGAATCCGGGATGGTCCCCCGTTAAGACTGAGCTCGACGAATACGAGTGCCGTCATGGTATGGGCTATACCATCATCACCGGTAAAAAGGCTGATCTTAAGGCACAGGTTACATTCTTCGTTCCTCAGGATTTCTCCGGCGAGGTTCAGCAGGTAGTACTTACCAACGAAGGTTCATCCGAAAAGTCATTCTCACTCTTCTCCTTTGCAGAGTGGTGTCTCTGGGATGCCCAGGATGACTCCAATAACTTCCAGCGTAATTTCTCTACCGGCCGTGTAGAGGTAGACGGTTCCGTTATCTATCATAAGACAGAGTACAGAGACCGCCGTGATCATTACGCATTCTACTCCGTAAATGACAGCATTGACGGATATGATACCGACAGGGATTCCTTCATCGGTCTTTACAACGGTTTCAACAATCCTGAAGCTGTACTGGCTGACAAGGCTACAGATTCCTTCGCAGACGGCTGGGCTCCTATCGCTTCCCACTTTAAGAAGATCACACTTAAGCCCGGTGAGACAAAGACACTTGTATTCGTACTCGGCTATGTTGAGATGCCTGTTGACCAGAAGTTCGAGGCTGACGGCAAGACCATCAACAAGGTTAAGGCTAAGGAGATGATCGCTAAGTACGATACTCCCGAAAAATTCGCTGCAGGTATGGCTGAGCTCAAGGCTTACTGGGATAAGCTTCTCGGCATCCTCAACGTTGATACTCCCGATGACAAAGTTAACCGTATGGTCAACATCTGGAACCAGTATCAGTGTATGGTTACATTCAACCTTTCCCGCTCTGCTTCCTACTTCGAGTCAGGTATCGGCCGCGGCATGGGATTCCGTGATTCCAACCAGGACGTACTCGGTTTCGTTCACCAGATTCCTGACAGAGCTAAGGAGCGTATCATAGATATCGCATCCACACAGTTTCCGGATGGCGGCTGCTACCATCAGTACCAGCCCCTTACCAAGAAGGGTAACGCAGACATCGGCGGTGATTTCTCCGACGATCCTTTGTGGCTCATCCTTTCTGTTTCCGCTTACATCAAGGAAACAGGCGACTGGGCTATTCTTGACGAGATGGTTCCTTATGATAATGATATGTCAAAGGCTGAGACAATGCTCAGACATCTGGATGTATCCTTCTACCACATTGTAAACAACTTAGGACCTCACGGTCTGCCTCTTGCAATGCGTGCTGACTGGAACGACTGTATCAACCTTTCCTGCTACTCAGATACACCCGGTGAGTCTTTCCAGACATACACCAATCCTAAGTTTGCAGCTGAGGGCGGCTATTCCAAGGTTGCAGAGTCTGTAATGGTTGCTACACTCTTCACCTACACAGGACCTAACTATGTGGCTATCCTTAAGCATCTTGGCAAGGATGACGAGGCTGCAAAGGCTCAGGCTGAGATCGACAAGATGAAGAAGAACATCATGGAATCCGCATGGGACGGCGACTGGTTCCTGCGTGCATATGATGCTGAAGGCAAGAAGATGGGCTCCAAGGAATGCGAGGAAGGCCAGATCTTCATTGAGCCCCAGGGCTTCGCTATCATGTCCGATGTGGGCAAGGATCAGGGTACAGACCTTAAGACTCTTGCTGCTATCGATGAAAGACTTAATACCAAGTTCGGTCTCGTACTGAACAATCCTGCATTCACCAAGTACTACATCCAGTACGGTGAGATCTCCACCTATCCCGGCGGATACAAGGAGAACGCAGGTATCTTCACTCACAACAACGCATGGATCATCTGCGCAGCTGCTTATGCAGGCCAGGGCGACCAGGCATTCAAGTATTACTCAGAGATTGCTCCTGCTTTCACTGAAGAGACTTCCGACATCCACAAGACCGAGCCTTATGTATACGGCCAGATGATCGGCGGTAAGGATGCAGGTTCAGATATCGGCCAGACCGGCAAGAACTTCGGTCAGGGCAAGAACTCCTGGCTCACAGGTACAGCTGCATGGAACATGGTAGCCATCTCCCAGTACATCCTGGGTATCCAGGCTGATTTCGACGGACTGCGCATCGATCCTTCGATACCTTCCGCATGGGACGGCCTCAAGGCTACAAGACAGTTCAGAAACGCTACTTACGATATCAAAGTTACAAATCCTTCACACGTATGCAAGGGCGTTAAGAGCGTGACCGTAGACGGCAATGCAATCGACGGTAACCTCATCCCTGCATTCTCTGATGGAAAGACCCACAGCGTAGAAGTTGTAATGGGCTGAGAAGAAAAGCTTAGATAAAGCGACACCCCGGACAGATTGTCCGGGGTGTTTTTATATGTAAGTAATCACATAATCATATTCAGAGCACCGGCCACAGCTGACAGCATATGACGTGCATTATCAGGGTTACGGTCATTTTTATAATGATAACCGCTGTAAGTTTTTACGCCCTGAACACTATCTCCCCTGTCGCTGCATCCATGGATTCCACGATTGCCAGCGAATGAAGATTTACACCTGACTCACGCAGGTTCTTTCCGCCATCCTGGAAACCTTTCTCGATAGCTATGCCTACGCCTTCAAGAGTTGCACCTGACTCGTTTATAAGGCTTATAAGCCCCTCTATGGCACAGCCGTTTGCCAGGAAGTCATCGATTACCAGAACATGGTCTTCATGTGAAAGATACTTTTTTGAAACTATGACATCATATACACGACCGTGGGTAAAGGACTGTATCTTGGTACTATACACGCTGCCGTCAAGATTGATGGACTGGGATTTCTTAGCAAAAACTACTGGCGCATTATCGAAATACTGCGCAGCAATGACTGCAATTCCTATTCCGGATGCCTCTATTGTCAGTATCTTATTTATCGGTCTGTCAGCGAAGATCCGCTTAAATTCCTTGCCCATCTCCGCAAAAAGCTCTATGTCCATACGGTGATTTAAGAACGAATCCACCTTAAGGACATTACCTTCCTTTACGATACCGTCTTTCCTGATTCTATCTTCCAGTAACTGCATAGAAACCTCCGATCATTATTTATCATATAATTTACAATTAAATCCTATCTCTCTTCCCTAAAGTACGGCAGTCCCAGTGCTGCAGGAGGCTGCTTGTCCCTGCTGTTGCGCAGGCTGGTCACTATCAGTACCACTACCGTAACTACGTAAGGAAGCATCTTGAATATCTCCTGGGAGCTCCTTGTAAGCCCCGGAATATAGAGATACAGCCAGTAAAGTATACCGAAAAGATATGCGCCCCAGATAGCATGCTTGCTCTTCCAGGTGGTAAATATAACCAGTGCCACTGCAAGCCATCCCAGGGTCTCTATAGAGCCGTCGTTAGCCCATGTACCCTTTATATAATCCATAACATAATACACGCCGCCAAAGCCGCAGATGCCGGCTCCTATGCATATAGCCAGGTATTTGTTCAGATTTACGTTTATACCCGCTGCATCGGCTGCGGCAGGATTCTCACCCACGGTACGGAGGTTAAGTCCCCGCCTTGTGTGGTTCATGAAAATATGGGTAAGTACTGCTATGATTATTGCAAGATAAACCATGAACCCGTAAGAGAAGAACAGCTCACCAACTACTCCCAGCGAATCGCTGAACGGAAACGTTGTCCTGAAAGCAGCCGATGTTACAGGCACAGCGATCTGCTCAAAGCGACCTGCAAGAGTATTTAAAGAGCCGCCGAAGAAATTAGCTACACCTGAACCGAATATGGTAAGCGTAAGTCCGGTCACATTCTGGTTTGCCCTGAGGGTAATCGTCAAAAAGGCATATATGAGTCCGCCCAATGAGGATGCCACAAAAGCAGAAACAAGAGCCAGTATTACACATACTGCCTTATTCGGATTCTCCGTACTGCCCTCATAGATAAATACGCTGGAAAGGGACGCTATACCGCCCAGGTACATTATACCCGGAACACCGAGGTTTAAGTTTCCCGCTTTTTCAGTCACGGTCTCACCTACGCAGCCAAACATTATGACAGTTCCGAAGAATACTGCAGCTCTTATCAAAGTGACGAAATTCTGCATCATGCCACCTCCTTTTCGGAGTTCACGGCTGAAACTCTTTTTCTGAATACCAGCCTGTAATTTACAAAGAAATCTCCCGCAAGTATGAAGAAAAGTATTATACCGATTATCATGTCTGAAGCATAGTCATTTAATCCGCATTTTGATGCTATTTCATTTGCACCGCTGTCAAAGAATGCCAGCATAAGCGATATGAACAGCATGGTAGCGGAATCGAATTTAGCCAGCCACGCCACGATTATGGCCGTAAATCCCCTGCCGCCCGCAGTAGAGGTTGAAATGGTATGGGATGCGCCGCTTACTGCCAGGAAACCTGCTATACCGCATACAGCACCGGAAAGCAGCATGGTCCTTATCAGTATCTTCCCAACATTTATTCCGGCGTATCTTGCGGTATTCCAAGACTCACCCACGACCGCTATCTCATAACCGTGCTTAGTATATTTCAGATAAATATTCATAAGCAATGCGAGCACCAACACGATGAGCACATTCAGCATAAACTGCTGTCCGGCAATCTCCGGAAACCATCCCGCCCTGGTATTGGGATTGATTATACCCACAGTATTAGACCCCTTTGGATTCTCCCACTTGGATACCAGAAAAGCCGTAAGCTGTATAGCAATATAGTTCATCATAAGGGTAAATAAAGTTTCATTGGTATTCCACTTTGCCTTGAACACAGCCGGAACCAGGCCCCAAAGAGCCCCTGCAGCCGCACTCAATACAAACATAAGTAAAAGCAGCACGGGCCCCGGAAGGAACGGAAGATATATCATGCAGCCGGCAGAAACTATTCCACCGATAAGTACCTGTCCTTCTGCGCCTATATTCCAGAATTTCATTTTGAAAGCCGGAGCCAGCCCTATGGCGATACAAGCAAGCATCATCATCTCACGCACTGTAGCCCACACCCTTCGAACGGTTCCAAAAGCACCCTTTACCACCGTCAGATATACCACAAAAGGATTTAAGCCTGTGATAAAGTAAATCATTATGGCACATATTATTACGCCCACAGCCAGGACCGCAATTCTTATACCCAGCTTGGTCAGGAATGACATGTCATCCCTTTTTGCTATGCGCACCCATGGATCGTGTACATGATTCATATTTGCTTCCATATTACTCTGCGGTCTCCTCTCTTCTATTATCTTTCAATTCCGTCATAAGGAGACCAACCTCCTCTTTTCTCGCCTCAGCTCCATTTAATATCCCATTTACGTGACCGTCACAGAGTACCAGAATGCGGTCGCAGAGAGCAAGTATCACGTCAAGATCCTCGCCCACAAAGATTATTGCCACGCCCTTTTTCTTCTGCTCATTTAAAAGATCATAGATCGTGTAAGAAGTATTGATGTCCAGTCCGCGTACCGCATACGCTGTCATAAGCACAGCAGGAGCTGCCGCAATCTCGCGGCCTACTAAAACCTTCTGCACATTACCGCCTGAAAGCCGGCTTACAGGTGTCGAAATATCCGGAGTAACTACGCCAAGAGATTCCTTTATCTCTTCCGCAAGTTCCCTGGGCTTCTTTTTATCCGTAAAAAGAAGGGACTTTGATGCGGTTGAATAATCCCTGATCATCATATTCTCCGTCATTCCCATGGAGCCAACCAGTCCCATGCCCAGTCTGTCCTCCGGCACAAAGGAAAGATGTATTCCCTTTTCCCTTATCTTCTTAGGAGAAAGGCCTATCATTTCCATGCCATCAGCCTGCCCTGCATCATCTTTTTTCTTTTTATCTGAATCCGGATCATAATATACCACGGATGCACCTGTCTGTGTCTTCTGCAGTCCCGCAATGGATTCCAGCAGTTCCTTCTGCCCATTGCCCGATATACCGGCAATGCCAAGAATCTCACCGCCGAAAAGGTCAAAATTGATATCAAACAGAACCTGCTGTCCTTCGCTGTTTACACAGTTAAGGTTCTTGACAGACAGCCTGAGCTCCTTATTCTCAATCACCGGCCTGTCTATATTAAGCTCCACATGGCGTCCCACCATGAGTTCGGTAAGCTTCTCTTCATCAGCTTCGCTGGTCTTTACAGTCTCTATGTACTTTCCCTTACGGAGTATTGCCACACGGTCACTGACAGAAAGTACTTCATGCAGCTTGTGGGTGATGATGATGACTGTCTTTCCATCTTTCTTCATGTTCTTTATTACAGAAAAAAGATGTTCGCTTTCCTGCGGCGTAAGCACCGCGGTAGGCTCATCCAGTATAAGTATATCCGCCCCTCTGTAAAGCATCTTGACGATCTCAAGGGTCTGCTTTTCAGAAACGCTCATATCATAGACTTTTTTGCCGGGCTCTATTACAAAACCATACTTGTCACAGATTCCCTTTATTTCGTCTGCAATTTCCTTCCTGTCCAGCTTTTTGCCGGGATCAATTCCTACTATCAGATTTTCAGCCGCAGTAAAGACATCCACCAGCTTAAAATGCTGATGAACCATGCCTATCTTAAGTGCATAGGCATCCTTTGGATCCCTTATGGTAACTGGTGTCCCATTAATAAAAATCTCACCTTCGTCCGGGAAATATATACCCGAAAGCATATTCATAAGTGAAGTCTTACCGCTTCCGTTTTCACCAAGAAGAGATAGAATCTCGCCTTTATTCACTTTCATGCTGACATGGTCATTAGCGACCACGGAGCCGAATCTCTTGGTGACATTTTTAAATTCTATTGCAACATCCGCCATATATGCCTCCGGAAGTTTTATTCATATGACTGCCTTAAGCAGGTGCTGTCCGTAATACAGACAACACGTATAATTTACCATAATTTCACAGCAATGTCATTATGATAAATCTGTATTTTTTATTAAAAGAAAAAAGGGGCAGGAAATGTTTTCCCGCCCCTTTGCTCATTACTTTATCATTCAGCAGTAAGCTCTGTTATGCCGTCTATTCTGAGATAGAATGAAGGTGCAGCCCTGAACTCTGACTCATGGAAGTAACCGTCAAATACAGCTTCCTCATCATCATTCTGGAAATCACCGTTCATATCGATAAGTGCTGATGTAACTTCCTTGCCGTCTACAGTAAATGTTGATGTATCGAATACATGAAGTGTGCCTGCCTTGATAGAAGCGATTGCTTCATCTACAGCTTCCTGAGTACCCTCAGCACAGGATGTTCCAAGCTCTGTGATCGCAACAGCGTCCTCGTTGTAGCCCTGTGACCAGTCTGTAGGGATATCCTTGCCTTCAACTACATCCTTGAATGCCTCTGTGTAATATACAGACCAGTTGTTTGTTGCTGATGTAAGTGCTGCAGTAGGTGCAACACTATGCATGTCAACATTGTAACCTACAGAATAAACCTGCTTACCGGAATCAAGTGCAGCCTGAATAGCTGAAGGAGCACCGGTAGAATCAGCATGCTGACCAATTATAACGCAGCCATCAGACATAAGTGAGTTTGCAGCCTCACCCTCTGCTGCTATATCAAACCATGAGTTTGTATAGATAACTTCCATTGATACATCGCTATATACTGACTTAGCTCCAAGATAGAATGCTGTATATCCGGAAACCACCTCAGCGTAAGGATAAGCACCTACATAGCCCATCTTTACATTGCCGTCTGCGTCGAAATTCTCAGCAGAAAGTGCATCGCCTTCAACAAGCTCCTTGATCTTCATACCTGCTACGATACCTGAAACATAACGTGCCTCGTAAACATTTGTAAATGCGTTTGAGAAATTCTCAAGACCGCTTAAAGCTGCTGTATCACCGGTCATCGCTACGAACTGAACCTCAGGCTCCTCTGATGCAGCCTGCTGCATGAAGGACTGATGACCATAGCTGTTTGAGAATACAGCCTTGCATCCCTGATCCACAAGGTCGATAGCAGCATCATGGCAGCTCTCATCTTCGGGTACGGAATACTTCCAGATAATGTTCTCTTCAGGAATTCCTACTGCTGCTGCAGCCTTTCTTACGCCGTCAATGTGAGCATAAGAATAACCTTCGTTCTCGTCACCAACAAGGATAACACCGATCTTTACATCGGATGCAGCCTCGGATGATCCTGCATTTTCCTCTGTTCCGTTTTCATCACCGGTAGCAGGGGTATCTGTACCGCCTGTACAAGCAGTCATGGAAACTGCTGTTGTAACAGCAAGCATAAGACCTATAAGCTTCTTTTTCATAAATTCCTCCTCGCCGCTTTCGCGCGGCATAAATTTAATTGATCACTAGACCAAAAACAAGATGTGTGTAGAATATACCTAAAAAGAGTCGCTGTAAATATTAAATATTCACAAAGCGACTCATTTTTTTAGCCTTTTAAGTGTAAAATTGACAAAACTCTCAAAACAGATTGGACCATTTCCGTCCGTTACATCAGATAATGGTTCTTGTAACTTTAGGTCTGTAACCGTTCTTTTCAAGCATAGAAAGAATCTGTGACTTATGCTCAGTACCAAATGCCTCAATGGTTATGCGGAGCTCAACCGCAGACTTTCTGTTGGTAGTAACGAACTGGTTGTGCTCCAGCTTGATAACATTTCCGTTTTCATCCGCGATAACACCGGCTACCCTCTGAAGTTCGCCCGGCTTATCAGGAAGCAGCACAGAAACAGTAAATATCCTGTTCCTGAAGATAAGACCCTGCTGAACCACGGAAGACATTGTTATCACATCCATGTTACCACCTGACAGTATGGACACTATCTTCTTACCTGCTACATTAAGTTGCTTTAATGCAGCTACAGTAAGGAGACCGGAATTCTCAACAACCATCTTATGGTTCTCCACCATATCCAGGAAGGAAACTATAAGATCCTCATCCTCAACTGTGATTATGTCATCAAGATTTTGCTGTATATAAGGGAATATCTTCGATCCCGGAGTTTTAACAGCTGTTCCGTCAGCAATTGTGTCAACACTATCCAGTGTAACTACATGTCCTTCAGCTAAAGATGCTTTCATACATGCTGCATTTGCAGGCTCCACGCCTATAACCTTGATATTCGGTTTAAGAAGCTTAGCCAGTGTAGAAACACCGCAGGCAAGTCCGCCTCCGCCTATAGGAACAAGGATCACATCCACCAAGGGGAGCTCTTTTATAATTTCCATTGCTATGGTGCCCTGCCCCGTTGCAACAGTCAGGTCGTCAAAAGGATGTATGAAAGTATACCCTTCCTTCTCTGCCAGCTCGTAAGCCTTTTCGCAAGCCTCATCATAAACATCACCGTAAAGGACTACATCAGCACCGAAATTCTTGGTACGGTTTACCTTAATGAGCGGCGTAGTTGTAGGCATTACGATTGTAGCCTTCATATTCTTGCACTTTGCTGCATAAGCAACGCCCTGTGCATGGTTTCCAGCTGAAGCGGTTATGACGCCTTTTGCCTTTTCAGCATCCGTAAGTGTGCTTGATTTGTAGTATGCCCCCCTTACCTTATAAGCGCCTGTAAACTGCATATTCTCAGGTTTAAGATAAACCTTGTTTCCTGTAAGAGAGCTCAGGTACTCACTGTAAATCAGCTTTGTCTCTAGTGTAACTTCCTTTACGATTTCTGAGGCTTCCTCAAATTTTTCAAGCGTAAGCATTTCTTCTGACATCTTCTCTCCTTCCGCCGCTTTCAGGCTTCAGCTGTTTCTTCTTTATCTCTTTCAAAAAGTGCTTTCACATAAGCTTTTTCGTCAAATTTCTGCAGGTCTTCAATCTTTTCACCAACACCTATATACTTCACAGGAACATGCAGGCTTGACTGTATGGCTACGGCTATGCCGCCCTTTGCGGTTCCGTCCATTTTAGTAAGTATAATTCCCGTAAGGTCGGACACCTCATTAAACGCAAGTGCCTGCTGCAGTGCATTCTGCCCTGTAGTAGCATCAAGCACGATAAAATTCTCCCTATGAGCTTCAGGATAATTCTTGTCGATTATCTTATTCATCTTGGAAAGCTCGTTCATAAGGTTCTTTTTATTATTAAGACGACCGGCAGTATCTACCAGAAGTATGTCTGCCCTCCTGGCCTTTGCTGCTGCCACTGCATCAAAAAGCACACTTGATGGATCTGCGCCTTCTTTGCCGGATATAAGCTCACAACCTGCCCTGTCAGCCCAGACCTTCAGCTGGTCGCCTGCTGCCGCCCTGAAAGTATCCGCAGCGGCTATTATAACCCTTTTTCCGTCATTCTTAAACTGGGAAGCCAGCTTACCAATGGATGTGGTCTTTCCGACACCATTTACGCCTATGACAAAAATAACAGATGTTTCCTTTTCGAAAACATATTCATTCTCGTCGACGTGCATCAGCTCCTCTATTGTAGCCACAAGAAGTTCCCTGCACTCATCCGGCCTTACTATATGCTTTTTCGATACATTCTCCTTGAGACGATCAAGGATTTCTTCCGTAGTCTGTACGCCTATATCACCGGTGATAAGGATTTCCTCAAGGTCGTCATAGAAGGCATCATCGATTTCCTCAGCGCCTTTGAAAACAACATCGAGATTATATACGAAATTATCCCTGGTCCTCTTAAGGCCCTGCTTGAGCTTTGCAAAAAAGCCGGTTTTTGCCGGTGCTTTTTCTGCATCAGCAGGAACAACTTCTTCCGATGCGTCCACTGAAGCTGTCTCCATAGAAACAGAGCCGTCCGCAGCAGGATTTTCGTATGTTCCGCTGTCCATCCCTGCAGAAATATCATCAGCTGACATATCATTTGCTGATACATCCGCCAGATCTGCAATATCTTCCCCAGCAACATCCATAGCAGGATCAGCTGATGCTTCACTCCCATCCACATTCAGGCTCTCTGTCTCAGCAACAGCTTCTGCAGGTGTTTCTGCCTCTTTATTTACTTTCTCTTTCTTCTTAAACCACAGCATAAACTGTTTCCTTGGTCACCGTTCCTTAATCATCCAGCTGGTCATCTATCAGGTTCACCGATACAAGGGTGGAAATACCCTTTTCCTGCATGGTAATACCGTAAAGCCTATCAGCCTGCTCCATGGTACCCCTCCTGTGGGTAACAACTATAAACTGGGTATGCTTTGTAAGCTTGTGGAGATAACTTGCATATCTTCCTACATTAGATTCATCAAGTGCAGCCTCTATCTCATCAAGCAGACAGAAAGGTGAAGGCTTGAGATTCTGAATCGCAAATAAAAGCGCAATAGCTGCCAAAGCCTTCTCACCACCGGAGAGCTGCATCATATTCTGGAGTTTCTTTCCGGGGGGCTGTGCATTTATACGGATACCTGCTTCCAGGATGTCCTCATCCTCAACGAGCTGAAGCGTACCTGTACCGCCGCCGAAGAGTTCCTTGAATACCTTATCAAAGGCCTTCCCGATCTCCTCAAACTTCTGGGTGAACTGGTCACGCATTGCAACATCCAGTTCCGTTATGATGCCCTGCAGCTCCTCCGCTGCCTTGATCAGGTCATCATGCTGGTTCTTTAAGAATGTATAACGCTCCATCTGGGTCTTGTAATCCTCAATGGCATTTACATTTACATCCCCCAGTTTCTTTATTGCATCCTTAAGGGCATCCTTATCCTTTCGGATTTCCTGCAAGTCAGTAAGTTCAGGATCCTTTAACTCTTCCGCATCACTCATGGTAAGCTCATACTCTGACCACATGTAACCGGCGAGTCCTACCAGTTCCTCTTCTATTCTCTGTTTCTGGTCACTTAACCTGTTCTTTTCGTTCGTAAGGTCTATTATTACCTTACCCATAGCCTCACGCTGGTCAAAGAAACTCTTGTTCTTTGCACTGAGTTCTTCCTTCTTAGCTATCTTTTCATCAAGAAGCTTATGGGAATCATTCTCAGCGCTAAAGGAAGCTTCTATGGTCGCTTTTACTTTTTCAATATTGGTCTTTCTATCCTCTATGGTTTGCTTTGCATTTTCAACTGTGGCAGCAGCCTCTTCTTTTTCACGGATAAGATTTTCAAGTTCGGCAGCGATTCTTGAAACATTACTCTGCTCAAATTCCTGTTTCTGCAGAACTTTTTCCAGAAGTACTTCCTGCTCTGTCACTTTCTGGGACTGTTCAAGCTCCTCGTCACGCAGACCTTCTAACTGCTCCTGAGCCTTTTCCATACGGGCATTTATTTCAGATTCTTCTACGGCAGATGACTTTAGTTCTTTATCAAGATCCTCCTGATTCTGCTTTATATCAACTACCTGCTTCTCAATCTCTGCCTGCTCATTATTAAGGTCACCTACACCCTTGGCAGTCTCATCGATCTTCTCCTGTGCTTTCTGAAGGTTCAGGTTTGCAGTATTAAGCTTTATATACTGTCCCTGTATCTTGGACTTGACTTCCTCAAGTTCCAGACGCAGTTTATTTCTTTCCTGCTTTGTATTCTCTATCTCAGACATAAGGGCATCGATCTTTTTAAGCGCATCTTTGACCCTCTTTTCCAGTTCTTCCATCTCACGGCGTCTTCCCAGGAGATTGGAATTGTTTTTAAATCTACCGCCGCTAATTGCACCACCGGGAACCAGAAGCTCGCCCTCAAGGGTAACCATCCTGATGCCGTAGTCATACTTGGCAGCAATCTTTAATGCATGGTCCATTGTATCCACTACAAGTATCCTGCCCAGCATGCTCTTTGCAACATTGCGGTACTCATCCTTGGTAGTTACTATGGAATCAGCCAGACCTATAACGCCCACTTCTGAAAGTGATTCCGGCTGCTTGAATTCCTGGGGCCTGGTAAGAGATGTAAGAGGCAGGAAAGTGACACGGCCGCCCTTTACCTGTTTAAGGTGATTTATCATTCTCTTAGCAGTTTCTTCATCCTCTGTAACCACATTCTGGATGTTTCCGCCCAAAGCTATCTCTATGGCCGTTTCGTACTGTTTCTCAGTCTTTATGATATCCGCAACTACACCAACTATGCCGGACTCTTCGCTCTTCTTTTCCATTATAAGCTTTACGGCACCGCCATATCCTTCATAGCGTTCCGTAAGATTTGAGATAGCATCCAGCTTACTCTTATCCTCATGGAAACTTACCTGAGTCCTCCTGAGCTCACCGTCCTTATCCGTCAGCTCATCATGGATCTCATTTAAGCGTTCTTCTTTCTTCTTCTGGTCATAATTAAGGTCTTCCAGCTCTTTATTTATTTTGTCGAATTCCTGCTGCAGTTCCTCAATGATGCTCTTCTGCTCTTCCTCATTGGATTTAGCCTGAAGGAACCTGGAATTAAGCTCCGCCCTGCGAAGCTTGGTATTTTCCAGCATTGTATCATAACGCTCTTTTGAAGAACGGATATCAGCCCTTTTGTTCAGAAGGTTTATTATGCCGGTCTTGTCGTTTTCTATGCTGTTATTGATTTCCTCAATGACAGCCTGTATCTTGTCAAGCTTAGCCTTTTCCTCGTCCTTCTTTTCCTGTATGCCATGGAGTTCTTCGTCCACACCGGACTTGCTCTTGTCAATGCCCGCCTTTTCTTCTTCCTTTTCGGCTATGCTTTTTGCAAGAGTCTCTATTCTTGATGTAAAGTGCTCTATATTGCCCCGGGCAGAGTTTATCTGCTCCTCGAAGACTCTTATCTCGCCTTCGAGCCTGGTACGGGTAGCACCTGTATTTGATATGGTATTCCTGGTCTCTTCTATCTCTTTGTCCAGAGTTTCGATGCTGGCAGCTATCTCATCATATTCAACCTTGATGCCGGCAAACTTTTCTTCCTGTTCAGCCAGGTCGTTTGATGCAATATCAAGCTTCTTCTCGGTTTCAGCCTGAACACCTTTTTTTCTTTCCGTCTCTAAAAGGAAGAAATTTACATCCAGTCTTTTCAGGTCTTCCTTTTTCTTAAGATAATCCTTAGCCTTCTCCGCCTGTTTCTCAAGCGGCCCTACCGTCCTTTCCAGTTCGGAAAGAATATCATTTACACGGGTAAGGTTATTCTTCTCGTTTTCCAGTTTCTTTACAGCAGTCTCTTTGCGCCTCTTATACTTTACGATACCTGCAGCCTCATCAAAAAGCTCCCTGCGTTCTTCAGGCTTTCCCGAAAGGATACGGTCAATCTGACCCTGTCCAATGATGGAATAGCCTTCCTTACCTATACCTGTATCGTAAAACAGCTCATTTATATCCTTCAGCCTGCATGTATTTCCATTAAGAAGATACTCACTCTCACCGGAACGGTAGAGCTTTCTGGCAACTGTCACTTCCTCGTAATCAACTGCCAGTGAATGGTCAGAATTATCCAGGGTAATGGCAACATAAGCAAAGCCCATGGGTTTGCGCATTTCCGTACCTGAAAAGATGACATCCTGCATGGATGAGCCTCTGAGCTGTTTAATACGCTGCTCACCCAGAACCCATCTGACTGCATCTGCCACATTAGACTTACCGGAACCGTTAGGTCCCACTATTCCCGTTATTCCCTCATGGAACTCAAATCGGATCTTATTTGCGAAAGACTTGAATCCATGAATTTCAATACTTTTTAAATACATTTCAAACTCCCGACAGCTGCTTTGGCCGCATTCTTCTCCGCTGTCTTTTTATTCCTTCCTTTTCCGGTGCCGTAAACCTTATCGTTTATGAGCACATCCACCGTATATTCCCTGGCGTGCTCAGGTCCCGTCTCATCAGTCACCTTGTATACTATAGGGCCCAGTTTATTTGCCTGCACATATTCCTGCAGGGCTGACTTCGGGTCTGATGCTTCCGAATGCTTATCTACATCATTCAGCACATGCTCGTCAATGAACTTTTTGGCAGTTTCCATCCCCCCGTCCAGATACAGGGAGCCTATCACGGCCTCAAAAGCATCTGATGTCACTGAAGGCTTATTCCTACCGCCACAGTGTTCCTCACCGACACCTAAAAGTATCAGCTCTCCCAGGCCTATGTTCGCCGCGCTCTCCGACAATGAGCCCTCGCATACCAGGTCAGCACGCAGCCTTGACATCTTGCCCTCAGGCATTTCCGGATAGTTTCTAAATATATAGTCACTGGTGACAAGCTCTAAAACCGCATCCCCAAGATACTCCAGCCTCTCATTACATGCGATTTTATTAAGCTTTCTTTCATTAGCATATGAACTGTGGGTCAGTGCTTCGACAGCAAGGTTCCTGTCACTATATTTATAAGCTATAACTGTTTCCAATCGGTCCACATTCTGCTGTATATTATTCATCTATAATTTAAAAAACCCCGTTTCGGGGTCGCTCCCTCCTAAATCACGGCTGCCGTCAGGTTTCATTTTTTCCTGCTGAAACCACGCATGCCTGCTTAATGACCTTAAGCGCATCCCCTACCGTCACAATACCTGACATATCCTTTATATCAAGGCTGATGCCAAGTTCCTTCTCAACACAGCCGAATATCTGTGCCATATCTATTGAATCTGCACCTAGCTCCGTAGCAAACTCCACACTTGCGGATATCTCTTTGCTATAGACATGCAGAACCCTCTCTATGCATCGCTTTAATACTTCGTATTCCATTCCATACCCTTTTGTGCGGTGTATTTTGGAAAGCCGGGGCAAAACCGCACAACATTAGTAATGATATAATAAATTCAAGGGAGTGTCAAAATTTTTTTATTGCAGACCAGCTCGTCATCCGGATCAGAAATCATCGCGCACTAAAATAGGTATGCCAAAACGGCATACCTATTCTTTGACTCTTTAAACAATCCAAAAGCAAGACATTGTCTTAAGATTATTCACCTACGGCAATGATCTCTTTTTTATTGTATGCTCCGCAAGCCTTGCAGACACGATGGGGCATCATTAAAGCACCACATTTGCTGCACTTTACAAGCGTAGGAGCTGACATCTTGAAATTAGCTGCTCTTCTCTTGTCTCTTCTCGCTCTGGAAGATTTATTCTTGGGACAAATTGACATCTTTCACACCTCCCATCTGTCTTAATCACACGAATGTTATTATACGCTTTTGTTTTTTGCTTTGTCAACAACTTTTTATTCTTTCTTGTCAGTCCCCGCTGAACCGCCCTGCGGAGGCTGATTCTCAGCTGGCTGATTCTCAGTCGGAGCCGCTGTCTGCGCAACCTGAGCATCTGCCGAAGGCGCCTCCGTTGCCTGCCCCTGGCTTTCCGCCGGATTTGAATCTGCCGGAGCTGACTGGGTTCCTGCATTGGCTGTTTCTGTCTGAACAGGAGTCTCCGTTGTAACTGATGCTGTCTCAGGCATTGCATTCTCCTGCGTGCCAGCTACATTATTCTGTACCTGCCCGTCCTGCCGGGTAACATTATCCTGCACATTAACTGCCTGAACACTGACCGGTCCGTTCTGCATCGACTGTGCATTCATCCCCCCCTGCATAGGCTGACCGTTCATACCACTCTGCATAGGCTGACCGTTCATTCCGTTCATTCCGCCCTGCATTGGCTGACCATATCCGCCTGGTCCTGCATTCAACCTAGCCTGTTCATACTGTGTCATGGCTGCCGCCGCGAGTTTTTTCTTCTTACTGCCTTTTACAATGAGCACTATTATAACTATAAGAAGAATAAGTACGATCAGTCCGGCTCCTGCTAAAATGAATACAATTGCAACTATCAGACCTACATTCTTTTCTATCGTATCCGGATCAAGGTCAGCATCCCCATCATCATAGTCATCCACACCATCGTCGTCATAGTCACCTTCGTCAACTAAATCATCATCTTCAGAATTATCATCAGGTTCGGTCGTATCATCATCTCCGCCGTTATCCATATCAGAATAGTCTTTGTGGCCCTGGAGTGGAAGTCCGAGAGACGCCCTTACATCATCAGCATAGAGATCAAATCTGGGATTTGCTATAGGGTTATTGAGACCTGCAGCAACAACAGTGGCCTGGAAGTCATCCTGGAATTCTCTGTCTACTAAATCCAGATATGTATCAATTGCCGCATCACGGTCAGTGCTTATGCCGTCATAAAGCTCATATACAGCTGCGGCAGATACAGAATAGCTTATGTAATACTCCGGCGACTGGAACGTATGTGGAATTTCAACCCACTCATAAACAGAATCAGGTTCAAGTACTCCATACATTCCTAAATAATAGCTATTATAATTCTCGGCATCTCCGTATTCATTACATACCTCGTAGTACAACGCATTAAGGCTCTCTACAGTCAGTCCATCGGGATTCTCATATACCCTGTGCTGGAATTCATCTTCCTTGCAGCCGTCTACAGTCGCTCCTACAAGACCATAGTGAAGCATTGCTGTCATGACATCAGAATAATCCCCGAAAATATCATCATAATAGTCCACATAGAGCATTTCCAGGCCCTGGGAATGAATCTCTGCAAGGTCAAGGTTCTGTTTATTGTATTTCCAGGTTTCTGCCGACTGATAGTACATCTCATTATAATGACCAAACTCATGGATCATGGTCTTCATATCCATGGGAGATCCATCCGAGTCATTAAACATGAGCGGCGCGTTATACATCTGCACGCCGGTAGTAAAACCGTTCGGTGCTTTGTGTTCACTTACTGAAAAGTCACACAGATTATGGTCTACCATATAATTATATGAAACCATAAGGTCATTTGAGATTTCAGGAAGATGAGCCGCAAGATTATCAAGGCACTCCTGCTCCGTCATTGGTTCCTCCAGCATCTCAAAATAGCGGTCCAGCATATCATTACGGATCATTTGCAGTATCTCCTGGTTAAGGGGAACAAAGTAATCCTTTACCATCTGTCTGTAATTGTCCATATCATCATATGAGTAATCCCTCTGATAATTCTCTTCATAGGCATACTCATTGAAACTGTTGTAGCCGTAGCTCTTAGCTAACTGATCACGGACTTCCACCATTTCAATGTAGAGTTCGGCCATATCCTTATTTTTGGCCTCTATGATTTCTCCAAGACCTAACAGATATTCAGAATAATCTACGTTGCCGTTCCCATAAGCTTCATCCAGACTATCCGCATCATACTTAACACCGTTAATTTCCGTCTCATATGCCTTAAGGCTTAAGTCATTATACTGCTGCACAAGTTCAGAATCTTTGTTCTTAAGGTCCTTCTGCTCCTGTGTCATGGGAACGTAGTCCAATATGTACTGCCACTCATGATCATCATGAATATAGTCCTTCAGCACATCGCTGCAGGCACTGTTTGCGATCATATAAAACTTGGTATAGTAAAGATCGGAAACATCATTGTACAGCTCGGTATAGAACTGGTACTCCTCATCATAGTGATCATCGTCAACATACTGATATGAATAGAATTCGGCAAGACACCTGTCTTTTTCCATCTCCAGCCTGAAGTCATCCATTGCCAGTATGATATCAAGCACTTCATCACCATTGGCCGCATCCTGGCAGAGTTCGTCAAGGCCATCAATGATCTTGTCAAAATCTTTTGCATCGACTCTCTTATATTCATAATCCTCAAACTTAAGATCTGTATGAGTCGCACGGTCTGTGAGTACATTATCATGCAATCCTGCTGCAGAAGACGACATTGTAAAAAAAGGCGTGAGGACAGTAGCTGACACAACTGCAGTCAAAGCTCCCCTAAAACACCTTATTACTGTTCTTTTTCTTTTTGAATAATGTTTTTTCATAAACTCCCTCTCTCATTTCTTTTATAAAACTGTTAACGTTTGTTTACTGTAACAAATGCCAATAATCATTAATTATAACACAATTGTCGAATAACATCCTTGTTATAATACAAAATGTAACAAAAAAACGCCACAAAAATTGCTGTTTTGCCACAAATACACCATTGCTACATATTTTTCCTTGCTGTAAAATACCCCAAAATATAATTATCAGATTAAAAACAACCGGCAGTACAGCTGACTATCCGGCTTTAGAAAGGAGCAGACCATAAAAACCTGCGGAATAATAGCTGAATACAATCCTTTTCATAACGGACATCACAGGCTCATTGAATATGCAAAAACAGAACTTGGCGCAGACCGTATTGTAGTGATAATGAGCGGGGACCATGTGCAGCGTGGAGAACCTGCCGTAATGGATAAATATGCCCGCACTGAAGCCGCACTAAAATCCGGTGCTGACCTTGTGCTGGAGCTTACCGTTCCCTTTGCCACCGGCAGCGCCCAGTACTTTGCAAGGGGCTCCGTCTCTGCCCTGCTGAATACCGGAGTATGCGACATGCTGCTCTTCGGCTCGGAAACCGGAGACCTGGATACATTAAAGCATCAGGCCGGTTCAGCCACTGACCTTGCGGAACTAACAGCCAATCCACCGCTGCCCAATGACATACTGGGACTGGAATACCTGAAAGCACTTAACTACTTCAAAAATGAGTCAGTCACGCCTTATACATTAAAAAGAGACGGAGCCGGCCATGATGCACCCTCCCCCCTCGGCGATACTGCCAGCGCATCCTACCTGCGGGGAGTACTTAGAAAAGATGACGAGTACGATACATACAAGTCGTTATCCGCTTATATGCCCCAGCCTGCATTTGATGTATGTGAGAAATACTTTGTTGAACACAGGCCCGTGTCACCATCAGACTACTCCGACTTCCTTTTTTACACCCTTATGATGCAGAAGGAAAACGGCTATTCCGAATACTTTGATGTATATGACAACCTGTCAGACAAGATATATAACAGCCTGCAGGATTACGATAATTTCCCCGGCTTTATTACAAGATTAAAATCAAAGGAAATCACCTACTCACATTTAAGCCGTGCCCTGCTGCATATACTCCTTGATATAAAAAAGAGCGAGGTATCGATACTTATTGAGAAATATTCCTACTGTCCTTATCTCCGTCCCTTAGGATTCAGAACGGATGTAAGCGACCTTCTAAAAGCAATAAAGAATAACTGTGACAGGCCGTTTATTTCAAAACTTGCAGATGCAGAAAGCATACTGGATGCCGACAGCCTTCATTCATTAAAAAAGGACATCCTGGCTTCGGAAATATATGCAAAGAACTCGCTGCGAAGCGGTACGCCAGTTTCAGAATACAGGCGTACAATTATAACGATCTAATAAAAATAACTGTTGCGGATAAGCTCCGAACAGTTATTTTTTCATATTCCTTAATTTTTCCTGATATATATTAGTTCTTAAAGCTATGTACCGGTGCAGGGATCCTGCCCTTCCTATTGATGAAATCGTCACAGCCAAAACTATTCACAGGCATTACAGGTGCATGTCCCAGAAGGCCTCCGAATTCCACATTGTCGCCAGGTTTCTTGCCCACCGCAGGTATTATCCTCACTGCAGTAGTCTTCTGGTTAATCATGCCGATTGCCATCTCATCGGCAATTATTCCTGACAGAGTTGTCGCCTTTGTATCTCCCGGTACAGCTATCATATCCAAGCCTACCGAACATACACAGGTCATTGCCTCAAGCTTTTCAAGACTAAGAGCCCCTGCTTCCACCGCATTTATCATTCCCTGGTCCTCACTGACAGGAATGAAGGCACCGGACAGGCCACCCACATATGATGATGCCATTATGCCGCCCTTCTTGACCTGGTCATTAAGCAGTGCCAGAGCTGCCGTTGTTCCGGGGGCACCGGCATATTCAAGACCAATCTCGCATAGTATGTCAGCCACGCTGTCACCGATCGCAGGCGTAGGTGCAAGGCTTAAGTCAATTATTCCGAAAGGAACGCCCAGCTTTTCAGAAGCTTCCTTTGCCACCAGCTGTCCGACTCTTGTTATCTTAAATGCAGTCTTCTTTATCGTCTCGCACAATACTTCAAAGCTTTCTCCACGTACAGACTCAAGAGCTGTCTTTACAACACCCGGGCCGCTGACACCAACATTAATAACCGCATCAGCTTCTGTTACACCATGGAAAGCACCTGCCATAAAAGGATTGTCATCAGGTGCATTACAGAATACCACCAGCTTTGCACACCCTAATGAATCATTGTCTTTAGTATACTCAGCTGTCTGTTTGATTATCTCACCCATAAGACGCACTGCATCCATATTTATGCCTGTCTTTGTAGAACCCACATTTATGGAGCTGCACACTCTATCTGTTGTGGCAAGAGCTTCCGGTATGGAACGGATAAGCAGCTCATCAGCCGCAGTCATCCCCTTTGAAACCAGTGCACTGTACCCGCCGATAAAATTAACGCCTACTTCTTTTGCGGCATCATCAAGGGTACGTGCGATCTTTACAAAATCCTTTGTTTCCTTACAGGAGGCACCGCCCACAAGTGCTATGGGGGTTACGGAAATACGCTTGTTTACGATAGGGATCGCATATTTCTTCTCTATCTCCTTGCCGGTCTTTACAAGGTCCTTTGCAACGGTAGTGATCTTCTTATATATTTTGTCGCATACGACATCCACATCACCGTCGATACAGTCCAGAAGACTGATTCCCAGTGTTATGGTCCTGACATCGAGATTTTCCTTCTCGATCATCTTATTTGTTTCTATTACTTCGGATATGTTTATCATTTAATGTTTACCTCTGTTTAATGAATTTACATCAAATACTATACACTCTATCTTATGATGACTACGGATTGCTCCGTTGCTTCTCAACTCCCGCAATCCTACGAACATTTGCAATCCGCTGAACCACTTGATTAATCAAGTGGTTCGCTACTCGCTCATGTTCCGGCGGTTTCATCATATCCTGTGCATTGAATCAAAAATCTCTTCCCTCTGGCATTTGATGATAACGCCTATCTCTTCGCCAATCTGCGCCAGCTCATCAGACACAGTATCAAAAGCCTTTTCTGAAGACTGCAGGTCCACAATCATCATCATATTGAAGTATTCCTGTACTATGGTCTGTGAAATATCCAGAATATTAATCTTATTATTTGCAAGGTATGTGCATACTTTTGCAATGATGCCCACCGTATCTTTTCCGACTACCGTTATTATTGTTTTCTTCATAGTTTTATGCTCCTTATTTATTATTTACTGTCACAGTTCCAATGTCATTCCCGGCATATCACGCCTTGCGATATCTATAGGAAAATCGTCACCCCTGTACTCGTTATCCGCCAGCTCTATCTCCAGCCTTACAGCCTCATAGGCAAGCTCCGGCAGGTTGTTTTCCCTGCTCAAATGGCTTAAGAAAACATGCTTCATATCGTTATTCAGAAGTTCTGACAAAAGCCTTCCGGATGACTCATTTGATAAATGTCCGCGCTTTCCCAATATCCTCTGTTTCAGCGGATATGAATACCTTCCTGTCTCAAGCATCCTTATATCATGGTTAGCCTCAAGGTAGATTGCTGAGAGCCCCTGCATCCTTTCTACGATCCTGTCATCGTAGGTTCCCAGGTCCGTAAGGATGGCAGTCTGGATACCCCCGCTTGAAAAATGATAAGCCACAGGATCTGCCGCATCATGTGAAATGCTTATGGAACTAACTTCTATATCATCTATATTAAAGCATTCATCGTTTCCTATAACATGGAGCAGACTCCTGTCAAACTCACCTAAATTAGACATCCGGTTTATTGCATCAACAGTCCCCTGTGTTGCATATACCGGTACGCAATATTTCCTTAAGAAAACACCCAGCCCCGATACATGGTCGCTGTGTTCATGGGTTATAAGTATGGCCTTCAGATCATCTCCGCAAAGATCAAGCTCGCTTAAACCGTTTTCTATTTTCTTTCTGCTGATTCCCACATCTACCAGGATGTGAGTATCATCCGTACCTACATAGATCGAATTGCCGCTGCTTCCGCTGGCAATACTCTTCATTCTCATTTTAATTCTCCCACTTTATGACCAGACGGTCACCGGAATTCAATTGTTCCATATACATTGCAGGCCTGCCGTTCAGCTCAGTCACCACCCTGCTGCCCTGCACATTCTTAAGGTCAAAATTAATCCTATCGAACACATCAACAAACACATAAGAATCCTTGCCTTCAAGCTTCACATCAGACCCGTTTACATTGACTATTATAGTCCTTGGAATTGCAGGTGCCTCTTCTTCCTTTTTCTCTGGCTCTTCCCTGACAGGACGCTTTATCTCTTCCGCACCGTCATCATCCGGAAGGTTATCGAAACTGTCAGCCATTGCATCTCCCTCTGTCTTTTCCGAATCAAAATCATCTTCCTGTTCTTCCTCAGGCACGCTTTCTGAAGACTCAGCCTCTGCTGCCTTACTTGCGGCATTCCGCTCAGCCTCTTCCTGGGCTGCGGCATTCTTAGCCTTAATCTCTTCGTAGTCCTTAAGTATCTGCTCTTTGATGCCCCACTTTATATTAAAGTTCTCAAAGACCTTTGTATCATCGTCTGCAGGCTCATTGTTCACAAGAACTGCCATTGACTCATCCAATATTACATCCATGAATTCACGTACTTCCTTCAAGGTGTAATAGTTTCTCATCACGATCTCGTCACCGTCTTCTATCTCATAGAACCCTGTCTTTATCTCACCATTTACTTCCGCGAATTTAGGCAGAAGTATCTTGCTCTGATTTGTGTTGACGGTAATCATGGACTTGAATTCAGGCAGTTCAGAAAGAGTAACTTTGGCTTTTGCACCTACCGTCGATTCCTTAACCCTTATTACGTCATTTGCCCTTATAGGAGTATGCATATCAGCTTCTTCACCATTAACAGTTATGACTGCAGGATCACCGGGAAGGCCGCGTTTCATTGCCTGCTTGCCGTTTATCCGGTAATTGATTGCTTCGCCCCGCTTAGGGAAAAGTCCGTCATTGGGGAAATCCGCATGCATGGCCGCATCCACTACCGCAAGGTTTCCGCCGTCATAGAGCTTTATATGCTGCTCATTGAATGTCACATATATGAAATTGCTGCTCTGGTCATAATAATTAAGGCAGATACCCACAGGTGTAACCAATCTGGAATCCTTCTTCACATCATCCGTATAAATGATGTGTCCCATTACTTCTTCACCCCTTACGGCTACACGCTCTGCCATTATGCCAAGATGTTCGGACAGTTTCTTTGTATAGCCTTCCACAGTTCCGCCGCCACCGACTACAAAGACAGCACTGACAGGCTTTCCGCCGTTAAGTTCCTTGAACTTTTCAGCCACAAGATCTGCCATTTCCTCTATCTGGGGGTCCAGAAGCTTAAGAACTTCATCGCGTCCCACCTTCTGCGGCAGTCCCATGATATCCTTATACTCAACTGTCTCCGAATCAGAAATGCCACACTTGATGGTCTCTGCCGTGTTGAAATCAACAAGGTAATTCTGTGCTATTATCTCTGTGAGCTTATCGCCGGCAACAGGTATCATGCCGTAGGCCACCACGCAACCGTCCTTGGTTATGCAGATATCACTGGTTCCCGCGCCCACATCCACAAGTCCGATATTGAGCATCCTGTAATTTTCGGGAATGGCAACACTGATGGCTGCAATAGGCTCCAGCGTCATATTGATAACCCTGAGCCCCGACATCTCCACTGCTTTGTAAAGGCCGTCCACAACATCCTCCGGAAGGAAAGTTGCTATCATATCACAGCCTATAGCATGTGCTTTATGATTTTCAAGATTGCCTATCTGGTAACCGTTTAAATAGTACTTTATGACTGATGAACCGACACAGAAAAACTTAAGTCCCGTATCATTTTCCTTAAGGAAACGCTCATAGGCCTGCTCCACGCCCATTGCCGTAAGCCTTGCCACATCCTCGGCGCTGATGGTCTTCTCTTCATCCAGCTCCAGGTTTACTGATACGACTTCCGTCTTCAGCACTCTGCCGGCAGCAGCAATGCAGACATTCGAAAGAGTTATATCCAGCTTTTCTTCAAGCTTGTGCTTTACATACACTATTGAATTGCTGACAGCGCCTATATCGTGTATCTGACCGTCGAGCATGGCACGGGTCTCGTGTTCCTTCGACTCCTGTCCCAGCACATGGAAATAATTACCCTCACGGTAGCCTACCGTACCGACTATACTCCTGGTGCCTATATCCAGGCCGAATACCAGCTTGTCTGCATCTATGCTTTTTGATGCATTTTTGACAGTCTTATCCGTTACCGTATTCTTTTCCGTTTCTGTCTTCTTCACGCTTCTTGTCTTCTTTGCCTCGTTTGTCTGTTCTGTTTTCTTAGCCATGTTACCCCGCCTGTCTTTCGCCATCATTAACTGCCGGTTACTCAAACATCTGTCACTTTTACGGCCATATCTTATTACTGACCTATCAGTTCATCGATCTGCCTGTAAGTTTCTGACAGATCATTACCGTTATCTATCACATATCTGCAGTGCTCCCTGAATTCCTTTTCAGACAGCTGTGCAGCGAAAATACTGTCTATTTTCTCGTCACTATAGCTGCGGCTTGCTTTCAGCCTACTTCGTCTTATTTCTTCCGGCACATATATATACCAGAGTTCATCAAGTACTTCATCGTAATGCTCTTCTATAAGAAGCGCCGCCTCTACAACAAAATACCTGCAGCCGTTTTTTTCTTCCTTTTCCATTTCCGAAAGTATATATTTTTTTACCTCCGGATGGACTATGGCATTCACTGCAGCCAGTTTCTTCTCATCAGAAAAAATAGCCGACGCAAATTTTTTATTATCGAAATGCCCATCAATTCCAAGCACTTCCCTGCCCAACAACTCCAACAGTTCATTATAACAAGCCTCACCCGGTTCTTCAAGCTGACGGGCCACTTCATCCGCAACTATAAGCCTGGCGCCATAGTGATCTCGCAGGTATTCCAGTATCACTGATTTTCCGGAGCCTACGCCCCCTGTCACGCCTATAGACCGCATTACTTTGCCTCGTACCAGTCCTTTCCGGTATGCGCCTCTGCCGTCAGCATCACAGGGAGATCAGCCGCCCCCTGCATTTCTTCTTTCAAAATATTCAGTACGGCATCCTTCTCATCCCCTGCCGTCTCCACCAGGAGTTCGTCGTGGATCTGCAACAAAAGCCTCGATTTCAGTCCTTCCCGCTCCAGCCGGTTATAGACCTTTATCATCGCAATCTTTATTATATCCGCAGCGGTTCCCTGCACGGGCGCATTCATAGCCACTCTTTCCCCGAACTGCCTCTGCATGAAATTGGAGGATTTAAGCTCAGGGATAGGCCTGCGCCTTCCGAACATCGTTACCGAGTATCCGTCTTTCTTCGCATTTTCCTTTGCATTATCAAGGAAAGCCTTCACACCGGGATAAGTGGCAAAGTATTCTTCAATATATGCTTTAGCCTCATCCTTGCTGATGGACAGATCCTGGCTGAGACCAAAGGATGATATACCGTAGACAATCCCGAAATTTACTGCTTTTGCATTTCTGCGCTGTAAATCCGTAACCTCATCAAAAGGCACATGGAAAACCTTTGATGCCGTTATTCTGTGGATATCCTCTTCCGAACGATATGCTGCGATAAGTTCAGCATCCCCAGACATGGATGCAAGTATCCTTAATTCTATCTGCGAATAATCCGCATCCGCAAAAATATATCCGTCCTTCGGCAGGAATACCTTTCTTATCCTGCGGCCAAGTTCGTATCTCATGGGAATATTCTGCAGGTTAGGCTCCGTTGACGAAAGCCTTCCGGTAGCAGTCACAGTCTGGTTAAAGTTCGTATGTATCCTTCCATCCCCTGCAATATATCCGGCAAGTCCGTCTGCATATGTAGATTTTAATTTTGCATAAGTCCTGTACTCAAGTATGTCATTTACAAAAGGATGCTCTGCTGCCAGCTTTTCCAGGACATCAGCTGCCGTAGAATACCCGGTCTTTGTTTTCTTCCCCCCTTTGATACCCATTTTTTCAAAAAGGATCACTCCCAGCTGTTTCGGAGAATTGATATTAAATTCCTCACCGGCCGCTTCATATATCTTTTTCTCAAGTTCCTTTATTGTCTTATCAAGATCAGCACTGTATTCAGCCAGGGCTTCAGCTGATGCAGCAATTCCCTCTGTCTCCATCCTGAATAGAACGAAAGAAAGCGGCATCTCCATTTCACGGTAAAGCTTAAACATTTCCGCGGATTCAAGCCTCTTTTTAAGTTCAGCATTCAACGCCCTTATATCGCAGGCTGTCTGTCCCATATAATCCTTTAAGCCGTCGTCACCCGCGCTGACAGTGAGTGCCCCCTTCTTTATGAAAAGCTCCTCAAAGCCCTTTCTGGTTTCAGACAGGAATATGCCTGCCATATCTTCAGGTTTATAGCTTCCCTTTGTGGGATCCAGGAGATACGCCATGAGCATCACATCATCTGCATTTGCTGACATCTCTTCCGCACTTTTGCCCACACAGCCATCGGCACTGCATAAAATAGGATACAGCGCTTTTATATCATAGGTGACAACATTCAATCCTGCAGAATAATGCTTACCCAGAATGTCGCACAGTTCTTCATATGAAACCTTCGAACTGTCGGTACAGTACGCTTTTTCATCCTCATAGGAAAATGAAACAGAATACTCTTCACCATTGAGTTTCCGGAAATAAACAGCAAGTTCTGCCTTAATGGCCTGTACGCTTTCAAGCAGCCCTTCGAGACCGCTTTTATCCAGAGTTACAATCTCTGCTTTTTTACTCTCAGCACCTGCCCCGGTGACAGCATCATCAAACCTCTTGTAGAAGCTCTTCAGCTCAAGCTTCCTGCAGAGTTCATATGCTTCCTTTGTATAAAACTCAGGAACCGGCGCATCATTAGGATGGACATCCAGCTCACAGTCAGTCTTGATGGTAGCAAGCTTAAGGCTTAAGTCTGCTAATTCCCTGTTTTCCCTTAAGCTCTCCCTTATTGAATTCTTCTTTATCTCATCTATATGCTCATAGATAGCATCAATGGAACCGTACTGCACCATAAGCTCTGTTGCAGTCTTTTCTCCGACCTTGGGCACGCCGGGAATATTGTCTGCAGTATCCCCCATCAGCGCCTTTAATTCTATAAACTGCGCAGGAGTAAGCTGATACAGTTCCTTAACATCCGACGCCTTGTAATTTTCTATCTCCGTCCCGCCTTTTTTTGTCTTGGGAATCCTTATCATGATGTGTTCTGACGCAATCTGGAGCAGGTCCCTGTCGCCTGATATGACGGCAACCTCCATTCCAAGCCTCTCGCCTTCCTTGGCCAGAGTCCCCATCAGGTCGTCTGCCTCAAGTCCCGGCTTAGATATAACAAGCACTCCCATGGCAGAAAGCATTTCCTTCATGACCGGCACCTGGGACCTAAGTTCCTCCGGCATCGGTTTCCTCGTCCCTTTATATTCCTTTAACATCTCATGCCTGAAGGTCGGAGCATGCTCATCAAATGTAACTATGAAATAATCCGGCTTTTCCTCATCCAGAATATGGAACATTATATTCAGAAAACCATATATAGCATTCGTATGAAGGCCTTCGGAATTGGTGAGATCAGGCACACCGTAAAAAGCCCTGTGAATAATACTGTGACCATCAATAAGTACTAATTTATCCATAATATCCCCTTCAGTATAAAAATGACCGAAATGATCAATGCGAGTATAGACAGTTCAACAAAAGCCCGGCGTATGATGCCTTCCCGCCGGCAGCGCTTTGTTTCCTGCTTTATAAGTTCTTCATATTCAGGTATAGGGGGATCCCCCTCCTTAAGATCTATCTTGCGAAGGCCGCTTATCATAATATACTGGCTGTGCAGGTCTGCGTCACAGTCCTTGCACTGGCTGACATGAGACAGAAGTGTCTTTGTCTCCTTGTAGTCCAGCTCGTTATTTATAAAAGAATTAAAGTATTTATGGTACTCCCTGCATTCCATGCTGTAACGAAGTTTTAGTCCCTTCCTGCGACACCGTATACAACGATATCGCCGCATTCAACGGTATGTGCTATGCTGCATCCTTTTTCAGAAAGCACAGACGAACAATCTTTTGATCCCATGAGCACACCGTCACCACATGCTGAAAAGCTGATCTGTGTATCCGTAAAATCCATTTCTGCCCTTCCGGACAGGCAGCCTATACCACAGAGTTTCTCGCCCTGCAGCTCGACATTTACATCGCTTTCGGAAACGCTTATCTTCTGGTCGTCTGCGGACAGGGCACCGATAGCAACCACGCTTTCACCCTTAATCTGCATTTCATATTTTCCATGCTTAATCTCAAGCTTTTCAGCTCCCAGTCCTGCGCCTATTCCTATAGCCGCTCCGCCGCTGCTCTTCGACTTGATCGATATAACACCTGCAGTATCTATCACTATGGAGCCGCATTCCCTGTCTGTACCTGCACCTATGCCAAAGCAGTCGTCAAATTTTCCCTGAACTTCAAGGGTTCCATCACCCTCAATATTAAGAGAGCCACCCTTAGCCACATATATTCCGCCCTTAAGATAGTTATGGCCTGTAAGGACAAGGATTACCGAACAGCCTTCCGCAATAGATATGCCATATGCTTCTGACTCTGAAAATCCCAGGCCGCAGTTTTCAAGGGTTATGGTTCCATGATAGCCGTTAAGCACATCTACGGTAACAGGGCTCTTCATTCCGGGAGCACCTGCAACAGTAAAGTCGATGAAGGTCATTTCCTTCCTGCTTACAGAAATCCTTTCCGTACCTTCCTCTTCCAGCTTGGATAAAAGTACTCGTCCGTCCCTTCCCGGTATATATACACCAACCGAAGATGACAGTGCACTCTTCTTCAGTTCAACTATCTCACGCTTGATATCATCAGGCGTATCAGCAAGCAAAGTTGCCGAAGGACGGGCTGTATAATATCCCTGTATAAGGTCAGCTCCAAGCTTTATAACGGTCTTTAACTCGTCGTGAGTCTCAACCCCCTCTGCCAAGGCAAGTATGCCGTTGTCATGCGAAAAGCTGATTATATCCTTTACAAAGTGCTGTTTCTGCGGGCTGTTCTGGATGTCTGTTATAAGTGAACGATCTATCTTCACATAATCAGGCATATATCTCAGAAGATTTACCACATTGGAATAGCCCGTGCCGTAATCATCAACAGCCGTTCCGGCGCCCATGTTGGCATACACAGCCTTAACCTCTGCCAGCTCCTCGTCAGAAAGCTCCGTCTGCTCAGTAAGCTCTATGACAATATTTCCCGAAAATTCCCTTATTGAAGATTCTACAAAATCAAGTTCATCCCCCTTCAAATGTTCTCCTGGAATTGAATTGATGAATACCTTGCGGTTATTCTCCGTGAACACAGGCTCTTTTGCCAATCGGTTAAGGACATTGACGAAAGTTGCCTTCTCCACATCATAAAGCCTGTCAAGGAAATCCGCATACTTAAGCACAACAGGCGGAGCAATATAGGGCTCCGTATCCGGCCGCATAAGAGCCTCATAAGCATAAATATCACCGTTTGCGGAACTGATGATAGGCTGGAAATGATAATTGAATTTATTGTTATCCAGCACATCCATTACCCTGCCTGCAAGCTTAACTTCATCCTCATCAAGCATGGAATAATCCTTCTTGGAACGGGAGCCGAACTTAAAGCCGTTCTTCCTGCTTATGGCCACGTTTACTATACGTTCCAAAGCTGCAGCATTTTCGGGATATCCGCTCTCATGCCCGTGATACAGTTCTGTCTGGGATATTACATCCGGATCGGCATTGAATATCTTCATTGCCTCCTTGAATTCTTCACAATAACGCTTGAAAGTCTCACCATTTTCAAGCGCAGAGAAATACATCACCACGAACTCTCCGCTTCCGGTATAGCAGCTGTAGCAGTCAGAACCATTAAAAACAGACTGGAGTGTCGTAGATATGCCCACGATCACGCGGTCACCCGCATCCCTTCCCCTCAGATCATTAAACTGCGCAAGACCGCGGATATCATATGCGATAACATCTACATAGCCGCCTGCTTCACGGATTTTTTCCATAAGGGAATCCACGTCATTGAGCATGCCTTTGTAATTTGGAAGACCTGTAAGGGCATCATAGTTGGTTCCCATTTCAACGAGTCTTCTGCTGCTGTCCAGCTCACTGGAACGCCTGAAAGCCTCCAGGCCGAACATAACAGATCTCATCCACACCCTGACACCGGCAGAAAAAGGACAGTACCTGTCCACAAAGCCCAGTGCCGCATAGCCAAGACTCTCATCCTCAAAAAACAGCGGAAGGAAATAAAACAGGCGTGGCTTGTCGCACTTTTCCAAAAGTGCAGGCAGCATGACCGATTTGTCAAAATAATCATCCAGGTCAACACTGTCCTTACTGTCATCGGTACGGTTGCAGTCTATAGCCCGCAGCACCCTTGCCGTATAGGTGGTCCTTGGCATCATCCATCCTTCATTAAGGCAGACGGTAAATGTATCATAATTGCCTATCTGATAAACATAAGAATAAATAGTGGTAAGCAGTCCGCGGAATGCAGTCTGCAGCATCATATCTTCATTAAAACCGCTGAATACAGAACTGAAAGAATTCTCCGAAATTGCGGTATCCCATTCAGGCCTTACCTCATAGACAGCCTTCATGCTGTCACCGTCACAGCCGCAGGTCTTTCCGATGAACATCTCCACATCAGCCTCAAAAGGCTTGTTTTCCTTCCCTGCCATGAGATTCAGCATGGTTTCTGCCGAGTATTCTCCAAAACTCTCAAAAGGAAGCGGAGCGCTGGTAATGGGGATAGGCGCATGCATACCCTCTTCATTACAATCATAGCCCATAACTGCAACATCCTCAGGAACCCTGATTCCTCTTGCTATAAGTGTCTTTGCAAGGCCTATGGCCATACAGTCATTTGCGCAGGCCACTGCTTCAGGCAGATCGCCTGACCTTATAAGCTTCTCTGCCGTATTCTCGCCGCTGGTATACCAGAAATCGCCGTAAAATACACGGTCCTCACGAACTTCCAAACCATGCTCAGCCATACAGTCCCTATATGCCTGCAGACGCTTCTTGGAATGATCGTGCCAGGACTTACCTGTGAGATAAGCTATATCCTTATAGCCATGTTTCTCTATCAGATGGGATATCATCTTTTTTATAGGAGTATAGTTATCCTGAAGTACATAAGGGAAACCTTCCACTTCTTTTTCTACGAAAAGAACTGTGCCTTTGTATTCTCTTTCAAGAGTTTCGATCAGGGACTCAACTACACCGGGAGTCTGGATGGAATCTGCCATAATGCATATTCCGTCAAAAGAAGATACATCGATCAGGGAAAAGATATTGCTCTCGCCTTTTTCGCGGTTGGGCGAATCCTGGAATTTCCGGAACATGGCAAATACGCAGATATCAAAGTTCTCCTTGAACATCCTGCCGTAAAAGCCTTTGATAAATTCCTCCTGACAGTATTCCTCCGGCTGTCCCACCAGAAGTGCCAGTCTCTTCTTACCCCCTGAATTCAAACCCATAAATCTCTCCAATTAAAAATCCATATTGTACGCAGATACAATAACCGCATTTTCTTATAAATTGAATTATATCAGATTTTGGTGGAATTATATATAAAAGAAAAAGAAAAAGAAAAAGAAAAACTCGAGGTGACAGGATTCGAACCTGCGACCCCCTGGTCCCAAACCAGGTGCTCCACCAAGCTGAGCCACACCTCGAGAACAAAAGAGATTATAAACAAAGCACCGGATTATGTCAATTCTGTATAGCATTTAGGTACATTTTGTTTTTCATACTTATTCAAATCAAGGAACATATATGCTATAATTTTAGCGTATAGCATTTTACAAAGAATCATCTGCTGTCTTTTCCTGACCGAAAGGACACTTGTGCGGTCATACAGCAGATCTGTAATTCATCATGGGGGTATACTTTATGGACGCGACAGATAAAAAGTACCTGTTGATAGTTGACGACAGCAAGACGAACCGTGCGATTCTGCGCGGCATATTCGAAGAAGAGTATTCCATCGTTGAAGCTGCTGACGGACTGGAAGCAAAAGAGCTTTTAAAGCGCGTCAAGTTTGCGGTCATTATTCTCGATCTCAACATGCCCCATGTGGACGGTTTCCAGCTGCTTGATTTCATAAACAGCGACAAGGACTTACGCAAAATCCCAGTTGTTGTAAATACTCAGTTTGGCCAGGAGGAAAACGAACTCCGTGCCCTGTCAAAAGGTGCCGCAGATTTCATCACAAAGCCTTACAATGTTGAAATCGCACGCCACAGGGTTACCAATGTAATCACCACCAGAGAACTGCAAAAGCAGATGGTGGAGGCCGAAATAGAAAAAGTTAGCTATGAGCGTATGCGTAAGCTTGCTGAAACCGATTCTGAAACAGGTATTCTCTCTGAATTCGGTTTCTGTAACAGCGCCTCAGTGATCCTGCAAGGGAATCCTGATACTCCATACAGCCTGTTACTTCTTGACATAGATCATTTCGAGGCAGTGGCAGAACTTTTCGGTAATGACAAATCCAAGGAAGTCCTTAAATCATGTGCTGAATACTTGAAATCAACCCTTGGCGGAAACGGAATATGCGCAAGGATATATAACGATGTTTACGTTGCAATGTTCCCCACCGACAGGTTTAAACCGTCAGAACTCGTTGAAGAACTCGAAACCCGCATAGCAGCTCTTATAAACGGCTACAAGATTCTTTTCTATAGCTGCGTCTATGAAATTGACGAGCGTAACCTCCCTGTAAAGCTCATCCTGGACCGTATGAGCATGGTCATACAGACCGTCAAGGGCAATCTGTTAAGCCGTCATATTGAGTACAACAGTGAAGTAAAGAACAAGATCATGCTTGACTTAGAGCTCGTAAATGATACCGAAGATGCAATAAAGCGTGGTGATTTCTGCATACATGTACAGCCTATCTATGACATGCGCACCGGCAAGGTAGTTACTGCCGAAGCACTTGTCAGATGGAAACACCCTACCCAAGGCCTGCTTCCCCCCGACAAGTTCATACCGCTCTTTGAGAAAAACGGCATGATCGCAAAGCTTGACCATTATGTGTGGGAGTCAGCCTGCAAACTTTTAAAAAAAATCCGGGAAACCGGCGACCACCAGATTCCCATCAGCGTCAATGTTTCAAGGGTAAACCTTTTCCAGCCTTCCCTAAGCAGCGACCTGAAAAAGCTTATGGCAACTTACGGTGTTACTTCAGATGAACTCCGGCTTGAAATAACAGAAAGTGCCCGTGTTGAAGACATCAGACGCTCCTATGAAGCTGTGGAAAACCTGAAAAAAGCCGGTTTTATCATCGAGATGGACGATTTCGGCATAGGATACTCATCACTGAAGGCCCTTCAGGACATGTCCATAGATGTCGTAAAAATCGACATAAGCTTTATCTCAAAATTATCCACATCCAACAAATCCATGGTCATTGTACGCCACATGGCACAGATGGCAAAGGAACTAGGAATGAAAGTGGTTGCTGAAGGCGTTGAAACAAAGGAACAGCTTAAACTCCTTCAGGATTTTGATTGTGACATGATACAGGGATACTACTTCTCCAAGCCCCTGCCGGAGGAAGATTTCATAAAACTCTTACAGGGATAAGCCTGTGTCAGACCAGACCGGTCTTTCCAGGTAAAGAGGATAAACCTCTGCATAGACATAAATAACAAACATCAGTATCACGAAGGCAGATATGATAAACGGAGTATATTTTTTTACAGATTCCAGTTTTATCATGTCTGCTATTTTTTTATACCCGTTTGCCACATAATACATCAGGACAAAAACAACAGGCATCACATACCTGCCCTGTGGCTGCATGTCTACAAAATAGCAGTACACGAACCAAATACCGAAAGTGACAATCGAAAACGCAACGCCCCCCCATTCCAGCACCTTTTCTTCCATACTTCTGTTTTTTATCCGGCCAATACATGCTATAACGCCTGCAAGTGTCCCAGCTCCAATAAACAGAAGATACAGAACATAATACACATCCCCTGCCCACAAGGACATTGAACCATACATAGCCACAAATGAAACCGGAATGTCCTTAAGCACGGTAGTCTGAGTCAGAAACTGCATTATGTTCATGCTTTCCGCAGGAATATTCTTTACAGACTCCCCCCGCTCTACTGCCAGCTGCTGCGCTATCGAAAGCGACCTGAGTCCCAGTATGTCACCGTCCAGCACAAAATAGCATCTCACGAACCACCAGCCTGAAAACAGTGCCACAAAGATGATTTCCAAGACCGCATACTTCATAAAAGACCTGCTGTCAAACTTTCCCTTTTTGAAAAAACATAATACAAACAGAGGAACCGACACGAGCAGTATGCCGTATCCCATATAGTATGACAGGGCGCAGATGCTTATGCCCGCCGCCAGCAGCAGCACCCTTATGAAATTCATCCCCTTTTCGTAAATATCGAGAAAAACATACAGGATCACGGACACTGACATAAGACAGAAGGCATCAGTATTCACATAAGTATAAAGAAAAAGATGCTGTGGAAGGAACATTGTAAACAACGAAAAAACAAACGAATAAACATCATTCTTAAACAGTTTCTTTCCCATAAGGAATACAAAGAACGCAGTAAGAATGCCTGCCGCAACATTCACGCTCCGCGCAGCATATAAAAGCATTAGGCCACTTCCGCCAGCCATGCTGACCACACGCATAAGATAGCCCATAACAATATAGGGAAATACATTATAGAAAGCATAAGACCCGCCGTAGGTCTGAATGGTAACCTCCGGCTCAAAACCTGTAGGCAGCTTTCCGTTCTCGCAGATGTATGTGGGAACCAGAAAACGGTCCGCTTCATCCGGCGGGTTTATGAAAGGTTCAACGCTTTTTAACGGCTGAATTACGGCTATGGATATCACAGCCGCAGCGAATAATATGATATATGCAAGAAAAACGATTTTTTCTTTGTCAGACGGTTTATTTCTTTCCATGCGAAAATGAAAATTTTTATATAACGCGTTCTGCGGCAGAAAATCTGCCACAGAACTCACATCTTATCAGTTCCCGCTTATCACACACTTTTCAGTGCCGCGCTCAGACTTTCCTGACCTTATGATGTCAGCAGCCTCCGGAATTGCGTACATATCCTGCTCACCCTTAACCATATCCTTAAGGGATACTTTCCCCGCCTTGATCTCATCCTCGCCGATGATCACTACATAAGGGATGCTAAGCTTATTGGCATATTCCATCTTCTTCTTGAACTTCTTCTGCTCACCATAAAGCTGTACGCTTACGCCTTCGTTCCGCAGATCTGAAGCTATCTTCGCAGCACCTGCAATATCGTCAGTCATAGGAAGTACCAACGCGTCTGCCGGTGCAGAAACCGACTTATTAAGAAGATTCTTTTCATTAAGTATATAGAACAGTCTGGTAAGACCTATGGACATACCAACACCCGGAAGAGGCCTGTCAATAAAGTAGCCTGCCAGGTCATCATACCTTCCGCCGCTGCATATGCTTCCTATGGAAGGATCCGGAAGGTAACAGGTCTCAAACACTGTTCCTGTGTAGTAGTCGAGTCCTCTTGCAATGCTCAGGTCTACCTTGAAATTCTTTTCCTGGCAGCCAAAGCCCTTCATTATCTCAGTCACCTGTTTCAGATCACTTACGCCATTGTCAAGAGTCTCATTCTTTCCTGCAAGGGTATTAAGCTTTGCAAAAACTTCAGCATCGCTTCCATCAAAAGTGACAAAATCCAGAAGCGCATTGGCATTCTCTTCCGATACTCCCAGTTCCTTAATACCAGCAATGACATTGTCCCGTCCGATCTTTTCATACTTGTCTATCTCACGCATCACTTCCATGGAGCGCTCGCCCACTCCATAGATTTCAAAAAGACCGTTAAGTATTTTTCTGTTGTTAAGCCTGATGCAAAACTCTTCTATCCCAAGCGCACGAAGGGCGCTGCTCATTACACTGGGACACTCAGCTTCATTTATGATTCCCAGAGAACCGTCACCTATTATGTCGATATCACACTGATAGAATTCCCTAAAACGCCCCTTCTGGCTACGCTCACCCCTATAAACCTTTCCTATCTGGTATCTCTTGAACGGGAATGAAAGATCCGAATAGTGCATTGCCACATATCTTGCAAGCGGCACTGTCAGGTCATAGCGCATGGTTATGTCAGTATCGCCCCTGTCAAACCTGTATACCTGCTTTTCGGTCTCGCCTCCGCCCTTTGCAAGCAGTACGCTTGAACGCTCAAGCACAGGCGTATCCAAGCCATAAAAGCCATAGGAAGCAAAAACCTCCTCCAGCACTCTCTTCATATCATCAAAAACCCTCTGTTCATCCGGCAGAAGCTCCATAAATCCTGAAAGAATGGATGGTTTAATTATATTGTTGCCCATAATCGTCTCCTAAAATCAGTAATAATAGTATGCGCGTCAAAAAGTAAAGCACACGGAATGAATTATAACATAATTCTCTTAATAAAAAACTATTCTCCTTTTTTCTGTGAATGATGTATAATATATCTCAAATTCTTTTGTGTGATATTTTTCTTTGTGCAGGAGGTGTTGACCGTGAGCAGACAGGAATTCGAAACACTGGACGAAAGGATCATCGAGACCACTTCAGCAAATCTATGCCATCTGATAGAGCGGCTTTCCACGACACGGGAAAGATTTGCAGACCGCCTTGACTACCCTATTGACATAATAAATGACTACTGCGACGGCAAAGCTATTCCTGACTACAAATTCCTTCTTGCACTTAAGGACAAATTCGAGATTTCAATTGATGAATTCCTGACGCGTACAGACAGTCCCGAAGATATCTACTTTGAAAAGATGCGCGAACAGTCCGGAATAAACACCTCATCAGATGAATTCAGGGGACAGTTCGAAAGCGAAAGCCCTGAAGAGCTCAGCAGGCTCTGCGGAAATTTCTTCTGCTATTATCTCGACACGGAGAACTACAAGGGCAAGGACATGAACCCTGCTGACGCAGCCATGAACTACGGCCTCCTTTCAATAATAGAAACCGGTACCGTAACCGGCAAGCCCACATATGACTGTGTTGCCATGTTAGGCAAAAAAGACAGAGAGCTTATTAGAAAAATAAAAAAGAACTTAGACGGATGCAAATCCATCGACGAGATTATCGGCTGTCTTACTGATGAACATCTCAGCAAATATATCTATTACGGAAAGATCCGCACGTCAAGCGACCACTATTATCTTTCCCTCGCTCATGAGAATGAAGACAAGATTGCTATCATACTCCACCGCCCTAACAGCAGAAAGCCTAAATATATCGGCGGAATAGGCACCGTTAATTCCGTTTCCCGTGGAAGACAGCACATGCCTACAGTCCAGTTCGTCGGATTTTCCCGCTATGCGCTCAATATGTCAGAAGAAGACATCTATCATACCATGCTTTTGAACTATCCTAACTATCATGCAACTCAGGAAACTGAGGAAATGATAAGGACCTTCAAAAACCTTTACATGAATGATGAAAACACCGGCTTTTCTTTCACTGAATCCCAGCGTCAGATCCTCATCCAGTCCAATATAGAAAGGATCATCAAGGAAAGCCTTACAAGAAACCTTATGCGATATGCCAAGGTTTCCGAGGTGGACGATGACGATTGGTACCATATCATAAAGTATTACGGAATAAAGACTGAAGAATAATTACTTTTGCGGATTGAGAGTGCCCGGCACGGAGGCTCACTATGCATGAAAAAAGCAGGACAATAAAAAAATTTCTCGAGAAGATGGACAATTACGAGACCGACTGCAGCTTTGAAAAGGTGCTGGAAGAGGTTCGTGAACACCATAAATTTTTTGATGAGGAAATGCTGGTTCGCGCCTATAACTACGCTGCCAGGATGCACGAAGGCGTATTCAGAAAAAGCGGCGAGCCCTACATCATCCACCCTTTAAGGGTGGCTTATACCGTTGCCCTTTGCGGCGCTGACGCTGATACCGTAGCAGCAGCTATACTCCACGATGTGGTGGAAGACTGCAAGGAAAAAGGAGCTTCCCTTACAGTCCTTTCAGCCGACTATGGACAGTCTGTAGCAGACATAGTAAATGCCGTAACCCAGCTGGACAGCCAGACCGACCCCGACCTTTCCAAGGCAGAGCTTGATATCATGTCTGAAGTAAAGATGCAGAGCGTAATGAATCCCAGGGGATTGTTGGTAAAAGCTGCTGACCGCATCGACAATCTTAACACCATCGATGCAATGCCAGAGGAAAAGCAGCTCAAGAAGGCACAGCGTACCCGTGAGATCATCCTTCCCATGATAAGGGACGTGGGCGCTTACATGCTGGCTGACATTCTTGAAGAACTCTGCTTTAAGACAGTTTATAAGAGTCTCTACGGAAAGATAAGCGAGAGCTATGACCAGATCCTGGACATGAGCAGCTACAGCACTGACAAGACTTTAGAGCTCATGCGCAAGTGTTTCAATAAAGATGAAATCTCCACCCAGGAAAAATACCATACGGATGCTTTCTGCGGAAGGATAGCTGATTTCAGCGTTGACAAGAGATACATGATCTCCGTATTCCGATACCTGCAGACCATAAGTGACAATGTTAATGACATCTTAGACAGCGGTGTCATGAACCGACGTAATGTAGCGCTCTACGACCTGATGCTCATACTGGATGATTCAGTTGCAATTAACAACTCCACTGTTTCCAAGCAGGACCTGTTCTTTGCTTACCTTCAGAATGCGCTGATTCCTAATGATATCTATGCAATAAAGATAAAGAAGACCACAAATGATGTGTCCTCATATTTCAAGCTCCAGGACAGTTCTCTCAACTCTTACAGACTCTTTGTCCGTACAGAGTCAGAGTATTATGACTACTGTTTTGGAAAGATAATGATTGATGACGACTCAGTGCTTAATTATGATGTAAATGAGATTGAGCCCAGGGACACTTATGTTCCCCGAATCACGGTATTCCGAAAAAATGGCCTCCGAGACACTATCGAGGCAGGTGCATCAGTTTTGGATTTTGCATTCCAGGTACATACGGACATAGGGCTCCACTTCTCATACGCCCTTATAAACAATTCAAAAACCCAGATGGGTGCATATACCAGAGTAAATGAGAATGATACCATCGAGATTGTCTGCAATATGAATGTCAGGCCTTCCATAGAATGGTTTAGATATATTACTACCAGTAAGGCTAAAGATAAGCTAATACGCTATTTCCAAATGAATCATCTGATTGTGGGGGAATGACTGCTATCTGCTTGTTCAGCGTATAACCGACCAAAGCCCTTACACGTTGCATTAGCTTAGGAGCAGTTTGTCTATATAATCCACATACGCCTCTACCACATCAATATCTGTATATTTATACAGCATCCTTGAACCGACCACATCCTCTATCTCATTAAAGACCGGTTCTCCCTTATCAAATATGAAATCTATACCGCAGTGACCTATATCAAGGCCTTCAGTCAGTCTTTTTACCATTTCTGTTTCTTTTGCTGAGAGCGTATAGACAGACGCAGTTCCTCCTAAGGAAAAGTTGCTGCGGAAATCATTTTCTGATATGCGGAGCATAGCTGCCGTTATAATATTGCCGGTTATGTATACACGCAGATCTTTACCTGTGTCTGATGCAACCTTCTGGTATATCCAGCTATTATTATCTGTATGAACTGCTGCCAGATCATCTTCATTATTTATCAAAAAAACCTCTTTACCGCCGTGACCAGCCCTGCTCTTCATTACAAAAGGGAATTCTATACCTTCTGCATTCTCAAATGTCGGCATCACCCTAACACCCTTTGCCTTAGCATAATTTACAGCCGCAAGTTTATCATTTCCCAGCATGCATACCTGTGAGTTATTAAATACGGGAATGCCCAGTTTTTCGCACGCATACGCCACATTAACGTCCCTGGAACGGTTTATTACAGCATCTGCACCAAAACCTTTAACCGAATTTTCCGGAACATCCAAAAAAGCATCTGGTGTGATCAGGTCCAGATGTACATTTCTTTTAGCACATGAACGGAAATACATATCTATGTATGCCCGGTTATAATCTATATCCTCTTTTTGATAGATAAGGTACCAGTTCATTCTTCGTCCTAACGAACAAATCTCCCATTCTGTGTTATGCATCACACGCTTTTTTTAATATGTCTTATTATATACTCCGCAGCATTGATTCCGGTACAATCGTACAGATTCTTAAAGTGTGCATTAGAATTAACCTCGCAAAGCACCGGACCATCTGCACCAAAAAGTATATCCACTCCGGCAAAATCAAGCTGCAGTACACGACAGGCCGCTAAAGCCATTTCTTCCATTTCCACAGACGGTTCAAAAGGTTCCATGCTACCGCCATTTGTTATGTTTGCCCTGAAATCATTTTTGTTATAACGTTTCATTGCCGCGATCACTTCATTGCCGACCACCTGCAGTCTGGTATCCCTTCCTTTTGATGAAGCTATATACTCCTGCAGTAAATATGGTCTGTCACCGGTCTCAATAATCTTCTTTTCAAGCTCCACCGTGGTATCTATCAAATAAACCTGTGCACCGAATGAACCGAGACACTCTTTCATTATCATAGGGAATCCCAAACTGTCACCTGCACTTTTTACAAGCCTTTCCGGAAGAAGACCGTCTGCATGAAATTTTTTTGGTGAAATAAAGGTACGCGGCTGCTTTATGCCGTTGTCCTTAAGCCTAAGATAGGTCAGTGATTTATCGTCACAATCTGCTATGGCGGACGCCTTGTTAAACAGCCTTAAGCCTTCCCTCTCCAGCTCATATGCAAGCTTTATGTCCTTGTCCCAGAACAAGATAAAATCAGGTCTGTCAGCCAGCTTAAGATTATATTCACTTACCGCGAGCTTTTCCCATACAGCCGCGTTTGATACACATTCAAGCTCTATGCTCTCTTGCAATGCAGCAGCCCCGAGCATTTCAAAAAGCTCCCTGAATTTATCACTTTTTATGAATTCATTTACTACCAGCCACCCCTTCATTGATTGCTCCTTTTCGCAGTACATTTTAATCAGGATAATGAAAAAAGCGGATAACCACGCTTAACGCAACTATCCGCTCTGTTTTAATTACATTGATCTTTAAGCCGAAAAAAGTTGTAACTTAAGCGATATCCTATACCCGGTCACACATGAAGCTGTGAGAATATCTCGCCTATCTTTCCGTGGAAAACATAATCAGCTACAGAGTCCCTGTCGGTAGGATCACGGTTTATAAGCACCAGTTTCTTGCCCCTATAGTAGTCAACCAATCCGGCAGCCGGATAAACCACCAGCGATGTCCCGCCAATTATCAGCATGTCAGCATTAGTTATAGCCCTTATCGCCCCCTGCATAACATCCATATCCAGACCTTCCTCATAAAGCACAACATCAGGCTTTATATCGCCGCCGCAGGTACATTTAGGCACTCCCTGTGATGTGAATATCTCCTCTGCCGAATGCTGCTTGTGGCAGCTTAAACAGAAATTTCTCAGCACCGATCCATGCAGTTCATATACGACTTTTGAACCGGCTGACTGATGCAGTCCGTCAATATTCTGGGTAACCACAGCCTTAAGCTTTCCTGCAGCTTCCAGCTCAGCCAAGAACTTATGGGCAGCATTAGGCTCTGCCTTAGGAACATCAGGAGTTCCTACCACCTTAAGTAAGAGCTTATCCCGATAAAACTCATAGAATTCTTCCTTATGCGTCACGTAGAAACTATGGGAAAGCATGGTCTCAGGCGGATATTTGAATTTCTGATGGTAAAGGCCGTCCACGCTCCTAAAGTCAGGTATTCCGCTTTCAGTTGAAACTCCGGCACCACCGAAAAAAACTATGTTATTTGAACTGTCTATCAGTTCCTGCAGTTTTTCAATATCCAACATGCGTAACCCTCCTCTACATTTTTTGCCTTGCTTTTACTCTTCCTCTACATCCTTTACAGCAATATGAATCTCGTCAAGCTGTTTCTGTTCTACTGTCGCAGGTGCGCCCATCATTATATCCTGGGCCTGCTTGTTCATAGGGAAAGGAATAATCTCCCTGATGGAATCCTCACCCACAAGAAGCATTACCATCCTGTCAACACCGGGTGCGATACCTGCGTGAGGTGGAGCACCGTAGCAGAATGCGTTATACATAGCAGGGAACTTAGCCTTCACATCATCCTCGCCAAGTCCCACAAGCTTAAATGCCTTAACCATTATCTCCGGATCATGGTTTCTCACAGCACCGCTGGAAAGCTCTACGCCATTGCAAACCAGGTCATACTGGTATGCCAATATGCTTAATGGATCTTCAGCATCAAGTGCCTCAGCTCCGCCCTGGGGCATTGAGAACGGATTGTGGCAGAACTCAAGCTCACCTGATTCCTCACCGATCTCATACATAGGAAAATCCACTATCCAGCAGAATTCATAGCATTCCTTGTCAAAGTGGCCTTCTGACGCCTGACCGAGAACACGTCTCAGTACGCCTGCAGTCTTTATCGCTGCGCCCTTCTTGCCAGCACTTACAGCAATAAAGCTGCCGGGCTTTAATCCCAGCTTTTCATTAAGCTCAGCCTTGATGTCTGCAAGGAACTTTGAAATTCCGCCTACATACTCGCCGTTTTCATCTACCCTGAACCAATATGACTTGTTACCGCTCTCAGTCTCAACATCAGCGATCATCTTGTCGATTTCTTTACGGGTAGCCTTGTATCCGTCAGTAACAACAGCCTTTATAACAGCATCCTTAAAAGGCTCAAACTCAGTACGTCCAAGAAGCTCTGTCACATCCTGAACGATCAGGTCGATACGCAGGTCAGGCTTGTCCGTACCGTATTTCTCCAAGCTCTCAAGATAAGGTATTCTCTTGAAAGGAACCTGGGATGCCCTGTTGTACGTTCCGTATTTCTCAAATACAGGAGGAAGAACCTTTTCAATAACGCTGAACACATCCTCCTGTCCTGCAAAAGCCATCTCCATATCCAGCTGGTAAAACTCTCCCGGGCTCCTGTCGGCCCTGGCATCCTCATCCCTGAAACAGGGAGCAATCTGGAAATATCTGTCAAAGCCTGATGCCATAAGAATCTGTTTGAACTGCTGGGGTGCCTGGGGCAACGCATAAAAATGTCCCGGGAACTTTCTTGAAGGTACGAGATAGTCTCTTGCCCCTTCCGGCGATGAACAGGTAAGTATAGGGGTGGTTATCTCGGTAAAATCCTCTGCATTCATGCGGTTTCTAAGCTCAGTTACTACCTTGCTCCTAAGAATTATCCTGTCCTTAACCTCAGGATTTCTTAAGTCAAGATATCTGTACTTTAACCTAAAATTCTCATCAGCATTTCTGGATTGTCTTATTTCAAAAGGCAACTCATTGTATATGCACTTTCCAAGAATCTTTACTTCTGTGGGAACTACTTCTATATCGCCGGTGGCAAGCTTGTCCGTCTTGTTGGAACGCTCCCTTACCACGCCGGTAATCTGAATAGTAGACTCCTTATTTATACCATCCAGCTTTGAGAGCATTTCCTCGTCCTCGAATACCAGCTGGGTCACTCCATAGAAATCCCTGAGTATCAGGAATGCGAGATTTTTGCTCACCTGTCTTAAGTTTTCATACCATCCGGCAAGGGTTACTGTCTTTCCAACATCGGAAAGTCTCAGTTCATTACAGGTGTGTGTTCTTGATTGTATCATTTTGTTTCTCCCTATTTTCCTAACTGTACTGACCGTCCGCCGGTCCCCACAGTTACATTATTAACTTGCATCAGTTCTGACAGCTGAATAAACCTATTCATCGCAGATTATCAATCTTTATGATAATGTCATCATTCTTCTGGAAAACAGTAATGTTTCCGCCTTCTATGACAGTCACCAGTTCATTTTTATTAAATATCCTGACTTCATCCGTAAACTGGAACCTTAACAATATACCTTCCGCAGATCCTAACCTATATTTTATATCTTCAGTAGGACGCAGAATAAATGCCGTATGAGGGGTGTCCCTATCTATAATAGTCCATATCTTAGCAGTAAGTTCGCCGCTTTTTCCGACAAATATCAGATAATCATCACCGGGCATTGATATCGGAATCTGTTCTTCCGCATCACGGTAATGCCTATAATCAACCTTGGAAAAAGAAGACTCCTCCATCCATTTGTCAAGGTCCTCCCGGCTAAGAGTCCTTCTCTCTATCTGCTTGTGTGACATCGGCCTACGGCCTGAAAAAACATTTTCATTATCACTCACAATATACCCCTCCATACTGATTGCGACCGATTAATTATAGCATAATTAAGGGACTTCTGCTATATTCAGATACTTGTCTACCATATCAAGATACGGAACAAACAGATCCCTCCTTTTAGGCAGTATCCATTCAGGATCCAATTCGTCAAAACGGAAACTCTTCCTCCCGCCATTCTTTGCCCTCTCCCAGAAAGGCATAAGTGCATCTATGCTCAGATAATAATAAATATCCCTCTTGGAATAATTGATCAGAAAAAAAGCCACCCCATTCTGCCGCTTAAAGTCCAGCATAAAATTTACCTGATGTTCATGGATATTCTGCAATGAAAAAGTATCCGTAGCAGATTCCTTTGCATCAAAGCAGATTGGATACCCCTGAACCACGCCAATATAATCCACCGTACTTTTCTGGTCAAAATAAGCAAGGGTGATGTGGCTGGTTTCTTTATCAATTTTTATCGGAGTAATAGGCGTGGGAATCTTCTGCACTAGTGCAAGACCACCATCCCTATATTTTTCATTTGTCCGATTGATCATATCCTCAAAGGCCGAGCCTCTGAGGCCTCTTGATGACCAGGTTGCCATCCGTAACCTCCCTTAAGCAAGGTATGCCTTGAGTCTATCAAGCGCATCCTCAGTCTCTTGATACCCCTGCCAGTACAGAGCTTTTATCTTTTCCATATCCGACTCAAGCCTGCCTATGGTTACAGGTGTTTTGGGTTCAAGGAGCATGAGTCTCCCCGCTTTTTCAAGCCGCTCCAGCTCCTCACACTGTGCGTTGTACTGCTCATTGCTGACAGTTGCAGACCTTACAAAATCCGGGAACTTTCTATACACTGTTTCAAGAGCCCTTCTTTCTGCCTTACTTATTGTTTTCTTACGGTATTCACGCTCCCTTGTCCTGATGACCACGATTTTTTCAAACCCCTGCTCAAGAGCCCAGTCATAAGGAATCTTATCCGAACATCCACCATCCAGATACGGAACTCCGTTCATCACCACCGGCTTAGTTACTAACGGCATTGACGCAGACGCTCTTACCGCACGCTTTATGCTGCGGCACTTTCCTCTTTCAAAAAACGCCGGCTTTCCGGTATGCATATCCGTTGCCACAGTAATAAACCGTCTTGACTTACGCTTGAAAAAATCTTCGTCAAAGGGTTCTATTTCATTGTACGTATCATACAAGAACGAAAAACCAACTAAGCTCTTATCATTATAAAGAGCCTTGTATCCCACATACCTGGGATCATGACGGAAACCGATATTGAGCCTTGCAGAACGTCCTATCTGGCCCGACATGTAATCAAGGCCTGTGATAGCACCGGCCGATACACCCAGAACGCATTGAAAGTTAATATCATTTACCATCAGGCAATCAAGCACACCGCTGTCATAGGCACCGCCCCTGAAAGCACCGCCTTCTATTACAAGACATCCTTCGGTTATCTTTTCTGATGCATGCCCCTCAGGAATCGGTCTTTCACCGCCTGTGACTTCCACAGCGAAAACCCCGTCATTGAACCTGTCCGCCAGCCTGTCAATTTCAGACTCCTCACAGTCTTTTGTCTGTTTTAATAAGTCTTCAAGACCATGAATCCTATCTGACAGGATTTTTTCCTCCTGTCTTAATTCCGATATTCGTTCCGCAATGTCCTGTATCAGTTCTTCCCTTATCATCCGATATTCTCTCCGACTGTAAAACGCCTCCCGCTTTACGGAAGGCGTTTATAATAGTTAAACCGTTATCCAACGAATACTGCTTGCAGAGTCACTCTCATTCAGTTACTCCGTTTGACTCCTTGTACTTATCGAAAAGATCATGCACTGCATCACGTGTCTTCTGGCTAATCTCAGGGAGATCACCACCCCATGCTGATGTAGCCTGCTTGAAACCCTTATCAAATGCTGCACGCATCTCTTCCATCTTTTCCGGATCTCCGCCTGTCAGAGCCATAGCGAAATCAAATATCCTCTCAGATGTCTGCTTTACGCCATAGTATCCGTCCTCGGAAATATCCTGCTGTGCCTGCGCCCTTGTAGCCTCGTCTACCTCAAGATTTGCAAAGAAATCCTTAAGATTACCGGTAGCCATCGAAAAAGCCTTGCCTTGGCCGGAGATAAGCTTATTAACTATATCCTCCAGCTGCTGGGTGCGCGCTAAATTCTCCTGCTTGAGTTTAGCTACAAGTTCTGTGTTCTGTGTGTAAGTCTTCTTAGTCGATTCAGCATTAGTCTCTTCACTGCGCTCATAAACAACGCCTTCAGATCCTGTTGCTGATGTGAGAGCACTCTTCTCATCGGTGCCCTTCGCAGACTTAGTGCTGTCATATGCATACTGACTCTGCACTGATACTGCATTAGCCGTAATTCCGTTTACGCTCATAATTCACCAATCCTTTCTGAATAAAAATGCAGCAACCTACAGTTACAGTCACATTATAACAAAATGAGCTATTTGTGTCAAACCGGCTTGTCACAAAAAAGGGACTGAATAATCATTCAATCCCTTGGTAATTTCAATAATATTTAACTACTCCCGGCGCATAATTTTGTAAACAACACCAGCAGCCGCTCTGATTAGTCTCCCAGATAAGCCTTCCTAACCGAATCATCATGGAGTAACTCTTCGCCGGTACCTGAATTAACTATCCTGCCGGTTTCAAGCACATATGCCCTGTCAGCGATAGAAAGAGCCATCTGCGCATTCTGTTCTACCAGAAGTATGGTAGTACCGTCTTTATTGAGCGCACTAATTATATCAAAAATCTGCTCTACAAGTATAGGTGCAAGTCCCATAGAAGGCTCGTCAAGCATCATAAGCCTGGGCTTGCTCATAAGTGCTCTTCCCATGGCAAGCATCTGCTGCTCGCCGCCTGAAAGGGTTCCTGCGATCTGTTTCTGTCTTTCCTTTAGCCTTGGAAACTGCTCAAAGACCTTTTCTATAGTTTCCAGAGCCTCTGCATTATTTCTTGTATATGCACCCATCTCAAGGTTTTCCTTAACGGTAAGCTGCTGGAATATACGTCTGCCTTCAGGGCAGAGAGCCATGCCCTCACGAAGTATCTTATGGGCAGGTGTTGTTGTCAGATCCTTGTCACAGAATTTAACGCTGCCGCTTTTTGCTTTCAGCAGACCGCCCACGGTATTGAGCGTCGTAGACTTTCCGGCACCGTTTGCACCGATAAGCGTAACAACCTCACCTTCGTTTACCTCGAAGGATATCCCTTTTATCGCATGTATGCTTCCGTAAAATACATTCAGATCTTTAACTTCAAGCATTGCTGCCATATCTTGTCCTCCGTCACTCGTCCTTCTTTGATCCGAGATAAGCCTCTATAACCTGCGGATTGTTCTGTATCTCAACAGGTGTACCCTTGGCGATTATCCTTCCGAAATTGAGTACCGCGATAGTTTCGCATATACCCATTACCAGTTTCATATCATGCTCAATAAGCATTACGGCAATACCGAATTCATCCCTTATCTTGCGGATGTTCTCCATGAGCTCCTCAGTTTCCGAAGGGTTCATACCTGCTGCGGGCTCATCAAGCAGAAGGATCTTAGGCTCTGTTGCAAGTGCCCTGACGATCTCAAGTCTCCTCTGCGCACCGTAAGGAAGCGAATCTGCCTGTACATCAGCCTGATCTGCCATGCCGAATATATCAAGCAGTTCCAGTGCCTTTTCATGAGCCTTCTTTTCTTCTTTCCAATAAGAAGGCAGTCTGAAGATACCGCTCATCATACTGTAATTGATATGGTTATGAAGACCTATCTTTACGTTTTCCTCTACGGTCAGCTTATCAAAAAGCCTTATATTCTGGAATGTTCTGGCAATACCCGCTTCGTTGACAGCAGCAGGAGTCATACCATGGGTATCCTTGCCGCATAAGAGTATTGTACCTCTGGTAGGCTGATAAACCTTTGTGAGCAGGTTGAAAATGGTAGTCTTGCCGGCACCGTTCGGTCCAATAAGTCCCATTATCTCTGTGGCACCTACGCCTATATTGAATTCATCAACTGCAGTAAGTCCGCCGAAGTCTATTCCCAGGTGTCTTGTCTCAAGAACAAGGGGCTTGTCCATATCCCGCTTGTTTATGATGGTATCACTGGGGAGATTCACTATATTGCTTTCAGAGGCAGTTTTCTTCTCATTTGTATCAGACATCATGCCACCTCCTTTGTTTCATTATTACTCTTCTTTTTGTTGAAGATACCGGCCAGGATAGCCTTTACCTTTTCATTGTTCGTAAGCAGCATTACAAGTATGAGAACGATAGCATATACTAACATTCTGTAATCCTGGAAGTCTCTCAACATCTCGGGAAGTACCGTAAGCACTGCCGCTGCGATAAGGGCACCTGTCATATTTCCTATTCCGCCAAGCACAACGAATACCAGTATGAGTATCGATGTGTTAAAGTCAAATTTCTTAGGCACTATTGTCGAATAGTTTAGGGCATAGAGAGCACCTGCAGCACCTGCCAGTGCAGCTGATGTAACAAAAGCCATCATCTTATATTTAGTGATATGCAGACCAGAAGCCTCAGCCGCTATACGGTTATCCCTGATGGCCATTATGGCCCTTCCGGACCTTGAATTAACAAGATTCTGTACGATCACCAGTACTACCAGCAACAGAACAACGCCTGCCGCAAAGATTGAGATCTTCTTAATGGATGTGGCACCCATGGGACCGTTCAAAACGGTTGTACCGGTCAGCGCGCCGGGATCCAGTGAGAAATGAAGGCCCGTATCATCTATATAAATATACAGACAGTAAAGCAGGTTCTTTATTATCTCACCGAAAGCAAGAGTAACGATAGCCAGATAGTCACCGTTTAGCCTGAGCACCGGGATACCGATAAGAACACCGGCAACTCCTGCAATAATGGCACCTGCCACTATTGATGCCACAAGTATCAGGATCTGCAGTCCGATATTCTTTGAAAGGGTTGCTGCCGCAGGTGAATTGGACAGTATCACAGCCTCTACAACCACTCCGGTGAAAGCTCCTATAGACATAAAGCCTGCATGTCCGAGACTCAGCTCACCAGATATACCAACTACCAGGTTCAGTGATACGGCCATTATCATGTATGAAACCACAGGTATCAGCTGACCTTTAAGTGAGTTGCTGAGTATCCCTGTAGATGACAGTGTCTGGAATATCACGAAAAACGCCAATACGATTCCATAATTTAAGAAAGCATTCTTTGAAGCTTTGCTCATTTTCTTTTTTGCCATTTTTTCTTCTGCCATTATCTGCCTCCTTTCTCAGACCTTTTCCCTGATCTGCTTACCGAGCAGTCCGCTCGGCTTAACCAGAAGGACAATGATAAGCACTGCGAATACGAATATATCGGAAGGCACCGAAGGAACAAGTGCCCTTGCGATTATCTCTATCACACCAAGAAGGATACCGCCCAGCATGGCCCCGGGTATGGAACCTATGCCGCCGAATACCGCTGCAACAAAGGCTTTGATACCGGGCATAGCGCCTGTAGTAGGCACCAGATTGGGATATGCGGTACAGAGCAGCACGCCTGCTATCGCAGCAAGACCCGAACCTATAGCAAAGGTCATTGATATTGTAAAGTCAACATTTATTCCCATAAGGGTTGCAGCGCCCTTATCCTCTGATACGGCACGCATGGCCTTACCCATCTTGGTCTTATTTGTGAAGAGAGTCAGGCCTACCATTATAGCGATATTTACAAGTATGGTGATAAGCGTCGTAGCAGATATAACTATGCCGCCGCTCTCCGTTCCGTCAGCAGCCACTTCAGCATGACCTATAACCAGGGGCGGAATGGATGCAAATATGTCAGGGAAAACCTTAGGGTTGGAAGTCCATATGAGAAGCGCCGCATTCTGCAGGAAATATGACACACCTATTGCCGTAATGAGCACCGCAAGGGATGTGGCATTACGCAGGGGCTTGTATGCCAGTCTCTCAACAACAATACCCAGTATGGTGCATACAATCATTGAGAAAAGCACTGCAAGCGCAGGCGGCCATCCAAGATATGTCATGGTACAGAAGGAAGCATATCCTCCCACCATTATGACATCACCATGTGCGAAATTCAGCATTTTAGCAATACCGTAAACCATGGTATAGCCAAGAGCTATTATCGCATAAACACTTCCCAGGCTGATTCCGTTTATTAAATAAGTCAGCATAGCGTTCTCCCTGTCTAATAAGTATCTTTCTGTTACAAAATCCACATCTTACGATAGATTATTTTCCGTAAATGTGGTGAAAAAGCACTCAACAAGTTTCTATTCTACTACATTCCCTGCACTAAATCGAGTACATTTTCATCACATCTACTCTATTTTAAAGAATAAGGGACTGCCCTATTTCCGGACAGCCCCTGTAAGATTAAAGTCTAAAAAATCAGTCGGTTCCGGTCTGTATTACATACCGTAACTGTTCAGAACCCTTCGTGTTCTTCCAGTTACGGCAGCCTGCAATTAAAGGTTTGCTTTGCAAACAGCAGGCTGCCATTCCAGAATCCACTCATTCGTACGCCTTCAGCAGCAAGTGCTTCAGGCTATCCTGACAGTTATTACATACCTACATATGCACCGTTCTGGATAACAACAGCCTTAGGAGCCTTGTTTACCTCACCGGTGCTGTTCCATACCATACCTGCACCTGTGATACCGTCAGCTGAGAAGTTAGGATCTGTAAATACAGATATAAGGATCTCACAAAGCTCTTCGTGAGACATACCTGTTACATCAAGACCACCGTTATTTGCTGCATAGTACTGAAGAGCACTGTAGATAGCGTAAGGGCAGTCATAACCGTCTGCAGCGAACTGTGAAGGTACTTCGTTGTAGTTCTCATTGTACTTTGCTACGAAGTTCTGTGTCTTCTCGTCAGCAGCGTCAGCTGAGAAAGGTGTAAGAAGGATTACGCCCTCTGCAAGAGATGTATCGAATCCCTCAAGAGTAAGGATACCGTCCATACCGTCAACACCGAACATCTTAGGTGAATAACCCATCTCTGAAGCCTGTCTTAAGATCAGAGAAGCAGGCTGATAGTAGATAGGAAGGAAAAGGAGATCTGCTCCTGCATCCTTAGCAGCACCAAGCTGTACCTTGAAGTCTGTAGCAGTATCATCAGTGAATGTTGTCTCTGAAACAACCTCAAGACCAAGCTCCTCAGCCTTTGCCTTGAATGTCTGATAGATACCTGATGAATAAGCATCACCATTGTTGTAGATGATAGCAACCTTTGTTGCAAGTGCATTGTCAACGATGTACTGAGCTGATGCAGAACCCTGGTTAGGATCTGAGAAACAAAGCTGGAATACGTTGTCCTTGCCCTCTGTAACAGTAGGTGAAGAAGCTGAAGGTGTAAGCATGAATACACGATCAGAATTAGCCTCTGCTGAAACAGCTACGCAGGGAGAAGTAGTAACAGTACCTACTATAACCTGAACGTCGTTATCAAGCAGTGTGTGATATGCGTTTACAGAGATTTCAGGATCATGTACATCATCCTGAGGATTAAGAGTCATCTGGAAACCTGTGCCCATTGCGTTGATCTCGTCAACAGCGATTGTAGCACCGTTCTTTACAGCTGTTCCGTAGATAGCAGCTGCGCCTGTCATAGGTCCGATAACACCAACATTAAGAGTACCGGTAAGCTCACCGCCCTCACCTGTTGTCCCGGTCTCTGTGCCTTCAGTCTCAGTTCCCTCAGTCTCTGTACCTTCGGTCTCAGTTCCTTCAGTCTCTGTGCCTGTTGTCTCGCCGCTTCCTGATGTACATGCAGTAAGAGCTGTTACTGACATAACACCTGCAAGAAGCATGCCCAAAAGTTTCTTTTTCATAATTTGCCTCCTTTTTTTACGCAGATTACTCTGCCTCCCATTGACCAAGTGCCCCAAAATTAAAAAATTTCAAAGACAGGACAAATGCCCTATACTTTGAAACCCCCTTGTTTCAGTACATTTGATCTATGAGTTATGTTACCACTCAATTTGTCATAATTCAAGATATTTCATTTGTGTAATGTGTACAAAATTACGCAAAAAGCAAGCCTTGTGGATACAATTTTTCACAATCCGGGATCTTTCACCCTATACACATCTTACTATATCTTGTATTTTCCATATACTGTTGTATTATTACTACACTGAGTTTTTTCGGTATGGATTCAGTAGTTTTTAACGTCCCCACACCGATAGCTCACCTGACGGTAGGGACCTTCAGGTAAATAGACCGATGGAGAGAAAATCATGATCAAAAACATCATCTTCGATATTGGCATGGTACTTGCTGACTTCAGATATGAAGCATATATGCGTGACGACTTAGGATTCGATGACGAAACAATAAGAGTATTTAAGGAGCGCATAGTAGAAAATCCTCTCTGGAATGAAATTGACAGAAGTGCTATTCCACTTGATGAAGTTATAAAAGAAATGAAATCCAGGGTTCCGGAATACCATGACCAGGCCGAAAAATTCTTTGACCATGTGGTGGATATCATAGCATCCTATGACTACAGCAGGCCCTGGATCGAAGAATTAAAATCAAAGGGATACAGAATCTATCTTCTTTCCAATTATTCAAAGGATTATTTTGAACTTCATAGAAAAACAAAATTTACATTTGTTGACCTGGCGGATGGAATGGTAATATCCGGCATTGAAAAAATAAACAAACCAGAGCCCGAGATTTACCAAATTCTTTTAGACAGATATTCCCTTACCCCTGAAGAATGTGTCTTCATGGATGACCGTGAAGTCAATGTCGCAGCAGCAAAAAAGCTCCGCATACATGCCTTCGTTTTCAAAGGCTACGAAGATGCACATGCGAAGCTTGATACTCTGCTTTCTTAATAACAAAAATATTCAATTTATCTTACAATACGGAAATCCTGTTCAATATCGTTTCATTTACACAGGATTCCCCCCCTGTCCATTTCCGAATGTATTGTTATTTCCAAAAGTATCTGCATTACCGAAAGGATCAGTGTTTCCCTGTACTGATGTAGTATTCTGCGGTGTTCCATATAATCCTGTACCGGGATTATTACCAAAGGAATTCATACTATCATAATTCTGCGACAGACCGTTTCCTGAAAAAACATTCGCTGCAGGCTGCTGGGCAGCACCCCCAAGAATCGGATCCATGGACATTCCGCCGCCAGGAATCTGGGACTGAAGCCCATTACCATTAAGTCCTGTAGTCTTGTTTTCAAAAGTGTTAACAGGCTGCGGTGCACCACCGCCCAAATAAGAATCCATACTTCTGCCTGCAGACTGCGCAAAAGGATTAGGATTGTTTACAGGCTGACTTTCAGTAGCGGCACCTATTATTTCTGGTGCAACAGCCTGATTCCCAAACATGGGATTAACATTTTTCAGTGCATCCGGGGTATCCGTCGGTGCAGTCTGGGGTGTGAAATTCTCAGCCGACTTGCCATAAGCTGTAACAGCACCGCCATGAGCAGCAAATCCAGCTGATGCTGCAGCGGCATCCACCTTAGCGGAGCTTGAAAAAGCTGAGCTGACATTTGAAACATTAAAGTCATCCTGATCATTGCCCTGAGGACCATAATACTCTCTTGCAGCCTTAGGTGCCATGGAATTCATAAATCTCTCATCCTTACGCTCTTTTATGAAAAGGGCTAAGAACAGCAAACCTACCACCGTAGAAACAACACCAATTATAAGTGTAGTTCGATGCTGTCCCTTATCCTGAACCATATAATAAGGCGAAAAATATGCAAGAGTTTCTTCGCGTGAAAGTGAAAGACCGGTGTCCTCATTATATTCCATGAGCAACTCTATATCTTTATCTGAAAGTTTCCTAAGTATTCCCTCTGCTTTAAATAAAGTGGTAGGCATATTATCATATGCGCAAAGACTGCTTTCATACCAGTTCCAAGTCTTATCCATCTGACTTTCAAGCTGGGAATACTGTGACTTTCCTGCAGCAATGATAACGGAATGATCCCAATTCATCTCTCCATTGCTGTCCTGATATATTATGGGGATTTCAAAATAACCGGAAGTCTCCGTCTCAGAAGTAACCACACCGAAAGTCTTTCTCTGGGATATAACAGAAATCGGCTGCCCCCATACGCACCTGACATCCATTGTAACATGTTGACCATTTTTCAGTGCTGCAAAACCGGCATCATCTATCTCAGTTAAATCCACGGCAGGTTTGGAAAGTGCGATAAGATCCCTTGCTGAAGGAATAGTCATTACCAAACCTATTACCAGAAATATCAGCATCAATTTTAATTTCATACTCATAATGTAACCTCAATATTGTGTTTAAACTATACTCTCACAGCGAAAAAATTAATCCAGCTTAAGGTCTCCATCCTTTACCCAGCCTAACTTCCTGCACACCACATTGATAAGCGGCGCAATAATTGCCGGCAGCACAATTGATATCAGTATAAGTCCTATCCACTCCCATGCCCCAGGAGTTATTGCTGTTGCCCCCTGTGCAAGAGCAGCTTCACTGGGATTTGTCCAGCCGGTAAATACACCTATCTGCCCCACTAAACCACAGGTTCCCATACCGGATGATACAGGTGCACCGTTCATCTGAAGCTTAAACACACACGTAGCAAGAGGGCCTGTAATGGCACTGGTCAATATTGGAGCAATCCATATACGGGGATTCTTTATAATATTAGGCATCTGAAGCATAGAGGTACCTATTCCCTGAGAAACTATGCCACCCCATTTATTCTCCTTAAAGCTCATAACCGCAAAACCTACCATCTGGGCACAGCAACCAGCCACAGCAGCGCCACCGGCAAGGCCTGTAAGACCAAATGCTGCACAGATTGCAGCTGAAGATATAGGAAGTGTAAGTGCAACACCTACCAGCACGGAAACCAGTATACCCATAAGGAAAGGTTGAAGTTCCGTTGCCCACATAATGAGATTTCCTGTCCACATTGCAGCACGACCGAGAGGAGGTGCCACAAGAGCTGACAAACCTACACCTACGCCAATCGTTACAAGTGGCGTCAACAATATATCAACCTTAGTCTCCTTTGACACAAGCTTTCCAATCTCAGCGGCAAAAATTGCAACAACCAGCACCGCCAGAGGACCGCCCGCACCGCCAAGTGCATTAGAAGAAAATCCGACTGCGATAAGTGAAAATAATACAAGCGGCGGACACTTCAGTGCATAACCGATCGCAACAGCCATGGCAGGTCCGCTCATTGCACTCGCAAGTCCACCTACCGTATATTCCTTCTCAGCTACGGTCGCGACAGTTTGCGTAAGAAAACCTATGTGGAACTGCTTTCCTATTGTATCTATTATTGTACCTATGAGCAGTGAACAGAAAAGTCCCTGCGCCATTGCCCCCAGCGCATCAATACCGTACCGTTTCAACGATATCTCGATATCCTTCTTTTTCAAAAAATCGCTTACTTTACTCATTGTCCTCTGCCTCCGGTGTTTTAATTGAATATAATTGTTTCAAAAATTTGTAATCATAGTTATGACAACGGGTTATTTTTATCTTAAAACCCCTATTCTGTCAAGAGAATAATTTTATGAAAAGACTTAAAAAGACTGACAGCCTAAACTGTCAGTCCTGCTTTGTAAATATTTCAGATAATTACCATCTTTAGTGTATCGAAATAACCTTTGAAGCATCATTATCGGGATCTTCAAGAGCCCGCCACGCATTAGCCCCGGATGTTGCCGGCCCTGCATAATGCCTTTTCTTGCCGGTATTATCAGTATCGCTTATCCACATTGCAAGCGGATTGTCAGCAGACCCCTTGTACTGAACATATATGGTACTGCTTGGCGAATGAGCCGACTGTATTAATTCAACATAGTCTGCCTGGGAAAAGCTATCCCATCCTAACGTATCCAAAGCCTCCTTGCCGAAAAGAGTGGTCATATCGATATCTTCAAGTTTCATAGGATCATCTACCATCTTTTCGATTTCTGTCATGGAATCCATCTCCTGCACAACATCAGGATCAGAAGCCGCATAAGCCAGCGCCGCATACACAGAATCAAGCATTTTTATATCGGCTGATATTCTGGCTTTTTCAACATATCTCAGCAATATCGGTGCCATGATAGCAACCAGAATAGCCATTATAGCAATGACGATAATAAGTTCTACCAGCGAAAAACCTTTATTCTTTGCATTCTTCTTCATAATTCTTTATCCTTCCCACTCCCGTAAATGCCATTTCCAGTGACTCTTTACATAAAAAAACCGATTCAGCCTTCTCCGGCCACCATCGGCCTCCCTTGGCTTCCTCTTAATCAAAATATACCACCATGGTAGACATAATAAAAGATTTCTTTATATCTCTTTTTTCTTGACTCATGGAATAAATGCCCTTAAAATACCTATGTTGTTGCGGTACATCCGCATAAATGAACTCTATCAAAATAAGATAATCCGTAGGAGGAATACCATGAACATTGTTTGTCTGGATCTTGAAGGCGTACTTGTACCAGAAATATGGATAGCATTTTCTGAGGCAAGCGGCATACCCGAATTAAAGCGCACCACCAGGGATGAACCTGACTATGACAAACTTATGAAATGGCGTCTGGGTATTCTTAAAGAGCACGGTCTCGGACTCAAAGAAATCCAGGATGTTATCGCCACCATTGATCCTCTTCCCGGAGCAAAAGAGTTTCTTGATGAACTTAGGAGCTTAACCCAGGTCATTATTATTAGTGATACATTTTCTGAATTTGCCACTCCTCTTATGAAGAAACTGGGATGGCCTACTATTTTCTGTAATTCTCTTGAAGTAGCTGCTGACGGTGAGATTACCGGATTTAAGATGCGAATCGCAGATTCAAAACTTACTACAGTAAAAGCACTTCAGTCCATAGGATATGACACCATAGCAAGCGGAGACAGCTACAACGACCTGGCAATGATAAAAGCAAGCAAGGCAGGTTTCCTTTTCAGGTCTACTGAACAGATTATCGCTGACAATCCGGAACTTCCTGCTTTTGAAAGCTATGACGAACTTCTTGGTGCAATAAAGAAAGTTCTACAATAATAAAAAAACATCAAATTCGTACATACTTTTCCTTTGATTTTGTGGTAAAATATAACTGTTTTATACACCCTGGTTTTTAGGAGAAAAAGAAAAGGAAGGTATGTGCTTATGAAGTTATTAGACAACATCAGTGTACGTGGGAAGCTTTTACTTATCTCGCTGCCACTGGCATTTGCTTTGATCATCTCTGTTATATTCATGGCCGTAGAGATCAACAGCACAGAAAAAGAAGTAGCCGGAGTTTACTACGATACCCTCTACACAGTTAACAGCAATCTTCTTAATGCTGACCGCGATTTTTACCAGTCTATGAAGGGGGCCATGCAGTATTATGACTTCGCTAACGGTTTTACTGATGCCCCTCCCGAATTCGCAGCATCCCAGATGCCGGGATCTCTGGACGATTATGATTCCAACAAACAGCAGGTATATGACAATGTGCGTGCAGCTATAGAAGCTGCAAAGACAAATGACGAGCTTTTCAATAAGACATTGTCTGCAGACGGTACCACTTTTGCCGATGAAGCCGGCACATTTGAATCCGATATGGCCGCATGGGAAGCAGCCTACAACATAAAGGATAATACCGGTGACTGGGAAGCTTTCCATAACACCTTCTCTACCGCAAGAAATTCCTTAAATAACATGCAGGAGATTACCGAAGCCTGGGCTGAATCCGAGCACAAGGCCCTCGTACTTGAGATCAGGATCAAGATCATAGTTATCTCCCTGCTCTTTGCTGCACTGATCATCGTACTCGCAATACTTGTTCTTCTTGTTATGCACGGTATCCGTACCGGCATCAAGAGAGTTACTGACGACCTTGACGAGCTTGCAAAGGGAAATCTTACCATTGCCTTCCCCGATGATTCGAAGATAGGAAGAGACGAAATCGGCAAGATCACAAAGAGCGCAAAAATGCTTACTGCAAAGCTCCGCGATGTTATGGCTCAGAGCCATACAATGTCAGGCGAAGTAACAGACACCAGCACAGAACTTGCAGACAGCTCATCTCAGGCAGTTCAGGCTTCCGGCCAGGTAACCGATGCCGTAACAGAGATTTCCAAGGGTGCTGTATCACAGGCTGAAAGCGTTGAAAGCGCAGCCAACAATACAGACGATATCGGAAGAAATATCGAGAATATAACCGAAGCAGTCAGCGAAATGGACCGTTATGCCGAGGAAATGAAGGATGCCTGCGATAAGTCCATGAGCTCACTTGACAAGCTGATCCGTCAGAGCGAAGAGGTAACCGCATCCGTAAAGGATATCGGAGATACCATCAATTCAACCAACGACTCTGCTAAGTCAATATCCGAGTTTACTCAGGCGATCACGGATATCGCAACACAGACCAACTTGCTTTCACTGAACGCTTCCATTGAAGCAGCCCGTGCCGGTGACGCAGGACGGGGCTTCGCAGTCGTAGCCGACGAGATCCGTCAGCTTGCTGACCAGTCCAGCGACAGTGCCGAAAAGATCAAGTCCATCGTTGAGCAGCTGCTTGAAGATTCCGCATCTTCCGTAAGCGTACTTGAAAAGCTGAATGAAAGCTTCAGCGTACAGGCGGAACAGCTCGACTCCACCAAGAGCAACATGGAGATAATGTCCGGCAATGTAGCAAGCGTTAAGGATACGTCATCAAGTATTTCCAGACAGGTTATGTCACTGAATGATGCAAAGAACGGACTTATGGAAATAATTTCCGATCTTTCCGCAATCTCCGAAGAGAATGCAGCATCCACTGAAGAGACCAACGCTTCCATGGAAGAGCTTAATGCAACCTTCACGATAATAAGCGAATCAGCCGGAAGACTGCAGACACTTGCAGAAGAACTGAAAGATAATATCAGCTACTTCAGAGTAGAATAGTTAAGAACTATGATTTAAGGCGTTGCTGAAAAGCAACGCCTTTTTTCATCTTCTTTCTAGAATATATTTACATATAGGATTTCCTATGGATGAAAACTTCTCTTCGTATTCGGTCATCACATTTCCCTGCACCATATCCTTATCCGCATGCAGGTCGTATGAAAGGGCCGTTATCTTAAAGGTGCTTGCCTCCACTTCTTCAACCGCAAAGTCAAACAGCGCCCTATTGTCAGTCTTGAATTCTATCCGGCCGTCTTTTTTTAGTATCCGGTCATAGCGTTCCAGGAACTGTCTGCTCTCAAGCCGTCTCTTGGCATGACGGTCTTTAGGCCATGGATCAGAAAAATTAAGATAGATCCTATCTACTTCCCCCTCTTCAAATACATCGCAGATATACTCCGCATCCATTCTGATAAAACGGACATTAAGATCTTCACCTTTTTCCGTCCGTTCTTCCATCTTCTGTATAGCACGTAAGAGTACGGAAGAATACTTTTCAATTCCCAGATAATTTGCTTCAGGATATTTCTCTGCCATATCCATTATAAAGCGGCCCTTCCCCATTCCGATCTCTAAGCGTATGGGAAGGTCGTTACCGAAAACATCCTTCCATTTTCCCTTTTGTTTAGCCTCGTCATGAATGACGAAATCACTCTCTGCAATTATATTTCTTGAACCTGTAATATTTCTTAATCTCATATATGCTCCTGTTTAATATTATTTGTTCCAGCAATAAGCCACCTAAAACATTGTCCAGAACAGTCTCAGTCTTTTCTTAAACCCTAACGACCTGATGTGTGTCCTAAGCTCCGTATTCGCTTTCTGCAAACGTTCCACGTCCTCCTGCTCCGGAACGGTTCCCTTGTAAAGGTACTCCTCATAGGCCGGTATAAATCCAAGTAGCTCAGCCGGCATTACCTTTTCAGCCCTGTGCATGAATTCCGCTATAGTCTCACCCGATTCCATGTCCAAGCCAAGGATACGCAGCAGGTTCATATTTCGCCCAAACATTGTAACAAATTTCTTCTCATCATTCATTAAAAAATATTGCAGTCTGCGTATCAGCAATATTATGATCATCAGCAGAAACGTTACAACGACTGTTATTACTGCAATTACAGCAGCATAGAACAAGAGACTTCTGTTGTTATTCTTCCCATCCCCCCCCAATTCATCTGCAGCATCTGAAGAAACCGAGTCTTCGGAAACAGTATAGTTGAAAGATACGCTTTCAAGCTCTGCTATATCAGTATCATCCGCAGACTGCCAGTACCTGCCCACTTTATAGCCAGGTGTCGGCTCAAATGTAATCCAGCCTATGCCACTGATATAGCATTCCGGCCAGGCATGGGCGGAATTGCCGGTCACCTCAACAGTTTTGTATTTTTCAGGAATCACCATGAACCCCTGCACATATCTGGCAGGTATTCCTTCATATCTTGCAAGCAATACAAAGGCAGTAGCATAATACACACAGTATCCCGTTCTCTTTTCAAATATTAGGTGATCCAGGAATTCCTCGGTTGTATCTATCTCTGGAGGCATTGCTCCCGGATTAACAGAATATTCCATAGATGACAAAAGCCCTTCGATTCGCTTTAGTTTTTCCATGTCGCTATCTGCGCCTTCCATCAGTTCATCAAGAAGATGCTCCATCCGCTCAGACACCTTTGTTTCGGGCAGATATACGGATTCCATCCGTTCCCTGTATGCCAGATAGCTGTCATAACTGTAAGCGGCATTTTCAGAAACCCCATACTGCTCCGCAACAGAATCCCATACAGCCCTATCATCGCTACGCTCATCCGTTGCCAGCTCTACGAAATACGGGCTGTTATTATTGATATAGCAATACCGGAGTGAATATGATATATCCTCCCCTGTCCTGTCATAATGAAGGTCACTGCCGGTCTCGGTTATGCTTAAGTTTTTATCAGCAGGAGTAAGTTTTACTATTTTATCCGGAGCAAACATATACTCCGGTGCATCATCCTGAAGTTTTATCCTAAGGTCCGCTGTCCTGAAATACTCATTAGGATCCGCTTCTGGATTCAGTGATACTCCATAAACAAGCTCAAGAGAATCCAATTCCCTATCGGAGTTTTCCTCCGTATAGTTCTTAGCCCATTCCCTTCCGGTAAAACTGTCAAAACTCTTTCCATAAAGATAAACAGCAAAAGGAACATTAGCTCCAAAGCCCGTTTCTAACACAGGATGATCATTGGGCTTGAGTTCCGCGCCAAAGCCGGGTTCCTCAGAAAAACCTATGAAGGCATCGCCATAGCCTTTGCTGCTGCCTTTGGCCAGTTTCTTTTCTATTTTGTCTATCTGTTCTGCCGCAGTTGCAACGATACGTTTTGCGAACCCCCAGTCATAAGGTTTATCAGAGCCCGGAACAAACAGGATACTCAGCATAAAAAGTAGGATAAAGGGCGAAATAGCAACCAAATGCTCCTTATGTCCCGTATCCCCTGTTTTTTTCCACCTTATCTGTATTTCATCTGCCGCAACACAAAATACGGATCCGAGCATGAGTGCAACAATCAGCTTATCCGGACTTATGCCCATAGCCAGTGCCACGATAAGCAGCGAAATCATCAGTATCCCAAGAATGAGCCTGCCGATACTGAAACTTATCAGAATCCTTGTTGCCACAAAGCACATCGCTGCAATCCCGATACAGATCAGCAGATCAACATGTTCAGTAAACACCCTTTCCCGGATTTCTTCAGGACAAATAAAAAATACCGCCACCACAAACGAAATAAGGATACCGCTTAAGATGATCTTACCTTCTGCTTTAAGATGCAGCAAAAGAATTCCTGCTACCGTTACCGCAATTGATATAATACCCGCCTGAAAATAAACGTTCCCGTCACCTCTGTCAATGAGAAACCACACAAGCAATGACATAACCACCGGCAGTATATAGAGAGTATCATACAGCATCTTCTTTATCATCACAGCACCTCCTGCAGATCAGCATCAGGCGCTATAACATGTACCATGCAGCGTGGAAGATCCAGTGACGTGAAATCCTTTTCGCGACTGCCATTTACAATATATATGATAATAAACACACCACTCTGCCCTAAACTCCGGATAAGTTTCTCCGTCTCCTGGCTTATATCATAAAGGACCAATATCAGAATTTTACTGTTTATCACCGGGCTGCTTCCGGAAAGCAGTTCAGCCATCTTCCCCTGCTTATCCTGCATTTGTTCAAAACGGTACTTGGAAACACGTGAGTAAAATGCATTGAAATCGTCCGTATCCCGCACAATGTCTGCTGACAATTCATCCTGATATGAAAAAATACTGACAGGAGTACGAGCATTCAGATAATACATAGTCAGAGCGATCACTATCTCACATATCCTGTTTTCCAATGGAAAATAGATTTTAGGATCATCAGAATACCTTCCCGGTTCCATTGCTATGCTTATGCCCTGTTTTTCAATACCTACTGTTTTACGCACGAGAAGACTCCCCTTCCCCGCACTGGCCCGCCAGTGTATCATCCGGACATCATCCCCCGGCTGGTACTCCCTTACCACCACGTCAGGTTCACCGGCGGCATTATATGAATCAGCCATTACACCGAGTGACTCTTCAATAGTCCTTACCCTGTCAATGACAACTATTTTAGGGAGAACCGTAACCCTGAAAGGCTCCGGATTACGATACGTAAAACTAAAGAGATTTAAGAAATCCCTAATGACAACTTCTTTGACTCCGGCTTCATATTCCCCCCTGTACCGGCATAAAAGCTTTGTATCACGCTTTATTCCGGTACGTGGCATCAGCTCATATTCTGCCGAATCATCAATTCCTGCAAGCTCCGAAAAACCGCTGTAAAGTATCATACGTATGCTGGTAAAAGCAAAGAAATCTTCATTCTGAAGAGTGATATAAAAATCAGATAACTCATCAGCAACCACACGTTTAGAATCCATCCGCTGGTATATTTTAAATCTGAGAAACACAAAAATAAGGTAAACAAAAGATACTATCGGCACAAGGGTAACCGCAGCAAAAAAGCCGTAGCTTACGGTTCCGCCGAAAAAAGATATGCCCACCAAAGACAAGAGCCATAATATGATCAGAATGATCCGGTTCCTCTTCATAAATTAACGCTCCGATTCAGTCTTCCATTTTAGTCATAGGAACTTTAACTTTAAGTATCAGAGCCTTCAATATGGTATCAACATTCTCTTTTTTTATCTTCGCTTCCGAAGTAAGGCTTAATCTGTGATGCAGTGTGCATACAGCAACATCCTTAATGTCGTCAGGCTTTACATAATCACGTTCCTGCAAAAAAGCGTTAGCCTGTGCTGCTCTTATGAGATACAGAAAAGCTCTTGATGAGGCACCGAGTACAAATGATGGCTCCTTCCTTGTCATTTCAATTATATTTCTTGCATATTCAATGACATTATCATTTATCTGAGCCTTTTCAACTTCTTTGCGTAAATTGATGATATCATCTGCTGTACAGATACTCTTTATATCATCCGTCCTCTTCCCCGCAAGAAAATTCCTTGCCATACGTACTTCTTCTTCCTGTTCAGGATATCCTAAGGAAAGCCTCATCATGAATCTGTCCAAAGAAGCTTCAGGCAATGGAAATGTTCCGATAAACTCCACCGGATTCTGGGTAGCGATCACCATAAAGGGCTCAGGCAGCTTATATACCTTGCCATCAACTGTCACGTTACCTTCAGCCATTGCCTCAAGCAGCGCGGATTGGGTTTTAGGAGAAGTACGATTTATCTCATCCGCCAATATTACCTGATGCTGTATAGCACCTTCCCGGTATTCAAATTCAGAAGTCTTCATATTGAAAACCGAAGAACCTACCACGTCCCCCGGCAGTGTATCCGGCGTAAACTGTATCCTGCCGAAGGTCATATCAACAGAAGCAGCAAGAGTCTTCGCCAGTGTAGTCTTTCCCACGCCCGGAACATCCTCTAACAACACATGCCCACCTGCCAGCAGGCATATCAATAGCTTATCCGTTACACCACTTTTGCCCACAAAATACTCAGCTATCTGCTGCTTTAAATTTCTAACAATATCATTCTCCATATACTAATGTCTCCCCGCATAAATTCAGGCCCATCGCCCATCTCATTATAATTGTTTGACAACATCCATTCAATACAATATCCTATACTGCACTATGCTGTATTAACCAGCACTTTGCCCAAACAATACACTCCTTGCACGCCTCATTGTAAAATGCTATAATCCTTTTATGTAAACCGCAGTAATATCGGACTAATCAATCCTTAGAGATTGTTTTTATATTTTGAAACTCATGAATAAAATAATCCCCTTTTTAAAGAATAACACTGCGCATACACTGCGCCGGGCAGGCGTTTTTTTCTGTGCACTTGTCATACTGTTGGCAACCCAAAGCCATTTTACCATTGAAGTCTTTGCTACACAGGAAGAACTCAACCAAGAATCGGAAGACAGAAAAAAAGAACCTGTTCAAACAAATGAAATAGAAAACTGGCCACAGGGTCCCGCCATAGGAGCCGAAGGCGCCATACTGCTTGAAGCAAACACAGGCACCCTGCTCTATGCCAAAAACATTGATGAAAAACTCTACCCGGCATCAATAACCAAGCTTATGTGCTGTCTGGTTGCAGTTGAAAACTGCTCACTGGATGAAGTCATAACTGTCAACCAGTCGGCTATAGACGCCAATGCGGCAGACGGCTCCAGCATGGGACTCAAGGCAGGAGAACAGCTTACACTTGAAGAACTGTTATATGGAATTCTTATCAATTCTGCAAATGAAGGCTGCAATGTAGTGGCAGAGCATATTGCAGGATCAATTGATGCATATGTGGACATGATGAACGCCAGAGCTACCGAACTTGGCTGTACCGGCACACACTTTGTTACCGCAAACGGTTTATACAATGACGATCATTACACTACCGCCCATGACATGGCACTTATCGGAGTCGCTTTCTTTTCCCACGATAATCTCTGTCGTATAGCAAGTACCCCCCGCTACACCATACCTGAAACAGACACGCACGGCGAGCATGTGCTTCATTCAAAAAATAAGCTTTATACCGGCGGAGATTATGAATATGCTGACCTTGTAGGCTCAAAAACAGGCTTTACAAGCGCATCAAGACAAACACTCGTATCCTGCGCCGAAAGGGGCGGAATGCGGCTTGTAGCGGTGATTCTTAAGGAAGAAAGTCCCCTGCAGTTTGCAGATACCGTAGAACTCTTTGAATACGGTTTCAATAATTTTACCATGATCAATCCTGACGAATTCGAAACAGGCTATACTGTAAGCAATTCAGGTTTCTTTAATTCCGGAACTGATATATTCGGAAGTACTGCTCCCCTTCTTTCTACTGCACCATCTGCCGGTGTAGTCCTTCCCTGCACGCTTACATTTTCGGATCTTTCTTCTTCCATAAGTTATGATGATCTTTCCGAAAATGCCATAGCCAAAATAGAGTACTCATACTCCGGAGTAGGCCTTGGTAGCACGGATATAGTCCTAAATCCTGCTGCAGCTCTGAGCTTTAATTTTCAACTAAAGAATGCAGACGGTAGCTCTGTCAGTGAGAGTTCGGTTTCCGATAACACAATCGAATCACAGGGAGACAACAGCGAATCATCCGGAATTTCAGTTTCTGATGATAACAATGATTCCGAAACAGAAACAGCCCCCCCTGAAGAAAAGGAAAAGATTTATATAAATGTTTACCACGTCATATTCACAATCTTAGGAATAGCCGTTGCAATAATAGTGCTGTTTATATTTTACAGACTAAGCCGCGGATATTTTGCACACCGCAAACGCCTTGCCCGTATAAAAAGGGAACGCGGCCGGATAATTAAGGACCGTAACAGTCTCCGCAGGGATTTCAGAAGGCGGAACTCCCACCGTTCATCTAAAAACACTGATAAGCTGATACTTAAAAGAAAATCCGATGACCATCCGACAAGAAAACATTCAAGACGCAGACCGCCACACAGAAAACCTAAGTAATAGTATAATTAGAAAGCCCATATGATAAATAAAAAAGTCCGCACTGTTTTATCACACGGCGGACTTTTACATCTGTTTTATTAATTACCTATAGCTCTTACATACATTTTCTATTGCAGTCCTTGACCTTGCAAAACACTCAACTAATTTCGGCGAAAAAGATCCTGCGCTTCCACTGACGATCATCTCATACGCCTTGGGCATATCAAAAGCGTCACGGTATGTTCTGTCGCTTATAAGTGAGTCATAAACATCTGCCAACGCAACAATCTGTGCCTCTATAGGAATTGCATCCCCTTTCAGGTGATCAGGGTATCCGCTTCCATCAAATCTTTCATGATGATGCCTGCATATGTTATAGCTAAGGTCATAGTATCTCTGTTCACGGAGTTCAGGGATCTGGCTTAAAACTTCGCATCCCATAGTTGTGTGTGACTTCATAACTTCGAACTCATCTGCAGAAAGCTTTCCAGGCTTTAACAGTATGGAATCCGATATCGTTATCATTCCGATGTCATGAAGTGCAGATGCACTTTCTATTAATGCCGCCTTTTCCGGTGTGATATTATATTCACCGGGATAAACATGCTCTAATGACTCTGCAAGTGTCTTACTTATAGCCTTTATCTTCTGGATATGAGTGCTGGATTCCAGGTTTCGGAATTCCACCATGGAACTCATGACCTCAATTATACGATCATTGAGCGAATTAAGCTCTTTATTCTTCTCCAGTATCTGTGATGTCTGCTGTTTGATGAGCATTTCCATCTCATCCTTGCTCCGGTACATATTAATAAGGTTTTTCACACGTCCTTTTATAACTAACGGTGAAAAAGGCTTATAAGTGAAATCGGTAGCCCCGTTTTCAAAGCATTCCGTGATGATCGCCTCATCCCTGTTGGTGGTCATCATAAGCACCGGTATATGCTTTATCACGCCTTTAAGCTTGAGCACCTTAAGAAGGGCTCTTCCGTCTATGATGGGCATATCAACGTCAACCATCATCAGGATTACATCCTTCGGATGCGCCATGACATATTCCATGGCCTCACGGCCGTTTGAAGTCAGCGCTACTTTATATTCCTCATGAAATAATTCCCGCAGCAGATCGCCACTACTAAGATCGTCATCTGCAACCAAAATCGTATCTTTCATACTACCCCTTTCTGCCGTATAAACGCGCTATTTTCCTGACCTACTTTGATATGATATGTCTGCCCTGACTGCAGAATCTCACATCGCGGCTATCCTTATCCGTAAGCAGGAAACTTCCGTTTAGTTTTATGAGCGTATTCTCGTATACCACATCCGTAACACGGATATAATTATCGCTTGTACCGTTTATCTTTTCATCAAGTTTGCGCTGCTCTTCCCTTAAAGCTGCCAGCTGTTTCTTCTGCTGTTCCAGTGCATCCTCAAGCTTTAAGTATGAAGGATGGGTACGGCCTTTAAGTGCGCCTACCTTGCCCAGAATGGCATTCATACCATCCCTTATGCGCTCCATATCAGCATCTAAGGCTTTCATGCGCTGTGTAAGAGACAGCAGCTGTTCACCGTAATCATTAAGGCGTCCTACCTCTATCTCCGTCCTTGCATGGGAATCGTTACCAATGACACCTGCAGTCACGCTGTTTGAAGCCTTTACTTTACCTCCGCATATAAGGGGTTTCTTTCCTGCCACCTTAACGCTGTCACGGCAATATGCCATGGAATTCATAAGATATCCGGCCTCTATATTGCCGCCTGCAACGATATTAGTATTTTCAAAAAATGCGGCTACAATATTTCCCCTGGCTTCTACTATGCCTACATTATTTCCATTTACACCACGTCTTATGATTATATTCTTGCCGGCCTTAAGTCTTGCCCCCTCTACATAACCATCAACGATTATATCGCCTTCTGCCTCTACCTTGGCATTCTTCATGACAGAACCGGTAATGTGTATGGTACCGTTAAAGCTGATATTGTCCTTGCCATAAACCACATCACCCTTGATCTCAAGCTGCTCAAAAATAGAAAGCTTGCCATTCTGCATGGTGATATATCCGCCCTTTTCGGAAACATACGTAACTCCATCTTCCAGGCAGCGAATGAAATTTGCCTTTAGAGGCTCAAGATCATGACCTACATAGCTTATTATCTCCCTGCCTGAAACAGTCATCCCGCTCTTACCAAGCTTAGCCGGATGATATACCGCAACCTTATCTCCTGCTTTTACCGCAGATATATCCTTTTGCGCCCTATAATCAATGCTTCCGTCTTCTTTTACCTTAGGCGGCTCATCAAAGGACTCAAAGAAGTACTCATAGTAACCATCCACACCTTCAGCAGGCTCGGCCCCCTCTGCCAGCAGGTACTCCTTTCCAATTTCGTAGGCTGACAAGTTCATTGTCTCGCTATCAACACAGAATCCATTTGTTATTCCCATACGGTCTATAAGCCTGAAGAAGGCCGGAACGGTAAAGTCCTCAGGGAGCTTTTCCGTCAGCTTAAAATATGCTTTCATATGGCCATCCTTGGTATGGACGCTTATTCCGCTGCTGTGATCTTTTATCGTATAGTCAAGATAACTCCTGTTTATCTTAAATTGTTCCGTGAATAGAATCTGGTGAGCCTTCTTCATATCAGAAAGGCTGCAAATAAGACGGGCGTAATTGCTTACGTCAAGCTTTTCCATAAGGCCCAGCCTGATCTCGCGCATCTGCCTGTCGCGATAATATTTATTGGCATAAATGCTGACATCCAAGTTAGCTTCAAGGCCCATCCTGATCTCACGCATCTGTCTGAACATCAGATCGGCACTGTCGTAATATGTCACGTCCAGTCCACGGTCTATGCCCTTCTTTATCTCATCAAGCTGAGGAAATGAATAAATAGATTTGTCATATTCATCGATAGATTTAGGGATAACCTTTTTTTCAATAGTGGTTTCTATGGAATCTAAGTCAAGGCCATCCAGAACTTTTGCGAAATCGTCATTATCCACAGACAGCGCACTTAAGTTTTCTACTGCCACACTATCCGTGTCGGAATCACCGGAAAAATCAGGCATAAGACCACCAAGACCATTCATTTTAGACTGGTCACTCTTATTCTGACTCTCCTGTACGTTATACAAAAGATCTATGAGATTTTCTTCATTGTAGAGATCCCCAAGATCCCCAAGGTCACTAAAATCGAAATCCTCGGCCACGCTCTAGCCTCCCCTCAAGCTCGGAAGTAACCTGCATTTCTTAATGCATCCTAATTTGAAACCTTCTCATTTTTATCTTTTTCGTCAGCTGAAGCTGACTTATCTTTATCGTCAAATATCATTTTTCCGGCCCGTCTGTTGATATATGCCTTAAAGGCATCCACATCTGTTCCGTCCTTAAATCCTTTTTTGAATAGCACCTGACCATGCTCGATCATTCCCGGCACATTAAGGATAAGAATATACTCATCTGCAGTCTCGTATACCCGGTCTATGGTCCTATAGTTAAAAGAAAAACCTGTTTCATTAACCTTTACATGTATATTATCGGCATTAAACTTAACAATCTCAACTATTACATCGCCATGATCGTTCTGCAGCTTTCTGTAATCAATCCACTCCCTGAAACTGTACCCAAAGAAGATCATGAAAAAGAAGTACAGTGTAAGCACGGCAAAAAGCGAAACGACCAGCCTGCTCCCCAGAAATATAATACTAAGCACAAAACAAGCGGCAAACAGAATGGTAAGTACTAACGCCAATATGCGGGTCTGTTTCTGTAACTTACGGTAACAATATCTGAAATACTGGGAATGCAGCTTCCTTGTCAGGATAAACTTATTCTCATACATCAACTTTGCCATAGCAGTTACAAAACCCCGATTACTATTTTACCATACTCACAATAATGTGGTAAACATAATTTTTTTATTTTAAACCCAAAGCATACCAGATCATACATTCTTGGTTATATGTATTCTACCACAAATTTCTGCTACTTTGCGCATAATTCACTCAACCATCTTGCGGATTATACATTAAATCCGTCCAAATAGTCTTCTTTATCCATCCGGCATTTTCAGCCAAACCTTAACAGCAAAGAAAAAGAGACAGGAGTGCTGAACTGAACCCCAAATGTTGGACAGTTTTATTATGCAACTAATGAGGATTGAATCCGGTATTGCACCGGGCTCAGTCCTTTTAGTTTGCACTTAATTCTCTTATTATTGTAATAATCTATATAGTTTTCTATTTCAGTTATTAAGTGTTCTACTGAATTAAAACTATGCTTATAATACATTTCGGTTTTTAACAAACCAAAGAAGTTCTCCATTACAGAATTATCTAAGCAGTTCCCTTTCCTGGACATACTTTGAATAATGCCTTTCTCTTTCAGTCTAAGTTGGTATCTTTTCATCTGGTATTGCCAGCCTTGATCCGAGTGTAGTATTAGGCCTGTATTATCGGGTATTTTTGCAAAAGCTTTGTCTAACATATCCATTGTTTGATGGAATGTTGGACGTAAGGAAATGTTATAGCTAATGATCTCCCCATTGTACATATCCAGTATGGGTGATAAATATACTTTCTGATCCATTACGGCAAACTCGGTTACATCGGTAGCCCATTTTTGGTTTGGTCCATCTGCCTCAAAGTTTCTCGCGATAATATTAGGTGCAACTTTACCCACTTCTCCTTTGTAAGAACGATACCTTTTTCTCCTGATTTCACACTTCAGACAACTCTGTTTCATCAACTTCTGTACCGTTTTATGATTGATGCGATACCCGC
>JHYJ01000003.1:0-98902 GCA_000621425.1 Lachnospiraceae bacterium AB2028
GATATCTACGATATGCCTTGTATAATGCCACCACGTATGTCTGCTTATGGGATCCAACATTCAAGGCTTACTTAGCCAAGAAACGAGCCGAAGGCAAACATTATTATGTTGCATTATCCCATGCCGCAAAGAAGCTCATTCGAGTCATATATCAACTCGAAACATCTGGTCAGAAATACGTAAAAGCTAATTAATCATTCCAATATCATATCTTCTTGGCAGAGCACCATTACTGATGCTCTATTTGTCATGCAATTTTCAATGTACTGATTGCGATGATATAGTCACCGCCACTATATTCAAAACATTTCTGTTTTAAAAACTTTTTCTTGACTATTTCTAATAGTTAGTCTTTCATTATTATATGCCCTATATTGTAGGGTGTCAATTTGTCCAACATATTTGACAACTTCAACTCATCATACTTTTGCCCTACTCATACAGTTTTTGGCAGGAATAACACGGTAAACAAGTACATCGAATCCCTGCCGGTTTTCTTGGAATCATAAGCAGGAATTTCAGAATTACAAGAATGAGCCGACGCTCTAAAGAATTTCATAATATAGAAAAACTGCTTATGCGTGGATTATATCACGCACAAGCAGTCCGGACAATTCTAACTTGATTTCAGGATAGACTCCCTTTTCTAACCAGTTTTTAACCCTTCAGATTCTCTTCATCACAAATCCTAAAAAATTAACTTTTTTCTGATCATTTTCTTTATCAGGAGCTGCTTCTGCCATCAGTGCTTTCCATGAAGGAGAAATAATATAGTAAGCTATCATGCAGATCATTCCGAAACCAAATGATATGGGAAAACTGTACATGTAATATTTTCCGTCAATAAATGCTGCTATAAGATACGCTGCGGGAATGCGCACTGCCCACAGCATCATCAGATTGATCACGGTAGTATATTTTACCCTTCCGGTTCCGTTAACAATACACGATATGCCGTTAAATACCGCATACATCCACTGGCTTAGAAGCATCACGCATACAAATCCCTGGGCAAAATCCAGCACCGGCGCTTCATCCGTAAACATCCTGAGTATAGGCATACGCAGCATTATAAATATCACTCCGAATGAAAGGGTGATAAGTCCCGAAACCGCCGGAATCATTATCTGTCCTTCGCGAAGGCGCTTTATATTTCCTGCGCCAAAATTCTGTCCTGAAAAAGTGGTAGCCGCTGCGGATATTCCCGTTATGGCCATGTTTGCAATGCCTGTCACTCTTCCGGAAATGGAGCATCCCGCCATGATCACGGAACCCTGGGAATTAACAAGTCCCTGCATCGCCATATGTCCGAAGGAAAAAAGTGAATTATTAAGTCCTATGGGAAGCCCTATTCCCAGGATCTTCCTCATCTCGCTCCAGACTATCCTGCCGGGAAACCAGGGAAGTCCAAGCTCAGGATATCTCTTCCTGATATAAACTATGCTGAATAGCCATGAAAGAAACATTGCAATAGCGGTAGCCAAAGCCACTCCGCCGACTCCCCAGCCAACATATGCAACAAATACTACATCCAGCACCACATTAGCCACACATGATACAAAAAGAAAATAAAGGGATGCCCTGCTGTCTCCTGCCCCTCGCAGTATTCCCGCATTCATATTGTAGCCTATATTTCCTACGGCTCCGCACAGCACCAGGCGTGTGTATAGCAAAGCATTATCCCATACATCCGCAGGAACACCTAAGAGCTTAAGCAGGAGCGGGGCTACAAACCATCCGATAACAGCTACAGATATGCCACAGTAATATACAAGAGATACCGCTGTTACACAAGCATCCTTTACCTTGTCACGATGTCCGGCACCAATATGCTGCGAAACAAGTATGCTTACACCTGTACCTATTCCGAGAAAAACACATAACAAAACCTCTATCGGCTGTGAGCTTGTTCCTACTGATGCTATAGCCTTGTAATCACAGTACTTTCCTATTACAAGTGTATCAACCGTGGTATAAAGATACTGCAGTATATTTCCCACAATTATCGGAAGTGCAAAAAGAAGTATGTTGCCCATTATGGGACCTTTTGTCATGTCAATCTTTTTCATAATCAAATTCCTGTATTGCTCTACACAGATCTACAATAATGTTTAGACCAGTCACAATTTAAATAACAAACAAAAATCTCCCACTCCGCCGACTCATTCAATCAGCATTCTGAAACTGCCCTATAATAAGTACTGAGCGGTATCATACTCTGAGCAAAGCCCTTGCTGCTTGTGCTCCCGACCAGAACCGCACTTTCTTCCTTTCTCTTAGCTCCGCCGGCTAACGGCTGTTTATCCGATATCGCGTTGTTAAATGTCTCAATACCGTAGTCGAGATATTTTCTGTCTCCACTTAAGTCGTATGCCGCAGTAAGAGCCTCCAGCAAAAGTGTGTTATTTCCCACGCGGTTAAGGCTCGGAAGTTCTTTATAGTAGAACACACCCCACTCTTCCACATAGCAGTTCTCCACCAGATCATCCACAGCTCTGAGTATCATTTCTTTCAGTTCCTGATCCGGAAATACACGGTAATAACGCATCAGGCTTCCCACAGCAATGGAAATCATAAAGCCTACACGCACCAGCGTATTGTCGGTATAAGGTGCAAGCCAGTGACCGTACTGCTCTTCCCATACTTTGAAATCATTAACTATCCTGTCACATTTCTCCAGCCATTTTTTATCATTTGTTTCAACATACAGAGCCGTCAGTGTCCTGAGAGCCCAGCCGGTCTCTCTCGCATTAGCTTCTCCGGCCTTGGCATACATGGGAAGTTCCAGCAGCCTGTTCACATTTTCACCGATACCGACTGCCGTCTCCAGCCCTCTCTCATCTCCGGTAAAATGATAGTAATCAAGAAGCCCTTCCACCCATTCATGCGAACATACCATTACACCGTTCTCACAATGCCCTGCCGTATGTTCCCACTGACCGCCAATATAAAGAGAATCACTATGGTAGTGGCACACATCAACATCCATCCAGTGGCTGCATGATGCGATGTTATAATCAAGAAAGCGTCGTATGCCTGTCCTTGCATAAAGCAGCGCACAGGAGTGCGGATAATCATACTCATTATTGCACCATACAAGCCTTCCGCCCCCGCGTCCCTGGGCTGTGTAATTGCTGTCATAGGAATCTCCAAAATGAAGCATTCCATATGCACGGCCGTGGGCATCTGCACGGCATACCAGATTCTGCTCTACCTTAACATCTGTCTTTTTAGGAAATATATCAGGCCATACTCCCGATGCCGCATGTACAGCAGGTGAAACATACGGTCTGTCCGGCATCTGGTAAATGATGCTTCGATTGTTGATCTCACTAACAGACATCGATGCATCATGAAAATGAAGCAGGCACTTCTGTTCTCTCGACATACCGCTCTGTAATACGACATGTTCTACATCCTGTGGAACAAGCATTACACGAATACCGCCTTCTCCCGCAATTACTGTTTTGGGATAATTCTGCTGTGCCTGGAAAACTGTTGCCGCCACGCCGCCGTCCTTATCCGTACAGTCTGCGAAGAAAGTTCCGTAGAATACCTCAGCAAAATGCTCATTGGCTTCTTTTAAAAGCCACTCCGCATCTATGACTCTGCCGACTCCTGCTCCGTTTTTTCCAATCAGATAATCTGTTTTATAATTCGAAGTTGCTGCAATGGTACGCACTTCATCTGAAGAAAGAGACTCCACGATCTTCTCTGCCACATCTGTAGACGGAGCATGGCACACCATCTCATTATCCGTACCTTTTGCCGTATCCCCGCATCCTGTGGAATCGGGATTCTTTGGAATGTAAGCACAGCTCGTTACCGTATCCTTAAGTGTTACATCACGCCACAGATCCAGTTCCAGGCATTTTACTTCGAAAGCCTCGTCCGTTGTATTTATAAGTCTGTAGGAACACTCAACCCATGTCTTTCCGGCATATGCCGTAAGCTTTATCTCAAATTCAGGACCAATTTCTCCGTTTGCCTTTATGTGTTTTCCATAATTCTTAAATACCGCACATACAGGACCTTTCTCAACTTCCTGCCATTCCCCAAGCTTTATCCCATATGTATCATTGTCTTTGTCCTTAAGAACCGGCCCCTCTATCTGATTGGCAGTCCATGTTCTTACATTGGCTGTGATATATTCAAATACAAAATCAGCATGGTTCCTTATGCTGAAAGAAAAAATCTTTTTTGTTTTATCATATGTTGTCTGTATATGATATCCGTCACCTGTATCTGCGGTCTCAATCGGTGAAAAATCATACTTTTGCACCTGTCCGCGGTTCTTAATTTCACTTTCCTCAAATTCGCATTCCAGCGTCATACCTTTATTGGCAGGAAGATCGGCAAGAAAACGCAGAAATAAAAAGCGGATAGATCCGTCATCGTAGCGTCCGGTCACCTTTGACTGTAACGGAAGTGTGATATTGCCGTCATAAAGGTAAACCTTTTTATCATCATAAAGAGTTCCTTTAGGCAGCGGAAAACCAATAAAACATGGTTCCGACTTTCTATCGTACCTGTACAGTTTGTCGATCTTTACCTCAATCATACAAAATCCTCTCTCATGGGTGAAAAGATATCAAGGAGCACGCCTTCTTCAAGACACACACAGCCGTGAAGGATACCGTCCTTTTTTAACAACGTGTCTCCACAGTTTACAACCTTTGTCTCATCGCCTATCGTAAACTCAAAACTTCCGGATATAACATAAGTTATCTGCGTGTGCGGATGGCTGTGCAGTGCCCCCACAGCGCCCTTTTTGAAGTGATTCTCCACAACCATCACTTCATCAGTGTAGCTCTTAACATAACGAACCACGCCTTCCCCTGCATTTTCTCCTTCAATATCCTTTGCAAAAAGCCATCTCTGATCTTTTACTGATTTCATGACACGCCTCCTTATTTGTATGTTTGCCTGACTTCCCTTACCGGTTTCCACCTGAAATCAGGTAAAGATATACTCAGCTTATTGTTTATTATATGTCATAAAAATAAGGATTTCCTTTGTTATAATGTGAAGTTGATACAAAAAACTTAGATATTATGATATTATGGAAATAGATTGGCTGAATTGGAATCCGAGGTTCCGGTTTGCAAAAGCAAATGCCTGTGTCGGATAACTCTTGCAAGAGTAAATTCCGGAATCGTGAAAAGGAGGTGTGGACATGCCGATACGGATGCCGAAAAATACCATTATCACAGTACAGAAGCGCCATCTTGCCGCTGACTACCGCATGCCGCAGATGGAAATAGCACAGTCACACTACAGCATAGGCTATCTTATCTCAGGAGACCGCCGTATCATTACACCTACGACGCGATTTGAAGCCCACGCCGGAAATGTGACTCTGATGCCGCCCCTTGTCTACCACCGTACTTTTTCCATAAGTGATAAACCCTACGAAAACTATCTCATCAAAGTATCCGACAAACTGGCCGAAAGATTTTGCAGCGAAGTCGATCCATACATATGGAACCGCATCTTTGAACAAAAACTCCTTACCTTCAGCGAAGAAGACTCCGCAAAAATTGCACTATACTTTGAAGATATGCTGAGAATATATAAAGAAAACGCACCCTACAGCGAGACTGTACTCTGCGGCATGCTCTACAGACTGATGCTGCTTATCAATGAATGCGACAAGGGCTCACAGATACTGCATTTTAAGAACGAGCTTTCCGATACCATACTTAATGCTACATTTTATATAGAACAGCATTATATGGAAGATATACGTCTGGCTGACGCAGCCGAAGATGCCGGCTTTTCCGAGGGTCATTTTTCCAGACTCTTTTCCGCACAGGTCGGCACATCATTTTCCCGCTACCTTACCAATGTAAGGATACGCCATGCAAAGGAACTGCTCCTTAACACAAAAAAACCGGTTTCCGAGATTGCTCTGGATACCGGCTTTTCCAACTCCGATTATTTTTCTTCATGCTTCACAAAAAGTGTGGGCATAACACCTGTTGCTTTTCGGAAAAAGGGATAAACCACCGTCAGACAAGACTACACAGTGTGGGAAGTTTTAGTTCAATTACTTATCATTACTTATCAGTGAAAGATAATCCTCAAAATATCCGGCTTTGTCTACATCCGTGATCAGATCCACATTGTAGATCATATCATTTGGAACTGCGTCGTAGGTAAATCCCTCCTTGTAAAAAAGCACCATACCGTAAGTCTCTCCTTCATCCGCTATGCAGCTTCCATGAGTGCTTATCCTGTCTTTGATAAAAGCAGGATACAGTGCGCACATCATAGCGACACTATCACAGTTCATGACAGTTTCAGAACCATTAGCCTTGTAAAAATCGCGGATCTTTCCAAAAGACAATGAAACAAACTCCCCCACTTCGCCCTGTGTCTTTAGCTTCTCAAACTGATCATCCGTCCATTGTGCTTCATCATCGCACACATCCAGTCCTACCACCGTTACAGGCAGTCCCGAATCCAACATGATCTTATATGCCATTGCATCTGCGTATACATTGAACTCTGCCACCGGTGATGCATTACCCGGTCCAAGACCCGCCGTACCCATTGACCATATCATCTTTACATTCTTCATAGCCTCAGGATCCTTTTCGATAGCCTTGGCCACATTTGTCGCCGGTCCCAGTGCTATGATCTCTATCTCGCCCGGATTTGCCTTAACGGTGTCAATGATAAAATCTATAGCATCACCATCTTCTGCCTCTCTTGAAGGATGGATTATATCTGCATCACCCATTCCGTCACTTCCAAATACGCTGAAAGCTATCTTTTCCGTACCATCAAAGGTTTCAGCAGATCCTTTGTATACAGGTGCATCACACCCCGCTATCTCCAGTGCCATAAGCGCATTCTTTGTACTCTGTTCCAGATCCACATTTCCCACCAGCACCGTTACGCCTTCAATCTCTATATAAGGATCCTTAGCAGCCAGTATAAGCGCTGATGCGTCATCCGCACCGGTATCGGTATCGATTATAACCTTTCTTTTGCTTCCCTCTGCCGATGCCAACAGCTCGGATGCATTACCGGCATTTTCCAAAACTGCGCCCTCATCCGGCAGATCAGCCTGAGGTTTTTCCCCACATGCCGCAAGAGAAGCACACAGGCACAACGCTGCTAAACTCTTTATTCCTTTGTTCTTTAAGTTCAGATTCATTCCAAGATTCCTTTCTTAATATCTAAAAACACACAATACACAGTTTGTTCCACTTGCAGTGTACCACTAATTTTCTAAAACCGGCAGCTTGCCTAATGTGATGTCATTCGCCAGACGCTGCTTCGCTTTTTAGCTCATTCTTTCAAACCTGCCGGCATAAACAGATCATCAAGTCAGAACATATAGATTTTTACCGATTTAAGATCTCGCTGAGTCTGGAAGCCGCATCTTCATATCCGGTAAATACTATTCCTATTACCCCAAGCTTTCCGGCGCCAATTACATTTTCTTCCGTATCATCGATAAACACACATTCTTCTGCTTTCAGGCTATAGCGGTTTAACAGGATCTTATATATCTCCGGATCCGGCTTCGCAACGCCCTCCCTAAACGAATAGACACACCCATCAAATTTCTCTACAAAAGAAATACAGTCGTAGCACTGCTCATACCCGGCAGGTGTAAAATTAGTAATGCAGTAAAGCTTATAACCGGCTTCCTTTAACGAACTTATCCAGTCCTCGGTGTATTCATATCTGCCCATAATTCCCGAGCACGAGTCATAGGCTTTACGCAGTTCATCTGCAATATCAGGATCTGTACTGATAAAACCATTCATTGCTTCCTCATATGTAAGCTTCCCCTTTTCATATTCAGTCCAGTACGGCGTCATGGCGGAAGCCTTGATAATCCTTTTTATCATAGCTCCGTCAAAACCCTTTTCTGCAAGGAACTCTTTAAACCTGAAGGGAGCCAGGACATTGCTGATGTCAAAGACTATATTCTTTATCATTCTATTCTCCTTACATAACAGTATTTTTTTCCAAGTAATTCAGATATCGTTACAGTTAAGCTCTCGTAATACATGTGATATATTTTCCGATGACAAATCCGTAACAAACAATGAAACAAGTGAATGAGACTTTTCCACATTTTATTAAAAAAGGCATAAGAAAAACAGCAGATAATTAATATCTTCTGTTTTCAAATGCTTCATCCCCTGCGTACCCACGGCAGGCGGGACATCTTGTCTGCTCCCGGACCGTATGAGCCGTGCTCTTCGAATACCACTCCGCCGAGAATACCGCGGCCGTTCCAGTCTGCAAAACCTTCCGGATGAATATGGGCATCCAGATAGCAGTCTTCAAGCAAAACTTTTGCATACTCTCTCCAGGGGCGTCCTATGTAGCAGCTTCCATCCGCAACATTCTCCGTACGGAGGAATTTGCAGCGCCTTGCTACGAAACCGGTCTCCACATCCTTTGGGGTACAGGGGGCAAACACATAGCCGGGCTCGATATTAACAAACTCACAGTCATCAAAGTATGCTGTTGCACCACCGAATATAAAATCTACACCACCTTCTATACGGCAGCGTTTAAAGTGCACTGTCCTTGGAATCCTCGGTGTCACCTGTCTTGCACCGAGAAACCCATCCTTCTGTACTTCCTTAACGGGAAGAGGCGCAAGGAATAATGTATCCTGATGTCCCTTTAATACACAATCCTCCAATGAAATATCATCACCATCCAGATAAAGAGCAATCGCCTGCCCCACCTGCTTTCCAGGTCCTGCAGTATTTTCAAAAGTGCAGTTTTTGAAGACAGCACGGTCTCCATAAACCCTTAAAGTGGATGTGCGGAATGTCCCATAGGGACGGCCATCAGGGTGGATTGCATATGCACCGGTATCACCTGTATAATATTCCCCCGCAATAACTATATCCGACTCTTCCAGTATTGTCTGCATATTTACTCCTTCCGTTACAAAACTTTTTTACTGTTCCGGATCGTTCTTACTTTTAGTTGAGCAGTCCTTAATCAATGATCCACTCTATGTGAATAGGCACAGATTTTGAGATTTTGTATTGAAATGCACCTCTTGAAGCTGTCAAAATTGTCGTTTGTTATACTTTTGACTCAGCATATATAAAACCGCAGACTTTTTAGTTTATAGTCTGCGGTTTTCACATTATTGCAATTATCCTGAAAAAATATTAGCAATAGTCTTGTTATATTCTTCTTATAACAGTGCCAATGTCTGTCTTGCAATAGACAGCTCTTCATTTGTAGGAACAACCATCACTGTCACTTTGCTCTCAGGCTCTGTGATAACTTTTTCTTCACCGCGCACCTTATTAGCTTCCTCATTAACCACAGCTCCAAGAAATCCCAAATATGAACATACATCTGCGCGTACACCGGCACTGTTCTCTCCGATACCTGCAGTAAATGCGATCACATCCACACCCTGCATTGCTATTGCATATGAACCGATATACTTAGCTACACGGTAGCAATATGCACTTAATGCAAGTTTTGCAAGCTTGTTCCCCTTTTCCGCAGCATCATCAAGATCACGGAAATCACTGGAAAGCCCGCCGGAAAGTCCCAGTACACCTGACTTTTTATTAAGCACCGTATTCATCTCCGATGAAGACAGCCCCTCCTTTTCACAGAGGAAATCAAGAATAGCAGGATCAAGATCACCGGAACGGGTTCCCATAATAAGACCTTCCAAAGGAGTCAGTCCCATTGAGGTATCGATACATTTTCCATTCTTTACTGCTGAAATACTGGCTCCGTTTCCCAGGTGACATACTATGATCTTCAGATCTTCCCTTTTCTTTCCAAGGATCTCAGCAGCACGGGCAGAAACATAATCATGGCTTGTACCGTGGAAACCATAACGACGGATCTTGTACTTCTCATAGTACTCGTAAGGAATACCATACATATATGCCTTCTCCGGCATTGTCTGATGAAATGCCGTATCAAATACTGCCACCTGCTTAACGCCCGGCATATTTTCAGCACAGGCATGTATACCGATAAGGTTTGCAGGATTGTGCAACGGTGCCAGCGCACTCAGCTCCTCGATGTCCTTTATCACGCTGTCATCTATGACAACTGCCCTATTGAATTTTTCCCCACCATGCACTACTCTGTGTCCCACAGCTCCGATTTCGGACAGTGAACCTATAACGCCGTGCTCAGCATCCAGCAGTGCCTCGATCACGAGACGAACCGCCTCCTTATGATCAGGCATGGGTATTTCAAGCTTTACTTTGTCCTTTCCTGCAGGCGTATGTGTAAGCAAGCTTCCGTCGATCCCTATACGCTCGGCAAGTCCCTTTGCCAGTACGGACTCATTATCGGAATTAATGAGCTGATACTTCAAAGATGAGCTGCCACAGTTTATAACCAAAATGTTCATCTTAATATTTCTCCTTTGCTGTGATCAGGACTTGAGTTCCTTTACCAGTGCGATAAGCTTCTCATCCTTTGCGGACGCAGAGAAAAGCTCATCAAACTTCTCGCCTGCGATCGCACCTTTCACAAGCTCCCTGTCAAGGCTTTTCAGGATCTCATCAAGAGGCTTGAATGCCTGCTCCCTTACGCCGTCAAGGATCTTCTTATTACGCTGTTCAGGCACTACCCTCTCCTTGGGATATCCACCGCCAAAGGGTTCGGAAAAAAGCTTTTCAAAAATATATTCCAGATTAAGATCTCCGCCCCATCCGAAACCGAGGGCAAAAGGAATGGCAATTGCATTGCCGTCATTGATCTGTGCAAATGTATATGCATCAAGAGGATTTGTCACATGTCCGCAAATAACTCCCGGAAAAGAATTAAGCGCAAGCATAGCCCCTTCGCCTGTGCCGCATCCGGTAACAACAAAATCAGCCGCGCCGGAATTGAGCAGAATCGCTGCCAGGATACCATTCTGTACATAGGTGAGCTGTGCTTTATCATCAGCACTGTACATTCCGTAATTATCAACATCGTATCCCTTTTCATCCGCTACTTTTTTAAGGGCATTGTATATGATACCGTTTTTTGCAGCCTGCGAATTTTCATTTATAAGTGCAATTTTCATTTTCTCTCCTTCCGCCGCTTTGCGGCATCAATGGTAACTGCTCAGAATTTATAACAGATCCTGATTCCTCACATCATCCATATCATCAAAGTCCTGGTTCTCGCCTACCATGCCCCATATGAATGTGTAGTTTCTGGAGCCTGCACCGGAGTGAATGGACCAGCTGGGTGAGATCACTGCCTGTTCATTCCTCATGACGATGTGGCGTGTTTCCCGGGGTTCTCCCATGTAATGCATTACGAATGCATCCTCGGGAAGATCAAAATACAGGTATACTTCCATGCGTCGGTCATGGGTATGGCAGGGCATCGTGTTCCATACACTTCCGGGTTCAAGCTGTGTCATTCCCATCTCCAGCTGGCAGCTCTCTACCTGTCCCGGAAGAATGTACTTATTTATGGTACGCCTGTTAGCATCCTCCACTGTACCCAGGTGTTTCTTGTTTTCATCCTTTATTACTACTTCGCCCTCACCCGCTACACCTTCACGCTTAATGAGCACTGTAGGATAAGTGGTATGAGCAGGTGCGGAATTGATATAGAACTTTGCAGGTGCGGATGAGTCAATGCTTTCAAAAGTGATATCCTTTGCACCCATACCGATATACATGCCGTTTCGGCTCTCTACCTCATATTTTTTACCGTCAATGGTGATAACACCCGCACCGCCTATATTGATAACTCCCATTTCCCTTCTCTCAAGGAAATATGATGCACGAAGCTCATCGCCGGCTTCAAGCTTTAATACCTTTCCCACAGGCATCGCCGAGCCTGTGATAATACGGTCTATATGACTGTAAACAAGATAAATCTCGTCCTCATGAAAAACCTTCTCTATAAGGAATTCCTCACGAAGCCTCTTTGTATCGTAATGTTTCACATCCCTGGGTGATGCTGCGGTTCTTAATTCCATTTTCTTACCCCTTTCATGTTTTATCTTCAGCCATCCGTCAGTCACCGGATCATATAATCGATCCGTGTGTCATCCTGATGCAGTTATTGTTCATAAAATGTAATCAAAGTACTGGATATACTGTTACTGTAACAGTATATCAGGTCAGCGCAGCTGTGATTATTGCCATTGAATAAACTTCCAGCGCGTTACAGCCTCTCGACAGATCGTTAACCTGTGCGTTAAGGCCAAGAAGGATCGGGCCATATGCCTCGAAATTACCCATACGCTGTGCTATCTTGTAGCCCAGATTGCCGGCATTAATGTCCGGGAAAATAAATGTATTTGCATAGCCTGCAACCGAGGATCCCGGTGCCTTCTGTCTTGCAACTCTGGGTGAAACAGCTGCGTCAAACTGAAGCTCTCCATCGATAGGAACATCGGGATATTCCTCCCTTGCTTTTGCTGCTGCGTTACGCATCTTATCTACGGAATCACCCTTTCCTGAGCCATGTGTTGAGTAGCTTAAGAATGCAACCTTGGGATCAACGCCGAATATCTTCGCACAGTTTATCGTCTCACCGCATATCTCAACCAGCTCATCCTCTGAAGGCTGTATATTGATAGCGCAGTCTGCCATTGCCAGCACTTCATTTTCACCGGTAGCACCGGGACGAACAAGAATGAAGCATGAGCTTACTATGGAGTTGCGGGGTTTGGTCTTTATGATCTGAAGTGCAGGACGGACAGTATCAGCAGTTGAATAGGTAGCTCCGCCGAGCAGACAGTCCGCAACGCCCATCTTTACGAGCATCGTTCCGAAATAATTACGTTGCTGCATAAGCTTGGCAGCTTTCTCCATTGTCATGCCCTTTTCCTTGCGGATTTCATAGAATTCTTTTACAACATCATCTATCTTATCATAGGTCAGGGGATTGATGATATGTGCGCCCCTGATATTGAATCCGGCTTCCTCCGCCGCATTCATGACTTCCTGCTCATCTCCAAGAAGAATGGGAGTTAAGAAGCTACTGGCCAAAAGACGGGATGCCGCCTCGAGTATGCGGGGATCCTCACCCTCAGTCAGAACGATCCTCTTGGGATCAGCCTTAAGCTTCTGTATCATTGCACCAAAACCAAACATTTTTATTTCCTCCTGTGGATTACTAATATATTAATAATTTATAGTACTACGCCGTCCTTGAAAATTGATATCTCACGGATGCCTCTTTCTTCTGTCTTAGTCTGCTTTCCGCTTGCTATCTCAATCACGAAGTCAAGAAGCCTCTCACCTGCATCATCAAGGTCTTCGCCTTCTGCAACCGAACCGGCATTGAAATCTATCCAGGCGGACTTCTTTTCATACAGGGCCGTATTGGTCGAAATCTTTACCGTAGGCGCGGGTGCTCCGAAAGGTGTACCGCGTCCCGTGGTGAAAAGAATGAGGTGGGCACCTGCTGCCGTAAGATCCGTTGCCGATACAAGATCGTTTCCGGGGCCGCTAAGTACATTCAGCCCTTTCTTTGTAACAGGCTCGGCATACTTAAGCACATCTACGATCTGAGCGCTTCCGCCCTTCTGAACACAGCCGCAGGACTTATCCTCCAGCGTGGTGATTCCGCCGTCCTTGTTGCCGGGACTGGGGTTCTCATATACCACCTGGCCGTGGCTTACAAAATAGTCTTTGAAATCATTGACCATTCCAACTGCTTTTCTGAATACATCATCGTTCTCGCATCGTGAGAAAAGAATATTTTCCGCACCGAACATCTCCGGAACTTCTGTCAATACTGTTGAACCGCCGAGGGATATGAGCCTGTCAGAGAATCTGCCTACTGCAGGATTGGCGGTGATCCCGGAGAGTCCGTCACTTCCGCCGCACTTCATACCTACTACCAGCTCCGATGCCGGAATTTCCTCACGAACAAAACCTGCTACATATGACGCAAGCTCTTTAACGATCTTTACGCCTTCGCCGACATCATCGCTCACATCCTGACATTTTAGAAATTTCACCCGCTCGGGATCGTACTCACCAAGCTCACTGAGAAACAGATCGTGAGTAAGGTTTTCACAGCCAAGCTCTAAACATAGAACTCCGCCGGCATTTGGATGCCTTACAAGGGCCGCAAGCAGCCGTTTTGTCTGCTCAAGGTCGCCACCGAGCTGTGAGCAGCCGAAAGGATGAGGGAAAGTATATATGCCTTCAATGCTTCCCTTTACAAGATCCTGTGTTTCTTCAACGATCTGCTTTGCGATGCCGTTTACGCATCCGACAATAGGAATGATCCATATCTCATTGCGGATTGCCGCACGGCCGTCCTTCCTGCGGTATCCCATGAAGCTTCGCTCTTTAGTTGACGGAAGATCATAAAGCTTATGATCATATACATACTCGCCGCCTTCTTTAAGAGTGGTCTTTACATTATGGGTATGTACCCATGCTCCTTCAGCAATATCCGCTGTTGCCTCCGCTATGGTGTTGCCATACTTTGTCACAAAGCTTCCGCATGCTATGGGAGCAAGTGCCAGCTTATGTCCGCGCTTTATAAGTTCAGTGACAATAACTTTTTTCCCATCCACAGTTACTTCAGTGCCTGCAGGAATATCTTCCAGTGCAACAGCCACATTATCTGAAGGGTGTATCTTTATAAGCTGCATTTTTTCCTCTTTCTTTTAAATCTTAAACATAGCCGTACGAAACGTTCTGTCCCGTACGGCCATCCTGTACTGCATTATCATAAAACGCTCTTGTATGCTGCTTCTGCGCCCTCGCTGCGGATCAGCTTAAGGTCTGCAAGTACTGTATCATACAGGCCATCAATCCTGGTCAGATCCTGATCCCACATCTTCTCATTGGAGAGGACCTCCTTAACCAGTGTCTCATCATCCGCATCCTTGTTTGCATAGTAGAAATCAAGCACCCACGCATCATCCTGTACCTTGTAGTCATTTCCCTTAGGACGGACACAGATAAGACCGTCCTCTGTACGCTCCTTTATTCCGCTTGAATAAAAAGCAATGTATGCCGCCAGGCTCATTGTAAGTGCTGTCGGAAGCTTTCCGAACTCCTCTATGTACTCAAGGAATGACGGCATATTGCGTGCCTTCCACTTGGATGTGGAATTGAGTGAAATGCTCATCAGCTCATGATTTACAAAAGGATTATTGAAGCGGTCTGTAACTGCCGCTGCAAAATCATCGCAGTCCTGCTTATCAAGTGGCAACACAGGGATAACTTCATCAAAAAGCATCTTGTTCATGAATCCCTTGATGGTCTCGTTGTGCATGCAGTCGCGGACGATGTCCTGGCCGGAAAGGTATGCGCCAAGAACAAAACCTGTATGTGCGCCGTTAAGGATACGTACCTTGCGCTTCTTGTACGGTGTTACATCAGGAACAACATGTACATTTACACCGGCCTTCTTGAACGGGAGTTTCTCTTCAAGCCACTCGGGTCCTTCGATGTACCAGACTCCGAACACCTCGCCCACATCAAGAAGGGGATCCTCATAGCCGTTGATCTTCTCAAGCTCCTCAACTTCCTTGGGATCGCGGATGCGTCCGGGAACGATACGGTCAACAAGCGTGGAGCAAAAAAGGCAGTCCTCATTGATCCATTTCTTGAAATCTTCACCCCATCCCCAGTCGTCAATATGCTTTACGATTATCTTCTGAAGCTCTTTGCCGTTATTGTCTATAAGCTCGCAGGAAAGGATTACCAGTCCCTTTCCGCCTGCAAGGAAACGCTCATGAAGGAGTACTGCCAGCTTTGCAGGGAATGATGAAGGGGGCACCTGATCAGGTCTTGATGCGGGATCATAAACAATGCCGGCCTCAGTTGTATTGCTGGAAACATATTCGAGATCTTCGCTCTTTGCAATTTCCTTTACTGCTTCCCAGTCCGTTACAGGGCTGTAGCACTTGTCAACAACAGAGATCACACGCTTGCGATCTATCTTTTCTCCCTTTTCGGATCCACGGAGATAAAGTGTGTAGAGACCTTCCTGCTCATTTATCATATCTGAAAGTCCCTGAGCTATAGGCTGCAGCAGTGCCACCTTGCCATTCCATCCTGCCTTTTCGTTTGACATGTCGAAGAAATAGTCAACGAATGCTCGGAGGAAATTACCCTCACCGAACTGCAGCATCTTTACAGGTGCTTCCTTTAAAATATATCCGTCATAACCCGATTTTTCCAACACTTCATAGTTAAGCTTTGCCATTGTTTTTCTCCTTTGTTAGTTTGGTTTATTTGTTGACACTCTGATTTAAATTCCGAAATATCTCTCTGCGTTGTAGTATGAGATTCCCTCCACTATCTTCTTAAGCGACTTCTCATTATTGGGATACTCGCCATCCTCTACCCACTTGCCGATCAGGTTGCAGGCTATTCTTCTGAAATAGTCATGCCTTGTGTATGAGAGGAATGAACGTGAATCTGTAAGCATTCCTACGAAATTACCCAAAAGGCCAAGATTTCCAAGGGATTTCATCTGCTCTTCCATGCCATCCCTGGTATCAAGGAACCACCATGCGGCACCAAGCTGCATCTTCCCCGGAACTTCATCTGACTGGAAGGGTCCCAGGCAGGTAGTAATCTGGTTGAAATCGTTATGGTCAAGCGAGAATACTATGGTCTTTGGGAGCTCATTCGTCTTATCCAGTTCCGAGAAAAGTTCTGCAAGCTCATTGTAACAATTGCTCTTCGCTATCATATCGAAACCGGTGTCCGGCCCCTCGATCTTAAACATCCGCTCATTTACATTCCTTGTGCAGGAATAGTGGATCTCCATCACCACATTTTCCTTATGGTATTTCCTTGCAAGGCTCAAGAGCAACTTTGTCTGGTAAACCTCTGCCTCCTCCAAGCTGATCTCCTCGCCGTTCATAGCCTTGCGGAATGCTGCATCCGCAATCTCATCGCTTCCCTTTCTGAACATCACATAATCGATGCCGTGGTCAGAAGCCTTGCATCCATGAGCCTTGAAGAAATCAAGACGTTCATTCAGCGCATCACATACTTCCTGTGCGCTCTCGAAATTTTCCTTGCCGACGCTTGCCGCCAGCTTTTTGATATAATCAGCAAATCCATCTTTTGTTATATTGATCGCCTTGTCGGGACGGAACGAAGGACATACCTTAAATCCAAGATCTTCCTTTGCAAGCTTCTCATGCCACTCCAGGCTGTCAATGGGATCATCCGTAGTGCCTACAAATGCAACATTTGATTTACTGATGATGCCGCGGACAGAAAGCTCGGGATCGTTCTGCAGCATATCGGATGTCTTATCCCAGATTTCCTTTGCATTGTCCTCTGTCAGGGGTTCGGTGATGCCAAAATACTTCTTCAGTTCGAGATTTGACCAGTGGTACATGGGGTTTCCAATGGCCATCTCCAGCGCCTTTGCAAACTCCAGAAATTTTTCAAAAGGCTCTGCATCCCCTGTGATCCTGTCCTCGGATACGCCATTGGACCTCATTACACGCCATTTATAATGATCGCCGAAATAGCTGCCGTCAGGATTCTTTCCACCCAGCCAGATCTGCGCAATATTGTCATACCGCCTGTCCTCATATATTTCCTGCGGTGAGATATGGCAGTGGTAATCGATTATAGGCAACGCCTCTGCATAGTCATGGAACAGATGCTTTGCCGTATCGTTATAGAGCATGAAATCCTCATCCATAAATTTTTTCATGATAATCAACCTCCGATTAGTATATTTTTTTAGTATATTTTTATCCCATGACGGATTATTGTTCACTTATTGATCTGCGCATACACATAATAAACCCATATATGTAAGCGCTTACATAATATTTATAACGCTTTTCCCTTATGTATGTCAATACATAATTTAAAAAAACTCCTTCTTTATTTATAAAACTGTCATGTAAATTTTTGTGAAGATATACTAAAAGAAAAAATCCGTCACTGATACATCTTACTGTCCAGCATGATATTAGGAGCCTTCTCCTTCGTCGTCCTGCGCTTCTCATCGCGGGCTACTTCCACAGTTATCTCACCCGGGGTTCCCAGGGCTGCTACTGAAGGGCCCTCAAAAAGTCCTTCCGGGTCATCATCATATACCCTGGTCCCGTCACTCATGTGCTCCAGCTGTCTGCGCCCCTCTTTGACACAGAAGATGCATATGGCCGTCACAAAGACCGCTATGGCAATAAGCCACCCTATGAATCCGGGGCCGATTGCCATCACCGCAAGCACCGCCGCTATCATTACAGCCGCAAAGATCAGGCGGTTCACCCATATCTTAGGCTTGCCCTGTACACTTCCCATATTCTCGATCCGCCACTTTTCAGCCATTCCGGGAGGCTGCTCTATCATCGCCTCTCCCGTCTGACCGTTCATGCCGAAAATATAGGTCATCCCTTTATAGACAAACTTGCATGTCCACATAGGAAGCAGGCAGTAGCTGTAGCTTGCACTCTTAACCTTTGAAAACGTGAAAAGCGGTGAAACTCCGGTATACTTTGAACCCTGCAGCGCCATATCCCGCATCTGATTTCCGAGATGATGCCTGTCCACCTCAGCCTGGACGGTATCCTTCTCCTTTTCCGGGCTCAGGTCATGCAGCATTACCTTGTATCCGCTTATGAGTGCAGGATTGAAGTCCACCATCTCATTCATATAAAAAGGATACAGTTTCCTGACCGAGGTTTCCTTAAATCTTGAGCTCCCTCTTGCAAGGATCCCGTTTATGCGCAATGTTCCGATACGGGTGAGATTGTATTCCGCCACGTTATTTATCTTTACTCCTGCTTCCCCGTATGATGTCCAGCATTCTCTGCCGGAATAAACGCCTACTGTAGTGACACCGCAGTCAAATATCCAGTAGGGCATATACACCCCCTGTATGTCCTGTATCCAGCTTTCTTTTATTTTATTCTCCGGGACCCCTGCTTTTTCCGCCGCAAGCCTTCGCAGAGTCATTCTCGCAAATTCCCTTGTCTGCTTAAACGGTATGATGCCCCGGGGCATATCTATCCCATCGAATTTATCTTCCATCACAAGATCTGAGCCGCAGTAGGGACAGCTTGCAGTAGCGGACAACGCATCAGTCATTACACCTGCGCCGCACCCCGGGCAGGTATAGACATGTACTTCTTCCCCGCTTATCTCCGGCCCCTTTAATTCCTCCCAGTCCTGCTCAACAGAGGGCTGCCACTCTTTCTCATGATCCACGAATTCCTCCACGCTGAATACAGAGGTGCATGAATCACAGCATAGCTTTCCCTCATCGGGGTCATAGCTTATCCGTCCGCCGCAGGACGGGCATTTTAAGCTGGTAGCGTTCCTTATTTTAATATTTTCCATCTTTTTAACTGTCATATCTTTTTCACTCATAATTCCACCAACAGTAAACTATTCTCAAATGTATGCGCTTTCATTATAGTATATATTATTCTTCACTAAACAAAAAATTTTTTTCGATAAAAATATATCCCTATCGATTGTATGGGTGAAAGCATTACCTGGTGAAAACATTTTAGAAGATGAATTTATTTTCATCATCAAAGCAACAAAGAAACAGTTCGGATGAACATTATTGAAATTAAATGAAACTATTATGTATTTGCCGGATGCTCCCCTTCTTTCCCCGGTATAAAGGTACTGCGTTCCCGCGCAGTACCCTTTTACAATGTGGCGGTTATCGTCTTAGCGGATCTCAGATGTCACCCAAATACGGCCACTCCTGCATAGTCGTTTTGCGGGGAACAAGGGTACAGGTAACAGAAACCTTTTTTTCCAGCCCGCCTGACTCACCATTCAGTAAGTCCATGATACGCTCAACCGTATTTTTGCATATCTCTGCAGTATGGTTGTCTATGCTGGTGATCTCCGGCGTACTTGATATCGCAAGCACAGAATTATTGTAACCGACTATCTCCATTTCTTCCGGGATCTTTATTCCCTTTTTTGCCGCATATTTCACAGCACCTACGGCAATTACATCATTCGATGCCACGACAGCATCGCATGTAATATTTTCCATCAGAATAAGCTGGTCACACACAGAATATAAATTATTCTCGACATAGATTATCCCCTTCTTCGCATTATAGCCGGCCGCTTTCATAGCCTTCTCAAAGCCTTTCCTTTTCTTATTTGCGCTATACGAATGGGAGTCTGTGAGGAATAGGATTTCCTTTCTGCCGCGGCTGATCAGGGCATTGGTCACATCAAAAACAGCAGCCTCATCCTCACATACCGACACATAAATATTTTCACCATTCACATTACCGTTTATTATAAAAACAGGAACCCGCTTCGCAGCCTCGCGTATATAATCAGTAGCCGCAGTATCCTTTCCGTTTCCGGCAAAAGTCGACCCCACATATATAAGACAGTCTATCTGCTTAGCAAGAAGCATTTCAGTTTTTTTCTGCTTTCCTTCCTGATCATAACCGCTGCAGCCCAGGATGCACTCAAAACCATATTTCATCAGTTCACGCTCCAGATAGGCAACCGCTGTTGCCATATAGGGATCGGAAATTGTCGGCACCATGACACCTACTGTGTGCATGGTTTTAGATACCAGGCCCTGTGCATAAACATTCGGCGTGTAACCCACCTTTTCGATCACATCCATGACCTTCTTTTTTGTCTTTTCCGTGACCTTATCAGACCCGTTCATGACGCGGGATACCGTAGCAATCGATACATTTGCCATTTTCGCAATGTCATAAATATTTATTGCATCGTCCTTCATATTGTATATATCCTCATTTCTCAATAAATTTTTTCTGGTTTTATTTGTTTTATATAGCAAACGCCATCACTGAAACCGCTTTCATTCCCATAATATTTTACTTATATTTTTTTTTTAAATAAATAAGCAAAAATGACAAAACCAACCTTATGTATATATTCATATTGGCTAACATTACTTGTGCATATTTGCTAACGTATTTCTTTAATCTTTGATCAATATTTCCACTTACATTTATTATAGGGGTATGCTACTATAATTATTGTAAGCGCTTACATTGATTGAAAATGACGTGTTGCTCTTATCCTCCCCCTACTAAAACGCCGGTTCTTGCACTCCGGCGTTTTTCTTTTGTCTTAAGTAACATATGCTTTTCCACCGGATCCCATCCTGTCTGACACGCAGAACACTCCGTATTTAACACCTACCCAGCGACCGGGAACAGATTTCATTTCTATAGCCTTTGTATATTCCTCTCTATCTAATGAGTAATATATACTGACGGTCTCCTCCGGAAAATCCTTCTCATTACTGTTAAGATCCCTGCTTCCGGTTCGCTCCACAACATACTTTACATATATGGTCTTAATATCTGACGGCAGCTCCACAATATCCGTTATTCTTTCTTCAGTGCTTTCACAAAGAATCCTTCCAAAATGCTGCCAGCCATACACACATACAGCCCAGAGTCTTCCCCCTGCCTTTTTGAATGAAACAAGACCATATTCCATTCCCATGGATATCACACCTGCTTCATCGCTTTCCTCCAAATCTGACAAATCCAGCTCAAATAAATCATCAAACTCCGGTGCTTCCCATTTTTTCAGAAGAAGATTTGGAATGTCACCATATACACTGTCTCTCTTTATCGCATTCAGGGTCACACGGCCGTGTAACATATTTCCCCATGATTCCTTATGGTTGGCATTCCACTGCCATTTGAGCTCCTGATGTTCCTTATCACGATCCAGAGATGTCTGATTACTATCAGCTGCATTGCCTGTAATCATTTCATCCTTGTCACCCACATCGTGATGTGATGCTCCGGTTCCTTCCACATCCGGTTTCCTGTATGTCCGCACCGGCTCACCGTACTCATTTCCCTCCGCAGCGATACCGATCACCGGCCAGTCATTTGCCCAGTGCATAGGCTGCAGATGAACGATCCGCCCCGCCGCATATACATCCTGGAAATGGAGAAACCAGTCTTCGCCCGTAACGGTATCTACCCACGCACCCTGGTGCGGGCCATTGATATCCGTATCCCCCTGCCGCATGATCACACGGTACTCATAGGGACCGAAAATATTTCTTGATCTCAGCACAGTCTGCCACCCCGTCTTTACGCCCCCCGCCGGAGCAAAGATATAATACCAGCCGTTCCGTTTGTAGAATTTCGGGCCTTCAATGGTAACCTGGTCATTTTCATTGCCGTCAAATATCGGCACAGGCTCACCTATAAGTCCCATTCCGTCAGGTCTCATTTCCTGCACATGCAGTACACTCTTGTAGCCTGTGCGGCTCTTTGCCACGCCGCTCACAAGATAGGCCTTTCCGTCATCATCCCAGAAAGGACACGGATCTATGCGGCCTGCGCCCTCATAAATCATGACAGGTTCTGACCACTCACCGCAGGGATCAGCCGCAGTACACATATACAGACCCTCATCAGGCATTGGGAAACATATATAGTAAAGTCCTTCATGATAGCGTATGGAAGGGGCCCAGACACCGCAGCCGTGTACAGCCTTTTCATAACGCGGGGCGGGAAGTTTCTTCAAAGCATAATTAACCAGAGTCCAGTTCACCAGATCTTTTGAATGGAGTACAGGCAGTCCGGGAGCATTGCTGAAGCTTGATGCCACCATGTAATAATCAGATCCGACACGCACCGCATCAGGATCTGAATAGTCTGCGTATAATACCGGATTTGTATATGTTCCGTCTCCGTTGTCAGGATTCCATACCCGCGTCATACCGCTTTGCCCTCCCGGGTGAATATTGCGTGAAAAGTAATCAATTAAAACTTCGTACTTGTTATGCATCACCAACTTCCTCACACCGGTAGTTTCCGGAACTGCTAAGGCTCACTTAAACACTGTCGGACAACGCTGCTCGGTGTGGAGAGTTTTAATTTTTTAATAAAAATCCGGCTATTCCATCTAATGAAACAGCCGGACAATCTTAATTAAATATCAGATGATGAAGTTTATCATCTGGCAAGCCAGCCACCATCCACAGCAATGGTGAAACCATTCATATATGAAGAAGCTTCTGATGCAAGGAAAATCGCAGCACCTGCCATGTCCTCCGGTGTACCCCAGCGTCCTGCGGGAATACGGGCAAGTATCTCCGTGCTCCTGGACTCATCATTCCTGAGCTGCTCGGTGTTATTAGTTGCCATGTATCCGGGTGCGATGGCATTTACATTGATATTGTATTTAGCCCATTCATTTGCAAGTGCACGGGTAAGACCAAGTACCGCACTCTTACTTGCTGTATAAGCAGGTACCCTGATTCCGCCCTGATAGCTCAGCATGGATGCGATGTTTATGATCTTTCCGCCCTTTCCGTCGGCAATCCACTTATTTGCCAGGGCCTGGCTTAAGAAGAATACAGTACGCTCATTTAAATTGATGACTGCATCCCAGTCTTCCTCGGTAACATCCTTGGCATCGTTTCTTCTGATAATGCCGGCGTTGTTAACAAGTATGTCGATACGTCCTGCAGACTCAGTCTTTGCAAGGATCTGTGCTATAGCATCCTCGGAAGAAAGGTCAACGATTACTTCCGTAAACTCTCCGCCATTTTCCTTTATCTTAGCAGCTGTCTCATCGCAGCTCCTTCTTGCTACGCCATACACATGTGCACCTGCTGCCGCAAGACCTACACTTACGCCCTGACCAAGACCTGTATTAGCACCTGTTACTATTGCATTTTTACCTTTTAATGAAAATAAGCTCTGAATATCCATAGTATGATCACTCCTTTTTTAGGTTTTACTGGTTTTAATTCCGATCAATTACAATATTTCAAAAACCTGAGCAGTCAGAAAAGTTCTGAACAATTACAACAGGTTTCGTTATTGTTCTTCAATTTCAGCCGTATCAGCCACGTACCGACTTTACGATGCCGGCAGCCTCGGCAACCTTTTCTTTTATAACATCAAAATCTCCTGCCTTGATCATATCACCCTTTACCATCCAGGAACCTCCACAGCAGAAGATCTTATCAGACTGGAGATATTCAGTTACATTCGCCGCGCTGATTCCGCCTGTAGGCATGAACTTAAGCGCTGTAAGGGCTGCGCCTACAGCCTTGATCATCTTAAGTCCGCCCGCATTCTCAGCAGGGAAAAACTTAACATGTGTAAGTCCCAGCTTGATGGCTTTCATCATCTCGCTTGCGGTCTGTGTGCCGGGGCAGACTGGGATGTCCTTCTCAAGACAATACTTAACAATTTCCTCGTCAAGCCCGGGTGCTACAATGAACTTTGCACCTGCAGCAACTGCACGGTCAACCTGCTCGATTGTGAGCACTGTGCCTGCACCTACAAGCATATCCGGGAACTTCTCTGCCATAATACGGATGGATTCCTCAGCTGCCTCGGTACGGAATGTTACTTCTGCAGCGGGAAGGCCGCCTTCCATAAGGGCCTTTCCGAGGGGTTCCGCATCCTTCGCATCATTTAAAACAACAACGGGAATTATCCCGACTTCTGTGAATTTCTGAAATACTGCATCTGTTTTTGCGCTCATTTCTTTTCTCCTTTTTATATTCAGATTCATCTCTTTACTCTCGCTCCGGCGCCACCCATGATTGCTTCAACACCTGTCCGCTCACTTCGTTCACTTGGACAGGTGTGCGGTCTGCCCAATTGCAGTCGGACTTCGTCCGATGAGGCAGACCGCTGCTTTCCTCGGGATTTGCTTTGCAAATCCCTCGAGTTCATGCAACTCCGGGTGGCGCATTTTTTTAATCATCTCTTTACTCTCGCTCCGGCGCCACCCATGATTGCTTCAACTTCCTCCTTACTAGCCATGGAGGTGTCGCCGGGTGTTGTCATGGCAAGAGCGCCGTGAGCTGCGCCGTAGTTTACAGCCTTCTCAGCATCACCGGTTGTCATCAGGCCATATACAAGGCCGGATGCGAAAGAATCACCACCGCCTACGCGGTCAAGTATCTCAAGTCCGTTGTACTCCTTTGACATATAGATTTCGCCGTCCGCCCAGCAGATTGCCTTCCAGTCATTAACGGTTGCAGTTTTAACTGTGCGGAGCGTGGTAGCAACTGCCTTGAAATTAGGATAAGTCTTTGCAGCCTCACCGATCATCTTCTTATAGCCGTCCAGGTTGAGTTCCTTTAGATTCTCGTCATTTCCTTCGATCTGGAAACCAAGACATGCTGTGAAATCCTCTTCGTTTCCTATCATAACATCAACATACTTTGCAACTTCCTTATTTACTTCCTGAGCCTTAGCCTGTCCGCCGATAGCACTCCACATAGAAGGACGGTAGTTAAGGTCGTAAGAAACCATTGTGCCGTACTTCTTTGCAGCCTTACATGCAGCGATAACTGTTTCGCAGGCCTGTTCTGAAAGTGCCGCGTATATTCCGCCGGTGTGCAGCCAGCGTACGCCGAGCTCACCGAAGATATAATCAAAATCAAAATCTGCAGGTGTTGCCTGGGAGATTGCGGTGTTTGCGCGGTCTGAGCATCCTACGGCACCACGGATTCCATAACCTCTCTCTGTGAAGTTGAGACCATTTCTGCAGATACGTCCGATTCCGTCAGTCTTCTTCCAATATATAAGCGAAGTATCAACGCCGCCCTGCTCGATAAGGTCCTTCATAAGGCGTCCTACCTCGTTGTCAGCAAATGCCGTGATAACAGCTGTATTGAGACCGAAGCACTTATGCAGTCCGCGGATGACATTGTATTCTCCGCCGCCTTCCCATGCCTTAAACTCCCTGGCGGTACGGATTCTTCCCTCGCCCGGGTCAAGGCGCAGCATAACCTCGCCCAATGACACTGCATCATACCTGCATTCTTTGCTGTTACGCAATTTAAGATCCATTTTTTACCCCTTTCTTTTAAAACCTTGAAATTATACCTTTTTCTGATATCAAGTATTTACCATTCTGCCCGTTTACTATAGTTTTTAAATGCTGATGCTACATCGAGAAAACACTTATTTTGCGTTAATGTAAACGCTTACATTTTATTATATATTCTTTTCTTTGCTTGTCAATATCTAATCGAGGAAAATGAAATTCGAAGATCACATAAACGGCAGCAACCTATGAGCCGCAACAGCTACCCAGCCCTTTTTTTCATATTTTTTGTACTCCTGTTTCTCTTCATAAGTTAACTTCATGTCGTTTCTAGTCGTATAGGAGAGAAATATCTGCTGATCTTCATCCTTATTTTCTTCTGACCGCTCATAACAGCTCATGGAAATCTCCGCTCCATTCCTTTCCCAGAATCCCTGAACCCACTCGCTTCCGCTAACCTGACTGATCGTTGCAAACTCAATCTCCGGTTTCCCATACTGCCCGATTACGGCTTTCCGCCATTTATTATATACACTGCGATGAGATACCTTCGGCTCGGATATCCAGTAGTATTCCAGATCCAGTTCCTGGGTGTCCTTGCCAAAAATGTAATGGATGCTCGCGGTCTGCCCCTTTACGCCCTCATAGTCATTAACCTCCACCTTGATGGCGCCATGGGATACTCTGGTCAGCTCATCATTTACCGTGGCATTCGGATACATTGCAAGAATCCTAGGCTTTGCCTCAGAATATGGAGTTCCCAGTTCAATGAACCCCTCCGGCGGCTCTCGGTGGAAAAATTTATCTTTTCCTATGGCAAGTATCAGAGCCAGAACGATCAACGCTATTATAGCGACCGTCCTTTTTGACATCTGCGGTGAATCATATTTAGACAGTGACTGCATTTTCTCCCCTCTCTGTGTATTGTCTTGAACTTGTTAAAACCTCCCGCTTTGTATGTTTTCCTTTCTTCCGCACGACGGCAGTTTGTTTTACAACACGAAAAACTTCGGGAATTTATTTCAGTGACTGCATATATTTATCCATGTCCTCTGCAATCTGCTTTGATACAGCCACCGCTGCCACGACAGTCTTTGCGCCGGTAACCACATCACCTGATGCGAATACGCCCGGCATCGTGGTCTCGCCATGCTCATTCGTCTCCAGTGTACCGCGCTGATTCTTCTTGAGCTCCACATCCTTGTGCAGGTTATCCTGAGGCACCTGAGAAATTGCAATGATGATACTGTCAGCCGGAATCAGCTCCTCGGTTGCAGGATTCATTTTGTATCCAGTCTCCCTGTCACCTTCCATATCACACATAACAGGACCTTCGTCCTCTATCCTGATCGGAGTCTTCCGGAAGACAAAACGCACGCCGTCCACCTTGGCATACTCAAACTCCGTCGTGGATGCACTGACAGCATCGCCACGCACATATACCGTAACTTCCCTGGAGCCATGACGGATAGCTGTCCTGGCAACATCCATTGCGGCATTACCACCTCCGATTATGGCCACACGGTCACCAAGATCGTATACATCCGGGCTGTTCAGGTAGTTGATGGCATAAAAAACATTTCCGAAAGTCTCTCCCGGAATACCCAGCTTCCTTGGTTTCCACGCCCCGGTTCCTACAAACACCGCTTTGTATCCGTCGGCAAAAAGATCCTTTATCGTAGTGGACCCACCCAAGGCGAAATTCGGCCGGAACATTATGCCCATTTCCCGCATCCTCTTGTAATAACGGTCAAGTATGGACTTAGGCAGACGGAACTCCGGAATACCATAATACAGGATGCCGCCTATCTTTTCCCTTGTTTCAAAAACAGTGATCTTATAGCCCTTCATTGCAAGCACTATGGCGATGGTGATTCCGGCGGGACCTGCACCTATTACAGCTGCCTTCATGCCATTGGGCTCGGGAACCTTTAACTCAAGTCTTTCGAAACATGAGTCTGAAATGTAATTCTCTATGGATGAAAAATGCACAGGCTCACCTTTGATCCCTCTTACACAATGACCCTCGCACTGTTTCTCATGGTCACATACCAGTGAACAGACCATGGACAGCGGATTATTGTCAAAAAGAATCTGCGCTGCCGTCATCATGTCCCTTTCCTTAAAAAGCCTGATCACCTCAGGAATATTTGTATGTATCGGGCATCCTTCCATTCTGCATTTTGGATTCTTACACTGAAGACACCTGTTTGCCTCGTCAATAACATGAACTGTCATAATTCCCCTTTCTGCCGATACGGACGGCTATGCGGTATTCACCCGGCATCAGACCAGATTTCTTATCGCGCCTGTATGTAAGCGCTTACATTCATGATTATAAGTACCCTGTTTTTTTTTGTCAATATGGAAAATCAACCCGAATCTCCCTATCCTACCGCCCGACCGCGTTCGGCGTAACCCGAAAATATCCCTTATCCAGCCCGTGCAATAAATAAAAAACCACTTTATCGCACCGGCGAAAAAGTGGTCTGCCATTCATAACAATATACTATTTAAACCATGCTCAATAAATATCCTTCGTCTCTTTAAGCTCCGGACTTCTCTCCAGCTCAACAGCTGCCCGGGAAAGGAGCTTTATAAGTTCTGCGATCATCCTCTCTCTTGAAGGAAGCCTGCGGATATCAAGAATCACACTGCTTATCTCATCAGGTACATCATAGAGCTCAAGCATATCGCGAAGGTCACTCTTGTCCGCATCATCAATATGCTCTTTGCAGTATTCCATAAGCTCAACTGCTTCTTCCTGGGAATACCCCTCATCAAGCATGAACTCATATATATCCTCTGCCACAAGTATAGGATAATGCTTAAACCAGGACTCCAGATATGCATCTGTTCCGTCTACGGAATCATAACGGGTATACATAAGCGATACCGTGTCACACATCTGCCAGAAATTCCTCGGCCTAAGATCTGCTATCACCCTGCGCTGACGCTCAGAACCGGCTACTGCAACCAAGTCCTCCCATGTCAGCTTTCTAAATATCACGGGATCAATTCCATTTGCCCTAAGCAATTCATTGATCCAGGTAGAATTTACGCACAACGCTACAGATCCGTTGGTAAAACCCAGATCTCTGACGATGAAACGATAGCCTCTGTTTCTCACAAATAATCTCCTGCTATAAGTATTAATATCAGGAACTTATATCCTGTCCCCTCATATAGCGGTCTCAATATCTTGTATCTTAGCTTTAGCCATAGACCACGACTTTAATTATACACATTTTTTTTCAAATTGGTAGTATTTTTCATAGATTTAGTGGAAAAATTTTCAAAAAACACATCTTGTTGATAGAGATTTTGAATGAAAAACGTTTTCCGACCGGTGAACCTGTCTTTTTTTCTGTTCTATATCTTGTATTCTTCCTAATTCTACTTATTTCAATGAAGTATAATATCATGCCTGACTACAGCCTGCGGCTCCGTGATATGTTTCACGGAAGATATCATTTTTAGATTGTTAACCTAAATATTTAGATTGTTGACAATCCGTTTTTATAGTGCTAACATTCCGTGTGCGGGATACTTTAACCATCACAACATCCCGCATAATAAACATAATCCTTCGGAGGCAGCAAAATGGCAGCTAAAACAGACGACATAGCAAAATCATCAGAGAAAAAATTTTTCCGTACAATAGATATAACTTACATAGGTGCTGCCGTAGCACTCATAACAGTCTGCTCATGGATAAGCATACCAACCACTATCCCATTCACGTTGCAGACTTTCGCAGTAATGCTTACCGTACTGCTCCTCGGCGGAATGCGGGGAACCATAGCAATCACCGTTTACATTCTTCTGGGTGCCGTAGGAGCCCCGGTATTTTCCGGTTTTTCCGGAGGCATCGGCAAACTGATGGGGCCTACCGGCGGTTATATTATAGGTTTTCTTGGAACCGCACTTGTAATGTGGGGATTTGAAAAATTCCTGGGAAAGAAGCTTTGGATAAATATAGCAGCAATAGTCCTGGGGCTTATTGTCTGCTATGCCTTCGGCACGATGTGGTTCGTAAAGCTCTACACCGCTGATGATGGTAGCAAGGCAACATTAGCTATGGCACTTTCCTGGTGCGTCATACCCTATCTCATACCTGAAGTGATAAAAGTAGTTCTCGCGCTGACGCTTGGGACGAATAAAGCCATACGCAGCGTAATACAATAGAACAATAAATAACTCCCACCGCTACTATCCTAAACCCTTTAAAAAACCTCCTTCGGCCAGGCTTAAGGACGAAGGAGGTTTTTTCTTACATATAAAATATACAGCATTATTATTCCCACATTCCCGACACGAAATACATAAGAGACATCCAGGTATAAACCGAGTAATACACGCCCCTGTCATCCGTGCCGTCCTTAAGCATCTTCGTAGCCTCATCCTTATTCACCCTGACAAAGCCGGAAAAGATCTCCTTGCCCACTGCCCCTTCCTGGGTAAGCTTAAGCTCCCTGCCGTTAGTATTTATCACGGCACACACCAGGGCATTGCTTTCATCGGTAAAGCCCGGCGTAGAAAAGACAAGGGGATTTACAAGCTTCAGCACATCGCCTTTAGCCTCATCGGGTTCAATGCCTGTTTCTTCAAACAGCTCACGCTTTGCCGCCAGGAGCACCGGAGACTCAGCACCCTTATCTTCTTCATCTATAAGTCCCGCAGGAACACCTGTAATGAACTGTCCCGTGACATACCTGAACTCCCTTGATAACAGAAGAACCGGCTCCCCTTCGCCTTTGAGAATGACAAAACAGCTCACCGCATCCGGTATCATATTCTTAAAGTCTTCGCCATGCTTTACAACAGCCAGGTCATCCTTCTTACGCCTGCTGGCATCATAGTAGAACTTCCCTTCCGTGCCGTAATGCAGCTTGTAAAGGTTCGCATATTTCGACTCGTAGAGAATCTCCACATCTTCCTTATTTATTTCGGGTGCTTTATCTGAAACCATTGCTATACCTCCCATGAATACTCCACCAACACCGATAGTTCTTCTGCCGGCGGGGTCAGTTCGTTAGCTCACTTTACACCGACAGAAGAGACTATACGGTGTTGAATTCAGTATTCCTACTCACTTAAAACTTCTATCAGATTATCCACATCATCCCACAGCCTGTAATCAAGCCTCTCACAAGACTCCAGTACTATGATGTCCGCATTCCTTACTTCATCCTTTATATTGAAAACGTCACTCCTGTTAGCGAAACAGGACTCCGGGAAATCACGAAGCATATAGTTCATGATAGACAGGGTGAAGGAATCCCCCAGCATTACAAGGGATTTCCCTGTCGGACTGTCAGTAGTTACTTTGTAGTGGCCGCTAAAAAGCAGGTCAGATGTCTGGGTATTGTCAAATGTCAGTATGTTAAGCTCCGGCCTGTATGAAAAAGTATAAGCCACATCATCTGGATACATTGCCGGATCAAGACCTCCCAGGGATACCAGATCTCCGTTGGAAGCAGGGGAAGGTTCTTCTTTGTAAATCGTATTCTCTACATCCTCTGTCGGAAGCCCCATCTCCCTGTACAGCGTTTCCATGCCCACAAAGGCCCCGGCCATATTCCAGTGGGTATCGTACTTGAAATACATGGGCATCATTTTTTTGCCATCTTCTAATTCTTCCAAGGGATATACATAAACTATGTCCGAATTAGCATTTACATACTCAGAGAAAACTCCCTGTCTGCGTTTTTCATTTTCAATCCTGTATGAAGGCATTTTTTCAGCATAAGCCGTCTCCTTGTTAGGTATCATCAGGAATGCCAGCTGTATGCCCTTCTCGTCGCAGACCCTCTGTAATTCCTTCATCCGTTCAAGATGCTCTGCCATTTCATCTTCATCCATGACATTTGTACCTTTATAGTAATCCAGAGAATTCTCACCCAGATAGAAAAGCCAGTCATCACGACCGAAAAGCACCAGCTCGTTATCACTGGTAACAGGGAACATGTACTCGTTGCCGTTCTCATCCGTTTCCCCGGAATAAAATACCCCGGCCAAGATTACTCCCACATGCCTGCGGTATATGGACTCCAGCCTGCTGTTGGTTGCATTGTATGACTTTATCATCAGATTCCTGAAAGGCAGATGGTCGTTATAATACGCCTCATAATCTGCAGTCAGCGTAGCGGCATCCACACTCTCAGGAAACTCCGCCAATGCCCTCTTTTCCGTATTCTCAGGATCGATAAGACCTTTAAGGCTGCTGCCTTCAGGCGCAGCAGCGCTCAAACCAAGCCACAGTGGCAAAGGAATCACCAGCAGCAATACAAACATTACGGATGATATGATGTTTAAATAATCTTTTTTCATTTTCACCTTTAAAACTGAAAATATATAAACGGATTATATGTACCGCTCACTATCAACACTATGGAAACAAGCAGCAGCACCATCTGTATGCAAAGATCCACGAGCCTCACTGCCACATTTCCCGAATACTTCTTATATACATTCTCCAGCAGCCTCTGCACCGGCCCGGATAAAAGCAGTGCCGGCGGAAGTACTAATAACAGCCGCATGGAAATAAAATTAAGAATGCTGTTTTCCACAGAGCCCGCTCCTGCAAAAAGCTGTCCCGTAAATTCAAAGCCCTGGATGATATTGTCCGAACGGAAGAATATCCAGCCCACCATCACCACCAAAAAGGTGTAGATCACATTCAGTACCTTCACCGGATTCTTGTCCAGGTATTTTCCTAAGAAGAGCCTTTCTATAAGAAGGAAAACAGCATAGTATAAGCCCCAGAAGATAAATGTGAAATTAGCTCCATGCCAGATACCTGTCAGAAGAAATACGATCACCAGATTTGTGCAAGTCCTGTTAAGCCCACGCCTGCTGCCCCCCAAGGGAATATAGACATAATCCCTAAACCAGGATGAAAGCGATATGTGCCATCTGCGCCAGAATTCCCGAACAGACAATGATGTATAGGGATAATTAAAATTCTCCCTGAACTCAAAGCCCAGCATTTTTCCCAGTCCTATGGCCATATCCGAATAACCGGAAAAATCATAATAGATCTGAAGAGTATAGCATACCGCTCCCAAAAAAGCGGTGGCAGTCCCCAGGCTTCCTATATCCGATGCCCATATGCTATCCGCACACTCAGCCAAAGAATTTGCGATTATAACCTTTTTACCAAGACCATAGCAGAAACGCTTAACACCTGCCGAAAACTTTTCAAAACCTTCCTGCCTGCCCCTCAGCTGCTTTTCAATATCGCTGTACTGGACAATTGGTCCGGCTATAAGCTGTGGGAATAAGGAAATGTATAACGCAAAATCAAGTACATCCTTCTGGACATCACATTTTTTACGGTATACATCCACCACATAAGACATTGCCTGAAATGTAAAGAAAGAAATGCCTATGGGAAGGACTATTTCAGGAAAGCCCAAGGCCCCTGTACCTTCCAGTGTAAAAACCGAAGCTAAAAGCCCTGCCTCCCCGGGCGCCATAACAGACTCGATCACAGCTATGACCATATTGAAATATTTGAAAAAGAAGAGGATCCCTATGTTGATCGCTAAGGTTCCGGACATGATAAGTCTGCGCTTTTTGTCTTCCGACGCCTTATCCATAAGCATGGCTCCGGTATAGTCAGCGATAATAGTAAAGATCATTATTGCCAGATAATAGATCCCGCCCCAGGCATAAAAAAAGAGACTGGCAACAAGCAGGAAAATGTTTTTTACCCTTATCTTAAGTTCCCTCTCTTTTATGGGAAGCAGATTGATAAGAGAATATATCAGAATGACTGCAGGCAGGAATACCCACAAAAATATCATTGAAGAAAAAAGCATTTTCTCACCTGTCCGTCTTTATCACTGTCGCATATATCTCCAGGTCTTCATCCGCAGATGCATTTTCAAGCCCATGGAAATGGTGTTCCCTGCATATGGTCACATCACCGGGATGCATCTCATAAACTTCACCGTCATCGGTACACCTGGCAGTGCCTGAAATCACCATTATGGCTTCCTCATTGCCCACATGCTCATGGTAACCTATGGTTGCCCCCGGTATCAGCACCAGTCTTGCCACCACATCCGCATTGCCGGTAAACCCATCCTGATCAATACTGTTGTATCTCTGAACATATTTTTCCCCGCCCTTCATTTTTTCTATTATGACAGGCTTTATATCCTCTTTCCTTCTTAACATAAACTTCCTCTTTTCTGTATTTGGCTGATTCTAATACTCTAAATAAATAGCAGGCCTTACACCCATATAATCATCAGGATCAGCTGTTGCAATTGCGCCATACTCATTAACTATCATTACTTTACTGCCCTCCGAAAATGTCCTGAGCAGCCAGTTGCAGCTTCCCTTCGAGCTGCCTGGTACCGATGCCTGCTCACAGGGATACAGTACAAGTGCTGCATTGCAGTTCTCAGTATCCGATACGGCAAATTCTTTCTGAACTGCCTTGCCGTTAAAGTACTCAATTGCATCAGACTCGCTTAGCAGGAATACATTATCATCGCTCACGCCATTTGCACCACATATTATTAATGCTTTTTCTTCGTCAGAAAATGCACTTTCATAAAATTTTGTATTAAGCCATTCCCTGACATTACTGTTCTGCCAGTTAAGGTGTTCCTTGCCCAAAACCGACATATCCACATCAAAACAGCCTGATGCCAAGGCATACCTTGATATCAGCAGAGCCTTTCCATCTTTTTTATCCACAACCAGCCACTCTATCTTTTCATTTCCGGGTGTAAATCCCTGGTCATAATTTCCAAAGAAAACATAATCACCTTCATCTACAGAATCTAAAACCACAGAGGCTTCTCCTATAGCCAGTACAGTGTCAAGCTCACCGTTACTTTTATTAAAATGAACATAAGCATTTGCCAATTCCTCTGCCGCAGCCTCCAGAAAAGCTTTCAAACGCTCTGATTCAGCATCTTCACTCAAAAGCTGCAAATATGCTACTCCCTGAGTCGGTATGGTATCATAGTCTATTTCCTTAAATTCATCATCCCTTAAATGGGAAGATGAATCATCAGTCCAATAATAAGCCTCTTGCCCGCTAGGGGTGACTACCTCAGCTCCCATGATTAAACCACCAAAACCAGTTCTATGAGTAACAGCATTGCCGTCAAAGACAGAAATCCTTGCATCACGATCATCATATGGCGCACTTATGCGAAAGATTGACTCAGGCGTTAAGATGCCGCAGCTGCTGGTATTAATAGTAAGCGGATGGTCTTTGTTAGGAAGAATCCTTCCCGTTATAGCACCGGAATATATGTATACCTCCGTACTGAAACCATCTTCACCGCCTAAATCCTCAAATTTAATATCCGTTCCATCCTCTAAACACAAAACTGTGCTATTGTCTACAGTAATAACGAGAGTCCCCTTGGTAAGTATAACCTCATCATTCTCCATCAGCGGAACATTATCGTATATATTTATATATTCACCATCGCGGATCAGGGTAGCATTTCCTTTCAGCTCTGCAATCCTGACATCGCTGTATACCCGGTGACTTTCTATCCATTTTCCGTATATAATATAAGCTGCTATGAGAATTGCAATAATGGCAATACCGGCTAATACTATGATAGTTATGATCTTTTTGATTTTTTTCTTCATATGCTGTTTATTATAGCATAATCATAATTAACTCTTCAAAAATCATTTTTACACAAAAAAGTCCGGATGAATCTTCTCCATCCGGACCATAAGAGAGGTGGGAGTGATTTTCGAAATATAATCAGCTTATTGCTATATATTTCTTTTCCTCAACCTGAGGATGCTTTTTTTCTGACGGGAAGTCCAGGGTGAGAATTCCGTTCTCAAAACCTGCCTTTATGTCTTCCTTATCCAGATAATCGCCTACATGGTAGCTTCTCCTGCACTCGCCGCTGTGGCGCTCGGAATAGATAACATTGCCTTTGTCATCCTTTTTCTCTTCCACACCGTCGTCTTTGCCGGTGATTATGAGGTAGCCGTTTTTAAGCTCTGCAGTGATGTTTTCCTTCTTGTATCCCGGCATCTCTATCTCCATATGATAGTCGCCGTCTTTCTCGGTGATGTCGGTTCTCATTGTGGCAGCCCTGGAAACCATGCCGTAATCTTTCATTCCGGGATTCTCAAACAGTCCGTCAAAAAGTGAATCCATTAATCTTTCATCAAAAATACTAGGTGCATACATCATAAGTCATTCCTCCTTTTTCCGAGGGATCCGCAGGCCCTGTGCCTGTCCGTTTCCCGTTTCTTCTTTCGTTCTGACATTATAATAGCACCATTGTTAGCACTCGTCAAGTGAGAGTGCTAACAATTTTGTTTTTCTTTCAAAATTCCCTTTATTTACGGTACTTTCGGGAGTTTCGTTTCTCTGTTTTTTGCCCAAAATATGGTTTTACACCAAATTTACACCAAATCACACCATTTTAGATAACAGCATTCAGTTTCTCCATCTCTCTGATGACACGTTCTTTTCCGCACACATGATTGTAGATCCCCATCGTTATAGTGACATCCGCGTGCCCCATGATATATTGAAGTACCTTGGGATCCATCCCGGCCTCAGCCATTCGCGTACACCCGGTATGCCGTAAGATGTGAGCCGAAATATGTGGGAGCAGAACCGGCTTACGCCTTTCTTCCTTGGCCTTCACCATTTCCTGCCTGTTATAGGCTTCCACAATGTTCTTCAGGATATTATTGATCGCATTCGGCGCCAACGGTGCACCATTCTTTGATGTAAATACAAACCCACTGAGATCCTCTACCTGAAAACTCCGGTCAATCCCCAGAAGCAACTGCTGTTTCCTCTGCTCATTCAGCGCTTGACGTACCGCCTTACTCATCGGAATATCCCGTATACCTGCCTCCGTATGACCGGGGGATCTCCATTTGCCCTGTGTTTCGTTTTCAGACTGCCTTGAAGGCCAACTTGGCTGATGGGGACCACCTTATCGTCACACTGGACTGCTTGTCGTTCCTCTGATTTATGATTCTAATGGTTGCAGCTCGGACAAGTGTTTGAGCTCCCAACATTCGGCGGTAGGGCGAAGCTCTGCGATCTTCGCTTCTATCTTCTGCAGCCAGCCGTTTCGAAACAGTTCACATGTGTATTCGTCGGGTGCGAGAATGTCACCGGGGTGACACATTAGACCGGCAGCACGACAGCCGCCAAGACAAAGCTTACGATATTCACAGTTTCTACACTTCTCATTATGCTCAAGTACTGTGCCGGAACGGGTATTTATAAGCTCCATGTACTTTGATTCTGTCAGGCAATTCTTAAGGCCCAGCTCCTGGATCAGCGGATAATCCGCCTGAAACTCATCATCATTGGAAATCGGCATGCAGGTCAGAGCCCTGCCTTCTGCGGAAATGTACATGGATGTGCGTGCGTGTGCACACATACATGTATTTTCAGGATTTTTCGATACATGAACGACGGGGATACTATATACGTCCGGTTCCCGTCCATCCGCAGCAAAAAAGCCGCCCAGCATCAGATGCATATTCGGCAGATCGTTGTAATAATCCTCAAGATAGTTTAAATAGATTTCAAATGTCTCGTCATCACTCAGACCACGCTTCCCCGCATAACCACCTTCGTGCCAGGCTCCCGTATCACTTACCGGATTAGTCTTAAGGCTGCGGCAGCCCACAGAAGCCAGGTAGTTTATACTGTCACGCAGAGTATGTGCATTCTCCTTCCATAAGCACATCTCAGCACCGGTTGGGAAACCATTGTCTCTGCATAGCTCAAATGCATGGCGTACTGCCTTTTCAGCACCGTTAATACCCCGGAGCCAGTCGTGATAGCCCACGCCGTCGAAACTCATATTAAATTCGGGATACAGACCTCGCTGCTTGAATCTCTCCAGAAGACCTTCGTTCACAAGCAAACCATTGGAATAGATCTGGCTGATGTATACGCCCCGCTCGCTCAGAGCATCTACGATTTCCCAGAAATCGGATCGCACCAAGGGCTCTCCGCCGGTGATCGAACACGATAACACCCCCGCATTGCCAAGCTCTTCTGTGATCTTCATCACATCATCGTGACTCAATTCTCCGTATCTGCTATCCGCAGCAGAGAGATAACAGTGCTTGCATTTGCAGTTGCATCTGCCGGTAACAGACCAATGGGCAGACTCCATAAAACGGTTTTCGTATCGATGATAGCGCTGGCGTTCTGACAGACCCTTACCTGCGGTACAGGTCTCTATGTAGCCCTTTTCTTCCAGGTCTTTGATGCTGTCATGCACTTCTTGCGAGATCAGCGGAAGATCAAGATCCACAGAGCCGTCACAGAGAGTGAGAGCATCAAACATCGTCTTATCAACAAAATGTGCCTTATGCGTCTCACTGTCAACAATAGCATATGGTAGCAGTTTCCAGCCTCTTAAATTGTACTTTTCTTTTAATCGGTAATACACTTATTTTCCTCAACAAAAGAGAGTAAAAGCACGTCGCCCGGGTGAGCGGCGTGCTTTTTCATAGAAATCCCTATACAAAGGATGCCGTCAGGAGTTTCCCTCCTTAGAACAGCTAACATTCAGGTCTATTTAGGAAACGCTTACTCAGAAAAAAAGTATAATTTCCTCGTAAATCACCAAACAGACCCGTTACTACAGTGGCCTATGAAACCGCTACCTCCCGCAACCTGATCAAGTTCATCATCAGATAACACCGCTCCATGTGTCTCCTTAAAATCCTCAGTAGTAAGGGTAAATCCATACTCTTTTGCGATCTCAATTGCCTTCTCCGTGGCAGTATCTTTGTCGGTCAGGGCCTCAAGCTTTGTTTTCAGTTCCTCATTTTTGCTTGCTTCCTCAAGGAATTTCTTCAGATTCTCGTTCATGTGTTTTCCTCCTTTTTTACCATTTACAAGATGCTGAGAGTTTTTGTTTCAAGCAATTGATGCCTACATAATATTATAGGCATCAATCCGGAAAATTCAACGGGATTTATGAAAAAAATCCCCCGATCATATGACCGGGGGATCTCCATTTGCCCTGTGTTTCGTTTTCAGACTGCTTTGAAAGCCATTTGGCTGATGGGGGTTTCTCCAGTTCCCGAAGTGACAGGCAGGGCTTCTTTCCTTTCGGCTGCGGATCGGTCGGTTCAAGTCGCCAGCTGTATAAGAACTTGGGTTTCCCGTTCACCTGATACTTGGATGCTGTCACGCACAGCCCGGTGAATCAGCGGAAGATTGAAATCTACAGAACCGTCACAGAGAGTGAGCGCATCAAACTTCGTCTTATCAAGCCAGTGAACCCGATGCATCTTGCTGTCAACAACCGCATACGGCAGCAGCTCCCAGCCTCTCAGACAGTAGTCATCCTTTAATCGGTAGTACATATTTTTCCTTCAACAATACAGATTGCAGCCGTCTATAAAAGGACTTATCACCCATTCCACCCTGACCGCAGGGGAAGTGAGGAGGATCTAGCCTACTCTTCCAGAGAAAATACACATATTAGGGGGAATATAACCCCCAAAGCCACATTCTGCTCCACCTGCAACCTGATCAAGTTCATCATCAGATATCACCGCTCCATGTGTCTCCTTAAAATCCTCAGCGGTAAGGGTAAAACCATACTCTTTTGCGATCTCGATTGCCTTCTCCGTGGCAGTATCTTTGTCGGTCAGGGCCGCAAGCTTTGTTTTCAGTTCCTCATTTTTGCTTGCTTCCTCAAGGAATTTCTTCAGATTCTCGTTCATGTGTTTTCCTCCTTTTTTACCATTTACAAGATGCTGAGAGTTTTTGTTTCAAGCAATTGATTCCTACATAATATTATACGCATCAATCCGGAAAATTCAACAGGATTTATGAAAAAGGCAGCGTAAACTTGGAGTCGGAAAACGAATAATAGGGATTCCCTCGTTATTTTTTATCCCAGAGTTCTTCTTTTGTATCCTCAAGCTTTATTGCAAGTTCATATGGTAACCATGATGTATCTTTACCTGCGATCTCTGAAAAACGATCAAGTACACAGCAAATCCTTTCGGTCAGAGGCGCATCAACGACTGTATAGTTCTCAAGACGTCCGCCGGTATATATATTTCCGTCTATCCCAAGGAACATCTTTTCCATATCGGCGTTATACTTTCCAAACGCTGCCACGATCCCTACCGCATCAGCCACGAGCTCATCCCATATGGCATCCTTTTTATCGGGATACAGGTTTCTGCATATAAAATGCGTACACTCGTGGTATTTCCTGATCTTATGCGAAAGAATGATCCATTCCTCATCAGAAACGCCCATCATTTGCGCCGGTATTGCGCTATACGGGCCTACAGAAAGCACTATCAGTGCATCCTTAAAGTTGCGCCTTTCCGATGTAAATCTCCTGAACTCTTCATCATATTCGGATCCCGAAAATCCCTCCATATGCTGCTCGATCTTCCGCCGGTTGATGACCCCGTTAATAATGGATGCGCCCTGCGTATCGGGGATATCCGTTTCCTCACAGCGGTTAGCCATGATACGAAGGAAAGTCACAAAATCCTCGCGTTTTGAAAGCGTTATGACCGTTACGGCTCCTGCCGGTGTCTCTTCCGTAGTCATACTGTCTTCATTACTTTTGATAAAGTGGGAAAGATTTCTTGCTTCCGGCTCATTTCCTCTTTCAACGATATCAAGGTACTTTTCCTTCCCGCCGGGTCCGGGGGATACAAATAACTGCCTGTATGTATCGGCAAGAGTTTCTATAACCGCTCTGCCGTGAATATACTTCCTCAAATGGTCTTTTCTCCGGCTTATCCATTCTTACGCTCCACCTGCTGGCGCGACACGAGTTCGGCAAAGAAACCGTTCCCGGCGATCAGCTCGTCATAGGTTCCGTCTTCCACGATCTTTCCTTTATCAAGAACGATGATCCTGTCACAGTTCTTTATTGTGGACAGTCTGTGTGCTATCACGATCCTTGTACACTTGAGGCCATCGAGTGAATCAGATACCTGCTTCTGCGTTATATTGTCAAGTGCACTTGTTGCCTCATCAAACATTAAGATCTTCGGCTTCGGGGCGATGGCACGTGCTATCATAAGGCGCTGTTTCTGTCCACCCGATATGCCGCCACTGCCTTCTCCTATGATAGTGAACATATTCATCGGCATCTGCCTGATATCTTCGGCTACACCTGCCATTTCAGCCGCTTCCCAGGCATCATCAAGTGTCAGCTGCGGGGCGGAGATGACAATGTTCGAATATATATCTCCCATAAAAAGCGACATGTTCTGCATGACGATTCCGATCTTGGACCTTAAGGACTTCAGATCGATCCTGTTAAGGTCCCGCCCGTCATAATAGACCGCACCCTTCTGCGGCTTCTCAAACCCGAGCATAACGCGCATAAGCGTACTCTTGCCGCATCCGCTCTTACCCGTTATCGCCACATACTGTCCCGGCTTTATCCTAAGGCTAAGATCATCGAGCACCGGAGGCATGTCCTCACTGTAGCGGAATGTAACATTATTAAGTTCAATACCGCCGGAGAGCTTTTCTATCACCGGTTTGTCCTCGGCTATCTCGGGTGCCGTCTCGATCACCGGTCGAAGCAGTTCAAATGTCGGTACTATCCTTGCCGCGGGCTCTATCATCGGAACGAGCGTCTTAATTGCCCCGCATACGATTGCAAAAGCAGCGTTGAACGCATAGTACTGGGCAACATCCACATGAGTTTTTATCGCTTGATAATATATGATGATCGTCCCTGTAAGGGATATCGCCGTTATGATCGCCGGGAATACCTTCACGAACATCGGCGGATCATACATATACTTTGACTGCGTGGCATATGCATTAGCCCACTTGGAAAATGCGCGACGCTCGGCACCGGAGAGCTTGATTTTCTCGATACCGGAGATAAGCGAATAGGACAGTCCACTCTCTTTTGCGACAAGCTCCATCTGCGTCATGTTTAACCTTGATCTTATGACAAGGGCAGCGACCAGCGTTATCATCTGAAGCGCTGCCACAAGAAAAGCAGGGGCCGCAAGTGCAGGTGCGAACGATCTTATCTGGAAGATATAGAGGAACGAGAACAGCGCAGTCGTAAAACATGTCATGACCATGTTAAGTATCTCGTATATGAGGATACTCATGTTGCTGACGCGTTGTGCAAGATCACCCGAAGTGTATTTTGTAAAGAATGAACTCGGAAGCGTCAGGATCCTCATCATCGTTGCTGACTCGATGCTTAGCTTTAACTTCTGCGTCAGCCTGTGAAGGAACAGTCCCTGTATCGTTCCGAACAGAAGGCTTGAAAGCGATGCACATATGAGAAATACCGCTATCGCAATAAATGCGGATACACTCCTCATTGCCACGATATCCGTGAACAGCAGCCTGTTTATCCATGGGATCAGCATTCCGACACAGGTCGCGATAAGCGCAAAACCGAAGTAGCCACATACACCGCCCCTGTCAAGGTTAGAGAAGATGTATCCGTACAGATCCTTCATAGTCATCGCTCTTGTAGGGAATGCTTTATAAAAAGCAAATGCCTCGCCGCTGAAGAGCTTTTCCGAAGCTGCTGTGACCTTTGTCATCATACCCGTTTCCGGATCTGCATATTTATAGGCGTTTGCCCCTGCAGGGATAAGTGCTACAGGCTTGCCGTCATCAGCAAAGGTTGTCAGCATAGCACCCGAAGCGTCTTTTCTCCAACCCTCGCGAAGTACTACCTGCCTTGTCATGACGCCATAAGGACGAAGAAGATACTCAAGAACTTCCTCGATTGACTGCAGTCTTTCGGGAACTTCCCTGACCTTTATGTGATAGTATTTAAGGATCGATCCTATTGCATCCGTTGCCTGTTCTCGTTCATTCTGCAGTGCGGCAGACAATTTCAGCCCCATGACTGAACCCGCGATCTTAAGGCACGAATCCTCAAATGCTTCTATATCGTTTTGTTTACGAAGCTCTATCTGCTCCTCGAACCAGCTTGCCATCTTATCTCCCAAATGTCTCTATTCGCTTGTCAAAAGCTTCGCGTAAAGGCCATCCATAGCTATGAGTTCGTCATGTGTCCCGCGCTCACTGATCTTACCTTTATCAAGCACTATTATCTCGTCACAGTCTCTTATCGTTGAGAGCCTGTGTGCCACGACTATCGTTGTGATACCTCTTTCTTTTATTGATGAGACGACATCATACTCCGTCTGAGCATCAAGTGCGCTTGTGGCCTCATCCATTATCATGATCGTCGGATCCTGCGCAAGGACACGTGCTATCTCGATCCTCTGACGTTGTCCTCCCGAAAAATCAAGTCCGCCATCACGAATCTTATACGAGTAGCCTCCGTCCCTCTTCATGATATCATCATGAACATGTGCGTCCCTTGCCGCAAGTATCATCGCGAAATCCTCGATGGAGTTGTCCCACATTTTGATATTGTTCGCTATAGTATCCTCGAACAGTATGATGTCCTGATTTACAACCGCCACAGAGCTTGTAAACAGGTCCCTGTCTATCTCGCCCACCGGTTTGCCGTCAAACAGGATCTCTCCCTCCCACGGACGGTACAGGCCTGATATAAGGCGCGAAAGTGTACTCTTCCCGCATCCGCTCCCGCCTACGAAAGCAACGCTCTTTCCTATCTCGAGTGTAAGGTTAAAGTTCTCGATAAGCGGCGGTGAAAGCTTCGAATAACCGAATGTCACATTCTTAAGCTCGAGCTTACCTGACAATTTGTTCGAAAAAGTTTTTTCCTCACCGTCCGAAGAATCGGCATGCTCAAGTACCGCATCTTTCGGATATTCCATGACATCATCGATACGTTCCATCTGCGTACGCATTTCCTGAAGACCCTGACCCGCTTCTATGAGTGATTGCGCCGGCAGCAGGAACTGCACAAGAAATCCCTGAAATGCGAGTACCATACCAGATGTGAACTCGCCCTTTATTATAAGGTAAACTCCCATAAGGAGCACGATATCGTTAACAAGTTCCATGACGATCACAGGTACATTTCCGAGTCTTGCATCTATCCCGGCAAACTTAACGCGCTGGCTGTTAACGCTCGCCTCATATCCGGACCATTTGGTAAAGAATCCGTTCTCGGCACCGCTTGATTTGATAGTCTCTATCATCTCTATGCCTGATACTGTCTGTGAATACAGCTTACTTTCGTCGCGCATCATGACACGGGTGATATTGTTCCTTTTTGCGCTGACAAAATATGCCACAAAAACATTCACCGCTATGGCAACGATGCCTATCGCCGTCATCGCAACCGAATACGACAGCATCACACCGAGGTAAAAGATCAACATCGCTGTATTTATAACAAGGGGAGCAAATGTATTGACAAGAATACTTGCTATGTTTGCGTTGGCCTGACGTCTTTGTTCTATATCACCTGCCATACGCTGTGAAAAAAAACTCATGGGAAGTTGCAGGACATGCCAGAAATATGCAGCATTTCCGACAGCGGCAAACTTACCGCTTATCCGGAATGAATAAAGCGCAGTGATCCATGCCGCAACGATCTGTACAATGGTAAGTATTATAAGCGCGGCCATAAAGCCGCCGACAAGTGAAGGATTTCTTCCGGGAACCAGTTCATCCATGAAGAACCTGGAAAAACCTGCCAAAGCAATGGCACATATTGATGTGACTGACGTTGTTATCGCAACAAATGCGGTTGCCGATCCGGCTCCGATCATGCGCTTTTTAGCAAATGCGATCATGCTCTTGGGTTTTCCGGAGGGCTCATATCCTTCGCCCGGAGTGATGACTACTGTAACACCGGTAAAGGCTTCGTCAAACTCCTTCTCGGTTATGATGACATCACCCCTTGCGGGGTCGTTGATGTACACCTTCCCTTTTTTGAAGCCGCATAAAACGACAAAATGATTGAATTCCCAGTGTATGATGCACGGAAATTTGGCCTGTTTTTTAAGCTGCTCCGGTTCGAACCTATATCCTGTGGCATTAAAACCATATGTCCTTGCAGCCCTTGCGATGTTTCCGGCCTTGGATCCGTCGCGTGAAACACCACAGTCCTCCCGGACCTGCTCAAGGGGGACCCATTTCCCATAATAAGCCATGACCATGGTAAGGCTCGCCGCACCGCACTCAAGCGCCTCCATCTGCATAACGACGGGAACCTTTGCTATGCCATTTGTCACCGGCTGTTTAATCCTGTTCTTCTTATTTGATGACATAACTTATCGGTGCCACTTCCTTTACTCCGTTTTCAGTATTGACCTGTATCTTTCCGAACACGGCCCAGAAAAAAGTCCCAGCGATAAGAAGCAGCGTTGCAAACAGTATCATCCACACAGAAGGGGTGGTCACTTTGATATAGTCGTCAAGCTGCTCGGGGGATGTAACTCTTTCAAGGCTTTTTTTACGAAATATCGATTTTTCTGCCATATATTAAGGATCCTTTCGTATGATGAAAAACTAAAAAGCGCATCCACCGGATCAGACTCCACGTGGATATGCTTTATGATTGCTGATATGTAATGTAGTTACGCTGTCTGTCTGATTATAGTGTACGCAAATCAAGACGTCACCCCCATTAAGTAGACACACTTCTCATATTTTACAATATAGTAATCCCCCACTAATGTCAATGTTTTTCAGCATTTATGGATCTTCAAACGATTCCCGATCCGTTTGCGTCAGATATCCACATCAGATCCGTACGCTGTTAGCACTTCTCTGGTCTAGCCGTCAGAGAATTATAAAAGGCTACTCAAAGTCTGCTTTCATTGGTAGACTTTGAAAGCGGATTTTATACTTTATTTATATTTCCAGCAAATCTTCATAATACTTTTTACACCAAATTTTACACCATTTGCGAAAATTTTGACGATTTCTGACGATCTCAGACGAAAAGTAAAAATCCCGCAAAGCCTTGATTTTATTGCTTTACGGGATTTGTCAACATCAGACGGATCACACCAAAATATTTTCAAGAGTGAGTGCTAACAAATTTTGTGAACTTTTTGTGTCCTGTTTTTAGTATACTACCCGGTTCCTTCCGCTTTCCTTACCGGTATAGAGCTTTTTGTCCGCTTCCTTTATGGTATTTTCTATGTTTCCACTAAAATCATATTCTGCCAGGCCATAGGTCATAGTCACATTTATCGTGTTATCCTTAACTTTGATCGGATGGTTCATTATATAAGTCCGCAGCCGTTCTATCTCAAGATATGTCTCATCGCCGTTTTTCCCGGCAAAGATCAGCAGAAATTCCTCGCCGCCCCATCTGGTAAGAAATGCTTCCTTTCCGCAGACCTCACGCATAGCGCTTGCCACAGCTTTAAGAACCTCATCGCCTGCATCATGTCCGTAAGTATCATTTACTTTCTTGAAGAAATCGATGTCTCCCATGGCAAGGCTCACAGCCCCTATATATGGCGCCGACATCACATTCCGGAGAAAATCCTTTGCCTTTCGCCTGTTATACAGTCCCGTGAGCTGGTCTGTGGATGCCTCCTTTACAAGCCTGTCGTTGTACTGCATCAGCTTGCTTTCAGCCTCATTTTCCTGATGGCTGTATATATACGAGACCGCGATAATCGAAACAAACACCGCTGAAATATTCGAAGTCTGTATAAAGCGGTTTCCAAGGTCGCTTATCTCTATCACAGGCAGCATTCCGCCGAAACAGAATATCATCATCACTCTTGCAACAAGGACAAGCCCCGCTATAGTAAACTTAAAGCCTTTGCTTCCGTGTATCGTGAAAAAGCTCAGCAATAGAATTATGAAGAAATAATTCTGCATTCCGCCGCTCCAGCCGAAACATGGAACCATTTCCATTGACCAGATGAACGTAAAGAAGATATAGCACACCACTGCCGGTTCCGATTTCATATGATATGTGAGAAGGAAAAACAGAAGCAGGAAAATAAAAGACGCAGCCATCCGGTACTTAAAAAATACCAGCACATCCGATCCTGCAAAAATGACATCAAGGATGAACGCAAAGGCCTGTATCAGATACAGTATCCTCAATGTCACCATACCCCTGCGGGTTTCATTTTCGGATGACACATCTTTATTTATAAGGTTTAACAGTCCCATTTCTTTTTACCCCTCATATGATCCTGTTAATGCTGTGACGGCACACTTTTCGATTTTGTTAACTATATAAGTATAGCACAAAGGCAACGACCGCAAAATGGCCGTTGCCTTTATTATGGTATATGGGGAAGGTATTATTTCTTTCTGCTTCTTACGTCGAATGCTACTGCTATTACAAATATCAGACCCTTTACTATGTACTGGTATGAGATATCAATGTTCATCAGGTTCATTCCGTTTGTAAGTGACATGATAACCAGTGTACCGATGATCGTATTTGTAACTCTTCCGACACCGCCGCTTACTGCCACGCCGCCGATATATGATGATGCAATGGCATCCATTTCGAAAGCTACGCCGGCTGTAGGTGTTGCAGACTGAAGTCTTGAGGTATAAAGGATACCGCAAAGTGCTGGTAAAAACCACTTATCCGCGTTTGATAATATCACAGATCTTACGGACCACATCTTCCTCCAAATCTGCATACATAGGTATGGTCAGTATTCCGGCAGCTATACGCTTTGCATTTTCCAGTCCGGAATCATCATACTTTCCTCTATAGCACTCATAATCAGTTATGAGTGGATAGAAATATTTTCTGGGATATATCTTCTCTGCCGCCAGCCTGGTAAAGAGCTCATCCCTGTCTGCACCGTACTCATCCGGATTCACATAGATGGGGAAATAAGCATAATTCTTCTCAAGCCCTTCCTGGGGACCGCACAGCTTTATGCCCTTCACCTCCTGCAGCTCAGAAACATAGAGTTCATATATCTTTTTACGCTTTGCGATTTCCTCATCCAGATGGCGCAGGTTGCATATACCCATGGCCGCCTGGAATTCACTCATTTTGGCATTGGCACCTACTTCAGCTAACTGCTCATCTTCCCGTATGCCGAAGTTCTTCAAGTTGTACATACGCTTTCCGATGCTCTCGTCATCACAGACAATTGCACCGCCCTCTATAGTATTGAAGACTTTTGTTGCATGGAATGACAGCATGGATGCATCGCCGTAGGATGCCACACTCTTTCCCTTATATACTTCACCGAAAGTATGAGCCGCATCGTAGATTACCTTCAGCCCGTGCTTTTTTGCGATCCGGTCTATCTCCTCCACATCGCAGACATTTCCATATACATGCACCGGAACAATGGCTCTTGTTTTATCCGTGATAAGCGACTCAAGCTTGCTCACATCCATTGTATAGTGCTCAGGCTCAATATCACAGAATACCGGCGTAAGATTATTTCTTACTATTGCATGAGTAGTTGATGAAAAAGTAAACGGAGTGGTGATCACCTCGCCGTCCATTTCAAAAGCCTGCAGCGCAAGCTCCAGGGCCATGTGTCCGTTAGTGAAAAGCTCCACGTGGCTTACATGCATAAAATCACAAAGCTGTTTCTGCAGTTCTATGTGTTTTTCTCCCATATTGGTAAGCCAATGGCTTTCCCATATCGAACGGATCTCTTCTATATATTCCTCAAAAGGCGGCATTGACGAGCGCGTTACAAGTATAGGTTTATCCATATTGATCCTCCACGATGATCACTTAAAATTATCATCCCATTGCTTATTTATTATATGATATCAGGAACACTTAGTGTACCTCTTTGAAACTATTTAATAAATCCTCCAAAAAAGTCTCCTAAAATTGGATTTTGGCCACATTTTTGTGCAATTTTAACAACAAATTGGTACGATCATTATTGTTCTATCGTCATTTTAACAATGTTTTAACCCCGTGTTAATATTTTATTCATATTTCTAATTTATCATATAGACAGTTAAGAAAGTTCAAGTTCAAATTGTTTTCATAGTTTTCGTGCCCGGGTGGAGTCATCACCGTCCGGGCACACCTCCTTTTATAGGGGTATTTTCGAAATCAAACATCTTCCTCCAGCACACTCATTTCCAGGTGATCAAAATCAATCTCGAAAATAAAGTTGTCTGCAGTAAAACGCGTTTTTGATGAGCGCTTGAACTCTTTTACATTTTTATCAAGCCAGATGGGAATATCCAGATCTAATTCGTGACAGGCATCCTCCAAGGAATTGACAACCTTGTGGGTGCGGGTATCATCTTCGTTACGTTCGATGACCGTCTGCTTTACCAGATGTGCATTTTTCCATATACGGAACCAGATTCTCATATGTGATTAAGGGGTGCAGTTCCCACAGTTCTGTCTGCTGCCGCCTTCACTCTCACCATCACGAAGCATACGCTGCATGGTCTTCCAGCCAAGTGTCGCGCATTTTACGCGGGCAGGCATATGGGAAATATCCTCAAGGGACGCTGCCTCATCCAGGGATTCGATTTCTTCCGGGGTAGCAGTGCTGCGTACCATGTTCATGAATCTCTCGGCATAGGCAAGCGCCTCTTCCTTGGTGCTTCCGATTATAAGATCCAGCATCATATCTGCGGATGCCTGGGAAATGGCACAGCCGGAACCGTTAAAACATCCGTCCGTCACGATATCGTTCTCATCAAGCTTAAGCTGCAGATAGATATCATCACCGCAGCTTGGATTTACACCGTTAAGTATCATGGATGGTGATTCCATGTCCCCCTTATGGGTAGGATGAAGATTGTGTTCGTTAACTATTTCCCTGTATAAACTCTTAAGCTCCATAACCAAGCCAGCCTCTTACTTTCTTTACTGCTTCAACAAATTTTTCTGCTTCTTCCTCGGTATTGTAAAAATACATGCTCGCCCTTGCGGTAGCCCTGAACTCCATATTCAGTCTTTCCTGCATGAATTCCATAAGGGGCTGCGCGCAATGATGTCCTGCCCTGACAGCAATATGCTCATCATCCAGAACTGTAGATATATCGTGGGGGTGGCATCCGTCTATATTGAATGTAACTATCCCGGAATGCTTTGACACATCTTCACTGCCATACACATGCACATAAGGAATGGCCTTCAGTCCCTCGTACACTATCTTAGTTACTTTATTTTCCTGCTCTTCTATGGCATCAAAACCGATACTGTTCAGGTATTCTGCTGCCGCTGCCATACCTGCTGCTCCTGCCGCATTTACGGTACCTGCCTCGAACTTGTGGGGGAGCTCAGCATAAGTTGCGGAATCACGCTTTACGTACTCTATCATCTCACCGCCGCTAAGGAAAGGAGGCATCTTTTCCAGAAGGTCCATACGGCCATACAATGCACCTATTCCCATAGGTCCTAACATCTTATGTCCGGAAAATGCCAAAAAGTCAGCACCGATCTCCTTAACATCCACCTTCATATGGGGAACACCCTGAGCTCCGTCGGCTACCATCACTCCGCCGTTGGCATGTACAAGTTCAGACGCAAGCTTAACGGGATTCTTTACCCCCAGCACATTTGAAACTATTGCAATGCCGATAAGCTTAGTCTTTTCAGTAACACAGTTCCTGAGGTTCTCTTCCGTAATGGTACCGTCGTCCTCAGGCTCAATATACTTAAGCACTGCCCCGGTAGTCTTTGCCACCATCTGCCAGGGAAGAATATTGCTGTGGTGCTCCATTACAGTGATCAGTATCTCATCACCTGCATGAAGGTTGTTCAGCCCATAGGAATATGCCACCAGATTCAGTGCTTCAGTGGCATTGCGAACAAAAATGATCTCCTCGTCATGCTCTGCACCTATGAAGTCCGCCATTGCATGCCTTGACTTTTCATATATATCCGTAGCGCCCACGCTCCATTCATACAGGCCCCTTAAGGGATTGGCATTGGTGGTGCGGTAAAAGTTTTCTATCGCGTCAAGCACCTGCACAGGCCTCTGTGATGTGGCCGCATTGTCAAAATATATATATTCGGGATTATCAGCAAGTATGGGAAAATCCCTGCGTATTGAATTTACATCCATTTATCTTTTCCATTCCGGCCGATCAGATAAGCCCGGCCAATTTCACTGATCTGTCCGGCACCCCTGACAGAATGCCGGACATCATTCGTCACAAACGGTGTCATTATAACATCTTTTACACAGCGCGACAAATCCCAAGATTTCAGACCTTTTAATCGCCTATCCTGACAACCTTCGTAGCCGCTTTTTCCTGAAACCTGGCATCATGCTCCACCAGCAGCATTGTAGGCTCGTACTGAAGTATCAGTTTTTCTATCTGCATCCTTGAGAATACATCGATATAATTAAGGGGCTCGTCCCACATATACAGATGAGCCGGCGTGATCAGGCTTGCAGCTATAAGGACCTTCTTCTTCTGGCCTTCGGAATATTCCCCCATATCCTTTGTGAACTGCTCCCGTCCGAAATCCAGGTTCCTGAGTACTGCCAGAAATAAGCTCTCATCAAGGCCGCGCTTGTCGCTGAACTCCTTCAATGAGCCTGAAAGGAATGAAGTATCCTGGCTCACATAGGATACGGTCATGCCGCTTGCCGCTTCAAAGGTACCCGATACAAGCAACTCCGGATCCGTCCCGTATTCCGGCAGTTCCAGTGTATTGATGACAGCCTTCAGGATGCTCGACTTACCGCATCCGTTATTTCCCGACAGCACCACCCTTTCGCCTCTTTTCACCTGAAAGTCCAGCCCGGTAAACAGTTCCTGTTCTGCTGACTTATATTTCAGGGACAGGTCCTTTGCGTTTATCAGCACTTCCTTATGAAACTTAAGGGGCTGTATCTTCAGGTCCGTCACCCGCTCTATATCGTTAAGCAGTCCTTCCTTTTCCTCGATCTCCCTTTCCATCCGCATTTCATAGGACTTCACCCTGGACTGCATCTTTTTTGTCTTGGCTCCGATATAGGACCTGGTAGAAATATTTCTTTCCGGCTCCTTAACGGGATCAAAGCCGATCTTGCTGTTTTCATTCTTTTCCGCCCAGCGGCTGCTCCTGTCTGCGGCACTTCTTAATTTACCGATTTCCTTAAGGTGCTTTTCATTTTCTGCCAGCCTGTATGCATCCTGCTTTTCCTTATTCTCCCACCAGGAAGAAAAGTTTCCCGCCTGCACCTCTATTGTAGAACGGTTCAGCACAAGCACGTGATCACACACTTTATCCAGCAGGTCCCTGTCATGGGAAACAAGAATAAAGCCTTTCTTGGAAGACAGATATTCCTTCACTATGTCCCTTGCCCTGCTGTCCAGATGGTTTGTAGGCTCGTCTATCAGAAGGAACTCGTTTTCCCCGGCAAAAAGAACCGCCAGCATCACCCTTGTCCGCTCACCGAAACTTAAGCTCCCAAAAGGCCTGTAAAGGCACTCCGCATCCATCTTAATCTGGTCCATCTGTATGAGCACCTGCCACATTTCTATCCGGGGTTTCCAGCTTTCGATAAGCTCTGCTGCCGTTTTTTCCGGATCCATTTCTGATACCTGATAGGGAAAATAGTCAAAGGCAGTATTCGCCGTGATGCTCCCCTGATATGAGTACCTGCCCAGCAAAAGATTTAAGAAAGTGGTCTTCCCCTTTCCGTTCCTGCCGATAAATCCCAGCTTCCAGTTAGTATCGATATTAAAAGTTACATTTTCAAAAACATCATCTGCACTGCCGTCGTATGCAAATGTAAGATTATTCACTTGTATCTGTGCCATAGTTTGTTACTCCTTCATATAAACTCACATTTTACTAATTTGCCTGACTTCTTCACACCGATAGCTCACCTGACGGTGTGAAAAGTATTATCATGCAAACAAGAAGATCCACCCCGTACCGGAGTGGATCACATATACAAATGAAAACCTAAATTATGCCGAAATGCACACTACATCACTTCTGACGGTTTCAAAATGAATACGATAATCCAATCCGGCATACACAAACAGACCCTTAAAGTCCTGATCACTTGCTTGTATTTACCAAATCTGATTATCTGTTCTTCATTTCCTCACCTACACACTCTGTGTGCCTTTCTCTTTTATGCTTGAAAGGATAACATTATGTCAAAAATAAATCAATATGTTTTTGAAGATATTCAGTGCCTTCCTCCGGGACAGGTTACGCAGTTACCGTCACATTCGGAGAAAATCCTGTCCACATAGGCCTCGGCAGCGGCCCTTATCTCGCCGTTAGGGATCAGCCTGCTGACCCTTGAAATATTGGATCTTATCATCATCTCCCTGGCGGCACACTCATCAATGCCTCTGGTCTCCATATAGAAAAGCATTTCATCCGATATTCTTCCGGATGATGCCGCGTGGCGGCCATTAACTTTTTCTTCTTCACCCAGTATCATAGGAATGGTCTTGTTCACAACGCTCTTACCTAAAAGAAGTACATTTTCCTCTTCATCCCCCACGGCACCTATGGCACCTTTACGGAAATCAAGCGTCTCTCTGGATGCTTTATACGAACCTTCCAGCATTACACCGTTAAACCGCATCACGCCTTCGGATTTCACTCCGCGGAACACATCCGTATAATTAAGGTCCATCATGCTTCCTTCCGTGGAAACAAAACCTAAGTCTGCCCTGAACTTTGACTCTTTGCCTATCTGGTCAATATATGTTCCAAGATATGAATCGCCGGCTCCTAATGAAAGCTCTGTATATGTGAACTCCGAAGAATCATCCATCCTGCAGCCCATGTCGTTGAAATAAACGAATTTTCCCGGCAGGCACTGCACCTTTATGAGATGAAGCTTTGCATTTTTCCCAAGCACCACTCTGGTCTGGGTTCCGGCAAATCCGTTAGTAGCACCGTGCTCTGAATCCATATACTGGATGATGGTGATCTCACTGCCTTCACCTATCCTTATCAAAGTGGTATCAATATCCTCAGCACCGGTAGGATAAGTATAGTGAAGATATACCGGATCCTTTATCTTTACATTTGCAGGAAGCTCCATTACGCGGGCAGGCACACCGGTCTTTACGATCAGCCTGTCTATATCCGCACCCATGCCGGTAGGAAATACCTGCTCCTGGTACATGGGATACTTGCCGGCCACGTACTCTTCCCTCTTTATCTCCATGCCTTCAGCTTCATAGCCTTTCAGAAGCTCTGCAGGGCTTACGCCTTCCGTGACCTTCATCTCTGCAGGAAACTGGGGCTTAACAAGGTATGCCGGATGGGAGGCTTTTGCTATGGCTTCTATCGTAGCCTCCGAAACCTCCATCTCCACATCATTAAGCTTATCGCGGTACCATGTAAGTACCGGAAGGTGATTAACTTTCAATATATCTTTTTTCTGAGTATTATCTGACATATATTATTCTCGCTTTTATCCCTGCTCCATCTCAAGCTTGATCAGGTTGTTCATCTCGGCCGCATATTCAAGAGGCAGCTCCTTGCTGACAGGATTTGCAAAGCCGCTTACTATCATCGCCCTTGCATCAGCTTCCCTTATTCCCCTGCTCATCAGGTAGAATACAGCCTCGTCATCGATCTTACCAATCTTTGCCTCATGTCCCACATCTGCCTTGTCGGTACGAATGTCCATAGCAGGCACCGTATCGGATCTGGAAATGCTGTCCAGCATAAGGGAACCGCAGTTTACCGAAGCCTTTGAACCTTCAGCAGTGCTCCTTATTTCTACGCTGCTGCGGTATGTGCTGATACCGCCGCTCTTGCAGATGGACTTTGTATCTATGAATGATGATGTACCTTTTCCGATATGCACCATCCTTGCGCCTGTATCCAGGTTCTGACCTTTTCCGGCAAAAGTCACGCCGGTAAATTCTGCATGGGAATTGTCGCCCTTAAGTATGGAAGTAGGATAAAGGTAGGACTCATGGGAACCGAAGGATCCGGATATCCACTCCACTGTTCCGCCTTCCTCACAGATGGCGCGCTTAGTGTTAAGGTTGTACATATTCTTGGACCAGTTCTCTATGGTCGAATACCTGAGATGTGCATTCTTGCCTACGAAAAGCTCCACGCAGCCTGCATGAAGATTGGCAACATTATACTTAGGCGCAGAGCATCCTTCTATGAAATGCACGTCAGCACCCTCGCTGACTATGATCAGGGTATGCTCGAACTGTCCTGCTCCCGGTGCGTTAAGCCTAAAATATGACTGCAGGGGTATGTCTACCTTTACTCCGGGGGGAACATATACAAATGATCCGCCGGACCATACCGCACCGTGAAGGGCTGCAAACTTATGGTCAGTGGGGGGCACCAGTTTCATGAAATGCTCCCGCACCATTTCTTCAAACTCGCCGGTAAGCGCAGACTCCATATCGGTATATATAACGCCCTGCTTTGCCACATCCTCGCGGACATTGTGGTAAACCAGCTCTGAATCGTACTGCGCGCCCACGCCACCAAGACTTTCACGCTCTGCCTGGGGTATGCCCAGCTTGTCAAAAGCATTCTTTATATCTTCGGGAACATCTTCCCAGGATGCCTTCATATCAGTCTTTGGCCTTACATAGGTAACGATCTTTTCCATATCAAGACCGTCAATGGGCGGGCCCCACTTGGGAACCTTCAGCTCATTGTAGATCTTCAGCGACTTAAGCCTGAAATCAAGCATCCATTCGGGGTCATGCTTGGTTTCGGAGATCTCTCTTACTATCTCCTCCGTCAGGCCCTCGTCAACTTTGAAAAAGTCTTCCTCTCGCTCCTCATCCTTAAAGTCGTAAAGCCCGCGCTCCACATCTTCAAGAAGGATTCCGGAATCCCCTTCGTCTATATCTATAGGTGTATCTTTTCTTGCAATATCCGTCATATGTATTTCTCGAATCCGTTTGTATTTATCTCGTCGATCAGCTCCGAACCACCTTCCGCAGCTATCTTTCCTTTAACTATTACGTGTGTATGCTCTACATTCAGAGCCTCTAAGATCCTTGTATTGTGGGTGATGATGATAAGGGCACCGCCCTGCTTGGAAAAGATCTCCACGCCCTTGGACACTATCCTTACCGCATCCACGTCAAGGCCTGAGTCTGTCTCGTCAAGAATGGCAAGTTTGGGCTTAAGCATGAGCAGCTGGAATATCTCTGCCTTTTTCTTTTCACCGCCGGAGAAACCAACATTCAGGTCACGCTCCACAAAGGCCTCGTCCATATCCAGCAGCTTGCAGGTCTCTTCAAGTTCCTTTTTATACTGGAAAATCCTTACAGCCTTGCCGGTTCTTTCCCTCATGGCACTGCGTAAAAATGCTTCAAGCGTAAGTCCCGGTACTTCCAGGGGATTCTGGAAAGACATGAACAGTCCCTTTTTGGCACGCTCATTGGCTGCCATTTTGGTTATGTCCTCACCGTCAAAGATTATGGAACCGTCTGTCACAGAATATGCGGGGCTTCCCATGATGACATTTCCCAAAGTGGATTTGCCCGCACCGTTAGGTCCCATAATGACATGTATGGATCCTGCATCAACATTCAGGTCAATACCGCCAAGTATCTCACCTGCTTCTATTCCTGCTTTTAAGCCTTTTATCTCAAGTAATGACATATATCCTCCCGTTTCACAAAACAATCTTCTTTCGGGTTAAACACACAGAGCCTATTATAATGCCCTTTATATCTTTTTTACAGTACGTTTTTTGCTTCACTATCCCCTTCGGTTTCCCCGGCCCTCTTTCTGACGCCCAGAATATATATAAGCATCACCAGTGCCCACTCCGCTGTATATACCACCAAAGGGATCACAGACGTAAATCTTGTGAGAATGAGACCTATTACCAGAGACAGGCCTATAAAGATAAAGTACATCAGACGTGTAAGATATGCCTCATCTTCATCAACTGTATACTTCTTCCTGAGTCCCACAAAGCGGAGTACCAGAACCGGTATCAGGCTCGCAAAAAAAACTATGACAAAATAGATCACGAAGACAATTAAGAAAAGTACACCCAGCATTAAGTTTCCTGCCATCCCCAGCATAACAACTGCGAAGGTGACATCAGACCCGTCTACATATACATCCTTAATGTCGCTAACATCCAGAAATGCACCTTTCATATTGTCCGGGACAGAAAACTCATAAGCAAATCCCGCAGACAGATATGTACACCAGACAAGGATAAGTGCCAAAAATATAAGCCTTACCTTTGCCGGAGTGTTCAGGCCTTTTATTTTTTCTACTATACTGCTCAAAGCAGTGCGATGGTCTGCCTTGCTATAGCCAACTCTTCGTTGGTAGGAACCACCATTACGGTGATGGTCGAATCCTTTGTGGAAGCGATCACTTCCTCACCGTGAGTCTTGAATTTTTCCTTATCTACCTTTACGCCCATAAATGCAAGATGGTCGCAGACAGCAGCACGTACGTCATAATTGTTTTCACCTACACCTGCGGTAAACGCGATTACATCTATACCCTGCATTGCTACTGCGTAAGATGCGATATATTTTGCTACCCTGTAATTATAGGTTTCCAGAGCAGTCTTTGCCTTTTCATTTCCTTCTTCTATTGCTGCGGCAATATCCCTGAAGTCAGAAGATACACCGCCGGAAAGACCAAGTATGCCGGACTTTTTATTGAGAACGGTGTTAACCTCTGCTGCCGACAGACCTTCCTTTTCCCCTATATACTCAAGGATTGCGGGATCAAGGTCACCGGACCTGGTTCCCATTATCAGGCCCTCAAGCGGGGTAAGACCCATGGAAGTATCCATGCACTTACCGTTCTTTACTGCAGATATGGATGCGCCGTTTCCAAGGTGACACACAACGATCCTGAGCTCCTTACGGTCTTTTCCCATAAGCTCCGCAGCCCTTGCAGATACGTAGTCATGGCTGGTGCCGTGGAAACCGTAGCGGCGAACTTTATATTTCTCATAGTACTCATAAGGAAGTCCATACATATACGCTCTCTTCGGCATGGTCTGATGGAATGCCGTATCGAATACTGCAACCTGGGGAACACCCGGCATATTCTTCTCACAGGCATTTATGCCTATAAGGTTTGCAGGATTGTGAAGAGGTGCAAGTGCACTGAGCTCTTCTATGTCCTTTTTCACGCCCTTGTCTATAAGTACGGCTTTATCAAATTTCTCACCACCGTGAACTACCCTGTGTCCTACAGCTCCTATCTCAGAAAGATCCGATATTACACCGTGGTTCTTATCTACCAAAGCATCTATTACAAGCTTAACTGCTATATTGTGATCCTCCATGGGAGTCTCGATCACAACCTTATCCTTGCCGGCAGGCCTATGTGTCAGCACGCTGCCGTCTATACCGATACGCTCCACAAGACCTTTTGCCAGTACATCCTCGGTATCGGAATCTATCAGCTGATATTTAAGAGATGAACTTCCGCAGTTTATAACCAGTACCTTCATATTTTCCCCTTTCTGCCGCTTTAACATCTACGGTCGAAAACTTTATCAATATGCCTTGCCCCAATATACCATCTTCTTAGCAGGCTTTCCGCAGCATACGCACTTATCGGAAATATTCTCCTGCTCAAAAGGCATACAGCGGCTGGTAACTGAAAGCTCTTCCTTTATCTTGTCCTCGCATGCCTGCTCGCCGCACCACATCGCTTTTACAAAGCCCGTCTTTTCACTGAAGATCTTCTTAAACTCTTCATAATCTGTTGCCACAAAGGTCTGGGAATCACGGCGCGCCCTTGCTGCCTCCAGCATGTCTGACTGCATCTTATCAAGGATCTCACCGATCTTTTTCTCAAGCTCCGTAAAAGCAACATCAATCTTTTCCTTAGTGTCACGTCTTACAACAACGCACTTTCCGGCTTCGATATCCTTGGGACCAACCTCTATTCTCAAAGGAATACCGCGCATCTCCTGCTCGGAGAACTTCCATCCGGGACTCTTGTCGGTATCGTCTACCTTTACCCTGAATCCCTTCAGTACTTCCTTTATCTCATCAGCCTTTGCAAGTACACCTTCCTTCTTCTGCTGAATAGGAATGATGCACACCTGGACAGGCGCTACCTTAGGAGGAAGTACCAGACCGGAATCATCACCGTGAACCATTATGATGGCACCGATAAGCCTGGTGGTCACACCCCAGGATGTCTGATGTACATACTGAAGCTTATTTTCGTTATCTGTATACTGAATTTCAAAAGCCTTTGCGAAACCATCGCCGAAGTTGTGGGATGTACCCGACTGCAGAGCCTTACCGTCATGCATAAGCGCCTCTACTGTATAAGTTGCTTCTGCACCGGCGAATTTTTCCTTATCTGTCTTCTTGCCCTTGATAACAGGAACAGCACAGAATTCCTCAAGGAAATCTGCATAAACATTCAGCATCTGAACTGTCCTCTCCTCAGCCTCTTCAGCAGTTGCATGAGCAGTATGCCCTTCCTGCCACAGGAACTCACGGCTGCGAAGGAAAGGCCTTGTCTCCTTTTCCCAGCGCACTACCGAGCACCACTGGTTGCAGACCTGAGGAAGGTCACGGTATGAATGAACTGTATTTTTATAATAATCGCAGAATAAAGTCTCTGATGTAGGCCTTACACAAAGTTTGTCCTGCAGGGGCTGCTGTCCGCCCTCTGTTACCCAGGCTACTTCAGGCGCAAAACCTTCAACATGATCCTTTTCTTTCTGAAGAAGGCTCTCGGGAATAAACATAGGAAGATATACATTCTGTACACCTGTCTCCTTGAATCTTCTGTCCAGCTCATTTCTGAGTCTTTCCCATATTGCAAAGCCTGCAGGCCTGATGACCATGCAGCCCTTAACGCTGGTGTAGTCCGTCAGCTCAGCCTTCTTTACTACATCCGTATACCACTGTGCAAAGTCTTCTTCCATTGAGGTGATAGCCTCAACCATTTTCTTTTCTGCCATTTTTTCTTACCTCATTTTTATTTTAACTAAAATGTTTTTAGTGACAATTTTCCGATCGATCTAATAATACATCGATGATGACACAGCTTCGTTGTAAGCCCCTACGAGCCCCACTATGCTCACTCCGGTTACAAGCGTTACTATCAAAACAACGATAGCAGTGATCAAAGTAACCAAAAATATCCACAGCAGGAACGATCTTGCAAAATTCTTTACATTAACGTTCTCCGGTGCAAATGCCAGAATGAGCATCATAATAAAACCAATAACAGGGATACCGAAAAGGATCTCATATCCCAGGTAGCCCCACACTGATATAGGCTTGTATTTCGCTGAATCATAATATGCAGGATTTGGCTGTGGATAACCCTGATTGTATGGCTGCTGATACTGCGGTCCGCCATTGCCGGGATTCATGTTATTATCCATTCGCGCTACCTCCTGCCTAAATATTATGTCGCAACCGTTACAAAAACAGCCGCTTTTCGATTAACGCAAAGTATTATAACATAATTGCTCGGCGCTCGCCATCCATGGCTCGCTGTTCCCTCGCAATTATTACAAAACATCCATGTTTGACATAATTGCCCGGCGCTCGCCACAAAGCGAATTCAGGTTTTTGTTTTTATAAGACGAAAGGTATTATCAAATCCTTCATAGTTGATTCTGTATCTATGAAAGGTTTCCCTTACCTCATCAGACATTTTCGGTGAAAGGGTAAGCTGCTGACCGTTATCGAGAAAAATATCATCTACATTAATTCTTTCTGTATGCAGTAGTGAAACTGCCTCAAACCTTGAAGTCCTTACAAACAAGCTCTCAGGCACCATTTTCAGGAAACTGCTTATGGGCATGTATGTCTCGTAGTCACCATCAGTTGTATGGAGTATAAGCTTTCTTCCGCCGGTCTCCACATAAAAGATATCCTGGACAAATATCTTCACCTGCTTACGTCCGGTAAATATTTCCACATATGTCCTGTCAAAAGTCTTGCAAAGGACATTCTGCATGCATTTGTCAAACAGTTCACGGGCTATCGGCTTTTTCAGGTAATAATCGGCCTGTATCTCAAAGGCTTCCGACGCATACTCATTGCTTCCGGAAACCAGCACTATTACTATATCCTTATCCTTCTCGCGAATAGTCCGGCCCAGCTCAATTCCGCTGATTCCCTCCATATATATGTCAAGAAAAGCCAGCTGAAAACCGCTCTGCCCTGAAGCAAAGAACTCCTCTGCGCTTTTGTATTCAGTGATGTCAAAATAAACCAGTCGCTCTTCGGAATATTTCGCAAGAAAACGCTTGATCAGAGTGCGGTCAATGTCCGAATCGTCTATGATGGCTGTTTTTATCATATAGTCACCCCGGTATCTTCCCCCACAAAGGTGATTATAAGACTATTTGGAAAAAAATGCAAAGAAAAAAGCCACATCCCATACAGGCCGGATACCCTCTGCAACCTCCCCCCGTTGGTTGTCAGATAGCATCCGCCTTATAAGATACGGCTTTTGAAAGCTCGCTCTCCGCTTTGTATCAGGTCTCACAGACCTGGACCCCTATCTCCCCCCAGAGTAACAGTCATTGTATGCGGAAAAGCTCTTTCTCCCTCATGGGTTCATTATATGAAAGAAGTGTATACAAATTCAATAAACCTTGCTTAAAATGTCCTATTGTTGTCTTAAAATTGCAGTTTCGGGGGTTATAACCCCATTTTTCCGGCCAAAATCCCACATCCTGCCGTATCAACCTTTTGACCGGCGCTTGTATTTGTGCTAATATAAACGGGTTTTTAGGGATTAATGGACAGAGAATAAATTAATGAAGAAATTTTTAAAAGCTATTGGCTGGATATTCTTATTTATAATGACTGCCGCAGCAGCCGTTTTTCTTACGCTCTATTTGCTGATGAGAATGTTCTGCTATGGGCCGTCCGAGTCCGCCAGGGATACCTTCGTGTCCACTATGCTGGAAACAGGCGGAATGAAGTTTGTCATATCCTGGTTTTTCACCGATGAAGAAGTAATGGAGATCACAGGGGCCAATGAACCTGCGGAGGTTGCTTCGGATACCAATGCCGAACTGGTAAATATCCCTTCTGCATCTGATAATGAAGTTTCACAATCCGATGCCGGCCAGACAGAAACAGATCTTCCGGAGGCATTACTGGCTGCATACGAAGCAGATGATGACGGCGACGGGCTTATACTTGTCCCAATTACTTCACATACTTTTTCAGCATCCCTTCTGGTAATCAGGGATCCTTCAAGAATACGCTTGTCATCCTCATATCCCTGGTCAACGGAAGCCCGGGAACGTAATGGACTTACTGTCGGTCAGCATTGTGAACAGTCTGATGCCGTTGCAGGCATAAATGCCGGCGAATATGTGACATCAGGAACCAACTGGGGCGGCATGCCTGTGGGTGTAGTAGTCCAGGATGGAGAGATTCTTTACAATGGTCCCACCTATGGGGATGTAATGGTGGGCTTTAATGAAGACAATGTCCTTGTGGTCAAGGATGTAAGCGGAATGTCTGCAGCAGCTTTCCAGAGCTATGTGACAGAAAACCACATAACCGATGCAGCCTCTTTCAAAGACATTTCCGGCGGCAATATCAACCACTTTACCAAGCTTATAATAAACGGCGAGGCAGTAGAACTCGGCGGAAAGGGTTCAGGAGCCAATCCCCGCACAGCCATAGCACAGTGTGCCGACGGGACAGTTCTTTTCCTCTGTACCGACGGAAGGGGCACAGGCGGACATTTAGGCGCTACCGGCCAGGACCTTATAGACCTGCTGCTGCAGTACGGCGCCGTAAATGCAGCCAATCTCGACGGCGGGAGCTCCTCCGCACTGTTTTTCAACGGAGAATACACTACCGGTTCCACACATATGTTATATGCTGACACATCAAGAAATGTGCCTACGGCATTTGTGGTAATGAAGTGATCATGAAAGATAACGAAAGAGATGAAAACAGAATAAACGAGCGTCAGTGGAACGAACATCCCCGCAGGAAGAGAAAGCCTTCAAACGAAAACAAGTCTGAGCAGACTCCCACGTCTGACCTGACAGAGGATCTCGAGCTTACGGATGTTGAAAAAAATAAAACTCACACTCCTTTTTCACCACTATGGATCATCTATGCAGTATGGTGCCTTATCCTTATTGCCGGGATGTTTTATACCCTTGATTATGCCAAAAAGAGCCTGACACTTTATGAAGCCGCAAGACCTGAGCACCTGATGGACAGCCTTGTAGCTTCGGTATCTGCAGACGGCCTCAGCGACCACGCTGTCCTTTCAAAATCTATGGACGGCGAAAATACAATAAGCTACAACATCGCAGTCAATAACACTGTAAGCTGTAATTACTTTGAAAATCCCTACACCTATGTGGCACAGCTGAACGACATATTGGATAAAGAACCCCTTACATACGAAAAGACCGGCCAGGATTTCACAACCGGGGCACTTACCTATGCGCTCTTTGCAGGCGACCTTCATTTCGGGGATATAACACTGCTTCCGGGCAGCTCCTATACAAGGATGAAACTGCTGACCATGACAGACTGGGCGCCGGAAAGCATCACGATATTCAAAGAGCCTGAAGACTACAGCATACAGATCGATATCCCGGATAATTTCACAGTAGAGGTAAACGGCATGCCTGTTCCCGATGAATACACCGTCGCTGAAAAAGAAAGCAGCAATCTCGAATTCTGTGAAAAATATGTCGATGTTCCCGGCACAAAAACAATCTTTATCGAAGGTTTTCAGGACGAAGCTGTCATTGATATAAAGGATTCCAACGGCGAGGATGTCGAGTATGCTGCGGAAAAGATTCCTGAAAACAGTGGAGAAAGCATTTCAGATAATACCGACGATATAGATTATCCCGGCCGGTATGCTTCTTCGATAGAGCAGATTAATTACAGCTGCGGTTTCCCTTCACCGGAAATGCCTGCTGAATTAAAGGATACCGTACTTGATATGACAGAAACCTATTCCCTGTTTTTCACAAGGGACCTTCCGGGGTCAACTGCAAGCATTGATCCAATACGCTATATCTTCCCCGAGGATTCGGAATACCTGAAACTTGCGGAAACATACCGCAGGCAGGATATGGAAATAATCGTTGCACACAGCAACACCCATTTTGAAAATGTGACAGTAGATGACTATACCGTTTATAACAATGAATGTTTTTCCTGCCGCGTGGCCTTTGACAAGATAATGACCATGTACGGCAAGGAAGTCACGGATGACACAGACAGTGTCTACTACTTTGTATTAATCGACGGAGAGTGGAAGATTGCGGATATCCGATAAGAAAAATAAATACCGCAAAAAAAGATATGTAACGGCAGCATCAGTTCTGGCCACTGTTACAATATCAATAGAACAGCTTACAGTCTGTGCCGGAAGCATTTTCGCTCCCGGCAACAATCCCATCATACCCAATTCGCCTTCGGCTGTTCCTTCAGACCAGGTTTTGCCTATATCAGGAGCAGCATACTGTACGGATTCAGCCTTTCTTTCCGAAAGAAACAATACCGTTTCAGAGCTTTCAGACGGTTCTGTTTTATACAGTATTGCCGGCTCATATTCATATGACAGCCTGACAGAAAGTAACGACAAGCCACAGACTGAAGCCGATAACGATGCTGAAAATGAGTCAGACAGCCCCTACAGATTTGCAACAGAGGACGACTATAAAAAAACTATTCCGGACAGTATTAGCCTGTATAAGAATTCTTCTATGTCAGCCACTTATTCAGATGTGGATTTTTCCGTAAGCGGAGATACCATTACCATAGGACTTAATCTGGACACAAGTGACTCAGTACTCTCTTCAGCATTTCCCGTTTTTTCACTTACTGATGCACAGTGCAATTTTTATTCACCTAAATATTCCGGTGCAAGTAGTCCGGACTTTTCAAAGCTTGCATCCGAGTATGATTATATTAATGAAGACGGTTCCATAAATCTTTTAAAGGATCCCATTTTGTATGTGACAGATTCAGGAAACAATACTGTTATGTACCATGTCCGTGCCGAATATATGTCAGACATTCCGGTCCTGCACATCAATCTTGATGATCCTAATGCAACCATTGACAGATATAACACTGTAGATGCCACATTGATGATAGACGGTATTGAATACCCGATGGCCATCAGAGGCCGGGGAAATACCAGCTGGTGGAACTTTCCCCAGAAATCCTACCAGATAAAATTTGAGGACGACACATCCCTGCTGGGCACTGAGCCTTCGGATAAGTTTGCGCTTGTTCCCACTTACCTTGACAATTCGCTTATCCGCAACCCGCTTTCAGCAAGGCTTGCCGCATGTCTGGATAATATGGAATACAACACCTACCAGACACCGGTTGATATCTTCCTTAACGGAAAATACATAGGCGTATATACTTTTTCAGAAAAGATCGATGTTGCCATGAACAAAGTAAATCTTTTTTCTGAAGATTTTGATGTGCCTTCGGCATACATCACATCTCCTGCCGAGACGCATGATGAGAGTGCGGATTCATCTGCCGATACACTTCCGGAAACACCTTTCCTTTTAGAAACCGGCGGAGACTTCCGTGTACCACACACCATGGGAAAGGATTTTTTCACTTCAACTTATACACCCAAGCTTTTCTTTAAGTATCCTGAATTCAGCACAGCCAACACAGATGAATTCAAGTATGTAAAAAAATATATCGACGACACCGGAAATGCCATCTACAAACACAACGGATATGACGAGTACATAGACACTGCTTCCTTCGTTGACTGGTTCATACTGATGGAACTTACCTGCAATACCGACTCTGCTTTCTGGCGCAGCACCTATGTCTACAAGCGCCCCGGTGAAAAACTGATGATAGGACCGGTATGGGATTTCGACAGGGCATACGGAAATTTCCATAACGACAACAAGACTTACCAGTACTGGGCAAGCGCAGAACAGGTCTATGACTTAGCACAGAACCACTGGTTTTCTTATCTGTATGAGTCAGACGAATTCATGGTGGCGGTAAAATTCCGCTGGGATGAAAAAAAGGACGAACTTTTAGGAACAGCACTTGATGCCATAGACGAATACGGCGATGCCGTAAGGTATTCAAGAAGCTATCACGGAGCTCTTTACGGAAATTATGGCGGCGAGTCTTCATTAAAGAGCCTGAAAAAATTCGTGATCAAGCGCTACAACTGGATTGATGAAAGCATACACATGGATGATTTCAACAGACGCCCTGCTCCCTACACGGTTTCCGACCCGGTATGGAATGAGGATGAAACCATGCTGCAGCCGGTAGATACAGGGCTTGATACCCCGCCCGTTGATACTACAGTAATTCCCCAAGATAACACTATGGTTGTAGATGGAGCAGTATCCTTTCCATTTTTTGACGACATAGATGAATCAGCTTTCACTTATGAAAAAAATCTTTATGAACCGGATGATGAAAGTGACAGCGTTTCAGATAATGCTTTTACTCCGGAGGTTTCACTTTCCGACTACGACACTAATACTGCATATGATGAAGCAACAGCAGTATTCATGAATTTTACCGGTGCCGGTCTTATCTGCTCCACTAATGATGATGGCAGCAACATAAAAAACAGGATCTCTGTTTCCGGCAACATTATCACCATAAAAGCCCCGGGAGACTATGTTCTTTCAGGCACTCTCTATGACGGACAGGTAAGGATAGATTCCGATGCTGCAGAAAATGTGCATCTCATAATGAACGGCGCACATTTATCCTGCAGAACATCTTCAGCAATATATTCTGATTCAGCAGACAAGCTTATCATCACATTAGCAGACGGAACTGACAATTCCCTGTCTGATGCCAGTGAATACCTGCCGGATGATAAGGCCAAGGGCTGCCTTTATTCCAAATGCGACCTGACAATAAACGGCGGTGGCGTCCTGCATGTCACAGGAAACTACAACAATGCCATAAGCTGCAAGGATGATATAAAGATTGCCGGTGGAGATTTGTATATTTACGCTAAGAACAACGGCATAAAGGGCAATGACAGCGTATCGGTATTTGACGGCACCATAAGAGTCACCGCCGGATCTGATGCTGTTAAATCAGACAATGATGAAAACCCTGAAAAGGGATTTATATATATTGAAAAAGGTGAATTCGCATTAACTGCAGGAGATGATGTATTCCAATGCCCCACTGCATTCTATATGACTGGCGGGGCAATGAATGCACGCTGCTATGATGACTTAGTAAAGTGTGACGGTGATATAATCGGTACTGAACTGATCAATTTCAGATTCTGACAAATTACTCGTAGTCCAGATCTCCCATATCAAAGGATCCCTGAAGGGTATAAATCTCAAGAATATCAATAAAATCATCCGCTGATTCAAGCTTTACATTTTTTATCTCATCCTTACGGACAGAAATAACTGCCGGCCTGTTCTTAAATACAGGCACCGCATTATCTGAGAAAATAGCGTCACCTTTGCGCAGGTCAACTGTCACAAAGGGAGTATAAACATCGCTGTTTATCGTTATCTCATAACTATCCTCAAGCTCATCTACAGCTATATCAACTTGTGCTTCCTTAAGGTTAAGATGCTTGTACGGAACAAAAGGCATCACTTCACTCTGCTTCTTTCCGTTGGAAAAATCAAAATCCACGCAGATAAACACATCACGGATACCGTTAGCTTCCATCTGTCTTGCAAAATTCTTAGGCTTAAGTCCTACGGAAGAATCTGCAGGAACCTTTGCTTCATCGACATAATGCGTAATCTCACGGCCATCCATAGCAAAAAGCGATGTCCTTACCTTTACGCCTATCTTCTCGGATGTATCATTTGCGACAAAAGCCTGCACTACAGTACCGTCTACTGTCACGCTTCCTGCAAGGGGCTCATAAAACTTCCTTGCCATATACTGGAGAAGTTTCCATCGTCCATAATAATCAACTGAAGACCAGGACACTGCAGGCCAGCAGTCATTGAACTGCCAGAAAAAAGTGCCCATGCATCTGCCGCGGTTCTGCCTCATATGTTCCACACAGGACTTTACAGCTATTCCCTGCATTATCTGGCTCACATAAAGGAGCTGCACAAAATCCCTGGGATATCTGAAATTCTCTGATATATGTCTGAGTATCTTTACATTTCCGGAAGGAGATTTTTGATGGCTCTCCATAACAGGTGAAAAGATATTCCTGTCAACTTCGCCAGTAAATGATCTTACAGTCTTTATACCAGGGAATGACTGGAAACCAAACTCAGAAAGGAAACGGAAATAATGTCTGCGGTATTCCTCAAATCCGGCCTCTCCGTGCCATACTTCCCAATAATGGGAATCACCCCTATTCTCATCCTCGGGATCATCAAAGCTGCCGCCGGATGAAGGTGATGAATTCCAGTAAGGCGTAGCACTGTCCTCTGAATATACAGCCCTGGGCAGAAGATATTCAAAAAGTTTTACATAATCCACCTTAAGTGCAGGACTTATACTATCAAGCTGCCTATCATTTACCCAAGCTGCTTCCATTTCGTTATTTCCGCACCACAATGCAAGACATGCATGGTGTCTTATTCTTGAGACATTGTCATGGACTTCAGCTAAAACTGTCCTCTCGAACTTCTGTGACATCTCATACGTATTGCAGGCAAACATCAGATCCTGCCATACCAGTATTCCGTATCTGTCACACGCATCATAAAAATAATCATCAGGGTAATAACCGCCGCCCCATACACGCAGGAAATTAAAATTAGCCTTGGCAGCATCCTTGATCCGCTCTACCGTACGTCTTTCGTTGAGATCAGGATATATCACATCCTCCGGCACATAGTCTGCTCCTTTTGCAAACATCTTGCGGCCATTTATCACAAAGCAGAACTCCTCACCGTACTCATCCTTTTTCCGGCTCAGAGAAACGGTCCGCAGACCTATGCGGAATTCTTTTTCATCATATATCTTGTCAGCCTTTTTAAGCTTGACATTGACTGTATAAAGGGGCTGTTCCCCCATACCGTTAGGCCACCAGAGCTGGGGTGAATGAATTGGAATCGTAACCTCATTTTCGCCTCTCTCAGAAAACTCTGTTCCCGGCTCAGGCATACGAGTCATATTAACGATCTCCTCTTCGCCTGTTACTGACACCACAAGCTCAACAGGGATCGCATCCGTATATTCAAGCACAGGATCCACATGCAACACTATCTCATCTGCGTAATGATCCTGAGAAAAGAATACCTCACCCAGTCTTATCTTCGAAAAGCTCTCTATCCTGATATCCCGAAATATACCTATATCCGGAAGCTGCGGCGCCCAGTCCCAGCCATACATACAGTGTGCTTTTCTAATATACTGTGCACCCGTGGTGGAGCCGGTAGGAGTATAGTCACTGTCCTTACCCTGTCCAGGTGTATATTCTCTTATAAATCTCAACGGGGATTCAAAAACTATGCATAACTCATTAGATCCAACATGAAGTTTCTCCTTCACATCAAACCTATAGGTTCTGTGCATATTCTTAGCAGTACCGAGCCTGCTGCCATTCAAGATTATTTCTGCGGATGTATCCAGCCCATAAAAAACCAGCTCAACACTATCCTGCTGCATATGCTCGCCGGACACATTGAACCGTTTTATGAACTCATAGTCCTTTTCAAGGCAGGCCTTAGCCCGCTCTTCATTTTCCCTATAGAAAATATCATCTATCTTATTGTTCTCCCTGAGAACTGAGAGAACAGTACAAGGTGCCTTTGCTTCATAGCCGCTGGCAGCCCCTTTTTCCCTGACGGTCCAGCCGTCACCACACAAACTCTCCTTTAACATCACATATACTCCGTCATAAAAAGCACATAATGGGCAAAATATTAATTAACCTTGCCATCCTTCAGCGCTTTTTTATACTCTTCATACTTGTCCGTCATAATATAACGGTTGTCCATCGTCTTCATTACATCCTGGATCTGGAAATTCTCGTAAACCTTTCCTTCGGAAAGATTGAAAATCTTGTTGCTGTGGAATGAAAGAACAAAGGGGCGCAATATATCATCCTCATTTTCCGTGAGAACTATACCCTTATCTCCGTTTGTAAATTTCACGCAGCAGCCCACCGGAACTATATTCACAGCTGCAGTAAGCCCCTTAAGAGCCTGCTGATTCATATAATTCTTTGGATGCCTCAAAAATCTGTACGCTTCAATCTCTGAAGAAGGCTCATCGCCCAACTTCATTGCAGTCAGCTCATCAAAATAATAAGCGATCTTCAGTGCTTCCACCTGCATGTCAGCAACAAAACTAAGGGTAAGGGCACCTTTATGCCTTTCCCTTATGTCCTTCAAAAGAAGGGCTATATTCTTGGTAACACTGGTATCAATATATGTCTTTTCGAGAATAAGATTATGCCCACGCTCCCTGCATCTGTCTATCACTTCATAATCGTCCGAAGTGTAATCCTTTGTACTCTTATGCAGAATCTCATCCGGAATATCAAGGGATCCTATATCATGAAGAAGAGCTGCCATAACAACATATTTCTGCCTATCCGGCGCAGATCCTAAGCGTCCGTATATTGCAGATGCAAGTATTGCAGTGTTAAGGGTATGCTTATATACAGCATCCTCCGCACTTCTCAGATTCTGCATGAAATTGATCTTGCCGGGATGATATGCATAACTGCGAATTATCTCATTAGCCAGATCCTCTATAGGACGCTCATTGCCTTTTTCCCTTATTTCCTTTATGGCATCCTTCAAGGTAAATACAGCCATGGTCTGGAAACGCTCAAAAGCCCGATCATCTTCACTCATAGGAGGAAGTGGCTCAGCAGGCTCAAGAACATACACGCCTATAAGGTCGAAATTCTTTATGCTGTTGATTCCCTGCCTGTTAAGCTTGGTGTCACGGTCATAAAGAAGTACACCGGTCTTATTGAAGATCGGCTTAGCAAGTCGCATACCTGATTTTAGCTTGTCGGTAGGTACAAATTTCATAAAAAGCCCTCAAAAATGACATAATTACGTACTTATTATAATACATTTTAGGGGGTATGTGTATCCTTTTTAGCGACTATTCAGCTCTATTTTAAGGCAATTAACCGCCATTATCTGTACTCTAAGCATACTTTGCCTATGCTGACCTCGTCTTCTGCGGAAAGCATCGCCCTTTCCTCCCCTAACAGCTGTACGCCATTTAGAAAGGTTCCGTTGGTGGAATTGTAATCCTGCAGGTAGACATGGCCGTTTTCCTCAAACAGTCCTGCATGCAGACGGCTTACGGATCGGTCATTCAGTATCAGATCTGCAGCCCCCTGCAGTTTACCTATCGTATATGGAAAATGGTCTATCTCGTATTCTTTTCCGTGTTTCCTATCTACCAAAACATTCCTTATTCCGTCGCTGTCAGGCTCTACAAATACAGTCTTTCCCGAATCTTCAATACTCTGACTCCGGCTCCTTTCCGGCATATCTGAAAAAAATTTATCAAAATCCATAGAACCGTTTCTCTCCAAACCGGAATACTCACTATGTTCCTTTTTGGGTAAAAAGTCGTCGAAATTTTCTTCCCTTTTAACCTTTTCATTTATGATCCCATCTTTATTATCAGCCGGAGAAATCCCAGTCTTCCTTTTTTTGATCCCGGAAATAACCCCCTTAACTAATACGGCTATAGCTACTATCAATACAGCCAGCGCCACAAGCTTGACCGTTTTTGAATCACCTATTCCCGGTATGATCCCGGTTAGTCCCGCTAACGCTCCCGTTGCCAGCACCGCTGGAATCCATAAAGGAAGTCCTGTGCTTTCATTACTATCCGGTAGATCAGTCTTCTGAGCAATATCATTTTTTCTATCTTCCGGCTGAAACCTTTTTTCAGGGGAATGCTTGTCATATGCCACTATGCCGGCATCCTTTCTCATCCCCCGTCCCCTGTTGTCAATCGAATCCGGAAACGTTTCTATCATCCCCGAAGGTATACGCTCAGTATTCTCAACCGTCGCATGATAATCCTCCCCTAATACGTTTTTTTCTTCTCTCTTACACTCATCCAATACCCTCTCTATATCAGACACTACATAGTTTTCCTTTCTTACGGTCTGATAAAAGCGGTAGGCCATAAGGGCCGCCTGTGCATCCGTACGGCTTATCCGCTCAAGAAAAAACTCGGCAACATCTATAAGGCTCCCACCATCTGCTTTTTCATCCGGTGAAAATATAAACTTTATGTTTCCGTCATCAAGGCTCATAAATATACAGGCCGGATCCATAACAAGCCTGGAAAAATCTATCATATAATCTTCAGTCTCGCGACAAGCCTTGAGTATTCCCCTGATAGCCGATTCCAAAGTTATACTGTCTAATTCTTTATGTTCATATATCCTTCCAATAGGCTGCATGGAACTAATCTCGTAATATATATACTCCATGCCCTCTGCAATTCTCTCTTCCATAGGCAACAGTCCACTTATATCATTCTGTATAACCATTGAATACTGATAATCCTCATCAACTTTATCAGGCTTTCTTATCACCATATAGTTGTGATTAAGGCTTCTTTTATATTCTGCCCCACACCTTTCCGGGAAACTTATTTTTTTCATAATTATCCTCCATCTCAAACCTGACTGTTTTTTTAGTTTCTATCACTCCAAAGCGCCGCTCATATCACTTTCATCCGGCATACCGGACGTATCTGATAATCCCTGTTCCATAAACCTTTCCACCCTGTTAAATGTCCTTATGAGCCTGGAACACCTGATACGCTTTACTTCCTTCTGCTGTCCCAGATCCCATACTTCAGATTTAAAAACATCCATCCCCGGAACCGGTGGCGATTCCATTGACGCGGTAATTTCTGTTTTTATAGTTCCATATGAGACAGTAACATTTATCTCAGGATCCTCAACCAGTACCAGCCGGTCCGTAAGCAGTTCCTCGGTTTTATTTTTCACACACTCTATGATCTCTTCGTTATCTTTTTCCGGAACACTTGCCCCGAAAGTGAGACCTACTGAAATAGCGCTGTTTATTGCATTCCTGTTGTATGAAAGCATGCCTATCCAGAGTATCATTATGGTCATAAAAATGATGATCGGGATTATTACGCACGCCTCTATAGTCATCATTCCTTTATTATTCATCATATATTCCTTCTTTCCATACATTACATTTCTTCTTATCAGATGCTCACACACTCCGCAGGCTATAAATTACATATCCCAAAAACATAAAGGGAATAAATGGTATTTGGCTCTTACGGTTAGCTTTCCCCAGTGAGATAAGAATTATTGACACTATTGCTGCAAAGAATATAGCATACAGCGTCATCTCTATGCTGCCCGTATACCCGAATAAAAGCCCCGTCAGAAGAACCAGTATAGCGTCAGCCATTCCTATGCAGCCATTACTGAAGACTGACGCTACCATCACCATAGCTCCGATGGCCATACCTACACCAGCCTGCATAAAGCTTATGTTATTAACACTTAACAGGTATCCTGTCAGTAGCATCACTGCACTTACTGAACAGATCGCACCCATAAATATTTTCGGAACACTCTTTTTTCTTATATCCATAAAACTGCCTACTCCAAGTACAAAAGCCCACCATATATTTTTTATGCATTCCATTGTCTCAATTCTCATACCAGCACATATCCTTTTCTAATCCCCATATCTCTGCGCACATCTTGAACAGACTCTCTTATCCCCCACCTGTGAAAGGGGAATTTCATAAATTGTCCTCTTAAGTCCGCTGCAGCTTATATCCGTGTGATAACGGTCTCCCTCATTCGTTATGAAATATATTCCCTCCGAATCACCATGACCACAGCGTTCACAGGCCGAATAATGTCCTCCGCCTTTATTCACATACCCATCTATTTCATCAGCATTCACGGGAGTTATTGACAAATCCAGATGAGTACAACTCCGGCTCAAATGGTATACTTCACTTCCTTCGGTAACATATACTATCCGCTCCGTGTCATCAGTATCACTCCCTGAACCACTTACATGAAAACCTGTCCAGGCTCTGGTTCTTGCCCGGGTCATTATTATCACATCGGGAATTCCGAAAACATTAGCCAGCGGTGTCATGGCATACCCGGCCTTAAGGTCCACCACCTCGTTATCATCAACCATAGTGGAGACAAGAAGACTTATATCACTGTTCAATCCGCATTGTTTTCTGTAATCATCCGGAAGTGAATCATTAAGCGCAGATGTTGTATATCCCCAGGACAGAACCGTCTCTGCAATACCATAATCTACCGACTGATGCTCTGGATCTCCATGTCCTTTTGTACCATCAGCTGATACATACTCCATATTTTCTGCATTGGATAATTCTGTATTGTCATACTTAAGCATTCCCTCTGCCGGTACATACAGCGCCACTTCCTTTGATGTCCGGCTAAGGACATGATCCACGCTCTGTTCCATATGAAGCATCTGCATAATAAACAACAGTGCCATGCAGAAAAAAAGATACAGCGGAACAAGGAACACAGCTTCTATTGTCAGACTTGCCTGAATTCTGTCATTTTTCATGATTACATGAACCTCATATTTCTTTCCACGAAAAACTCATATCCGTACCCACTCTTGAATGTAAACTGCACCGTCGCAGCAGCTATACAGTCATCCAGCCTGAAATCTTCATATCCCGACACCATGCGTACATCCATCTCCACTATATCCATCATCCGACCTACACGATTCTCCCTTGATACCGTATATAAAAGCAGACGCAGGTATCCCTCGTATCCAACCTCCATATTGGCAGGATCATCCGGCATATCCTTACCGGAGCCGTCATCTACAGAATCTGCGACCATATCCTCTGTAGCATTCAACGCGCCTTCCAGACTGAGTCTCCAGTCTCCCGGGCCCATAATTATAGGGAGTTTCCCTCCGGTCATAAGTATCCTTATATCCGAAACACTTTCGGCATATATCCATGCAGCATCTATAAGCGCAAGGTAAACAGGCTCAAGCTCAGGTGACATACTCGCAGCCGCAAGGGCAGCCGCTAATTCATTCGATTCCGCCTGCAGTTCAGCATCTTCAAAAAAATATATTGTATTTACAGCTCCGCGGATTAAAAGTATACGGTTAACTACCGTTCCCAAGTTTGCATCATCACTATTCTTGCCTGCGTATATATACTCGACCTCATACTTTAATCGGCTCCCATCCTTTTCATTTAAGTAATTGCCTGCTTTTTCCATAATATATTCATTAAAAAGCATCTCATACATTATTCCTTCCCTGGCATCCCATTCTTCGTACATTCCGTCTCCTGCCACAAGATCCCTGTGAGATGCATAGATATCGGTATTTACAGCCTCAGTTGAAATCTCCTGTCCGCAAACAAGTGACAGTATCCCTCCACCGCGAAGATTATTTACCTGTTCCGCGGGATCCGCCTTTTCCGGTTCTGACCAGTCAGGATCATCCATTTTTCCGCCATTCCCATCATCTACCTGGGGGACCTCAAATTCATAATCATCCAGTTCCTGCTGTGCATCTGATTCTTCACTTTCTATATCTCCTTCATATAATCCTGATGATTCCGACTTTTCAGCCATATCCTTTACATCCTCAGCATATGCAAGTCCGTACTTTTCAAGCATGTATGACAATGCCATATACCTGAACACTGCGCCATCATCATCCGTCGCCCTTGAAACACTTGTAAACTCCAGCCCATCACATTCAAGCCGCAAAAAATCAGATCCTCCCATCAGGAAATTATCCATTCCCGGATCAATGTTATAGGAAAGGTAATCCAGCATATGTTCCCTGGTATTGTCTATTGATCCCATCCCTGTATCATATGCCGTATCAATAAAAAGCAGGTCATATTGTTCCAGTAATTCCCTGTTATATTCTGCAAGTGCGGAATCCATAGCAAGATCCGTGGCACATCCGATCTTTGTACGCATAGCACTTATTCTTGCTCCTTCTATCATTGTAAGGATAATGGGTATCATGACAGCTATCATAAGCGCTATGTATACGCTGAGCACACCAGCATTACTTTTTGATTTTTTCCCGATTACTTTATTCATAAATGTTCTATCCTCCGGAAACCGCACTTCAGAATTAAAAAAAAAGGATTACGACATCAGAAACTGTTAGTTTTCTTAGTGATCTTATCGAAAAGTGTGTTGATTATTTCAGTTATGTTATCTTTGAAAATAATGACAAGGCCGACCAAAACCACGAATATCTGTACCCCCTGGCCAAAGCAAGAAAATACCTATGTGTATACACAAAACACACTGTATTTGATAAAAAAAATATCTGTACCCCCTGGCCAAAGCAAGAAAATACCTATGTGTATACACAAAACACACTGTATTTTGTATCTAATATAACCGGAAGTTCTACTAAAGATTAGAAAAAGATTTTCTAGAAAAATAACTTATTTTGTTATCTATTGTTCATTGGTCGCTATATTTTTTTCTTTAGCGACTATCTCACCATCTTCTATATCTACCCAAAAAGTTAATATATTTGAATTCAATCTCTGAAGCTTGTTCATTCCTCTTGATGCACAATATATGCGAGTATCAGCATCATATACTATACCTCTTCTATCCTTTTGATTTTTGCTCATGGACAAAAGATTTTCTGTAATGTTTTCATCACTGTTAATTGTCAAATATTTTTTGTACATTTGCGGACAATTATTTTCTAATAGTGATTCGATGCTCGGATAAACAAATTTTTTGTTGATTTTTAACGCAGCATACGGTGTTAAAGATAAATCCGAAGGATTTACATAAATATGGTTAAAGTAATCAACATCTACTATACAACCATGCACAGTCCCTTTTCCGCCGATTAACTGTATTTCTTTTGATATACTTTTCTGTAATTTCTCATATTTTCTAAAAGGGGCATTTATCTTATCAATTAGGTAATCCATTTTATCGAAATAATAGTTTACATCACTATTAGCCAGTCCCTTTATGACTCCTCCATATAATATAAATAATCTGTCATTGGCTTTTTTATATAAGAAACAGTAATAACCATATTTTTTGAGCATTATAATGCTTCCATCTTTCCTATTGAAAGTAAGTGATATATTTCTTCCACGATAAAACGAATAATATTCATCAGCTGTTATTTCATAAATCCCATCATTATATGTGTCAAAATAATCATAACAATACTCAAAACTAAACCATTTCAGGTGTGGTTTATGACTATATCCCACCTGGTTATCCGCATAAATGTGGGCTTCATTATCATTTCTAAAATAGTTTCCATGTGTATGCCCACTAACATATATATAGTTAGGATTGAAAGAAACATTATCATTCCAGCTTTCCATAGGCATATGCGTAAGAACAATAACTTTTCGATTTGGTAATGCCTGTAAAACCTTGTTATACAGTCTTAAAAATCTTTCACTCTGTTTTATTTCTTCATCTCTATTTATAACATCACGGTATAACCCCATATTTGCATTACATATTGTCTCGCACCCACAAAAGCCTATTCCACCTAATATAATAATAGTGGCACATCTAAGCCTATCTTGTATTTCATTACATGATAAGTTTATTATTTCATCCTCTTTTAGATATTCAAATACACCATGTGTTTTGTATATTATTTCATTATGAACCAATGTTATCGGGAAACTTCTATACCTATCTACTATTTTATTTAATGAATTCCCAGGAAAAGGCCAAAGTTCATGATTTCCCAAAATAAACACCATTTTATCTTTAAGGCTATTACACCGTCTGTTTAAATAACTGATAAACTCATCAAATATAACAAAATCAGAAGACAAATCTCCCCCGATTAACACAAGATTATTTTGTGACTCATTAATAATAGTATCTACAATGCTTCGAATAACATATCGCACATCATTTGACGATTTCGGCTTATAATTCATAATCTGATGCAACAGATGAATATCAGTAATATAGTTGATCATCCTGCCGTCTGTATTTCCAGCTAATGTCGATAATCCACTTATATCTTGAAAAATAAGTTCTGCCTGCTCTTCATTTTTCTTTGTTATTTCAAATGATTCAATATTATTAAAAGTAATATCCTTCTTTTCATAATTTATTCCTAAACTGTCACAGATATTACTGTTAATCATTGCCCCCCTGAAGTTTAATGCGGAAACATCCCTCAAATTTGATAAACCCTCACATAAAAGCAGATCAGCCCCGGACAAATCATTTGATAGATATGCTATGAAATCAAAAAAGTACCTAAATTGTTCACTATGTGATAGTACAGTGTTTCCGTCTGGATCTTTCCATATCTGTTCAACACAAAATCTTCCATTAATATAGTATTTTTTAACTATATGTGTTAATTCTGCCTCTTTATAATCCGATACATCTCGTTTCTTTACTTCTTCACACAAATTGTTTAGCCTTACATCATATTTTTCTCTTTCAGCAGAAGACATATCTTGATGTTCATTATCATGGAAAGCAATCAAATCATCCAATGATTCGAAAAACCTATAAAGTATGATAAAACCATCATGTGTTTTACTTGATTGACTCTTTGGTGAAAATAATCGGCATTCTATTACATCAGAGAAAAAACCTTGATTTCTAAAAGGAAAACTTGACGGATATCTAAAGCTTACATATGGCTTCTCGCCACTTAAAAAGAATTCTACCAGATTGTCAAAACGTTTCTTATACATCCTATCCGTTTTGTCAGAGACAGGTTCTTTAATTTCACAATAATACAAATTATTTATAATAGTAGGATCAAATAATAAGAACAGACCTTTATATGGATTACCAAAATAGTAGCCATGCTTTTTCCATCTATATGACATCAACACCTTCAATCTGTCACTATTATTCAAATCATAAAAAACATACTGCCAGAAGAAAAAGTCTAACTCCATGCGTTCTTCTTTGTATAAAAAAGACTTTTCGTAATCATCAATAACTTTTTCCAGTTTATCTACAGTATCACATGCAACAAATTTATTGATCCAGACTTTTACATCTTCTTTAAGATTACTCTGTACAGACTTTTTGGCAGCTATATCAACAGATAAATGTTTATAGTCATGATCGCTAATTGTATAGTTTATCAACGACTGTCTTTCTAATAACACTTTCCTATTGATTTTCTTTTTTGTTCCAGAAAAATCACACTGATAGTAGCATGCGTTATCATAGATGTTTCCGCCCAAGTAATCGAAATATTCATCAAAACCTTCAAATGTTTTATTTATATCCCTGTATATTTCCTTATCGCCACTAATATTTGATAATGATAATCTTTCCGAGACAAAATAGACCTGAGTTATAATGTCAAAACCAGCAGATAACAGAATTCTACCCCCACCGATTCTTTCAGCAACAATCACTTCATTATCTTCCTGGTATTCAACCGGCAGATCATTATGATAGATTTGGTGTTTTTCTAATAATTCTATGTAATACTTTTTATCTCTAATATTATTCATATGCAATTTGGTGTCTGTTGGTTTTATTTTGTATCATTATATCACACGATATTCTTTATTTTTATGTACGCTAATTCAATACAACATCAAAGCTGTATCCTCTTCAATGGCATATTAGCTATGTTTTTCAAAAGGGAATCTTAAAGATTTAAAAATGCCTGGAGATTTCTGGCAGAAATGATCTCTTTCAGTTTCTGGTTTTCTTTTCTTAACTGTTCACATTCTTCATTGCGTTTGGACAGTTCATCTTCCAAAAGCTTAATCCTTGCATTCAGGACCTTGTCAAACACTGCACGCTTAGGTGCCGCAAAGTCCTTTCCCTGCTGCATCTTCTTTGCCCTTATAAGTTCAGCGTGGACATCATCATTGTTATAGAAAAACGACCTGGACAGACCTGTCCTTTTCATCAGGCTGGCAACGGTAACATCAACATCATCTGTCACCATCTTCCTGATCTCAGTGATTGCCGACAGTTCTTTTTCCCGGTTCTTCTCGCGGTTTGTTTCAACCATCCGTTTGTAGATCTTATCGTTTCCTTCCACTCCACACTCCGATCATGTCCTCTATCTCTGATCCAACCTGGTCAAGCACATCCTTTGTTTCATCATGCATTTTCTGGGGGTTCATTTTCCGGTAGAACTTAAGGCTTGATGTACCGGTCTGTCCTAAAAGCTTCGCTATCGTCATATCATCTATGTGCAGTTCTGTCATCTTCCTTGCGTATGTGTGACGCATAAGGTGAGTTCCTACCCTAAACAGGTCCCCATGATCATCCCGAAGATCGTTTTCTGTTATGATCTTTCCAAGGACATACTTTATCCTGGCATACGGCATAGGCTTTTCAGGATTACTTTCATTCACAAAGACATACTCAGTCTCCCCGAACCTTTCCGTAGTATATTCAATCGACCTATCTAACAGTGCCTTAATGTCTTTGCTTAACGCTTTCGTGAAAGTCTTGTGTGTTTTTATCTGATATATGCTTATCACATCTGCCCCCCTCCGGCTCTTCCCTATGGCATCACGCTTAATTGTAAGAGTCTCGGATATGCGTGTCCCTAACATCTGGTGGACAAGAAGTGCCCTTGCAGTCTGTTCATCCGCATGGGATATTATTGCATTGTTAAGGCGTGTGATCTCAGCGTCACTGTATGACCGGTATATCCTCTCAGGCCTTCTTCCAAAGTCACTGCTAATGAACAGGCTTTCAAGCACCGGAGCTTCCAATACCATGCCGGCGGTCAGGAGCACACCCTTTAAGTGGTACAGATCCTTTGAATAGTCTTTCCGTCCTGTCGCTTCCGTATTCGTATGAAATAGATAGTCTTCTATAAGAGTCCGGTCTATCATTGCAAGGGATACTTTCTCCGGATTTTCGGATTTAAGCCATTTTGAAAACCTTTTTACGGCAGTCATTTCAGCACACACTGTCCCAAGCGTCTTTTCCCTAAGGTGAAGCCGCATTACTTTCTTGACTTCCTCCCGTATCCCAGGCTGGCATATCCTCTTGAAATTTATGCTTTTCGCATGGCCTGCCGGATTATAGTCCACTGGTATATCAAGTTTATCTATCACCCATACATCACCATCAAAACCGCCTGACTCTTCATCCCTATGGAAATACCCATGCAGGTTCCTGACATATGTTATTAACGGTGCCACCACAGTCTTGTCCCTTCCGTTCTCAGGTCTTTTCTTAATACGGAAACACTTATGTCCCTTTTTCATAAGCCACTTCCTGCATCCATTTTCAAGTTCATCAATTTCCATTTTCTTTACGGACACCATATCCGGAAACATGTCCTTAACAACCTTGCAGAACTGGTTATAGGAATCAAGCTCAAGCCTTGTACTTCCAAGAGATATCACACTTCCCCTATGCATGATGTACTCTTCCAGTTCTTTCCTTAGCTCCATGCTTTCAAGCTTTTCCAGATCGAACCCACGCTCCGGCCTTACAAGCTTATTTTCTTTCTGTTCCTTTGTAGCATTCTTGTAGCACTCAAGATCCATTATCCGTATGACCATATGTCCTTATCCCTTATTCCCGATCTTCTCAAAGTATTCACGGCTGGCATCCATAACCAGTCTGTCCGCATGGTCTATGTACTGTTTTGTCATGTTCTCGTCATTATGCCCCATGTAGTCCCTTATCACCTGGACTGCAACGCCTGCCATGTAGAGCCTTGTCCCCACTCCGTGTCTGTATCCGTGTGCCCGGAAGTTATACTCTTCCCTGCTTACCCCGGCACTTTCAAGAGCCTGCTTCATCTGTTTGCTGAATGTCCCCGGATCATACGCACGCACTCCGTCACGCTTTGTGAATACGAACTCGTCATTTTTCTTTCCGATCCGCTCTATGTATTCAGTCATAACCCTGTACAGTTCTATGGGTATCGGTATCACCTTTTCCTTTTTCATCTTGTACTGGCATATCCTCATGAACGCTTTTCCGTTTTCAAGGCTGTACGCATCTGCCTTTATCGTGCATATCTCGTTTATGCGGCTGCCTGTCGCCCATAGGTTAAGGAACATTAATCTTAAATGCTCCGGTGCATCAACAAGTGCATCAACAACTTTATTCTTATCCTCTTCGGATACGGAAAGGTCATGGTGTGAGTTCCTGCATTTCTTCAGATAATATGATCCCGTCACCTTTGGCTTTTCCGCCCTGCCGGTAACTGACAGATAGTTCCAGAACCGGAACACGCTTACTATCCCTTTATTGAAAGTCTGCGGCAGTATTTCCTTTTTCCCAAGATAGTCGGCATAGGCATCCATTACATCCCTTCCGATACCACAAACCTTTATGCCTTCCGTATCACAGAACAGCAGGAACTCCTTCACCTCGTAGTACTGTGCCCTGATGTTTTCAACGGCCATGTTCGTAAGTCCAAGCTCATACCTTACATATGCCTTGAACATCTCTCTGTTTTCATTATCACGCACCTGCCAGAACGAAAGCCTGGACACCGGGCGGGCCGGGTTCATGCGGTCATGCTTGAAATCAAACCGTTCAAGGAACCATGACGATGCATCCCACCTTGTTTTTCTGTCATTACAGAAAAGAAATCTCTGTGCTATGTTCACTATCTGGATGTATTCATTCTCTTTCGTTCCGGCATGCCCTACAATGCTTTCCCTATATCCCAGCATGTCTTCAGCATCCATAAGTTCGATATCCGTTATCTTATGCCCTATGCAATACCTGAAGAACCGGTTGAGCGGCAACAGGTACATGTCATGACGGAGCTTAAGGTTCTTCTGCTCACAGAACACCCAGTTGAGCACATCAACCATCTGCCTGCAAACAGTCTCGGATGCAGCGGCCGTGAAATCATAGACAAGCTCGCTTTTATCCTGCCAGTAATACATGCTCATTGCCGTATCATAATCAGGGTGGTAGCAAAGGAACAGTTTCTTTCCGTCATACTTAAGCTCATGCTGCACAAAAGGCTTTGAACCGTTTTCTTCCTTTATCGCCTTAAGCTTAAGTTTATCCATTCCCTTTAGGTATTCTGCAGCTTTCTTTTCCGATACTGTAAGGTAAAGGTATTGCTCAAACTTTTCCCTATGTCCGTATTCAATCCTATCTATCCCTCCTATTCCGTTTTCCATAAGGAACAGTCCTATCTTGTTACGCATGCACCTGTCCAGATCACCGTTTAAAATAACTCCGTCACGGATCTCAGGATAATCATCCATAAGGAAATACATGACGAACGGTTCAATTGAGTTTAAGTAAGTCCTTTTCTGGGCACCTGACAGTTCTTGTGAGTTCTTTACATGCATTCGGTATCTATGCTTTATTTCATCCGTGACACTTTCAAGCGAAAATATCCCTTCCCTTACAAGGAACGACATGACAAAATCCCTCTGCCTTCCGCACACAGTAGGACACTTATCCATCTGTTCCTTTAGCTCTTCCCTTCCGTCTTTCTTTTTAAGGATCGACCTTACGGCTGACATCTGCTTTTATCCCCCTTACAGCAGTTTCCTTATGTCATACAGCGAACTGTTTTCTTCATAGTATTTTTCTGCAGCCGTTTCCAGTTCCTCGTCCGACACATTCAAATATACTTCCGTTGTCCTTATGCTCCTATGCCCCAGTGCGGTGCTTATCTCAAGTATGTCCCACCCTGCTTTCCTCCGTTCATTTGCAAAGTAGTGGCGGATCATATGCGGTGTGGTCTCTATGCCGGTATTCTTCTTAAGTATCCTGAGCATTGAATACACCGCATCCACGCTCATTGCTTCCCCTGCCGACTTCCCATGAAGCGTTATGAAAAGGTATTCCGTCTGGCTTAACAGCTCTGCATTTTCTGCTAAATATCCTTGTATCATTTCAAGCGTATTCCTGCTAAAATACGCGTTCCGGTATTCGGCATTTTTCGCCCTTGCCTTATTCGTATTGCCTTCCCTGAACCGCACCTTTATTGCCTGCCTCTCATAGTCGATATCCTTCACATAGTTCACGCCCAAAAGCTCGCCTATCCTCATTCCGGTCTCTGCCAAAAGCATCAGTATAAGACGGTCTCGTAGGCACGCACACGAATCCAGCAGTATTGAAAGGCTGTCGCTATCCATTTCCCTGCTCTTATGTTCGTTCTGGGGAAGATAGCCGTTGAAGTGCATTACCATTCTCTTGAAACGGACACCCACATCATTTATGTACGAAGCTTCTTTTTCGGTCAGCACCTTAAGGTCCCCGCCAGTTTTTTCATCAAGCCCCACAAACTGAAAGAACCTGAAAACTGCTGACAGATAGGTGTTGCATGTGTTGTTTTTCGGAAGCTTGACCTTATTGCAGTGCCTTCCGTTTTTTAGCCACCCCAGGTAGTCCGAAAAGTGTTCAAACTGTTCAGCATACGGCATATCAAAAACTTTCTGTATCGTAAGTTCCTTTTCGTTTAAAAACGACAGATAATATGACAGTGCCATTGCCGTAGATCTTACCGTGTTCGGTGAAAGATGCTCGTTCATCTTATGCTTAAGGTAACGCGAAGAAACCGGTTCCAGCTTAAGCGTTTCCGCATCAGTTATCCAGAACACCTCCTTTCCGTTATTCATGCTGCTTTCCACAAAATACCTGCCCATTCTTTCCCTTTTTTAACCTGATCCGCTTATCCGTTTTTCGTTTTTTTGCTCTCCCAGTTTCATTTTAAAATCTATTTTGAAACTCGTCAAGCCTATTTTGAAACTTTATGATTTTGTATTGAAACCTATAATGTAATTCAGTTTCATTTTTGTCTTGATTTTGAAATTTTTATATGATAAATTGAAATCACATATGAAACTGTTTCAGTAACAGGAAAGGACGAAAAAATGTCACGACCAGTACCCACTAGCCACGAATTTAACAAGGCTGAATTCAGCAGGCTTTTAAAGATTGCCCAGGGCGAACGCCAGCAGAAAGAATTCGCTGCTGATATCGGCATGAGCAAGTCATATCTAAACTGCTATATATCCGGAAAAAAGGATAAGCCGTTAACACCTACAACGATTAAAAAAATACATGCAGCATCCGGTGAAAGGGTTACTCTCGAAGAACTCCTGACGGCATCCGGTTATGATCCGAAAAGGATCGATTTCGGTCCCAAAAAAACGCTCCATAATATGGACATAACGCCAGCAGACTTTAAAGCAATGGACCAAAAATATGATCGCCTTCTGGCTAAATTAAATGCCGTCACCGGCACTATAACAAACGCACTTGCATCCAGGGGATACAAATGGAGCGGGGCCACACGCAAAAGAGACTACTTTGACCTCCGCATCACCATGTACGATTCGCCCATAAACACATGGGGTTTCATTTACCTGGAAGATAAACTCGACGGCTTACCTTACTTTCCTGACCTGCAACGGATTGCCGACTATGCAGCAGCCCTTCTTTTATCAATGGACGAATGCTGCCAGAAGACATCTTTCATCACATCAAATGCAGAAGTGTATGAAAATTTCAAAGAAACTCCGTTACCCGTCCTTGCACAGTACGCGTCAGTTATCCTGATCGATACTGACACTCTTACAGTGATTAAGGAAGAGCCGATAAAGACTTACCTTAAACACGATGAAAACACTCCGACTCTCATATGATCCGTACCCGGTTTATGCTAAAGACAGTTCGCCCAAAGACTGCCTCTTATAGCATTCCGGGTGCTGCCTTTGGCCGCTGCAAATGTTGTTCCTTGTAGCAGTGCTGCGTCAAGGCACGCAGGCTTTAAAAGCCTTGACCCTTACCCTGCCACAAGGAAGATTTGACAGCTAGGGCCAAAGGCTTAGGGTGCTTTAGCACAAAGCCGCACCCCCATTCTTTCCCTTCCAAAAGGCCGGCAGTCCTTCCCCCTTAACCGGCCATTCCGGCACATGCATCCCGCATTAAAATCCGTCTTTCCTATCCTTCCCTAAATGTTCATTTCCGTTCAAAACCGGCTTACCGGATATGGCGTTTTTCGGCGATTTTCGTCAGTCGCAAGCACTGCCTGGTGGGGACACCGGCTGAAAAAACGCACATTCCGCTGAATCGGAATTTTTGCATTTTTTGACTCTTGGGGTGAACCCCAAACCCCCGGAAACTGACGCTTCGCTAAAAACTATTTTTTATAAAAACCGTTACTGCCGTACATGTCAAAACTGAAAAAAACGCCGGATGAAACACAAGGCTGTTTTCACGGATTTCACATACAGGTACGGCTGCAAAAACTTAAAAAAAGGAGATTGATAAGATATGGCATACTGTAAAATTCATCCAATTCGGGCAGACATTGAATCTGCAGTTGAATACATCTGCGACAGCGAAAAAACTGAAGATAAGATCTGGATAACCGCCCACGAATGTGCACCGGAAACTGCCGCCCTGGAATTTGCTTTTTCTCTATCAGGAGCAAGGTCATCCGGGCCGATAAAAGGCTATCACCTGATCCAGTCTTTTCTTCCGGGAGAAGCTGATCCGGAGACTGCCCACAAGATAGGAACAGAGCTTGCATCACGCATCCTGGGTGACGATTTTTCTTACATTGTAGCCACGCATACGAACCGCGACCACATGCACAACCACATCATTTTCTGTGCCGCCGACAATGTGCAGCACCGCAAATACCACGACTGCAAACAGTCGTACTATCACATCAGGAATGTCTCGGATGAACTGTGCGAACAGTACGGACTTTCCGTTATAAAGGATTACAAAAGCCAGGGGAAAACTTACAAGGAATGGATCGAAGAAAAACGCAAAAAATCATGGAAAACTGCAGTCCGTAATGACATTGATTCTGCGGTCAGGAAAGCTATTACCTATGACGATTTCCTACGCATCATGAAAGATATGGGTTATGGGATAAAAGGCGAAGAACTTAATGTAAAAACTCCCAAATACATCTCATTCCTTCCGCCCGGAAAGGACCGCTGGGTTCGCGGAAAAACTGCTACTCTCGGTGAAGAATTTACCCGTGAACGGATTGCTGAAAGGATCACGGAAAACTCACAGACAAAGAGTGCTGAAAGCCTTCTCGAAGATAACGCAAAGCTTATCACTCTTTCGGAAGAAACGCTTAAAAACAAGCCATATCTTAAGCAGTGGGCGAGCCGGAAAAACCTGCAGGCTGCAGCAGAAATTTATACGCAGATCAGGCGTGCCGGATACGACTCTTTAGAAGACGCACTTGAACATCTCGCTGCATCAAAACAGCAGTCAAAAGATGCACACACGCTTGCTTCTGACCTTGACAAAAAAATGCGTCCTATGGCCAAAATAATCCGTTACGCTGAGCAGTACCAGGCTAATCTCCCGTACAAGCAGCGTTACGAAAAATCAAAGAATCCGGAGAAGTATTTCCAGTCTCACGAGACAGAAATCTCGCTATGTGACGGTGCCGCCTATTTGCTAAAAAAAGAAGGGATTGAGCCGGACAATATTGACCTGAATTCCCTTAGATCCGGCTATGCAGAAATGAACGAGCAGAAACAGAATGCGCTGAAAGAATACAATGCGGTAAAGGAAGATATAAAGAAACTGGAAAAGCTCACTGATACGCTTGAACGTTATCTTGAAAGAGAAGAGCGTGGTCAGGTGCGCAGCGGTGGGAATGAGTCGTTGGCATAATTTGTCAACCATTTATATTTAAATATAGTACAACAGGCAGACCACCTCGGCCTGCCTGTTTTTATCATAATATAATTTTTATTATTAATATAATACTACACAGTTCTCTGTATAAAATATAACATGTAAGTACCTTTTTATCTTCATAATATATCTCATCATCCCTGTAACATATCACAAGGTACAATATCAGAATATCTTTTTATAGATATCTACTTGTAATTTCCATGAATAACCTATTTGCTTCTAGAAATAACAAATATTCATCACGGCATTTCGATCCCTTATCAAGTCCGCTCAAAACAGCATCAATTCTGCCATTTTGTTCGATAGTCTTGGTACGGCAATTATCAATTTCATCAACAAATATGATAGCATGATCATTAAAGTTTGTCTCAAGGCTGTCAGTCATCCCTAGTACATGACGCTGACTATAAATCAAATCTCGTTGTTTCTTTCTTGTTGCACGACAAATACTCTGTTTGTCTGCCATTGTAATCTCACCTCCTTTCACCAAATCTCTTCTATCATAAATTGTGGTGAACATCATACCATAATGTTTTGCTGAATATTCTCGTGCGGCGGAGCCGCCTGTCCGGTTTGGAGAGAGCCAGTCTTCCGGTTCAAGTGAGCCACCAGGAATCTTATGCCGCGAAAGGCTCTTTACACGAGTAGGCATATGATAGGCTGATACGCCTTGGCAAAACTGCCGTAGGCAATGGGCTTGCCTGCTTGCCACAAAAATTATATGCCGTGGAGGCTCGTGTCAAGAGCACCGTGGAATAATATTGCTGGTGGCTCTCCGCATCCGGAATGGTGGCTCTCAAACTCCGGACAGGTGGCTCAAACAGCCCCGGAGTATTCAGTTTTGCAAAAGACAATCAAAATATGCCTTACCTTTACGTTTTAATTCTATTAATCACCGTTGAAATGTGTTCATCGCCATAATCACATAAGTATATCCCATAATATATCGTTTTATTCTATCGTATCTAACTATGGGATACTCAAAATTCTCTTTTCCAGGAATAATAGACTCTATATTAGAAAATCATAAAACGTCTTAAATTTTTTTATCTTATCCTTTATAAGTAATATCAGAACCAAGTTATAGTGTATTTTATGATTTTTTATCCTTACAATCCTTCTTTTTCAAATTACTTATTCTATTTTGTCATTTAATAATTAACTCCATTTTTCCTTCAATTTCATAATAAATTGATCTTCATTTACCCATTCACCCTTATACGGACTATAGGTACAATACCATGGTTTTTCCAAAAGTCCACCACTTAACGAATCTGGTCTACAATCAAAACATGCATATCTAAGTTCACAATCTCTACATTCTATAATATGACTCTTATCCAGCTTTCGTATCTCATCATTCAATATAATTCTTTTTTTTTCAATAATATTACAATGTTTAATTCGTCGCTCCATAACACATGGATAAACATCTAAATTTGCCGAAACATATATCCTTGAATTAAAACAATTATGTCCATTAACCATTCGTTTATAAAATGAAACCGTTGATTTATGTGCAAATGTTTTCTTTGTAATCAATCTTTTTTTTATCAATTCATCCGATAATAGTGTAAAATCCCCCCTTCCAGACATACGAACCACATCTTTTTCCAAGCTTAATCTATATAATTCATTATTCGAAGAACCTACATCCACCTCATCCATCAAAACATTACACACCCTATATTGAATATTATAATCCTTCAATTTTCTGATTGTTTCATTTGTTTTGTCCCAAGATCCGCTAAGTCCGGTCACTTTATCATGTTCATTATTATTGTAGGAATAGACGGACAACGCAACAGCTATCTGATTCTTTGCAAAATAATCAAACCACTCATCTGAAATCAATGTTCCGTTTGTAAATACTTCTACTCTTTTAAACTTCCCAATAGTATAATCCAAATCTTTCTTAAGAATTTCTTTATCAAAAAAAGGCTCCCCGCCAATTATTTGAATCTTTTCTATCCCCATTTCTATCAAGCAGTCTATTACCAAACAGAATTGCTCAAATGACATTTTACTTTCGCAAAATACACCAGATTCGTTATAACAATGTCTACACCTTAAATTACACTTATTAGTTATTTCTATCCAAGCGAACATTATCCTTGAATCACAGTCCCTCAACTCGCAAATATCATGTTGCTCAAACTCCACCCCCAATTCGAGAATTTCATTAGATATAAAATAATCTAAGCATTCCTTTAATTCAGCGTCAACATCATTGTCAGATATCGAGCCTTCATCGATAAGTCTAAACTTTTCTGCAAGATCCGAATTCAGCTGGAATAATAAGCACTTATTCATATCATAAATGCAGCCATTCCTATACCCAGAAACATAATAAACATTTTTCTTTAACGTATAATACATCCTAAAACCTTTAGTAGTATGTAAAAAACCGCATGCCACAAAAAGCATGCGGTTACATATTATTTAATTGACATAAACATCAGAAATCAACTTTAGGGCCACAGTCAACATCCCACGGTCCACAGTCTGGTTTACAGCCCCCCGACGGCGAACAGTCTGGACCACACACCCCCTCCGATCCAGGATAGCAATCATCCGGAAAAGGTTCACACTCATTACTATATATCAAATCACTAGTTAAACATTCATATTTATACATTAAGTACACCTCAAATTAATATAATATAACATCAACATCATCCCTATGTAAAATCATATCATAGGCTACAAATAAAAACAATAATATCTCAAAGTAACACTAAAATTAAAAGTTTTTTCCATAGAATTCCTGCAATAAGACGTTCCAAACTATACATTATATACCAATAATATCTAAACGTGTACAGTCTTTATAATCGTTGCGTTCTTGTCATTCGGCGTCGGCTGTGGGACAAATCCTCCATATGCGTATGGTTTAGAAGATTGTACCAGGGGTTCACTAGACACTCCTTGATTATTTATCACATTATTCCGAGCCGAACTTATCCTTCGGTACATACCTTACTTTTGCATCTTCAATTTTTTTAATAACATTAGAAATTTCTTCATCATCAATAACTACATCTGTATACCCCATAATATGTCGCTTGATTTTATCGTAACGAACTATAGGATACTCAAAGTTTTCTTTTCCCGTAATAATACACTCTGTATTAGCAAAACATAAAATGTCGTAAATATATTTTTCATCAATTACATCCTTTATAAGTGATGCCAGAACCGAGTGATGTCTATCCATTTGCGACACCGGATTCTCCATTCCACATTCTTTGCCATCAACTTCTCTAATAAAATCACCATCTGGAGTAATATTGATTTTTCCTACAAGATTCTTAGTTTCAATACAAAATACTCCATACGGGGAAACAACAATATGGTCAAATTCTTGACTTTCAAATCCTTCACATTTTAGTACAATTCTATTCTTCCCATATTTACTCTCACAGTCTTTTGAAATCAAATAATATGACGGATTATCCTTTTTTAACCACGATAATTCATATTCTACTTTTTCCTCGCCTTTCTCTCCGATGTTAGTTGTTTTTTCATTTATCTCATTGACATTATTACGATGCATTTCCATAATATTACCAGTATTATCATTAGTATTAGTAATATTATCTGTATTATCATTTGTTTCAAGCATCTTATTTATTCCTGAAGCCCCCCATTCTACAGATCCAGGATTTTCTTTTTTTACAATATCTTTAAAATCATTTTTACTGCTTTCCTCTGCCGAAAGCTTGCTTTCTTCACTTTTTTTGTTATATAACTTAAGTGCCTTTTTTTTAGTGCCCTCACTTTGTTCAAAACCAGTTGCATATCTAACAGGACCACCATCTAACTCCATTGATTTTATAAGTTTTCCATCAACATTTACCGAAAACCACAGTCCATCAATCTCGTCATGAATGCTACATCCTACCCTTCTCCCATTATAAACAAAGGAGTAACTATAACGAACACCACCTGCGAATTCTTTACTATTAATCTCTTCACCATCCACAAACAATGTAATTTTATAAATCGTTGTTGTAAATACTAACCCCTTTTTCTTTTTTCCTGTATCTTCTTTTAGTATCTTAAAAGTAATAAGTCCTTGGTATCCATATTCTTCACTTTTGTATACATAATCATAACCATACCACTCATCAACTATCATTTTTTCCTGCCTTTCTTTGTACAAATAACACATCTCCTTTTCACCGGATGCCAATATTATTGTATCACTTTTTTCAGTATCAATTTTAATTTACTATATCATCCAATCATTTCGTTATTTAACACCTATCTGTTAATTATCTCCCCATTATTTCATCCAGTTCTTTCTGCTCCCCGAACCACTCTTCAACCTTCTCAAATAGCCGATGGGGAACAGGATACTCGAAAAACAAATCAAATATATCACCACGATAGCCCTCAATTGCATCATCTTCATCATCTTCATCTTCGTCATCGTTATAAACATCCATCATATCTTCTATATCAATGCCCTCATTTTGAAGTAAATCCTCTAATTCTTCAAAATCCATCTCCGAAAAATCTTCAACATCCATGTTTAATGCAGCAGCAACATCCTCAATTCCTGATCCCAAGTCTTTCCACAAACCAAAATAGTGACTTGCGCCAAAAATATGATTTACCTTTGTCCAACGAAAAGTCCCCATCAGAAAGCCAATATCACTTGCCTCACTCGCCTGTAAGGCATTCATTGATTTTTCATCATGGGCTTCATAAAGGCTATCTACAAGTTCCGCCACTTCATTTAATGCTTTTTTACTCCATATCTGAGCCACAATATCAAGCATAAGAATCAGATCTTCTTCTGACGAATCCTTCTTTTCAAATTCGTCAATAAATCTTTGTATGATATTCCGCATATAATTGCAATATTGTATGGTTTTTTCAAATCTCCACTCTTTCTCATCCAATTCATTAAGTAATTCCTTCAGTTCTGCAATTGCACATTCTTTTCCTCGCATATTTCCGCTACCCCCTTCTTTTGTTGACATAGAGCAAATATTTTAACGAATTTTTATTCCTGATGACCTCTCTACGCCGAAAATCATTCACCGAATGCAAATACTATACCGTTACATCTTTTCTTCCATCAGCATATGTATAACAGCATCCATTCTCATATATTTTTTTCATACCATCAACGAAATAAACCTCTTTTTTCCCAGATGCATAAAATACTACTTTTTCCATATTACCCGATTTATAAATATATTCTTTACGTCCATCCTTTTTTATAACTATCTTTGATATAGTTATCATTGTATAATTATATCATTATTCACCTCATTTTTTCATTATGACCATCCAGAATAGAATAGCTTAACATCGCTATTGTATGTGGCCTTGTCCAAAGGTATTTTATTTTCTCACACTGTTCGATAATTTCTGTTGGTAGGCCAGCATTTTTTACTATATCAAGCCTGTCTTTTTTCCATCCTTCTCTATTTATTCTTCCCATACGTACATCATCAGCTATTCCATAAGCCGTCATTCTGTCGATTCCATATGCAAGTAGTAACTCAAATACATCCTCCCTGTCAGCTATTAGATCATCGAGAGAAACCTCGCCAGATGAAAGCATATCCTTGACATTCTGATTCCATGTTCCCGAACTCATTATAAGATCAATACACTTTACATATTCCGAAAAATTCTTCGGGTGATATACATTCAGGATATCATCAAGTCTAGAAAATAACGATGTAAACAATTCATGTTCAGCATAGTTCTTAAAAGATGATGAAAATGATAAATGGAAATTATCCATTCGCCAGCTACCATTCGAATCTCTTTCTTCTATATTTCCAATAAAGACGCCTGTTACTTCGCCATTGGAATCGCGCCTATATTCAATAGGCAGTTCACCTGGATAATTTTCAAAATATTCCATCAGTCTGTCAGAAAGACTCTTTGAAGATGTCATCTCAAAGTCTGAATGTTTGCAGCCATCATACCCATATGTAAATTCTGGATAAACCTTAGGCACTACAATTAAAGGATCGTAGTAAGAAAATCCCAATAAATAAGAGATCAGCGAACCTGTTAAAGTTCCCTTAAAATAAAACTCATTTGACTTTGCATTCACTGCATTTAGTGTTTCTTTAATAATGATATATCCAGATGCTGAACCCTGTTTTTTTATAATCGCTAATTCATTCTCCATATGACGAAGTGCCCCCAAATAGGCATCTCCGTCATATTCACCCTGTAAGGCTATCAAACATAGTTCTCTTAATTTGTCGTCTGCATTCTCAATTTTAGGATATTTTTTTATCATGTCGAGCCTCCCTAAAACCCTTTTCAAATATGAAGTCTAAAACGAATATACATCACCATTAATGCGGTTCCATAAATCATTATCCATTGTTGCCACTTTCCAGCCTAAGCCTTCAAGTTCTGTCGCACGATCATAGTCCTTAACATCCTGACTGGTTCTGGTTATAGCATTTGTAAGTCCATATTTTGATAGATCCCCACCTTCAACCAGATGTCTCAAAATTCCGGTTTGCTCCATATTAGATAATTCATACACTTTCCCCGTAAGCTTAACTACATCCCCCGGATTTCCCTCAATATAATCTTTCTTCGTGACCTTCAGTCGTCCAACAACCTTATTAAACACAGTTTCATCAAGTGATGCTTTGACATAATCCCTTATTTTAAGAGCAAGTGCCCTATCCTCCGCCTCTTGGGTTTCTGATGTGTATATATTAAAACTATCATCTACAGACTCTTGTACACGCCCCACATGGGTTTTTCGGCTTCCCAGTTCCTCCACTATCATCCCATTACTGCAAACAAGTCTATACACAAAAGGCTGAACACTTACCGCCCCCATTCCAACCTCTGAATTTGAAACTACCACTCCGCCCTGAACCACATCACTGCCCGAAACCATTGCCTCAAGCTCATGATTAACTATCTTGAAATAAAGAGATCGTTCCGTAACCTCACAGCTTATTACTTCATACTTGGTTGTTCCTGCAAACATCGGGAGTACAGTCTCCGCTATCATAAGATTGTCTATACGTCGATATTTTGGAGACAATAACGCCCTTCCGATACTCACTTCTGGATATCGAAAAGTTCTAACCATATAGTTATTATCCACCCCCATGTCCATAAACCAGCTATTTATATTATTTGCAAGCAAATCAGGCTTTTCCTTCCTCATAAGATCATAATACTTTGCTGGTATATTTAATGTTTCTCCTATCTGTCTATGAAGGACACGCGTAGAACTAAATGACATTTTTTCACCACTTTTAAGGTGATTGATTTCAAATGTGTTACCGTCATCCAGCATTCTCATGCCTCTTCCGGGAGCAATATAATCTGCTTTTGCCTCACTTTGCAACTGCAGTTCTGTAATCACTTCGTTTAAGCCTCTTCCTTGGTTCATAAAATCCACTCCTCTCATCTGCTTCTTGATAAAAAGTTGCAAGAATTGGTAGCACAATCCCTATTTCTACAGATTCTCCTAACTCTGGCAATTATTGTCATAAGTCCCACAATACACCTTAGGATTTCCGTCTACATCCTTCATATAATCTTTTACATATAGGCACACATCAAAGCTGTTTTCTGAAATCTCATGAACATTAATATAAACCTTCGGGCCATAGTATAAGGCTGCGTTATTATCGTCAAAAAAGACTATATCATGCTCTATATCACTTGCTCCATTGGGATATACAGACAAAAAATCCTCCCTGAAACCTGCATCACAGGAATTGATAAATCTTTCTAGAGTCATGTTTAAATCAGACATCCCTGCTAATCCGATATTATTATCAAAGAAAGACACCTCCATAATTGATTCAGCACTTTCCAGTATTCTTGTGTCATATTTTATGATTATCTCCTGAAGCTTGGATAATATATCTTCATTGTTTTCCCTACCACATTCATAAGCATATATATCACGGCAAAAGTCATGGTTCTTAATATCTAGCGAGCTCTCGAACATTACAACCGTCCCATACTTTGCCTTAAGAATGTCCAGATTCACGTCCCAAATCTGCTTATATGTTTTATCAGCAGTATTCACTTTTATCGGCAGGTATCCATCTATGATTTTCTGTCTTGAATCTGGCTCAGTTTCAGCAATTTCATAGCCGTGCTTTTCAAGGAACCCAATGAAATCTGCCCGCTTCTTTTTGCTGTCAAGCTCCCTTTGCTTTTCAATTTTGTCTTTTTCTTCCAAATTCTTCCGTCTTTCACCCCTCTTAAAACCTATTACACTTTCCGCTCTAGCCCGTGCCATCCGAATTTTAATGCTATCTATCATCCTATCTATCATCTTATCTTGCATTTTATCTTATCCTTCCCTAATTCATAAAATCCACTCATCTCATCTGTTTTTGAGTAAAAAAAGACAGGGAGATAGGCAACTCCATTCTCCCCGTCCGTAATTTGATTATGGGGTAACTATAATTAGTGCATTATCAGCTATCCTGCTTACTCATCATTCTCCTTTAACCTGGTTATTACGCTCATTTCGCCATATATCTCAGATAACCTTTTAAACAGCTGTTCAAGCAATATACCTGAAGTAATTTTCTCTTCATCATTCATATCATCCATTTTAGTAGCTGCCTCATAATACTTTATAGTCTGATTATTCAGTTCATCAAAACATTTGACAATAGCCTCATTCGTATCATCCCAATATCCGTCAATATATTCAATATATTTTGATAACACCCCATTCTTTTCATATTCTTTTACTATTCTAGCTGCCACTCTAGCTTTCCATGTGCCTGTAAATACACCATATACGGCTACTGCTGCGAGAATTGATAGTACAATACCTATTGTTACAGGTCCTCCTAAAGCAGCAGTCGCAGATAATGCAGCACCTGTCCCCCACAGTGAAACTCCAGCCGCAGTAAATGATGAAATCACGCTAGAAGCAACGAAATAGGATCCAGCACTACTGCCTGTAGCAACTACCGTTACCCAAAAGGCCAGTGCACCGAATGTAAACATCCCGGTAAGTCCCGAAGCAAAAGCTCGTGTAAAATCAAAACCATTCATATCAACATCGGCTCCAATGTCTTTTAGCTCTTTATTTACATTCTGTTTGTAATTTGCAATCTCTTTATTAACTTCCTCAGCAAATAAATCACCATGTTTCTGTAAACTCGCAGACATAGTATCCTCAAGCTCTGCTGAAAGGTAATTAACAAGAGTTTCTATATCTGCTTTTCTATTTTTCAGATCCTTCTTCTCGATAATTCGCTTAATATTATCTGCCTCTATCGTCCTTTCATATCCATTTCTCATTTCCGATTCAGATTTGGTTTTATGGTTATTTGCACTTATCTTTAGATTTCTTTTTGATTCCTTTAGGCTTGTTTCTGCGTTTTTAATAAAATCCCCAGATAATTTCTTGTCAGCTTTCTGTCCTGACGCATTAGCTTTTCCCTTCTGTACTCTTTTTAACTCTTCTTGATACTTGTCATCTAACTCCCCACATATCTTATTCAGTGACCTGAGCGAAGCTTCAACCTTGCGTCTAGAGAATATTGGGAAGTTCTTTTCTATATCCTTATTTAATTTTTCACAGAAATACTTAACCGTATTCTCAAATCCAAAGAACCTATTTTCAAGAATAGCAAAGTTATCCTCATCTATCCCGAATCTTTCCTTTTCGGATTCCGACATCATTTTCACAAGACGCCCGCATCCACGATGTAATATTTCTTCCACTTTTCCTGGATCACCTATTGAATTACAGTGCGTTGCGAGAAAAAATACACGGCCTAGGTCACCCTCTATATTGTCCTTACTATCACCTCCACTAACGCTTCTTAATACATCAAGAAAAGCACCAGCCTCCGCAGCTCTCTGGAAACCATCGGCAGGACTTAGAAGAAAAATAAAATCAAATTTCCTTAAATCCATAGTAAGGCTGACATCATCCTCTTTTCTGTCGCCAGTTCCAAATCCCGGGAAATCCACCAATGTAACTTCTTTGAGAATATCGGAATCTACGTATATATCAATTTCATCAATATACCATGTTTCATTTTCGTAATACGCTCCATTCCGCGTTCCAAAATCCTTCAGTATAGACTCATAATTTCCTTTCCTGATTACATACTTTCCCGCTTTTTCTTTATCATATAGCATTTCATGGCTAAATTTTACTTTGCTAGAATCCGCAGTCCGCCCATAGACAATCGCGTTATCAGCATTATCTTCAAACACATCAGGTCTTTCAGATATGTGCATTATGTATGTTGGAACAGTTGTAACCGGCGTATATGACGCTGGTATAATGGACATCCCTAACAGATAGTTCATTAATGTAGATTTTCCAGAGTCGGAAGGTCCTAAAGCACCAACCAGTGGTTTCCTTCCATTAATTCTCGTATTTCCTATGATATCCTTATACTGAGCAAGTGCAATACTTTGTTCTTCCTTTGCTAGCTTGTATTTGTCGTCAATATTTATATTTTCTATATCGCCGATATGTGACTCAGCGTATTTTAATGCCTTCTCGATCTTTTCCGCACTTTTTGAATATACTGTGCTCAGCTTAGGTCCGGAAATCTGGGAGTTCCCACCTATCAAAATATCCAGGGAAATCCCAGTTTCCTGAGACAATTTGTTTAATTCAGCAATTCCCATAGCACCAGGATTCTTTCGGTAGTTATTTATAGTAGTCTTGGAAACTTCCAAAAGTTCAGCTATTCTTTCCGCACTTAACCCCGTAATCTCCATGGCTTTTTCAATTGGATTATTCATAAACGGCCTCCTTATTATCTTGCGTATGCAAATCTATCAACAACTTCATAAAGCTTCCTCTTAAGCCTTGATGAAATTGGATATTTTGAAATCTTTCTTTTTATGCTCTCCTTAGTCTCACCCTTGCAGTATAATTCCCTGATTACCCCCTGCGCTATCGCATCAAAACCAAACTGGGCAATTGCATCAGCAACCAGGGCAATTAAGCAAAGCGTAACCACTCCGCCAATCATTCCACCAGGGCCAATGGCCGAAAGTGCCGCCGTAATAGCCGCAGCACCAGTTAATCCAGTGAGCTCAATGGCTATCAATAAAACCAAACCAGGTACTCCTAATGCAGATATTTTCTTTATAACTGTGTCCATAAACTTTTCCTCCTTAAAATTCAGTTATTGAAAGGCCTATCCTCCCGTTGAATTAAGAGTACCACCACAAAATTATCTTGTCAACCAATAAATTGCTAATATGACAAGATTTTTGTTCTGGTAATATATTTTCTGTTTTATATCTGCATTTTGTATTCGATTAGATATATTATAAGCCGTACACCCAGAAATATACAGTACCATTATAAATCTATGTATAATTATCAAGAACCTCTTCAAAAAAGGGGTTCTTTCTATGCATTTTATAATCATCATGGTTAATTATATCCAGTACCACATCTAGAACAGTTCCAAACTCTATCTGGTAGTGATAATTATCGTATTCATTATACTTGTGTAGCAACATATAATATGTTTCCCTGCTTTTCATCTCAAGGGGTACTATAGCCCAATAATGTCCTGTACATATTGACTGGATCTCATACATAGACTCACATGCTCTTATAACATTAAAATATGACAAATTCATAAGCTCTATATCTCTATCATTAAACATAATCTCTATTCTCCTATACACATAAATATATTTATTTATAAAGCCAAACATAATAAAATATACATAAAATACTATATATACATATACTATCCAGTAGAGATTTCCACGAATATCTGTACCCCCTGGCCAAAGCAAGAAAATACCTATGTGTATACACAAAACACACTGTATTTTGTATCTAATATAACCGGAAGTTCT
>JHYJ01000003.1:98912-438485 GCA_000621425.1 Lachnospiraceae bacterium AB2028
TATACACATAAATATATTTATTTATAAAGCCAAACATAATAAAATATACATAAAATACTATATATACATATACTATCCAGTAGAGATTTCCACGATAATAAGTATAACTTCGACCGTACCCATTCCGCCCTCGTCCTTAAAATAGGCTTTTAAAAGATCCATTTCCACGCCTCCTTTCCGATTTGAATTCCCATATCCGTTTCCGGCATCACATAGTCATAAATGCCGGCACAATGATCACTACCATTACGATCATCAGCATCAGTATCATTGGCAGAAGCAGCTTTGTACCAGCTTCCTCACCCTTCTTTCTTGCACCTGACTTTTTATCTTCAAGTGCATCATGGGATTCAGCCCTTAGTGCTTCAATAAATCCCCTCGCACCCAGCTTTATATTCTGCTCCAAAAGCGAAACAAGTTTTACATATTTCTGCACACGGCATCTCTTTGAAAAATTCCTATAGGCCGCAAGTTCCCCTGTCCCGCTCTGCATTTCGTATGACGCAAGGAGCATCTCCTCATATGCAAAACGCATATTGCCTGTCCCCTCTTTTCTTGAAAGATATTCATCAGTTATCTTTTTCCAGGCCAGTCTTACAGCCATTCCTGCACCAACATATAAAGAAAGTTTGCTGACTATTTCAGGATAATCCTCAATTAGCTGCTCATCTCTTTCCTTCACTTTCTTATCAAGGGATTTATCACTTGCCAAGAAGATCACTATCGTAGCTGCAATTACCAGAATAAAAAATAGGAGAGTGTTATCTTTTTTCCTTTCTGTCCATCTGATTTCATATCCATCAGTTTCATCAGGGAGTACATACTCTCCTGTCTGACTGCTTTCATCATCAGCATATGTCAGTGCATTCAAAAGTTTTGCGTGGATAATCTCACGATGTGTCTTCTCCTTGGGATACAGCATCAAAGGAAACTCATACAGTTCACTGTAATCACCATAGGTTATTTCTGCCGCCGCTATCATAAGTACTCCCTCTTCAGGTATACTGTCTCTGAGTGTTCCGTCATTCTTTACGAATTCCCTATCAAAACTCCACTCAACCCTAAACGGATACCCATCTATACTGTCAACCGGCAACAAATCCTTAGTTATTTCATTAGGGTTAGTATTATTACCAATTACAGCGCCTTCCAAAAGCTTTTTGAATCCTGGCATCATTTCAGATATTTCTTTTTGTGAGTACTTCCTTGCCGACACATTTATCTTTTCACCGTCAAAAGATTCACCGTTTACAGTTACATCAAGCTCAACCGTATAATCACCTTTTGGGAACTCATTCCTTTTAAGTACATTTCCGGATGCAAGCATGCTTTTGCTCTCGACACTAAAAGATATCAGCAACACCAGTACACAACCTATCGTCAGAAAGAGAACGCTGTTGCTTACTTTGCTTACCAAATGAATGTAGTTTTCCTGCACTATATCCTTCCCAGGCTTTAAAAGATAAAATTTTTCAGAATTCTTCTGCAGCAATATACTTTTGATTTTATTATTACTAACAAGCCTTGCTGTCAGCCATACACCCCCCTTATAGAAAGGCTTTGTTATAGTAGATGTGCCACAGCTTTCCGGAACATGTATCTTCCTGACATAAAACAGAAATACTATCATAACAGCGATTAGCATCATAAGTATTACTTTCATTGCTCACTCCCCCATGTTAATATGAAATTTTTAATATCTTTTCTCCTAAAAGAAAAGCTATAACATATACCACAAGCAAAACCGTCATTAACGTCACACCGGCAATATTATGATATAAAGGATCAAAAAAGCCCGGCGTAGTTGAATCAATGTAGAGTATTATCCCGAATGGCACCAGGTCCATTATCCTCTGTTCCATTTTCTTTGCACTGACCTGAGTTTCTATCTCCCTGCTTACATCGATACGGTCACTTATTGCCGTGGCAGTGTTATTTAGAATCTCCGGAAGATTTCCTCCGCTTCTCTTTGCGATAGAAAAAACTTCAGCAAAATCTGTTATATCCCTTATATGCGAGCGTCTTGATAAATCGAAAAGCAGTTCCTCTATGTTTATGTTATTCCTTAAGCCCCTATTTATTATTTCTACTTCCTTCGGCATCATTTCATCTTCTCCAAATAGAAGTACTAAATCTGAATGGCTGTTTTTAAAAGCATTTTCTACCGAATATCCGGCCTGTAGTCCTGCTATCAGAGAGTACATCATTTCACGGAACTGCAATGTTAACTCTTTTTTTCGCTTTTCAATTTTCTGTTTTCTTTTGTAGTCGATAAATGGAATCAGTGCCGGGATCAGAACTAACAAAGCAATGGGCGAACGATAAAAAACATATGCTATCAAGGCAATAAGCACCAGTCCCTCTACTATACAAATTACGATGTCTTTAACATTCATACGATATTCATCATAATCCTGTAGCTCATTATCATTCCCTGATCCCTGCCGTCCTAAGCTTTTCAGTATGTACAAGCGGATTTTCCCGTTCAAGCCTCCCGATGATCTTTCCTTCACTGTTTTCATCCTCCTCGATAAAACGGTATAACGACTGAAGTTTTATTTCACCATCCTCATAATCCAATACCTCTGCAACCTCCAACACCTTCCTACTCTTATCTCTCAGTCTTCCCAAATGCACTATTATGTCTATGCCGCTTGCCAGCTGTCCCCTTATTGCCGGTATAGGCAAGTCCATTCCCATTAATATCATGGTCTCAAGTCTTGCTAACATATCCACCGCACTGTTAGCATGACCGGTGGACAAGGAACCGTCATGTCCTGTATTAAGTGCCTGTAGCATATCAATAGCCTCTGCCCCTCTCACCTCACCAACTATGATCCGGTCAGGCCTCATTCTGAGGCTTGACTTGATCAGATCTCTTATGGTTATCTCGCTGCATCCCTCCACGTTAGCATTCCTCGTTTCAAGACGCACCAAGTTATCAACACCAACTATCTGCAGTTCGGCACTGTCCTCGATGGTTATGATCCTTTCATCCTTCGGAATAAAATCCGAAAGTGCATTCAGAAATGTAGTCTTTCCGGAACCGGTTCCACCTGAAATGAATATGTTATATCCCGCTATCACCAATTTTTTTAAGAAACCCACAGCCTCTTCGTTTATAGCGCCGAACTTCATTAGATCATCCATAAGAAATGGTTTTTCCGGAAATCTTCTTATTGTCACAATAGGACCATTCAAAGCCACCGGGGGCAGTACAATATTTACACGGGATCCATTTTCCAGTCTCGCATCAACAATAGGTGATGCTTCATTTACTGTACGGTTGCACTTTGCCACTATCTGCTGGATAACATCTTCCAGTTTTTCTTTTGATTCAAACTTCTTTTCCCAACGATATAAACTCCCTGCCCTTTCCAGAAAAATATGGTCATAGCCATTTATCATTATTTCCGTAACCTTTGGATCATCAGTAAGCTCCTGCAATATATCCAGTTTTCGAATTGCATAAAAGAGTTCTTTCGCATATTGTTTCTTTGCCTGAAGAGACAAGCCATATTTTTTCCCATTTCCGACAATAATACTGTCAATAAGGTCCCTTACATCATCATCCGTCATCTCACGTTCAAAACTTATCTGTGACTGGATTTCTTCTTTTAATCTGAGTTTTATCTCTTCTGAATTCAATATCCAATCCTTTCCAGCTCTTCCTCAGCCACACTTCTTACATATCCTGCCAGCTCAGTATACGGAAGTTCCTCTATGCCATTAGGTAGATTTGTAAAAATTGGCATCTCACATTTGCTTGTTCTCTCCAGTACTTCATCAAGATCATTCATACCAAGCAGCTCCTCATACTGTTTCATTCTTACTGCCCCCATTCCTTCACGCTGTGATATTGTATATATAACATCACACTCCCTAAGCACATTAAGAACCCCCTGTATGATTTCAGAAAGATCAAGTATCAGATAATCATACTTACCGTATTTCATTATTGTTTTTAGAAGAAGTATCCAGTTCTCTGTTTCTATCTGAGCCAGATCTATAAACGAAAATGCCGGGGCCACATAATCAAGTCCACCTATGCTGCCTATCATACTTTCCAGTTTGTACTGCAATTTATCTTTTCCACTATTCATATAATAAATAAGATCTGTAAGATCCCTTCCTTCACCGGAATTATCCAGATATGATAGTCCTGAGAATGGTTCCAGGTTTAAATAAAGAACTTTTTTCCTTTTTGCAAGAAACTGTCCCAGGAGAAGAGAAAATGAAGTCTGAACATCTTTTCCCACCGGAGAAAAAACTCCGATCAGTCTTGTATGTTTTCCACATTCATCTATCACTGCGTCAAGATTTCCTTTTTCAGCACAGTGTTCCAATATTTCCTTGCGTATCTTTTCCGCTGACTGATACTTCCATATGAAGTCATCAGCATTACACTTGTCCCCCCTTTCCTTAAGCAGCACCAGAGAATCCCCCACATCCTTGCGCAATTCATTGAAAGCATCTTCCGCCGCAAGAACCACCTCGTATTCATACTCTTTCATGCTTTCCTTTAGGCTGACTGCATTTGTGTATGTATTGACAACAAAAGGAAAATTTTCCCTCTGCTCAAGATTTTCCTGTAAATGAGTCAGATAATTACTGTCCGGATCACAAAGTGCTATCATCTTCCTTCTCATACAAATCCTCCATTATCTTTTCTGAAAAAAGCCACAAAAATACCATTCGTTCGACAATAGTAACTGTTCATAACCCTTCGGGTTCCTCCAGTTACAGCAAATTTCCATTGCCGTTCCGCAAAATAAAGATTATTTAATTTTCTATACAGGGCATCTGTTCAGAAGAATATAAATTGATCTGACCAGTTCAATACAAGATAGAAACAAACACCAACCGCTATGGGAATGCTGTAATGAATCATTGTTTTTGAAAAAAATTTTCTCTTAGTAAAGATCATCATGCCAATGCCAATGAAAGCTGCCGGAATAAGAGATAAAAGAAAAACGTATCCGCAGGCTTTCATTCCTATAATCGCACTTATTGCACAGAACATCTTGCAGTCTCCGCCGCGCAATGCTTTTATTGCAAACAGAATAAAGGTTACAAGAAACGCAATAACTATATCCGCGATTATAAGCGGCAGACAGGACGGTCCGGCCCTCACAAGCCTTATGATCACGCCGGCCGCCATAGCCGCTGCTGTCAAAGCATTCGGTATTTTATCGCATTTCACATCCGCCAGGATTGATAACGCAATATAGACCAATAATACTGCTGCCATTAGTCGTTCCACCTAAACCTTCATTTTCGCCTTCCCGTTTTCATATGCTATGATAGTGCATCTGCCGAAATCAATCCCTGTTCTGGACACAGCTACACATAGATTTAGCGCACGAAAACAGAACAACACACAACACTGAGTTTCTTAACTAAACCGATAATAGTTTTGAAATCCTGCCGACGAAACCTCCCGATAGGGAATCGACAAGTTAGCAGACAACTCTGCTCTGACATGAGCATATACTACCACAAAAAGGCCCAAAAATCAAGATGCAAAACCCTTAAACACGTTATTTGTTTTTTTCCAGTTTCTTGTAATATAATTCATAATGGTTATAGTATCTTTCTGACTGAGCACGATCGGTATATCGTATCAGAAAAAATATTACAAAAAATGGAGACTAGTAATGAACACCATCTTTCTAACACTAATTCTTGTCATTGTGTTTGCATCCGGATCGTTCTTATTAAAAAGCAATAAATTAGAAACGAATAAAAAATACGGAATTGTTATAATAATTTTCGTCAGTCTCATCATAGAAGTTATGATAGCTTTACTATATCCCGGATTTACCCCTGATCTGGACATCATCATGAGCTGGGCAAAAAGAATATATACATATGGTCCCTCAGAATTCTATTCTCCTGAAGTAGCCATGCCCTATCCACCTTTATACTTGTACACACTATACTTTTTACAGTTAATAAAGGAGACAGTTCCTCCAAATACATTGACCCAGACCTATCTGTTATACAAATTTCCAGCTATTGTTTTTGATATTCTGACCACATTCCTGATATATAAAGCTGCCGAAAGAAAACTCGATGACAAAAAAGCCCTGATCCTAACTTCCCTGTACATACTTAATCCAGCTATATTTATCGATTCATGTATTTGGGGACAAACTGACTCCGTCTTTACATTCTTCATTGTACTTATGTGTATTTGTCTCATGGAACATAAAATTATACCGGCAGGAATATCCTTAGGTGCCGCCCTTTTGATGAAACAACAGTCCCTCGCTTTTGTACCGGTATTTATATGCGGACTGTTATTTGAACTTGAGAGAAATAAAAAAGATTTAAAATTTATAGGAAAAACCATGATAGCCGGAACGGTCACTGCAATTATGATGTTGATTCTCTGCATACCCTTTGGCATAAAAACTATGCTGGAGCAATATCTGAATACATTGGATAATTACAGAGCTGTTTCGTTAAATGCGTTCAACATCTGGTCACTTCTTCGCCTTGAAAATGAAAGCCTTTTTTCAACCATCATATTCGAGCTTACATACCAAAATATTGGAACTATCATATTCATTGCTATAGCAATATTCCTTTTGCTAAATTTCTTTGACAAAAGAAAAGAAAGTGAACTTAATTTTGCTCTGCAGGCTGCCACTGCCATTGCCTTAGTATTTACCTTTTCGACAGCCATGCACGAAAGGTATCTGTTTGCAGCTGTACCGCTGGTACTAGTCTCATATATCTATAATCCACAAAAAAAATTATGGATTCTTTATTGGGTCTTCTCATTTTGCAGCTGCGTAAACATCTCCGAAGCTCTCGCTTGGCTGACCGGAAACACCAGCTTTAGTTATGACATAATAAAAATAATCATCTCGGGAATAGTAACTGTAGCTACTTTTTCTTTATCAGTCACATATATGAATCAATTTCCAATACCCCGGAAAGAGGAGATAACAGAAGTCGACAAACAATAACACATACGACTATTCTATATTTATAACCGCTCTTGATATTTTATAAATTTTCGAGATCATCGCTTTCCAGCGGACTGTTTATCCATGCAAATTTCTCAGCATCCGAAACGGCCGACTTCAAAGTTTCAAGATTTTTTTCCTTGCCGATGATAACTGTTTTCTGATTCTTTTCACTCAGCAGTTTGCATACAGACCTGAACAGGTTTTCCTTATCTGTTTCATTAACGGTATCATCAAAGACCTGCAGTACAAAAAGCCCAACGGTTCCGACGCTGTTTTCTGTAATGTTCTTAAGGTTCTTTTCGTATGTGCTTACTTTATATCCTGTCCGGACAAGCTTACGCTCAAGATCTTTTACCAACACGCTGTGGCGGAATGCCAGAACTACCACATTTTTATTTTCTGATACACTGTTTTCCGACACAGGATGTACCTTCTCCACAGGCAGGAACCGGCACATAGTTTCCTCAAGCTTGGAAGACTCAACAGGCTTTGTAAGGTATTCATCGAAACCTGCCTCAAGATAATATTCCCTTGCTCCCGATATTGCATTCGCAGTCAGGCATATGCAGGGAGTATTAAGATTAGGACAGTCTTTCTGCTCCTTCATTTCGTGAAGAGTCTCTATGCCATCTTTTCCGGGCATCATATGGTCGAAAAAGATAATGTCGTATTTTTTACCAAGGGCATACTTAAGACCTTCATAGCCGTCATTAGCGGTATCAATCTTTACTTTTGTCTTTTTCAATAGGCTCTCAAATACCATGAGATTCATCGGATTATCATCTATTGCAAGTATCTCTGCTTCAGGCGCAACAAATTTCTCGTGGTAATCCCGTCTCTCTCCTGCCAGGCGCTCGTACGCTTTTGCATAGTCTCCCAGTTCTTCCCACTTTGTCACTTTCTGTCTGAGCACAAAGGAGAACTTTGAACCGACACCGTAGGTGCTTTCCACATTCATTTCTGAGCCCATCATTTCAAGCAGGCGCTGTGTTATATTCATTCCCAGCCCCGTACCTTCGATATTCCGGTTTCTCTTTTCCTCTATTCGGTCAAACTGTTCAAAAAGACGGGAGATATCCTCAGCCTTTATTCCTATACCGGTATCCTCAACCGCCACTTTCAGATCTATCTGATCGTCATCAATTTTTTCATACCCTACCCGGAAAGTAACCGTTCCTTTTTCCGTATACTTCACTGCGTTAGTGAGTATGTTCGTAATGATCTGTTTGATCCTTATCTCGTCCCCGTAAAGTCGCTTAGGAATTTTAGGATCAATTTCCAGTGCAATCTTCAGTTCTTTCCCATCTGCCCTGATCTGGACCACATTAACAAGATCATTTATAACTGATGACAGATCGTAATCCACCGGATCTATCTCCATTTTGCCTGCTTCTATCTTGGAGAAATCCAGTATATTATTTACAAGGCCCAGTAATGTATTTCCGGCGCTCTTGATATTTTCGGCATAAGAAGATATATTCTTATCCGCACTTTCACGCAGGATCATCTCATTCATTCCCAGGACTGCATTGATGGGCGTACGGATCTCATGTGACATGTTGGCAAGAAAAGCACTCTTTGCCTGATCCGATTCTTCGGCAATCTTCTTTTCCACCTCCAGCTCATGCACCATAGTCTTCTCATAGTATATGCAGTTTTCTTTATGGTTAAAGCCGTTGTAGATCGCAACTGCCATCTGCCTGCAGTTCTTATAGCCGCAGCAGGTACAGTTGATATTCCTTGATTCTTCCGTCAGCTTGTTCATGCTGACATATATTTCTTCAAACTCTTCCGCATTGGGAATCGCATACTTACACTCTTCTGAGCGGTCTGTGTAACCACGCAGGTAATCCTCAAGATTAAGGTCCTCAAACTGCTTATTGAACTGCTCAAGCCTCTCTGCCGGAGTATCCGGTCTTGACCATGCATCCCCGCTTGTATTTTTCTTTGAGTTCTCACGTATTTTTAAAAGTTCATAAAGCGCATCATCCGTCAAAGACTTCTCGGGATTTACAGCAGTACCGCATATACAGCCCTTCTCGCAGTTTAATGCATCAATAAAAAGGAAAGGCGTCTCGCGGTCACGTATCCTGTCTTTATTGATGTGAAGCCACTCGTAAAGATGGCGTTCTCCCTCTATCTGCCTTATAAAGACTTCTTCTCCAAGGAACCACTTTACATTTTCAGCAAGTCCGCCGGGTGTCGGATAGAAAGAACCAAGACCGTACTCAATCTCACTATGAACTGAGGGACCGCTTACATTGTGTTCTTTTACATATCTCATCAGGTGCTCAAATGTCACATTGTACTGCACCAGGCCTTCATTATGGGGATCCTCGATCTCAAGCTTCTTTGCGATACAAGGACTGATGAAAGCAAACTTATCCTTTATGCCAAGCTTCTTTCTTGCATATATAGCGGCACACATTAAAGGACTCTGCACTGGGAAGAGTCTCGGCAATAATTCCGGAAGATAACGCTCAATGTAGGAAACCAGTGCAGGACAGGGCTGGGAAATGCCCCCTGCAAAATCATGTTTGTCGATATAGTTAAGATAGCCCCAGGTGGTGATATCAGCACCGAAGGATACGCTGATTATCCTTTGGACTCCCAGCTCCTTCAAGCCCCCCAGCACGCTGTCATACTCTTCAGGGTAATTTGCCTTAAAAGCAGGCGCAAGCAGAAGAGAAATGGGCTCTCCGTTTTTCAGGTCGTTAAAGAATCTTTCCGTATCGTCCTCGAACTCACGGGCACCATGCACGCATACATCAATACAGCTTCCGCAGGCAACACACTTGCTGCCGTCCACCACAATCCTTGCCTTGCCGTCTTCTTCCTTTGAAATGCACGCACCGATAGCACTGCATACATTTATGCACTTGTTACAGCCGATACAGTTTTCATTTGTAAAAACAATGCTTCTGCTTTCCATTTTTATGTCACACCTTCTGCTGTAGTAAAGAACATATGCGCTCATAGTCATACATGTCCGCTGCATCTTTCAGTTCATCAAACAGCGCCATGTCTTCTGCAGGAATACCGTATCCATCCATATCTTCAAATACACATTCCAGCATTTCCGTATCCATTTTATCTGCAGCATTATAGAGCTCAGCATAAACATCCTTCATCAGGTCTTCGTCTGCCTCTGCTCCGCTTACGCTGGTTTTTTCTTCGCCAAATATGGGTGAAATCATCTCATAAAAACTGCGGTATTCCTTTATAAATGCATCATGATGTCCTTTAATGTATTCCGCATCATTAGCCTTACCGGCATTCTCCAGTTTCTGAGCTTCTTCAGCAAGCGGCATAGCACCTATTATCTTTGCAGAACTCTTCAGTGCATGAACCTTTATTGTATATTCTTTGTAATTTTCTGAGTGATACAGTTCATCCAGTCCATCCGCAGTCGAAACTATTGAATCATAAAATACCTTAAGCACAGGAATATACATATCCTGGTCGCCGCTGTTTATGATACCCTGTTTTACATCAACCCGTTTTCCGTCTAAAACTGCCAGCTTTCCGAAACTGCTGTTATCACAGCTTTCTTCTCCTGAACCAGCCGTCTCAGTTTCATTAGTTTCAGGTACAGCACCGTTTGGAGTCTCATCAACCCCTTCTTCCGGCGACAGTATCTTGCTGTCAGGAATAAAGTGCATAAGCATCTCTTCAAGCTTATTAAAATCGATAGGCTTGGTTAGATAGTCATCAAAACCTGCATCCATATATGTATCCCTTGCTCCGGAAAGTGCATTCGCCGTCAGGCATACCACCGGTGTCTCCAGATTCGGATTGTCACCCTGGGCCTTCAATTCTTTCAGGGTTTCTATGCCGTCCTTGCCGGGCATAAGGTGATCCAGAAAGATCGCATCATACTTTTTCGACTGCGAAAGCAAGATACACTCATCACCGCTGGTTGCCGTATCCGTTACAACAAGATTCTTTTTTATAAGCCCCTTAAACACCGTGATATTAAGTGGATTATCATCAACAACCAGGATATTCGCTTCGGGTGCGATAAACCTTACACTAAAGTCCTTTCGCTTTATGTTGTTTGAGCGATAGGAAGCCTCGTAATTGCCCATTGTCTCCCATTTAACCACGCCCTGCACAAGCTCAAAGGAAAATACGGAACCCAATCCATAGGTACTCGCCACATCAAGTGACGAGCCCATAAGTTCCAACAGGCTCTGGGTTATATTCATGCCTAAGCCGGTGCCTTCGACATTCCTGTTACGCTTTTCTTCTATGCGTTCGAATTTCGAGAATAGTTTTGCCTTATCCTCTTCCTTGATGCCTATGCCTGTGTCCTTTACGGATACCCGAAGCAGCACTTTATCCGGCTCGTTTTCAATCTTTTTGAAACCAATATGAAATGTCACGCTGCCTTTTTCCGTGTACTTCACGGCATTAGTCAGGATATTCGTTATTATCTGCTTTATCCTGACCTCATCACCATTAAGGTATCTCGGTGTTTCAGGATCAAAATCCAGGTACATCTGCAGTCCCTTTGCATCAGCCCTGTTATGTATCATCGTTACCAGGTCATTTGCCATGGAATTGATATCATAATCAACAGGTATGATATCTATCTTGCCCGCCTCGATTTTTGAAAAGTCAAGAATATCATTGATTAGACCCAACAATGTCGTGCCTGCATTCCGTATATTGTCAGCATAGGAAAGTATTGAAGAATCATCAGACTCACGAAGGATCATCTCATTCATTCCGAGAATTGCATTTATGGGTGTCCTGATCTCATGGGACATATTTGACAGAAAGGAGGTCTTCGCTTCGCTGGCTGCCAGCGCCCTTTCCGTCATTATCTCGGATTTCCTTATCTCAGCATCCTTTTTTGCTGACTGATAAACCAGCATCAAGAAGGTGGTGATCATGACTGCCGCAATTATTATAGTAAGAACCAACGGATTACGCAGTTTGTTAAAATCTTCCGTTGCATCAATCACAGACACACAGGTCCAGCCATTATACAGCGGCATATAATAAACCATGTAATTTCTGTTTTCATCCTCAAGATAAAGGTTGCCCGTATTGCCTTTACGAATTTCCTTTGTTACGGACATTGATACATAATCTTTACTGTTAAAATAATCCGTACCTATCTGAGTGGGATCTGAATGGGCGATTATTATGCCTTTGGAACTTACTATGAACTCTTCGGATGAAGCTCCGTCAGTCACCTGCCCCTCAACAATACGCTGCAGGTCTCCCATAGTAAAATCAATGGCCACAACGCTCTTGTCATCACAGAGTTTCCTGACAATGGTTATCATGACAGTGCCTGTTTCCTGGTCAACATAGGGGTCAACTATAACTATATCGCCTTCACCAGCCATACCGTCAATGTACCACGGGCGTTCCGTAGGCTCATAGCCTTCATCAGGAACCCATCCGGCTCCGTCCATGTATATGCCATTTATGTAGCCGTACAGTCCTGTAGTTTCCGTAAGAATAGAACCCTGTATGGCAACGGTTTCGTTTTCCAGATAATCCAGGATATCTTCGTTTGACCTGTTTTCCCTTAACATATTGTCTATGGTATAGGCAGACAGATTAATAATATCCATACTTGCCGCCAGGCTCTTATCTATCCTGTCGGTGGATTCTATGGCATTTATACGGCCGTTATTGATTATGTTTTCTCTTGTTTCGGAAAAAAGTTTTGTGTAATAGATAAATAAGACACAAGCGAAGAAAGCGATGATCAAAAGATACATCATCATTCTGCCAATGATGGATTTTCTTTTCTCGCCCACTTGATACTCACCCTCTTTCGTTGCCGTCACGAATGACAACACACATGGGTATTATACCGCAAAATCCCCCATAACACCAATGATAATGAATAACTTCATTTGCTAAAATAATATAACGACTACAAGAATTGCCACTTACTGAGCAGATATCCGGGTATCACGACTATCACGAAGAAGGCCCAGGATACCAGTGTAAACACCTTGATGAATTTCTTTCCGTTTTCCGGGTATTCCCTTACATATATGCGGTAATTGATAACAGATGCCAGCGAACCTATAAGGGAACATAGACCGGCAGTGTCAGCTCCGTATATAAGTCCTGCGAAGCTTTCCGTAAACGGGTAAAGCACTATAGTTGCCGGAACATTTGAAATCAGCTGGCTCAGGGCGATTGCCCACCAGTACTCATTGCCTGACACGCTCTTTTTCAGAAAATCCGAGATCATGGGATTGCCTGCTATGGATGATGAAAAAACAAAGAAACAGAAAAAGGTCACGATCAGTACATAATCCACTTGCAGGAAAAGCTTGCGGTTAAGGATCAGAATCGTCAGGATCACCACCAGGATCGCATAGGGCCAGAGTTCCGTCCTGGACACAATAGTCAGTATGATCATAACAAACAGCAGAAAATAACCTATCCGTCTGCTTTTATATTTTGGATCCCACTCGCCCGCAACCTGCTCTGTGTTTATTTCGATCTTTTCCTTCAGGTTCTTCCTGTAAAGGATCAGTACAAATATGATGAGTAAAATCCCGGAGCCTACACACAGGGGTGACATATGCAGAATAAAGCGTCCAGCACTCACTCCCGACTGCTGGAACAGAAAAAGGTTCTGGGGACTTCCAAAAGGCATCAGCAAGGAGCCGCGTATTGCGGCTATATTCTCCATGCTTATCACAGGCAGTATATAATGCTCCTTCCCGCCTGCCCTGAACAATAGAATTGTCAGCGGAACAAATATGATCAGCGAAACATCATTGGTTACGAACATGGATGAAAAAAAGACACCGAATATCAGGAATAAAGACAGTGTCACCATTCCACCGAAATGCGTGGTAAAACGGATAACAGGACGGAAAATATTTTCCTGCTTAAATCCTTCCAGGACACTCAGCATCATGAAAAGAGTGCCCAGGGTATGCCAGTCCAGTTCCTGAAAAAGCGACAGCTTGGGCGGCGTGATAAAAAGAGAGATTACCGCAGCAAGTACGGAAACCGTGAGCATAGGTTCTTTTTTCAGAAAGGCAAGTACCTTCTTCATGAAATGATACCGCCCACAATAACTACCGGTGGCTTTGAAGCTCCACACTCTTCGCAGAATTTTCCTTCATTACCGGTGTGACCACATGCAGAGCATGTCCAGACAGAAGCCTGGTTTATGGCATTCTTAAGACCTGTAGCCTCACCTACAGCTTCAAAAAAACCGCAGGGCCTGATCCCGGACTCCGGATAGTTTAAGCGTCCATCCTCTCGGATGGCAGGATTAAAACCATTCTGCTGTTTATTTTCGCCCTTATTCTCCATAATCCCTCCTTCTTCCATTTTCATGAAACCTCACAAAATGGATTTACGCAGGCACAATCTATTTCATCATTTATCATTGACTACATTAAAGTTTCAATGTCCGCATGCTTTGAATTCACGAATCCCCTGTTCCAGCCTGCGGACTCCGTCCTCACAAACACTCCTGGGGCAGGCAACATTCAGCCTGAAGAAGCTGTCACCATCTTTGCCAAAATATGATCCGGCTGAAACAAACAGCCCCGTCTTTTCTCTTATGAATGCGGCAAGTTCCTTGCTTTTTTCTGATACGGAACTGATATCCAGCCAGAGAAGGTAAGTTGCCTTCCCTTCAATAACAGATACTTCCGGAATATTATCTTTAACATACTCAGTTACAAACTTACGGTTGCCCGAAATATAAGTTCTTAACTCGTCCAGCCATTCACCACCCTTTTCAAAAGCCGCTACCGCAGCCGGTACAGCAAGGAAATTCGGCTCCGCAACCTCATCCGTATTAAGCGCCCTCCAGATCTTATGACGCAGTGCCGGATTCGGTATGCTTACAGCCGCAGTTTGAAGACCTGCCAGATTGAAAGTCTTTGTAGGAGCGATACAGGTAATGCTCACATCCCTGCATTCATCAGATACAGACGCAAAAGGAACATACTCTTCTCCCGGTTCTACCAGATCACAGTGTATCTCGTCTGATATGACTGTCACATTATACTTCTTTGCAAGCCTGCCAATATGTGCCAGGGTATCCCTGTCCCAGATCAGTCCTATGGGATTGTGTGGATTGCAGAGTATCATAAGGGATGTCTGCGGATCTGACATTTTCTCTTCCAGATCCTCAAGGTCCATGGAATACTTTCCGTTTTCATATCTTAGAGGACTCTCCAGTATTCGACATCCGTTATTCCTTATGCTTGTGAAAAATCCCGTATATACAGGTGTCTGAACCACTACTTTTTCATCCGCAGTAGCCAGTTTCCTTACAGTTGAAGACATGGCAGGAATCACGCCGGTACAGAATATAAGCCAGTCCTTATTAATCTCAAAGCCATGCCTTGTCTTCCACCAGTTTATATATGCGTTATACCACTCATCGGGAACTACCGAATATCCGAACACACCATTGGACAGGCGCTTATTCATCGCATCAATGATATCAGGCGCAGCCTTAAAATCCATATCGGCCACCCACATGGGAAGCTCATTTTCCTTCACATCCCATTTAAGGGAATCCGTACCCCTTCGGTCTATTACGGTATCAAAATCGTACTTCATTATTTACCTCAGTTCACCCAGTCAGGCTTGTCTGACTTCTTTCCTATATCATCACACACTAAGCTCAACCTTGCTGCATCCGTTTTATCCTTTTCAAGGATCAGTTCCTTTATCTGGGGAGCGGTGATAGTTCCCTCCTTAGGATTAAACACGCTGTCTATTGATGTGGACACCTCAGCATCCATGACAGAATACTCAAAAGCAAGCGTAGTATTTACTAACTTGCAGTTTTTCATCACGAGATTGTCTATGTAGCACAAGCCCTGAAGGCTCTCAATCGTGCAGTTTATGAATGTAAGTTTTTTTGAATTCCATCCTAAGTATTCGCCGGATATAAAAGAATCATAAACCGTCACATTTTCACTGTTCCAGAAAGCATCTTTTGAAATCAGACGGGAATTGCGGACAACAGCATTTTTCACTCCGTCAAAGGAATAGTTGCCGTCAAGCTTAAGGCCATCCACTTCCATGTCAGAGCTGTTCATTGCAAAATAATCGCCCTTAGCAGTAACAGACGAAAGCTTTACTTTACTGCAGCTCCAAAGGGTTTCCTTTGCATCCGTTAAAGCTACATCCGAAAGAACTATATCAGTGCATCTGCGGAAATTCTTTGGTGCCTGTATAACAGCATCTTCCACTGTTATATTATCAGTATACCAGACACCCGCCCTTGCCATGTCAAACCATGTACAGCCCTTAGCCTTCACATCACGGCAGTACCAGAGCGGATACTTCCACCTGAACATAGCGCCTTCCAGCTCTATGGAACGGCTCTCTTTTAAAGGCGATTCGCCGTCCTCAAACACGCAGTCAGTGAATTTCATATCCCTGCTGCCATAAGCCGCTCTCTCTCCGGTAAATCTTTTCTGTCTGATTTCTTCCATATAAGCCATTCACCTTAGCCTTTCAGTGCCGGTCAATTACTCTATAGGCTTCTTTGCCTTTTCGAACATCTCCTCAATTTCCTTTGAAGGCTCCTTGTCCATAAGTGAAACTACTATAGCCACTACAAGACTGATGATAAATCCGGGAATAATTTCATAGAGCCCGGTATTTAGAACGGTAAGATCTTCCACGCTTCCGGAGAAGAGCATGTACCAGAGTGCGTCTGTTACGAAACCTGAAATGATACCTGCAACAGCGCCCTTGTATGTGAATCTCTTCCAGTAAAGTGAGAGTATTATCGCAGGTCCAAATGCAGAGCCGAAGCCTGCCCATGCGCATTCAACCAGGGCCATGATTCCCGCACAGCGTGGATTGCTTGCAATTATCAGGGCTATTATGGCAACTACAGCAACTATTGACCTTCCTACCCAAAGCATTTCCGCATCATCGGCCTCTTTATGAAGAACAGGCTTATACAGGTCAGATGCGAAAGCAGAGGACGATGCAAGGAGCTGTGAATCTGCTGTTGACATGGATGCAGCCAGAATTGCTGAAAGGAGTATTCCGGCAATAAGCGCAGGGAAAAGAGCACGCACCATAGTAATGAATACGAAACTCCTGTCATCTGCAGGAAGGGAGCTGCCCAGATACTGATGAGCCACAAGGGCTACGATGCTTGCCATTGCCAATATAAGGAAAGTCCAGAATGAACCGATAATCCTTGATTTCTTCATTTCCTTTTCTGAACTTATGGACATGTAACGGACAAGTATGTGGGGCATACCGAAATAACCTAAGCCCCAGCCGAAACCGCTCAGTATATCTGATATTGACTTCCAGTCAAATTTGCCGCTTGATAAGAGATTGTAATAGTTTTCATCAGTTACCACTTCTGCTACCGGCGTAAAGTCAGGCTTGCTCATTGCAATGAGTGCCACTATAGGTGCCACCATAAGAGCAGCCAGCATCAGCAGTCCCTGGAAAAAGTCAGTCCAACACACTGCATTGAATCCGCCAAGGAAAGTGTAAAGAAGAATAATAACAGTTGCACCGATCATTGCGATCCAGTTGGGTATTCCAAATACCTTATTAAATAATCCTCCGCATGCATATATGCTTGATGCGGAGTATATACAGTACACCACGATAAATATCACAGCGCATACTATCTGAAGCGCAGGATGATCGGACTTAAAACGCTTTGTAAGGAACTGGGGAATTGTGATCGCGTCATCTGCTATTATTGAATATCTGCGAAGCCTTGGGGCTATGAATATCCACGCAAGAAGAGTTCCGCACAAAAGACCTACAGAGATCCACACCTGTCCCATACCCCAGAGATATATGGATCCGGGAAGTCCCATCAGCACCCACGCGCTCATATCCGAAGCACCGGCAGACAATGCGGCCACCCAGCCGTTCATTGCCCTTCCACCCAAGAAATAGGATTTGTCGCCTGTCTGTGCACGTCCCTTGATAAAGAAATAGACGCCGATAGCCAATACAAGTACCAGATATACCAGAAAGGCAATCATCTCCATTTTTTCGTTAAGTCCCATAGTTTCCGTCTCCTTTATTACATAATTCTTCATCAGTATAAGTGAACAACGGTATCATTATAACATATTTATCACTTAAAAAGCTGCAGGCTTTGTGTCTGCAGCTTTGCATCAAAAACAATTTAATGGTTACTATTTTTCTTCAAACATCCTAACAGCTTCCTTGAGATTATCAGTTATGGGCAGGTGCTGCGGGCAGGCACCCTCACACTGCCTGCATCCAACACAGTCAGAGGCACGGTGCCCTTCAGCTGCAGCATTAAAGTAAGCGGTTTTAGCTTCTTCTGCCTGGCCGTTGCCTATCTCCTTGTTCATTGCCGAGAAAATATCAGGAATCCTTATCTGCTTGGGACATCCGTCCACACAGTAGTGGCAGGCTGTGCACGGGATCGTTGCAGAATGCCCTATTATCCTCTGAGTCTCCTGTATTATCCTCTGCTCTTCTTCGTTCAGAGGCTTGAAGTCCTTCATATAGGAAATGTTATCCTGCATCTGCTGTATATTGCTCATTCCTGAAAGAACCGTAATGATGCCGTCAAGGGATGCCACAAAACGGATTGCCCATGAAGCATAAGACATGTCGGGATGATAGTCCTTAAAAAGTTTCTTTACTTCTTTAGGAGGATTGGCCAGCGCTCCGCCCTTAACAGGCTCCATAACCGTTATGGATTTACCGTGTTTTCTGGCCATCTCGTAATTTGCCCTGGATACCACCTTGGGGTTTTCCCAGTCGGCGTAATTGATCTGTAACTGAATGAAATCTACCTCGGGATGTTCCGTAAGGATCTGATCCAGAAGTTCAGGTCCAGCATGGTAAGAAAACCCGAAATGTTTGATAAGTCCCTTTTCCTTCTGTTCTTTCACAAAATCCCAGAGGTGGAACTTGTCATACTTTTTATAATTATTTTCCATCAGGGCGTGTAAGAGATAATAATCAAAGAATTCGGCACCTGTCCGCTCCAGACTGGTATAGAACTGCTGTTTTGCTGCCTTTTCCGTAGGTGCCAGCAAAAAGGCGTTTATCTTGGTACAAAGCGTGTACCGATCCCTGGGATACCGGTCCACAAGGGCTTTCTTTATGGCTGCTTCCGAGCCCGGATAAACAAAGGCGGTATCAAAATATGTGAATCCCGCATCAAGGAACAGGTCTACCATCGTCTTAACCTGCTCCACATCCGTCACGATCGCCTTATGCGGCAATCTCATCAGACCAAACCCCAGCTTAGGAACATCTTTTCCAAAATAATCTGACATAGCAGCCCCTCCTATATATAGTTTTTAAACCCTTCACCGCAATTTGTCAGTCATTTTCAAAAAGCGGTGTCGAGAAATAGCGTTCTGCAGTATCGGGCAGCACTGTAACAACAGTTTTACCCTTACCCAGTTTCTTTGCAAGCTTCAGTGCCGCAGCCACATTGGTACCGGAACTGATGCCGCACATGATACCTTCCTTGCGAGCCAGGTCCTTAGCGGTCCTGATAGCTTCTTCATCCGTTACTATATAGATATCGTCATAAATTTCCCGGTTTAAGTTCTTGGGAATGATTCCGTCACCTATACCCATCTGGATATGGGTTCCGATATTTCCGCCGGCAAGTATGGCTGCATTTTCCGGCTCCACTGCCCATATCTCAATATCAGGGTACTGTGCCTTCAATGTCTCGCCGATTCCGCTTATGGTTCCGCCGGTTCCTATACCGGAGCAGAAGCCGTGAATCGGTCCTGCCACCTGTTCGAGTATCTCCAGACCCGTATGGTGCTTGTGAACCTTAGGGTTGGCAGGATTTTCAAACTGCTGGGGTATGTATACCCTGGGGTCTTCTTCAGCCATCTTCATGGCTGTCTGCAGGCATTCGTCCATGCAAGCGCCGATATCCCCCGCATCATGTATAAGTATGACCTCTGCACCATAATGCTTTACCAGCAGACGTCTCTCTGCACTGACACTGTCCGGCATGATGATCTTTGTCTCATATCCCATGACAGCGCCGATCAGCGCCAGACCTATGCCCTGGTTACCGCTGGTAGGCTCCACAATGATAGTGTCTTCCTTTATCTTGCCGTCCTTAATGGCCTGTTTTATCATATTGTAGGCAGTCCTGGTCTTAATGGAGCCGCCCACATTGAGTCCTTCGTATTTTACAAGTACCTCGGCCGACTCAGGATCGTTCATCCTGTTGAGCCTTATCATCGGTGTGTGTCCTATGTATTCAAGTACGTTATCGCAGATCATTGATTTAAACCTTCCTAAAATTAATATGTAGATTTATGGCTGACATGCTAAAAGGCATGTGAGTACCCCAAATGAACAGTAGTGATATTATAGCATAATATTTTTATGTGAAAAACAGCAGATAGACTCTCTTACAGCAGTATAGAAATACTGCTATGCAGGTAGATTATAATTCTTGAATAATGCCAGACAACCAGAATCTCGACAGATATGACTTAAACATCAAACTTACTTCACTGCCGAAATCATAAACATCCTATCGGGGATATAGAACTCATCCCGTTCGGAATAGATCCTGTCGCAGAAACCCTCATCGATAAGAATCTCAGAAAAACCAATCTTTTTCAGAATCTCTTTGTCCCACTTCGGACGGGCTAAATTGCTGATGGTCAGCATGTGATATATTTCGTGACATTTATCCTTCATCTCGATACTTATGTCTTTATGAGCAAGGTTATCATCTTCGTATAGCTTATGGGCCCCCTTTGCGTACTCGGCATCAAAATTCAGAAGCAGGCCTCCCTTTTTCAAAACCCTATGCCACTGGGCATACGCATCTATCGGATGCGGCAGGGTCCATGTAAGATTCCTGCTGATGACCACGTCAAAACTTTCATCCGAAAAATCCAGCTTCTCTGCGTCCATTGTCATGGCTTTAACAGGGCATTTGTATGGTCCGTTCATTCTTATCATTGCATCCGAGTTTGCGATCATTTCTTCGGTAAGGTCTATGCCTGTTACTTCGTATCCTTCCCATCCAAGCAAAACCGTGAAAAAAGCACTTCCACAGCCCACATCAAGAATCTTCAAATCACCGATCTCCGATGAAGACACTTTGGACAGCTGCTTTTTTATTTCTTCTTTCCACCTTCCGGCCTTGGCGCTATTCAGTTCTCTCTGCTTCTGCTCAAAAAAACTCTTGGCACGCTCTGTCCAATAGTCAGTTACTATTTTCTTTATTCCTTCAGATTCCTCTTCAAAAGGAATATCCTTTAATTCGCCCATTACTTCACCGCCTTTATCATAAACAATGGTGTTGATGCATAGTTGATCTTTTCTTTTTCGGAATATACAACACTTCCTATATCTTCAGTCATATTTACATTCGATGCACCCAGCCGCTCCAGTATTACTCTGTCCCAAGAAGGCCTTTCCACACCGGTAAGCGGAAGATTTTCAGCAATCTCCTCCATCACATCAAAATTCTCACCCAGGTTGTAGTCCCCAAGTCCCTGCTCTGCCACATTCTGTCTGTCATTTTCGTATTCTTTCTTTTTTTCTTCATCCCGCAGATATGCATACCAGTTGGCATCAAAAACAAGAAGACATCCGTTCTTCTTCAGAACCCGTAACCATTCACTGTATGCCTTCTGGGGATCCGGAAGATTCCACGTAAGGTTTCTTGAAAAAACCACATCAAAACTTTCATCTTCAAAGCTTAAGTCGGTGGCATCCTCTTTTCTGAAACAGATCTTCTCTGCTCTGGATCCGGCATTCTTTTTTGCTTCTGCTAACATATCTTCCGAAAGGTCAGCTGCAGTCACAGAATATCCAAGTTCTGAAAACACTATTGATATGAATCCCGGGCCGGCTCCAACATCAAGGATTTTTATTTCTTCTTTCTTTTTTACACCGGAATATACTTTTTGTATTTCATCATCCAGAAAAGCCGACCACTTATTATGCTGTATGCCTTCAAGTTCCTCTTTATTAACATCGGAGTAAGTTGCTGCTCTTCGGTTCCAGTATGCTTTATTCTGTTCTTTTATATTTTCTATACTCATTCCAAATTTAATCTATTTACATATAAGTTAATGCTAAAAACTCTGCTTTTTTGCACTCTCTATCAATAACTTAGTGTATTCATTCTTTGGATCACTTATGACCGCTGCCGTTTCACCTTCTTCCACACAGCGGCCATCCTTCATTATCATGATGCGTCCGCATAACATTGATACGAGCGCAATATCATGTGAAACAAAAATACATGACAGCTTTCTGCTCTCATTCAGTTTCTTCAAAAGCTCCACAACCTGCTTCTGTGAAGAAACATCGACAGCACTTGTTATCTCATCGCAGAGAAGTATCCCCACTTCGCTGTAAAGTGCCCTTGCTATGGACATTCTCTGGCACTGACCGCCTGACATATCTGAAACCTTCCTTGAAAGAAGCTTTTCCTCAAGCCCTACGGCTTTTATCAGTTCGGATAATTCTCCCCTGTCCTGCTTTCCCCGTCTGCTTTCCAAAAGGGACTTTTCCATAGTCATGCGTGGATCAAAGGATGATTTTGCATCCTGAAAGATCATTCTCAAAAACTTTCCCGTATGGGCAGGGCCTTTGCCGATATAGTTTTCTTCACCGTAAAACAGCTCGCCACTGTCAGCTTTTATCAGCCCCGAAACTACATTCAGAAGGGTACTCTTCCCGGATCCGCTTTCACCCACTATGCCAAGTATCTCTCCTTCGTCGAGATAGAAGCTGACATCGGAAAGCGCTGTCGTCTCTTTGCCCTTGGTGACAAAGGTTTTATTTATTTTTTTTCCTTCAAGTAAATGTTCCAAATTACTACTTCCTGATCATTCCCACTACTTATAACTCGTAATGCACTATTGCCAGCCGCTCTCATCTTGTTTGGAAACAATCACGATGCGGTCTTAGTTTTCCGAAGCGTTGCATCGGTTCCCGGACTGATGAGAGTCGGATGGGCATCCGCACAGACTAATACTCAAGTTGCGGCACATCTGCCAATAATCTCTTTGTATACTCATGCTCCGGCGCGTTAATAATCTTATCCCGTTCTCCGCATTCAACAATCTGTCCCTTATACATTATGGCGATCCGGTCTGCTATATTAGCTGCAATGCCGATATTGTGCGTAACCATCACAATAGTAACCTCAGTTTCCTTTTTAAGTTTCAGCAGTTCATCCGTAACCGCGCTTGCCGTTGTCACATCCAGGGCACTGGTGATCTCATCACAAAGCAAGAGCTCAGGTCCAAGGATAAAGGATGCCGCTATTGCTATCCTCTGGTTCATTCCGCCGCTCATTTCGTAGGGCCTGCTCTTTAAAATACTCTCCGGATCCTTAAGCCCCAGTATACTGAAAAGCTCTGCTATCTTTTCAGCATCATATTTTTTTTTGTGGCTCTTTAATGTTTCCCTGAACTGTATGGAGTACGGCCGCAAAGGATTGAAAGCCCCCCAGGGATTCTGCTGTATATATCCGATCTTTGTTCCCAGTACCTTCTGTCTCTCACAGGACTTAAGCTTTGTAATATCCCTGTCGCCATATATTACGCAGCCATTTTTTACCTTTATCTGTGCATCCCCGCATACCGTACGCAGAAGCGTAGACTTTCCGGATCCGCTTTCCCCCACGATACATAGCATCTCGCCTTTTTTCAGGGACAGATTCACAGATGACAGCACCTCAGCATCCTCATAGGCGGCAGAAAGATCTTTTACATTTAATATAGTCTTTTCTTTCATCCTGCCTCCCTGTAATCCATTACCACATCACCAAGATAATTGAATATTATTATCGTGATGATGGTTGCTGCCGCAGGATAAAAAACTGACCAGGGTGCAATCTGAATATATGCCCTTGCCTCGCTTATCATAGAACCCCATTCAGCAGTAGGCGGGATGATACCCAGTCCTAAGAATGATAATCCCGACAAGCCTATCATTGTCGTACCGATCTGAGTCAGCGCATTTGTAAGTACCGGTCCCATAAGATTCGGGAAAATATGAACCATTATGATGTAGAAATCACTCTTACCCGTAAAGAGTACAGTCTTAACATATGCTTCGTTCTTTATTGAATATGTGTGGCTTCTGGCTAACCTTGCAAAGCTGATCCACATGGTGATACCAAGGGCGATCATCGCCCCTTTCATGCCTGCGCCAAGAATTCCTGCCACTGCAATAGCCACAACCATTTGAGGGAAACCAAGGGTTATATCTGCGATCCTCATGAATATACGGTCTGCGATGCCTCCGTAGTATCCGCATACCATTCCGATGACTGTTCCTATTGCAAAGGAAACAAATACAAGAAAGAATGTAGCAGCAATGGTAGTGCGTCCGCCGTACAGTACTCTTGAAAAAACACATCTTCCAAGATTGTCGGTTCCGAAAGGATAGTCAGCACAGGGGGCTGTTCTTATTACTGTCGCACTTGTTTTATATGGATCATTTGGGGCAAAAACGCCCGCAAACAGCGTCATTATTATGACCGCTGCCGCAAACACTATCATTATGATCAATTTTACCCTGATGATATTTTTCTTTTTCAAGTCTTTATAAAATCATTTTCCGGAATTCTCAATAACATTCCGGGTGCTTTCTCATTCCGATATTCTCGGATCCAGTGTCCGGTCAAGTACATCCGACAGGCTGTTCACCACAACATAGATCGCACCCATGATAAGCACAAAACCCATTATCACGGGATAATCCCTGGCCGATATTGAATCCATCACAAGTTTTCCTATACCCGGCCATCTGAAGATCGTCTCTATTACTACGCTACCGCCCATAAGGGTTCCTATCTGTAGCGCAACTATAGTAAATATATGTCCCAGGGAATTCCTGACAACATTCAATATGATATATCTGTTTTTCACGCCACGGCCTTTCATACCCGTGACATAGTCTTCATTCATCCTGTTCAGAATCTCTGCCCTTATCTGTCTCGTAAACCGCCCCGTCATGGGAATAGCAAGGGACAAGACCGGCATGACAAGTCCCTGCAGATCTCCTGCTGCTATAACAGGAAAGATATCCAGCTTTATGCAGAAAAAATACATAAGCAGAACCGAGATCAGGAAATTCGGGAGCGAATTAGCTACAAAAGAAAAGATCCTGACTATATGATCAAATATCCCGTCTTTTTTTACAGCCGATGCCACACCAAGAGTAAAAGATAACGATAGTGAAAGCATAAGGCTTGAAAAGGCGAGAATGCATGTATTAACAAGCCCCTTATATAATTTAGGGGCCACCGGCATGTCGTCCTTAAATGAAACGCCGAAATCTCCCTTAATAACGGAGAATAGCCATTCCCCGTATCTCACGAGGAATGGCTTTAATAATCCGAGTCTTTCACGCTCCGCATCAAGCACCTGCTTGGTTACCACTATGCCCTGGGAGGTAAGCCGCTTTTCGGCAGGATCTCCCGGTGCGATATACAGCAGTACAAATACGAAGAAACTTAGGACAACAAGTATTATGATTATCTCAGCAAGCTTTTTTAAAACGCTCCGTATCATTCAATGGTTGTGTTTGCATCTATTCCATAGAAATCGAAAGGAATATTCTCTGCAAATCCTGTTACTCCCGGACGAAGAACTGTTGTACTATTGAATAATCCTACATAACCGAATGCATTGTCGTCAATAGCAATCTGAACTATCTCGTTTGCAAGGTCTGCTCTCTTTGCAGAATCTGTCTCAAACTTGAGCTCTCCGATAAGCTCCTCACAGTGAGCATCTTCAAATCCGCCACAGTTAAGGAATGCGCCATCCATAAGAGTTGACTCAATGAAGTAAAGGGGATCACCACCCTTATCTGCGATCATGCAGTAAAGTGCAAGGTCGAAGTCTGATGTTGCAAGATATGTTGCATCAGGATCTTCCTCTACACCAAGCTCTGAATCAATACCCACTTCACGAAGCTGCTCCTGAATAAGAAGAGCTATAGTATCAAGAGATCTTGCTGCATAGTACTTAATGCTGATGCAAAGCTTCTCTCCATCCTTCTCATAAATGCCATCATCACCAAGTGTATATCCGTCTGCCTCAAGAACTTCCTTAGCCTTTGCAACATCAACAGCAGGCACAGTTACCTGACCATATGCTGCACTGGGATTGAAAGGACCTACGGCTGCGCTTACAGTTCCTGACAGATACTCAGCGATCTTATCCTTATCAACGGTAAGGTTTATTGCTTCTCTTACGGAATCATCAAGGTTGTTCTCATTTAGGATGTAGAACTGAAGTCTTGCGCCGGGAATGGAAACCACATTGTACTTATCAGGTTCCTGTTCGTAAACGGCAAGTGCTGCGGATGAAACACTGTTGTAGCAATCTATCTCCCCACTCTGCATTGCTATAAGCTTGGGATCATCCTCCTGCATATAGTAGAAAACAGCACCTGCCAGCTTTACTTCGCCGCCCCAGTAGTTTTCGTTTCTTACTACTTCAACATCACCTTCGGGCTGGAACTTTGATATTACAAAAGGACCTGTACAGATAGGATCATTATCAAAATCCGTTGTATTATCCAGATCCATCATACCGAACTCAGGACTTGCAAGATCGTTACGAAGTGTAGGATATACATCACCGGTATCAATGGTAAGTGTCTTATCATCAACAGCTGTCATTTCGAAATCTGCAAGATATGCAAATCTTTCGTTCACTTCTGCAAGTCTCTGAAGGTTTCTTACTACCATGTCTGCCGTAAGAGGATTGCCATTTGAAAATGCAACGCCATCCTTCAGTGTAATGGTCCATACACTGCCATCGCATGTTGCATCCTCTGCAAGCAGTGGAACAGCGTTCATATTTTCATCCATTTTGAAAAGTGCTTCTGAAACGCCATAGATAGATGTGTACCATCCGTAGTACTCCTTGTGTACATCGATGCTGGCATAAGCGAAAGATGTAGCCGCACGAAGGATCTTATCGGAAGACTCACTGTTTCCTTCGTCGGGCACTGTGGTTTCCTGACCTTCATCACCGGAATTCTCTGCAGCTTCCGTTGCTTCAGTCTCCTCAGTAACTGTCTCAGTACCGGTACCGGTGGATGTACAAGCCACGGCACTTAAGGCTAAGACAGCCGTCATCATAAGTGTCAATAATCTTTTTTTCATAGTTTTATCTCCTGTATAAATTTAATACAGCAAGATTTTATTACATAAAAAAAAGATATTTAAGCCCCCGGGGGGGTTATTTTTTTCTGTAATATTCCACTATCAGCGGTACCACTCCGTCATAGCCGTTCTCCCCAAGAAGCTTGGCCTGGGTATCCCAGCCAGTGTCTGAAACTGTGGCCGCATTTTCTGATAAGGATTCCATGGGATGATCGTCGCTTTCGTAACGCTCATCCGCCTCATCCTGTGCCTGAATAAGGTCCGTCCTGATCTGCGGTATGAACTTCACCTGAGCTTTATATCTTTCTTCGGCATTTTCCGGATCATAATTATATAAAGCCCCGATATAGGCATCGTTTATGTAAGAGTAAGTATTCATGTATCCGGCATAGCGCAGCAGTGGATCTTCCGCAGTCGTGCATGCCAGAAACTCAATAAAATTTGCCTCGTTCTCCCTATAGTATCCCTGATGATGTGCTGACTCATGTGCAAAAAGCGACGGATAGAAAAACTTGGTCACATAACGATTATATGTGATTTCCATGGTAAAGGGATAGGTATAGCCACCGATATTCATCCACTCAAACACATCAGAACAATATGCCGGTTTCATATTCGGATAATAGCCGGTCAGTCTTTTATATTCCGGCGACAGACGGTGCATGGACTCCGTTATCCGTCCTCGTATTTCCTTTTCTTCCGGATAGATCAGGCAACCATCTTCATCACGTGCAGCCTCCATTGCGTTTTCGTTTATCTGCTCCACAAAATGATTCCGTATGGACTCAAGTTCTTCAAGGGTAATATTCTCAGCAGGAGAGATCGCATTTCCCATAACAGAGCTGTGTAAGGGAATGTACCAGTTAAGCATGTATATAAGCATGACTGTAGAAGCAGTACAAAAGACAATATTCAGATATGTGATGGTAAATTTTTTGAATTTTTGATTTTTTCTAAGAAATAGTAGAAGAATCGAAAGTACTATGGCAATCAGCAACGCCAATGCCGCAAGGTACATAAAGCATTCGCCCACATTTATTATCAATAGGCTGGTCAGCACGCCCCAAAAATCAGATGTCAGGCCATAAATTGTATCCGCATAAATATCAGATAAAGGCGTAATAAAAGAAAGCAGAAAAAGGACAAACGATATGGAACATGTTATGATCGCATATTTTTTCATAATATAAGCAAGCTACTGCGTTGCCGTTTCATCCGTTTCCGGCAGCGTGCCGGTATCCTGCTGTGCAGGCACTTCTGTATCCGTAGTTTCTGCAGTATCCGCAGCTTGAGCCTCAGCCTGTGCTGCAGCTTCTGCTACTTGGGCTGCTTCAATCGCCATCGCTTCAGCCGCCGCTGCCTCGGCAGCTTCCGCTTCTTTTCTCAGCCTTGCGGCCTCCGCAGCTTCTGCATCCCTAGCATTCTGCGCCGCATCAGCCGCCATGGCCTCTGATGCCCTTTTCTTTTCAGCGGCAATCTCATCATCTGTTAACAGTCCCGCATCTTTCCATGCCGTAAGATAAAAGTTATACTCGATCATATTCACGCCGGCACGATAATCTGAATCGTTGAGCGTAAGGTAATTCTCTAAATATGCTTCCAGGTCTTCCTCATTATACGCAGTAGTATCAATCTTCCATACAGTTTCGTTCTTTGCCGAGTTGTACTCTACCGTATCATTAAGAAAACTTTTGTTGTAAAGCAATGCTGTATGCATGCTGTCTGTTGAGAACACATCCGTTCCCATAAGAAGCCTTGAATCAAAAGGAATATTGAAAAGATTCAGCATAGTGGGAACTATGTCTACATTGCAGCAGTACTCTTCATTATGTATAGGTGTCTCTATCGCAGAATTATAAATGATGCATGTGGAATGGAACTGGTCAAGATCGTTTACAGGCTCACCGCAAAGACTCTCCCTTCCCGACGCTGAAAGATAATAGGGATAATGGTCACCTGTAAGTACTATAACTGTCTTATCGAGCTTGCCTTCTTCCTCAAGTCGTTCTTCCAGATATGCCATGGCCTTATCAAGCTCCAGATTGCAGGAAAGATAATACAGTGCCTCACTGTTGTAATTCGCAGCATCATCACCTAAAAGAGTCTTGACCTCACTTAAGTTCTTCTTTGCCATGTAGTTGGATTCCGAATACGGACCGTGTCCGCTAAAGGTCATATAATATGCGAAGAATCTGTCATTCCCCACATAATCATCTATCGACTGCTCCATCATCTCAAGGTCACTGGAAGGCCAGCATGATGTAAATTTCATCTGCCCCATGAACTTGCAGTTTTCAAAACCTATATTCGGCCAGGAAAGATTTCTTCTATAGTATGTTCCGTAATAATTATGGAATGCATAGGTGGGAACATTATCCGACAAAAAGAAATCCCCTATGCCATAGGGCATGAATTTCCCTGAAGACTGGGGGAAACTTCCCACATCAGTACCCTGTTTCGCATGCCTTGAAACATCCGGCCAAAGTGATGTGGTGAAAGCGAATTCACCATTCGTCGTTGTATTAAGGAAAGAATTGTAAAAGTTATCAAGAACGATACCGTTATTCGCCATTTTATACAGAGTCGGCGTGACCCGCTCATCACATGCATATGTCCAGAAACTCTCTGCGCAAATGTAGATCAGATTATAGTCCTCAAAAAATCCGGTATACTCATTCTGGTAACTGGGTTCCCTCTCTGCAAGGTAGGTATACATTTTTTTAGAAGACTCGTCAGTCGCATTCTCTGCCATTGCCTGGAAATCAAAAGCAGGATCGATCCATGGTTCATACACCACCGGCTCCTCAATCACTTCTGCTTTTTCTTCCGAAACTGTACTTGTGGTATAAGCAGACTCTTTCGGCTCCACAACATTTTCCTGGGCAGGCTCCTGTGCCACAAGCTCAAGGCTGCTCCTGTCTACGCTTGCCAGCTCTTCCTCTGCCTCCGCTGTCCCGATTCCCAGATAATAGGCACCCGATTCCACAACAAAGGTAGCCATAGCGCCAAGGTATCTTGCTGTCGTATCCGTATCGGCTGCACTGTTTTTAAGCGCATAGTATGCCGACTGCCTGCCGGTTCCCTGAAACTTCAGTGTGCCGATTCCACAGAACCACAATATTATGGTAAAAACTAATGCCAGCAAATGCAGGTATAAAGGATAACTGGGATATTTAATCTTTTTTATAAATGCCAAAACCGTGCTGATAACAACCGGCAGCATCAGTACAAAGAGAAGAACTGCCACAGCAATAAATGTTCCCTCCATCGCCCAAAGGAAATTTCCTACGGCATCGCCGCCCATTTCCATCATTGTCACGGAAAACAGGGAACCGAATGTTTTGAAATAAAAGAACTGTATGCAGTAATAGCCCCCGATTATAAATAACAGTATCGGCAGAGTGATGCGATTTCCCTTGTCTTTGAAAAAACCGGCAAATGCTGTAAAAAGCATTGCCTCAGCAGGAACAAAAGCCAGAAAAGCAAGATTCATTTTTGTTATCTGTCCGGAAATCTGATAGCGAAGAAAAAGTTCTGAAAAAATTATGACTGCTGCAAAGATAATAAAATACACAGCCATTGGCTTTAAATCCAGTGCAATCTTTTTTAGATCTATTTTTTTTGTTTTCTTATCTTCCTTTATTTCCGTGCTACTCATAATCTGTTTAAACCTATGATCAATACTTTAAAAATTTTTCACTGCTTCCGGGATATCGACAGCCTTCTCTACTATAAGCTCTGCTCCGAATTTTTCAAGTTCTTCTTTTGAGCCGTATCCATAGAGTACTCCTATGCTGTGTATTCCAACATCATTTGCACCGTTTATGTCGAAGCAACGATCACCAATCATTACCGCTTCTGATTTTTCTATACCATTGCTTTCCATTGCTGACCTGATAAGTTTTGCCTTATCCGACGAATGGTCATCTTCCGTAGGTCCCACCAAGCCATCCATGTACGGCATTATTTCAAAATGATCCAGAACTCTCTGTGCCATGTGCTGCGGCTTGGATGTTACAACAAACTGCCTGTAACCTGCTTTTTTAAGCGCATCTAAAGTCTCCGGAATACCTTCATAAACCTGAGCATCAAATATTCCTTTCGACTCATACAGACTGCGATAATACTCTATCGCCTTTTCCGCATCTTCTTCCGACATATGAGCCGTATTTGTAAATGAATCAAAAAGTGAAGGCCCAATAAATTTGCGGACTTCACTCTCAGGCAGCTCCACTCCCATCTTGTCCAGTGCGTATCTAACGGACGACAGCACTCCGCCGCCTGACTCCATAATTGTTCCGTCCAGATCCCAGAATATGTATTTTATCATATAGCCTCCCTTTGTCTTGACTTTTCTCTGACGTTTTTCAGATACAATATATAATGAGTTGTACATTTAGCACACACTTCTCGTGCTTATGTCAACCAATTTTGACCATCAGGCATTGATTAAGCGCCAAATCACTGCACGATTTTTCCATTGTATCACAATTACCTATACTTTTGATGGTTGATATTCGGGAATTATGTTATAATGTCGTGAGTGCGAATACATACGATATTCACACCATTGATATTGCTGAAATATTTATGACATCAATTTTTAAAGGGCGGTTACCATATGAGCGAGAACACAACATCACAGGCAGGCAAGATTTCCATCTCAACAAATCGAAACGGAAATCCTACACCTTTCGGAATACACGGCAAGCTTCATGTCGAAGGAATGTATCTCACTGATGAACACGGTGAAAAGACAAGACTCACAGGAGTGAGCACACATAATCTTTCCTGCTATCCTGAATATATCAGCTTAAAAACAATGACATATCTTGTTGATGCGTGGGGAATCTCCATTTTTAGGCTCGCTATGTATGGTGCAAGAGCCGATGAGAAGGACGGCTATGCTGACGGAAGCGACAGCCATCGACAGGACCTTGAAGAAATGGTACTGACAGCTGTAAGAGATGCTGCGTCCCTTGGAATATACGTAATGTTGGACTGGCATGTTCTGCTGGAGTGTGATCCGAATGTGCATACCGACGCTGCGATCTCTTTCTTCAAAAAAATGTGTCCACTGTTAAAGGCTTATGACAATGTGATCTATGAGATCTGCAACGAGCCTAACGGCGATGCGGTAACCTGGCCCCTTATCTGCAATTATGCCAATAAAGTTATACCTGAGATCCGTGCGATAATACCGGACAGCGTCATAATAGTAGGTACTCCCTGCTGGAGTCAGGAGGTAGATAAGCCTGCAGCAGATCCTCTACCCTATGGAAATTTAATGTACACTCTCCACTTTTATGCAGACAGCCACAGGGATAATTTAAGAAATGTAGCAATCGCTGCCCTGGAAAAGAATCTTCCCATCTTCGTAACCGAATGCGGATTCTGTAATGCTGCCGGTGACGGTGACATAAACAGAGAAGAGACTGCGCAATGGATGGAGCTCCTGAAAAAATACAACATCAGCTGGATTGGATGGAATCTTTCCAATAAAGATGAAACCTCAGCTTTCATAAAGCCCGACTGCGACAAGCTTAATGGCTGGACAAATGATGAGCTCCGCGAACACGGACTGTTGGTGAAAGAATATATACTTAAATAAATTTAAAAAAGTGCCTACAGGCACTTTTTTATTGCAATTTTGTTTTTATGAAGAATGATTTCTGATCGCATCTATTCGCTGGCTAAGTGTTGGATGCGAATACTCCAGCTTTACGATTATTGGTGACGGTGACAGATTCGCATAGTTTTCTTTAGCCAGTGATTTCAGTGATGTGATCAACTGCTCGCCGTAACCTTCCTTTACGGCATGAGCATCTGCAGCATACTCTGCCCTTCTGGAGAAATAATTTGTAATCAGTGCAGCAAGCGGTGAAACAAGAGGAAACTCCAAGCCAATAATCATCAAAAGTGCAAATCCATAATTAATTCCAGCAAATCCAAAATCTGTGAAGATCTCTACAGTATGAAGTGTGAACCACGCAAAAACAGCAAGCATAGCCATCTGGAAGAATGTAAGTATGTGATTCTTTAAAGTATCTCCATGCAGACCGTGTCCCAGCTCATGTGCAAACACAGCACAGATTTCATCCGGTGTCAGGGTTTCAATAAGAGTATCATAAAGAACTATCGTTTTCATTTTTCCAAACCCGGAAAAATAAGCATTGGACTTTGTTGTCCTTCGAGATGCATCCATGACATTTATTTCACGAACCTTGTAACCGTTTTTCTCTAATAGTGCAGTAAGCTTATCACGCAGCTCACCATCCTCCAGCGGAGTGAACTTATTAAATATCCTACTTAAGAACGGATACAAAAAAGCTATTAAAAGCACGAGCGCCGTCATAATGACAGCAAATGCAGGAATAAGCCAGTCACCAAACAGTCTGTGCAGCGCAAATAGGAGACATCCGATTCCGGTAATTATGAATAACGATATGATAAATGTCTTTACCTGATCCGCCCAAAATGTCTTGGCAGTTGTTTTGTTAAAACCGTACTTTTCCTCGATCACCATAGTGTCATACCATGAAAACGGTATATCGATCAAGGATGCAAGTGAAGAAACCAGTATCACAGAAAAAGTCTGCCAGAACATGCCATCCGGAAATAAATTTGCGAAAACTGCATAAACATTAAATACCAGAAGGAGAACTGATACAAACATAGAAACGGAAAAAGATATCATGCCGAAACGGTTAGTTTCCGCATGGTATTCCCGCCACTTTAAGTATGTCTCTTTATCATAGACATCCGATACATTTTCAGGTATCGGATTCTTTTCTGACAGAAGGCTGAGAACAGAGATCATCATCCTGTATAAATAAATGACGATCATCAATATAACTGCGATCCATTTATAGTTCATGGGAACTCCTTAACAGATACTCTATAAAACTATTTCCCCGCTCATTACCCTTCTTAAAAAAACATCATAGTTATCAGCCACTACAGTAGTTTCTTCAAATTCAGGTTCAAAGCCATTTATTATCTTTCCACCGTTCCCTGTATCAACGGCATAATATGAATAGCCATCCCTGACAGAAATAATAATTGGAAGCTTATCCCTCCACCACTCTTCAATTTCACTCTGCCAATCTTCGTCTCCCTGTGCAGCCTCTAAACTCATCTCTTCAAATTCATTCCATTTAAAATCATACTCCGACTCTGTGGCATAATCCCTGCTGCATAAAATCATTACTGTGTTATCTGCTGATGCAATGCTCCTGTTATTCTCAATCAACTCAACAAATCCAGTCGGAAGATCAGAATAATTCTTTAAAATCTCATTTGTTGAAACATTATCACGCTTTTCGTTTTTATCAACAATCCAGCCATTCTGTTCCAGGAATGCTATAAACTTATCAATCATTTTTCTCTCCTCATATTGGTTAAATCATTCTGCAGAAATTAATGATCTCCTCTTTTCTAGGCTCGACATTTTCCCTGTATTCAATAGATGTCAGCCCTAAGTGTCCGGAACATTCTATTTCAAGGTGTCCGTAGAAATGCTCTATACTGCCAATAAGCCTCTCGCATTCCGGCATGTTGGGACCGGTCCTTAATGCAACTGCGTATCCTTTCTTTCCCGGTTTGATAGTTGCGTGGGGTTCATGTGTATTGCACCAGGGAGTACATCTGTCAATAAAAGCCTTATACTGCCCGGGAATATCGGCCCAATATGAAGGCGATACCGACACAATAATATCAGCAGCATCAAATTCATCCATGATGTCACGGATAACCTGAGCATCGTCCATTATGCATGAGGCAGTATTATGGCATGACCTGCAGCCTTTGCAAAACGAAAATGAATAATCATCAATGCAGATACTCTTTGTTTCATAACGGGAATCCAGTTCTTCTGCAATGATCTCTGTAATCCTTGCTGTAGCTCCGGTTCTGACCGGGCTACAATTAATTATAAGTGCCTTCATTCTCCATCCCTTTCTGCTTTTCCTTCAATACAGAGCCTCACGGTAACAGCTGTTATTCGGTTGACGGATCCTGAATCCGGTTATTCTCATCCAAAATTTATTGAACCACTGTGTTATATGGATTATATAACAGTATAACTCTCGGCTCCTCGTTTATAGCTACGGAAAGAGAGCCAGCGCAGCCCATGCTTTTCCGCCACCTTGGGAACCTGTTCCAATACATCACGAAGATCCCATGCGACAAAATCTATATATCCGAAATTTACTCCGGTAGCACCGCCGACAAACATGAAAGAATCCGGCAAAGACTGCTCCAGTTCTTCTGTAATAGCATCCCTGAGATCAAGTATCTGTGTGCCTTTCGAATCGCTTTCTATCGCATCAAGCGGATAGAACAGATATCCCGCAACTATGCCATCATCCAAAAGGGAGTCCACTGCATATGACCTTTCACCATAATAATCATTCACAAGAGAGAGAAGCCGTGTAGAGCCGGATATGATATCAAACCGTGTTCCATCCTTTGATGCCCCGTCAGGATTCATATGATATGCACTGTACAGGTCAATATAACTGTTCGTATCCAAGAGCTGTTCTTTGGTCATCTGCTGATTGGAAACCACATCATCCATAAGTTCATGAAGACTTATTGAAGGTCTGTCCAAAGGCTCATCAATAAACTTGATATTAGCGATAAACTTCATCTCCGCCAGCTCACCTACCGCCTGGTCTAAGAGAATATAAAGAAGATTATATGCGGCATTGATATTGCCCTTTATAAGCGGAAGCATATTCTCACAATAGACAAGGAGATCAGCATGCCCGTTCTCCCACTCTGTCCATAAGCATATATCAGAAGCACAGACAGAATTCTCACCCATCACGATCTGAAATTTATCTATTGCCTGTCCGTTAGATCTCCTTCCGACGATTATGTTCCAATATTCCAGCACTTCCCTGGGAGCTTTATTTCTGAAATATACCCCTGAGAATAATCTTGACCAGTCCCCCTCAAGATTCAGTATAAGGTCATACTTTTCGCCATTGTAGCCAACCTCCGCGTAAGTATCCTTAAATGCCGGTGACAGCAGTTTATGCAGTTCAGCAGATACCCGGTCCGGCTCGGCCTTTGTATCTATCAACTGCCTGAGCACAGCTTCTTCTTTAACAAATTCATTCCAGCATATCTCAACCCTCTGTCGGAATGAACTATCACAAAAAGGATAATCCCTGAAAGATTTTGTACTTGGATCGGCCAGACTGTTTTTCTTATTATTCTTTAACTTATCGAATAATCCCATACTCCCTCTCCTATTTATTTAAATGTAACCGTACCCTCAGGGCTTTCTTCTGCCGTTATATGAAACTTATTCTCATCGATTTTTTTAATCATATGCATATATGTAACGCGCCATCTGAATCTGCCTGTCGGTTTCTTCTTATCATCTCTTTTATATATAAGAGCCATATCAAAATCCGGAAAGGGTTTCTTAAAATTCAGTACCGGATTATTTATCTCTATCTCTGCCTCTACTCCATCCTGATCGATGATTATAGGTTTCTTGTCATTATATGCATCTCGAATACGCTTTATAAATTCAACGAAATCGGACTGTTTTTCCTCTTCGCCCCACTCGATCATTGCCTGGAAATCATCATCTACTCTCATTTCTGTTTACTCCTTTTTCAGCAAAACGGTTCTACACAGAGTTTTCCTTTCTCGTCAAATCCCATAGCCAGGATTCCATCATCTTCCCCACTGCTGGTATACCCAATCGCCAACTCCGTATTGGGAACTAAAGTACCCCTGATAGTACCAAGGTAAGTGATCTTCTTCCTCTTAAATGAGTTTTTCGCCAGTTTCGGAACATTACCACCGATAGCAGATGTTCTCTCATCTATCTTCTTTGGATCACAAGGGTCAAGGAAAAGCGGATACTCATGAATCCAGCGGCGCTTTTTTATTAGCTTGGATGACACATCATACAGAGGTGCTCCTTTGCGTATCTCGATAATATCGCTTATGGTATTAGCAGTTTTTTCAGCACAATATACTTGCCAGCATAGTATATCCGGATCCGCAAATCCATGATTATAGATTTCCATCAAAAAATATCCACAACTCAGTTTGATTTCCGGAATATACTCCGGAAGATAGGTCGGATACCCACCGATCTTATCCTGATTTTGTATCGGAGTATCGCTTGGCTCACCGCGTCTGATAATGTATGCATCTGAGCCTTCCTGCGGCTGTTCAGCCGGTTCTTCCTCTTTTTCATCCCCTAAGAGAACATGGTCATCTTCATCAAAAGGCTTTCCTGTGCATACAACTTTCAGGAACTGCTCAAAATTGTCGCAGAATTCGTGTGCATTCTCTTCCATGCATTCACGGGCTGCTTTTGGATCATCATAATCTTCACTCTCATAAAGGTCTTCATGATAGATCGAATAAACAACATCTTCCTTACCATCCAGGAAGATCTTATACCCTCTGAATTCACCCAGAAGAATGAAACCGGCCTTCGCCCAGGCAGCTGTTCCGTCATTCCTTTCGTGAAAGCTCTTTATAAACGCATCAATGCCCGACACATCATAATTAAACCAGTCAAGCTCAACTATGATCTGGTCTTCTTCTGTATCAATATACTTATTCTCTGTTCTTGAGAAAGTTATTCCAAAAGAATTGGTATAAGTATCGCCGCATAAACAGATATACACCTTAGTTGACGGCATCTGATATGTACGTAAAAATGTTTTAAATGAAGCGGGAAATTTGACCTTAAGTTCTTTTCCGATCGCAGTAATATCCTTTGCCATCAATCCTGACTTAGCAAAATCTTCCGGAAAAATCGACTCTTCTCTGGCATTAAGCCCATCCAGTAAAGCCTTGATCTGTGACATCGTCTACCCCCTATTTTTATTTAAAATATAATGAACTATTTTCTATCTCTCAATATCTGTCCAATATTAAATTCGTATTCATCTTCTCTCGGATTCTTATATCCGTCGAACTGTTCAACTTCGGTCAGTTCAAACTGATAACCGTATTTTGCTTCCTTCATATCAACCGGACCTTTTTTCGCATATCCCCTGATAGTAAGAAGATACTTTCCGGCAGGAATATCACACCATACATCATGATATATCTTGTAGTCGTTTAATGTGATATGCCATATCTCCTTGTCAGACTCATAATTCAGCATCCCGTATTCCATAAATTCCCGGCCTTCGCCCCGATGTGCAGCCTCATTAAAAGTCAGAAAGGAACCTAAACCGGAAACCCAGAGCCCGTCCCTGACATCAAGATTGAACCCATCATATTCCAGAACCTGCTCCCAATCATCATCAAAACTCTCATTCAGATTTTTAAACTTTATACAATAGTCTCCATGATCAATCTGTGGAATGGGGATCCAGACTCCTTCTTTCTGAAGCTTTAGATATTTCTCGTCATCTTTTTGGAATAAAGCCAGAAGCTTTTTGGCCCTTATCTTTTCACTCTTCAAGAAATCTTTAAAAGTGTCCATCGACCAAAGGCATATTCCGTATTCTGTTGAGTTTACTATTCTGTCCATATTGCGCATCTCCCTTATTATTCCATCAAAGTTATTTTATCATTTTTCCTTGCCAGGGTCTTATATGATTCTTTCGAACTACACTATCCCCAGCGCCTTCACAAGCCCTTCTGTAAAAGTTTCCCGGGAGAATAATTTTTCAGCTGTTTTAAAGCCATGACCGGCTATGTTTTTAAGTGTAGCGCTGTCGTCAGTTATGTGTGAAAGACCCAGATAGTCCTCATCTTCTGTGAAGAACTCATCTATGAATTTATTAGAATTCGTGACCACTGCAGTCCCGGTCATCATTCCCATAGTGACCCTGTCATGTATGCCGTTGGTAAAGCCGGGCAGGACATTCAGGATAGCTTTGCAGGAAGAAATAAGTCCGGATACTTCGCGGTAATCCACATCTTTTATCCACTCGACATTTTTCCTGTCACATAACCCGGATATATCCCATTCATTCCCGCACAGCAGGATATTAACACCTTTATCAACTGCTTTATATACAGCTTTTCTGCGAAGTACAGCTCTGGCGTATATATCAGCCACAAAACATTTATTCAACAGTATCCTGTACGCTGTTATATCATCACTATAACAGTCATCCGATGCAACTTGTACTACAATCTCATTTGCATTCTTTCCCAAATCAGTCAAAGCCCGGTCAAAAGCCTCCTCGGGTGAACAAGTTATACTATCGTCATTTTCCGCAATAAGAATCTCTGCCATTGAATTACAGAGCCGGCATACTTCCTCCGGCAGTTCATTCATTATCTTTTCAAATTTTTCAGGCGGATAGTATGATCCGGTGAAAAGCAGTGTATCGCGACGCCGTTCAAAAGGCATGAGAGACGAATGAATTCCCACCGGCACCGGGAGAAAACCTACCTTTTTTACATGCGGATAATACTTTTTAACATACTCCACATGATCACGGTCTATGCAGATCACATTAAGATTCTTTACAGGCTGCTTAAGTATAGGATCGTGATAAAGCGGATGGTCCACAATATAATCAAAAAAAGGAGCATCTATCATATCAATAAAATGCTCCTTTTCAGCCATTACACGCGGCAGAATCGAATTAAAATCAAGCAGTGCGTCATATTTTTTTCCGGCATGAGACAGCAGGATCTGTTCTGCATCTTCCTCGCTCATTATGTCACAGATTTCAGCGTCGACTCCCATTTGCATCAACGCATTCCTGCATTCATGAGCAAATACGATATTGGAAGCATATGCTAAATATCTGGTAACAAATATAAGAACCTTTGCCATCTTATGTCACTTTCGCATATTCATAGCGATAGGTACAGCTCCACGATGGTACTATACTTATCAATATGTATAATTAAATCTTCTGTCGAGATCAGCATAGCTGGGCCAATCCGAAGTCTCCACTGCCATACTTAACATATTGAAACCACTGTCATAAATTGCTAATGTTCCTTCCGGCTGGAATAAAAATATTACATCATATGCATTCCCGGATGCCAGATTATTTCCGATGACTTCCACTTCCGGAACAAACGTAAACCAATAATACTCTGCACCCGGCACGACATAGACTGCTATGTCATTATAATAATTTGACGCATACAGATCATTTTCACTGACCTTGGTACAGGTCACATCTCCGTATGCATAATCGCTCATGTAATCCGACAGCATCAGACATCCATCGTTTGAATCCATTACACTTAGTCCCCAGTCATTTTCAAGAGTCTCTATAACAGGATCTTTTGCCTCGGGGCTGACAAAATAATACTGTGCCCACTCAGTCTCCCATGCCGTACCTGCATAGCTGAATTCACCGCCTGACAGGGAATTGCCATATTCAAGGCTCTCTTCAGAAACATCTATCTTTATAACATAACCACCTTCCTTATCAACACCTCTTCCACTCACGACAACAGATGTCTTGCCGGGGTTCAATGCGGTAACAGTTACTGACCCATCGTAGTTGTCAGTTATACGTATCACATCATTCGAATAATATCCACCGTTGGCTACAGACCAATCAATATCCCTGGGACTTGAGAATTCATCGATATTTTCGACCCATATGGTATGTGTATCACCCACCTCCATATAGACAGTCTCTGTATCGGAAAGCACTACGCTGTGTGTCCCGCCTAAAGAAGTGGATGAAAACATCTCATCAATTCCCTCTATCTGTGAGGCCAGGACTACCGATGCAACAATTGCCCCTATGATCACTAAAACCATTATCACTACAAGAATAGCTATGATCACTCCATAACCCTTTGGCTTTTCAGGTGGAACAGATGACGCATATGCCGGATTCATAAGAACCGGACCGCCCGGCTGCTGATTATTCATCTGGGGACCATAAGGCTGTGGACCTGTCATTTTTGGTCCGTTCACCTGACCGTTTGGAATCTGTGCACCAAACTGATTACCCTGCATCTGCTGGGGATTCATCTGGGATATTGGTGCTTGACTGCCGGGCATTCCCGCCATCGAAACCGCAGCAACCTGACCATTAACAATTTGCCGGTTATTTGAAACTACTTGAGCTGATTCATTTTTTACAGGTACATCAGCCTGAACAGATACGCTTTCCTGCTGGCTAACTGCCGGTTGCTGTTCTGCTTGCGATACATTAGAGTTTTCAGCTGCACTTTTGCTTACAGTCTGATCAACTACTGTCTGCGAATTATTCACAATTGGTGCAGCGCTTGATTCCGATACATTGTCTGCCTTGTTGTCAACTATCGGAGTAGCTGCTTTCGGTGCATTATCAGCAGTCGGCTGGGAAACTGTATCCTGAGTGTTATTACTAGCTTCCGGCTGTATTTTTTCTTCCTTCACAGCATTAGCTACAGGCTCCGGGTTAGTTGCCGGCGTATTATCCGCAACCGGCTTTACTGTCTCCTGGGCATTATTAATTACAGGCTGCGCGTTCACCACAGGTGTATTATTCACTGTAGGCTGTGAGTTCACCACAGGTGCAGTAGTAACCGCTGCCACCGGCGTATTATTAACTAGAGGCGTATCGTTTACTGCCGGCGGTGTATTTACCACAGGCGTGTTATTTACTACCGGCTGTGCATTTACTGTCTGCGTATTGTTCACTACCGGCTGAACATTCATCACCGGCGGTGTATAGACAGAAGCCTGGGGTATGGTTTCCTTAGGGAATGCATATCCGCAGTTGTCGCAATACTTTGTAGTTACCGGAACCTGATCCCCGCAGCTGGGGCAAAACTTAGTGTCGTCCATTATTCTCCTTTCTGCCGCTTTAGCGGCTACGCATGGCGATCAGAGAACATTGGGCCGCTTTGCGGCATCAATGTTCAGTTGAAAGAAATGCTATCGAGCATTTCTTTCAAACTTCTCCCTGCCTCTCTTTTTTTAATATACTGTCAAAACCATTCAGTACCTTATCGGCCATTTCAAGCATTAATGCACTTCCATGCAGCCCGCTTTCACCACTATCATTATATACCAAAGTAAACATCGGGTCGCCTACAGTTTTTAATCTCAAGTCACCGTCAAAACTGTTCAGAAAAATAGGTATCTCTGTCACATCAACGGGAGCATTGCGTTCCATCCTGAAAGTAATAAGTCCTTCGTGCCCACTAATCCTCGTAATGTACTTCCTGCAGCCCTTTTCCTTAAGGGCTGATACCTTGAGCAGATTGTCGGCCTCCGGCGGTATCTTTCCGAAACGGTCTTCAAGCTCGTCACAGATATCCTCTCTGTCGGCTTCGCTCCTTATTCCTGCGATACGTTTATATATATCCAGTTTCTGCATCTCATCCGGAATGTACTCTGCCGGAAGGTACGCATCAACCTTCATTTCTATCTCGCAGTCAACCTTCTTCTCAATCTCGATACCACGCTTTTCAAGAACCGCGCCCTCAAGCATCTTGCAGTAAAGGTCATAACCTATAGCCTCTACCTGACCGTGCTGCGCCTTGCCCAGTACATTTCCGGCTCCCCTGATTTCCAGATCACTCATGGCAATCTTGAATCCGCTTCCCAGCTCGGTATACTGTCGGATAGCAGTAAGCCTCTTTTCTGCAGTTTCTCTCAGTATACGATTCCTGTCATACATAAGGAATGCATAAGCTGTGCGGTCCGAACGACCCACACGGCCTCGCAGCTGATAGAGCTGTGAAAGGCCCAGCTTGTCCGAATCCCTTATTATTATAGTATTAACGTTAGGTATATCCAAGCCTGTCTCTATGATCGTGGTGGAAACAAGCACGTCTATCTCGTGATGAATAAATGAAAGCATTATATCTTCCAGGCTGTTTTCTGACATCTGGCCGTGAGCAAATGACACCCTGGCATTAGGAACCAGCATCTGAACTTCTGCTGCCACATCCGTTATGGTCTTCACCCGATTTGAAACATAATATACCTGGCCGCCCCTGTTAAGCTCCCTGTTGATGGCATCCCTTACCATCTCGTCATTGTATTCACTAAGATAAGTCTGAATAGGCTGTCTGTTCTGCGGGGCTTCTTCCAAAAGGCTCATGTCCCTTATACCCGTAAGGCTCATGTGAAGGGTACGTGGAATAGGCGTCGCCGTAAGGGTCAGCACATCCACATTTTTCTTGAGCTGCTTTATCTTTTCCTTATGGGATACGCCGAAACGCTGCTCCTCGTCTATTATCAGCAGCCCAAGGTCCGCATACTGCACATCCTTGGACAAAAGCCTGTGAGTTCCTATAACTATATCAACCTCGCCGGCCTTAAGCGCTGCGAGGACTTTCTTTATCTCACCGGCAGTCCTGAAACGGGAGATCATCTCGATACGCACGGGATAACTCTTCATTCTGTCCATAAATGTGGTATAGTGCTGCTCTGCAAGTATGGTAGTTGGAACAAGGTAGGCCACCTGCTTATTCTCCTGCACTGCCTTGAATGCCGCACGGATAGCGACTTCCGTTTTGCCGAATCCCACATCGCCGCAGATCAGCCTGTCCATTATCTTGGAGCTTTCCATATCAGCCTTCACCGCATCTATGGCATTCATCTGATCCACTGTCTCTTCGTAGGGGAACATCTCCTCGAATTCCTGCTGCCATACGCTGTCAGTACTGTAGCAGTAGCCATTGCTCTGCATACGCTCCGCATAAAGGTCCACCAGCTCCTGCGCAATAGCATCCACAGCCCGCTTTGCCTTTTCCCTTGTATGATGCCACTCCTCGGTTCCCAGCTTGTTTAGTTTTGGAGCTTTTGCATCTTTGTCGGCAAAGAGTGATACCTTGTCAAAATCTGTGGCCGGCACATAGAGAAAGGCACCATCCCGGTATTCGATCTTCATGTAATCCTTGCGGATGTACTCGACCTCTACCTCTTCTATACCGCGGTAAATACCCACGCCGCAGTCTTCATTTATCACATAGTCGCCTATGTGTAACTCCGACAGATCCCTTAAGTGCTTGCCGGGACTGTACTTAGCTTTCTTTTTCTTAATATTCTTCTGCCTTGCACCGAAGATATCAGTTTCCGCAATAACGGTAAACTTAAGGTCCGGATAGGTAAAGCCTTTCTGCACATGACCATATACGGTCATGATCTCCTTAGGCTTCAGTGGCACATCCGTCCTTTCAGTATAGGCACAGATCACGTCCTCGTAACCCAGGTCATCTGCCAGACGTTTTGCCCTTGATCTGGAGCCTGAAAGAATCAGCACCTTGTACCCTTCGGCACGCATCTTTTTCAAGTTGCTCACAAGAGCAGGGAAAGAATTATTGTAGGACGCAAGCGTAACGATACTGACAAACTCATGAGTTTCATTTTTAAAAAGGGGCGACATAGGCTCCATATCAGCAAGCTGGACTGTATTGTCCTTAGCCAGCCGATGCATCGTGTCATTGACCGGGTACAGTATGTCAGTCTGTCCCTTTGTGACATACCCCGCCTTCAGGCGGTTCTTCATGCTCTCTTCAAACTCCTGCACCGTAAGGTTTCCGTGTTCCACAGTCCGGTCCGGCTCATCAATGAAGATGCAGTGCTTTCTTTTGGCAAGGATATCCAGCAGGGATATGGTCTCGTCATAGAAATAATTTATATAGCTGTCATAGTTTATGTTTCCTATATCATGGATCAGGGCATTCTCAAGCTCTCCCAGACGGACTTTAAGCCTCGTAGCCTCTTCCGGCTTCATGGCATCCATGAATTCCTTTATGGCGCTTTCCATCTCTTCCTTGATGGCAGCATAGCCGTCGCCCTTTTTCTCCCGGTCCAGTATCAGCTCCCTTGCCGGGAAGACAGTTATCTCCTCAAGCTCCTCTATAGAGCGCTGGCTGTTCACGTCAAAACTGCGGATTGACTCTACCTCGTCCCCCCACAACTCTATTCTGAACGGAACAGTTCCCGTTGCATCGAAAATATCTATAATGCCTCCCCTTACTGAAAACTCGCCGGGTACCTCCACAGTACCTCCGGTCCTTGTATACCCCATTTCCGTAAGCAGAATCTCGGCCGCCCGCTCTTCCAGCAGACCGCCCTTGCTTATCTTCAGTATATGTTCTTCTATTATGTTTAAGGGAATGCATCTCTCAAGCAGAGCGTCAAGGGTCGTAAATATCGTCACCTTTTCTCCGGCGATCAACTTGCGCATTACACCCAGTCGCTCTCCCTGCATCTGTCCGCCGTTTATGTCAGCCTGGTAAAAAATGAGATCCTTTGCAGGATACCTGCACGAATTTCTGTCAAAAAAACGGTATTCCTCAGCAAACTGCCCTGCACGCACATCAGAGTACGTCAAAACCAGCGAGACATCCGTTGCCTCGCTTAGTGCACTTATCATATGAAGTTTACCGGAGTCTGCCACTCCCGATATTGAGAGTCTGGCTTCCCCTGCGTCTATCATGGAAAGTGCATCATCAAACCAGCCCAGCCCATGCAGGGGTTCGTTTAAAATCTTCATTCTTTATTTTCTTTCGCAGGATGCTGCTTTACGTTGTATCTGCTCATTATCTTATCCATGCTCTCGCCGCCGATGATGCGCTCTACAGCTTCCGCACCAAGCTCCCTGCCTTTTTCGGCAAGCTGTACGTCATCACCGGAAAAATGTCCCAGCACGAAATCTGCCAAGTCCCAGCCTGCAGGCTTTTCACCTACTCCTATCCTTACCCTGGTAAAAGCATCTGTTCCCAGCTTGGCAATAATATCCTTAAGCCCGTTATGACCGCCTGCAGAACCAGCACTGCGTACACGGATATTGCCCGGCACAAGGCTTATGTCATCACATATGACTATGAGCTCATTTTCAGGATCTATTTTATAATAATCACATAGTCCTCTGATGGCATCACCGCTTAAATTCATATATGTCTGGGGCTTGACCAGCAAGGTCTTTTGACCCTCTATGATGCACTTGCCGAAAAAAGCCTTGCACCGTGTGTCCGTCAGGGTCACATCATACTTTTTCATAAGTATATCAAGGGTCTCAAAGCCGCAGTTGTGCCTTGTTCCGTCATATTTTCTCCCAGGATTCCCCAGGCCCACTACCATGTACATAATCAATTACCCCTATCTTCCAAAACAATCTCACGTAATTATATCACGATAATTGAAATTTCTTTTATATATGTTTTACTTAACTAAAACTTCCCACACCGTGTAGCCACAGCTGACGCTGTATAGTGAGCCTTAGCAGTTCTCGGAAATGGTAAACTTAACCAGAAACGCAAAAAGACCGGTACATTCCGGTCCTCCTGCTTTTTAACCCCTTTTCACTAGTGTGCCGATGCACACCTTCCCCATGCGGTTCTTCTCTGAAAATTAAGCGTCCGCAAAAAATCTTTTTAATTAAGCATTCTCCTGTGCAGCTGTCTCATAACGTTTCAGGATAAGCTCCTGTAGTTCAGTCCTGGTCGAAGAATTGATAGGATGAGCGATATCCTTGTAGGTTCCATCCTGAGCCTTCCGGCTGGGCATTGCTATGAACAATCCGTGATCGCCCTCAATAATCTTGATGTCATGGATCACAAAGCAATCATCAATTGTGATGGAAGCTACAGCTCTAAGCTTTCCTTCCTTTTCCTTGTCAACCATTCTGATACGTACATCTGTTACATTCATAACCCCGTTTGCCCCCTAAGGAACATTACTGTTCCTAACTTCCTTTCTCTGAAAATTTTATTTTTAAATTACATACCTTTCATTCTTCTCAACTACAATCTTGATGCCTTCCTCACCCTTCTGGACCGAGTTGGCCCTTATTGTGCTTCGGCTTTCAACGATGCAGTTCTCGATATAAGAGTTGTCCCCGATATAAACATCATTAAGGATAATGGAATTCTTTATCGTGCAGTTGCTTCCGATAAACGCCTTCTTGAAGATGACTGAATTCTCAACCACGCCGTTTATGATGCTTCCGCTGGCAACCAGACTGTTCCTTACCTCAACGCCCACATTGTACTTTGCGGGTGGAAGGTCATCTACCTTGGAATAGATATCCGGGAAAGTCTTGAAGAAATACTTGCGGATCTCAGGATTAAGGAAATCCATATTGGTATCATAATAATCCTGGATCGTTGAAATATTCTTCCAATAATCATCCATCTTGTATGCGTAGATACGCTTGATGTCTTTATATCTGATGAGAACATCCTTTACGAAATCGTATCTGTTCTCAAGAGCAGCCTTCTCGATCATCTCAACCAGCTGTCTTCTTCTGATGATATAGATACCGCAGGAAATGGTATTGGACTTAGCCTGTACGGGTTTTTCTTCGAAATCAGTAATCCTTCCGTCAGCATCCGTCTGTACGCAGCCGAAACGGTCTACATTCACATTCTCAGGCATTTCCTTGCATACTACTGTGATGTCAGCCTTCTTATCAATGTGGTACTCAAGTACCTTGCCATAATCCATCTTGTATACGCAGTCACCTGATGCAATTACAACATAAGGCTCGTGGCTGTCCTTAATGAACTCGATATTCTGTGCGATGGAATCAGCCGTTCCGCGATACCAGTCGGTGTTGTCCAGTGTCCTGGTAGGTGTGAACACATACATTCCACCCTGCTTACGTCCGAAATCCCACCACTTGGATGAGCTTAAATGCTCGTTAAGACTTCTTGCGTTGTCCTGTGTAAGTACGGCGACCTTCTGGATGTGTGAGTTACTCATGTTACTGAGTGCGAAATCGATACTTCTGTAGCTTCCTGCCACAGGCATAGCCGCAACGGCTCTCTTTGCTGCCAGTTCACCCATCCTGCTGTTTTTCATCCCGCCGCCGGCGAGGATGATACCCATTGCTCTCATGCTTTCTCACCCTCCTTGATCAATGTCTTGCCGCTGCCAAGAGCTCCGCCTGAATAATCAGATGCGTCAGTCTTGCCATATACAACGGAATTCTTTCCGATAGAAACATTATCGGGAACGGTGGTCTTCTCACCTATGCAAACCAAACCGTTATTGTAAATATGAGGATCCGTCTCGTTGTCAACTTCATCACCTGTACCGGTCTTTACGCCATTGCCAAGTACAGTATTCTCTGCGATTATTGTCTTGTTGATCTCGCAGCCCTCACCGATAACGGTGTCATTCATGATGATGGAATCACGTACTACAGTACCCTTGCCTATCTCGACATTGCAGCCGATGATGGAGCTGTATACTTCACCGTGAATCTCAGCACCTTCACCGATAAGGCATCTCTCCACCTTGCTCTCTGAAGAGATATACTGAGGCGTAAGTGCGTCTGACTTGGTATAGATCTTCCAATATTCTTCATAAAGGTTGAACTCAGGGATGATATCGATGAGCTCCATATTTGCTTCCCAATAAGAATGCAAGGTTCCTACATCCTTCCAGTAGCCATTGTACTCATATGCGTATATGGGTGCCTGCTTGCTGTGGCAGTAAGGAATAACGTGCTTACCGAAATCAAGAGCCGGCTGGTCAGCCTTGGCGATCAGCGCTTCTTTAAGAGTCTTCCAGTTGAATATATAGATACCCATGGATGCAAGATTTGAATGAGGATGCTCAGGTTTCTCTTCGAATTCCTGAATCTTGGAATTATCATCAGTGATGACGATACCAAAACGCTTAGCCTCTTCCATAGGCACAGGCATAACAGCTAAAGTAACTTCAGCGCCATTCTTCTTGTGGAAATCAAGCATAACCTGATAGTCCATCTTGTAGATATGATCTCCGGAAAGGATCAAAACATATTCCGGATTGAAACTCTCCATATAATCAATATTCTGATATATGGCATTAGCGGTACCGGTGTACCACTCACTGTTTGTGCTCTTCTCATAAGGAGGAAGAACCGTTACGCCGCCCACATTACGGTCCAGATCCCAGGGAATACCGATACCGATATGAGTGTTCAGACGCAAAGGCTGATACTGGGTAAGAACACCTACAGTATCAACACCTGAGTCAATACAGTTACTCAGTGGAAAGTCTATGATCCTGTACTTTCCACCAAAAGAAACAGCCGGCTTTGCAACCTTCCTGGTCAGCACACCCAATCTGCTTCCCTGGCCCCCCGCCAGAAGCATAGCAATCATCTCTTTTTTTACCATCTCGTCACCTCATGCTGTTCTAAAAATGAATACTTAATGTAACCATTCGGAATCTCTCCCAAACGGTTACTGCTTAACGAGTGATATTATAGCATAGAGAACCGAGAATGTGAATATTTTTCACAAAAAAGTTTGTCGTTTTTTTGATTTTTGTGGTATCTTTTCACAAAAGACACCATATCTTGTGAAAAGTACCCAAAATATTGTACAAACTCAGAATGGCAACCACTACTTTTCTTATGTGAAATGGAACAAAAAACCGGCAGCTTGCTGATCTTATCAGACTGCTGCCGGCTGTTTTACTGGATAATAGCCTTACATAGTGCCGGTAACTTTTGGCACTTAAAATCAAATTATGAGTTCTCTGCCTTGTACCTTGTGATGAGGTTCTGAATACGCTCACTGGGATCAAGAAGATCACTTATGGATACATCGTGGTTGAGTGTATCTATTATGTATGCAATATATTTGCTCATATCGCAGTTGATATACCACTCACGTTCCAGCAATTCAGGCGCCTGATATATAAGGTTAGTTGTAAGAACACTGCAAATAGTCCCTTCTTCAAAAGCCTTATCAAATACCTCAAGTCCGCTGGTGAAGAGACCGAAGGTGGAGCAGCAGAATATCCTGCGGGCCTTGCGCTCCTTAAGTTCCTTTGCAACCTCAAGCATACTCTCACCGGATGAGATCATATCGTCCACGATGATCATGTCCTTGCCCTCAACGCTGGAACCAAGGAACTCGTGTGCAACGATAGGATTGCGTCCGTTCACGATCTTGGTATAATCACGTCTCTTGTAGAACATACCTACATCAAGACCAAGAACGTTTGCCATATATATAGCCCTGCTCATGCCGCCTTCATCCGGGCTTATTACCATCATGTGGTCAACATCGAAGTTCAGATCCTTGTGTTTCTTGCACATAGCCTTGATGAACTGGTATGCAGGCTGCACGGTTTCAAATCCCTTAAGAGGTATAGCATTCTGTACCCTGGGATCATGTGCGTCGAAGGTAATAATATTGTCAACGCCCATAGCCGTGAGTTCCTGAAGTGCATATGCACAGTCCAGTGACTCTCTTGCTGTACGCTTATGCTGTCTGCTCTCATAAAGGAAAGGCATGATCACGGTGATCCTTCTTGCCTTACCTCCGACAGCGGCGATCAGTCTCTTCAGATCAGCATAATGATCATCAGGTGAATAGTGGTTTATCTGGCCGAAAAGCTTATATGTCATGCTGTAGTTGCAGACATCAACCATCATAAAGAGATCTGTACCTCTCACGGACTCCTTGATTATACCCTTCGCCTCACCTGAACCGAAACGGGGAACAGCAGCATTCAATATGTAGGTGTCTCTCTCGTAGCCCGAGAACGCCAGAGTGTCGGCATGCTCGTTTTCCCTTTCCTTACGCCATCCTACAAGGTACTGATCTACCTTTTCGCCCATGGTCTTGCAGCCCTCAAGGGGTATAAGGCCCAGTGAACCCACGGGAATGGTGTTAAGATTTCTGATCTCATCTTTTACAGGCGACATAGTTTTCCTCTCTTTCTGATGTGAGATTCTCTGATTGTAATTTGTTGTAACCGTTCTGCCCTTTTTCAAGCTTTACAGTTACATTTTATTTTCAACGGCAGTATTTGTCTGCCATGGAAATCCTTATATTACCGGCCAGACGTCACCCATTTTCCTTTAAAAGCAACGTCATGACCTATCCCCCCGTTAGTTGCTATTTAGCTCTGCCATCCTGCTCCTTAGTGCCTTCAGTCCCCTGATATCCCTTCCTGTCATCTCACAGAGCCTGTTATCAACTGAAAACAAGCGGGATGCAAATCTCTCGGTATAAGTATCCTTCAGCACTGAAGGTGACATGTTCGTTGTGATAAGTATCGGCTTTCCGCTGTCCAGCCTCTTGTTATATATCCTGAACAAGCAGGACTTGGTAAAGTCGTTGGGATACTCAGTTCCCAAGTCATCTATCACCAACAGGTCACAATTATACAACATCTCGTTCACGGAATTAAGCTCATTTTTATTTGAGCCGTACATTGCGTTGGATATCTGCTCAAAAAGTCCTGATGCACTGTAGGAAAGCACCAGATACCCTTCTTCCATAAGCGCCCTTGCTATACAGCCTGCCATAAAAGTCTTTCCGGTACCCACATTTCCGTACAGCACCATACCCCTATGGTCCTCGTCAAAGCGATCTACCATGTCATGACTAACTTCCAGAACGTAGCGGAAATTTTCCAGGTCATCGCCCTCATAGTATGATTCGTCGGCCAGCTCAAAGCTCTTTCCGTCCAGCCACGCCTTCATATTAAGACTCTCATACAACTGCTCTATCTCAAGCTGGCGCAGGCAGCTGCACTTTTCATTTCCGATGTAACCGGTATCCCTGCAGTCCTGACACTCATAAGGCGGATCCAGATAATCTTCCGGATATCCCGCCGATAAAAGCAGCTGTTTCTTTTCATTCTCCATCTGGCGCATCTTAAGTATCGTTGTGCCTGTCAGCTGCTTACGCTCCTCTTCATCCTCAATGTCGAAGGACTTAAGCGCCGTCTTTATCGAAAGGTTGCGGATAGCGGTATCGAGTTCCCTGTATTCCGGAATCTTCCCAAATACTTCCGTCTGCCGCTTAAGCTTGAGCTTATCCCTGTTCCTGCGACGCTCTTCATATATGAGCTTTATCTTGTCATACTGTCTGCTGGTAAGCATCTGTTTCTCTGCACACTCCGCAAATTATTCTTCCGTACGGCCGCAGCAGTACTTTATTTCTTAGAAAGCTTCTTCACAAGCAGGTCATAATCGTCCTGTCTTTCTTCAAAATTACCGAAAGTTCCGTTCTTTTTTCCGGTCTTCGCCTGGCTGGCAGACGTGGTACGGCCTGATGACGCAGCCTTCGTACCTTCCTTCTTTTTACGGAACTCTTCATCAAGGGACTCTATATCCTCAACAACACTGACACCGCTGTTGAACCAGTCCTTCAGAATCTTTTCCGCATATGCTATGCGGTGATCCTCAACATTCACAACAGTCCGGTTGCAGGCTTCCCTTATGATCTCCTCAGAAAAACCATAAGTTGTAAACCATCTGTGTACTGCATCCAGCTCACCCTGCGCGAAATTGCCGTTTCTTCCAAGGAGTGAAAGCACTGCCCTCTCCCTGTCATCAGGAGCCTTTACCTGCAAACGGCAGTACTCCTTTGCCTTATCAACGCTATCTACACCGTTTTCATGCCACTGCAGGGCAATCTTTTCCACAGCATAAAAATCCTTTTTATTCTCAGCACAATGCTGCATCAGATAGTCGATCAGATCCGCCGGCATCTTCAAGCTGTATGAAAGGAACATGATTGTGGTAAGCTCCGTGCTACCCATTGGTCTTCCAAAATAAAGCTGTGCTGCCGTAACAAGAGTCTTGGCATCCTTGCTCTTTTTATATTCCTTTATATTCGAAACGGTATACGCTCCCTTAATCTTGTCCGGATCCATTTCCATATCTTCTACACTCTTTTTACTCTTAACAGATTTGTGTTTTACAGGCTGCTCTACAGAAGAATCGTCCACAGCATTTTTTTCATCTAACGGTAAAGAGCCGTCTGTTATACTCTCTGTGTAACAGCTCTCCTCCTCGATCTCATGAACATCCGCAAGCTCTTCCTCCTCTACGCTCATAAGACGCTCACTATCTGCTTCCATACGGTAAAGAAGCTCTGCCGGATCCGCAAAACGGATCGACTTTATAGACTCGGCCTTCTTTGCATACGCACGTGAGCTCTTCTTTCCCGACTTACGCACATCTTCATCGCCAAGGACATCCTTCCTGTAGCCCACGTATATGAGATGCTTTTCCTCCCAGTAATGCAGGGCACGCATAACATCCCTTTCGGAAAAATCCAGAAAGTCAACTATATCCGAAAACTCCACACTACGCCCAGTGCTGCGAAGTTTGAGAAGATATATGTATAACTTGAGCTGGACTTCATTTGCGTCGCTCATGTAATGTTCTATGAATATATTTGATAATTCTGTAACACCGCTTTCAGTATCAGCGATAAGACTAATTCCCGACATAGCTGCCCGTGTATCCCCTTGTAGTTAGTCATAATATGCCCCACCGCATTCCGCCCCCTCAGGACCGTGACCGCTAATGGCACATCCGCATGAAACAGGCATGGTTTTACGCATGCCGCTCACCGCAAAAAAAGTATACCACCTTGTGTACCAAAATCAACCTGGCCAATGTACACAACACCGCATAAAATAAGGGTTTGTGCCAATGTGGATAATGTGGATAACCCCAAAAAAATCAAAAAAAGTGCGTAGTTACGCACTTTTTCATCAACATCATTTTTGTTAAAAAAAATCTTTCCAAAATTATGGCACCGGAAATGTTAAAATTCGTCAAAAATGTCAATTGAAACCCGGAAAGCCTTGATTTTACTGGGTTTCTGGCGCTTGTGCATGCTGTCAGAAAGATACATAAACAGCCTTTTCCCAGCCTTAATTTTCCCCAAGTATGTGCTCGCCTACCTTGTAGACATCCCCTGCGCCTATGGTCATTACCAGGTCTCCTTCCGAAACATTGAGAAGGATATGGTTTTCTATGTCATCAAAATAGCTGTAGTGGTAAGCTTCCTGCCCCTTGTCCTTGATTTTTTTCAGCAGGTCTTTTGAAGAAATCCCTATGGTATTCTTTTCCCTGGCCGCATAGATATCCGTAAGCAGTACCACATCTGCATCACTTAAAGCATCCGCAAAATCGTCCAGGAAAGCTTTTGTCCTGGTATATGTGTGGGGCTGGAAAACCACCCAGAGCTTTTTATGGGGATAGTTCTTTGCTGCCTTTAATGTAGCCCTTATCTCCGTAGGGTGATGGGCGTAATCGTCGATAACAGTTACGCCGTGGATCTCGCCCTTTTTCTCAAAACGCCTGTCTGTACCGTGGAAACCCTTGAGGGCATCCACAGCCGTTGCCCTGTCCACGCCTGCCACATCGCCTGCTGCCAGGGCTGCCAGAGAGTTGTAGACATTGTGCTCGCCTACAACAGAAAGGGCAACTGAAACTGTCTCCTCGCTGCCGTCAGGGTTCTTTTTATGCATGGTGTAACAGCCATGTCCCATATCGTCATAGGAGATGTCCGTTGCATAGTAATCCGCACTGTTATCCTTTCCGTAGGTAATGACCCTGCATGAAAGATCCTTTGTAAGCTCTTTATAATCATCAATCTGTGAATTGATTATCAGTGTACCGTCCTCAGGCAGGAGAGACGCAAACCTCCTGAATGAGGAGCGGATGTCATTTATATCCTTGAAGAAATCAAGATGGTCCTCTTCAATATTGAGAATAATAGCAACCTTGGGGAAAAATGAAAGGAAGCTGTTTGTATACTCACAGGCTTCAGCCACGAAGAAATCGTTGCCGCCGATACGCAGGTTTCCGCCTATGTCCTTGAGTATTCCGCCCACTGTAATGGTGGGATCATCGTCAGCCTTAAGAAGTATCTCGGATACCATGGATGTAGTAGTAGTCTTACCGTGGGTTCCGCTGACAGCTATAGGAAGCCTGTAGTTGCGCATTATCTGTCCTAAAAGCTCAGCCCTTGTGAGCGTCGGAATTCCCTTATCAAGAACCGCTTTATACTCCTCGTTATCAGGAGATATGGCCGCAGTATAAACCATCAGGTCGATACCGTCAGTGATGTTCTCCTTCTTCTGGCCGATAAAGACTTTTGCGCCCTTTTCCTCCAGATGCTTTGTCAGCTCGCTTTCCTTCATGTCAGAACCGGAGATGGTAAAGCCTTCGGATAAAAGTATCTCTGCCAGGCCGCTCATGCTTATGCCGCCGATTCCCATGAAATGAACATGTATAGGTTTGTCAAAATCCACTTGGTACATATCGTTCTCTTTTCCGCTGCCGCTTTTTTAATTTATAATAGCCCGAAACATTGCTGTCACGGGCCTGTAATTTTTTGTATATTATGCCTTATTCCCAGAGCTTGTCAGGGTATACTCCCCTTGCCTTGAGATCTGCAATTGATGCCATTACGCCGGGCTTGTCTTCCTTGTAGGTAACACCGAACCACTTATCCTCAGATGAAAGCACCTTTACGGAAACCTCGTCCGCATTTACCATTTTGCCTACCTCTATAGGCAGGAAACACTCTGACTTAAGAGGATCAGCCGCAATACCGTTCTTAAAGAACTCATCCAGGGCCTTTCCTAACTTCGGGAATATTGACGGCTCAAAGCCCCACATATTCATTGATACAAGGGTATCCAGTCCAAGGCTCCCGGTAGTGCCGTCTGCCAGGGTGTAGACTGCTCCGTCTCCGCCCTTTTCGATATGGGTAAGCTCGTCAATCTTGGAAAGAAATCCTTCTTCATCGCTCCTGCAGCATCCCCTGGATACATAGCCGTTGTCCGTCAGGGTGTTGCCAAGAAGGTATCCCACCATGCAGTACGCTGCCTGGCCTTCTTTTTTAGAAACCGGATCATTCAGGAATCCGGCAAGAGTCTTATATGCACTCACGCCATAATAGTCATCGGAATTGATGACTGCAAAAGGCTCCTTTACCACGTCCCTGCAGCAATAGATAGCATGTGCAGTACCCCATGGCTTTACCCTGCCATCGGGAATAACTGTGCCTTCAGGAATGGCATCCATCTTCTGGTACACATATTCCACCGGCATCTTGCGGCTCACCTGGTCACCTATGCAGGAACGGAAATCAGCCTCATTTTCTTCTTTTATGATAAAAACCACTTTGCCAAATCCGGCACGGAGTGCGTCATAGATTGAAAAATCTATGATCTTGTGTCCTTCCTCATCCACAGGATCTATCTGCTTAAGTCCGCCGTAACGGCTTCCAAGTCCTGCTGCAAGTATTACTAATGTCGGCTTTACACCCATGTTCTTACCTCCGTTGTCATACTTTTTATCTCTATTCCCTCACCAGTTCAATGCTATTCTGGCTCTGTTCGTATTCTGCCGCCCATTTTGACCCCGGCTCTATCTGGTATATAAGAGTAAATACCTTCTGATCCGTGACATAAATAAACATGGCCATACTATAGTCCTTCTCATCTTTGCGGTAGACCATGCGTGTCTTGATTCGCCTAACTCCTTCACCAAGGTCCTCATTGTAAAATTCCGTAATAGCGGCATTGCTGCTGACATCACGGTTAAGCTCAGCCTGCATGTCTTCCTTGGTCAGTATGCTGTAATCATCTCCTGGATCCCTTTCCCTTACTTTATAGGCAATATAAGAATCGTCTACGGACATGGGTCCTTTATAAACCTTATCATCCTCCGTATTGCCGGTGGATTCCGTGAATCCCTCCGGAACTGAAAAAGCCAGGCCTGAATAGGTAACAGGCGCAGGAAGGTTTAACGTTACATTTTCTGACACGGAATTATCCGATACTGCTGAATTATCCGATACATTACCCGGATCATTTTCACATCCCGCTGCCCCCAGCATAAGGACCGTCAATAACATTACCGGGACTATTCTTTTATTATTCAAAAACATAAAACTTACCTGTTTAGTGCAACATAACATATCAACATCCGTTATATGATACCACTATTTTAGTAATATGAACACCTTTTATGTAAACTAAATCGCGCAGGTGGCTTTCAGCCCGTGCGATAATAATAAAACCACGGGACGAATCCCGTGGTTTGCTGAATCATTTATAAGGCCTATTACCTATCAGATTTCAAACAGGTCGCTGAATTCCTTAAGCGCACCGTCTGTCTCGTGAGCAAGAACCTTCTTTGCAAGTACCTTACCAAGCTGTACGCCTTCCTGGTCGAAACTGTTTACATTCCACAGGAATCCCTGGAACATGATCTTGTTTTCAAAGTGTGAAAGCAGTGCACCCATTGACTCAGGTGTAAGCTGGTCACCTACGATGATGCTGGAAGGACGGTTTCCTGCGAACTTCTTGTTGTTGTTCTCGTCATCCTTGCCGCAAGCGAAAGCGATAATCTGAGCAACTACGTTTGCGCAGAGCTTCTTCTGGCTGGTGCTGCCCTGGATGTCTACATCAACACCCAGCTGGCTGTCCTTGAAACCGATGAACTGAAGAGGAATGATATCAGTTCCCTGGTGAAGCAGCTGATAGAAAGAGTGCTGTCCGTTTGTTCCCGGCTCACCGAAAAGAACAGGACCTGTAGGATAGCTTACGAACTCGCCGAAACGGTTAACGCTCTTACCGTTGGACTCCATGTCTGCCTGCTGAAGGTGTGCAGGGAAACGGCTGAGCGCCTGTGAGTAAGGAAGCAGTGCTGTTGAAGGGAAACCAAGTACGTTTCTCTCATATACGCCGATAAGAGCATCCAGCATTGCAGGATTCTCCTTAACATTCTTGTTGGTTGCAAGCTTGTCTTCCTCAGCTGCACCGTTCAGGAAACTTGCGAACACCTCAGGTGTGAATGCAAGTGAAAGCACTGCACCGCCTACTGCTGAAGTGGAAGAAAATCTTCCGCCGATGAAATCATCCATGAAGAATGCCTGAAGGTAATCGCTGTTGCCTGCAAGAGGTGAAGTCTCACTGGTAACTGCTACCATATGCTTTGAAGCATCAAGGCCAGCCTTCTTAAGAGCATCCTTTACGAAAGACTCATTTGTAAGTGTCTCAAGTGTAGTACCTGACTTTGATACAAGTACGAAAAGTGAATGAGCAACATCAATTCCCTGAAGAACGCCTGCTGCATCATCAGGATCCACGTTGCTGATGAACTTTGCTTCCATGTTGAAGTTGCCGGTCTTTCTTGCCCAGTTCTCAAGTGCTATGTAGATAGCACGGGGACCAAGGTCGGAACCACCGATACCGATCTGTACAACAGTCGTGAACTTCTCGCCTGCACCGTTTACAATCTTGCCTGCATGTACGTCATTAGCAAAGTCAGCGATCTTCTTCTGCTGTGCTACATAAAACTCTCTCTTGTTTACGCCATCCTTTACAACGTCGTTACCGAGCTGTGAACGGGTAAGCTGATGGAGAACCAGTCTTTTCTCACCTGTATTGATGACTTCACCGTTGTAAAGAGCCTCAAACTTTTCTATAAGCTGTGCTTCTTCGGCAAGCTTTGCAAGTCCGTCGATGATGTCGTCATTTACAGCCTTTGCAGCATAGTTATAATTAAGGCCTGCTGCCATGGGCATTGTATATTTCTTCACACGGTCAGCTCCGCTGTCACCGCTCATTACATCCTTTAAAACTACCTTTTCCTTTTTCTCTAATTCCTTGTAAGAACCCAGCGTATCAAGGTTATTCCATGCAACCATTTTTCTTTTCCTCCGTTTATTGTTCTTATTTCAAGGCAGGGACAAGCATCCCTGCTTTTTTACCAGCAAATTATAACTGTTCAGAACCTATCGGTTCTTCCAGTTACGGCAGCCCGCAATTATAAATTTGCTTTGCAAATGGCGGGCTGCCATTGCCAAATTCACGCATTTGTACGCCCTCAGCAGCAAGTGCTTCGGGCTGTCCTGAGCAACTACAGCAAATTATAACTGTTCAGAACCTATCGGTTCTTCCAGTTACGGCAGCCCGCAATTATAAATTTGCTTTGCAAATGGCGGGCTGCCATTGCCAAATTCACGCATTTGTACGCCCTCAGCAGCAAGTGCTTCGGGCTGTCCTGAGCAACTACAGCAAATTATACTTTATAGGCATAATATACTCAAGTGTGAATGTTACTTCAGTTCCCTGGCCATACCCTCGGGAAGATATGAGTAGATCATCTCCTCAAGCTTTGCAGGATTTATGGGCTTGGTGAGATAGTCGGTAAAACCGGCCTCCATATATGTATCCTTCGCTCCGGATATGGCATTGGCAGTAAGGCATACTATGGGCGTTTTCGCATTGGGATTGTCCGAATATTTTTCCCTGAGTTCCTTAAGCGTTTCTATTCCATCCATGACAGGCATCATGTGGTCAAGAAATATGATGTCGTATTTATTCTTAATGGCAAGTTCTATGCATTCCTGACCGCCGGTAGCGGAATCCACCTTGATCTCCGTCTTTTTAAGAAGCCCTTTAAATACCACTATATTGATGGGAGTATCATCCACCATAAGGACATGTGCATCGGGAGCAACAAACTTAGGCACGTACTTTTCCTTTGAAGAATCCGTATCGGTAGCCTTTTCATAGTCGCCGATGGGTGTCCAGTTCCTGACAGGCTGTTTGATTTCAAATGAGAATACGGAGCCCTTGCCATACTCGCTTTCCACATTAAGCTCGCCACCCATCATATTGAGAAGGTTACTTGTGATATTCAGTCCGAGTCCCGTTCCCTCAATATTCCTGTTCCGTTTTTCATCAAGCCTTACAAACTGGGCAAAAAGCTTTTCCATATCTTCCTTCTTAACGCCCATTCCGGTATCCGTTACGGAAACCTTCAGTCCGATGGTATCCCCTGCACCTTTATTTCCGCTGAAGCCTACCTTAAGGGTAACGCTTCCCTTTTCGGTATATTTAACAGCGTTGGTCAGCAGGTTTGTGATCACCTGCTTGATCCTTATCTCGTCACCGAAAAGCGCACCGGGAAGCTCCGGATCGATATCCATGATGAACTTAAGTTCCTTGGCATCAACCTTGGGCCTGATAAGGTTCTTCAGGTCATTTAAAAGTGACCTCGTCTCATATTCCACAGGAATGATATCCATCTTGCCGGATTCAATCTTGGAGAAATCAAGGATATCATTGATCAGCACTAACAGTGATGTACCGGCACTCTTGATATTATTTGCATAAGATATGATCGAAGGATCGTCGCATTCGCGAAGGATCATTTCGTTCATTCCCAAAACTGCAGTGATAGGAGTCCTGATCTCATGGGACATATTGGAAAGGAACGCCGACTTGGCCTCACTGGCCGCAACTGCACTGTCAGAGATATTCTTAAGCCTTTCTCTTTCTTCTCTTTCCCTTGTGATATTCTCAAGCATCCATAATACATGAGATACCCGGCCATCCTTAGTCCTTTCAGAAACTATGAGCCTTGCTCTTACCCAGATATTGCCGAAACTCTGGTACTCAACAGTCAGCGTATCCACATCCTTCATACGCTCATCTATGGTATTCATATCCGTAAACTCAACGGCAGCCTTCTTTGTGGGTGATTCCGGAAGGTTATTCATGATATTGAAAAATACTTCGTTCAGATTATGGTCAACGGACGCAACCGCTTGGGAAATAGCGGGATTGACATTTTTTATCTCTATTACATTTCCGTTGATCACATCCAGGTCACAGAGTGACATGTAGATATCAGCCGTAGAATTGATAACCTTCTGCAGCCTTTCGTTTGCCAGCTCCTTTTTGCCGGAGCTGATAGTAATAGTGGTAAATATCAGAAGGGTGAGAATTATGGATACAACGCTCAGTATTACTATGAGCCTGATAGGTCTGTAAACTTTATCCGAATCAGCATATGTGATACTGTACCATTCCCCATTGATTGGACACGAATATACTGTATAACTTATATTGTCGTACTTTATGTCAAAGCTGTTTTCATCTGAATTCATTACCGTAGTCAGTATATAACCGCCTATATTGTCCTGGTCCTCAAGATAATTATTTCCGCGCTGACTGCTGTCTGTATGTGCTACCACAAAACCCTCATTACTAAGGACCATGCTTATCGACGAAAGACCTTTTGTATCTGTTTTTTCAACAATGCTCTGAATTTCTTCAAGGGTAACGTCGATAGCAACAACACTTTTGCCATCAGAAAGTACCTTTGCAAGTGTCATGATCACCTGGCCGGTATATAGGTCAAGATATGGGTCTATAAGCATTACATCACCATTTCCCTCTACTGCCTTAATATACCAGGGGCGTTCCGTAGGAACAAAGCCTTCATAGGGTTCCCACCCCAGGCCGTCGTAATACTCACCGTCTATACAGGCATAAAGTCCGGTGGATCCCGGAAGCGTAGTCTTTATGATGACATCTGATTCATGCTGGATAAAATCAAGGATTTCCTGTTTAGAATCTCCCTCTTTTATCATGTTGTCGATGGTATAGCTTGAAATCTCAAGGGCATTTATTCCTGTGGAAAGATACAGTTCGATATCACCCGCTGTGTTTTCAGCACTGAGCTCGCCACCTTCAAGAATACTTTTCTTGGCGTAATTCTGAAGAAGTCCGTTGTAAACAAAGATTATTATAATAAAGATCAGGGCTAAGACAGGAAAGATCAGGGCATTCTTCATTCCGGACCAGCCCATCAGGTCCGAGAATTTAATATTATTCTTTTTCTTATTATCCTGTTTTCCCATCACACTCCCCCGCAAAAAGAAAATATATCTAAATTTTACCTTCATATTATTTATGCGTCAATCTGATTAAAATTTTCTTATTGACATTCATTTTTCATCTGTGTTACACTCAGATAAACCGTTGAAGAAGAGTGAGTAAGTTTAGACCTCCTTTTCAGAGAGAGCTGCGGGTGGTGTGATCGCAGTAAAAGTGTTTAAGCCGAATGGACTTCTGAGGGCGAGCAGAAACGGGGAACCGGAGTATGTGAGACGGAGCGGAACTCCGTAAAAAAATCCGGCATATGATAGTATGCTTAAGTGGGTGTTTGATACACCAAGCCGGGTGGCACCGCAGGATGAGAATATTCATACCTGTCCCAGCAGTAAGAAAACTGTGGGACAGGTATTTTTTTGTTCCACCATAACAGATTTGTGTACACATATAAAAGTGTACAGACAAAAGAAAGGAGACAGATATGTCAGAGAAAACAATCCCTTACAAGATCTATTTATCAGAAGATGAGATTCCCAAGGCATGGTATAACATGAGAGCTGATATGAAGGTTAAGCCTGCTCCCCTTTTAAACCCGGGTACCGGCAAGCCCCTCACAGCTGAAGAGCTTTCACCTATCTTCTGTGAAGAGCTGGTTGCACAGGAGTTAGACGAGAATACACCTTATATAGATATTCCGGAGGAAATCCGCAGTTTCTACACAATGTACCGTCCTTCACCTTTAGTAAGAGCTTACTGCCTGGAGGAAAAGCTCCAGACACCTGCCAAGATCTACTACAAATTCGAAGGTAACAACACCAGCGGAAGCCACAAGCTTAATTCCGCTATTGCCCAGGCATACTACGCTAAGAAGCAGGGACTTAAGGGCGTAACCACTGAGACCGGCGCAGGCCAGTGGGGTACGGCACTTTCAATGGCATGCTCGTACTTCGGCCTTGACTGCAAGGTATACATGGTTAAGGTTTCCTACGAGCAGAAACCTTTCCGCCGCGAAGTAATGCGTACATACGGAGCATCAGTTGTTCCTTCACCTTCAGAGACTACAGAAGTTGGTAAGAAGATCCTTGCTGAGCATCCCGGAACCACCGGAAGCCTTGGCTGTGCAATCTCCGAGGCCGTTGAAGTTGCTACAAAGAATCCCGGATACCGTTATGTACTGGGAAGCGTGCTGAACCAGGTACTGCTCCACCAGTCAGTAATCGGTCTGGAAGCAAAGGCTGCACTTGATAAGTACGGCATCAAGCCCGACATCATCATCGGATGTGCCGGCGGCGGTTCAAACCTTGGCGGACTCATCGCGCCTTTCATGGGCGAGAAACTCCGTGGCGAAGCAGACTACCGCATCATCGCTGTTGAGCCTGCATCATGCCCCAGTTTCACAAGAGGCGTATATGCATATGATTTCTGCGACACCGGTATGATCTGCCCGCTCGCAAAGATGTACACACTTGGAAGCAGTTTCATTCCTTCAGCAAACCACGCAGGTGGACTTCGTTTCCACGGAATGAGCAGCACACTTTCACAGCTCTATCACGACGGATACATGGAGGCTACCAGCGTAGAGCAGACATCCGTATTCGAAGCAGCTGAGCAGTTCGCACGTGTTGAAGGCATCCTTCCTGCACCTGAAAGCTCACATGCTATCCGCGTTGCTATCGACGAGGCTCTTAAGTGCAAGGAAACCGGCGAAGAAAAGACCATCGTATTCGGTCTTACCGGTACAGGATATTTCGACCTGGTTGCTTATGAGAAATTCCACAATGGTGAAATGAGCGACGAGATACCTACTGACGAGCAGCTCCAGGCATCATTTGCAAAGCTGCCTAAGGTAGAAGCTTAAGATTTAAAATAGTTAAACCCCAATTACCCCCCCCTATTAATAACCCCGTGTACCTATGTACACGGGGTATTTGTTTACTTATGTCTCTGAAATACTCAGTCAAGTTTCAATACATATCCCTTGCTTTCCCTATCTCTACTAAGAACCACTGTGCTATCCTGCAGATCATAGAGGGTGCAAGAGCCGAATTCATATATGTTTCCGATTCTGTCCTGACCGACAACAGAGATGCTTACTGCATCATCCTGGGCGTAGGGATCCAGGATTGCTCCTGTATAATGGAAGAAACCTGCATCAGGCAATTTTGAAATCCCAAGGATCTCATACATGTCCACGTCGCCATCATCGGTACTGATGCACATATGTACAATGTCTATTCCGCTGGTATTGGTAAAATAAACGCTGACGTCTTCTGTGGAAAGTGAGTCAGGAGCCTGCTCCCTTACAAGGCTGTCGGGCTGGGGTTTATCATTTTCCGCGGATGAGTCCGTATCTGGTTCAGCAGTATCATTTATTCCCTCATCAACAGGAACAGCTGTAAAGCCCATATCACCCGTCACTTCTGCATCGGTATCCGTGGCATTTCTATCAGCCAGGTCAGCCAGAGTGCCTGTAGCTGAATCCATAGTAGCATCTCCATCGGAAACACTGTCCTTACCGCCCTTCCCAAGACCACAGCCGGCAAGCAGAGATAAAGCAAGAATCATCGTAGCTATATGAAATGATGTATGAAGATGTCTTGAACCACTTAAGGTTCTTCGCTTATTTTTCATAATATCTTAATTTCCCACCGTTACTGTAGGTGTTCCCAGACTCTCATTAGTCTTTACTATGAATCCCACTTCCACGCTCTCGCCTGCTGCTAAGGATGAATTGAAATCCTGTGGCTTTATGCTCACAGTTTTACCTGAGGCAGTGATATTGCCACTCCAGGACTGGTCAATGCTCACATTACCACCAAAGTTTACTGTCACGCTCCAGCCGGAGATCTTGCTGCTGCTTGTATTCTTCACATTGACAACATACTGGTAGAAATCAGCCTTACCGTCGTTCCAGTGGTTACTCTGCGTAAGTGTTACGCTGGTATTTGCAGACGAGCTGCTGGCCGCAGGTTCGGATGAACTGCTATTACTGCTATTATTATCACTGGACTGGCTGCTCTGTGAACTATCCGCCAGGTCAAGGGATCCAAGGGGGACTCCGTTATTAAGCACGCCTACATACCACTTTCCGGCATCAGACAGATCTGACTCTGACCAGCCTGATGTCTTGCTGCATCCGGAGTTTATAAGGGCTGCGGTTTCATTCTTGTTGCAAAGGCTCCATATGCAGTAACTTACTGAATTCTTGTCCATCAGGTCTACCCAGGCATTTGCGGAATTAAAATCATTTCCGCCGCTTCCGCTGGCATCACAGGTTCCGAACTCAGTTACAAATATAGGAAGGCCGCTGTTTATGGCATTCTGCATAGTCTTCCGAAGGCTGTCCTTATGGGTTGCCGCGTAGAAATGCAGGGTATACATGATGTTAGTATAACCCTTGATAGGATCCGCAGCCGCCTTGTCCACTTCCTGGGACCAGGTGGGAGTTCCTACTATTATTATTGCATCAGGATTATTTTTCTTGATTACAGGTATTACCTGCTCTGCATAATTCTTAATGGTAGGCCAGTTTACACCACCATTGGGTTCGTTACATATTTCATAGATTACATTATCGTAACTTGCATACTTTGCGGACATCTCATCAAAGAAAGCTATAGCCTCCGCAGTGTGCTTATTGGGATCCTGATCCTGCAGTATATGCCAGTCTATGATTACATACATTCCCAGATCGGTGGCATAGCTTACACCGTTATTGACCATGGTCTTCATCTGGGATGAACCGCCCTCACAGTATCCGCCGTATTCTGCAGTGTACATTGCAAGCCTTACGCAGTTTGCACCCCACTCATCACGAAGGGTCTGGAAGGATGCCTTATTTACATACTCAGGGAACCACGCCAATCCATGAGTTGATACACCTTTTATCTGGAAATTCTTGCCATTGCAGTCCACAAGGTGTGTGCCGTTTACCTTAAGTTCACCGTGAAGTGAAACCGGCGTTCCACTTGTAGCCTTAGGTGCGGGTGCCTCTGTTGCCGTTGCCTCTGCAGTAGGGGTTGCCGTTTCTGTAGCAGTCTGAGTTTCTGCTGCTGGCTGCTGTGCACTGTCGTTTACAGGAGTTTCCGTAGGCTCCTCAGCCTGACTCTCTGCAGAGCCCGACTCTTCCGTGGAAGGTTCCTCTGTTGCCTCCACAGTCGCAGGAACTACTTCCTCCGGTGCGGTACTTTCCGCATCTGCAGTGAGAACTTCACTTTCTGCTACGTTCTGGGCAAGTTCATTTTTTGAATTCCCGCCAAGCAGGAAAACAAGGGTTGCAATACCGGCTCCGATAATAAAAGTTGCCGCAATTATTATGATCAGCTGTTTTTTCGACTTGTCCATCCCTGCCCCTTTCTGCCGTTTCAGTGGCTACGCTCATGCAGTCTTCTTATCCGGAAACTTACTATATAATAGTTTCAGTATTATAGGCACGCTTATGCTGGATACGATTATCAGCAGGATAACGGCCGTAAAATAACTTGAGTCTATTATACCAAGATTCATGCCTTTATTTGTAATAATCAGGGCAACTTCTCCCCTGGTCATCATTCCCACGCCGATCTTTAAGCTGTCAGCCCAGCCGAACCGCATACACTTGGAAATGATACCGCATCCAATTATCTTGCCAAGGCAGGCCACCAACACAAAAAGTACGGAGAAAAGTATCATATCCACCACTATATGAGAGAAGTCAGTTTTTAATCCTATCCCCACAAAGAAAATAGGGGCGAATATCATATAACTGTTGATGCTGACCTTCCTGTCGATATATTCCGCGTCCCTTACATTGCAGAGTATGATACCTGCGATATACGCGCCGGTAATATCAGCAATTCCGAAATACTTCTCTGCTATATAAGAAAGTATGAAGCAGAGCCCTAATCCGATTATCGGAATACGCCTGGTGTGGGGATATCTTGCATCTATTTTCTTGAATATCTGGTAAAAAACAATGCCGAACAAAAGGGCAAGCACCAGGAATGCTACGGTTTTTAATATAACTATCCCCGGATTATTTGCAGGATCCTTCATGCCCAGCACAAAGGTAAGTACTATGATTCCTATTACATCATCGATTATCGCCGCGCTGAGTATGGTCTGCCCTATGGTTCCCTGCAGGTGTCCCATCTCCTTAAGCGACTCAACGGTAATGCTTACGGAAGTAGCAGTCATTATACACCCTATAAAGAGTGCTTTGAAAAAGCTCTCGGAACCCGGACCTTCAGTTCCGTAAAACAAAGCATATAAAAGCGCGCCTCCGGCCAGGGGCACTGCCACGCCAAAGCATGCGATAACAAGCGCCTTTATGCCGGTCTTCTTAAGTTCCTTGAGATTAGTCTCAAGACCCGCTGAGAACATTATCAGTATGACGCCGATTTCTGCCATCTGGCTTATAAAATCGCTGGGGGCTACCCATCCCAGCAGACAGGGACCGATTATAAGGCCGGCCACGATTTCGCCGGCTACTGCAGGTATCCTGCATTTCTTGGCCACCAGTCCCATAAATTTAGCCGCAAGAATGATGATTGCAAGATCTCTGAGTATTATGTAAGTTTCCATAGTTTCCTTCCTTTTCGAACGGCCCCCCATTCCGTTCCATTTATATCCTTAATAAACAACCCTTGTATAATATCATCTTTTATTTATTTTTCAAGAATTATCGCGTAATCATTAAAAAAGCCGCCGCATCACGGCAGCTCTTTTAAAACATCTGATTCCTGCTTAAATGATCACTTTATTATTTCCGGTATATCAAGTAACTCCGCAAAGCTATTTATCGTGTAATCCGGTTCAATTCCTTCACCGAAACCATATGCTGCATGTATGAAGGCTACCCCTGCCTCCCTGCTGGCAATCTCATCCTTAGCTATGTCACCAACATATACAGGATTCTTCATGTTCAATCTCTCAGCTATCAGCTTTATATTTCCGGCCTTCAGTAATCCGCTGTCGTCGGGGCAGATATGGTCTTTTATAAAAGGCTCTATCCCTGTCTTTCTCATGACCAGCTCTATATATCCGCCCTGACAGTTGCTTACTATAGCAAGGGGATTCTTTTCGGCCAGCTTCTCAATAGTCTCCTTCATGCCGGGATATACTATGCCGCCATTTTTTTCAAGATATTCAAATTCATACCTGCTGCACAGCGGCTCATAGACCTCTGTCTCTTCCTTGGTTGCACCAGGCACTAAGCTTTTGAATATTTCATCCATAGGAAGACCGAACAGGCCCTTTAATTCCTCGGCTGTTGTCCTTTTCTCATAGCCCAGCTCTTTAAAGGCATCATTCCAGGCCATTTCCACCACATTCGTGGCATCCCATATTGTTCCGTCTATGTCAAAAATTATACCGTCGTACATAATAAATCCCTTTCTATCTTTTCCCTGTCTTAATAAAATTGATCAGCTCTTCTAAATCATCGAATTCATCATAGTCTCCCATGATGCCTTCCCTGTGATAAACAATGCCTGCCTTTTCATTCTCCTCCAGACGGTCCAGCAGTTCCTCAACACCGTATCTTCTCGCATACTCAGCAAAGGCCCTTGCCTTTATCTTTTCTGCATACAGACCCTTTCGGCATTCTGCAGGCTGGCACTCATAACATCCGCTTATATTCTTGTCTATGCCGCACCTGCGGACCTCACACCACTCCGCATCCTTGCACCAGGAAAGCTCCTTAAAGCCGTCCCTTTTGCAGCCCTTGCATTCAACATTTTCTGAGCACAGACAGCAGGCTAAGCCGCAGCGTGCGATTCCAAGTTCTCTTTTCATATTACTCCACCATGCTAATCCCGGATCGACGGTGAAAAACCGGCTCTTTCAGAGCGATTTTCCACACTACCTCCTAAAATTGCTATAATTAATTTATGAAAAAAACTGACATTAAGTTCAACTACAACCTGCGTCCCTCGGATCCTGCACTTTTCAGACAGGCCTGTGATAGGCAGGTACTCCGCCTGCAGCATGCTGACGGTATCGGCACTCTGGGTGAGAAAAGCGTTCATTCCGTACTCAAGTATTATTACCTGCCCCGTCCCGAATGCCATGAGATCCCGATTGACCGTTTCGTGGCAGATGCCTGCTGCGACGGCGAGATTTTTGAGATACAGAGCAGGGGCTTTCACGCTCTCAAGGGTAAGCTCTCTGCTTTTCTTCCGGATTACGATGTTACTGTCGTCTATCCCATAGCAGCTATAAAGTGGCTCCGCTATGTTGACCCTGACACCGGCGAGATACTCCCACCTAAGAAATCCCCTAAAAAGGGACATCCCTACGATGTCTTAAGGGAACTGCTTAACATCAGAGATTTCCTATCCGATCCCCATTTCCATCTGGTACTCTGCCTGCTGGAAACCGAAGAATACATCCTGCTTGACGGATACGGTAAAAACCGCAGGCGTCATGCCACCAAGGCTGATAAAATCCCCTTAAATATAATAGAAGAAATCTCCCTTGCCGAAGTAAAGGATTATCTCACACTTTTACCCACCGGATTTGCAGAAAGGGAAAACTTTACTACAAAAGACCTTTCTATAGCTTCCGGCAGATCCTTGAATGATGCCCAATGTTTCTGCTATCTTCTAAACCACATGGGGCTTGTCACTTCCGATGGCAAACAGGGACGCTACAACCTTTACCGCTTTATACAGTAAAACAATTTCTAATTACTTTTACTATAATAAAACACTGTACCGACTCTCATCAGTACAGTGTCTAATCGTTTCAAAAACCTTTTCTATCAGTCAATCTTAAGATCCTTCCACTGGTCGTGGGGAACAAGACCGATATAAGTCTTACCTGTGTTCAGCTCAAGAGGCATTCCGCTTTCAGCTTCAAAATAGTAGGTGTTGGAATCCTCACCCATCTTCTGCCAGGTAATCTCAATAGCCTTACCGTTTGTACAGTAGTAACCGCTCTTAGGTGAATCAACAAGCAGGTAGTATGCCATATATCCATGCTCATCCAGCTGTACGAAATCAACATCCTCGATGATGACATTCTTGAATGACATTACCTTATCGCCATCAAGGGGATCGATGTGTGCATCACCATAGGTGTAGTACTCATAAACACCCTCATCCTCATTGTACTTAAGGGTTGAGCTTGTGTGCTGCATAGGAAGCTTGATCTCAGTAGCATCTGTAGCACCTTCATCAGATGTAAGCTCTCTGTTTCCGCCCTTGCAGAATGTGAAATCAGGTCCTGCATAGTGATCGTTGTATGTGGTGCTGTATCCGGCGCTATCAATCCTATCGATCAGACCATCATATGACTTGCCTGTAGAAGGATTTGTATAGTCATTGGATGTAACGTACTCTGTAAACTCAGTAGCCTTTCCGTTTGAAAATCTTGCGAAACCGCCGCTTAAGTTATTTGTATAATCCTTGGAAACATACTGCTGTATATAGTAAGGACCACCGTCGTGGATAAGGATGGCATTCCACTCACCTGCAAGGATGAAGTTGGAAGGTCTTGCGCTACGAACGGAACCGAACTGTTCAATATTTCCCCAGTCCTTAACAATGCACATAAGTCTTGTGATACGGCCGTTAGCAGTACTGTTCATAAGCTCGTAAACAACATCTGCCTGGTTAAGTCCCATGTGGGGATAAGCATAGGTTTCGTTATCTACCATTACTGCGATAGGTCTCTGATCCTTGATGTCTTCGCTTATGATCTCGTTAGTGATCTCGCTGCGATACATACCGTCAGGGATAACCTCTTCCTCTTCCTCAGGGTTTCCTTCCTCTGTTGCCTCAGTAGCCTCACCGGCATCTTCGGAGTTGCCTGAAAGATCAAGCTCTACAACAGTCTGCTCGGGTTCACCAGGATCCTTCTCACATCCACTCATCAATACAGCCGTAGAAAGAAGGGCTGCAACAAATAAAGTTCTCTTTTTCATTATTCCTCCTTCTGCCGCTTTAGCGGCTACGCGAAGAGAATTTGTGTATACAAATTCTCTGATGCGATCAAAGAACATTGGGCCGCTTTGCGGCATCAATGTTCAGTTAAAAGAAATGCTATCGAGCATTTCTTTTAAACATCTTCCTCCCGTCATGATAGCATGACATTACTTTTAATTTTTCCCACACACTACTAATTATCTAAAAAGGGAAATTATTGCAAAAAAAATTAAAAATGTTCCTGGGCGGATTCGAACCGCCGGCCTTTCGCTTAGGAGGCGAACGCTCTATCCTGCTGAGCTACAGAAACACGGTAAACACTATTCAGTTGGTGTCCACGGATTGCTACACCTCTATCCGACTGCAGCAATCCGCTAACACGAACACTATAATAATAAACTTTTAACAAAATTGCAACAGAAAATTATGCAATTCTAATAGCAATTCCATCTGCTCCTATTACGTAAGTACCACCGTCTTCAGCTATAACGGTTGTATTGAACACCATTGCACCTGTTGCAGGGTCGAAGTAACAGAGCACACCGTTTACAACCTGAAGGCCTACCTGCATAGCTCCGGTCTTAGGCTCGAAGTAGCAGAAGGAGTTACCTACAGGAACAAGACCCTTCATCTGGGCACCTGTTGCAGGATCAAAATAGTAAGTATTTGTTCCGTCAGAAATCAATCCTGTAAGCATAGCAAATGATGCAGGATCAAAGTAATATGTAGAACCATTGATCATCTGGAAACCTACCTTTGCAGCACCGGTCTTAAGATCGAAATCATAGAATTTATCACCGATGGGAACAAAGCCCTTAACCTGTGCGCCTGTGCCCGGCTCAAAGTAGTATGTATTTACACCGTCCGAAACAAAGCCTGTCACCATCTCAAATGTAGCAGGATCGAAGTAGCAGTTCACACCGTTGCCCACATTCTGGATGCCTGCCATAGCATATCCATTCTGGTCGAAGAAGTAATTCTTGTCACCAATAGGATTGAAACCGGTAAGCATATGGCCGTCTTCAGCAAAATACTGTCTGTGAAGGCCATCATTGAACCAGCCCTTTACCATGGAACCGTCAGCGTTGAAAAGGAAAGTCTGTCCGGAAATCTTCTGGAAACCAACCAGCATCACTCCGTTTCCGTCAAAATAGTACATATTGTCGCCGATGGTCTGGAAACCGGTAAGCATATGACCGTCAGTCGGGAAATAATACCTTGTGCAAATGCCATCGTTAAACCAGCCCCTTACCATGGAGCCATCTTCTGCAAAGAGATACTTGAACTCGCCTACAGTTGTAAGCCCCTTTGCCATCCTTCCGTCTTCTGCGAAGTAATAGGTTTTCTCAGCTATGTTCTGGAAACCGGTAAGCATGTGGCCGGATGCATCAAAGTAGAATGTTCCGTCTCCGATAGGATAGAAACAGTTTGCTACCATATGGCCGTTGCTGTCTACAAAATAACGGAATCCGCCGTAATCAGCGAAACGGTTACGCTGCATCTTATAATTCTCGTAGTAGTACCAGAAACCTTTTCTCTGAATGAGACCGGTATTGATGATCAGCTGGCTGTAATCCTTGAACTGATAGTCGATATCAACATGTCCGGATATGCCGGCCATAGTACCCTTGTCGGTAGCCTGCCAAATGCATGCATCAGGTACCTGGCAGGAAGATGCATACTGTGCTACCCACTTGTCATAGCCAACAGGTCCGATCTTCTGAGTGAAGAAATATTTATTCGCATATACCATAGGGTAATAGCCTGCTGACTCTATGATAGAGCAGAAGGTATTGCAGATAAGAGCGTTCTGGTCTGGTGTAAGCCCCTTGTGAAGGTCACTCTCTATGTCGATAACTACAGGCATGCTTACCTGATAGGGCTCGATCATGGCAAGAACCAGTGCAGCCTCTGCTGCGGCCTGCTCAGGTGTTACTGCAGTGGTGTAGTAATATACACCGGTCTTTATGCCTGCTGCTGCCGCACCTGTCATGTTTACCGGAAAATACTGATCAAGTCCTGACTTACCGTTGCCGACACGTACAATAGCAAAACTTACGCCTGCAGCCTTTACCTGGGGCCAGTTGATAGCTCCCTGCCATTTGGAAACATCGATTCCTACGGCTATCGCACTGGACGAATCCGCAGCGGAAACCTCTTCCTTGGGGGCAACGGTCACCAGCGCAGTCAAAGACACGGCTACCGTAAGCATCACTGCCATAGCAGTGGTCATCACGCTCTTAAAAACACTCCTCCTCATTCTCTCTCTCCTCATTTTGTATTATTTACTATGCTCTGATCTCAGTCTGTCCGCCCATGTAAGGTCTGAGTACCTCAGGTATCCTTACACTGCCGTCAGCCTGAAGATTATTTTCAAGAAAAGCAATAAGCATTCTGGGGGGAGCCACTACTGTATTGTTCAGTGTATGTGCCAGATACTTGCCATCCTTTCCGTTTACACGGATCTTTAGACGCCTTGCCTGTGCATCACCGAGATTGGAGCAGCTTCCTACCTCGAAATACTTCTTCTGTCTGGGACTCCATGCCTCTACGTCCAGGGACTTAACCTTAAGGTCAGCCAAATCACCGGAGCAGCATTCCAGAGTTCTTACAGGAATATCAAGTGAGCGGAACAGATCAACCGTATTCTGCCAGAGCTTGTCAAACCACATAGGTGACTCTTCCGGCTTACATACAACGATCATTTCCTGCTTTTCAAACTGGTGGATACGGTATACGCCTCTTTCCTCTACGCCATGAGCACCCTTTTCCTTGCGGAAACAAGGTGAATAACTGGTAAGCGTATAAGGGAGCTTGTCCTCTTCCACGATCTGGTCAATAAACTTACCTATCATGGAATGCTCACTGGTACCGATGAGGTAAAGATCCTCGCCCTCAATCTTGTACATCATGGCATCCATCTCAGCAAAACTCATAACGCCTGTTACGACATTTGAGCGGATCATGAAAGGAGGAACACAGTATGTGAAACCTCTTCCTATCATAAAGTCCCTTGCATATGCGATAACTGCAGAATGAAGTCTCGCGATATCACCCATTAAATAGTAGAAACCATTTCCTGCCACACGCCTTGCGGCATCCAGATCGATACCGTTAAATTTCTCCATTATATCTGTATGGTAAGGGATCTCAAAATCGGGAACTACGGGCTCACCAAACTTCTCGATCTCAACGTTCTCGGAATCATCCTTGCCGACAGGAACAGAAGGATCGATCATCTGAGGTATGACCATCATGATCTTTGTAACCTTTTCCTCCAGCTCAGACTGCTTTGCTTCAAGGGCTGCCAGCTTCTCGGCATCTGCCTGTACTTCAGCCTTAACCTTTTCAGCCTCGTCCTTTTTGCCTTCCTTCATCAAGGCACCGATCTGCTTGGACAGTGCATTCCTTGCTGCCTTCAGATCGTCAGCCTCTCTCTGGGACTCGCGTCTTTCCTTATCGAGAGCAATTACCTCGTCAACAAGGGGAAGCTTGTCGTCCTGGAATTTCTTTTTGATGTTTTCCTTTACTGCATCAGGGTTTTCTCTTAAAAATTTAATGTCAAGCATGTTTCCTCCCGGAGTCTCGGACTCCTTACATTAAAAATTTTATTTATTTCTATATATAAATATAACCACTTACTATCCGGTAAAGATCAATTGCCCTTTACCGCAATCTTCACAGCCTCTGCTTCCTCCGGGGAAAGATCTATATTGCACTTTCCGCCCCTTATTTCTTTGGTATATGAATAGCATCCGCTGCTGGACTGTACCGAATCAAGCAATATACCATCATTATTCTCATCAAGAAGCGCCAGGGAAAAACTAAGCTTACCGCCCATTTCCTTGAAAGCATCATACTTAACCATACCCATCTTCTGAAAAGCAGTGCGATGTTTCTTAAAAAGCTTAGCAATATCATCAGCATTGGTCTGGTCATTTGCGATCAGGATATTTACATTTTCCGTAAGGTTAGCTATATCCTCTTCCAATGAAATTGCTGACGCACCCAGCATGAATCTCTCATAGCGATCTTTAAGTTTGTTGTGCTTAACTATCATCACTATAAGAAGCACTACAACCACGATCAGGAGTACATATGCTATTATCAGGAAAATGGCAGGGTCTACTGAGCCCAGGCCTATTGCCGTCATTATTCCGCTGTTCATAAAACCTTCCTTATAAATAATGTATCTAACCGTATTTTTACTTCATCAGCAGTTCGTATAATTTCTCAAAATCATCACTGCTGTAGAATTCTATCTCAATCTTGCCCTTTTCCTTATCGCTAAGGGAAGCTGAAACCTTTGTGCCCAGCTTTTCTGCAAGTTTGCCGGCAAATTCATCATAATGAACCTGGTATTTCTCCAGATCCTTCTTAGGCTTAGACTTAGGCGGAGTCTTAAAAGTCTTTACCAGCTGCTCCACCTGACGTACAGACAGTTTTTGCTCATATGAAGTCTGAGCCAGCTTATACTGTGTGTCTGTTTCTTCTATAGCGAGAAGGGGACGAACGTGGCCGGTCGTAAGCTTCTTTTCAATGACCATCTCCCTAACTCTCTCGTCAAGCTTAAGCAAACGCAAGCTATTGGTAACGGCAGTACGGCTCTTTGAAACCTTTTCAGCCACCTGCTCGTCCGTAAGTGAATATTTGTCCTTAAGGCTCTTATATCCAAGGGCCTCTTCTATGGGATCCAGATCTTCACGCTGAAGATTTTCTATAAGGGCAATCTCTGCAATCTGCTGCTCGGAAAGATCCCTTATTATTACAGGAACTTCCGTAAGTCCTGCTGCCATTGCAGCACGCCATCTGCGTTCACCGGCAATGATCTGGTAATGATCACCGCGGTCTTTTACTAAAATAGGAGTCAATATACCCTGCTGCTTGATGGACTCAGCCAGCTCTGCAAGACTCTCTTCATTGAACCTGTGCCTCGGCTGCTCCTTATTACGTTCTACTTTATTAATAGGAACAGTTTTTAACACACCGTCCTTAGCCGTAAGCAACTCGGCCTCTTTTTCAGTGACCATTTCTTTAGGATTAGAACCTAATTTACTCTGTAACAATCCCTCAAGTCCCCTGCCGAGACGCTGTTTCTTAGGTGATGGCATATTATCCTCCATGTAGCAGGCTCTCACCGGACACAACAAATCAGTCCGCATACTCTACGAGCCGCCGGCACAAAATTTCACATACGGATTTAAGTATACCACTAATGAAGAGTAATATGCAAATCAAACTCAGATTTGCCCTATCCCTCTATTCACTCAGTTTTTCTTCTATCCGTTCATCAATACTCATATTTTCTTCTTTGCACTGAGCTATTGTTTCCGCGTATCTCTGTTCAAAGGGTTTCTTCATATTTTCTGCATTCTTTATTGCAAATTCCAGTTCCTCACCGGTAAGCGCCCTCTGGCTTCCTTCCAGGATTTTTGGCATGATCCCATCTCCTTTTTGCTATAATCAATGCAATACAGAATCGCTTTTTTCCGTATTATAAGTTATACTTGTTTTATCATTCACTATCAAGTACGCTTTCGGAAAAACAATTCCATATAAAGGGGAGCCACAATGGACATCAACGGTACACTCGACTGGAATCACATCCAGGATGAAGTCATAGAAATGAAGAAAATACTTGAAGAAAGCGGCAATCCGGATCCAATAGAAAACCCCAGGTACAAAGAACTGCGTGATGACATTCTCATCGCGCTAAATCCGTTTACCTGTAAAGAAAAGACTTTTTTTGTCGACGGAAAGCCTTATCGCGCTGGTGTCACTGTATGCGAAACCCCTTTCGCAAAGATGATCATAGCCAAAATAAATAAAGAAAACATATTTACTGATGGTATGCTAGGTGATATAGATGACCTTCTATTAGAAGCTTATAGTAATATAATAAGCATGATAGCTTTTTATGATCCTGATAATCCTGAAAACGCCAGTTTTGAAACTTATATTGTAGATAAATGCTACTATGCCATGCTGGATAGATACAAAAAGGTTCATACAATAGAAAAGACTTTTAAGGACAAAACAGGAAAAAGAAGGACAAAATATATTACGCATGATTCTTTGGACAGAAATATAAATGAAGACGGACAAACTCTTGGGGACATATACACCCAAAATGAAAAAAAAGGCTCTGACCCGATCAACGAGCTTTATAAACCAGATAATGAGAGCGAATGCATTCATTTCACTGATGAAGATTTTGACGAAGTATTTCCAAAAGATTATTTTATGCCGGAGGAACGAAAGTTAGTAAAGATCCTGATTCCCGAAAAAAACAGCGAGTCCCGTGATTTCCTGCATAATTTCGGTGCATGGGTCAGAAAGAATAAACAGGAAAATACATACCTGAAGAGTGACTGTGAATATTTCTACGATTCTTTGATTGACTATATCTGTGACAAGGGAAACCCCGTTTTCCTGGAGAGATTTCTTAATAATACAGGTATACCATTATCCTCAGAGCTAAAAAAGCTCGGCCTGGAAAGACCGAGCCATAATGAATACACAGCTGATTATATCTACAGTACCTGCCTGCGCATTAAGCGAAGGAGGGACAGGCTGAAAAAACTTAGGCATTGATACCCTTTTCCCTCAAAGCCTTCTTCTTTTCTTCCGTCTTCTCAATAGACCTCGACAGCTCCGTATAGAACGGACTCTGACACAATTCATCCGGCAGTTCCTCTGACATTTTATTCTGTGAAAAATATCCCTTCAAACCTTCTATATCAATATCTCTTAACAGCAGCCTTGCCTCCCTAATTGCATCATTGTATTCCCCATAAACATGATCAAAATAGTTCCTGCACACTTTCCTGCGCACATTCCGGCTGACTGCACCTTTAGAATCCGAACCGTCTTTTTCCTTATATGCCACGTGCAGCGGCTTCAGTTCGTTCATGTTCTCATAAGTCAGTCCCGCCTCATATATAGCAGACATTCCGTTGTTCAAGCGCTGTCCCACATCACTTAAATGCATCACTGTCAGAATGCATGGAAGAAATGATTTCTTTTCATAGAAATAATTCCTCCCCACAATGCACATGCTTACTCCCGTAAAGCTGTCCACATACAAGGGTATCAGCAGATAACGGTACTGCTCACTGCCCGGATTATTTTCATCCATGCCATTTTCCATTATCCTGAAAAACATGGCAAAATTTTTATCAAGCAAATCCTTATTCTCCGTCTTTTTTTCATCTGTAGAAAAAAGTGAGGCAAAGTATTCATCAGCAACACACTTATCAAGCAGCGACTTCTTAATGCGGCTATTGCTTCCCAGGCTGCTTATATTCGATTCCAGATCATCAAATATAAAACCGGCTTTGAGTTTTATCTGCATCGTTGAGATTGTTTCCCGCTCCAGACTCGTATCCGTCCCCACCTCAATGTGTTCCCTGGCATCCCTGAAAACCTTCTGTATCCACTGCCGGTTTATGCCGTCACTTATATCCGGAAGGTATTCCTCGGAAACGAAGGCAGCCAGCAGCCGTTTCCAGTCTTTATAAAACTTTTTTCTCGCAGCATCGCTTTCCTTGTTTGAAGGTATCCAAAGCTGTTTGTCTTTTTTGGTCTCATCCCTGCGATCAAGCAGCTCAAATACCACATCAAGGTAGCCACGTATGCTCCCGGCATCTCCGGTCATAGCCTGTGCATATGCCTTGTACAGCCTTACATAGCTTCCGACCGTGCCGTCCTTTTCCTTCTCTGAACCGGCACTGCCTTCCAGTTCACCGCTGGCCATTTCAAGCTTATCCCGGGACTCCGCATACAGAACAGATTTAGAAGGCTTATCTGCATACTGTTTTATAAGCATGTCACACAATTTTTCCGCAAAACTGCTCATACTTTCTTCCTCTGTATTTTCTTTGCTTCATCAACAGCCGTATACAGTATCTCAAACACGGAATTAAACCCCGCATCATCGGAATATATGGTCTTGTTATTTTCCTTAAGGTAGGCATCTATCTTTGCTTCAATCATTCCCTCGTACTCCACACAGTCCGGTGTGGTGATTTCCGCAAGGTGCTTATACATGCTTATGTATGCATCGCCATCCTCAAAAAGGACCTTAAGCCGCTTTACATATTTTTCGTATTCTTCGCGTTTCTCAGGATCATCCGGGTCGATCACATAACGATATAACTCCGACATTTCCTCCTCTTCTTCCATCTGATCTGCCTCATAATCCTCCCGGCTCTTCCAGTCTATATAGCCGTCATCGTTTGTACCATAAAAGCATGACTGTTCGTATGCCCTGAGGGAACTGTACTGCTCGGCCCGATAATACTCATCTGCCTCTTCCGGAGTCATCCCTTCTGTAGGATCCCAGCCGCAATAATCACCGAAATCCGGATCATCATAGTCCATCACGTCATTGAAACTGTCTTCGGAACCGGCCTGTTCATCCGGTACTGCTGTCTCCGCCTCAATAGTCTCATCTTCTGCAGGAGACTCTTCCTTTCCTACCTTTTCTTCTTTTTTTGTATAAGGGGAAGGGAATGACATTTTCTCACCCGTAAGCATAAGGTATATTGTCTCGGCTGTTGCCCTGGCAGACGGGCTTACAACACCGATCCTTTTTCCCCCGCCGAAACGGTATTCAACAGGAGTAAATTCCAGTTGGGACAATATACCTGCAAAACTGTCATCATGTACCGGCTCAACCCTTGCAATCCTGCCGGATTTCCCTGCAACTACTTTACTGAGCCTGGACTGATTAGCCCGAATGATCACATAAAGAAGTGTTTTTATATAATCCGTCTCTTTTGCATGCCTGTCTGTATCCAGATATACCCAATCCGAATCCTTGATATCAGCATCCACCAGCTCATCCAGCAGAGCCATAAGTTTTTCGTCACTGTATTCTCCCTGCCTGTCCTTGGTAAGGCTTCCTATGGAAATATTCCTTCCGGAGCAGGCATCCTTAAACTCCTCCATGAGCCACTCCAAGCTTTTTCTCATTTTTTCGTTATGATATCCGTATGACATGGTAATCCTCCTCTATCATATATTCTCTTCCGATTGCACCAAATCTTTATCGGTATTATTAAAATAGATCCTTGCAGGTGCCTCCACCATCAATAGCCATATCCAGGTAGAAACAAGACGTATGTATTTATGCTTAGCCTCTTCCAGATCGCTTTTTGTGGAAACAGGCTTTACTCCCAGTTCCCGTGAAGATCTTTTGAATGGTTCTGCAATTTTTTCCGGAAAATAACCGTCCGGCCGTTCCATGTACGGCTGGACCTTATAATCATCTTCCCATTCAATATCAAAGGCAATTTCCATTATATCACCCACAGACGGCACCCTGCCATGTTCTGCTTCCCACATTCCTGATTCCCTGCCAAACCACTCTTCATACTGCTGATCGAATCCGGCTTCCCGCATCACATCCTCTACACCAAAGGACATCCATTTCATTACACTGTCGGATCCCCAGCCATGCAAAGACGCCAGCGACATATATAATGCCGCAGGCGTATCTTTATGGAAAACAGCCTGCCTTTCCAGACCGCCTACAACATCCCAATAGTTTTTTCCCATCCTTACAGGTTGGGCAAATCCAAAAAGGGTAATAGTCCAGAAGTCCCGACCCTCATAATCAGAATTGACCATCCGCGGCACCATTGTTTCCATCAGCGCCACCGCTGCATTTCGTACTCCCACCGGGCTTATGGCCCTGCCGGTCTCTATGCTGTGTATTATATCATCAAGATTCTTCCGCTCCATATTAAATCCTCCTCAATGTGATTTCGATAACCCAAATACAGTTTCATTGCTATCCGGCAGGGGACAAGCCCCCGCCTTGCATAACATTTACACCTGGAAATCCTCCGGCCCCACCGAGTAGGGCTTGATCTTCTCGGCAAGGCAGGCCTTCTGGCCTCTGGTAAATACCCACTCATGATTCAGATCCAGTTCAAGTATTCGCTCCGGCAGTCTGCCTGCCTTGTCCGCAAAAAACTTCGCAGTCTCAACATCCTGTCCGCCCATATAGACCATAGTATCACAATTGTTGATTATGGTAGATGCCTGGCCTTTGTTGTACATGGCCTCAAGCTGCGACAGGGACTGCAGTATGACACTGGTACTGATATCACGGGAACGGATCACGGATATGATCTTGTCAAAATCCGGTATATACACATTTGCCGCAAAGTCATCCAATATTATGTGCACCGGTACCTTGAGCCGGCCATCTGCACGGTCATCAGCTCTCCTGCACAGTATCTGGTAAAGCTGTGTATAGAAGATATTCACGATGCTGTCCATGGAACGGTCGGTGTCACTAATATTCACAAAAAGTGCAGTCCTGCGTCTGCCAAGATCCATTATATCAACCTCGCTGTGACAAAGCATGTGATTGTTCTCTTCATAATCAAAAACATTCAGAGCATTGGCCACAAACTGTGCAATGGAACTCCAGCACTTTTCAGCCTTGAAATTAAATGCATACATATGGTACTTTTTCACCGCAAAGCTGTCCGGATTCTCATCCTCCAGCGCCTTGAAGAATGACACCTCAGGCACCTCGTCCCGCTTTGTCTGTTCAATCTCCTTACACATCAGCCTGAAGAGCTTTGCCACAGAACCGAAGTTCTGCTCTTCCCCGGGAAGTACTTCCAGCACATACGAGATCAAACTGGCTATTACCACCCTGGCTGAATCAGTCCAGAAAGGCTCCTTTTCGTCAGCCTCGGGGACAATCAGCCTTGCTATGCTCATTACATCCTGCTGACGGTAGGTCTCGTACTCGTAATCCTCTACTTCCGGAGAAATCAGCTCTTCGCCGTCCTCATAGACACCGGGATTAATCACTTCCTTACCCCTTTTTTTGTACCGTTCTATGCCATCCAGCGGATTGTATCCCATGGAACGCTCAGGATGAACGAAGTCTATGAGCTGTGTCACATATCCGAGTTTTCTAAGGTCATCCGCATAATTACGGTAGAGCTGTCCTTTGGTATCAGCCACTACTATGCTTCCGCGAGTGGAAAACATATTGGGCAGCACGTAAGATCCTGTCTTGCTGCAGCCGGATATACCTATTACGAGGACATTGTTGTTAAGTCCCGTGGTACGGCTGTCCTCCGAGCGCATCATGTCCTTGGCGAAAACACGGAAGGACTTTGAACGGTCAAAAGCTACATTGGAATTATTTGTGTTTGTCATCATAATTACTAATCTCCTTTATTTTTTGCTGTACACATATGTACATTTTCTGCTTCACCATGTCCGATTCCTAAGAAAATCCCCATGGTCGTTTTTACGCTAACCGGATCACTCTGCTGATCCGTCCGGCACTGTGTTCCCTGATCTCACATATTCAATTGTCTCCCACTTATTATGGGTAGGGCGGAAAACCGCCGAAAAATTTTCTACCACTTCTCAATAATGCCTGTCGCTATGCCAAATTCGATGGATTCCTCTGCATCAAGGAAACAGTCCTCCTTAGTCTTCTCAAGAACTTCCTCAAGGGTGTGCCCGCTGCGTTCAGCAATTATGCCGCCAATGATGCCCCTTGTCTCCATAAGCTTTGCGGCTTCTTTTTCCAGCTCGAGAGCCTTCTTACTCCCTGAAAGCCCAGCTATAAGTGGATCATGAATCATACACTTTGTATGTGGAAGCATCAGGCGTTCCGCACCCGCAAGGAAGATTATGGAACCCATACTTGCAGCCGTTCCTATGCATACAGTACGCACCGGGCTCTCCAGCATCTGAATGGTGTCATAGACTGCCAGACCACTGACTACCTCTCCTCCGGGTGAATTAATGCACAGTGTGATCTCCTTCCCCGGCGCATCCTTGTCCAGAAAGAGCAGATACTCTATAAGCTCATTGGAGCTCTCCGGCGTCACCTCCTCTGTGAAAAAAAGCATCCTTGACCTAAGCAGTCCGCTCTCCGGACCGTATGCATCAATACCTCTTGCCGACTCGTGTAAAATTAATCCCTTCATTTGCTTTACCTCCTGATTAATTGGTTGTGCATCCTTACGGATGCAGATCTATGCTCCTTTGCCCTGTTCAATGCTGCTCCGCCATATAATGTGGTGTTCATGGGGCCGGGCACTCCCCCTCACTTGTTATGGACGCACCAAAAAACCGCCGGAAAAAATCCGGCGGTTCCATACACTTAATTTATTATTATGAAAAACTACCTAAAGATAAGCCTCCTCCTTTATGCGTTCACTAATCATACTCAAATATTCCCTGAATAACATCGGATATGTTCATTACATCATCATAGCTCAATCGGTCTACTCTGTTAATTCCACGGGCAATGGGATCTATAAGTTTCATCTGTTCACAGATAACTGTACCTCCGGTATGCTTTTTTCCTTTAACCTTTATGTGTATAGGACCGGCAGCAACATCTGAAAGCACAGGACATACATGCAGAAATCCTGTCGCTTTTATAAAAGCATTTTTACTGGTAACAACAAAAAGTTTATTTCCGAATCCGCCTATCTTAACAATATCCCCCTGACATATATCATTCACAGCAACTCCCTCCCTTGCGGTTCACCCCACTCAAAATCACAGACCGAGATTTCATTATGATACTCCGCCATACGCTCCTCAAAGGTCTTATGCCTGAAAGCCTTCCTTAGGATGATCGTACCATCAGACATTTCAATATCTAAGACATCTGAAACTTTAAGATCCATCTTATCCATTATGTCCTTACTGATTCTTATTCCCTGGCTATTGCCCCAGGCTCTGATTGCGACCTGATCCATATCAACCTCCCAAAAAATTATCCGGTATAATGTATATACATTATACCGGATACACCTATTTGATGCAATACTGCCTTACACAGTTATATCATAACTCCGGCTTTTACAAGTCCGATAATTCTGTCATTTGCAGCATACTTGCTTACTAAATCCGGATCCAGATTATTAATATGGTCTCTGTTTTTCCGGATCAGATCCTGCACATTTGCATCATATACAACATAAGGCTTAGCTTCACCGTTATCATCTCTATAATATTTGTAGCCTACTCCGTTTATTTTTCCCTTTTTTGTAACCTCACGTATTCCGTTTACGTATCCCATCTCTTTATCAAGAAAATACAAAACCTTATCTCTTGATATTCCAAACTTGCCTGCTATTTTTGTTAATGACATTGGATAATTATTCATTTGAACTTACTCCTTTTCTTTATGCTTTTGTTGATTATTTTCTGTTGTTTTCATTGCTACGTTTTTCTTGTCATTCCGCATCTAAAAAATCTCTTACCTTTACGAAAATCCAGGCTGCAATTATCAGTAAAAACACACCAGTCTGGTACTTTTCAGGAAAAATGCTGCAAAATGCAATTATCAAGCCCATTTTGATTATCCATCCGACCATGTTCAAATCCTCCTTGTTTTTGCTAATAAACAGTTTGCCTTGGATACCGTGTCTACTTTCTCATGAGGCGCAGGCATTTGCCCTTGCGGTCCCCAGTTTCGCTTCACGATTGGTTTTGTGGCTAAACGGATCAGTCCACTGATCCGTTTAGCACGGTGTTCCCTGGCACTCACCTTATGAAGTTTTGTACCTCCTTACACTTATTATGGAGCCAATAAAAAACCGCCGGAATTTTTCCGACGGTTTTAAAACCAATGTTATATATTTTTTTCTTAGGATGTCGCTTCCGACATCATATTCTCAAATATTGTTTCCTCTATAACCCTTATACATACATCAGGATCCGCAAGTATTTCCTTTCCCCAGAAATGGATAACGGTCCATCCCGCAAAACGGAGCATCTGGTCTTTTTCCGTATCACGCTCCATATTGCGCTCTATCTTCCGGATCCAGTAGCCAGCATTATTTCCCTTCTCGAGCCTCTTTTTCTGTTCTTCCCAATCTTTGCCATGAAAAAACTCCCCGTCGCAGAAAATGGCTATCCTGTATTTTGTAAGCGCGATATCGGGTGAGCCCGGAAGAGCACGGTAATTTTTCCTATATCTATAACCCTTTGCCCAGAGTGCCTTCCTCAATGCAAGCTCTATACTCGTATCCTTCCCACGGATACGGCTCATATTCTTATGGCGCACCCCAGATACTTCGCCGAAGAGTTCAGATTTTTTCTGGTCTTTCATCACACTGTTCAGTACTTTATCCTTTTTACTATATACTTGGAAAAATCCAAGCATCTGTATCTAACAGTTCATCCACAGATTCTCTCGGAGCTGAGTACAATTCCCCCGAATTCCAACTTGAGTCCTCTATACTTATTACTCCGCTGAGATCCCCTTCGTACAATAACAGATTTATCGTTTTTGCTTTTGCACTAGCCATCAAAACCACCCCTTTTATATGTCTTTGAGTAAAGCATAATTGATCAGATAGCTATGATCAATCTGATTCTGGTCAAAAACCGTCGGAAACTTCCCGACGGTTTTTGCAAAAACACTATAAACTAGGATGAACAAATTGAGAAATCATATTCCCAAATCCCTGCACCATTCTTCAAAAGTCTCGCCTGATATCTCCTTTTTATCAAGTGATAAAATGCGCTCAGCAAGCTTCTCCAGAGCAGGCTTGTACTTGCTTAATAAAGCTTCTGTTTTCGATGCAACCTGCTCAACACATCTATCCGGCATTTCGTCCGCAGGCACCGGATCAAACGCGTGGTACTTACAAATAATACTCTGCGTGTTTTCATCTAAGTAATAAATGCAATCGTCTTCCATCATAGCTCTCATTACCAAACCCTTTGCCTCAATATAATCCTGGCTCCATCCGGAATCCTCTCTACCCATGCATATCTTCTCAGCCGTTCGTCCACCAAGATAGATCATCATCCATTTTTCACACTCCATATTCAGGTCCCGACACTTATTTGAATAATCGCAGTGTCCCCCAGTACCGTTCTCTGGAATTATTGTAACCGTATCCCACAAACCATCTATATTTGAAACCAGCTTTCCAACCAAGGCATGTCCCATTTCATGGATGGCAGTTCTTCTAAGATCTCTTTCCTTTATTATTGTGTTGTCCCCGACCAGTTTACTAACCGTATCCAGAAAATCTTTCATTGTTTCTGCAGATACCCCTCCTTCAGTCCTACTCTCATTCAATTTGTCTATGCATGACAGAATGATTGCTTCCACATTTTCAGGATTCGTCTTATATCTGACAGGATATGAGAATTCATCAACGAAGCAGTTAAATAAATCTTCTGATTGTTTTGTGTTTAAATAAACAACATCTTTTGAATTATTAATTCCTTTACCCGGCATAAAATCTAAAGAAAGATCAAATCCATTGTCTTTCAGAGCTCTTGATATCGACTCTCTTATAATCATTTTTATGGAATAACCAGGGTTTATGGATACAAAATTATCGTTCTTTATCATTTCTTCCAAATAAGATTCTGATGTTGTTTTAAATCTAGCCTGTCCGTCATGATAAATGTATTTCCATGGAATTAAATTTTGCCCAAGCAACACCCCCTCATTATTTTTTAAATGAAATAAACTCAGGTTAGAATAGAACAAGCCTTTATATGATTCATCCTTATCCGTGGGAGGATTATAGGCATCACTATAAATGTGTCCATTTGTGTCCCCTTTTAAGAGATAGATCACATCATTTCCGTAACCAATGGATATTACTTCAAAATCAGTTGCATAGGTAGACTTTGAACTCCATGGGGTAATTGTCCCCGCTTTTACATAATCATGCGCTTCATCACTCCATTCTACATCCTCATCGTAAAATTGCTCCTCGTAAATGATGTTTCCTTTCAAAAAATATACAAAAGGAATGGTATTATCCACGCATGTACGATTGGGAATCTTCGAATATCCGCCATCGCGATAAGGGAAAAACGCCGTGATTTTTTCACCACTAATATTTTTTTCAGAATCCTTCAACTCTGTCACGATACTCTCTGCATAAATATAGTCATGCTCCACAGGCTCAAGGTCAATAAGCTTATGCGTAATAAGACCATTAGACAGCACTGCACTACGCACTTTCATTCTTCGGATCATTCCGTCAACAATAGATACAGGATCTTTTTTTTCATCCTTCTTGCTGATATAGAACGGATCGGCTACATCATCAAGGAAGCAAGCAAAAACATCCGCATCCTTTTCAAGGTAGCGCTCAAGTCTGTACTCTCCGTAATTTTCCATTACAGCTTTAGTATTATCAATTATCATCTGATCAGGATTATCAATTCCGGAAACATCAATATCAATTTCATATCTGAAATCTCCAAACACCTCAATGGAATCTGCCGAACTTAACTTTGCATATCGTATAATTACTTTCATTTTCAATAACCTTTCTGAATTTGATTTTGTTACAAGACGTCATAATAATTTTACTATAACCTTTTTTGTCAAGTACTAGTCAAAACAACAATCCACATAGTAATCCCCCTTCCCATACATTTTGATCATTTTCTATGATTGAAACAGTTCTTCATAAAAACATTCTTTGAGTCTTTGTATTAACTCTTCCAAACCTTCATCACTCTCGCCCGGAACATATGCTTTATATTTTCTTTCACCATCACCAGCTGTGAAATGCAACTCCGTAAGCTTCAGCACACCATACTTTTCCAATTTATCAAAGTCTTCTGCTAAAGCATTTTCATTAATATCACTATTAGTTTTCTTCAATGCTCCAAAACTCGGATTGGTATTATTACCTCCCTCTCCTAATAAAATTTCTTTTGTCTTTTTTATCCCAAACATATTTTTTCCGGTTTTACTCATATAAGCATACATTCGGGATATCTCTGTCAGCACAGTACATAACTCTATATATTTAGGATCCGTCTCAAGCTGTTTATCTTTCAGATAATCAGAATCATCCAAAAATTCTTTTAAATCTGCCAAGTCATCCTCACTAAATGAATTCAGCTTATTAGCATCAATACATACAAGCCTTCCATCTTCATGGTTTACAATCAATAACCCACTACCCACAATGTAATCAATAAAACATGAATAAATAAAATCATCAATACCTTCCACTCTATTATTCAATACATCATCCATGTTTTTACTACTTACCAAAAAGGATCCACCCATAAATTGTTTTATTGACTCTATAATCTCTATCAAAGTATCCCAAAGGTTATATTCCTTGTGTCCTATCGGATCATACCATGTTACATTAAATATCTTGTCATTATTAATATGACTGGTTAATAAAATTTCCCGCTCTACATGTTGCAGAGCTATTTCTTTCACACCATTTTCTCCCCTTATCTCATTTATAAATTCAGAATTATCATTTCCCGGAGCCGCAATATATACCCTGTTTTTAGTACGGGTCATAGCAACATAGAATAGCCTTCGTTCTTCATTGACAGCACCGTCACTATTCTCATTTTCAACATATTTTAAAACCGGATCGTCCTGGATTATTGAAGGAAAGCCAAAATAGGATCCTTCACCTGATGAACCATTTAAGATGATTACATCTTCATACTGAAGTCCCTTGGATGAGTGAACCGTCAAAAATTCAATCTTTAATTTCGGATACTTGAATGAAAAGACTCTCCTTCTACCTATTTTTTTATAGTTGCCATATTTATATTCTTTCAGGTCCCTTCCATATCTTCCGAGCAGGAGTATACTTCCGTACGGATCTTTTCCTTCATTTATTCTGTTATCAACGATCTCATCTAATATCTGTTCTAACTCATCATCATTTAATCTTGGTTCTTTGACAACCTGTTCATCACCCTCGGCGGTTTGATTATAATAACGGAATTGCAATTCCCGGTCATAATTTACGATCACGACCGGATTGTCCACAACATTTCCGGTCATGGATACCAATTCTTTTTCAATCTGAGCAGGATTTTTCATAACAAATTTGCCTGCGATATCGATCAGAGCCTGAGTATTCCGGTATGTATATTTCATACGTATAAGTCTGACATCTTTACCCTTTCCCATTTCGTTTTTAAAATCCGTAAAGAGAGATAGTTCCGAACCGGCAAAACGATATATAGACTGCCAGTCATCACCGACTGCCATCAGTTTTGTGCCATATGTATCAGCCAGTGCTTTTACCAAATTGTATCTTTGCCTGGATATATCCTGATACTCATCCACAATAATATATCTAAATTTATAATCCGGTTTTCCCCCATCTTCTTCCGTCAGCTTTTTATAAGCGTCGATGATCATATCGCTGTAGCTGATAATACTTTCATTCTTTTCATTCTTTTTATTCTTTTTATACTCCACATAATAGTCCCAAAAACTTGAAGCCATATCCAAAAACAGTTTATCACTGTCTGTTTCTGCCCTCTTCTTCATTTCATCAAAGGCTTCCTTATCATTATCATATCCCCTCTGTTCGAATCTATTAATAAATGTCTGCATAACCCGCCATGTTTTTTTATTATCCTTATCAGGCTTATTCCAATACTTAGTCCATTCATCATTCCATTTCTCATCACAAAAATCATTAAAAGTTGTTTGATTAAGTTCTTTAACAATCTTTTTCTCTTCACTGAAATTTATAATTTCCAAACCTATTGAATGAAATGTACGAACATTACAGCCTTCGTTGTTTTGTCCTCCTGCCACTTTCACGCCTAATGCCTCAACCTTGCTCCGAAGGTCAGCAACTGCGTCCTGTGAAAAAGAAAGCATTAATATTTCTGAAGGATCATATCCGCACTTTTCAATCAGGTAAGCAACCTTTATTGCTATAGTTGATGATTTTCCTGCACCGGCACCGGCAACAACAAGCGTTCTGTCGCCTTCATCCATGATCACTTCGAGCTGTGAATCATCCAATTCGCCTTTAGCATTTATCTTTTTTGATATTTCATTCAAATATTTTTTTTGATTTTCATCTAATGATTTCATTTTTTTCTTCTCCTATGACATTCAACTCTATTCATTTTTTCCCGCACAGATGCTTTAAATAGCACTCCTTGCATTTCTCGCCCTTCCTTCTGGGCAGATTGTCGCTGCGAATATTATGGGCCGCTTCCATGATGCCGTCACGTGCTGAAATAAGTGCATTGCTTTGCACCTCTTCCTTTGCATTCCTTGAACCGTCGGGGTGGTCCAGATTGTAGATCATCAGATAGTCTGCATCCCGGCCTGTTGCCTCCTGGTAACCGATGGCATAAATCTTTAACTGCTCTGCATTCAGGCACTGTTCTGCATCCTTCCCCGCAGACTTAAGGTCGACAATGGCAAGCTTTTCACTGCCGTCCACCTGAACAGTGCGGACCAGATCTATACGGCCATTGACACTTACGCCCTCACCCATCTCAATATTGATATCCATTTCCGACGCAACCATACGGTCCTTGTCTTTTTCATTCTGCCTTATATAGGCCTTCGCACAGTTCATTGCACCGGTCTTCGCATTTTCTATCTGCACCGGATTTGCAAAGGGCAGATAAACAGCAGTTTCAACTATCTGCTTCAAGTTGTCCTCTGTTATTTCTTCATGATCTATCCAGGTACGATGTATGTGCATCATAATCTCATGCAGCACGGTTCCGTATCCCTGCACTTCCGAATAGGGCTGCACAAAACCGTAGAAATTAGAAAGCTTAAAGCGATAAGGGCAATCATAATAATTGGAAAGCAGTGAAAAGTTGAGCGTAAGCGGAAGTGGATCCTGTTTCATAAACGGTAATGCCTTATCCGAATACCTGAAATCCGGATTATCCCCTAGATGCTTATAATACTTTAGATAAGGTGATTCCAGGACTTCGTTTAAAAACTCTGACCTGCATTCATCCTTTTCACCATATTTATCAGCATAGCTTAGGAAGAGATATTTTTTTGCCCTTGTGACAGCTACATAGAAAAGCTTGCGTTCTGCGTCTACTCCCCCATAATACCCGTCAAAATTAGGCACCCACGTATGTACATCCGCATTTGCTGAACCTGCCATACTTCTTAATGCATCAGCTGCACTGTATACCCTGCCTGGCATACAAAAACTTCCGGAAGGGAATATTCCCTCGCAAAGTGCAGGAATGAATACAGCCGTAAATTCCATGCCCTTTGACTGATGAACCGTCATAAGACGCACTGCGTCACCGCGTATCATGGCATTGTCCTGCTCGCCCTCAGGATACATGTCTGTTACCATCAGCATCAGATGCTCGCAGAACCGGCTCGCTTTGTACTGGGCTGATTCATTAAAGTACAACAGTTCAAAATCAGCTATCACACGGCTGCATTTGCCGAAATTGTACATTGCAGTCCGCGCCCGGTTATCATCCCGCTCCAGAAAATCAAAATGCGCCAGAAACTCCTGAAATATCTGCTGCATATTAAATTCATGACCGAAGACCTTTTCCTTTGAACAGATTTTTTTCATCTTCTTATCCAGGTCTTTAATAGCAGACTCATAGCATGACTCGTCATTACACACTTTTAGCCAGGTGTCCTTTATCTGCTGTGCCTGGAAACCAATGACCATACTGGAATACTTTGAAAGATAATTTGCCGTAATATAAAAGAAGAGATGCTCCATCGCAGCAAACTCATCCGTAGTATGAAGGGTATTCAGGCCCTCCACGATATATTCAATATTATTCTCCTTCAGCTTTGCGGACAGGACATTCTGGAAATCGGCCATTATTACACCATAGTCATATTCCCTGCGCTTTCTGAAAAGCACCGCTATCTCAGAAAGGGGAATGCCGCCGGCATTCAGACGTTTTATCTCCCTTACCATATGGTCGGCTTCACTATCGTAACCTGAGAAATCCTTCCATACTATGTCACCTTCTTCATATGCCAGGCTGCTGCCCTTTATATCCCCATGGACCATAGGAATATGTTCCTGTCCATCTGTGTAATTTCCTTCTATAGAATGATTAGCAACATCAATCACCGCATCAGTACTACGGAAATCCTTATCCAGACGGATCTGTACAGCATCATACTTCTCCTTGAAACCAAGGATATTGCTCTCATCACTTCCCCTGAACTGATATATGGTCTGATCCGCATCACCTACCACACACAAATTGGCGTTGCCATATTTCTTAAAAAGCCCTGTGAGATACTCCTGTGACGGATTAGTATCCTGGTATTCATCTATGATAAGGTACTTAACCCTGTCAAAAACTTTTTGGCCAAACTCTGATATCTGTCCACCATTTGTATCCGACTCCGGATCAAGGCCTTCGATCATCTTTCTGATCATAGATGAAAAATCAAAATACTTATTGTCGTACAGGCATTTATTGTATTTAGCAAGACAATCCAGAACCTCAGGACTCCAATTGTCCCTATAGGAATGATCATGCCATGTACCGTTCAGCATGGACATAAGGCTCGAATAATAGTCAAATTTCCTTGGATTCTTTGACCCGTTACGGTTAAGATTGACCGCTCTGTCGATTACAGATCCCCTGAGTCCCGTCATATCCTCCCTGCCGTCGCTGTATCTTTCAAGAAAAATCTTGGTCTGCACTTCATCAAGGACTGAAAACTTGGCATACTCAGGCTCATACTCCTGCAGCATCTTAAGGCAGAAAGCATCTATCGTGCCTATATACATATCCGCAAATCCCTTCGTATTACCAAGGATGCGGCCGCCCACATCATAAATACGTCCACGCATTTCTGCGGCTGCCTTCCTTGTGAAAGTGATCGCCACGATATTCTCCGGTTTCACTCCGTTTGCGATCATGTATATGATACGGTGGGTAACAGTCTTGGTCTTACCCGCACCAGCACAGGCTACTATCTCCAGGTCATGTGTTATCTCCTGTACCGCCTGCTTCTGCGGCTCAGTCATTCCGTCAAGAAGCTTGTCTCTGATTTTCTTGTTCATATATTCTCTTTCTGCCTTTTAGCGGCAATTAAATGTTTCTACATCCACTTTTCAAACTTCGCAGGATCTTTGTCGCCAGTGTAGTACCACTTCTTCTTATCAGGATCCCACCTTGCCCCCAAAGCCTTAGCCTCATCTTTTTCGTCAAAGGGACAGTTGATGTAATGTTTCTCATTCTTTAATCTGTTTAGCTCTGCCTGTTTAGCCGCCCTATTTTCCCTGTCCTCGTACTCAAGTGCATCCCAGACTGCATCATCATATGCATCCTGCAGATCTTCACCATCGGCTCCAAGAATTTCTTCCCAATCGATTCCCATTGTAATGTCCTCCTTTTGTTTTCTATCGTATCACATTTTTTTAACTAATTTTACTTTTTTATGTAACTGCTATTGCAGTTTTGCGATCTTCCCGTACCTCCGCATATCCCTTCCACAGTCTTCGCTAAGTACCATTATCGTGCTATTCCGCAGGCTTCCCGGAATCATCGGCATATCATCAAAATACCCGTCCGTAAGTATCAGCATCAGATATGGCCGTATTCTGTTTTCTTCAATATACTTGTATACGCACGCAACATCCGTGCCGCCGCCCCAGTATGTCTTGCATTTCAGCAGGTCTTCTTTTTTCTGTATGTCCTTATAAACATCGCCTATGCTTGAATCCCAGTATGCCAGGTTCAGTGAACAGGTGTAGGAACTTAGGATCTGCTTAAGCTGCGTCAGGAATTCCATAACTGTTTCCTGCGATATGGAGCCGGATGTATCTATAAAGGTCCATATCTCGCCGAGATCGTTTTCATCCGGATCAGCCCCCGGTACTATCATACCCATATGCAGGTATTTGCGCTCCGGCTTTAAGTATGAAGAATCGTCAGCTTCATTTTCCTGCAGGTATTCCCTAAGAAGGCTATCCCAGGGCAGGTATTTGGGCTTTGTTGTGAAGTACATCTCGGAAATGATTTCCGGCGGCTTTCCGCCGAAGACCATCGCTTTCTTTATTGAATCCTTGAACATACGCCGCAGTTCTTCTTCCTCCTCCGGTGAAAGCTCCGCATAGTCTCCCATCAGGTCAGACGGCACCAGTCTCCCTATTTCAGATTTTTCTATCACTCTCCTGACGCTTTCGATCATTTTCTTCACGCCCTCATCCTCCGAATTGTACAACTCATCATAATACACCTCGGCACTTTTTTCTTCCCAGCCTAAATTATAATGGGGATAAATCACTCCATCCGGACCATAATAGCCGCTCTTCCTCAGTGTCAGATTTATCACATAATCTGTTGCGATATTCCATATTACACGGTCCCTTCCTTTCCTTCTGGAGAAATGCAGCAGAAGGATATGCAGCAGCTCGTGCAGAAGGATGAATTTTATCTCGCTTCCCTTGAGCTGCCCCATATATTCAGGCGAGTAGATTATCCTGCGCCCGTCTGTTGCCGCCGTATCAATTCTTTCATCCTCCACCAATGGGATGTGGGAAAGTATAGTCCCATAAAAGGGCTGCTCCAGTAATATATTTGCCCTGACATCTTCAATTCTGTCTTTTATATCCTGATTCATAATTCCTCCTGTCCTAATTAAGTATATTTATCAGCCTGAATCTTCTCATGTAATACTGCTTAACATTATAATAGTTTACAGCATCATCGTCTTCATTGAGACAGCCATTCTCATCAGCTATCATAAAAGCATGACTTTCGCCTGACGGAGAAAATGCATTAAAGGCCCTGAATATCGTATACTCCCTTCCTTTGTAATGTACATCCGCAATATCAGCGTCATAATGCAGGCAAATACCTATTAATATCTGCAGCACCGGTCCATCTTCGCGGTCGTAAAAGACACAGTATAGATCACGTATAACCCCCCTCCTGATAACCTGTCTTTCCTTATCACTCATATTATCGACCAGAAGACTTCCAATCCTGTCAATATCTTCAAAGGGTTCCGATACATTCGCCCCCAAAAGTGACACTGCTCTGCTGGCATCTCCGGTAATAAACGATAAATACGGGCCATGACTTAAATCATTATAAGCATTCCCGAATTTCAGCCGGTAGTCAATGTCAAAGCTGTCCTGACTGGTCTTTTTCCTGTAAAGGTTAACCTGCGGAAAATAATAGCCCCAGTTAATGTCGTAAGACCCCATAAAACTACTTGACAGAAGACACCCGCCATCAGCTGTTTTATACCCTGTAACCGGCCTGTACCTGTCAGCCTGATCCGGCGATAGTCTGAAAAATATCTTCGTAGTGCTCAGTATATCCTGAGGAATCTCTACTTTTGTTACACCCTGTGTCAATTCAAGCACAGACGTATGGATGAGTTCCGGCTGTGCAGCCACCGTCTTGATGCCAGGATCTATCACAACTTTCTCCAGCTGTTTTTCTCCTATCCTAAGGCTCCCCTGCCCAAGTCGTTCAATATACCTCTGAGCAAGGTACGCAGGAACTTTGGCTATGCCGTTGATATCCTTTACTTCTATATAAAGGATAGTATTCCCCGCAACGATGTAATCGTCCGTCCAAAACCAGTTGTTTATCATTCTTGCATCGTAGCGTGCATCTGCAGGCTTTGCATGATTGCCGGCCTTTTTACCGTAAAGCCATAGCACATCTACCATCTTTTCAGCCATCTTGTTCAGGGTACCCGCGTTCTTAAAACATTTCTCTCTCCTGAACTTAGAGTAATGTGCAAGCTCATCCATTATTTCAGGGTAAAAACCTGTGAGGGTACTCATGGTATCGTAGGTAAGATCCGTGTTATATCCCTGCAACTCGGAAAACTCAAATAGGCTGAGCAGTTCCATAAGTGCCAGATGATTGCTCTCTGATTTCTCCAGTGAATATATCTTCCTGATAAAATTCACATAGTTTGTACTGAAGTCCATAGTACCTCCTTTCTGCCACGCTTTTTGCGGCACCTTCGAAAGAATCCCTGCCGTGGCCGCCTGTTATGCACAGGCAACCACTTTATCCATCCGGTCCAGATACTTCTCCATTTCCGGATCATCCATTTCAAATATAATGGACTTGATGATGTTAGGATTAACCTTCAACAGCCGCTTCATAGCGTAGGTAACAAACTCAGTACGCTTAAGCCTTAGGATGCAGTCGACGATGTCGTGAAGTATTTCACGGTCTCTTTCAGAAAGCTTCTGTGAGGCGGAAGATCTGCACACAATTGCCGCCTTTGAAGTCAGATGATCGATTATCATTTCGATTTCCGCCGGATCAATTGGTGCCGGAATACTGCCTTCAATAAACTTATCGATCATTATTCCGTAATCCTTCTCACAGAACTGGAAGAATTTATGTGCCTCAACATCACCGATATTGCCGATGATCTTGAACCTGACAGCCGGACTGCTTATGTCATCCGCGCAGTTCAGGATTTCGCTTACCCTGGTCCAGGATCGCGGCGTGGCAAATACCATTTCATCGGTGCCGCTCTTCTGGGTATGGAGTGACTCGGGATAGCAGTTTAAGTACCTCACTACATATCCATTTATACCATTCGGTATGGCGTAGTCCTCTTTCCAGACCCTGTAATCCACATCGATATTATGGATTTCAAAACGGTCCGCCAAAGGTGCCGCAAGCTTTACATACACACCGTCATCCGTTTCGCGATTTCCAAGAGCAATCACGATAGTGCCTTCCGGCAGCTTGTACTGTCCCACCCGCCTGTCAAGGACAAGCTGATAGGCTGCCACCTGCACGCGCTTCGGACAAGATGTGATCTCATCCAGCAACAGGATAGTCTTTTTGCCATCCCTTTCCTCATCCGGCAGGATCTCAGGTGCCAGCCATCTGGTCTTGGTGTGATCCTCATTCGGATAGATGAGTCCGCCGATCTCCACCTCAGACATCTGGGCGAGACGCAGGTCTATCACCTTGTAGCCGTATTTCTCGCCGATCTGCTGTATCATCTCGGACTTTCCGAGACCCGGTGCTCCCAGGCCAAGCACTGCATGCCTTATGCCATGCTCTATGTTGAACTCAATGCAATTTCTAAAATCTCTAAGTGTCATAGTTCCACCTTTCTGCCGCCTTTTCGCAGCTTAAATATTCGTAACTGAATACCAATCTTTTCTTTCGGTTACCAGAGCGGATGCAAGGGCACTTTTCGGGAGCCGCTCGCCGCTTGTAGCGGGTCGTGGCGCTGTTTCCCCGGATGGGGGCCTCCCGTGTATTTCCATCATGTAGTTGTCAAGGTGCGATCGAAGCACGTTCTGCGAAATCAGTCCCACACTTATTATGGGGCCGGCCAAAAACCGCCGAAAAATTTCCGGCATTTTCTGTTTTTTTACGCATAAAACGACATTTTCGTGCAAAACTAAAGGCTGCAAAAACAACGAACAGCGACAAAAATGCACAAAAATAACATCTCCGTATTCAGTTTCTTCTTTTGGAATTTTATTTGATTATCGGTGCTTTCAGACTTCACCGATTGATCTCTGAGAGAGATCCCTCTTATCGAGTGGTTTCATTGTAACACATAAAGACTATATGTCAATAGGGAAATTTCAAATTTTGATTGGTTGTGAAAAAAACATCCCCACCGAAATGGTGGGGATGATGAATGTGTATGTCATTCTGTAGATATAAGCAATTCTTTCTCCACCTCTTTCACCTGCTCTATAGGATAGCCACAAAAATCGGCTATTTCTTCCGCAGTTTTACCGGAACGAAGCATTTCGGATATTTTTACGGTATCTCTTTCAAGATATCCTTCCTCCCTCGCATCCTGTATTACAACCCATTCTTTCATATACTGTGCCCTCCAGACCTCGTTTCTGCGTGCCTTTGCTACGGCAGAATTTAACTTTTCTGTCAGTTCATCACTTGCACGTCCTATACCAACAAACGCATATAAGTTCCTGATACCATCCGGAATATCTTCACCCTCGTACTTACAATTATAGAACACTTTCTCTGTGCCGTCATCTAGACAAAGCTCCGAATTTTCATCACATCTTTCACGAAATGTATATTTACTCAGTCCATGTCCAAACGGATCAAATGTACAGATAAAGATTACCCTGCTCTCAGGAAGAAGCTTATATGAAAACTTCTTATTCATGAAATCAATATCAATTGCCCCTTGATAAAACCTGCTCCTTCTGGGAAGCTGATGCTGCTCAACCGTTTTATGGTTTAAATTTTCCATCTCGGCGTCATATATCCGTCCGTCGCTGTCCTCGTTATATACGTCAAGCCGAATAGGCTTTCCGTCGGATGTAAACCTGAACTCTCGCTGTGTCTGTAACTCTGTTAGTTCACCTACCGGCTGCTGAAGCAAACACTCCAACACCTCCCGGCAGAGCTCCTTATCCTCCATCACCTTGCCGAACATGAAGTCGTCACTGAACACCAGGTCATCATAGCTCTTCATTACTTTTTGTTTACTCATAATTTTCTCCCTTCTTTGGACTGCTGACAAGGATTAATGAGCAAACTTTTTCCTTAATCCCTGCCTGTTTTGTTTGGAATCATAAGCAGGAATTTCAGAATTACAAGAATGAGCCGACGCCCGTATGAATTTTATAAATAGAAAAACTGCTTATGCGTGGATTATATCATGCATAAGCAGTGGGTAAGATTCATCTGTTCCACAGAGACCTCCTAAACATCTTTCCACTGTAATCTATGCAGCTCACCGTCTTTTCTCAGTCCCTCAAAGTCATTCTGCCTCAGTGCCTCATACAGAATGATGGCAACAGAATTACAAAGATTTATGGAACGGGTATCCTCATACATCGGGATCCGTATGCATGTTTCCTCATTATCAACCAGAATTTCCTCTGGGATTCCCCTGCTTTCCGGACCGAACATTATGTAATCATCCGGATCGAATGATACATCCGTATAAAGCTTGTGGGCCTTGGTTGTTGCCATCCAGATCTTTGGGCGGTTATTCTTTTCCAAAAAATCCGAATAGTTTTCATACACCCGGTGATCAAGCTTAGGCCAGTAATCAAGCCCCGCCCTCTTTATTTCTTTCTGATCAAGCGAAAACCCTAACGGCTTTATCAGATGAAGGCGTGAATTAACGGCAACACAGGTCCTGCCTATGTTGCCGGTGTTATATGGTATCTCTGGTTCGTAAAGTACTATGTTCATGTCGTTTTCACCTTTGGATAATATGTATGAACGCTTCTTACAGGATCAAAGAAGGCTACCGATTTCGCCTGGTGTTCATGTAACGGGTAAATCTCGCCTGTGGTTACAGCCTGCTTTTTATTGTTATAAACCATTGTTCCCGGTCCCGAAAGCTTTACAGTAGTTTTCGCTTTATCCGTATATTCTATTTTCTTCAAGCGGAACATCTTCACCAAGCCAGGAGCATTTTCTCCGTTCTTCTGTGCATGCTTATGCTGAAGTGCACTCTTCCCCACGATATCCAGAATACTCTTTCTTGTCAGCTGATTTAGATCATTGCTGTCATTACTAAGGGGATTCTTCAGTATCAGATTATCGCCGTCTATACCTACTACAGTCTGATAATGCACACTGTAGCCTATGCCTATAGGAGTATTTTCCCGAAGCGCATTAACTACAGCCTCCTTAAATACAAGAACCTGCTCATCTATTGTCAGTCCGCCATTATCCTTAGTAGAACAGATTATTCCTCTTTCTTCCAGGGAATACCCTTTTGCTTTTCCAAGTATATAATCCGCATAATCACTTATGTCATTATAGTTATTCCTGTTTTGGTCGAAAAAATCACCTTTCTTGACCCCATAGCTCTTTACATCTTTTATCTTTACATCATACCCTGCATACCTTAGCAGATTCGAAGTGGTATCTGCCCAGCACTCATACCCACTCTGGAATTCCTTCTGCTTCACATCAGGAAGATAAATAAACGGTTTATCCTTAAATGCTATTTTTTCCGTCTTTTCATCTATCAGTGCCATAAGGTGCCTTTTCCTAAAAGGCGTTATCAGGCTTAAATTTGCTATGGTTCGTTTGACAAACAGAAGATCCATCATGTCAGAAAGGCCATTTATAATCTCTTCAGTTTTCTTGGACTTGTCTGTTAATACCCTTCTACGCTCTATCTCCTTAAGTTCATTCAGAGCCTTCGTCTTATCCTCCTCATTAACAGCTACCAGACCTTCCTCGCTATCATACTTATATTTTACATTATTCTGAATTCGAGCCTGCAGCGTTTCTACAATATACGCATTTACCCCCGGATCCTGAGAAACATCCTGCGACTCAACTATATGGTTTATCAGATAATTGAGCAGGCTATTGTCCTGAATCCCATCTATATAATTGTATGTTTCATTACTTACATTCTCTATATCCCCTATCTGTCTGGCAAGTTCAGCGCGGTTTGTACGGCTTTTCATCATCTTACCGTTATCGTAATACTTCTTTCCATTATTCTTTACTAAATATTTCCCAATAATCTTATCATCTAACTTAGCAGTATTATAAAGCCCCTCATTATAACTAATGTAGGAATAACCCGTTGTTTCATAGTATTCTTCTTGTAAATCTACTGTTTCCTTAGTTTCATTATCTTTATTCTTCTTTTCCTTTTCAGCCCTTTCTTTAGCATCTTTCTTTTCTTTTTCTATTCTCTCTTTTTCTTCGCGTTCTTTCTTTTCTCTTTCTATTCTCTCTTTTTCCTCGCGTTCTTTCTTCTCTTTCTCTTCCTTTTCTTTGGCAGCCTTTTCCTCGCGTTCTTTCTTCTCTTTTTCTTCCTTTTCTTTGGCAGCCTTTTCCTCGCGTTCTTTCTTCTCTTTCTCTTCCTTTTCTTTAGCTTTCTTTTCCTCGCGTTCCTTCTTTTCTTTCTCTTTCTTCTCTTTCTCTTTGGCTGCCTTTTCGTCTTTCTTGTCCTTTTCCTTAGCCTTATCTTCAGGTTTCTTATCTTCTTTTTTCTCCTCGGACTCCTCACCCGCAATTATCGGATTCTCATCGATTAATTCCTTATCTTTCTTATTTTTAATATCTATTTCATCGATGTCTTCTGAATCATCCTTTTTCTTCCCACCACTCAGAATATCATTCACCATTCTTGCTTTTTCCTTTGCAAGCCTGGGAAGTTCATTTTTTTCTTCCAGCTCCTTCCGAATATTGACTACTTCCCTGCTAAATCCTACGGACTTTCCCATAGTCCTATACAAGCTGCCTATGACCCTTTTAGATGTTTCAGCCAAGTTCGTCAGCTCATCTAAATGCTCTCTCAGATTATCGTGGTAAGCCATTATATCATTTGGATTACTTGGAACTTCCTTGTCGGAAACCTCATGATATGTCCTGGTGATTTCCTCAAGCTTAAACAGTGCATCATGAGCATCCTGCGCACTGTTAGGATCCATTCGCAGTCCATCGATCCTATCCAGATACGCCATAATAGTACTGGTAAAACGATCTCGTCTGTATTCCTCCATTTTCTTTATTTTTTTTTCAAAGAAATTCTGTTTTTTATCTCCAGGTTCTTTCCCCTGTCCTTCTTTTTTGGCTTTTTCCTGTTCTGTAAATTTTTTATAAAGAGCATACAGCTGCTTGGAACGTTCCAGTGTCCTTTGGTCAGCAATATCCTTTATCTCCATATCTGTTGATTTCTTTGCCATATACCACGCTTTTATGCCACTGGTATACTCTGACACCTGATCAAGATTATCCTTGTATATTTCCTTCTTTTCGTAATCAGGAATCTTAACAGGGTATTTAAGAAAGTCCTCTTCTCCCACATATGCGCGCATAAAAATATCAAGCTCGAACTTTTCCTTCCCTGCTTTTGACAATTTCTCGTATTTTCTTTCATTGATTTCGGACAGTTTGTTATATTCTTCTTCTTTTTCCTTAAGGGTTAATCCACGCCTTCCTAATATCTGCTCCTGCTTATCCAAAGGAAGAATGGAAATCATTTTTAATTCCAGAGCATTAAGTTTTCCTTTGTTTCTTTCCAGGCTCAGAACAGCATTTTTCTTAAGTTCATTTCTGTTTTTCCTGGCCTTTTTCGCTCTTTCAATCAGTTCCTTATCACCGGACTCTGTTTGCTCGATCATAAAAGCCTTGTCAGCTTCACTCCATTCACTGAACTTATACTCAAGCTTAAGAAACTTCGCCTCCATTTCAATCTCATATATCAGTTCATTTTCTTCCAGAGTGTTAAGCGTAACGACTTCCGCATCCGATAGTTCAATCCCATTTATCTCTTTTTTTATCATCGCTTTTATTTCAGGGGTTTCGATAACCTTTTCATGGCTGCCTATGGATACCGGCAATTGCACATCTTCCAAATCAGGTGCAATGCCATCTGACCATTCAATCAGGGACATAGCCATTTTACGCACCCATTTTTTACGGCTCTCCTTATCCACCTCAGGTTTAAACTTAGCATCCTTCTTCTCCTGGGCAAGCTGCTTTTCGGATTTTTTCTCCTCTTCTTTCAGAAGATTTTTTTCCTCCTGAACCTTTTTCTGTTCAGTTTTTACATTTTCTACGGATTTATTTTTCTCTTTTTCTTTCAGATCCATAATCCCGGCTCTCCTTATCCCCAGTTACCGAAATACCTCATGCACAATTTTGCCTTAATCCTTTATATTCAGTCTGTATCTGTATTTTTCATTAAACTCGCCCTTGGGCAAAACTTTTTTTGCAAGCTTTACAGACTCATCATTTATTGCCTCAAATACAACATTAACATCATCCTTGTACATTTTTCCTGCCCTTACCCAAGTCTCTTTTACCAGTGAAAGAGCTACTTTTACACTATCCTTCCTTATATAAAGGTACTCTATCTTCAGGTTTTCATCATCCCGGCCTATCAGTATCATAGCCTTGACATCTGCAGCCGATTTGGTGGAAAACAGGCATAGGCTCAGGTCCGGATCGTAATCCATTTCTATATTTACCTGGTCAAGCGGTACTCCCAGTTCTTCGTTCAGTGCCTTTGAAACCTGCAAAGATTCCGCATAGCTTAAATCACCGACGCTGACAGCTGATATATCCCCCATATCCGTTTCATCCATAGCCAGCTTGATATCTGATAATTTTCCTTTAACCTCTACATATTCATATGTCTTCTCATATCCCTGTTTCTCCAGGTAGGAAACCAGTGCCATATTGTCCGTTGCTGCAACATCTATGCTTAATACATTCCCCGTCATCTCTGAATAGTTCATTAGAACTTCGAAAAAAAACAGGTATGTGCTGTCATTTTCCCTTCCGGTAAAGCTCTTATACTCCAGCACCCTTACCCTTCCGTTATTAAGGGTAAATGCGAAAATCGCCTTTACCTCCTTGTCGTCATCAATCACGGCCAGAGCCTCGGCCCTGGATGAAATAAGCAGGTGAAAAACCGGCTGGCTCCACAGAGCCCTGCTTTCATCAACTTGTGACCATTTCATATGTACAACTTTCATAAGATTTCCACCTCTACATAGACATTATAAATAGCCGAGCGTACCGAATTGCGAACTTTTTAAAACTATTGTAATTATAACAAAAATATGGGGATTTCACGGGGAATTGGCCGCTTATTGTCATCGGGCAGGGAAAATCCTGCCCGATGATGCGTTGGGCATCAAATGAGCGCTCGTGTAAACACGGCGCTCATACGAAAAAAAGCTATCCGGGCGGCGGTTCATGCAAGCATGACCTTCTTCCGGATAGCTTTTTTTCTTGCGACCATGTAAACATGGTCGCATTTGATGCCTTTATCGCACAAAATAATGCCCCGGCAGATGCCGGGGCATTAAGGTGAGGGGGAGATAGTATTGTGTGTCTTACACACTATCTATATGCCTATATTATCACACATATTTTTTAAAAATAGTGTATTTTTTGAAGAACTTTTTTGTATTTTTTTGAGCATTTTTACCTTCCGTATCCGTCCGGGTTCATCTGCTGCCAGCGCCAGCTGTCGGCACACATTTCGCGGATGCCATTCTCTGCCTTCCATCCCAGCTCACGCTCTGCCTTTGAGGCATCGGCATAGTTCTCAGCTATGTCGCCGGGGCGTCTGGGATCGATCTGGTAGGGGATATTAATACCTGTGGCCTTCTCAAAATTATCCACAATTTCAAGAACACTGTAGCCCCTGCCCGTACCAAGATTATAAATGGACAGGCTTCCCTTTTCACTAAATTTCTTCAGTGCTTTCACATGACCTTTTGCCAGATCAACCACATGGATATAGTCCCTGACGCCGGTTCCGTCAGATGTGGGATAGTCATTCCCGAAAACATGGAGTTTTTCCAGCTTTCCTACTGCAACCTGGGTTATATATGGCATAAGATTGTTTGGGATTCCGTTTGGATCCTCACCGATCTTTCCGCTTTTGTGCGCTCCTATGGGGTTAAAGTATCTGAGCAGCACGATATTCCACTCAGGATCAGCAGCCTGTATGTCCGTAAGTATGGTTTCCTGCATGGATTTAGTGGAACCGTAGGGATTTGTGCAGGGCTTCTTCGGGCTTTCCTCTGTCACCGGCACTTTATCCGGGTCTCCGTATACCGTAGAAGACGATGAAAAGATCAGATTTTTCACACCATGCTTTCTCATTACATCTAAAAGTACCAGGGTGCCGTGTATGTTATTGTCATAATACTCCCAAGGGAGCTTTACCGACTCGCCTACAGCCTTTTTCCCCGCAAAATGTATGCAACCGCTTATTCCAGGCTCTTTAGAAAAGACTTCCTCAAGTCCTTCCCTGTCCCTTATGTCGGTTTCATAAAATTTTACCGCTTTACCGGTTATCTCCTCTATCCTGTCGAGTGCTGTTTTTGTAGAATTGTCAAGATTGTCTACTACGACCACATCTTCACCTGCCTGCTGCAGCTCAACCACAGTATGGCTTCCTATAAATCCGCACCCTCCGGTCACAAGTATTGACATATGCCATCCCTCCGTTGTCCTTTATCTGTCACTTTTATCTATATAATGAATGTTTTGTTTTTTATATTGCAGGATTTCCCTAAATTATCTCTTTACTTTCCCCTGAATGTTTTTTTATCTGCTCGTTCAGATACCCTGCCAGCTCATCCTGGGGCACATCATAGTATTCAGTAAAGGCATGCTTTTCACCGTTTATCTTGATGCCCAGCATTTTTTCAAAGGGAATGTTCTCCGTGGACCTAAGCAGGTTATTCTCCACATTTGGATTGGTCTTCTTAAGCTCCGCTATCAGCTGCTTTACCGCCAGGCGCTTTGAACCGCCCTCGCCTTCCGGCCTGCAGGTCGTACAGGTATCGGTAAAATGGCAAGCACACTGTATGAAATGCAGCCCATTATAGTCACGCCATCTCTTTATGTCATCCTCCCTGACAAGGTATAGCGGCCTTATCAACTCCATTCCCTCGAAATTGGTGCTGTGAAGCTTGGGCATCATGGCCTGGAACTGCCCACTGTAGAGCATTCCCATAAGCACAGTTTCTATGACATCGTCAAAATGGTGTCCCAGAGCTATCTTGTTGCAGCCCAACTCCTTTGCCTTGCTGTAAAGGTATCCCCGGCGCATCCTTGCGCAGAGATAACAGGGGGATTTTTCCACGCTGTATACCGCATCAAATATATTTGTCTCAAATATGGTCAAGGGTATCCCCATAAGCTTTGCGTTGCTTTCTATGACCTTGCGGTTTACCTCGCTGTACCCCGGATCCATGCACAGGAATACTATCTCAAAAGGAAATTTGTGGTGTTTCTGAAGCTCCTTGAAAAGCATGGCCATGCACATGGAGTCTTTTCCTCCGGATATGCATACAGCTATCCTGTCCCCCGGCTGCACCAGCTCATAGTTGACTATGCCCTTCGTAAACCGTGAAAAAAGATCCTTCTTAAAAGTCTTAGTAATGCTTTCTTCTATGCTGATGCGCCTTGCATCATCCTCAGCAGCCCCCGATGCCAGACGGTAAACATAGGCTCCATAACCGCCCTCCAGATTATATGCGTCATACCCTGCATCGCGCAGCTCATCAACAGCATCAGCGCTTATCCTGCCGAAACGGCAGAGTACTACCAGCTTCCTTCCGGAAGATACTATTTCCGAAAGCCTCAGTCCGGAACCTTCCAAGGCTTCACTTGAAAGATCATTTGAAACCTTGTCTTCGCAAAAGGCCTGTATCTGCTCCGGCGTAAAATAATATGCCCCTTCAATATGGTCCTTGTCAAAAGCCTCCCTGTCCCGAAGATCGATCACATAATAATCTTCAGGGGCCAATTTTATAAATTCTTCTGCGGTGATACTCGCACTCATAAATCAAAAACTCCCGTTCCGACCCTGCCCTACAGCCGTAAAACACGTCATATCGTCAACATATCCTTGGCAGGCCTTCTCCCTTAAGTATGTCCATATTTCGCTCGCCGCCTATACGGGTCTTCATTATAAGCTTCCCGGCACGCTTTTCTTCGTCCCTTACTTCGCCTATAACTGCTACCATGGAGCCGTAGGCACTGCTCTTTATAAGTTCAACGGCCCTGTCGGCGTATTCCCCGGGAAGTATCAGGGCAAGTTTCCCTTCATTCCCCATGTATGCAGGGTCTATGCCCATCAGTTTAGCAAAATCCCTTACCGCATCCGTCACCGGTATTTTTTCTTCTTCTATATAAAAAGCCTTATCGCTGCTTTCAGCTAATTCCTTAAGCACTGTACCAAGACCACCCCTGGTGATATCCCGCATTGTATGAATAGGAATTCCTGATTCCATCAGTTTCCCTACCATCTCAGTGAGCGGGGCATTATCGCTCTTTATATCAGTTTCTATATTCAGCCTGTGGGCCATTATCGTTGCGTGATGGTCCCCCATAGTACCGGAAACAATTATAACATCCCCATCTTCAGCATTAGCAGCCGATATATCCGGCACAGACTCCTCGTTAAACAGCCCTACGCCGGAAGTATTTATGTACATGCCGCCATTACCACCGACTACCTTGGTATCTCCGGCCACAATATGGACTCCGGCCTCTTTTGCAGTATCCGCCAGGGATTCAACGCACCTTTTCAGAGTACTGATTTCAAGTCCTTCCTCCAGAATAAAACCACAGGTTATGTATTTGGGCACAGCTCCCCGCATAAGCAGATCATTTACGGTCCCGCATATACTGAGCCTGCCTATGTCACCACCGTTAAACTCAAGGGGCGTCACTACAAAGCTGTCCGTAGTCACCGCAATTCGTCCACTCCCCGGTACTACTGCGCTGTCCTCCATGGCAAGCAGGGTCTCGTTTGCAAAAGCAGGCGCAAAAATCTCATCTATTAATTTTTTTGTATCACTGCCCCCACTTCCGTGAGCAGTTGTTATCACATCCGGCATATTTCTCTCCATATATTTTACTTTTAGTGCCTAAAACATTATATCAGCAACACCTAACATTTTAAAGCACGGGCGGTTTCCGTTTGGGATAAAAAATGATACAATATTTAAGAAGGCAGGTGGGGTTACATGGCAAATAAAAATTCTGATTATTCTTATATAAAAGAAAATGATTCCAAAGAAAAAGATACCCTTGATAAAAAAACCTATCTGTACCAGTCTGAGCTCTTTTCAGGAAAAACGCCAGATGTTAGGGATATCCATAAAATGATGCCTGAACAACGAATACTGAAACTAAAGAAAAGAACAGACACTGACAGGAGCTTAAACAAATTTCTGGAAGACACCACCGATAACTGAATACAAAAAACCATTCCACCATAGAAGGAGGAGGTATTCTCCCGACTGTGACGAATAAATACAAAGACTACAAATTATCATATGTTCCCGGTGACATATTCATTGGAGTAATAATAGCCTTTATTTCTATTCCCATATCCATGGGATATGCAATGATAGCCGGCCTCCCGCCGGTGTACGGACTGTATGGTTCCGTACTTCCCATACTGTTCTTCGGACTTATCACTTCATCCCCCGGTTTTGTATTTGGTGTAGATGCCGCCCCTGCTGCACTTACAGGCGCATTAGTCTATTCCCTCGGATTAACGGCATTTTCCGAAGAGGCCATAAGCCTAATACCCACACTGACAATATGCGTAACATTCTGGCTTGGTCTGTTCATGCTGTTTAGGGCTGACCGCCTCACCCGTTTCGTTTCCTCGCCTGTAATGGGAGGTTTCATAACCGGCATCGGCTGCGAAATAATACTTATGCAGGTGCCCAAGCTCTTCGGCGGCGATGCGCTGCGCGGCGAACTCTTTGAGCTTGTCCCGGAGATAATAAAATCAGCACTTAAGAATTTTAACCTCCTGTCTTTTGTCCTCGGCCTCTCTACCGTAGTAATAATACTTATTTTCAAAAAGATATCTCCCCGCATACCCATGACGGTGATAATGATGATATTAGGTGCACTGCTGGGCAGATTTACTCCCATATCAGATCTGGGCGTAAAACTTTTGGATACGCCCAAGCCCGGGCTTATGCCCCTTGCTTTCCCGGATCTCACATGGCTGTTCGCACACCCAAAGGAGCTTATCAGCACTTCTCTGGTAATAGCAATTGTAATTACAGCAGAAACACTGCTTGCCACACAGAATTTTGCTATGAAGAACGGTCAGCACATAAATGGCAGACAGGAACTTCTGGCATATACCGTAGGAATGTTTGCTGCATCTCTTTCCGGATGCTGTCCGGTTAACGGTTCAGTATCCAGAAGCGGTATTGCTGACCAGTATAAGGTCCGTTCACAGATAATGTCCTTAGTTGCTTCCATTACTATGGTAGTAATTCTCCTAGTGGGCACTCCTTTCATTGGCTGGCTTCCGGTTCCCATCCTGACAGCCATAGTTATATCCGCACTTATCGGAATACTTGAAATAACCTTAGCAATTAAGCTTTTTAAAACAGACCGGATAGAATTCTTCATATTCATAGCAGTACTTTTGACCGTACTTATCCTTGGCACCATGTACGGTGTATTCGCGGGTGTCATTCTCTCCTTTGTCATATACATAATACGTGCTTCTAAACCTGCCAGAAGTTTTCTTGGATGCATACCTGGACAGGAGGGCTTTTTTCCCATCGATCGTTATAGGGATGTATATCCGATAAAAGGAGTTGTCATCTATAAATTCATGTCACCGCTTTTCTTTGCAAATGTCGGGGATTTCTGCTCAGATATAGAAAATGCTATCAGAAACGGTATTAAAGTGGTGATAGTGGACGCTGGAAGCATAAGCAGCATAGACATCACCGCTGCTGAATATCTATTGAAACTATATGAAAACCTCAAAAAAAAGGGAGTACGTTTCTTCCTGACAGAGCATGCAGGAAAGATAAATGATGAGCTTCATGAGTTCGGATGCGGAATACTGCTTTCGGAATGGGCTGTTATACCGCGCATAGAACAGGCTCTAAAAATATGCGGATACAAATATCCGTATATATCTGTCGAAAATAGCGAATACCTGCAAAAGGAAATTGCCGAAAGCAACCTTCAATCAAGTGAATCAGACCTTCATTCCAGTAACGCACGTAAGGTGCTGGCACAGTTTGAATGGGCTTTCGGAAAAGATGCAGAAAACCGTATGCAGGAACTGGCAATAGACTTCTCCAGAAAACTGCTTGAAAGCGAATGGGATGAAAAAGACCATATATTAAATGAACTTATACCTTCCTGGGGCATACTGGACGAAGAACAGTTTCTCGATATCGTAGAAATGCAGCTTGCCGTCTATGACACTGAGCACGGCACCGCCCACATAAATAATTCTGACAAAGATGATGCACCTGATGATCTTTCCGCAGATACGGAAGATAATGAGGATTCTATAAACAATATCGAAAGCATAAAGGAAGCTCTGGTCCGCTACCACGCAGAACTTGACCGCAGGCTGGCAGAATCAGACAGTACTCTCATAAACGATGTGGTAAGAGCCAGACGCCGCAGGGAACTTTACTTCAAAAAACATAACCCCAAAGCATACGAAATCTACCGTGCAGAAAGACATGAACACCGAAACCTTCTCCGAGAGAAGTATCCCAACCTGCTGGCTAAAATTGATGAAATACGGGCAGATGAAGATTCAAAGCATAAATGACTTAGGCGTTATCTCAGACCTGTGAAGGATGCCATAAACCACTTCTTTTGTTATCGCAGGATTCAGCGGCTTAGTCACATAATCGTCTATGCCAAGCTCACGTATTTTATGAAGAGTTTCCTTGCTCTTATCTCCGGTCATAAGAACTACCGGCATAGCATATTTCTTCCGGATCCTCACATACATGTCAAATCCGTCTATATCCGCTATTTTAAGGTCCAAAAGTATAAGTGAAATATTTGTCTGTTCCAGAATTTCAAATGCCTCTTCTTCATTCATTGCACTTACCACCTTGATATTTTCCATTTTCTCAAGGATATGCTTCACATGAGTTATAGCCATTTGAACATCATCGATAACCAGCACAATATCTGTAACGGCATCCTTCTGTTTCAGCTTATACTCCTTATCCGCATCAATAATGGAAAGCATTACGTCTGCAATCTCAGGATCAAACTGGCTTCCCCTGCCCTTCTCTATTTCACTGCGAATAACATCCTGGGGAAGCGCCTTTCGGTAGCTCCTGTCACTGGCCATAGCATCATAGGCATCAGCCACTGCAATAATACGCGCCACTTCAGGTATATTTTCTGCTTCCAAACAGTTTGGATACCCGGTTCCGTCATATCGTTCATGGTGGTATTTAGCTCCGTAGCCTATCCTTGTATCTTCATGCAGTCCTGTCAGAATATGATATCCGCTGACGGGATGTATCCTGATTGCATCCATCTCATCCTTTTCCAAACGCCCGGGTTTATTTATGATTTCTTCAGGTACACGGATCTTTCCTACATCATGCAATAAACCGGCAACATATATCTTCTTCAAATCTTTCTTGGATTTTCCCATATGTTCTGCGATCAATACAGCGTAATCCGCAACACGCTGGGAATGACCGCTTGTATAACGGTCCTTTGCATCAATAGTTGATGCCAGTGCAGTAACCATGCGCATATTCAAATCTTCTATCTTTGTGGCATTCTTCTGCTCTGACCTATATCCTAAATAATAGAAATATGATATGAAGAAGAAGATTATCATAGATACTATGATATTAACCACCAGCTGGGAGTTTACATTTTCAAAGAGCTCTTCATCCGTGACAACTATAACCGCATACCACTGCCCCATTATAGGATGAACAAAAAGCGTGCACATCTCATCATCCACGTATGCATTAAAACGACCATCGATTGTTTCAGTGACCATCGGCATTATATCCTGATCATATACTTCAGAAATATACCTGCCGTTATATTCTTTTTCATGATGAGCAATTATAAATCCATCATCATTCACAACCATTGCGTAGCCTTTACCGGCTATATCAGTACTGTATACAGCATCGTTTATATAATTGACTATCACATCCAGACAGACCACATTGAATTTTCCGCTTTCTTCATCTTCGGATATACACTTTGCAAAGGTAACAACCACATAGCCTGTCTGTGCATCCACATAAGGGGAAACTATCACAACCTCCCCCGGCTCTTCAGATGCCGCCTTATACCAGTCCCTTGACTCCGGGTCAAACCCTTCAGGGGGAATCCAGCCTGAACCGTCCAGGTATTCACCATTTACATAAGCATATAGGCCAGTGAAATTCTCATCAAACTGTTCAGCCTGTTTTACTGTCTGATCAGAAAGATACTTGTAAATGTCCCGAGAAGAATTTCCGTTCTTATCCATAAGGTAGATGGTATCCGCTGATACACGGAGCGTAGACTGTGCAACAGTAAGATAATTATCAAGATCTGTAGACATCATCTGTATCTTATCATCACCATCCTCGTATACGCCTCCAACCGATGAGTCAAACAGCACCTTCGTATTATAGGCCACAACAATGAACATCAGCATAAATGTTACTATAAGGGTAACAATAAAGCTGTTCTTGCTCCTTTTTGCAAAGTCCATCTCCAGGCGTAATTTTTTCAGCTTATCATAATAATTCGAGAAAAGATAAAGAAGGGTCATGATCATAATGATCAAAAAGATAGATACGGCATAAATTATCAGGCTTAATCCGTTTGAAAAAGTATATTCAAAAAATTTTTCTCCCTTTTTACAAAAGTGTTTCTATATGTACAAACTTGAATTTGTATCACAGAACCATCAGCAATGTTCCGGCTCCAATCAGGATACACCCTATCACTGACTTAAAAGTAAATTCTTCATGCAGAAAAACAAACGCCAGTATCAGCGTAATGACAACGGACAACTTATCAATCGGGACGACTTTTGAAGCGTCTCCCATCTGCAAGGCCTTGTAATAGCAAAGCCATGAGGCACCAGTAGCAAGGCCGGACAGAATCAGGAAAATCCAGCATTTCTGGCTAATGTCTTTTATTCCGGCTTGCTGATGAGTAATAAATACCATTCCCCATGCCATGATAACAACAACCATCGTACGGATCGCAGTAGCCAGATTCGATCCGACACCTTCAATTCCTATCTTTGCCAATATTGATGTCAGTGCGGCAAAGATTGCCGAACCAAGCGCTAATAAAAACCACATAGTGATACTCCTTCAAATCCCGATTTGAATTATTCTATCATGAGCAACACAAATGTAAAAAGGGAGAAATTTTTCTACAATAAAGTATCCTGCAATACACCCGCCGAATATGAGAAACGATAAAACCGCCTGTATAGCAGCCTGTGTGCGCAGCTCGGCATCATGAGTTTTGACTGACATCAGCTCCTTGTACTCATAATCCTTCCCTGCACCCCATGCAAAGAAAATAATGATCAGCGATTCTAAAATATTGAAATAGAAGTAGGGGCTAAGCAGTTCACTTGGCCAGTCAAAACATGAAGATGTCCACATACCGTATTCAGTTACGACATATGCCAAACCCAAAACCGATAAATGCGGAAAGCCTATTCCGTTTTTCTTATTTTTGACATAGAAAACTATATCCTTCAAACAGAAGATCATTATAAGTGTTGTAACGCCGACTTCCCATATATTTACAATTAGAGAATCATATGGAAGATAAAGGAACATCTGGGGAATATTGGTAAGTAACGGCAATACTATCAAAGGATGTAAAAAACGCCGTCTTTCCGGAGTCTGGAAATAAATGATAGTGAAAAGAAGAACCACATATCCTATATTCCAGCCAATATTTGCCACATATCTGTAGGAATCCGGTGAATCATGCATTATGAGCTGATATACCATCCAATAGTAATCGCTCAGAAACCGCAGAACAAAGAAAGTTATCAGATAAAGATATCCACGTTTTGAATATGTTATATATTTAAATAAACACAACAAAAGACCGACGATTGTAAAGAACAGCGATATGAAATTCTCTAAATCATCAAAAGTCATCTGTTCCAGCCCCTATATAACAGTGAACTCTTTCCTACATGGTCTTCTTTACAAAAGGAATCCTCCTGAAAAGCCATACCGGTATAAAGGATATCAGATAAACTATTAATATCCACAACAGTGACGGGAAAATCTTTGCCGGTCCTGTTATATCTCCAAATATCATATACTCCAGGTCATCGAATATCTTTATACGGTCAAGTACGGCAGGAAATACAAGATATACTCCCAATGTGCATCCTCCTATGGAAGCAAGGACCTTTTGGACAGTTTCCTTGTGGGGATGTCCCGTATGTATCAATTTGATGGTCATAAACAGCGATATTGATGCAAGTATTCCAACCCAATATAAGTAATCCATGTATATTGCCACACTCTCAATATATGTCGTGTGGTAATAAGTATTGTATATTATCATGGACATATCAAGTACAGTCAGCAACCATGCAAAAGGGAGTATCTTCTTTATCTGTTCCCTTGTCACTCTGTGGTGCAGATAGTAGCCCACAAGGGGATAGAATATAGAATTAGTCAGAAGCCAATTCAGATTAAACGCCGGATTCATAATGTACCTGCCCTCGCAGATCTTATCATCAATCTCAGGCATTACAGTCTGTAATATTATTCCTATAATTATGAGATAGATGAAATCACGGTTCTTCATATTCTGCGCCATAGGCCTTAAGAAAGGCAGACAGATAAGAAAGCCGATATAAGAATACATATATGCAAGGGGAACTATCCTTTCCTTGCAGTAAAGATCGCCTATGAAAGTCCAGATATCCCAGTCATCACGGCCACCCATCAAATCGGAAATGTAATAAAAAATAGTAGCTATCAGAAGAAGGACAGCCATACGCAATATCCTGTTCTTCCATATGTACCTTTTGGTTTCATTATGTATAAGCAGCTTTGCACCGGCTTTCATAAATACAAGTGAAGGTCCGCACAGGGAAATCATAGATATTATCATGAATATTCCATACGGTACGGTTCCTGCCTTGCACTCCCTTCCGAATATTTCAAAGCCTTCTGTCTGGGCAAAAAGATATAGAAGGATCGAAACTATCATTATGACATCAAAATAAAGTTCATTTGTCGGCTGATGTTTCTGAGCTACTTCCGGCTCCTCCGATATATGTACCTTCTTTGCAACATGTTTATTGTGCGCATGGGCTGTTGTCGATTTTTCCAAAGACAAATCTTCAACATCAGAAATTTTATCCTTAGTTACAGCCACTTTGCCTGAATGAGTCTTCCGTTTGTGTGAAGGCTCTTTCACCTTGGGCTCATCTTTCCCTGCAGCTTTATCAACACCCTTCTCTTTGGGAGAAGACATTTGTCCCTTTGGAGTAATCTCTTCCTTCGGCAGCTCGATATCTATGGTTCCCGTTTCACCATCTTTAAGAACCAGCTTTTTATCAACTTCTTTGATCTTCATAGTTTCTCAAAATCTCCAAGCATTATTACTTCAGGTTCAAGCGTAACTCCCGAATGCTCTTTTACTTTATCCCTTACCAGACAGATAAGCTTGTAAACATCATCTGCTGTAGCATTTCCTTTATTTATAACAAATCCGCAGTGCTTTTCAGACACGCAGGCATCCCCTACGTTCACTCCCGAAAGACCGGCCTCCATTATGAGTTTTCCTGCAAAATTACCCTCAGGCCTCTTAAATGTACTGCCCGCACTGGGATATTCAAGTGGTTGTTTCTCAAGACGCTTATTCTTAAGCTCCTCCATCTTTTCCCTTATAGAACTATTGTCACCCTGCTGCAGTTCGAAAACAGCACCGGTTATTACCCTTCCGTTTTTCTTGAAAACACTGCTCCTGTATGACAATTCAAGATCCTGCTTTTTTATTGCACCGTCAGGTGTGGAGGCCTCTATTATAATATCCGCTATTTCTCCGCCATAGGCACCGGCATTCATAAATACAGCCCCGCCAACGCTTCCGGGGATACCGGATGCAAATTCAAGTCCGGTAAGTCCATGCTCTGCTGCCACAGCTGCCGTCTTGATTATGGATGCAGCAGCACCGGCAATTATCCTGGTGCCTTCAACCTTTATCTCTTCAAAATCACCGGCAAGCTTAATTATCACTCCGTCGTAACCGCTGTCGCTCACCAGGAGATTGCTGCCATTTCCAGCAAGGAAAAAAGGTATCTTTTCTGATGAAACATATTCCGAAACAGCCTTAAGGCTGGACTCATCGCGAGCCATCACAAAAGCCGCAGCCTTTCCGCCCACACGAAAAGTGGTATGCAGGCTCATACTCTCGTCCGTAAGTACATTGGACGCACCTGCAAGCTGTTTTAAGCGTTCTATTATTTCACCAGTCACTATCCGCTCTGCCATCTTTATCCAAGAACTAACTTAGCAGCTCCGTATATTCCTGCATCATTTCCCAGCTCAGCCAGTGCAAACTTTACATCACTGCAGCCACGGAAAACATACTTCTTATAATACTTATCTATGTAATCGAAAAGCACAGGACCTGCCTTTGACACGCCTCCGCCGATAACAAATGCCTCAGGATTTACTACGCAGGCTACTGCTGCCAGTCCCTTTCCGAGATAATCCCCGAAACGCTCAGCTATTTCGATAGCTACTTTGTCGCCTGCTTTTACTGCATCAAATACGGACTTAGCAGAAAGTTCGCCTTCCCTTAATGAACTGGGCTCGTTATCCTCAGCCAGTCGCCTATTTGCAAGACGAACAACCCCTGTTGCGGATGCATACTGCTCAAGGCAGCCCTTATTGCCACAGCCACAGGTATCAGGCTCGTCATCAACGATGTGGATGTGTCCGATCTCTCCGCCTGCACCTGTAGAACCTGTCAGGATCTTTCCGTCAACTATAATGCCGCCGCCTACGCCGGTACCAAGGGTAACAACTACCAGACTGCTATAGCCTCTTCCGCTGCCCTTCCACATTTCGCCAAGAGCTGCAACGTTTGCATCGTTTCCTGCCTCAACCTTTATACCGTCAAGAAGTCCGCTTAAGGTCTCCTTTATTGAGAAAGTGCCCCAGCCTAAGTTAGCGGCCTTGAAGATTACACCGTCTCCGTCAACAGGTCCGGGAACACCAATGCCCACGCCGATAACATCTTCCTTAGACACATTTTTTTCTGCCATTTTCTTCTTTATAGCATCTGCAATGTCAGGAAGAATCTTCTTTCCTTCATCGCTTTTATCTGTAGGTATCTCCCACTTCTCGGTAACATTTCCGTCAGGATCAAAAAGTCCCATTTTGACAGTTGTACCTCCAAGATCTACACCAAATATAACCTTACCCATTATTATTCCTCCTCTTCCTCTTCCTTTTTGCCAACAGATGCCTGTACTCTCTTGTACAGCTCTTCAACTGCGTTGTAACCCATCTTCTTCTGTCTATGGTTAACTGCTGCCGACTCACAGATAACTGCGAGATTTCGGCCCGGTCTGATGGGAATTGTATGGCTCACTACCTTGTTTCCAAGATACTCTGTATACTCATCCTCAAGACCCATGCGGTCGTATTCCTGATCCTTTGACCAATCCTTAAGCTTTATGACAAGGTCGATTTCCTGGTCATCCTTTACGCTGGATACACCGAACATCTGCTTTACGTCAACGATTCCGATACCCCTTATCTCGATCAGATGCTTCGTCACTTCGGGAGCGCTTCCGATGAGAGTATCTTCGCTGACCTTTCTAATGAGAACCGCATCATCGCTTACCAGTCTGTGTCCTCTCTTTATCAGCTCTATGGCAGCTTCAGATTTACCGATTCCGCTTTCACCGGTGATCAGCACGCCTTCACCATAGATATCCACCAGAACTCCGTGCACCTGTATACTGGGGGCAAGCTTGGCATTAAGCCATCTGATGCTCTCTGCCATAAAGGCGGATGTAGCCTTGGATGTGCCTAAAAGGGGAACGCCGTACTTTATGGCAGTTTCCTTAAAAAAGGGATCCGGCTCCAAATCGCGGCAGTATATAAATGCCGGCGTAGGATGATTGAGTATTTCATTGTAAATCTTCTCTTTCTGTTCCTGAGAGAGAGACTGCATATAGGTATACTCGACAAAACCTACTATCTGCACACGGGAGGCATCATAGTGCTCCATGTATCCCGTAAGCTGTATGCCCGGACGGTTGATATCAGGCTGGTGGATCTTTATTTTCTTTATATCCACTTCCTCAGTAAGGTTTACCAGCTTGAATTTGTCAATCAATCTCTGGAGAGTGATGCTCGCCATTGTACCTCCTTCTGCCGTATGTAATCCGGCTTCAGCGTAAGAGTCCTTTTCTTCAATATAGAAGCCCCTGACGGCATATATGCCGTATGAGCATAAAACACTAATTTATTATTATACCACAATTGTTCGGCGCTCGCCATCCGTGGCTCGCTGTTCCCTCACAATTGCTGTACAACATCCTTGTTATATTGCAATTGTTCGGCGTTCGCCATCCATGGCTCACTGTTCCCTCACAATTGCTGTATAACATCCTTGTTATACCACCATATTTATGAACTGTTAACTTACTGTTTCTGCTTGTATTCCTTAAGTTTCTCAGCCACCCGTTCGGAATAGATCCTTGCGCCTTCTGAATTCGGGTGCAGGGGATGGTTGTAAAAATACTCGCCAGGCAGGAAGAAGTCCTCAAATCCCCCCAGCACATCCGCCTCCATATAGTCCTCAACATTTTTATCAAATGTACTGAACATTCCCCCGTCTTCTTTCCAGGATTCTTCAACAGTAGGCGAATAGGTTATGACAAAGGTGATATCGTTTTCATCACAGTAGTGCTTGAAATCATTCAGTGCATCAAAGGATTCATTTTTTAACTCTTCAAACTCTATAGTGTTATCCCTATCTGCATTCGTACTGATCTCCGTGCCTATTCTTTCAACGGTCATGTTTCCTTTTTCATCAAAGGAATTGATCTCATAGACCTGTTTTTTGTCGGACAATCTGCTCCTTACCATTTCTAAGGGTGTCGCAGCAGTAAGGGCATATATCTTCCTCCAGGTAAGGTATGTGTCAGGGATGTGGCCTTCTTTATCCCAGTATGCCAACAATTTTTCCTTATCAGGCTCAAGAGCAGCCGATATAGACATTATGCTGGTCTCGGTGGGGTTAGATTCCCCAAGAATATACACAACAGTGTCTCCGGGCTTTGCATCTTCCTTAAGGACATCTATAAGATAAGGTATACCTATTGCCGCCTCTATTCCCAAAATTTGTGCCTTCGTACCGTCACCCAGCGTTTCCTCGATAGTTTTGGTATCTATGCCATAAGGAACATAGGATGATCCAAAAATTATAATCTCAGGCTCCCTTGCCGGATCCTCCAGTGCATATATCTGTCTAAGCAATGCTCTCTGATAGGAAGAGTCATAAGCATCAGGCCCGGCTTCGCTTTTCCACAGAAACCAGAACAGCAGCTGATAAGCAGCCGTTGCCAGTATTATTAACAGAACAAACTTCAGCACAAAGATTATGAACTTTTTTTTAGGATTTTTGTTTTCTGTTTCTGCCATTTGTATTCTTTATTCCTATTCGTCTGCCTTATGGAAATACTCATACAGCGACTCCGCCGCATTCCTGGGAAGATTTCCCTTTTCCATAAGAGTCTCTATATCTGCCTCTCGTATATCATTCAGTGAACCAAAGCCCCGCATCAGCTCACGTCTGCGTTTCGGGCCAATCCCCGATATATCATCCAGCACAGAATGAACCTGCTCCTTTGTCCTAAGGGACCTATGGTACTCTATTGCAAAGCGGTGCACCTCATCCTGAACCCTGGTAAGTAACTTAAAAGCTTCGCTGTCCCTGTCTATTGGTATCTCTTCATTATTATAATATAAGCCCCTTGTTCTGTGGTGGTCATCCTTAACCATTCCGCAGACCGGTATGTTAAGGTTCAATTCATCCAGTACCTGCAGGGCAATATTTACCTGACCTCTGCCTCCATCCATCAGGATTATATCAGGGAACCTGTCAAAGTGTCCGTTTGCCGTCTTTTCTGCTCTTTCCTTCAGACCGTGCGTAAACCTTCTGGTCAGAACTTCCCGCATGCTGGCATAGTCATCGGGACCGCTTACGGTCTTAATCTTAAACTTCCTGTAATCGCTTTTCTTTGGCCGGCCCTTTTCATATACCACCATGGACGCCACATTCTCAAAACCGCTGATGTTTGAGATATCGTAGGACTCCATCCTCTCAAGTCCTTCCATGCCAAGCAGCTGCTCAATCTCCTTAACAGCACCTATCGTCCGGCTTTCCTCACGGGTTATCTTTTCCTTATCTTTTGAAAGAACCAGGGCGGCATTCCCGGCTGCAAGCTCCACAAGCTTTTCCTTCTGTCCTTTTTTAGGAGTCCTTAAGTATACCCTTGCTCCCCGCTTTTCTGAAAGCCAGTCTTCGATCACCCGGCTCTCGCTGCTTTCTATGGACATCATTATTTCCCTTGGGATAAAGGGCGTTCCGGCATAGAACTGTTTCAGGAAGCTGGTAAGGATGCTTTCATCCGTCTCGCTTTCCGTATTCTTCATATAATAGTGTTCCCGACCCACCATTCTGCCATTCCGAAGGAAGAAAATCTGGACCACTGCATCAGATTCATCTCTTGCAAGCGCGATAATGTCCCTGTCCTCTAAACCGGTATCTTCTATCTTCTGCTTCTGTGCTATGTTTCCCACGCTCTGAAGCAGGTCACGGTAGGCTGCTGCATTTTCAAAATCCAATGCCTCTGACGCAGCGTTCATTTTTTCCCGAAGGTCATCCATGACAGGCGCATAGTTGCCCCCAAGGAAACTCATTGCACCGGCTATTCTCTCCCTATATGCCTCAGAACTTTCCTTTCCCTCCACGCAAGGACCGCAGCATCTGCCTATATGGTAGTTGAGACAAGGGCGTTCTTTTCCTATGTCCTTTGGAAGATTACGGTTGCAATCTCGCAAGCCGTATATCCTGTTTATAAGGTCTATGGTAGTACGGACTGAATCCGCTCCGGTGTAAGGACCGTAATACTTTGCCTTATCCTTTTTCATCTGCCTGGAAAAAAGAATCCTGGGATATGCCTCGTTTACGGTGACCTTAATATAAGGATAAGTCTTGTCATCCCGGAGCATGGTGTTGTATTTTGGCTCATGCTCCTTTATCAGGTTATTTTCCAGTACAAGGGCCTCCAGCTCTGAGTCAGTCACAATGTACTCAAAGCGTCGGATCAGGCTTACCATCCTGTCAATCTTCGGACCCCTGCCTATGTTTTTACGAAAATAAGACCGCACCCGGTTATTCAGGTTCACGGCCTTACCCACATAAATTATCGTATCATTCTGATCATGCATGATGTAAACACCGGGGCTCTTAGGCAGTTTCCTAAGTTCCTGGGTTACATTAAACCCGCCGGGCAGCACATGATCTTCTTTTTTATTTTCATCCTCACGAGTTTCCATCGTCATCGGACTTTTCACGGAATGCACGCTTTCTTAATTCAGCGGCAAAATCCATATCGTCATCATCGTCGTCTTCGTCATCAATGTCATCCATATCATCGGAGACACTGTTAGGTGTTTCTGTTGAAACATTAGACTGACCGGCACCCGGATCTGCACTCTTTCCATCGTTCGTACCTTCAACATTGGATAAAGGATTTTCCATGGGGCTGTTAAGAGACCAATCAGAAGAGTTTCCATTACCCTGTGCAGGAACTACTACAGGTACAGCCGTATCCGATGCCTGAGAATCTGAATTAGCATTATCGCTCTCCTGCTCTTCGGCAGCCTTCTCTTCACGCATCTTTGCAAGGCTCTCCTCGCCTCTTCCCTTTTCGGGAACAGGGATTCCCTTCTCTTTGCAGTAGATTTCCATAAACTCGTGACCTGTTATGGTTTCCTTTTCGATCAGGTACTCAGCTATCTTATCAAGGATATCGCGGTTATCCTTAAGAAGACGTTTAGCCTCTTTGTAGCTTTCCTTGATGAGTTTCATTACCTCCTCATCAACCATAGCGGCAGTCTCATCCGCACAGTTAAGAGTGGTAGAACGGTCAAGATAAGGATTATCAACGCTTTCTATCTGCATCAGGCCAAACTTCTTGCTCATACCGAACCTGGTGATCATGGCTCTGGCGATGCGTGTTGCCTTCTCAATATCATTTGCTGCACCGGTAGTCACCGTATCAAATACGATATCTTCCGCAGCACGGCCACCCAGGATGCTTACCAGCTCTGCACGAAGCTCCTTCTCGGTCTGCATGAACTTTTCTTCTTCAGGATAACTAAGCACATAGCCAAGGGTTCCCATAGTTCTGGGTATGATGGTGATCTTCTGTACCGGCTCGGTATTCTTCTGGAGTGCAGAAATAAGTGCATGGCCGGTCTCGTGGTAGGATACGATCTGTCTTTCCTTCTTGGAAAGTATGCGGTCCTTCTTCTCCTTACCCATGCTAACCAGCTCAACGGCATCCAGCATATCCTTCTGGCTTACATATTCGCGCCCGCGCTTTACTGCAAGAATGGCTGCTTCGTTTATCATGTTTGCAAGGTCTGCACCTACGGCGCCAACCGTTGCAAGCGCAATCTCATCAAGATCCACGGTCTGGTCAAGAAGCACATCCTTGGCATGAACCTTGAGGATTTCCACACGTCCCTTAAGATCCGGCTCTTCAACTATGATACGGCGGTCAAAACGTCCGGGACGAAGCAAAGCTTTATCAAGAACCTCAGGCCTGTTGGTAGCTGCCAGCAGTATAATACCCTTCTTGGCATCAAAACCGTCCATCTCGGAAAGCAGCTGGTTAAGTGTCTGCTCGCGCTCATCATTTCCGCCGAATTTGGAATCACGGCTGCGTCCGATGGCATCTATCTCATCTATAAATATGATACAAGGCGCGTTTTTCTCGGCTTCCTTGAAAAGGTCACGTACACGGGATGCACCCACACCGACATAAAGCTCAACGAAATCTGAACCGGCCAGAGAGAAAAAGGGAACGCCAGCCTCACCTGCTACAGCTTTCGCAAGAAGGGTCTTACCTGTTCCGGGAGGTCCCACCAGCAGTCCACCCTTAGGAATCTTTGCACCGATCTTGGAATACTTGTCCGGATTGTGAAGAAAATCAACGATTTCTACAAGAGACTCCTTAGCCTCGTCCTCACCTGCCACATCCTTAAATGTAATTCCTGTCTCTTTGCCCTCGTACATCTTGGCATTGCTGCGTCCCACACCGAAACCGAATCCGCCGGAACGCCCGATCCTGTTGAATATGAAGCCAAGCGCCAGCCAGAGTATGACAAGGGGCAGTACATATGTAAGCAGGATATTGATTATCAGGTTGCTGCCGCTCTCTACCTTGCTGCTGACCTCAACGCCTGAATCCAGCATACGACCGGTCAGGGTTGTAGAATCCTCAGCCAGGCCGGTAAAATATGTCTTGCCTATATCAAATTTGCTATCACCCTTCGACTTTTCAGTTATGATGACACGATCCGCTTCTATTGATATGCTTTCAACCTTATTCTCGGATACCATGGTCAGGAACTGATCATAGGTGATCTCATCGCTCTTCCCCGAAGACCTGCTTACAAAATAGCTGATAACAAGCAGAGCTATAAAGGTCACAATGATGAAGATCATTATGTTGGGACCACGTCCCTGCTCCTTATTGTCACCGCCATTATTATCGTTATTATTCTTTTTGCCGCCGTTTCCGCCATAACCGCCGCCGGAATTGTCCTGCATACGGTTGCCCTTATTAGCGTCGTCTTTCATTATTGATTTCTTCCTTTTAAATATATTCATTCTGCCGCCTTAGCCCGTCCCTCATGAAAAATATAATATGTGCATAATAAGTTCATCATAGTATTATATGATTTTTACTCACTGTTTTTCAACTGTTTCACAAAATCTTCATAAAAGAATGGAGAAGGGCAAAAAAATACCCGATACGACCGTTTAATGGCCACATCGGGTTAATTAAAGTCACCAATTTATACTGATGCAAGTCCACTGGTATTGCAATCAAAAATGTAATTAGCGTATGTTTTCCTAAACCCCGTCTCATTTACCATATACTCAAGTACATCAGACGAATTTGCCTCAGGATGATCCAATATATAATTTTCTATTAGTTCCTTCTTATCAGCATTCCCCGGCATTTTGATATAAGAAACCACAGCATCTTCAAATCCTTTATAATAACGATCAACATTTCTTAATAGTACTTTGAATTCTTCCATTCTCATATCACCTCCTGTTAATTCAGATTGGGAACTCTAGCAAAAATTAAATAGTCATCAAAGCCATAATTCTCAGCGTAGTAAATATAATATTCATTATCAAGTCCCACGGACGGATGTGCGATTATTTTTAGTCCTTCATTTCTGCTGTAATTAGTATTTATTTCATGGCGGATTTTTTCTTCTTCCTGCCCCGGAATAGCACTCATCCAGTATTCATAATACTTCTCCAACCACTTTTTCTCCTTTCATTATAACGAGCATAACCTTTGGTTTTCAACTACAATTGTAAATAAGCTATTACTAGAAATGCGATAATATAAAAACGGCTCCACCCATAAGGATGAAGCCGTGATCATAACAGTTATACGTATTTTCAGATTATCAACATCCGGTCATGCACTTTTCTTAAGTGCCCTGCGTACCGAACCCTTGGGATCAGCTATCAGCAGGCGGACAAGCCAGATGACAAGTCCCAGGGCAACAACAGACAGACCAAGGAAGCTGTCATTAATGATATCCTCAAGGGCAGGAGTGAAATACTCTGCCTGCAGTTCCACATATTCAAAGACAGCGTCTACAGACCACATAAGCGAAGCGCCCCAATAAAGAAAGCAGAGCGTACCCAGCCTCATAGAATCATCTTTTCTGTTGTACCATAATATTGTAGCTGTAACTGCTGCAAAAACAGTGATAAGTAAAGTCATTTTCCTCTCTCCTTTATGCTTTGGTCTTATTTCCGTTAGTCCGTTTTGCTATCGCATCTGCGGTCAGACACATAGCAACCCACACAAGCGTTATCAAAGCTGCCATTGAAACACCGACAGTTGCCATTTCATGAAGCATTTCCGCAGTATCACCGGGATCATTCATCGCAGTAAGGAACGGAAACCAGGGCACAACCTCTCCATGCCATACATGTTCAAATGCAAGCAGGACCGAGCCGCCCCAAAGCATATTTGAAAGCCATTTCAATTTAGATCTTATGGGTACCTTGAATGCAGCGTCTTCCGCAACTTCATTACTTTGTGCGGCTTTTGCGCCCATTCCTTTTTCGATTGCTGTAACTACGACAGCCTCTGTTGCTGATACAAGAAAACAAGCCATTTTAATCCCTCCTTAGAGCTGTTAGTATATGTAGCTTTTTCATTATATTAACAGCAATATGGAGCAACAAGCCCCCCGGGGGGATGTAATTTTAAGAAAAGATCACCATCTCCGCACGAACCGTGCGCCATATTTTGGACCGATCTCAGGGTCACGGCACATAGGCTGCAGGGCACCGCTTGGTTCCTCGGTGGAGGAATAAGTCGGTTCCTTCCCCTCCATCAGTTCTCCGGCTACGCGTATGAACTGTGCTGCGGCATTCTCCGCATTCCAATATTTCACCATTGTCTCGTAGGCCTGCTTTCCCTGTTCCCTGCATTCCGGACGATCAGTTGCCATAGCAAGGACCATACCGCAGAAATTTAAAAGTTTGCCGTCACACACCATACCGTTCATTCCATGCTGAACAATATACGGTACTGCACCGATCATAGGCCTGGTCACTACAAGACAGCCGCTGTTCATCGCTTCGTTCAGCACTGCTCCCCAGCCCTCTTTTTCATCACTTGTAAATAAGAAGATATCGGCTTTTTCCATCTCCGCACGGATTTCTTCCGGCTTAAGGAAACCGGTAAAATGCACCACCTCTTCCAGCCCTTTTGCCTTAACCTCGGCATGCAAAGACTCCTCCATTTCGCCGCCACCTGCCATGGTCAGTGTAAAACCGCCATTGTCTTGAAGCTTCTGCTCATATCCCGCATTAAACATAGGATCACCGTGCAGCAGCTTATCTGCAACAGCTATTGCATATTCAGGATGCTTCCAGTCGATCATCCTGCCTGCCCAGAGTATGCGTACAGGCTCTCCCTCATGGCTCTTTTTTGCCATCAGCTCCTCGATATCATAGTGCTTTACTTCAGGAAAATATCCCCAGACAAATTTCTTTTTGGGATATGCATGTATAAGCTTGAAATCCGAGCCCACGAAGGCTCCGGCGCAGAGAAGATATACCGGAGACTTACGGTACTGTATGTGATCATGGTATTTTTTCTTAAGACCCTTGGGCGAAACAAATTTCCACTGGCCTTCCTTATATATGCGTTCGCTGTATCTGAAAGTAAGCTTGCCGGCCTTAAGGCGGGGCTCAATCTCTTCTTCCATCTCCACACCGCCCCAGATGACGATATCGCTCTCAAGGATATCCCTACGCGCTGCATCCTCGTCATCGTGGAAAAGCTTTACATAGGGATAGTCCTTTATCTCTATACCCCAGCCCATTCGTACCCTTTCCTCTTCCATAGGCTCAGTCTGATAAAAGCAGAAATTCACACCCCCCGTTTTGGAAAATGCTTCACAAAGCGGCTTCTGGTGATGATTAAAATAATTTGATACGAATACTATCCTCATGGTCCGCTTGTCTCCGGGTCTACGCTGGTTTCCTGTTTTGCCGCACCCCAGGAATCAAATGAAAAGTTATAAGTCTGTTCAAAGAACTCAGTGCAGTCTCCGCCGTGGCACTGTGCATTGATAACTCCGGCTTCAAAATCAACCTTATAGCTGTCGCCTTTAGCAAAAGTAACAGCTGTTATTTTTTCAGGATCAAGACCTTCACTTGACAGACTAAGAGTCATGGCATCTGCATCCACCATCACATCATCTGGTTTAAATACAACAGACTCGTCATCCGTCAGCCATACAATAACACAGTCGTTCTGAAGCAGTTTTCCCTTAGTGAAGAAATACTGTACGCCGTAGGGATACTCATCAGTATAAACATATTCCTCATCAAACTGCATATACGTCATTCCTTCATTAATGTATACCGACTCCAGGCCCAGCATATTGTCAGGATTGCAGGAAAAAACCTCTTCCCCTTTCACCGCAGACTTTCTGCCGCAGCCTGAAAAAAGCATAAGAAAAGTCATTATACACGCAACAAAACAAATTTTCTTTTTAATAATTAAACCGTCACTTCTTAAATATTATTGTTCAACTGAACACAGCCAGATTTAGGATACATTATTTACAAAGCCCACTGAAACATAATTATCAATGATAGCTCCTAAGTCCGTTCCCTCCGGGGCATCCCATATCCTCTTTGAAGATATGCGATAGCCTTTGACGCCGGCCTCTTCAGATTCCTTGCTGTAAGAATCATCATAGAAGCCATCAGTAAATACGACCGTCCCCTTCTTTATGCCCTTGCATTCTGCCAGCGGACATTCGGGGAAATTAATGCTCCATATCTGATTTCCACCCTGGGGATTCTGCATGCAGTACTCCATCATTTCCACAAGGTACTTGTCACACACCTCTTTGCAGTCGTCGGCCCCTCTTGAAAATGCGATGGAATGGATTCCCAAATGACGTCCCTCAAAAGCTGCGCCAATAGTAGCGGAATACTGAACATCTGATGAAATATTATATCCTCTGTTTATTCCCGAAAAAACAAAGTCCGGTGTCCTGGGAAGAAGCTGCTTCACACCAATATTTACACAATCTGCCGGGGTTCCGGTACAAGCAAAGGCTGTTACGCCTTCTATCTGCATGTCATATTCCCACACTTTAATTGGTTTTGTGCAGGTGATGCTGTGGGACATAGCACTTCTCTGTCCGTCAGGAGCCACCACATATACCTCACCATAGTTCACGGCAGCTTCCGCAAGCTCCTTTATTCCCGGCGCATCGATTCCGTCGTCATTAGTTATAAGGATTAAGTTGCTCATTTACATGTCCCCCTCACAAAACGAATTTATCATATTACTGTCAACACAAAGGTATTTTAGCATTATTTTAATATCCACGCCACAGCACTGTATAAATCACTTGGTCTCTTTCACAATATTAAAGAAAAAATAAGACACAAAAAAGTTACTCACTTTTAAATGAATTACAGATCTGATCAATAGAATTAACGGACAATTCTAAAAAGAATAAATATCAGACTTTCGTATGCGGGTTCTTGTACTGGCCATGCTTCTTAGTAGCACCGTTGCCGTACTGGATGACAAATTTCGGGCAGCGGTGCAGACAGCCAAGACAGAGCGCACACCTATCCTTTACCCATACAGGCTTGCCGTCACGGATCTCAATAGCATTAACGGGACATTTCTCTGCACAGAGTCCGCAGCCGATGCAGCCTTCTTCCAAATGAAGGTTCTTTGTCTTTCTGGCAGAACTGAATGCTATATCGCTGAAGAAACGCACAAAATATGGAACCCTTAAAGACATATGATTGCCCTTTTCTTTATTCCGTACCCTCTCTATGACACTAGCTAATTCAATCTCGGCCTTTTCATTCTGAGCGGCAACCTTCTGCGGATCGCTTAAGTCAAACCAGACAGTCCAGTTATCAGGCATCTTCACACTGAATGCCGCATCCATTGTTACACCCTTTGCTTTCAGGAGTTTCTTTGCATCAGCTCCGGTGCATCCCGGCGTGGTGCCGTATGTAGCTATTACAAATACATAGTTATCGCCTTCTGCCTCAACAGATATTTTTTCTAAAAATTCCCGTATGATAGTAGGAAGCTCTACGAAGTATGTAGGCGTAATGATTCCAAAATATTCTCCCTTTTTTAGATGTATGGTGTCGCCGTATGTCAATACAGACTCAGCTCTGTCCCCCAGTGCCTCCGCAACCTTTTCGGCTACATGCTTGCAGTTTCCTGTGGCTGAAAAATAAAAGATCATATCCTTGTCACCTTCCCCTTGGTAAGATATCCGCGCATGTCTATTGTACGCAGCCAGCTTGAAAGACGTTCATCCAATTCGCCTTCTTCCTCTTCGTAATGACTGCTGCTCCAGCAATCGGGATTTCCGGTGCAGTACAGCTCTATGTCTCCCATAAAGGTCCTGGACAGATAGTACAGGGCTTTTACGCTTACAGGCTTTCCGTTTTCATCCCGATGAAGCTCTATCCTGAACAGCGGATCAAAAAGTGCATCCCCATTATAATCAGCATATGAACACATTTCTATCACTTCCCTGTCTTCGTAGTCCGTGCTGTGATAGATCCTGATCTCCCAGTCCTCTTCTATAGCTATGCTGCTGTTCTCATTTCCCACATAATCAAGAATCTTCGCTATCTTTTTTCCATTGCTGTTTCTTAATTCTTCCATATATATGCTCTCCTTCCCGATTCTAAATCATGACTTATCTTTATATCCTCAGTATAACAGTTAGAAAATTCGTATACGACACTATAGCGTCAGCTTGAAAACAACGGAATCAATATATTTTCTTTTAGCCAGTCAATGTATGACAATTCCCCGGCATTGTCATTCTTGTCACTTGATCTGATATCACTAAAGAAAAAATACCGGACCTGATCCTTTCTTTTTTTCTCAAATTCTTTTAGTATTTTACTTTTGCTCTTATGAGGCATCATATAAATCAGCTTGATTTCCTTTGATCTTTCATTTGATCCCCAATCTGACGGATTGCTGTTATTAACAATCTGTGCTGCTTGAAGCAAATACTTTTTTGATGATTTAGTATTATTCTCTTTCATAAGAGTTCTTATGTACTGTTCAGGTCTTTCTCTCTGCCATTCCTGCGGATCTGATTTACTAAGACTGCTGACCCGGTCACTAAAACCTGTCTTCGAGTCAGTAAGACTTTTAACAATTCTATCCGTCACTGAAACTAAATCGCTATTTTCTTCATCAGTAATCCCATATACTCCTTTAATCAGCTCAATAAATTCGTCTAAAAGTTTTTTGCCATTATAATTATCCAGCTTTTCCCCATATGAGTCTAACTGCTTTTTATCAATACTTCCCATAGATGTCTTAAGTTCAACAAGATAAATACTTGCATTATCCATAAGCACATAATCTGCTTTTCTGTTTCTATGATCTTTGGCAGATGTTTTCAAAGGAAATTCTTTTGTAATATAAACAGGCTCACCGGAAAAGGAAATCTGCTCTTTCAGAAGATCCGCAATAACCGGAGTCATCATTGTGTCAAGCACCACTTCGGCTTTTATTCCGGCAGAATAATAATCATTCAATACACTGTCCAGTATTAATTTGTTTATCGCATCTGATCCTGTATCATTTTTTTCACTCATATCTCATATACCTCGCCAACATTCTTTGTTTCTATTCTGCTGATAAACTTTCCAAAAGCTTCTGCCTTTGCAAAATCCTCAACACTTTCCGTATGCATCGGAATGATCATACCGGGCTCTGTCATATCCATAAGTCTTGCAAGATCCTCCACATACGCATGGCCGCTTGTATGCAACAATTCCATATGTCCGGCACCCATGTGCCCATCCATAAAACTCACCACAGCAAGATCTTCGGCCTTTCCGCCTTTCAGGTATCCGCCCCACATGGAATATACTATAAACGGATCATTCATTTTATCTACCAGAGATTTAAATTTTCCTGGCTTAACAGCCGGATTGCGATCAGGTCTTGCCAGCATCACAAATCCCTTTTCATTTATTGGTTCCCACCTTGCCATCACAAAAGGATGTCTGTCTGTCCCCGGAACTTTAAAGGCTTTCAGATCTCTCATACAGTACTCATTATCATCCGAACAGATAATATTTATGTTTTCACGATATCTGTAATCTCCCGGAAAATATTTATGCCTTGCTTCAATAGCGATCTTCATGATCCTCGCCTGATAAGGATCGCAGACAAATGCCATTCCCTCCGGAACAGCATTATAAAAACTCATAACACTGTCAATATTAGTCGAAGAAACCAGTACCACATTTTCTCTGTGGGACGAAAATATCTCCATGGCTTTCTGCTTGAGCTGTGCCTCAGTCCTTATGGGATTATATGCACTTTCTGCTATCCTTGATACCATCGTTCCCTCTGTTACCAGAATATCTGTCTTTCCAACCCTCTGTGTTATCATTTTTTCGAAAGTACTATGCCCCGGTATACCATGAGCTCTGAAATCCCCGGTATAAAGTATCCGTTTGCCATTCAGTTCTATCACAAACATATATGCATCTAACGCAGAATGGTCACAAACCAGCGGCATGACCTTTATACCACTGAAATCCCTATATGTTCCGAGACGCCAATAGGGCTTTATCCTGTTTATCACAGGCATTTCTATTTCATTTTCTTTTCCATTCTTTATTTTTACAAAATCCACACCGACCGCGATAAGTCTCATGATTTCTATTGCGGTACTTCCGGCGTAAAGTGGAATATCAGCCGGTATCCTGTTTTTCAGGCCGACATGATCACCATGATAATGAGTAAAAAGCACTGCATCCGTCTTTACATCTCTGTCGGAAAATACTTTATTTACCAACTCATCATCAGTAGACTCTGCTTTATCAGTGCCCGGAAGAGAAGCACCAAAATCAATAAGAATACGATGATCTCCTTTTCGTATCTCCGTGACTATTCCACCGATCTGATTCACACCTCTGTATATTTTTATACCGTCCATTCAAATCTCCGATTATTAAAAACCTATCCTTCTCTTCTTTTCTTCACGGCACGGAACGATCAGCTCCTCGAAATCTTCCGGGAGAAGTGTCTGCAGTTCAGATTTGTTTATGTTCCTGCAGCACTGTCCGTATAGTCTTCCCGATTGGTTTAGCATCGCTTTTTCAAGCACATTCCTGACATAACGTCCGTTACCGAAATTTTCCGTCTTTGATGCATTATAGAATATTCTGCCGCACTTTTCCAAGGCATCCCCGGTTACCCTGTATCCTCTATCTTTTGACATCAGCTCAAGAATAGCCAACATCTCCTCCACGCTGTAGTCATCAAATGATACATGAAAAGCTATCCTGCTGCTCAGTCCCTCATTTCTTTCAAGGAAATCATGCATAGGAGCAGGGTATCCTGCAAATATAACTATAACTTCTTTTCGCATATTTTCCATTTCCTGCACTATGGTATTTATCGCCTCATCCCCAAAGCTGTGGCTGTCATCTAAAAGTGAGTATGCTTCATCAACAAATAACACCCCGCCTTTGGCTTCTCTGAACTTTCTTTTTACACATTTTGCAGTCCAGCCCACATATCTCCCGACCAGATCACTTCTTCCACACTCCACAAAAGCTCCGGTTTCCAGGATCTGTTCTTCTGAAAGTATCTCCGCAATAAGCCTTGCCACAGTGGTCTTGGCGCATCCCGGATTCCCGGTAAAAATCATATGACGTGAAATATCGCAGCTTTCAATGCCAAATTTTTCACGCTTTTTTTCCAGCCTGTAAAAGGCAAGAATCCTGTCTGCCAGGGACTTCACATTATTCAATCCCGTCATTCCCATGAGTTTTTCATAAGCTCTCTGTTTTTTATATTTCTTTTTTGTTTTATATCTTCTCTGAGAGCTGTACGAGATATATGCTTTTTCCTTAAGACATCTTCTCTTCCATGATTCAAATGTTTTATGAACATCTGCTGCCAGATAAGAATTTCTGTCATCAAGTTCACTAAAAATACTGTCATCCATTAATTCGGCATAGCGTGATGACCGTATCAAACCTTTCAGATACTCCCTGGCCTCATCTCTGTCGCCCCTGCCTTCTTTTATCAAAATGATATCGATATTCTCAGACAACGCATCTATCATGTGATGGCCGAAACCCGGTTCAGATGTATTCTCAATAAAGAAAAACTGTGTATCCTCTTTATTCTTCAAAATATGATCAGAAAGATACCTCTCAACTCTCCCGAACTCCGTAGCATATTCCTTTTCATCAGACTCACCCTTAAGCTCCATTGCAACAGCGGAAAGTCCTGATTTTTCCATAAGGTTATCCATACCACTCTCATTAAAACATCCGGAGGTTATCGAGGTAATTGTACTGATACGGGCAGATGGAAGGCGTCCCTGCGAATGAAGCGCTTTCGCAAGCAGATACACTATTTCCATAGCCGCCTCCATATTTCCTGCCTTAATGTGGTAGTGTACCGGAATGCCATAGAATCTGCTGCTATTGCCTTCAAAATAAATCCTGTCCAATTCTTCCCTTAGACTGCGATCTGCCATTATAACAGCCGCTTCCCTTTCTGCCTCATCCCTGGTCTTTAGCGTCTCATCCAATACTTCTTCTTTAACATTAAAACAGCCACTTTCAAAATCGATCCCCATTCCTGCATTTCTCGAAAAGCGTCTGCGCCCTGATTCAAAAAAGCCGTTATCCCATCCCGTATCTATATATACACTGAGTTCCTTAACAGTTATCTCCCTGATACTGCTGCGGACCACCTTTTTAGCATTCATCATCTGCACTGCTAGTTTTTCAAACTTCCGGCTAAGCTGATCCGGGACAGCAGGCTCAACTGTCATGGCTGCAACATTAAAGCCATCTTCACTGACGCGAAAAATGCAGGAATAATTTTCACCGAAATCAATATTCAGAAGCTTATTAACAGCCTGTATCTTTTTTTCCGGATTATCCTCTTCAGCACAGTTCATAATACAGTTATAGACCAGTTCATAACACAACATAGACCTTACCTCCTTGTTTCATTCTGAATGTTATTCACACAAACTTCCCACTTGTTATATCCTGCTATCTTCCTCACGCCGGTTACCCGCCTGACAGTATGGGAAGCTGAGCAACAGCTCGCTTATGTTCCGGAACGATCATGATGCGCTGAAAATAGTCTATCAGCTGTTAAAAAATGAAACGACGCTATAGCGTCAGGTCGGCACCGTATGGTAAAATTAATAGAAAAAGATTTGCGAAATAATATGAAAACAATCAAACGACAGCTTTACCTATACCAGTACATAAGAGACTCGTACTATCATGGTCCTACAGAGCTTCGTAACAAGTTCGGTATTGGGACTCGCATGCTTCAGCGAGACCTCAAGGATCTCAGAGACTGTGGACTGTTATATTTAAAATATAACAAAAAAAGTGACAATTATGACAGTGTCGATCCACCGGCTGTTAAACCGGTCATAAAAATGACTGAACGCAGAAAAAAACACCTTGCAAGGCTGTACCGTCTGGGAACCCTTATATACGGTCTGACCAGAACCAGACTGTATGAGCTGGAATGTTATGAATCAGAGTATGATGAATATTTTGAATATAAGGAGCTAATAAAAGAAGATCCTGTTCAATTCCCTCCCGAATATCTTGGGGAATTGCCTGACATGCCCCGGTTTGCAGACACAAAAGCCGAGTATTACAGACTTTTTCCTGACAGCAACGAGCGCACACGGGCAAGAGATTTTGAAGAACTCACCGAAATCGGTTTTACAGTCAGATACAGCCGGCGCTACCGCGCCTTTCTTGTCGGTCCCGAAATGGATCTTGACGAGGAAAGACACTGGAAAAATACCAGACGGGATTCATAAGCTATTCAACTATCACAAATCCCTGGATAATTTGTTTCCGGCGCTCACATTTTGTACTTACACCAGTTATGCTTTTTCTAACGCTTCGCAGAAAGAGAATTTGTTGCCCCTATCCACGGTTATCGTAAGGTTAATTTCGATTTGAATTCAAAAGAAAATATAATATCTAATGCAATGATACTGTAGCTTTTCTTTAACATAACCGACCTCATTTACAAAAAGAACAACGCCTCTGGATACAGTACATCTCCACTGCCACAAATATAACCAGTGCTATAGAGATATGCTGTGATGATGACAGGCCATCGGGCCAAATACCACGCCCTGTATCCCCACGGAAGAATTCAAGTATGAACCTGCATATCCCATAGGTAAAGAGATATGCTTCAAGAGTATATTTATCTGATTTCCTTACTTTCTGCATTATGAGCAGCCCGGAAAAGATAAGCAAATTACACAGGCTCTCTGCTGCCTGCACCGGAAAGAAAAGCTTACCCGGAAAATCCTCATTTGGAACCCCCCACGAACATTCAAATCCGTAACAGCAGCCGGCAAAAAGACAGCCAATACGTCCGAATATATGAAACAGCGGTATGGAGGGGGTGATATGATCCAGCATAAGACGTATGCTCCTGTGGGTAAACTTTGCAAAAATGGCTGCTCCCGCTATCACCCCAAGCATTCCGCCGTAGAAAACTATCCCGCCGTAGATCAGATCATGGAAGAAACCTTTAATTGAAAAACCGGTCACGGCAATGTCTGATACAGCATAAGCGATCCTGCTGCATATGAGCATCATAGCGATACAGCTTGCTATATAGAAAAAAAGCCCCCTATAGGATAATTTTGCCCTCTCCATTCTGAAAGAATTGAATATGCAGACAAAAAACATTCCTATGGTTCCAAAGAGCATATAGGCTGATATGTCAAAGCATGATATTGTGAATACCGGATGTATCGCTCCGCCCTCCCGTTATATATGGTTATTTCTTAGTTTTTCTGTGAATTTTTAAAAGCAGATAAGACGGCGCCTGCTATCCTATCTGCTTTCTGATAATTCAAAATTATTTTAATGCTTCCTTATGTCTGATTTATTTCTCATACATCTCGCCCTGCTTCAGGCATACTGTTGCACTGGGCATTTCCTGAGTGTAATCAGCATCATGAACAGAGAAACATACATGCGCATCAGCATCATCCGCTAGTGTTGCCTCAGGCATATAGAAAGAACCGGACCACTTAAATGATATACTGCCGTCCTCGTTGTCCCAGATATCAAGGTCAACCCCTTCCTGGGCTGTAGCTATACCTATCCAATCGTCAAGGGATGCGTTTTCTCCGGGAAGCAGATAGAATTCCTCCGGTTTCCATCCCTGATCTAACAGCTCCTTGCTTACACGTCCGGAAACATGGAATACATTCTCACCGTCAACCTTTTCCCATAAAGCACTTTCGATCTGAATAGGTTCCGCAGTCTCCTGTACAGTCTCCTCTGTAGCTTCTGCAGCTGCCTCGGGCTCATCTGTAGTTTCCGTAGCTGCCTCAGCTGCGGTTTCCTCAGTGGCGGCCTCTGTCTCGCTGCTTTCGTTTGCAGGTCTTACAGATGTAATTACAATATAGCTTTTATCCTTCAGGGCATTATACTCGCTTTTTGTCATGGTTACATCATCATATTTTTCACTACAGCTGCAGCTGTCGCATTCTTTATCTTTTTCTTTATAGCTGACTACCACCTCATCATCATCACTCAGGCCCTCTATGGACTCTTCTGACACATCAGCAAAAGCTACGGTACTGGTAAATGCACCTACCGTCAGAAATACTGCTGCCAATGCACCAAAAACTGCCACGCCTCCAAATACTTTCTTCAATAAATCTTTCATACTTCTCCTTTCTGCCGCTTTTAGCGACATCCTCCTCATCAGTTATGATAACTGTCCAAACCTTTTCGGATCTTCCAATCAAGGCAGACCGCAATGAAAGACCTTCTTCGTATAATGGAAAGATTCAATAGTCTGATTAAAATGCGTATACTGCCAACATATTTATCAGTTTCCATGATTATATGTTTTTGTTGGAAACTGTTTAATGTATTTTACTCAAACAAAAAAAGAAATTCTATAGAAATGCGACAAATGGTCGGATATGATGCCTAATCGGTCAAAAAACTCTTATAATCCTCTGCCATGGCTTCCAATGCCTTTCTCTTTTTTGCAGCGCATCAGTTAAGCTTCAGCCGCATATCCGTATATTTCTGGACTTTGTCCTCAAATCCCGGATTCTTGTAGATCGGATAACCATCCTCCATCACCAAACCTGAAAACATAGGCAAGCCCCAGGGCAAGGATAACCAGATGCAGAAACAATCCCAGTATCAATAAGGGTATACGAAACTTAAATTTTACGGCAAGGAAAATCTGAAGTGCACTCCGAAATGGAAAGCAATGCGGCTATCATGATGAATGGTAATAAAATCAACGCATAAAGTTAAATTGTAGCAGGAAGAAACGATAGTCTCTGAACAGTTACTACTTCTTCCTCGGTATCCATGGAATGCAGCGGTTCACATGTTTCTTGTACTCTGCATATTCCTCACCGTACAGGTCAAGCAGCCACTTCTCTTCCGTATTGATCAGAACGATCGTCATGATCAGCCAGTTTACAAATGGGATGATAAACAGCCATGCATTATGGAACATCAGAGTACCGCCTGTGATCATCAGCCAGATTCCGCTGTACATTGGATTCCTCACCCATGCATATATCCCATCAGTCTTCAGGATATTTTCACTGATATTCTCATCCATTCCGGAACGCTTTGCACTGATAAACCATACAACAAACCCTGCGATCCAGAGAACAGCCCCCACACCGATGCTTATCCAAGACCATATACCCGGTAGCCAGCCTGATTTCAATACAGCAAAAGATAAAAATATACCCACTATTGTCAAGGCGACCATGCCGCCTATCATAAACGGACCGATTCCGAACAGCGGAAGCTTCTGTCCTTCTTTAATAAAATTCTTCATATTAGACTATACCTCCATACAGGTTGCGTAATTCATAAAACATATGGGCAAATCTTACCTTATTCCCATAACTTTTAATATAAACAACAATCTCAGCTTGATTAAATCCCAGACTCAATTACAACTGAAAAAGTGGTTAGTTCTATAAAACCAACAAGGTTATTATACCCAAAACAGGATTAAGATACTAAAGAAAATAGATAATTGGTCATATATGATGACCAATCAGTTAAAAATTTACCTGCAGTCAGCATAAGAAGATCATAAGGTAAAACAAACACTATTACATTGAAATCTTATTATGAAATTCAAAAATATAATACACTTCAATACAGAACATTTAGTGTACTTTCTCGAATTCAAAAGTATTAAGGAATTTCTTTGCCCTGTCTGTCTTAGGCTCTGTAAAAAAGGATGCAGGATCGGAATCCTCCACTATGCTGCCACCGTCGAGAAAAATCACCCTGTCAGCTATCGCTCTTGCAAAGGCCATTTCGTGAGTAACTATCAGCATGGTTCTCTGTTGCTTTGCAAGATCAAGGATTACATCCAGTACTTCCCTTACCATCTCAGGATCAAGAGCGGCGGTCACTTCATCAAAAAGCAATATCTCCGGATGCATTATGAGTGCCCTTACTATCGCCACTCTCTGTTTCTGTCCGCCGGAAAGCTGTCTCGGATAGTTGGATACTTTTGAAAGAAGGCCCACTCTGTCAAGAAGCTGCTCTGCCTCCTTTTTTACTTCATCCTTTTTTCTTTTCTGCACTTTTATCGGTGCCAGCATAACATTTTCAAGAATGGTTTTATGCGGAAAGAGGTCATAGCTCTGGAACACCATGCCGATCTTTTCACGGTACTTTGACTTCTTATCTACCAGCGGGTTGATGATATTATCCTCAAGTATCACCTTTCCTTCCTGAATATCCTCAAGACCGTTTATGCAGCGAAGAAGCGTACTTTTTCCACAGCCGGATGGACCAACTACCACAAGCACTTCTCCCTTTTTTACGGAAAGATTTATATCATCCAGTATCGTAAGGTTATCAAATGATTTCTTTAAATGTTCTATCTTAAGTATCTCTTCCATGGTAAACCTCCATGCATGTCCTATGTAATCCAACCATTGACCAGTGGCTCATAATAATTCCAATCGATCAGTTTTCCCAGCGTTTCTCCAGATATTTGGAAAAACAGCTTATTGGCCAGCACGCCAGAAAATAAAGCAGAAAGATGGTCGCAAAGATTCCGAATGCCGCTCCCGGCGAAGTCTTTCTGTTAGCCTCTATGATCTGCTGTCCGGTTTTTAACACTTCAACAATTCCTATCATCATGATAAGCGATGTTGTTTTTATCATCCTCGTTATCAGGTTTATTGAAAGCGGCAACAGGCGCCTTGCCACCTGCGGGATGATTATGTAGATATAGGTCTGCAGCCTGGTAAAACCTAGAGCCTTGCTGCTTTCATACTGTATAACAGGTATGCTTAAGAGACTTCCTCTCACAAGATCCGCCATTTCAGCTGTCCCCCAGAATGAAAACACTATAATAGAAGAAAGTTCAGCAGATATATTTTTCCCTGTCAGCTTCGTAAAACCAAAAAATACAATGAACAACAGTACTAACTGTGGCATTATCCTAACAATCTCCAGATAAACCCTTGTCACCGCATTTATCAGGGGCTTTTTCTGTGACATCAGCATTCCTACGATTATTCCGAGGACTATGCTGATCACAACGGATATAAGGCTTATCCGCATTGCAACGCCAAGTCCCTCCAGAAGCCTGAGCATATTTTTTCCTTTTAATAAAACCTCAAAACCCATAAGACTATATATCTCCGTATATCTTAAATCTTGCCTTCTTTTCAGCCACCGTTCCTAAAATCGAAACCGGGAGCAGCATTATGATATAAAAGATGACAAGAAGGAACAGACTCTCCGTTGTATCATAATAAAGCCCGATAAGATCCTTTGCCGTAAACATAAGATCCATAAGGCTTATTGCCGAAAAAACACTTGTTTCTTTTAAAAGAAAAATAATATTTGCAACTATAGCAGGAACACTCATTGCAAAAGCATGCGGAAGTATCACCAGCCTGAAAAGCTGTGGCTTTGTCATTCCCAGGGACAGTGCGCTTTCAGTCTGTATCTTAGGAACCGATTCCAGTCCGCTCCGTATGCTTTCCGTCATATAACTTCCGCCAAGAAGTCCCAAACCTATGATGCCGCATATTTCTGCAGATACCCTTATTCCCAGTATAGGCAGTCCATAATACATAAAGAAAAGCTGAACCAGAAGCGGGGTATTCCTGAAAAGCTCCACATACACCTTAACTGCTGCAGAAAGAACCGGTATTTTAAAATATAAAATAAACGCACATATAAGTCCTATCGCAAAAGACAAAGCTATACCAAACCAGCCGGTTTTTACGGTCAGTAAAAATGCCTCTGCAAATAAAGGAATGTAAGATTTTATTACCTCAAAATCCATATATTAATGTTTCCTATGATCTATGAGCCGTGACAGAGTTGCACCTATATTCTGTATCAGCTGGAAAATAACTATAAGCAGCACCACCGTCACTATCATTATGTCTGTCTGCCATCTGTAATATCCATATCTTACGGCTATATCACCGAGTCCGCCGCCGCCTACTGTTCCGGACATTGCCGAATATCCGAGCAGTATACCGGTCGTGATGGTAGCGCCGGTAAGGAGTGAAACCCTTGCTTCCACTAAAAGAACTTTGAAAATTATCTGCAGGTTGCTTGCACCCATTGCCTTCGCCGCCTCGATAACTCCTGCATCCACTTCATTAAGTGAAGATTCCACCACCCTTGCTATATAAGGTGCGGCACAGATTACCAGTGGTACTATAGTCGCTGTCGAACCGTAACTTTTTCCCACCACAAGCCTTGTGAAAGGTATCAGAAGTATCAACAGTATCAGGAAAGGCACGCTTCGTACTATGTTGCAGATAAAATCTCCGATGCCATAAATAATTCTATTCGGCTTCAGGCCATCCTTCCTGGTAACATTTAAAACTATTCCCATGGGAAGTCCCAGAACATATCCAAAAAATGTTGATACAAGGGTCATGTAAAGGGTATCCTTTATACCTACCAGTATCATCTCTATAACTTTCTGATCAAACATCTTCCTTCACCTCCGTTACAGCCAGATTCCTTTCCTTAAGCCAGCTTATCATCTGTTCCTGCAGGTCATCTCCTTCAGGCATGCCCAGTATCATTTCTCCCCTTGCTTTTCCGCCTACATTCCTGGTATCGGCTTTCAGTATGTTTACCGGTGCATTAAATGTAAGTATCAAATTGGCCACTACAGGCTCATATGCAGAATTTTCAGAGAAGACTATACGTACTTTCCTTTCAGCCTCCAGTATGTCTAAAGGCGAATATCTTATCTTGGTATCAAGGATGAGTTCCTTTGCAGCATCTGATTTAGGCGCCTCAAATATTTCATCTACTAAACCTTCTTCCACCAGGTTACCGTTGTCGATAATTGCAACCTTCTTACATATGCTTGTCACAACTGACATCTGATGGGTTATTATCACTATGGTTATTCCCAGCTTTTCGTTGATTTCTTTTAAAAGCTGAAGTATTGATTCAGTAGTCTGTGGATCAAGCGCGCTGGTTGCCTCATCGCAGAGAAGTATATCCGGCTCAGTCGCAAGTGCCCTTGCAATAGCCACCCTCTGTTTCTGTCCGCCGGAAAGCTGTGAAGGATATGCCTTTTCTTTTTCTTCCAGGTTTACTGTCTTAAGAAGCTCTTTAGCCTTCTGCCTTGCTTCCTTTTTCTTTACGCCTGCAAGTTCCAGCGGAAAGCAGACATTATCGGTAACATTCTTCTGTTCCAGCAGGTTGAAGCTCTGGAATATCATTCCGATCTTGGCACGTTTCTTACGCAGTTCTTTTTCACTAAGCTTTGCAAGATCCACACCTTCGATAAACACCTGACCTTCCGTAGGTCTTTCAAGGAAATTGATAGTCCTTACAAGCGTACTCTTTCCTGCGCCGGACATACCGATTATTCCGAATATATCACCTTTTTCAATAGAAAGATTGATATTGTTTAAGGCCGTAACATTTAAGTCTTTGGCCTTAAAGGTTTTTGTTAGATTTTTAATTTCTATCTCGCTCATTTTGTCACCTGTTCTACATTTATTATAATAAAGGAATATTTCGCTATATTATGATCAATGCACCAAAGTTCAGTTACTTTTGATGCATAAATCATAATATAGCGTAACCGTTCAGAACCATTACGGTTTTGAGCAGTTACGCTTATTCAGAATAGTTAATAATTTTGGGAGATATTATAACAATTCTTTTTTTGCTGCTTATCAACAGCATCTTCTTACTTGTCGTAGAATACTACTGCTCCGTCATAAGTCTCTTCGATGAACTGCTGGATCTCTGCAGATCTTAATACAGCTACCAGGGCTTTGATCTTGTCTGAAGACTCGTTGCCGTCATATACAGCTACGATGTTAACATATGTCTCAGCTGCGATTGAATCGCTTGACTCATAAGCTATTGAGTCCTGACCTACAGAGTAGCCTGCCTCAAGTGCATAGTTACCGTTAAGTACAACATATGCTACTTCATCAACAACTCTTGCTACCTGCGCTGCCTCAAGCTCTACGAACTCGATGTTGTAAGGATTCTCTGTGATATCGTTAACAGTTGCTGTAAGTCCTACGCCATCTGCAAGTGTAAGTAAACCGTTGTCCTGAAGAAGAAGGAGTGCTCTTGCTTCGTTTGTAGTATCGTTAGGTATTGCGATTGAATCTCCGTCAGCTATCTCATCAAGACTGCTCTTTGTTCCGGGATAGATTCCGAAGGGCTCATAGTGGATGTCACCTGCATCTACAAGATGTGTACCCTGCTCTTCGTTGAAGCTGTCAAGATAAGGAACATGCTGGAAATAATTTGCATCAAACTCACCGGACTCTACTACAAGGTTGGGCTGTACATAATCATCAAACTCTGTAACTTCAAGTGTGTATCCGTAATCATCAAGGATCTCAGCTGCCTTAGCAAGTATCTCTGCATGAGGTACAGGTGAAGCTGCTACTGTGATAACCTCGCCGTTACCGGGTACGATATCAAGAGCATCTGCAGTATCTGCAACATCTGCTGTATCGGCAGCTGCTCCGCCTACAACACCGCCTTCAACAACAAGCGTATCTTCATAATCTGCACCGTAAGTATCAAGAAGTGTTGCCTCGTAGTCAGCATGGAAGAAATTCTCGTTACCAAGTGTCTTGATCTCGTCATTCAGCCAGTCAAGCAGTGTAGTATTTCCCTTTGATACAGCGGGTGCAATTGTGTCCTGACTTCCAAGCTCAGGAATACCTACAACATATCCTTCGTTCTCAAGTGCATATGCGATAACCTCTGTGTTGTCATTTGCCCATGCAACTCCTGTTCCGTTTTCAAAAGATGTCTTTGCTGTTGCATAAGTATCAAACTTCTGCAACTTGATGTCCGGATAGTTTTCCTCAAGGTATGTCTCAGCAGTTGTACCGGAGATTACGATCACCTGGTCATCTGCACCGATCTGGTCAAGGCTTGTGATAACATTGGATTCAGGTGAAACAACACCAAGTGCTACATTCATATAAGGAAGAGCAAAATCAACTTTCTCTGCTCTCTCTGCTGTTACTGTAAAGTTTGCAAGTACTATATCAACCTTGCCGGTTTCGAGATATTCAACTCTGCTTGCAGCTTCTGTTGATACATAGTTTATATTTACTCCAAGATCCTGTCCGATCCTCTCAGCGAAGTAAACATCATATCCCTGATAGTCACCGTTCTCATCAACATATCCGAAAGGGTTCTTATCGGAAAATACTCCGATGTTGATGGTTCCGTCTGCCTTGATCTCATCAAGCGTTCTGTATACTTTACTCTCATCATTGCCTGAAGCATTCACAGTGCCGGGATCTGCAGCATTTTCGCATCCTGTAAGTGAAGCCAGTCCAAGGCTCGCAGTCAGGACGCCTGTAAGTAAGTTTCTGAATAGTTTCTTTTTCATAGTTCTTCTCCTCTTTTTTTATTGATATAAATATTCGATTCTTCCTAAAGTTTTTTAATTAACCGGGCATTTATAATTCTGCATTAAAAATGCCCGGTGATTTTTACTCCCGGGCAAATGGAATACTTAAATCCGAAATGACGAATCTCCGTATTTAGGCGCATGACAGATGAGCCAAACGCCCGACCATAATACCTGCCCGGGAGCACAGCATTCGACACATACACCAACAGCAACCGTTTGTCTTTACTACATTTGCGCTCATATCGTCATCCTCCTTTTTAAGATTCATAAGGCCGTGCCTTACAGATGCTTATGTTACAATCATTCGCCTATCAAGTCAATAGGTTTAAGAATAGGTATATTTAATCATCGGCGATAAGTTTTGCTTATCACGCATTTTTACTGCTTTTTTATACTCCAACTGTATTCTTTGAAAAAATAGCAAACAATAATAACTAATTTTATTATTCCTGGTTCTTTGTGAAAGTATAGTTATGAAAAAATCTGTCGACAGACAAATTTGAATTACTTTGTCTTCAGTGCAGTATTAGACGCATGCTGTAATATAAAGAAACAGATAATATAGAGCGCAACTCCAACAATTGTCATGATCAGACCTGTCCTAAGATATGGTGTATGATATGAAAGTATCACATCATTATTTCCTACACTTAAAGGAATCGCGATAAATCCAAGATCTGCGCGGATAAGCTGTGTCTCTTCTCCGTTTACTGTAGCAGACCAGCCTTCATCATAAGAAATTGGCAGAAATAGGATTGTGTCAGTATCTGTACTTACTGTACATGAATATGTTCCGTTTGATGACTTATATACTTCAATGTGTCCGGATTTTTCAATCATACCTCTACCGTTCATATCCTGATCAACTGACAGCCCACTGTCTTCTATCTCTTTAACAGAGTTTATTTTTATCTCATCCATATTCTGTTCTATAATTTCTATAACAGCATCTTCAAGCACAACATATCGGTCAAGTTCATCCCTGAATGATAATTTGTCATCCAATCCCAAAATATCAGATTCTCTCACAGCACCAGTATAAAGTATTCCAAAACCTGTCATAGCATTATTCTTATATATATCAATACCCATATTTGCTCCGTCTTCTATTAGATCAAATGCGCACTGCTCAAAATTCTCCGATGATCTAACCACTCCATCCTTATCAAGCACATACCTAATTCCCAGCAGCTCATTCATAATGTCATTTGCCGGATCCTGTTGATATACAACATACTTTTCTCCCAGCTCCCCTCCGCCATAGACTGCCTCTGGCCAGAATGCCCTGAAGAATGTCTGCACATGCTTGTTGTATGTCCCGATATAATATGACACTCCGGGATAATCCCATGTCATGCTTCCGTTGAAATATGTTCCCCCTGAATATGTTTTTTCTATGCGGTAATAATCCTCATCTGTAGATTTCAACTGTTCCACCGCTTGTGCAGTATCTTCTCCCGCGTATTCATTGTTATTAAGAACTTCTTTTGTAAGTGCCACCCTATTGTTCAGCGTAACAGAATTATCCGACACAATATCCAGCGCTGACAGCACCAGTATTACAGGAATTCCGTACTTTAGTATATAACCCTTAATCTTTCCTGCTCCCATCAGTCTGCTACAGGCCACAATCACCGCAGAAAGAATTATCATACCAGCTTTAACATACTTCAGATGCATGAAAATGAAATTACCGGCAGAAACTGGGACAGAATCCTTCAGAATAAACACAACTGATACAAGCGATAGTAATGTAAGTACCACAACCGCCGGTTTTGATAGCTCGCTTCTGTTTGAAACCACGTATGCAAGTGCATAAACAAAAACAGGGAGCAATACAAACGAAAATCTATAAGATATAGCCGTACACATATTGAATACCCAGGGAATAACCGGTGTAAATACGGTATACACACCAAGCAGAATAGCAATAACCATTAAAAGTTTCTTTTTGCTCTTTATCGTTAAATCCACAAGCATCGTAAGCGTGAAGGGCAGTACCAGACATGTACAGAAAAGCTGTATGTTTTCGTAGTAATTCATTATGCCTTCATAAGTTACTGAGTCTCCCTGCAGATTGTTAGAAAAAAACCTCAAAAACAGGGATACTAAAGTATCTTTATCATAAAATGTCATGAAGACATCTGTGAACCTGTCAAATACTCCTCCATCGGTAACTCTGTCCGTAACAGTTGTCAGCTGATAAACTGCAGGTACAGATATAACAGAAGAGATAAGGCCCGCAATAACAGCGGCAGACCAGAAACCGCCAAACTTATGCATTTTATCTTTAAGTTTTCCATTAGCTATAAACAGACGGAATAGCAGGTATACCGCAACTGCCAGCCCTATCATATATGAAACATACACTGAGAACATAAGGCAAAGTGCAACTGCCAGTACAAGGTACTTTAACATCTTTTTTTCGCGAAAACTTTTTTCAAGAAGGAAGAATATCAGCATCAAAAACACGCATGCTGTCGAGAAAAAGAAATGCTGTCCCCATAAACAAATGAAACCGCTTAAGGAACAGGCATAAGCGCCAAATACTGCAGCATCTTTTGACAGCCTAAAGCATCTCAAAAAGAAAAGAGCAAAAAGACCACATAGATAACACCGAACCATCAACATAAGAGTTATGGAATAAAAAGCAGTCTCCCTCATTCCCAGTGAAAATAGTATTTCTGTAGGGATATTAAAGAAATCCATCGTCCAGGGCTGAAGATTTATCATATCCAGACCAAGCCCTATCCTATCATTCCAGAAAGATCCATTACCAAGCGACATACCCATAAGGTTCATATATGGAACATACTGGGCAGATGTATCACTTCCTACATCAAAAAACACAGGATAAGCATTTCCGCGCAGATAAACGCGAAAACAGGCAACAAGAGTTGCGATGCTTAAAACAGAGTAAAAAAGTACCGGATGTGAAACCAGGTATTGATATGCTTTATATATAACAGATGGTTTTCTGCTAACTGGCTTATTCATCCATTTAAATCCTTTAGCAATAGAAAAACTTTATTCCTCACCCCACGCCGGATCCTGGATTCCCACATAGAAAAGCAGGTCGGACCAGTTTACAAGTTTCAGCCTTCCTGTTCTGTCATATGCCACCATACCGATCTCATATATTCCTTTTGGAACTGCATCATCTTCTATGCGTACTCCGAACCCGGTAAGTTCTGTATTGACCTGATCCTCAAGATTATCATCTACATCTTTTCTATAGAGTTCATTTATATTTAATCTGTAAACAGTACCGTTTTCACTGTTTTTTAATAATAATTCTTTATCAAAGCAGGCATTGTCGGAACCTATCACAAAACTGAACCCGGAGATATAATAGCCGCACTTATCATAGTCTTTGCTGAATTCACCATAAAGCTTGCTGACAGGCCCCTTACTTTCCACACTCACATTCAGGCAGGCATCCTCAGTAAATCCTTCCATACTCTTGAGTACTTCTGCCTTGCTGTATGGAAGTTCTTCCGGCAGAGGCAGATCTTTAACTCTTATGGTTGGTGTTACGGTTCCAACAAGATTCTTATTATAAAAAGGGTCAGCCCTGAACATATCCGGGTGCAGTGAATAAAGATGCCTCAATTCACGTTTCATCCTTTTATTCTTTACAGGATCATCTCCATCATATCCGCGGCTCAAGGATTCATGATGATACAGGAATATATCATTATCGCACGCTATATAATACCCTTTCTCAATAATCCTGAAACACAGGTCTACATCATTAAAGGCTACAGCAAAACTTTCATCAAAGCCGCCCAGCTCATTGAAAAGTGTTTTCTGCATCATAAGGCAGGCACCGGTCACACCTACAAGATCGTGGACACCTCTGTTAAATCCGAAGTAATACTCTTTCTCATCGCTAAACTTCTGGTACTTATGAAGCGGGCCAAAACAGGTATTAGTTATGCCCGCATGCTGTATAAGATTTCTCTCCGGATAAAGCAGCTTACTTCCCACAGCTCCTGTCCATGTTCTATTCATTATAGAACATAATCTTGTCAGCCACTCTCCCGAATCATTGTTTAAGCACTCTATATCATCATTCAGGAAAAGGATATTTTCATACTTTGCAGCCGCAGCTCCTTTATTGCACATCCTTGAGAAATTAAAATCCTCTTTTTCATATATATAAGATGTACCCTTACATACAGACGCTCCTGATATAAAGGAAAGGCATTCCTCATAACGGGCCTTGTTTTCATCACTGCTGCCGTTGTCAACCAGTATGATCTCATAATCAGTTTCTGACACAGTATTTGTCAAAGACTTCATACAGACATCAAAGACTTCCGGATGATCCTTTGAAGGAATGACAATGCTTACGCCGTCACTTGATGGCACCGTCTCCGGCACTGCGGGAGCTTTGACATTTCCGCCGAATGGCCTTCCTTGAAAAACATCAGAATCTATATATGACCTATACAGAGTTTTTGAAATGTGTCCTATAGGGAAATCCATTCCCTGTCTGCATTCAAATCCGCCTGCAGCTATAGCAAGCATTCCAAAAAGTTTGTCAGCATTACAGTCTGAAGTGATATCATTCCTTATTTTTTCTAATAGTGAGATCCTAAACGCAAAAAAATTGCCTACATAAAACGCATCAAGATAACTGTCCGGAGACCAGTCCGGTTTATGATAAAAGGCAGAATATATTCGCTCCGCTCCAGAATCATCAATAATCAGTTCGTCTCCGTATACCAGTGAAGTTTCCGTATTATCCGCAAAGAAACGACATATCTCATCCTTCGCGTAGCCGCAAACCTCACCATTTTTTTCACTGTACATTATGACTATGTCACAATCCCTTTTTTCAGTCAGTGATTTTATATCTGAATAGGATACGGTACACACGGAAAAAACCGACTCAATCTTAGCATCTTTTTTTGATGCCGTTTCCTCAAGCCGGTCATATTCTCCGCGGATATTCTTCAAATATCTGACCCGTTCCTTATATTGTTTTGTCCTTTTTTGAACAAGGATATTTTTTATGAATTTCTTCATCTATGATAAAGTTTCTTGGTCTGATAGTGTGGTTCACTGGTAAGGTTCACGCCAAGACGCCTAAAAGTATTGGTATCAACAGATGAAAGTATAACGCTGGTATGCACCTCTGTGCCACGAAGATTCTTAAGCTGTTCCATAGCTCTGGCTGCCTTCTCGTCCGTTGCTGCGCAAACTGAGAGCGCGATAAGTACTTCATCTGTATGAAGCCTGGGATTGTGTCCACCAAGATAATGAACCTTCAGATCCTGTATGGGCTCTATTACCTCAGGTGATATAAGCTTTACTTCATCATCAATACCTGCCAGAGCCTTAAGTGCATTAAGAAGCAATGCCGATGAAGCACCAAGCAGTTCTGAAGTTCTTCCTGTTACTACGGTTCCGTCAGGAAGTTCCATTGCAGCAGCCGGGCCGCCGGTCATCTCTGCCTTTACAAGAGCTGCACCTACAACAGGCCTATTCTCAACAGATATGCCTGCCTGTTTCATCAGAAGCTCAATCTTTGTGATCTGGGAATCATCTGCATTTCCCTGTCTCTTCTGACAGAGCGTGCTGTAATATCTTCTGATAATCTCTGCATTGGACGCATCCCTTACAGCCTCATCATCAATAATTGCATTGCCTGCCATATTTACGCCCATATCGGTAGGAGACTTGTAGGGTGACTCACCCATGATACGCTCAAACATTGCATTGAGTACAGGGAAAACCTCCACATCACGGTTGTAGTTGACCGTAGTCTCACCGTAAGCTTCCAGATGGAAAGGATCGATCATGTTTACATCATTTAAATCAGCCGTTGCTGCCTCATAAGCAAGGTTCACCGGATGCTTAAGCGGAATATTCCAGATAGGGAAAGTCTCATACTTCGCATAGCCTGCCTTTACCCCGTGCTTATACTCATGATAAAGCTGGGAAAGACAGGTAGCCATTTTTCCCGAACCGGGTCCGGGCGCAGTGATCACAACAAGTGATCTGGTAGTTTCTATATACTCGTTCTTTCCGTATCCCTCATCGCTTACTATAAAAGGAATGTTTGCGGGATACCCGGGAATGGGATAATGCCTGTATACCTTAATGCCCAACGCCTCAAGCTTTTTCTGGTAAGCAACTGCCGCGGGCTGTCCGGCAAACTGTGTCAGTACCACGCTGCCTACATACAGACCATAGTCCCTGAATGCATCGATGAGTCTCAGCACATCCATGTCGTATGTGATGCCCAGGTCTCCGCGCACTTTATTTTTCTCTATATCACCGGAATTGATAACAACCACTATCTCAGCGTCATCCTTTATCTTGCTGAGCATACGGATCTTTGAGTCAGGCTGAAAACCCGGCAGCACTCTGGATGCATGGAAATCATCAAAAAGCTTTCCGCCGAATTCCAGATAAAGTTTTCCGCCGAAAAACTTTATACGCTCCTGTATCTTCTCAGACTGAAGCTGCAGGTATTTTTCGTTATCAAAACCGATCTTTGCCATTGCCTTGTAAACTCCCTTCTTAACTTGCTTCTGTTATTAACCCTTTATCAATTAACTAAAAATATTAAGCAATCTAATTATCTATTGTCATGACTTTGCCAGATTTTCCCTAGCCACAGCAAGCATAAGCTTAATCCTGTTCTCCTGGTTTACCTTTGTGGCACCGGGATCATACTCTATATCCACAGCATTGACCCTGGGATCTACCTGGCGCACTTTATTCAGGACGCCCTTAACCGCCACATGGCAGGGAAGACATCCGAAAGGCTGTACGCAAACTACATTCTCATAGCCGTGCTCTGCAAATTCCAGCACCTCTGCTGCCACATACCAGCCTTCGCCCATACTGTTGGCCCTGTCGATAATGCCGTCGGCTCTCTTTACCAGATCAGCCACACGTTCAGGCGCGGTAAACTGCGGGAACTCCTCTATTGCAGAGATCAGCAGATCCTCTATGCCAAGGAACCACTTCATGGCTATCTCCATGATCACCCGCTTCCAGGGCTTTCCGCCGAATTTCTTTAATTCTTCCAGAGCGCCGTTTGTCTTGTAGACACCGAAGCCCAGCATGCTCGGCATGTATACTTCACAGTCCTGCTCTGCTAAGAATTCCTCAAGATGGTTATTGCCGGGAACCGAATACTTCAGGAACAGCTCTCCGACTATTGCCACTTTTACTTTTTTCTCATCAGTCTTTTGTATCTTTGCAAAATCCTCACCCATTGCGTGAAGATTCTTTCTCATTGCTCCCTTAGTGAATCCCCTGCCATGCTCGTACTCACCGATAATGAAATTTATCCACTTATCGATCACATCATCAGTCTCACCCTTGTTTACCTCATAGGGCCTTACCTGGTTTCCAAGAATCATAAGAAAATCGCCGTAGACCATTCCGGACACAGCCATAAGAAGTGTGGAAGGTCTCATCAGCACGCCGCTGTGGTACTCCATGAACCAGATGTTTGCGGAAAGGAAAGGCACATTGGGATAGCCCGCCTTTTCAAAAGCCTTTCTCATCAGGTTGATATAGTTGGTATCCCTGCATCCGCCGCCTGACTGGGTGATAAGCATGGCCACTTTATTAGGATCATACTTGCCGCTCTCCATAGCGGTGAGCATCTGCCCGGTGATCAGCAGACAGGGGTAGCAGATATCATTGTGTACATACTGCAGTCCCTTCTTTAAAACATCCGGTCCTTCGTATCCCATCAGGTCAGTATTATAGCCATCCCTTGCAAGGATAGGCTTTATCAAACGGAAGTGAAGGGGCGCCATCTCCGGTATCAGGATGGTATACTTCTCCCGCTTCATCTTCAGGCTGTATTCAACTCTTTTTTTATAATGCTTCAGAATAGTCTTCATCTGCCTGCCTCTTCCTCAGCCTGCTTTATTGCCGCTATCAGGCTTCTCAGACGGATCTTTACCGCGCCTAAGTTCGTAACTTCGTCAATCTTTATCTGCGTGTACAGACAGCCTTCGCTCTCAAGTATGCTCCTGACTTCATCAGTAGTGATGGCATCAAGTCCGCAGCCGAAGGAAACAAGGTGAACCAGATACATGTCAGGCTGTCTTGAAACATAAGCCGCCGCTGAGAAAAGTCTCGCATGGTAGGTCCACTGGTTACGAAGATTTAAAGTGAGCTTCTTCATATGGTGGCTTATAGAATCCTCGCTTATTACACCGAAACCCAGCTGTGCTATCAGTTTATGTATGCCGTGATTTATCTCAGGGTCCGTATGATAAGGCCTGCCGGCAAGACATACGATCTTTTTGCCCTGCTGCCTGCACTCATTTATTATCTCTGCTGCCCTTGCCCTTGTGGCATTTTCGTATGCAGCATATGCGGCATAAGCAGCCTCGCACGCAGAATTAACCTCGCCCTTTGATACAGGCCCGAAGTATTTGTTCATCAGTTCCCACATGCTCTTCTTGAAATGGCCTTTGTTGTGGGGGCCTAAATATTCACAGATATACTTACTCTTGCCGAAGTCACGGATGTTTGCACCGATGACCTCGGGATAACCTGCAATTACCGCACAGTTATAATGGTTTTCTCCGTGATGCTCGTTGAAATTGAATGTAAGGCAGGGGAAGAATATTGCATCCACCTCGTCCTCTATCAGCTTTATGATATGTCCGTGAACCATCTTGGCCGGGAAACATACTGTATCTGAAGGGATAGTGCCCTGTCCCTTTATATACATCTTTCGGTTTGAAAAGCCGGAGATCTTCACGCCGTAGCCAAGCTTTGTGAAAAGCGCATGCCAGAAAGGAAGCATCTCGTACATATTGAGAGCCATAGGCAGGCCTATTATCTGCTTGGGTTCCGCCGGCTGCGTCTCAAGAAGCTTTTCAAAGTATTTTAATTTATACTCATAGAGATTGTGTGAATCATCGGAAGATTTCTGTGTCACTGGTTTCTCACACTTGTTGCCGCCGATAAACCTGCGCCCTCCCGGGAAAGTATTTACAGTAAGGTTGCAGTGGTTGTTGCAGCCGCTACAGTTAATGCTCTTGGTCTCGTAGGTAAACTCATCCAGCTCCTGCTTTGAAATAAGTCCCTTGGAATCCATATCTGCTTTTCCGTTCCTGACTGCAGACGCATGCGCACGCTCTGCATAAAGTGCCGCACCATAGGCACCCATCATGCCGGCAATATCCGGACGGATTACATTTACGCCCAGCTCTTTTTCAAATGCACGAAGTACTGCGTCATTAAGGAAGGTTCCGCCCTGAACCACTATCCTCTCGCCTAACTCCTTCGCAGTATTAACACGGATAACTTTATACAATGCATTCTTTACAACAGAAATTGAAAGACCTGCGGAAATATCTTCAACAGACACGCCCTCTTTCTGGGCCTGCTTAACTGACGAGTTCATGAACACGGTACATCTGGAACCAAGGTCCACAGGCTTCTGACCGAAAAGTCCTATCTTGGCAAACTCGGCTATCTCATATCCCAATGATCCTGCAAAAGTCTGAAGGAAGGAACCGCAGCCTGAAGAACATGCTTCATTAAGGAAGATGTTATCTATAGCACCGTTACGTATCTTAAAGCACTTCATGTCCTGTCCGCCGATATCTATGATAAACTCAACATCCGGCAAGAAGAATTTAGCAGCCGTAAAATGCGCCACAGTCTCGACTATGCCTAAGTCTATGCCAAGAGCTGACTTCATCATTTCCTCACCATAGCCGGTAACAGCTGCACTGGTAACTTTCAGGTCAGGATATTTTTCATACATTTCCTTGAGCAGCTCCACCACCACATCGATGGGACGTCCCTGGTTGGAAGTATAACGCGAATAAAGAATGCTTCCGTCCTTATCAATAAGCACAAGCTTTAAAGTAGTGGAGCCGGAATCTATTCCCAAGAATACCTCTTCGGATGTATCAAAGTTTTCCCTGTGCTGCACCGTATCCTTTGCGTGACGTTCGGAAAACTCTTTATATTCAGCCTCATCCTTAAACAAAGGCTCAAGTGCATTGGCTGCAGAAAACTCTCTCTTTTCGCCAATCTTTTTAAGAGCCTCGTTCAGATCTATAGGCTCGTTTGCATAATATGCGGCACCAAGGGCCACGAAGAGAAGTGAATCATCAGGAAGGGTTCCCTTCAGATGAAGTGCCTCGTCGAAGCTGTCACGAAGATATGACATGAATGTAAGGGGACCGCCAAGGTATACCACATTGCCTTCTATAGGATGTCCCTGGGCAAGGCCCGTGATGGTCTGGTTGACTATAGCCTTGTAGATACTTGCAGAAATATCCTCTTTCCTTGCACCCTGGTTCAGAAGGGGCTGGATATCAGTCTTTGCGAAAACACCGCAGCGGGACGCAATGGAATAAACCTTGTCGGAATTCATGGCAAGTTCATTCATCTCATCACCGGTGATATTCATTAAGGATGCCATCTGGTCTGCGAATGCACCCGTGCCTCCGGCACAGGTTCCGTTCATGCGGACTTCCAGATTGCCTTTTAAGAAAAGTATCTTCGCGTCTTCGCCGCCAAGCTCTATGACCACATCAGTATCGGGAATGCGGTTGGATACCGCAACCTTTGTGGCATAAACCTCCTGCACGAAAGGGATCCCCGCATTTTCCGCGAGTCCCATTCCTGCCGAGCCGGATATAGCCAGCTGTACAGGCTCCGTGATATTAAACTTTTTGATAACCTCTTCCACAACCTCTTTGGTCTTTTCGATTATCATTGCGAAATGACGCTCGTAACTGTTGTGGACTATCTTATTTTCATCATCAAGTACCACACACTTTATCGTGGTGGAACCTACATCTATACCAATTCTCATTTCTTTCTCTTCCCTTGCCGATCTGAATTTCTCGGAAGATTCGTTTCCTTACAGCCTCTTGATAAACTTAAGATAGCTGAGTCCTATCTTGCTCCAGCGGAAGCCCAGTTTCTCAAGCTCGGCAGTCGTATACTCATTGCTTATAGGAATGTTCTTGGATGATGATGCTATTGCATTATAGAACGAAAGCACCATAACACCCTTGTCAGCGATCTGTTCCTTCAGGCTCATCTCAAATACTTCCTTGGGAACACGCTTAGCATGAAGCATGAACTTCTTGCAGAGTGCATCCAGGTTATATACATTCGGATTATACAGGTTATAAATGTTATTTACATGGTGGTTCATTGCAAGCAGCACATATGCTTCCGCACATTCATCCACAGGCGTAAAATCAATAGGATACTCGGCAATCTCCTTGGAATACATCTTGACCTTGAGCAGTCCTTTGAAACGCTCCAGGAATCCGTTGTCGCTCGCATTCTTCTGGAACATACCGTCCGACTTTCTCCATGTCAGGTTTCCTATACGGAAGATATTAGCCTTAAGGCCCGCTTCCCTGGCAAGAAGCACACGTTCCTCTGACTTATATTTGGAATGAATGTAAACATTCTGCTCATAGTTCTGGCCGATATCCAGGCAGAACTCATCAAACTTCGCATTGGAATTGCTCTGGGCTACCGTTCCTGCTCCGTTGACGCTGGCCGTTGACGTATGCTGGAGAACAGCACCTGCATCCTTACAGAAATCGATCACATGCTGGGTTCCTATTACATTGGAACGCTCAAAGTCCTCATAATGTCCGGCATGATGCACGTTGGCCGCCACATGGAATACCATGTCGATCTTCTTGGCGAGTATGTCATACTCAGACTCCGTCAGGCCGAACTTATCCAGCTCGATGTCGCCCTTTACTACCTTATAAGAGAACTTCTCATATTCCTTCGGGAAGTAAGTCTTAAGCGTAGGCTTGAGCTTATCTATGTTACGGACAAGGCAGACAACATGGAGGTTGCGCCTAAGAAGCTCACGCAAAATATGTGCCCCAAGGAAACCGGTCGCACCGGTAAGGAGAACATACTGGGGATCAGCCTCGTAGAACAGGTTGCTGTTGTGGCGGATAAGTGAATTTACATCCACCTTTTCCTCTTCTTTCTTCTTCTGCTGGGAGCTGCCGTTCAAAAGCATCTCCTCAAGCATTTCCACAGTAGGGAATTCATAAATATCCTGAGCCTGAACGCCTATGATGGTAGCGTACTCCAGGGCAGACAGTGAATCACCGCCGCGCTCGAAGAAATCATCCCTGATACCCACATTACTTATGCGGAGTACCTGCTCCATTGCATCACAGAGACGCTTCTGCTCTGCAGTGGAAGGTGCCACATAATCCTTCTTACGTTCTTCCTTCTTAGTCTTCAACCACTCCATAACCTCATTACGCTTTGTCTTAAGCGTAGTAGTCTTGGGCAGGTCGCCGGGACGGAAGTCCAGGCCCACAACTTTTTTATAAGGCGGCAGCTTGTCATTCATTTCCCTGATGCCGTTCTTAATGACACGGATAGTGGCATCCCTCATGTTCTCGGGAACGATCAGGGCTGAAATCTTTCCCACATCCTCATATACAAAGGCATCCTTTACACCGGATATCTTCAGCAGATACCCTTCAAGCTCTTCCGGATAAATGTTCTTTCCGTTTTCAAGGATTATCAGGTTCTTGGCACGGCCGGTAATGAACAGGTAGCCGTCCTTATCTACATAGCCAAGGTCTCCGGTCTTAAACCAGCCCTCATCAAAAGCAGCTGCATTTTCCTCGGGGTTCTTATAATACTCCAGCATCACAGCATCGCCCTTAAGCTGGATCTCTTCATTTTTGATCCTGACATCCATATAGGAAGCCGGCTTTCCCACAGAGCCTATTCTGTCATTGCCGGGACAGTTTGCGGCTATGAGCGGAGCACACTCCGTCATGCCGTAACCCTGATAAACACGGAAACCGAAACCGTCCAGGGTTTCTGCTATCTCCGGCCGAAGAGCCGACCCGCCTACCACAATGGTATGGAGTTTTCCACCGAAAGCATCATAGATAGGCTTGTACAAAGATCTCTTTGCGTCTATATTCAGCTTGTTAAGCGTGCCATCGACACGCCTGGCAAATTTTATTTTCTTTTTGTATTTTGGTGAAGATACAGCCTCCATGATCTTTTTATAGAACATCTCGGCGATGGCAGGCACAACCACCATGACCGAAGGGCTGAAACGCTTAAGGTTGGCAACAACATTCTCCAGCTTATCATTGATGCAGATAGTGGTTCCGGTATATAGAATGCCCAGATTGCCAACAGTCAGCTCAAATGTATGGTATATGGGCAGAACCGACATGACCACAGGCTCTCCCGGGACTTCCTTGTCATAGCCCATGCGGTAGATCTCGTTGATATTGCTGACTACATTTTTATGGGAAATGAGCACACCCTTGCCTGCTCCGGTGGTTCCGGAGGTAAAAAGCAGAAGACAGGGATCTTCAGGCTTTACCTTGGGAAGCTTGCCCCGCTCGGTACGGAGCATCTCACGGTACATCGTGCCGGATAAGGAATAAACTTCTCTCTTATCCTTGTATTCATCATCAATATCCTTGATATCCTTGATCCAGGGCTCAAATTCCTCGGAAACGAAGACCATTCGGGCCTCGCCCCTGGTTATCAGACCTAATATCTCTTCCTTGGGAAGGAGCTTATCAATAGGAACAACCACATTGCCGCTTATGGCAGATGCTAAAAATGTGACGATCCATGGATAGGAAGTACCCCCGATTATGGCGATCTTTTCACCATTGCAGCCGGCATCAAGCAGCCATGAAGCCATGGAAAAGCAGTCCCTTGCCAGATCGCTGAAGGTTTTATCCACAATGCTGTCATACTGTATATAACGGTATGCAACCTTGTCCTTATATGCTTTATTGATTTCTGTTACGAATTCCTGAAGATCCGTAAGCATTTTGTTCATGCGGTTCACCTATATCAGTATAAATCTAACACTTCGGCCGTATTAAACAGTTACAGCACACAACCACAAGAGGTCATGCCTTCATGACCCCTGTGTATTTAACCATAATGTCCTATTATAACATACTCCCTATGCGTTCGCCATAGTCCGTATGTGGATTTTAAGTGGATTTACTCGTACAGACTCTCATAATCGTAATTTCTGTAGAATTCGTCGATACGGTCAAAATATTCCATATAATTATCTGTCGTCAGTTCATGGGGCGAGTCCTCCTTTGACATTTCCTCAAGTATCATGTCGCTGATCTCACCGCTGAAATGGCAGTCATCGGAATAATTATCCAGGTTCATGATCATATCCGTATCATCATAAAAGCAGAAAAGGTGGATATTGTCATACTGAAGCAGCTCTCCCGATACAAACCGGAAGGTCTCCATATATCTGTCAAAAGTCCCGGTTGCTATCTGGCTGTTATACCAGTTGATACCGCTGTAGGGGGGAATGAAATAATAAAACTGGACATCCGGATGGGCCTTCGCATTCTCGATGATATTCTGCTCAATGTTTCCCCGGATGATCTCCTTTTCCGCATCACTGAGACCAACATTCAGATCTGCAACATAAGGCTTGGGGAAATGCTCCAGCACTATGTCCTTCCCGGTAGGGCGCACATCCGCAAACCTGGAATACTCATCAAAGCTGTCCGCAGGCACACCCTTTACAGTGCGGCTTATGGTTTCGGGGATATAGTATGTTAAAACCCTCTTATTAAAAATATACTCAACATCGTTGAAGGGATTATTGTCATACAGGTAATCAGGGTGCGGTACTTCCGGGCTGTCCATATCCTTATCGAACATGATGAATGCCATTTCCAGCGAACAGACCACCACCTTCACATCAGGGTTATATGAGAGTGCCCGTTCAGTCGACTCGGATATCTCCTTAAAATATGAGCCTGCATAAGAGATCTTTACAAAATCCATACCCCAGCACTCCTCTGCTATAGAGGTCTTAAAGTTCTCCGTCATGGATGTTCCGGTGATGATGCCCTCATATTCAAAGTTTCGTGCAATGCCGTCATTCTGATATCTTTCATTATCAAGGACATAGGACAGGCCTTTTATGGGAGCATGATAATGGAAGAAAGGGTCGAAAATGACCACAAGGACCGTCACAGCCAGGAAAAGAACTGCAGTGATCACGCACAACTCTATGAAGAATTTTTTCCAAGGGTTATTTTTCATTGTTTATCCTATTTTTTAAATCCTAAGTTCCCCATTACCGTACAGCCTACTCTGTCGGTGGGGCCGTTCATTAAGCAGTTCTTGCGGAACTGCCAAAGTATATACCATCCGTCCGGGACCGTTCACACGCTACATCCATGTAGCGTTGTTCACTCGGTCTGCCTTCCATGGCATCCCGTCCCTACTGGATATAAGCAGTTCCGAGAACTGCTAAATTCACTCTAACACCGACAGCGAAGGCTGTACTACGAAGAACTCGCTCTGTCACAACACAAATAATCTATGCGTTACACCGTTCACATCACACCGTTATGCGTGCCTATTGGATGTGAGGAGAATTAGTTTGCTAAAATTTAAAATATATAAAATCTGCTGCATTCCCCAAGCATATAAAGGATGCCAGGAAAAGCACTGCGGTCACAATTGCTGTCAGCAATGTCGGTTTATATTTTGTTTCGTATATATTCTTTCCGAAAAACACCATTGCCAGTGCACCTGCAAACAGCATCGGCACAAAGATATTCAGGTGTCTTGTGGCAAAGGCAAAGTCATTCAGTCCGAAGGAATTGTAGAACTGGGCATCCGGCATAATGTTATCAGGGATGAACATCTGCTTTATAAATGATACGGCATCTGCCAGGCTGTCGGCGCGGAAAAATACCCAGGCTATATCCACTATTATGAATGTGATGATACGGCGAATGAATATAACAAAATGGGGTAAAAGATTTTTCCCAGCGGTATTATTAGCGGAATCATTTTCAGCCACGGATACTTCTGCCGCAGCTTTATCCCTTGCAGCCAGTCCGGTCATGCGTTCTATTATCATTATAACACCGTGTATTGCTCCCCATACTATGAAAGTCCAGTTGGCACCGTGCCAGAAACCGCTGACTAGAAAGATTATCATTATATTCAGGTATGTACGGAAAGCTCCTTTCCTGTTTCCTCCCAGCGGGAAATAAATGTACTTACGCAGGAATCTTGTAAGACTTATATGCCAGCGTTTCCAGAAATCACCTATGGAAACTGCCTTGTAGGGCGAGTTAAAGTTGACAGGCAGGTCAAGATTCATCATCATAGCCATGCCTGACGCCATATCACAGTATCCGGAAAAATCAAAATACAGCTGAAACGAAAAGGCGAAGGAGCAGAACCATGCCTCCACTATGGAAAGGTCAGCGAGCTTGGTAAAACCATACTCAACACCGAAGGTAAACATAGGCTCGATAAGCAGTACCTTGGAAAGGCCTATTGTAAACCAGATCATACCCTTGCTTAAATTTTCATAATCCGGACGAAATCTCTTACTGTCATTTAGCTGCGGTATGAATTCTTCATGCAGGATAATGGGGCCCATGATCAGTTTTGGGAAGAAAAAGATAAAGACCGCATAATCCAGGAAGCTGTATCCGGCTGTCTCTCCCCTTGAGGAATCCACCAGCCATGCTACCTGCTGAAAGGTATAATAGCTGATGGCAGCCGGCTGTATTATATCCCAGGCGCTAAATTCTCCCCCTGTAAGACTGACTATATTGTCTGCAAAGAAATTGAAATACTTGAAATAAAGGAGCAGTGCCACATTGAGCACAATGCCCAGGCATAGCACTAAATTCTTTTTCCCCTTCCCTGCCTCATCTTTTGCGCAGCCGGAAAGGACCCGTGACAGATACCAGTTTATGATACTGTCGGCGATCAGTATCAAAAGCGGAACATATCCGTATGTGTAATAAAAAAGAAGAGAAGCTCCGACAAGAACTCCCTTTGCCATTGTATTCTTTCCTGTACGGCGGCAGATAAAGTAAAGTATCACCGTCAAAGGAAGGAATAGCATCAGAAATTTATATGAAGTAAAACCCATAATTCAAGATTTTACAGCATCCGGGGATGCCATGCAACAGGAACGGCCCAGTCTTACTGCTCTGATGATGCTCAAAAAATACATTGTGAATATTGGAAATCATCATCCCATATAGTATTATGAAAGTGTGGAGTAAATGACTTCAGGTATATGTGGCCGAAATAATACCGGTATATGCCATTGCGACGGTTGGACAGGGAAAGACGGGGTATCAGCTATGGAATACAGAAACGATCGAAACGGTGAAAAACTATCCATCCTTGGTTTCGGCTGCATGCGTTTTACCAAAAACGGAAATGCCATAGATATCGACAAGGCAGAAAAAGAGATAATGGCCGCATACAATGCCGGTGTCAATTATTTTGATACTGCCTATATCTATCAGGGCAGTGAAGCTGCCATAGGTGAGATATTTGAGAGAAACCATATAAGGGATAAGATAAATATCGCCACAAAGCTTCCCCAGTACATGATAAGCAACCGCAAAGCCATCGACAAATATTTTGACGAGGAGCTATCGAGACTCCGTACCGATCATGTGGACTACTACCTGATGCATCATCTCACGGATGTTGCAATGTGGGAGAGCCTTAAGTCAGTGGGCATAGAAGAATGGATAAAGGAAAAGAAGGCATGCGGTCAGATAAGGAATATCGGATTTTCCTACCATGGCAATACCGTAAATTTCCTTAAGATCCTTAATGACTACGACTGGGATTTCTGCCAGATACAGTACAATTACCTTGATGAAGTAACGCAGGCAGGCGTGGAAGGTCTGAAAGCCGCCGCAAAGAAAGGGATACCTGTTGTGATCATGGAACCACTCCGTGGTGGAAAGCTTGTAAATATGCTTCCCGAAAAGGCAAGGAAGGCTATCGCGGAAAGCGACAGAGGCTTCACCCCGGCAGAATGGGCTTTCAGATGGCTCTGGAATCAGCCTGAGGTTACTGTTGTCCTCTCAGGAATGAACTCAGTGGAAATGGTAGAGGAAAATGTTAAGACTGCTTCCTCCGCAAAGGTAGGAGATCTCACTGAAGAGGATTTCAAGCTCATAGAAAAAGTAAAAACCGCCATTTCCGAAAAGGAAAAGGTCGGCTGTACAGGATGCCGTTACTGTATGCCTTGTCCTAAGGGAGTTGACATCCCCGGAACATTCAGGGCATACAATACCATGTTTTCCGAGTCAAAGAAGGAGGGACGTTTCCAGTTTGCCCAGACTGTAGGCCTCACCAGGGAACCTGCCTTTGCCACCCAGTGTGTTGGTTGCGGAAAATGCGAGCAACACTGCCCTCAGAGCATAGACATCAGAAACAAGCTGAAGGAAGCAGACAAAGCACTGCGTCCTATCCATTATAAGATAGGAATAAATATTGCCAGAAAGTATATGTTCCGAAAGAAAAGGGGCACATAAATTTTATGATTTCTTTTTTAAGAATAAGACAAGAAGGATGATAAACAGCAGTGCAAAAATCAGAGACGTGCCGATTGAACATCCTCCGATTATCAGAAAGATATGCCCCATCATTCTAGATACTTCCATAGCTGCTTCTCCCTGAAGCTGCTCTCCATTATAGTAGATTTCTGCACCTGAAGGGCTTATCGAAAATACAGTCCCTATTATAAGAAACGGGAGCGAGATTATCAGTGTGGGGAATGATATCAGCGCTGAAGCGATAGATCCAATAAGAAATCCGATATTATTTTTCTTTTCCATAATTATTTCACTCCTTCAGCGTAATTTTACATCATAAATTTCTCTCATGGCAAACCTGTAAAAAAAATATTTCTTTAATTTTCCATCCCTTAATCAGTCTGCGGCAGATTCCATCACCCTGCCCAGAAATATTTTTGTATCTTCGCCGTTTTTCCTGTCGTGAATTATTATACCATCGGGGCATTTCATTTTTAAGGATTTCTTCGAACCCTTTCTCATCATCCTTGTACCGCCAGCCCTTTATCATTAAATAATACAGAAGCAGCTTTTTTGTCCCGCCTTGCTATCAACCGTGTATTTTGGTATCATTAGCCATTATGGTTAGACTGATATCAGATACAATTTTTCTTATGCCCGTAGCTTTTGCTGTCACTTTTCTGCTGACTTTTTTTTCAATAAAGTTCCTGAAAAAAAAGCTGCCGCAGGATATGGGACGGGCATTTGCGGTAAACGGTGCCAATTCCAAGGGAAAGGCCAGAGGAGCCGGCATCATACTGATAATAGTTTATGTACTCTGCGTGCTGGTGTTCATGCCGCTTTCCGTTGAAAGGGGCTGTTACCTGACACTGTTGGTGGCAGTGATGCTTACCGGTTTCTTTGATGATGCATCAAAAAAGCCCTGGGGAAATCTCACCAAGGGCATTCTTGATACAGGCATTGCCGTACTCACGGCTGCAAGTTTTCTTTATTTTAATGAAAACACTGTTCAGCTGGCGCTTGTGGATGTAAGCTTTTCCATCCCCGTTTGGCTCTACGGCATACTGATAGTGCTTTTAGTATTCGGAAGCATAAATGTAGTCAACTGTACCGATGGCGTTGACGGACTTTGTGGCTCACTGTCCATAGTAACGCTCGGTTCCTTCATGCTGCTGCCGGAAGAACTCTTTTCAACAGAAAGCCGGAACAGCATCCTGCTTTTCATCGCAGTGCTCATCGCCTATCTCTGGTTCAATACTAAGCCCAGCACCGTACTGATGGGAGACGCAGGATCCAGGGCAATCGGACTATTAGTAGCCATTGTGGCGCTCAAGTCCCATGATCCCTTCTTATTCATACCTTTTGCGGTAGTTATGATCTTCGACGGCGGTTTAGGACTCTTTAAGCTGACAGTCCTTCGCATCGCCAAGAAAGTCTTCCGTATGAAGGATCCCACCTTCATGAAAAAAATCCGTACACCTCTTCATGACCATGTCCGCAAGTCCTTCAAGGAAGGAAGCCGCTGGGAAGACCCCCAGGTGGTGTGGAGATTCCTTATTATTCAGATTGCAGTAAGCACGATCATACTTCTGCTGATAAAGTAGGTTACTCATTAGAAATCCCCACCAAAATGGTGGGGATTTCTCATTTCTTTTTCTTCAATACCATGACCACTATCACGACTACCACAATACAGGTTATTGCTGCGATCACACCGCAGAGAACTTTAGCCTGCCAGGGTATCCTTCCGATGAAGGAAGTTTCGATGTCATTTCCGTTCGGCTGAGCAGGATTTCCTTCGTCCGGCGTTGACATGCCGGGATCTGTTCCCTCATCCGGTGTGGGCTCTATCTTGGCATCATTTGCTGCCTCCAGGGCTGCCTTTGAGTTTTCAAATTCGGCCTCATCGACTATGCCAACCTGAGGATAGCTCTTTATGGGGAAATTATCGTAATCAAAGCCGTCATTGTTGAAATCCTTATTATCTGACTTAAGCCTTTCCACGATATCAGCCCAGTCAGTCCATGCCTCATTGTCAGTAAGGTCCGTACCCACAAAACTCTCACCGTGATTTACCACAGTCTTTATATAGGCATTGACCACATCCCTTATTTCGTAAAACTCAACACCGGCCTCATTAAGGTCTTCCGTGTAGTTTATGGTGCTGCTGCCGTCAATCTGTGCCTTTACCACTACAGAATACTTATAGCCCTCAGGTATAGCCACATCTTTGCCAAGGTCTGCCATATGGAATCCTGCATAATTTAAGTGTTCGCTTGTTTCCGCTAAAAGAACTCCGTCCACAGGACTTTCCGCATCCTCATTCAGAAGATAGACCCTGTACTCCACATCTGTCTTTGCCCTGGCACTTTCAAAACCGATAAAACGGACTGAGCAGTTTTCCTCTGCCTCAAAGATATCTGCCATATAGACATCCTCATCAAATAATGCAGCAGACGGAACTACTGTCGGCAGATAGTCATACATATCCACATTATCATAGATGCCTTCTGTCCCTCCGGTGGTGTCAAAATCAAAGCTTATGGGAGAACCCAAGCTCTGGTCATAATAGGATAGCCAGAAATATCCCGTACCGCCGCTGCCCCAGGTCCAGTTGTAATCAGGATCATCCTCATAATCACATCCCCAGCTGTTCTTTACAAGGAAGGCTCCGTCTCCGCCTATGGTACCATTCGGATCCAGGAAGTATTCCTTGGGGAAATTATCATCATAACCTACCACGCAGACACAGTGGTCGGACAGCACAAACTTGTTAACTGAATTTGGATCTGAAGGATCGTATTCGCAGTCATAGGTATAATGTGCCCATATGGGTGCCCTGGAATCATCACTGGGATTTCCGTCTTCATCAAGAAAAACAATGTAAGCCGGCTCATCTTTCGGCCTCTCGTAATCCGGCGTGTAAGCATCACATTTATATGCAACGGAAACCGCCCTGCCATGCACAAGTTCTGACTTTATGGCATCAATCCCAGCCTGATTGAAAATATAGGCACCATTATCATCCATAAGAGCAGGGTAAGGCAGTAAATTACAGTCCGTCATATGGTAATCTGATATAAAATGCTGTGACTCGTCAACAGTCCAGTCGCCTTCCCTTGTCTCGTAAAAAGCCACGCAGACTTTCTTCCCATTAAGACCCTCTCCGGAAACATCCGTACCGGCCGCCCAGTAAAGAAGGACCACGGTATCATAATCCAGTGCCTGATACCCCTTTTCTTCCCACTGTTTTGTAATCTCTTCAACAGTGTTTTCCGTGGGGTCATAGCGCTCAACGATCAGGTTTTCCTTTTCCAGCATGCCATCCTCAGGCACATCTATAGCCACCAGGCATACCTTGTCATAGTTTACATCAGTCATCGGCGCATAGGGCACCTCAGACTCAAGTACAGGGCCTGCCCCGGATGAAAAGAGTCCTGCAGCATACTCGGCAAAACCGCCGGCGTATAAAACCCTTTCGGTTGCGGCAGACGCATCATCATTCTCCCTAAAATATGCATAGAAACCCTCTCCGTCCTGATCAGTATATTCCGCATCCTCCGGAAGATGGAACCTGGCAAACCAGGCAAGATGATGCTCAGACAGGTTAAACTGACTATTATCCTCGCTCGCAGAAAAATCGTGCCCCATTTCATAAGCCAGGCTTGTTTCAGCTGCCGCCACAGTGGAAAAGCTCCAGCAGGTACTCCAGTATGACTGGTCCTTTACTCCTGATACATAGTTCTTTCCATCCACATCACGCAGATCAAAAGCTGCAGGCAGTCCCGATGCGTCCACATCCGGCTGACGGTGGTCGCCTATGGGATTGTCAGTATGCAGTTCCGTATATTTCCTTTCATATATACGGTCACTTTCGTGGATTCCGGCCGCATAGTCATCTATGCTCAGACGCGCTGCATCAGCATAAGCATAGATGCTTCCCGACATAACAAGTGTAACTGTGGCAGTAAGTGCCAACATCTGTTTCTTTCTCATGGTTTCTCCCTATATTTTATTCCTGCAGTGCGCTCCAGCCCATCTCATGCCAGCATTCATCGGTTCCTATCTGGCTGATTGACGAATAATAGGGCATTGGAAGTGTTCCCGTAAGGGCTACATCCCCTGACAGCACATCAGCAACGGCATTTCCGCCCTCAGATCCCGGCAGGTAACATATGATGCAGGAATCCCAGTTATCAATATAATCATTTACTATCACATTACGGCCGGCAACTATCAAAGTCAGTGTAGGCTTGCCTGAAGCAGCAGCCTCCTCAATTGCCTTTTTGTTTCCTGATAATGCCATGTCGCCGACTATGGAAAGGTCCTCCGTATCACCGGTCCACTCTGCATAAGGATACTCGCCTACACAAAGAACCACCATGTCGCATTCATCTATCCTGTCAGGATCCGTTATGATCTCGAAACCTTTTTCTGCGCCTGCTGCCTCAAGAGCCTCCAGGATGGAAGGATCATTAGGAAGTACACGCTCGCCGTACTCATCGCTTGCTCCTACCCAGAAATAGGTCCAGCCGCCGCACATTGCACCGGTGTCGGTAGCCGCAGGCCCCGTCACATAAACCTTCATGCCCGGCTCAATGGTCAGGTGCTTTCCGGCCTTTAAGGGAACAAAAGACTTTGCTGCCAGCTCCCTTGCCACCTCATGGGAACGCTCGCTTCCGAAATCATATGAGGGCTCAAAATTCTCAATGAAGGGATCCTCAAAGAGACCTGCATCCATTTTTACTTTTATTATCCTGGTAACCGCATCATCGATACGCTCTTCGCTTACGGAACCTTCATTGACAGCTTCCACAATATAGCCCCTGCAGATCTCGTAATGGTCTGCTTCCATCAGCATATCAATGCCTGCGTTTATGCAGAGAATGACATTTGCCTTGAGATCATCACCGGAACACTTCTCTATGGAATCCCAGTCAGACAGGATAAAACCTTCAAAACCAAGGTCGTCCTTAAGATAACTGATGTACTCAGCATTCTCATGCATCTTTGTGCCCCAGAGGGATGAATGGGAGATCATTATGGACTGCACACCGGAATTGATGAGGGCCGCATAAACCGAAAGCTGTGCCTCTATCTCTTCCTGTGTCATCTCGGCATCACCACGGTCGATTATCCTTATGGTCGCATCCGAAAACTCGCCTGTCCCGTATTTCGTGTATCCGCCGCCGAAGAAATGCTTGGCACAGACTACAACGCCTTCTGACATAAGGCCTTCAGAATATGCCACCGATAATTCCTTTATGCGCTCATTGTCGTTAGAGTAGCATTCATATGTACGGCCCCATCTGGGATCCTGGGCCGCATCCACGCATGGCGAAAAGTTAAGCAGCATTCCGGTATGTATAAGGTCTGAACCTACGAGAGCACCATACTCTTTCATAAGCTCCGGATCGTTTGCCGCACCCATATTAATATTATGAGGGAATATTACATTGCCGTATGCAAAGTTGACTCCATGGACACTGTCCTGCCCGAAGATATAGGGAATGGCTGCCTCTGATGAAAGGGCAGCGCTCTGATACTGACAGGTTATGTCGTACCACTCCTCCGCCGTAGGATTGGGAAGTTCCTCGAATTTTCCGAGAACTGAGCCGTAGTCACATTCTTTCAGATCGTCATAGACAATATTGTAATTTGCGCCCTGAACCATCTGGGCAGCCTTCTGCTCCAGGGTAAGGGTGGCAACAATCTCCTCCGCTGTCATGCCTTCATATCTTTCAATGCCGGCGGTGTCTGTTTCCCCTTCCACTGCTCCGGTCTCGCCTGTCAGCTCAGAAGATACCGATGGTGCTGATGGTGTGCACGATGTAAACACCAGTGATGCCGTAATCAATAACGCTAAGATTTTTCTGTGCTTCAAACCTGAATCCCCCTTCATTTTTCCTGTATTATTCCCGTACTACGTATGAAAAAACATCCATACGCGTGACACCCATAGCTTTTAACTTTTCTATGCTTTTCCCTCTCTTTTCTTCATCATTAAAACCCGGTATCAGCGGCACCCTTACTACCACCCGCTCCGGGCCTATGTTTTCAATCAGGAAACGCAGATTGGACTCCATAAGAGCATGGTCTCCGCCGGTGTAATCATGATATATCTCCGGATCCATGTCTTTGCAGTCCACAATGAACTCGTCTATGCTTTCCATAGCCAATGCCACCATATCCTGCGGTACCGCAAGTGATGTCTCCGCCGAGAGCCGCCATTCCTTCGGACAGACCTCTTTAAAATACGAAAAAAAAGATGCCTGCAGGAGAGACTCACCGCCACCGAAGGTGATACCGCCACCGGTAGCACAATAGTAGAGATGGTCACAGCGGACCTTCTCTACCAGGTCTTTAGCCGTCACATTCTTGAATTTATTCTCCGCAAGAATCTTTTTATTTATGCAATACCTGCAGTGCAAAGGACAACCGGGACTGCAGACCAGAGTGGTAACACCCTTGCCATCGATACCCATGCGCAGCCTGGAAATTGTCATTAATGGAAAAACCGGTGAACTCAGTATCACTCCTCCGTATCAGAACTTTCCGTTGCAGCTGCTTCTTCTCTTTCTATAGCTTCCTGTGCGGCGATTATTTCTCCTCCCACTTCAGGTTCACCAACTTCAAAGGTAACAAGATCTTCATCTGTACGGAATTCGACAAAACCACAATAACCGGAAACCTCATTGCTGCTCCAGGTATATGGGGCAGAATCAATTATGCGATATGTATGGCCCTTCTCAAGGGTGATTTCCGGGAAGATATCCCAGAAAACATTCGGTACATCGGCACGCCCACGTCCGTATGCATCCCAGGTGCCCAGAAGAACTCCGTCCGTCACATCATAAATGCTTATCTGCCCGGGCTCTACTCCCCAGCCGTAATCCCAATGATCGGTGGTGACGACCCTGAGCGGTATATCACTGTCAGGCGTTATTTCCGGACAGTACTGAGCTGTCGAATCTATTTCTTCATTATTGAAATTGGAATTAAAGACATCTGTTCCGTCAAGACGAGCAAGGGCTGCCTCTTCATATTCCGGATCGCATATCGGTATATAGGGCTCAGCCTCACCCGAAAGCTGTTCAATGGATACATCACCTGACAGCTCCTCTATCTCCGGAGTGGGGGTAGGATCCATTTCATCAGCCGCTCCTGCCAGATCTTCAATCTGCGTATCCGGAACATCGCCGGCTATTTCATTTCCACCAAATAGATTTCCCGGACCGGTACAGGCAGCACTTCCCATAGTTATGCCCGCACAGAGCGCACCTACGGCAACGGTCTTGCCCAGACGTTCCCTCTTTTCCAGCTCTTTTTCCAGGTATCTCAGCTCACTCTCGCATTTAGGACAGGTGCCGGAACAGTCACCCTGATACGTGCATTCCCTTGTTACATAAGGAATATCGTTTTCATCTGCTATTTTCTGACGGATTTCTTTAAGAATCTTACATTTAGCTTTTCCCAGCATACTTTTCCCTCCTCAAATGTTTACTGTTTTATTCCTCCCGCAGGAACTCTGTAATATCTTCAGGCGTAATATCTTCAGCATCATCAAGCGACAGGAGCATTCCCTCTATTACCATATCGCCATTTGGATTGGGCATGATCTTGTCCAAAAATGTATAAAGCTCCGGATCATTCGCTTCCATCAGAAACCGTCTGTTATCTTTTGTATCTGTGGCAATCCCCCGGATGAAAGTATATATAAGCTTCTGCTCTGCTTCTTTTCCATCATCTCCGATAGCCCCCATATACTCCACACGCCTTAATCCCGAAGGAAGAATATGTGACAGAAGCATGCCCTTCGGCGATACCTTATCCCCTATGTAGCAGGAAGTATCTGCATCCACATAGCCCTTGGGCAGGGAGTCATTCAGCAGATGCCCCTTATAGCCATTCTTCCTTAAAAATCTGGAATATATACTCCTCAGGTCTTTATCTGATACGCCGCTGTACGTACCCGTCCCCGGCATATCCTTTATCTCCCGGCCCGTTGAATTTTCCGGAACATCAAAAGTAACCTCAGGCGCAATGCCTGTTGTAAATCTGTAATACCACTTGTCGAGCCAGTTGCAGACAACTTCGGACCACTCGGACCGTATAGAGATGTCAGTAGATACCGCAGCCACTCCGAATTCCTTGGCAAGCACCATCAGCTCCATAAGAAGGGATGATGCTATCTGTCTCTCCCTGTATTCCTCAGCCACATAGAGCCATTTTATACGGACTATTATATCCGATCCATCCGGATCATTTTCAAGATAGTAAGCAAGTGCGCCTACGCCATATACACCATCCTCACCGCTTCTCATGGCACCGATAGCATTAAGTTTCCCTGCGGCCACATCCTCGGCTATATCATCTGAGAGCACGGAGCTAAAATATTCAACGCTTTCAGCATCAATATTTACTGTAAAAGGACCGCAGACTTTTTCAAAATCTTTTCTGAGATTCCTGGCACGCTTCAGCATGACGCTGCCATAAGTTGACAGGGGGTGGAAGAATATTCCGATATGCTGCAGAATGGCTATTCCTGAAGAATATGCGTTCTCAAGGGTTGTCCTGCCTTTTCCGTTTGATACATACTTTTCCTTTTCTTCTTCTATGTACTCCTGTACAGCATCATACAGCCCAAGAAGCCCGAGGATGTAATCACGAACCTCCTCAGGCGTATAGTCTTCCCTATGCTTATTTTCGTATCCTTCTGCAGCGTCTTCCTGAACAGTTCCGGCTTTACGAAAATCACTTATAGTTTCCCTGCTTAATTTCTCAGGCATTGCTCCCCTCCACGAAGTTACTTTTTACAGACAATAACTGCCCGGAACATTACCGTTCCGAACAGTTATCATAGTCCCGTTTATTTCTCAATCATCGTCATCATCATCATTATCGTCAGATAAACCATGTGCCATGGCCATATCAGCCTCCATTCTCTTAAGTACATCCTTTTTGAACAGGCTTTTCTTGACCTTATTTTTGGTGATCTTTGTATACTCGTTTATTATTATATCCTCATCCTGTGGAACCTCTGTTTCAGTCTTTGTTTTTTCATCAATTCTATACCAGTGGTTAATCTGCTGTTTTGGATCAAAGGTCACACGGTATTTTACTTTTGTGTCACCCTGCGTGAATTCAACGGTACTCTTCTTCTTATCTATCTTTGCACCACGCATATTCTTGAAACGGTCAAGAGATTCCCAGTAATATTCTTTTACATTGGTTTCTCCTATCTCAACATAGCGGGTATTACTGTTATAGAAATTGGTCAAGATATCCAAGTACAACTGATTAGGGGTCCATCTCCAGCCCATTTTGATAGGTCTGTGTGCCCAGCCTCCCGTAACCTTTCTTTCAACTGCACGTATTCCCTCATTTATTGCCCAGAACGGAGCCATAACAGCAGCACCGGCAAGACGGATCGGATTATATAATAAGAATGCCAGGCCACCGATAACTATGGACGCAGCCTTTTGTCCGCTTGTTGTATTATTAACAACCTTAGCCGCCCAAGCTTCATTCGCAGCTTTAACCCTATTAGTCCAGACATATCCCTTTTCATCTTTCTGATCACCTTTGTAGAATTCCTCTATAGTATCATCATCGGTTATCCCCATCATTTTCATTTCTTCATGTTCATCTTCCGCCATAGCTGCAGCCTTCTCCTGCAGGGCAATTACCTGCTGCAGCCTCTTTTTTGCCTCTCCTCGCTTAAAAATTGAAAAACGCAAAAATCTATATGACTTGCAGGCCTTAACAATATTTGTGAGAAGCCGCCATTTTTTATATGTATCCGGAGAGCCCTCCAAATGTTCATGGTACTCCTTCAAAGCATTTCTTACGGCCAGCATCCTGTCACTGTCACCTTCCTGCTTCTCAGCAAAACACTTCTCCAGGCCTATATACTGTATTTCCTGGGGAGCCTCCTGCTTAAGGACTTTGGGCTGTTCATCAGCATTCTTACTTTTAAAATCGAGAACGGATGAAAAAGAATTGCGGAACATTTCCGAAGTTTTGTCAAGGCTGACCGCCGTCTTAGAGCGTCCGATATTGACCTCGTCCACGTTCTGCTGAAGTACATCCTGGGCGAATTCCTGCTTAACATCTTCTATAGACTTAAATGAAACAGACTGTCTCTGTTTTTGTGCAAAATCCATTTTTTCCTCCTTCTGCCGCAATTTTGCGGTCCGTGAAGAGAATGAAGGTAATTACTTTTATTATACTTTATTTTGTACCACTTTTCATTCTCTTTTACATGTCTTTTAGAACCGGTCCCGGTTATTGCCGGTTCTTATGATTCTATATATTAAAACATGCAGCGTACCCATAGCATACCCGGAGGGTACCCGAAACGTATATAAGTGTGTACAAAATCAGACAATCTAATTGTTAACTATGCACAAAGTCTATTCATTTAAAAAATCCTGTACATCCTCTTCCGTCAGGTCTTCCGAAGAATCGGGTGGCAACAGAAGGCCCTCATATATCAGGTCGCCCTCGGGATTGGTCAGGGCCTTGTCAAAGAAGGGATACATATCCGGTTCATTAACTTCCATCAGTACACGCTGATTTTCCTTATTAATATAAGCTACGCTGTAAAAGAAGGCATACAAAAGTTTCTGCCTGACAACTCGTCTTTCATTTTCACGGGCATCCATATATTCTACCCGTCGAAGCCCTGAAGGAAGCACATGAGATAAGATCATGGCCTTGGGAGAAACGGAATCCCCGAAATAGCAGGACGCCTTCCTGTCAATATAGCCCGCCGGAAGGTCATCCTTTAACAGATAGCCGTCATAGCCGTTCTTCCTTAAATATCTCGTGTATATATTCACGAAATCCTTGTCCTTAACATTTTCATAACTACCTGTCTGTGGCATTTTCTCTATAACATCCGGTGACAGTCCGCCCGGAATAGCAAAAACATTCTCAGGGGCAAGGCCTGTGGTAAACAGGAAATGCCATTTGTCGAGCCAATAGCAGATGACCTCAGACCACTCGGAACTTATGGATATATCAGCAGTTATAGCAGCTACTCTATACTTTTTTGCCAGATACATTACTTCGGAAAGAAGGGAGCCTGCTATCTCCCTTTCCCTGTAATCTTCATCCACATACAGCCACTTGATGCGTATGACCAGTTCTGCCCCTGTAGCATCCTTTTCAAGACTGTATGCAAGAGCACCGACTCCATACACACCTTTTTTGCCGCTTCGCATTGCACCTAAGGCATTCAGCTTTCCGACCTTCACATCTTCAGCAGTGTCAGGTGACAGCACTGTCTTAAAATAATTCATATTTTCTTCCGTAATGCTCACAGTAAAGGGACCGCATACTTCCTCAAAGTCCTTTCTGAGATTCCTGGCACGCTGAAGCATCAAGCTGCCATATGATGACAGCGGATGGAATATCATGGCGATATGGGAAAGGGTCGCAATCGCCGCCGCATAAACGGGCTCCAATTCAGCCCTGCCCTTTCCGACTGATATATACTTTTCTTTTTCTTTTGTGATCTGTTCTGATATGCCTTCATATGCCGCAAAGAGCTGCTGCACATACCCCTTTAACTCATCCGGATCAAATTCTTCCAGCTTCTTCCGGGCAGCTTCCTCTTCTTTTTCTGTCGCTAAAGTACCTGCTGCCAGAAAGTCACCTATCTGTTTGCTGCTTAACATTTCTGCCATTTTCTATTCTCCCTCGTTCAGACCTGTTAACACCATTATTTTTTCTTTGACTTACTTGTCTTTTTACTCTTTTCTTCTTCCTTCACCTGCTCAGTTTCTTCGTCATCATCTTCTTCATAATCGTAAAAATCATCTATTTCACCATTCAGTCCGGCATTTATAGCCTCCATTTCAGCCTTCTCAAGATCATAATTCTTCTTTACCTGTTTCTTTCCGATCTTTGCGAACTCCTCTACCGTTATCGCTTCTGTGAAATCGACCCTTTCTTCTACGGTCTTCATTTTGCCGGTCTTCTCATCTTTTACCTTGCTCTGGCGGTACCATACATTTATGCCTCCTTCACTTTCATCAAAGGCAACACGGTACTTGGTTTTTTGGCCCTTCTCCGTAATTTCAACGGTACCCTTTTTTGTATCAACCTTTACACCCGGTATCTTCGTGAATTTTTCAAGGTCTTTAGGCGTTTTCAGATAGTCAGCGTTCAGTACAGTCGTACCCACGCTTGTATAATGGGTATTCATATTGTAAAATCCCCGAAGTGCTGCGAAATACAGGTCATTGGGAGACCATTTCCAGCCCATCTTTATAGGCCTATGTGCCCACCCGCCAGTTACCTTTCTTTCCACCGCACGTACACCTTCATTTATTGCCCAGATTGGTGCCATAACTGCGGCCCCCGCAAGACGGATGGGATTGTATACAAGGAAAGCAACTCCACCGACAAGTACGGAACCAATCTTCTGGGCCAGGTTGGTACCATTACTAATCCTAAAATAATTTGCATCTCTGGCAGCCTCTAATCTGTCATTATGTATATAATCCTCCTTATGCGCATCCACATACACTTGCAGTTCATCAGCCATAGCGGTCACTTTTTCCTGCAGGGCTGCTACCTGGTTTAATCTCGCCTTTCCCTTTTCCCTCCTGAAAAATGAAAAACGCATAAAGCGGTATTTCTTGCACGCTTTAATTATGTTTTTAAGAGCCTCTAATTCTTTAAACTTGTTCTTATCCTTGCCTTCTTCCTTGGCATCATGATATCTCTGTATTGCATCCCTGAGGGCAAGCATCCTGTCACTGTCATCATCCTGTTTCGCTGCAAAACACTTTTCCAGACCGATGTATTGGGGTTCAGCCGGAGCCTCTTTTTTAAGTTCCTGAGGCTGTTCTTCTTTAACCTTGCTTTCAAGCTTAAACTCAGTTGCATTCTCATTAATAAGCATTTCTGCCGTCTCGTTTAAGCTACTTTCACTGTATGTCCGGTTAATGCTTTCTTCACCGGGCTTCAGTATAAAATCATCCTGAAGCTCCTCCTGTGTCTTGAATAAACTATCATGTACGAAAGACTGTTTCTGCTGCTGCTTATTCGCCTGCTGAAAATCCATATCCCCACTCTCCTTTCGGGGCTGAAATTATATTCCCACTTACTGTAACCGCAAATTAAAGTCGTATACCATAATTATAAACAGTAGGCTGTACCCAAAACATACCCCTAAAAATACCCTAAAACGATCTCTGGCTTATAGGTTTCTGATGTTTCTCACATAACACGGGCTTCCTTGCAGCCGGATCTTTTATGGAATCCCTGAGGGCAAGCTCGCTTTCAAGCCATAACTTCCCAAAATCGTCCTTATCCGCACAGACTATAGGCTCTCCAAAGACTATCCTTGTGGGATGCTCTGACGAAACCTGCTCGCAGTATACAGGGATGACGGGAGCAGATGCCTTCTGTGCAACGATCCATGCCCCTATTGCAATATCCTCAGGCGTTGTAATATCTATATCGGCTATGGTCTGCTGCACGAAAATATTAACCACGCCATCTGCCGAAGCATTCAGATGGTCAACGCATCCCCTTAAAACCTTCATGCCACTTGACTTATCTGTCCTTACCACACTGATCAGCGAGCAGATCTTTTCCAGCAGCCTGTTTAGGTTCGGATTGGAAACCCAGTCACTTTTTGCCACCACCAGTACGTTCGGGACTATCGTACCGAATATGGGTCCGTCAAATTCACTGATATGGTTCGGTGCAAATACATATTTACCCTGCTCGTAGTTGCCCCTGTTGATAAGTTCTATATTGAAGATCCGGCAGACTCCTTCAAAAAAACCTTCCCTTGTCTCCGGATCAAGGCCCTGCTGCCTTATGATCCTGTTTAACTGCTCTATTAATTCCACAGCCTGGTCCGTTGTATAGCTGTCCACACCGCCGTATTCCTTTATTAAAGAATTAAGCTTTTCAATTTCTGTATCGTATGATTCGTTCATTTTTCACCTTTCTGCCTCTTTGTGGCATCAATCTTATTTTTTCATCTTATACGGAGGATCGGCAGGAAAACCGCCCTTCAGTTTTTGCATGCCGCGCTGTACCGCATCCTTGGAATTCTTCCAGTCAGCATCGTTGTTGCGGTAGTCGAACTTCTCTATGAGCCAGTTCACATCTTCCTGCATACGGTCAAAGTTTTCCGTCATCAGAGGAATAGTCTCATCATAGAATTTCTGAAGGTTATCCCCGCTAAGCTTCTCGTCTGCAGCTTCGCACAGATCCGCATAGTGGGTAAGGCAGAAACCCTTGCTCTTCTTTACTTTCTCCCTGAAGGCCTCGTCCTGGGCATAAAGGATAAAGAAAGTGTCTATGTACCTGGCATAGATTTCCTTTATATGGTTGCAGATATAACAGTTCTTCTCACGGGCCCTGGCATAGGAAACGATGGCATTGCTGCTCTTCTTTCCCTTGAGCTTGTCCGTAAAGGATAATTTATTCGGCTTGAAACCGTTCGATGCCTTGGCAAAGTCATTGCGCATCTTCATATAATGAGTTTTCAGTATCCAGCCGTTGCCAAGGGTATTTCCATACTCAAACATTTTCTTGAAATGCTCGCGGCAGAAACCCTGGTTATCCGTAAGCTCCCTTACATCCGATTCCATGTAGGATGCACAAGATCCCAGCACGAAGTCTAAGGTCTCCATTTCCAGGGAACGCTCCACATTGCACATGGGACACTCGCCGCCCTCGTCAATGGCATCATTTAAAGGGATGGTGTAGAGTTTTTCTTTCATATATAGCACTACCTCCTATCAGGCTGTTATTTTGCTGCCAAAGCTTAACCGTATTCATATCTTGTACTGCAGCTCCCTTCCGGAGATACCATGCAGGCTCCCTGGGGAGTTGACGGAGTGCAGACTTTTCCGAAAAGGGGACACTGCTCAGGACTGAGCTTTCCCATGATCACCTTGTCACAGCTGCAGGCCTTGTTCTTTTTTTCATCATAGTCCAAGCCCCTGCTGCCGGCATCATACTCCGTATATTCAGTACGAAGGCTCCTTCCGGATAAGGGCACATTTCCTATGCCGCGCCAGGAAGCATCCGTCTTTTCAAAAAATTTATCTATAAGGTCCTGAGCCTTTTTATTTCCTTCTGTGCTTACAACCGCAGGATAATTGTTTATGACAACACCCTTGCCTTTATTTTTTACCAGAAGATACAGCGTGCTCAGCAGGTCTTCTGCCTCAAAGCCGGAAACCACAAATGGCAGACTGTACTTTTCTGCCGCCGGCTTAAAGATATCGCTACCGGTAACCACACACACATGCCCCGGTGCAATGAAGGCATCTATGCCTGCACCTGAAGAACAAAGCAGGTCCACCACCTCCGGCATGGTCTTAAGGGCAGTCAGGATTTTCACATTCTTTATTTTTTCTTCTATTATGGTCTGCATGAGCAGGGCATACACCGGCGTTGTAGTTTCAAAACCGATGGCCGCAAATACGAAGGTCCTGTCTGGATCAGCCTTGGCAAGGTCTATTATGTCCATAGGAGAATATACCATCTTGTAAGACGCATCTGCCGCTTCCTGCAGTGAGCATCTGCTGCCGGGAACTCTCAGCAGATCTCCGAAGGTGACCACCGTATGGCCGTCGGTCTGTGCGATCTCTATCAGCCTGTCGATATACGCACTGGGAGTGACACACACGGGACAGCCGGGGCCTGAGATCAGCCTGATCTTTTCAGACAGTATCCCCGGTATGCCGTTCTTTGCGATGGCACCGGTGTGGCTTCCGCAGATCTCCATTATGCAGATCTCCGGTCCGTCATAGTTTTTTAAGTATTCAGTTATTTCTTTTATGTCCGTCATTCGCCCATCTCTTCCGCAAGCTTTACCCACTCATTGTATCTTTCTTCGGATACCTTCTGCAGGATACAGCCTGCATGCACAAGCACAAGTTCGCCTTCCTCCACATCCATCAGGCCTGTACGCGCCTCAATGATGCTGCCGTGAAAATCCACGCTGGCGGTATTTTTTTCCTTATTGATCGAAACTACTTTTCCGGTATTTGCTACGCACATAATCTACTCCTGTCTTTTCTTATCTTGTCTGAATTTCAAAAACTATGACCTTTCCGTTGAAGACTGCGCTTACCACATTGACCATAGTAAATATGTCTTTCTCAAAATCTTCTGATGAATACCAGGTTGAAGAATCCGGGTCTTCTATCGCTATTGTCGCAAATGCTGTTCCCGGATAATCACATTCCGTCCATTCATATTTTTCCATAAAGTCCCTGGCTTCATCTTCACTGAGATGGATCACCCCTACATACCGGGGTTCCGTGGGACCGATATGATTCGGCGTATCAATAATGACCTGCTCGAATTCAACAGTATCGCAAGTGCTTACCCCTTTAATATATTTCATAGCGCCAACTGCGTCAGACTGCCAGGAATCACTTACATATGTATCTTCCTGAGTAACAGTCAGTCTGTCACAGGCCGTAAGCATGGAAGTCAAAGTCAGAACACAGATTATTGATAAAATTAGTCTCTTCATGTTTGCTCCTAATTTACTGTATATAAACAAACTTCGTCCGCCGCAGGGCTGAAACTATCCGTACCACTGACGAATAAGCCAGTCCTACACAGTATATTATAACCGCTGTCTCCATATCCCCGATGCAGATAATACAGAGTATGGCTAAAGTCAGGTCTACCAAGCCGTGTGCCATCTTGAACTTCAGAAGCTTCATGCCCTGCTTTCTTGCTTCATATGCCCTGAGTATCTCCACAAATCCGGAGAAGGCATGAACGATTATCAGGTAGATCAGGATGTAATAATGAGGAACATCGGTAAGCGTAAAGGTGAGCAGGCCGAAGTCCAGCAGTATTATGCCCCTGTAAAGCAACGTCTTTCCATCCACCATATGCATTGCCATGGTGAAATAAAAGAAAATATTCTTAAGGCCCATCAGCATAAGATAGATCGAAAGCAGGATAGTGATCATCAGATACCCTATCTGCGGTTCCGACGCCATGAGCAGTGCTGCCATTATCGTTATGAGTCCCTTGACTATTTCCCGGAATCTTTTGAATTTTGTCATTTCTTCCTTTTAATAAAATCCGTATCCAGCTGTATGAAACCTGCAAGCATGTTGCCCGACTTGAAGATTTCACTGCAGACCATGCCTTTATGGGCAATGGCCGCATTCACAAACTGCCCTATAAATGTGGCATCTTTTTCTTTAGAGCCTTTGTACTCATCCTGATATTTGGCAAGTTCAAAGTCCTCGATCTCACAGCCGGACAGCTCTTCACCGAAAGCCTTCCAGTCCTCTGATGCGATAAGCTGTCTCTTTGTGATTATCCCTTTTATTCTATCTTCGTATTCAGAGACTGCATCCCTATCGTATATGCCTGTCTCAAATTCCGGATTAACGCCCTTGATACACTTCAGCGCATATATCATCTGGCAGTATGCATTCATATAATCCGTAGGATTATCCTTTTCTATCATCTGGTACTCGTTCCATGCCGGAAGGTACTTGTATCTTGCAAAAGAATAGTCCGGAAGGTGCCCTGCCCTGCCGTGGCCAAGATTCATTACTGTATTTTCCGATGCCTGATAGACACTGTTTGTATAAAGGCTCTTATCAAGGTCATCTGCCGTCACGGGATTGTGCCGGAATTTTATCCTTCTCTCCACCATTTCCCCGACATGCTTTATTTCATATTCCTTTGATTCCTTTACTTCTTCAGCAAGTTTCGTCCTGATGCTTTCCGGAAGCATAGTCTCCTCCGCAAGCTTTTCCTTAATGCTGTCAGCTATGGGCAGCCCCTCAGTGATGTCCGATTCTATCAGGTCATTTTCCAGGGTCTCCCTGATCTGGTCAATGCTCGTTGCCTTGGTAATCCGTTTCTTTTCCTTTACCTCTTCCTTGACCAGTTCAGCCGGGATTATTTCGTAAAACTCATCATAGGTATTATTGATAACAAGGGACGGCGTGCCTGCGAAATAGGTGTGTGCCCAAGTATCGGCAAGTACATGCATTGCAATCCCCGCCGCCTGCAGCGATCCCCCCTTTGCAAGGTCAACGGTCTTTTTTACCAGGTCGCCATTGGGCCCACAGATCAGACGGTACTTGTCATTATAAAGCTTGGTCCGCCATTTCTTTTTGTTGCGGAGGTCCCGCGGAAGGAAATGGAACGATGCCCATATCCTGGTGATCTCCTGCAGGCCTATGATGTCCATCCTGGTATCCATCATCTCAAGCTGCAGCTGGGTAGTGGCCGCCTTGACCGGAGCCTTTATGCCTGCCAGGAATGTCCTGGAACAGAGATCCACAAATTGGGCACTATAGGCAATGTCCAGGCTCTCTTCATGTGAATAGCCTGCCAGGAAAGCGGCCGAATATGTTGCGTAATAGTGAAAATCTTCCTGCATACGCTACCCCTTACGCTTTCTTTGCTTTCTGGTCAGCCATGCTACCCTGATGGAAGAATATATCATGTCAAACAGCAGGAATACCATCGTAACATCTATCAGAAACGATGCAAGGAATGTATCTTCAACAGCCCTTACGAAATAAGACGGAAGTCCCAAAATAGTAAAAAACAGGGATATTGCCGCTACTATAAGGAAAATGATATTCCTTGTTTTTCCCTTGCTGAATCTTATTGCATTTATGCCTACAAAAAAATGTATCAGCAGCACCGGTACGCCGATTATGATAAATAGTATGATATAGGTTATGAGCATGCCGATGTGTCCCAGCTCTTCAAGATCCTCAGGTGAAAACACATACTCAATGAAATCGCTCCGCATAGTGAACATCATAAAAATACGGAGAACGATCCATATACCGAAAAAAATATAGTACCGTCCGCTGATCTTTATGTTTGCCCTGTATTTTCTTATGCGTGCATCTCTGTCACTGTCCACTTCTGGCAGGGATCCTTTCCGGTTTCAGAACTGCTTATTACCTGTTAATTATAATGATTTCAGGGGGTAAATTCAAACTCTTTGGACTTTGGAAGCTTCTGGCATATAATATGGTTATAGCCAAATTTTTCATACACAGTTCCTGAAAACAGATCAGGGAACCGCATATTAATATCCTATGACTGATGAATCCTTAAACAAATCAACAATTACCTGCGATGTGTGTCCGCATCACTGCCAGATACCGGCAGGTGGATACGGCAGGTGCCGTGCCCGTCTTAATGACGGCGAGAAAATAATCTGCGCAAATTATGGAAAACTTACCTCCATAGCCCTCGACCCCATAGAGAAAAAGCCTCTGGCCTGCTTCCATCCAGGCAGCAAGGTGCTGTCAGTAGGGAGCTATGGTTGCAATCTCTCCTGTCCCTTCTGCCAGAATTATGAGATTGCCGCAGCGAAGGAATCAGACTTCCACAGGCTCTACGAAATAAGCCCCGAAAAACTCTGCGCCCTTGCAGTACAGGAAAAACCTTCGGGAAATATCGGCGTAGCCTATACCTATAATGAAGCTTTAGTCGGATACGAATATGTCCGCGACTGCGCGATGCTCGTACATGCAGCCGGAATGAAGAATGTGCTGGTTACAAACGGCACGGCTGAAATGCATGTACTTGAAGAAATCCTTCCATATATAGACGCTATGAATATAGACCTGAAGGGATTCAGTGATGATATCTATAAAAAGCTTGGGGGTGACTTTGAAACAGTCAGGAATTTCATAAAGCGGTCTGCCAAAGACTGCCATGTGGAGCTGACCACACTGATCGTTCCCGGCCTTAATGACTCTCCGGAAGATATGAAAAAAGAAGCAGAGTGGATAGCAGGCATTGATCCCGCCATCCCTCTGCATATTACCAGGTATTTTCCCCGCTATAAAATGAATGAACGGGCAACAGACATAGCTGTCATGGAATCACTTAAAACCGCGGCCGAAGAAAACCTCAAGAGAGTGTTCTTAGGAAATGTATGATTTCTCCCTTCACGCTTCCGGCATGTGGTAGAAAGCAAAAGCACTGCCGCCCTTCTCCTTGCACTCATACATGACTGCATCTGCACAGGCATACATCTCTGAGAATTTCAGCTTATCATTAACCATCACAGCACCCAGGCTTATGGTCACGGTGTGGCCCTTGATGGATTTCGGAGAAATACTTTCTACATTCTTAATAAAGCGGTTTATTACATTTGCACCGACGGTTTCATCAGGCATACCGGGAGCAAAGATTACAAATTCGTCTCCGCCAAGCCTGATCAGTACATCAGATGACCTGAATGTATCTTTCATTGCATTGGAAATACCGACAAGCACTTCGTCACCGGCATCATGCCCATAAGTGTCATTGATGATCTTGAATTTATTTGCATCAAGCAGGCAGAACATGCCTGTCTTTCCCTCTGCGATAAGCTTTTCTACCCTGAACTCGCCGCTCCGTCTGTTGCATATGCCGGTAAGGAAATCCGTCTCCGACTGGATCTTAAGATTCTCTTCCAGCTTTTTCTGCTCAGTGATGTCCATAAGGGAATATATGGAAACATAATCACCGTTTGACAGGGTCACGCTCTTGATACGGGTGAGGAGATAATGCTTTTCGCCATTATCATGTATGATACAGGACTCAAATTCCACTTCGTCAGAATCAGGAGAAACCTTGCTCAGCTGTTCGTCTATATGCTCAAGCTCTTCCTTTGTGAAAAGCTTTCTTATGCTCTCAATGGTGATGCCTTCTGTCTGGTCTTCAGGAATACCGTACAAAGCCTTTGCCTTCTGATTAATTAAAAGCAGCTCGCTGTTAACATTCCTGGACACCACCATTCCGGCAGTCTGTGCATCCAGCATCTCCTTGAAAATCTCATCCTGGTTTTCAAGGGTGTTGTGAAGTTTCATGACAGCCCTGGATATGGTTCCGAATTCATCGTTGCGCTTAGTGAATTTTTCTATTCCGTGGCCGCGGCTGTAATCAGCTATTTCCAGGCGGACGATCTGATTGTTGATCTTTTCTATGGGTGCCATCATGCCGGTGATCACATACCTAAGAATAAATATCAGCAGTATCGTTACCAGTACAAATATAAGCATTACCATGTTGCGGACTCTTTCCACAAGCTTGTACACTTCCGACTCAGGCTCCGACACTATGAATATCCAGTCATAATCAGGCATATAATATATGGACATAACCTGGCCGTCCTGGGTGTGGGCTCCATGCTGTTCTTTGGGATCGGCCTTTATCCTTGCAACCTCGTTCCAAAGATCTGCATCCGTGCATTCGGTTCCCACCAGCTCAGGCCTTAAAGCATCGTAAATATACATCTGATTCGCACAGTTGATTATGGCATAGCCGTACTTGGTCTCTTCATCAACATCCAGCTGTATGCCTATTGCCTCCGGATAGAATGCCGCTCCGGCGAAACCAACCATTTCGCCTTCATCATTAATAACAGGCGCATAAACCGGCATAACCATCTTCTGGGTAACAGGTGCAAGCACTATGCCGGTGCAGAATGAATCCCGATGCGCACGGACCTGTTCTTCCAGTTCCTTTGCCGCATCACCTTCACGGAATGTCTTATCCATGGAATCGGGATTGATATGTGCAAGAACATAGGTATCCCAGTCAGCAATATAAAGACCTTCAATAGTATCATAGCCTTCTGCATACCTGAGGGTATAGTCCCTGGCCGCCTTGATACATTCAGGATCATCGGGATGCATCAGCGCATTTATTGCCTCCGGGGATCTGGCATATCCATTAAGAAAATCACAGCGCCCTTCTATATAGTTTTCCGCAAGATCCGCACGGTGATGTGCTATGATACCCATGTCGGAGATAACCCTCTCCTCAAGGATATTGGAAAGCCAGATATTAAGGAACATAAACATGATGACCATGGCAACTATTTCAGCCAGGATAACAAGCAGAGTGATTTTTTCTCCGATGCGCTTCATAATGCAACGCTCCTTCCGAAATATGTAGATACTGCAGCAATTTTAGTGTATTATAGCATAATTGTTCGTACTTCAATTTGATCAAAGCAAAATTTTGTATATTATTTTGTCTGCGATTTCCTGCCGGTTTTGCTTTTTTACAATTTTCCGTCAAAATGGGATAAATAAATACCTATTGGCGCATTTCAGGTATGCTATCATTTAATTCTGAAAAACTGCCGAAATTAAAAAGGCGATTTAATGACCTGTACCATAATGGATGATACTATAAATACGCAAGCCTGCTTGCGATAGGGACAGGAGGTAAAAATGAACCAAACAGAAAAGGAAAAGCTTGAAAATAGCCATATCCAGGAAGTAACCAGCATGGACCTTCCCCTGGACTGGGAGAATATCTTCGATACAGATGAGCGTGCCATTGGTGTCCACATGGACAGCATTCCCGATGCACTCGTAAAATGCATTACTACGCTTGGCTGCGTGGACATTGAGTATATTGCATCCATTACCGGCGAGGAATACAAGACTGTCATCAACACACTCAAGGGCTCCATATTCCAGAATCCCGACACCTGGGGGGAGTGTTTTTTCAAAGGCTGGGAGACAGCGGAGGAATACCTTTCCGGCAATCTCAGACGTAAGCTGGAAACAGCAATAAATGCAAACAAAGAATACAAAGGCTTTTTTAATGACAACATACTTGCTATAAAAAAAGTCCTGCCGCCTCTGGTAGCCTCCAAGGACATATACGTTACCCTTGGATCACCCTGGGTGCCAACGGATGTGATCGATGATTTTATTGTTTACCTACTCGGTCATCAGACACGTTACAACTGCCATGACCAGAAATACCTAAGGTTTTTGCTCAGTGTAACTTACGACGAGATGACGGGAATGTGGGTCATTCCCTACAAAGACAGGTATTACAATAATGCAAAGGCCTGGGCTACATACGGTACAAAAGAACTCCCCGCCTTGGAAATCATTGAGCGGACTCTGAATATGAAGACGGTTTCCATTACAAAGGAAGTCAATGACCCCGGTTCAAAAACCGGCAAAAAGCGCGTCTTAGATAAGGAAGAAACCCTGATTGCTTTAGAAAAACAGAAACTCATAGTCAAAGAGTTCCATGACTGGGTGTGGACGGACAAGCTCAGAAAGATGCGGCTTGAAAAAATATTTGAAAACAAGTTCAGCTGTGTAAGACGCAGGCTTTTTAACGGAGCTTTTCTTACTTTTCCTAATATGTCCCCGAATATAGAACTCCTTCCATACCAGAAGGATGCGGTGGCAAGGATAATCTTCACCCCCAATACCCTGCTGGCCCATGACGTAGGTGCCGGAAAGACCTATGTAATGATAGCTGCCGGACAGGAACTTAAGAGAATGGGCCTTTCCAGCAAAAACCTTTACGTTGTCCCCAACAACATCGTGGGACAGTGGATGGAAATCTTTGCCCTGATGTATCCGAATGCTAAAGTTCTCTGCGTTGACCCCTCTTCCTTTAAGCCGGAGAAAAGGGATGCGGTCCTTCAGGACATAAGAGACAATGACTACGACGGCATAATAATGGCATACAGCTGTTTTGAGCAGATTCCCCTGTCCCAGGAGTACTATGCCAACGAGCTGAGGGAAAAAATAAACACACTAAAAACTACGATTGCCAATAAATCCAAAACCGCAGCAGAACGCCGGCATAACTACAAGACAATAAACAGATTAAAATCTGATCTGAAAAAAACAGAAAACGAGCTGGGCAAACTGGCCGTTACTCCGGAAAACAAAAAGGTAAAAATCTTTTTTGACGAACTTGGTATAACCAGGCTGTTCGTAGATGAAGCACACAATTTTAAAAACGTTCCCATAAAGACTAACGTGAGCAAGGTCCTGGGAATAAACCGCAGCGGCTCCCAAAAATGTGAAGAGATGCTGGATAAAGTCCGCATGGTCCAGAGAAACAATAACGGCAAGGGCGTGGTCTTTGCCACAGGAACACCCATCACGAATTCCGTTACGGATGTTTTTGTGCTGCAGCAGTATCTCCAAAGCGGTGAGCTTGCACTCCTTGATCTCGATAAGTTCGACAACTGGCTGGGCATGTTTGCCGAGAGAACTACTGAATTTGAAGTCCATGTAGATACAAACTCCTACAGGCTGGCCACCAGATTTTCAAAATTCCATAACCTTCCGGAGCTTACAAGCCTGCTGGCAAATATCGCGGATTTCCACAGCATGGAAGGCATGTCGGACATACCTGAATTAAACGGCTACTCTGATACCCTTATAAATAAAACCCCTGAGCTTGACGATTACCTGAAGTCAATTACTGCAAGGGCAGACGCCATAAGGAACGGCGTAGTCGGCAGGGATGTCGACAATATGCTGATGCTCACAACTGACGGCCGCAAGGCTGCCCTGGACCTCCGGCTTGTGGATGAAAAAGCCACTTTCTCTTTACAGTCAAAAGTGGCAAAATGTTCTGAGAACGTAGCTGACATTTATTTTAAAACCATGTCAGACAAAAGCAGCCAGCTAATATTCTGCGATACTTCAACGCCTAAGGAAGGTTTCAACATATACGATGAACTGAAGCGCCTGCTGGTTCTTAAAAATGTGCCGGCAGAAACCATCGCCTTCATACACGATGCCACCACCGAAGCAAAAAGGACTTCCCTATTTAAGAAGGTATGCAAAGGCGACATACGGATACTGATTGGCTCCACATTTAAGCTTGGACTCGGCGTGAACGTACAAGAGCGGCTGATAGCCCTGCACCATATCGACATCCCCTGGCGTCCTGCAGACATGACACAGAGAGAAGGCAGAATCCTGAGACAGGGAAATCGGAACAAGCAGGTATTTATCTACCGCTACATAACAGAAGGCAGCTTTGACGCCTATTCCTGGCAGCTGCTTGAGACAAAACAGCGCTTTATCTCTTCCCTTCTTTCAGGCTCCTTAACTGAACGAAGCGGATCTGACGTAGAAGATACCGTCCTTTCCTATGCGGAAGTAAAAGCCCTCGCCGTGGGAAATCCCAAGGTAAAAGAGCGTGTTGAAGCCGCAAACGAACTGGCAAGGTTCAAGGGACTCCAGCAAAAGCTAGTGGAATCAAGGCTTACCATGGAGAAGGACCTGCTGGAATTCCCCGGACAGATACGAAAACAGCAGGAACTCATAGAAAACTGCGAACAAGACATCATTTTCTACGAGGAATGGAAAGCAGTCCATCCTACCGCTGACATCGAACAGGAACGGACAGCCGAAAGAAACCGTCGTGAAGAATTAGGCAAACAGCTGCTTGAAGCAGTGCAGGAAAACGAGCTTGCCCTGAAGGAAAGCTTTTTATTCAGCTACCAGGGATTTGATGTGATCCTCCCTGCTAACATGAAGAAGGAAAAGCCATATATATGGCTTAAGAAAAACGGCCAATATCCAGTTGAACTGGGTGACTCTGCTTTAGGAGCAATGACCAGGATAAACAACTGTCTCGAAAGTTTGGAAAAAACCAGAGAAAAGTATATAGCCAAACTTGATGATCTGTACAAACACCAACAGAGCATAAAGGACGAACTGGCAAAGGACGAAAGCTACGCCGACACTATAGAAATGTTTGAAATGAAAGTCGCTGAGTTAGATGAATTACTGGGGGTAAATGAAGATGAATGAAAATGCCACAACAAACATGCCTTCAATGACTGTGAGCAAAACTGTCGAAATGCTGGGACAGGCTTACAGCAAAGTAATCAATAACAAGGAGCCGGTAAAGACGGTTCCTTCGGTCATGCTCTGGGGTCCCCCCGGCGTAGGAAAATCACAGGGTGTACGTCAGCTTGCATCCTACATAGAAAGTGAAACCGGGAAGAAAGTAAGCGTCACGGATGTCAGGCTGCTTTTATTCAATCCCATAGACCTCCGGGGAATCCCCACCGCAAATGAGGACAAAACCCTGGCGGTTTGGCTTAAGCCCAAGATCTTCCAGATGGATGAATCCGATGATAGGGTAAACATCCTGTTCCTGGATGAGATCTCTGCTGCCCCGCAGTCCGTACAGGCTGCCGCATACCAGATAACCCTTGATCGCGTCATCGGTGAACACAGGCTTCCGGAAAACTGCATAGTCATCGCCGCGGGCAACAGGACAGTAGACAAGTCCGTAGCATACAAGATGCCCAAGGCTCTTGCAAACCGCCTGCTCCATATCGAGATCCGCGACGACTTCGACTCCTGGAAGGAATGGGCAATAGAAAAAGGAATAAATGACAAGGTCATAGGTTTCCTGAATTTCAGGCGGGATTACCTTATGGGATGCGATCCCAAAAATGATGACGTTGCCTTCCCTACTCCCCGTACCTGGGAAATGACCAGTAATCTGCTTAACTCGGTAGATGATGACATTGAAAAAATGTATCCTCTTATTTCCGGACTCGTAGGCATAGGAGCTGCCATAGAATTCAGGACATGGGCAAAGGTTTACAAGGACCTTCCCGATGTAAAGGACATATTTGACGGAAAAACTCCCCCCTACCCCAAGAATCCTGATGCCCTGTACGCACTGACATCTTCTATGGTCAAATACGCGAGAGACCATAAGGATAAGCTGGACAAAATCGGCAATTCCATTAAGTACGCAGAAAAGATGCCGCCTGATTTCAGCGTGATGCTTATGAAAGACTATATGTACATAGAGAAGGATTTTAAGAACAAACTGATGAAGATCCCCGAATTTGCACGCTGGATGCAGACGAAAGGAAGCCTCCTGAATGGTTCTGTCTGATAACGAAAAAAGAAATTACATACGTCGCCTGCTGCTTTCACGGATGCGGATCCTGTCAAAGCATGGTTTCTATGGGATTCTCCTTATGCACATGGAGTTTGGCCTTGATGAAAGCTGCGATACTGCTGCAACCAACGGAACTAAAATCATTTTCGGTCCGGCATTTCTCGATTCATTAAATGACAGAGAACTTGATTTCATAATGATGCATGAGATACTCCATGTAGTACTCCGGCACTGCACCCGCCGCGAAGAAAGGGATGGGGATAATTTCAATATTGCCTGCGATATCGTAGTTAATTCTACAATACTTAAATCCAACGATATGGATCTGTCTTCCATTACCCTGCGCAGCCACGGTGAATCCATGCACCTTACTCCGGAAGGTAAAGAGGGATTTAACTACAGCGCTGAAGAAGTTTACAACATGCTTTCTATACCGGGAAACGGTAAGGGACAAGGCGGAAATAACCAAACCGGTCAGAACGGAAACAAAAACGGAAACAGTTCCAACAAAGGACGAAGTGGCAAAAATTCACGCAATAGTCGAAACAGCCAGCAGTCACGGAACGAAAGCAAATCCGACAATGGAAGTTCTGCCGGCAACAGTCAGAGAGACCAGTCCTGCCAGAATAGTCAGGATAACAGTTCCGGCTGGGATGACCACAGCAGATGGGGAACCGGCGGCGATGAGAACGAACTGAACGAACTGTGGAAAAAAAGATTCCTTGATGCCTGCAAAGCCATTGAGGTTAGGGATCCTTCCAATGAATGTGGTCTCCTTCCCCTTGCCGCAGAAAGGCTCTTAAAAGAACTGCGCAATCCCAAGCTTGACTGGAGAACCATACTGAACGACTTCATCCAGGAAGAAATCGTGGACTACTCCTTTATGCCTCCTGACAGGCGCTTTGGCGAGTCGCCCTTCTTCCTGCCGGACTTTAATGATACCGACATCACGGTAAAGGACATGCTTTTTATGATTGATACATCAGCAAGCATGTCTGATAAAGAAATAACCGAAGCATACTCAGAGATCAAGGGCGCTCTGGATCAGTTTAATGGAAAGCTTACGGGCTGGCTTGGATTTTTTGATGCTGCGGTCGTAGAACCCCAGCCATTTGAAAACATAGATGAATTTGAAATAATCAGGCCTAAAGGGGGCGGAGGCACAAGTTTCCACCCTATCTTCAGTTATGTCAGAAATCATATGGCAGAAAAGCTCCCTGCCGGCATCATAATTCTTACTGACGGATATGTCACGGACTTTCCTGCAGAAGACGCGTCTATGGGAATACCTGTCTTATGGTTGATCAACAACGATGATGTAACACCGCCCTGGGGCAAGATTGCAAGACTATCTTAAAGATGCTCTCCGTAGTGATCCCGCCAGGAATCGCCAAACTTAACCTCAAGCTTTGTACGGTAGTTGTAGTCCGTCATGCTCTCAACGGTCCTGCAGATCATAACAGTTACCATTAAACATATCAGAATAGTAAGAATCCCTTTGAATATACTTGTACGAGCTTTTCTCATGGGATCAGGATCACCCTCGTCTTTATACTTCTCGTTGGAACGCTGTCTTCTGTACACTCCGGCGCCAACGATCCACAGCGCCACTAATACCATTACCCAAAATCCCATGAACAGGACGGCATCCCCACAGCCGACCATACAAAAACGGACTGCGTAGGTAATAAACCAGATCAGAATACCCGCACTCACCATATATGTAATGACAGCAAGGATCGTGCTCTCCCTCGAGTATCTTTCCATCGGCAGTTCAGCTGCAGATGAAGCTGTCTCTACAATAAACGGCTGATCCTTTTTGTGAAGAGGCACTTCTATGCCATGCTTAGCAAGACGTTTAAAATACATGAAGCTATCTATATATGAATACCAGCATGCCAAAGCAGGAAGCGGTGTAAAGAACAGCACCAGAGTCGCAATGACCCCTGCCGTATCTACATTGCCTGAACGGTCCTCCAATGCAACAACTACAAGTGCAATGACAAACGCCACACTTAGTATGCAGCCTACTATGAGGAATATTTTCTGTTCTGTTTTGTCATATTTATATGATTTCATTCTTTATCCACCCCCATTTCTCCTGCCCCATTTTGCCGCGTGATATTCTTTACCCACTCGTATTTCATATAATGCTTGTACACCACCGGAATCTTTACAAACTCGTCCAGGGTAAGTATGAAGGCCACCACCATTACGGGAGCATTTATCAGAAATGCGAAAATCATTCCCAGTGGAACTATTACACACCAAAGAGTGATCACATCGCAGTACATGCCGAATTTAGTGTCTCCGCCGGCAGGGAATATTCCGCCGATTATAGTCGAGTTCAGGGAGTTTCCTATTATATAGTAGGAAGCCAGCAGAAGCATGCCCTTAAGGTACCAGCTGGCAGTCGGTGTCAGTGACACTATTCTCATGACAAGCGGCATCAAGGAAAGTATTACAAGGCCTGAACCGACACCTATCCAGATGGAAAGCCGCACATACTTTCCGCCCAGGCGTTTTGCCTCATCCAGTTTGCCGCTGCCAAGCAGGGCGCCTATCACTATGCCAACTGCCGATGCAATACCCCAGCAGACACTGGCTACCATGGATCTCACTATGCTTGCAATGGAATTGGCCGCCACCGCATCGTTACCAAGATGGCCCATGATCACGGAATACATAGCCACGCCACCGCCCCAGCCCAGCTGGTTTATCAGGAGTGGGAAAGTATATTTCCAATAGTCCTTATTCATTACTGTCTCATCTTTTTTTATGAGATATTTGATTCCTGTATTCGGGCAGCGACATGCAGCTATCGCTATGAATGAGAATACAACTTCGAAAACCCTTGCACATGCCGTTGCAAGAGCTGCACCTTCAATACCCATTCCGGGAACAACACCTAAACCAAAGATAAATAATGCGTTGAGCATTATATTAAGAACAACTGAAGCTGAACCAATTAGGGAACTTAAGCCCGGACGGTCGCAGACCTTCAGCACAGCAAAATATGCCTGGGATATTCCGGACAACAGATACGATACTGACACCACTCTCAGGTATCCGGCTCCGGCATCTATCAACTCCGGATCAGTGGTAAAAATCAGCATTACGAGTTTCGGACAGAAAAAACAAACGCAGGAAAAAATGACTCCTACTATCACGGAGTAGCGGAGCGTCATTGTAAGAACCTTACTCACACTGAGTTTATCACCCTTGCCCCAGTATTGGGCACCCAATACATTGAATCCATATACGAATCCATTTGGAAAAAGAAAATATACAAATGCAACCTGACCTGCAAGTGACACGGCAGAAAGTGATGTCTGGTCAAGAAATCCCAACATAAAAGCATCCGATGCACTCACCAAAGAGTACATCAGGTACTGCAGGGAAATAGGTATGACAAATTTTAATAATCTTGTGTAGTCTCCGTTTTTACTCATTAACTAAATAAAAACAAAAATTCTAAAATCTCACGAAAGCAGCTGCAGTATTCTCTCCGGACTGCTGTTTGCCTGTGCAAGCATGCTCTGTCCGGACTGCATCAGAATGGAGTTGTTGGAATAGGAAACCATTTCAAGTGCCATATCCGTATCTCTGATCCTTGACTCCGCAGCGCTGGTATTCTCAGAAACATTTGCATTGTTCTTAGCCGCATGTTCCAGTCTGTTAGTGGTCGCACCATAATATGACCTTATGCTGGATATCTTATGCAGCGCATGTTTCAAGTACTGTATGGAATCACTGGCCGCATGGGCTGATATTTCCTCCGGCACGCGGCAGCGAAGAGTTGTAGTATCAAGATCCCATAGCCTTATGGGAAGCTGCTGTCCTTTTTCTACGCCTACCTGTATATTGAGATACCGGGGCATATATGCATATGTATCATCATCCGTAGTATCAGTGTATTCCCTGGTAACATCCACCTCTGTGGTAGTCTTGCATTTATACTGGTCTGCCACTGTTATCGGGCCGTAGGTAACTGAACCGAGATTCAGTGTTTCACCGGCTGCGACCGTCTTGTTTTCCCACCAGGTTCCCATGCCGGAGTGTCCGATAACATCGCCAGCTACTACCTTTGATTCCCACTGATGATATATTGCATCAATATTTCCCAAAACGGTTTTAGTGGCACCTGTTGCAGACAGGGATATTTCAGCTAAATTACTCTTCAGGGTATAAGGCCCTGCCCCAGTAGTTGATTTATTATCTGTGTTATCGAAAGTATTCATACTGTCAAAAGCAAGACGAACAGATGCTGTCTTGTCCGCAGTGCCTTCATTTTTCATAGAGTATGATATCACATACTTATTTCCGTCCTGCAGTTCTATCCGCTGGGTAAGTGATAATCCATCCCCCAGGTCATAGGTATGCTCAGCCGCATTTTCACCGGGATCAGGATTTACAGTTATGGAGCTACTACTATAAAGATCCAGATTTATATTGTCCCCGATTTTTACACCTAAGCGTGACATGGCACAGGAAAGCTGCCAGCCTAAACCGTTTTTTACATTAATGTATCCGTTTCTTCCTGTCATAGTCGCAGGACTTGTCAGCTGAGTAGCCTTCGGGTCTGCAGGGAGTTTTTCATATTCCTTTGTCACTTTAGTTACGGTAGTTGTCTCGGGACCATCCGTAATCGTCTGCGCACTATGGACTTCGTAACTGGTATGTCCGTTTTCATCCGTATCGTGTTCCTGCTCCCACTCACTATACGAAGATGTCCTTCCACCGTGAGTAACCGTAGTGTTGGTCTCGGTAGTAGTAGTCATGCTGTCTACGGATGTGATTATGCTTTCCGTAACTGTCTTGACCGTGGGATCTGTCTCAGTGCGGGTATTTACAGTGTGCACTACCTGTGGCGGGGGATCATCCAGTATGGTATCCTTGCCCTTAAAAAGCTGGATCTCATTGTAAGTAGTAATATCGAAGGACCGGTTCATCTCATCAGCCAGCTGTTTAAGCTCTGCCTGAATGTACTCGCGGTCGCTGTACGAGTTTGTATCATTTGCAGCCTGAACCAGCAGCTCTTCCTGGCGTTGCAGCATACTGCTGATCTCATTAAGAGCTCCGTCAGCTACATTGCATAACTGAATACCTTCATTAATATTCCTGACAGTCTGATCAAGGCCGCGGATCTGCCGGCGCATTTTTTCCGAAATAGCAAGACCTGCCGCATCGTCTGCGGCACGATTAACCCTGTACCCGGAAGCAAGCTTTTCTGCAGACTTCTTCTGGTCATTCGTCACTATTCCCATATTCCTTGCGCCGTTCATTGCCACTAAATTGTGGATGAGGCCGCTTCCGATAACTGTAGGCACTTTCTACTCTTTCCTGCCATATCTTATGGCATAATAAAAATACTTTATTTTAATATATCGGATAATTTGATGAAAAACTTGATAATCCAGGCTTAGTTCTATCTAAGTTTCAACCGCATGTCCGTATACTTCTGGACTTTGTCCTCAAAACCAATCTTCTTATAAATGGGATACCCATCTTCCGTAGCAAACAAGTCAATGCGGCACAGCTGTTTTTCTTTTCCGTATTCCACAAGATTTTTCATAAGCTGTGTGCAAATACCTTTGCCACGATACTCATCTTCCGTATAAACACTTAATACCTCGCCGTCAAAACCGTTGGGCAAAATCGGACTCGCTGGCTTCTCTACAATAAGAAGATACGCTGCTGCCACAAGCCTTCCCTCTGCTCTTGCCACAAAAGCGATAAGTTCTGTTCCCAGCTTTCTTTCAAAATAGTCGGGGAGTTGTTTCTCCATGCACTGACGCTCATAATCTGTGACGGATCCAAAATCATCTATCATGTACGCAATTCTAAGACGAATCAGTTCTGGAATATCAGATTTATTAGCTACATCGAAGGTGATATTTTCCATTATGTTTTTCCTTTCTTTGCCTTAATAATTCTCTATTTCAAAAAAAATATATTTACGCATTTTCCATGTGCTTATTATATCAGAACATAGAAAGATATGGATTTTTTCCCTTGTTTATGTTAAGATTTGCGACGGATGAAATCCAAACAGTTTTTCATATTAGACTATGAGGAGGGAAAATTATGAAAAAGAGTTTTTTAATGGCTGCTGCCATTCTTTCTGTGTCAGCAGTCGTAGCAGGCTGCACAAACAACACTGCACCCGAGGAACCGCAGAATGTTGTAGAAGAACCCCAGGAGCAGGAAGAAACTACAGAAGAGACTGAGGCCACTGCTGAAACCGAAGAGACTGATGACGAAGCGTCCCTGCTGGCAGCTATCGCAGGAACATGGTATGAAACCGAAGTGCTTGATTCAAGAACACTTACCATCAACAGCGACGGTTCTTACGAACTTGCATACAGAGGAGGCGGATCCGCTTTCGGTACAATTTCAGTAGAGTTTGAAGACAATGGTGACGGAACTTCCATATATAAGTATGCTTTCTATGAGAGCGACGGCGCACTGTGGGCAACATTTAACTGCAATGAAAGAGCATCAGACCTTTATTCAGAAGATGACGGCGGCATCCACTTCGTAGGCAGCGAGTTTATAGATGAGAACGAAGACAGCTTCGATACCCTGAATGACTATGAAGATGCTGAGTTCCTTCACGAGACCAGCGAAGGCGTAGAAGCTGCATTTTATGAAGGCTTCTGGAGCTGTGACAGATGCGCCATCACTATAGTAGATGCCGGAAACGATGAATACAATGTATACATCGCATGGGGAAGCAGTGCATACGAGACTTCAGAGTGGCAGTATACCTGCACTTATGACGAATATACAGCAACTCTTATATGCGACGGAACAGGCATCATGGAAGATGTAGTTTACGGAGATGACGGATCAGAAGAACGCACAGAGGTTTACACAGACGGTACTGCTGCATTCATCATGCGTGAAGGTACACTTACATGGCTCGATCAGACAAACCACGCAGGAGATGGTATGGTATTCATGCAGTAATCCTATCAGAACTTTGGCCGATTAGAATCCGGTCGACAATTGAAAAAATAAGTTTACACCCCCTTCGCCACAAGGCTTAGGGGGTGTTATAGTTATCATGCAACACCGTGAAAACCTATGCACCTTCTCTTGGATACTTCCGTATCCATAGGTAATGAGAAATCCTCCGCAAGCAGCACAAAGTTCCTTTCCACAAAAGGATTGTCATCAGCATATACCCTTTCGGCATAATCAAGTATTGCATGCTCGATAAGATTTCTACAGAAACGACCGTTGCCCAGCTCGGTATTGTTCACAGCCTCCCTGCACAGCTTTGCCAGTGTACCTTCTGCAGCCTCATCAATCCTGAAACCGTTCTCTTTAGCCGAAACCTTGGAAATCTGCACAAGTTCTTCTTCCGAGTAATCCTTAAAATCCAGTTTGAAAGGCACCCTTGATCTGAGACCGGGATTTCTGGAGATAAAATCCTCCATCCTGTCCGGATATCCTGCAAAAATGACTATAGTATCTTCGCGGTTATTTTCCATCTCCTGCACTATGGTATTGATGGCTTCATCGCCGTAAGCCCCATCCCACTCTTCCACAAGAGAGTAGGCTTCATCAATGAAGAGAACATTTCCTCTGGCCCTTTCAAAAGTCTCTTTTACCTTTGGTGCGGTCTGACCTTCATACCTGCCTACCAGATCAGCACGCCCGACTTCAATAAGCTCGCCACTTGAAAGAAGCCCTATCTCACGGAAGATTCCCGCAACGATCCTTGCAACCGTAGTCTTGGCGGTTCCGGGATTCCCAACAAACTGCATGTGCAGTGAAATCGGCAGATTCCCAAGCCCCTTAGCTTCCATATCCCGCTTCATCTTTGCGAAGGCAGTGATCTTGCGGATCTGTTTTTTTACATCATCAAGACCGATCAGGGAATCGAGCTTTTCCTGATAGTCCGTAGCTTCCTCTTCACAGACCACTTTTGGAAGTGATATGTTCCTTTTTACGTATTCAAACAGGCTCTCCTTTACTTCATCCTTGCACCTTGGCCCCAGGTTGCTGATCTGCAGCAGCTCGACATCATCCATGAATAAAGCCTCTCCTATAGTAGCTATGCCAGCACGCTTTAAGCAATTGTATGAACGGACACTCAGCTCAAGCTCATCAATCGAAACCCTGTTATACTTTTCTATTTCTTCGAACGGCATATTAAGCTCGTACTTAAGCCTGTACACCACACTGCGTGGAACCGGCTTTTCTTCTTCGACCACATAGAGTGACTGTACCGTGTTCCACAGAAGGATCAGGCTCCAGTTAAAGCACCTTCGGGATATGCAGCATGGTGCTGTATTTTTCTCGGGCTCGGAAAAAATCTCCGTATACTTTGCATTCTTCGGGAACGACATTGACACCAGGCTGCGGAGCCTGAAAGGCATCTCATCCGGCAGGCTGAAAATGAAATATCCATTTGAAAACAGCCTGATAACTGCCTTTTCCCTGAGCAGGGCCGGGATAAGTTCCATGAAATGGTCAGTCATCTGCTTGGTTCCCGCTCCGACAAATATATCCATCTCTGCATCCCCCTGTACCTCCGGCTCGTAAGATATGGCATATACCCTGCGTCCCTCCTCAAAGAGACCTTCCGATTTATGATTCTTAAATACCCTTGCGCTTTTTTCAAAGACCCAGTTGTAATCATCATCTGTCGGATTGTAGGCCTTATCAGAATTATCATAAATACCCTCGATATCTCCATTTTCAAAAACCCAGTCAAAATCTGCTTCCTTGCCACCGACAAATACCATAACCTCACTATCTGAAATCTGCAGGCCCAGAAATCTGGGTGCGATCTGGTTAGCCATGCTTAAAAACCGCTCCAGCATAGGCTCGGTATTCTCGGTAAAATCCCTGCAGGGTGCGGGATTTACCATAAGAAGGGACGCATTATATAATGCTCCGCACATTGAAATAATATCTTTCTTCATCTTTGCTCCTCTCTGCCGCTTTAATTTTAGCGGCTGCGCTGATTATTTTTTTCTAACTCTGTAAAAGTCTTTTTTACGGATTGTGTCGCAATCTTTATCAGGGAACAGCCACCGGCTCAGATTATGGCTGATCCACGAGCTCCCTCCCCGGCACGCTCGCTGTGTAGGTCAGAGGGATCTGGCTGTATGCCCGATCCTTCTGACCCTCACAGGTCTTGGCTGTGCTGCCCCGGTCGGTTACCCGATAAATTTGCGGATGAAGTTGTCAAGGTACGGTTTGCTCGGTATCAGTCTGAAAACAAAGACAAAAAGAAAACCGAGGCTTTGACGAAAAATAAAATTCGCACGAAAATAAATCTTATGCGAATCCTCATTTCATCAAAACATCGGTAAATAGATGTTTCGTATTAAATTGTAAACTTATCTTAACTCTTTTCTACTATATCGTCAATAAAAAATTTAAAAAGTTTATTACGAATCCTTTAATTAAGATACTCACCAGATCCCAACGCAAAGGTACTGATCAATCGTTGATGATACGAATATTGGTCAAGGCACACTGATCACCTGTCAGAGTTACGTATATATCAGGGATATCGTCAACAACTGTCGTAGTGACATTCAGGCTGATGCCAAGATTTTCTGTAATTGTAACGATCTTGTTGCCATCCCTGTGGAATGAGACAGTACAGTCAAAGCCTTTTTTATTCTCTTCCTTCCATGCCTCCCAGCCCATAAAATCATCACCCATGCTGACAATTGTTTTATTGCTGGCCAGATCATCAGAATCCCAGTTTTCGCCATCAAGCCTGATGAGGGCATATTCTTTGTTTTCGTCTCCCTCCGGAATCCCATTAGGAGAATAGAACAGAACAATATATGCCGTATGCCATACAAGGCGTGCTGTAGGCAGGCTCATCGTATGGAAACTGATCTTCATTCCGTCACGAACCGGTATACCGGGTGTACTGTCCACCCTGTATCCTTCTATCTGAACATTTGGCAGGTCTCCGGAAGGGCCTTTGATATAACTGATCTCCTCGGCGATACGCGGAATGGCTTTGTCATCAAAATCCTCTTCTTCATTCTCCACCCTGATACTGTGAAGTTCGCAATGTTCACCGCTAAGAGAGATGTAGACAAATCGTCCGATATCACGCAGGGCCAGGATGGCATCGAAGGATTTCACTTCACTCAAAACCCGAACCAGTACATGATCTTTGCTCCGGACGGCCTTGATAATGTATCTCTGTCCCCACTCGGTTTTTCCGGATCTTGACCACTCAAGATCTGTTTCCTGTTCTGAAAACCTTACCTCCGCTTTTCGCGTATTGAACTCCGTCACCTGCCCGTCAAGGCGGATTCTGGCATATTCATAGTATAGTAAATCCTTATTGTTTTCCTCCCCCGGATGCACCTTGCCATCTAACGAATCGAACACGATCAGCGTTGGCATGCATTCCTCCTTCACAAAACCGTCGTTCGGCTGACTGCAGAACCTGATCTCCGACATTTTTTTCGTGATCACGATTCCCTCAGAACATTCATGATATATCTCTTCGCAGCGCAGACTGGTCGAATTAGTAATATTTGCTCCTGATACGCTCTCCTTCATCTTATATTCCGAATCCAGATCCAGCAGGTGGATCATGATCCTGGCAAATTTAGGATCAAACTGTGTACCGCATCCCTTGACCAGTTCCTCTCTCACGATATGCTGTGGGATTGCATCACGATAACTCCTGTTGGAGGTCATGGCGTCATAGGCATCTGCCACAGCGATGATCCTGGCAATCTCGGGGATGGCTTCGCCCTTAAGACCTTCAGGGTAGCCGCCTCCGTCGTAACGCTCGTGATGATAGCGTGCACCGATTTTGAGCCATGGGGACTCCTTTATGCTGGAGAGGATTTCACCCCCCACAACGGAATGATCCTTGATCTGAGCGAATTCCTCATCTGTCAGCCTGCCTTTCTTCTGGAGCAACTTAACAGGGATGCCGATCTTGCCCACATCATGCAGCAGCGCTGCAAAGTAGACCTTATCACATTCCTCTTCGGACATGCCCACCTCTTTGGCGATAGCCAGCGAATATTGCGCAACACGGCGGGAATGACCGTTTGTGTAGGTATCCTTGGCGTCGATAGCACCGGCCAGCGCCTCCGTGGTCTGTTCAAACATGATGTGCACTTTTTCCTGTACTTTCTGTCTTGCGATGACTTCCGCGAAAACATACCTTTCAGCTCTCGATTTATTTACATAGCATCCAATGACAAGCCCGATAGAAGATGCGATGATGAGATAGGTGATTGCGTTTGCGTAGAGCTGTGGTCTTAACCCCTCCCGCAGAACAAAGACGGCCAGGATGTTATAAGCCAGCAGCAGAATAATATTAAAGGCCGGCGGGAGAACAAAAAAAATCGGAACGATCACGACAGCTATAAACATGATAACTGTCAGAGCATCGTGCTGAAGCTGTATCCTCGCGATCCACAGACCGGCACCGAGGATTGCGGCATCAACCATAAAGGCAGAAAGAAGGATTACCCCGGACGCTTTCTTGGCAAGATAAGCTGCGAAGATCAGTGCGGCCAAACAGAGTACAGCCGCCATAATATATGCACTGCGGCAGCGTGTGAACGCTTCATTACGGAAGGACATAAAGAGGCAGTACCCCCAATAGATCAGCTGTGACTCTGCCCAGATCATAACAAACTTTCGATTGTCCTCTATGATATTCTTCTGCACAGCCTCTTTTTCACTGCTTGGAATATCCCCGTGCATCAGTATCTTTTTCATTCTTGTAAACATAATATACTCCTCACTCCTTCAGTAATTATAACCATTCCGTTGAAGCAGTCAAGAAAAGCATGCATGTACTAAAAAAAGGGGCACAGTCCGTACCCCCTTTGATCATACATTTACTTTTTTTCCTATTCACTCACGGCTGTGGGACGTCCGCTGCTTTTTTCTCCAGCCCGAAGCCGTCGCCAAGGTATATGAAGCCATAGAAAAGTTCCTCTGTTGCGAGATATTCTGCAATCTTGGGATCATCGCCCTTGATTGTGAGTATATACTCCTCTTCCTCATAAACAAAGCTTATCTTCCCAGTCTGCGGGGAATTTATCACGGTGTCTGTAATAATCGCTTTCCTTCACCGACTTAAATTCGGAACAGTAAATAAGGTTATGGTTGGAAAGCCTTAATGCCTTCGTCCCTGTTTGCAAGATACGCAACTGCTTTGCCGTCTATGTTCCATACGGTGATTTCAAAAAGGAAATACTTTGCTTTATTAATCCCGCCGTCTTTCTATATTTTGAAAAGTTCTGTTAAAAAGTTCGCCATAATGTTTTACTCCTTTTGAGCTATGCTATCAAATATGGTACACCATAAATGGAACATCATACAACAAAACCGTGCATATGGTAATGTCCCATATGCACGGTTCCTTAATTAAAAAACAGATCATTCCATGTTTTTCTTGAACTTCTTGTACTCCTTCTGCCACTTGGAGATTGCCTTCTTCTTGGCATAGTTCCTTTCGTTCTCTGCACCGAGATTTTTGTACAGCTCGTATCTCTCTGCCGACAGTTCCCCGCTTTCGATAGCAGCCTTTATAGCACAGCCGGGCTCTGTTTCATGTCTGCAATTGCTGAACTTACAGCAGCTTTCAAGTTCGATGATATCCGAGAAAGTCTCATCTATACCATCCTGTGTTTCAGCCATGCCTATCTCGCGCATACCCGGAGTGTCTATGATCGAGACACCGTTTGGCAGTTCGATCAGCTGTCTGTGAGTAGTGGTATGCCTTCCCTTCGAGTCATCTTCCCTGATTTCTGAAGTCTTCATTATCTCCTCGCCGGCAACCGCATTGATCAATGTGGATTTACCGGCACCCGAAGATCCCATGAGGCAGATTGTATTGCCCGGTACAAAGTACTCACTAAGTTCATCCATTCCTATATTATATATAGAAGAAATAGCATGAACCCTGACTTTGTCGGAAATGGTTTCCACTTCACTCACATATCTTCCCGGATTGCTGCAAAGATCAGACTTGGTCAGTACAACTACTGGGGTGCTTCCGCCCTGAAGTGCTACGCTGGCATACCTAGCTATGCGATTGTAGTTATAGTCATCATTCAGCGATGTCACTATGAATGTGTAATCCGCATTTGCTACCATGTACTGCATAACACCGGTCTTGGCCTGATCCGGTCTCTGAAGCATGCTTGACCTTTCACATACTGAAAGGATCGTTGAATCCCCGTAAGGATTGTAGGTAAATGTTACATAGTCGCCTACCAACGGGAACTCCGTATCCTCTGATTCATAGAACTTACCTTTAAGCTTTGCCGGAATCTCCATCTCCCAGAAGCGTATCATGTAACGGTTTTTCTGAACCTCGCAGATCCTTCCCAGTTTTTCTGCATGAAGCCACTGGCATGAAAGTTTCAGCGGTTTATAGTAGGGAAAATTCTTTGTGAATTCCTCTATCTCTTTTTCGTCATCACATTCTTCAAAGACCTTTGCCTCATAGAATTTCCCTTTCAGTTTTTCAAAACCGTCGTTCAGTGGATAAACCATAAACGGGTCAGGTGTTCCGAATACAGCATGTTCAAGTCCGGTTCCCCTTCCTCTAATGAAGCCTAATCTGGGATAGTAGTCAGGTTCACCACATACGGCGATACCAAGATACCCTGCTTCCTTTGCCAGCTTAAGGGTTTCCTTCATCAGCCTGCTACCGATGCCCATATTAAAGCAGGTAGGTTCAACTGCCAGAGGACCAAAAGAAATTATTTCTATTTCCTTGTCACCGTCAACTATCCTTGCCTTATGGTACATAACTACGCCAACTATACGGCCGTCCAGTTCAGCAACCCTGCTTATCTCCGGAAGATAATCTTCGGAGTCCCTAAGTTTGTGAACCATCAGATGTTCATTGCAGCCCGGACCGTGAATATTCCAGAATGCACGCAGTGTGCAAAGTTCTGTAGCATAATAGTCGTCTTTTGTTTCTTTTCTTATAATGATGTTATTCAACTCTATCAACTCCTTTTTTGTAGGACGGATGAACCGTCGTTTGTTGTAATTTTACTGATTTTCCCAAGCCGGCTACCCAACTGACATTAATAAAATTCGACAAGTAGTTATTACATGCATTTTAAAACAGCTAATACTCACTTCACATTATCAGTTGAAGCTGCATAGCGTGGGAAAATTATAATTTTTTGTCTGTTATAACTCGATGTGGAGACCTTGGGAAAATGAGCGACAGCTCATTGCACTAAAAAACCGCGGCTTAAATGCCACGGTTGTAGGATCATAATTTACTAACGAAACATATCGTAAAAATTACAGAACACAAACCGAGGTCTTCACATCATATCTGATTACATTTTTAATTGTCATTTCAATCATCATTCGTACCTCGCTTTCCTCATTATTTTTTTGCAGCAAACAAAATTACTTTTTCGTTTGCTATGCTATGTTTCAGATAGTAACAGATAATTTTTTTGATGTCAACAATGATTCTTATCAGAATACCCCCATCTTCTTAAGGTTTCCGATCATTATTCCCTCGTAGCAAAAATCTTGACAGCATCCTTGGTATTATCTTCGTATACTACTTCAACTCCGCCCTCCATGTCTTTTCCAACAACACCTACCTGCAATGTCATTGAGGCTTTTATTGATGAAAAGTAACTCTTGTCCAACTCAGGATTCACGAACATCGTATAATTCTCTCCCCCGATAGTTTTTACTTCCTTGACATTTTTGGGTGCATATATGTAATAGTAATAATCCAGATCTTTTGTCTCCGTAAAAGAATCCAAGTCCGACAGAACGGCAACAACCTTGCGTGTGTCGGCCGTTTTATCCATTTCCACTACTATTATCTTCATAGTATCGTAGCCGGGCTGAGAATCTACTACCTCGGAAATATCCTTATTTCCATTTTCATACTCTGTGAAATCCATCTCACCGGAAGCAACAGGCTCATTTTCCATTGCCGGCACATCAGAAGATGTCTGTACATCATTTTTATTTCCGCATCCGATTAATGATACAGTCAAAACCAACATCCCTAATAATAAAATAAGCTTCTTCTTCATTTTTTTACCTCGCTTTTTTCAATCTATAGTCCAAAGGGTCTGACCCCATTATATCTGAACCTTCTATAAGCCTTACTTATTTTATCATATGGTCAACATGGCCTGTCCCATTTTTTATAGACCTCCCAACTCAAAAAAACCGACCCCGCTTACGAGAGGCCGGAAAAAAAGGGGAATGACGAGTATTCAGTACTCTATGCCATATACAAAGTGATTGTATAACATGAAAATATATTCACCATCACCAAACTTGAAGATCATGAAAAGTCCGGCAGCAAGAATAATCAGATGAAATAACAACCCCACGATCAAAAGTGGAATGCGGAACTTTTCTTTTACCGTAAGGAAAATCTGAATGCCGGCGAAGAAAATAAATTTTACAATAGTGAGAGTACACTCCCAACAACCTGCACCGAAACGGTATACACTCGGATCATCCATTAGCCCATAATAGTCCTCATAAATGATGAAGTCATATCCCACGATGTCACGCAACAACCGGATCCCGAAAAAAATCATCAAAGCAAGCAGTATAAAATCAGCTATTACGAGTAATCCTATAAGAAGTTCTTTTTTGTTTTTCATAAAATCTCCCCCACATTTTGCATGAAAATTTATCTTCTAAAATAATATACGTTTAAATTCGAAGTTTTTATGGAGAAATTATTCACTTTTTTTGAATGAAATGTTTTATCCTATCAGAAATATAGGCTTACTGACTTTCAAAATATCATATGGACAGTTTGCTATGCTGATATTGTCCGATTGGTGATAAAATATACTGCAAAGTGTGATTATTATCGAAATGGAGGACATTATGCGCATAAAAGCAGACGTTAATGAAATGCCTGAAAAATCTATTCAACCCCATAAACACAATGTTCCTGAATGCACTGAAAGTTATTGTTGCACCACTGGTTCTTTTCTCAATAGCATCAAGTATTTCTGATTACGGAGACTTGAGATCTTTGGGCAGAATCGCAGGAAAGATTCTTGGTTTTTATTTTGTCACATCACTTATCGCCATTGCAATAGGAATCCTCACCTGGCATATCTTCCCTATCGGTAATACAGGGCTTGAATCCATGGTCTCGGATGCTGCCAATGCCAAAATTGCAGAGGGCCAGGGCGTATCCACATCGGTCGTAGATACAATTGTAGGAATCATTCCAAGCGAGATCATTAACCCATTTATGAAAGCTGATATGCTGCAGATCATCTTCATGGCTGCAATGATAGGTATCGCTACAGGTGCACTCTCTGATAAACTGTGTTTCTTCAAAGAATTTTTAAATGACGGATATCTTGTTTGTTCAAAGATTACAACAATGGTCATCAGTGTGATGCCTGTTGCGATCTTCTGCTCAATGGCAAAGATGGTCATTTCCACGAATATTGAATCCCTTTTATCAGTTCTGACCTGGGTTCCGACAATCTATTTCGGAGACCTGTTAATGCTTACAGTTTACGGCCTGATGATCCTTATACTTGCCGGAATCAATCCGCTTACCTTCTTTAAAAAATACTTCACTTCCTTTGGGCGCAACGATAAACATGGATGGCAGTTGTATAACACAAATGATAAGCGCGCTGTTCATAGCAAAGATATTTGGTATCCCTGTTACAGCATCAGTGATCCTGCAGCTTGCACTTACGATCTTTATACTGTCTGTGGGAGCTCCCGGTGTACCCGGCGGAGCCCTTGTATGTATATCACTTCTTTTACCTCAGATCGGTATACCGGCAGAAGCCATCAGTATCATCATGGGTCTTTACTCCCTGGTAAGTATGATGCTGACAGCAACCAACGTGACGGGCGATGCCGTAGTCACTTTGATAGTCGCTAAATCCGAGGATCAGGTGGACATGAAAACATATGCGTCATGATAATATGACACCGTCATATTTTTCGCGGTTTTTGTAAACGAAAGGTTTTTCCTTATTGGGAAATTGAACCTTTGGATCAGGTTTGCTTCATCAAAGAATTATTGAAAATTTATTCTTTTTTTTGTATTATTTGCTGGTTAGAAAATTTCTAAAAGGAGCAGACAATGAATACTTCAGTTATAAAAAATGTTAAATTCGCAACAATCATTAATATAGTTTTTGTAGTCACATCATTAATATATGTATTGTTATCGCTAGCATATTTCCTGGCTATGGGTAATACGTTGATCAATGGCAACGAATACGAGATGCTGGGATTCATCTTCGGGCTTATCGGTTTGCCCGTTGTTATTGTTTATATGATCATTCCGATATTTAGAATTATTATTCTGATCTGTAATGTAAAATTAAGTAAGAAAATCAAAACCGGCGAAAAAACAAAAGGCTTAAGAGTTTCCACCGGAGTTATGCAGATAATAGACGCTGTTGCTTCGTTTGTTGTAGTCAATTTTACCACTACTGTTGGTATTATGTTTTTAGCTGATTCACTTCAGGCAGTTTTCGGAGATGGCCGCTTATACAGTACAGTATACTGTCTTATTTTATTTACTTTCGGTATTATTTCAGCGGTTAAAGGCATAATGCAGATCGTCTCTGCGGTTCTGCTTTTTAAAATAAAGGATAATGAGTAAGACAGGTGACGATTCTCCTGTCTTATTACCACGCATCATACCAGTTCCAACTTTTCCTTTAATGCATCCTGAAGAACTTGGGAAAAGTTCACGCCTGCTGCCTCTGCCTTAATATTCAGCCACTCAGGAATGGAAAGAGTTTTCTTAACGGCTCTGTTGCTCACTTTCTTGGCATATTCGATAGTATCAGCCTTGATAAAATTGACAAACTCTACTTTTTTTAACTTGATACTTTCCGCTTTAGAAGGACTCGGTATCTCTTTTCCCTCTTCCTCAAGATGCCAGAGCATCAGGCCTAATGCGTCTTCCGCCATAAAGATTGCATCTTCAAGACTGTCTCCGCAGGCATAGCATCCCTCTATATCCTTAAAAAACACGGAATAACCGCCACCTTTTTCCGGACTAAATACTGCCGGATAAACATATCTTGCCATACTGCCTCCTTATTTCAATCCTGCATCTTTCATAATACTTTCTGCTGTTCCTGTTTTTATTTCTTTCGCACCATGTCTTGGCACAACAAATGTTCTTCCGGTAACCGGACTGTACCAAATATCATGATTACCTCCACTTCGTATGCGATAGCAACTAGCCTTTTTAAGCAGCTTAATAAGTTCGGAAGTTTTCACCTCTCCTTCTCTCTTTATACTACTACGTAATATTACGTATGTCAACACGCTACACTTACAGATACTTTAAGGAATGTAATTCTACGCATATGCCCTAATATTGAATAACATTCAAAAAAGCTTATACATCATTTCTAAAATCCGTGAATTCCGACTGAATAGTCTCGAATAAAGAAATCACAGAACCTATACACTTACAAGAATTCTCCTACTGCAATACCGCCTGCTCATAGAAATCTAAAAACTCCTTGAACATTTCCTCATCCAAACGTCCGCTCCACCTAGCATGGTCAAGATTCTCCGTAATGTAGTCAGCCTTATCCTTTATGAAGCGGTCCTTGTTTTCTTTAGCCCTGTAATCGTAATCAAGAGTCTTCAGCCAGCTGTAAAACTCCGCATCAAATTCATCTACATAAGTATCATCCGGATCGGAAAATATATCACTGTGGCCCCTGTCCTCAAAGTGAACAAATGTGAAACGTGGATCATCCTTGTATTTTTCATGATACTTATCATAGCCGTAACCGATTTCTATCACACTGTCGTCCTCGCTATGAACTATCATCACCTTGCATTTTGAAGCCTCAAAACCGTCCATTGCAGTATTTGTCGCATACTTTCCGAACTTAATACTCTCATGTATCCTGATAAAAGGCGTCATTAAATAAATTGCATCACCGGCCTGGGACTTTCCGCCTGACTCAAACATATCTGATGAGCGATTAAAACCTGAACATTCAATAACTGCACTGACCTCAGGATGATAATTGAGAACACTGCATACACTGTACCCACCCCAGCTGTGTCCGAAAAGAACAATGGGCAGATCAGGAATGTCAGAATTTTCTTCAACAAAAGAAATGGCATGCTCAAGGTCTATCACACCCTGCGGCACACCGCCGACACCTTCGCCTTCACTTTTATCCGAACCGGTAGCATCATAGGCAAAAACATAGTAACCGTTCTTTGCAAAATAATATGCACAGTCCATATAAGAATTGTGGCCGCCGCCAAACCCATGCGCAATAACCACTATCCCGTGCTGGTCTTCACCCACACTGTACAGACAGCCGGCCAGCATCTGTCCTTTATCGGAAGGAAATGAATATTCGGTACAGTTCAGTCCGTCGAAATCCTCCACCCGCAGCATCAGTGGCTCATATGTTTCGCAACGTACATTTATATTTTCATCATACAGATACACGCTTAATCCCCACCAGCCGGCAACCAGCAGGATGAAGATGCTAAGAACTGCAACAGCAGAAATTATGATTATTTTCTTTATTGATCTTTTCTTTTCCATTACTTAAAATTATTGGACTTTTAGTCCAAAGGGGCTGACCCCAATTCAGATTGCACTCAGCTGCATCCTGTAATATTTCTCGTAGATTCCATCCTGCTTTATAAGTTCTTTGTGAGTACCACGCTCACGGATGCCTTCGCTGTCAAGGACGATAATCTCATCAGCACCAAGTATTGTTGACAGTCTGTGGGCAATGGTTATGGTTGTCCTTCCGTGCGCAAGCTTTTCAAGGCTGTCCTGAATGAAACGCTCACTCTCATTATCAAGAGCACTCGTTGCTTCATCAAGGATCAGTATGGGAGGATTCTTCAAAAATACCCTCGCTATGGCAATACGCTGCTTCTGTCCACCGGAAAGCCTTGCTCCTCTTTCACCAACCTCAGTGTCGAGTCCATCCGGAAGTTCATTTATCAGATCAATAAGATCTGCTTCCTCTGCAGCCTTTAGTATATCTTCATCAGATGCCCCCGGTCTTCCGTATGCAATATTATCCCGGATCGTTCCATTAAAGAGATATACATCCTGCTGGACTATGCCGATGAAGGAACGGAGTGACTTCTGCGTCACGTCACGTACATCAGTCCCGTCAATTTTTACACATCCTTCCGACACATCATAAAATCTTGGCAGAAGTGAACACAATGTCGTCTTGCCTCCACCGGAAGGACCGACTATCGCTACTGATTTTCCGGCCTCTATATGCAGGTCTATATTTCTTAATACTTTTTCCACACCTTCATATGAAAAACTTACATTCTCATAATCAATAACACCTTTCACTTCAGTGAGTTCTTTGGCATCAGGCGAATCATGTATCTCAGGCACCGTGTCCATTACTTCGCTGAACCGCCCAAATCCCGCAAGTCCCTTCTGCAGCTGTTCGGTAAATTCAACGAACACATTTATCGGATTGATGAATATGCTTATGTAAAGAGCATATATGGCCAGATCCTCTCCGGAAAGCGATCCTCTCGCGATCAGGAAACCTCCGACAATAAGGACAGTTATATACATCATTCCTTCAAACAGGTTATTCCCGGAAAAGAACAATGCCATCTGCTTGTAGTTATCCTTTTTTGAGGCAAGGAAAGCGAGATTGCTCCTTTCAAATTTTTCCTTCTCGATATCCTCCCCCGCAAAAGACTTAACCACACGGATGCCGGCAAGTGTATCCTGCAGAGAAGAATTGATACCTGCCACTTTGACCCTGTTGTCATCAAATGTAGCACGCATCCTCCTGTTCTGACTGACAGTAAAAATTGCCATGCATATAGCCATAAAGGCAAGGCAGCATGTCATAGGCACATTTATATACATCAGAATTATAAACGAACCGATAAGCTTAATAACTGAAATGAAGATATTTTCCGGCCCGTGGTGTGCAAGCTCCGATATGTCAAAAAGATCCGAAACAAGCTTCGACATCATCTCGCCCGTATTATGGGAATCGTAATATGAAAAAGAAAAGGCTTCGAACCTTTCAAAAAGATCCTGGCGCATCTTCGATTCCATCTTTGCCCCCATCATATGTCCCTGGTAGGCTACATACCACCGGCATATGGATCTTATTACATAAAGTATAATAAGAACTACAGCTATGATCCCAAGCTTTGAAAGGATTTCCTCCGGTGACTTAAGGAACAGTGTCGACCGAAGTACACGGAGAAACTGCGGAAAAGCGAGATCAATCAGAGAAAGCACCGTCGCACAAAGAAGGTCCAATAAAAAAACTCCGATATATGGCTTGTAATATGGTATAAACTTCTTGATCAGCTTCATTATTTATTACCTATCTCTTTGTTAAAAATCGAATTGTATATATCTTCGAATTTTTTCCCTGAAACATCAACACCGATATCACTAAGCTGCCTCATGCCCATATCATAGATCATACGGCAGGCTGCCGCCCTGGGCATCCGGTAATTGTCGAACATCATCATTACTGCAAGACCATGTGTATATATGACTGTATCCTGTACGGCACGACCTACTTTTTCCTCAGGTAATCCGTACCGGTCAGCGATCAGCCTGACTGCATCGTCATCAAACTGCGTCGAAAATATGCTAGCATCACCGCCGACCTGCTCACCTATCGTATCAATGGGCGAATCCACGTTTACAAACCTGAATACATTCGGATAATCACAGGCCGTGGAAATATAGCGGACGCCGGTAATGAAAAAAGCATCCAATGCATCCCTGCCCTCCATATCCGAAAAGAGCTGGCCAAACATACGCTTGCCCGCATACTCATACAGTTCTTTTTTAAGTTCCGTCATACTTCCGAACTGCCATGATATGGGCTGGGTGGAACAGTCAAGTTTCGCCGCAAGATTTTTTATAGCAACGGCTCCAATGCCTGATTCATCAAGCAGTTCATAGGCTGCTTCCATAATCATCTCTTTTGTGATCCTGGTCTTTCTTCCCATTGGCAGGTCTCCTGTAGTATTTTTTAATACGGCCGGTAGTCAAGCGGCTTCGTACAGCCCCATTTAAGTGCTGTATTTTTAAAACCGTTTTTTACAACAGTCTTAAACATTATACCAATAAAGATGCGCATTGGTGCAGAAAAAACTTCAGGTCCTGTAAAGGCCCGGCATTTTTCCGACAGAAAGTTTCCTTCCTTTCCAAACTCCACTCCCATTTCTTTATAGCGCAGGGTGAGTCTTTCCTGCTGTTTTCCTTCGAACATTCTTATGCTGAAATTATCGCCTTTAACAAGCGTTCCTACATATTTACATCCCAGCCTTTCCGCAAGCATTTCCAGATATTCTTCGCCGCATCTAAGCTGGATACCTTCAGCAAATCCGCTCTGAAGTATAAAAGACATTTTTGAATCATCATTCTTTGGTGTCAAAGTTTCCAAGAATTCCATAAGCAGTCCGGGGATACACTCCACATAAAGGGGGAGAGCGATAAGAATATTTTCATTTCTGTCAAAAGCTGCCCTTATACTGTCCCACTGCTTCCTGTCGGAAACTTCATACTGCTCAAAGGTGCAGCCGGTCTCACTTAAGCCTGCAGTGAATTTTTCGAGTATCTTGTCCGTATTGCTGTATTGCTTCACTCTGGGACTTCCATTTATTATCAGTACATGCATGATACCGCCTCCTTTAACTCTTCTGTATTGAATACTCCTAATGAGTGACAGTCAAAATTCAGTGTTGCCCGCTCATTCCATCTCTTCAGATATTCCCGGTCAGCCTCGCCCTTATAAATGATCCCAATATCCGTCCGTCTGTCGTAACGCATCACATGCCGCATCTGCCCTTCCTTAAAACAGAGGTACATGGTGGCTAAAGGAATCAGCCGGTCGTATATGTTTTTCCCTTTGTGGTCAAGGAAACCCAGGGCGGTATCCGAGATCACCCAGAGCTGGTCTGCATGGACGATTTTTTTAAAGATCTCCGGGAAGTCATCCTTCACGGTACATTCCCCCGGGGTTTTCAGCCAGCAGTGGTTACAGCCGATGCAGTTCCCCATCCTGAGTTCGCCGGCCTCCACCACCTCGGCTGTAATGCCTTTGGCATTCATATCATTCCTTAAAATCTCAGTTATCTCCCGATCTGTAGTTGTATTGAGTACCAGAATCATGATTGCTCCCTTCTGCCATATGCTAATTGGCTTGGATATTTTAATATAAATGCATTTATATAAACATATTTATATTATTATTCCGGGTGGGAAAATTGTCAAGAGAATTATTATTCCATTATATTTTCTTGAGAAAGATATGGCAGATAACGCCGACAAGATCCTTGATATGATGAAGGCCCAGGAGCAGAAAACTACGGAGGCAATTGAGACTATGGAGGCGGGACTGGCCCATCTTCAAAAGAAGATCCGCTTTTACTCCAAGGTAAGCGAATCCGTCAAAACCGGCTCGCCCCTTCCAAAGTGGGAAGATGTAAATCCGAAGGAGTGATCCACTTCCTATATTAATATAGAAGAAATAACGAAGAGTGCAGATAATTCTGCACTCTTCGTTGTTTTTACTCTTTAGTAAGCACTTTCTTCTGCCAGCTCTTTTTGCCACACTCAGGACATCTCATATACCTGGTCCGTCCCATATGAGGTGCAAGGTTGGTTGACCAGTAGGTGGGCACATATCTGTGGTGGCATTCCTGACATTCGTAGTATCCGGCCTTCTGCTCAATGCCCACTGCAACGAATGAAACGATAAGTATCATTGCGACTGCAAACATAACAAGCAGAAACTTGACCCATACAGGCATTTCAACATATGCTGCCACAGCACATAATACAAACCCGGCGGCCACTGACGGCGCTCCTATCCAGATTTCCGTTTGTAACAGCTGTCTGTTTTTTTCCTCCACTTCCCTGCTCATTGCGATAAGATTTTCCTCTGCCTTTTTGTCGTATGCTTCTACCATGATCTTTTCGCCCGACAGGAGTTCGTTTACATTGATATTTAAAAGTTCGCACAGATCCAGCATGATCCCGGAATCCGGCAATGACTTCCCGGTTTCCCATTTTGATACTGCCCGGTCACTGATTCCGAGCTTCTCGGCAAGGGCTGCCTGAGTCATTCCCTGTTCCTTTCTGCAGGATGCTATAAATTTTCCGATTTTGACCTGATCCATATCGGGCTCCTCCTTTCATGACTCAAGCATAGGCGAAATTGCCTAAAAAAGCCACGAACCAGTGGTTGATTTTGGCTACTCAACCGTCAGTTGAGTGTGAATTTACCCCTCAAAGAACTCCCTGACCTCATCCGAAGTCATGCCGCCTATACCGCCGCTCTTCTTATAGAGGTCATATCCGTCTGCGCTTATCCTGTTATTGCACCCGAAATCCATCAATTCATCCGCCAGGTCGCAGACAGTATCAAGATCGTCAGAGCTTTCTATCTTAATTTCCCCAAAGACCGTAAGCTGTTTTTTGAGGTCAGCCTCATCTGTCAGGATTTCCCCGCAGGGCTCATAGTAAATTTTGATGTCCTCAACCCCATAGGACTCAACCAGGTCATAAAGCTCTTCCTTTACATCCTCCCCGTAAAGGACACCGTAAAAACTGTCTTCCATATCCCCGAAGTCCTTAACATTCGCAGGGACCTCGATCTGAACGGTAAACTCTTCGTCATTACCTTCATATACTGCCGTAGCAGGATAAAATCCTCCCATGAACCACGCCTGGTGCCCACCCTTGGTCAGGTCATAAGCATCAAAGACTATATCGTCGGGGTCATTGCCAAGAGCATCCGAGTATTTTTCACTCAGCCGGCGTTCCATTTCCTCCAGGACCTTCTCGCACTTCTCCTCATGCTCCTTCTGATTCTCCCTTGCAAGCTTTTCGGAGTCATATACACAGGCGGTCAGGCCCAGAACTGCGATCAATGACAGACATACACATAATCTTTTTTTCATAAAATTACATCCTTATTTATAATTTGCTGCTGAATCCCGGCTTTAATTCCCATTCAGTGTCCCGACACTTCCGCCAATATCGTACTCTAAAATGTCAAAAAACTGCGAACCGGTAGCTGATTTTTGCTACTCAACCGACAGTTGAGCGTTGAAAATGCGACTTTTTTTCTATTTTTTTGCAACATCACCCTATGATTATCGTCTCGGTGACCTCAAATCCCATATTTTTATAAAGCCGGAGGGCATTTTCATTCCAAGCCGAAACATGCAGAACTATTTTCTCTGTTGACATATGCTCTATCGCCCACAGCAGGATCTGCTTTCCGTAACCCTGTCCCTGGTACTTACGGTTAACGATCAGGTCATCTATCTCATCACCTTTAAGTGCCACGCTCCCGACAAGCTCATTCTCCGCCGTAAGCAGATATACCACATCCATACCGGATTCAAAAAAAGAATCATCCTGAATAAAATCGTAGGGCTTTATGTCCAAAGCTTCCCGCATCTCATGAAAGCACTCATTATATATTTTCCGGTATGCTTCCCTAAACTCAGGGGAATAGGGAACCATCTCGATGGATGACCGTTCTTCCGTCGGATGCCTGTATTCCATTGCATACGCTTTTCGCATCTTTTCTCCTAAAAACCTTCAGCTGCCAACCGTACACAGCTTCCCCCTAAGCACATAGCCGATCTTTTCATAGCAGGCATTTGATGCCACATAGTCGGCATTCGTGTAAAGCATGGGAATCAGACCGGCCTCTGTCACTTTCCTGGTAACCTGGTAAACAAGATTTTCTGCATAGTATTTTCTTCTATGGTTTGGATGTGTCAGTACCAGGTTTATTGATGCAGTATCGCCTGACGGCTGGAACCTGCAGCTGGCCACAGTTTTGCCTTCCTCGTTTTTCCAGAAAAACATGTTACCGCTTTTTATGGCCTCCGCTGCATCCGCCCTGTATCCGTCCCTGTCCTTCTGGTCTATGCCGATCTCCCTGTGAAACAGGTCGATAAATTCAGTCAGCTCCTCAACATCATCGTCAGTGCAGCAGTATATGTATCCATCAGATGAATCCTTAGGTTCAATAGGTTCCGGACAGTCATAAGCAAACATGTTCATCGTGACCGACATATCGAGCCCGTCTTCTGCTGCCCTGCGGATAAAATACTCCGCAAGTCCGTATTTCAGATTGAAGGAATGCTTGCCGTCTATAAGCGAATTTTCTTTTGCGATCTGATATACCTTTTCCATTTCTTCTTCGGCCGCATCATCAGCCGTCCATATCCATACAGGGAAAGGCTGACAGGTATGGCAAATTATCATTCTCTCATGGTCGGTTAAGAGCAGATCGCATTCTCCACCCATGATCTTTTTTAATACGAAGAAAGTGTATCTGTCTCCGTCAAGTAATCTTAAGTCTCTTTCATCAGTGAAACTGTCCATTTAATTTTCCTTCATTATATTATATAAGGATATTATCTTTTCATAGCGTTGAATATCCAGACTCTTCTGACAGGCTGAGTTCCAGATCCGCCGGCCTGGTTTTTTCAAGACATAGCATCGCATTTGCCATATCACTAAACTCTACAAATGCGACAGCCTCATCCTTTGGACAGCCGGTAGATATCTTCCTCGCTATGAGCCGTTCCCTAAGCATGTCAGGATCTGCCTTTATGGAAACCGTATAGTCTGCTTTATCCGCAAGTTCCCTCCAGCCTTCTTCATCAAGCAGCAGATAGTTTCCTTCGAGTATGATTATGTCCCCGTCTACAAAAACAGCATCTTCGACAGGATTGTGAAGGAGCCTGTTGTATACAGGCCAGCCACAGTTCATTCCTGATGCTATTTCACTTAGTTTATCCTTCAGCTTTTCTATATCGAATGTAACAGGGGCTCCCTTTATATCTACCATCAGGATTTCTTTCCCGTTAACCTCTGCCGTATGCGTAGTCAGGTATTCCTGTCGCCGATGGAAACCATCCATGCCTATAGCCTGAACCTTCTTGTCCGGTATCACTTCCATGGAAAGATGTTCAAAAAAGCCTGAAAGTGTACTTTTCCCGGCGCCTGGTGGTGCCGCAAGCATTACAATTATACGGCTGCCTTTTTGTGAATGCATTTCTGACAGACGCTTTAAAAGCGGGATGAAGATTGTGTTTATCTCCTCATCGCTGTATGTAGCCCTGACCTCTATTCCGTTGTTATTGAAAATATATTCCATATCTCAATTTATTTTTTATATTCGTCCGAACACTCTGTGAAAGAACGGTTCCCTTTTATATATTCATCAAAAGCCATTTCCGGATCCTTTCCGTGAAATACCTTGCACAGCCCACACATATCACAATCGGACAGGCAGGGAAATCTTTTCTTTACATATTCTCTTCGCTCTTCAGCTGTTGATGATAAGATATCCGGCGGATTATTCATTTATTATCCCCTCAAAGAATCTGTCTGTCCTGGCGGTACTGTTCCATATAGCCTGCGTTGATTTCCCTTATCTCGCGTTTTCCCTCGATATAGTCCTGATAGATATCCCAGGGATTCCCCCCGCCAAGCCAGCACGAAGAACAGTTCTCGCATCCGCCTCCGCAGTCTAACGAATTTCTGATTATCTGTTCACGCTCTTCCCTTGTTGTATCTTTGATAAGAATCGATTTCATAATCTTCACCAATCTGAATCATTATTACAGAACAACTTTTTCCTGAATCATATTTATATATTTGTTGTATTCATCCTGCCAGATTTTTCTGAGCCCGTCAGTAATGACATGTCCTCTTCCCGCTGCGATCAATGCGGCTTCCCTTTCCTCAATAGTTCTTCGTGTTCTTTCATCAATCTCTTTGCTCTTACATAAGGAAACAAACTTTTTAAAATCTTCAGCTATTAATTTAGTGGCAAAGCCTTTTTCATGATCACAGAACAATACAGCTCCGGTCCTGTCCATTACAAAATAATTTCCGAAAGTATCACAGGCTATCGGTACAAGTTCCATTTCCTTCCATTCTTCGCTATCCAGTTTATCAAAGCTGTACTCGTTAGATCCCGTACCATAAAAATAAAGGATATCTGTTGATGACCTTCCTGCTTTCGCTCTGGTATTCGGGGTATATCCTCCATTGTATTTTTTCAGAAAGGATATATATTGCTCGGAAAAAGACAGCCCATATTTTTCCTCTAATGATAAAATGTCATCTTCACTACAACAGGTTGGATTCTTTGCTATTAACATTTGTCGTCCCTTCCCTGTTTATCGTTTTCTTCTTTCATTCCCTCAGTAATCTCTTCAAGGATATCAACTGCACTCGCAACCATCTTGGGACAGAACTCTTTAAACAGACCATTTGACCTCGCATACTGAACGCCTTCAGCTGTAGAAACATCACATCCCAGCAGTTCGTTGCAAATGCAGGTCCCGTTAGCCTGTATAAACCTGTCCAGCATCAGGTCATTGAGTCTGTTGGACCTCTGACGCTCTTCCGGATCGCCATTATGTTCTTCTCCGTACATCAATCCCAAAACCATCAATGCACCGGTACACGCTCCGCAAACATTCCCTTTGCGCATCCCGCTCCCAAAACAGGATCCGAGCTTAAATGCCATTTCTTCCGTAATACCGCATTCATCAGCATAAGCTGCAAGCACAGACTGTGAACAATGCAGTTTATCTGAAAAATATGTCAGGGCTTTGTCTTTCTTATTCATATAAATTACTCCATAACATATAGTCTGTTCTGATTTCTTCAGATATCCGCATATATTTTAATAAAAAACCATGCAGATAATCAACGATATCTACATGGTTTTTGGGTTATGGTTCATTATCCGGCTTTAAATCAGGGATACGATCTCACTCTCAGGTGCCTCCACCTTCTTAAGCTCAATAACTCTGCATACAGGCATATCCCTCTGCATGAGTTCATCAAACCTGATCCGCAGAATCCCCGTTATCTCAACCCATTCCTTATTCTCAATCTCGTATGCTTTCTGATATCCGCATATAATTCCGGTAAACGACATATCCGCTTCACAGCAGGTCATGATCTGCCTTCCCGCAATAAATTCAAAGTCGCCACCTTCCTTCATCCTGTATGCACAAGCCGTAAAATGAACCTTTTTACCTTCATATGTCTCATACCTTTCCAATGAATCCATGCACATAATGACAAAACCTTCTTCATCTAGTTCAATTTCATCTGATGTAATATCATAAGGAAGGTTCTCGTTCGGATCGAGAATAATATCTCCTTTTGCCCCTCTGAATACAAATGCTGCACCAATATTTATAGCCTTGATATTTCTGGCATATGAAGCGAGCTTATCCCGCACTTCATCTGCCTTATAAAACATAACAAGCTCTGCATGTCGTACCTGTTCTGCAAGGAATGTGCGCATATTGTCAGAATACAGCTTAAATGTAGTGGCATCAAATACTGCAATTTCCATGATGTCATCCCAGTACCATGGAAATATCAGATTCTTTCTATCCCACATTCCATTAAATTCTACGATCACTCTTTCCGGTCTGTATTTTTTCTCTATTGCCATTATATTTTCTTCATTAAAGTCTTCTTCATCTTCGATGACTTCCAAGACTGAATCAGTCTCTTCAAGTTCATCATCGTTGTATTCAACATCACCTTCCTCACATAACAGGATCAGAGTCTTCCCGGAAATCCGAAAAGACTCTCTGCCGATCAGCTCTTTGATAAATGTTGTTTTGCCGGATTCAAGAAACCCATTCACAAAGTATACAGTTCCCATTTTTTACCCTGCATTCTCTATACAATCGTATAACAGCTTTACGATCTCAGATTTTTCATATCCCTTTCCAATGAAAACAACCTGATTGCATCTGTCACCATAAGTCTCATCCCAGTCATCCTTAATATCAGGAAAATCGCTTAATACCTTATCAAGCTCCTCCTCGGTCCATGCCGATACCCACTCCGAAAGTTCCGTTATTGATGCATTCCTTCCTGCCTGTTCAAAAAGCTGCACATGCTTCCAGTCATCAGAAAACCATATGTATCCCTTTGTACGGATAAGTACTTCCGGATAGTCCTCGATTAGCTTATTAAATGACTCACGATTAAAAGGTCTTCTTTCCTCAAATACAAAAGAAGATATCCCGTATTCGTCTACACAGGCTTTATCATCGTCATGTTCACAGTTGTTGAGTGCCTTCTGGACTGCGCTGTATGCCTCAACCTCGTCAAAATCAAAATCCTCCCTGTTAAGGATCACTTCAAGATCGACATTACCATTCACACATTCGATCATTTCCGCCTCCTGCTGAAGGCCACGAAGTCCTGCTTTTACTTCCCTCAGCTGTTCCGTTGAAAGAAGATCCGTCTTGTTAAGGATCATTAAATTACAGAACTCTATCTGATCCATAATGAGATTGATCACATCTCCATCTTCTGTTTCTTCGTCAGAAGTTAGGTTGTAAAGAAACTCCCTGTATATTCTGTCCACATCGACAACAGAAACAACTGTTTTAAGATAGACTCTGGTATTCTCGATCATCTCTTCGTAGTTTATGAAAGCTCCGGCTATAGAAGAGGGTTCACTGATGCCTGATGCTTCTACGAATATCGCCTCTATGCCCTTATCTTCAGATAGCCTTTCTATCTCAGTCATAAACTCATCCCGTAAGGTACAGCAAATACAGCCGTTCTGCATTTCCACCATCTCGATCTGAGCCACTTGATTCCCGGTTTTATTTAAGATTGAGGCATCGATATTGATACTTCCCATATCATTTACTATCAAGGCAACCTTGCGTTTTTCCTGCTTTAGGATGTTTTGCATCAGCGTAGTTTTTCCGGAACCAAGATATCCGGTGATGATCACTATCGGAACTTCTCTTGTAGACATTGTTTTTCTCCTATAAATCAAAATTGCAACACAGTTGCATATTATATGCACCGGTTGCAATATTGTCAATGGGATTTGCAAATCTGTTGCAAATTATTTTTTCTTCATCCGTCTGCACTTACTGCATTTGCCGAGAATGATCGTATCAGCCGGATCAATATCAAGTCCGTACTCCTTTAACATCCCCTTACCAAAGGCATCAACAAATGGTTTATCCAGATGAAAAATCTTACCACACACACTACACTGCGCATGCATATGTTCGTCACAGTGATCATGTTTCGCTGAGTACTGATAATACCATGCGTCCCGATTTGGTTCCTTGAACCTCATCAGTTCCCCTGTTTCACATAAACGGTCCAGATTTCTATATACCGTTGTACGGTTTATTTCAACCTCCTGTCCGCATACGGCTTCATATATTTCCCTTGCAGTAAGCCTCTGTTCGGAATGATTCTTTAAATATGTTATTATCACTTCTCTGGCTTTGGTTTTGTAGGTACTTTTCATCTCTGACATTTCAATCTATTTCCTTAGTTCTCCATATGATCAGCATGGAGTTTTCTTTTAGTTCGTTCTCATAGTAAAACGCTTTGAATATCTCGTTCCACTTAGTATCATTCATAACATTTTTCAAACCACAAATTTCTTTATCACATACAGCAGCAATAATGAACTTACGCATTTACTTCAAAGTTTTTTATTCCTATTTCGAATAAATTCTTAATTTCTGTTTCCTTCGGAACCTTTGCCAGATAAATCTGATCATTATCCAAATCAAATTCTACAATCTTTTCTTCACAGTCCCAACATGAAGGTAAGTCATTCAAATAGTCCACAGGATCCTCTTTCCAATCTAACTGAAGAATATAATCCTTATCCACCAAAAGATTTACAATTACAAATCCCAGATTTCCTTCAGCCTTTTCCTCACTGAATTCTTCAACCGTAAACCAGATTTCCTGAAGATTGTATTTCTCCCAGAATTCTTTATCACTTAAAGTATTGTAATCGTCAATAGCCTGTTTGATATAATCCCTGTATTCATCAGGAATAATGGATTCTAATTCAGAACAATCACTCGTCGTGTTTTTCTGAACATTGTCTTTTACATTTTCTGAGTTATCAGGCTCTTTTGTTTCTATCACTTCTTTCTTATCAAATATATCAAACAATCCCATAGTTATTTCCTCCTTTGATTACTACTTTTTCTTATAAGGACTCTATTTAAATTCCATTAACTGCTTCAATTAATCAGCCAGGTATTCTTTCAATTTTTTCAGCGCTTCCTGTCCATCATCAAATCCTAAAATTGAATATGTATCGCAATAACTATCATCAGTAGCTTTAACATAAAAGAATGATTCAATGGTTAATCCTTTGATAATCATCTTATATAATTATTCTTCCATATTTTGTTACTCCAAAATATATTTCTTAATATAACTGATCCCATTGAATGGAATCTGACCGGGTATTATTACGATAATAATCCATAAGCACAGTTAGTGCACTTTCCTTATCTATAACCTGACTGTTATCAATTTCATACTGCCCGTCACAAAAAGAAACTATTCCCTGTTTTGAATCGCCACTATATGATACATAACAGCTTTCATCATCACCATAGTAATTAAGAGTGGCCGCATTTTGATTAACCAATAGACTCATGCACGGACATTCATCCCTGTCCCCGGTCATGGAAATCCAGACTTCAGCTGATTCCAGCGACAACAGTTCTCTTATTGTTTTTTCATACTGGTCAGCATCATTGCAGGATATATTATTGTGGCCAACAGTTACTATCATTTTATTCCCCGACATTAATCATCATGTTTTATATTAAACACTAGAATCCTCAACTATTTTATCAAATTCATCCTTATTTCCGCTAAACTTCAGAAAAGATTCTTCTAAATGATCGAAAATATTATCATCCACCAGCTCAATAGGCTCCGGAAAAAATTTTGCCCCCTGCGATTCAAAGGCCCCCCGGCAAATATATGCGTGATCACGTCAAAGGTATTATCTATCCTCTACAGCGCATCCTTAGGACAGGCTCTTGTGCACTCCATACACAGTATGCATTCGGTTCCGTTTAGACGCTTTCTTGAATTGTCAGTGATCTTTACATTCATCGGGCATACCCTTTCACATTTTCCGCAGGAAACACACTTGCTCTTGTCACACTTTATCCTGAACAGTGAAAAATAACTCATAGGCTTCAGGAATACTGTGATAGGACATACATATTTGCAGAAAGCCCGGTTGTCCTTAAATATAAAGGCAAGGGCAATACCAACTATATAATATAGAACATTCCCGATGATGAATGCCCAAAACATTATTTTCTCAATATTTCCCACATGGCTCAGAAACAGCGCAGCCACAAATATAACAGATAAAGCGAAAGTTATATACCTTATCCAGCCAATCTTTTTTCTGGGTGCCTTCGGTATCTTGTACGGAAGGAAGTCCAGCACCATGGCTGTCCAGCAGGCAAATCCACACCACCCTCTTCCAAAAATCAGGGGACCAAATATCTTGGCTACCGCATAGTGAATAGTCGCCGCCTCAAACACCCCGGTAAAAAGGTAGTACCAAAACCCTTCTATCTGCATGTTTTCATTGCATATAAGTCCCAGGTATATCAGCATATAGCTACCGACAAGCAGCTGAACTATCCTTCTTGCATACTTATATTTCCGGACAAACAGAAACATACCTAAGGAAACAGACATTCCGATATAGCTGAAATTAATAAGGTAAAACAGATTATTCTTCGTAAGCCATAGTGTAACTGCTACAGTTTCAAATATAACCAGCATCACTACAGGCAAAATATATTTCTTCATTATTCACCTTTTTTATACCTTTCCAAAGCCTGATCCATCTTAAGGTTTTCCGCCTTTTCTCTTGCCCTGCTTATCACAACGGCAACAGCAGAACATATCGCAAACGATACCAAAAATCTGATCCAGGCTTTTACATCATTAAGCGGAAACCACTTAAAGATTACAACAAACAAAACAATAACTATCGTAACAGCAAATAACACTTCGACTCGGATCCTAAGGAGAATATACCCCTGCAGGAAGTTATGCGCAATATGGATTTTACTTAAGTTGCCATTTATCCCACATGAGATGCCATTTATTTCCCGCTATGTTCATTTTAGCTGATCCTTTATTATTTCAATCCCTTACATTCCGTGCTATACGACACCATACACCACCACTCCCAATAACGCTGAAACAACTATAAGCATGATGGGTGACATTTTTTTCTTCAGTACTTTTCGTGAACCGAAATATAATACCGCCAGTATGATTGTTATGAACAAAGGCCATAGGTCTGCAGGCCGGCAACACAATGGTGCAACACAGTTATTCCATATCATATAGCATCCGGTAGCCGCTATGATTCCTGTAATGCAGGGCTTTAATCCGCGAAGAATTGCCTGCACATATTTATTTCCAAGCATCTTCCTCAAAAGAACCATGATCAGCAGTATTATAAAGAAAGCCGGAAGAACAACGGTGAATGTTGCGATAATCCCACCAAGAACACCTGCCTGGCTGGTTCCGACATAGGTTGCAAGATTGACCATGATCGGCCCCGGAGTACTTTCGCTTATGGCGATCATATTTGTTAATGTATCTTCGTCCAGCCATCCATATGAAAGTACTACATCCCTGATCAGGGGAATTGCTGCGTATGCACCTCCAAAGGAGAATAATCCAACAGTCAGAAATCCTACAAACAGTTCAAGATAAATCATTTCTTGTCACCACCTTTCTCAGATGGCGCGCCCTGAATTATGAAGACAACCAGACTGACAACCGCAGCAATCAGCATAAGAAATATTGATGAAAAATTCCATGCGAAAATACTGATCAAAAACATAGCCACAAAAGAGCAGCCCATGATCACACAGGGAACAACTTTCTTTTTCATCTTTATGAACATATTGATCCCGGCATCAAGAATAAGTATTCCAACCGCAATCCTTATTCCTTTAAATGCATTTGCGATCCATGTGATCTCAAGAAAGTTATCCAAAAAAACCGAGATCAGATAAATGATGATAAAAGACGGCAACACAACACCCAGTGTGGCTGCTATGGCTCCCCATATTCCCTTCGTCTTGTAACCGACATAAGTTGCACAGTTGATCGCTATCGGTCCGGGAGTGGATTCGGCAATCACTGCGACTTCCATCATTTCATCATGTGTGATCCATTTCTTCTGCTCCACACATATATTCTCTATGATCGAGATCATGGCATATCCTCCGCCAAAGGTAAATAAGCCAATCTTCGCAAATGTAAGAAACAGAGTCAGTATCATAAACTTTCCCATTCTTTTTTCAAAATAGCATACTGATAAGTATTCTCATATCTCGGTGTTCCGTCCGGATTTTTTACAAAGCTGATAAACTTTTTAAAAAACTTTCCTGACCCGGACTAACCTAATGTGATTATACAATATATCACACATCTATTTCATCCAGAGATCAGATCGTAGAGGCAATGTATGACTTCCTGCGGGAATATAGATTCAGCAGCGATTTCTTTTGCAATGACCATCAGCTCATTACTAAATTACAAATGTGACCAGGAAAACGCCGGCATGAAGAAGGATGAAAAAAATGATGCAGGATCACATAGACGAATTCTGCAGGATATTAAGAATATTCGCATTCCGGATCAATCATTCAGACATACAGTAGATCAGTATTGCCTGCTGTACCTTCAAAAGGCTGTTCTTAAATTCATATCCGACAAAGAAATCCGAATCAATTACATCCGCTGATACATCTTCACCACGATAGAATGGCGGGCACGGGTTAAGGACTGCTCCTTTGTTTGCCAGCTCCATAACATCCTTTGTGATCATATACTCTCCAAAGTCCTTAAGAAAAGACTGCGGAATAGCATCTGTGCAGATAATATCTTTTCCCTTAATTATTTCTTTTAGATTATTGCTATGCTTAACACCCGGTATAGCGTATTCATCAGGACTGCAGTGGGTCAAAGAAAATCCGAAGGCCTCGGAGGCTTCCTTCCACTCTTTTCCTATATTTCCCGGAGTTCCGACAAACAGGTATTCATCATCCAGATAATTTGCCCGCATCTTAGAAAGAGCGTACAGGTCAGACATCATCTCACAGGGATGATTGTCCTTTGTTAAAGCATTTACAACAGGAATATCCATAGCTTTAGCCATCTCCTCAAGCTTTTTGATATCCTGATGTCTCACAATGACAGCGTCTGCCCAGTTCTGAAGATATCCGCACACATCTTTTATCTCTTCTTTTTTATCTAATGTGGCCGGATCAAATAATATTGACTGACCACCAAGAAGATAAATTCCCTTTTCAAAAGAGACCCTGGTCCGTATGCTGCTTTCCGGAAAAAACATCACGACAGTTTTGCCTTCTAAAAATCCGGCATACTTATCGATATTATCCGCTATATTAAAAATCTCTAAAAGTTCCTCTAAATTAAAATCCGTCAGCCTGATAAATGATCTCATTTTTCCTTACCCCACTGTAGCGATAGGTTCAGCTGTAATTCCTAATGGTTCACAGATCTTTCTGAGTTTTTCAGCATCTTTATCATTGCCGAAAATGAGCATTTTCTTCAGATTCTTAAACTGCTTAAGCTCGGCCTCTGTAAGTGTATTAAAATCAAAGCGGTCATCCCTGCCATCCCACTCAGGTGCTATATTCATATAGATTTCATCAGCGCCATCCATATTGATCTCGGTCACAAAATCAGCCAGGCTGACAGGAATCGGCAGTTCCTTAAAATAATTTACAGCAGCCTTCACATTCTTGTCAGTTTCAAGATTCCATTTTCCTTTCTTAAAGGCCATGTAATCATATATATCAAAATACGGTTTCAGTACATCTTGGTTATACATAAGCTCATTTATAACAGCAAGCTTAAAGTTAAATGTATCAAATACCAGGCATTCTTCATCCGGCATTACTATACTATAATCCACCTTACTTCTCGGTCTTTCAGGCTCAAAGGAAATGATAATATCCTTTGCCAAAGTGTCTCCGTCATAAAACGGTTCATCATCTTCAGTAACAATATTAGTCAGTACCTGTATATACTTTTTCTCCTTGCTATTAAGAAGTGGCTGACATCCGTAACCAAGTATAGACTTCCATGTTTTATCTTTATCGATCTTCTCGCCTAAAACAGTAAGATTACCTGCATAATTCTTTTCGCATTTAGTATCCTTGAAATCATATACGGATTCCCCGGTTACATACAATGTCACCCCTACGATATTATGATCTTTATCCTTATATGCTTTTTTTCTTTTAAGATTACTCAGATATTCCGGAGAGCCATCAAACGCCAGTCCCAGCTCATCATAATAATATGATGTCTGCATATCCTCATCTTCAACAATCCTGGCTTCACCCAGAACTTCTTCTATTTCTTTATAGGACATTGGGAAATCTAAAACATGGCCATTCACGTTAATTCCCGAATTTAAAACATCTATAGTATTCATTGAATCCTCTCTAACAGTTTTTCTCCTCAGGCCTCTTTGTTTTTGTGATTCTTTTCTTTATTAAATTTATCACAAATACAAAACCTGCTGTATAGTTTATGAAAATATCCCTGTAGGCTGTTGAAGCAAGCTCTACTGTCAGTCCCCCTCCTTTTTTCAATGTTATTCGTAATTATTGTTTCTTTAATGAAAGGATTTTATTTTCTAACCCTTTACTGAACTAAAGATAATTCATTTTTATAAACTAAAACTTATCAGTCTGGTAATTACTTATATGCTCATATTCTGATCAGATTGAGTTCCTGTATCGCGGCAATAGTTGCTAATGCACAGACAAATATACCGCTGAATTTTAAATCAATAATCGATAGTGTTAATGGCAAAAGAAACAACACTATGCCTGTCAGTTTATTCATCATGGTATGTGCAGCAATAAGTTCTTTTTGCACAACATATCCGGCTACTATATTGATCACTTTAAGCAGTGCTATGACAACGATCCAAATAATAAGCCATGCCGGAATATCAACCACCGGGATTATCTTCATCAGGCATACTGTTACTAAAGCAAAATCAGCCACTGTATCCAGTTTGGATCCAAAGTCGCTTACAGTTCCTGTTTTTCTCGCAACTGTTCCATCAACCATATCACTGAATCCTGCAGTCAGATACAGAACATAAAATGCCGGAGAAAACACGGGGACGATCAACAATCCGATACTGCAGATAATTCGTGCAATGGTGATGATATTTGCCATATTACATCGGTGTCCCCACTTCAATCAGATTCCCATCCGGATCGTAGAAACGAACCACTTTCTGTCCCCAGCTGTGCGTCATAAGCCTGTTAGCAAACTTGACCTCAGGATAATAATCCTCAAGCTTTCTAACGAATCCTTCTATATCACTTTCCTCAAAATAAAGCTCACTGGAATTGCTCTCCGGGATAATTTCTTTTCCGAGAAATCCGGTCCAGTACTTCTCTTCCTGTAATACAAGCCCTTCTGTAAGAATCATATTTCCATCATTATCAAGAAGCACTTCCAGACCAAACAGATCGTGATAAAACTGTTTAGATTTTTCAATGTCCTTTACCACTATCAGCACATTCTTTAATTTCATTAATATTCGCTCCTGACCATCCGGTCATTTTACGGCAATATCCATTCTTAATAAACTCTTTTAATCCGTTATTATTTTCATCTATATCAAAAATCCCGACCTGTGCCTGAGACCTTCCATTCTGCAGGGATTGTGTATGCGTCTGTCATCATCATAACTTCCTCAGGGGCCAATATTTTGTATACATCAAGATTCTCAATCAAAAATGGTTCGCCCATATAGATTTTTCTTTCTAATCTGGCGTAACTTTCTCTTTCTAATGTGCCACGGAACTCAACTTGACGTCCGTCATACAGTATACAGAACAACCGCACAGTACCGAAAACATAACGGTTATCGTTGTAAGATACCTCCTATTTGACATATTAAGTATACCATCTGTTTACCGCACAATTTCTCTTTTGCTTCGTTGTGTCTTCGTTTTGAGAAGAATTGCGATTAATCTTTACACATGAGATGATGAATAGAAACAAGGCTGTTGGCAAAGGTATTATGTAAAAAGGAAGGAAGATTCCAACATCTAAAAATGCTCCCTCCATCCAGTTATGAATATCTATTCCAAGTGCAGGATACGGATAAGACCCCTGATAATTAAAATTTCTGATCATGGCAACAATGACAAACACAATAAAAGTCAACAGCAATACAACTGTGACCAGTCTGACAATCTTCCATACTATCATTTTATTATTGTTCAAATTTTTCCCCACCTTTTAAATTTCAAATGCGTTGCTCATTCGCATTCCGTTCTCATAATTACTATCGTCCGTTCCTTGCAACGGCAATAAATCCCATTTCATAAACCTCTGCTAATTAAGAAAATCACTATATTCCATCCCTACAAAACAAATTATACATAATGCAGATTAAGGGCGATAGTGAGAAAAGGAATATCTTGAATATGACAAAAGTCACATGTTAATTTAAATACAACAAAAGAGCACTTCAGTGCTCTTTGCAGCGAATATCCTCTATTCCTCTGATTAACTGCACAATCATCTGATGAGTCGGCGTTGGAACATTGAATTCTTCCCCAAGCCGTACAATACAGCCATTCAATGTGCCAATCTCTGTTAAATTCCCCTTTTCGATATCTTGTAATGTAGATGATCGATGAGCAAAGGTGTCAGGTATCAGCTTTTTATAAAATACATCTTTATACTCCTCAGCATTTTTCCAAAAGGTCTTGTATCCGGCAGCGTCAATAACTGCAAATGTCTCCTCGATCATTCGATTCATGATATTGATCAGATGCTGGGAACTCGAAAGCTGTCCATAACTCATGTTCAGGATTGCTCCCAACGGGTTTAAGGTTGTGTTGTAAAGCATCTTTGCCCACAGAGCTTCTTCGATCTCCCCTGAGATTTGAGAAGGAATACCGGAATTACTGATCACCTGGGCCAGCGGTTCCAGTTCTTCCGCTCCAACTCCATGCAGGGAACCCAGCAGAATCGGCGCTGTATGAACGGTAACATTGGTGATGCCTGGTGCAATTCTCTCAAAACCGGTAATGACCCTTGCATTGAATACTTGATTGATTGGAAAATACGCCAGAAACGGAACGTCATTACCCCATCCGTTCTGAAAAATCACAATTCGTCCGGTCTGGCCAAGAATATCCGAATGAGTATTCAGTTCTTTGGCCACTTCCTCATTTGCCAATGTTTTTACCGCGACAATGACATAGTCATAGCCGGAAGGAATTTTGTCATAATCCTCAAAAACAGTAAAACGATCTGCGGGAATTGTGATGTCGCCAAATATTCCGGTTCGTTTTAAACCATGCGCACGTAGGTATTCGGCTGTTTTATTTCTGGCCAGAACCGCAGTTTCCATTCCTCCATCAATCGTAGCGATGGCAAGAGCACACCCAATTGCTCCTGTTCCGATAATCAATGCTTTCATGTTAATATACTCCTTATTTCTTTTTCTTCGGCACCGGAAGCTCATTATACATGGTTTCAAAAAGCTCCTTTAAAAATTCTCTATTATCAACATCATCTACTAACAACATTTCTTTTGCACCATCATAAGGGAACTCCAATGATGCATCCGGCAACATCTCCCTAGCCACTTTTACATTCTTTACAAGAAAACGATCGTCATAAATACCTCCGACAATCTTTCCACAATAATAAATAATATACTCGCCCATCATCGCTTTATAGGATATATCATCTAATTCAGAAAGCTGTTCCAGGACAAACTCTAAATATTCTTTGCTTGATGCCATATTATTCCACTCCTTAAACTTGAATTGACCGAGCTCTTTAGAGCGAGGGATGCTTCTTGACCGCCAGGTCAAGAAGATGGATTCAGCTAGATAAACTCCGATTCGTCTTACTCATTCACATTGCGAACATACGATAGCGCGCCAGCGCGACATGAGCATGTAGCGCAGCGGAATGCGAATGGGCACCGCATTTACAAGCTTGAATTTACGCCCAATACATACAAATAGTTCCTTGTGACAGTTTAAAACCATTATTTTCATAGAATTTGGAAGCAGGTGCATATTCACTGGTATAAATGACAACCCCGGCATATCCTGTTTCCTTACTATAATCTAATATCGTCTTCAGTAATTGCCTGCCAATACCTTGCCCCTGTCTTTCAGGTAAAACTGCCATTTCGTTAATATATATTTCTTTTTTACTTCCTGATATCTTACATAATGCAAATATACATCCAATTACCACGTCATCTTCTTCATACACATATCCTACAAATTTTTTCTGCTCGTAATAATCCAATAAATATTCTTTTGCATTATCAGGGTTCCAATCAATCCCCCAATATTCTATAGGAAACGCCTTAGCATATATCACTCCACACTGCTGCAAATCTTCCTCTTTCATTTTTCTTATCATTAAAATCACCCCGTGTGCTTCACCAAACTATAATATATACTCTAATTGTACATCAAAGGGTTCCCTCTCTGCCAAAATCTCATTAATCTCCTCGGCGTGCTTACAACCAAGTGCATAGTACGCTTCCTGTGATTCTTTCGAGGAATGACCAGATATATACAGTTTATCTGCTCCAAGCCGTAGAGCCTCTTCACAGATCATTGCAAAAAGTTTCTTTCCAATGCCCCGGTGCCGATACTCCTCTGAAACCTGAAAGCAGACCAGTTCCACATAACTCGCTGTCTCTCCGAAAATGTGATGTGAAACATTCGCAAAGCCAACAATACGCTCGCCATCAAATGCACCAAAAGCAGTTTGGTCATGGTTCATATGTTGCTCTATATCCTCAGCGATTGCCCTGCACTGTTCTATCGTCCAGTTTTCAACAAAAGGATTAGGCACAAGTACCCATTTATTATCCACTTCTCTCCAACACTCAGTCACAGTCTGATGTCGGACAAAAGAATCCAATGAATGTGCGTTAAAACAGTTAGCATCCAATCTTTTATACTGTATTTTCATATCAAAAATCTGTAAATTGTTTAACATCGCAGCCCTTATCCTCATAATACTTAAACATTTCATCCAGCTTTTTCAGATCATAACTCGTTACACAATCTGATATCACATGTACTTTGTATCCTGCCTTTGCCAGATTATAGCTTGTTGACTTGACACACCCCGTTGCATCAGCACCGGTGATATAAAACTCTTCTATCATATTTTTCTCAACAAACTCCGCAAAGGCTTCACACGTTAGTGCACTGGCTTTTGATTTTTCAAAAACATTATCTGTCACAACCTTAAGTTCAGGAACAAGTTCAGCACCTTTTGTTCCCGGCTTAAATGTCCTTGTCTTTTCGGACAGATTGTAGTGCTTGATATAGATGATATGCATTTCATTTGCCACCGCCCAATCGATTGCTTCATTAACCTGTCCTATAATCTTTTTATAATTCTTCGTAATATCATTCTGAAGGTCTATCACAACCAACGCTACATTTTTCATTTCTTATCTCCTTCATACCTTATTGCTATTTCAGAGGTGATCTGATAAAGCTTTTCCCTGATTCTCTCCGGTTCCAGGACAGTCACCTTATCCCTGCATGAAAGCATCCAGGCAATCAGCCCTTCATCATCAGCATATTCATGTTCAAACAGCAGGCTTCCATCATCCATTTCCGTAAAGGAATCTACACCATACTCTTCAACAAGCTGCCATTTCATTGAAGAATCAAACACTGCCTTCACCCTGTCTTTTGCAGGAAAGACCTTTTTGTTTGACAGATCCGGCATCGGAACTTCCCGATTCCCCGTAAAGGAAGCTACATGAGAGATATTATCCATCCGGTTCAGCTTAAACAGTCTGAAATCGTTCCTCAAAAGGCAGTAGCCGTAAACATACCAGCTTGTCCATTTGAAGATAAGATAATATGGTTCAATTTCTCTTTCTGTATCCCCACCAGGTGAATAGTACTGAAACCTGATGGTCTTCTTTAACTCGATTGCATCCTGTATAAGGCCTATCTTCGGTGAAAGGGTATCACGGTGCCATGACGACAGATCGATCAGTATCGAATCCCTGCCACTGATAAACTCAGAGGATCCCGTCTGAATCTTCTCCATCAACTGCTCATAATACCGGCTTCCACTCACGCTGTCTAAGCTCCGAAGCCCTGCAAGGATCATCTGCATATCCTTTGATGTCAGGATAGTCCTGTCCATACGGTATCCATCCATAATGCTGATGCCACCGCCGGTACCTTGCGCAGTCCTTATGGGAATCCCAGCCTTGCAAAGATCTTCAATATCCCGATTTATCGTTCTGCGGGATACCTCAAACCTTTCCGCCAGTTCAGGTGCTGTTGTCTTTTCTTCCTGCAGTAAGATTGACAATATCCCGATCAGCCTGTCTATCTTCATAATCTCTCACACTCCATTAAGTATTATAACAAAGTCAACACGACAGCTGTATGTCATGTTTGTTATATTTTTTAATTTTTTCAAAAAAAACTGCGAACATCAGGATTTCGTCCAATGTCCACAGTTTCCGGAAACCATATTATTGATGAATTAAATTGCGATATAACTTACTAAGACATTCATCTGACAAATAAAAATCCTGCTGTGTAAAAACGGAAGAACTTACAAGTATTTCTCAATCTCACACTGTTCTACTACATTTTTACCAAGAAGAGTGATTGCCTCCTTTGGACATTTGTTAATACACCTGTAACACATAGTACATCGATTGCCTGAAACTGCTTTATTTTCAACTATGGTTATGTTATTCATAGGACAGAGATTCTCACATTTTCTGCAACCAACACATCTTTCATTATTAATCTTAAGTTTAGAAGTATACTCCCTGGTCTTATGACCAAAATAAGCTCTCTGCCCCCAAAAACCGGCCAACCTATACAATGGTCCTATCCCTTCCTGTGTAGGATGCCCTTCTTTCAATTGTCCGACCGATTTCTTTATCTTCTGTTCGGCTTGCTTTACGAGTTCTTTGTTCTTTTCCAAAGGACGTTTCAATGCTTTCTCGTCTGCAATACTATCCGGCATTTTAAGATGGAGTCCGCCTGTCACTTCAGCACCATAGTTTTCTAAAAGCCGTCCTAGCATTCCTGCACCATCACCACTAAAAAGCCCCATAGTTGCTATCACAAAAACTTTCTTGTTTCTCCACATCCCCTTGTTATCAGTAACGAAATCCCTCATGATTTTCGGAACGGTACTGAATTGAACAGGATATGCAAATACTATCAGATTTGCATCATTCACGGCCGTTAATACGTCGCTGTCTTCAATAGATAGCACTCTTGTCTTTTTATCATATTCCCGGCAAAACAACTCTGCAGCATACCTGGAATTGCCGGTTCCGCTAAAATATATACCTAACATTTTTACTCCCTTCATTAAATTCTGATCCGATTCTTTTTTCTTTCATTCTTAACAATCGAAAGACCGAGACAAAGATATGCAAGGCCCATAAAAAATCCCCTCGCAAGATAATCAACCACCATTTCAACCGATGGCCACTGTCCGATTCGGAAATATTTGGGAACATCCACTCCCACAGCAATCAGTCTTCGAGTAACACATATATTTACGACATGAGCTACTGCCGTTAATAAACAAACACATGTCATAAAACCTAATACTGCGTATCGGATAATTACCGACTGATTAAGGTCATGACTTAAATGTAACATTGCAAACAATAAAATCGGACCGCTTACTATAGTTAGCATTTCCCAGATTGTTAAAGCAAGTTCGGTTTTTGTAAACAGAAACATAACTACTGAAAACAAATATAAAACTGCATATTTTATATTCCTTTCAATATTGACTCTGCATTGCTGCACCTTTCTTTAATAATCGGAATCAATGATTCACAATCATTTCGTTGCACTTCCGTCAGTATGAATCTTCGGTGATTTTTCGTCCAAACAACAATATAATAAGTATCCCATTCGTCATAATGATCTGTCAGTGCATAATACATTGCCCGTCCAGCACTCATTCTTCCACGCAAAGAGCCGTTTGTGGTTTTTTTCATATGATGCCTTACCTTTATACCCATGCGAGCTATATCTTCATATTCTACTACCGTTATACCTTTATAAATTCCAATCAGAGCCTCGGTAGTTGCAAAAACCCCTAACTCTCCGAACCAAATCGTATCAGGAGCATTTACCAGTACATCTATCTCTCGCGCATTTAACCTTCTTCCACTACAGGCAGGCCAGATATGTTTTATCATACATAATGAGTCAGCCTCGTGTATTCCTACACCTGCAAAAACCATTAAAGGTATTCCTATAACCAACCCCCATACTCGGTTATCCGGTGCTTTTTTTATATACGCTATGAAAAAACTCAGCAATATTATAAATAGCGCAAATGCCAGTATCCCTATTATCAAACTAAACATCTGGCTGTTTTCCTTTATTTGCACACGTATATGTTCATTAGTATAATCTTTCGACCAATACTTTGCTTCTTCTTCCAAATAGTTTTTCCCCTCTTTTATTTGAGCTTTACTATTATTCTTGGAAGGATTTATATTCTTTACTGACTTCTTTTTCTTTTTTTTACCGTTCATATCTTTTTTAGTCCTGAATACTGTAATATATTTTCCAATTATCAGACAGATATTATTGCGACACAGCAACTAATCAATCCATGTGCCACACGATATTCCGCCTCAATATCCCTTTCAGTGAAAAACTGACGATATGTATTTATATCAAACTCCTATATCCTCTGGTTTCATTTTGAATAATACTCCATGATCTCTCCACTTCCCATCTGTTATATGTGCAGCTACTCTTTAGCTTTATCGCTCCATCTACGGGTATGAACATCCTTCTGCCTGCCATAAACCTTTGTCTTTCCATTCTCCCAGTTTTGCACCGCCACTACAGAAACACCCATCTTTTCGGCAAGCTGTGCCTGAGTTAATCCCGCCTCTTCTCTGCATCTCTTAATAAACGTACTCATATTCATCATCCTTAAAAATCATATAGCTTCTTTTACAAAACAAAGCTTAGCTTATTATTGCATAAAGTTTTAGTTGGTGTAAAAAAGCCCAAAAAGCGGAGAACTCTATGATTTCCTGTTTTCTAGGTTCGACATGCTCTTTGTACTCAATTGAAGTAAGACCAAGATGTCCCGCACTGCAGTTAATGACAAGTCCTTTTTTCATGCTACGCTTCCTCCTTGAAGATATGTCACAACAGGCTCTATGAATTTAATATCAGAGATATCATAGGAATGATTAATGAAAGATGCCACCTCCCTTTCTTTCTCATTCTTACTCTTCTTCAAAGCAGCTATAAAAGCCTTCATAGCAAGCTTTGATGGGAGATTCATTTTTTCGTAATTGAAACCACCCTGACAATAGAATGCCTTGATGTATGTTCTCTGATCATCTGTAAGTATATTATTCAGCGCAACTTCTACATCAGGATTATCATTAGGGCTTCCACCTACTGCAATAAGCGCAAGGTGCTTGCCTTTCCAGTTCTTTGCCGTATCAAGAAACCAGTTAGCTTTAACAACCTTTCCTGCCATACACCATCCGGCATAGACAATTGCTTTATATCCGTCAAAAAAACTGTTTTCTTTCTTCTGAACGTCCTTCAGGTCGAAAAGATCTGCTTCCATTCTCTCCGCAATCCACTGGGCATATCTCTTAGTAAATCCTGTCTGTGATGTGTAAACTACTAAAGTCTTCATAATTCACTTAAATTCCTTTCCATATGCATGATAGTTTCAATTGTTGCCATAAGGTTCTTTTCATCAATTCCTTCAAATATCCTGCCTATGATATCCGCACTGTTCGGGCTCTGGTTATCGTTCTCCCGGCAAAACTCTCTGCACTTATCTGTTATCAGGATCCTCTGCTTCCTCTTATCCTTCTCGTCAGGAATCATGGAAACAAAACCCTTACTTTCAAGCTTAAGAAGGATCTGCTTAACATTCTGATGAGAACTGCCCATCACATCAGACAGATCATTAAGTGTAGGCGGTTCCTTGCACAGGTTAATGCAGATGATGGCAAAAAACTGTTTCCAGGTAATCTCCTTGAAGTAATTGTCAGCTGCAGCCTGGTATCTGTTGTCAAATGCACTTAACAGCCCCAGCAAAAAGGCCTGTGGCGGCATCTGGCCAAACTCAACCTTGCTCATATTCATTGCTTCATCATAGTTCATTCTATTTTCCTCATTATTTGCAAACAAATAGGTAACATATTACATGTTGATATTAATGTAATATGTTACCTATATTTTGTCAACCTTATTTTGCGAAATATAGTGCTACTGGTCTATCAAAAAACTCTCAGTTTTCAAATCACAATAATACCTTCCGCTCTCTGCTGTAAATTTCAAAACACAGTAATCCGGGTCTGTAACACCACCCTTATAAAACACGGTATCGCCTTTTCGCCAGATCATATCTTTTGTTTCTTGATCGGTAAGGACTTCCATTTTGCCCTTCAGCATAACACCAACATACTTAATCAGCCCTTTGTGATAAAAGTATATGCAGGCATTGGGATTATTCCTATACTGTTTTACTCTCATGGAAGAGGTATTTGTAGAAAAATAGAAGCGTTGCATACCATCGATTTTTCTCGGTTTCAGCATTGCTTTTACATTAGGAAATCCCTCTTCATCAACAGAGCAAATAAAAGCAACATTTTGTTTTCTGATGAAGTTCTCTATTATATTGATATCCATAATCAGTATCCTCGCATATATAAAAAGATAATCAGGCTTCAACTTTGATAAACAGAATATTGTTAACGCGTTCCGTGATATGCAGCTCCGTATCTGTCTCCACAAGATCATAGCTTTCTATTACTGCTTTATCATGATTTTTCAAAACCTCTTTGTATCCGTAAGCTGTATCCTTTTTCTTTGGGAATCTTATCTTACTCTCAAAGCTATCCGTCAGTTGTAATCCGCACTCAGAACATATATCCTGCCATTCAGTCTTCGTGTAGAACTTAATATGTCCGTCTTTTTTTAGACGCATATAGTCATCAACAAATCGCTCTGTATCACAATCATTTGGGCACGGATCAGATATAAATAATGTTCCTCCTGCTTTAAGAACTCGGCTTACCTCTCCGATACTATGCTTTATATCCGGAAAATGGTGAAGTGCGTATCTTGTTACTACCATATCAAAGGTTCCAACTTCAAACGGAAAATCTATACCGTCATAGCTGACAAATGAAAGATTACCCAGACCCGCCTCTTTTGCTTTGCTTCGATTCACACCAATAGCATCACTCACAATATCCAGCCCTATCACTTCACAACCCGGATTTTTCTCTGCGATCGGAAAAGACAGATATCCGCTTCCGCATCCAAGATCAAGGATACTCATTCCATCTCTTACATTAATGAACGCAAGGATTCTCTCCAGATGCTCCGCATCCTGTGTCTGCCTGTTATAAAAATCTTCGGATGCAAAGCTTTCTTCAAAGCCTTTTCGTGTATCCTCTATACTTGCTCTTATATTCATTTGTTTTCACCCATTTCTACCAGCTTATCTCCTTTTTCAAAAGTGTTTCTACTCAACAAACAACGAGTTATCGCTCCAACCTCATAACATCATAACAGAGATAATCTCCATTATCAGTCTTTACAGTATTATACGCAGTCTCCTTGTATCCACGCTTCCTATATATTCTTTTCGGAATTTGTAGTTCTAAGTTATACCGAAGTTCAAAGTGCATTCTTCGGACAGTTCTTCACACATTCCATGCACAGAATACACTCTGTTCCATTTTTACGTTTTCTTGAATTATCCGTCACATCTACATTCATAGGGCATACCCGCTTGCACTTCCCACAAGATATACATTTTTCTTTATCACATTTTATCCGGATCATTGAAAAGTAGCTCATCGGCTTTAAGAATACAGTGATCGGACAGATGTATTTGCAAAATGCTCTGTTATCCTTAAAAGCAAATGCCAGTGCTATGCCGGTTCCGTAATACGCGATATTCCCGATCACAAACGCCAGGAACATAATACGTTCGATATTTCCTACCTTTGCAAGGAATAATCCCGATACAAATATAAGAAGCCCTCTATTTTCTTCTGTTATACTTATCCAAAGCCTCCTGCATTTTTGTATTTTCGGCTCTTTCTTTTAGTATAGTTATAAGCGCACTGATGATCATGCTAAGCGCATACGATATGATAAATCCTAACCACGCAGTCATATCTCTTGTGGGAAACCAATTAAATGCCACAATCATAAATACGATCACAATCAGTACCGACACAAAAAAGAGCACATTTCTGATCATCATTGACATATTCATGATCCATGTGTCCGTCAGAAAAACCACTTGCGCAAGCGTGATTATTACAGCCAACAAAAGCAATTCTATCAATATCGGCATTGACATCCCGGCATTTCCCATGGAAAAAAGAGCTGCATAATCTTTCGTTCTTTCACCTATTACGATACTCATTATGGCAAAGACCAACACGATGACTCCATATGTCGCAAATGCCTGCCTTACATAATAAAATACGGTTTTCTTTTCTTCCATCATTTAAGCCCCAACTTTCTTCGAAGTTCGTCAGAATACATGCGTGATACGACTATCTGTTCGTCATTCCTTAATGTTATCCTGATTTTTCTGTTTATGTCGGATTTTAAGCTTTTGATCATCCTGATGTTCACAATGCTCTGCTTGCTGATCCTGAAGAAATCTCGTTCAAGAAGTTCCTGCTCTATCTCATACAGTTTAAGATCCGATTCATAAGTTTCATCCGAGGTGTACACAAATGTCTTTCTCTCAACAGCCTCTATGTATAGAATTTTCTCCACATCCAACAGATAGGTTTCATCATTTTTGCGTACACCGATCTGCATGTTCACCATGCGCATCATTGCAACAAGTCTTTCGACATCGCTATCCAGTTTATTTGCCCGGATCACGACTTCCGTATCCGGATATTTCTCGTCAATATCGATCTCGATCTTCATTTATTCCAGTCCTTTTTTCCTGAAAAACTTTTGTAAACTTCATTACAACGTATCATTCCCGACCTCCTTTATAAATCTTAGGCACAAGATACCAAGGAAATCGGGAATGTTCAATAGCTCATTACGCAAGATGCCATATACAGTACATAAGATGCACATTTGTAAATAAACAGATTACCATAGGTCGTTATACTGTAATTCAAAGTGCCTTACGCATGTATATCACATCATCCATAGGATTATGATAATATGCCTCACACTCTTCAAATCCATGTTTTTTATATAATGATATCGCTGCCTTTAAAGGCACGATTGTATCAAGAACCATTTCTTTATATCCTGCTATCCTTGCGTGTTTTATTATTTCTTCTACAAGATAATCCCCGAGATGCATCCCCCTTGTCTCCGGCTTAACATATAAGCGCTTCATCTCACACCGTTCATCTGAATGCCTGTGATACGCGACCATCCCCATCACTTTTTCATTCTCGATTGCAACAAGTATCTCTCCTTCCGGTGCTGTATATTTATGAGCCGGATCCTGCAACTCTTCATCTATGTTCTGAAACGACAGATCTCTGCCAAGTCTCTTTGAATATTCTATTATTAAATCCTTAACTTCAGAAAGATAATCCTTTCCATCTACAATCTGCACTCAAATCACCCCCCCTGGTCAATTTTACTGAAATATAAAATGCTTAAAGTTCCTTTTTCATATAACCGCATGTGAATGGGAAAAAGTCAAATTTATGAGTTCCAACATGTACTGCCCCTGCTTTTTCAGTAAAAATGTATTCCATAAATTTATCGAATCACAATTTCTTACAGACAAATATTTACGTTACCGTAGAAATATAACCTAAGAATACCAAGTATGATTAAATGTAACGGATAAAATACATAGAAAAACCACTTCATCCATTTCGCATTTCCGCGTTCTCCGTTATAAAGCTTAAGTACAGGATAAACCAGAATCACACCCACCATAATAAACGCATAGGCCTTGCTTACAAAGAAATAAGACACTATTGCGTATACAAAAACCCACTGAACAATCTTAAGCATCTGCTTTCTCAAATTTCCACGTTGAGCATACATATCTACGATTGCTAAAACAGCTATGCAACTCCAATCAGCCGGGAATGCGCTCCATATGAGAATAAATTGAATAATAAATTTCTGCCATGGTTTCAAAGTATTTACATATTGACGAATATATAAAACGACCACCGCGATAAACAACGGATACATCACACTGGTTCTATTAAATATACTTCCCTTGAGAGGGTTTAATTCTATTCCAAACCCGAAGCAATATGCAAAGTGAGATATTACTGCAAAAAGGCCCAAACGCAGCATATACTTCTTTACATTCTTCGTATAATAAAATCCTTCGCAGATAAAAAACCACATAATTGGCGCAGTCAGCCTACCAATAATATGAAATACGATTGGCAAAGGTTCTGCCGGAAAATTCGGGTAAAATAAATCTGTAAAATGATCGATTGTCATCGCCAATATGGCAATCAGTTTTAAATGATTTGAGTTTAATACTTTCTTGGCCATTTTCTATTTATCTCTCTCTCCTCTGCAAATCTCGATTTGCCATACTCATTTATATTAAAATATTATGTTCTAGCGATCTCGACAAACCGAAATTGTCGTACTCATTTATATTGCGATATACCTTACTATCTTTTTCTTAAACCAAAATGAAGAAATGAAAGTATTCCGACAGGCAGAAAATATATACACCATACAACAAGAGCAAGCCTTCCACCGATTCCGTTACTGCCAGAGGACATTCTTGCGAACATTCCCGTTATCGGCATAAACGTGCAACTGAAGTAGAATACACCATGTATCATCAGCAACGCTCTGAGCCACTTATCCGTCCTGTTCTTCGGCTTCATTGACAGTCCCGTGAAAAAGGTTGAAAGTGCCATTACCCCGTAGCCAAGCAGATCGTAGTTGAAGATAAGCCCGTGCTTGTTGAATACTAACAGATTTGCCGCTTGTTCATTCAACTGTTCATTATTAACCGTAGTCAGCTGTGCAAAATAAACAAGCATAATAAACGTGCCATACACTGCTGCAAGGATCAAACCGACATTCGCAGCAACTTTGCGGTCAGCTTCGCACTCGTTGTGCAGACCTGCCGTCATCATGATAAACCCTATCGGCAGGATAAGGCAGACAAAGTAGCTGCCCATAGAAAAGTCAATAATCAGAAAAAATGCAAATAGAAATACTGTCACTGTTACGATTGCTGATCCTACCTTAGATAGCGTCTGGTTCAAATCCATTTCGTCTCTCCTTTACAAATCGTGATATGTCGTTTTACATTATTTTGCAAGATAAAATTGCGAGATAACTTCTCAATATCCTTTGCATGAAGGCCCGTACTTGACTCATCATGCACATTATTCTTTTTTCACCTGCAATTCCGCGATTGATATATAGTGTTTTACAATAAAACTCTCAGACGCTTCTTTTTCCAGCATCTCCATGTGTTCTCTATCCCATGCGGCAAGCTGCTCATTGGACATTGATGCGCCCACACCTCTGCAGGCCCTCATTCTCCCATGCCATCCGCATCTTGTAAATGGAATATCAACTCTAAACTGTTCTTGTGATAATAATTCAAAATGTCTCAAGTATTGCTCAGGCACCCAGACTGGATGAACAGTGTCACCATGAGCAGTCCAGTTTGGATTGTGCTTTAAAATGATTTCTTCACTTTTACCCGCTATACGATCTTCGTATGGAAGCCATCCCATATAAAGGATTAAAAACTTGCCATCCGATTTTAGCATTCTTGCAAAACAGGGCGCCGTTATCTCATGGTCAAAGTACCAAATGCACTGACATGCAGTAATTACATCAAAAGTATTATCCGGAAACGAGACATCTTCCGCTTTTGATGTAAAGAAATCTATGTCCATATCAGCTTCCTTTGACAACTCTTTTGCCTGCAGAATCTGGTTTTCAGCAATATCAGTTCCAGTCCATTTTGCGCCATACTTATACATATTTCTCGGAAGAACACCGGTACCAGTTCCTATATCAAGGACCGACTGTCCATCCTTGCACAGTCCCAGTTGCAAAATGTAGTCATAAAACTCCTGCGGATAGATATCCCTATACTTCGCATAATCTTCCGATGTTTTACCCCAATCAAATGACCTGCCTTTATCAATATTCTGAATAATCATAGCAACCTCCTCTTCAAAACAACATTCGCATCCTTCGCTTCTACCTCTCAACCTTTTACTGAATTATCTTGCGATTATATCGTTCTATCAACAACCCTACACCCACTCTGCAACTTTCTGCTTTGAATTCTTAGCTTGCGACCCCACAATAGCAAGTCCGTTCATATCCACTTCAGCACCCTTGCACATCTTCTTCACGTCAGAAGGCATGCTTGCCAGTCCTGAGCCTTCATGTGTGCTTACGACTCTGATCCGTTTACCAGTAAAGTCCAACCCTTCAAGAGCCGTCTCAATCTCCGGTGCATATGTTCCCCAGTAGATCGGACTCATAACGAAAATGGTATCGTAACCGGAAATATCCGTAAGTTTCTCTTTGATCGGAGCATTTCCGATACGCTTCTTTGCCTCCTCAATACAAGTCTTGTAATCAGCCGCATAAGGAACCTCAGGCTCAACCTTAAACATATCAGCCCCGGTCAATTCCTGGACAAACTCAGCAATATATTCCGTGTTTCCCTTGCTAATGTAACCAACAGAATAGTTTTCGTCAGCTCTTGAAAAATAGATGATCAAACTCTTGCTCATTCTTGTACAAACCTCCTATCATAATATCTTCCAATATAAACTGCCCTCGGGTTCACATATTTCATAGTTCACTTTATTCAGGATTTTACCGACATCTGACAGTTATTTCCAATCAACCAGCAGGAATTGCCTGTAACCGGAATAAATGGTTGTGCTCGTGCCATCTTCTATCGAATAAACTTTGAAATACACATCCTCATCATCAGTTACTCCGGTTCCACGGTATACCCTCTCAACATACAAAATATACTTCCCGTCCGGAGATGAAACAATTTGATCAACCTGCCACATCTCTGCATCAGTCTTCTCGGATAAGAGCCTGTATTCATAAGATGATTCGTCCGGGTTTCGATGGCCTTCAAACTCAGTGTCATTTTCTGTTTTAATCAATCCCCAGGTACATAAACGGAAACATTGACCGCTCCACGAATCCTTGAAAACTATATTTTCATATCCTTCTATACTTCTGTAATCCTGTGAAAAATCAAAATGAAACTGTGATAAGCATAGAATTGTTGACAAAAGTACTATAAGAATAATTACAATTACAGAGATTATTACAATCTTACGTTTCATTTTCACTCACTTTTCCTGATGATTTTCTATAACTCGCTATCCAAACATATTTTCAATATCCTTCTCCTCATACAATTTCGAGGACAATACCGTATGCTGATCAGGAAACAGTTCTTCACAAATCCTAAGTTCAAGATCCTGTCTGTGCATCCAGTGTCTGACCAAACCATCCTCGCCCGCAAGTCCGTTTCTGACTGCATGAGGACTGTTGTCAAAATAGTCACAAAGCATTGCAAACCAAACTTCATTGCCTTTGTCGTCAACCCGGTCGTGCCGTGCAGTCTCAAGATTTCTTCTTATATCATTAGATTCTGCCTTAAGATATGCAATATGTATCTGCTTATCACCTATGGCCTTCTTAATATCTCTGTAAAACTCTATGATGGCTTCGTCCTTCATATCCCTAAAGAGTATCATATCCTCAACGATATTTTGAAAAAGAGCACACTCAGTGATCATTGGAGCGCCGTTCCATCTAATGAAACGATTCAAAACAATTTCTTTGAAATGTTCCGGTGACACACGGTTGTTATAAATCTCGTATTTTTCCATTTCCTGATAAAAACTCCGGTCATCAGTCCTGATCTTTGTATAACAGACAACAGCATGCTCATCTTCAAAATGGGTTTTTAGTTTAATCTCCGCTCTCAAATAAGGATACTTTTCCAGCGCAGCCTGATAATCTTCCATTCCCATATATGCACACCATGCAAGTTCAATCGGAGAATAATCACCTTCCTCCAGCACTTTACGATCGGGACATTTCTCTGATAAAAGCTTTACAAAGGTGCTTTTACCGCTTCCCTGTATACCTTCAACAAAATATGTCATATTCCGAATTACCCCTTTCGTCATTTAAATCAATCATTTTTGCTCCTTAAGTCACTTTTTTTATAGGTTAAGGAGCAAAAACTAAATTTGCTGTAATATATCCTTAGTCGATAAAACTGAAAGTTAAATCTCCATGCTGTCCTGATCAAGCAAGAAATCATATACATTCATCATCAGCACGCCTTCGTCATTGTAGAGAGGTGCAACAACATCCTTTGTGATGATGATTTTCTTAAATCCATCTCCCGTATTAATCAAAGGCCTTTGTTCCTGCTTCATCTTTTCCGCATCAGGAAGCACATATGCGGATTGAATATAGTATCTTTTCGAGCCCTTATTGCATACAAAATCCACTTCCAGCTGCTTCCTGATTTTTTTCCCCGACTTATCAACCTCATTCATAACAACTACGCCAACATCCACATTGAAACCACGTACCTTTAACTCGTTGAAAATGATGTTTTCCATGACATGTGTCTCTTCCACTTGCCTGAAGTTAAGACGGGCATTTCTAAGGCCCAGGTCGGTAAAATAATACTTGGATGGGGTACTAATATATTTTTTCCCTTTGATGTCATAACGAATTGCACTGTCTATGAGAAACGAGTCCTTCAGGTAATCAATATATTTTATGATAGTGTCTTTACTTATAGTCTTATATTTAATGCTTTTAAATGTTGCCGAAAGCTTACTGGGATTAGTAAGCGAACCTATTGCCGAAGATAAGATGTTAATAAGTTCTTCCAGTTCAGCTTTATTTCTGATATTATTCCTTCCTATAATATCCAAAATATATGTTTCTTCAAAAAGTGATTTCAAAAAATCAGATTTTTGATCTGCATCCTCAAAGCTAAGAACAAGAGGAATCCCTCCAAAGAGCACATAATCTCTCCAGCCCTCGCTTTTTTCTCCCTTATACACGCTCATGAACTCAGAAAATGTTAATGGATACATATGAACTTCGTCACCACGTCCGCGAAATTCCGTAATAATGTCCTTTGAAAGAAACTTAGCATTACTACCTGTTACATATACATCCACATTTTTCTTTCTTCCAAGACTGTTCAGAATAGATTCAAAATCATCAAGCAGCTGAACCTCATCAAGAAGGATATAGTACATATCGTCATCAGCCAGACACTCCATCAGGTATGGGTATAACAATTCAGGGTCTCGATATTTTTTGTTTTCGAAAGAGTCAAATGCAATCTCTATAATATGTTCTTTACCAATACCTTCTTCAACGAGATGCTCTTTAAACAGATTAAACAGAAGATAGGATTTTCCACATCTCCTCATACCTGTAACGACTTTAATCAGCCCATTGTGTTTTTTTGATATCAATTTATTCAGATATATGTCTCTGCGTATTTTCATAAAACCAGCCCCCTCTTCCTATTAGACAAAAATACGGATTCCGCGTTTTTGTCTAATAGAATTATAATCTCCTATATGAGATAAAGCAATATCCCAATAGACATTTTTGCGGATTCCGCATTTTTACCCTTGGCCGAATATTTTGCGAGATAAAAGGCTATGCCCTCATCCCGACAGACAATGCCCATAACTCTTCCAATGTCATTTTAGATAAATCTTTTCCCATGCCAAAGGCCTCCATAAATTTGTCTTACTCATTCACATTGCGAACATACGATAGCGCACCAGCGCGACATGAGCATGTAGCCAGCGGAATGCGAATGGGCACCGCATTTACAAACTTGTTTTTTTGAAACCACTATCAGTACTGAATTTCCAACATATCCATAAGTCTTTTAAATGTATCCTGCCCGTCCAAGCAGGTATCAGTAAGCCAGCCCTTTTCATTTCTCCATTCGGAGAGACCTCTGTAATAGTAATTTTTATTCGCATCCTCGATGATAAAAGGTATCACACCATGCCGCAGGCACTCCTTTAATGCTACAAGGCGTCCGACTCTGCCGTTTCCATCCTGAAACGGATGTATATACTCAAACTCGGCATGCAAAGCTATGATATCCTCTAATGTGACATTTTCTTTGGTGTTGTACTCATTAAGCAAATCCATCATGTGCTTATGAACATCCGATGGTTTGGATGTTTCCCGGCCACCTACTACATTCGCACGTTTTTTATAATCACCAACAGCAAACCATCCAAATGTTGAATCCTTCGTATCATGCTTTATGATAAAATGCAGCTGTTTGATAATATCCTCGGTCAGTTCATCCTCCGCAATATCTATTACATAATCGATTGCTCGGAAATGATGTACTGTTTCCAACACATCATCTACAGGGATGCCGTCACCCACATCAAGGGTGTTTGTCTCAAAAATCATCCTTGTCTGATCCTCAGACAGTTTACTTCCCTCAATATGATTGGAATTATATGTCATCCTGACCTGTAGCTCGTGATATAGTCCTCCCGGAAGTTTCATCTCTTTTTCTTCCCTAAGCACTTGTAATATCTTGTTTTCAGAGACTTCCTTCATCAAGTGCTTCGGATCCATGCCAAGATAATCTGCTATTCTTTGCAAAGTCCGATTTGAAAGTTTTTCGCCTTTTCCTATCTTAGCTATGGTTCTGGAAGAAAGTCCAAGCTGTGTAGAAAGCTCAGTCTTTCCAATTCCCCTATATTTAAGAGTTTTTTCAAGAATTTCATATGAAATCACATGCTCACCCCTTTCAAAATCTTTACTTATTATAATGGAATTAAGGCAAAAAGTAAAGATTTTGACAGGATATCGTTTATAGAAGTAAAGATGTACAAGAAAACGGGGTAAATTCTTGTCACATGGTTATGAATTAAGTCTGCGGTTCATCTTTTCGACGCGGATCCTGGTGGGAATATAGACGCACGCCCAGATTGCAACAAAACCTAAGGCAAATATGACCGTAAAGATCAGGATCTTATCCGCGGTGATCCATCCGTTTATCAGATAAAACACAAGATAATCCACATACAGCACCGCTCCCTGGATCAGGGCCGCCGTCAGTTTCGGAAGTGTCTCAATCTGATGCACGATCGTAATGCCTGCCGCTATAAATGCCAGCACCGAGGTCGTCAAAACACCGGTAAATGCTTCCTGCACGGAAAGGCTTTCAATTTGCCCGGTCTTCCAAAGGAAATACCAGATCAATGCCGTAATCACCGGACCACCCCAGGCGAACATAAGACCTCTTTTACAAAATTCCATGATATGCTTTTTCATAACCCAAATCTCCTTCTGATCTCCGCAAAACACCTTCTGGAAATGCATTCCGTATAGCCGCTTACAAACTCCGCATTCACGGCTCCCGACAAAAGAACCCTAAACCGCACGATCTTCTTTGCATTCGCGATTGCTGATTTATTCAGTTTCACAAAGTCGGAAGGCAGCATGTCCTCCAGCTCATAAAGACGTTTCCTTACCACATACCTCTTTTTGTCGGAGTATAAGGCATAGGTTTTTTCGGTTTCCACAAAAAAGCATTCGATTTTCTCCGTCTCCAAAAGCCGTATTTCGTCTTCCAGATAGCCGGTGATCTGTCCGGTCACCTGATCCTGCGTCACCAGCATTTCGATCTCATCAATGAGGGGCGTTCTTTCATGAACGTTTGCGATCACTTCCTCCTCACATTTCGGATTAAGATTCAATCTGAAAATCATCTTAGTTTCCTCTTTTATCTTTTTTGATCCCGAGAACCATCCATCTGTAAACCGGGATTTTGGAAATGATCCCGTACAAAACAAACGGAACCGTAAAGGCAGCGACTGTACTTAAAAGGTAAGCGGGAATCGCAGAAATGGTTCCGGGCTTTACCAGCAGTACCGCTACCATCGAGATCCCAAGGTAATGGAACACATACAATCCAAAGTTGTATCGGTTCATGAACCTCGTGAATCTGTTCTCAAAATCCCCGAATCTTGCCATGCCGCCTAAAATGGCCAGGCAGGCAAACCAGGCATATGCCAAAAATACAGGTGTCCGGTTAACAGGTGCATCTGCATATACATTACCAAAGTTAGCAATGCAAAACAATAACCCGAGTATAATGGCAGGGATCAGGAATAAGGCAAAGTACTTTTTCAGCCGCTCTATCACCTCGTCATGTGAAAACACGAAGTATCCAAGGAAGAAAAGCAGTCCGTATAATCCGAATCTGTAGACACAGATGATTGGTGTGTTCAGGATCTGACCAAATGCCCATACCGGTACTACAAACAGGATCATTGCAAGCACATTCGTTTTTTCACCCATCTTCCAAAGACGATCTTTTTCAATTCTTCTGAAAAGGAGCAATAACATGGAAAGAATCCACAGTGTCTGGATGTACCAAAGGACCCCGATTCCGCTTACACTCATGATCAGGAAGGCAACCGGAGCAGGCATTCCCTTCAGCATCTGAATGCCTTCTCCCATGCTCATGTTAAAGTATCCTTGAATAAACTGAAAAGCCAGAAGTCCGATGGTGGAAGGAACCAGAAGTTTCCTTGTTCTGGACTTTGCGAATTCCTTTCCGGAATGCTTATCCAGATAAAGCCTGGAACTGATCCCGGATACCATAAACAGAATACACATAAACCAGGGGTATACAATGTACTGATAGACATCATAGTATTGAACATCCAGATCGGTAACTTTGCCGATCACTCCTACGATGCCCTCCGCATTGTACATGTAAAGAATGTGGTAGATCACAACCAGCACAACCGTCATCCATCTGATATTATCAAGGAATTTTTTTCTCATCTCTCATACTCCGCAATGCTTGATCAATTTGCTCCCTTGACTACATCATACCTTTCATTTTCGAGCTTGTCATAAGATTTCGGTATTCGGTATCAAAATGAGGGTGAACGGTATATTTGCACCCAAAAAGGGCACCATCCGAAGATGATACCCTTTACGTCTATTTTTTTGCTATTCCCTTACAGTTTGTTAAAAGGCCCCGTATTAGAGGGTTGATTTCTGCTAACTGTTTCCTTCTTTCTCCTGAACGTTAATTATTCTGCTTTAATGCGGAATATCAAAATCTTTATCTCTCCAACACAAATCTTACGAGCTTAACATTTCCATCCATTTCTTCAGACACGATATCAAAACCGCATTTCTCTGTGTAAAATTTTACATTTTCACTTTTGTCTATCGGTGTTACCAATGTAAACTTCTTCCAATCTGAATAAAATGACTTTGCAAATTTCATTGCGGCCGTTCCTATTCCTCTTCCCTGAAATTCCGGAATAACGCATAAACATGCGACTTCATATACTCCGGTTTCCAGCTCCTTACACGCAATGCATCCTACCGGTTTACTATCGCAAATGATCAGGAATTTAGAAATATCAATTATTGACTGCTCCATCATTTCTTTTGTCTGTCCGTATCCCGGGCATGTACCATATCTCAGAAAATCCTTATAAAAAGAAGCGTCATAAATGCTAACCAGAAGTTCAGCATCTTCTATAGTTGCCTGTCTATACTCTGTTGCCATAATTTACTAACTCCTAAAAATCCCTATATATGTGTTTGAATTTTCTGCCGGTCTTATTAGCCGGCAATCTTCATGATAATTAAATTATCATCAAGTGATTCTGCAATATCTTTACACTGGTCTTACATAGATTTCAAACACATTATTAGTTGTACACGCAGATGCATCAATTATCTTTTGGTAATCGATGGGCAATGCTTTCCCGATTTGATCAAATAAGAAACTTTTATAACACCTGTGGCCGGACATGATAAAGATTACATTATTGTTTCCGACATCTATTGCCAGTCCCATATCATCATAGAACGGTCCCATATCCGTCGTAAGGACAACTATCTTCTCTACAGAATCCAGATCATAAACATACTCCACAGAATCTACAACTGCCCTTATCTTATGATCAGTCAACGATAAAGAATCTTCATCCGTACTAACGCAGATTTTGTTTGTCATATGATTTTCCCACCTTTTAAGCTATAGCTCCGGAGCAACTCATTCACTCTATTAATTTAATATATCCCAGGAAGCATAATTCTGGATATCTATCCGGATATCTTTATTGTTTGTTCTATAGTCATAATACCACTATCTCCCTTTATATAAGTTTGTTCGCGTATTCAAAGTCAGCTATGCGTTTATTTATCCTGTTATCACATATCAAGTGAATTCGTCAAGAAGAATCCCATTATCCTTCATATAATTCATTATCTCGTTCTCATATCGAACCGGGATTGCAAGAATAGGTGAGGCTTTTTTCTTAGGGATAAAAAACATCCCTGTTCCATACAGCTTTATATATCTAAAATAATCCCATTGATATGTTACTTTTTGCATATTGTGGTTATCATATTCAATACCTTCTTTGCTAAAAGTATATGTCGTTCTTCCCTTTTTTAATAATTGCTTCATTATCATTCCGGAGCTTCGTACATACCCGAATGCACACATGGCACAGAATCCAAATACCCCTGCGCATATTCCAACAATGATGCTTTTATAGCTTATTGCAAATAACACCGCCAAAACAAAGCATGCCACTGTGATCATACCATACATAATGTAACGCAATCGATAATTACGCACCTTGAATCTGGGATCTTCTTCCAGTTTCAAATCACATAAGATTACATTTACTACATCAAGTGCATATTGCTCATCACGATCTTCTACTTCAATAATCATTCAATCTCTCCATATACCGTACAGCATTAACATCATTCCAGCGGCATAGTACTCCTGCCATAATAACGATCTTTCACCTCACTCCACTTACCGCATCCGTCCTTATTCCAGATTTGGTTCCAATCATGACCAAACCAGTCTTCATACTCAGCATCTGTGCCTACATTATGGTAGGTATGATCAGTTACTAAAATATGGTCTATAAAGATAGTATCTTTTGGCTGATTAACTGTTATCCATTCCTCTTCAGACAGGTACAGGTAAAAACCGTCAACCCTTTCCATATCGACATCATCTCCAAAACAGAGTGTAAGATATATGTTCCCGCCTATCCGGTTATAAAACACTGATTGTGGACTATAATTAGGAATATTATGGCTGCAGGAACAAATTCTATCTGTTAAATCCTCCATCATTACATCATATCCACTAAAAAGGCATGTTTTTCCGTCAAAAATGTATGTATAATTCCTTCCGTCAACAACTGTCGCTTTTATTCCAAGGATATTTTCTGAATCATATTCAAACCTGTCAGCATCACTGCTGAAGTTCAGTACACTGAGCCCTCTTATCTTACCCACCATAATAGGAACCAATACTGACATTAACAGGAGCATTGCAAGTATGACCCATTTCCACTTGATCATTATTTGAATTATACTTAATTTGTCATCAGACCCATTCGCTTCTTTCTCATGAACAATATGAATACCTATATGGCCAACGCCAAGTATAAGTGATGCGATGATCAAAAAAATATTGATTCCATATATTCCTAAAAAAAGAAAAGCAAGCACAGGAAGCGTTGCTCCGGCTACAGGGAATCCGCAAAAAGAACTATACTGGTCTTGCATCGTTTTTGGGCTTTTAAAATACCTATGCCAGTACAATTCGTATAGAATCATCAGAAGAAAGGAAACGATCAGCCAGCAGTTCCACCGGCTCCATCCACGTATATTAAAATCGGAAAACACCAATACAATAGCACTGGTAAGGATTTCTCCCGTCCTCTCAAAAAATAAAAGAATCTTATTTTCTTTTTGTGCAAACTGATCATATCCTTCCGGTTTATTTTTTGCCCACTTTATATTAGGAACAAATAACATGATCAGGTATACAAGTCCCACATATGAAAATCCAAAATGCATATTAAAGCACCGCACCATTAAGAATTTTATCTACATCTGCACCGACAATATCCAATCCCTCAGCTTTAATCTGGTAAACCTCTTCTATCCCGTAAAAAGTATTTGCAAGTGTTTTAACATAACCAAATCCATAATCGTCAGAAATAATCGGTCCACCGGCAGTTGTTATATAATACAGGCTCTTTGCTTTGCACAGCCCTTTCGGCATCCCGGATTCCGAATAGGTAAATGTCAGTCCAAGGACATTTATCTGTTCAAAATACTGCTTAAGCATCGCAGGAAAAGACAGGTCATAGTAAGGCGCCGCTATTACGATCGTATCTGCACTTGCAAAATCTTTGCCAAGGTCAAACATCGGATCATCATAATTTCCCGCATTCTTTAATGCCTCGCGTCTCTCGATAAACTCTTCATCGACAACGGGAAACTGCACCTCCTCAAGGCGCACTTCTTTAACTGTATCATTAAAATCACCCAAAAGACGTTTTGCCAGCCTAAATGTTCTTGACTGCTTTCGTACACAGGCATTTACAAAAAGTATCATAGTCCCTTCCCCCTACACATCTTCTTCTAATATTTTAGTTGAAATCATATGCGAATTTGTCGCCAAAATTCTCCTTTACCGTTTCTATCAACCGGCTGTACTCCGGGAAACCGCTCTGGTCACCCCTGAATCCGAAACAGTATTCGCCGGCTTTTTCGTTTCCTTCATAAATCACCAGTCTTCGCATATCTCCTCTGCCATCGCCCCGTTCCGGCGTCATTAATACTCTCCCTATATTCACGCCCCCGAAGGACCTGCCGTCTATATACATTGTCCCTCCGCAGAATAGGATCTCATAGGGAATTTTTTTAACAGATTTTTTAAACCTTCCGCATATGAAAAGAGTTGTTCCTCCCAATATCAGCACTACCATTATCATAGATACCACAAGTACAAGCCCGTAATCTTCGAGCTGATCCTGTACGATCATAGATATCAGTATCCAAGAAAACAGCACTGTCAGAAACCCGAACATGCACTTTATCATCAGTCCGGTCCTTTTGTTAAATTTTTCAGCCAGCTCTGTTGCAGGTATGGCAAAAGAATGCACAGCCACATCATTCAGTTCAACACCACCATAGACCGAACGGTACTTCTTTCTCATACCGTCCTCTATTATCTTTGCCAGTCTTCCTGCATCCCGGCCTCCAAGAAATGAACACTTTACCTCATGCTTTCCGTCCTTGCTGATAATTTCTATCCATCTTTTTGTCACAGGGACAAAATAGTAATAATGTGTATCCACATTCATATACATATCATTTTCCGCAAAGAGATATTCTTTGTTCTTCAGATATATGCCATTAGCATCAGCTTCTATGGATTTTCCGATACCGCCTATGATAGCGATGATACTGCTAAGTATAATGGCAACCCCCAGCAGCGGAATAAACAGGTTTTCGTCCATTCCAAAAGCCAGCGCTATCACCAGGATCAGGCAGCCACACGCATACCCGCTTACAATCCCACTCGGAACTCCCCTGAACAGGTTACTCTTAAATACTTCGCGTTTCATTTTCCAAATCCTCTAATATAAACCTTCCGTATCACTTGGTTCATAGTATCCTGGTATTATTTCACATCATCTGACACCAGACTGAATTCATTCATAAGCCTTGCCATAACGACCCGGTCCCCTGAACCCGGCTCAGTTTCCGGTTTCATCTTTTCTATGTATCCGAAACGATAATCCACCCCGTTTATTGCGTAACCCATACTGTATTTATTATCAACTTTACCCGAATAAAACTCTATATCGTCTTTTTTGACCGCGACTAAGGTTTTAATGAAGCAATAAATCGCATATATAGGGAAAAACTGGGCTGTCAGCAGAAGCAAAGTTCCTCTGCCATGATGCAGGCGAAACACAAGCAGATAAAGAATACAGGCTGCAACTGCGGCCACTACAAGAGATATGGGAATAAGCATAAACGCCGATCCGAGTTTATACCTGATAAATCTCTTTTTTGTTTCTTCGCTTACAGATATACGCGTCAGATGCTGTTCCTGCACAGCCTTATCTACGCTCTTTCTTACACCTTCGCCCTCTGTTACCTGGTTCGGCTTTTTTTCATATGCCAGAATACTCTCTCTCATTTCCAGAAACCGGACCCCAGGATTATATTTCAGACAGTATTCATATAACGCATTCAGATCACTTTCGGGTTTTCCTTTTGTTATGGATAAAGCAACTGCCTTACCTTTATTTGTTCTTATAATGATCTTATATGTATAATACTCTTCGGAACGTCCGCTATATCTCATTCCGATACGTCTTGTATGCCATGTCTGTGCTATCTGAAGAGACGAGATATCCTCATATGCGACCGCCGCAACTCCTGCAGATGAACCTATCACCATCTCAGGAGCCAAAAAAATCCCTGTGCTGCATAAGTATTCCGTATGCTCCGAATTAGCCTGTTCATCTATCTGCTCTCTTGTGAAATGCTTATCTCCGCATCTGGGAAAATAACTCTTAATGACATCAAGGGTCCGGTCCACCTGAATACCGGCTATTGCTACTATCAGGCCGGTAATACCAAACACCAGATGAGGGATATAACAGAGATCATCAGTGCCTCTTACTTTGTTGATGATCCCGATGGTGCACAGCAGTACCGATACAAACAGTATACCGAGCGTAATGAACATTAATAATCCGTTTTCATTAACGAAACTGCATAACACTTTATTGGTATACCAGTCACGGCGCGGGGGTATCCTGACTCCATTAAAGTAAGATTCAATGACCCTGTTGAGTTCTTTTTCTGTTCCGATAAACTTAAGACCATGTTCCTTACAGATATCGATCAGTTCATTCCTGGTCCACCGGTATTTTTTAAACTCATTGTAATTCTTTATTTTGTCAAACTCAGGTCTCTTCATTCTCTTCCCATTGATGGTCTGTCATATCTACTTCACCATTTTTACTTCTATATTAATGTAGTTTAACACACCATCCTCCATAGAACAAAAAGTATCGATAATTGCTTTTCCGCTGCTAACAGTGGTATAACCCAGGGTAAAAAAACTGATAATTCAGTATAACACATAACCGTAATCGGTTGTCGAAATGCGTATTTGGTCACTGAAGATATTATAAAAATCCCCGGCATACCACTTGGATATGTCGGGGATAGCCTTGCATTCTGTATGATATTTATTCTCCTAAGACTTTGAGCAGATCCTCATATGCCATATCAAGCTCTTTAGAGAATTTATTCAGGTAATACTCTTTTGTATTTTGAGCATATCTTTTGGCAAAATTTCTATCAGCTTTTTTAGCATCTTTCAGGTTATCTATCCTGTCGGCATTTTTGACAGCCTTGGCAATCGGGTTATTAAGGATAGCGTCTATGTAATCCCTGGATTTTACTTCCTTACGCTTTGTAAGGAGCTTAACCGCTTCAAGCACATCCTTGTTGGATATTTTTAGAATTTCTTCCTCTGTTGTGTCGGTATCCTCTAATACGTCATGGAGCAGTCCCGCCGCTACATAATCATCGCCATATCCGGACGCAATGAGGCTTTCTGCTACTCTATATGGGTGGTTGATATAATCTTCACCATTTTTTCTTTTCTGACCTTTATGCTTAATTTTTGCAAACTCATATATTTCTTTAATAACCATATTCGTGACTCCTTTTTATACGATCCGTGGAAATTTTATTTTTGACATAAGTGATAAACTTCCTCAAGACGAGTCTTAAGCTTATTACGGCTTTGACTCAGTCTCGACTTTACCGTGTTAATTCCACATCCCTGTGCTTTAGAGATTTCCTCGATAGACATGCCATCAAAGTAGAACATGCTTATTGCTTCTCTCTGCTGGTCAGATAAAGCATCATCCATACACTCAAGTATTTCATCGAGGGTCTCGTTTTCGATATATTTATCCTCAAGCATTCCGCTGCCTATATTATTCTGTCTCTTAACTAAAGGGTTCACTTCATAGCGGGGCTCGTTTTCGATATATTCATCCTCAAGCGTTCTGCTGCCTATATTATTCTGTCTCTCGACTAAAGGGGTCACTTCATCGCATTTCTTAGTTTTGTAGAATCCCCAAAAAGGCGCAGTGCTGATCTGTGTTTCATCAATTTCTGAAATATCCGCACTCATGCGAATCTTGCTCGCTTTTTCAGCGTCAAAAAAGGTGTTCGTGAATATTGTACTGAACCAGGTGCGAAAACTAGCCTTTTTCTCATCGAAACGGTCAAGATTTCTCCAGACCTTTACAATCGAATCCTGAAAAAGATCATCAAAGGATAAGCGGCTTCGCTGCTCTTCAGATAACTTATTATAGAAGATCCCTTCAGCAATCTTACTGCATGCTAAATAGATCTCAGAAAATGCTTCCTCATTTCCTTCACGATAAGAAACTATCATCTCGTTAAGACTCTGGTTATCATTGCAGATACTCGCCATGTTCTCCATGTTTACACCTCCGAAAGGGTGTGAGGAATCCGTCCTACATACGGTATCCAGCGCTTTACTGAATAATTGTCAGTGAAGCTAATCTGCAATATTTAATTGTCTTAACGAATTATTTTTCTCCGTTCGTAATATTACATCATATTACATTTAGAATCATATGTCAATATATTTTTTAAATTATTTTTGTTCCAGTTCTTTTTCCATAACGGTGGTATTATCGTTTCTCATTTTTTTCACCTCATCATTGTTTAGCATTTCCATATTTAATTTTAACCCTGTTTTCTTTACTCCGGTTCGTTTCTGCCCGTCCAAATAAGATTCTATCTCCAGTTCCGGAATATCATCCTCCAACTGTTCAAGAAATATTCTAAAAATCATTTCTTTCTCTATATCCATGCATTTATATAAAATAACAACTATTCTATTATAATTCTGCGGCCGTTTATTTTTTATGTACTCAGCCAGCAAATACGCTTTCTCCATAGTCGGAAAATTATTATGATTTTTCAAAAAGAATGTCCTTGCACTTACATCAAGGGTGTACACATCATAATTTTTTTTATTTGATGAAGAAAAACTGTTATATCGGCAATTCCCATTAAAATCAAAATCGAGAATTATTCTGGCATCATTACCTCCTCCTCCATTCCCCCCTACGCTTATTGGTGTAGCAAACAGGCTGCAATATGCCGCTTGATTTAAATCATAGCTATCTTTTATTTCCCTTAACTGTTCTCGAAATCTCTCTGCATCTTCTTTTAACTTGGACAAACTAAATATATCCTCTGAATTATACAAACTATGCGCAAACATATTTCGTATATCTTTATAATGTTTCAAGTTTAATCCCAGTTCACATACCTTTTTTTCGAGCGGAGATAAATCTGATTCATTTCTTTTCGACAACCTTTGCGCTATATCCATAAAATATTTTTCTGCACTTTCACGATAAGTTCTTTCCTCGCCCGTATGTCCCTTCGCACTGATGAATGAAGCAGTGTTTATATCGCGAAGAGCTTCCAATCCCGTTGCCAATCCCAATCCCATACGATTCTGATCAAAAAACCACCATGTCAGGTTAAATTTCAAATCCGTATCTGAGGAAGGTACTATGGAACAATTTTCTCCCACGCAGAATTTCTCTCTCAGTACCATTTCAATCATTTCCCTGATCCCGGTATATCGATTGTTTTCGGAACGATTGCTCACGTCGGTTTCAAGATTTACTAATGCTTTTTTTATCTCCGCAAACGCATTCAATTGTATTGCAAGATCAAAGTCTTCCAAATCTTTTTTTAATCTCGCGTCTTCTATCAAAGGAAGCATGGAAACGGCGTTTCCCGTATTCTTAAACTCTGATACTCCATTCGTCAGATCCAAAATCTGTGCCAATTCGCTCAAGTCGACGATTGGTGCAACACCATTAAGTTCGCGTCTGACATCGAGATTTCCATAGTAAATATGCCTAATACAAATATCATACTTCGTGATGTTCTTAATGTAATTGAATATTATCAGATTATAGACAGGCAAAGATCTGAATGAATGCGTAATATCAAAGGCCACATCATACGAATAGTCCGTCGTGAGAAAGCCCTCTATCCCTTTCAAAATGGCATAGTTTTCTTGTAATTCTTCTCCATTGATACCATATTTTGTCAATAATACTCGTACAATGGGGGTTGAATTCTTATATTTTTCAAAAGTTCTTCCCCAGAAATCCGTCTCTGATAATATATCTGATATCTCATTTCCGTACTCCTCTAACGATTTCTCGTCAGTCCCTATACCATTATCTCTTTCTATATCAACCAGCCTGAGGTATTTGTCATCCTGTAAATATGACTTGTCGTCTTCCCCCGCCATCGTAAGCGAAGCATAAAACTGGTGCCATACCGATTTTACCGTACCTAAAATGAATATGATATCCGGTACAAAACAGTCAATAAGAGGTTCTGATACAAAATTCGTCATTTTGTCCTTACCATCTTTTTGGTATGGCTTTCCTTCAAACATATACTGTGTTTTTGTGTATCCTGCATCTTCCGTAGCTTTGTCAAGATTACCGGTGCCAAGTGTAAGCATCAATATTCGCTTTTTTTTCTGATTGATTCGTTCACTTTCCAATATTTCCACCTTTTCCAACACGTCCTGCGGAATATTCATTTCCTCTTACCTCCCATATGATCCTTTAAGTGCTGTTTTCAGATGACCGTAATCTCCAGTGTAAAATGCAGTTTTATTTACTTAACCTGCAGCAGATTTTCCAATTTAAGTCCGTCCATTTTTCTTAATAATCCCTCAGGCCCCTATAAACAAACATTGAAATCTTACGGACACTACCATCCGGCATATTTTCTTCCTTTGCACAACGTTCTACACAGGTAGAAACAACCCGTATTCCGACTGCTTTTAATTTGGTTACAAGCCGGAAGACAAAAACAAACTCCCCTTGAAGAAGTACTACCGGACAATCGTATCCCATTATCCGTTCGTAATATATATCCACCAATTCATCCATATGCGAAGTTGTAATATCTACACCTATTTGTGGAAAAGGCAAATCAACTATATCACCATATCTTTGGGCATCACAAATTTGATTGGAATCCCACCCGGAGCTCGGATGGTTCGTAAGATTAATAAACACGATATAACCCCCAATTAATCTCTTGCTCACGGCATATGTGCTGTAACCAATCACTTTTTGATTATATCACTTTTTCCATATTCTAACTGCTTTAAATTGAATAACAGGCTCTGTCACAACATCTATAAATAAAAAAAGCCACATTTATCTATGTGCGGCTTTTTCGGATGTGTCTTAATGCCCTAGGCGGGCTGCAACACTTTTCTATGTACAAAAGAAATAGGAGGCTCCGTATGAAGAACTTTTTGCGTCAATGCCCTAAACGGGCTGCACTGAGTCTAAACTCATCTTCATAGTACCACACACATTGCACCGTTACAATTCTGTTATGTAATTTTGACGGATTATTTTTTAGAATACGGACTGAACAATCCCGTCACATATTCCAAACTCCACGCATTCTGTGGCATTCATATAGTTATCGTAGCTTGTGGCCGAATCAATTTCTTCAACCGTCCTCCCTGTATGCTTCGACAGTATTTCGTTGAGAATATCCTTAGTCTCCAATATCGATTCAGCTTTCCTTTTGATAGAAGTGGCGGAACCACCGGCACCGCTGTTCAAAAGAGGCTCATGGATCATCACCTCGGAATGAGGGAGGATGAACCTGCTGCCCTTTTTTCCACTGGCCAGGATCACAGCTGCCATGCTGGCAGCCATACCGATGCAATACATTTTAACCGGCACTTTCATACCGGACAGGACATCCATGATCATAAGTCCTGCATTAACACTTCCTCCCGGACTGTTAATGTAAAGCGAGATCTCCCCATCGCTGTCATCCTGAAGAAACATTAACTGAGACACTATCTCCACAGCACTCTCATCATTGATCTCTCCCGTCAGAAAAACCCTGCGGTTCATCAAATGACGAGTATATAAACTGATCTCCCTGGTACCGTTTGCACTTTCTACTTCTATTGTTGAAATCCTGTTTAATCCGCTCATTTTTTTACCCTCCATATATACTACGACCGGAAACCGCAAAAGGTTTTATCACTCTGGGCTTTCATTCCTCATCAATTCCATAAACCGGTCAAAATCCCAGAAATAGATGTCAATAAGTGGTTCGTCACTACTCAACATATGCATCATATTTATCAGGTTCTCGGCACTAAAATCCTCTAACGCATCTTCACAGCCATAGTTAGCTACAGCCAGAGAAAAACACCCCATTTCAATATCAATATCGATTGTCATCTCAAAATCACGCATGAAAGTATTACAGTGCGGTCTGATCGTGTCCCTGAAAATACATATATTTGTGTATACTCTTTTTAATAACTCCGGGTCTTCATCATTCAAACTTGTAAGTTTTTCCTGGTCAAACAATACTTCAAATTTCTGTTCATCATAATAGAACTCAACATATGCAACTGTCATAACTTTTTTCTCCTTCCCGGATCTTATCCAAAAACTGTTCGAGATTAAAATTATATGAAATAGCAGGATTTTCACCTCGTCTGAACAAAATATTCATTCCAACAGGCATGTTTAAAACCCGGTTTTCCGGTAAATCTGCCCTTCTTGCCACATTATGGGCAGTTTCCACGTCATTACCGCCCATATATATGTAGTTATCGCAATTACTGATGACAGTCCTCCCGTCATCTCCATACCGGTCGAAGAGCTGCGCTTCACTTTGTATACTGAGCATCACGGATATCCCTCTGGATCTTATGGAAGATATCATCCTCGGAAAATCACTGATGCTGACATTCGTCGCAAAATCATCCATCAGGAATCTGACGGGGACAGGCAGTCTGTAATTGTCACACTTATCATCCGCATACTTGCATAGTTCATCCATCGCCTGAGAGAAGAAAATATCAGCCAGAGAGTCCAGGGATCTGTCCCTATCGCTCACTTCAACAAATACTGCCATTTTGCGGGTGCCGATATCCTCGAATTTAAATCTTTCCCCTTTTTTATCCGACAGTATATTATCACCATCCTTTGCAACCTCTGATACACCGCCACCCATCATCTTTTCCACTTCAGGTGTATCCATGGTTGCAAGTTTAGCGTTTATAGTTATGAGTATGCTCTTAATAGTCCTGTCGGCGGCTACCTTGAATTTTTTATACTGCTTAAGGCAAAATGATTTTGGGTTTCTTCTCTCCACCTCTTGCATCACCCTGTCCATTACATTACCAACGATTCCGGAATTATCAGTAACATCGGATGCCACAGCAAGCTTGCCCAGTGAGTTGATATTCTGCTCGTATCTGGGTCTGAACTCGTAAAGATACCCCATAATTGCAGATAAATACAATGTTGCAGCTTCATCCCAAAAAGGATCACGCTGGCATATACCAGCGGAATAAACAATTGTTCTTGCAATTTTGACCAGATCTGAATCCGAACGGATGTAGTCAAAGAAGTTGTACTCATCAGATTCATCAGGATGGACAAAGTCAATTTTTTTTACAATATAGCCTTTATTCTCAAGATACTTTCCGTACAGCTTATGCAAATTTCCCTTGGGATCCGAAACGATGTAACTTCCCTCTGCCTGGAGGATATTAGGAGTTATTATCGACCGGGTCTTACCCGTACCGGAAGCCCCGACAATCAGCACATTATTATTCCGCTTGGTCTCATAGCAATCCGTGCTGTAATATCTGTCACTTGCCAGAATGAGGTCTCCTTTTCCCGGCATTTCAAACTCAGAATTTTTAACCTGTACAAATGCATCTCCCATTTTTCGTCCTCCTTCTTTCATCTTTCTTTTTTCATCTTTCATATACATATACGTTCGATGCCGTAAAAAGTTTTATAATAATAAAAATATTATTAACCCCCATTAACAGGCTCATTATCAGTTGAACAATCCGCCCAGAGTGTTGTATCATATTTGGAAAAGTAGTATTATTTAACTTAGAAGAGTGAATATGGTGGCCAAAATGACTGAAGTTCAAAAGAAAAATAAAGAATTAATAGAAAAATATCCATTTCTTAAACCTAGAAATGTGTGGAATGGTGAAGAACTGGAAGATTATGACTATTCTTACACTATCTGGGATGATATGCCGGAAGGCTGGAAAAAATGTTTTGGTGAAGAACTTTGTGAAGACCTTAAAGAAGAACTTGAAAGGTGTGATTATTTAGATAAGTGGCGTATTGTTCAGTTAAAAGAAAAATATGGAACCATGCGTCTTTATGATGATGGTTCTCCACGCGAAAGCCGTATTCAGGAAATTATTGATAAGTATGAACATATAAGTAAAAGAACCTGTATTTGCTGTGGGAAATTTCCTGTACCGGTGACAGATGCAGGCTGGGTTTCACCCATTTGTAAAGATTGTTTCGACGAGAAAATAAATGTAAACGGACCTTATGAAAAATATGTTGTAGATGATTCTGAGTATGACCCGGTCGTAAGATTCAAAAGATTTACACAGGATGAAGGCGAGCTCTTAATTGAATATGATACCAGTGACATTGTTAACAGAATAATTGAGGAAATGCCACAAAAAGAAAAAAAGATGGAGTATTCCAAAATTTTAAGAAGTGTATTAGCAACAGCAGATAGATTATATGCATCTAATAAAGACACTTATGAATCATATGACAATGTACAATGCGCAGTCGCTAAATATTGCGATAATAGGTATGATATTTCTTTTGGAATATTGACCGACAAAGATATTGACTGCAAAAAGATTATATGGCAGATTCTTCTTGATTTACAATTTTCAAGATATACAGAATCACTATATGGCAGTGCTAGTGATAGCATGTCTGATGCAAATTATCTCAATGAAATTGCAAGCGTAATTGAAAAAGCAACTGATGAATTCAATACACCAGGATTTGATTTTATTTTAACATCCGGCATAGATGCTGAAGAATACGCAAAAAGTGTAAAAGAGCTAGGTCTGAAATAACACCCGGATCACATAAATATTATAAGGTGAAACCAGAAGTTTCCTTCTCTGCTAACAGGCCTATCAGCAAATACTCCGGTTCCTGCCGGGGTCAGGAAATATTGAGGAAATGCCACAAAAAGAAAAAAAGATGGAGTATTCTAAAATACTGGCAAAAGTATTAGAAAAAGCTGATGAATTATATCGTATAAATGATAGTACATATGAATCATATGATAATGTAAAATGTGCTGTTGCAAAATATAACGTCAGCTGGACTGGTATTACTTTCGGTTTAATAACTGATAAAGATGTAGACTGCAAGAAAATTATATGGCAGATTCTTCTTGATTTGAAATTTTCAAGAAATACAGAATCACTATATGGCAGTACTAGTGATAGCATGTCTGATGCAAATTATCTACGTAAGATTGCAGATGTTATAGAAAGTATGACTGACGAATTTAATGCTCCGGCACTTGGATTCATTTCAACATCCGGCATAGATGCTGAAGAATACGCAAAAAGTGTAAAAGAGCTAGGTCTGAAATAACACCCGGATCACATAAACATTATAAGGTGAAACCAGAAGTTTCCTTCTCTGCTAACAGGCCTATCAGCAAATACTCCGGTTCCTGCCGGGGTCAGGAAATAGTCTTTATTTGATAAACAGTCGTCCCAGGTAACATCTATGTCATACCATATCCCATCAATCATAACCCGATTCCAGGCATGATTCATCGGTATACTATTAACATAGTGGCATTCGATTCCGGCCATTTCGCACATATAGCCGAAGGTGTTGGAGTAATTCTGACATACACAGGTACAGGTTCCTGATAAAAAGGCGTCCATATCATTCATTGGCGTAACATCATAACACACACAGCCACGGTCGTCGTAGCACGTTCTCTTACAGATTTCATCATGAATAACGGTTACGATTTCGCGTTCTGACATAGAATCATCAACAACTGTATTTAAGAATTCGATCATTCTAATTTTACAGTTTTGATAATTTAACCATGTAGTATTTGGATATTGGGTTACGGTCACTCCGCTATCCGGATAATAAACTCTGTAGATGCTCTTTCCGCGTTCAGGATAGACACCCATTCTTACAGTACGGCCTTCCAAACGTCCTATATTTATATAATGATTAAAAAGTGATTCATAATCAGTTCCAACAGTTGTTGCTAATTCAGGATAATTTGCCAAATAATAATCTGCATCAAAAAATATTGCCGGATCATCGGTATATATATCTACATCAATATTATTGTAAAATAAGTCGTACATTGACTGTGCTAAGTTTTCTTTTACATTGCTTCTTTTAATGACCGGCTCAGTGGCATCATCATACGTAATCCCGCCTTCATTGATCTCGCAATCCAAAGAATGAGAATAAGTTGTCTGAGGTGCTGCATATGCAACAGTTGAATTACAGAAAGTTATCAGAGCAGATGCTATTGTTATTGCTAAAAATCTATTTTTATTCATAATTCCGTCCTTTCTATGGCCAGGCCATTACCAAATTGTATTCCTAAGAATTTGAAGGTCTTTTTTATCTTGTTATTAGTTATACTATTAAGAAAGGCAAAAGGTTTTATGAAAATAAAAATTTTTCAATAACTCCGGCATCTTTTTCATATCCTTTTTTTGTTTTCTGTCAGACAATTTACTCCGGATGTACATTATCAAATACTGTCCATAACAATACTCTTGCTCTGGTACCAACATCATATCCACCTTCCGGATTAAGGGAATGTACCCGGTGTACAGAATAGAGTAGTGCATTATATTCCACTGTTCCTATTCAATATAAGATTCAGTCTTTCTTATTAAACAGTCTTTTCTTAAACGAATACAGCTTAGTAAGTGTTCCCGTGGCATAGGCAATTCCCAGAGCCATCGCTACCAGGGCAGTTGTTACGGTAATCCCATCTAAAAATCCAGTCAAAAAACTATCCGGCATCTCCATAAATTTCATGACGAGATTTGCTAAGAGCGATATGATACCAAGCGCTAAATAGACGATCACAACGATTGAAGTGCGCTTTTTACCTTCATTTTCATATTCCGCAACCTTAAGTACGGTTTCTTTCATCTCTTTATCCATCTGTTTTTCTTTCCTTTCTCCATCCAGGATCTCTCTAAGACCCACACCGTAGAAGTCGGAAATATCAATCAGGATGTCAATATCGGGCATATTTGCGCCGGTTTCCCAGCGGGAGACAGTTCTTCTGGCAACTCCCATCTTCTCAGCAAGCTCTTCCTGAGTGATATTCTTCTCTTTTCTAAGTTCCTTAAGAAATGCTCCCGTCTTTACCAGATCCATCTTTGCTTCCTTTCTTTCTGCGAACGGCCACCAATCCAATCGCATTGCCAATACAACCCAGTCCCAGCCCCATTGCCAGGTACGGCGTTACCCTGTCAGTTAACATAGAAATAATGATGCAGGCCAGTGCCGCCACACCGATCAGTCCTATGATCACATAAATTGCTGCATTTTTTGCTCTTTCTGCTCCGTTTTTCATTACCATGTCCTCCTTTTTGGCCGCCGTAGTTTTCGTTTTGGTCGGCGTCCTTATGGTCTCATGGTATACCGGATGCCCGGAAGAAAAAAGGACACAAAGTGAGCAAATGCCCTATTTTAGCGGATGGGACAGGGTGTGTCCCATGATTTAATCAATTTTTTTCTTCTTATTTATATGCCAGACAATTATATCCCCGATTATCATAACAGCTGCCGTCGGAACATATACCAGTAACAGGATCTGGCCCAGCATACCGTTCAGGTCCCCGCCGGGCGTCAGAATATCGAACAGCGAGATCCCGGTTACGATCAGACAGCAAAAGCCTGTTGATATCCCGAATGCCAGATATGAAGATATATTGCGGCCAAGTTTCTTTGCGATTTTAAGGATAAGGATAGTTATGCCTAACACAACAAGAACAAAAACCACGATCATTGCTGCCAATGTTTTCATATTCTTTTGCCTCCGGTACTACTAAAGCTGAGTATCTGCCACATATGGCGCGGCGAAAACCCGCTCACACTGTTATCTCTACCTGGTTATTCTCAATATCAACTATGCATGATTCATAATATCCGTCGCCGGTAGTCCTTGGTCCGCTCACTACTTCAAACCCTGCTGCCCTGATCCTGCCGGTTAGCTCGTCTACCTTTTCTTTGCTCCCGACAGAAAATGCTATGTGGGCATACCCGCTGCGGTTAAGCGGCTTTGGATCATTTACCATATCCGGCTTGTTCATAAGTTCGAGACGGGGTCCATCCTCAAAAGAGATAAAATAGGACCTGAATCCGGTCTTTTCATTATAATATCCTCCGTTGGATACTCCGCCGAAAAACTTTACAAAGAAATCCCTTGCGGCTTCCGGGTCATTCACATACATAGCGACGTGTTCTATTTTCATGCTTTCCCTTTCAGTTTTCTCCGGTTCATTGTTTCTTCCGATCTAACCAGCATCCCGTTCTACCCGATAACTGCTGACAGTTTCTTTCCTAAAAAGATACCCAAAATACAGCAGCATACGCTCAAGACTACATAGGCTCCGCCGGCAGCATAGGCATGGTCTTCAAACAGCTTGTATGCTTCAAGTGAAAATGTCGAAAAAGTAGTGAAACCTCCGCATACCCCCGTTTTCCAGAAGAGCAGCATATTTGGTGACAAATCCTCTTTTTTATCTGCCATCCCTACAATGAAACCTATCAGTATCGCACCTAGAATATTTGTTACCAATGTAAGAACCGGAAACTGCGATTTTACCGGTATGAGGCTTATCGCATATCTTGATACCGCTCCAAGCGCTCCGCCGAGTGCCACAAAAACAAAACTCACTTTTCACTTCTCCTTTTGTAAAGTACTTTCAGCCGTTGCTTTGTATGTTCCTTTTAAGTTTGTCTTTTAATTCCGAGTCAATATTTAGGCTCTGCAGTATTCCGCCCAGTACCTTTTTAACTTCATCCGTCTGGGATAATGCCACTTTCTCAAACACCACTGATGCTTCCTTATCTGCTATAAGCATTTGAACAGGGCATCTCCATCCATGAAAGCGGCCGCCCTCCGGAACGAGATTGAGATTCTCAAGGTATAATTTCATTCGGGTCTCGCCAAAGTGGATCAAATTGATGGTCAGAATTTCTGAAAGAGTCATCTGCCATGATAATTCATAGCACGAATCATTGAAGATCTTCATGATACGCAGCAGATCATCCTCAGCTATGGACTCCGGGTGCTTGCGCAGCTCATCCTGCAGCAGAAGGAAATCATCCCCCGCATCACTGTAGTCATCTTTTTTGTATTCCATTTTTGTCACCTCATAAATAATGCTGTCTATGCCTGCTTTATGGCAAACAGCCTTAAGTTGATAATATCAGAAACTAAGCGAAAACCCCACTAAAATTTCACTATTTTTCATTATACAGATGTTACACTAATTTATTTCCGGGACTTCACCACTCATAATTTATAATGCCTTATTTTCTGTTATAATATGATAGATTAATTATATCTTTAAGCCATGTGTTTGCATTTAATGAAATTTAGGAGTCAGATTGGAGGATCTTGAATGAAAAACGGTGCAAAAGAAAAAAATGTCCTACTAAAGAGCATTGTTATTGCTTCAGTTGTAATCGTGGTTCTTGTATTCATCGTTTTGGCGATCTACCAGATCATATTTAATGAAAAGCGAAGCAATATCATTAAAGACGGACAGATGACAGCATTCCAGTCTGCTGAAAACTGCAATATATACCTTTCTAACAGCATAAATGCGGTAAAGATTTCGGCTTATACCATAGACGGTATGCTGGAAACAAGCACAAATGATGAGATACTGGACTACCTGGTAGGGCAGATGAATGCCATAACAGGCACGATTTTTGAGAATACTACAGGCCTGTACGGCTACATAAACGGTGAATACCTGGATGGTATATTATGGGTGCCGGAGGAAGGTTATGTTCCTACTGAGCGTCCCTGGTACACGGAAGCAGTTGCCAATAAAGGAGAAATCACCCTGGTTGAGCCGTATCTTGATGCACAGACCGGCGTAGTGCTCATGACGATATCCAAGATGCTTGATGACGGGGAAAGTGTTATAGCCCTTGATATAACGCTTGATGAGATCCAGAAGTTAACCGAGAATGCTGTAAAACCGGGCAGCGGCGATATCGAGTTTATAATTGATGACAACGGAATGGTGATCGCGCATTCCGACAGAGAAGAGATCGGTAAAAACTATAATGAAGAAAATGATTCGGTAGGATCAATAGCTATGAATCTGATCAACAGCTCAGACCGGGAATACTACGAGTTTAAGCTGAATGGTTCCCGTTATATCGCTTACTCCGAAAGTATGCAGAATGGCTGGCGCTGCATATTCGTCAAAGATGCAACTTCTGTTTTTGCACCTTTACAGGTCATATTTATCGCTGCTCTTATTTCCATACTCGTGATAATCGCTTTGACATCAGTAATTATGATAAAGTCCGGAATGAGGCAGATCATGTCGGAAAGACTCGCCAATCAGCTCTCCTCAACAGCGGATATCTATGTCTCTATGCACGAGATTGATTTTGTCAGCGATACATTTACGGAGGTAAGGAATAACAAAACAGAGGCAACCCAGATAATCGGTGAAGTACGTAATAACTGCCAGCAGATGATACGCATGATAATGACAAAATTTTCCGATGAAACAACACGTGACAGCCTGCTTGATTTTGTGGATTTCGAGAAACTGAATGATAGGCTGAAAGATAAACGAACGGTCACATGCGAATTCTTAAGTGCTGAAAACCAATGGCGAAGAGCCAGATACATTGTCTCAGACCGCGCTGCGGACGGTAAAGTGACGCGCGCCATGTTTCTTATCGAGGATATCGAAGCCGAACGCCGCGAACGCAACAAGATGTATGATACGGTTCAAAAGCTTGCCAATCAGCTCAAGTCCATCGCTTATATATATACTTCAGTCACAGATATAGATATGCTTAACGACACGTTTGCTTCAATCAACGTGTCCGATAATGTAATAGGAAATACGATTGGAGATTCAGTAGGAAACTGTCAAGAGTTGATCAATGGTGTGATGACCAAGCTGACGGATGAAATATCAAGAAAAGAAGTTCTGGAGTTTGTTGATTTCAAGAATATTGAGAAAAATGTTAGTGAGACAGGCATAGCGACCATAGAGTTTTTGAATTCAAGAGGAAAATGGTGCAGAGGCAGACTGATCGCTTCCGAGCGCACGGAGGACGGCAGACTTTCGCATGTCATATGGGCCACCGAAAATATCGATGAGGAAAAGAGAAAGCGTGATATGCTCACAAATGCTACGGAAACTCTCAATGCACGTATCTCCTCTATAGCGAATATCTACATGACTTCACATGAGATCAATATTGAGGATGACAGCTTTATTGAGATGAAGTCCGACAGTAAATATGTCAACGATATTGTCGGTGAGGTGCGTGACAACGCCCAGGAAGTTCTCAACAAGGTTATGAATAATGTCACGGATCCTGCATACCTGGATGATGTACTTAAATTCATCGATTTTTCCACACTCGAAAAACGCCTGCGCAGGACAGATACCATAACACTTGAATACTTAAATGTGGATAATAGATGGAGACGCGGACGTTTCATAGTTTCCAAGCGTGATGAAAATGGAAAACTTGTACGTGTTATCTGGCTGACAGAGGATATTAATGATGAAAAGCGAGAGCGTGATGAACTGCTCAATGCATCAGAGAGGGCTATGGCCGCAAGTGAAGCCAAGTCTTCTTTCCTGTCAAATATGTCGCATGAGATCAGAACTCCTATCAATGCAGTTCTTGGCATGAACGAAATGATACTGCGCGAGTGCGATGACAATAATATTCTGGCATATTCCGAGAGCATAAAGACTGCAGGAAACACTCTTCTCGGACTTGTTAATGACATCCTTGATTTTTCAAAGATCGAGGCAGGCAAGATGGAGATCATCCCTGTCGATTATGATCTGTCTTCGGTCATTAATGACCTTGTAAACATGATCCAGAAAAAGGCTGATGACAAGGGGCTTCAGCTCATACTTAAGATAAGCAGTAAAATACCCAAGCTCCTGCACGGTGATGAGATACGCATTAAGCAGGTCATCACCAATATACTGACAAATGCTGTCAAATATACGGAAGAAGGTTCCGTAACTCTGATCATAAACTTTGAAAAGGTACTGGATGAAGAGGATAACATCATCCTGAATGTCTGTGTGAAGGATACAGGTATCGGTATCAAACCCGATGATATGAAAAAGCTGTTCTCTGAGTTTGACCGTATAGAAGAGGAACGCAACCGGAACGTGGAAGGAACCGGACTCGGCATGAGCATCACAAAGCGCCTGCTTGAGATGATGGGATCCACGCTTGAAGTAGAAAGCGTTTATGAGCTCGGATCAAAGTTTTCTTTCAAGCTTAAGCAGACTGTTGTGGCATGGGAAGAGATCGGAGACTATGAAGCATCATACATGGCATCAATACAAAAGCATGAAAAATACCGTGAGTCATTCTACGCTCCGGAGGCGCAGATCCTTGTTATAGATGATAACGAGATGAACCTGATCGTTTTCCAGAATCTCCTCAAGCAGACCGGTGTAAAGATCGATACAGCCCTGAGCGGTGACGAAGGTCTTGTACTTTCGTATGATAAAAAATATGACATCATCTTTTTCGATCATATGATGCCGGAGAAAGACGGTATAGAAACACTTCAAGAACTCCGCTTACGCCCGAAGGATCCGAACCTTGATACGCCGGCGATCTGTCTGACGGCAAACGCAATCTCCGGTGCAAGAGAGAAATACCTGGACGCAGGCTTCGACGATTATCTTACAAAGCCGATCGATTGCGAGAAACTTGAGCAGATGCTGATCAGATATCTGCCGGAAGGCAAAGTAAAAAGCGGCCGTGAAGATGACAAGACAGATGCGGACAATAATGGGAACAAATTGCCTGAGTTTCTGCTTGGTATAGACGAGATCAACACGGATACCGGCATTACAAATAACGGAGATGTTACGGCATATATTGAAACCCTGAAGTTATTTGCCAAAAACTCGAAAAAATATGTTCAGGAGATAGAGGGCTTCTGTGATTCGGATGACATCAAGAATGTCACGATCAAAATACATGCGCTGAAAAGTACCGCAAGGATAATCGGTGCCACGGATCTCGGAGAGCTTGCCCAAACTCTTGAGGATGCCGGCAAAGCCGAAGACCGTGCGCTCCTTGAAGAGAAGCTGCCCGAACTGCTTGCACGCTTGGCAAAGCTCGGTGACGAATTATCCATTCTCAACGGAGATAGCGGAGATACCAATAAAGGCAAGCCGGAAATAACAGCTGAAGAACTTGAAAAGGCATATTCTGAGATCAGGGAATTTGCCGATGACTGCAACAACACAGGTATCGAAGAAATTATGGAAAAGCTTGCGCAATATGCTCTTCCCGATGCCGAAATGGAAAAAGTGAATACAATAAATTCGGCACTCGAAGATTTTGATTTTGACCGCATAATCGAATTGCTGTAAAACAAAGCATACTATAATAGAGAGGACGGTAATAAAATGGATATCATTTCAGGAAAAAAGATCTTACTGATAACATCTCATAAAAGCGTGATAGTGAGCGGACTTGAGAAGAAGCTTATGGGGCTTGGATTCAATGTATTGACCGTCGGGGACAGTGCCTCAGATATAGAGAGTAATAAACTTGGAACGGATCTGTTTTTGTATTACTTACCGACCGATATCCAGGATGACAGCGAAATCATAAGGAAATACGACTTTGTCAATATCATTGATAAGTTAAAAGACAAAAAGTTGATCCTGATTGGTGAACACAGAGACCGTGATTTATATCTGAAAATAGCGCCGGCTATAAGGGATAAAGTATGGATCGACAGGCCGATAGATTTTCCTGTTCTGGAGAATGATATCTTCACACTTTTAGAGGAAAAACATGTGGTACATATTGACAGAAGAATACTGATCGTTGATGATGATCCTACTTATGCAAAGATGGTAAGCAGCTGGATCAAGGATCAATATATGGTAAATGTTGTAACAACCGGTATGCATGCATTAAAATTCCTTATTAAAAATAAGGTGGATCTTATTCTCCTGGACTATGAAATGCCGGTGGTTGATGGTCCACAGGTTCTTGAGATGATAAGAAGTGATCCGGAATTATCTGATATTCCGGTTGTTTTCCTGACGGGCATCAACAGCCGGGAGAGTATAGAAAGAGTTCTTTCACTCAAGCCGTCAGGTTATATCTTAAAAAACACCACAAAGGAAGATCTGAGAAAAACGCTCCAGGATCTGTTCGCAAAGATGTCGTAAAAAAACCGCCCCTTGTAATAAGGGGCGATTTGCTTCTTGATTACAAAAATTATGGAATTATATGGAACTGTTTTTTAATCCAATGAGTAGCTTCCTACTATACTTATAATATTTTTGAGTTCTTTATTCTCATTGATATATCCGCTATAAAGCAGATGGGCATCACCATTCTCATCATAGTAGGTAAAGGAATATGTGGATCCATCGCACGCATCTTCTTCATAATCATTGAAGGTTCCCTTTTCATAGGCATCAACACAGAACTCATAAACGGTTATAAAATCTTCATCGCTCATCGTTACTCCGATCTGGTTTACCGGATTGGGATTAATGGCCGCTCCGGCATATGTCACGGTCATGGTATAGATTGATGCGTTATATTCCTCCTCTGTCATCTCCCCCTGTCCGACGTGCGTGATTTCTAAAAGGTTTCCCTGATTCCGGTGAATCGCTTCAAGATCAATATTCCTTTTTCCGCAGCCTCCCATAACAGCTATTAATGACATCAGTAATACAGATAAAACAAACTTTTTCATTTTCATGATTATTTCCTCCAAATTTGATTTTCATAGAAGATACGTTCCCGGAGGCATGGATTTATGGAAAATTTTTCAGCTCTACAGATCGGCTTCGTAAACTTTAAATATCACAAAATCTCCATCCTCAAGTGTGTACTTGGGATGAGTGGCAACAAATTCTTCCCGCTGTTTCAGATATGTGTCCATTTCTTCCCTGGTCTGAATCAGTCCGTTACTATTTAATTTAACATCAGGGAAAACAAAAGGAATCTCGTTATAGACCGCCGAATAATTATCTCCTCCGATATAGGCATAATCATATCCGAGAAAATTCATTTTTATATCAGGGCTCAGTTCCATTACCGGTGCAGGTACAACGGTCATAACAACGAGCACTCTGTACTTTATCCCCAAAGTTTTTGAGACAGAGATGTATTTTCTGATATATTCCAAGTCAGTGCATGCGGAAACCCAGGATTGTTCGGAAAGCATCCAGCCCCTGTCTATGCATTCCTCATAGTAAGGTTCAAACCGGTCTTCGTAATCAGGGTGGTTGTTCAGATACCAGTTTTCTCCGGAACCGGAACTAAACCCGCTCCCGTCCACACCTTTATAGGAATTGTTAACATCTTTTTGAATGATGAAACCGTTTATGTGCATACTTTCAGCCTCATTTGTCTATCAAGCCAGCTTTTCTGTTTTGCCTCGTGGATAATATCGCCGGGCAGACTGTTTCCAATAAGGAAAGGCGACTTGGGATCGTGGCTTTTCATATTTTCTTTCACAAGCATCACATTCGAATTGGCATAGCAGTACCTGCACAGATGTCCGCAGGTATCATAGGCGCCGATGTCTGATCCGAGAAGGCAGGCGCATTCATTGTTCCTCTGATTTTTGCTCTGTTTTGGAACATTAAGATGCGCGCCGAGAGCAGTCTCAAAAGTCTTCACCGTCATACACCCGGAGCAGTCCGCACCGTATGGCTCAAGAAATTTTCCTTCTGCGCACGGCTTGATGGTAATACCATGCTGCCTTGCAATCTCAATAAAAGCCCTGCCGATCGTCAGCCGGTCTTTCTGAAAAACTGTCCTGGCTTCCGGAAAATTCCGCTCCACCTTCTTATAGATATCGATGAAACTGATCACGCAGGTCTTGGTGTAGCCTGCAAGATTTTCAGACATCTGCTCAAACTGATCAATGTGCCATTCTACGGAATGCTCAGCATCCACAAGGATCGGATCATATCTCCAGCCCATACTGTCTACGCCCACGATATCAGAAAGTTTCTTAAAATCTTCCATCACCTTCTGCTTATCCGGCACGTTCGGTTCGATATCTTTTCCGTATGGAGTGATGGTAACAAACCAGTACTGCCCATAGAGTTTCAGATTTTCCATATGCGGCAGCATCGGTGAAGGATTCTTCGTACAGAATGTGATAAGATCCACGACTTCCGGAGACAGGCTGTATCTCGTAACTTGGGAAGTATTATACGGATTACGTACTAATACGTATTTCTCTCTTATGCGATTTATCATCCATTCATGATAGAATGCCGGTATGTCCGTGCGCATTCCGGTATTTATTATCAAGAAACCACTTCCTTATATCTTCTGAAATTAAGAATATTTTTTTATCCCTATCATACCGTCAGCATGCAGTCCGATTCTGTAACTGCCGTTTTCCAGTTCGAGTTCGCCGATGGTTTCCATTTCCAGATCAGGATAATATAAACACTGAAGTAATTCACCGGCCATAACTACGATTAACTTGCCGGATTCAATACTGATACTTCCCGTCAGTTTATCGGAATCGGTTTCTTCCAAAACAAATTCCTTTTCACCGGGACCCATAAGATAAACCCACATCTTTCCGCTTTCGATAAATTCTTTAAGCGGTGTGGTTTCGCGCTCATAAACTTCTGTCCACTCTTCATCCGGGAAATCATCCACCAGTTCAGTCACGCCGTTTGGATCAAGAAAGATATTTATGGCATTCAGGATATCCTCGTTCATATCCTTAAAATAAGCCGGATCCATAAGAACAATTCCGTCATTTATATCACACTGAACTTTGAATTTCATTTTTCCTCCATAGGGATACAGGGTTATGAATATGGTGAAATTGAACTTTTAGTCCAAAGGGTCTGACCCCTATATTGCCTGGCGCACATCAACGCCATATTTTTCCCTTAGGTATCCTTCATAATCAAACTGATTCGGAACGGACTGGTTCCAGGTTACATTCTGATCGGGAACTGCCGCATAGAAATATTTTCCATTGGCTATACCGTTGCATGAGTCACCATACTGATTGTTCCAGTCCCTTTCTGCGATCAGCGGGAGCTCTCCCTTCTGATCTGAAAAAGCATAAGCGAATGAGCTTTCAGCCGTATCACTCATCCACAACAGGATATTTAAATAGTCCCAGGTCGGCGGAAGCTCTGCCACATCAGGCAGAAGGGTGAGGGCAACATATGTCCACTGCGTATCACCCAGCATATATAACTGTGTTGAAAAAGCAGCTTCGGTAATATATATTTCATGATACTCATCCATCTGTGCTTTTACTTTACTGAATTCGCCGCCCTTCAGGAAAATATAAATCCGGTAGTTTTTCAGATTTGGAAGGGAATCAAAAGTGTTCCCTTCATCACGCTTTTTAAAAATATCAAAGAGTCCCATTGTCTGCCTCCGGTTTATCTTCAAATTGAAATTCCATACTGCTTAAGCTTTTTTTTGATTTTTTCATCTTTCAACGGATCATATCTTGAATTGCAAAAGTCCAGATGGTAAAAATTACATGCAATACTCCATAACAAATTCTCATAGTCGTTATGCATATCCGTAAAATCTTTTTCCTCTAAGCGATAATACAATAATCCAAGAACCGTCTTTTTACGAAATCTGATAGGAACACCCTCGCTTTTTTCCAATGACGCTATCCATACAACATTTGCCATCTCACAATAATCATCCAGACTGCGACTATCGTCCAGCAGGATTCTGATTATTGCCTGCTGAAGATTTTCCCAGCCATATTTATTTTTTACTACTTCGTATATTGTTTCTGCTCTGGAAGGACAATCTATGTCATTGTCATCAAGTTCAAGCTGCGATAAAATCGAATCCACATCAGTAATAACGGATTTTATCTCTTTATCATCAAAGGATAGTCTTTTCAGATATTTCAGTGGCACATCCTTTATAAGCCAAACTCCATTCAGCGAACGGTAAAACTTGAAACCCCTTTTATACATCCATCCACTCTGAACAATATAGATCACCGGCTTACCATGACGCATTCCGACTTTACGAGCAGTTTCTTCATCAGCAGATAAATGTACATACAACCGCGACTTTGGAATAAGTCCCTGCTCTTCAATCGATGATGTATATTTTTCGCCGGTACCATGATAGAGAATCTGTGGCGGCTCGACTTCTTCAAGCTCCACATCCACCGGAACTGAATGACCCTGATTTGCCCTGATCAGAGTTTTATCCTCATTAAAAGAATACCGCTGCTTTTCATCTTCGGCGACAATCCGCTCCAATCCCTCCATATCGAGTGGGTGAGTTTTATTCACTCCGGCAATAAGCTCATCAACATTTGCCCAGCCATGCTCGTCGAGAGTAATACCTATTGTCTCCGGTTTATGTCGGAGAATAAGTGATATATATTTACTTGTATTTTTATCGTTTGACATTTTCATGTTATCAGAGAACATTGTTTAATTGGTACAAATTTGTCCCTTTTAAAATTCATCCATTTATTGTGGCAGAGACATAAAACTACGCTTACACTTTTGACAGCATCGCAGCCGCATCTTCCACCGGCACGCATTCCGCAAACCGGTTCGGCCACATCATTTCATTGTAATAACGGTAGGTGGTTTCCGCATCCATATAGTCATTATCGAAAGTGGAATTGGAGCCTGCCGGAACAATCACTTTGTAGCCCCTGTCGAAAGCCGACTTTACTGTTGCGTCGATACAGAAGTTTGTCTGCAGTCCGATCACCATCAGTTCTTTCTCGCCGGAGCTTTCCAGGTACTCCGCAAACTCCTTGTTCCCGAAACAACTGTTGACATCTTTGATATAAACTTTTTCATTTTCTGATGGTGCGACCTGGTCGGCAATTTCAAAATCTACATCCCCGACAGAGAAACCGGTACCCGGTCCGTCATCGTGCTGGACATAAATGACTTCAACATTATTTTTTCTGGCGGTGTCTATCAGACGCTTGGCGTTTTCAATAAAGCTGTCAAACGCATACAGACGCTCATCCGTTATTCCTTTTTGTATGTCTACGACTAATAGGATCATTTTGCCTCCCTGGAAAAATGGGGTATGTGTATTGGACATTTAGTCCAAAGGGGCTGACCCTCGATTCTCTCGATTCTCCGGATAATCTAATGACGGTATCGGTTCCGGATTAATGCTTATTCCGTAACGCCCCACCGCAATAAAGAAACATGCAGTGGATATTACCAAAAAACCGGATGTAAGCATACTTATTGTACTTCCAAGCAAAGCATAGGCACCATACTCTTTTGAACCGGATGACCGAGCTATTATTGTCTGTAATAACACGTTGACCCAAGGTGATACTATACTGCACAGACAATAAATCCCTGTAAAAATACCAGCTGCCAATCGTCTGGACCTTCCTTCATAGCCCATAACCAAAAACAAAAACAATATCTGTATCAGTAACCCTAGCCCCATCAAATATACTGACTCAGGTATTATTTTATGTTCCATCATTGTCACATCTTCGGGTAAAAAAATATTTTGTGTCAACACACATATAATGGCTACCGCTAATGCCAGCCCCTGCATGATAAATGAGATTATCATTGGTACTTTTACATTTTTTTCGATCATTATTTTCATGATTAGGTTCTCCCAGTATTAGTTTTTGTCCTGATTTATTGTTTCACGTGAAACATTTTAATTTAATTAAAATTCAACCACAAATTATAGATGATAAGATTTCATAATGAACACTATATTGTAATAACAGTGTGAAACATCCATTTTTATATATAAAACATGCCCTGAAAGCCCTATCAATACTCTGTAATATCCCATTCAGCCTTATTATTCAGATAAACATCTGTATAAGTTGACTCCCATGTTGAGTGACCTGATGTGAGATTAAAACCAAACATGCCGTATGCTTCCCTTGACCATATATACACGCCGGGATTATAATCTATTTTACATTCCCCGGATGGCAGTATCTTCATATCCGAATAATTAGCTATGAAGTAACCTGTCTTTTTTTCTCCCTCTTCGTAGTAATCAAAGGATACTATAAATTCTGACTGTTGCTCAGAATTATCTTTTCTGACCATTGTGTAAATTTTGTATACTTCAAAGGAATTTTCATCATACTGGAAATTGAAGTCATCATCCTTAATGGTATTCTTTGCAAATTCTATAGCATGATCTTTCAGAATCTGAAAATCTTCTTCGCTAACATCATTTATGTCTGTAACATATTCCTCAAGACCTTCAACCACATACGTCTTTTCCGTTTCAGTCAGAACATAATCTTTTTTGTATTCTGTAACATTATCTTCTTCATATTTGATAGTGATCGTGTCCCCGTTACTGAGATTTTCCAGATCAGATGTTGTCATGGGAATGGATTTTACTGCTGAATTGTTAATATCGGAAATTCTTGCAGTAGCGGATCCACTCACACCATAATATGAAATAGATATTTTATCAAAAGGATCCAGTTCAATTTTTTCATTTTCCCTGGTTGCCGACGTGCGGCTTGAAAATGTCATCAGTGCCTGACCGAAAACAGAAAAGAATACCGTTGTAAAAATAGAAAAAACAAAAAGGAGCACTGCAATAACTATAACTATAGTCTTTGCAGTATTTGCTGCCTCAGATTTTTTTCCCATAGCCCGGCGCTGCTGCATGGCACGACGCTGCCGCATCGGATCATTATTCCGATCCATATCGTCCATTATTTTTTTGATCTGCTCATCCTGCCTGTCATCCCTTTCACGGTCAGCTTTCTCCTGATACATTTCCGAAATATCAAAAACAGTCCCGCAAAATTCACAGGTTGCCGTCTTTGTATTTGGATCACAATTTACTGCTGCTCCGCAGTTGGGACAGGTTAGGGTTTTGAGTTCAATAGCCATATTATTCCTTTCCGCCACAGTTCATGTAGCCAACACTCAGTAAATATCATTCAAATTTTTTCTATGTGTTCTTCGTTATCATAATCCCTATACTTTAATTCCCTGCTGCCGTCTGATTTTACCGTCAGCAATACATCATTTGCATATGCACCGACAGAATAGAAACCGTACTGCACATCACCGTTCCTGAAATAACCCATCCAGGTCAGCTCAGTTTCTTCCATCATTTTTTCTTCATTAGATCCTTCCGGTATCATATCAGGCTTGAACAGAAAATATTCAACGATAATCTTTCTTAATTCATAAATCCTGTTTTCTTTGTCGGCCAAAAATTCTTCGTATTTACCAAAACAGAATGAAGCCTCTGTCGTATCCGGACTGTCAGTATCCAGATACACATCAATCTCATCATCCTCTCCGGTGATAAAAATCTCATAACCATACTCGTTTACATTCGGACTGCTAAAATACTTAAAACGGCCATATGGTTTTTCAATAATAATCTCATCCTCTTTTGGAGCAGCCGGCTCTTTTTCCTTTTTTGAAAATAATTTATCAAACAGGCCCATTATGGTTTTCTCCTATATCAATCATCAACTACAATCCTACCATAAATACGTATAAATAAAAAGCTGTACGGACTGTGGTGTGAAACAAATTAATTTAATTAAAAATCAACCACAGAATATGGTTTGGAATGTTTCACGTGAAACATTATGTAGTGATAGAAATTGTGAAACATGAATCTATAATCTGGTTTTAGCCCGTTTTTAAACCAAATTTTTTAAAAACTCTTCTCATAGCAGAAGAAATCCTGCTCAAACATATGGCACTCGCCAACTACATTAAATCCAAAAACCTCATAGGAGCGGATTGCCTTTACGTTTAGCTTGTTCACCAGAAAATGGATTCCCTTAAAACCTCTCCGCTTAAGTTCATCCATACCATACTGAAGCATGATCCTGGCAAGGCCTTTGTTCTGCTCATCGGGACGAACTGCCAGTCTTGCAAGCTCGCCGGACGGAATAAGGTTCTTATCCCAGCATTCCAAGTTCTCGACATCCTCATCTTTCTCAATGGAAACTGCTGCCTTTATGATCCCGTCTGATTTCAGGACAAAAAGCGCATCCCTTGAAAGATCGAAATCTATTGTCTCATCTGAAGGGTATCCCTCATTCCAGGGACAGAACTCCCGGCCGAGCTGCATCCTGTATAGAGCCAGTATCTCTTTTCTGTCATTTTCCTTTGCTTTTACTATTTCGTATTCCATAATCTCATCCTAAATTCTTTGCAAAACAGACTGCTCCGGCGAGTTTATCATAGGGCGGGTAATTCTCTATTTTCTCATATCCCCTTTTCTGATAAAGTCCGACTGCATCTGCCATTATCTCCCTGGTCTGAAGTACCGTCCTTTTATATCCCATCTCCGCTGCCCTTTTTTCTATGAGATCCATCATTTCCGACGCGATATGTTTTCCCCTGAAATCCGGATCAACCCAGACACGTTTTATCTCTACATCTGTATCGGAATATTTTTTCAGTCCACCACAGGCTACGGCTTTATCATCCATATATGCAATAAGCACATCAGTTATGCTTTCAGAAATATTGTAGGGCACGAAATCTTTTCTGTTGGCCAGGCCGCCCACAAGACTGCTGTAATAATTTTCCGTTTCTATATAAAAGCGGTGGAAATCCTCATTATTTCCATCTGTCCAAATGAACTGCATGCTTACCCTTTCTGCCGCATTTAAGCAAACACCACATTATGTTTTCTAAACATTGATTTCCTTATTTATCATATTATAATCCTGTCATTATCATATGCTTATTAATTCTCCTATTATAATAGGAAGAAACTCGTTCAAAATTTAGATCAATTTACCTCATATGCCACATATTCGTGATCAAATTCATAGCCAAGTTTTTCAGCAAGATGGACCGAATTGATATTCTGGGCATCCCAGCTGGGATACAGATTTTCATCCAGGCAGCGGAGAATCAAAGCCGAACACGCTATTGTCGCAAGATTTTTCCTTCTCTCATCCGAAACCGTATCAACCTCTATCTCAATTCCTTCATTGTACCGGCTGTAAGATGATGCCCCGGAAACGATCCTGCCATCCTTTATGATCACCATACCCCTGCCGATTTTCAGGAATAATTCTTTACTTTCAAATGACGAGACAAAATCTTCCGTTACGGGATTACCCAGGCACTTATCATAAATATCTGCATCTATCCCGTGGATCTCATAACCTGCCGGCAGCTCATTTACAAATCCCTGTAATTTCTCCCTGTCAAAAACCGTATCCTTCTTTATCGCATATCTGATTACTTTCTTTGCACCGGGATAACACTCTTCAATCAGCTCTGCCCATTCTTCATTTTTGGGTACCATGATCACAAAACCCTCAGGCTTATTTTTAACAATTTCTTTATCCGGCTCTCCGGCATAGAAAGCAAAGCATCCGGCATATGCACATACGGATTTCGGATGATCAGTATTTGTAACAAATACTTTTCCCATTACCTTCTGTAGGCAGGAATAGACAATTGTTTCCTGCCAGCCCTCAAAGAGCTTTGTAACAATTGATGTATCTTCTAATTCGTAGATCATTTTTACCTTTCCGGCATATTTAATGACTATTCGCGGCGATTAATGATTATTGCCTAATTTTGTTTAAAATCGCCTCATTTCTAATTCTACCATATGTGAAACAAAATTATTTAATTAAAAATGAACCACAAAGTATAGGATAAAAATGTTTCACGTGAAACATTATCTTGTAAATATGGTATTATATATGTGTGAAACATAATAACAAAAAGAATGAACGAGTTTCTTCTATATTAATAGGCATTAATTGTTACAAAAACGAATATACCGGCCAAAATTAAATCTGACCGGCAAGGAAAAATAAACCATGGGATTATTTGACGCTTTCAAAAAGAATAAAACGTTTGACCCGGAAAGCTTTTTTGCTGATATTGAAAACAAGGTCTATGATGCGATTAAGAAAGATATAGAATCAATTGTTACAATGACAGGTAATGAAGAACTTTATGCAATGGCACTGGTAGCAGATGAAGATTGTGTTTCTGTATATTTTGCTGCAAATACAAAATAGAAATAAAGCTGAATGTCATCAAGTCACAGGAAGATGCTCTGGCAAGAGTAGTCGGTGCTTATAAAGAATGGAAAGGCGGAAACGATTTTGGACAGAGATTCCTTATCGGAACCATGTACACGAAAATCGGAAACATCCTGATCCTGTTCAATAATGAAACAGGAAAAGTTGAATGGATGGACTGCGAATACGGATACTTCAAAGTTTATGATCAGAATCCCAACGGCGTACTTGCAGATTCTATGGACGAGTTCATCGAGAAACTTAAAAAGACAGCAGTTTAATGAAAAAAATTATTTTAGAAACCGAACGGCTTTTTCTTCGTGAAATGGACATGGATGATTACGATGCACTGTACGCAGTTCTGGGTGATCCGGAAATCATGCAGCACTACCCCTACACTTTCGATGAAGAAAAAGTACGTGACTGGATAAAACGAAACATGAACCGTTATAAAGATAACGGATTTGGATTGTGGGCTGTATGTCTGAAAGATACCAAGGAAATGATCGGGGACTGCGGACTCACACTGCAGAAAATTGATGGAAGGATGCTACCGGAAATCGGTTATCATATTCGTCGCGACTGTCAGCATAAAGGATATGCAAAAGAAGCGGCAGCTGCAGTTCGTGACTGGGCATTTGAAAATACTGATTACCCTGCCATCTACTCCTACTGCAAATACACAAATGAAACTTCTTACAAAACTGCAGAATCGATCGGCATGCATTTTGAAAAAGAATATCCTGATGAGGAGAACAAGATTACCCACGTATCAGTGATATATAGAAATGACCTGTAAACTGAAACATACAAATATAGTAATATCAAAGGAAAGAAAAATGACCAACGAATTAATTGAAAACATAGACAAGGTCCATACTACGGAAATGGGAGTCGAACGGATCAAGAAAAATCTTCACCTCTGGAATAAAGACATAGTCGGATGGTGCCGCAAAAAAATTCTGGACCCGGAAGCAGTGATCACCAGAAAAGGCAAAAACTGGTATGTAGATATTGCCGGCTGCATCATCACAGTAAATGCAAACAGCTATACAATTATCACCGCACACATAAAGGACAATTAGTAAAAATGAATCGGCCTGACTTTGACAACATAAAAGATTTTGCTGAGTTCAGTAAATATTACTGGTACAGGGATGAACTGATAAAAATCTGCAAAGCCCATGGACTTAAAGCTACAGGAAGTAAGATTGAGCTGAACAGAATTATCGAGGCCTATTTTTCCGGAGAAAAAATCCTTCCGGATCCGCCAAAGAAAAAGTCCCCTGCCGGAAAATCCAAAAAGGGAAAAATTTCAGAACTTACTCTGGACACGGGACTGATAGAATGTGGTTTTACATTTGGCAACAGATTCAGGGAATTTTTCTTAAAACAAACCGGCGAGGAACATTTCAAATTCAATGTTGATATGGTTGCTTCTGCCAAGGCTGTAAAAGAAAACGGCGACGAATCATTTACACTAGGCGACCTGCTTGACATATATTATGGAAAAAAAACCTACGCAACATATGACAAGTCTGCCCTGCAGTGGAATAAATTTGTAAAAGATTTCTGTGCTGACAGCTCAACTGATATTTTTCCGGAGAGATTAAAAGCTGCGGCTGCTTTATGGAAGATCGTCCGTGAGTCTGATAAAGAAAAAGTTTATAGTCATGAGTTGTTTGAAGAATATAAGGATACGATTATTAATACAATCAGTTCCTAAAAACACTATATGTAAAATACTTACAAACATATGTTCGATATATGGATAATACTTAAAATCTAATCACAGACTTTTTATAAATATAAGATAGTATAAAAGAATTCACTTTACTAATGGTTTTAAGAGAAGAAATAGAAAATTCAGAAATTGGAAGGTGGCTTCGTTAAAAACTAAAAATTTAAGAATCACACCTGATGATATTTCATTTTTAGCATTAAAAGATAGACGGAACTAAATGAAATTAATTTTTATGATAAAAACGAAAGGAATACGACTATGCAGATTTCTCTCAAAACCGTAACCATCAACGATTACGATTTAATCTACGAATTATGGAACAGCACCGAGCAGTCAAGACGTGCACTTAACCCTGTCGATGATTCAAGAGAAGGAATAGAAAAATATTTAAATCGTAATCCCAATACCTGCTTTCTTGCATACGATGAATCCTCAGCGGAAAAAATTGTCGGAGTGATACTCACTGGACATGACGGCAGAAGGGCGATCATCCATCATTTATGTGTCCACCCCGATTACCGCCGCATGGGTATTGCGAATATGCTTGTGAAAAAAGCTGAAGAAGCTCTTATTGAAGAAGGCATCACTAAGATCTTCGGACTGGTCTTCAAAGATAACGACACTGCCAATGCTTTCTGGGAAAGAGAGGGCTACTCACTACGCACCAATCTTAACTACAGAAACAAAAGCCTGAATTCTGATGTCCCTACTGGGGAATGACCGACACCCACCATTTTGGTGGGTGTTTTTATTTGTCTTTTTGTCTGATTTTAGAGAACTTTTTCTTCAAACATTAATTATTTTGTACCTTGCTTTTTTTCCGTATTAGATAGACAATAATAACTGTTGGAATATTCCGAATGACTAAAAAAGGAGCCTATCGAAATGGGGAACACAGCCAAAATAATCTCGATGTCAATGCAAAAAGGCGGAGTGGGAAAAACCACCAGTGCAGTAAACCTTTCTGCTGCTCTCGCTGAAAAAGGCAAAAAAGTTCTCTTGATAGATATAGATCCTCAGGGCAATGCCACTACAGGTTTCGGTCTGGATAAGATCACCATTGAAGATGAAAGGGAGACCACCTATTCAGTTCTTCTCGGTGACTGCTCCATTGGTGAAGCAATAATAAAAGATGTAATACCGAATGTTTCAGTCATTCCTTCAAATATAAATCTTTCAGCTGCAGAGATCGAACTTTCAAGATTTGAAGAACGTGAGTTCATATTGAGCAAAGAGCTGGAGTATGTTAAGGACGATTATGATTTCATCATCATCGACTGCCCTCCTTCTTTGAACACTCTTACACTGAATGCACTCTGTGCAGCCCAGTCAGTACTGATCCCTCTTCAGTGTGAGTACCTTGCTCTGGAAGGATTAAGCGATATCATCCAGACTATCAATCTGGTAAGGGAAAACCTGAATCCCAATCTCGACCTGGAAGGAATCTTCATGACAATGTACGATTCCAGGACATCACTTTCCGTACAGGTTACTGAAAATGTAAGGGAGACATTTCCGGATAAAACTTACAAAACTGTTATCCCCAGAAATGTCCGTCTTTCCGAAGCACCTTCTTTTGGAATGCCCATCACAAAATATGATCCAAAGTCTGCCGGTGCAGAAGCTTACAGAAATCTGGCAGAAGAGTTGTTACAAAAATAAAATCATCTTTACGAGACCAAAGGTTTTATTATTGTGTTAAATTTAAATTTGATTTTCGGATTTTTTGCGTTTTAAATTTCTTTAAACGTATATTTTATTAGTCTTCGTTATCTTTTGAGAGCATAGAGAGCGTCTCAAAAAGCTCAGGAAAATCTCTTTTTACCCTTACAATTTTGCCTTCCTTATTTACAAAGCAGTGCTCACTTGTTCCGGTAAAAGCTAAAGTTCCGTCCTGCTTGTACATTTCGTATTCAAGAGCAAGCCTTACTCCTGAAATTTCCTTTACCCTTGTATGTATTTCTACTACATCAGAAAAAGTAGTAGTATTTTTATATTTGCAGCTAAGGCTTACTACCGGTGACATTACTCCGGTCTCTTCTATCTTTACAAAATCCCATCCTATCTGATTCATGAAATCAGTTCTGGCTTCTTCCATCCAGCGGATGTAATTTGAGTGATGGCTTATCGCCATCTTATCTGTCTCATAATACTGAACCAAATGTTTGTAGATAAATTCTTTTTTCATAGTTCCTTCCTTATGCTGCCTCATCATCTACACAAATATCTTTCCTATTTTCCCATACAGAATTTTGAAAAGATCTCATTTACCAAGTCATCATCAATTTCTTTTCCGATTATAAATCCGAGATGCTGGTATGCACTCATCAGATCAATAGAGAAAAAATCTTCCTCCATTCCATTGTCTATGCTTTCCATTACATGTTCCAGTGAAACCTTAGTCTGCTCAAGCTCTTCTAAATGACGAAGGTTTGTTACTACCACTTCGTCATTGATCTTTTTATCCGGATCACCAAACATTGAAAGCAGGTTATTCTGCAATTCATCCATGCCTTCATTATTTTTTGCTGAAAGCATTATCACCGGTATGTCACTTCCTGATTTTTTTCTGATTTCATTTTCATCAGTTACTGTTTCCAAGTCAGATTTATTAAGAATGATCAGAGTGTTTTTTTCTTTGATCATATCCATTATCCTCTTGTCATTTTCATCAAGGGGAATTGATGAATCAACCACAAAAAGTATCAGATCCGCAGACTCAGCATTTTTCTCTGCCCTGTCCACTCCGATCTTTTCTACCTTGTCATCAGTTTCACGGATTCCTGCAGTATCCATCAGGTTAAGCTGCATGTTTCCTATCATCACGGATTCTTCTATGGTATCCCTTGTTGTTCCGGCAATGTCAGTAACGATGGCACTTTCATGACCGGACAGCATGTTAAGAAGTGATGACTTTCCGGCATTTGGTTTTCCAAGTATTACTGTTCTGATGCCGTCTTTTTTTATACGACCATTCTGAGACAGCTTTACCATTTCAGAAATTTCAGAAATGAAACCCTCTGTCTTTTCCCTTAATTCTTCAGGATATCCCGTCAGGTCAAAATGCTCCGGATCATCAAGAGCCGATTCGATAAATGCAGTCTCATGCAAAATCTCATTTCTTAATTTTTCAATCTTTTCGGCTAATCTTCCATTCAGCTGTTCCATGGAATTCTTCAAAGAAAATTCATTCTTCGAACCGATCACATCCATTACTGCTTCCGCTTCTGAAAGATCCATCCGTCCGTTTAGGAAAGCCCTCTTTGTAAACTCTCCGGGTTCCGCAAGTCTTGCACCATTTTCTGTTACTAACTTCAGAATTTTCTGCATCAGAAAAATTCCGCCGTGGCAGTTTATTTCCACAGTGTCTTCACCGGTATAACTATGCGGTGACTTCATTAAAGAAACCAGCACCTCATCAGTCTTTACCGTAAGTTCATTTTCATAAATATAACCATGGTGGATAGTGTGAGTAGGGAAGGAAGAAATCTTTTTTCTGCCTCCGGTCATAAAAATCTTATCAGCAACCGAAACTGCTTCCGGTCCGCTGATCCTGATTATCCCTATTCCCGACTGAGTGACACCACTCGCAATGGCAGCTATAGTGTCGTTTGTAAGATAATTACTATTCATAAAACCTGTAAAATAAAACACCCCACCAACGATCTGTCAGTGGGGCATCATCTAAATCTTAATAATTGTTCTTCAGAGTTACAACAACTTTTCTGTAAGGCTCTTCACCTTCGGAGTGGGTTGTTACATATCTGTCATTCTGAAGAGCAGAGTGGATGATCCTTCTCTCATAAGGATTCATGGGCTCAAGTGTAACTGACCTTCTGTTTCTCTTTACCTTGAAAGCAATATTCTTTGCAAGCTTTTCAAGAGTATCCTTTCTGCGCTTACGATAATCTTCGATATCAACCTTTACCCTTACATAATCTTCCATACCCTTGTTTACTACAAGGCTTGTAAGATACTGAACGGAATCAAGAGTCTGTCCGCGCTTTCCGATAAGCAGTCCCATCTCTTCGCCTTCAAGCTCAACATTGAGAGTATACTCACTGTCAAAAGAGCAGGTGATCTTTGTCTCTATCTTCATTGCTGCGAAAAGATCTGTTAAGAATTTCTCTGCCTCTGCGATAAGCCTTGTCTGGTCTTCTTCGGATACGGGCTTAACAGGCTTGGAAGGCTTTGACTCTACAACAGTTTCTTCTTCTCTCTTCTTTGAGAAATCCCTTCTGCCGCGGCCGCGCTTTGCATCTCTTTCTTCTCTGTCGCGCTTCTTGTTTGCACGGATTTCTTCTTCGTCATGCTCTTCAAGAACATTCATTTCACGAAGCTTGTTTACTCTTTCCTCGTTTGCCTTCTTCTCAGCTTCTTTAGCTGCAGCCTTTTCAGCTTCCTTCTTTTCTTTTTCTTCCTGAGCTGCGGCCTTTTCAACTGCAGTCACTTCAGCTCTCTTTTCTTCGATTTCAGTGAAAGACTCTTCCTTTACTCTTGCCTTGATCACTGCATTCTTTGCACCGATTCCGATGAATCCGCTTGAACCTTCTTCAACTACTTCATAATCAAGCCTGTCACTTGTTACGCTGAAAGTCATGCAGGCATCTGTTATGCAATCATCTACTGTCTTTGCTGAAAACTCTCTGTAATCTGCCATTTCTTTCTCCTCCCATTAATCCTTCTTGGAATTATTTTTCTCGTTGAACTCTTTTACCAAGTTTGCCTTTGAAGCAAGGCTTCCTGATTTTGAAGTATTTTTATTACTATATTCAGAAGATTCCTTCAGGTTCTTCTTTACATTTGTTTTGTCGGAAACAGAATTTTTCTTTTCAGTATTTCCTTTGTTATCATTCTTTCCGGCATTCTTGGTATTTTTCTTTGCATTGTCGGAAATCTGCTGAACCGGAAGTCCCTGCTTCCTGCGCTTCTCATTCTGCTTTTCAACATTTTTCTTTATCATCTCATCGATGTCCATCTTATCGAGGTGCTTGTTAACTACCACCTGGATGATGGAACGAACTATGGAACCTGTTATCCAGTAGATACCCATACCGATGGGAAGACTGAAACAGAAAAATGCTGACATAAGAGGCATGATGGTATTCATGGTCTTCATTGAAGAAACCATGGGATTTTCTTCCTCTGCAGCCTTTTTGCTTCCTGAATTATTGCTCTGCATCTGGGGCATCAGCTTTGTGTTGATCCACTGGGTAAGTGCAGCCAGAACAGGAACGGCAATAACGCTTATCATAAGGATCCAGTTTTTATCATCCATTGCCCACTCAGCCTTAAGCACATTGCTGGGCGAGTAGCCGATGTTCATTCCTAAGAAACTGTTGAATTTCTCAAGCTGCATTGATGTCTGTGTAAGTGCATCTGAAAGTGAAGGAAAAGTAGCCTTCATGGTTGCCCAGTCTACTTCTGATGCTCTGTTAAGCGCATCAATTATAGTATTCTGCGTATATTCAGCACTTCCTTCTACTGCTCCATAGAAAAGATCATTGTTTAACTGTTTTGAATAATAGGAATATCCGTTGAATTCCTTGAATAATTCTGTAAGCTGTTCCTTGTTTGATGCATTATAAACATCCGTAACAACAGGAAAAAAAACTTCCTTGATCCTGCCTACATATGCAGGCATATTGTAAAGAACCCTATACAATGCATAGAGAATAGGCATCTGGATCAAAAGCTGTATGCAGCTGCCGGAAGGATTTACCCCGTACTTCTGGTAAACCATCTGTGTTTCCGTATTCATTTTCTGCATTGACTCCTGGTCAGTGCGTCCCTTATATTTTTCCCTGATAGCCGTAAGCTCAGGATTCATCTTATTTGAAAGCTTTGAAAACTTCTGCTGCTTTACCGTAAGGGGCAAAAGCAGGAGATAGATCAAAATTGTCATTATTATAATGGCAAGACCGGCACTGGGATATTCCATGAAAAGATCCAGGAACCAGAATATGCCTTCAAGTAATAATCCTATGAGCCAGGAAAAAGGTTTTAATATCACGTTTGAAGTCTGAGTAAGTAACATTAACCTGTATCTCCTTTTTTCTTGTTTCCGTAACTATACCGGATAGTTACTCATTTCTTTCTATATAAATATGTAAAAACACATAAATATGACATTCGCCATATTTCTACATAATAATAGAAAGAATTCTTCTTTGATTCAGTGATTTTCTGTGCGATATCTGCTTCTGATCTTTGGATTTCTTAAAGAAAACTCCTCGGGAACCGGATCATACCCGCCCCTGGAAAAAGGATTGCATCTTAATATTCTGTAAAAAGACAAAAAACCGCCTTTCAAAGCACCATACTTCTGTACTGCCTCCAGTCCATATGTGGAACAAGTGGGGTAGTAGGGGCAACGGGTGCTTTTAAGCGGTGAAAGATATTTTCTATAGAAATTGATCAAAAAGATCATCACATATTTCACTGTTTCTGTACCTTGCTTATCTTATGAATCTTTGCCAGATGCAGGAGGGACTTTGTGACGGTATCATACCTTATATCAACTGCCGCTTTCCTCACAACGACGACGATGTCCAAACCACTATTGAACACTGATTCATTTCGTCTGTAGCTTTCTTTTATTAGTCTCTTTAATCTGTGTCTTACGACACTGTTTCCGGTTTTCTTGCTGACAGATATTCCTAATCTGTTAATATCCATATGGTTTTCTGACACGTACATAACAAAATATTTGTCTGCAACGGATTTTCCACGACGATACACTTTCCTGAAATCGTCGTTCTTTTTCAAACCAACCGAAAATTCCATACCGAAACCTTAAAAAAGGGGTCACCCAGTAGTGACCCTTAAGCTGATAATACTTTTCTGCCTTTTCTTCTTCTGGCTGCAAGTACCTTTCTTCCACCGGGAGTACTCATTCTTGCACGAAAACCATGAACTTTGGATCTCTGTCTGTTCTTGGGCTGAAATGTCATCTTCATGATCAAACACCTCCTATTCCTATTAAATTTTCTTCTATTTTTACATTAGTGCCATTATGGGACAGTTGTCCCATTAAATGTCAGAAAACACTAAAGCAGATTATATATAAATAAATCCCACAAGTCAAGGAAAAATAAGGATTTTCAGCATCTTCAAAAAGCCGAAAAAAAAGTTTTTCACATTTTTTTCAAGCACATATTTTTTTCAATCAATATGTTGTAGAGTTATAAAACTATTTTCCACAAGATGTGTAAAAGAAACATCTGTTCATGTTTTTTTAAAAACATTTTTTCTATTTACATAAATTTATCCACCACATGTGGAAAAGATGTTGATAAAATCCGATTTAATTTGTGAAAGCCTTATTTTATGGGCTTTTTAAGCCATTTTTACTTGTTCATTTTATTTTTATAAACTTTACTATAGTTATCTTTTACCATTATATGTTAACCACTTATAACCAAATTTATAAACATATCCACATTTTTTTATACACATTATAACATTTGTGTTTTTTATTTTCTTATTATACAATCTATAAATGTCGATAACCACAAGCCTTTTATTGTAAAAAGCAAGCATGGCAATACTCTGTATGTGTTACACATTTGCTATAACTGTGGTTATAAATATGATACGTGAGGGAAAAGCAGATGCTTAAGCAGCTTATAGAGCAGAACTGGGAGAAGATAAAGGAAAATATCAAGATCGATAATGGTATCACAGATATAGCATACAACATATGGATCGATCCCCTTACCTTCAATGACTATAATGATAAAGTCCTTACTATCCTTATTCCTAATAAGGAAGTAAATCCGGAAGTTCAGCTCGATTATATAAAGAACCACTACACAAACTGTTTCCAGGATGCTCTTTTTTCACTTTTTGGTGAAAACATAGAGGTTCAGTTCATATTAGCCAATCCAAAGCCTCAGGAAGTAGTAAAGGAAGAAGTTTTTCCTGTAAATAGCGAAAATGCATCTTCATCCCTTAATCCCAAGTACAGGTTTGAGAATTTCATCATTGCCGGAAATAACAATGTTGCCCATTCTGCAAGCCTTCATGTGGCAGAATCACCTGGAACAGAATTCAATCCCCTGTTCATATACGGCGGATCAGGACTTGGAAAGACACACTTAATGACCGCAATCGGACATTATATTATAGAAAACAGCAACAAAAAGGTACTCTATGTTACATCCGAGCAGTTCACAAACGAAGTGATCGAGTCTATCCGTGTGGGTGAAGCCGGATCTTCCGTTAGCTCCCCTATGACTAAGCTCAGGGAGAAATATCGCAATGTTGATGTACTTCTCATAGACGATATTCAATTTATAATAGGTAAGAAAACAACTCAGGAGGAGTTTTTCCACACTTTCAATACACTGATAGATAGCGGAAAAGCCATAGTCATGACCTCCGATAAGCATCCCAGTCTTATGAAGGACCTGGATGACAGATACCGTTCCCGTTTCATAAGCGGACTTCCGGTAGACATCCAGCCCCCAAGCTATGAGACCAGGGTAGCAATCCTTAGGAATTATGCGGATAATCTGGGCAGCACCATATCTGATGAGATCATTGATTATATTGCTAAAAACATCAGGTCAAATGTCCGTGAGCTGGAAGGAGCTTTTAACCAGGTATATGCCAAAACAAAGCTTGACCCCACATCCGGCAGCATAGACATAGAGACTGCAAAAGAGATACTGAAGGACACCATTTCTCCTGACAGGTCCACAATGGTAACACCCCAGCTCATACTGGAAGCTGTTTCCAGCTACTATGGTGTTTCCACTGATGACATCATTTCCAAGAAGAGAAATGCAGATATTGTCCTTCCCAGACAGATTTTCATGTATCTTTGCCGTGAAATGACTGATATGACACTTATAAACATTGCCACAATTCTTGACAAAAAGGACCACTCAACCGTCCTTCATGGAATAAAGAAGATTGAAGATGACATTAAGATGGATCCGAAGCTTGGAGAAACCATAGACCTTATAAAATCCAACATTACCTCACCTTAATGAGGAGTAATTTAACGAGTTTCTTCTTATTATATATATTAAGTAATTTTTAGTATATTTTGTATCATATAACGGTCTTTATACTTAAAACACTGTTATTTATGTGGATAAATAATCAAATATTGTAAGTTTTTGTGTTTACAACCCCTTATTCTATGTTGAAACACCAAAAATAACCCCTTTAACGTCCAAAATAAGCCTTTTAAGGCTTTTCAATATATCCCACCTTTAATCACAAGTTATTCTTCCCTTTTTAAGCCTGATTTAGTATAATAATTAGGGTTATTAACATATACACGACCCCTACTATTACTGTTAATATTTAAATAAATAATAATAATGCCCATTTCGAAATTCCAGGCATTGTTGATATAAGTTTTAGCACAGGTTGTTTCTAAGTTATACAGGAGGAATCACAATGAATATTACTTGTTCCAAGCAGGTACTTCTGGCAGGCCTTAATATAGTATCTAAGGCAGTACCTTCCAATACTCCCTACCCTATGATGAAGAATATTCTCATAAATGCAACGGGAAATGATATTATCCTTACTGCAAATGATGTCACTATAGGTATAGAGACAAAGATAGAGGGAGAAGTTGAAACAGCCGGCATAGTAGCAATTGACTGTGCAATGTTTACTGAAGCCATAAGGCTCATGCCAGACGGTGACCTTAATATTGTGGTTAAGGATGATTTCAGTGTTTATATTAAGTACGGAAATAAAGAACAGGATTTCATGATCCGTGGCGTATCAGGTGATTCTTTTACATATCTTCCTGATATAGATAAAAAGGAACCCATTGTGCTTTCAATGATGACCATAAAGGACATAGTAAGGCAGACAGGTTTTTCATTAAAGAGCAACAATGGTTCTGCTGAAAGCACCATGTCAGGATATGATTTCAATATCTTTGGCGACTATATGAGGGTTACCACTCTCGACGGCCAGAGAATTTCTATAAAGAACATTGAGTTTGACAGGGAGTATCCTAAGCAGGAGATCATCATTCCCGGTAAGACCTTGAATGATATCTGTAAGATACTTCCTTCGGATGCAGAGAAAAAAGTTAATCTTTACATTACTGATTCTCACATCATGTTTGAGTTTGACTCTACTGTTGTGGTATCCAGGCTTATTGAGGGTAAATTCATTTCCATCGAGAAGATACTTCAGACTGAGCCTAAGTCAAACATAAAGGTTGATAAGAAGATTTTCTCTGATACCATAAGGCGTGCAGGTTTCTTCTCAAAGGAAAATGACAAGAAGCCTATCATATTCGAAACAAGCGGCGACATACTTAACATCCGTATCGCAAATGACAACGGTAATATGGATGAAAAGCTTGAAGTAGAAAAAGAAGGTGATGATATCAGGATAGGATTCAATCCTAAGTTCATATTAGATGCTGTCGGTGCAGTGGATGACGAAGAGATAACTGCTTATTTCATAAATTCCATCACCCCTATGTTCATCAAGGATGAAAAAGAAAACTACATCTATGTGATACTGCCCATCAACATTTCATAAAAGGCAGCAGATTTATCATCATGCCATATAGGCAGTTAGTGTGTAGGCATAGGAAATGACGGAAAAAACTATCACCATAAAAGATGAATATATAAAGCTGGGCCAGGCACTGAAGCTTGCTGACATTGCAAGTGAAGGCGTGGAAGCTAAGTACATGATCCTTGACGAAAAAGTGAAGGTTAACGGCGAGGTTTGTACTCAGCGCGGAAAAAAACTTTATAAGGGAGATGAGTTCGAAACAGAAGGCATAAAGGTGAAGGTACAGTAAATGCTTATCAAGTCGCTTGAGCTTGACAATTACAGAAACTATAAAAATCTTAAGATAGATTTTGATAAGGGCGTTAACATCCTTTATGGAAACAATGCCCAGGGAAAGACTAACATACTTGAAGCTATTTACATGTCTTCTACCGCAAAGTCCCACAAAGGTTCCAAGGACAGGGACATTGTAAACTTTGATGCCAGTGAGGGTCATATAAAAACCCTGATTGAAAAAGACGGAATGGAAAGACGCATAGACATGCATCTTCGCAAGTCAATGTCCAAAGGCGTTGCCGTCGACAAAGTAAGGATAAAAAAATTATCAGAGCTCTACGGATTATTAAATATAGTATTCTTCTCACCTGAAGATCTTAACATCATAAAAAACTCACCGGCGGAAAGAAGAAAATTTATAAATCTGGAACTGTGCCAGCTTGATCAGATCTATCTCTATGACCTGAATAACTACAACAAGGTTATAACCCAGAGGAACAACATCCTTAAGGAAATATACTTCAGGCCTGACTATAGGGATATGCTGAGCATTTATGACACACAGCTCATATCCTACGGAACCAAGATAATAGAGAGAAGAAAGAAATTTACTGAAGAACTAAACGAGATCATCTACTCTATACATAAAGATATTTCCGGCAATAAGGAAGAAATAAAAATAGTATATGCTCCCTTCTCTACTTCAGCTGAGCTTGAAGATAAATTAAAAAGAAATGTTGAGAAGGACATAAAGTTTAAAAATACAACAGTGGGCCCCCACAGGGATGATTTCATTTTCTATACAAATGATGTGGATGTAAGAGTCTACGGATCCCAGGGACAGCAGCGCACGGCTGCACTTTCACTGAAGCTTGCAGAGATAGAACTGGTAAAAAAGATAACGAAAGAAAATCCTATTCTCCTGCTTGATGATGTATTGTCTGAATTAGACAGCAACAGACAGAACCACCTGCTAAACAGTATAGGTGATACACAGACAGTTATTACCTGTACGGGACTTGATGATTTTGTAAACAACCGTTTTGAATACGACAAAGTATATAAAGTAACAGAAGGCACAGTACAGAGCGAGAACTAAGGATATATATCCGAAGGAGCAAAAATGAGCGAAGAAATCAGAGACGAAGGAAGGGACATTCTTGAAAGCCTTAATAAGACTCAGATGGATATGACTGATGAAAAAATTAAGTCACAGGCTGAGCTGACAGAAGAACTTAAGGAAAAAGAGAATGCCGAAGAAATTGAAAGGGAGCATGTTACTCAGGAATATGGTGCTGACCAGATTCAGATCCTTGAGGGACTTGAGGCTGTTAGAAAGCGTCCCGGTATGTATATCGGTACTACTTCCCTTCGCGGTCTTCACCATCTTGTTTATGAGATAGTTGATAACTCGGTTGATGAAGCACTGGCCGGATTCTGTAAGAATATCTATGTGGATATTAATCCCGGAAACTATATCACTGTTACCGATGATGGACGAGGAATCCCTGTAGGTATCAACCAGAAAGCAGGTCTTCCTGCAGTTGAGGTTGTATTTACTATCCTTCATGCCGGCGGAAAATTCGGCGGTGGCGGATACAAGGTTTCAGGTGGACTTCACGGTGTAGGTGCATCTGTTGTTAATGCGCTTTCTACCTGGCTTGAAGTTGATATTTATCATGACGGACAGATCTACAACCAGCGTTATGAAAGAGGAAAAGTCTGCTATCCCCTTAAGATAGTTGGCAAATGTGAAGAAGGAAAGACCGGTACAAAGGTTACTTTCCAGCCGGATCCCCAGATCTTTGAAGACACTGTTTTTGACTATGACACGTTAAAACAGCGTTTCAGGGAGATGGCATTCCTTACCAAGGGACTCCGCATAATACTTACGGATAAGCGTGATGATGCCGGAGACCGTACTGATGAATTTTATTATGAAGGCGGTATAAAGGAATTCGTTAAGTATCTTAATGAAAACAAAACTGCCCTTTATGAAAATATCCTTTATTTCGAAGGAACAAGAAATGATGTATATGTCGAAGTAGCAATGCAGCATAATGACGGCTACAACGAGATGGTATACGGATATGTTAACAATATCAATACCCCTGAAGGCGGTATGCATGTTGACGGTTACAAGCGTGCAATCACCAGGATACTCAATGATTACGGTAAAAAGAATAAGCTGATAAAAGATAACGAGCCTAATCTTTCCGGTGAAGATGTGCGTGAAGGACTGACTGCAATCATTTCCGTAAAGATAGAAGATCCACAGTTCGAGGGACAGACCAAGCAGAAGCTGGGTAACTCTATTGCAAGTACAGCTGTTAACAGCATTGTTAGTGAACAGCTTACCTACTTCCTTGAGCAGAATCCTAATGTGGCAAAGCTTATCATAGAAAAGTCACTGACTGCACAGCGTGCAAGGGAAGCTGCAAAGAAAGCAAGGGATCTTACAAGAAGAAAGACTGCACTTGACGGTGCTGCACTTCCCGGTAAGCTTGCAGACTGTTCAGACAGAAATCCTGAGAACTGCGAAATCTACATAGTCGAGGGAGATTCCGCCGGCGGTTCTGCAAAGAGCGCAAGGTCAAGGGCTACACAGGCTATCCTTCCTCTTAGGGGAAAAATCCTTAATGTAGAAAAAGCAAGGCTTGATAAAATACTTGGTAATGCTGAGATAAAGGCAATGATCACAGCATTCGGTACAGGTATACATGAAGACTTTGATATTTCAAAACTTCGTTACAATAAGATAATCATTATGACCGATGCCGATGTGGACGGTGCGCATATTGCTACTCTTATGCTTACATTCCTTTACAGATTCATGCCTGAGCTTATAAAGCATGGACATGTATATCTCGCACAGCCTCCTCTCTATAAATTAGAGAAGAATAAAAAAGTATGGTATGCATATTCGGATGACGAGCTTGCACAGATACTTAATGAAGTTGGCCGTGACCAGAATAATAAGATACAGCGTTACAAGGGACTTGGTGAGATGGATGCTGACCAGCTCTGGGAAACTACCATGGATCCTGAGCGCCGTGTACTCTTAAGAGTCAACATGAATGAAGAGGCAGAGACAGAGCTTGATATGACATTTACTACTCTTATGGGTGACAAAGTCGAGCCCAGAAGAGACTTCATAGAAGCTAATGCTAAGTATGTACAGAATCTTGATATTTGATGAAATATAAGACAGTGAAATGGTTTTTCTGTCTTATGCATGTGATATATTGTTACAATAACAGTATAACAATAGAATATGATAATTAAGACAAGAGAATAGTCTTATAGTCGCATTAGAAAATTTGTATATGCAAATTTTTTCCGCGTGGCCGCCAAAGGCGGCAGAAAGAGGAATTTAAAATGGATGACAAAGTTTTTGACAAAATCCAAGAAGTAGATATGAAGCAGACGATGGAGAAGTATTACATCGATTATGCAATGAGTGTAATTGCTTCCCGTGCCCTGCCTGATGTGCGTGACGGATTAAAGCCTGTTCAGCGTCGTATCCTCTACTCCATGATAGAGCTTCACAACGAGCCGGATAAGCCTCACCGTAAGTGTGCCCGTATCGTCGGTGATACCATGGGTAAATATCACCCCCACGGTGACTCTTCCATATACGGTGCTTTGGTAAACATGGCACAGGAATGGAACCTCCGTTACCCTCTTGTTGACGGACACGGAAATTTCGGTTCAGTTGACGGCGACGGCGCGGCTGCAATGCGATACACGGAAGCAAGGCTTTCCAAGATGTCCATGGAAATGCTTCGTGATATAGGAAAAGACACTGTTGATTTTGTTCCTAACTTTGATGAGACTGAGACAGAGCCTACAGTTCTTCCCAGCAGGTTCCCTAACCTTTTAGTTAACGGTACCACAGGTATCGCGGTAGGTATGGCAACGAACATACCTCCCCATAACTTAAGGGAGATCATAGGTGCGGTTGTTAAGATTATTGATAACCGTGTAGAAGAAGGAAGGGAGACTTCTATTGATGAACTTATGTCCATAGTACATGGACCTGACTTCCCTACCGGTGCACAGATCCTTGGTACCAGAGGAATTAAGGAAGCATATCGCACAGGCCGCGGAAAGATCCTTGTACGTGGTGTTTCTAATATAGAAACACTTCCTAACGGCAAGACTCAGATCATTGTTACGGAACTGCCTTATATGGTAAACAAGGCAAACATGATCAAGAAGATTGCTGACCTTGTAAGGGATAAGAAGATAGACGGCATCACTGCTATCCGTGATGAGTCCAGCCGTGAAGGTACACGTGTAGTAATTGAGATCAGAAGGGATGTCAATGCGAATATAGTACTGAAGAAGCTTTATAAGCATACTGACATGCAGACAACCTTCGGTGTGATCAGCCTTGCACTTATTGATAACCAGCCCAAGGTAATGAACCTGCTTGAGCTTCTTACCTATTACTTAAAGCATCAGGAAGATGTAGTTACCAGAAGGACTAAGTACGATCTCAATAAGGCTGAGGAAAGAGACCACATTTTACAGGGCCTGCTTATTGCCCTTGATAATATTGATGAAGTCATCAGCATCATCAGGGCCAGCCAGAATACTCAGGAAGCAAAGAGCAAGCTCATGGAAAGATTCGGTCTTTCCGAAGCCCAGGCCAATGCCATAGTAGAGATGAAGTTGAGGGCTCTTACAGGTCTGGAAAGAGCAAAGCTTGAGGATGAGCATGCACAGCTGGTTAAGCTTATTGCAGAACTCAAGGCTATCCTTGCAGATGAAAAGCTCTTGCTTGGTGTCATCAAAACAGAGATCACACAGATAGCTGATAAGTTCGGTGATGACAGAAGAACAGCCATCACATATGACGATTCGGAGATCCGTGATGAAGAGCTTGTTCCTCTGGAGAATACGGTTCTTGCAATGACCAGCCTCGGATATATCAAGAGAATGACTGTTGATAATTTCCGTACCCAGGGCCGCGGCGGCAAGGGAATCAAGGGAATGACAACTATCGATAACGACTTTATCGAAGACCTTCTCATGACCTCTACCCATAACCACATCATGTTCTTTACTAACAGGGGCCGTGCATACATGCTGAAGGCATACGAAATACCTGAGGCAGGAAGGACTGCAAGGGGTACAGCAATCATCAACCTCTTACAGCTTCAGCCTGAGGAAAAGATATCTGCCGTTATTCCTATTGAGAAATTTAACGAAGGCAAGAACCTTTTCATGGTCACAAGGAAAGGTATCGTAAAGAAGACTTCCATAATGGATTTCGCTAACATAAGGAAGAACGGTCTCATTGCCATCAACCTTCGTGATGACGATGAGCTCATAGAAGTAAAGCAGACTGATAAGGATACCCACATCTTCCTTGTTACCAAGAAGGGAATGTGCATCCGTTTCCTTGAGACGGATGTAAGATGTCTGGGCAGGGATACCATGGGTGTTAAGGGTATGGAACTTAACGATGACGATGAAATTGTAGGAATGCAGCTTGACCATCAGGGTGACTCACTCCTTATAGTTTCTGAAAACGGTATCGGTAAGCGTTCCGAGCTGGAAGAATTCAGGATGCAGAAACGTGGAGGAAAAGGACTCAAGTGCTACAAGATCACCGAAAAGACCGGCGATGTTGTAGGTGTAAAGGCCGTAACAGATGACCATGAGATAATGATGATCACCACCGGTGGCATCATCATCCAGGTGAGCATGAGCGAGATACCTGTCCATAGCCGTATCACTTCCGGTGTAAAGATGATGAATGTATCTGAAGGTGTAAAGGTAGCCCGCATCGCCAAAGTCCGTGAAAAAATAGAGGATGCCGACCAGCCCGTCCCATCAACCGGCGACCACTCCGTCCCTGTTGAATATTCCGACTCCAACTCATCTGATGAATTGCCGGATACAGATGAATTAGATGATGTTGACGATATCGATTCTGCTCCTTCAGAATCTGAAGAGTCAGGAGAAGACACAGATAACAATTAAGTTTTTCCATAACGTTGCCTGTGTGTATTATTCGAGATCTGTGTATCTCATCCACCGTATAGCCTCTGCTGACGGTGTAAAGTGAGCCAGCGAACTGGCCCCACCGGCAGCAGAGCTATCGGTGGGTGAACGTAACATAAAAACTACATATTGTACTAATGTATTACTTTTTAACCACATATTCATATTTACATAAGAACTAAAATAACATACAATAAATAGGCAAAAATTAACACAAATGTATTTGGGAGGTCAGGGATGTTCGACTTAATTATTCCTTTTCTGATTTGTTTTCCTTTCCTTATGGCAGTGATCCTTCTCTGCTGCGGAAAGAGTAAGTTCGGAAACATTGTTTCCTACTTTGGTGCCGTCGTTATAATGATAGCGTCGGTTGCCTTTTTCGTTTATAAAGGAGTAAGCGGAGGTTTCGCCTTCGGTCAGGGAATGTACGTGAATACGGAGATTGCGGATTACGTCATTCTAGCCGGCGAGATCCTCATAGTCCTTGTTGTTACATTCCTGAGCTTTAAGTATAAGAGAGCCTGGGTAAGCCTTCTTTCCATTCTGCCTACGGCAGCAATTATTTTCCAGGAAGAAATAGCAGCTCCCGAAGAAATCGAGCATATTTATATTGATAAGCTTGCACTGCTTATGATTATTCTCGTAGGCGTTGTGGGAAGCCTTATTATTATGTATGCAGTTGGATATATGGAAGGTTATCATAACCATCATAAGGAAGTGCAGGATAGAAGAAATTATTTCCTTGCACTTCTCTTTATGTTCATGGGTGCAATGTTCGGATTCGTAACATGCGCAAGCCTGATCTGGCTGGTATTCTTCTGGGAGTGCACCAGCGTATGCTCCTTCCTTCTTATTGGATATACCAGAACGGAAGAAGCTGTTAATAACTCCTTCAGGGCACTGTGGATGAACCTTTTAGGCGGTGCCGCACTGGTTGTTGGAATAATCGCTTTCTATAATTATGTTTATCCTACCCTTTCCTTCAGGACCTTCCTGATGGTAATACCTCAGATGACCTCATTCCTGGGCGCAGTTAGTCTGCTTCCCGTATTCCTTATGGCTTTTGCGGCTCTTACAAAATCCGCACAGCTTCCTTTTTCAACATGGCTTCTTGGTGCGATGGTTGCACCTACACCTTCCTCTACTCTGCTCCACTCAGCGACCATGGTAAAGGCAGGCATTTACATCCTTATCAGACTGGCACCCCTTATGGCCGGAAACGTTGTCGGAACATTCATAGCATTTATCGGAGGATTCACCTTCATCGCTGCATCACTTATGGCTGTATCTCAGACAGATGCAAAGAAGATACTTGCTATGTCCACTATTTCAAACTTAGGTCTCATGACTGCCTGCGCAGGCGTTGGTACTGCAGAGACAACATGGGCTTGCATATTCCTGCTTCTTTTCCACGCAGTATCCAAGTCACTGCTCTTCCAGGTTGTCGGTGCTACGGAGAACTCACTCCATAGCCGTGATGTGGAAGACTTCCACGGACTGCTTTACATGCTGCCTAAGCATGCAATGTTCATGTTCATCGGTATCACAGGCATGTTCCTTGCTCCCTTTGGTATGCTGATTGCAAAGTGGTCTGCACTTAAGGGAATGGTAGACGGAAAGCATATCCTGCTTATCCTCTTCATAGTATTCGGTAGTGCCATCACATCACTTTACTGGTGCAAGTGGATGGGCAAGCTTATAGCTCATCCCCATAAGGAAAAGAAGGTTAAGGATGTTACCCATGCCGGAGAGATGATCTCCTTCTGGGTACACGGACTGGTAATGATACTCCTTTGCGTATTCCTTCCTGTTGTTTCCGTTTACTATGTGGATTCAATTATCGCCGGCAGCGACATGTTCAATACTAACGGCGCAGCTATTCCGGCATCCACAATGTACATACTGATCACAATACTTATGCTGGTGTTCATCGTGCCCCTGGTACTTTATGCAAGCGGCAAGAACGATCACTCAACAGAAAAGCTTGCTTACATGGGCGGTATCAATACCGGAAAGAATAACGGTTTCGTTGATTTCATGGGTGAAGAAAAGACCCTCATGATGTCGAATTACTACTTTGAAAAAATGCTCAGCATTGAAAAGCTGATGAAGCCTGCTCAGGTGGTAGCACTTGTAGCACTGCTTATCATATTCAGTATGCTTGGCGGATATTCTATAGGAGGTATGTTCTGATGATAAGCGGAAAACTGATCTCAGCAATTTGCTATGTATTATTTGCACCGCTGATCGGCGGTCTGATCGATGGTATAGGGAGAAAGATTTCTGCAAGAATGCAGAGACGTGTGGGACCTCCCCTTCTCCAGCCTTTTTATGACCTGGGTAAGCTACTTCATAAGGATCCTATCCATGTAGCACCTTCACAGAATTTCTTCATGATGTCATACCTCTTCTTCATTGTTATGACCGGAGGCATGATGTTCCTTGGAATGGATATACTGATGTGCATGTTCGTGCTTTCAACTGCTGTGATGTTCCTTTATTTCGCAGCTGTTGTTACCGGCTCACATTACTCTTCCATCGGTGCATCCAGAGAGCTGCTTCAGATGGTAGCATACGAGCCCTGCGTACTTCTTACCTGTATAGCTTTCTATATGGTAAGGGGCAGCTTTGAGACAGCAGAGATAATCAAGGGAGATATCAGTCCTATCGTATATCTTCCCGGCGTGTTCGTAGCATTCATATTCATACTTACTATTAAGATGAGGAAGTCACCTTTTGATATAAGTACTTCACATCATCCTAACCAGGAGATCGTAAAGGGTATCACCTCCGAGATCGGTTCAAGGAACTTCGGTATCTACACTCTTGCTGAGTGGTACGAGACTGTATTCCTTCTCGGAATGGTTGCGCTTTTCATCATCAACAGCAATCCCTGGAGCATACTTGCTGCAGTTGTAGTCATTGCACTTGTTTATTTCCTTGAGATCCTGATCGACAATACTTCGGCTCGTGTTAAGTCCGATGTGATGATCAAGGTTTCATGGGCTGTAACACTGGTAGCTGCAGGTTTCAATATACTTGTACTTATTTATTTCTTAGGATAAGGTTCTTAGGATTAAGGAGAAAAAAATATGTATAAAATCACAAGATCACCCTGGGTAATGCATTATGACGGTTCCAGCTGCAACGGCTGCGACATAGAGGTACTTGCCTGCCTGACACCCGTCTATGATGCGGAAAGATTCGGAATCATTAATACCGGCGATCCCATGCAGGCAGATATCCTGCTGGTAACCGGTGGCATAAATACACAGAATGCACCTGTAGTAAAGCAGCTTTACGATCAGATGGCTGATCCCAAGGTCGTAGTTGCAGTAGGCGTTTGTGCCTGTACCGGAGGCGTCTTCAAGGACTGCTACAACATCCTTGGCGGAGCTGACCAGGTAATCCCCGTTGATGTGTATGTTCCCGGATGTGCTGCAAGGCCTCAGGCTATAATCGACGGTATAGTAAAGGGCATCGGAGTTTTCCAGGAGAGACTGGAAAAGATGGAAAAGGGCGAGTCCCTTACTGAAGATAAGGAAAAGAAAGCAGAAGAGACTGCGGAAAGCGAGGATAAGTAGTGACAGCAACAGAAGGAAAAAACGAGATCATTGCTATAGAGCCCGGTGAACTTTCCGTAAAGGCAATGGAAATGAAGAGCAAGGGCCTGCGTCTTTCACAGGCATGCGCTGCATGGCTCAGGAAAGATGAAAAGCTGGAACTCAGCTACTCATTTGTAGATGATGATAATTATGATATGTTCAATGTCCGCATCTCACTGGACAATGACAAGAGAGATACAGAGATCGCAAGTATCTCAGATATCTTCCCCTACGCTGCATTCTATGAGAATGAAATGAGGGAGCTTTTCGGAGCAAACATCAAAGTTATTAACCTTGATTTTCATAATAAACTTTACAGGATCGAGGAAGAGACACCTTTCGTTCCTAAGAAGGAGGGCCAAAACTAATGGGTAAAAGAAGCGTAATTCCTTACGGACCACAGCATCCGGTTCTTCCGGAGCCTATACATCTGGACCTCGTACTTGAGGATGAGAAGATCGTTGATGTCCTTCCTTCCATCGGTTTCATACACAGAGGTCTGGAAAAGCTTACTGAAAAGAGAGATTTTAACCAGATGGTTTACGTGACAGAGCGTGTCTGCGGTATCTGCAGCTTCGGTCACGGATACGGTTACTGCGATACTGTTGAGCACATCATGAACATCGAAGTACCCGACAGGGCAAAGTTCCTCCGTACCATATGGTTCGAGCTTTCAAGACTTCACAGCCACCTGCTTTGGGCAGGCCTTATGGCTGATGCATTCGGATTTGAGAACCTTTTCTATCAGTGCTGGAGAGTACGTGAAAAGGTACTTGATGTAATAGAGCTTACCACCGGCGGAAGAGTAATCTTCTCCGTAAACAAAGTCGGCGGCGTACTTAAGGACATCACACCTGATATGCAGAAGGCAATCCTTGAGATGCTTGATTATGTTGAAAAAGAGACCAAGGTTCTTGAGAAGACCTTTATGAATGACTATACCGTTGAGTCCCGTATGAAGGGAGTGGGCGTGCTTACTAAGGAACAGGCACATGCACTCGGCTGTGCAGGTCCTTTCGCAAGAGCCAGCGGTATCGCTACGGATATGCGTATGAGAGGCTATGCTGCATATGGCGAGCTGGATATGGAGCCCATCATCAGCAACGACGGTGACTGCTACGGCAGATGCGAAGTCAGGATCGGTGAGATCTACCAGTCCATCGACCTTATCAGACAGGCTCTGGACAAGCTTCCCGAAGGTGAGCTGGCAGCAGTAGTTAAGGGCAATCCTGACGGTGAATACTTCATGCGAATAGAGCAGCCCCGTGGTGAGGCTGACTACTACATAAGAGGTAACGGTACTCCTAACCTCGACCGCATGCGTGTCCGCACCCCTACCTTTGCAAACCTTGCAGGTCTTTGCGCAGTACTTAAGGGTGCCGACTATGCAGATGTGGGTATACTTGCCGTAACTATAGACCCTTGCATCAGCTGTACGGAAAGATAATCAGGAGGAAGAATAATGGCAGTAATGACATTTGCGGGTGCCGCACTTAAGAATTTCTTTTCAAAGCCGGTGACAACAAAATATCCGGCAGAGCCTGCTGAGTATAAAGAGCGTACCAGAGGACATATTGAGATCTCAATCGACGACTGCATAGGCTGCGGTATGTGTACGAGATGCTGTCCCTGCGGTACTCTTTCAATAGACAAGATAAAGGGCACATGGACCATCAACAGATTTGACTGCATAGCATGCGGTTTCTGTGTAGAGAAGTGTCCCAAGAAGTGCCTTACAATGGTAGCAGGCTACCAGACACCGGACGGTGAGAAGGAAACTGTGACTTACACCAAGTCTCCGGAAGTTCTCGAAGCCGAGGCAAAGCAGCGTGAAGAAATGGCAAAGAAAGCAGCGGAAGCCAAGAAGGCAGCTGAGGCCAAGAAAGCCGCCGAAGCCGCTAAGGCAGCCGAGGAGAAAAAGGACTGATTAGGTAAATGACGGCATAGCCAATTCTGTGGCTATGCCTTTTTTTAATAAGTTAAAAATACAGTTTTAATAACAGAGAAGGAAAAGGGTATGAGTGAATACAACAAAAAACAGTTAACGATCAGAGAGATAATTAATACGGGATTTACTTTTTTGATACCGGATTATCAGAGGGGTTACAGATGGGGAAAAACAGAAGTTAGATACTTGTTGAATGATATTCACGGAATCGATAAAAATCAGAAAAATCCGTATTGTCTTCAGCCTGTTGCTTTTGATACAAGCGAGGAAAATAATAAAAAAATGATAGTTGTAGATGGTCAGCAGAGACTTACAACTATTTTTCTGATTCTTAAATATATAGCCGAAGTGACAGAGAAAACACCTCAGTATGTATGGGAACAAATATTTGGAGATGAGAAAATAGAAGATTTTCACAAGTGCTATAGTTTGGAATACAAAAGCAAAAAAAGAGGAGACAGTTTTGCTGATGCATTAAAAGATCTTAATACAGTAAATGAAAATAACATAGACCTGTATCATATTACGAAGGCGTATGAAACTATAAAAGCATGGGCAGAAGTAGAATTGGGGAAACAGTTAACGAAAAAAATAGATTTTGCGAAAAAGCTTTTAGACAAAACAAGTGTCATTTGGTATGAAATAGACCCTAAAGTAGATGGAGATGCACATAACTATTTTTCAAAAACTAATACCGGCAAGATACCTTTGACTAGCAGCGAACTGATAAAAGCAAACCTGATGCTTGATGATTACTGCATAAAAAAAGAATCCGGTGCGCAGATTATTGAGGGAAGGTCTGACGACTCTGTTGCTTTGGCAATGGAGAAGGCTAATCGGGAAAAAATTGAACGTGAACATCTTCAAAATGAAAGAATAAAAATATCGCGGCAGTGGGATGAGATTGAAAGCAATCTGAGAAAAGATGAGTTCTGGTATTTTCTTACGGAAGGGTCTGACCAATATGAGGATACACGCATAGATTTCATTTTTGACATACTGTCGGAAAAATTTTTCCCTGAGACTAATCCTGGTGAAGAATATGATGAGTTTATGAAATTTAATGAAAAAAGAGGTTCATTCATTATTATCGCAAATTATCTTGAGTGTCACAAGGATGATGAAAATGAAGTGCCTGTAGGACTGAGTGTCTGGAAAAAGACCCATGATATTTATATGCTTTTTAAGGCCTGGTACGAAGACCGCGAATGGTACCATCTGATCGGATATCTGATAAGTGTTGGCAAGTATGATGCAAAGGGGTTATTGGATGATTTTTCCGATAAGAAGTACAAATCTAAGACAGCGATCAGGAAAGAAATAACAGATAAAATAGGGGAACACATAGGATTTATCAATAATAACAGACAGAAAAAAAATAAAGATGACTATGTAAAATATCTGAATAATCTGAGCTACAACAATAACTATAAAATGATTAATGACACACTGCTGTTGTTTAATATAATTTCCATTTTAAACGATTCAAAACAGAAAGATCAGGTATCAAGGGATAGTTATTTCCCTTTCTCAAGATACAAGAAGGAAAGATGGAACCTTGAACATATCCATGCAAAAGCAGATGCAACGGAATTCACTTCCACTGCAGCAGAGGAGTATAGAAATTATATTTCTATAATGATAGCCCAGATAAATGATCCAAACAATAAGGACTATATAGAGCTGGATAAGGCAATCAAAGAATATGATAATGAGTATGATATTCAGATAGGTCTGGGTATGAATCAGAAAAATGCAACTAAATACGCAGCAACAAAAGCGGCGGGTGTTTTAGTTAAATATATGGGATCTGATTTGGATGACAGCATGCTTAATGGTATAGGGAATATGGCACTTCTGGATGAGGTAACAAACAAGTCATATAAAAATGTTCCCTTTTTTATGAAGAGAATGATAATAGGCGATATTGTCAGGGGTAAGAAAAAAGATGTCTCAAGATTCATACCTTTTTGTACCAGAAATGTTTTTGACAAAACTTATACTTCACATCCAAATAACATGCTTCACTGGACCAATGAAGACTGTGATGAGTACAAAAAAGTAATTACAGAAACTATATGGGATTATTTTAATAAGGGGGATGCTGACAATGAATAATAATTATGAAATAAGTCAGGACATGACACTGACAAAGATGCTTGCTAATAGTAATAGTATTGAAATACCAATCATACAGAGGGATTACGCACAGGGAAGAAAAAGTACTGAAGAAATTCGTAATAATTTTGTTGAAGAACTGCTGCAGAGTTTAAAAAAAGATGAGAAAAAAAAAGTGGATTTCGTATATGGAACCCATGATGGAAAAATATATGTACCATATGATGGACAGCAGAGGCTTACACTCCTGTACCTGATCACGCTATTTCTTTCAGCTGGATGTGAAGATTGGGAATCAGTGAAATCATTGTCCCGTTTTAAGTATCTTACCAGGGATTTTGCAACGGAGTTTTGCCGCTTTTTAGCTACAGGTGTTGACGATGGAAGCAATCCGTTTAAAAGAATAGATGTATTTGAAGTAAAAATAAGTGAAAAAATAAATGATGATATCGGATTTTTTGAAGCCTGGAAAAATGATCCGACAGTCCAGTCCATGCTGGTAGTTTTAGACACTATACAGGCAGAGTTTCTGAAAATTACAGAAAAAGAAAGCGACAAAAAGAAAGCAGCAGGAGAATATTTAGACATATTAAAAAAGGGAAATATTTTTTTTGACTGGTGTACCATAGATGCAGGAGACAGCATATATATTAAAATGAACGGACGTGGAAAATCCCTGTCTGCGTTTGATAATTTCAAAAATACTTTATACTCCGAACTGGACAAAATGAGAAAGACCGCAACTCAGCAGGATATTGATCAGCAGGATATTGATAAAATGTCTGAGTATGAAGAAAAAATGGACGGCAACTGGACTGACTTGTTCTGGAAATACAGGGATGATTTTGATCCTGCTGGTTCCACAAAAGATATAGCGCCATACATGATGAATTTCATATATTATATTTTTGAGTATAGGTTTTCCGTGAAAAATAAGGCATTCTTTTTTGGCGATGGAAAAGAATCATGTTTCAAATGGATAGACGAAAAGAATATAATTACTTTTCTTAGCAGATTCAGAATGTTATGCGATGAGGGAAAAATAACCATCAGCGATTATGTCTGGACAAGCAATATTCTGGATATTTTATATCATAGATTGTACAGCGGACAGAACATGCAGCAAATTGATGGCAAAACCGAAGAAGGACTTTTTAAAGAACTGTCCAGTCATAAGGATGGCCATGCAGAATATAAAACAATTATAGAAGCATCGTTTTATTATGCATATTTGGAAAGGGCATATGAGGTCGATAAGGATGGCACAATAAAAAGCGATAATACTAAGAATATAAATCAGTGGGTTTCACTGATAGAAAAACTTATGAGGCCTATCGCACGATTTACATCACACAACTATGACAATCTGATAACCAAGCATATCATTAAAGGATTTGCTGAATGTTTTGTTACGACGGCATTTGGCAATAATCCGGATGGAGACTTATTGGATAATCCCAACCGTTTTGGTTCAGAAATAATGGAAAGCATGAAAACATATTTTGATTATGGACATGTGTATAATCAGCTGTTTGAAGAGATTGAAAAGTATAAGCTTAAGTCAACGAATCCAGCATGGGAACAAGAACTTGATAACGCAGAAAAAAAAGAATTGCCGTATTTTGAAGGAATGATTAATTTCCTTATAGAGATATCAAAGGTAAATGGAATCTCGGATATGAAAACATTCATATCATATAAAAATGCTTTAGTAAATATAATTAATCCAAATGGAATAAAAGATCAGAATAAGTTTACGGCCATACTTCTTTCATTTGGTGATTACAGGATAAAGTTCAGTAAAGAAGGCGGGTACCAGAATGCTTTAAGCTTATGTAGCAATGGATCGAAAACTTTTTCATGGAGAAGGCTGTTTGACGTGTACGAGGAAGACACGAATAATAGTAACATAGATAAAACAAATATAATAAAAAGTGCACTCGATGAGATAATCAAAAATAACAATGATATAGTGCAGGCTTATAATTCAGTGAAAGCGTCAAATAATTTGACAGACTGGAAGGGTATCATTATTAACAACCCGGATATCTTGAACAGGTCACCGCGTAGGATTGTACATTATTCACAGGATGATGGAAAGTGGTATCTGGTATCAAAAGATACCGTGAAGAAGGTAGTAAGAGTGGATAGTCTGTATGACATAGATGAAATAAAGTAAGCCGATCACTCAGAACAGTTACGGAGGGGGTAACCGTTAATGTCATCCATGGAAATATTAAATGTCATAACTTCGATGCTGGGAGGTCTCGCGCTTTTCCTGTTCGGAATGGAAACGCTCAGCGGTTCGCTTACCAAAATGACCGGTGGAGCGCTAAAAGGCTTTATAGGAGCAATTACTAAGAACCGTTTTACAGCCTTTGTGTTCGGTGCTGTACTTACGGCGATAGTCCAGTCATCATCTGCCATAACGGTACTTTCCGTCGGACTTGTTAATTCCGGGATAATCGAACTTTCAAAGGCATCCGGTTTACTCATAGGAGCAAATCTGGGAACTACGGCAACAGCCTGGGTTCTTTCCCTTAACGGTATTGATGGTGAGTCATTGATTATGACATTGATAAAGCCAAGTACGTTTTCACCCTTCCTTGCCATAATAGGTGTTGCCTTGATGATGTTTGCCAAGGCAGACAAGAAGAAAAATATAGGAACCGTTCTTCTGGGATTTTCCGTAATGATGATAGGCATGAACCTTATGAGCCAGGGGGTTGCGCCCCTTAAGGCAATACCTGCCGTTCAGAATATGCTTGTAAGCTTTTCAAATCCTGTGCTGGGCTTTCTCTTTGCCTGTGTGTTTGCTCTTATCATCCAGAGTTCGGATGCTGTTATCGGTATCGTGCAGGCATTCGCCCTTTCCATGGGGATCACTTACGGAATGGCATTCCCTCTAATCTGCGGCGCGCAGGTGGGAACCTGCATTACGGCCCTGATGTCATCTCTCGGAGCATCAAATAACGGTAAGCGCACGGCAGTAATGAATCTTTATTATAATCTTCTGAAGACCATCCCCGTCATGCTGGTATTTTACCTGCTTAATTACCTAATCGGTTTTTCCGGCCTTGAAAAGGAAGTGGGGGCCATAGGCATACCTGCTGTACATACAATGGTAAACATCATAGGCTGCCTCATATGGCTTCCCTGTTCCAAAGTTATCGTAGCACTTGCGAATAAGACCATTCCGTTAAGTGAAGAAGAAAAAATGGAAAAAGCAAATGTGCTTACGATGCTCGACGAAAGTTTCCTTCAGGATGTATCTTTTGCAATAGAGCAGTCGGATACTGCTGTTAAGCAGCTGTTAAATACAGTAGGAGATGCATTTAATTCGATAGTCGAAAAAGATCTCGAAAAATTCAATCAGGTCCCGGTACTTTGCGAGAGGGCAGAAAAATATAAAGAGCAGATAGATGCCTATCTGTCGAAACTCTCCGGAGAGACAATGGAAAATAACGAAAGAGCAAGTGTAAACATGCTCATCAGGGTCAGCACGGCATTGGGAAGAAGCACCAATATTGCCAGGCGGCTTCATAATGTTTATGTTTCTTACAGGGAATCAGATGGACAGATCAGGGAAGATGATATCCGCGAACTGAAAGTAGTAGGAAAGTCAATTTATGAGGTCATGCAGCTTACCTACCTGGAATATGAAAAAAGAACCGTAACAATAGCTGAAACCATACTATTCTACAGGGAAGAAATTACTGCCCTCAGTGCAATAGCAAAGCAGCATTATGTTCAGCGGGCACATGAAAACAGTGGCAGCGGATATGATGACAGTCTCTACACGGATGTGTGCTATATACAGGAGCAGATGCTGGATTACTGTGACATGATAGCAGATTCCCTTATCCGCTATGCAAAGGAAACAGGAACATATAAAGAGATAAGTGAGCAGGACAGGAATCAGAAGCGTCAGCAGATCCACGAAATATTTGCTGATAAATACGAGGAACTGTCATAGAAATATGAAAGTACTAAAGAAGGAAGATCTCCTGCAAAACGACGAACTTCATATCAGATTAAGAAAGAGCGAAAAGACCCTTGCAATCTCCGGGTTTATGGTACTCGTATTCGGAATATGGGATGTTATACGCCTGATCCTTGAGTTTACCCTTAATACGGCCTCAATAATGAAAAAGATTGAGGCTGCAGGCATATTCAAAGACCTTCAGGACCTGCAGGATATGTTTGGTTTCCATGACCTGGGAATGACTATCCTTATTGTTTTTCTGCTGTCAATAGTAGCGGTTTCAGTTATCATGAGCCTTTCTGTCAGGATAATAATATGGAGAGCCTCCATCAGGGAAAGCCGCGGGGAACAGACGAATGTAATATATATAGTGCTTTCGTTCATTATGCTGATCACAAATACTGTACTGATCTTTGTCACATCTTCAAGGCTGGGCGATTATAATTATATTGATCTAACAATGACAGAGGATGAAATAATTGATGCTGTCCTTGACTATATAATCTCGATACCGGAGCTGACGATTTCAATCATCCTGTCCATAACATCCGTAGTGCTGTTCATAGAGCTGATATTGTCAGCCATATATGTTAAAAGGTTCAGGAAAAAGCTGGATGAATATGATCTGATAACAAAAGAGCAGGATTAGGAATAATATATGCAGGAAGATTTTCATTATTATGCAACATATACGGCAGCAATGATCGCAGGCTACAGCCATGAGGAAAGCCTGGTGATTGCTTACAGTGCCAATTTTGTGGACTGCTGTACTGCTACTTTTCTGGCATCCATAAAGGCGCCGGTATCGGCAGCTACGACACAGACAAATGCAGAACTTGCGGATGCAAGGTCCGATCTTCAGGGCCTGCAGAATATCACCAGGATATGGGGGTCGTTCCACTTTCTTCCTTATGACCTGTATGCCAATCCCGGCAAAAAGAATATCTGGTATAAGCATAAGTACCGTCTGATATGCAATACCAACGGTCCCCTGCTTTTGGAAACCATCAGGCTGGTAAAGGGAAAAGGTCTTGCGGCAGCAGGCCTTGCCATGCATGTGCTGGCTGATACCTGGGCCCACAGGTACTTTGCCGGAACTCCATCAATGGTTATAAATAATACCGACGCACATTTCTTTGAAGTGATAGACGAGGGTGACGGTTATTCCACAAGACCGATACACTTTAGCCACAAGCCGGGAGCGAAAGACGATCTTGAGAATGCATCTTTCATAAACAGCGTATACCAGATGTCGGAGAATTCCATAATGAACCTGGGGCATGGAAGAGCCGGACACCTGCCGGACTACAGCTATATCCGTTATAAGTACCTTCCGGCATGGAATGAATACAAGGAAATCCTAAAAGACAATCCGTCTGACCACCTGCATGCTTTTGCACAGATGGTGTATGCTTTGAAATATCTTAAGGGAGATTACGAGAATTTTGAGCGGGAGAGATATGACTGGGAAGGCATATCGTCCTATCGCGGACAGATAGATGCCATATTCGCAAAGCGCCAGCCTGATGACAGCGCGGACTGGAAGGCGCTTGGCGAAGAAATATCGGGCATGGAGATCCCTGTGTTTGATATAAACAAATATAAGGATGAGTACAAGTCTGCAGGTCCGGACCAAAAGGACGAGACTTATATAGGCAAATTCATTATGGCGGCTTTAGCACAGAAAAGCATGGTGACCGGAAATATATTTAAATCAGGAAATCCGCTGGCAGGCATTTCTGTGGATCCGGATAAGAACGGCCTCAAGGGAATACCGGCCTACTTCAAGCTTATCGAGTACAATGTGAAGAATGAAGAGATAGAACTGTTTGACAGTGACGACCCCGTAGGATAAAAGGAAGAGAAAATGACCAAGATCAAGCGCATAAAAACCGTAATTGCAGGATTAATTACGATCCTTATGGCATTTATACTGATATTCATGCCCCAGGGCGGCATGTCGGTGATCATATTTTTGATCGGAGCATATTTGGTTATGTCCGGGATACACCTGTTAGGTTTCTATTCCCAGCTGGCCAGATACATGGTGGGCGGAAAGTTTATCATGTATTTCGGGTTTATCATGCTAAGCTTAGGTGTTTTTACCATTACTATGGCAGGTGAGCACAAAGCAATAGTAATACTTTACCTGCTGATACTGTTAGGTGTCGCCGGCGGAGTAGATGTATTCAGGGGAATAGAGGAAAAGAGAAATGCGGATAAAACCTGGTTCGCGAAGTTTGCCTGGGGAATAACAGAGGTTGTCCTGGCTGTCCTTCCTGTCGTATTCGGTTTCAGAAGGAATGGCGGTGAAAAGGTCGTTATTGTCGTATTTGCCCTGGTGCTGATCTACAAAGGGGTATGGAAGATAGTAGACGGTTTCAAAAAATCAGCAATCATTTATACAGGCTAGGAATTAAAAAACCCGCTTCAGCGTATTGCTGAAACGGGTTTGACTTTACTATCAGATTATCAGATGTCTGCACTGATATCTATGTTCTCACCGGTCAGGCCCACATATGCGCCGTCCTTTGCTTCAGAAGATTCTGCGTGTGCAAGGAGCCACTTGTTGCAGGCTGTCATCCACTTATCCTCTTCATTAAAGGCAGTGAGTGCAGGCACTGCGCCGTTGGTTCCCTTAGGCAGAACGATGGCAACCTTGAAACCGGCACCTTTAACTGCAGAGCAGGGAGCATAGTGAAGGCTGGTCTCGTATACTTCAACAACCTGTCCCTTCTTTGCCAGGAATGCCTTTACCTTGGAAGTGTCCAGTTTCCCGTCTACGATGTCATCTGCTTTTGCTAACAGAAGGATGAAATCGGTAGAACCTATATTCAGCTCGCTGTCACGGTGATATTCTAAGCAGTTAAGCTTGGTGTTGTGACCATTGCAGTAGCCGATCTGGATGGGCATGCCGCCGTATGCATTGTTCTGAAGTACTCCGAAGGCATCAGTGTACTCAAGGGGTGCGCAGCTCATTACATATTCTACCCCGTCAGGTAAAGGAGTCGCATCATCCAGTGCCTTTACCAGACTGTCCGCATTATAATCCAGCACCTTGCCGTAAGCCTTGAATTCCGGATCATTTACAGAATAAATCTTCATTTTATTTGTACCCTCCTTATTGTTTTTGCTATTTCCATGTTATTTACCATATTATTCCCTGATAGTGAAAAAATCAATAGGGCTTTAGGATGTCGGAAAATATTAGGACAAATTATCCACTTGGGCAAAATTGCCTAAGTGGTTTTTTTATTATTATAGTATCCTGCAGTGACAAGTGGAGCAGTAGGAAAACTCACGAACCATAATTCAAAGGAAAGGAGTACAAGGTGAAAAAGAAAATAGTCGGTATCAAGGATGCGAAGAACAACCTGAAGAATTATGTCAGGGCGCTGCTTTTAAAAGATAGGAAAGGAAAATACATCATTCCTTTCAGGAAAAGGCAGCCTCCGTATCTTTACAGTCCGCCGGGATGCGGTAAGACGCAGATAGTGGAGGAAACAGCATCGGAGCTGGGGATAGGATTTGTTTCCTACTCCCTTACGCATATGACCAGGAACCAGCTGCTGGGACTCCCGGTTGTTTCGGAGGAGGACGGGGAAAGGTGTACGAATTACACTGTTCCGGAAATAATCGCGGCAGTCAGGGAGGAAGTAAGGAAAGGTAAGGTCGAGGGGATACTTCATCTTGATGAGTTCAACTGCGTGTCAGATACCATCATGCCTGCAATGCTGGGATTTCTTCAGACAGGCACCATTGGTCAGCACCGCCTGCCGGAAGGCTGGGTAATTGTGCTGTGCGGAAACCCGCCTGAATATAACCGAAGTGCAAAAGAGCTGGATACGGCTATCATTGACCGTATGTACCGGGTAATCATAGAGCCGTCATTTGAGGACTTCATGGAATATGCCAGGGAAAGGGCTCTGCATCCGTCTGTCATAGAGTATCTGTGCCTGAATAAGGCAGACCTGTACAGTGTAGGCTATAGGGAAGAAAAGGATGAAAATCAATGCCGCCGGAAAGTGCAGGAAGTGGTTACCCCAAGGGGCTGGGAAAATTTAAGCCGTATGCTTTCAGCATATGAGGAGATGAATATGTCTGAAACAGTGGATAATACTATGATTTACGGCTATCTCAAATCAGAAAAGATTGCTGCATCTTTCGGTTCTTTCTATCAGGAGTATGGAAGTGGAATAGGCATAGCCCACATCCATGAGATACTGGAGTCAGAATCCCCGCAGGAGCTTGTTGAGAGATATTCCGGGAAGAACATGGCTAAAAAGCGCCTTGACCTTGCAGTCCGCATTCCGGAATACCTGGAGCACTGTGCCAGTCAGGGTGACACGCCGGAGATGATCTCGGATATGCTTTCCACGCTTATCAGGTTTGTTAGTGAACTACCAAGCAGTGGCGGCCTTACGGACCGGCTGATGATCAGCATAAACGATTCGGAGATTTTAATGGACACACTGATGAAGGTAAAGAATGAAGAATACCTGAAACTCTGCGGTCTTTCCTATGGAATAAAAGAACGGAGAAGTGCATAATGTTGGGACGGGAAAATTTATCACAGAAAAAAATAGAAAAGGCAGAGCGCAGGATAAGCCTTGTCCTTAGCCGGATGAAATCAGATATGCCCTTCCTTCAGGAATCCCTTGCCATTTTTGAACCTGCTCCTGTTAGTGGGGATATGGAACAGAAGTCTTTATATACAGATGGAAAAAAGCTTTTCTATGACCCGGAAATGGTTCTCCAGAAAAATGAGAAAACATTAAGAAGGCAGGTCCTTCATATTACTATGCATGGGCTGTCAGGGCATTTTGATGAAAGGCATAAACTGAAGGACAAAGAACTTGCCGATGCTGTAATGGACATGCAGGCAGAACGCCTTAGTCAGGTGATGGAAAAAGCCCTGATGTCAGATCAGGAGAGAGAAAAGAACTGTGGGAAAGAAGTCCAAAAAGAAACGGAAACAGACATAGACATGCCGGAATTAGTGACCGGGCTTGGCACATACTATCGGGGTAAAAAAAATGAAAAGCTCAGGGAAAAAATCCTGGAAAGGAGCGGCCGTGTCCGCTGTGATACACACAGCACGTGGCATAGGGATGATAATGGTCAGGATGCTATAGCGACAGGCACAGTGGAGGGATTGAAACTGAAAAAGGGCAGAATCAGGTCTGCCGACGAATGGAGTGCTGCCAGGGAAAACCTGTTTGGCTCTGCATCTGCCAGTATGTCGGATCTTCCGAAGATACTGGCGGGCAGACTAATGAAAGATTCAAAAAAATACGGAAAGGAATCCGGCAGCAGGGAACATGAAACGGATGGCCTGAAAAATCCCTGTGGTGATTACAGGGAACTGCTGCAAAACCTAAGACAGCTTAGCTGCAGGCACAGGGAGGAAGATTCACCTGATCCGGTATATTATTCATATGGAATGGAACTTTATGAAGACATGCCTTTGATAGAGCCCATAGATGAAGGCGAGATACCTGCCCTGGATACTATGGTTATAGCCGTTGATACCAGCGGCAGCTGCGAGAATGCTCTTCCGCTATTTCTGGAAGAGACAAGGAATCTTCTGCAGGAACTGAAGGAAACAGTGGATGTAAACGATGTTCTGTACTTAGAATGTGATGCTACTATCAAGAAGGAAAAAGAGTACAGTGTTGATGACATGATTGACTTTTTTACCGGGAAGCATGTATACGGGGGATTAGGAGGAACTGACTTCAGGCCGGTTTTCAACCGGATTAACGAATACAGACAGGACGGGAAAAAAATATCCTGCCTGCTGTACTATACGGATGGCATTGGATCCTATCCGGAAGAAGCTGCGGACTATCCGTGTTATTTCATAATGCCGGGTAAAGAGGCTGGGGACCATAGCAGTTTCCTGCCATGGATGTGGCATGAGCCCGGTAACATTCCTGACTGGATAGAACGGTTAAGGCTTGATTAATCGTCGCCGTAGAGCTGCAGCGAATCCTTAAGGGTCTTGCGTATGTTTTCTTCCAGGTCATCAGGAGAGATGACGCGTACATTTTCACAGTATTCGAGAAAGAATAGCCGTAGGCCGCCGAAGGAAGCCTTGACGCTCACCAACAGCCAGGAAGGAGATGGTGCATTTTCATCAAGAGTAGACATTAACAGTGTCTTTTCACTTTCATCGGGAATATACCGGCATATCATTTCATCCGGGGCATCTTTGATGGTGCTCATTCCTCCGAAGAAATCCTGAAGAGTGTTCAGCATGTATTCGGTATTGCGCATAAGGAACTGAGCGTTTATCTGCTGTCCCCCGAACATTATGGGATGGCGCAGGCGGTAGGCAGCAGAGTCAGACAGCCCTTCATTCCGGTAGCCTTCCATGTATTCCTTAAAGGCTTCAGGGTCTGGCTGTTCACCATCCTGGAGATCTATTATATCCAGGCGGTCCACCCGGTAATGTGTAGTGACATATTTTTCGGCACGGGTACTGTACTCTCTTGCTACAAGATAATAGAAACCGTTTGCGAAGACTACACGTACGGGAAGTATGAGTTTCACCTTTGCAGGCTTACAGGTTTTAAGTGTGTGGTCTTTGCCATAGTAGCTGTTCTGGATTTTCACAAAACGGCGACTATTGATCAGTTCCCGAAGGTCGCCTAAATTACTTATCAGATAGGAATCAATGTCCGGAATGCGTGCCTGGGGATCGTAATCCCGGTTAAGTGTTTTGCTGAGACTGTTCCTGCTTAGGTCAGCAATGCGTGATATAAGGTCTATGGAACTTTCTTTGCTTAAGTAGGAGTAACTCTCCAGGGCATCCATAAGAAGTTTTATTTCATGGATTTCCAGTTTGCCGCTGTATGCATAGTACTTTGTCTGGGTAGCAGTGCTGCTATAATTATCCGGTTCAAGACGTTTGAAATGTCCTTTATGATTTGTATATACATTTATGTTAAAGCCAAAGTCCAGCGGATTCCAGTAATGCGTGTAGGAAGGATCTGTCATGGCCTTTAGGGCATCGGAAACGGCATCGCGGCTTGGCTTGTCAGTGTCGGGCAAGGGAAAGGCGTGTATGAGCTCGGTAATTTTTGATACCGTCAGTGGATTTTCGGGACTGCTGTTCTCGTAAAGTACGGAAAGCACATAATTGGTAGTATTTGAGGCCATGCTTTGCTCCTGATGGTGAATTTGTCTCTGATATGTTGATTATAGCATGCGGGGGTGCAGTTGAGTATTATTTAACTGAACTATAGTGTACAATTTAATAAGTCAAAAATTGCGTATAAGACTAATAAAAGCAGGTTAATAAGTCAGATATTTCCTATAATTATTTTTTATAGTTGTATCTGCAGTATCGTTAGTTGTAGACTGGTTTTTATATGATATGGAAGGAGAATTTAATATGTCTTGGTCGAAAAACTGGTGTAAAAAAATAGAATTACGGTGTAATGAGAATGATAAAAAGGGGTGGATTGATTTTCCTCTGCAGTTTGCAAATATTTACCGTGTAGAGAAAAATGACGCGGTCTATATTTTGGATGAGACCGGAGGAGGAAAGACTATCAGTACCGGACTGATGGCAATCCATTACCTTTATAATAATCCGGATAAAAAAGTTCTGGTTATCACTATACCGTCACTGATAAGAAGCAGGCAGTTTGAAAATGACTGGTTCAATGTATTGCCTTTTGATGAAGAAATGAAAGGCAGGATCACATTTATTAATGATACATATAGCAATATAAGTAAATATAAGGATGAAGCCATAGGTCTGCTCGTTGTGGATGAAGCACACAGGCATCTTGAAGCAGAAAAGAGAAGGGAATCGTTAAAAAGCCTAAAGGCAGAAAAAATTATCTTCATGACGGCGACTCCTATAAAGCGTGGGGCCTATGACCTTGAAAATTACTGTGAGCTGGCAGACGTAATCCTTGGAAAAACAGTCGATAGAAGCTGGGTCAAAGAAGTAAAAAATGATCCCGGTAAAATCTGTTCCAAGTTTGACAGAGAGTATCCTGTGACCCGATATTTCAAGGACACGATAAACGCTTTAAAGCCGGAAAACGGAGAGATAGATTTTGAAAAGAAAAAGGATATAGCCATTCGAAAGATTCCGGAAATATGGTGCTATAGAAATGACGATACGAAAACAGAGGACCTGTTTGGATGGATTCTGAAAAAAGCTAAAGGTAACCGTTTTATCATATTCACCCGCTATATAGAAAAAGAGGCGGATAAATTAGTTGGGTACCTGAATGACCATAAAGAAAGTTTTACTGAATTCCACGATGGTATAAAAAAATCTGATGACAGGCTTTCTTATGTGAGCATTAACGGCGGATCATCCAAAGCCTTAGGAGCATACTCACATAGCGGGGTTGAAAAGGAACTGCCGGATATTCTTATAGTCACCTATCAGATTGCTGAAGCAGGAGTAAATCTTCCCGGATACAATTATGTTGTCAATTACCATATACCCGCTTTTCCTTCTGCACTGGAGCAACGTTTCGGCCGGATTGACCGTATAGGAATGGCAATGTATGAAAACATACACATGGCTTTTCTTATTTCCGGACCCGGCAGCATAGATACTTACAAGTTAAATTTCTTTTTGGCGTCATTTATGTACAGCAACTGCCTGCTGAGTTATATTCCGGCCAGAAACACCATTCTTACAAAGGATATTATGGAATGGAAAAAAAATGAAGCTGATGAAGTGGTTAAGCAGATAGAAGAACTTAAACTTTTATGTGCAGACATAGATAAAGTAAGTGAAGTATTAGACAGGCTTATCAAACAGGAAAAGGATAACAATTTTGAACCGGATTATGCAGATGATATCTGGAGTCTTGTAGAATTCTGTGATTATCATGAAATAAATGCAGATAGTCCGGAGAATTTGCAGGAAGAAATATCCATGGAGCTGGAAAAAATCCAAAAAGAAATTAGTTCTGCGGATGAAAGCGTGGATGTTGAATTATCTGAAGGGGATACTTCTGTTTCAGTAGATGATGCACTGGAAAAACTTGCAGATAAGATTTTTTATAATACCTGTAATGATGCGGTTAAGGAGAAAAAACTGATTCTGCGGACAATGGATCCGATCAGGGACTGTGCAAAGCAGATATATGATGGAAACTATAAAGACTATATTGAAGAGTTTAATGAGGATATTAAGGTTCCATTGTATCTTTTAAATGAGAAGCGGCTTTTATTGAAGGAACTGAGTTATAGTGGGTTTACCGATAAAGAAAAAGATTATTATATTACAACGTTTTTTGATGCCCTTATAAAAAACAGGGATAGAGAATTAAGTGAATGCGAAAGGGAAATATTAAAAAATAATTTATGCTGGTTAAAAAAGGCGGAAGAATATTTCGAATCCCAGTTTATGTACTCAAAAGAAGGTGAAGATGGAAAAGCTGTGCACGCCGGTTATTTCCGGAATATTTTTACGGACGATTATAAAAAACTGCTGAAAGACAGTATTTTCCGGGAAGAAATTTCTGAAGGCCTGGAAGGCATAGATGAATTTATTGAAGATTTTGAGAAATATAGGGAGTTGTTGCCTTTCTTTATAATGTGCAGGGAATATAAAAAATGGATTAATTTGTATGCCTATATAAATTGTAATGAATCACTGAGGGACAATCCATTCACAAGGGCATACATGGAATTAAAAAATGAAGGCCTTATACCGGAAAAAATTGAGATACCGGTGTTGATGGATGAAAACGGATATTATTCCGGCATTAAATTTGAAGACGGATTTTTTGCCCATGAGATAAAGCTGAAAGAAGATGACGGATATATATGGACCTGCGGAAACTGGTTTAAGTTAGGATTTCAGTGCTGGTACAGTGAAGAAATGGAAGAGCTGATAAAATATATAAATGATCCGGATGTGTCAGAAGAGGATATAGGCGAAAAACATTCTGAATGGAACCAGCTGTATAAATTTTTTTATACGGATTCCGTATATCATAATAAGAGAAATGTATTCAGGATTTTATATGGTTATGATAGTGTTAATGAAAAATACAATTATTCAAAGGCATCAGACTGGATACCTTATGAAGAAAGGGGCAGAGGTTACGGAAACCTGAAATACTATGAGAATGAGATACGGTGGCAGCTGGTTGATATCTGGTCAGCATGCATATTCCGGATGCTTATAGAGAACAGTCCATGTGAGAACAAGCCTTTTGGCAGTCCGGAATGGAAAGAGGAATTTCGGAAAGATAAGGAAAAAATCCAAAGCTATACAAATAAAGAATAAATTCTTAAGTTTCTCCCACCACTTAGGCAAAAATGCCTAAGTGGTTTTTTTATTATATAAGCATCAGAAGGAAAGGAGTTGTACAGGAAATGATACATCCAAGAAGATATCGTAAAATGCCGGTCGGTTATACAGAATTCAAGCCGGACTCAGTAGACGGGCTTTATTCGCTTGCAGGGAAGGATACTTTTGAAGCTTATGTGCAGCTTGAGGAACAGCTGCTGCTGAACCGGGAGATACCGGATGAGCAGCTGCCGGAGCTGTGGGGAATGTTTATGAAGGGCAGCAGTAAGAAAGATGATGGTTTTCCGATGCCGAAGTCTGTGCAGAAGGATGCAGACCGTCTGATAACTTATTGGGAGTGGGCTAACCTGGTGGGATCAGGAGTATCAACAGCGGATGCGGAAAAATATATGACTCGGTTTGAGAAAAAGCTGAACGGGCTGTATAGGTTGAAGTTGCTTGCACCGGAGTTTTACACAGCCAGTTTTGATAATGTGACAGGAGCTCATCTGATATTTATGTATTTAGCTCACCTTACCGCCTATCTCCGGCAGATGCCTGATGACTGCGAGCTGTCTATGGCAAACATTCCGTATCCTGATAAGGCAAAGCAGGATAAGAAAGTCAGAGTGGCGTTAAAAAAACTGGGATTTGAAAATATCAGCGGTGATGATATGTGGGAAGTGATAACAGATAATCTTCATTTTTTCCGGCATGATATGAGTTATCGTAATGCATTTGCTGCACTGGGATTCGAGCTGCTGGCGGATGTCATGGAGAAGGATATCTTTATCAATATGGATCTGAGGGATAAAGACAGGTGTTACTGGATTGTTGAGACTGTGCTTAATGTAAAGCTTGATAAAGAAAAGGCAGATGAAAACATGGAAAAAAGTTCAAATAATTATGCAAAGAACTGGCTGGATGCGATAAATGGTTTTAAATGGGTTACTGATATCGGGGATAAGACTGCAGACGCAGCACTGAAAAAAGAGGCTGAAAAACTAAGGTTTATGGCTGCGCGGCAGATACTTGCCACGGACGATGCAGAAACCATGATGGCGGCATTCGAAACGGGGCTCATACAGAAGGAAGATACACCGCAGGTTTATCTGATAGCAAAGAACATGGGGGCAGTAAAACATATGCCCTACCTGATCTTGCAGCAGCATAAATATTGTTAATTGTCCAATAGGATGAAATCTGCAGCCACATAAATGCGGCAGTAAGGAGGAAGAGTGAAAAAATTTACAGACTATGAAAGCGCTACAAAGAAAATGAAGGAGTTCGGCAAACACCTGCCGTACCTGCAGCACAGAAACGCCGTGGCATCCGTGAACAATGTCAACTATGTAAGACGTTTCGTTAGGCTCCAGGATGAAAATCAGAATTCAGCGGAAGCATACCGCAGGGCGCCGTATATGGCTGACATAGATGCCTATATTGCGGAGCATGGAGACTTCATGAATGCATCGAGGCTCATCCTTGTCACGGAAGATGAAGAAATCGGACAGGCGGCAGCTTGCTATGGTATTATGAGAAGAATGGAGCTGAGGCGTGCCTATTTGGATCAGAGGGGAGTGACAGTGGATGACGATGATGACGGTGGTTGGCTCTATGAGGATGAAGATGATTATACAGAGGACATGGGAGACCTTAAGATTGGTGAAACCGGATACAGGGCGGAAGCCATTACTCACTTCCATCCGGTGGTGTCCTTTAATATAACATCGGCCCAGGGCGGAAATCCCTATGTGGTCCAGCTCCCGGAAGGAATATCAGGAGATGCTGAGGCCTGGGGGGCATCTATAGTTACCGGGCTGATCAATATGGAAAACCTGGAAAGCAAGCTGGAAGCACTGAGTGTCTTCATGGGTGGTTTCCAGGTACTGCTGGTACCTGAACGTGCGCTTTCCCATCCTGCTGTCCGGACATATTGTGCTGAGACTGAGTGCGGTATCTGCAGAATAAGTCTGCCTGATGAAAACTACTATATGGAAATGCTGGCTGACCTGTGTCGTGAAAGCGGTTTAGAGACTCCGGAGCAGGATATAATGAAAAAAGTCATACGCAAGCTGCGCAAGAACTATGGGGCGAAGTTTTCAGAAGGAAGTATTTTCCGACATTGCGTCTGTGGTCTTGAGCGTATGCAGCAGGAGGGCAGATCAGTATATACATATACGGACCTGACGGGTAGCAGCCTGGGACCGGGTGCCTGGGAAAGTTTTAAAAAACGCGAAGGCCTTAAGTCAGTAAAGGAAGCTCTGTCGGAGTACCGGGCACTTCTTATGGAGGAACTAAGGAACCCCATGCTTAAGGGTGGGAGCCGTCATATGATATTCTATGGAAATCCAGGAAGCGGTAAGACTATGTCAGCCAGGGTGGCAGCAGATATCCTTGCGGAATGCGGTATAAGCAGCGGTGCTTTTGTGGAAGCGGACAGGAGCTCGCTGATCGGAAAGTATGTAGGACATACGGCGCCGAAGGTTAGGGAAAAATTTGTGGAGGCAAAGGGCGGTGTGCTCTTTGTGGACGAGGCCGGTTTTTTCCTGCAGGAGGAAAGCGGGGGCTTTGTGCAGGAGGCAATGCGTGAATTCATAAGGTATATGGAAAACTGTCCGGATGTTACTGTTATATTTGCAATGTATCAGGATGAGGTGGAGGATTTCCTTAGGCTGGATGACGGGTTGAAATCCAGGATACGCAAGCTGGTTCCCTTTGAGGATTATACGGCACCGGAGCTGGTCAGCATTCTGAAGCAGATGCTGGCAGCCCGCGGCTACACCCTGACTAAAAAGGCCGAGGAGACTGTAAAGGATCACATTATGATATGCGGAAAGGATTTTGGAAACGCAAGGGGTGCCCGAAAGCTTGCGGAAGAGTGTATTACAGCCCATGCCGTGAGGCTGGCAGCCCATCCGGAAAATGCAGATAAGGAAGGAAACCGCATCAGCTTTTCTGAGGCGGCAGAAGCCGTAAGGAAGTCACGTTCTGATCAGGCTATAGGCCAAAAGCCACAGACCAGGCCCATAGGATTTCGCATCAGCACGGCAGCCATATAGACCATGAAATATTTCCAAATTGTTGATATGAAACAGGGGATTATCTGATTTTGGGGTGATTTTCGCAAAATTTTTAAGTTTTTTTGAAAAAAAGAAAAAAATTTTTCAAAAACCCCTTGACAGACTATTGCAAAAAGGGTAAAATGTCATGTGCGGTGAGAAAGTGGCTTGAGATTTGAGATATGGAGAACTATATCCTTTTAAGGATGTAGGATCCAAGTTTCAAATCTCAGGCCACTTTTTTTGCTGCAATCTAGAGACATATCTTTCTCTCTATGCACATGGCGGCACAGAGTATATTCCGGCTATGCCGGAGTGCCGCCCGTACGCGAGCAGGGAATTTCATCACCCCGCTCGACTGATTGTTCGCAAAAAAGGGCCACATCAACCAACGCAGCTAAAGCAAAGGAGACAAGCATGGCAATGAAGGAACTTTTACGTAGCATTTCTTACTGTTCAACCGCTGAGAGAAGGGAGCGCATCTGCCGCATCCTGTCAGACAAGGGGATAGCTTATGACATCGAGCGGGATGATAAGGCCATAAACCTTGTGGTCGGAGATCCTGCAGAATCCCTTGTAACGATCTGTGGGCATTATGATATCGTGCCCGGGTCATGCGGGGCAAACGACAACGGCTCATCATGCACAGTCATGCTGGACCTGATAGAAAAATTTTACGATGAGCCGGGGCTCTGCTTCGTATTTCTCGACCGCGAGGAAAGCGGTTTTTACGGCAGCAGTCTCCATTTTTCGAGGTACAATCCGGCACTTACGGTGAACCTTGATGTAGTAGGTGGCGGTGAACACCTGGTATATCAGACCATGGTGAGGGGTTACGAGGACGGTTCATGTCCAACTGACTCTCATAATGTAGATCCAATGGAGCGCCTGGCTTCTTTATTAGAAGGGAAAAGCTGCGGCCTGGCGGGCTTCCTGGATATGTTTGCGTGCCAGCGTTTTCATGCGCTCAAAGTAAGCAGTCTGCCCATGTGTGATACGCATAATATTGCACGTTTGGGGCATGAGGTCGTTACTTTCAGTGCCTTTCCGGAGAAAGACGCAGCGATCATCCGTAAAACCGGGAATCTGTCCTGTACAGAGGTAATAAAGTACATGCATAACGGCTGTTATGATGATATTGAGTACATCTGTACTGATACCATGCAGGAAGTAGAAGACCTGCTGGAATTTTTCATAGTCAGCTGCCGTGATGATGGAATGCGATGTATGGTAGGGCGATATTTAAATCGCGCCAGCCGCTGAAACACGCTGCCTCATGTTTGTCTGAATGACAGTCTGCTGACTTGTCATCAGGCAGCGGGGCCTTAGACACATTCTTCTGTCGGCATGTCATCATTTATTTCACTTTTATGATGGTGACATGCAATGGCTAGAGGAGTCATGCTGTAGTTATGTATTTCTTTAATAGAAAGGAGCCAAAAGTGAGTAAAGCTTTAGATGATCTGCTTGAGAGAGCAGGAAGAACCCGCATTGTAAGTGTAGAAGAAATGGATCAGATCACAGATAAGATATTGGACTTATCATATGCAGAATTAAAGCCTTTTGAAGCCGGTTATCAGAGTGCGTTGTGCAGTCATATTTCCGGTGGGTTTGACCTTGATGTAAATAAGGTCAGAAACTGCACTTTAAGGGAACTCATTACACTGATCTCCTATGAGCCGGGGGTAAACTTTTTTCGCTATAAAGGAGCGGATTATCTCCAAATGGAAAGAAGATTCCTGCCCTGTGCCTATAGCTGTGTCGGTCTGGTCCAGGAACTGCAGCAGGCTAAGGCTACCAATCCCTGGATACAGCAGTTTATGCTCATAGATTTCAGTGAATATGTGGATCATATGGCACATATGGAAAAATCTGAAGCGAAGCAGATAATAGATTCTTTCTATGTGTACAAGGACTTCATGATGAAGCACTACTCGGTAGATGCGGGATTAGGTGATTACCGGGTAATTCAGACGGTAATGCAGAACCTGATGAGCAAAGCCAGAAGAAACTGGCTATGCGGGTGCGAAAGCATCGTCGAATATAAAAAAACGGTGGAGGATGCCACCAGGATAATCACGGAGTTTTTTATGATTTCAATGAGGGCGGCATATGTAAAAAATGACCGTGCCGCATTTGCGGAAATCATAAAAAAGTGCAGCTTTAGGCCGGACAGGGACATGAACTTTGTTGACTATAAAGACTGCTATGAAAAGTCTGTCCCTGTCGGCTGCCACATGTAATAAGTACTACGTACATTGTTTGTAACTGTTTAAGAGAGCCCGAAGTGCTTGCCGTCATGGGCATACTGATCTGCTATGACGTGTTTAAGGTAGCCCGAAGCACTTGTTACTGAGGGGAGTTTTAAACAGTTACTGTTCACACACATAGAAAGGAGGCATGACTATGCCAAATGTAATCCTGGAGTCCGGAAGGGGAATCAATGCAGTACCTATTGAGGATGTGCTGCTGAAATCCAGAAAAATCTTTCTCGTAGGGGAGGTGAACGATGAGTCCTGCAACACGCTCATAAAGGAGCTGCTGTACATGGAATCAGAAGATGATACCAAGCCCATCACCCTGTATATAAACTCGCCGGGAGGCGAGGTTACATCAGGGCTTGCGGTATACGATACCATCCGTCTGATGAAGAGTCCCGTTACTGCTGTGGTGACGGGGATAGCAGCGAGCATGGGCAGCATCATATTCCTGGCCTGCGATAGCGACAAGAGGCTCATGCTTCCCAGCAGTAAGGTCATGATACATGACTGCAGCTGGGGAAGAAGGGAGATGGGGGGCAAGAAGCCTTTTGAAATCGAGCAGGAGCTGAATCAGCTGAAGGGTACCAATGAAAGGCTGGTATCCATCATTGCTGAAAGGACAGGCAAGACAATGGAGGAGATTGCTGAGGTAACAAAGTATGACAGTTACTTTAGTGCAGAGGAGGCCATTGAATTTGGCCTGGCCTCGGGCATCGTGGACGCAGGAACCATGAGCGAGCTCCTCAGGAAAGCAGTGTAAACAGAAAGGATGTGTCTGATATGGCAGATAAGAGAAGAGAGTACAGCAGCAGGTATCTTGGTGAGGGCGTTGCGGTAAGCAATGACACCTGGATAACAGGCCTTAACAACAATGACATGATAGTAGGGAGCTCCGGAGCGTCCAAGACAGGCTCCATAGTCCACCCCCAGCTTAAGACCCTGAGTGATGAAAGCCTGGTGGTTGTTGATACCAAGGGCAGGCTTTTCCGTATGTTCAGGGATGAGCTCAGGGAAAAAGGATATAAGGTAAGGGTGCTGGATTTTGCAAATCCCGAAAGGAGCTGTACCTACAACCCGCTCAAGTATATCCGCAGAAAGCGTAACGGCAAGCTTATAGAGCAGGATATAGCAAAGTTCGCTGCCGTAATACTTCCGGACACCTGGGAAGCCAAGGATCCCTTCTGGGTACAGGTATCCAGAGTAACCCTGGAGTTTTTAATAGCGTATACGCTGAGTGCCCTTCCGGAGGAGGACCACGATATCTTTGCGGTCGCAGATATATACAGGGCATATCTTAAGCCGTCAGGAAGGGCGACACTGCAGGAATGGGTGGAAAAAAATCCCAGGACCCTTGCCGCTAAAAGATACGGCGAGATGATGGGAATGTACGCGGCCGAAAAAATGTCTGCAAGTGTTAACGGTTTCATTAACACGTCACTGAAGCCCTTTGAGTACGAAGAACTGGAAGACATTTTTAAAGCAGTCAAAGAAGGCCCGTATTCCCTATGGCCTGAGGAAGAAGATATACTGTTCTTTGATGATCCTTATGAGGTTGACGATACCGATTGGATGATCAAGTCTGAAGATCTTGTCAAGGTTGATGGGCGGATCGATCAAGACGAGATTGACGAAATCCTGGAGACTTGCGAACGCGAGGAGCTGGATCTTGCGGCCCTGGGCAGAGAGAAGACCGTACTCTTCCTGAATGTTTCCGACTGTGATCACAGCCAGGATATGCTCGTAAATATGCTTTATTCCCAGCTTCTGCAGACGCTTATTGCTGAAGCTGATGCGAATGAAAGCGGACAGCTTGACGTGCCGGTGAGGATAATCATGGATGACTTTGCGGCATCTGCCCAGATCCCCGATTTTGACAAGATCATTTCGGTGGTAAGGAGCCGTGATATTTGGCTGACACTCTGCATACAGTCCTTTACCCAGCTGGATTCCTTATATTCAGAGGCAAAGGCACTCACGATCGTAAACAACTGCGACCACATAGTTTACCTTGGCGGTAATGATATGAAATCCGCAGAGTTTATAGGAACCAGGGCTTGTAAGACTCCGGAGAGTGTGCTGTGCATGGACCGGACAAAAGAGTTTTTTATAGAATCCGGCAAGCCTGTGAAACTGATAAATAAGATAAAATCATACTCCTTTGGGATGGAGGACATTTCCGCAGAAGCTGAATAATTCTGCATTCAGTCGCGACTGGAAGAACCGATAGGTTCTTCTGGTTACGGCAGCCCACAGCTGAAGATTTATAGTTACGCACACGTTACTGGTTTCGGAGAAATGATTCAGAGAAAGGAAAAACTATGACAAACAAGCTTATCGTTGATGAAAAGATTTACAAATACTGTCTCAAGAAAAAAGGGGCAGTATCGAAAAAACTGATAGATGTGACAGTGGACGAGAACGGGGCGTACCACATGCAGGAAGCATTAAAGGTAGATGAGGACAGAAGCATTGATGATTTCACATTTACCGAGGAGGATATGGAGAAAGTAATAGACGAGGTGCCTGTGGGACACGCCGCTGACCTGAAAGAAAATATTTCCCTGTCGGAGCCGATAATACTGACTAAAAATGGCAGTTCGGATCTACAGATGAAATGGAAATTCAAGCTTTATCAGGATGAATGCATAAAGAAAATGGACGATCAGATACTAAAGGCCGTCGAACTTATGAAGGAGGAACACATGAAGAACAAACTCAAAAAAATGAGTAAGAATGACGAGGCTGATACAGAGAATATCGAAACAGAGAATCCTGATGCAGAGAACTCCGATGCAGAAAGTCCTGAAACAGAGAACTCTGATGCAGAGAGTCCTGATACCGAAAGCTCTGATGAAGAAAACTCTGATACAGAGAACTCTGATACGGAGCCCTCTGCTGACAACGATATGACAACTGAAGAATTGGATGATCTTACAAAATCATTTCAGCCTGACGATGACATGATGTCCATGGATGTCTTTGGAAGAAGCTTAAAGGCAGAGAGTCTGTTAATAAATTACAATGAGCGCTTCAAGGATTCGCAGCCCACGATGTACAGGGATGAAGTGATCGATCAGACCCTTTCCTGTCTTATAGGCAGGACGAAGCCCAACGCCCTGCTGATAGGTGCTGCCGGAGTCGGCAAGACAAAGATAGCTGAAGATATAGCCCGCAGGATAGCAAACGGTGATCCGACCATCCCGGAGCAGTTAAGCGAGATGACGATATGGGAGCTTCCTATTTCAAATATTATAGAAGGCTCGAGCCTGGTGGGAGATGTGGAGAGAAAAGCAAAGGCCGTGATCGACTTTGCCTGCGATCCGGAGAATAAGTGTATCCTGTTTATAGATGAGATACATTTGCTTGTAGGGGGAGCATCACAGTATGAAAAGGTTGCCCAGATATTCAAACCTGCCCTGGCAAGAGGGGATATGAGGGTGATTGCTGCTACTACGCTGCAGGAGAGCAAGATGATGATGAACGATCCGGCTTTCAACAGAAGATTTACCAGGCTCATAGTAGACGAACTGTCAAAGAAACAGACGGAAGAAATTTTAAAATCCATGAGGCATGAGATGTACGAGTTTTATAACTGCAAAATAACCCTGCCTGATGAAATCATGCATGAGGTAGTGCAGATAGCGGAAGAATTCCGTGTCGAAGGTTCTCACCGTCCGGATAATGCTATTACTCTGTTGGACAGGACAATGGCAGACAAATACATTACTTTAAGAAAAGAAGTCATGGAAGGGGAGTCGAAAAATTCTGAAGGATCATGTGAGGGGGTTGCCGGTTTAACAAGTTCTTTCATCCGAAAGACTGCAATGAAACTGATGACTGGAAATAACAATAAGAAGCCTTTTGACAGGGAACGGCTTGTGGAAAGATTATCGGTGATCAAGGGCCAGTCGGAAGTGCTCGAATTGGTGACAGACATCATACATAAGGACAGCCTGGGAGTATATCCGAGAACAAGACCCCTCTGTCTGCTCTTTGCCGGAAGTTCCGGAGTGGGCAAGACGGAAGTTGCTAAGATACTGGCGGAAGAAATAACCGAAGAAAACCCCATTATACTGAATATGACAGAGTATAACGATCCTGCAACCGTTAATCGTATAGTAGGGAGTCCGGTAGGATATAAAGGTTCGGAAAGTAATGCGGAGCTTCCTTTCGATATACTGGAATCCAATCCCTACAGGGTAGTACTGCTGGATGAGTTTGAAAAAGCTGATCTTTCGGTGCAGAGACTTTTCATGAGTGCATTCGATGAAGGCTATATCAGGACTTCAAGGGGAAAGATCGTGGATTTCAGCAAAACAATAATTATCGCCACCACTAATGCCGGACATAAAAACGTATCTGAAAGAATCGGTTTTTCAAATGACAGCAAGGCTGCTGCAATCGCAAGCGTGGATAATCTTGCAATCTATATTGACAAAGAACTGCTGAACCGCTTTACCAGGATAATAGATTTTAATCCGATCTCAAGGGAAGTATTTAAGGAAATCCTGGTGGAGACCTACAGGCGCGATGTGGCAAGTATAAAAGAAAGAAGACTGGATTACAGTTTTCTGCGGGACGAGATAGATAGCGATGTGGCAGAACGGCTCACAAAAGAGAATTATTTGAGGGATTTTGGAGCAAGGCCTGTGAACAGGATAGTGAAGGACTGCATAGAAGAAGCAGTCCTTAAGGGCAAGCAGTAGACAAAATCTGGTGCAGCAAGCACCAAGATGAATCGAGTTAATAAATAGCATAAGTAACAATCCGATTGAGGAAAATATGCCAACCAATATTGATAATATCAGAGTTAATAAATAAAATTTCCAACATGTAGTCTTTGGGAAAAGAATGACGATTCGCGTATACATCGGAATCGATGCGATTGCGAGTGTCGTTCTATCCAGATCGGTGAATGGGAAGTTTTAGTTAATAAGCATAAAACAGGAGGTCAGCACATGTTCAGTGAAAGAAAAAAGGAACTGCTTCTGCAGCGTGGATTCAGCAAGGAGGATATAGATAACGAACTGAGTGAATACTGTGAGAAAAAAAAGGGATGGAATATCAGTGCGGTCAGCCCCGAGGATGTCCGGGATTCAGAAAGCATAGATGTTCTTAAAATGTTGTTCTGCAAAGACTGTATTCAGTCGCCAAGCTTTGGTGCTCCTTATGCAGAGTATAATCTGAGATATTTTGCCGTCCATGAAAGTGCTTATACCGGATCCATGGCGGAGCTTGATCCTTACATAGCCTGCTTTGTAAGGGCGGTAAATGCCTGCGGCGTTAATACGGGCATGAGCTGTGACGGTTGGCACAGACATTATGACAAAGATCAGTACCGCCCTATGAAATTGTGGATGCTGGATAGGTACAGCACGCTCTGGCTCTGGCTTATCATGGAGCATGTATTTGGAGAAAAGTGGGATCCCGGTGACCACCGGAGGTCACTGATGTGGCACGATCAGTGGGAGCCGCACCAGTATGATGGCAACGAAACATATACGGAGCTGGAGGTGATGCGGGAATACCACAATGAAAAGAGCCTGCTGATATACCGTATCACGAAGGGGCGTGAAAAAGAAACCTATGAGAAGCTGTACAGACAGGCACAGTTCCTGGAGAAATACAAAAGCGAAATACAATATATAAAAAGAAACATGCTGTATGACCTTCTTATGGATAAAGCAGTGGAAGATATATGCTGCAACATGGATTTCCTGGGCATAAGAAGAATAATGGAGAAGTACTGTCGCAAAGATCTGGCAGAGAGGGGTAAGTTGTGGCAGAAACAGATGCGTGCATCGTGACAAAATGAAAACGATTTTGGCGTTTGCTATAATAACAAAGGAGCCGTGAATAATGGGAAATAAGGGGCTGTGAATGATGGGTGATAAGGATCTGATAAAGTGCAAAAAAACAGACGCTGAAGACCAGATAGGATACTGGCTTTATCCGGAATTGAAGAAGCAAAAAAAGAAATTTGAATTCCGTCAGGACCAATGGGAGAATATCAGGAAGATCATAAACTGCTATAACGCAAGGATAAGCGAAAAAAACAGCAGCGATGCGTTTGTTCTCATGAGGACAGGAGGAGGAAAAACTCTTTGTTATCAATATCCCGCACTGTGTTTTGCAGGCTGCGGAAATTATGGTACAAAAAAAGGAATCACGATCGTCATAGAACCTTTGATCAGCCTTATCTATGATCAGGTAAATGAATTCAATGATAAAATGAAGCGTGCCAAGCAACCATACCGTGCTGTGGCATACCGTTCTGATAATGATGGCAGTACTCTGAAAAAAAGGCGGGGAATACTTAATGGAAAATACCAGCTCATATACACGTCTCCGGAAAGCATTAGCTATATCCTCAATAAAAGTTTTTTCAAGGAACTGAAGAATTGTGGCATCACAGTGAGTATGATAGTGGTGGACGAGTGCCACTGCATCAGCCAATGGGGATATGATTTTAGAAAAGAATATCTTGAGATTCCCGGTTTTATAAATATAATCAGACAGGAAAACCACCTGCCGGTGATAGCAGCATTTACTGCAACGGCATCAGTATCGATCTGCGATGATGTGTGCAGAAACCTCAGGATACATATGAACAATAAGCAGGACCTGACGAATAAAAATGCTCAGGAGAATCCGTTCAAGAAGGATAACCTGCTGCTCGATATAAGAAAAATCCCTGATGGGGAAACTAACAATCGACAAGTACGTTCATATATAGAGAAAAATAAAGAAAAAAAGGGAGTGGTGTTCTGCGCCACTATTAAAAACTTAACATCCCTTGGGAAGCATCTCGATAAGTATGATATTAAGTACACCATATATCACGGAAAGTTAAAAAATGAAGAAAAGAATGAGAATCTTGAAGCTTTTAGGCAGGCTAAAGGTTCTTATGTGATACTTGCTACCAAGGCCTTCAGCATGGGCGTGGATATAAAGGATGTCGATTATGTATTGCACAGGGATATGCCGGATTCCATTGAGGAATATTATCAGGAAGTGGGCAGGGCCGGCAGGGACAGTATTAAATACACGAAAGAAAACAAAGCAGAGGCAGTCCTGTTTTTTTCTGAAAGGGATATTGAGTATTTTGGGGAACGATATGGACAAAGCGAAGAGGAATGTTTGTCTGATATTGAAAAGATAGCAAAACAGATAGGAGAAAGCAGGGCAAACAGTCTGAAAAAACTGCTGACAGATGCCGTAGATAAAAAACTAAAAAATGAGAAAATGTCTGATTTTATTTATGATGAGATACGTGCATACATGGATGAGCCCATAGGAGAATATGAAAAATTCAGAAGTGATAAAAAATACAGGGATCAGCTAAAGCTTCTCGAGACATCGCTTTCTGAAATATGTATAAATACTACATTAATCGCACACGCGATAAGAAAAGGCGGGTGTGAGTATAACACGAATTATTCAACTCATTATCATGGAAAAAAAAAGGGCACACAAAATGACACAGTAGAATTCAAACTGATTTCCGATACAGAAAAGGAAAACATAAATTTTTTTGACATGATGGTAGCGGATGCGGTCTATACGACAGGTCAGTATAGCCGGGATAATATGATCACAGTTAATGACATACTGAGATGTATGACCGGTGATCCGAAAGCCAGGTTGTATCATACTTCAAAGGTTAAGGAAAAGGATATAGGACTCTTGGTCCAGGAGAGCATTCGAAAACTCTGCAATATTAAGATAGAGATAAAACATACAGGAGAAGAGCTTAAGGATAAATTGGGAAGAAAGTCAAAAGATGTTTTTGAAGGTAATTTTCTTGAATTAGAAAAATTTGAAGATAAATCTTCCAGGTCATATAAGCAGGATGAAAATACGACATATAAATATAAAAAACCTCCACTTTATGAATATGCCGAATACTGCAACGGTGAATTTACGACCATCCCCCATGAAATGCTAGCAGTGGAAAAGCCAAGGCCGAAACAGAAGCAGGGTGAGAAACAGGGGAAGTTTCCTAATTCATACCTGAATACTAAGATCAAGTTCTTCATAGCGTTTAGGATCAGCATTCTCAGGGCTACCGGATGGCGAGAATCATTTCAGAATGGTGAAAGGGAGGATGTGGAAGGAAAAAAGTTCCGGTATGGTGTGATAAGGTTATTTGGTGAAGATTTCTCAAAAGATAACATCCGTCCCGGTTTAACTATCGTAGGTCCAGGGAAAGGCCTTGTTATAAAGAGATATAGATATTTAAATGATGTATTGGGAAACGGAACATTGACTTTGTATGATGAAAGCGGAAAGATAAATGATCGAAAGTATAGAGATATTATACAGCAAAGAGTTGAAGATGTTCTAACTGCGATAGTGAATGCTTACAGTGATATCGAAATATACTGTAGGGAAGAAGGAAATAAATATAGGAGAGTTAAGCGCAATTCGGAGCAGGAAGGGCAAGAAGAGCAAGAAGATCAAGGGCTGACACTGCAGGAGTTGAAGGATCTACAAGGGATAGCCGCGGCATCGCCGCAGAAGCAGCCGGATTTGCTAATTATTTGTTAATTGGTGGTTACAGGGTAAAAATAATAGCGTGAATCTCTCAGCCTAAAAAAAGCTCCTGTCCTGACAAGAAGTATCAGGGCAGGAGTGTAAGGGAAAGGAGAGGAGAATGAAATCTTTTTGGGGTTTTATTTATAATTACGGCCACCAATAAAGCCGTAGAAACCCAGAAGCATGGGGAGTTCTGCGGAGACTATGTAAAAAAATCAAAGCTATTTACCGTGGGACAGTGCGTGCCGTCCCCTGGGGCAAATGCCCCCGGGGAGCGCACAGTGGAGAAGGTCTATGCGTTTTCCTCGGCACGGGCTGCCCTGTACGCGCGGTAGTTCTCGGCCCATGCGCGGGCGATGTCGCCAGCGTACATCCTTGCACCGTAGTCGTGCTCGTAGATGTCCTTGCCGTCTGCATCGATGCCGATGCACCTTCTGACGGTGACCTTCCTGACGGTTCCTGCGCTGCCGAGCACGATTCTCCTCATGCCGGGGATTATGGTCCCGTTGGGCCTTGTCGCGGGGAAGACCTGCTTGGGGTACGCGGGGATACGGCAGATGCCGGGGAGTGACACGATGTAGAGCCTGGTGCCGTCAGCCCTTGTCATCTCACTGATGAGCTTGTCGCTCACGAAGTTGATAGAGACTGTGTCTGCTGCTGCGTCTGTGAATGTTCTGCTTGTCATGGTTTTTACCTCCTTCTGGCTGCTGCTTGGGTTGGTTGAAATTTTTAAGAATGTCTCTGCCATTTTTTTGTCTCCTTTCTACGGAAGTTGATGTGGCTTGGCTGCCACGTTTACGTTTTCTGGGGACCTTTGTCTCCCCTAATGCTATTCTCGAATTTTTGACCACGTAGAGGTTCAAATCCCCTGCCCGCTGCCGTCCCCCCGGGGCCTTCCTGGGGCAGCGGGAGCAGTACTCTTTTGGTCTCTTTTTATACACGCTCGGATTTTTTGGCCAGCTGTAGCGGGCCAAAAATCCTGCAGTTATCCTGCCGCTTGCGGCGATAGTCGACGGAAAACATCCATGGCTTTCCCGGAGAAAACGAAAGTAATTCATCGTCATCCGCGGCCGTGCCGCGGATGACGGAATAGTTTATTATGTCGTATAAATGAGTGGATTATAATTACGGCGTTTTATAATGCACTAGAAACTAAGCAGATATAGGGTGTATCGGGGAAACGCTAGAAAAAACTCACAACAAAATTCAGAACGAGATTCGGTTTGTCCCCGGATAGTCTTTATCATTTTTTCCAAGCAGGTCGATTTCTATCTGCTTGAGTTTCTTTGCTTCATCACGGATGGTATCCTGATATTCAGTTATTTCTGTGAGCACCGGAAAACCGTTTGTTCCGGCATGCATCATTAGATATTCTTTGGACATCTTTTCAAAAACGCTGCCCATGAAATCATGAAGTTGATTTTTAACATTTGATTCATAATACATAGCACCATTTCCGGCATTTATCAGGCTTATGGCTCTTCCCACATATCTGAACCAAAACTCGAGCATGCTGTCATTAAGTATGTAGTAAGGCTTTTTTGAGCAACTAGAAATTAAATTTACCGAAATAAATTTCGGCCAAATGGATTTCGGTTGATTAAATTATATATATTGCGTAGGAAGAACAAGAACTAATAAAGCTCTTTTACGGCAAATATGGGGTCGTATCTCTTGAACAATTTAAGATCGAACCGCGGAGATTAGTAATTGAAAAGCGAGGGTAGAGTATGAAAAAAGAGAGAGAAACTATGGTAAAATTGGTGAAGCTTCGCAATGAAATACGGAAACGGAGGTGCGTGAGTCAGATGGATGAGTTATATAAGGGAGGGCAGCGGATATGTGCCATATGCGGGAAGAGTATAGAAAGGGGCTACAGTGTTGATCATGTCTATCCGAGGGCGATATACAAATGGTCGGAAAAATACCTATCCAGAGACGAGCAGAATCAGCTGGTGGATTGCATAGAGTCTGATGGTAATTATGTAGAAACCCACAGAGACTGCAATATGGCGAAAGAGGATACGATGCCGCAAATAGATAGGCTCTATTTAACTCCGGAGAAAAAAAAGGAACTGCAGCTGGTCGAGGAAAAAATACACAAGGAACTGGAGAATTATACCAATCAGAAATCACAGCTGTTACGAAATCAAAATGGGAAGTGCATCGGGTGCGGATGTGACCTGCAGGAAGGTGTTCTGCGCCGCAAGGATCCCAAAATGCCTAGAATATGGGAAAACGCCTGCGTTGTCTGTCATGAGTGCAACATAAAAAGGGAGAGGTTTTGTTAATATGTTCAAACCCCGAAAACAGTATGAGCTTGTAAGCAATGTATACAAGTACCATTTGGAAAGATCCGCCGGTGAACTGGAAATGGATGACAGGGTATACCTGTCCTGTATGGCTCCGCATGTGTCCGGACTGCCTGAAAATGTCAGGCATATATGGGGGTATGCCTTTAGTGAAATGATCAACAATGTCATAGATCATTCGGGATCACCGAGTGTTGACATTATAGTCAGGCAGGATCATTTGAGTACATTTGGAAACATGCGATTCCCTGAAAAAAAATACCCCTGCCCCTACGGGGCAGGAAGTATTAAGGAGAGGATAATGAAAATGTTTACTGATATTTTGCCTGTATTGGCCACGGCGTAGCCGTGGATGTAATGCAGCCAAAAGCAGGCGGCCCGGAGGGCCTCCCGCCCCGGCAAAGGGGTGCCAGGGCAGGTGAGCATCGAAGGAGAGGGCGTAAAGTTGAGGTAAGCGGCAATCAGTAGTGCCAGCCGTTCTGCATGGCTTGTTCCCAGATTTCATCATCTGAGAGGAAATCCATGTAGTCTGGGTCGTAGCCCTCGTCTGCCAGGTAGTCCCGGGGGTCATCGTAGTAGTCGCTGTCATAGTAGTCATCGTCATAGTAGTCATCATCATAGTAGTCATCATCATAGTAGTCATCATGCCCGCTCCCACAGCTAGTCTCTTGCGCGGCTGCCTTGGATGCCCTGTACTCGTTGTAGCTCTCGGCCCATCTGGAGGCGATGTCGTCGATGGGCATCCGGGCATAGTTGTACTCGTAGATGCTGTTGCCGTCCCCGTCAACGCCGGTGCACCTGCTGACGGATACCTTCCTGACGGTCCCGGCCCTGCCGAGCATGATGTCCTTCATCCCGGGGATTACGGTCAGGCCGTCCATCCTGGTCGCATCGGAAATCTGCTCGGGGTTCACGGTGATGCTGCAGATGCCCGGAAGGAACACGCTGAAGAATGTGTCGCCGTTTGCGTCCGTCCTCGGGTAGATGAGCTTCTCGCTTACGTTGTAAAGGTAGATGTTTTTCATGATTTTTCCTCCTGTTTTATTGGATGCTGTGTGGCTAGCTGCCACGTTTGTGTGTCCGGTAGCGCATTTCGCACCTTTTTGTTTTTTTCGTGTTATTAACGACGTAGTCGTTCAGATTCCGTCGGCTTCTTTTTGCTCCGCTCCCAATTTTTTTCTTATGGATAGCCCCCGAAGGGCCTGCCCCTACGGGGCAGGAAGTATGGAAAGGAGAGGAGAACGAAATGTTACCTGATGTTTTTCTAGGATTGATCACGACGTAGTCGTGGAAAACCGCGGCTACGCCGCGGATGGAAAGAAAGATATTCATAGAAAATATCTTATATGGACTTCTTTTTTGAGTTATCTAGATTTTTTATGGATTTTATTTACGGCCGTCAGTAAAATCATAGAAACTTAGCAGGCAAGGGGAATCCTGCGGAGATAACGGTAAAAAAACTCACAGCCGGTTACTGTAGTAGCGTGCGTGCCGTCCCCGGGGCAGATGCCCCAGGGGAGCGCGCATTGGAGCTGCTATGCGTTGGCCTCGGCACGGGCTGCCCTGTACGCGCGGCGGCTCTCGGCCCATGCGCGGGCGATGTCGCCCACGTACATCCTGGCACGGTTGTCGTACTCGTAGATGCCTCTGCCGTCCTCCCCGGTGCCGATGTACCTGCTGACGGACACTGTCCTGATGCTCCCCGCGCTGCCGAGCACGATGCGCCTCATTCCGGGGATTATGGTCCCGTTGGGTCTTGTCGCGGGGAAGACCTGCTCCGGGCACACGGGGATTTTGCAGATGCCGGGGAGCGACACGGAGAAGAACTTCCTGCCGTCAGCCCTTGTCCTCTCGCTGATGAGCTTGTCGCTCACGAAGTTGATAGAGACTGTGTCTGCTGCTGCGTTTGTGAATGTTGTGCTTGCCATAGTTTTTACCTCCTTGTGGCTGCTGCTTGGGTTGGTTGAAAATGTTGATGCTGGAAAGATGGTCTCGGACATGATTTTTCCTCCTGTTTTATTGGATGCTGTGTGGCTAGCTGCCATGTTTGTGTGTCTTTGGGGACCTTTGTCTCCCTTAATGCTTTTACAGGATTTTTGACGACGTAGTCGTTCAAATCCCATCGACTTCTTTTTGCTGCACTCCCCCATTTATAGCCCCGAAGGGCCTGCCCCTACGGGGCAGGGAGTATGTTGAAAGACTAACTATTAGAAGTCAAGTCTGAAACTTAAGATTTAGATCAAAACGCAGAAATGCGATTTGCATAGTGGCTGGAACTTATTTCCAGCAATCAGTTCCTTGAAAATTGCATGACAAACAGAGCATCCGATTGGGTGCTCAAACAGAAAAGGTATATCTGATTGATTAGCTCGGAGAGTAAGCTTGTCCGGTTAGTTCCATCCTATAGATGGTTCGGATTAGCTTTTTTGCCGCATGTGATATGGCTACATTGTAGTGTTTTCCTTCGGATATCTTTCTTCCGAGATAGATGCCGAAGGATTCATCCCATTTGCAGACGAACTTTGTGGCATTGAAAAG
>KK211276.1:0-342883 GCA_000621425.1 Lachnospiraceae bacterium AB2028
GTATTAGCACCTATTTCTAAGTGTTATCCCCCGGTAAAGGGCAGGTTACTCACGCGTTACTCACCCGTCCGCCACTAAGCTTCAGAGATGCAAGCATCTCTTGGCTCCGTTCGACTTGCATGTGTTAAGCACGCCGCCAGCGTTCATCCTGAGCCAGGATCGAACTCTCGATTAAAGTGTCCGAAACTGTCCAGATCTTTCCTCTGGCTTGTTTCCTTGTTTTACTTGGTTTCGTTCTTTGTAAGAACTTCTTCCGAAATTTCTCTTTGACTCTTCCTTAGTTTCCTAAGGTTTCGTCTCCGGAACTTTCGGGGTTGCATTACTGTTTTTTTGTCAATGTGCTTTCGTCTGCCCCGTATCGGGCGACTCTGTTAGATTACCACCGTCAGAGCATCATGTCAACAACTTTTTTTAGAAATTTTCGTTTTTTTATAAAAACAAATTTTCAGCTGATGATCAATCTCTTTACGTAAACCATTTTATTGATTTATGTAAATCTGTCCTTTAGATGGAAAAAGCAGTTCCTTATACAAGGTAACTGCTTCGCGGAGAAGGAGGGATTTGAACCCTCGCGCCGCTATTAACGACCTGCACCCTTTCCAGGGGTGTCCCTTCGGCCAGCTTGGGTACTTCTCCGAATCACTCTGCTTTTTCAAGCATCAATATAAATTTCTGTCCTTATGTAGGAACAAGAAAGAAACGGAGAGGATGGGATTCGAACCCATGTGGCCGTGAAGCCAAACGGTTTTCAAGACCGCCTCGTTATGACCGCTTCGATACCTCTCCAAAGCTGTGCACAAAAGCATTCCTTTTGTCACGCAACATTTATTCTAACAGACACTAATATCCATGTCAATCAGATTTTAAAATAAATTCCCTCCCGATAATACGGGAGGGAATCTTCAGGAACTCTTCCCCTTCCTGTATTACTTCATTCTTTTTCTGACACTAAGCATTATCGCTCCGGCCGCTGCAGCTATTCCGGAAAGAATGAACAATATAGCCGCAGTTTCATTTACACCGGTCTTTGGAACAGTGTCATAATCATCAAGTACCGGAGCGGTCAGCCATACAACATCCGTGTAATCAATGAATTCGATATCGTCATCATCCGTGATCTTAACACGAACGCCACTATCAGCCTCCGTTGTAACATAAGTAGTTGTATTTTCTCCAGGTATATCTGACCATGTATCAGTATCCGAATCATATGTCTGCCACTGATACTTTCTCTTACTTCCGCTGGTATCACTATCACTATTGTTAGTTTCAACAGTAATCACTGTACCAGTCGGATAGGTACTCTGAGTCGTTGTTGTAGTAGCATTGGTGCTGTTAGAACTATCTGCAGCTGTTGTGGTTGTAGTGTTATTATCTGCACTGGTTGCAGCTACAGTAGTTGTTGTCGTTGTATTTGTATTATTATCAGCGCTCGCCGCTGCAGTAGTGGTAGTTGTTGTGTTATTAGTCGCACTTGCAGCATCTGCAGTAGTGGTAGTCGTTGTAGTTGTATCTGTATTCGCAGCAGCTGCAGTCGTGGTAGTTGTTGTGGGTCTTGTTGTAAGAATCACTGCCCCCACATACGGATTCCCGGGAACCGTAGTCGTTGTCGTAGTAAGTTCAGCCTCCGTTGTTGTCGTAGTTGTCGTTGTAACAGGCTCTGTTGTAGTAGTTGTTTCCGTCGTCGTGGTCGTCGACTCTGTCGTTGTAGTCGCCGGCACCGTTGTTGTAGTTGTCTCTGTCGTCGTGGTTGTTGACTCCGTCGTTGTAGTTGTCGGCACCGTTGTTGTAGTTGTCGGCGCAGTTGTCGTTGTCGTCTCTGTCGTCGTGGTTGTTGACTCTGTAGTTGTTGTTGTCGGCACAGTTGTCGTTGTCGTCTCTGTCGTCGTGGTTGTTGACTCCGTCGTTGTAGTTGTCTCTGTCGTCGTGGTTGTTGACTCCGTCGTTGTAGTTGTCGGCACCGTTGTTGTAGTTGTCGGCGCAGTTGTCGTTGTCGTCTCTGTCGTCGTGGTTGTTGACTCTGTAGTTGTTGTTGTCGGCACAGTTGTCGTTGTCGTCTCTGTCGTCGTGGTTGTTGACTCCGTCGTTGTAGTTGTCGGCACAGTTGTCGTTGTCGTCTCTGTCGTCGTGGTTGTTGACTCTGTAGTTGTTGTTGTCGGCACAGTTGTCGTTGTCGTCTCTGTCGTTGTTGTCGTAGGCTCCGTAGTTGTTGTCTCGGTGGTGGTTGTAGTTGTAGGAACCGTTGTGGTTGTAGTCGTGGTTGTAGTGGTTGTAGTTTCTGTTGTGGTCGTTGTCACCTCAGGCACTTCCGCATAACTGCCTTCAAAGAAATGCTGTTGGCAGTTGTCGTTTTTATAATTCTTTGCATAAACTCTTCCGGTAAATGTCTCCTTGAGAATGACAGTTGCATTTGTTGCAACCAATGTTCCAACTTCCTGATACGTCTCTATAGTACCTGAATAGTTGCCGTAGTAGAAAACCACATTCGTTATACCTGCAATTTTATTCCTTGTCACCCATTCAACATTCGCAGACAGCGTCCCCGCATTATAGCTTTTTACTTCAACACCATCCAACACAAATTGTTTCGGAACAACATTAGCCCCTGCCCCATTCAAACCGGTTACATTGATAATAACCAACTGATCAGCATTATGATTTACCTTAAACTGTAAATGCTTTTCCGTTATTTCAGTATAAGGCACATCTACTACTATCGTTCCGATGCCAGCATTCCTGGTATCTACCGTATGCGTGTCCTTATTCCAGCACGAATTATCTTTATCAATCTTTTTATATGCTCTCACGGCTGCACTAACATTGGCCTCTATTGAAGACAAGGTGTCTGCTACATTTATATATTTTTCAGCCGTAAATTTAGCTCCCAACCGACTAGAAGCAGGGTAAACGAAGCCCGTCTTTTCTTTCTCCCGCACATCTTTCAGGGAAAGCAGATAATCAGTATTAAGATCATTACTTATACGACCATTAACCGAAAATTCCTCAAAGGCCAAATTCGCACTGTCATAATATATGTCAGGTGCCAGTCCATCATCTTCAAATTTTGCCCGCTGCACATATCCAACAGAAGGTGCAAGACTGCCGATATAAAATTTATCAAACCTCCCGTCAGTAAGGTCATTCTTAATACCCATATTATTTGCATAAAGTATATCTGTTGCAAAATTGGTCTGGGTGTGAGAATTGCTTGTGTCAACAACCTCCGCAACGCAGCCAAATTTGTAGCCGTTACCAAGCATTGTTTTGAGATTTTCAGATACGCTCGGTTCATTGCCCGAATAAAACTTTCCACTTTCCGCATCTGCTACTGATTTCTGCGGTGCAGTCAGAACAATTCCGCCTACAACAGCAGCCACCAGCGTCCCCGCAAGGACTTTTCTGAAAATACCAGAAGATGTCATTACTTTCCTCCTTAAAATTTATCGAAAATTGTCACAACATTTTATTATGCCGACACTAAGAAGATCATACTTTGTAATTATTGTAACAAATTCACACATCTGTGTAAATTCCACCGCATTCTTTATTCGAAACATTTTCTTAACATTTCGTGCAATCACCTCGCTTTTTTCTGATATAATACGGCTGAAAAAGTTATACAGAACATAACAGGAAAAAATATGGCCAATACAATTACAAGAAAAAAAGCACTTATAACCGGAGCCTCCCGCGGCATCGGCGCAGCAATAGCCAGAGAGCTTGCAAAAAGAGACTATGAGCTGTATCTTGTTGCCTACAAACACGGAGATCAGTTAAAAAAATTAGCATCAGAGCTAAGCACTGACGTCCAGTGTTTTGTCGGCGATATCTCAGACCACGGTTTCGTAAAAGAAATCTTCAAAGATGTCACGGAGCTTGACCTGCTGGTGAATAATGCCGGCATCTCCGTTACAGGACTTCTTCAGGACACCGAAGATACAGACTGGCACAGGATAAACAGTGTAAACCTGGATTCAGCTTTCTATACATGCAAAGCCGCCATTCCGCTGTTCCTGAAAAAAAATGAAAGCGCCGTTCCCGGCCGCATAATAAATGTTTCTTCCGTATGGGGAAATGTCGGAGCCTCCTGCGAAGTGGCCTACTCTGCCACAAAGGGCGCACTGAATTCTTTTACCAAAGCCCTCGCAAGGGAACTTGCTCCTTCCGGAATCCCGGTAAATGCCATAGCCTGCGGATTCATAGACACAGAAATGAACAGCCATCTTTCAAATGAAGAAAAAGCCGTTGTCATCGAAGAGATTCCCGCAGGGCGAATGGGCACCCCTGAAGAAATTGCCGCAATAGCCGCCTCCATCGCAGAAATGCCCGCATATATGACAGGACAGATAATCACCGTAGACGGCGGATGGACCTAAATAAAAACTGTCCCGGACTAAATATCCGGGACAGACAGTTCCAAAAGATTTTCGCACATTCCGTGCAATGTTAATTTATTCCAGCTTAAACTTATTTACATTACTGTACAGCTCATCAGAAATCTCGCTCCATGCATGGGTATCCGCGCTTATATCCCGCATACTCCTTGAAACAGCCGTAACCTTATCCGATGCGACTGACACGCCGTCCGCAGTCTCGCTTACGGACCTGTTCAGGGAATCAGTAAGCCCACTGACATTGGAAAGATTTTCCTGAATGGAACGGCTGAGTTCCGAAAAATCATCCATCATTGATTTTATACGCTCTGCATTTTCACAATAATCATTGCTGGTATCTACAAGGCTCTGATAACCGCCGACTGCAGTTTCAGTCATGAATTCCACCATCTTCTGAGCCTCTTTTGCCAGGCCGTCAACAGCTGAAATAACATCTGCAGACACAACCTGTATCTCAGCCGCAGCATCCGCGGAATCCTGTGCCAGCTTTCCAATTTCTGATGCAACTACTGCGAATCCTCTTCCCGACTCTCCTGCCCTGGCAGCTTCGATAGATGCGTTAAGCGAAAGCAGCGTCGTCTGTTCGGTTATATTAATGATGTTCTCGGTAAGTACATTGATCTTCTCAACAGCCTGCGACTCTTTGATACGGTCCTCAACCACAGCCGCCATGTTGTTTACTTTCTCGGTAACTTCCTTTTCCATACGGACAGCTTTTTCTCCGGTTACCGATGCATCGCTATACATGTCATTGGAAAAATCCGTTCCCTCACCGATCTTCCTTACTATGTCATCAAAAGAATCCGTACTCGACTGTATCAGCACATCGATGTCATCTAACGATGCGGAAACATTTTTCATAGTGGTGCTCATTTCATCCATCGTAGCGCTGACATCATTCATAGCATCAAGGGTGACATCCACGCTCTGTGACATCTGCTCCGATGTAGTCTTCATGGTATCAGAGTTGGTCTTTACCGTAAGAAGAAGATTACGGATATACTGCATAAATTTATTCACATTGCCGCCTATGGTCTCAAACTCATCACCACCGGCAAGATCAACTTCTTTCGTAAGGTCACCGTCTCCCTCAGCCAGTTCAGAAATCTTAGAATTAAGAGTAACAAAACCTTTTCTCAATACAAAGCATATGCCAAGCACTCCAAGCACTCCCACAACAAGTGCCAACAGGCAGACTATGATTATGAGAATCAGAATTTTTCCGGTCTGGGCATTTATCCAGTCCATGGAAATATCCGAAACCGCCAATGCTACCACCTTGCCGTCAGCATAAATTGGGCTGTAGGCAGATATGTGGGTTCCCCACTCGTCTGTATAAGGCTCCGCTGTAACGATAGTCACACCTTTATATGCTTCGGACATCTCATATTCATCAGCCTCAAAATCATCCCCGGGAAGTGCCGGCTCATCAGGATCGGAATCAACAACAAATTCAGCACTTCCGTCATCGCGATAACGGACTATATACACATACTCAACCCCCGCATTTTCCAGGAAAAGCGAAAGCTGTCCGTGAACGGTGTCATAAGCCTCACTGCCTTCCTCATCTCCTGCCGAGATTTCCGGAAGAAGTTCTCCGGAAACAGATGCAGCAACGCATTTTGTGATATTCATAGCATTTTCATTTATCTGAGTTATCAGCGCATTTTTTGTACGAAGGTAAATGGATGTGCCGATAAAAATATCTGAAAAGATTAACAAGATCAGCACTATGATCAATATTTTTGCAGTGATACTGACTTTCCTGACTTTCATTAATGACACCCCTCTTCTGTAAATATTTTGTACGCTATCACGGCAGATAATTTGCAACTGCCACATCATAATGTACTCAATAAGAAACATTATACCATAAAAAAGCGCCATCCACATAAGAATGGCGCTTAAAATCAAGTTTCGGAATCCACTTAAAGATTATTCTACAACAGCTGTATAAATTGCATTTGCCTGTTCTTCTGTAAGTGACTCAGCGAGATAAACATTGTCGTTATCATCAACAATATAAAGATCCTCGCCGTCCATAAAATAAGTAAGGCCGATCTCACCTACAGTAACAACAACATACTCATTTCCGTCTTCATCCTCATAAATATCGGATGCATACTTAGCAAAAGCATCATTGGTTCCGTCGTTGATATATGCAACATCCTCGCCATCAACATTATAGAAGAAGATAATAAACTCTGTGCCATTGCCGTCTGTTGCATAAAAACCACTGTCATACACAACTGTGCTCTCTGTGTTTGAAGATGATGCCGAACGCATTGCCGGCTGCTCGTCGGCGTTCTCTTCGGATACTTCCTCTTCTGCGGGTGCTGCTTCAGCTGCTTCCTCTGTGGGTTCTTCTGTTGTTTCCTCAACAACCTCTTCAGTAGGTTCAACTGTTGGCTCAGTTGTTTCAGCTCCGCCACAGCCTGCAAGAACAGCTGCAGAAAGTGCTCCTGCAATAATTAATGCTAAAACTTTCTTTTTCATAGTATTTTCCTCTCTTGCGCATCAGCGCAAAAATAAATTTTTAACAACTGTGATTATACGCAGATAAAAAAGAATACTATATCTCGAAATTCATAACCATCTAATTGAGTTTCATATACACCATCAGCAACCCTGCTACCGAATGTGGTTGTATAATAGTACTGTATGCGGCTGGTGGCAACTTTAATATTTTCTAAATATCTTTTAGGTAAATTTACAAACAAATAAGAGTGGCTGTCCGCCACTCTTATACTTACTAAATATGATGCTTTACGTCTGTTTTGAGTGTATCAAGCCGAAAAAGTAAACAACGGAACCGTCCCCTTATTTCAAAACATAAACGTCCCCTTAAATGTCAAAGTATTATTAAAATTTTACATTAAAACATATCCATATGTTTTGTCCCTTAGCAGTAGCTGTTCCTTTTATAGTTCCATTATTATATGTGAAATCAACATATTGTGCACATTCGTCAATACTATTTCGAACAGTTGCTGTTCTAATATTATATGCTGTATTATCTGGACATATCAATTCAAAATCAAATGTCTTATTAGCATCTTGTGCATCAAGTGGCACAAGTATGTAAAATTCATATGATGGTGAAACTCCATCATATTCTGTCATGGTGTTATATTCTGCCCACCCATCTAGTCCAGAAGCAACATGTATATCACCATTTAATACCAATTGAAAATTACCAAAATCAACAGGTGGCATAGTAACAGGATTTATTGTTCCATCATCAGGATTGTAAACCCAAACTTGTCCACCATCATATTTAATATTTACATTAAAAGTTTGTGACTGAGCAGGTGCTGTTTCATTTGAAACAGGTATTTCAGTAGTAGTTTCTGTTTTATCAGAATCTGTATTTGTAGTAGTCTCTTCAACAACGGTGGTAGTTTCTATTTCATCATTGGATATAGTTTCTTTATCGTCAGACGCTGTTTCCTTATCAGCTTCAGTCTCTTCATCGGTAATAAGTTCCGCTTCTGTATCAGATTCTTTAGAATCTTCTTCACGAACTGTCTCTTCCCCGCCAGATACAGTTTCTTGGGATTCCTTTGTATCTTGCGCTTCGTTTAAATTCTGTTCAGCAACTTCTGATACAACCTCTTCCTGTGCTACATTTTGCGAGGTGCTGTCGGAACTGCTCCCGCAAGCTGTGAGAGAAAGCACAAGTGTTGATAATACAATAGATAAAAGTTTCTTTTTCATAATTTTCTTCCCCTTTCAGTTATACAATGCACCATTTTAAGTGTATCGTATTTGTAGAAACAAAAAAGCATCTCCAGAAGTGGCAATGCTGGAAATGCAACTGGCTACCATATTACAGTCCCTATAGCTTTGCGTCACATTCTTTCGGATGCTTTCGCCAATTTTTATTGTATCACCCCCCCCTGAAAAATCAAATAGTTTTCAGATTTTTTGTTCCTCTTTAATCTTTTTTCTGTTTTTTAAGCTATAACTGTTGACAAAGCCCAAAATGCCCTTTGCTAAAAAATTGTTTTTCCAGCCAGAAAAAATTTTTATATTTTTATTCAAAAATTATTGACACAGGAACAAAATGCAATTTTACAAAAAATTGATTTCCCCAGTCAGAAAAAATATTTTTTTCAAAATCATTGACACGGTAAAAAATGCATCTTTACAAAAAAATTGATTTTTCTTCCTAACAAAAATCAATTTTTGTTTCGTGTGACTGCTGTGTGACAAATATATCCATAAATAGTCAAATTTTAAAAAATAGACAAAAAGAAAGCCCCGTAAAAACGGGGCTTCCAGAAAAATCAATTTTTTTAGGCTTATCTCTTTGAGAACTGCGGAGCACGTCTCGCTGCCTTGAGACCGTACTTCTTTCTTTCCTTCATACGAGGATCTCTGGTAAGGAAGCCTGCCTTCTTGAGAACAGGTCTGTTCTCTGCATCCTCCTCGCAAAGTGCTCTTGCGATACCATGACGGATAGCTCCGGCCTGTCCTGTGTAACCGCCACCCTTAACGTTAACGACTACATCGAACTTTCCTTCTGCTTCAATTGCTGCAAGAGGCTGCTTAACGATAACCTTGAGAGTCTCAAGACCGAAATACTCATCAATGCTTCTCTTGTTGATTGTTATATTTCCGCTACCGGGCATAAGATATACTCTTGCAACAGAGCTCTTTCTTCTGCCTGTTCCGTAATACTTCTGAACTGATTTCTTTGCCATTTTATTTTCCTCCGATTAGAACTTAAGCTCTTCAGGCTTCTGTGCGGCATGCTTATGGTCAGGACCAGCATATACAAAAAGCTTCTTGCCCATTGCATCACCTAAAGGTCCGTTAGGAAGCATTCCCTTAACAGCATGCTCGATAACATCTTCGGGTTTCTTAGCAAGCTTCTCTCTAAGAGTCTGGCTCTTGAGTCCGCCTACATAATCGGAATGTGTGTAGTAGATCTTGTCATCAAGTTTCTTACCTGTAACTTTGATCTTCTCAGCGTTTACTACTATTACATAGTCACCGGTATCAACCCCCGGTGTATAGGTGGGCTTATGCTTACCGCGAAGAACCTTTGCGATCTCGCTGGAAAGACGTCCCAGTGTGCAGCCGGTTGCGTCAACGACATACCACTTTCTCTCTACCGTTGAAGCTTTAGCTAAATAAGTCTTCATTGATATTACCTCCAAAACAACTCTATAAATACAGCTATGACTATCGCATGTGATGTCCGGGCACATGCTCTGTCTCTTTGGGCGATTCTGGCAGTGTATCTTGAGTGCTGATCTCGATACGCCAAGCCACAGGTCGCCACAATGTGAAATTATATTACCTAATCAAACCGGTGTCAACAAGAAATAAATATATTTGTCTCACAAAACTCACAAAAAAAGTCATCAGTAAGTATTGAAAAAAAAATCTCTCTGTCCTATCATTATCACACAGACTGATATACAATACGGGCCTGAAAAGGTTTCGACGGGGTATCTTAAGTCGAAGAAGCTATCCGCAGGAGTGCGTTAAACCCAAAATTAAACTAAACGCTGATAGAAAATTAGCACTCGCTGCCTAAGCGCAGCGCGTCGTCCCTGATGCACCTGCACATTTGGTAAACGGCGTCAATCTTGCAGGAAACGGATGCGCAAAGCTTTGAGCGTATTGCAGATTCATGAAGCTACTAAAACCTGAGCGGTGTCTGTGACACTCAGGCGGAGGGAATGAAGTCCTGCAGACTATGATAGTAGAAGGGCGAGGGCGGATGTTTCGGACACGGGTTCGACTCCCGTCAGGTCCAGTATGATCCACAGAAAAGCCACAGAATTCGCTGTGGCTTTTTCTTTTTAAATTTAAACGCCCCCCTGCAATCCCAGGTACAGCGACACCACTCCGAAAAATTCCCTTACTATATAATGTACCCCCACCGGCAGAAGCGTCGTTGACGGAACCGGCGTTACATTCTTATATCCGGCCTGCTCTGCTATTAGCAAAGCCCTGTATTCATGAAATCCGTTGGACACTATTCCCACCGACTGTTCAGGATCACCTATTATCTCAAGACTGTATTTCAGGTTTTCAATGGTATTGGTCGACTTCTGCTCCATTATGATGCGGTCAGGATCTATGCCATACACATCCGTAAGCTGCTCCTTTATGCACTCAGCCTCACTTATTATTTCAGTAGGCCCCTGTCCCCCTGATGCGATAAGAATCGTGCCAGGATTTTCTTCCATATATTCTGCTGCCCTTTTGATGCGTACCTTAAGGGGATTTGACGGCTGTCTTCCCTGCAGGCCGGCACCCAGCACGACAATGTACTCAAGGTTGCTCGGCGGATATGCGGTCATTGCATCCACCACCTTGTGTTCCACCACAAGGAAAAATATCGTTCCCACAGTGAAAACAATGTAATAAATTACTTTTAGGAAAACAGGTATGACAAAAGGCAGTGCGCCTTCCATTTCCATTATGATCATCGTGATACGCACAGCACCGAAAAATGCAAAAAGCAGCCACATCCACACAAGAGATAATCGATAACCTGCATAGCACAGACAAACCAGGTAATACACCAGGCACCACATGGTCAGCGGAAAATAGATATAGAGCCTGAGCTTATTGAACCACCCGTTTCCGGATGTATCGCTCAGACAGACATGTGCAATAATGAAGCCTATCAGAAAAACAAACAGGCTTGATACTACCATTCCGGTCTTTATATTCATTCTTCAGTTCCGAAAGTCATTTTTCCGTAATATTCAAGGACACAGTGCCTTAACAGTATAAGGGCACTTGCCACCGACATCTCCCTGATCTGCGCACGGCTTCCGTTGAAATGGTACTCCCGCGCTGTGATGTTGCCGGCAACATTTACAGCAATGTATACCAGACCTACAGGTTTGCCTTCAGACATATCAGGCCCGGCATTTCCGGAAACCGCAACTGCAACATCAGCCTTAAACAGTCCGGTAACGCCCTTTGCCATTTCCCTGGCTGCCTGTTCACTCACGGCACCGTATTTATCCAGGGTCTTACGGCTCACGCCTACGATCCTTCTCTTTGCCTTATTGGAATATGTAATATATCCGGCCTTGTAGATCTCAGACACGCCGGGAACATTTATTATCCTTCCTGCTAACAGTCCACCGGTACAGGATTCAACGGTAGTGACAGTCAGCTTGTTTGCAAGGAGCAGCTCCACCACCACTTCTTCCAGGCTTTTCTCCTCATGGGTGGTATATACGCTGTCCCCCAGCCTGGCCTTTATTTCTTTTACCACCGGCTTTATGGCTTTCTTCGCCTGCTTTTCGCTTTCACCCGTTGCAGTGATCCTCAGCTGAACCTCGCCGGCAGTAGCATGTGGAGATACGCTTACCCCGGACTCGTTTCCCCGGATAAACTCATCCACCAGATCGGCAACCTCTGCCTCAGTCCGGCCGCATATCTTTACCAAGGAAGAAACGATCACATTGCCGTTCTTTTCCTTAAGGCAGGATACGGCCTGTTCCCTCCACATGGGTTCCATCTCAAAGGGCGGCCCCGGCATCAGTATGAAAGTGTGAGCCTTGCCCTCTATCTCTTTTTCTATAATAAGTCCCGGAGCGGTACCGTTGGCATTTTCTAAGATGACAGCCCCTGCCGGCACCTTTGCCTGTATCAGGTCCCTGTCCTCCATAGTAAGTCCCCTTTCGGAAAACCACTGCCTGATATGTACCTCCGTTGCCGTATCGTCAATAAGCTCCAGGCCTAAAAAGGATGCTACCGTCTGTTTTGTGATGTCATCCGGCGTAGGTCCCATACCGCCTGTGATAACAATTATGTCAGAGCGTCCTGCTGCTGCCGCCAGTGCGGATTTGATACTTTTTTCATCATCCCCCACCACAGTCATGGCATTACAGGCATAGCCGTATTTGAAAAACTCCCTTGCGAGAAATGCCGCATTCGTATTTACTGCATTTCCGTGTAAGAGTTCCGTTCCTACGCTGATGGTCTCCGCTGTCAACATATCCCCTCCTGTGTTTTACGCTTCTGACGACTTTTCCTTATGCTCCGGATCCGACAAAACTTTCCTGTTCTTATAAATATAATCAATAAGGCTCACTACCGTAAGTATCAATGCGATATACATCATGACCATGGTCGGAATCTTAAGTATCTCCAGATCCATTATCATCATGATGAGCATTATCATCTGGGATGCGGTCTTAAACTTCCCCCACCAGCTGGCAGCTATGACTATCCCCTGCTCTGCAGCTATCAGCCTGAAACCGCTTATTATGAATTCCCTTGCCACTACAACGATTACTATCCATGCCGGCATCTGTCCCGTCGCCGCAAAGCATATCATGGCACTGCAGACTAAAAGCTTGTCCGCAAGGGGATCCATGAACTTTCCGAAGTTCGTAACCATATTGTATTTTCTGGCTATCTTTCCGTCAAAGAAATCCGTGATCGACGCAACTGCAAAAATCCCCAGTGCGATCCACTTGCCGTAATCCCCGGCCACGTCACTTAGAATAAAAAACACAAAGAAAGGTATAAGTATCACTCTTAAGAGTGTAAGTTTATTAGCTAAATTCATTCCGTTCCTCCGAAACATCATGTATATATTTTTAGCAGTTCAGGAACCTGTAGTTTTTGAACACTGCTAAAATTTTAGCATATTTCCCGACATCAGTACACCGGGGATTAATCACATATCTCCCCTATCAGGTCATATCCGTCAGCGCCGGTTATCCTTACTTTTAACGGTGTCCCGCTCATAGGATCCATATCTGTCTCCACAAATACAAAACCGTCCACATTCGGCGCATCCATATAGCTCCTGCATACTAAGATGTTATCCTCAGGTATCCGCCCCTCTACAATGCAGTCCAATATCTGGCCGCACCGGCTTTCATTCTTTTCAAATACGATTTCCTGCTGGAGAGCCATTATCTCATCCCGCCTTGCTTCCTTTATCTCATCAGGCACCTGGTCCGGCATTTTATCCGCACCGGTTCCTTCTTCCCTGGAATAAGTAAATACCCCAAGCCTGTCGAACTTCATTTCCTTCACGAATTCCTTAAGGCCGGCAAAGTCTTCCTCCGTCTCTCCCGGGAAGCCTGTTATCAGCGTGGTCCTGATGCAGATATCGGGAACAGACTTACGCAGGTCATTTACAACACGGATAAGGTCTGCCCTTGATGTCCTGCGTCCCATACGCTTTAATATCCCATCCGCACTGTGCTGAATGGGCATGTCGATATAATGGCAGACTTTCGGATTCCCTGCCATTTCTTTTATAAGCTCTGCATCTATCTCCTCTGGATAACCATAGAGTATCCTTATCCAGTGAAAATCACATGACTCTCCAATCTTACTTAAAAGCTCCGGCAGGGATTTTTTCCCATATAGGTCCACGCCATAAACCGTTGTTTCCTGCGCTACCAGTATAAGTTCCTTAACGCCCCTGTCGGAAAGGCTTTTTGCCTCAGCCAAAAGTGTCTCCATAGGAACAGACCTGTACGGCCCCCTGATCTTCGGGATTATGCAGTAAGAACAGTTTTTATCACAGCCTTCAGCTATCTTAAGATATGCAAAATGTCCGCCGGTAGAAAGTATACGTGGCTTTCCGCTCACCAGCCTGGATATGTCATCCAGCCTCGGCGCCGGCTTCATACCGTCAAGCAGCTCCCTTGCAGTCTCTGCCACTTTATCAAAGGCAGTGGTACCGATAATGGCATCCACTTCCGGGAGTTCCGTCTTTATCTCATCAGCATAGCGTTGTGCAAGGCAGCCCGTTGCAATCAGACATTTAAGTGATGATGTCTTTTTCAGTTCACCACAGTCAATCAGGGTCTGTATGCTCTCTTCCTTGGCATCATTAATAAAACAGCAGGTGTTTACTACTATCACATCAGCCTGCATCTCATCATCCACTATCTCAAAGCCTTCCCTGTCCAGTATTCCCAGCATCATCTCTGAGTCCACCAGGTTCTTATCACATCCCAGGGATATCACCATTATTTTTTCTTTATTGCCTGCCATATTACCATCCTGACTTTTATCTAATGAACTGTCCCGAATTCATTTCTGAACTGTTCCTTAAAAGAGGGCCGGTACATCAGTCCCGACCCTCTTGTTATTGTCCATATTCTGGCATCTGCCGGAAAACGGCAAAGCCACCATCCATACTCGCTTATTTACTGTTCAGCCTCATTGGCAGATAAAATGCGGATGCGGCCCTTCTCAAGCTCCTCAACAGCTGCCGAAAGGGGTTTCTTTGTATACTTGCCGGTAGTTGAAACCAAAGGCGTACTTCCTGCGGTGATCTGTCTTGCACGCTTTGCAGTTGCCATAACGATGGAGTAACGGCTTGCCACTACGGGCGCCTCTCCCTCTTCAACATCAGAATTTACAACATTCATAAGGTCCGTGTAGGACGGATGTAACATCATAGCTTTTTCCTCCTAAAAAATGACTGCTTTATATTATACACTATCAGTTCCCAAAATGGAACCGGAAACTTTATTTTTCAGCCTTCACCTGCCATAGCCTTCAGCTCGCTCCTTACAGCTGTGATAAAGTCCTCATTCATCACCGGCCTGCAGTGCGCGGTCTCAATGATTTCCCGCAGCTTTGCCGTACACTGCTCAACAGTATCATTTACGACTATGTAATCGTAGTCCTCGATCCCTGTTGCTTCCTGGGCTGCACGGTCCATGCGCTTTTTTATGACCTCGGCTGTTTCAGTACCGCGTCCGGTCAGCCTTTCCTTAAGCATCTCCGCGCTGGGGGGCATCACGAATATCAGTACCGCGTCAGGATAAATCTTACGGATGTTATGTGCTCCCTGAATCTCTATCTCAAGGATCACATCCTTGCCTTTGGACAGCTGGTCTTCAACATAGGACTTCGGCGTTCCGTAATAGTTGCCTACATATTCGGCATATTCGATAAGGCCGTCTTCTGCTATGGTCTGCTCGAACTTCTCCCTGCTTACGAAGAAATAGGAAACGCCTTCCTGTTCACCGGCTCTCGGTGCCCTTGTGGTCATGGATACCGATAAGGCATAATTGTCGTACTTTTCCATAAGGGATTTGACAAGGGTTCCCTTGCCGACTCCCGCAAAACCCGAAATAACGACCAATACGCCTTTTCTGTCCATATCAGTTCTCCCGATCCTATTCTATATTCTGTATCTGTTCTCTGACTTTTTCTATCTCGGTCTTAAGATTGATGGCTATATTCGAAAGCTCCAGGTCATTTGCTTTGGACAGGGTCGTATTTGCTTCCCTGTTCATTTCCTGTGCAATAAAGTCAAGCTTTCTTCCGACTGAGCAGTCCTTTTCAAGTTCTTCCCTGACAGCTTTAATATGGGACTTAAGCCTTACAGTCTCCTCATCCACACAGAGCTTGTCTGCACAGATACCGACCTCTGTAAGTATCCTTCCCTCGTCTATCTCACGGTCTGCAAGAAGTTCCTTTATCTTTGCCGTAAGTTTCTCCTGGTATTCCTTAACAACTTCCGGAGACCTCTTCTCTATTTCAGCCACCATGGTCTCCATATTGTCAAGCTTGCCGTTCAGGTCGAGCTTTAAGTTCTCGCCTTCCTTCTGACGGCTCTCTACGAATTTCTCTGCCGCCATCCGGACAACCTTTTCAAGGCTCTTCCAGATTTCCTCTTCATCAGCAGGCTCTTCCTCAAGGCAGAACACTTCAGGATATCTTGATAAAGTGGAAACCCTTACATCATCCTCAAGTCCAAACTCTTCCTTCATCTCGCGAAGATACTTAAGGTACTCTGCTGCCACCGTCTTATTGTACTTAATGGTGACATTCTCCTCATTCATATCCTCGCAGGAAATGAACACATCCACCTTTCCTCTTTCAATGTACTCCTTGAGCACCTTTCTGATGGATGCCTCAAACATGCTGAAACTCTTGGGAAGTTTCACTGACTCGTCAAGATAGCGGTGATTGACGCCCTTTATCTCGACAGTGATCCGTCTCTTATTTTCTTCGATCTCGGCCCTGCCGAAACCTGTCATACTCTTTACCATTTTGTAATCCCCAGTCCATCACAGCAGCGTCCGAAAGCTCAGCTGACCGTGATAAAAATGAATCTAAAGCAATAACCGCACAACATAAAAATTATATTCCAAGCAGGTCAATGCGTCAAGGTATGCAGACAGGCAAAGCCTACCTGTTACGCTCTTTAATAGCCCTCTCGATATCCCGCTTTGCATCGCGTCTTGCCATATCGTCACGCTTGTCGTAGAGTTTCTTACCTTTGGCAAGACCTATCTCTATCTTTGCTCTTCCATTCTTAAAATATACCTGAAGGGGCATTATGGTCATGTTCTTGTCGGATGCCGCACCCGCAAGCTTTGCAATCTCGTTTTTATGCATAAGGAGCTTTCTTACCCTTAAAGGATCCTTGTTAAAAATATTGCCCTGCTCATAGGGGGAGATATTCATTCCCACCACAAAGATCTCACCGTCATCCACGCGGACATAAGCTTCCTTTATGCTGCACTTTCCGGCACGGAGACTCTTTACTTCCGTACCGTGCAGAACTAAGCCTGCCTCGTATTTTTCCAGGATGAAATAATCATGGTACGCTTTTTTATTATTTGCTACGAGCTTTATTCCTTCGCTTTTCATTTCCTTTATCCTTCTGACCGGTCTTTACGCGGCTCTTTTTTGTCTTAGGCATTTCTTTTTCCGGCTTATCCGTCCGCTTTTTTGACTCAGTCTTCCCGCTCTTTGATTTTACCACTTTGACGGCTTTTTTTCTCTTTTTTGATGAGCCGTTTTCAGCCTCTGTCCCCCGGTCCGCTTTTGCGTTTTTCCGAATTCTCTTTCCCGTATGTTCTTTCTGCCTGTCCTTCTGCCTGCTGTCACGTCCTTTGCGCTTGGAAGAATCAACCGGTAGTTCAACTCCCAGCAGTTCAAAGTCGATGGTGTTCATTTCCCTGTCAACGGAAGATACGCGGATGCTCACATTCTGACCCAGGTAATACTTCCTTCCGGTATACCTGCCTACAAGGGCGTATTCCCTTTCATTATAGTCATAATCGTCGCCGGCTATCTTGGCTACGGGCACCATGCCCTCAACCGTATTCTTAAGCTGCACATATATGCCCCAGCCCGTAACGCCGCTGATCACGCCATCGTATTCCTCGCCGATATGGGCCTCCATGTATTCAACCATCTTGATCTTGTCGGCCTCGCGTTCTGCATCCACAGCACGCCTCTCCCTTTCGGAAGACTGCTTTGCCACCTTTGGAAGAAGTGACTTAAAGTGGCCAACAAGCTTTTTATCTAGACGGCCGTGCATTTCTTCCTTCAGTATCCTGTGAATCTGCAGGTCAGGATAACGTCTTATGGGTGATGTAAAATGCGTATATTCCTTTGCGGCAAGTCCGAAATGTCCCAGGCACTCCGTATCATACCTTGCCTGCTTCATGCTGCGCAGTGACAGGGATCGGATAAGGTCTTCCTCCGGTCGCCCGGCAATGCCTGCCAGCATTTTCTGAAGTTCTATAGGCTTTATGTCGGCAGGATTCCCCTTTATATAGTAACCAAAACTCTGCACCAGTTCCATGAGATCGTTCATACGGTCAGCATCCGGGGTCTCATGCACCCTGTATAAAAACGGCAGAGACTTCCTATACATATGCCCCGCCACAGTCTCATTAGCCGAAAGCATGAACTGCTCTATCATTGCAGTGGCCACATTGTGCTCATAGGGAACTATGTCCACAGGCCATCCGTTCTTATCAAGGATTATCTTGCTCTCCGGCAGGTCAAAATCTATGGCGCCACGCCTTACCCTCATGCTCTTCAGGATATATGACAGTTCTTCCATCAGCTTGAACATAGGAACAAGTTCCTTGTACTGCTTTATAGTCTTCTTATCCTTGTCAGCAAGTATCTTCTTTACGGCCGTGTATGTCATGCGCCTGTCTACGTTGATAACGGATTCACATATCTCGTACTCCCCGATTTCACCCTCGGGACTTATGCGCATTATGCAGCTCATGGCCAGACGGTCAACGCCTTCGTTAAGGGAGCATATACCGTTGGAAAGCTTTTCGGGAAGCATGGGGATCACCCTGTCTATCAGGTAAACACTGGTGCCTCTCTCAAGCGCTTCCTTATCAAGGGGTGCACCTTCCTTAACGTAATTGCTTACATCGGCAATATGCACACCCAGGATATAGTCATCACCGTCCTTATAAAGGGAAACGGCATCATCAAGGTCCTTGGAATCCTCTCCGTCTATGGTAACCATCTGCAGGTCACGCAGGTCCTTTCGTCCCTTCATGTCCTTTTTAGGAACCTTAAGCCTTATGCTCTTTATCTCTTCCCTGACTTCAGCAGGAAACTTCTCCGGAAGGGAATGCCCCCTTATTACAGAAAGTATGTCCACTCCGGGATCATCTGCAAATCCAAGTATCTCTGACACGGTTCCCTCCGGGCTCTTTCCGTCTCCGCCATAAGACTTGATATCTACAACGACCTTCTGGCCGTCCTTTGCATTCTTTGTTTTCCCCTTGGGAATATAGATGTCCGATGCTATCTTTTTATCATCGGGAACTACAAAGCCGAAACTCCCGCTCTTTTCATAGGTACCGATTACCTGGGTAAATCCGCGCTCAACTATGCGGATGATGTTTCCTTCCGTGCGGTGCCTTCCGCTGTAGCTGGTCCTTGCCTCCACTTCCACCAGATCCTGATGGAAAGCGCCATGGAGTCCCGAACGTGGCACGAAGATATCTTCATCCAGGCCTTCCACTACAACAAAGCCGAAACCCTTTTTATTAGTTATAAGCTTTCCGGTGAAAACATTATTCCTGTTTATATTCTCTTTTTTTGTATTTTCCTTTTTTCTCTTTTTTTCCTTGCTCATTTCTTTTCCTTTTCTAAATCATTCTGAATCGTTCTGAATCAATCCGGGCCGGCCTTCTGACGGCACATATATGATAAAAATAAAAGCCCCGCTAAAAAGCGGGGCCTTACACTGCTGTCTAAATGATCAGAATATAGTCAGACTCAATACCAGTGCCAGCACAAAAAATACGCCGACAAGTATCCTGGTTATCATGAGCATCCTGCCTTCCAGGGAATGGGACTTATTCTTGTCCCAGTATGTATCCGAAGAACCGGCAAGGGCTCCGAGTCCCTGATCACGCCCCTTCTGCATAAGCACAACTATAGCTATTGCTATGCAGTCTATAATAAAGATTATCGTCAATATCGTTCTTAACATAACAAAACCTCCATCCGCTCAGGTCGAACATTTGGAATATTAACACAGACAGCGGTATTTTGCAAGATTTATTTTAGTATGCAACCCACATGGCAGGTCTTGCGCCTTCGCCCGCGGCATTGCCCACATGGGATACCACTGCACCGTGGTCCTGTACAACAGCAACGTGCGAGCCTGCACATGCTCCGGCCGAACGCAGCCACCAGAATCCCCTCCTGTTAACAGAATGGGTCCAGCATCCCTGCTGCTGTGCATAAATCGTAGTAGTTGCCTGCATAGCAGGATTCCAGTCAGCAACTGTTTCAGGAACAGCACCAAGGTACGCCTGTGCCTCGTACACACTGAGCGCAAAGACTTTGTCCTTAGTATCGTTTCCGCAAGGTAGTCCTAAGCCGGGTCCGTAAAATGCGGCACTGTTCTGATTCGAATTTGTAACCTCGACAATGCACTGTTTTTCATCAGCCGTAAATGCAGTATCATAAAATGTACCGTTCATCCACGCCCTCAGATCAGATGCTTCCCAGGGCACATTTGCATAGTCATGGAGCCATGCACGGTTTTCAAGAATGTATTTTGACAGAATGAACAGCCTGTGGCCGTCATTGGCAAGCACGATCCATTCTATAGGCTCGCTGCCGTTTGCAAGGTTTCCGTCCTGCTCATATCTTCCTATAGTCACAACACTTCCGGGCACCATTGCCGCAAATCCGTTTGTCACTGATGAATTAGCAGCTGCCTGCTGTGTGGTCTGTGCAGGCTGTGTAGGAGCATAGGGCAGTCTTCCCTCTGCCTTGCCTGCTACCACATAATGCCAGTACAGCATTGCCGGATCGGTTCCGAAAACAGCCACCACATCAGGATAAGTTGCTGCATAAAACTCTGCATCAAATAGCCCTCCGTCAGGCATGACCTCTGGAGCAGCATAAACCGTCATCCCCTGCATAACACAGCATACACATAAAACAAGTGCTACTAAACATTTCCATTTACATGCCCATTTCATCGCTTTTTTCATGTTGCCCCTTTCTGCCGATTTTTCCGGCTCCTGTTTACAAATAACCTGACACTAACATTTTCCCGGCACGGCCGGGCTTATATCTCATTTGTATGGATCCAATTTTTATTATAACAAAAAATCTACTGTGGTCTGTAACTGTCATCTATATTATCACTATAATCTTCATGCCTTAGCTCTTTTATCATTTCGAGCCGTTTCATTTTATTTCTGTTATGTATTTTCATCACAATTAGTCCTACGATCAGAAATATCGCAAACAGCACAAAAGCAATTATCGCATAACCATACTGAAGCAGATAGTCCCCCAGGTATGTAAAACCCGGCATGAATCCGCCCCCCGGAAGATTATCAAAATACCTGCATCCTAAACAGCCTGATATTCCGGCCACGAAATTTAATGCAGCCGACAAAATCAGAAATCCATAGGACTTCTTCGTCACGGCGAAAACAAAACAGATGATTCCTGCAATTATCATTAATAAAGGTGCAATATCAACAGCTACCCTTATTAGTTTTTCTAGTAAAATCGAACTGTTGCTCGTTTTCCCTCACCCCCCTATATTGTGTAAAACTACAGTACCGCTTTATCAGCAAATCCCATCATTCCGTAATTTGAAACCACAATCTACAAATTTCCAATAGTTTATTTATTTATGATACCATAAATCACTTTCATCCCCCAATATATTATATATTTTGTGCGACCCTAATATGCACACCCCTAAAAAACAGCTAAATACATTTTATGATCAGAAAACGATAAGACAGTATGATATAATTTATAAGGTTTAAGCAATTTGTCCCACAGAAGGTTGTATGTCTAAATAATAATTGCTTTAGATGCGACCCACATAACAATTAATCTAACTGTAAGGAGCATACTATGTTATTCGCTTTAGCACTGATTCCCGTAATCGCACTTTTGATCTTTATCTTTGTCCTTGACCGAAAAGAAAAAGAACCTATATGGCTGTTGGCACTATTGTTCTTTGCCGGCGTCGGAACAGCAATCCCGGCACTGATCGTTGAAGTCCCGGCACAGCTGATCCTTGATGCCCTGATTCCTTACGAATCAGCATTTAAAGCTTATTTCCTTGCATTAGCGGTAGTTGCTCCGACAGAAGAAATAGTAAAGTTTCTTGCATTGATCCTGATCACATGGAAGAGCAAAAATTTTGATTACAGTTACGACGCCATAGTATATGCCGTATTTGTATCCCTTGGTTTCGCAGGCATCGAAAATGTCATATATGTATTTGACAGCGGATGGGGCGTAGCTCTTCTCCGGATGTTTACTGCAGTTCCCGGACACGCCTGCTACGCCGTGATCATGGGATTCTTTTACAGCAAAGCAAAGCATGCGAGCCTAACAAACAAGAAACTAAACTGCATAGTATACCTCGCACTTGCATTGATCATTCCTATAACTATCCATGGTATATATGATGCACTGCTTTTTGGACTCGAAGGAATAGAATCCGTCGCTGCGATAGGATTGTCCATTATACTCTGGATCATCCTTGTCATAGTTCTGTTTATCGCGTCTTTTATCCTGGTCTTCTATTCATCGATAACCGATTTTTGCATCATTCCCCTGTCCGAAAACCGGCAGGTACTTTACAGAACACAGATTTCCGGAACTTGGACCTGTTCATGCGGCACTGAAAACCGCTTAGGGAGCTGTCCTAAATGTGGCAGCATGCGTCCGACGGTAACCGCCTGGAACTGTCCCCAGTGTGGCACTCTTTCCGCCTTTAATTTCTGTGGTTCCTGCGGCTGCCCCAAACCGATTGTCCAAAATCAACAGGGAAATAATTAATACTCTTATATATACAAAAAGGCCAGCCCTTACCCGGGCTGGCCTTTTAAATTGCATGTTTTTTATTACAGCAGTTTCTTATAATCAAAAAAATGCATATCCTTATCGTACTTCATCAGTGCAGGAACGAAGGCACCTTCCTTTATTCCCTTTGCATCAGCCTCTGCCTTGCTGAGCTTTACCTTTCTGTCAAAGAAATCGCCATGCTCTGACGCATAGAACAGAATGGATGCACACACCTTGTCGCCGTCCTCAGTAACCTGCGCTACATAGGCATCAGCATTGTAAAAGCCCTTCTTGTCAGTTTCGGTATACTCCATGTCCATGATCTGCTGCTTTGTTTCCTCAGGTATATTCTTGAGCAGGTCCTCTATCCTTGCCCCGTCCTTCTTGGCGATCTTAAGTGCCACAAAAGCAAATACAGCACATACGATAACACCGATCACGAGACCTGCAAGGCTTCCGGGCCCCCATACTATCATCAAATTGTTCATGTTCTTTTACCTCTTTCCTTTATATGTTAGTTTTTACGCTCATATCAGCGCAAGCAAAATAGATTTTATCATAAGGGATTTTATATTTCAATTTATTTTTTAGCTATTAGTGCAAGCTTGCAGTGGCCGAGAATTGAGCTAAGCACAGCCTCGTAAACGCCCCGCATTTACGTGGGTATGCCATTCGCTAAATGCCATGTAATACGTAAAAAAAGCCACTTACAAGCATGCTTGCAGTGGCTTTTTATTACGTATTATTTGCACTTAGCTCAAAGCTATCGTGAAAATTATTCAATAATGGTAGCAACTCTTCCTGATCCTACAGTGTGGCCACCCTCACGGATAGCGAATGTAAGACCCTGCTCCATAGCGATAGGATGGATGAGTTCGATTGTCATCTCAACGTTATCACCAGGCATGCACATCTCTGTGCCAGCAGGCAGGTTGCAGACACCAGTTACGTCTGTTGTTCTGAAATAGAACTGAGGACGATAGTTGTTGAAGAAAGGTGTATGACGACCACCTTCATCCTTGGTCAGAACGTATACCTGAGCGGTAAACTTCTTGTGGCACTTAACTGAACCGGGCTTAGCAAGAACCTGTCCTCTCTCGATATCCTTTCTGTCGATACCACGAAGGAGAGCACCGATGTTGTCACCGGCCTCAGCCTGATCAAGAAGCTTGTGGAACATCTCGATACCAGTTACAACGGTCTTCTGAACGTCCTCACGTACACCGATGATTTCAACTTCCTCATTAAGCTTCAGAGTACCACGCTCTACACGGCCGGTAGCAACTGTACCACGTCCGGAGATTGTGAATACGTCCTCGACAGGCATAAGGAAAGGCTTATCTGTATCTCTCTGAGGATCAGGGATGTAAGAATCAATTGTATCCATGAGCTCCATGATCTTGTCACCCCACTCACCGTTGGGATCTTCAAGAGCCTTAAGAGCTGAACCCTTAATGATAGGGCAGTCATTGAAATCATACTCAGCGAGCTGATCTGTAACTTCCATCTCAACGAGTTCAATAAGCTCAGGATCGTCAACCATGTCGCACTTGTTAAGGAATACTACGATGTAAGGAACACCTACCTGACGGGAAAGGAGGATGTGCTCCTTTGTCTGAGCCATAACACCGTCTGTAGCAGCAACAACGAGGATAGCACCATCCATCTGTGCAGCACCGGTGATCATGTTCTTAACGTAGTCAGCGTGGCCCGGGCAGTCAACGTGAGCATAGTGTCTCTTCTCTGTTGAGTACTCAACGTGAGCTGTAGAGATTGTGATACCTCTTTCTCTCTCTTCGGGAGCCTTATCGATGTTCTCGAAATCAACCTTCTGGTTACCTGCTACACGCTCAGCAAGAACCTTTGTGATAGCTGCTGTAAGAGTTGTTTTACCATGGTCAACGTGTCCGATGGTACCAATGTTACAGTGCGGCTTTGATCTGTCAAATTTCTCTTTTGCCATTTTTATTTCCCTCCTGAAAATGGTATTATTCGGGGATATATCCCCTTATTCTGCCTAATCAACGCTATTTGTCATTATATAAAAGTTACAGCGTCTTTTCAAGCGAAAGTTTAACTGTTGCTAAATTACTTATGATCGTCCGGAGCCCGAAGGTTCCGGACGGATTTAATTACTTTCCGGTTGCAGAGATAACCTTCTCCTGAACATTCTTGGGAACCTGCTCATACTTCTCAAAGAACATTGAGTAGTTACCGCGTCCCTGTGTCTTGGAACGAAGGTCTGTTGCATAACCGAACATCTCAGCCAGGGGAACATATCCCTTAACCATCTTTCCGCCACCGATATCTTCCATGCTCTCAACACGTCCGCGTCTTGAGTTCATATCGCCGATGACGTCACCCATGTACTCCTCGGGCATTGTTACTTCGACTCTCATGATAGGCTCTAAGAGAACCGGTGCGCCCTTCTCCATAGCTTCCTTGAATGCCATTGAACCGGCAATGTGGAATGCCATTTCGGAAGAGTCGACTTCATGATAGGAACCGTCGTAAACATTTGCATGTATACCCAGTACAGGGAATCCTGCGAGCACACCGCTCTTAGCTGCTTCCTGAATACCTTCACCTACTGCAGGGATGTATTCCTTAGGAATAGCACCGCCGACAACAGTTGTCTCAAACAGCAGTGTAGGAGGATCATTGATAAGTATATTTGCCTTAGGATCAACTTCGAACTTGTCTCCGTTTGCATCCAGGGGTTCGAATATAACCTTACAGTGACCGTACTGACCGCGGCCGCCGGACTGCTTAGCATATTTCTTATCAACTTCAACCCTCTTAGTAAAGGTCTCTTTGTAAGCAACCTGAGGAGCACCAACATTAGCTTCAACATTAAACTCACGAAGAAGTCTGTCAACTATGATCTCCAGATGAAGCTCACCCATACCTGCGATAATTGTCTGTCCTGTTTCCTCATCGGTATGAGCACGGAAAGTAGGATCTTCTTCTGCAAGCTTTGCAAGAGCTTCGCCGAGCTTGCCCTGTCCTGCCTTTGTCTTGGGCTCGATAGCCAGCTGAATAACGGGCTCCGGGAATTCCATGGACTCAAGTACGATAGGATGCTGCTCATCACAGATGGTGTCACCTGTTGCTGTCAGCTTGAAACCTACTGCTGCTGCAATATCTCCTGAGAAAACCTCATCCAGCTCGGAACGCTTGTTGGCATGCATCTGAAGGATACGGCCTACACGCTCTTTCTTCTGCTTGGATGAATTGTAAACGTATGAACCGGACTTAAGTGTTCCGGAATAAACACGGAAGAAAGCAAGCTTTCCTACAAAAGGATCGGAAATGATCTTGAATGCAAGTGCTGCAAACGGAGCATCATCGCTTGAAGGTGTGGAGATAGGATTTCCATCCATATCCGTACCCTCAGCATCAGGGATATCCGTAGGTGCGGGCATGAAATCGATTACCGCATCCAGGAGCTTCTGAATACCCTTGTTGAAGTGAGCTGAACCGCAAAGTACAGGTACGCCTGCATTTGCAATTGTTCCCTTTCTCAGGGCAGCCTTCATTTCAGGTATTGTAAGCTCTTCATCACTAAGGTACTTCTCCATCAGGTCGTCATCAAACTCGCAAACCTGATCGATAAGCTTTGAGTGATATTCCTCAGCCTCATCCTTCATATCATCGGGAATGTCAACTATGGAGATATCCTCACCCTTTGTATCATTGTAAATATAAGCTTTCATTTCAAAGAGATCTATGATTCCTTTGAACTGATCTTCCTTACCGATAGGAAGTTCAACAACAACGGCATTCTTGCCGAGCTTTGTGCCGATCTCCTTTACGGTATTGAAAAAGTCCGCACCCATGATATCCATCTTGTTGACGAATGCCATACGGGGAACCTTGTATGTGTCAGCCTGACGCCATACATTTTCGGACTGGGGCTCAACGCCTCCCTTAGCATCAAAAACACCAACAGCGCCGTCCAGAACTCTGAGAGATCTTTCAACCTCTACAGTGAAATCAACGTGTCCCGGTGTATCAATAATATTGATACGGTGTTCCTGGGCACCTGCCTGGGGCTTGCAGTTTTCCTGATGTGTCCAGTGACAGGTGGTCGCGGCTGATGTGATGGTGATACCACGCTCCTGCTCCTGAGCCATGTAGTCCATGGTAGCAGTTCCTTCGTATGTCTCACCGATCTTATAATTGACACCTGTGTAGTAAAGAATACGCTCTGTGAGAGTAGTCTTACCGGCATCAATATGAGCCATGATACCAATATTTCTGGTACGCTCAAGCGGGTACTGTCTTGTAGCCAATGTCGCGCCCTCCTTCCTTAGAATCTGTAGTGTGCAAACGCCTTGTTAGCTTCAGCCATTCTGTGCATTTCTTCCTTACGCTTAACGGCTGCGCCCGTTCCGTTTGCAGCATCCATGATCTCAGCTGCAAGCTTGTCTACCATGGTCTTCTCGGAACGCTTCCTTGAGAAGTCAGTGAGCCATCTGAGGCCCAGAGCCTGACGTCTCTCGGGACGTACTTCGATAGGTACCTGGTAAGTAGCTCCGCCGATACGGCGAGCTTTAACTTCCAGCTGCGGCATGATGTTGTTCATAGCCTCACCGAATACCTCCAGTGCAGGCTTTCCGCTTTTTTCTTCTACTTTGGCAAATGCGCCATATACAATCTTCTGTGCTACACCTTTCTTACCATCAAGCATGACTGTATTGATAAGCCTGGTTACCACTTTGTCATTGTATAAAGGATCTGCCAAAACATCTCTTTTCTGAATATGTCCTTTACGTGGCACGATTCTTCCCTCCTTAATCATTAGGTTGTGATCGATTAAATCATCGGTACTCACACTCTTAACTAATGTGTACGTGCGGTATTACTGAAAAACCAGAATCCCAACACTTAAATTAGTTGCAGTGGTACTGAGGCTTACTTCTTGTCTTTAGGTCTCTTGGCACCGTACTTTGAACGAGCCTGCTTGCGGTCTGCAACACCTGCTGTATCAAGCGTTCCGCGGATAATATGATAACGTGTACCGGGCAGATCCTTTACTCTTCCGCCCCTTACAAGTACCACACTATGCTCCTGAAGGTTGTGACCTTCACCGGGGATGTAGCTTGTTACTTCGATACCGTTTGAAAGACGAACTCTGGCAATCTTACGAAGAGCAGAGTTAGGCTTCTTAGGGGTTGCAGTCTTAACTGCTGTACAAACACCACGCTTCTGAGGTGAGCTTGTAGCGATCTCTTTCTTGTGAAGAGAGTTAACACCCTTGAGCAGTGCAGGTGCAGTTGACTTCTTAACCGAAGTTTCACGTCCCTTTCTTACTAACTGGTTAAATGTAGGCATTCTGATTCATCTCCTTTCTGACTTAACATAAGCTATGTGCAATATGTGCAAACGAAAAAAACACACATTTGCGCATGCTCGACTATTATACTTTTCAGTATGGGGATATGTCAAGAACTTTATTGAAGTGAGAATAAAAACCGCCCGGTACCGGTATAGCACCGGGCAGCAAGCCAGCGTAAATCACTGATCATTTATGGGAAAGAACATCCGCAATCGGCCCCTTGAGCTTTACATACTCATTCACAAAAGCCTTGTGATGCTCTCCTACATAATCCGCATCGCCTTTGTCCGCTGCAGACTCAAGCTGCTGTGCCTTCTCTCCCAGCGCTGTTGCGCCGATCGTATAGGTAGAACTCTTTATCGAATGTATTCTTACGCAGTATTCACCTATGTTTCCGCTATCAACAAACTTATTGAGATCTGCCACATTCACATCTATTGATTCATAATACAATCCCAGTATCTCAAGATAGTCATCCTTCGTTGCCAGATAACCGAGTGCCTTGTCAACATCCAGCCCGGCACAAACAAGTGCTGAAAACTCCCTGGGAACATCAGAATCCATTTCAGGCTTTTCCACCTTTTCAATCTTTTCCGCCTTAACCAACTTGGGGACATTCAGCTTATAGGCCATTGTGTCAGCATCACCCTTTATCTTTTCCACCGGAAGATACCTAAGCAGCATGTCTTCAAGTTCCTTAGGATTTATCGGTTTCGTAAGATACTCGTCAAAGCCCGCATCAATGTACTCATCCCTTGCTCCGGTTATGGCATTCGCGGTAAGGCAGATATACGGAGTCTCCATATTAGGATAACAGGTATTGCATTTCAGCTCTTTTAAAACTTCTATGCCATCCTTTCCCGGCATCATGTGATCCAGGAAGATAATATCATAGCGCTTGTTCAGTATCATCTTTATTGCTTCATCGCCGCCGTCAGCCGTATCGATCTTCACCTTTGTCTGTTTCAGCAGCCTGGTGAATACCATAAGGTTCATCCGGTTATCGTCCACCACCAGGATCTCTGCATCCGGAGCCTCGAATTTCTGCTTATATTCTTTAATATCTTCCAGCTTTTTCTTTTGCGTCTCCTCAAAGTTGCCCAGCGGCTCCCATTTTACAACAGTCTGTTTTAATGCGAAGCTGAACTCCGAACCTGCTCCATAGATACTGGTTACCTCTAAGGAACTGCCCATCATTTCAAGCAGGCCCTTGGTAATGCTCATTCCCAGTCCTGTTCCTTCTATATTTCTATTGCGGGTTTCCTCTATACGGTCAAATTTCGAGAAAAGTTTCTGCATATCTTCCGGCTTAATGCCTATGCCCGTATCCTTAACCGAAACCCTGATCATCACGCTGTCAGGCTCTGAAGGGAGCTTATCGTAGGATACACGGAAGGTCACGCCTCCCCTTTCCGTGTACTTTGCGGCATTTGTAAGAATGTTGGTTATTATCTGCTTGATCCTGATCTCATCGCCATGCAGCAGCTTAGGCGTATTCTCATCAAAATCCATGATAAGCTTCAGGTCCTTTGCCTCAAGACGGATCTTAATCATATTGACGAGATCATTTAACATAGAAGAAAGATCATAATCCACGGGGATTATCTGCATCTTACCCTCTTCTATCTTTGAGAAATCCAGGATATCGTTTACAATACCCAGAAGCGTATTGCCTGCAGTCTTTATATTCTGGGAATATGTGATTATGTCTTCCTCCGTGCTTTCACGCAGTACCATCTCATTCATGCCCAGTATTGCATTTATGGGGGTACGGATTTCATGGGACATATTTGAAAGGAAGGAAGATTTAGCTTCGTTTGCAGCCACCGCCCTTTCCGATATGGCTATCAGGCGTTCTCTCCTTTCTGTCATGCGCCTTACTACGACCGCCAGCGAAATGGCCGCTATCAGGAGATATACCGCTATTAGTATCATAGTAAGGGGCATTTCCTTATTTACTTCTGCCCTTTCCTGAACTACCAGTATGTTATAGCTGTCCATCTTCTGCATTGCGCAATAGGAAGGTTTGTGATCTACCTTTGCAGAAAAATGAGTCACGCTTTCGTCACTGATGCTGCTTGTATCCATTCCAAGATCAGACAGCTTTTTCCCCACATGACGGTTCACCGTGGCCCCCAGTATCTCCTGGCTTTCAGCATCGGCAATGATTATATTTACGCCCTCATAGGCCGGTATATTATTGACAACTTCCGAAATGGCGTTGCTCTGCATTTCTTCTATCAGACGCCTCGGCTCGATTCCTATCTGTATCATGCGGGTACCGCTGTCATTCCAGCAGATGGCATACATCATGGGTTTGCTCTCCGCCGTATTCGGGGTGACATCCTGGCACATGGAAAGTGCCTTATTCGACAGCATAGGCTTAAAATACGCCATCTGCTCACCGGAATCAAAAGTGTATCCGTAATATGCAGGGACTGTACCGCTATAGATTTCGCCATCCTCCGTGAAAAGATGTATCTCATCTATGGACATAAGTTTTGCAAGCCTTATCTGCTCCGCAATGTCGAACTCCGTTCCGGGCACGTTGTCGATAACATAGGCAACAGCCTTTGCCTTTGATGTGTAGCTTTCCTTTAATGAGTCGGTAAGAGACTGCTCCTTATGAGCGTTCGCATCAAGCACATTCCTTACCTGGTCTATCAGCAGGTCCGATGCCTGATATGCCTGTTCCCTCTTACTTCTGTTTATGGTTACATATACGATAAAAAGCATCAGCAGGATGACAGCTGCTGCAAACACCCACATAAACCAGATGCCGCTCTTCTTATTCTTTGTTGTATTATCCATATGGACCTTCCTCCGTTTCAGAACTTAGCCGCTCAAATTCTCCACATGTTTTATATAACAATCACTACTACAGAAAAATATAATCAGCTTACATTATAACAAAAAAAGGGTGCATAAAGCTCCCTTGTAAAACAGCATATTATGCAATGATAAATTTTCCATAAATTCAGTGTATCAGAATCTCAGCTTTTACCGGCGGCTTAACATGTGCCGCAAAGATCTCACCATCCTCAGGCTTGCCGGCTATCTCGCCGTAATGGACAGGAACAGCAACCTTGGGCTGCATTTTATTCACCAGTTCAGCAGCCTTTACCGCATCCATTGTATAAAAGCCTCCTGCCGGCACCAGCGCAACATCGCACTTTACAGTTTCAGCCTCCTTTATTGCATCTATATCACCTGCGACATATATCCTTTTTCCGCAATCATCTACGACAAAGCCTGTCCAGCCGGCTCCCTTAGGATGAAAAGGCTTGAGTATATTGTACATAGGCACCGTCTCTATCTTAAGGCCGGCTATATCATACGACTTCCCCGGCACAACGGTCTCGATTTTTGAAACTATGTCTGATAAATCCTTAGCCTTCCCTGCCATCTTCTCAGGTACTACGAGTATCGTATCCTCACAAGCCACCTTTTCTATATCTTCCGGTGAAAAATGGTCATAATGGTCATGGGTAACCAGAACATAGGCTGCATCCTTAGGAGACTCGTCCATATTGAAGGGATCGATATATATCATTCCCTTTTCTGATTCTATGCGTATGCTATTGTGCCTAAAAACCCTGATATTCTCCGTCATGTCAAACCTGCCTTGCATTTGCTAGATTTTCTTCTCCCTGCACCCTTACAAGAAGGCTGTCGCAATAAGGGCAGACACGGAGTGAATCCGTATTGGGAGCTGTACAGTTAGGACAAACGGCAAGCACCACTTCAGGCTTGGGCTTGTTGCGGATTTTTGCTATTTCCTTTTCCTTATTTATTTCAATAGCTGATGAAACAGCACCAGAAACTGCAGAACTTACAGCTGAACTCACAGCATCAGATACAGCGTGCGAAACAGCATTTCCTATCATATTTCCCAGTAAACCCATCTCAAACCTCCCCGTATAGCATAAATAACTTCTTTCATTATCGCACATATTTCAGCAAACATTGTACGATTTTCCATCCACAACAGGATTTAATTAAAAACCTTACATATAATTCTGCCGCCCCATTAAGGGACGGCAGATTAGCACATTCATTCTTCGGGCACGAAACCCTGCTCTTTCATTTCATCCCAGCCGATGCAGATTACTTCGCGTAATCCACAACTCTGGATTCTCTGATGACATTTACCTTTATCATGCCGGGATACTGCATCTCTGCTTCCACTTTCTTGGAAATATCCCTTGCAAGGATGACCATATCATCATCGGAAACCTGATCAGGAACGACCATGACTCTGATCTCCCTGCCGGCCTGTATAGCAAAGGTCTTCTCCACGCCGTCAAAGGAATTCGAGATTTCTTCAAGCTGTGTAAGCCTGTTGGTATATGTTCCCAGAGTCTCTCTTCTTGCTCCCGGTCTTGCAGCAGATATTGCATCAGCAGCCTGTACTAATACAGCAACCAATGACTGGGGCTCCACATCACCGTGGTGCGCCTCTACCGCATTTATTACCACACGGGATTCCTTGTACTTCTTGCAGAGCTCTACGCCAAGCTGTACGTGGGAACCATCCATATCATGGTCCACAGCCTTACCAATATCGTGCAGAAGACCTGCCCTCTTGGCAGTACGAACATCAAGTCCCAGTTCAGCAGCCAGGAGTCCGGCAAGCTGTGATACTTCTATAGAATGCTTAAGCGCATTCTGGCCAAAGCTCGTTCTGAATTTCAGTCTTCCAAGAAGCTTTACAACCTCGGGATGAAGTCCATGGACACCGCACTCAAGCACAGCGGCCTCTCCTTCTTCCTTCATTACGGCATCCACTTCCCTGCGTGCCTTTTCAACCATCTCCTCAATCCTTGCGGGATGGATACGTCCGTCAACCACAAGACGTTCTATGGCAATACGGGCAACCTCACGCCTGATAGGATCGAATCCGGAAAGAACCACTGCCTCCGGAGTATCGTCCACGATAAGCTCCACGCCGGTCATTGTCTCAAGGGTACGGATATTCCTTCCCTCTCGCCCAATGATCCTTCCCTTCATTTCATCATTAGGAAGCTGTACTACTGAAATAGTAGATTCTGACACATGGTCAGCTGCACATCTCTGTATGGCAGTTACAACATATTCCTTGGCCTTCTTTTCAGCCTCTTCCTTGGCCTGAACCTCGGCCTCCTTGATCTTCATGGCGATCTCATGCTTAACTTCTTCTTCGACCGTCTGAATTACAAGTTCCTTAGCCTGGTCGGATGTCAGTCCCGATATCCTCTCAAGCTCTGTCAGTCTCTGGGCACTAAGCCTGTCAACTTCTTCTTTCTTCTTGTTGAGATTTTCTTCTCTCTGTGCTAAACTCTGTTCTCTTCGCTCGATTGCATCAGTCTTTTTATCGATGTTCTCTTCCTTCTGCTGTATGCGTCTCTCAGAACGGCTTATTTCATTTCTGCGTTCCTTAAGCTCTTTATCAAGTTCGCTCTTAGCCCTGATCGTTTCTTCCTTTACTTCGATCATGCTCTCGCGCTTCTTTTCTTCAGCAGTTTTCAGAGCCTCATCAATTATCTGTCTTGCCTTCGCATCTGCATTCCCTAATTTTCCTTCAACCTCTTTTCTGTATCTGCTGACAGAAACTTTGGCTGTTACCGGAATAGCTATTACGAGGGTGACTGCTACTGCAATGAGTGCGGCGATTATCATCCCCATCATTGTACAGGAGCCCTCCTTGATCAAATTTATATTGTGTGCGATATCTTAGGCTTTATCGTTACAGCACAGAACAATTCTGCCACAAGGATATACAACGCCACAATTAGCACATATTATACCGTTTTTAGGAATGTTATGTCAATGACCTTGATTTAGTGAAAATACACTGCAAAACACTTTCGCATTCGAATTCTAAATAGAAATCCCGACAGCTGTTTCGCAATTCCAACGCCCTGTATCATTGCACGCAAAACAAGATGATCAACATAAACATGTTAACCATAAAAAATCATCTGTTTTCGTTATTAGATTTTAAGGATTGATCATCTACTGTCGGGATTGGCCCAGCCTTTCATAGATAAAAAGGCTACGAGTCCTGACTGGGGCGACTGCCCCATTGATTGCACCTGAAAAACTGACTGTCCCCAGGCACAATAGACCAGCATCATTAATCTCAAGCAATATGCTTGATTCAGCAATTCAACTCACACGTGCATTCGCACATTATTTTGATAGTTTTGTTAATATCTCTAAAATTGAACCCTTTCCCCATAAGGTAAGCTATCTGTTTATTGTATTCCTTATTATCCGCTGTTTTTGGATCAAAGTGTCGTTTTTCCAGCAGTCTGCGGATCTTATTGCTCTCATCATAGCATTCACCGTAACTGTCCCCCGGGAAAAAGGTTCCTATACGGCTCTCGCAAGCCTGCTCCACCGCCTCAGCAGCCACACCAGATTCAACTCCCTTACATACAAGAGCCTGCACTACAGCCTTTTTGCTTTTTCTGTCAATATAGCAGTCAGCATAGCGCACGGCATAATCCATATCATCCGCAAGGCCCTGTGCCTTCAGCTGAGCCACAGCTTTATCTATTACAGATAAGGGATAGGATCCGCGCCTTAGTCTATCCCTAAGCTCCCGCTCCGTATAATCCCTGCTTTCTATCAGATGATAAAGCCTTAAGATAGCACGCTTAACAAGGACATCTGAATAGATCTCTGTCCGCACATCATCGGAAAGATCTTCACCCTCACGGATATCAAATTTTTTCAGTTCCTTCCTGTAAAGAGCAAAGGCCGGATACGAACCTTCGTCTAAAAAGATTTCGTACCGGCCCTTTCCTACAGGCTTAATGCCTGTTATGATCATGCATTCCTCCTTTTGCCGTTTCAGCGGCTACGCGAAGAGAATTTGTGTATACAAATTCTCTGATGCGATAAGGAACAATGTGCCGCTTTACGGCATCAATGTTCAGTTGAAAGAAATGCTATCGAGCATTTATTTCAAACTTTATCTCCGGACTCTGATGCTGTTTCTACTACTTCGTCATCAGATTTCTTTGTGCGTTTCATTGGCTTTTTATCAGCCTTGATATCGATTTCTGAAGGTGCTCCGCCTATGTTGTAATGCTCACGCACCAGACGATCCACTTCTGCACACATATCAGGATGATCCTTAAGATAAATCTTGGCATTTTCCCTGCCCTGGCCGATCTTGTCACCCTTGTATGCATACCATGCGCCACTCTTGTTGATCACATCTATATCAACGGCAAGATCTAACAGGTCTCCCTCGTAAGAGATGCCCTCGCCGAACATGATGTCAAACTCAGCCTCCTTGAAGGGAGGAGCCACCTTGTTCTTTACGATCTTTGCCCTTGTGCGGTTACCTACTGAATCACCGCCGGCCTTGAGCTGCTCTACCCTGCGAACCTCCATACGGACTGATGCATAGTACTTAAGCGCATTTCCGCCGGTGGTAACCTGAGGATTTCCGTAAAATACGCCCACCTTCTCACGCAGCTGATTGATAAAGATAACAGCGCAGTTTGACTTGCTGATGGCACCAGCCAGTTTCCTGAGAGCCTGGCTCATAAGTCTTGCCTGAAGTCCAACATGGGAATCACCCATATCGCCTTCCAGCTCTGCCTTAGGAGTAAGTGCTGCTACAGAGTCAATTACCACTATATCCACAGCACCGGATCTTACCATTGTCTCCGCAATCTCAAGTCCCTGCTCACCGTAATCCGGCTGGTTGATATAAAGATTGTCAACATCCACACCGATTGCCGCAGCATAAGCAGGATCAAGGGCATGCTCCGCATCGATAAAGCCTGCGATACCGCCGCGCTTCTGAACCTCTGCTATCATATGAAGTGTAACCGTAGTCTTACCTGATGATTCAGGTCCGTATATTTCTATAACTCTTCCTTTGGGAATACCGCCTATGCCAAGGGCTATATCAAGTGAAAGGGATCCTGTGGGGATCGTCTCAATATTCATCTTATTGCTGGGATCGCCGAGCTTCATGAGCGCGCCCTTGCCATACTGTCTCTCAACCTGCTTTAAGGCTGCATCTAAAGCTCTTAACTTTTCTTCTCTTTCCATTTCTTTTCTCCTTTCACAGAAAAACATCTGTTCGTGTTTATAAGATTAAAACATTTGTTCGTATTTGTCAACATAAAATTTTTAAAAATTACTATTCCGGTACCATATTCAGTTTTCAAGGTGCACAGAAACATCATGCGCAGGATATTTCAAAAAATTTTTACTGGAATTCGAGCGGTCATCCGACCACCTTCGCGAATGCACGATACCGAACGGTATCTGTGAACTCCTATTTGCAGATAATACCATATTTTGACCAAAATTTCAAGACAGTATTAAAGCCTCAGATAAGGCTCTTCTTTCTTCCTGAATACTTTTTCTTCACATCAAGACGGTTAAGGGCACGCCTAAGCTTTGCTTCCGCGAGCTGATCCTCGATCCTGCCCTGCTTAAGCTTTATCAGGTCCTTGGCAGCCTTCTCTGATTCCTTCGCCCTGTTCTCATCTATTTCATCAGGGTCCTCAGCGGACTCCACCAGCACCAAAACCTCACTTGCCTCAACACGCATGATTCCGGCAGAAACCGCTGCATAACGCATACTGTCCTCCGGATCCTCGTCCTTCCTGTACTTAAGCAGCCCCTCTTTTATCGCTACCACCGCAGACTCATGCCCTGCCATGACGCCGAATTCCCCCTCAGCCGTGGGCACCGCAAGAAACTCCACCGCACCGCTGAAGAATACGGAACTTGCCTCATATATTTTAAGCTGAAATGAATTTAAGGTTTCCAATTACAGGGTCTCCGCTTTCTTTATGGCATCATCTATAGTACCTACATTGTAGAATGCAGCCTCTGGATAATCATCATACTTTCCGGAAAGGATTGCCTTGAATCCTCTGACAGTCTCTGACCTGGGCACATATATTCCGGGAGTACCGGTGAACTTCTCAGCCACGAACATGGGCTGGGCCAAGAACCTTATTATCTTACGGGCACGGTTAACGATACTCTTGTCCTCGTCGGAAAGCTCGTCCATACCCAGTATGGCTATGATGTCCTGCAGTTCATTGTACTTCTGCAGGTATCTCTGTACCTCTCTGGCCGTATCATAATGATCCTGTCCAACTATGTCTGCCTCAAGTATCCTGGATGTGGATTCAAGGGGATCAACAGCCGGATAAATACCCTGCTCCGCGATCTTTCTTGAAAGCACGGTAGTGGCATCAAGGTGTGAGAAAGTAGTTGCAGGCGCAGGGTCAGTCAAGTCATCCGCAGGCACATATACTGCTTGAACTGATGTAACGGAACCTGCTGCCGTTGAAGCGATACGCTCCTGCAGAGTACCCATTTCCTGAGCCAGAGTGGGCTGGTATCCAACGGCTGAAGGCATACGGCCCAAAAGTGTCGACACCTCGGAACCTGCCTGCACGAAACGGAATATGTTATCGATAAAGAGCAGCACATCCCTGTTCTGCACATCCCTGAAATACTCAGCCATAGTAAGTCCGGTAAGAGCCACACGCATACGTACGCCAGGTGACTCATTCATCTGTCCGAAAACCATTGCCGTCTTGTCTATGGTGCCGCTTTCCTTCATTTCGTTCCAAAGGTCATTGCCTTCCCTGGAACGCTCACCTACACCGGTGAATATAGAATAGCCGCCATGCTCCATGGCAACATTATGTATAAGCTCCTGTATAAGAACGGTCTTACCTACACCAGCACCGCCGAAAAGACCTATCTTTCCGCCCTTTGCATAAGGCTCAAGCAGGTCAATGACTTTGATGCCGGTTTCCAGTATGTCTACCGCAACATTCTGATCCTTGAATGAAGGTGCCGGCCTGTGTATATTCCACTTTTCCGTACCTTCAGGAATTGCATCACCGCCATCTATAGGCTTACCCAGTACGTTAAACATCCTTCCGATAGTCACATCACCGACAGGCACCTGTATTCCCTCACCTGTGGCCGTAACTTCCATATCCCTTGCAAGACCTTCCGACTGGGACAGTATGATGCAGCGCACCACTCCGTCTTCCATGAGCTGTGCAGTCTCCATGGTCCGCACACCGTCCTCAAGCTCTACCGTAAGAGCCTCCCTGAGTCTCGGCATCTCGCCCTTTTCAAAAACCACATCAACGACAGGTCCTGAAACCTGAATTATCCTGCCCTTGCGTATCTTTTTCTTTTCCTTAATCACGCCGTTTGTCCTCCGGTATCAGAATTAATATCTTCATTCACATTCTTTTTCTTCTTGCGCTTTCTCTTCTGTGACCTTGCACCGGCCGCCACCTCGGTAATCTCCTGGGTTATCATTCCCTGCCTTATGCGGTTGTACTCTATGCGCAGTTCATACAGCAGTTCTTCCGCATTGTCATTTGCAGATCTCATGGCCGCCATTCGGGAATTCTGTTCGGCGCAGAAACTATCTACCAGTGCACCATATATATTTCCCGATACATACTGGGGCATAAAACTTTCCAATACCCCCTCCGGTGAAGGCTCGAAATTATAATATTTCTTGCGTCTGCCTGCATCCGCTTCATCAATAAACTCTTCTTCAGAAAAAGGCAGAAGCCTTTCGTTCCTTACCACGCACGAAAGCTCAGATTCCACATCACTGTAAATCATCCTGATCTCATTCACCGCACCGTCAAGATAAGGTGTCAGGAGTCCTGCGCATATCATCCTTGCCCATTTGTATGAAGGCGTAGGAGCAATCTCATGGAATTCCTTTGCTACAGGGATCCTGTGATTACGGAAATATCGGATTCCGTTTTCACCGATAGCAAATATTTTTATTCCCGGATCCTTCTGTCTTTCCTTTTCCAGTGCACGGAGCACATTCATATTGTATGCTCCGGCCATACCCTTATCAGCAGTTATAACAAGATAAGCCTTAGCCTTTTTTTTACGCCTGTACTTATTGCTTCCGCTGAAATACCCCGAATCAACAGATGGCGCATTCCGGAATATCCTCTTTATCTCTTTAGCCTGGGCTTCGAAAAAAGGACGAACGTTCTCTAAGTCCGCCCTGGCCTTTCTCATTTTCACCGAAGAGATAAGGTACATGGCGTTGGTTATCTTCTTTGTGCTACGTACGCCGGATATTCTGTTTTTTATCTCATTTAATGTTGCCATTTATCCTCGTAGAATCTCTTTGCAGTTTCAATGATCTGTTCCTTTTCTTCAGGAGTCATAACGCCGGTCTCATCAATCTTTGCACAGAGTGCAGACTCAGTCATTGAAAAATGTGTAAGCATCTCATCACGGAACTTTATGATCTTTGCCTGTGGAACATTTTCCATGACATGTGCAATGGCCGCGCAAAGAATAATTACCTGCTCATGCAATGAGAAGGGATGTCCCTGGGGCTGTATCAAAAGTTTCATCAGTCCCTGACCATAATTAAGCTGTTTCTTTGTAGCCTCATCTAAGTCACTGGAAAACTGTGTGAACACTTCCATTTCCCTATACTGTGCAAGGTCAAGCCTTAAACTTCCAACAGCCTTTTTCATAGCCTTTGTCTGGGCAGCGCCGCCCACACGGGATACTGACAGGCCGACATTGACAGCTGGCCGCTGACCGGCAAAGAAAAGGTCGCTTTCCAGGAAAATCTGTCCATCCGTTATGGAAATAATATTAGTGGGTATGTATGCAGAAACATCTCCTGCCTGTGTCTCGACTATGGGAAGTGCAGTCATGCTGCCTCCGCCTATGGCATCAGAAAGCCTTGCAGACCTCTCTAACAGCCTTGAATGCAGATAGAATACATCACCGGGATAAGCTTCTCGACCCGGAGACCTCTCAAGCAAAAGTGACAATGCCCTGTATGCTATGGCATGCTTGGACAGGTCATCGTAGATTATGAGCACATCCTTGCCCTGATACATGAAATATTCACCAAGGGCAGCTCCGGCATAAGGTGCAATATACTGTACCGGCGCTGTCTCAGATGCAGAAGCGGAAACCACTATGGTATATTCCATTGCCCCCTGTTTCTTAAGATTACCAACTATATGGGCCACACTGGATGACTTCTGTCCGATTGCAACATATATGCAGATAACACCATTGCCCTTCTGGTTCAATATGGTATCCGTAGCAATGGTGGTCTTTCCTGTCTGCCTGTCTCCGATTATTAATTCTCTCTGGCCCCGTCCTATGGGAAACATTGAATCGATGGAAAGCAAGCCCGTATTCATAGGGGTATCCACACCCTGACGGGACACGATATCCGGAGCCGGGGATTCTATGGCGCGATAACCCACAGCCTTTATCTTGCCCTCTCCGTCTATAGGCTCACCAAGGGCATTAACTACCCTTCCTATGTATGCGTCACCCACAGGTATTCCTGCGGTCTTTTTGGTACGCCTTACCCTGCTGCCTTCCGTAACATCCGTATCGTCACCGAAAAGTATGATACCGACACAGTCAGGCCTAAGGTCCTGCACCATGCCTTTTACGCCGGATTCGAAAATTACGATCTCGCCATATACTGCACTGCGAAGTCCCTCTGCCAGAACAATGCCGTCACCGACTGTCAGTACGACACCTTCCTCCTCCGGACGGACATGGGCCTCCCAGGAATCGATTGACGACTTGAAAAGAGTAATGACATCAGACTCTTCGTCATCATACCTTGCCGCTATCTCATCCAGCATGTCGGCTAACTGCCTGTACCTGCCTTCACGGGTCCAGTCATATACTTCACCGCCGGCCTCAAGCCTGAAACCGTTTCCCACAGTCTCATCTTTTTTCCAGACAAGCTCGAATTCCTCGCCCTGTTCCTTTAAAAGAAAAGTTTCAAAGCGTTTCTTTTGCTTAGCATCAGGCGAAACAGCACTGTAAATGTATGCCTCTTTTTTTGAAACAGCTGAGGTCTTACTTTCTTCCATCAGAATTTCCTCCGTCAGAACTCTTTTCTGCCTCATCTAAGAATGAATCAAAAGATGATCCGCCCTCGCTGTCAAGCATTATCTTGCGGGTAGCTTCTTCTATCATCTTGGAGATGTCTTCCTTTGCGCCCTCCACAATGCCTTTCTTCTTTCTTTCGCCTTCAGCCTTAGCCTCTGCAATAACGGTTTCAGCCTTCTTCTTAAGGCTTTCTTCTTCAGTCTTACGCATTTCAGCGATTTCAGCCTGGGCAGCGCTCATCTTAGCTTCCACTTCCTCATCAGCCTTATCCATTGCAGCAGTATATTCTGCCTTTAATGCCTTAGCCTCATCCAGTGTCTTCTTTGCCTGCTCGTCCATTTCACGATAATGATCCTCACGCTTCTGGATAAAATCCTTTATAGGCTTGTATAAAAGGATGTAAAGCCCTCCAAAGAGAAGGATTATATTGAAAAGGTGCAGGAATATCTGCATAAAATCGATTCCGAGTATCATTCTTTAACCCCTTTCCCGTCTGACTTACAGTACGAAGATCGCCAGTATCGCAATGATCAATGCATAGATAACTACCGTCTCTATAAATACCAGACCAAGCATCATGATGGTCTGTATCTTTCCGCTCATCTCAGGCTGTCTTGCAACACCCTCGCCGCAGCGTCCTACTGCTATACCCATACCGATACCGCCGCCGAATGCCGCAAAACCTACCGCAATACCTGCACCGATGGCCTTTCCTAAAATATCATTCACCCCTACATTTGCTGACTCTGCAGCTGCTTCAGCAGTAGCTGTGGTGTCTGCAGCCTGTGCGCTTATTACGCCGGCCACCCCTACTCCTGCCATAACAATGATCATCACTGCAAGTGCGATTGCCATAGTTTTGATTGTCTTTAATTTCATTTTCTTTTCCTCCGGAATTTTATTTTCTTTTTGTTTGATTGGTCTTTATGCTGCTTTTGCTTCTTCTATTGTTTCGTCTGTAGTCGCTTCTTTTTTCTTTTTCTTCTCCCTTATCTCCGTGACCTCACCGTAGTAGAAACTGGTAAGCATTGTCAGGACATATGCCTGAATGACTGCATGCAACACGGTAAAGAGTACGCCCACCAGTACCGGCAGTACAAAACTAAGTGTCATATAGTAATAAACTAACTCAGTTGTGAGCATACCTGAAAGCAGGGCACCAAATAACCTGAATGTCATTGATATAGGCAGTGAAAATTCCTTAAGTGCATTTCCAACGCCGGCAATTTTATTTGCCGTGACTGCGCCGAATACGATGAACAGATATGAGAAACATCCTGCCGCTATTGCACCGTTTATGTTTGCAAGGGGTGCCGGCAGCGCCAGTGAATTGCCTGCGGTGGATACAACCTGCAGACCCAAAAGCTCAAACATGGTTCCCACAAAAATATAGGAACCTATCGCAAAAATATATGCGCCAAGTGCCTTATTCCTATGGGGGCTGTTGGACTTGGCAAGTCCGTCAAAAAGCCCTACCCACATCTCTAAAAGCATCTGGAATTTTCCGGGCACGAATTTGAATTTAGGGATAACGAAGATCCTGATTATCAATGCAGCCAGAAGAAGGAAGGCTGTCACTATGAAGCCGGAAAGGAGCGAAGGATCGATCTGCATAATACCGAAAATCGATATCTTATTCGTCTCATGCAGCACCGCATCACGCATTACTTCCTTTACGGTTTCATGCTTTTCAGCATGGAAAGTAAGCACCGTTCCCAAAATGCTAAGCGCAGATAGCACCAGCATTATGACAATGGTTTTTGTCATTTTTTTCTTATCCAATTTGGAACCCCTCCGATACAGACAGAATATAATTTTTGCTACATTCAATTATACGACATTTTTGAACAAAAAAAAACTTGATATACGGTGTTTTTTTATTTATTATAGACACTTGTGATGTCTCACCGGTAAGCACTTAAGAAAACCGGAACATCACGGAGTAAAATCGTGGATAATACATCAAATTCAAATATACAAAAAAAGGACAATGCCTTTCTCGCAGGCCTCCGGGACGGCCTCCCCATAGCCTTAGGGTATTTTGCCGTATCATTTTCCTTAGGGATTCAGGCCAAGGATGTAGGAATGACCGCATTCCAGGCTGCTGTGATGTCCCTCACAAACCTTACCAGCGCCGGTGAATTCGGAGCCTTAGCCATAATAGGAGCCGGCGGTTCCTATTTTTCCATAGCCCTTTCACAGCTCATAATAAACCTACGCTACTGCCTGATGAGTTTTGCGCTTTCACAAAAGATCAAGCCGGAAACTCCCACCCACCACAGGCTGTTAATGTCCTATGGCATTACGGATGAAATCTTTGGAGTATCAATAGGACAAAAATACCCCCTTTCGCCGTTTTATACATACGGCGCGCTGCTCCTTACGGTTCCCGGCTGGACCGCAGGAACAGCCATAGGAGTAATGGCAGGCAGCATCCTGCCGGATTCCATCACAAGCGCCCTGAACTTAGCACTGTACGGCATGTTTACCGCTGTATTCATCCCTAAATCAAGGGAGGACCTGCGCATATGCACCGCTGTCATCACATCAATGATAGTCAGCTTTGCTGCCACGCACCTGCCCTATATCAAGGACATATCCGGCGGCACACGGATCATAATTCTTACCGTACTTATTTCATTGATATTTGCAATAATTAAACCCATAGACGACAAGCCGGAAGATGAAACTGTGACAGACGCTGCAGACGTGACAGGAGATAAGACATGAACATCTGGATCTACATAGCCGTAATGGCAATAGTAACATATCTCATAAGGATGCTCCCCATGACCATCCTGCGGAAAGAAATAAAGAATAAAACCCTCAGGTCATTTTTAGCCTATGTGCCTTATGTCACTCTGACAGTAATGACTTTCCCTGCCATACTGGGAGCCACCAGGAGCATATACTCTGCCCTTGCAGGCTTTGCAACTGCACTTATAATGTCATACTTCAAAAAAAGCATGATACTGGTTGCCCTGGTATCATGCGCTGTAGTATTTATAACCGAGCTGATCCTCATTCACTGACCTTGCTCTGCTTTTTTCCACCGTTCTCCTCAAGGAATGACAGGAAGGTATCTTCCGGCATCGGCTTTGCATAATAATATCCCTGGATATATTCACACTCCATCTCAATAAACCACTCAGCTTTATCCTTATCTTCTACGCCCTCGACCACAATTTCTGCGCCAAGACTCTTAAGAAGACTTATAGTTTCCTTCATGATATTCTTGCGTCTGTCATCCACAAGTCCGTCGATAAGGCACTTATCCAGCTTAATTATCTTATAGGGGAAGTTCATTATCCTGCCTAAGTTTGAATATCCGGAACCGTAATCATCCAGTGAAAAGCTGTTTCCGTTTTCCGATATATCGCTCATGGTCTTTATGACGGCATCAGCCAGATAATCCGACGCAGTCTCCGTTATCTCGAAGTTAATACGCTTAGGCTCTATATGGTATTCCTCGAGTATTTCCCTAATCTTCTTTGCCATATCCTTCTGCGTGCACTGCATAACGGACAGGTTTACTTCCACGAACCTGATTCCCCTGTCAAGTGCATCACTTTCTGCCAGGAAACGGCACACATCACGAATTACAAACTCGCCTATCTGAAGTATAGCTCCACTCTTCTCCGCAGCAGGAATAAAGATTGACGGCGGAACATAGCCCAAAGTCTCATCCTTAAGCCTAAGCAGGGCCTCTGCCGAAGTAAATGCACCGTCCTTAACGGAATATATGGGCTGATAGAACATTTCAAACTTGTCGTTCTTGATGGCATCCGCAACAATACGGTCAATAGTATTGCTGATAACAAACTCCCTATCCGGCACAATATCACAGTACCTGACAAAAACATTAGGTGGAAGGTAATTAACAAACGTCTCAGCAAATTTTATCAGTTCTTCCTCATTATCACATTCCTCCGGAATCTCTACACCACATACCGCAAATTCCAATTTCATACGGATGCCGTCCAGATTGTATTCCTCCCGGATAATCGGGATATTATTATCCACAACAGCAGAAACCTTTTCTTTATCAATACCGCCCTTATCAACGACAGCAAAAAGCCCGTTCTTCAGGTAGTACAGATCTGCAAGATGCCTGTTTTCTTTCTGCATTATAGAAAAGATCCTGTCACACACCTGATGCATCAGATCCGCATAAACCTCCCTGCCCAGTGAATTTTCCAGTGGTCTGCTGCTCCGGATCTTTGCAAATATAATGAATGTCTTGTCACCCGTTGCATATACATTGCCAAGCATATGCTTGAATGCGGCATACGGCTTTGCTCCGGTCTCCAGATCGTAGTTTTCTTCTATGCTGAGCACGAAGAATGAAAGCAACAGCACAGTAAGCGCCATGCCAAACATCTGAACTAACAAAGTCGGATTGGTAGCCTGAATGTAATACGCCATCAGATTTACCGGATAGATAAAGAGAAGTGCCAGGAACTTTATGGTCTCTATGCGTCTCTTTACCCTGCAGTAAATGAGATATATCAGGAAGAATATAACATAATAAAATCCCATTGCCACAGAAACACCTATCATGAATCCCCTATGATAGACAGGTATTCCGTCCGGACTTAGGGTATGATAGAAAAGGGCATGGGTAGAACCGTTAGATATAAGCAGCATAAGATTTACGAGCAGCGGTGAAAAAAACATAACTGCAAGCACAAGGGAAGACCTGATCTTTTTAAAGGTTCCTGTTATGCTTCCCACCATGTAAATATACACGGGATATATCATTGAATACAGAAAGCTGTAAGCTCCACAGGCAATATCCCTGAAAACTATGCTGTTGTTATAGGGTGCAATCCAGTCAAGAGGCGCAGACCTTAAGATATCCGCTCCCGTAGTGAACATTATAAGTGCGATGAAAGCAAAAAAAATCCTATTTGTTTTGCCTCTGTACATTTTCCTGAAACAGAGCGACAACAATAGGACTGCACAGACCAAAAGAGCCGCAATGTCTAAGTAATAGACACGGTAAACCAATTATTATACCCCCTTGAGCATTGTCATAAACAGCACAACGCCCCCCTCATATACATCGAGAAAGGGGCACGAAGTCCCCTTACTCACCCTATCAAACCAAATTTCAACGTAAGCCTAAAACTTATACAGTCTGTAAGAAAGCAAAATTACAGTTGTCCTAAACTGTTCATCAATAACGGCCAGGACCAATCTTCGCTCATCAGAAAACGGTAGTCCGAACCAGTCTGGTGATATCTGCCGTCATGTTCTCTACAAATGTAACCGACATCTCCATTTTACTGAGCGATGTAATCCTTATTTCTCTCGTTCTCTTCTCGGACGTCTTCACATTCTTTGTGGTAATCATAATATGATAACGCTCAGCACCCGTCTTGTCATTATATGTTTCCAAAACATAATCATACTCCACAACATTCGACTTTGAGCCATCTTTTGTATTAAGAGTATAATTCGTAGCTACACCGGTATTTCCTTCAGCAGTCTTATTATCCTGTGAGAAAACCCAGCACTCTGTTGTATCCTGCCCCAGCGCTTTAGGATACCGCCACTCACCCTGTATATTATCATTCGTGATATCAAGCTGCCTGAACATATCAAAGAGATAATATCCGCCTGCAACGACCATTAGAAGGAACAGAACTCCTATAATCCTTCCTGCTACATCCTTCGGTTCAGCTTCAACCTTCGGTTTAACCTTGATACTTGCCATTTTTCTTCCTCCCTTTTATCAGTCGCCTATCTCTTCAAGATGCTGACTGGCTTTTTGTGCTTCCAGACTGTCCGGAAACTTTTCCAAAAGTTCATTAAACTTTGCTGCCGCGCTACTTACATCGCCATTATCATAATATGCCAATCCCAAATAATACAATGCATCATCACTGTCAGGATTATACTCATATGCCCTGGTCAGGCATTCTATAGCTGTTTCGTAATCCCTTGAATTGTATGACTCTATGCCCTTTTCATAAAAGCGCTCCGCAACTGAAGAACCTATACCACCCTTCAGATAGGAATACAGATCAAGAAATTCAGTTGATGCCCCGTCATCCAGATAATCAGACGGTATCTTCTCAAGATACTCGTCAACAATCATATTATCCTGACCGCTATCAAGGTATGCATAGGCTGCTGCCATCAGGTAGTCATTAATCTCAGCAGTTCCGTTTGATCCGGAATACCCATCTATCATTTCCTTCTGGGCCTGTATATCAGCCTGTAGTTCTGTTATCCTGGCTTCCAGATCAGTTATCTCAGCATTCTTTTCATCCAGCTGTGCACCGTATTCCGAAGCCTTGGCATTAGCCTCATCCCTAACCGATGATATCCTGGCAGGAAGAATGATAAAATAGGACACACACACACCTATGATTATTCCTATAGCAATTTCGACGAATACATTTATCCCTAAAGTATCGCCAACGCCAACAGGCTGAATTATGGTCTCATTACCGCTGGTCTTATAAACAGCTGTGACTTCGTCCTTTTTCTTCCTGCGGCCCCTTTTATTATCTGCCGCCTGCTTAAGAACCTCATCTATCTCTTTTTTGTACCTAAGAGACTTAAGGTCTCCACAGTCAATCTTTAAGGTTCTTTCAGCCTCCCTGGCAGCCCTTTCCCACTCTTCCTTCTGTATATACAAGAGAGTAAGCAACTGACGGGCTTTAACATAATTTGGATTCATGCTGATGACCTTCTTCAGCTGAATAATGGCCATATCAGAACTGTCCTGCCAGCACAGATCCAGCGCTTTATTAAATTTTTTTATGGATGTCTTGATATTTTCAAGGCGTCCCTGATCGTTCTTGAGAGCATTAATGTACTCGTTTGCAACATTCTTCTCTGGACGCATATTCTGGCTGATGACCCACTCGGACAACGCCTCAACGCCCTCACCTGTCTCATAGTAAACAAGCCCTAAAAGGTTCCTTGCATCTATATGGTTTTTATTGAAACGGATACACTCCTTAAGTGCCCTTACAGCTCCTGAAAGATCTCTTACACTTGCTCGTTCCAGACCTTCATTATAAAGTCTGTTGGAAGTATATATTATCTTCTTATAGTGCTTTACATCCGCACCGCAATTCGTACAGAACTCAAGTTCGGTCAGATCACATCCGCAATTAAAACATTTCACAGATATTGCTCCTACTCGTTATAAACATCTCCCTCGCCGGTTGCTGCACTATCCGAATTCTGTGCAAGATTGAGCAACACTTCCACAACATCGTCCTCATCCTGCTTTTCATAAATATCGCTTTCAGCATCGCCCATTTCAAGGCTTTTATGAAATTTTTTCAGTTCTTCTTCAAAAATAATCATAACTATCTCCGGCTGATGGCATAAATCCACATAGTAATAAATAATATTTTTTCACATACAACATAATAACGATATTGCATATAAAAATCAACAGAAAAATATTTATGTAACTGTCCGGAGCCTGTCTGTCCGAACAGTTACAATTATTTTCGTTATTTTTTAAGATTAGCTATGCGTTCTTTTACCTGTTCCATCAGCTTTTCATATTTTGCAAGCTTAGCTTTTTCTTCTTCTATCTTTTCGGCAGGCGCCTTGGAAAGGAACTTCTCATTGTTCAGCATGCTGTTGGAACGCTTAAGTTCGCCCTCAAGACGCTTTTCTTCTTTCTGAAGCCTCTCCAGCTCCTTTTCAAGATCCACAAGATCTGAGAAAGGAATGTAAATTGCAGCGTGTGCTAAAAGTACAGATACCGCATCCTCTGCTATACCGGTCTTATCTGCCTGAACTGTAACATCCGAAGCATAAGCAAGTGTCTTCAGGAAATAATCATTTTCCGTAAAACTCTTCTTAACCCCCGCATCCCCGGTAACAACAAATATCTGTGCCTTCCTTGAAGGGGGAACATTCATCTCGGTGCGAACATTTCTTACGCCCCTGACAGTTTCTTTTATTGTTTCAATATCACTCTCATCCTCCGCAAAATTGCGATCTTCGGAATAAACCGGCCAGGTTGAGATCATGATGGACTCCTCTGCATCCTGCAGGTTGCAGAAGATCTCCTCAGTGATAAATGGCATAAATGGATGAAGGAGTTTCAATGAATCTACCAGTACTGCCTTAAGGGTTGCCAGTGCTGCTGCCCTTGACTCCCTGTCGGCATCTGTCTCATTCTCCTTCTTGTACAGACGGGGCTTTACCATCTCTATGTACCAGTCACAGTACTCATCCCAGATAAAGTCGTATACCTTCTGTACCGCAACGCCCATCTCGAATTTTTCCATGTTCTCGGTAACATCACGGACGGTATTATTGAGCTTTGAAAGTATCCAGCGGTCAACCGGCTCGGTCTTCACTTCAGATACATCCTTTATCTCCTCATCGCCCATATTCATCATGATGAAACGGGATGCATTCCATACCTTATTGGCAAAGTTACGGCTGTTCTCCACACGGTCTGTGGAAAATCTCATGTCGTTTCCGGGTGCATTTCCGGTCACCAGAGTAAGCCTTAATGCATCAGCACCGTAAGTTGAGATTATCTCAAGGGGATCGATACCGTTTCCAAGGGATTTACTCATCTTCCGTCCCTGGGCATCACGAACAAGGCCGTGGAAGAGCACTGTCTTGAAGGGCTTGTCGCCCATATGCTCATATCCGGAAAATACCATTCTGATAACCCAGAAGAAAATGATATCGTAGCCGGTAACAAGTACATCCGTAGGATAGAAATACTTAAGATCCTCTGTCATCTCAGGCCAGCCTAAAGTTTCAAAAGGCCAGAGTGCTGACGAGAACCATGTATCAAGAGTATCAGGATCCTGGGTAAGGTGAGTGCATCCGCACTTAGGGCACTTATCCGGTGCAGACTTTGCAACCACGATCTCGCCGCAGTCATCGCAGTACCAGGCCGGTATCCTGTGTCCCCACCAGAGCTGTCTTGAAATACACCAGTCCTTGATATTATTGGTCCAGTTAAAGTAAGTCTTCTCCATGCTCTTGGGGATAAGCTTTATCTCGCCGTCTTCAATAGCTTTTACGGCAGGCTTGATAAGCTCGTCCATGCGGACAAACCACTGCTCCTTTACCATAGGTTCAACAGTTGCGTTACATCTGTCATGAGTACCTACATTATGGGTAAGGTCTTCTATGGATACTAAAAGCCCCATTTCATCAAGTTCTTTTACGATGGCATCCCTTGCCGCGTAACGGTCCATACCATTAAACTTACCGCCGTTTTCATTGATGGTAGCATCGTCATTCATGATGTTGATCATCTCAAGATTATGACGTTTTCCTACCTCAAAGTCATTAGGGTCATGGGCAGGTGTGATCTTAACAACACCGGTTCCAACTTCCATATCTGCATGCTCATCACCTACAACAGGGATGGGACGATTAATTATGGGAAGCATTACATTCTTGCCGATAAGATCCTTATATCTGGGATCATCTGGATTAACGGCAACAGCGGTATCTCCCAGCATAGTCTCAGGTCTTGTGGTCGCAAACTCAAGGAAACGGGTCGTTGATACTGAACCGTCATCCTCTATTACAGGATACTTTATATGCCAGAAGTGGCTGTTCTGCTCTTCATACTCAACTTCCGCATCGGATATGGAAGTCTTACATACAGGGCACCAATTGACCATACGCTTGCCCTTGTATATAAAGCCTTTTTCGTGCATCTTAACAAAGACTTCGGTAACTGCCCTGTTGCAGCCCTCGTCCATTGTAAATCTTTCACGGTCCCAGTCGCAGGATGAACCAAGTTTCTTAAGCTGGTTTACGATACGGCCGCCGTACTCTTTTCTCCAATCCCAGCACTTCTCAAGGAAACCGTCACGCCCAAGGTCCGCCTTTGTTATTCCCTGTTTCTTTAAGGTCTCTATAACCTTTACTTCAGTTGCAATTGAAGCATGGTCAGTTCCCGGCTGCCAGAGCGCATTATAGCCCTGCATCCTTTTGAATCTGATAAGTATGTCCTGCATGGTCTCATCCAGGGCATGTCCCATATGAAGCTGTCCCGTAATATTGGGAGGTGGGATTACGATGGTAAAAGGTGTTTTGCTCTTATCTACCTCTGCATGGAAATATTTCTTTGTCTCCCATTTCTCATACAGCCTGTTTTCAATCCCACTGGGATCGTATGTTTTTGCCAGTTCCTTACTCATTTCTCAATCTCCCTGAATAAATACATATTTTCTTCCCATTACAAGTTTCTTTCACAAGCATTCTTGAATGGGGTCATTCACTTTTGATGCTTATCTCTCCATTTTCCAAAATTCAACACTGTACGGTGCCAGTTCGCTGCCGCCGCCGAAATCATGCTTGCCGCCGCTTATAAGTTCATCTGCCATACCGCAGCCTGCATCAAAATGTGCGGTATAAGGATTGCTGTCCATATTGATGGCCACCAGCACCCGCTCATCATCACATTTTCTCTCCCAGATGCACTGCTTATTCGTAAGAAGCACGCTGCGGAAACCGCCGTAATTCAGAGCCTTTGAATTCTTCTTAGCCTCTGCCATTGCAGCAATAATATCCGTCAGCTCATTCCACTCCGGCTTATCAAAGGAAGGCCTGAGTGCAGGATCTCCCTGGGACTTGTCAGCCTTTGTTCCCCACTCGCTTCCGTAATAAACGCAGGGGATTCCGGGCATTCCGAAGATTATGCCGTACGCTAACTTAAGGCAGGCAGGATCGGATATCAGTGATGCGATCCTGGACACATCATGGTTATCGACAAATGAGAGCAGATGCGCTCCCCTTGCCACACACCAGTCCTCCGGGCCGAAGAGCCTTAACAGGCTGTGGACTATCTCAAACATATTTGCAGAATTGATCGCTGAGTGGATACCCTTATAGCACTGGTAATTAGTTACTGAATGAATATTCATGTCACCCAGCATCCGGCCGTACTCGCCGTGAAGCACTTCCCCCAGGAGGAAGAAATCCTGCTTCTTTGAATCGGTAAACTCCCTCAGCCTCCTGGTAAAGGCAGGATCAAGACAATATGCCACATCAAGCCTTATGCCGTCTATATCAAACTCTTTTATCCATCCGTCTACAGCGCTGAATATGTGCTGCACCACGTCCTCGTTCCTGAGGTTCAGCTTTACAAGGTCATAGTTTCCTTCCCAGCCTTCATACCAGAGTCCGTCATTATAGTTTGAATTACCTTCAAATGAAATCTGGTTAAACCATGACACATAAGGTGACGACTGACGGTTCTTAAGCACATCCTGGAATGCCCAGAATCCGCGTCCCACGTGATTGAACACGCCGTCCAGAACGACCTTTATGCCCTCTTTATGTAAGGCATCACAGACCTTTTTAAAGTCCGCATTAGTTCCCAGTCTCACATCAAGCTTTGTGTAGTCCCTGGTATTGTAACCATGGGTATCAGACTCGAATATGGGTGAAAAATAAATTGCATTGCATCCCAGTTTCTTTATATGGGGGATCCAGTCAATGACCTTTAATATCCTTGACTCCTGCACCCCGTCATTTTCAAAGGGTGCCCCGCAGAATCCAAGGGGATAAATCTGATAAAAAACACTTTCTTCTGCCCACATAGTCTTCTCCTCCTGATCCTCTTAATCTTCTTCACTATATCTTGTCAATTTTACCACATAAGATAGCTGTTTGCACTATGTTTTGCTATAGGCGGTCTTTTCACTCCTGGCTGTACCAGAATTCACTTATCGCCCTTGGCAGGGATTCCCCTGATACCACCGCATACCTGATCCACTCCCTGGGGAAAAGCTTTTTATACGAATTGTCCACATAGCGTTCATCCAGCAGTACAACCACGCCGGTATCCGTCTCCGTCCTTATTACACGCCCCGCAGCCTGAAGGACCTTGTTCATCCCCGGAAAACGGTAAGCATAATCAAAACCGTTCTCCTCAAAGAATTCCCTTATTATCTCCTTCTCGACACCAAGCTGCGGAAGTCCCGTTCCGATTATCACGCTTCCGATAAGTGCTTCCCCCTGCAGGTCTATTCCTTCAGAAAAGATTCCCCCCAGGACACAGAATCCTACAACAGACTTCCGCTCATCCTCATCCCTGAATGCTTCCAGGAATTCTTCCCGCCTGTCTTCATTCATCCCGGGATCCTGCTTCATAAGCTTTAGGTTCCGTCTGTTATAATGCCGCTCCTCGAAGAAAACACTTACCGTCTCCATAAACGAATAAGACGGGAAAAACACCATGTAATTCCCCTTTTTCGTATTTATCACATCAGCAACTCGGTCGGCAATCATTCTATACATATCATCCGTCCGTCTTGTATAAAGGCTTGTCACATCCCTGGATATAAAGATTCCCAGCCTGTTCGGGTCAAACGGCGAACCTGCATATATCTCATAATCATCATCCGCTCCGCCCAGCAGTTTTTTATAATACTGCAGCGGAAGGAAGGTGGCAGAAAACAGCACTGACGCCCGCCCCCTTGCCATGCACTCAGCTAAAATTTCACCGGGATCCACGCACAATAGCTTAACCATAAAGCTATAGTCTTCCTTCACTTCAGCATACATCCGGTAATTTTTATCCAGCTTCTCATATATGAGCATGAAATGACAGGTCTCAAAATACAGTTCCAGGATATCCTTGCGCATAGGCGGATTGTCCTCTTCACTGAAATAATGACCTATGGCCGAATTCAAGCCTTCCACCTGCCCTGCCAGGGTATTGACATTTTCGAGCAGACGGAATTTCTCCGTCTTCTCTGCCATGGCCGCCATGGTCTTTATGCAGTTATCAAGAGCACGGTTGATTTTCTCAATGAACTCCGTAAGTTCCGCTTCACGTTTCTTCCGGCCCCTGCGGAATGCTGCCACATCTGTCGTAACCCTTCCGGAAAGATACTCATCCAGCCTGTACTTAAGCTTACCGAACTGTGCTATCGTCAATTCGGCACTGTACATATCCCGTCCCCTGTCAAGAAGGTTATGCGCTTCATCAACCAGGAATACAAAATCGTTTCCGCTACCGTCAGCAAAAAAACGTCTCAGATATGCATGGGGATCAAAAAGATAATTGTAGTCGCAGATTATGACATCCGCAAACCATGTCAGGTCAAGGCTCAGCTCAAATGGACAGACATTATGTTTCCGCGCCGCAACCTGTATGGAATCACGGTCAAACCTGTCTGCACTGCACACGGTGTCATAGACAGCTTCATTTATCCTGTCATAATGTCCCCTTGCAAAAGGACAGTCCAAAGGATTGCACTCTTTTTTTGCAGTCAGGCAGATTTTTTCCTTTGCTGTCAGCACCACGCTTTTCGCAACAAGGCCCGCATCCCTCATCTGTCCTACCGCATTATCCGCAACCGTCCTGGTAATTGTTTTGGCAGTAAAATAAAAAACTTTTTCAGTAAGCCTCTCCCCCATGGATTTTACGGAAGGGTAAAGTGTTGTAATTGTTTTGCCAACTCCCGTAGGAGCCTCCATAAAAAGCTTCTTCTTTTCTCGTATGGTCTGCGCCACATTTTCAGTCAGTTCTTCCTGGCTCCCCCTGTATTCAAAAGGAAACTCAAGTCCCTCTATGGACGCTTGTCTCTTTTCATAATGCTCTATCTGGAGGTCCGTAAACTTCCTGTAGTTTTCTATAAGCTCGTCAAACCACCGTTTTATCTCTGCCTCAGTGTATTCCTCAAAAAAGAACTTCACATCCTCTTTTTCCGGATTGCAGTATGTCATACGGACCCTGATAAAATTCAGATTGTTCTGAACAAGATAAATATAGGCATAAACCTTAGCCTGTGCCAGATGTACAGGATCAGCCTTACGGATTTTTGAAAGCCGTTTCCGTACACACTTTATCTCATCTATAGTCACAGCCTTCCCATCAGAAAAAAGTGCATTGATGGAGAGCTGTCTTGAATTCGGATCACTGTCATCCCCAAAATTATCACTTATTATGCCGTCAGCCCTGCCCTCTATGCGGAGCACATATTTTTCAGTCACATAGTCATACCTGAGCGGAACTTCAGCCCTGTACTCGCCCCCCTGTTTTCCCTGTATAAGCCTGTGCATGCGGCTGCCTTCCTGCATTGCAGATACGGACGGGCCACCAAAGCGGTCATCTATATCACCGGAGCGCAGGACAAATTCAACAAGACTCCTTACAGAAACCTTGATTCCATAGCGAATATTACTGTTTTCTTCAGTGAACAATTCCATCAGACACTTCCGTTATCACTTAACCTTTGAGGACGGAAGCAGATCTTTTACGACCATTTCCATTTTTTTGAACTCTATAGGCTTTGAAAGGTACGCCCTGAATCCTTCCTTCGCGTATTCCCCTTCCAGCTCCATGGCAATATTTGCAGTAAGCAGTACCACAGGCGTAGTGCTGTTGATATTAACGGGATTATCCGCTATTGCATGGAAAGTCTCCACGCCATCCATTCCCGGCATAAGGTGGTCCATGAATATCAGATCGTACTTTTTCTTCTTGCTCATTTCCACCGCTTCCGTACCGGATTCCGCAGTTTCTATTTTCATTTCCGTTTTAGCTAAAAGGCGTTTCAGCACTAAAAGATTCATCTTGTTATCATCCACCGCAAGCACGACTGCATTAGGAGCAGTAAACAGAGGAGCATACTGTTCCTGCTTTCCCGTCTCCTTATCAGCCTCTGTTTTTCTCCATTCTCCCATTCGGCCTTCGCCACAGATTCCCTGCGGTATCCTTGCCGTAAATTCCGAGCCTTCGCCATAGACACTGCTTACGCTTACAGTACCTTTCATAGCATCAAGAAGCATTTTAACTATGGCAAGACCAAGCCCCGTACCTTCTATACCCTTGATACGACCCTCATCTACACGGGTAAACTCAGAAAAGAGTTTTTCCTGATCCTCAGGCTTAATGCCTATGCCGCTGTCTTTTACAGAAATAACCAGATAAAAAACTCCGGCCTCGTCTTTTTCACCCTTAACCGTAAGAACAACTTCACCCTTCTCAGTATACTTAACAGCATTGGTCATGAAGTTGACCATTATCTGTTTTATCCTTATGTCATCTCCTTTAAGGACCGCAGGAAGTTCCGGATCAGCATTAACCGTAAATGCTAATCCCTTATCCTTTATCCTGGGCTGCATAACTTCATCAATGTTGCGTATTATGTCTTTTAACCGGTATTCCTCTTCCCTTATATTGAAGACGCCGGACTTCATCTTTGAAAAATCAAGAATGTCGTTTATAAGGGACAAAAGCAGCCTGCCTGCTGTATCTATATTTCCTGAATACTCAGCTATATTCGGCTCCGTAGTCTCACGCTTTATCATCTCATTAAGTCCGATAACCGTATTAATGGGAGTTCTCAGTTCATGGGACATGGACGACAGGAAACGGCTCCTGCTGTCCGCAAGTTCAAGTGCCGCAACCCTCTCTGAATTAAGCCGCTGGACATCCATAAAAGTCTTAAGGACAGCCCCAACCGAAAGCATCAGCATTCCAAGAAGCATAAAGCTTTTATTATGTCTGTAGGAAGTGAACACGGAAGCAAAAACCTCCATTACTCCTCCCAGGAAAAAGAACACAAGACCGATGATGATCCACCTGTAATTCTCAGCCCTTTTCTTAGTGATATCTATTACTACCGTTACGACAATGTAAATGATCGTTACGATAATGGAAACAAGCCGCAGGTAGTAAGTTTCCGAAAACGACACAATACGTGCAAAATGAAGCGTAGGACAAAGAAGGGCCACACCGCAGACAAAGAAATAGACTATATTAGTGGTTTTAAAGTACCTCGTATCCCTGGTACCGTCTATCCGCAGGGGATTCTGAACACCGTAGATGTACCAGATGAAAGGTATGGGGATAAGTCCCTCGCAAGTATAAGATACAAACGCAGCCGTATTTATATTCGGCATATAATACTGTCTTATCCTGCAGTCGCATAAAGCCCAGAATGACACAAGAAATACGCAGGTAGCCAGATACCTTAGTTCAAGATCCTCTTTAAACCTGTATCTGATGATAAAGCATGCCATAAGGGTAACGACCGAAAAGGCAAGCATAGCCAGAATCAGCATTATCGTATTCAGGTTTTCCTTGAAAAAGAAACGCCAGATACCCATCTCGGTTCCGATATATACTGCATTCACTCTTCCGGAATATGTGGAATCACTTGATAATTCAAGCCGGAGCGTCTTCCCGCTGTACTCCGGCGACAGATGAATAAAAAGATATGCGGATGCCAATTCATCCCACGCGAAGCTTTCTTCGTTCTTCAAATAGGACAGAACAAGCTCGTCATCAATATAAGCCCTTACCTCCTGCTGCGAACTCCTGAGGCATATGCATTGGTCTGCCGCATCTATTTCCGGTATGGACCGTTCCACAATAACGGTGCCGTTATCCGTAGCAAATTTCCCCGGAACCGTAATCTCTTCCCTGCTGCCATCAGCCCCCAGCAGCACCCAGTCCTCAGATAACTGTTCACAGTTCGTGTCCTGATGAATGCCGGAAGAATCAATTATAAAGAATTCCCCCCTGATAAAAGCAATGATGGTAATGATAAAAACAATCTCAAAGAAAGCCCTGCCTGTGAGCTTTATCTTGCCCTTTTCTTTTTTATTCCCAGCATTCTTATCAGCCAATAGCAAATCCTCTATTAGTACAAACTGCCTGTTACTTATCCTTTAACCTCGGCAAAGCATATTTTATCAACTTTACAGACGCCCATATAGAATATAAAAGTAGCGGGAGCTGCACCGTCATGATCACACAATATGCCGGTATGTGCTCCGTCTTTCCCATCTTAAATTCGGCCACAAGCTCTATGATCATCAGCACATACAACACTATAAGTATGAGTGCCACAACCGAAAACACGATTCCCTGCCGCAGACAATGCTTTGCTATAGCTTTCTTATCCGTAAAATCTTCCGGTCGTTCGCTACCTTCATAGGATTTACGCCATACATAGCAGTTGAGTGTGGTTCCCATATACTCCCAGCCATTATCCAGAATGGTCTGCATGTACAGCGATTTGGAAAGTCCGGTACAATCCACCGCGTATTTAACTTTCTCCGGTTTCGCCTCCTGGAATTTCATTGCAAATACGGAACTCTGTCCCAAATCCAGCAATTTAAGTCCCTCAGACGAAGACTCCTCCAAAAAATATTCCATATCTGACGGAATGATATATCTGAGCGATGCAAAAATTTTATTAACTTCAGGCATTTTTCCTCCCTGCAGAATTTCTCTGCCATAAAGATGATCTTCGACCTTTCTTATTAAATTATATAACAAATCTGTGCCCTATTTGTATTTTTTCTTTGCAGATAGAACGGCATCCTTAAATATGTTAGAATAAAAACAGCTGTCCGGGGTAATAAAAAATCTCGGCAGTTAACATGGCAACCGAGTTCACGCACATAGGAGTACACATCTATGATCAAAGCCCAGAACATTTCATTTATCTACGGTGGCAATTTCAAAGCAGTGGATGACTTAAGTTTCCACATAAAAAAGGGAGAGATCGTGGGATTTGCAGGTCCCAACGGAGCAGGTAAAACAACGGTTATAAAAATGCTTACCGGCGTTTTAAAACCCGCTACAGGAAATGCGGTTATAAACGGTTTTGATATTGTAAAAAATCCCCTTGAAGCAAAGAACTCATTTGCATATGTCGCAGACAACCCGGATGTTCTTTTGCAGCTCACCGGACTTGAATATATAAATTTTATCGCTGATATATACAAAATAGACAGTGATGAAAGAGCCGAACGCGTTATCGACTTGGCAAACCGTTTTGGAATGACAGATTCATTAAAATTACCCATGCGTGAATATTCCCACGGCATGAGACAGAAGCTTATGATAATCGCAGCACTGACTCATAATCCTCCTGCATGGATTCTTGACGAACCGATGACAGGCTTAGATCCCGCCGCCGCGTATGAACTGAAAAATCTTATGAGGGAACACGCTGCTAAGGGAAACTGCGTGCTCTTTTCTACCCATGTGCTGGAAGTTGCAGAAAAACTCTGCGACCACATTCTGATAATCAACCACGGAAAGGAACTGTATCAGGGAACCGTTGAAGACCTTGAATCAGCCCACCCTGGTCAGGATCTGGAAAACATATTCCTGGATATGATCGAATACAAACACGATACCCCCAAGGAGGACTGAGCTTGAAAGATTCACCTGCAAAAGTACTCTACAGTACCCTTATGAAAAACTCCGAAATGTCCCTTCCTTCTGAAGGTACAAAGGGACACTTATACCTTTCCTTCGGTATAATCGCCGTAACCTGCATTATGCTCCCCTGCTGCATAGCGATGGGGGTCATCAGTAATATGCTTACCCAGTCCATGATAAGCACCGAAGGATTGGTTGGCATAAACGGCGCAATAAACCAAGGAGCGATGACCAACGGACTCACTTCGCTCTTGCATATTCTATCAGCCTTTTCCATGGTGTTTTCACTACTGGTTATATTTAATGTGTTGTTCTTTTCCGCCGACCTTGAGTATCTTGTAACCCTTCCTTTTAAGCCAGTAGAGATACTCCGGGGCAAATTCTTCCATACCTATGTAGCTGAGAGTATAATGGAATTCCTGATACTTTTTTCTGTTTTTGTTGGGTATTTTATCGCAGCCGGCAGCCGTTTCATCCAGCTCGGTCCCGGTGCAATAGTCGCCGTTTTAGCTGGCCTTTGCGGCACCATACTTATGCCCATGCTGCCCCTTGTTTACTGTGCACTGGTTAGTTTCATACTGATGGCGCTACTTAAAAATGTTCACAACAAAAAGATATTCCACAGATTTGCATATATATTCCTGCTGCTCTTTATATTCCTTTTCCTTGCCTCCTTTAACGGATTGGGTGGCATATCCGTAGAAAACTATATGGATTCGTTGGCCGGAAATGACAACCTTTTTATGACGGTCTGCAACGGCATATTCTTTACCACTCCTATACTCTGTAAAGCGATAGAAACAGGAAACTTTTTATTCCTGTTGCTCTATCTGGCACTTAATCTGGCAGCTTTACTCATAATGCTGACCGTAGGCTCCCTGCTTTATCCTTCATGCCTATACGCAGCCGCTGCCCTCGGTGCAAAAAGAACAGTTTCCAACATTGACAAAAAACTGTTCAAAGTACAGCCCCCTCTTTTGTCTTACTTGAAAAAAGAAATAAAAACACTGCTCCGCACAAGAGCCTATGCCTCAAATTGCATATGGATAAATCTTCTTTGGCCCATAGGTATATTCATCCTGCTGTCCACCAGCGGAAACAATGCCACCCTGAGCCATTTCATAGAACTCTACCGTGACGGCAGCTATCCCAGAGCTGAGCTAATAATGCTCATTGCATTGATTGGAATATCCTTTATTGCTACAGCAATGAATTCCCTTGCCTCCACGGCATTCACAAGGGAAGGACTGCACACGGATCTGATCAAATATCTACCTATGGATTTAGGAAGCCAGCTCTTGGCAAAAGCGCTTATAGCACTGATTCCCACTGGCCTGGTCCTTATAATGACTATACTGGTTATTGCTTTTTATATCGGTGTATCACCGCTGACAACAGTATATTACTGCGCATTATCTATTGCATCCGTAATACTCACCATAGTCATCGGACTGTATATGGATAGTTCAGCCCCCTATACAGACTGGTCAGATGAATATAGCGCACTCAGAGGCAATCTTAATAATTTCTTCAATATGGCCATAGCAATGGTAATAGCATTATTTGTATGTGCATTCACATTTCTTTTATTCGAATTCACATCCATCAGCATTGCGGCTGAAAGCATCATTGTGCTGGTAGCACTGATCCTGATAGATATTCCGGCAGTGATCATTGGACGAAAACTGATTCTTAGAAATATGGGAGAGATGTACTAACCCCCGCTCACAGACTAGAACAGAGCGACACGCGAAACTGTTTGGAACAGTCACGATGCGTTGCATCGGTTCCAAAACAGTTGAGCGTGTTCGTTCTGATGTACATAGTATAAATGCGGGAGGGGTTGAGATACTTAATAGCTACAAATCAACCCCTTCTAAATCAAAGGGCGGAATGAAGCTCTCACTGGCGGTGTCACCTTCCTGGATAAAAGCTTTCGTGATTCCCAACGACAGAGCATAGTCGATTGTTTTTTCGTATTCTCTTTTAGTAAGTTTTCTTGTGAGTTCCGGATGTTCCTTGGACAAAGCATCCAGCATCATTCTATCTTCCGGCGGTGTGTACTGGTTCATTATGCTGTAGTACAGTGTGTTGTTATATCTTTCGTATAACAGTTTTAAAACATCTTGCGAATTATGAATATGACCGGGAAGCACAAGATGTCTGATAATAACACCTTTGCGCATCATCCCCCTGTCATCAAAAGAACAGATTCCATCCGAGCTACAATCTTCAGGTGATTGCTTTTCCGCGGTCTGCCTTACCATCTCATCGATAGCTGATAATGCACACTCCGGATAATCCCCGGCTTTTGAAAGTTCTGCTGCCAGTCCTTTATCTGCATATTTAAAATCCGGAAGGTATATGTCTATGTAACCATCCAGAAGTTTTAGGCTTTCCACATTTTCATAGCCTGAAGAGTTATAGACTATGGGAAGTTTTAAATGCTCCCGCACCAGGTCAAGCGCAGCCCTGATCTGCGGGATAAAGTGTGTCGGGGTTACCAGGTTGATATTCTCCGCCCCTTTTTCCTGGAGCTCAAGAAAAATTTCGCCAAGCCTTTCAACACTTATCTCCCTGCCAAATCCGCCTGCAGATATCTCACGGTTCTGGCAGAAAACACACTTAAGGGAACAGCCACTGAAAAAAACGGCCCCCGAGCCGTTTTTTCCTGATATGCAGGGCTCCTCCCAATAGTGAAGAGCAGCCCTGGCTATTTTTATTTTTTCTGACTGACCGCATACACCATTTTTTACAGAACCACCTGCCGCCCGCCTGTCCACGGAACACTTTCTGGGGCAGAGCTTACAGCATTCCATATCAAAAAGATCAGTGTGCAGTCTCTCCATGATTACGAGATCAATGATGGAACAGTCTCATGCCTGTAAATGCCATTACCATATCAAGCTTGTCTGCAGCCTCGATAACAGCATCATCCCTCTTTGATCCGCCGGGCTCTGCAACATACTTTACGCCGCTCTTGTATGCGCGCTCGATGTTATCAGAGAAGGGGAAGAAAGCATCGGATCCAAGTGCAACATCAGTAGCCTGTGACAGCCATACCTGCTTCTCTTCCTTTGTATAGATCTCAGGTTTCTCAGCAAATACCTTCTGCCAAGCTCCGTCAGCAAGAACATCCATGTAATCATCACCGATATAAAGGTCTATGGAATTATCCCTGTCTGCACGGCTTATGCCCTCTACGAACTTAAGGCCAAGTACCTTGGGTGACTGACGAAGAAGCCAGTTGTCAGCCTTGGAACCTGCAAGCCTTGTGCAGTGTATTCTGGACTGCTGGCCTGCACCTATACCGATTGCCTGTCCGCCCTTTGTATAGCATACAGAATTGGACTGTGTATATTTAAGAGTGATAAGAGCTATTACAAGGTCGATCTTAGCGATCTCAGGAAACTCTTTGTTCTTTGTAACGATATTCTCCAGAAGGGACTTATCGATCTTGTACTCGTTTCTTCCCTGCTCGAAAGTGATACCGAAAACATCCTTATGCTCGATAGGCTCAGGCTTATAATCGGGATCGATCTGAACCACATTGTACAGACCCCTCTTTTTGGACTTAAGGATCTCAAGTGCCTCAGGCTCATATCCGGGTGCGATTATACCGTCTGATACTTCCGGCTTAATAAGCTTTGCTGTAGCCACATCACATACATCGGAAAGAGCGATATAATCACCGAAGGAAGACATTCTGTCTGCGCCTCTTGCCCTTGCGTAAGCACATGCCAAAGGTGACAGCTCAGCCTTTTCATCAACAAAATAGATCTGCTTTAAAGTATCATCAAGCTCAATGCCCACTGCTGCACCGGCAGGTGAAACATGCTTGAAGGATGTTGCTGCAGGCAGGTCTGTAGCAGCCTTCAGTTCCTTTACAAGCTGCCAGCCGTTAAGCGCATCCATAAAATTGATATAACCGGGCTTTCCGTTCAGCACCTCAATAGGAAGGTCGCTTCCGTTATTTACAAAAATCTTTGAAGGCTTCTGATTCGGGTTACATCCATACTTAAGTTCCAGTTCTTTCATGAAAAGATCCTCCTAATTGTATTTTTCAAACGTTTTTATTTACTATTCTGGTTTCATATTTACCGGTTTCGATATCGATAAACCTTACGAAAAGAGAAACCTTGTTATCCTCATTCAGTGAGTTCCATACATTATTTGTAAAGGTATCGATGTCGCCCTCGATGCCCACTAATTCAGGCTCACCCTCGAATGAAGGCAGGGGATTTCCGTCACCCATGTAGGTATGGATAAATCTTCCGGCACCGCTTCTGGGATTGCTGTATGCAAAAGTGAAACGTTCGCAGGAATCCGCATCACCGTCATCTGTCTTAAGGATGGACATTGCGAAATTGTATTCGCCGTTCTCTATATGCATGATTCCGGATATCCTGGGGGTATAGTTAGGTGCATCATCCTCGAATTCCCTGGTACGAAGCGCCTGCTCGAAGGTCTGCTGCTGATCCATAAGCTCATATATGGTATCTGTCTGGTCACCGTTCGTAACGATGGTCTTATTTCCCAGTACCCTTACCGGAGAATAGATTATAAGATGGGGATCTTCCATCTTGGAAGGATCAAAAGCCTGGGTGCGTATTCCTTCGCCATCCTCCACAAATACCCTGTTGCGGCTGTTAGTGCTCCTGCCCATGATAAAATATGCAGTCACCGCATACTTTCCGTCAGTGCTCCTTCCTATAACGATACCCCGTCCGGGATATGCATTCTCGGAAAGCAGTTTTGAGAGATCGTTCTTTTTCATTCAGGCCTCCTTAATATATATGTTAATTTATACTGTAGCTATCTTAATCAGATTAGTATTGCCGGATGTACCGTTGATCATACCACCGGTTATTACCACATTGTCGCCGGTTTTAAGTCCCATGACTTCTTCAGCAGTCTTCTGTGCAAAATAGAAAAGCACATCCGTTGAATCGAATTTCTCACAAAGCACCGGCGTAACGCCCCAGGAAAGAGCTAAGCGCCTGTAGCTCCGCTCACTGGTTGTGATACCGACTATATCTACGGGACATCTGAACCTGGAAACCATCATTACGGTGATACCTGAGATGGAACAAACCGCTATGGCCTTGGCATCGACATCTATGGCCATTCCGCATACCGCATGGGAAATGCAGTCCACATCATTCTTCATTTCAAACGAGTAATTATAGAATCTCTTGCCGTAGTGGATCTCGTTCTCCGTAGCCTCTGCTACTGAAGCCATCATCCTTACAGCCTGTTCGGGATATTTACCTGCAGCAGTCTCACCTGAAAGCATTACAGCCGATGTTCCGTCGTATACGGCATTAGCCACATCGGATACCTCTGCCCTGGTAGGCCTGGGTGAAGATATCATTGACTCAAGCATCTCTGTCGCAGTTATGACACGCTTACCTAAAAGCCTGCACTTTGTGATAAGGCTCTTCTGCACTGCAGGAAGCCTTTCAGGGGCGATCTCTACGCCCATGTCACCACGGCCTATCATTATACCGGAGCACTGCTCACAGATTTCTTCTATATTATCAATACCGGGCTGGTTCTCAATCTTAGCGATAAGCTCAATGTCAGGTGAACCATGCTCATCAAGGAATGCATGCACATCCTTAAGGTCCTGAGCCCTTGATACAAATGAACATGCTATGAAATCAACTTCCTGTTCGATTCCGAATAAGATATCAGCCTTGTCCTGCTCGCTTAAGAACTCCGTGCTCATGATCTTTCCGGGGAAATTCATGCTCTTCCTGTCAGAAAGATTTCCGTCATTCTGGGCGATACATACCACATCCTCACCCACGATCTCATCAACCACAAAGTCCATAAGGCCGTTAGCAACCAGGATATGATCTCCGGGTGTTACATCATGTGCCAGACCTTCAAAACTTACAGACACACCTGTCTGGTCGCCTATGCTGTCACTACCCCTGAATGTGAATTTATCGCCGGCTTTCAGGCTTATCTTGCCCTCAGCGAATGTCTTGATCCTGAATTCAGGTCCCTTTGTATCTAAAAGTATTGCAATAGGAAGCTTTAACCTGCTGCTTACTTCCCTTATATTCTTAATACGTTCTTTGTGTTCCTCATGTGAACCGTGCGAAAAATTAAGTCTTGCCACATTCATGCCTGCAAGGCAGAGCTTTTCCAGCATTTCAGGACTCTCACTTGCCGGTCCTATGGTACATATGATCTTTGTCTTTCTCATTCTTCCTCCTCCTTCTGCAGCATTCCTTGCCGCTTAGCGAAGGGAACTCCCTTCCCTTCTCCGAGTTCTTCTTTTCTTTATTATTAATTTACAGCTTGTAATGATACCATAGGGAACCCAAATTCACAAGATTACTGCATGTCATTCCTTGATAGGCGGAAGATCATTCACGCCATAACCGCTATAGTAAATGGCATATGCGGTTTCACTGTCGCCCGAAATTTCTACCAGGGAGCCTGCCTTAAACCAGTCTGCAAGATACCCGCTGGGGGCACTCCAGGCAGCATTGGATACGACTTCTATCTTTTCCTTACCGTCTTCACCGGCACCCAGTATTGTCTCCGCACCGAATAGAAGCACGCCTGTAGCAATGTGGTAATCACTGGATACTATGGCGATCTGATTTACCTGGGGATAATCCCTGCGAAGTATCTCATATGAAAAAATAGCATTCTCCGGGGTAGTCCTGGACCGGTTTTCCACTATGACACGATCGCTGCTTATACCGTTCTCGATAAGCCATTTAGCCATCTCGCCGGCCTCCGTCGCAGAAGCATTGCCTGCCGCGGTACCGCCGCCTGTACACAGTATGTATGAATTAGGGTATTTTTCCGCACTGGCAAGAGCCACTTTTAACCGCTGGATCAGCTCGTCCTTCATAGTGCCGTCTGCCTTTAACTGGAATCCCAGCACTACAAGGCAGAGTTCATCCGTATCCTTAAGGCCATCCGGAAGCACATCATAGTTCAGCTCCAGGTCATTATCGGTAGTCCTCCACAATTCCATGATCCTTCCCCACCTGTCAGCAGCAACAGGATCCTTCTGCTCCATCTTTGTGAGCAGGTCATTAACCGTATCGTCTGACTTGGCACCATATGCCCCGTAATTCATGACCATATGGTTGATCATATTCTGAACATCCTTATCTGCTACCACATAGGTCTGGCCGTCATCCGGTACATAAGGTGCCTCCATGGAACCCATGCCATTATCGGATACAGGCTCATCCCCGGTTCCGTCCGAGCTTTCATCCGCATTTCCGTCACCAGACGTGCAACCGTCATCCGTAACTCCCCCCAGGTTCAGCTCTACAACTTCTACAGGAGCATCCTGCACGGAATCATCAGCATCTTTTGAACAAGCAGCAAACATTACCGTACCGCATAGAACCACAGCCGCCAATATACCTTTATTTAAAAGAAAAAACTTTTTCATTATCTGTCACTACATACCACCCAGGATATGATTTCAGAAATCCCTTTCCGATGACCTGGTCATAAGGCCATATTTTGCTTTTAGGTCATCATCCGGTTCATATCCATCAAGCATCTCATCCGCGATCTTAATTACTTCATCATAGGAAACATAGGGCATACTGAAATAATCCAATGCCGCACCTTGAACAATGAATCTGCCGTCCTGTTCACCTGCTATATGCGGCATTGTTGCATAAACCTGAAAATCATCATTAAGCAGATATGAATTGAGATATGTATCAAGATAATAACCGCCTGAAATCTCACTGTAATATAATCCGGAATAGTACTGTGCGTTCGACGGCCAGGCAGCGATCAAACTATTACTTTCAACATCTATTAGCTGCACAGTTCTGTTTGAATTGCAGACAAAAATATACTTTCCGTCATCCGAATAAAATGAATCATAGACTAATTCAGCTGTTATCCCATCCACATCCAAGTCATCCACAGAAACCGGAACTATATTCCGCTCTTCATCAGTATACTCCGGTAACAAAACAGCATTCTCATTTTCTTCAACTCTAAACGCCACGACATAGTTAGCAAACATTGAATGGTAGTATAGTCCCCCATTGCTCCAGACCACATTGCTGTTTAGTTCTGATTCATTGTACATCGCATAGTAATAATCCGAGACATCATAACAGTCATTGTCAGAAATATAGGAATAAACAGTTCCATCCACTGTTATGAAAAAGAATGAATCGTTTTCATACCACCCCTGTGCTATAAAGTCATTTGCCGAGCAGTGTCCAATAGGCTCACCGTTACTTTTATCGATATTGTATATCGTATTAAATTCAATAAGGTATATATTATCCCCGCCTGCCACAAAGCTTTCCGCACAGAAATCCGTCATTTTTTTGTTCCATAACTCATTACCGCTTTCAATATCTAATGCCCGGATAACAGTTTCTTCATAGTAATCTTCCTCGTAATACTCTGCAGCTGAAATATACAGGGTATTTCCATCCGGAAAAGCATATACATATTTGTCCCCCTCTTCCTCATATGTCCAGCAGATTTCTCCGGTATATTCATCCGCCACGATAATATAATAAGCAGAGTCATCTGAAAAATTTAAACATAATCTTCCCGAATCAGCGCACAGATCGTACCTTGTGATCAATCCGTAATCAAACACGTCTTCTAAGCTGATTCGATACGCTATATTCCCTTCACCGTCAATTCCTACCAGCTCCTTATCGCACAAAACAAATGCCATATCCGCATCTGTCGACTGGAAACATTCTTCAATACGTTGAACACCTTCTAAAAGCTTACCCTCTTCTTCATAAAGGGTATAATAGTACGCATCCATTTCATCAAGAACCAGTATTCCTTTTTCACCGCAAAATGCAGCGCTAAAAAATCCGTTTCCGCTCCTACTGATTTCCTTTATCATTTCACCGCTTTGAACATCAAACACATATAGCCCCAGCGTGTCAATAACCCAAAGATAGCTTCCATCAGCAGAAAGACCATAGTCTAAAACTATCGATCTTGTATCATATGTCTTCACCGGAAAATGACGTTCACCTGTTCCGTAAACACCAAGAATTGTTGTAAGACAGTTTAAGACATCCGCGTTATATCCATTGCTCTCATCATCAGGAAGAACGCTTCTCAATGCGTATATGGCATCCATACGCCTGCCTTCTCCCATCAGTTCTTCAGCCACAGATACCATGTTACCGGCATAAAGCTGCTCAAGTTCATCGTACTGTTCTTCGATAAGGACATTTTTCCGGCCTATCATCACAAGCGTAACGGTTGCAAAAACGGCAAAAACCAGAATAGCAAGGCTTATACCCCCTACAGTGAAGGTCATCTTCCTGACCCTTGCCTCATGATGCCGTTGCTTTAAGTCATCATAATTTAGTCCCAGTATTGCCGCGCATAGCTTTATTACCGCAGTATCAATCGCCTTTGCTATCTCTTTTTTATCTGCGCCACGTGTGTCCGCCGCTAAGGGCTCCTTCTCCCTGCGCTCCGTAATGATACTTCCCGTTTCATCCGTCAGTTTAACATCTTCAAACCTTAATATTTCAGGAAAGGACTCGTCAGGCTCCCCATCCGCAAGAACAAGCAGTACATGGTCCCTGTCGTGATTCTGAAGAAACACTTCCAGCTCCTTCATGCACCATTTTGATTCAATATACCTGGGCGTACAGACCGCAATAAAAAAGTCAGAATTGTTCAGGGCCTTCGTAATGGACTCGGAGAGATCATCCGACAGCGGAAGTTCTTCCACATCACGAAAAACCCTTGCAATTCCTTTTTTTCCGTTATTAAATTTATTTTTTATCGTTTTGGGGATTTTGAAACTTTCAAGTTTTTTATGCAGCTTTCCTGCCACAAAATCATCCAGTTCCGAGTGCCTATAACTGATAAATGCATCATAATGCACATTTTTCAATGTTTCCATAGTTAACCTTTCATTAGGCGTCAGATAAACAGCTCACTTCAAATGATACCATTACGATTATAACACAAAATCATTCAGGCTCTTTTTTCCTTATTGCCGGATTTACTGAACAGGTTTATTGGCCAGATTTTTAAGCCAGCGCTCCTTTTTCAGCCAGAAATGAAATACTATGGTCTTTATAACATCCAATAACTTTATATATAAATACATTTCCACAGGGCCCACATTGGTAAATATCCCCAAGGCAAGAAGCATAGGCATCATTACGAATATAGTAATAGTTGCATCCGTATAGGCTCCCATGGCCGTATCACCGCCGGCCCTTGCCACCGCATGCTGGGCATTCATATAAACCCAGAGCGGCGTAAATATGGCCATAAGGATAACCATATCCCTGCATATATCTATAGCGCCGGCACTGAGTTTTACAAAGACTATGGGAACAAGAAGTACCGTAGCGAAACCGAAGCCCATCATTACAATGCCGAATACGGCAGCACCTGACAGCAGCCAGGTCTTTTCCTGCCTTGCCTTTTCAAGCTGCCCTTCACCAAGGGTCTTCCCCAGCACAACGCCGGTGGAATTGTATATCCCGCCAAAAGCCACGAAGAAGAGATTTGCAATGGCAAAACTTGAAGCCATGCCTGATACTACATCTGCGCCGCCCCTGCCGTTATAGATAGCAGTTGTCACAGTTTCAGACAGTACCCATACCATCTCACATACCAGCACAAGCGCTCCCTTTTTCAATATCTCCCTGAAGAGCTTAAAATCTATCTTAAAAAATTCCCTTATCCCCACAAAAAACTGCGGTTTAGTCTTTATGAACATAACCATGAAGATAACAAACTCTAGGGTTCTTGCAATAACGGTGGCATATGCGGCACCTTTTACTCCCAGGGCAGGAAGCCCCAGATGACCGTATATAAGTGCCCAGTTAAAAAATGTGTTAGTGGCGGTGGCTATGATTGTAACAATCAAAGGAAAACGCACCTTGCCAAGGTCTCTTAAGGAACTGGCGATACACATGGAAACCGTCATCTGCAGTCCCATGAAAAACATGATCCGTATATACTTTACACCTTCATCCAGTATAAGCGGAGCATCTGTATTATTGATAAGCATAAGTGAAAGCACCTGTCTTGGAAAGGCGATGCACACAAGAAAATATGGGATAAACGCCAGCAGTCCGACAACAAGCTTGAAACGGAATACCTGCTTCATACCCGTCTCGTCATTTGCGCCGAAAAACTGCGTCATAAAGATACCGCCGGACATACAGATAGTATTGATAAAGATCATAAATACGAACAATACCTGTCCGGCAACATTGACACCGGACATGGATATATCACCCAGGCCGGAAACCATGAAATTGTCGATAAGCGATACCATATTCTGTATCAGCTGCTGCAGCATTACGGGTATCGCTATAGTGAGGACCTTTTTATAGAAAGCTGCAGGTCCGAACAGCTTTTTATTTTTCACTTCCATAATTCAATTATTCTATGTATTTGATCAGTCACTCTTCTGTTCCATCTGCCAGGTCGAATATGCTCATCTGCGTATACTTTTCCGGAAGTTCACTCATATACGCAAAGCATTCTGACGGCCTTGAGATGATATTATTCTCTTTGCAAATATCATGGAACATTCTCATCAGTTCCTTGGAATCCGGACTCGGCAATTCATACGCATTCCCGTACCGCCTGATGTAGCGTTCCTTCATTCCGGGAAAATGCTTATCCAGAGCCTCATAAAAATATTCCCTGTCACCTTCCCGTAAAGTCAGCCCCATATCAAAACATATGATGCCTTTGACGCCGACGCGGACACATTCATTCAATATCGGCCGGATGTTTTCTTCCGTATCATTTATGAAGGGAAGGATCGGGGTAAGCCATACCATCGTAGGTATCCCCCGCTCCTGCATGGTTTCCAACACTTCTATACGTTTCTTAGTATTGCAGACATTAGGCTCGATGATGCCGCACAGTTCATCATCATATGTCGTAAGAGTCATCTGGACCACGCATTTGGCCTTTTTATTTATCTCATCCAAAAGGTCAATATCCTGCATTATCCGGTCGGATTTTGTCTGTACCGCCACACCAAAGCCATGTCTTGATATTATCTCCAAGCACTTTCTTGTAAGCCGTAGTTTTTCCTCGCAGTGCATATAGGGATCAGACATTGCTCCGGTGCCTATCATGCACTTCTTCCTTTTAGAACTTAATGCCATTTCAAGAAGCTCCGGTGCATTCTGCTTTACCTCTATATCCTCGAAGGGATGGGTAAACTGGTAGCACTTGCTACGGCTGTCGCAGTATATACAGCCATGAGTGCAGCCGCGGTAAATATTCATACCGCAGTATCCGTTATTTGCGGTCAGTATTCCTTTTGCGTCAACAAAATGCATGATTTACTAAAGCTCCTGTTATTCCATGTACTCATCACAAAAATGTCTGAGATGAGCCTCAATGCTTTTCATAGTTTCCTTTTCATATTTGGGCTGTCTGTCGGCCCTGGCGATATAAAGCACAACCGGTGCAGTAATCTCCATAGCAAGCAGCTGCGGGTCATCCTTTTTTACCAGTCCTTTTTCCATCATGCTTTCCAGGATTCCGGCATACATCTTCTGAATCCCGTCAAGCTGGTGCCTTGTGGTGATCTCAGCAAGCCTCTCATTTCGAAACTGCTCCTTAACAAGGAAGATCCTTATCTTGCGTATCATCGGGTCATGAATGGTAAAGGAGAGCCTTTTCATCGTCATCTTCACAAACTCTTCCTTGTTTTCAGGAGTCTTCCTGTCATGCTTGTCGGAAACAAAAAACTCATCATACCGCGCTTCCGCCGCATCGATCAGCGCATTCAGGATATCTTCCTTCCCTTTGAAATGCTTATAAAGTGACGGACCTTTTATGCCTACCCGTTCAGCTATCAGGTCTACGCCGGTTCCGTCATACCCCCTCTCGGCAAAGAGGGTAAGCGCTTCCTCCAGGATTCTTTCCTTTGTAGAAAGTTTTGAATGTACTGCTGACATTATATCCTCCGATTTTTAGCTAACGATTGTAAGCCGTATTTTAGCTACTAATCGTTAGCCTGTCAAGTGCGCGTTCCTACAAGCGGTGCGTTTCTGCCCCCATAAGGCACAGTGGGAGCTTGCTCACACAGGTGCCCTTATGGGGGGCAGAAACATAGCGCGACAGCGCGACATGAGCATGTAGCGCAGCGAAATGCGAATGGGCACCGCAATTAAAAAAAGATATTTCCATAAGGCACAGTGGGAGCTTGCTCACACAGGTGCCCTTATGGGGGCAGAAACATAGCGCGACAGCGCGACATGAGCATGTAGCGCAGCGGAATGCGAATGGGCACCGCAATTAAAAAAAGATATTTCCATAAGACATGGGGGATATCCCCTTATGAATAGAATCTGGCAGATCAAGTGTATTGATCATCCGCCAGATTAGATGTGTAAACGCCGAATGACCGTAGGGCAGATCCTGCCAGTCAGTTTCCTTCTAAAAGATCTGTTTTTATCCCGGATATCGCTTCCATGATCGATAGATTATTTTTGAGCATACCATATATATATGGTGCCAGCCTGTCTAACAATTCCGGACAGTATGCAGTAATATAGTCATGAGTCTCATAGCGCGCCATTTTCCAGAAATCATAATTGATCATCGTAGTAATGGAAATATCGAAGCCCTCGTCTTCCGTAAGATATATGCGGGGTGTATGAAGTATTGAAGAATCGAACATTCTGTTACCGCCATCGGAGCATTCCATAAATACACGTGCATTGATGAAATTGAGCAGCCTTAACAGTTCGTTCCTGCACCCACTCTTTTTACAGATATCAGCACCGATGGAATTATAATACACCCTCGCCTCAGCTGCTTTGTCAAAGAACCATATGCATCCTTCAACAAATCCGCCCGGAGCATTATCACACATGAATACAAAAGTGAATCTCTTTGCTCCCATATCAACATCTTCCTTATAAGGTATGTTAAATGACCTAAGGTAATCCTTAAAATCCCTCGCCATGGCAGCGGCTTTCCTGCCTCTTTTCACAAACTCCCTGCGTACCGGAACCGTATAATCGTTAACAGGGATCATCGGTCCCTGTTCATCATCACACGATTTTTCCTGTTCAAATACAACATTTTCCATATCACTTACATCGGCAATCCTTAGATTATTTCTCTTCAAAAGTTCATTAGAACTTACAGCCGGATTATGAAGTGCATTTATCTTAATCCTGCAGGAATATCTTTTAGTCTTTCCGTTCTCTATATCCTTTAAGACAAGTTCTACCCATTCGTTCTTGCAATCAGCTATTTCGACATCATCAATGACATCATAAATCACCCCGCCTTCGCCTAATGCAACCAGATCAAGATACATCAGTTTTTCCTTTTTTTCAGCAGTCTCAAGCATGTCTATCCACATATACCGCCTTTCCAGTCCCTCAAGCAGCTTGTAAAGTTCCCATATTGCATCACTTGTTATTTCTTCCGGTCTGCAGATTGCATCATTCATCTTCATAAGCATTTCCTCCTTTTCTATGATCGTCGTTTAGTTCGTTATCTCTTCTTCTATCTCACGCAGAATAGAAAAGTATGTTTTGCCTCTCCCACGCTTTTGTAAAAAAGTATCTTTATAATCTTCTCTTACATAAGCATAAGTACACAGCGGATAACCATTTGAGTTGCAATCGAAGTCATATATACCAAATAACCGGTAAATTTCCCACTTCTTCGCTTCCGTATCAACCGGAATACGCCTTCCGTCTTCCATCAAAGCCATTCCATTTTTTAATTCGGTGTAATAATGCATGTTATTATCAGGGTGCACCTCTTCCCTGGTTACCAGCATAATGTATGGATTCGTTTTCATAAGACATTACCTCCTTTATGAATAATATTTTGCTACATTGATTCCGATAATATTTTTTCTACAATATCCGACAAAAAACCGTATTCAGCCCCCAGCGGATATATCTCCTTTTCAAGATATTCTTCCATTTCGTCCGGATCCACCTCATTCGACTGGTTAAGCTTATCAGCAAGCTTGTTGTAATGTTCGGCTGCCTCTTTATCATAGATTTCATAGCCGAATCCGTTTAATGCACCATATTCCCAGTATGAAGCCGGTATTTTTGTTCTATCCTGTAAAATGAACCTAAAGAAAGCATCTGCTATTTTATCCGCAAGATTTTCATCTAAAATATCATCTGCTGTAACCCATTTCTTATTTGCGAGTAAATCCGAATCAACATCCTCACAAAACTCCAACGGTGAAAACCACTTATAACTGCCAAACACCAAAACCGTTGAATTCTTATCGCTGAGAAAATATGTATAAGGTGTTTCCCTATCTGTGTCACTCAGTATTACATTGGGAGAGTTTAACTGACTTTTATTTTTCACAAAGTCTTTTACAAACATCACCTTTCCAATCTGTGTGTGACAGTTTCCTGTGTACTCATCAATCTCACTGTGGAAAAAATTAATATTGTACTCCCTGTCTTTATAGCGACAGGCAATCCACATATACATTCTGCGATCGTTACATTCACTTTCTATACCCCGTCCGCCTCTGACTTTGATTTCAAGAGGCTCCAGCTCAGGTCTTCCCTCCTTTCTCTTTGTAAGTGCAGATATCATTATCCTTCTTGCATCACTTAATAACTCAACCTGCATTTCTGTGATTTCGCTAAGTGTCATGTTCTTTCTCATTGATTTGTCCTCCTTTTTAAGACATAAATAAAATTGTTAACTAAAAAAGGACTGCTTATCGCAATCCGGTTTCATATATATTATGCTAATACCCATCTTCAAGATTTTGAGGATATGCTGTAAGAAGTTAACGACCAGTCAAAACAGTATTCATACCAAAGACCATACCTCTCAAAAATGTCTGAAAATTCTTCTTTTATATGACCGGCAACCTCAGGAAGATAAATAGCACCACAATCTCTTATAAATTCTTTCTTTGAATCTTCTACAATTGACTCCCATATTGGCTTTATTTCTTCAATATCCATATTTTCGAAGTTTTCATATTCTTCGATATAACGGGCATAGGTATCATATAATTCGTTAAGAGGTGTTAACTTTGCTTCATCATTTCCCTCTGCTTCCGAAAGTCCATTAATCTCTAAATATTCTTCCCATGTATCGAATACAAGCGGATCCCACCCGGAATATATGCATTCCTCTCTATCTTTTTCGCTATATTCCATAAAACTCATATTTTTTACATTGTCGTAAAATTCCTGCAAACTGCTTGCCCCGAACTTATCAAGAAGATAATCCGTTAACAAATCAGTATGTTCAAAAATGTAATCCCAGCCATCAAGGCTTATATCTCTTTGGTTTGGCTCATAATCGCCATAACGAAGAAGAAGAGATAGGGAGCCTTCATAAACCATGTCAAAGATATGCTCAGGATTGGCAAATGACTTCCAAATTAGTTTTCCATTCTCGTCCTTTTGACTTGCAATCCCTTTCATGGTCTCCTCCGGATCAACATCCTGTTCAAAGGACACATTAGGAATCCCCTTATATTTCTTTTCATTGTCCGATGAATATGAATACCTGTTGCCATTTGTGAAGATTGAAACATCCCTCCACAGTCCCCACTTTTGAAGGAATTTAATCATCTCAAGTGACATTTTTTCCATTTGTTCTTTTTTCTTTTTCATGTTGATACCTCCGTGCAGATTATTTTTGCAACTAAAAAAAGAACTGCCGGGGTGACAATTCTTTTCATCACAGACTCGAAAATCATTTCATAATTTTCTCGTTGAATAGAAACCATCTTACCGAAGGTTTCTATTCATATTATGTATTTTTTCATCTTCAGGATTTTGAGGATAAATAACGGTATTATGGTTCAAACAGATTATTTTCTCGTTATTTGAAAACAACGATTTTAATTTTATCATCTATATTGGTATATAAACCTTCTTTTGTATCCGGTAAAATCCCTCTATTTTTAAGGAAAATAGAAATTGTATTAAAATCAAATACAAAGCCCCTGTCAGGATAGGTAAATATATCCGATATATTTTTGATATCTCTATTCGGCTGTACTTCGATATCGACCACTTTTTTGTCATAATCGATATATAGCCCTGAGAATATATTCATTCCATTAAAAATTTCAATATACATATGCACACTTTCTCAAATAATATTCCTTTGTATTTCTTTAAATTCATTAATAATCTTTTTCTTGTTTCTTTCAACTATATTTTTTCTACAGAATATTTTTATCCATAAGCGTGTTTCTTGTAGCATCTATACTTTTGTGGTGGATTCCTGTTCCGCCATACATTTTCCAATCTTCAATATTGGATTCCAGATCATCTATGAGAATGCAATCTGCTCCGGTGCAGAAGTTTTTCTTTTCTTCCCGGTATACTATATTAACCTTTAGATTCGGGGGCAGTATACGATGTGCCCACGCAATCTTATCTTCACCGGCAGTGTTAATCCCTCTCTTTGGTTTCGGGATTCCAGTGAGGATTTCGCACTTATCTCCGTATTTCTCATATAATTCATGGAAAAGTTCCACTGCTCCCGGCATAGGCTCAAGCTTATCATAGAAATGACCGACCCGGCGTATTCTCTCCCACATCAGGTCATCTTCTTCCTTGGAGCGCCTTTCGCCCGGCTTAAGAAGTGGCATTCCACACAATTTGCTGACACCACCGTCAAAATCCGCAAGCACACCATCCATGTCAAAATAAATCTTTTTAATCATAGGTCTTACCTCCTGAAAATGTGTTTTTCGGTTACACCTATATTATGCAGGGAAGTATCCTCAAAATTTTGAGGATTGAATATAATTATTTTTTATTTCTTTTAATTTTTCTTCTAAATCGTTTTCTTTTAATTCATTTTTGTTTACAATTCTAATTCCCCGTTTTAAAATCGCATCAATCAACCAATCTATATCTTCCAACTTTGGATTTTCTGTTTTATTGATTATGTTTAGATCTCCATCAACAAAATCTTGAAGATAATTCTGTTCAACATAATCTTGCCAAGTCCTATAGTAGCGCTGTTTATAAAGCCAATACCGCATAACTATTCTATTTCCATTAGGGAAGTTCCTGGGGCCTAAAGTATTATTATTTTTATTATTTTTACTATTTTTAACTCTCTCTTTTAAATTAATTATATTATCATCATCAATAGGCGATATAATTTGTTTTTTGTTCTCTAACCATATCTTTATTAGATTTAGTTTATAAAAATAATTGTCGCTTTTTCCTTTGGGTGATCCATAATTTGCTCCTTCAGGAATTGGAATTATATTTCCAATAGTGTGATGTACTTTCTGATAGGTATTTAGAACATTTTTATCAACATCTTTATATTCTAAAAAACTTGATGATGTAAGAATATCACCAACTATATCTATTCCGTTCTTGCCATTACATTTAAGGTACGCTCCCGATCCTGTCATCTGTCTTCTTCGAGATTGATATTTTATAAATTCATAATTATTTTTCCCAAAATAATTATAGTATGAATATATCGACTCTATTGCACAATCGGTTACATCATATTCTTTTACTACTTGTTCGTTATTACGTATTTTTTCCCAAATATCTTTACACATATTTATTTTTTAAGATCTCAATTTCCTTTGAAATCTTCTCCCTTATCTCCTCATCCATAATCTCCACCTTGGTCCCATACTGCATAGCCCAGTGAACAATCATTGTGGGAGAGGTTCTTACTTTTAGAATATGATAAGTAACTTCATTGCCATCACCGTCTTTATCGGTAAGTTCCCGTACCTTCTCATAATTATCTCCGAACCAGTCATGGATAATAGTGTAGTCGGTATTTCTAATCTTGATCTCTATATTCTTAGGATTATCGTATGCCATATAAAGATGTTCCGACATGTATTTCTGCGGGTCCCAGGCGTAATTAAATACAGGAAGAGCTTCAACCCGAGTTAATTCTATCCTCACTTCTTTTCCGTTTTCATCTCTGACAATTTCAATATCGGACATCAGGTCAACGCGGTAATGCTTTACCCTTTCATCACCATTCTTAAATCCTATACAGTAATAATTGTCATGGTATACCACAAGCCGGTACGGACTGAGAGTATGGATATAGTCTGTCGTCGGCACCAAGTTATTCTCTTCGTCATACCTGTTAAACCTGAATCTTACCTGACACATATTATTTAAAGCATATTGCAGAATTTTGATATTATCCGCAAACTGACTTCTATCCTGTTTTTCACGACCGGTAAAACGCCCGTAAACTGCTTTTGTATTAAACCTTAATCCTGTTTCATCCCAAAACGGGGTCTTGTAATATATACTTGCCGTTGAAACAAGTTTCTTTATTAAGTCAGACTTTTCCTCATCCGAAATCATATCTGTAAAAGAGATCAACTGGATAAGCGTATCCAAAGACGGATTATCAAAAATATGAGAATATGAAAAATCAGTTATAGGCTTTGACTTAACACCCTTCCCTTTGTTGATCTTCTTATAAAGGGAGTCTTCATCATATCCGGAATACTTTACAAGATATTCACTGTCGTTTTCTTCCGTATGTGTCAGAGGATCCACTGCCATGAGAAGTTCTTCTATGTCATTGGTGTATGTATTATGATCCGGATAAAGATCTATATGCCCCTTCTTTTCCGATAAGGTGCTGTCGTTACTGTATTTTCCAAGTCTGTAATAATGCAGTGCTTTTTGCAGATCGGTCTTATTTAATGAATGATCTTCATCTGTAAGCATGCAGAGGACTTTAAGAATCTGAAGAACCCTTCTCGGCTGACTGAATGTTTCATGATTCTGCGGTTCCTCCAGCGTAATTCCCGGATAGGCCTGTTTAAACGGAATATTTGGACAGTCATCTATTGAGACCGGTATGACTTCCGATGCGTTTTGCTCATTCGAACTGTACTTCGGTAAGTTGGTAATCCCCAGCCTGTTAAACTGTATTAAAAGCTCATGTAATATTGAAAAATATACAGGTTTCCATGCATATGTAGTAAACTTTGCTCGTCCGGGTTTATAATTTTTTACCGTATCAAAAAAAGCCACAAATCCCGCCTGATGTAAATCTTCCATGTCAGCAGGATCGATAGAATCCACACCATATTCATTTAAAATAGTTTTACATACACGGGTAATATAATCTTCAAAATTGGCACAAAGCTCATTCCATGCCTCATTATCGGCATTGTTGTCCTGAATTCTCTTTATCAGGTCATTTACCTTTTCATCCGGCAAATATTTTTCTTCAATATCTTCCGTTATTTCTCCCTCCGGAATTTCCGACTCCATGGAATCTTTTAATACTTCACTCATATTTTCCCCCTTTCATTCGGTCGGAAACACTTTTTTGCACTGATCCAGCTCTGCGCAGTCCTGGTCCGATACATATATTTCTTCAGCCTTACTCAGATCATTATCTAAAATACTTTCAGAACTGATCAGCTCTATGACACTTTCCACATTCTTTGTATAGTCTTCCGTATCAAGCCATATTGCCATCCTGTCATCCGGAAGATAATCGAATCCGTTGTCCTTTGCCTGCCCATTCGTATACTCTTCTATGCGGTCCGGAAGGTCATAGCGTATATCTAAATCAGGATTGTCCATTTTTTCCGGGTCAAGAATAATAATTATCGTCTGCATAAAAGCCCCCCTTTTCGGGATCATCAGTCCCTTTTTTCTTCCACTTCCGATATCAGCTCACCGTAAAGCTTCTCGAATTCCTGCTGAAGTTCCTTAAGCAATTTATAATCTTTATCAGAATACTTTTTATACTGCCCTATGGAATGCCGCTCCATTTTTTTACCGCCGGAAGCTGACTTATCAAATATAATGCCGTAGCCCCAGGGACTGTAGTCGGTAACGAACTCATCACTTTCTTTCCTGTTTTCCAGTGCAAGGATCTTCTTATCATTTAAGAACTGTTCAAAGGCAGCCAATGCACTATCTGAAACTGCATAGGTTTTTACTATCTCCGGCTCATCAAGGCTGTTCCGGTCCCTTTTCTCTATCTGCCATGCTCCCGACTTATCCCGCCTTAAGCTCTCGCAGTGATAGCCGCCGTTCATATCGCTGTATCCCGGGCTATGATCAAAGCCGGTCAGTTCACCTGAAACTATGGCAGTTACTACGCTTTCAGTTTCCTCATCAGAAGTCTTGCACTGAAAGTGCTTTATAAGCCGGTCTATTCCCATAAGGATAAAACCGCCGACTGCAAAAATAACTGTCAGTGCCACGCACCACATCAGCACGCCGAGCTTTCCGGATTTATCCGGATCAAGGAAGAAATAGGGATAGATAAGCGGACCTGTTCCCTTACAGTTCATTATGGTGCCGTCAAAATGATGTAGCGCCGCATGCACAAAAACATATGCAAGATATACAAATGGAAACAGCATTGCCCAGAAAGGATATGAAACCTTTACCTGTCCCTTAGGATAGAAAAGTATCCAGTCTATGGTAAACATCAGGGGCAGTACAACATGCAGGAAGAAGCTTGACACTTTAAAATTATCAGCCGGATCCCTGTTCGCCGCATTTGCAAGAAGCAGATTAAATACAAAGAAAGTCAGAAGTATGCCCAGCACTCCGGAAAACTTAAGCAGGGGGCAGGCTGTAACATAGCTGTCCTCCTTCTTTTTGACAGTCTGATAAAGCTCCGCGAACATTATACCTACACATAAATAATTACTGAGATTGGTAAAAAGTATGTAGAAATCCCAGCGGAATGTCATATCGAAAAACCCTACGCTGGCAACTATTCCCACAATACCTAAAGTACAGTATGCTGTCTGATACATAAGCTGCGCTGTACGGTTCTTTATCATCTGATTCCCCTTTCCCTCTTAAGCACTGATTTATTCCACGATAGTTATGACATCGGAAAGGATATAATCAAATAATGGTTGTGATGTATTTTCATTCTCCACATAGCCGTTCCGCAGGTCTATAGTCTTTGACGGGTCGTTCTGTGAGACACCTGTATAATCTCCCTTAAATACAAAATCAACATTTCCACGCTTAAACTGCTCTATCGCCGCATCCATAGCTTCCTGCGTCCCCGGTGCGGCCACCGGCTGATTAAGGTCTATCATCTCTACCCACCCCTTATCAAAACCGGCACATGCATCATTTCCATGAACATCAGCAGAAATACCTGATTCGATCTTTTTGTTTGCCATGAGTGAATCCACGGCTGAAAGCACATAGGGCTCCCAGCATATTCTTGCAGTGACAAGGGATGTGCCAGGTGCTACTTCCGACATGCTCTGTCCCCAGCCAACAAAATATACCTTCGTATTTTTTTCAGACGCTTCCTCACAGGCAATTGCCGGTCCAATGGTATCCGTATGCTGGGAAATGACCACACAGCCCTCGTCTTCTATCAGTGTTTCGGCCGCTGCTTTCTCCTTTGCATAACTGCTCCATGTTGATGTGTAACATACCCGCATAACTGCCTGGGGCACTACGGAACGGACTCCCATCAGGAAAGCCGTATAACCTGAAATAACTTCCGAATTGGGGAATGCGGCAACAAATCCCACAACAGCCTGGTCTCCGGTAATGACACCCTCCGTGATCATCTGCTTGATCTTCATGCCTGCTGCTATACCGCTTACATACCTTCCCTGGTACGCCTCCCCCTTAAAAGTATGGTAATTCTCAGGCACAGTCACATCGCTCATATCCATATAAGATGCCTGACAGAACTCTGTTCCCGGGTATTCCGGCGCAAGCTCCATTACCTTTTCACTGTATCCGTTGAAAAATATGATATCGCAGCCTTCGTCAGCAAGCTCGCGTAAAGGCTCTTCCATCTCATCATCCAGCACATTACTGCAGGTAAGTATCTCTACCTTTTCGCCGTATTTCTTCTCTATCGCATCCTTTGCCAGGGAAAAATTATAAGTATAAGGCGTGCTTTCGTCATTGTCGTAGATAAAGCCTATCTTAAGATGGTCTTTTCCGCCTGACATATTTAAGAGCCTGAAACATCCGATAAAAGCAGCCATCACTACTATGCATGTCAGCGCTGTCACTATATATGCTCGTTTCATGATTTATCACCATCCCCATCTTCTGAAGTTTTCTTGGCGTCGTTTTTATTTTCAGCTTCCTTGCTATCGCCCTTCATCTCTGTTTCCTTGACATCCGTCTTTGTCGCAGTTTCCTGGGCATCGCCTTTTACTTCATCTTTCTTAGCGTCACTCTTCATCTCAGCTTCCTGGATCTTTTTGTCCTCTTCTACGCGGCGTGCCAGTTCTTCCTGTGCCTTCGGATCAGCCTGCTGAATCTCTGCACGCTTCTGTGCATAGATCGCATCCAGATTGATTACGCCTCTATCCACCAGACGAAGGAATGCATCCAGTGCCTCAGGATCGAACTGCGTCCCCCGTCCACGCTTCATTTCGTTCATTACATAATCCGTATCCATGTGATTGCGGTATACGCGGTTCGATGTCATTGCATCGAAAGTATCTGCCACACTGATTATCCGGCCGAAAAGCGGAATGTCCGTTCCTTTCAGTCCGTCCGGATAGCCCTTTCCGTCATATCTTTCATGGTGGAACCTGGTACCGTCCTCAACATGCTCTACCAGTGTAAAATCCTTAAGAATCTCCGCACCCCTGACAACATGCGATTTCATCTGTGCATATTCTTCATCCGTAAGCCTTCCCACTTTGTTGAGCACGCTGTCCGGAACTGCTATCTTACCTATGTCATGCATCTGCGCCGCCTTCTGCAGGTTAGACAGATCTTTGTTTCTCCGCCACCACTTAAAGCAGTGCATCTCTTCTGCGATAAGCACCGCATACTCTGCCACACGCACAGAATGCTGATGTGTACGCACATCCTTGGCATCGACTGCGTTTGCGATAGCCATGACTGTTTCGTTAGCCATATTCAGCTTAATCTGCTGGGCATTAAGCTGCCTTTGTACCATGAACCAGGTAAACCATATGCTTAACAGTGAAAGGAGCACAAGCATATAGACTGTGAATCCCGGCTGTTCATAAAGCTCTCCTTCCTTTACAAGCTCAAATTTCCTCTCCTCCAGTATATGATCACCGGAGCTGTCAAATATCGCTAAATGGAAGGTGTACTCACCTGCCGGAAGATTGACATATATGATATTACCCAGGCTGTTCTGTGGCTCTATGGTCCACTGGGAGTCATATCCGTCAAGAAAATAACCCACATTTGGCTCCTGTATGGTGTAATTCAGAATTTCCGGTGAAAGCTCCACACGGTTCACACCCTGCCCCACAGTAATGGCACCCATACGGACAGGCGGCTGAACCACGCCGTCAAGCTTGACAGATGCTAACTGCATCCTGTAAGACCTGACATCACTGTTGTATTTTTCAACTTCTATACTGTATACGCCTGTATCACAGGGAAGAAGGAGCTCACCTTTTCCATTGTTGTAATAATTCCAGGAATTAGCAGTCAACGAAGTACCTAAGCCTCTCCTTGCATCAAGAAGCTCCCATGCAATATCGCTGCCTGCTACCAGCTCATCCCTTTCCACAACATAGATTCCCGCACTGGACATTACGAAAAGGGTGTCCTCATCTTTTACCCATATGTCGTAGTTATTGAAATACGGGAACTTGTCCAATACACGGATTGCTCCTTCAGGGTCAAGATAGCACAGGCTGTTACTGGTAACTATGAACACGCCCTCGGATTTCGGATCCTTGACAGTTCGCAGGATGACATCACTGCTGAGGCCGTCTTCTGTAGTCATCATCTTCACTACTTCTCCGTCCTTGAGCACCGCTATGCCGTCACCGTCAGTACCTGCCAGGATAGTTCCATCGCCTCTCTCCGTAAGTGTAAGGATCATGGAATTGATCATTCCGTCCTCATTTTTGATCGTCTGGACTATCTTATGGTCCTTGATATAGCTGATACCGGAATCCCCTGCTGCCATGATGGTACCATCTGAAAGTCCCGTCACGATCCTTGCACGGTTTCCAAAGCTTCCGTTATCAGCATTGTATTCCCATTTTCTTCCATTCGTATCGATCTCCAGCAGGCCGCTGCCATATGTACATACCCAAAGATGCTCATTTCCGTCCACAAACATGCATCGGATACGCTTCCCTTCAAGATCGGCAGTAAGATCATTGTTGATCTCTTTCTGGCAGGCTCCGTCCACTATATCTAAACCTTCATCAGTACCGATATAATATTTTCCGTTCCATGAAACAATGGCATTGACTACCTGACGCTCCATGCCTATAGAACCGTAAATATCCTTAAAAGGAGATTTTGCCATTCTTAAAAGTCCGAGACGTGAAGATGTGAACCAGAGATTTCCCTGATAATCATGCAGCATGTTATCTATAGAGTTATTGAAATCATTGGTGTTGATACGATGATATCCGTCATCGTCAATGTATGATACACCGCTGTCGGTCGATACAAACAGAGTACCGTCATTTAAAAAATTCAGATTATTGATGCAGTTAACATCTTCGCACTTTATTGAATCTATACGTTCAAAAACATTTCTGGCAATATTATACCTGTATATGTGATTTGTAGATGTTCCCACCATCAGCGTTCCGTCCGGTGCGAATGAGCAGCAGTTGAACAGTTCCTCACCTTCAGCCAGGCGGATCGAATTCTGAATCTTTCCGTTCTGCAGCAGGAACAGGCATCCGTCGGAACCGATTGCCGCCACATGTCCGTACTTGTCGGCAGTGATGCTGTCGGCATAGCTTATTTCATCAAGGGTGTTTACTACCTTCATGCCGTTGTTCATCACAACTACCTGCATGCTTTCGGTAGTTCCTATATAGTAGTAGCCGTCAGATGAACAGGTAATGCATCTCACAGAATTTGAAGGCAGTCCGCTTGACTGGTCCAGCACATTTACCACCTGCTCACGGATCACTATCGACAGGCCGCTGTCATTAGTTCCGATCCACAGGCGGCCCTCTTCATCCACATAAAGGCAGTTTACATTCTTTACTGATTCATATTCGTCTACCCAGCGGAACTCACGCCCGTTGTAGCGGTACAGTCCGGCATAGGTGCCTATCCACAGAACTCCGTCATTGGTCTGGGCAATATCATTTGCCTCGCCGCAGGGCAGGCCGTTGTTGCTGCTATATACAGTCTGAACATAATCGTTGTAATCCGTTGTTTCGGATGATGTATCCGACGGAGACGCCGCATCCGCCTTGGCAGGCATGCCGAATGCCAAGCCTATAGTTGCAAGAAGCATAACAGCCTTGCCGGCAGTATTTCCCTGCATCTTTTTTTCATCCTTGATCCTGTCCGCATTGATCCGGCGGACGGTTATCAGGACATATACCAGAGCGATAGTAAGTACCTTATCCGCAAACTCTATGGCTAACTGTCCCAGTATGCAGCATAAAGCCGGTTCCCACTCTTTTGCCAGAAAATAATCAATAACGCCATCGCCCCATTTATTGCCGGTATAGCCGCCGCCTAATAGCAGGTTTACCGGTACCGATACGATAAGAGCAGTGATCATCGCTAAGGATGCTGCCTTCATAAAACCATAAAAACGGTCAAACCAGTGATGTTTTGCAGCAAGGCCCACGATGATACCCAGTGCAATACTTGTAATGGAATAGGCTACAGAAAGGTGGTTAACAACACCATATGCAAGATTTCCCGCTAAACCAACCATTGCTCCGCATATAGGTCCCGCCACATAAGCACACAGAGCAGTGCCGAAAGAATCCGCCCACAAAGGCAGTTCGAAATGTCCAGACAAAAGCTTTCCGCCCACATTTAGGCATACACACATCGCAACAAACAGGGCCATCTGCCATGTTTTCCAGTTTTTCATAATTCTTCGCTCCCTAGACGATCAATATGTTAAATTATATTTTAATTAAATTTCTATGGCATATTTATGCATATCAAGCCTTTTTTCAAATTCTTCCACCGGCAGCGGCTTGTCAAAAAGGAAGCCCTGGGCAAGATCGCATTTATTATCTCTTAAAAGCTGCAGCTGTTCTGTCGTCTCTACGCCTTCCACTATGGTCTCCAGTCCCATTTCTCTTGCCATTGCTATAACATTTTTAAACATTATGTTATTTACGCTGGATTCATTTTCTTCACCAAGCGGCAGGAAACAGCGGTCAACCTTAAGGACATTCCATGGAATGACACGGATCAGGTTCAGTGATGAATATCCCATTCCGAAATCATCTACAGAAGTGCAAATGCCTTCTTTCTGCAGAGCACCTACTATCCTCTGAAGTGCCCTGAACTCCACATCCGTTGTGGTCTCGGTAAGCTCTACCTCTATCAGCTCATGGGGAATCCTGTGCCTGTTGACTATCCCGAGTATATCCTCATGTAGCTGTTCATTAACTATATGCTTTCTTGAAAAATTGACAGAAACACGCACCACATTCCGTCCGTCATCCAGCCACCTGCGGATGTAGCTGCACACCATATCAAGAACATAAAAATCAAGCATGCAGATATCACTGCTGCGCTCAAGAACAGGAATAAATTCCATCGGTGGAACTATATTGCCAGCCTTAAACCAGCGGCAAAGCGCCTCCGCACCGCAGATTTCTCCTGTCATAGTATTGACTTTCGGCTGGAAAAATACCTTGAATTCCTTTTTCTTGAGCGAGAACGGGAACTGCTGCTGTATACGCATAGCCTGGTCCTTGCCTTCCATAAGACCGTCATCATAAAAGACTATGTGATCATTAACACCGGACTGCGCCACCCTATATGCAAGCATAACCTTGCCCAGTATCGCATTGGGATCAGTTACTGTATATCCTTCCGGAATCACAAATACACCCACATATGTACCAACAGTTAAGGTATGGCCTTCATCGTCATAAGCCACATCCGCCCGTCTGAGATATTCCAGAATGATCTCCATTTTCTCCCTGGGAAAAATACAGATAAAATTGTCACCGCCCAGCCGGCACAGAGTTCCGTTTTGGCCTATGAGTTTTTGGATGTTATCATAATGATTCCTGAGTACATGGTCACCTGCTTCACGCCCATATTTATCATTGACTAATGAGAAATGCCTGAAATTATAGTTTGCGGCAACCATGCCGTCAAATGCACCCGGTTTCCCGTTCCACGCTAAATACTTAAGGAAACTCCGTATGCTCCTGTATCCATGATCGTCATAAAATGCAAACTGATATGCAATGTCCTGAAGCCTGTTGCGGCTGATAAAGACAAGGGCAGTACGCATAACGAGATCAACCTTTGCAAGCTCATCCTCGGTCATGTCAGGTTCATCATCAGCCATATAGACCGTCATAGTAGCTATAGACATAAGACTGGTCTCAATACGAACCGTATGGACCGGCCTGCCGCCTTTGCCGTTATCATAGCTGATAATGGTTTCGCCCCGCCCTATTTTTTCATCAGCGGGACTTGAATAAACATGGGTAACCCCTTTTGAAAGCCGGAGTAAAGCAGCCAGTCTGTTCAGCCTGTCCTGAACAACCGCTACATCTATGTGGTCAACATTGATCACGGCCATTGCAGAGACCAACTCTTCAAACAATTTTGAAAACTGTTCTGAACCGGAATTATTATCTACCATACCATTACCCCCGAATCCAAACCAATGGACTTCCTGCCAGCCATCCGGCAAGCAAACAAACCGCGATCAGCGGCCAAAAATATTTCCTATACTATTATATAATAAATAAGTAGGTTTAGGGGTAAAAAATTATCATTCTCTTCTTCTTACGAATCTCGGCCCTTCTTCACCGTTTTCTCCGGTTTCCTGAAAACCGCATTTCATCAGTACCCTGATTGAAGCTGCATTTTCCGGATCAGCCTCCGTTTCAACCGCCTCCACACCCTTGTGGCTGAAAGCCCATTTTAATGCCAGTTTTACAGCCTCTGTCGCATAGCCCAGGCCCTGGAATTCTTCCAGTATGCCATACCCGATTTCCGGATTTTTGTCTTCTTCATAACCTTTGAAACACAGATCCCCGATATGGGTACCGTCGCTTTTTTCGATCATCCACATGGCATACCAGTCCCACTGCTCCGGATGATCAACGCACCCCTCCAGCATTTCACTGTATGCCTTCTTTAATTCCTTATCCTGCTCAGATAAAATGACGCCTTCCATCTGCTCCCGGCTTGCGGGATATATCATTATATGCTCTGTCGCCATCATTTTTCCTAACCTTCCTTTTTTAATCTTCCCAGATAAAAACAATACACTACTGCCACCACTATCGTCACTCCAATATAGATCCAGTCTGTCAGTTCATTTTCCCCGCCATAGAGCGAAAATACATCTATCATTGAATGGGCAACGATACATGGAATCAGGCTTCCGCTCTTATAAAACACCATAGTAAATATGAAACCCCAGCTAACTGCAAATATGACCTGCATCACAGTTTCAAAACTTGCCTGTCCGGCAAGCAGGTTAACTATATGGCCTATCCCGAATGTCACTGCGGAAACAATGATCGCCGGAACAGTTTTACCTTTCCCCAGCATAGCTTTAAACAGAAAACCCCTGAAGATCATTTCCTCCACAAAGCCGACAAGAAGCATTGAGATTGTTGCAAATACCAGCTCCGTTCCCTTATAGGAAAGTAAAAATCCGTCCCAAATATTTCCGGTAGCCAGTACGAACACCGGTATGAAGAACAGGTACCGTTTCATATTCTTTGGCAGTCCGCAAAGTCCGTACTTTTCCTCCAGATGATTCACCTTTACAAAAGCCAGTATTCCCGCAGCAAATACAAACATTGCAATCATCCACCAGACACTTCCGTCACCGAGATTTCCCTTGATAGGAGTCATGACTGCGCAGTATACCACGATCCACAATACTGCAAAAAGGATTTCTTTTTTCTCATATAACTTACGCATGCTTATTTTCCTTTTCTTGAAACTTTTCCTGAAGCAGCCATACCGAAGAATACATTTTCAAGCATTATTCTGCTCTGCTCCTCGTCATACTTCATGGAATTATTGGCAAGCAGGCTTGCGAGTCCGTGTGCCACACAGAAAAATGTCAGAAACATTTCCCTCGCCTGTACTATGTCTGTCTTGAGACCGCCTGCCATAACTTCCATAATCCCGGATAGCTCAGGTGCATTCAGTACGGCATCCATATCTTTCCCGCCAAACTTATCCGTCTGAAACAGAAATCGGAAAAGATTCTTCTCTTCATATCCAAACCTCACATAATTCAATCCCAGAGCAAGCATTGGATTACTGTCGTTCTCTTTCGACATGATAAATTCCGTATGATAACTGTCGGCAATCTCATAGGCAGCCTCCCGTATCTCATCAACGGTCTTGAATGTATAAAGTACCGGCTGTGTGGAACAGCCCAGATATTCTGATATGGATCTGGCATTCAGATTCTCATGGCCTCTCTCCCTTATCACCGCAACCGCCGCGTCCGCAACCATCTCTTTTGTAATTTTTACTTTCGGTGCCATATGCTGTCCCCATTTATAACATTTGTTATATAACGTATATTATTATTTGATTTCTGTTTTGTCAAGCCAATAAAAAAGAACCTTTTTTCCGGTTCTTTTCGCTATCCATGTTAAATCATTTTTACTCCATTCCAAAATCCGTTGTGACTTCCAAGATACTATTTGCGTTTTCCAGTATTTCAACAAGCCTTTCATCCAGATCAGGATTATTATCCCGGTAATCCACTTCGCCATACTGTTCTCTGATTGGAAATGCCAGCCCTTCCTTCTCCAGGTTAAAATCAGCATGAACAGTTTCCTTATTTCCTCTTGCGTCAAGCCTTATCCACTTATCCTGCTCTTCTATATAAATGGTATTTAATGCATGGATAATGTACCCTTCACTGTCATCCTCATCCGCCCTGGTAAGCAGCTGATAGCTGATACCACTTGGGATTCCGTTAGCCCTGAGCAGGGCTGCCAGAAGACAGGATTTAGTCCAGCAGATCCCCGTTTTATTTTTAAGTACTTCACTTGCCTTACGGGATACTATCTCTGATCTTATGTCCCATGAATGAGGAATTTCATCCCGGACAAACTCATATGCGTTTCTTATATAGTCGATCGTAGAATCAGATTTTTCTTTTAATTCTCTGACTTTTTCCTGAATAAGCGAGTCATTATAATCTATTACTTTTGTTTCTATAAGATATTCTTCATTCATTTTTCTACTTCACACTCACTGGATTTTTCCAACATGCTTGCTTTTCCCACTCACATGTAGTTTTTATAATAAATTTAGGCCTTAATTACAGCTGCTATTGCTATATACCTGATTTCATTTCGGTTTAAATGTCTTTCCTGTTCATGGATTCCTTATAACCAGATTTATATATACTCAACCCCAATATTATGCAGCTGTTCCCTCATTTTTGTTTTTTGCTTTTCAGGAAACCTGCAGCCTATACATTCACTCTGCATGAAGACCTTTATTCCTGTTCCGGCTGCTCCCTTGGCTGTTGCCCCCACACAGCCGCATTCATCAATTCCTGCAATTACCACTTCAGTGTATCCGGCATTCTTCATATATTCTCTGAATTTCTTTGATGTATACGCATCCGCCCTGTTCTTTTCAAAACAGAGATCAGACACAATATTCAGTCCATCGTAAAGTTCTGCTCCTTCGGTTCCCCTGATCGAGAAACCTACTCCCCATAGCAGCTTTGACAAAATATGTTTGATATAAATTATGTCATAACCTTTTTCTTTATAAGTCCTGATAGCAGCATTGACATTTCCGACAAGCTTTTCTGTATCGTAGGTAAACATTGGCTTTCTCTTGTCCCACAGATAATCATTCTGAATATCCACTACAATAAAAGCCTTCTTGTCCATCTTACTCATATCTCACCTTTACTTTTTATCCGGATAATCTCAAAAAATTGTCACATGATCCGGATAATGAACATATAGATAACCGTTCCGAGCAGAATGCTAATAACTGCATTCCTCTTCCACGCCTGCATTATCACAACTGAAACTCCCGCAATCAGCTCCGGTATTCCGAAGGGATGAGACATGATCGACACATCCTTCAGACAATAAACTACCAGCAGAGCTATGATTGCCTGGGGAAGCACCTTTCCCAGATACGAAATATATTTCGGGGTATCCTTTCCGAATACAAGAAAGGGAAGAAAGCGAAGTGCCATGGTTGTTCCTGCCATAGCAGCTATGATCATAGCCGTTGTCATGATGCCTTTTCCTCCCTTCCTCTTATCAGAGTGAGTATCAATGTGATCAACAGCATTGAAGGTATCATAAACCTGTCCGAGCCAAATATGATAAGGCACAATAAAGTACACCCAAGTCCCGTCAGTGCAGGAATATGATTTTTAGAATTGATCCACTGCTCGGTAAAAGAAGCAATGAACAGTGCCGTCATTGAAAATTCGATTCCCTTTGTTGAAAAAGGAATCACAGTCCCCAGCAGACATCCTGCCACGCTTCCTATGACCCAATAGCACTGGTTGAATAATGAGACAAAAAAACGATATCGGTTGATCGTTTCTTCGGAATGATCTTCATCATCACATAAAAGCGAATATGTTTCATCCGTCAGGGCAAATATCAGATACGGCTTATATTTTCCGGATCTTTTATACTTATCTATCATTGAAATGCTGTAAAACAGGTGTCTGGCATTAACCATTATCGTTGTTATTACAGTTGTAATTATGGAAGCGCCGCCGGTCAAAAGCCCTATGCCCACATATTGCATTGAGCCGGCATAAATAAAGACACTCATTGCTGCAGCCCATATCACGCCATATCCCGCATTGTGAAGCAGAATCCCGAAACCGATCCCTAAAACAATATATCCGGCCATAACCGGTATTGATCTATAAAAAGCCTTTTTTATTACTTCCATAATTCACTATCCATAAATCAAAGAACGAGTTCAAGCATCCAAAAATCCCTTGTTCCTACCACTTCATAAAACATTTTTATACAATCAATTTCTTTATACCCATTCCTTGTATATAGCTTGTATGCAGGAATATTTGTATCAATCACATCAAGATGTATCGCAGTATCACCATTTTTTCTGCAGTAATCTGCTATAGCACTAAGCATATCGTAACTGACACGCTGCCCTTGTTTATCCGGAGCAACGGCCAATGCGTGAATTGTAGCCACCCTTTCTTTTGGTCCGGGTATTTCCCAGCTGATCTCGTCATATTCCGGATTAACGTCGTGATTTACAGCTGCCGCAGCTACTATTCTCCCCGATTCCCTTATGATGCACATTTCACCGTTTGAAACAGCATTATTTACAAACGAAGCATTCGGGTATATTTCTAAATCCCAGCCTAATCGGATCGGGGTCGTATTGACTTTTTCGATAACGGCTCCGTACAGACTCAATATCTCATTTACATCTGCCCGCGTTGCGAATTCCATATTTTTCTCCCTTATCAGCCCAGGATCACTTCTTCACCCGAATGCACATATTCAAGCCTATCCCCCATTATATCCTTCATCAGGTCATAAGCTACAGTCCCGGTGCAATGGCAGGTAACAAACTTTGTGGGATAATTTTTTAGTTCACTCGCCATAGACTTAATTTCCCGGATTTCACTATCGCGGTAATCAGTCTTTTTCATCAAATGAAATCCGCTGACCATCAGATTGGGTAAGTTTCCATACTTTTCTTTATATGCATCAAGAATGCTTAGTATCCCATTATGTGCACAACCGGACATTAGAACGGACTTTCCTTCCTGATGGATCACCAGAAAATGTTCATGCTTAAATTCATCCCGATGAAAATCTTCCCCGGTTCTGACAAGCAGCCTTTTATTTGTGAACGGGAGTTCATGGTTTCTGCTGTGTATTGCAAAAACCTCCAGCTCATCATCAATTACAGTATCACTGCTCAGGAATCTCACCTGCGGAAGAACAGAAATATCCTTATCGATTCCTATGTACCTGTATCTTTCCGGAGAATCAACGCCATCATCCGCAAAATAATCATCTGTCGCCGACTCCTGCATATAAATGAGTGCCTTATCATTAATCTTAGTAAACGGAATTATTCCGCCGGAATGATCGTAGTGTCCGTGACTTAAAATAACAGTATCTACCGCCGATAAATCAATGCCTAATACTTCCGCATTTTTTATAGTTTCTTCAGAAGGTCCGAGGTCCAGCAGCAGCTTATGTTTCCCGGTCTCTACATAGAATGAAAGGCCATGTGCACATAAGCAGTCACTGCGTCCCTGCGTGTTTTCGATAAGATTTATTATTCTCATTTTTTTCTCTCGGCATTTAGATTTTCTTCCTTCTCAAAGAAGGCTTTTTTCAGCATGATATATTCCTCCGCTGTGCAGATTTCCTTACACTTCGGTTCAAAGGACTTTGTTATTTCAAAGCATTCCTTCATGTTTGCGCAGGGATAGTCCTCACATTCGGAACAGTTGCTGATTCCTTTATCCTCACAACACTTTATAACCCGATACCTGCACCAGTTCTCCGACTTGCACCCGGTACAGGAGATTTCTTCATTTGTTACGAGGTGATCCCTGTAACCGATCTTCAGCCACAGCTCTGCAGTATGCCTGAGCTCTTCATCAGTCTTTTCATACGGATGAGAAATATACCTCGGACATACCGAACAGTCATTTCCACAAGCAGCTAATATTTTTTCCATTTCAATTCACTCCACTTTTTTGTTATTAAATGTATCTTTCACGCTATCGCCATTTTTGAAGATCTAATAACACATCTTAATTATGCAGCAAAATAAACGCTTTACATTAACGTCTTCAATTGCTTCCGACATTAATTATAACCACTCTGCCTGTATCCGGATTCGTTACAATAGCATTTATATGAGAACCAGCTCCATGATATGAATCATAGTATAATACCGTATAATCCTTAATGTCATCATCAATAACATAATCACATTTTTTCTTTGGGAAACCAATATATGTACCATAGTTATCATATGAATCCATTGTTTCATAAACTTTCTTTCCGGTAAAATCCAAACCATCAAGATTTGACGGTTTACCCAAGCTTGAAACCATGGATAAAAAATCTTCATAGTCCTCTCCATTGAGAGTAAACGCAGCATATGAATATGCTGCTATGCCATACCTTTGACACTGAAACCTGAAATCCTGTGCGCCACTTGGCAGTTCAGTAAGTGAATACGATCCGCCTTTATACGCTCTTGCCCGGTAATTCTCAAAGGATTTGCCGTGCCATGAGCCAATTCCCAAGACAAAGTGGATAAAGCATCCCAGTGCCAGAATAACGATCAGGACAATAACCAAAGCCTTTGCTATTTTCTTTCCGGTCTTTACATCCACTATTTTATTATCTCCTTACGCTTCATTCACAAGCTTTCCGGCCATATGCTCAATCTTTAGTTCCAGGCAGCACACTCTCGGAAATGCACTTTGCAATTCTTTTTGAAGGTATTCTTCATCGTCGGTGAATTTGCGGCAGATATTCGTACAGATCTCCCGCTTCTTTTCATCATCAGTAACTATGCTCATCCGGCCAAAAACAATCACGCTATTTACGTTCAGTGCCCACTCACCTTCTTTTCGAAAGCCCGCATCCATCACACAATAACTAACCTTGTCACAGGCCTTGATGGCATCAAGCTTATGGCCTTCTTTTGCACAGTGAAAAAACAGTTTATTCTCTGCTTCGGAAAACCAATGATCAAGGGGCATTCCATAGGGATAACCATCATCTCCAAGTACCGAAAGAACGCCTCTTGGCTGTTCCCTCAGCACCTTGCGACATGTTTCCTCACTGACCTGTTGTTTAAATCTTCTCATCTGTCTGAACATTTCTCTTCTCCACTTCCGTCTTATACTCCGTTACCGACACTCAAACATTCCATAATCTCTCATTAAATCAACTGTTCGGAGATCCATATATTTCACCAATATATTTTGTCTCACATTAGCAGTCTTTTAAATTACCCACGAATGAAACATACATAACTTGCCTCTATACACTGCCGGTCCTATATGCTGGCTATAACATATTCACCGTTCTTAAACTTTGCATGGGTTTTATCTGTCTTGAAACCTTTCTTTCTAAGTTCCGACAGCAGGGTGTTCATATAAAATCCATGCGTGACAGCCACACAATCCACATCTTCCTCAACAATCATTTCTGTAAACAGTCTTGCTCTCTGCTGTGTTTTGCATATTCCCTCAGCCTGTCTCGGACTATTAAAAAGCCACTGAAGTCTTCCGGACACATTCCATATCCATAATGGCAATTTCCTTCCCATATCAAAACTCGATCTTAGCGGAACCTCATTTATTAGTCCGGTCACCGTTAATTCTTCCTTTGGGAAAAGTCTTTCAGCTGTAGCAAGGGTTCTGGACAGCTCGCTGATATATATCCTTCTATGTTCAATCCTCTGGATTTCATATTCTTTTTCTTTTATGGGAGCAACATCATACATTCTGCATTCTGCATCAAATTCCTCTGATGTGCAGCACCTGCTCCAGCAATGATCAACCTCTGCATGCCTGATTAAAACTACTCTCACCCTATATCCCCTTAAACTTATCTAAACAGCACATCTATGCAATCGTCATCCAGGTTACCATTTGTTTGAAATAATAATCACGACAATTTCGGCTCAGCATTCAAAATCACATTTTGGATAGCTTCATCAAGCTGTTCCCTATCGGCTGACTGAATCGAAATATCATCACCGAATAATTCCTTCAGCTCACGCCTTACGCCCTCCCTGAATTCATCCTCCGTCATTTTCCGTTCTGCGATCGCATAAGCATCCTGGGTCCTAAAAATATGGAATGCCCTGATATCTTCTGCTTCTTTTTCGTCTCCATCCAAAAAACTGCGGTATGAATCAATAATACGCTCAACAGACACATTATTTCCTGTTATAAAATTGTAATAGCTTACCCGCACATAAAGACCGTTTTCATCCTGAATTTCAAAGTTCTTAATTTTATCTTCATCATATTCAAGATCATTTACATCACAGTCAATAAAAAGATCATTGCAGTAACCTATTCGGGTATACATTAATTCTTCTCTCTTTTGTGTTTCTTCTGCTTTTATTCTGAAAAAAATAATGCCTGTAGCCGCTACGCAAATAGCTGCCACAATACAGACTAATGCAATAATAACAGCTTTCTTCTTCAAGACTATCGTCTCCTTCTGTCACGCAATTAATAATTAAAACTTCCCACTTGTTGTATACCACTAACTTCCTCACACCGGTAGCTTGCCTGACGGTGGTGCCAGTTCGCAGAGTCTCACTAAAACACCGTCAGGCAAGACTACACGGTGTGGGAAGTTTTAGTTAATAATTTGTTCTCCCGACAATATGCACAAATATCCGTCCTTGCCATATCAGTCACCGTTCTTCTTCATACACTCATTCATAGCTTCATTTGCCTCTTCATCCCAGACCGTTCTTTCAGGTCCCAGAGTACCGTACATTGTATTCTCAAATGAATAGGTACTCTTACCGGTCTTGATAAGCCTTTCGTTTTCCACATCATCACTAAAGGTTCCAAGCCTGTCATATATATCCTGCGTTATCTCGTAGTCATACTGCTCCCGCCCCTCTCTGCTGGTGTACATTATTTCAGCAAAGTAGCGTTTCGTATCCGGATCATAGTATGCCGTCCAATTATTTCCCTGCTTTTTAGTTTTCATTTTTCAATCCCCCTTTATGCATTCCGTCTGTTTTACTCCATACACTTATTTACTCCAAATATTAACATCCTTCAAAGCACCGCTTTCATACTCTTCTGCCAGTTCTTCAGCTGTCCTGCCGTCAATTTTATTTCTGTATTCTTCATTCAGGAACTGATAATGGGATTTCCAATAATCATTATCTATATCCTCCTGCCAGGAAGCAGATTCAAGTAGAACAAAATACAGAAAACCATCAAAAGAATCTGCAACTAATACGGGACCGCTGTAATCGTCGTGATAGTACAAAACAACCCGGGGCTCATCCATATTCTTCTCATACAAAAAGCAAAACAGATCGCCGCCTCCGTTTTGTGCAAACGGAATCAGCCGCACATCCGAATTCATCATAACGCCTTCATCTTCTTCTCTCCAGGAGATCCATTCCTTTAATTCCTCTATCCTTTTAGGTATGTCATCAAAAAAAGCGGTTCACAGTCACATTCCACCATCATAAATGAACTAGGATCATTTATATATTTATCCCTGTTTTCCCTAAACTCCTGAACGCTCAATTCCATCCACTCCATAATACCTTTGGAATGGAGTTCTCGCCATTTCTTAGGAAACTTAATATTCAGAATTTCTTCAATCTGATCTAATTTCATCTCATTCATCCCCCTTATTTCTTAAGATGCTCACCTATAATCTTTTCCATCCATATCATGTCATACCAGCGTCCGAACTTATAACCGCACTTATGGAATTCTCCAACTTTCGTATATCCAAGATGCTCATGAAACTCTGCACTGTTCTTTGTAAGATACTCATCCTCAACTTCAGGATATCCGATACAGGCATACAGGTTCAGTATGCCCTGAACTTTCAGCTTTTCTTCCAAAGCCTCATAAAGCATACGACCCATACCATTTTTTCGTTCATTGTGATCAATATAGATTGTGGTTTCACAGGACCAGTCATAAGCAGCCCTTGCCTTAAAAACACCGGCATAGGCATATCCCTTGATCAAGCCTTTGTCTTCAATTACCAGATATGGATAGCGTTTCATAATACTTTCCATCCTTGTTGAGAATTCATCCAGGGACGGAGTATCATATTCAAAAGTAATCGCCGTGTTTTGGACATAATAAGCATATATTTCCAAAAGGCGTTTTACATCTGATATCTTTGCATCACGAATTTCAGTCATACCGATTTTCTCCATTATATAAGCACGCACTCTTTTGCTCATTCCCACAGGCATCACTATACCAGTAGACACATGGTACGACAGCTCCCTGTCATTCGGATAGTGCAAATCTAGCAGCGCTCTCCGCATGGATAATTGTTGTATCAAACACAGGAAGGACAGAATCCTCCTGGCTTATAAGAAGCCCTATTTCAGTACAGCCCAGGATTACGGCCTCAGCTCCCCTGTCCTTCAGCTTTCTTATTATTTCAGAATATGCAGCTCTTGAATCATCCTTGATCACTCCGCAGCAGAGTTCATCAAAGATCACATTATTCACAACTGCTATGTCATCGCCTTCCGGAATCAATACCTCAAAACCCCTTTCTGAACCCTGTCATTCAGCAAATACAGGAAGTCATTCCAGATAACTTTCCTTCGTTCCGGTGGCAATGCATTTATTTCATTATCTATATTCTCAAACAACTTATCCATATCATTGCAGAGTGCTCTTTGCATTCTTACGGTAAGATCACCTTTTACACCACCGGATATATACAAATTAACGGTTTCATTAAGTATCATGATTTCCATATCTCCTTGTTAACGCGATAACAATACGACAGTCTCCACATGCACCGTCTGCGGAAACATGTCGCAGGTTCGGTACTTCCTTATCTTATATCCCCTATCACATAGATATCTTAAATCTCTTGCTAATGTTGCGCTGTCGCAGCTTACATAGACGATCCTTTCGGGAACAGTATTTACCACCACTTCAAGAGCCTTTTCATCCATGCCCTTTCTCGGAGGATCCATCACTATCACATCTGCCTTTATTTCATTCTTATGCTCCTGCAGATAATCCTCTGCCGGTGCGCAGATGAATTCAGCGTTTGTGATGCCGTTGTTCACCATGTTTTCTTTTGCATCATCTATTGCCTGAGGCACTATCTCTATGCCGTGAACCATTTTTGCCTTTGATGCCATAGACAGTGTTATAGTACCTATACCACAGCAGAGATCCCACACTTCTTCATTTCCTGTAAGTCCCGCATAGGACACCGCTATTCCATAAAGCTTTTCTACCTGAATAGGATTGACCTGATAGAATGATAGTGGAGAGATATTGAATGCAAGGCTATTAGCATTGAAGGTATTTTCGAAATCTCCCTCCGGATTCCTGACACTCATTCTGTCACAGATAACATCTTTTCCGTATATGGTGTGATAATTATCCCCCATTATCACATTTGTATTCTTTTTATTTACGCTGTAAGAAATACTGTCAACGCCCAGATCACTAAGACCAGCAATTAACTCATCCTTATGTGGTATATCATCCCCATTTATCACAAGACATACCATCTTCTCGCCGGTACTAAATCCTTTACGTAAAAGTGCGTGTCTGACCAGTCCCTTTCCGGTCTTTTCATCATAGGGTTCAACATGATTCTTTTTCATGAATGAAAGTATGCATTTTAATATCTCACTATTTGACTCATCGCCCAGCATACATTCCGTGGTAGATATTATTGAATGTGTACGGCCTGCATAGAATCCGCATACTATATCGCCGTCTTTATTTTTTCCGAAAGGGTACTGGGCTTTATTTCTGTACCTAAGAGCATCCCCGTCCATTCCGACTATCGGTTCTGAAATACTTTCTATGAGTTCTGCATCAAAGCCCCCAAGCCTTATGAGATTATTCCTTACCTTTTCTTCTTTAAATTTAAGCTGGGCTGCATAATCCATTTCCATCAGCTGGCAGCCGCCACACCTCTTTGCATTTTCGCAGGCAGGTTTGACACGAAAAGGAGAAGGCTTTACAACCTTCTCCACTCTCGCATATGCATAATTCTTTTTTGCCTTGGTTATACCGGCAGTGACAGTATCCCCCGGTATTGCATCCTTTACAAAAAGGGTATATCCGTCTATATGGCCTATACCTTCACCGCCTGTGCCTATATCACTTATGCTGACATCCACCAGCTCATTTTTCTCATATTTCATTATTCTCAATTTACCGATCAGGTTTTTCTTATATTGCTGTCAAGAAATTTGTTGAAACCCATCCATTCCGTCTGGTCGCTTGCGTTAATGCTTTCCTTGAAGGTCTCGATCTTTGCATCCATATTGTCTGCCATGGAAAGCGCAAGAGCCTCAATAAGCGCCGGTTTCTTGGGCGACCCGAATTCCAGCTGGCCGTGATGAGCAAGTATACAGTGCTGGACTTCATTTTTAAGCAGTTCCGGAAATCCGCTTATCTTATCCATATGCTCCTTTGCCATCTGGGCACCGATTATGATATGACCCACCAGCTGTCCCGCATCCGTATAATCATTATCCGGAAAAAGTGACAGTTCCTTGGTTTTGCCTATATCATGCAACAGCGCACATGTAACCAGAAGGTCCCTGTTCAGAACAGGATAATTTCCGCACATAAAATCACAGAGTTTTGTAACGCTCAGCGTGTGCTCTAAAAGACCGCCTATGAATGCATGGTGAACGGTCTTGGCCGCTGATGACTTTCTAAATACTGCAGAAGTTTCCTCGTCACTAAAGAACGACTCAAGCAAAAGTTTCAGGTACGGGTTTTCAACAGACTCAACCAGTCCCGTCAGTTCCTTATACATTTCATCAATATTCTTGGTTGTGACAGGCATGTAATCACCGGGATCGTATTCATCTTCACTGCACTTCCTGATGCTGTTTGCCCTGAACTGCTTGGCATTATTAAAGATGATCACATCGCCTTTTACCTCTATGAAATCTCCTGCCTCGTACTCACGGATACCGGGATCGTAGGGTGACCAGACCTTAGTATCTATTGTGCCGGTTTTGTCCTGCAAGACTAAGCTGTCATAAGGTTTACCGTTCTTGGTTTCCGTAGAAATCTTGGATTTACAGTAGTAAATCCCATCGATCCTGTTGCCGTCTTCAAAATCCTTTATGTATTTCATAGAGTCTCCTTTTTCTATTTATCTTTACTTTTCAAAATATTTATATTAGCCCACTGTGTCATCAAACACATCCGGCTCTACTTCAACCGACATCTGTACATACTGTGTGCCGTTTGTCCGGGCATATTCCACGGTGATGTTTTCGCCTGGATCACAGCTATGCAGCGCCGCCATATATTCATCCACGGTTTTAACTGACATATCCCCGATCCTTACTATCACATCGCCTCTGTTCAATCCTGCTTTCATTGCCGGTGAATCCATATCCACATCAGTTATATATACGCCCTCCGGCACGTCATATGCCTGCATGACATCAGCCGGCACCTCAGCAAGGTGGTTGCCAAGATAAATACGTTCTTGGGAATTTGAAAGATCCTCTATCAGCTGCTTTATGGAACTTATGCCATAGGCATATATAAGATTTTCCATCCCGCTTTCGTGATGGTCGCTGCAGATGATACCTACCACCTGCCCTCTCACATTCGTAAGGATTCCGCTTGCATCTACACTTGCATAAATATCTGTTGTAAGCAAATGGTATGCTGCATCAGTTTCGTTGATTTTGGTCTGTGCGGAAGTAACCGAACCATAGCATACGGAACTGTTTCCCAAAGGCATTCCCGCAGCAATCACCGCGTTTCCGGTAATGCTCCTTGCCGATGAATTTCCAATGGTTGCTATCGTATAAGAATCCTTTGCGCCCTCCGGAATAGCATTTAACTTTATTGCATAGATTGCAAGACCTGTCTCATGATCCATACGCCTCATATAAACAGACCGGGTACTGTCCCCGCTGGGGAATTTCATTGTCAGTCCGTCAGGCGATGAAATCTTTATTCTGTTGCTATCCGCAAGTATCAGCAGCTCATATCCGTTTTCACCGATTATGACTCCTGTTGTACGCCTCTCCCGAAGCTCATCCTCGTTGAACCAGTCATCAATTCCCTGGTCTGCAGTCAGTACCACCAGGCTCTTTGATACCTCACCGGACATGGAATACATCTTCCGGTAAAGCTGCATGTAGTCCTCAAGCTCCACCTCACGGTCATCAGACGCCGATGCCTGCGAAGATTCCGTAGCCGGTGTTGTACCGGAAGTAGCGCCATTTTCACCGTTGCTATTTTCCACATCATCATCGCTCAAGCTCATTTCTTCTATGGGCTTTTCAACCTCTATCTGGGCAGGTCCGGATGATGCGTCCGAATCTACAGGCTCGGTTCCGGGAGAGACCTCCGGATCATCCAAAGGCCTTACTGCCTCTACCGGATACTCCTCTTCCGCAACATTTTCATTCAGTTCCACCGGCATCAGTTTTATGTCCTGATCCGATGTGATCCATTTGCTCAGAAGGGGCTCCATCAAAAGAAAGGTAAGGCAGGCGATGACACCAAAAAGAACAGCCATTCCCGAAGTAAACAGGGAACGCTTTATAAGTTTTTTCTTATTGACCGGGCGTTCTCTTATCTTTTCCCGGATAAAGTCATAATCGCTTTTTTCCTCCGGGGTGTTTTTTTCGACAGATTCAGAACCTGCACTTTTTTTTTCGTCTTCTATCTTATTTTTTTCGTTTTCTTCTTTAGTACTCATTTCCACAAATCTCTTCAATAACAGTAGTCATAGTAGTCATCATAGTAATCGTAATAGTCATCACCATAATAATCATAGTAATCATCATAATAGTAGTCATCATCGTAATAATAGTCATCATCATAGTAGTAGTCATCATCATAATAATAATCATCATCACCATAACCAGCCGTATAGTCGGAATAGTTGCCGCTATTTGGAGCGGTTTCAGAAAACGCCGCGGGGTATTCCTCCGCTATGGTAGGATAATCATCAAGCTCCGGTATATCCGTAAGCCATCCGATAAAATATGCCGTTATATCAGTTATCTCGTTCGTAATCCTGTCCTGATACATCGTATAACCGTCTGTACCATAGGTTGTAAGCATTATTTCATTAGGGTAATTGCTTTCGATATACTTCACGAAATCCACGGTTATTCCGTCATATTCATTTGATGAATAAAGATCCCTTGCACCAAAAAGATGGAGTATCTCATGAGCATAAACTGCAGGACATTCCTCTTCTCCGTCATAGTTATAATACATGAAACATATCTCATTGAAATAGTCAGAACCGCCATCCTCATAATAAGGGAAGGTGCAGGATGTGCCTTCGGCATTCAGGCAGCATAAAAATGCTATACCTTCTGCATCATATTCGTCCATCAGCGCCTGTGTATCGATATTGTCATCAATGTACATTTCCACATCGTACAAGATATCATCCCATGTTTCTTCATCATCTATATCACGTGGAATAGCTGCTCTTATATCAATATCATAGTTTAAGTCGCTGCTGCCGCTTGCGTCATAAATAAGTTCCACATCCGCGCCATACTGCCTGCCGGACTTTTCTAAGAAATCTGTTGCAATATCCATCTTGTTCTGTATGTTGTCCTTCATACTGCCGGACCAGTCATCTTCACCGTCATAGTAAAGGACCACCAGAACATTTTTCCCATTAATGAATCCTGCACTGCCTTTTGGATCGAGCCCATATGAATCCTTTGCGTCTCCATCATATGTCACGCCTTCAAATTCATGTTCGCCTTCAAAATAGGAAGCATATTCCGAATAACCGTTTTCCTCCAGCCATTCTTCACCATATTCAGAGATTTCCCCTGACTCCACGACATCAGAAAAATTACCCGCTACTCCAGCCCCTGCTACCATGCATAAACCTATGATTGTGAAGATAAAAAGCGACACTGCCACAAATAATACTAAAAACAGCACGATCGGAACGACAGAAATCATTAAAAGTATCAGGATCACCAGCAGCACTGTGTTGTCATCCTTTTTGGGCGGCACATTATAACCCTGGCCATTGTTTGCACCGTACTGTGCACTGCTACCATACTGAGCTCCGTTATTCATCCCCTGGCCATTAAACCCGCTATACTGAGCCCCGTTATTCATCCCCTGGCCATTAAACCTGCTATACTGAGCCCCGTTATTCATACCCTGTGGATTACTATAGGAAGCCTGCTGGCCGGCATTGTTTTCCGTCTGCTCCACCTTAGTCCCACAGTTCGGGCAATATTTTGTTTCATCCGAAACTGTTGTTCCGCAACTCCTGCAAACCATATTTCTATCCCCCTGCCTTCAGAGTTATTCTTGCATAACAATATGTCCAATTATCATAAAAAACTTCCGTTCAAAACCATGCTGAAAGTTTTAATTATTATATCAAAAAAAGCAGCCATTAGCACTTTTATGTGTTAATATATCCTTTATGAACGAGAAAGCTTTACGAATTTTGGAATTCAATAAAATAACCGATACATTATCCGGATTTGCAGGCAGCGAGCCCGCGAAAAAGATGTGCCTTTCCCTGCGCCCGTCATCCAACAGGGACTGGGTGATCCACGCCCAGGACGAGACAGAGTCCGCACTTAAACGTATACTTAAGAATGACAGAATATCCTTCGGCTACAATATTGATGTACGGCCATTGCTGAAAGCCGCATCCATAGGCAGGATGCTGTCCGCTGCAGAACTTTTATGCATATCCAGACTGCTCACTAATGTGGCATCCGTAATTGCTTACAATAGCGAATCCGATAGTACAAAAGGCAACTCCGCAGAAGAACAGGGATATGCAGACTGCCTGGAAGAGTACTTTAAGGTACTCGACCCCTTGGGATTTCTTTCAGACGAAATCACCCGGTGCATCTTAAACGACGATGAACTAAATGATGATGCCAGCAGCAAGCTCCGGGACATAAGGAATGAAAAAAAGATCACATCCGGCAGGATACAGTCCCACCTGACCAAGATGGTAAGCGATACTTACCGCTCATACCTGCAGGACAATATCATCACCCTGCGTAACGGCCGGTACTGCATCCCTGTCAGGGCTGAGTACAAGTCCCAGGTTCCCGGAATGGTCCATGACAGGTCTGCCAGCGGTTCTACCCTTTTCATCGAACCTGCTACTATTGTTGAATTAAATAATAAGCTCAAGGAGCTTGAAATAGCAGAAGACGATGAGATAAGGCGTATTCTTTCCGAGCTGTCGGCAAAATGCTCTGTCTACAGCGAAACCATAAACGAAGACCAGAAGACCATAACCCTTTTAGACTTCATCTTCGCAAAAGCTAAATATGCCCTGAGCCTTGACGCTACCAGACCTTTATATGCTGATAACGGTGCCACTGTAATAGCACTCAGGAAGGCAAGGCATCCGCTCTTAGATAAGAAAACAGTCGTCCCCATAGATATTGCCCTGGGCAAAGACTATAACTTACTGATAATAACCGGCCCCAATACCGGCGGAAAGACAGTTTCTTTAAAAACAGTGGGCCTGCTTACGCTTATGGGACAGGCCGGACTTCATATCCCGGCTCTCGACCGCTCCGAACTTGCTTTCTTTAATGAAGTGTATGCAGATATCGGCGATGAGCAGAGCATCGAGCAGAGCCTCTCCACCTTTTCATCACATATGACCTCAATAGTGGACATCCTGAAAAAGGCTGACAGTAAATCCCTCTGCCTTTTTGATGAGCTTGGTGCCGGAACCGATCCTGAAGAAGGCGCCGCACTTGCTGTATCCATCCTGGACCACCTGCACAAAAAAGGCATCTGCTGCATGGCTACTACCCACTACAGCGAGCTGAAAATTTACGCCCTCACAAGCGACGGCGTAGAAAATGCATGCTGCGAATTCGATGTGGAATCCTTAAAGCCGACCTACAGGCTGTTAACCGGAATCCCCGGCAAAAGTAATGCTTTTGCCATCTCCGCAAAGCTCGGCCTTCCGGAAGAAATAATTAAAGGCGCCGAAAAATACATAAGCAGCGAGGAAGAGAGCTTTGAAAACATAGTATCCGACCTGGAAGACAGAAGAGTCCAGATGGAAAATGACCGAAAGCTCCTGGATGAGGCGATCACCGATATGCGCCGCCGTGAAAAAATACTTGCGGACAAGGAAGAGAAGATATACGAAAAACGGGAAAAGATAATTGCTGACGCAAGGACCGAGGCCAAGGATATCCTTCAGGATGCAAAAGATATCGCAGACGAATCGATCCGAGCCTTTACAAAACAGGGCACTCAGATGAAACCTTCCACAATGGAAAGAAAACGTTCTGCCCTGCGTGAATGGATTTCAAAAGAAGAAGAGGCTATCTACGAAGAGGCCATGAAAAATTCCCGCAGGAAGAAAACGTCCGAAGAGACATCCGCACCTGTAAAGCGCCTTGATCCGTCACAAATAAAAACAGGCATGAAGGTACATGTGGAATCCCTTGGTATTGATGCCACAATCACAAGCCTGCCGGATAAAAAAGGCAATGTAACGATACGGAATGGTGTGATATCATCTAAGGTGAAATTATCAGACCTGACAGCTGCCCGTGAATCACAGCCGTCTGAAAAGACAAAAACCGGCGGCAGCAAACGGGTAGCTACCGGATTTGCAAAATCATCAGGCATCCACATGGAAATAAATGTCATTGGTGATACCGTTGATGATGCAGTAATAAAAGTAGATAAATACCTTGACGACGCATGCATAGCCGGTCTACAGTCCGTCAGGATAATACACGGCAAAGGCACCGGTGCGCTTAAAAATGCTATACACGACCTGCTGAGAAGATCCGCTGTGGTAGAAAGCTTTTCCATAGCTCCCCACGGCGAAGGCGATGCAGGAGTAACGGTAGTCAAATTAAAATAACGGAGGGGAAAAATGGCAGCAAGCAAACAACGCATACTAATTGTAGACGATGACGAAAATATCGCAGAGCTCATCAGTCTGTATCTTACGAAAGAATGTTATGATACACGCATCGTAGGTGACGGTGAATCAGCACTGGAGGCAGTTTCCGGCTTTGCCCCCAATCTCATCCTCCTTGACCTCATGCTTCCCGGTATCGATGGATACCAGGTCTGCAGGGAAATCCGAAAAGATTCCTCAATACCTATCATAATGCTTTCCGCAAAGGGAGAAGTATTTGATAAGGTATTAGGTCTTGAGCTGGGTGCCGATGACTACATGGAAAAACCCTTCGACTCAAAGGAACTGGTAGCCAGGGTAAAAGCCGTACTCCGCCGCTACCAGACTGAGCCTGCTACTCCTGTAGCAGAATCCTCAGAAAACGAAGTAAGGTATCCTGACCTCATAGTCAATAAGACTAATTACAGCGTACTGTACATGGGCCGCAAGATAGATATGCCGCCCAAGGAACTGGAGCTGCTTTTCTTCTTAGCTTCCACCCCCAACCATGTATACACCAGGGACCAGCTCCTTGACCAGATCTGGGGATATGAATATATCGGTGACACCAGAACCGTTGATGTTCATATCAAACGCATACGTGAAAAGATACGTGACAATGCAAACTGGAGAATCGCTACTATTTGGGGCGTAGGATACAAATTCGATACCACCCCACAATAAAAGCCTTTATAAAAGATGAGAAAAACCCTTTATTTAAAAATGCTCATAGCCTATCTTATCTTTGCGGTTTTCGGCTTTATAATCGTCTCCACATTCATGCAGCAGATGACAATAAGGCAGCTGGAGCAGGATAAGGCCAGGGAACTGTACAAAAACGCCTCCCTTCTGGCGCAAAATGAGGCTCTGGCAGTCTATAAAAATGAGATGTCGCTTATCTCTTTAAAAGATATCATCGACAGAAATGCCGCTATTTCCGATGCCGTAGTCCGCATAGTTAACCCTTCAGGCCTGATAATCGTTTCTTCCGATTACGAGCTGGATGTGGATAATCCCGAGGTCATAGAAAACTTTGATGCCACATCCCTCTCAGGCTCCTTTTACAGTGTCGGAACCTTTTATGACTCCCTTGACGGCACATATCTCACTGTAGCCTCCCCTATTACTTCGGGTCCGGTAGTACACGGATATGTTGTCGCCTCCTATGATGTAGATATGCTGGAAGACGCTTCAAACCATCTGCTGAACCTTGACTACATACTCCTGCTTATCATGTTCCTGCTGTCCCTGATAATCCTCATTTTCTTCACAGAACTGGTATACATCCCCCTTCGAAAGATAATAACCGGTACCGAGCAGTACGCTTCAGGCAATCTCCATTATGAGATTTCCATAGAAAGCGACGATGAAATAGGCTACCTTGCCGCATCCCTTGCGTACATGGCCCAGGAACTTGCAAAGGGCGAAGACAACCAGAAGAAGATCGTCGCCAATGTCTCACACGACTTCAGGTCTCCCCTTACATCCATAAAGGGCTATCTGGAGGCTATGAATGACGGAACTATCCCCCCTGAGCTTTATCCAAAGTACACAGGCATCGTAATAAATGAAACTGACCGGCTGATCAAGCTCACAAACAACCTGCTGACACTAAACAATCTCAATACCAGCGGAATGATCCTGGAGCGCACGGATTTCGATATCAACAATGTAATCCGACAGACTGCATCTACCTTCGAGGGGAGCTGTCGCGGAAAGATGATCACCATAGAGCTGTCCCTTACAGGTGATATGCTCTACGTAAATGCGGATCTTGGAAAAATACAGCAGGTTCTTTATAACCTGATAGACAATGCAATTAAATTCAGCCACAAGGACTCAATAATACGCATCGAGACCACCGAAAAGCACAATAAGGTATTTGTTTCTGTTAAGGACAGCGGTATAGGAATACCAAAGGAAAGCGTTCCTTTAGTATTCGACCGTTTTTATAAAAGTGATCTATCCCGTGGAAAAGATAAAAAAGGCACGGGACTGGGGCTTTCCATCACCCGCGAGATCATCCGTGCTCATAAAGAAAATATTAATGTTATCTCTACTGAAGGCGTAGGTTCAGAATTCATCTTCTCCCTTCCCCTTTCAGATGATGATATCTCCGAAGAGGATGAGTAAGACCTGACCCCTTCATCTATAGCAGCGCCACAATTCCCTTGAAGTCCATCTTAAGCCAGAGTTCTTTTAGCTTATCATACTTTTCCTTCTCAGCCGCAGGAACGTCATATGCTTCCAGATCGCTCATGATGGATTCCATATTGTCATAATCCATACGCATCGCATAACCCCCCAGCATCTCGTATGCCTCTGCCAGCATGTCCGGGGAAATAAGTGGCTTTTTCTCTTTTTCGCCGGCAGACTGTCCAAAAGCTCCGCCCAATCCCCTGCTGCACTCCTCATACATATCTAAAAGCGATTCAGTCTTTTCATTTATCCGGCTGATATTGCCGGCCTTTCCAGCATCTTCCATCTCTTCAGCAAGCAGGGAAAGGCTCATAACACCTATTATGCCTGCCGTGCTTTTAAGTGCGTGAACCTTGATGGTATAGTCATCCCAGTCTTCGTTTTCGTAAAAATCGCGGATTTCTTTTATCTTTAGTTCTGATGTGGAAAAGAATATCTCCAGGGCTTCCTTGTATTCGTCAAGACCACCGCAGTTATCAATGCCCTTATCAAAGCTTATCCATTTTATGGACTTTATCCTTTTTGCCCAGTCCGGCAATGACTGTGGCACAGCTCCTGAAACAGGTTCTGCCGTATTACTTTCGCCAGCGGCCGACATATACTCCATTACCTTGTCGCCCAGCATCTTGCCGTTTACCGGTTTCTGGATATAGTCACAGAATCCCATATCCCGGTACGCCTGACCGCCATCATCGACAGAGTTTGCTGTAAGGACTATGCAGGGCGTACTGCCGTTAAGCCCATTTGCATCACTCCTGATTTCCTTAAACGCCGTCACGCCGTCCATATCCGGCATCAGGTGGTCCATAAGGATCAGGGCATATTTTTCTTTTTCAGCTTTTTCTATTGCATCCGGGCCAGAAGTCGAAGTATCAACTTCAATCCCGCGCTTGGAAAGCAGCTTCCTGATAAGGATATTATTCATATCCGTATCGTCAACAACCAGAACTTTTCCTAATGAATTGATATCTGTCATTTCTGTCCCCCCTGACATTTTTCAGACAACGATCATCTTAAGAATAATCTTAACAGTTTTTCGTTCAATTTGGTATATGGCTGATACCTCATAGGCATATCTATCCAGTTCTTTTTATCCAGTATACTCTTTTCATGGGTAAATGTATAGAAACCACGCTTTCCATGGTATGCACCCATTCCGCTCTCCCCCACGCCTCCAAAAGGCATTTCGCTGGTTGCAAGATGTACTACCGCATCATTTATGCAGCCCCCGCCGTAACGGCAATTTTCCGTAACCTTTTTGATATTCCCCTTATCCGTTGAGAATATATACAAGGCCAAAGGCTTCGCATGGTCCTCCACCATATCTATGGTTTCCTGAATATTCTTATATGTAAGCACCGGCATTATAGGTCCGAATATTTCCTGTCCCATCACGGGATCATCCCAGCTTACATTATCCATAACGGTAGGCACAATGCGAAGAGCCTCTGCGTCACGCTTTCCGCCATGTACCACCTTATCATCGTCTATCAATGAGCATATCCTGTCATAATGCTTTTTATTGATTATCTTACCATAATCCCTGTTTTCCAAAGGATTGCGCCCAAACTGCCTTATTATTTCTTTTTTCACATATACTAAGAACTCATCCTTTACCGATTCATCACAAAGGATATAGTCAGGTGAAACGCAGGTCTGCCCGCAGTTCATGAATTTAGCGAATACAATACGCCTTGCTGCCAATTTGAGCTTTGCAGTACTGTCAACTATGCAGGGGCACTTTCCGCCCAGCTCAAGCGTCACCGGCGTAAGATGCTCAGCCGCATGTTTCAGCACTTCCTTGCCCACGGCCTGTGATCCTGTAAAAAAGATATAATCAAATTTCTGTTTGAGCAAAAACTGATTTTCTTCCCTTCCACCGGTAAAGACCGCCACATACTCACTCTTAAAAGTCTCCCTTATCATCTTGGCCATAACTGCCGATGTTGCCTGGGAATAGGCTGAAGGCTTCAGCACTATGGTATTGCCTGCTGCAAGGGCATTTATAAGCGGAGCCATTGAAAGAAGGAAAGGATAGTTCCAGGGGCTCATGATAAGCACGCTGCCGTATGGACAGGGCATTATCATGCTCACAGAATGAAAATTCGTGACTGGCGTAGGCACCTTTCTTACAGCCGCATACCTGCCTATATGACGCAGCATATAACTGATCTCGCTAAGTGCCAGTCCTACCTCGCAGATATAGGCTTCCATCCCGGACTTTCCCAAGTCCATGCGCAGCGCCGCCTGTATTTCCGGCTCATACGTCCTTATGGCACGGGCCAGTTTCTTTAATGCCCGTATACGATAGCCTACGGGAAGTGTAGTGCCCGTCCTAAAGAAAGCACGCTGTTTCTTTATTATCCGTTCTTTTTCTGCATCCGTCATAACAATGCTCCTAACAATATGTTACTCAGACTTTATGTCCTTCCAGTAGTCATTCATAAGCGTTACCGTATCGTCATCAAGGCGCTGGTAAACCTCACAGCCACTCATGTCATCAAGATCCGGGAAAAGAGTCTTATTATTCCTTACTTCCTCATCAAGGTTAGCAATGGTTGCCTGGTTCGATGTTGCATAATATACATATTCGAAATTCTTTTCCGCAACATCCTCACGGCATACTAAATAGTCTAAGAACTCATAGACTGCATCCTGGTTCTCGCATTCCTTGGTCATAGCCCAGCAGTCGATCCACAGGTTTGTCCCTTCCTTTGGTATAACATACTTAAGCTTGTCATTCTCAAGCTCAGCCAGCACGCCGTCGCCGGAATAAACAACACCTACTGCTGCATTCTCTGCGATCATTTCATCCCTGACCTCGTCCACCAGATACTGGTAAACATCCGGTTTCTGCGCTATCAGAAGGTCTTTTGCAGCTTCCAGCTCTGCCCTGTCTGTCGTATTGCAGGAATGCCCCTGGTACTTTTCTGCTATCATGAACGCGTCACGCATGCTGTTCTGCATATATATGGAACCGGCATACTTGCCGTTAAAGAGAGAATCCCAGCTGTCGATTTCCTCATCCACCATTTCCGTGTTATAGAGAATACCGACTGTGCCCCAGAAATACGGAAGCACATACTTGTTTCCCTCATCAAAGGTACTGCAGAATCCCCATGTCTCCTGGCTTATATTATCTATATGCTCCATCTTTGAAAAATCCATTTCCTGAAGGGAACCTTCAGCCATCATCTTCATGAGCACATATTCCGATGTGCAGAGACAGTCATACTTAACCGCACCTGCCGAATACTTTGCATAGAGTTCCTCAGGCGTTGACGCTTCCTCATAGAGCACTTCTATGCCGGTCTCAGCCGTAAAATCATCCAGGATTTCCGGATCTATATACATACCGTAATTAAATACGGTAATGGATTCCTTTGTTCCGCCGTTGCATCCGGAAAACACACATACCGAACCTATGGCAAGCGCCATCAGCAAAGCAATTCTTTTTTTCATAGTCTTAAACCTCTCTCTTATTCTTTTTCGGTGCCGTCAGTACATTGACAGACACAAGCAGCAATACCGTTATGATAAATATTACTGTTGAAAGCGCATACATGCTGGGCTCAATGCCCCTTCTCTTTTCCGCATATACCATGGTGGAAAGATTATCAAATCCTGCACCTTTAGTAAAAAACGTTATCACGAAATCATCCATGGACATGGTAACTGCCATAAAGAATCCGGCAAGCATCCCCGGAATGATCTCCGGAAGTATTACTTTGAAAAATGAATATACAGGCCCGCCGCCTAAGTCCCTGGCCGCCTCATATGTACTCACATCGATCTGATTAAAGCGTGGCATAATATTCAGTATCACATAGGGAATATTAAAGGTAATATGCGCAAGCAGTACACTGGTAAAGTTAAGTTTCATGAAACTCATGAAGAAAAGCATCATTGCGATACCGGTAACTATATCCGCATTCAGCATGGGAATATTTGTTACTGTCATAACCAGGGAATACTGCCTTTTATTCATAGCATCAATGCCTATGCAGGCCACAAGACCGATCAGCGTGGCAACCACCGCACTTATAAGCGCTAGCGCTATGGTATTGCCAAATGCATTCATTATCCTTGTGGAACGGAACATATCCGCATACCACTTTAATGAAAATCCGCCCCAGGAAGCATAAGTCTTCTTGGAATTAAATGACAGCACAATAAGCACCAGGATAGGTGCATACATAAAGATCATAACTATTGCAACATAAAATTTGCAGAAAAAACGCTTAAGTCCGTCTACCATACATTAGACTCCCTGTCTTTTCCTTCATGCTTTTCTGTGAAAAGCAGACCTATTATAACAAATATTAATAATGCGAATGAAAGTCCCGATCCAAGATTATAATCAGCCGTCGTCAGGAATTCCTGCTCTATAATATTTCCCAAAAGCTGTATCTTACCGCCGCCTAACAGCTCCGGTATAACGAAGGATGTAAGCGAAGGAATGAATACCATTGTAATTCCGCTGATAATGCCTGCTTTTGACAAGGGTATCATTATCTTGAATATCTTCTCAAATTTGGATGCCCCCAGGTCTGCTGCCGCATCAATGATGTCATCCTCTATATCCATCACCGCATTGTATATCGGCAGTATCATATAGGGCAGGAAATCATAGACTATGCCGAAAACTATGGCCCCTTTTGTATTGAGCATAGTAAAAGGTCCCAGGCCCACAAGCCCGATGATCGTATTGATTATTCCGTTCTTATTGAGAATTATCTGAAGTGCCATGATACGAAGCACTGAATTCATCCACATAGGAAGTATAAGTACCATGAGCATGGTACTCTTATTCTTAAGGTCTAAGCTTCTCATCACCAGAGCCAGCGGATATGCGATCAAAAGGCATATTACCGTACAGATAAGCGAAAGCTCCAATGAAAGCAATGTAGCCTTGATGTGATTTGAATCAAGGATGGCAAAAACATTGGAAAGGGTTATGCTTCCGTCCTTTGTCGTAAAGGCATAGTAGGCCACAAAAACAAGCGGAACCACTATAAATGCCACCATCCATATGATATATGGCAATGCTACGAATTTACGCTTCATCACTACTCCTTATGATTAACCTCTTCGTCTTCAGATTCAGGCTTATTCATTATCTGAATATTAAAAGGTTTCACATACAGATCAATATCCATTCCCGGCTCATGATACTCAGTCGTGTGTATCATCCAGTTTATTCCTATGCCTTCGGCAAATATCTCATAATGCACGCCCTTGAACAGAATGGAGGATACCTTAGCAGGGAATATTCCTTCTCCCCTCTTCCTTATCTCCATATCCTCAGGACGGATGACCACATCCACAGGTTTGTTCTCACCAAAGCCCTTGTCGACACATGCAAACTTCGTGCCGTTTATCTCAACCAGCTCATCACGGATCATCGTTGCCCCTAAAAGATTCGCATCACCGATAAAGTCAGCCACGAATGCATTCTGGGGCTCATTGTATATGTCCTCAGGAGTTCCAATCTGCTGTATGTAGCCCTGGTTCATTACCACGATCTTGTCGGACATGGTAAGTGCTTCCTCCTGGTCGTGAGTAACAAAGATAAAGGTTATGCCCAGCTCTTTCTTTAAGCGGATCAACTCCTTCTGCATGTCCTGTCTGAGTTTAAGATCCAAAGCTCCCAAAGGCTCATCCAAAAGCAGAACCTTAGGCTCGTTAACTATGGCCCTTGCAATAGCAATACGCTGCTGCTGGCCGCCGCTTAATGAACGGGGCTTTCTCTTTTCATACCCCTGAAGGTTTACTAACTCCAGCGCGTAATTTATCTTGTCACGGATGTATTTTTCATCCTTCTTTTTAACCCTTAAGCCGAAGGCTATATTGTCTTCCACTGTCATATGGGGAAAGAGCGCATATTTTTGGAATACGGTATTAAGGGGCCGCTTTTCTGTAGGCATGGATGTAATATCCTCACCGTCCATAAGAACCTTGCCCGAATCCGGAGTTACAAAGCCGCCTATAATCCTTAAGGTAGTAGTCTTTCCGCAGCCGGAAGGACCCAAGAGCGTAACAAATTCATTCCGCTTTATATCTAGCGAAAGATCCTCAAGGACCATAGTCCCGTCAAATGATTTGTTTATTCCTACTAGGTTTAAAATATCCGTATCCATTTCAATTCCTCACCAGTTCATTCTGCCGGTAAAGCGCATAAAACAAGCCAACTTACATTATATCAGATTTCAGTCATTCCTTCCATGAGTAACTATGTCCATCAGCTTTCCGATTCCTCATCATTTTCCTTGGCGGGAAGATATGCCAGAACCGAAAGTATCCTGTTATTTTCTGCCTTTTCAACCTTCAGAAGTGTGCCGTCCTCAAGGGTTACTTCTTCCCCTTCCTCCGGCAGCCTGTCATCAAGGTATTCTATGATAATGCCGCCTATGGAATCATAATCCTCACTTTCAAACTCCGTTCCTATGGCATCGTTTATGTCGTCCAGCTTCATGGTACCTTCTATGCGGTACACACCATCTTCTAACTTGCAGATCATTTCTTCTTCATCATAGTCATACTCATCACGGATTTCGCCGAATATCTCTTCCACCATGTCTTCCAGCGTGATCATTCCCTCTGCAGCACCGTATTCGTTAAGCACAATAGTCAGGGGAACGCTTTTTTCACGCATCTCGCTCATCAGCTCAGACACCTTTTTGTACTCATAGGTATAATAAACATCACGCATAAGATCCCTTAAATGGAACTTATCCGGATTCTCAACGAACAGCATGTCCTTTACATTAAGGACACCGATGATATTGTCAGGCGAATCTTCATAAATAGGGATTCTTGTATACATGTTTTCCCTGAATATATCCATCAGTTCCTCGTAGGGCGTGTGGAAATCAGCAGTGACCATATTTACCCTCGGAACCATAATGTCCTTGGCCACTGCATCTGAAAAGTCAAACATATTATGGATCATCTCTCGCTCGCCGGATTCTATGACACCCTGGGAATGGCTTGTATCCACATAGGAAAGCAGTTCGCTTTCAGATATGCTGACGATTTTTTTCTCGGGATCAATACGCATAAGCCTGAGCAGGCCGTTGGAAAGCTTATCTATAATAAATACGATAGGAAAAAGCACGAACATCAGTAGCCTGATTATGGGTGCATAGGCAAAGGCCATCTTTTCATTCTTGAGCATGGCCGTAGTCTTAGGAACGATTTCCCCGAAAAGAAGAACCACCACAGTCAAAAGGCCGGTCGCAATACCCACAGCCCATGAGCCGAAGATATCCGTGGCCAAGACAGTAGCCAGGGCAGATGCTGAAATATTCACAATATTATTGCCTACAAGTATGGTTGTAAGCATCCTGCTGTAGCTGGAAAGAATATCGGAAACCATAGCCGCCCTTGCGGAACCGGACTCCACCTGAGTCTTAAGCCTGGTTCTGTTTAAAGTAGAAAATGCAGTCTCCGCTGATGAAAAAAAAGAAGAACACATTACAAGAAGAATGAGCACGAAAAGGCCTATAGCATTTTTCTCCGTGAAAGCTATATCTATGCCGGATACACCATCAACTATGCTGCCTGTCGTATCTGAAAAAACCATTGCCATTTCCCGCATCTGTTTTATGATCACTTCTTCTTAAGCCGCTGTCTGACAACTTCATAGGAAAGTACTGCAGCAGCTACTGAAACATTAAGGGAATCCAGCGCACCTTTCATGGGAATGCTGACATGTATATCGCACTTTTCACTGACTAAACGGCTTACGCCTGCGCCTTCCGAGCCAACCACTATGCCTATAGGCCCTGTAAGATTGCAGTCATACATCACATCGCCGTCCATCTCAGCGCTTGCAAACCACATACCTTTTTCTTTTAGTTCTTCAATAGTCCTCGAAAGATTAGTAACCTTTGCAACCGGCACATAGTTTATTGCCCCGGCGGAAGCCCTTGCAACAGTGGATGTGAGCCCCACAGCCCTGTTTTTGGGAATGATCACGCCGTGTGCACCTACCTGGCATGCCGTCCTTATTATTGCGCCTAAATTATGGGGATCTTCTACGCCGTCAAGCAAAAACACAAAAGGCTCTTCGCCCCTTTTTTCAGCAAGTGCAAATATGTCCTCCACTTCAGCATATTCATAAGCTGCAGATGTGGCAATAACACCCTGATGCATGCCTGTCTCGCTCATATGATCCAGGAAACTCTTGTCCACGAAGCGGACAATGGTATCACTTTTATGCGCAAGACGCTTTATGGTCTGAATAGGACCGTCCTGGCAGCCGTCAAGTATATAGATCTTGTCAATGGTCTTGCCTGAACGGTATGCTTCTATAACAGCATTCCTGCCTTCTATACGGTTCTCGTTAACAGTTGCTGATTCTTCCGCTGCATCATACAGCTCAGTCTTTCTCGCTGTCGAAGCGTGTTCTACAGCATCAGCAGTCTTTTCCGACCTTCTTATATCATTTATTTTTTTGCGCGGATCCGGATGTGCCGGAGGCCTTTTTCCATTCTTGAAATTCTTCATTTTTAATATTCCTTATTCAGCCAGATACTCTATTCCCTTTAAAATAAGTTCCTCTGCCCTCTTGGCCTGACCGTCCAGATAAAGAAAGCCTATTACAGCCTCCAGTCCGGTAGCCCTGCGGTAATCAGCAGGCTCAGCATTCTTAGGCATAGTGTGGGATTTGGAATTTCTCCCCCTTTTGAATACTGCCAGCTCGTCTTCAGTGAATTCTTCCGTATCTACGTAGTGCCTTGCTATTGCAGCCTGGGATGATGCCCGTACCAAGCCGGTCACCTTTTTATGCAGCTTTTCAACCTGCATGTTTCCTGCTGACACTACATATGTGCGGACTACCATTTCATAATATGCATCACCTATGTAGGCAAGCACCAGCGGCGACAGCTGACGGGCATCGCCCTGACCATTCAAAGCTATAGTCTCATTTATGCCTTGTGCCACTTTACACCCTCTCTTGTATCTTCAAGGATTATTCCCTTTGCCGCAAGTTCATCCCTTATTGCATCAGCCTTAGCAAAATCCTTTGCCTTCTTTGCAGCCTTTCTCTCCTCGATCTTCTTTGCCACATATTTCTCGGTTTCTTCATCAACGCTTTCACCGGCATCTTCTGACAGTGCATCAGCACGCTTTATCAGATCAAGGGAAAGAACTTCATCAAAGCTGTCTGCCAATGCACGCTTAGTAGCATCACTGATATCAGCCTTTAATACATCATACAGAACCGTGAAAGCCATGGAAGTATTTACATCATCAGTCAGGGTTTCCGTGAACTTCTGTCTGTATTCATCAAACTTATCCTGCTGTATCTCGCCATCTTTAGAAAGCTGGGCGATACGCTTAATAAGCTTTTCATATGCGCCTGTCATGCTCTCAAGCACGTCGTATGAAAATTCTAAAGGTTTCCTGTAATGTGACTGCAGACAGAAAAATCTGTAAGCTAAAGGATCATAGCCCTTTTCCTGAAGTACGCTTACAGTCAGGAATTCTCCGGATGACTTACTCATCTTGCCGTTCTTATCTACGAGATGATGAACATGGAACCAGTATTTGCACCAGGGATGTCCTAAAAATGCCTCGCTCTGCGCGATCTCATTTGTATGATGTGGGAAGATATTGTCAACACCGCCACAATGGATATCCATGTGCTCGCCAAGGTGCTTAATACCTATGCATGAGCACTCTATATGCCAGCCGGGATAGCCATAGCCCCAGGGACTGTGCCACTTAAGCTCCTGGTCATCAAATTTGGACTTGGTAAACCAGAGAACAAAGTCGCTGCGGTTGCGCTTATTTGTATCCTCGTCAACGTCGTCCCTTACACCAACCATAAGGTCGTTCTCATTGACATTGCTGTTGGAAAGCACATAATAGTTCTCAAGTTTTGATGTATCAAAATATACATTCTCTCCTGCCTGGTATGCATAGCCTTTTTCCAGCAGTACCTCTATCATATTTATGAATTCAGGTATGCAGTGGGTTGCAGGCTCTATTACATCAGGCATGCCAATATTGAGCTTTGCAAAATCCTTAAAAAATGCTTCTGTATAATAATCCGCGATTTCCAGTACAGTCTTATGCTCACGCTTTGCGCCCTTGAGCATCTTGTCCTCGCCGGTATCTGCGTCACTGGTAAGATGTCCCACATCCGTAATATTCATTACGCGCTTTACATCATATCCCGCATATCTCATAGTCTTAACTAACACATCTTCGCAGATGTAACTTCTAAGATTTCCGATATGCGCAAAATGATATACCGTGGGTCCACAGGTATACATCTTTACTTTTCCTTCTTCAAAAGGCACAAATTCCTCAACCAGTCTGCTTTTTGTATTATAGAGTCTCATTTCTTCCCTTTCCGCAGCATTCCCTGCCGCTTCATAACACTAAGTGCTAATTATATCAGATTTTATGCTGTATTGCTAAATTTCATACAGCGTGAATTTCTTTCAGACTTCTATCTTTTTATACTTCTTCTTTTCTTTTTTCTCTTTATCTTTCTTTTGCTGTTTCTTCTTCTGGGCTTTATCTGATTTATCCTTTTTGCTTTTCTTAGGTTCCTTCCCTGTATCTTTGGAATCCCTGAGAGCCTTTATGGCAGGACAACCGCCATTTGCACCGGCGCACCCCTGTCCGCTTGCGCACCCCTGAGCTCCTGTCATTCCCTTATCAGTAACATCAACTGAAACCGCATCATCATAACTGCTGAGCAGACATACAGCCTGGGCCGATATGCCTTCTTCACGTCCGGTAAAACCAAGATGCTCCTCTGTAGTAGCCTTTATGCTTACCCTGGATATATCAATTCCCAGATCCTCTGCAACATTTGCACGCATGCTATCAATATAAGGTCTCATCTTCGGTGCCTGAGCGATTACCGTTGCATCCACGTTTTCTATAATAAAACCCTTCTCACTTATCATATCCGCAACGCGCCTTAAAAGCCCCCTGCTATCCGCGCCTTTATACTCATCCGATGTATCTGGAAAATGCAGGCCGATATCCCCCAATGCAGCTGCGCCAAGCAGTGCATCAGATATGGCATGGAGAAGAACATCCGCATCAGAATGTCCTGCCAGACCTTTCTTATATGGTATATCCACACCGCCTATTATCAGTTTCCTGCCTTCCACAAGCCTGTGTACATCATATCCGCTTCCTATTCTCATAACTCCTCCATACTTATATCTATTACAATTCTACTTACATATATTTTCTGTACTTACCGTACTCTCCTGCATCAATTTCACGATCCAGAGGCTCATTGAAAAGGATCCGTCTTGTATCCAGATCATCCTGCTTAACTATGCGCCCACGCCTGTCATAATATGTGATTATTGATGTATTGCGGGCAGGGGTACCTTCAAGTTCCGGGATTTCGAACGAAGATCCTTTGTTTATCCTATTTGTTCCTGTTTTCTTTATTTCTGCAGACTCTTTTTCTACGGATACTTTCTCGTCTTCAGCAGGCACATCATGACTTGATGCCTCAGAATTTAGACCAGCCGCGTCAGTACTTTCTTCGCTCCCCTCTGCTTTTTTTTCATCATTCCCATACCAGACAAAATCAAGTATCTTTTTAAACAGGTTCTTTATAACCCGCGAGATATTCTCAAAAAGTGCATCTGTATAGGGAGACTCCGTCTTCTCTTTTTCTTCCGGCTTTGATATGGTACTTTCGTATGTATCCTTTTTCTCACCGGATAATTTATTGTTAAGGGCCAGTCCACCTTCGTTTCTTTTTTCCTCAGGTTCCCTGTCCCATACCACACCACGCTCATCATGGTCAAGTAAAAAAGCCGGCACACTGGCAGCATCTACCTTTTTCCGCTGCCCCGTAGCCTGGGTATAGGAATTAGTGTAAATATTGCTGTTGTCGACTCTGTTTACCATTTATTAATGACTTATTAATCTGCTACAGATAATCAATCTGTACCGTTTTTACTGTCCACCTCCAAGAAACGGATTAGCGCCTCCTGCAGGTGTCTGTCCCGGCATTCCGTATGCAGGATTGAAATTTACAACGCTACTACCGGCTCCCTGATTATTCTGTGCAGGCTGACCGTACAACGGATTGCCCGAAGGTGCAGCAGGCTGTCCATACAACGGATTTCCAGCTGGTGCTGCTGGCTGTGCAGGCGCAGTCCCATACATAGGACTTCCTCCCGGTGCCGCAGGTGCAGTTCCATACATAGAGCTGCCCGCCGGCATAGAAGGCTGCGGCGAAACAACGCCAGGCTGCGGAAGAATCCTTCCCTGCTCCATTCTCTGAGCCTCTTTCAGAGCCTCCTGAAGTGCCTTATCCATTGCCTGCTGCTGTCTCTGCTCATCGCCACCGGCTCCGATCTTGTACTTCTGTGTCTTAAATATATTATCCTCTTCAGGATTACCAAAATCAAAGGACATATCACCCATATTTGAAAGTGCTCCACCAGCCGCTCCGGCACCGGACTGAATGTTCTTTTCAGCCTTCCTAAGGTTTGGTGATTCAAATACCGAATTAAGAGCCTCTTCTCTTGCCATCTCTTCCTGACGGATTTTCTCCATGATCGACATCTTGGATGTGCCTGTAAGGGCTCCGCCACCACTCTTAACAACCGTCTGGTTGAGAAGCGGAGATTCAAATACCGGTCCATTATTCTGGGTAGGATCCACCAGAATCAGATTTGATTCTTTCTTTTCCTCCATACCGCCTAACTTTTCGATAACGGTTCGGCTGCTGCTTCCACCTATTCCAGCATGTACACCAACCTCCGTATGCTGTTCCGTTTTATCCAAAGTATATAAATTTGCCTTAATACCTGAATCATTCTTTGACGGAGCAGTTCCATACAGTGAAGCGGGTGCTCCCGGATCGGTCTGGGGTGCTGCAGGCTGCGCAGGCGCTGCAGGTGCCGTTCCGTACAACGAAGCAGGTGCTCCCGGATCGATTTGAGGTGCTGCAGACTGTGCAGGTGCCGTTCCGTACAACGAAGCAGGTGCTCCCGGATCGGTTTGAGGTGCTGCAGACTGTGCCGGTGCTGTTCCGTATAACGAAGCAGGTGCTCCCGGATCGGTCTGGGGCGCTGCAGGAGCCGCATACAGTGAAGGCTGCGCTGCAGGTTGTGCCGGTGCCGCATACAGCGAAGGTTGTGCTGCGGACTGTGCAGGCGCTGCATACAGCGAAGGTTGTGCTGCGGACTGTGCAGGCGCTGCATACAGCGAAGGCTGTGCTGCAGGTTGTGCAGGCGCTGCGGGTGCTGCATACAATGAAGGCTGCTCTGTAGGCTGTGTTGCAGGCGCCGCATAAGCTTCCTGAACCGGTTCCATAACCGGTGTTTCTGCAACAACAGGCTGCTCTGCCTCTGCGGCTGCAAGCTCTGCCTGCTTTGCCTTATAATTTGGATCATACTCAGGTGCCGCTGCTGCAGTTCTTGGTTTATAAGCAAAACGCGAACTTGAAAGAGACGACTGTCCCGATACGGTAGTAGCCGCCTGAGGTATAGCATGACTCTGAGTCGGCTGTGCATTTCCCGGGGTAATGGTATATTCCTGTGTTGATGTTGAAACAGGAGCCTGAACAGGTGCAGTTCCATAGGTCTGAGCCGGCTGAACATTCCCCTGCATTATTGTATATTCCTGCGGAGCTTCCTGAACAGGAGCCTCTGCCACTACAGGTGCTGCTGCCGGTATCTCTGCCTGCACGGGCTGTGGTGCCGGTTCCGGCGCTGGTGCCGGTTCACTTACCGGTGGATTCTTTAAGAAATCCAATTCCGGAAGAGAACTGTCATCATTATGATTATATACACTTCCTAAAGAAATGGTGGAATTAAAACTTCCGCCATTTTTCTTCATATCCTTTACGTACTTCTTGATATTAAATTTGCAACCCGGACATGATCTTGTCCCTTCATCAACGATTCTGTGGCATTGAGGACAAACTATATTTGCCATTTTTTTGCCTCCTCATAAGAAAATATTAAAAAACCTGCGACTTATAGTATATCCGACAACCATCAAATAATCAATATCGCGTTTCAAAAATCACTCATTTTCTACGGCCAAATTATAGTCGGCAAATAAAAATTCATGTTGACAACCACCATTCGGTTGAGTATAATCTAAACGTTCGGTCAATTCCGATCGTGGCGAGATAGCTCAGTTGGCTAGAGCACGCGGTTCATACCCGCGGTGTCGAGGGTTCAAATCCCCCTCTCGCTATTAAAAAACTTGAAACATAATGTTTCAAGTTTTTTTGTTGCACTCTATTATCTAAAATTCTTCAGCTCCACATCAAAGATCTATATCACCATGTGCCTTATCTGAGTTAGCGGTATAGTATACTTTTCCATCCTCCGGCTTTATATACAACTCTATGTCCTTAAGCTCTGTCTTATTGCCCTTCTTGAAATCCTTCTTAGCCTGGTCTGCAAGCTTATCGAAATCATACTGCTTTCCGCCATACTCAAGAAAAACCCTTGTCTTTACTTCTGCCATTGTTTTTTCCTCCCTATAATATTGTTTTAAACAAATCCTATACTTTGTAGCCTTTAATGTCAATATATCTAAAAAACTTTCAAGCCATATAACCTTACATTCTCTCCGGTGCGTCAAAGCCAAGAAGGCTGATACAGCATTCAAACATCTCAAGTACCGCATTAAGCAGATTGATGTATGCTGCCTTCTTGTTCTCATCCGGCTCTGCAAGAATCTTAGTCTCATGATAGAAGGAATTGAAGTCATTTGCCAATCTGTAGGCAAAAGCACAAACCTTGTGCGGTGCACGTTCAGTAAAAGCTTCTTCTATCATCTGTGAAAAGCCTGCCATATCCCTGAAAACATTCTTTCCAGGTGCGCCGCATAAGAGCGCAGGATGCACCTCTCCAAAGCCTCTCATATCCCTGCTTACACTGCCGCCCTGTTCCTTATATCTGGTAAGAATAGATTTAATACGTACCATAGTATAAAGAAGATAGGGACCTGTATCACCTTCAAACGCAGTGAACCTGTCTACATCAAAGACATAATCCTTAGATGCCTGATTGGAAAGATCACCGTATTTTATTGCCGCAAGTGCCGTGATATCAGCTGTCTTCTTAGCCTCATCCTCAGGTATGTCCTTATTTTCACTTATCTTTTCGTACATCTGGTCTTCTATCTGACCTAAAAGGTACTCAAGTCTGAGTACTCCGCCATCACGAGTCTTAAATGGAGTTCCGTCAGATCCGTTCATTGTACCGAAACCTATGAATTCAAGGCTGGTCTCCGGCTTTGCCAGTCCGCATTTCTTAGCGGTCCTGAACACCTGTATGAAATGAAGCTCCTGGCGCTTATCAACCACATAAAGTATTGCATCCGGTTTAAACTCCTTCTCACGGTATTTAATGGTAGCTAAATCCGTAGTTTCGTAATTGCTTGCCCCGTCTGACTTAAGCACTATGCAGGGAGGATACTCCTTTTTATCGCTTTCTTCAGCGATATCCACCACCAGTGCTCCCTCTGAAAGATATGCAAATCCGTCTGCTTTCATCTTATCAACCATTTCAGGGATCATATCGTCAACATCAGATTCGCCCATCCACAAGTCAAAAGAAACATCCAGTTTCTCATAATTCTTTTTAAGGTCAGTAACAGAAACTTTCAGGATCTGTTTCCACAGTTCCCTGTAGCCGCGTCGGCCTTCCTGCAGCTCTTTGGTATTCTGTAATGCACGTTTCTTGTATTCTTCGTCTTTTTTACATTTTCCGCTGGCAATAGGATAGATTTCCTCAAGCTCCGATATGGTAAATGGCGGCTCCTCAGGATATTCGCCGGTAAATTTTTCATCAAAATATACCAGCTCCGGTTTCCTCTCCTTCAGTTCAGTAATAATCTGTCCCATAGGCATTCCCCAGTCACCAAGATGAACATCACCTATGACCTTATGCCCCGCATAACGGGATATGCGTTTAATGCTCTCACCGATTATCGCAGGCCGCAGATGTCCAACATGAAGGGGTTTTGCCACATTCGGTCCGCCGTAATCAATAACTATGGTCTGCTGTTTTTCAGGCGCCTCAAGGCCGAACTTATCACTTGCAAACATCTCCCCTGCATATTCAGTAAGAAACGCTTCAGATACTTTAAGGTTGATAAAGCCAGGTGCCACCGCCTCAACCGAAGAAAAGACTTTTGATTCTTCAAGCTGCTTTACCACATCTTCCGCAATCATGATAGGTGCTTTATGGAAAAGCTTTGCTCCCGCCATAGCACCATTACACTGGTACTCGCAAAGGTCCGGCCTGTTGCTTACCGTCACCCTTCCCAGGCTGCCGTCATACCCTGCGGCCTCAAAAGCCTTTTTCATTTCATTTTCAAGTTTTACGATGAATTTTTCCATATTTTCCTTTCCGCCGTATTTGTCCGGCTCCCTCCTTAATAAGACTGCCTTCTTCTCTCTGATTCCTTTTTTGAAAAGACACAGCCGCAATAATCCTGTCTGTACAATCCGTATTCCTTTGAGAGTTCTATCGATCTCTGATACCCGCCCCTTTTTTTAAAATCCGAGGGCAAAAAATATGTCCCAAACTTCTCCGCCGCTTCCCGGCCTAAATAGTTTAACACAGATGCGTTTTTTAATGGAGAGATTGTTAATGTGGTGGTAAAACAGTCAAAACCGTTTTCTGCTGCATATTTAGCGGTTTCATATAACCTAAGCCTGAAACACTTCACACACCTAAGTCCGCCTTCAGGTTCATTTTCAAATCCTTTCACGGCTTTCATAAACTCTTCCGTCGAATAACTGCCGGCAGCATACTTGATTATACCACCTTCTGTTTTGTTATATTCAGATATAAGTCTTTCAAGTTCGTTTGCCCTTTTTTCATATTCATCCGCATTTGTTATATTTGGATTAAAGAAAAAGTCCGTAATATCAAAATACTGCCTGAGATATTCCAGACAGTAACTGGAACAAGGGGCACAACAACTATGGAGCAGGAGCCGTCCGCGCTCCCCCCTTTCCTTCATACTCCTTATGTATTCATCTGTTTTCTTCTGGAAATTATCTTTCGGAAGTGCCAGTATCTCTTCATCCGTCAGCAAGCACATATCATTCACAATAATTGTTTATAAACTCCTCAGCAGGAATCGGCCTCGCATAATAGAATCCCTGTACCTTCCTCACACCGATGCTACGCAGGAACTCCACATGTTCTTGATTTTCCACGCCTTCGCAGACTACATCCATGCCGATATCGTTAATCATCTCGACAATCTTGCGAAGCACTTTTCTACTCTTTTCATTATCCACGGATGCAGAGAAGAAAATCCTGTCAATCTTTATTACATCAAAAGGAACATCCTTCAGCATATTCAGTGATGAATAGCCGGAACCGAAATCATCCATGTTAAGCTTGACGCCGCATGCTCTCAGTTTATCAAGGACACTGAATATCCTGTCTTTCTCATCCTCGAAAACGGTCTCCGTTATCTCAAGCTCCACTAAGCCCTCAGGAATCTTGTACTTCCTGAGAATATCAACCACATTGTCAAGATAGTCCGGGTTATGCAGCAGAACTCTGGACTGGTTTACCGAAACAGGATAAACCATCTTTCCTTCCTTCTGAAGGTTGCATACCATCTGGCAGACAGTCTCCAGCATGTAAAAATCCAGCATTTCTATGAAACCGTTCTTCTCAAACAAAGGAATGAACTCATCAGGCCTTACTATCTTTCCGTCAGACCTTACCCAGCGCACCAGTGCCTCGCAGCCACAGACCGTGTTTTTCTCTATATCCCATTTAGCCTGAAGATAAACTTTAAATTCTCCCGACGCCAGTGCATGCTGCATCTGTGATTCGATCAGGTTTGCCTTATGCATGTTGGATGCTATCTCTTCGGAATATGTAAGACGGTTATGTTTCTCATCACCCCTAAGCATCCTGCGGGCTGCGTTTGCCCTGTCTATCATAACATCCACATCTTTTTCATGTTTACGCACCTGATATACACCAAGCTTGAATTTAATGGGATACTTAATACCCACACCCCTGGCAGCAGCATTCACAGCCGCACGAAACGCCTCAAGTCTTCCATCCAGGCTCGCATCATTTACCATCAAAGCAAGGAACTGATCCGCATTCATTCTTACGCAGAGTTCTCTGGAACCAAAACAGCTCTCGAATTCTTTTACGCAGGCCTTAAGAACCTGATCCGCTTTTACATGGCCATAGGATTCGTTGATATATCTGAAATTTGCTATATCAAAACGGCATATAACATAAGGCATTTCCTTATTGTCATGCAACAGAATCTGTGCAAACTCATTAAAATAGTTCACATTCTTTCCACCGGTAAGAGGATCCTCATATGCCAGTCGTTCAGCCGTATCACTGGTTCTGCGTGCAATAAGCCAGACATACATTATCGCACCTATCATTATGCAAATAATAGTCAGGCAAGTGGATACACTTCTGTATATCATGGGCTGTACGCCGCTCTCAATGATATTTGAATTGTAACGGGTAACAAGATAAAGTCTGTATGAATCCAGAACCGGCGCATATGAAACCTGGAATTTGTATCCGTCAGAATCACGCAATGTGATCATTCCCTCTTCGTCATTGGAAATCCCCCTGGTAAGGTTCTGTATAGTCTGCCTCGTACGAGTCTTGCCGTCAGCCTCTTCATCAAGCATTTCCTGAACGGTAATACCTACAGCAGTTTCCGCTGACGCCGGCACTTCCACTCCTTCATCCCCCGATACCGTAACAGGCATATTCTCAGCGTTGCCAACCTTCCCGGAACTGGTAGCAAGTATCTTCCCCTGCCTATTTACGAGCAGCAGCTCCGCTTCTTCAGTCTGTGACGCGAAAGTTTCCCTTGCGAAAATTCTTTCCGTATCAATAGGTATAAAGATAAATCCAACGCACTCACCCTTGATGTGAATAGGCGCTATTGTTACTACATCAGATGAATCAATGCAGGAAATAAGAGCCCCTGCCTCTGTGACCATCGTCTTGCCTTCTGCTATTTTGTATCCTTTGAAATACTCAAAAAGATTCTCATGAACTTCCGGGTAATATCTTTCTCCGTCAAGGTATATAAAGCCGTCTCCGCCCACATAACCTATGTGAGCCCGTTCGTCAACTGTGGTAAAACGCCCTTCTACATCAAGTACCTCATCAATGGAATACATCGACTCAAATGTCGACAATACTCCGGCCATATTTCTTGCAGTTTCAGCTTCCCTTGAATAATAACGGCCCAGAATGGATGCAGATAAGATATGATGTTCCTGGAAATCATCGGATATTTCCTTGCGATATGCTGACTCCATGGACATGCTCATTGCAAGGCTTAAGCCCACGCTAAATAAAAGCATCACCAATGCCGTAACCAGAATAGACTTAACAGAACTATCTTCCCTTATTCCCTTTTTTTCCTTCTTGTCCCTTTTTAACATCGCGCTAACAGGAATAGTCCCCCAATATCCCTACAATTATACCATAATCATATACTGCCCGCAATCTCACGCCTTTTGCGGAAAAGCATTATTTTCGCTATCTACTTAAATTTTCCTAAGCAGCTTTATCCCGCGCTTGTATTCATCATTTTCCAATGATTTGCCGGAATATGCTGCCTTCCTGAGAAGCACCATTATTTCTCCGAGCTCCGCAACTGTAATTGACGGTGCTTTTACGTAAACAGCTTTACGTTTTTTCTTTCCGAATGCCTGCTTTTTTTCTGCTTTCCCGTCTTCAATCCATTTTTTTATGAAATCTTCCGTATCACGGAGCGTCTGGTTCTTTTTACAAAGCAGACGTCTCTTGTAAAGTTTTCTTGGAACCCGCTTGTACCGTTCAAGCAACGCCCCTGCATAGTCGCCGTTTTTCAGCATTTTTCCGCTCTTTATTATCGGTTTCAAGTAGCGATACAGATAAACCGCAGCGAACACAGCTGTCAGTGTACCTAATATCCAGCAAAATGGCTTAAAAAGGAAATCCATCGCCCTAAAAGCGCCACTGCCCCTACTTATATTTCCATATGCAACATCTCCGGAGTTACCATCATCATTTTCAACAGTATTTCTCGCTGTCTGATAGAGCAGTCCTTCAAACAGGGCATACAGGCTCAATTGAGATGTGCTGAGTTCATCGTCGTCAGAAGGTGGCGTCATCTCATACGGTATCCAGCCATACCCATCAAGATAAATTTCAATCCACGCATGAGCGCTTCCGTCCGTGACATCCACTTCTACAATTCCTGCATTTTCATAAGTCTCGCTGCTGACCTGCCATTCTGACACATCCCCTTCAATACCATCCGAATCCATCACATCCTCATAGGATATTGCATATCCTTCAACGTATCGCGTAGGTATTCCGAGGCACCTTAAAAGTAAGGCTGATGAAGATGCAAAATGTGCGCAAAATCCTCTATGCTGCACATTAAGAAAATATGTAACCACATCTTCGTTATAGGGCGTCACGCCAGGAGACATGGTATACTCAAAATTATTTCTAAAATAGACCGCAAGATCCGAAACCGCATCAAGCCGTTCCTGCTGTGCCCTTTGGTATGCATCTGCATCGTTCACATCCACATCGTCCCACTTTGATGCATCATATTCAATACCCGCTTCTTCAAGGAACTTTTCCAGTTCTTCCTTCTGCTCATCCGGCACCGTCAGATAAGTGTCATAAACATATTTTTCGTATTCATCCGTAACATTCGGATTTGGCTGATATGATAATAACATCTCATAGGGGACAAATAAAACCTCATAATTATCCCATGCATCACCGGATGCAAATTCATTTATTTTGTCATCATCGTCCAGCATCGCAAAACTTTCGCCATAATTCTGATTTGCATAGTCAGTTGTTTCTTCCGCAATTACATCACCGCATTTTGCCTTGTTGTATGTGGCATAGTAACTGTAATACGGCCTAAAGAAATAAGATCGCCCTGCATCAATATTCGATATCCACATCTTTGAGTATTCACCATCAGCAGGAAGTACAGGATCCGGCATAAGCGGTACATCCTCACTAACATCATTAGAATAACCCTTAAAGGAACTATTCTCATAATTAACCCCCGTATACGCCTTAAGATACACAGTTCCTGTCGAATACGGAACAAACCGTACATACATATCGGTCTGGAAATCCGGTGCCACATTACCAATACCGCCCAACTTTCCTTCTGCCAATCCACCTTTTGCCCGGTATCTGTTCAAAAGAGAGCCCAAGCCTTCCTGGACAGCAGTTTTCACATAAGCATCCGTTGTATTCTTCACCTTATTCGAGACATATTTACTTCCCAATTCCGAAAAGATTCCCGATACCACCAGTAAAAATACTGTTGCTATAAGCAGACTGTAGCCTGCTATAGTAAGCATACCGGAGCTGGTAGAAAGATATACATGGATATGTTTTTCCGTACCAGCCCTTGTCTTTTTTCTCGTCCTGTCAAACTCTTCCCCTTTTGCATTTTTGTAAGGGAGCGAAAAGTGGCCGGAACGCCTGAGCAAAGCAACCGACACATATACCGTGATAAGCATCACAAGGTATGGCACCGACGGGGTCAGATCAATATAGAACACAGTCTGGAGCGGCAGGAAAGTTAATAGAAAAGTTGCCGGCAGGTTCATATATCCTGATATTGCAATATTTAGTAATATCGAGAAAAACCATCCTATAAATATCATTGCATAGGACACAGTAACATATCTGTTGGTGACATACTCAGCCGCCTCCCTGACCGAAAGCAATGCAAAAAAATCACTATACTTGTTGTAAAGCACGTTCACAAAAGCCTGATAACCAGAGTTTATATACCAGTATGACGATATGGAAAAAACAATAAAACCGGCAAATACTACGATATAACCTATATAAAAAGATACCTTATTGTAGTAAAGGAACGCCGAAAAGAAGGCCAACACAAAAAGCGCAAGCACAACTATAGGCCACGCATACTGCAGCCCTACAGCAGATACAACTCCGCCTACGGTACCATATGTAGCCATAAAGATAAGGCAGGCTCTGATAAAGCACAAAAAGAAACGATTAGATTTATTGCCGGTACTGAAATCCCCCATAGCAAGACCGAACCGATTAAGTTCATCAGCCCTCTGATTCAGTTCTTTTCTTTTTGTCCCAAAGACCACTGCCATCTGTTTCAATACTCCTCTATAATCTCAGGCATAACTACACTGCCTCTATGTATCCTTATCACTCCCGGCATATCCGGGTACTGTCTGCAGAAAATATCATAGATCTGTGACGAAACACCAGCCTTAAGCCCGCTATAGACATCATATATTCGGTAGAGCACCGTATCAAGCTCCTCAGGGCTGGCCACTTTATGCATTTCCAAAAAATCTCCTGTATCCCCGACGATCGCCACACGAAAAGTTTCCTTTCTTTTCAGCAACTCTTTTCCACAGGCATAAAACGTTTCCATATCATCCTTGAGAAAATCAAATTCAAATTCCGGCAGCACCACGTAATAAAGATCTTTTGTCCGGTCATACTCCTTTACCATAATCTCGTCTTTTCTCGCAGATATCTTCCAATGTATATCCCTGAGTCTGTCACCATTCCTATACTCACGAACCTCCTTTATATCCGTGGTAAGATCTCCATCCCCTGTGGATACAGCTTCATCAGAAGGAATACTTACTTTTGTGAATTTCAAAGGTGGAAGCAGCCTTTCCGCAGGCATCACCGGAAACTCTATAATTTTTTCATAGGGATAAGTAAATGTACAGAAATGAAGAAAATCAGTGACCGACAAAGATGAAAATACCACCCGCACCATCCCTGGCATAGATGTCTCAATCGGGATACGCACTTCCTTAATCCGCTTTGCCTCTGCAGGCATAACTACCTCATTTTCAAAACTTCCCATCAGAGAATTGCCAAGAGAAAAGCCAAGTCTGCAATTCAGCAGGGGAACAATTGTAGGATTATTAAGCTTTATTGTGAGATTAACAGACTGGGTTACGCTGATGTCGCTTTTTTTATCTACGCACACATCCGGTTCGAGCCGTTCTGCACACATCAGTGTGATAAAAACAGAAACCGGGACAAGAATTACCATCAAAAGCAACAGGACAGCAACAAGCGGCTGTCTGTAAAAAACTGCCCCCAGAACAAACAGAAGTATCGTCAAAGTATAAGAAATAATATAAAGCGGATGATATGTTCTGTACATTTATATAAAATCCGATAAAAATTAACTGATCCTGGGTACTTCCACCTGACCAAGTACGCGTTTCAGCGCTTCTTCTGTACTTATCCCGGACGCCTTGGCCTGTCCGCCAAGACGAACCCGGTGTCCCGCAACAGCATACCATACATCATGCACATCCTCAGGAATCACGTAATTCCGTCCCTGAACGTATGCATAAGCCTTAGCCATCTTAAGCACTGCAATGCTTCCACGGGGCGAAAGTCCCAACGCAAAATACATAGGATCCCTGGTGGTTTCCGTCAGTTTCACAATATATTCATAAATAACGTCCGAAACAAAAACTTCCTTTACCTCAGCCTGCATGGAAATAATCTTTTCCGTATCCGCAACAGCATTTACCCGGGTAAGGGTCACCGAAGAATCCCCCTTCAGCACTGCTAATGCGTTTTCAAAATCCGGATATCCCATGGTAAGGCAGATCATAAATCTGTCCAGCTGTGATTCCGGCAGCTTTTGTGTACCAGATGATCCAAAAGGATTGTCCGTCGCAAGCACAAAGAAGGGCTCCGGCATATATCTGGTTACGCCTTCAACAGTAGCGTGACGTTCTTCCATAACCTCTAAAAGCGCAGACTGTGTTTTGGGTGATGTCCTGTTTATCTCATCAGCGAGAAAAAGATTTGTATAGATGCTGCCGGGCTGAAATCTGAATTCACCGGCATTCTTGTCATAAAGGTTAAATCCCAGCAGGTCACTGGGCATTACATCAGGCGTAAACTGTACTCGCCTGTATGCAAGGGAAAGTGCCTTGGAAAAAGCAACAGCCAGAGTGGTCTTCCCCACTCCCGGTATATCTTCCAGAAGTACATGTCCCCCGGCAAGTATGGCACACAGCGTAAGTTTTATCACTTCATCTTTTCCGTGTATAACCTTCTTTACTTCATCGATTATCTGATCTGACACTGTTGCCATAATTTTTCTCCTTATCTTCTTTTAGGAGGCGATATCTCCTTCGGCTCCTCAGGATGCACCGGTATTCCGAATATCAGTTTCCTTGCATCCTCCAGCATAAGCGGTCTCCCCCAAAGGAAACCCTGTATATAATCGCATCCAAGGTCAGCCAACAGCTGACGCTGGTATTCTTCCTCCACGCCTTCGGATATAACAGCAAAATTCATTATCTGGCTCAATGAAATAATAGCCGCAATGAAAGATTCATCCTTTTTATCCTTTATTGAATCTACAAAAGTCTTGTCTATTTTAAGCAGGTCAATAGGAAGGTCCTTTAAATACTTAAGGGATGAATAGCCTGTTCCAAAATCATCCAGCGCGATCTGTATTCCTCTTTCCTTAATCTTCTGAAGCACATCCTTGGCATGGTCCACAGATTCCACCATAACCGTCTCTGTAAGTTCAAGTTCCAGGCACGCTGTAGGAAAATTAGTCATTTCCAGAACTTCATCCAGGTCATTCAGGAAATTTTCATCCAACAGGTGGAGTGCCGATATATTGACAGAAAGAACCAGGTCCGGATTTTTCTCTACCAAAACCATAAAATCAAACATTGCATGGGACAGTACCCATCTGTCTACATCCTTTATAAGAGAAGACTGCTCGGCAATAGGAATAAACTCCGCCGGACTTACAGGCATACCATTGATATCCCACATACGAATCAGAGTTTCAAAACCTCTGAGTTTCTTGTCCGTAGTTCTAAACTGGGGCTGATATAGTAACGTAAAAGCATTTGCCTCCAACGCGCCACGAATTATTGTCTCCAGTTTAACATTCTTTTCAATGGCATCGTTCATGATACTATTGAAATATACCTGCTGGTTACGTCCCTGTTTCTTGGCAACGTACATAGCCATATCAGCATATTTAAGACTCTGGCTGGCATCTATGGAATCCCCCGGATAAAATGCCACACCCATACTTGCGGTCAGGTAATAATCCCTATCCTTTAATACAAATTTCTCACTCAGTGCAGAAAGAATATTGCCCAGCACTCTGTCCAAATTTTCAAGTGATTCGTACTCAGATATGACAACTGCAAACTCATCACCGCCAAGTCTTGCAAGATAATCATTATCACTAAGTACATCCTTCCATCTCTCTGCAATCTGCCCTAACGCTTCATCGCCGCTTTCATGCCCGGCGGTATCATTTACGTTTTTAAAATTATCAATATCTATAATGGCAACTGCATAATGTTCGCAGTGGGATGCGATCAGCTCATCCATATGCTCCTTTACCGAACGTCTGTTGGGAAGGTCTGTCAGGACATCTTTGTGAGACATTTCCTCGACCTGTTCTTCCTTTGTCGTCAGGTTGATTATCAGCCTATGAATCACATACTGTACGCATATGCCAAGCAGTATCATGGCCAGCATTGGAGCAAGCAGCATTTCCTTTGCAAAAGCCATTTTCACTGCTACAATAACCGTTTCGATAGCAAAAAGGATCATTACATAGTAATAGCCTTCTTTAGATATCGTAACAAGGAATATAGCAATTAAAATCTGTAAAACTGTCAGTACACCTAACAGATTTACAAGGAACTCCAATTCTTCAGTTATTCCGAATCCGGAGATGATAAGAGACTCAGAGGCTACAAGGGTACAAAACAGAACTGCAAGGCAGATAAATTTCACCCGTTGCTGCACTATAGCTTTTTCTTCCATAAGAACTCCTCAAATAGCTTTCTATCCTTGTCCCCCCCACAATAATTTTAACATAAAAAAAGAGAAATGCAACCATTCGAAACCATTCGACACACCATCTGCATTTCCCCTTTTAGTGCAGGAAGAGGGACTTGAACCCTCATGAAATTGCTTTCACACGGACCTGAACCGTGCGCGTCTGCCAATTCCGCCATTCCTGCAGTAACGAATATTATTCTACTCTGTGTTTCAATTTCTGTCAATCAAAAATTTTTAAAATAATAAAATTTTCTCTTGACATATACCTATTGATTCTGTTACAATAACGTTCGTCTGCGGGAGTGCTGGAATTGGCAGACAGGCTAGACTAAGGATCTAGTGTTGGCAACGACGTGCGGGTTCAAGTCCCGCCTTCCGCATAAAAACAACGCCTTTAAGGCGTTGTTTTTTGTTGCTATTTTTATTTCATTACTCTCGGCTTATTTCTTTCTGACCACAACACGTTTCATGATATTTTTACGTTTCCTGCGCTTATCCTCATAAAGCTTTTCATCTGCAAGATCCATGTATTCCTCAAGAGAAATATCATTTGAGCAACTAAACTTAGCGAAACCAAGGCTTGCCTCTATATAGTAAGGTTTATCACAGTTTTCATTAAAACGGTCCATAACCTCTACGATCCTGGCCTTGATCTGCTCACCCTTTCCGTCATCTGCGTTCACCAAAGCAAGAGCCATAAATTCATCTCCACCTATACGGGATATTATATCCGTCTGTCGCAGTGATTCTTTTAATATAGCCGCTATGGAACGAAGCGCAAAATCACCTTCATCATGTCCCAGCTTGTCATTTATAGACTTAAGATTATCCAGATCCGCAAATATCAATATTGCAGTCCGGCCTTCATTATACTTATTCCTTACCTGCTCTGCTGCCGTATCCATAAAGCCACGCCTGTTGTAAATACCGGTAAGCTCATCCAGCTTGGATATCTTTTCAAGAGCCTTATTGTTTTCCTTTATACGATCAAGGGACAGTTCGAGCTGTTTCCTTATCTCAGCCTGCTCATCTATCATGTTCATGATCTTCATGGTACTGGACAACTGAACTGTAATAGTATAAATATGCCTTACCCATGAAGTAGGAAGCTCGCAAAGAAGGAAACCTAACTGTTCCTCATTTACACTGATCAGGTTAGCTATCAGGGTATAGCGCCTGTTCGGATCCATGAATTCATTGCCGAACATTGCCTTGGAATCCATCAGCTGCTTTTCCTTAGGAACCACCTTGACATCCATCGGGTTGTTATAATAGCTCTTTAACAGCACTTTGGCAGGCACCCGCCAGTCGTGGGTAACATGTTCATCATAATATACGAAAGGCTTTTCCAGGGTATAGAAAAACGAAGCCGAAAAATTCAGCTGAAGAAGCTTATCACTCAATGATGCATATGCCTCATCATTGCCCTCGCCGTAGGTAAGCATCTCCCTGGCAATGGAGTTTGATATCCACTGAGCAAATACAGTCTCATTGTCCCTCTTGTGCCCCAGATTATTAATAACCTGCATCATCTGCATCATACAGGAGTACTGGAAATCCAGCATCTCCTTTTCCCTGTCGCAGTTTTCTTCTATCAGGACATTCTTCAGCACATTCATCATGCCAAAGACTATCCTCTTGTCGGCGTCCTCATTTTCCATGCCCAGCACTGCCTGCTCAAGCCTGAAATACGCGCTTTCGTAATCAATCTTTCTTTCATGATTGTTCATGCAGTTCAGGAAGTCAGATATGTATGATTTAAGGAATGTGATAAATGATGATTTCTCATACCACACGTATCTCTCGCCGAAAGAAATACGCAGCAGCTCTAGGGCTGCCATATCATATTTCCCAGCTTTAATATGCTCGTAAAAATCAGATTCAGTAACCTGCTTCATGCTCACGCCGTCACCGTGGCCGGTGGAGCCCCTCTTTACAAGCTTTGTCTTCATTGGATCAAACTCTGTACGGAGTCCCTGTACATATTCACAGGCCTGCTCTACGGAAGTCCTTCCCAGTTCCATTACATCAGACTTGACGCTTGTAAGGCCGGGCATAAGCTGCCCTGCCGAAGGCGCATCATCAAAGCCCATGACATACAGATCACGACCTATGACTATGCCGCGCTTCTTAAATACGTCATAGCCGCCTAATGCCATCTGGTCATTGGCAAAGACTACAGCCTCCAGATCCGGGTTATCATCCAGAAGGTTCGAAACCACAGTTTCGCTGTATTCGGAAAAGTTACCATAGACTATTCTCTTTTCGGAGACCTTGATTCCATGATCCCGCAGGGTCTCCTTATAAACATCCAGACGCTCTACGGCATCATTATTTGTCAAGGGTCCGGATACCATGCCTATCTTCCGGCAGCCCCTGTTGAGTATAAGGTCCTCTATTCCTTCACGCAGGCCTGACCTGTTGTCTATACGGACAGCTTTATATCCCTCAACATTGTCAGCAACCAGTATAGTAGGAATCTCCTTAAACATACTAAGGAAAGCCTTTTTATCCTGAATGCTTATGGCAGATGCTATAGTGCCGGAAAGTACCAGCAGCACATCAAGGTTCTGTTTGCATGCATAAGAAAAGATAGTATTATGCTGGTATTCAAAACGGCTTCGTACCACATCCTGGTAATGGGGATTGATATACTTTCCCGGGAAAACAAAAAGATTTACATCAAGCTCCTTAGCCCTCTGTGCCGCTCCGGCATATACAGCCTGGTCAAAAGGATCATTGATATTACTGATAAATAAGCCTACAGAAATCCGGTTACGCTGCATTTAGATTAACCCCCATGATAATAAACAACGCGAATGACTTGCTATAAGTCCACACAGTACTTATTGTAACCTACATAGTCAACGCTTACAATATTTTTTTAATAAAAAACCGGCCTTTCTGTCCTAAAACAGAAACGCCGGTCTTATTTTTATAAGCATCTGACCGGGGTTCTCCCCGACAGATCAGCAGGTGCTGTAATTATGCTCCTGCCTTAGCAGCCTTAGCTGCCTTGATCTCCTCAGTAAGCTTGGGAACGATCTTGTTCAGGTCGCCTACTACGCCGTAGTCAGCTACGTCGAATATAGGAGCATCCTCATCCTTGTTGATAGCAACAATGATGTCAGACTCTTCCATACCTGCAACGTGCTGGATAGCACCGGAGATACCGATTGCGAAATACAGCTTGGGTCTTACAGTCTTACCTGTCTGACCAACCTGCAGATCCTTCGGTTTCCAGCCTGCATCTACAACTGCTCTTGAGCAGGAAACTGTTCCGCCAAGTGCAGCAGCAAGGTCATCAAGAAGCTTGAAATTCTCAGCGCTGCCTACGCCACGTCCGCCGGAAACAAGGATCTTAGCATCCATGATATCTGCGGTATCGGAAACAGCCTTAACGATCTCCTTGATTGTTACATACTTGTTGTTTGCTGTGAAACCGGGATTGTACTCAACAACCTCAGCCTTAGCGCCCTTGATGGGATCGATCTTCTGCATAACACCGGGACGAACTGTAGCCATCTGAGGACGGTTGTCAGGGCAAGCGATGGTAGCGATAGTGTTTCCACCGAATGCAGGACGTGTCATGAGCAGCTGATTATGCTTCTGCTCGCTCTCCTTGCCGGGAATGGGCTGAAGAGGGAAATCACCGATCTCAAGTGATGTACAGTCAGCTGTAAGACCTGTAGCAACCCTTGCTGATACGGTAGGGCCAAGGTCACGGCCGATTGCTGTAGCACCTACAAGCATGATCTCAGGCTTGTACTCGTTGATAACGGAAGCAAGTGCGTGTGCATAAGGCTCTGTTCTGTAGTCCTTAAGCTCAGGATCATCAACAACGATGACTCTGTCTGCACCATACTCTGCAAGTGAATCGCAAAGTCCCTTTACATCTGATCCGATGAGGACTGCGGTTACCTGTGCGTTAAGGGGAGCAGCAAGCTCCTTTGCCTTACCAAGCAGTTCAAATGATATAGGGCTGATCTGGTTATCTACCTGCTGTGCATAGATAAATACGCCCTTGTAATCTTCAAGATTCATCTTATGATCTTTCTCCTTTCAAGTGTCAGCCCTTAGATGGCATGCTTCTCATCAAGCTTGCCGACAATGTATGATACTGCTTCTTCAGGTGAATCGGGAGTAACCTTCTCACCAGCGCCCTTACGAACCTTATCAGAAGCCTTAGCGATCTTGGTAGGTGATCCTGCAAGACCGAGGTTGCAATCCTCTACATCCTTAAGGTCTGCTCTGCCCCATGTGGTGATCTCAGCTGCACATGCATCGAAGATTCCGCCGGGAGTCATGTATCTGGGCTCGTTAAGCTCTGCAAGAGCTGTAACAAGGCAAGGCATAGCAGCCTCAACCATCATGTAACGGTCGTCAAACTGACGCTTTACAGTAACCTTCTTTGCTGCTTCATCAACTGTGATCTCCTCAGCATAAGAGATTACGGGAAGTCCAAGATGCTCTGCAATCTGGGGACCAACCTGAGCTGTATCACCATCGATAGCCTGACGGCCTGTGATGATCAGGTCATACTCAAGATTCCTGAGTGCACCAGCAATTGTGGTTGATGTAGCCCATGTATCTGCACCGCCCAGTACTCTGTCGGTTACGAGAACGCCCTTGTCAGCGCCCATTGCGATAGCCTCACGAAGTACATCAGCAGCCTTAGGTAATCCCATGGTAAGAACAGTAACCTCTGCTCCGTACTGATCCTTAAGTCTAAGCGCAGCCTCAAGACCAGCCTTGTCATCGGGGTTCATGATAGCAAGCATAGCGGCTCTGTCAAGTGTTCCGTCCGGATTGAACTTAACACCGCCCTTGGTATCCGGAACCTGCTTTACGCATACTACTATTTTCATAATCTGTCCAGACCTCCTACTTTAATATATTTGCGGAAATGACCATACGCTGAACTTCTGAAGTTCCTTCGTAGATCTCTGTTATCTTAGCATCGCGCATCATACGCTCCACATCATACTCACGGATGTAACCGTAACCACCGTGAAGCTGTACAGCCTTTGTGGTAACTTCCATAGCAACCTCGGCAGCATAAAGCTTAGCCATAGCTGCTTCTACTGAGTAGGAAACCTTAGGATTCTTTGTGTACTCATCCTTCTTGGCAGCTGCACTGTATACCATGTACTGAGCGGCCTGAACCTTTGTAGCCATATCAGCAAGCTGGAACTGGGTGTTCTGGAACTGTGCGATAGATCTGCCAAACTGCTTTCTCTCTTTTACATATGCGATAGTTGTCTCAAGAGCGCCTTCTGCGATTCCGAGTGCCTGAGCAGCGATACCGATACGTCCGCCGTCAAGGGTGTGCATTGCGATATTGAAGCCCTTACCCTTCTGGCCAAGCAGGTTGTCCTTAGGGATCCTGCAGTCTGTGAAGATCAGCTCGTAAGTTGATGAACCGCGGATACCCATCTTGTTCTCCTTAACACCGAAGGTGAAACCGGGTGTTCCTTTCTCAACTATGAAAGCTGAGATCTCTTTCATGAACTTACCGCGCTTCTCGATCTTGCCGGTAACAGCGAAGATTACATATACATCTGCTTCCTTACCGTTTGTGATGAAGCACTTTGATCCGTTGAGTACCCACTCATCTCCGTCAAGAACTGCCTTTGTCTGCTGTCCCTGAGCGTCTGTACCTGCACCGGGCTCTGTAAGACCGAAAGCACCAAGTTTCTCACCCTTTGCAAGGGGAACGAGGTACTTCTCTTTCTGCTCGGGTGTACCGTAGGTCATGATAGGATCTGCACAAAGGGATGTGTGTGCGGAAAGGATAACACCTGTTGTACCGCAAACCTTTGAAAGTTCCTCAACTGCCATTACATATGTCAGTATGTCGCAGCCCTGACCACCGAATTCCTTCGGAACGGGAATACCCAGGAAACCGAATTTTGCCATCTTATCAACAGTCTCTCTGGGGAATCTCTCTTCCTCATCAGTCTGCTGTGCAAGAGGCTTTGCTTCATTCACGGCGAAATCTCTGAACAGCTGTCTCGCCATTTCATGCTGTTTGTCTAACGTGAACTCCATCTTGTTTTGTATCCTCCATATTTTAATTAAACCCCGGCCCATGGATCACACAGGCCGGAATCCTATGCACTGTTTATTTATCTGTAGGAACCTTGCCGCCGTCAGCATAGTTGTAGAAACCGATACCGGTCTTTACACCAAGCTTCTTTGCACGAACCATCTTCTTAAGAAGAGGAGCGGGACGATACTTGGAATCGCCTGTCTCAGCATAGAGAACTTCCATGATAGCAAGCACGATATCAAGACCTACATAGTCACCAAGCTCCAGGGGACCCATAGGATGATTTGCGCCAAGCTTCATAGCATTGTCGATACCCTCGATATCAGATACGCCCTCAGAGTATACGAAGATACCTTCGTTGATAAGCGGGATAAGGATACGGTTTACAACGAAACCGGGTGCCTCGTTAACCTGTACAGGTGTCTTACCAAGCTTTACGGAAATATCCTTTACCTTCTCTACAAGGTCAGCGGGTGTATTTGCACCTGCGATAACCTCGATGAGTTTCATACGGTCAGCAGGATTGAAGAAATGCATACCAACGATGGGCTTAGGAAGTCCTGCGCCTATCTCTGTGATGGATAATGATGAAGTGTTTGAAGCAAAGATGCAGTTCTCATTCTTTACTACGTTCTCCATAAGATCCTTGAAGCAGTCCTTCTTGATCTGCATTACTTCGAGAGCAGCCTCGACTACAAGGTCGGGATCTGTTGCTATGGAATTAAGTCCTGTCTCGAATTTTGCAAGATATGAATCTACAGCTGCCTGATCCATCTTTCCCTTTGAAACAAGCTTCTCATATCCCTTCTTGATCTTTGCAAGTCCGCCCTCGGCAAACTCTGTCTTAATGTCGCACAGATAAACTTTCTCGAAGTCGTCACACTGTGCAAAAGCCTTTGCGATGCCCTGTCCCATTGTGCCGGCACCAATTACTGCTACCTTCATTTTATTTCCTCCTTATATTTTATTAACTGTTTTTATTCAGATCGCCCAAGACCGATTTTATTCGTTCTTGAATGCTACCTTCTTAACCTTGGCAGGATCGTCCTTTTTACGAAGGAAATTAGCCATGCCCTCTTTCTGGTCATATGACTCGAAGCAGTCACCGAAGAGCTTCTCTTCGATCACAACAGCCTCATCTATGGAAACCTGAAGACCTTCGTTGATAGCCTTCTTGCAGTTCCTTACAGCGATGGGTGCATTGCCTGCGATAGTGGATGCAAGCTTCATAGCCTCATCCATAAGCTCTGCCTGGGGATATACTGCATTAACAAGTCCGATACGAAGAGCCTCGTCAGCCTTGATGTTCCTTGCAGTGTAGATAAGCTGCTTAGCCATTCCGGGTCCTACGATACGCGCAAGTCTCTGTGTTCCGCCGAAACCGGGTGTGATACCAAGACCAACCTCAGGCTGACCGAACATTGCATTGTCAGAGCAGATACGGATATCACAGCTCATGGATATCTCGCAGCCACCGCCAAGTGCAAAACCGTTGATCGCAGCGATAACAGGTATGGGGAAATTCTCAAGCTTAAGGAAAACATCATTTCCCTTCTTACCGAAAGCTTCGCCCTCTGCCTTTGTAAGTGTGCTCATCTCTCCGATGTCTGCACCTGCAACAAATGACTTCTCGCCTGCACCTGTAAGGATAAGGCATCTTACTGTTGCAAGATCAACAGCATCAAGAGCCTGGCTAAGCTCGTCAAGAACCTGTGAATTAAGGGCATTGAGAGCCTTTTCTCTGTTGATTGTAAGAACGCCCACAGCATCCTTCTGCTCATATAAAATGTACTCCATTTTTCTCCTTTCCGCCGCATCTTATGCGGTTTAAACGTTCAATAAAACACCTTGTAAGCGGTTGCCTACAAGGTGTTCCATAATCAATTATTCGTATCTCTCAACTATTGTTGCACAGCCCATGCCGCCGCCGATGCAAAGTGTAGCAAGACCCTTCTTAGCGCCTGTTGCTTCCATCTCGTGAAGCAGTGTTACAAGGATACGTGCACCTGATGCTCCAACGGGATGTCCGAGTGCGATAGCGCCACCGTTAGGATTGAGCTGCTTGTCAACGTCGATACCAAGCTCCTTACCTACCGCAACAGACTGAGCAGCGAAAGCCTCGTTAGCCTCGATGATATCGAAGTCTTCGATCTTGTAGCCGGCCTTCTCCATAGCCTTCTTTGTTGCAGGAACAGGACCGATACCCATAACCTCAGGACGGCAGCCTGCAAGTGCGCCTGCTATGAAAGTAGCCATAGGCTTAACGCCAAGCTCCTTAGCCTTATCTTCGCTCATAACAACGATTGCTGCTGCACCGTCGTTGATACCGGAAGCGTTACCAGCTGTTACGAATCCATCAGGATTGATAGGTCTCATACCGGCAAGTTTCTCAACTGTCATGCCTGCACGAGGGCCTTCGTCTGTATCGAAGATAACAGTCTCTTTCTTCTTCTTAACTTCTACGGGAACGATCTCCTTCTTGAAAGCGCCGTTCTTCTGAGCTGCCTCAGCCTTGTTCTGGCTCTTTACAGCGAACTCATCCAGCTCTTCCCTGGTAAGACCCCACTCACGGCAGATATTATCTGCTGTTGTGATCATATGATAATCGTTGAAAGCATCCCAAAGAGCATCGTTTACCATCGTATCAACGAGAGCGCCCTTGCTCTGGCTGGGCCATGTCATACGATAACCGTAACGACCCTGAGGGATTGCGTAAGGAGCCATGGACATGTTCTCCATACCACCTGCTACTACGATATCTGCATCTCCTGCAGCGATCATCTGAGCAGCCATGTTCACGCAGTTAAGACCGGAACCGCATACTACGTTAACGGTAACAGCCGGAACCTCGTTGGGAAGTCCTGCACCAATTGATGCCTGACGAGCCACATTCTGACCCTGACCAGCCTGGATAACACAGCCCATGTATACATGGTCTACATCCTCAGGCTTAACTCCTGCACGGTTAAGTGCCTCCTTGATCACGATTGAACCAAGCTTAGGAGCAGGTGTGGTAGAAAGTCCGCCACCCATTGTTCCGATAGCCGTACGGCAAGCGCCTGCTAATACGATTTTCTTTGACATTGCTTTTCCTCCGTTTATTTAATTTAATATCAGGCCCGCACAAAACAGATCCGCAGTCCAAACTGCGATAAATTTTTGCGCAGTACCCCAATTTCGTCATGCTTTTCAATTCTAACATAAGGCACCCGTCTTTGCAATTTAATCATAAGGAAAAAAACAAGAAAAAATATGAAAAAATGCCCGAAAAATGGGGATTGGTAGACATAACTTCGGCAACCTTCTCCCCAGTCAGCACAAGTAAGCGGAATGTCCTAAAAAAAATACAAATCAGCCAATCAAAAAAGACTTCTGCCCTGTTCAGGCAGAAGCCTTCTAATTTCATTTTCTACAGGGATAGTTTTTTATTCCAGACGCTCCAGCTCTGTACCATCCACAGTCTTAATGGTGATGTCTGCAGGGAGCCTGTCCACTGTGACCTGAGTCATCGGATATTCAAATGCCATCGTAACCACGGCACCGGGATCAGGCTCGGTAAAGCATACCGTGATCTCCATATTTTCATTCTCATCCACTGTGATATCCGTAACGGTCACACCGTATCCGCCGGTATTCTTTTCACCACAAGTTATGAAGAAGAAATAAGGTGCATCCGGCTCCTCCAGTGTGTCAATGAAGTATCCGGTTTTTTCGCTTTCCTGCCAGTAACCCGCATTTTCGGTTATGGAATATTCGAAGCCTCCGACTGTTCCCTCCAGCGGAAATGCCTCTATTGTCTGTGACGAAGTATTTTCCTCAGGTGTTTCCTGCTCGCCTGAATTCTCTTCCGGAAGCTCTGCCTCTTCCCCTGCATTTGAATTTTCCTGGTTTTCTTCTTCGCCTGTTTGTTCTTCAGGTGTTTCCGCCTCCTGTGCTGCGGGGTCAAGACCCACGATAACGGGCTCAGGGTCCACAGTTTGGTTCTTGGTATTTGATGTGCACCCGGTTGCTCCCAGGGCAAGTACGGTAACAGCTGCAATTCCTAAAAGTGATCTTTTGAACATTTCATAGTTCCTCCTTTTTTCTTTCTGTAATAGAAACGGATGGGCCGGACCTTTTTATGGAAAAATTTTTTATAAGTTTTTCTTACACATTCCCTGCAATAAAAAACCTGCCTACACATCCGTGCAGGCAGGCTTCATAGTTATTTATTATTTCAGTCCCTTGGCATCATCCAGGCAGATTCCGTTGCCTGCAGTTCCAAGAGGGATCTTGTGGTCTAAGCCTACGAATTTGCCGTTTTCCTGCCACAGGACTTCCTTTACGAAATCATACTTTTCCGTATCCCAGGTTACAAAGTCATCCTTAACCAGTCCGCCGGTATCACCGGAATTTGCATTGTAGCACCAGAAAGTATGGTTGAGATGGTATGTGCCGATGAGCGTACGCATATGCGTCATCCATGTTATATTAGGCTCGCTCATGTATCCGCCCCACTCACCTATGAGAAGGGGTGCAGTCTTGTTCTCGTAGATGTAGAACCAGTTGTCATGCCAGCAGTCCTTCATAAGAGTATCATAATTGTAGTTTCCCTTGAACCAGGGCTGCTCATATACGGTAGGGCCGTAATCATGGGGTGAATAAACCAGTTTGTTGTTGTACTTGCCTAAATCTACCGGATAATCAGCTACGCCGCGGAGGTTTCCTCCCCACCAGTTGAAGTAATAATCTTTTTCATTAGTTGATGAAAAATCCCCGTTAGCCTTTATATCAATAGGATATATCTCTGTACCTTCAACCATTATAAGTACGTTGGGGTTCTTTGCCAGTACTGCAGCCGCAGCCTGCTCTGCCTCGTATTTCCAGTTGTTTGCATCCTTTGAATTGTTCCATATGGCTGCACCATCACCTTCAAAAGGCTTGCCATGGGGCTCATTCTTTAAGTCAAAGGCGATTATGGTATCGTCATTTGCATAGCGCTCTGCCATCCATGCAAGCGCCTCCCTGTACTGTGCCTCGGTTATCTTGTCCGTATACCAGAGATTTACATTATGTCCTGATGCATCAGTCTCTGCACTGTGGATATCCAGCATTATCTTCATGCCGTTAGCCCTGCACTGGCCTACAACATAATCAAAGATTTCAAGAGAGTTCATACCTACAAGATATGAGTTTGTAGCCTGGTTGAAATTGGCATCCGGCGCTTTGCCAGACTTCCACTGAAGGATAAGCTCTGCGGAAATCGGTATGCGGAGCAGGTTGAAACCGTGATCCGCTATAGCCTGAAGTGAAGTATTCAGGTCGCTGTTCCAAAGTCCGTCAAAAGTATTTGTGCCGGTGTTGTAGCCAAACCAATTGCATCCAGTAAGCCAAACCTGCTTACCATTGCTGTCATAAATGCCGTTTCCGTCTGTGTGAAGCCAGTCGTCAGTACTTGCTGCCGGCACATTTAACGCACCCGCATTAGGCACATTTGCCGCACTGGAATTATCCTGACTCTGGCTGCTTGAATTATTATTCTGCTGCTGTGCATCCTGTGTAGTAGTCCCCGTGGACTTAAGGGAACCGGCGGTCAGCTCATACGTCATGTCACCGTCAGCACCTGCCAGTATCATGCCAATCTCAATATTGCTACCGTTAGCAATCTGTCCGTTATAGTCAGCATTCGTTATAGTAAGCACACCGCCCTGGATGCTGTAATTTCCGTTCCAGCCATCACCAAGCGTAGCATTTCCTACATTTACCGTAAGTTTCCAACCATCCACATCCATTCCGGATTGGTTGACTATCTTTATAGAATATTTACTGTTTACAGGAGCATCACCCCAGCTTTCCTCTTCCTTTATCTCAGCATAAAAGCCGGTTGAATCCGTACTGCCTGACGTCGCACCATCCTGCGTTGTTTCTGTCGTCTCATCCGTAGTTTCTGTCACTGTTCCTGACACGTCTCCCGTGCCGGACTCTGTAGTAGCTTCGGCTGCAGTCTGCGTAGCATTTTCCTCTCCCTTGTCAGTCTTCTTTCCTATGCTAAGGAAGAATATCGCTGACAAGCCGCCGACTATGACAGTCACGGCAATGGCAACTACCAGCGCTTTTTTAGAACTGTCCAATGAATTCCACATAAAAACCTCCAAATAACAACTTGCACGCTTATTTTTCAGGATTTAAAATAAACTTAACCGTAACACAGCATCCGAAAGGAGAGTACTTATGTTCATAATCTACAAATGCACCGATGCCGGCAGTTCCGGAACAACAACTGAAATCTGCACCTTTTATGGCATCCGATACAACCGCAACGGTTTTGCAGTACTTTCAACCGAGCACTCCAAGCATGATTACTTACTCCCCATGTCCTTTCAGGAGTTTGGCAGATTCTCCGAAAAGATCGCCAGCCTCATAAACAAAGGGGAGAAAATCCTCTCGATAAACGGCTCTCCCGTTTACCGTGTACGCAGGGGCGCCATGCTGCCTCTCGATAATACGGACCTTCTGGTATACGATGTCGATTCAATATCCTGAATCCCCATGTGTTACCCTAATGATACACTTATATTAAATAAAAAGTAAGGAAAACTTGAATGAATGTCAGAAATTTTTTTCAGCTCCTTCTGATCTATGCCGTGCTTGTGCTTGCCGGCACAGCTGCATATATCATAAGCTTCAGGACCCCTCTTTTTTCCGGTACGGATGTATTCTTTTTCAGGGGAATCTACATCATAATATTCTGGGGTATTGTCATAGCAGCAGCCATGCTGTGCCTTAAGATTTTTAAATTCGGAGAACTGATAACCGCAAGGGACATCCTGCTTTTATTTGCCGGTTTCTGCTGTGTTCATGTAGTCATTTTTACTCATCTCCCTGTTACGGCTGACCGTTCCATCACGGTGTTTATGCTTGGATATATGTCTGACAACGCAGAACAGGATTTTTCCGAGCAGGAGATTGAAGATTATTTCATATCAAAATATGTTGATGAATATGGCGCATTTGATAAAAGATTCCATGAACAGGTCTACGCCGGAACCATTGAAGAAACCTCCGACGGCCGCTACAGGATAACCGAAAACGGGATCAGGCTCATGAAGATCTATGACACCACCGCTAAACTATATCTGCTGGACGATAAACTCATCCATCCGGACAGATAGATTCCATAAAGGCATCAAAAAACCCTGAGTCATATTTGTGACTCAGGGTCTTCTTTTTATCAATTGCCTTCACTCTGTCAGGCTATGCCATCATTAGCGGCAATGCTGTTTCATACTCAGAACTGTCCATTATTATTGTTATCCGGGGTATAGCCCTGGGATGTATAGTTGGGATTTGAAAAATTCTGGTCATCGAATCCCTGGCTGCCATAATTCTGGCCGCCATAGTTTGCAGACATACCTGCACCATAATTAGCAGAACCATCAAGATACATATACAGCTCTGCCTGTGTTGCATAGTAGTAAGGGTTAACGTAGAAGATCGAAAGTATTCCACAGGTAAAGAGTGACAAAACCTGCCATCCGATAAAGGAAAGCAGAAGGATGAATGTATCCATCTTGTAACCGTCCATCATAGTGGAACTCTTTTCCTTTGCTTCAGCCCATGTGAGCGTAGGATCTTCAGCAAGAAGATAAGGCACCATAAACCATTCATAAGACTTTATCACACCCGGTATCCAAAGCAGTAATGACCACAGCATAATAAAAAGTGTCTTAAAAAATGTCACTTTTACAATGTTCATGTAAGAACCGCACTTAAATCCAAACAGCAGGTCTTCGCCCCTTGCACAGCCGTCAGCATTGTTGACCCAGTATTTCCGGCATCCCACTTCCAACGGTCCCAGAAGAAACGACTTTATAGCCAGTGAAATTGCCATAATAACAAGTGTTGCTACCAGTATAATGCCAAGTACTATCAGAACGGTGATAATCACCTCTTCTGTACTCTGACTTGACGACCCGGTATTGCCAAAAGGATTTCCATAATTTCCGCTGGACCTGTAGCCTCCGCCGCCACGGGTTCCTACCGCTATCGTAGTAAGTAATCCAGCGCCCACGCAAGGCCAGTAATTGTTTTGGAAAGCAGCCATACCTCTGCTTTTTAGTTCTCCTCTGTCTATCATGTTCTCCTCCTCCATTTGTGTTCAGGAGCTGACGCTCTCTGAACTGATTAACATAACACAATTAAATCTTATTAAATACCCCCCTATTTTTCAAGTATTTTCTTAAGGAAGGCACCTGTATGGGATGCTTTTACACGGCTGACCTCCTCCGGAGTTCCCTTTGCTATGACGGTTCCTCCGCCGCTGCCGCCTTCCGGTCCCATGTCGATTATGTAGTCAGCATTCTTTATCACGTCCAGGTTATGCTCTATGACTACTACTGTGTTTCCGCCGTCCGTAAGTTTCTGCAGTATATCCACAAGTTTCCTTACATCTTCAAAATGAAGGCCGGTGGTAGGCTCATCAAGTATGTAGATTGTTTTGCCTGTACTCCTCTTAGAAAGCTCTGCTGCCAGCTTTATTCTCTGGGCCTCACCGCCGGATAACTCCGTTGAAGGCTGTCCTAACTTTATATAAGAAAGTCCCACATCATACAGAGTCTGCATCTTGTCCCTTATGGAAGGAACTGCATTAAAGAATTCCAGCGCTTCTTCCACTGTCATATCCAGGACTTCGTATATATTCTTGCCCTTGTAGCAGACATCCAGAGTTTCCCTGTTATACCGTTTTCCTCCGCAGACCTCACAAGGCACATACACATCCGGAAGGAAATGCATTTCTATCTTAACTATTCCGTCACCGCTGCAGGCTTCACACCGTCCGCCTTTTACATTAAAGCTGAATCTCCCCTTCTTATATCCTCTCGCCCTGGCATCAGCAGTGTTTGCAAAAAGATCCCTGATGTGGTCAAAAACTCCGGTATAGGTTGCCGGATTTGATCTGGGTGTCCGCCCTATGGGCGACTGGTCGATGGCTATCACCTTATCCAGCTTGTCCATGCCGTTTATCCTCTTATGCTTACCGGGCACTGTGTAGGCACGGTTAAGCGTCCTTGCCAGGGACTTATACAGGATTTCATTAATAAGGGAAGATTTTCCCGATCCTGACACTCCGGTCACGCAGGTAAATACTCCCAGCGGAATGTCCACATCAATATTCTTTAGGTTATTCTCCTGTGCCCCCTTTATGGTAAGACAGGCCTTGCTCTTCCTGCGTACTAAAGGCGTATCAATCTTTTTCTTTCCTGACAGATACTGGCCGGTAATGGATTCCTCACAATTAATAATATCCTCCAGGCTTCCGCTTGCCACAATCTCGCCGCCATGGGATCCGGCTCCCGGCCCCACATCCACCAGGAAGTCAGCCTGGCGCATGGTATCCTCATCATGCTCCACCACTATCAGGGTATTGCCCAGATCCCGCAGGCCTTTCAGCGCTCCTAAAAGCTTATCATTGTCCCTCTGGTGCAGACCGATGCTGGGCTCATCAAGTATGTAGCATACTCCAACAAGCCCGGAGCCTATCTGGGTAGCGAGCCTTATACGCTGTGCCTCGCCGCCGGACAGAGTGGCTGTCGCCCTGGAAAGCGTTAAATAGTTAAGACCAACTTCATTTAAGAACCCTGTCCTTGCTTTTATCTCCCTTAATATCTGGTCAGCAATGATATGCTGCTGTTTCGAAAGCGTTAAATTCTCAAGTATTTTCTGCAGCTCCCCTATAGAATACTCTGTCATTTCATATATATTAATGTCAGAAATAGTTACGGCCAGAGCCTCCGGCTTGAGCCTCTGCCCATGGCATACATCGCAGGCCTCTATGGACATAAAACGCTCGTACTCAGACTTTGCAGTCTCGGAATAGGTCTCCCTGTATCTCTGCTCGACATTTTTTATAAGCCCCTCAAAGACCGTAGGATATACGCCGTACCCGCGCTGTCCCTGGTAATGGACATCCACCTCCACATCCGTGCCGTAGAGCAGCATGCCCCGTATCTTATCCGGCAGCTCACACCAGGGCGTATCAAAGGAAAACTTAAATTTCTTTTTCAGAGCCTGCAGGAGCGCATTGGAAAAACTGCCCTCCTGGTTTGCAGACTGCCAGCCCATAACGGCTATGCATCCCTCACTTATGGAACGGTTCGGATCAGGAATAAGGGACTGCTCTGTAAACTCCATTTTTATTCCCAGGCCTGCACAGTTAGGACATGCCCCGAAAGGATTGTTGAAGGAAAAAGTCCTGGGCTCCAGCTCCGATATGCTTATGCCGCAATCCGGGCAGGAAAACGAGCGGCTGAAATTGAGCCTTTCTCCGCCCACAACATCTATTTCCAACAGCCCCTCCGCAATATCAAGGACATTTTCTATGGAATCAGCCAGACGCCTTTCCACACCTTCACGTACCACAAGTCTGTCCACTACTACGGAAATGCTGTGCTTTATGTTTTTATCAAGGGTTATGTCCTCATCCAGGTCATAAAGATTTCCGTCCACCTCGACTCTGACATATCCGCTCTTCTTCATCTGCTCTATTACTTTCTCATGCCGCCCCTTCTTCCCCCGGACTACAGGCGCCATGACCTGTATCTTCGTACCTTCAGGCAGTTCCATGATCTTGTCAGTCATCTGATCCACAGTCTGGCGCATTATCTCCCTGCCACATTTCGGGCAGTGCGGTATGCCGGCCCTGGCATAAAGCAGACGAAAATAGTCGTATATCTCGGTAACGGTTCCGACTGTAGAACGCGGATTCTTATTGGTAGATTTCTGGTCTATGCTTATAGCAGGACTAAGACCGTCAATCTTGTCAACGGCAGGCTTTTCCATCTGTCCCAGGAACTGCCTCGCATAGGATGACAGAGACTCCATATACCTGCGCTGGCCTTCAGCATAAATGGTATCAAAGGCAAGGGATGACTTCCCTGATCCGGACAAGCCCGTAAAAACAACGAACTGATCTCTGGGGATCTCCAGGTCTATATTTTTAAGATTATGCTCACGTGCTCCGGTTATCTTTATGGTTCTTGATCCCGGAAGCATTTTTGCATATGTATTTTTATCTGTAGTTTTTTTTGCCGGCATGACAATAATCAGTCCTTTCCAATATTACAAATCAAACAAATGTTCTTATATGCTACCACAAGCTTTTCCTGCTTGTCAATCATGATTCAAACGAATAGCGTTAGACTTCACACAGTCACACAAAGCAAACATCCCGCCCACACTAATACGCTGCGATCCAATAAGGTAGCAATGAAAAACTGCCATCTAACGATGGCAGTTTTATTAGCTAACTTCTTTATTATTCCTGATTTCCTGATATTAGTTTCTTGCAGGAAGATAAGGAATGATTGCGCCTGCCAGCTGAGGAACAGGCATAGTCTGAAGCCATACATGGCCGGGACCGGTGATAACGGTATTGTAGATTCCCTCGCCTCCGAAAAGTGCATTCTTAAGACCGGGAACAGTTCTGATATCCATTTTGCATGTTCCGCTCATTGCAGCAAGATATCCTGTATCAAGGATCATCTCCTGACCTTCCTGCAGCTCATATTCCTTAACAAATCCGTCGAACTCAAGGAAAGCAGTTCCCTGACCGGAAAGTTTCTGCATGATGAAACCCTCACCGCCTGCAAAACCTGCGCCCAGCTTCTTCTGGAATGCAACGGAAAGCTCAACACCTGTAGTAGATGCAAGGAAAGCCTTCTTCTGTGCTATAACTTCCTGACCGGGTGCGATTTCGAAAGCCCTTATAGAACCGGGAAAACTTGATGCAAATGCGATCATTCCTTCGCCGCCCTGTGCAGTATACTTGTTCTGGAACATGCTCTCGCCTGAGAACATACGGCCCAGCATCTTTCCTGCACCGCCACCTACTGTTTCCATCTTCATGTTAGGTGACATCCAGCTCATTGCACCGCTCTCTGTGATCATAGTCTCGTTTGCATCCAGTGTACAGATGACAACCGGCAACGGCTCGCCTTCGATTGAATACTTCATTTGTAATCCCTCCTTCAATTTGTCAAATATATGTTGTGGGACGATTCCCACACCAGATTTAATTTTACCATGAATAGGCTATATTTGCTACATTTTCTATGATAAAAATTGCTTTTATCTAAGCAGTATTTCACCCATTATCAGCCAAATATTTCTTCAGTTCTATAAGCTTGTCCCTAAGCTCGGCTGCAGTCTCAAAATCAAGGTCAGCAGCAGCCTTGCGCATGGCCTTTTCCGTCTTCTTAATAATATCCTGAAGCTCCTGGTCGCTCATGGATTCCGGATCCTTATCAAGAGTAGCCTGGGTACTTTCAATTGCTTTGCTTACGGCAATGAGTTCCCTTACCGCCTTCTTTATCGTCGTAGGCGTAATGCCGTGTTCCTTGTTGTACTCCATCTGTATCTGTCTGCGGCGCTTTGTCTCATCAAGGCAGACCTGCATTGAATCAGTAACTGTGTCGGCATACATGATGACATGGCCTTCTGAGTTTCTGGCAGCTCGTCCCACGGTCTGTATCAGGGATGTGGCAGACCTAAGAAAGCCCTCCTTATCTGCGTCAAGTATCGCCACCAGTGTTACCTCGGGAATATCCAGGCCCTCACGCAGAAGGTTTATTCCTACCAGCACATCGAAAACATCCAGGCGCAGATCCCTTATTATCTCAGCTCTTTCCAGTGTGTCCACATCAGAATGCAGGTACTTTACCCGTATCCCAACATCATGCAGGTAGTCCGTAAGATCTTCTGCCATCTTTTTCGTAAGGGTAGTTATCATTACTTTGTTCTTTTTGGCAGTCTCTTTTTTTATCTCAGCTAAAAGATCATCAATCTGGCCTTCCACGGGACGGACATCTATCTCCGGATCAAGAAGTCCCGTAGGTCTTATTATCTGTTCAGCTCTCAAAAGCTCATGCTCAGCCTCGTATTTTGCAGGTGTGGCAGAGACGAAAAGCATCTGATCAATGCGTGCCTCAAACTCGCTGAACTCAAGCGGCCTGTTATCAAGCGCAGAAGGCAGCCTGAAACCGTACTCCACAAGAGTATTCTTTCTGGACCTGTCGCCGGCAAACATTCCGCCGATCTGTGGTATGGTCATATGTGATTCATCTATTATTATTAAAAAGTCGCCGGCAAAGAAGTCAAACAAACAGTATGGTGGCTCACCGGGCTGTAAGCCATTCAAATGCCTGGTGTAATTCTCTATTCCCGAACACATACCGGTCTCACGAAGCATTTCCACATCAAAGGCGGTCCTCTCAGCAATACGCTGTGCTTCTATAAGCTTGTCATTTTTCTTAAAATACTCAACACGCTCCTTAGCCTCTTCCTCTATCGCTGCACAGGCCTCCTCCATCTTGTCCATGGAAACCACATAGTGGGATGCCGGGAATATGCTTACATGTTCAAGGGTACAAAGTGCTTTTCTCGTAACCGCATCAAGCTGGGTGATACGGTCTATCTCATCCCCGAAAAATTCCACACGGATTATCTTGTCACCGCCTTCCGCCGGATTGATCTCCAGCACATCGCCGTGAACCCTGAAACATGCCCTGTTGAGATCCAGGTCGTTACGCTCATAGCGTATCCCAGCCAGTTCCTTCATAACCTCGTCCCTGTCCTTTATCATTCCGGGGCGGAGTGAAACGACCATGTCTTCATATTCTGAAGGGCTGCCAAGACCATAGATACATGACACGCTGGCAATAACTACCACGTCCTTCCGCTCGGTAAGAGCCGCAGTAGCAGAAAGACGCAACTTATCTATCTCGTCATTTATGGATGAATCCTTTTCAATATATGTATCAGATGAAGGTACATAGGCTTCCGGCTGGTAATAGTCGTAGTAGCTTACAAAGTACTCTACCGCATTCTCCGGGAAGAACTCTTTGAACTCGCCATAGAGCTGGGCCGCCAGGGTCTTATTGTGGGCAATTATGAGGGTCGGCTTGTTCAGCGCGGCTATAACATTTGCCATGGTAAAAGTCTTGCCGGAACCCGTAACCCCAAGCAGGGTCTGGAATTGATTGCCTTTTTTGAATCCTTCAACCAGCTTCTCGATAGCCTGGGGCTGGTCCCCGGTGGGCTTATATTCTGAGTGTAATTTGAAATTCATGGTCATTTTTCTCCCAATTTCCGTAACCAAAAGTGTGGACTATAAGGCAGATTTTAAGTTATCCACATCTTCTAAATCTTTCGTCATTTTGCACAAAGGGGCTAAAATTACCCTTTGGGTACCCAAAATCGTATTTCGTACCGGATGAAACCATACGGAAAACACCATTTAAAACGGTCTCCATAGTCCTTATTTTTCCATCCGCAGATACCATAATATTATCATTGTCAGATTTATGCAAATGTATTTTCTTGCCGGATACCATCAGAAAGGGCATAAAAATAACAGGCTCCCTATTCCGGAAAGCCTGTTATTATGGAAGATAGCTGCTTATGTCTATAACGAAATCAGAAAGGTCTGGCCCAAACGAAAATCCATGACCATTTATAAGAAATCTTGCGATATATCGGTCTATCATCAGTTCTAATATTTAGAAATTATCTATGTCTTAACCAATCATCGTAATATGTTTCTGCATAATCAAGTGTGTCTATATTTATAATTCCCTTACGCTCCCCAAGCACCGGAGTTGTTCCTCCAACAACATAGTTTATTCTCGCAAATTCAATATGCTTCTCATCCATTCTGTTATACTTATCGAATATTACTTGATTTCCCGATACAGCATATTCCTCAACAACTTCCGAACCGGCATATACAACTACATAAGTATATGTAGGATAGAATCCGCCTTTGCCGGAAAATGGAAGCAAATAGATTTTATCTCCGTCACGATAACTCTGATGAATACAATCTATTCTGCCATTTATGTAGTTAACTATCTGAATCAATTCTTTATCAGATTTATATATTTCTAAATAGTTTTTACAATTTGCTCTTTTCTTATCAGATTCTTTAATCTTTTTATTCTTCTGTATGCTTTGTACGAAATAGCCCTGGAAGTAACCCACGAAAGGTATCTCTTTAGCCGATAAATAAGACTTATCATACCCGCATTCAAATACATCCTTATATTGAATCTTTTCATTGATTTCCTTGCAGTCTTTAACCAAACTTGCAAAATCATAATCTTTTAAATTCATCACTGAATACTCCGATTTGTTGTATTACATTGTATTCCGGTATAACTTACCATCGTTAATCCACTGCGACGCATTTCCCCCAATAGCAATTTTATCCAATTCGAAAAACCCTCCTTTTGCTATCATCACAACATAAAACGAAAGGAGAACACTAACATGAATCTTGAAGTATTTGAATTCTTTAACAATGGGCAGTTGCGTCTGCCGGACAAAACCATTTCATTCGCCGATATCAATTGGTCAAAACATCCGGTATTTGAAGGTGTTGAATTGAAACACATCATTACCTCAAAGGATACAAATGGCGAGTATAGTTATCATCTTGTCCGGATTGCTCCTAACAAGAGCATTCTTGATCACATTCATGAAACTCAGTTGGAAACCCATGAAGTGATCGCCGGCGATGGCACCTGTATCAATGATGGTCACGAACTTGTTTATGAACCCGGGGTCATATCTATAATGCCCAAAGCCATTCACCATGAAGTTCATGCAGGAAAAGACGGATTATATCTGTTTGCCAAGTTTTTCCCTGCACTTTGTTAATTGTCATTTTCTAGCGCATCCTGATATTGACTAGGTGTCATACCAACTATCTTCTGAAAGCATCTGTCCAAGTGGCTTTGATCGCAAAAACCCGCTTCATAAGCCACTTCAGGGATGCTTTTGTTTGTTTCAAGCAGTTTCTGGGCTTTTCTGACCTTGCACTGTATCTGAAATTGATGCGGGGTCAGACCAAATGCTTTCTTAAACTTCCGTATCATATGGTATGGGCTGACCTGAGTGTCATCCGCCATTTCCTCAATAAGGTATATATTCTCCGGTCTTTCCATAATGGTATCCTGTAGTTCCTTCAGATTATCATCATCCACAACCGCATCAGTCTTGATACACATAACCATCATAGAATAAGGTTTCTCATCCACAGGTTTTATCTCATGCAGGACATTCGGCATTATTCTAAATTCTTCTCCCGGCTCATATATGCAACTTTCTCCATCTATGGTAATGCATACCCGGCCCTCTTCAATGTACCCTATCGTCATATGATTGGGGTGAGTGTGCGGAAGATATATTTTTTTCGATTTTTTATATCGAACACACTCGATTTCATCGTTCTTTTTGCTGTATGTTACTTCGCTCATCCTTTTTTCCTTTTAGAAAATCCAGTCTGCTCAAAGCCTTTGCCATTCTCATTTGTTTCACGGGATAACGCTCACCCATCGTCTATAAAACTGAAAGATATTATCATGAATGCAAATTATCCTTCTTGATAATCTAAAAAATCATTGGCCTCTCCCGTTACCAGCCACGTTTTTGAAACACTGCTCTACGTATCTCAGCGATTTCTGTCTCAGCATTTAGCATATGAACCCTACAAAGTGGGCATGCCAAGCTGCCGTTTTCATCTTCAACTTTAACAGTCAAATACACCAGAGTTGGAATCATACGATAATGACCTACTGTTGTTACTATATCAGCAATGCTGTCAAGTCTAAAAACAGGCCCGTTTTTTATAAATAGATAATATCTGCCAAGTCTAAACTGGTCCTCTTCAAATGGTTGCGCAGAAGCAAAGTCCATTAAAAGTCCCTGTCCTCCGTCTGCAGCAATGTAGGAACTTAGCCTTTTTGAAGAACCTGATCTCAGTCTGTAAGCAAGCCAGCAAAGAAAGGCAAACACGGCACCTACTGAGGCACCTATGGCCACGGCTCCCCAAAGATTCATTCCCATAGCTGCCATAATAAGAGTTATTACGACTCCCTCAAGTACAGTAACCACAATAGGGATTGGTCCCAGCTTTGGCTTACGCGCTACTATGCAGTATTTTTTTAGGGCATAACTTATCTGATTAAGCTGTTGCTCATTCATTATCCCATTAGTATAGGAATTCTGATTCATTTGCGACATCAACGTTAAAACCTCCTGTAACAAAGAATTCTCTCTGTAATCTCTGATTTGTCATTCTCGATTATCTTAAAAGTTAATAATGCTCTGTTTAATACATATTGAAGTCTTCAAGGCACTCCAAAACCGCTACCTTGAAACCCTGTTCCGAGTATCTCTGTGCCGCAAGCTCAGCCTTTTCAATACCGAGAAATCTCCAAGAATGTAGTGGATTTTTTTTATTTCTTACAAAATGTGACCGCATAGTCCGTCCCCAACTCGGCACCATATATTCCTGCTTTTGATCAAGTACTATCACAAAGCACGGTGGTTTGATTCTTGAAATTTTTTCCGCTTCATTTAATAAATCCTTGTTCTTCCAGATTTGTTTCCCTGCTATAAATACGGAGCATCTTTGAAATACTGTTATTACATATCTTCCAGCAGGATGAGTCCAGGCCCAGTCGTAACTAAAAGCCTTTCTGTCCATATATTCCGAAAAACCATCTCTCAATACAGCTATGAAATCACCCGAATGTGATTCTGCTTCGAATAACAAATCAATATTTTCATCTTTGGATACTGTTTCATAAATCATGACTGCATAAATTCCTCCGCTATCTAAATATCCTGCTCGTGAGTGCGCCCTCAAACCCCCATCATATTAATATCGTCATATTTGGGTTGACTTATATAGCACGATAATTTCAAAGGTAAAGACCTCTACAAACTCCAATCTGTCTTACTCATTTATATACTACTATAAAAGATGGGTGATATATTTAACAGCCAGTTCGATTATCATCCGTCTTGCGATATAACTTACTGTCAGATAATCCAGACAAATCCGAATTTGTGCGTTTCTACAAGCGGTGCCGGATGGAGCAATTGAACAGGCGGGAGCTTGCTCACAAGCCTGTTCACATTGCGAACAAACGATAGCGCGCCAGCGCGACATGAGCATGTAGCGCAGCGGAATGCGAATGGGCACCGCATTTACAAACTCGAATTTATCTGCCGGAAGTGCCTTTGCCAGTTCATCTGCTATATACTCTGTGTTACCTTCTAGTGAGAAATAAACTACAATTCTTTTCATGCCAGAACCTTTCTTGCTTTGCTGCACCATTTCAAGTATGCCTCATAGGTTTCTATTCCAAACAAGATTGTAAGATAAAAATACACATGATCTTCTTCATCAAGAGCCTTTTCAATATTAGCCTTATATACCTGCAATACCTTAAGGTCAGCCTTTATCTGCTCTTCAAAGACTTCTATATTCCTAAGTGATGTCTCTTTGCTTTCCACTCCTCCGAAAAACAGTTTCATCAAAGTCTCATATTTAAGATCATTACTTGCCTTTTCATCTCTTACCCAGGCTTTGAGTATTTCCTTTCCCTGACTGGTAATGCTGTAAATGATCTTCTCCCGACCGCCACCGTCATTACTCTTAAGGCGCCTTACGCTGCCCTGTTTTTCCAGTTCCGCAAGAGCCGGATAAATGCTGCCAAAGCTCCCCTTCCAGAAGAACCTTATACTTCCGTCAATCTGTTTTTTAATATCATATCCGGTCAAATCATCATGGGATAACAATCCCAGAATCACCATGTCTATCTTTCTGTCTTTGGCCATTATTTCCACCTCCAACAGTATTTTAGAACTTTTTTCGGACATTCATCAACACAAGCTCCGCACAATATGCACTCGGTGCACTTTGAATTTCTGCCTTCCTTTACCATATGTGCGACGTCAAGCCCCATTGGACATGCCTTTGAACACCTGTTGCATGAAACACAGGCCGCTGCGGATGCTTCAACATGAATCTGTGGAACATGAAGAAAACGACCTATGCGGCTCCCGATCACCATAAATGGCGCCATCCAGCAAAGATAATGACATGTTGCTCTCCTTCCATGTATCAGTGACGGAAGCACCAGTATCAAAAGTACTCCGTAATAGATGATATAGTTATGTATTTCTGTCACTGAAATACCGTGATCTGTCATGAAAAACGGATCTATGGTTACATGGTTTTTCCCGAGTATAAAAGTCACAACTATAGAGGAGATCCACAGTATCCAGATAACGTATTTAATCTTATTCCTCCAGCCCTGTTTCGCAGACTTATCATTACATCTTGCCACGCATTCCTGTAGCCCTCCCGCAGGACAAAGATATCCGCAAAAGGCACGTCCAAAAAACACCGAAAAAATAAGCAAGCTCATAAAGACTATAAAGCTTCCGTTCATGATATGCTCTGATGCTGCCATGATTATCAGGTATGGTGAAAAGTACCACGCTGTTATGGGAAACAGCAGGAATGATATGAAAATAATCGTTCTTCTTATTGTCTGTCGTTTCATTGAACACTCCTTCACATGTATCAAATAGATATATCAATTTGATACATATTATACCTCAGAGTGCTCCATGTCAACCTCTTTCTTCTCGCATCAGTCAAATAGCTGCCCAGGGAGCTTTTGCTTTTCCTTGTTTTTCTCCTAAATAACATGCATGACACTATTCGTCTCATCCGCATAAACAAGCCTGTCACACAATACAAAAAAGCCGTCATCTACACAGATAACGACCTGAATTTCACTAATTTACATCTAATTCCATTCTCGATTCCCATATGATAAAAAACACCCCAGGACAGTTGTCCTGAGGTGTAATAAGTCGTATATGATTGTCCAAAGACGTAATACGTTGTGAAACGATTATCTCTTTGATAACGATTAATGCTTCGAAAGTGCCGTATTTTCAGCATTTTCAAGTCAAGTTGCTGTTTACCTGTTGTGTACGGTAGAAAGCTCAGGACTACTGTACACAACTGGTGGCAACTTTATATCTGTTTTTTTCCAATACTTTTCGTCTTTACAAACCGAAATTGTCGTACTCATTTATATTGCGATATAAACGACTATCACTTTCCTGTAAGTTTTAAGAATTTCTTATCGTTCATTTGCTCGTTTGTAACATACTCCCCATCATGGAATAACGCATAATTCGTAATCGGTGTCGGTGCATTCTGTGCTTCTTCTTTGCTTTCAAGATGTATTGCCTTGAATGCAATACCATTTTCTTTTGCCGTCTGCTCCAAAACCGGGACATATTTTGCATTGAACGGGCACTGATTCGTATAGTACAGAACATATCCCTTCTCTTCTATATGCGGATGTTTTGCACATTCCTTAAACACCGGAGCTTTTGCATTTTTATCGAACGGCATATACCAAAGCTGAATACCATTATCAGCTTCATCGCTCACGACAAATCCTTTGTACTTCAGAAACTTCGGATCAGCCAGAAACGGTTTCTTCTTTGAAGCGCAAAGAATACAAAGCCCTTTTTTCCCCTTTTCCTTACTATCCTCGATGCAGGCAGTAAGTAGATCAGTAGAATATCCATGTCCTTTGAAAGCCCCGGACACCCAGAGACAGTCAATGTACATATATCCATCTGCCTCTATCGGAATCCATGCGTTTTCCGCCGGGATATATTCGATAAAGCACTTTCCGCGCTCTACGCTCTTTAGGAAAACAAGTCCTTCATCAAACCTCTCCGAAAGCCATGCCTTCTTAGAAGAAACCTGAACATCCTTATTATTTGATATCGCGCAGCAAATATGCTCCTCTTCGAGGTTATCTTTTGTTACATGAACATATTCCATGACCGCTCCTTTCAATAATATGCCAAGGAACACTTAAGCTCCTTGGCATAGATAGTATTTACTCAATAGGGAAACAAGCTTCCGTTACATACTCATCAGGATTCTGTGTCTGTGCAGGACTCACATGATAGATATTAAACATAGGTCCATTCATTTTATATCCATTAGCTTTGATCCATGACGCCACAGTTGCATATGCCTCACCCATCTGATCGTAGCTGCCTTTAATAATACAACTTGCAACTTTTACTTCAGGAAGAGTTTTAAACTTCACATGTTCCGTATCGTTATAAGAACCACTCACGGTCATCCACGCAATGATCTCAACATTTTCTTCCTTGTACTCGGGATCAAGAAACTCAGCCGCCGCAAGACACGGGTCTGCCGGCACAAGATCCTTGCATTCGCTCATCATTGTATTCCAGAGCATTCCTTCATCCTCATAGTGAGGAACCACCATCTGAACCGTGGCAGCATATCTCTCCGGTATTGTTTTTACTGTTACATCAAAACTCATATTCTGCTCCTTCCTCAGCCTCTTTCTGGCTGTTTCCAGAAGCATCAGTTTGTACTCTGTTTCTTTGGAAAGCTTTGAAAGCTCCTTCTGCCTCTCTGACAGAAAGGCATCCATCATTTCTTTATCATCATAGCTGTCAAGGATCTTGATAATATCCGCAAGGGCAAAGCCCATATCCTTGAGTGATGTGATCCTTCCGATGGCAAAAAGCTGTTCCTCGCGATAATAGCGGTACCCGGTAAAATCATCGATTTCAGCCGGTTTCAAAAGTCCGATATCATCATAGTGGCGTAACATCCTGATGCTTACTCTGGATAGTTTTGAAAATTCGCCTATTTTAAGCATTTGTTTCTACCTCCATGGATGTATTTTCTTGAGCTCACTACAACGATAATCCCTCACATAATGTGAGAGTCAATATACTTTTTTTTATATTTTCATAAAATGTAAAACTGAAAGATAATGTCAAGCAACACATTTTTTCCGTTCCCGTTCTTCACACCTTTTGTGTCGCTGTTCGCGGTTTTGTTTTTCGAATTCAAAAACATTCACCGCCAGATCGGTCAATTCCGGCTCCCACATTTCCTCTGTCTTTTGCACATCAGCCCACGGACAGAGAGAGACATAGTCTTCATCAAATGCAATATCGTATGAACCATTGCGGTCGCTGACGCTTTTATACAGATGTCTGCCGGTGTGGATCAGTTCGTGGGCGTCTCTGCGTTCCTTACATTTCGGATTCAGTTTGTTAAATATTTCCTCGTTGATCTCATATAGATCGTAGTAACCAGCCCAAAAACTTTCAGCAGTATAAAGATCTCTTTCACTGTCATAACAGGCCTTCCAGCCCGGGCCTGTCTTAAAGTGAAGCGTACCTTCTGAGTATTCTGCAAGGAGTCCGGCTTGTTTCTTTTTTTAGATGGTTTTGACATACCTTGATCTCTCCATCGCACGTTTTATTCAAAGATAATGTTAAGCTACTCAATCTTTCCGTTCCCGTTCTTCACGCCTTTTGCGACGCTGTTCGCGGTTATTCTTTTCAGACTCGAAGATTTCTACCGCTGCATCAGTCCGAACATCCGGCCAAACCTTGCCGCTTGAAACAACATCTGCCCAAGGACAAAGTGTTTCATAATCAGGATCTAATACGACCGTATAGGGCGGACCGCAACGATCATTGACATCCATGTAAAGGTGCCGTCCTTCCTTGATCAGATGGAACGAATCCTTGTCGTCCATACCATCTTGGAGTGCATCATAAATCTCGGAAGTAATCTCATACAGATTATAGTATCCGCTTCCGCCACGTTCTGCCGTATAGAGATTTCTTTCCTCATCATAGCAGGCTTTCCAACCACCCCCTTCTTTAAACTCCATAGTCAGACCTCATTATATTATTTAAAATTCAAAGATAAAATTGCGAGATAAAAGGCTATGTCTCATCCCGACAAACTTGAAGTTGTCATGCTGTTTACTTCTTTCCTCTTTTATCGTTCGCTTGTGCATATTCTCATTTTGCCGTTAAGCGTAAGCACGCCCCATGTTTTCTTAATAGCAGGTGAAGCAGGCGGGATGAAAAATGCGTCTTCTATGACGTCACATTCTGTTTTTCCGAGATTCGTGATGCTGTATCCTTCGGATTTGTCCATATGAAAAAAGTTCTTGCCTATAAATTCAGCAGACTTACTCTCAAATCTACCTCTGCTCGCCATCATGGCCGCATCCAAAAGACCCGGATCAAGAGCCGCATAGCACTGCAATACAAGATAAAATGATGCGGGTTTTCCCGATATTGTGCGAACTTTTTCATGAACCTGCTTTGCTATCGAAAATATATCATCGCTACAATTACTGATTTCAACCGAAAAAGCAGTGGAATAATTCCCCATTGCCCCGGGTTTATGGCATTTTATATATTTTCTGATATCTGCTGCTATAACAATCCTTTTTGTGCCAGTTTCGGTAAAAAGCTTTGCAAGAAGGTAATCATTCACTGTAACGCCTTCCATTTTGCACTTTTCTGCAATATCAGCTATTTCGTCCGCCTGAAAAACAGAAAGATCATGCCGTACTTTATCGTTTTCAAGATAATCATCCGCAAAACGATGGTATTCTTCGAAGGTCAGTCTTTTGTTTTCTTTGATCCATTGCCTGTTCGCCCTGTTTACAAGCATTCTGCTGATAAACGAAAGTCGTGAGTTATCAGGGAATTCCGAGACGGAGGATATAAGCTTTTCTTCCGCATACTCAGGCTTTTTTCCAAGTACATAATACTCCGCAAACTCTTTTGAAAAATCCAGCGCGGCGCGTCCATCTGCAAGCAAATGGTGAAAAACCATCAATACAATTGTTTTGGTTTCCGATGGCCAGACAGAAATTTTTAACATTCCCTCTTTAAAAAGATCAAAATCTCTTGAAGTGATTCTTTCAAATTCTGCTATGATTTCCGGAGAATCCACACTCGTAAGATTACCGGAGCATACTCTAATCTCCGCCTGCGAATCTTCCTTCACATCGTAATAAAACCTGTTTTCTGCGTCTTCGTGTGAAATAAGCGCCCTGATAAAGGGATGGGCCAACGAAAGGCTTTGCACGGAATCCGATATCCTGTTTTCATTAAACTCACTGTTTATGCACAAAACTATCCCAAAACACATATTGGGACACATTAAATGTGCTCTTTCAGTAAAAATGTATTCCATATTTCCTCTTTACTTTTTCGGATCTATACCGACAAACTGGAATTGACCGAGCTCTTTAGAGCGAGGGATGCTTCTTGACCGCCAGGTCAAGAAGATGGACTCAGCTAGATAAACTCCGATTTGTCTTACTCATTCACATCGCGAACATACGATAGCGTGTCAGCGCGACATGAGCATGTAGCGCAGCGGAATGCGAACGGGCACCGCATTTACAGACTTGAATTTAATTCCTGCATAAGCAATGAAGGATCGTTCCGTCTTCCGGTTTATAAATGCTTCCCTTTTCAAAAAAGCCATAATCTTCTTTCATGATTGTTTTTCAATATGCTACACCCAAATGATTTTACCCACTTAGGGTACCCAAAACGACATCTGTTCGCCCTGTTTTTCTATCGCCTGGGGCTGGTCCCCTGTGAGCTTATATTCTGAGTGTAATTTGAAATTCATGGTCTTTTTTCTTTAACCCCATCTCTATTTCTGACAGAAAACGACGATTTCGTCATCTTCCGATGCTTCATCGGCTCCCCAGCCATCCTTAAGCTGTCCCTGAAGGAACTCATCCATGTCTGCCCGGATCTGTTCCTCATATTCTTCAAAATAGCCCACGGTTATTTCGACAAAGCCATCCTCTTTGAATGCCATCGACATCTTAAAGATTGCTTCCATTATCGGATAGTACTGCTTCAGATTGTCCTGTTCAAATCTCCACTCCAGTTCCTCTCGGAAATCTCCAAGCTTCTCATAAGCCTCCGTTCCTTCCGCATACTTGCCCTCCGACAAATATACATAGAACGGATAGCGAAATACCTGATACTTTCCATTCGCTGGCGTCGTTGCAATATGTGGTGCTCTTTTCTCCAGTTCCTTAAACAGTACGATACTGTCATCGCTCACATCTGCATCTCTGCTGTTTCCAAAGAGAGTGCTGTCCGACAGAACATATTTCCGGCCATCCTTAGCCTCTGCACAGACCAGATATCTCCCCTTTGCGCTCGACGGCATACCGTATTTGCGTTTTGCATTATATCCATAGACACTGCAGATATCCTCATACCGAAGTGCCACCTGATCGTCATAGTCCTTCATATAATCCGTCCGGAGTCCGACCAGCATATCTTTGGTCAGGTAGATTTTTATCGAACTTAACCATCGTGCCCCTTTCTTCATAGACTCCCTGTCGATATCATCTGCGGTGATTCCGGATAAGGATGTGATACGGCGTATTCCCCTCAATTCCTTTCTAAAACCGAGCAGCAGGGGCAGCCCGAATAAGATGATAACGCCGCCGAATATAATATTGGCAATATAGTTTTCCACAAACATCGAGAGATAGTTAAACTTCGTAAAGGTGATCTGAACAGCGCCAAGCTTATCCTGCAGATTGTCCGCCGTAATATTCGCTCCCAACTCCCTCGATACGTTTTCGGCAATCTCCTCACGCTCATCTTTATCCGCAATATAATAGGTTATCCCTTCCAGTTTATAAGATCCGTTCTGCTGAAGCCACCCGCTTATCTCATCACACTCGTTATCGCTCATTTTGGAAATGATATAACGCTCCCCGTTGGTGACCAGATAATAGTGACCATGTTTACCGTTTCCGTATTCTCCGACCTTTACCGGATCCTCCACGACCTCAAATGTAGCCGCATGTCCTGCAAGATTTCCTTCTTTTTCCAGCACTTCCTCATAGGTACACTGATTTTGCATCAGGCGCGGCGTTGCCAACAATCCGTAGCTGACCAGCAAAACAGCTATGAGTGTCATAACCATACCGGCCACCAAAAAGGCATACTGAAGCGAATACAGATCCCAGATCTTTTTGTTTTTATACTTCTTCATTTCTTATCTCTCTCTTTTCCGCCGTCATTCCTGCTCCGTTACAGTTTCTTCAAAATCAAGTGCAGATCATGCATCACAATTGTATCATAACAGAAAAATTACAAAAGTTTTTATTTCGGAAGATCCGAAAAACGATAAAAAAATTTCCAAAACAAACGGGAATCCCTATAATCAGGGATTCCCGTTTGTTTATAAATTTATTTTGCTACCTCACAAATCAGATCTACGCTGCCTTCAATTCCGAGTGTGGAACTCTTTACACATAAGTCATAGTAGGCGGCATTTCCGAACTCGGTGTTGGTGTAGTACTTGCAGTATTTTTTTCTTACCTTATCTACTGAACGGATACGTTCAAGAACTTTATCTTCCGGAACGCCAGCCATCTCTTCCTGCATTCTCTTCAACCTGAAGCTTTCGGATGCTGAAACAAATACATGAAGGGTTCTGTCAAATTCTTTTAGTATGATATTGGCATTGCGGCCCACGATCACACAGTTGCCTTTTTCTGCAACCTTCATTATGGCATCTCTCTGTGCCGCAAAGAGCCTTTCATCAAGGGGCTTGTTGTAGAAATCAAATAGGCTCTGGCCAAATCCCCACTCCCTCGGAACACGCTCATCATAGTAGTGGATTTCTTTCGGAGAAAGATTTCCGCTCTCCATAGCGGCCCTCAGTATCATATCCTTATCACAATAGTAGTAACCGAGCCTGTCTGCAACTGCCCGACCTATGGTGCCTCCGCCGGCACCGAACTGCCTGCTGATAGTGATTATATTTCTCATGAGACCTCCATCGTTTTAAAGAACCTTATTTAAGAAATCAATGGTTCTTTCCTCTTTAGGATTAAGCAATACTTCCTGGGGAGTGCCCTCCTCGATGATGTAGCCGCCGTCCATGAATATGACTCTGTCTGCAACCTCTCTTGCAAAACCCATTTCGTGAGTAACGATTACCATTGTCATGCCTTCTGCCGCAAGATCCTTCATAACCTGAAGTACTTCACCTACCATCTCGGGATCCAATGCGGATGTAGGTTCATCAAAAAGCATTATATCAGGCTGCATGCACAGTGCCCTTGCAATGGCTACACGCTGTTTCTGTCCGCCGGAAAGCTGTTTTGGATAACTTCCTGCCTTATCCTCAAGACCGACTTTCTTTAACATATCCTTAGCTCTGGTGGCCGCTTCCTCTTTTGAGCATTTCTTAAGCTGTACGGGAGCCAGTGTAAGATTATCCAGTATGTTAAGGTTATTAAAAAGATTGAAATGCTGGAACACCATTCCGATGTTTTCACGGACATGGTTGATGTTCATCTTTTTCTGTGTAATGTCAGTTCCGTCAATTATTATCGTACCGGAAGTAGGACTCTCAAGCTTGTTAAGGCAACGAAGGAATGTGGATTTACCGGAACCGGAAGGTCCGATCACGCATACCACTTCACCTTTGGTTATCTCTGCGGAAATATCCTTGAGAACCTCAAGACTGCCAAAGCTCTTTTTCAGATGATCGACTTTTATTTTGATTTCTTTATTATCTGCCAACGCTGAGCCTCCTTTCAACAACCTTTGCACTGCGCGAAAGGATAGTGATAACAACCAGATACATTACACCCACGATAGCCCATGTCTGGAAAGACATGAAAGTGTTAGCCTGAACATTTTTAGCAGTGTTAACAAGCTCAGGGAATCCGATTACCGACAGAATGGAAGTATCCTTCAGCGTAATGATGAACTGATTGATAAATGTAGGTATCATTGTGCGGATAGCCTGGGGAAGAACAACCTTTCTCATCGCCATTCCGTATGTAAGGCCAAGGGACCTTGCAGCCTCCATCTGGCCGACATCAACCGACTGGATACCGGCACGGACGATCTCAGCCATATATGCGCCGCAGTTAAGGGCAAGACAGATAGTACCTGCCTGAAGTGCCGAGAGATTTATGGAAAAGCCGCCGATTATCGTATTAAAGAAATAAGGTATTCCAAAATAAACAAAGAAGGCGAGAACGATCATTGGAACGCCTCTTATAACATCAACGAACACCTGTGAGATTATGTTGCAGGCGCGGTTCTTTACTACGCCCATGATACCGAAGATCATGCCGATGATGCACGCAAAGAATAATCCCAACAGTGCCAGCAGCAGGGTTCTGCCGAGAGCTACCAGCAGCAAGCCTCCATAAACTGTAATAATTTTGATCATAATACCTCTTTCTGCCGCTTTACCGGCTACCCATGGTGATCAGAGAACATTGGGTCATTTTTCCAGCTGATTTATATTAAACGAATTAAGTACTTGCTGCTTTCGTGAGCAGACAACACTTTCATTTAAGCATCATCCGCCACGAAAGCGCAATAACTAAATGCGTTTAGTATAAAAAGATATATTATTCGCCAAGATATTTTGCAAGTATCTCATCGTATGTTCCGTTAGCCTTGATGTTAGCAAGACCTGCATTGAACATATCAACGAGTTCCTGGTTCTCAGGATTGAATACAGCGAAACCGTATGCTGCAGGATCATTTCCTGTGCCGTCAACCAGTTTCATTGCGATGCCTGTATCCTTTATGTTTGCTGCCATGATAGGGGTATCATCAAATACAGCTGCAACCTGTCCGCCTACAACAGCCTGATACATGGTAGGTGAATCCTCGAAGTAAGTGATGGTGAAACCATACTCATCAGCAAGGCTCTCAGCGTATGTTGCACTCATGGAACCTGTCTTTACTGCAACAGACTTGCCGTTAAGATCATCAAAACCGTCAATGTCTGATGAAGCTTCTACTGCCATGCTCTGGTTTGCATCATAGTAACCATCTGAGAAGATCCAGCCTGATTCCTTTCTCTCCTCTGTGATGGATGCGCCTGCGATCATACCGTCAGCCTGTCCTGCCTGGCATGCTGCGATGGAAGCGTCCCATCCAAGAACCTGAAGCTCATACTCGAATCCCTGATCCTTAGCAACAGCCTCAAGGATATCCATATCGATACCTACGAAGTTACCGCTGTCATCTGTGTACTCAAAGGGCTTGAAAGCAGTATCAGTAGCGATCTTCCATACTTTTCCTGAAGTATCCTTCACTTCTGTCTGCTCAGCTTCCTCTGTCTCAGCAGCCTCCTCGGTTACTTCTGTCTCTGTGGTTTCAGGTGCAGTTGCAGGCTCTGTTCCGGAACCTGTGCAGCCTCCTGCTGCAGCCACCATAAGACAACTCATTACCAGTGCCATCATTTTCTTTTTCATAGTTTTGTTCTCCTTCCTTTTTTGCATTCTTCTACGAATGCCTTTAAAATTTTTTTGCTTTCCTCATTATTCATGTAGGAAAACTCCGGGTGCCATTGCACTCCTATTGCAAAACTGTGATCATTCACAGCAATTGCCTCAACCAGTCCGTCTTCCGAAACGGCCATTGCGGTTACCTTGGGTGACAGCTCTTTGACTGCCTGATGATGATAGCTGTTCACCTCGTGGGTTCCGCCCCCTATTATACGCGCCAAAATAGTATTGTCAAAAATTTCTACAGTATGAGCTGTTCTGTCATAAGGCGGCGACATGTGGTGTTCCACTTTGCAGTCGTATTCCGTAGGTAGATCCTGATACAAAGTACCGCCAAGATGGGCGTTTAAAAGCTGTATGCCGCGGCAGATACCAAGGAACGGCTTGTCATCATCAAGACATTTGTCGATAAGATAGCCTTCCATGGAATCCCTGTCGTTGCATGAGATTCCGCATGTATCTTTCTTGCTTTCTCCGTAAACCGCAGGAGATACATCATGACCGCCGGTAAATAGGATCCCATCGCACAGACTGTATGCTTCATCAAGCTCTGCACTGTCCGTAGTAAGCGGAAGCATTATCGGCAGTCCACCGACATTTTCAATGCCCTGCATATAACCGGGAAGCATCCAGTAGCTTTCTTTTTCACCGTCGTATAACGGTATCAAACCGATAACAGGTCTCAAAGGATCCACCTCCCTTCGGATACGCATCGAAAAGGGCGCCTACTATATCCAGCAGACGCCCTTGTCCTTTTCAACAACAAATATTTTAGACGATTTTCACATTTTTTGCAAGACTAAAAAACCAACGTTCTTTAATGCAACCCCTAATCAGGTAGAAGCCGCGTATACTTTTCTACTGCCTGATCAGCGTCATCATAATGTCCAGCCTGTTCTGTATGTCCTGTCTATAGTATTCAGCCACCTTGCACAGCATACCGTCCACGTTGCCTGAAGTCTCACCGGAACGGATGGAATTGATCAGATCCCTGGGAAAAATATGCTGTGCCTCAAGTGCATCAGACAAAGGATTGCCTCTTTCCACTACTCTGGCTGCCTGCAGGACTTTCGCCTTCAGTGCCTCATAGCTTACAGATTCAGCACAGTACCGCAGTGCTTTAGCCGGTGAAACACCGCATGAATAAAATACTGCCATGTTGTCTGCGAGATCAGCCAGCTCAGACTGCATTATGATCCGACCGCAGAACGGCGCATGTATAAGCACATTGCCCACCACCAGACTCTTCCGGCTCAGTTTCTGGCCACCGTAGCGTAAAAAAACTGCTCCAAATATGACTGCGAAAATGATCCCTATAAAAGCAAGAGCCTGGGGAAGAAAATGCCACACAGCCGCTACCGCAATCAAAGATCCGATAAATACGATCAGTACTATAGACGGATAAATTGCAGCCTGCATGATTTTCCTTGAAGTCTCATCGCGCTGTTCAAAACGGACAGCCATACGCTTGAAAGCAATATCATAGTGTCCTGTCTGTTCAGTAATGTATATGAGATTAACCAGCTCAGGCGTGAAACCCCATTCGTTGTTCCGCATTGATTCGCTTAAAGCTTTTCCGCGCCGCAATCCACTTATACATTCACTGACAGCAGTCCTTAACATTCCCCGCTCTTCATCCTTCATTACCAGCAATGCCTTTTCAATGTCAAATCCGGCATTCAGTGCATTATTCATTTTGCGGCAGAAAACTGCCAGTTCCCTGTATCTTGACATATGACTTTAAGGAGCACTCTTTATGTTTTGGTAACAGTTCTTTTACGGTTTCAGTTCAGCCTTCGCTTTATCCAATACGTTGATCACCCTGTCACACCATTCGTCAAACTCCGGATCCTCCACCTGGCATTCCGGATGCTCCAACACATACTTGAGTGCAATGCGCACACCCTGGTCATATCTGACCGTAGTCCTCATATCCGGTACTGCACGTTTAAGCTTGCTGTTGTCAAAAACAACGGACACTGCCTTGTCCCCGATAAGGCTTCCTTCAAAATCAAAGCCATAAGGATCACCTACTGCCGACAGGAATTCCGAAGATACATGATAAGCCTTCAGCTCTACTCCAAGTGCATCAGCAATGGTTGCATAGATCTGGTTCCAGCTAAGGGTCTCGTCACCTGTTATCTGGAATGCTTCACCGATGGCATGACGGTTACCCATAAGTCCCGTGTAGCCTATCGCAAAATCCTTATTAAAAGTAACTGTCCAAAGCGATGTTCCATCCCCCTGAATGATGACAGGCTTTCCGTCCATCATACGCTTTATAACCTGCCAGAAACCTTGCTTTCCGTGAACGCCCAAGGGAATATTTCTCTCATCATAGGTATGGCTGGGTCTCACTATGGTAACCGGGAATCCCTCTTCCCTGTACTTCTTCATCAGGAAGTCCTCACACGCTATCTTATCCCTGGAATACTGCCAGTGGGGATTAGCCAACGTTGTACCTTCCGTAATAACATAGCTTGCCGCAGGCTTATGGTATGCGGATGCAGAGCTTGTAAAGATGTACTGCCTTGTCTTTCCCTTGAAAAGCCTGTAATCCCTTTCCACATCCTCAACCTTGAAACCGATAAACTCGCACACCGTATCAAAGGTCATCCCGCTGATTTTTTTTGCCACATCATCTTCATCATGGATATCGGCAACAATGCTGTGAACACCTTCCGGAAGTTCTACATTCCTGTTACCACGGTTTAAGAGCCATACTTCCCAGTCGGTCTCCTCTGCCAGACGCTTAACAATAGCCATGCTGATCTGTCCTGTCCCACCGATAAACAACGCCTTCATTTGCCGATACCTCCTTTTTTATGAAATGTTTTTGCATCAATTAACATTATAAAATACTTTTCGTATATTTATAATCTGAAATACAAAAATAACCACAACCGTCTGTGACCGGATGTGGTTATTAGCTTTCTATCATATGTTCATTTTGCAGAAATCAATCGCCAACCTTCTTGATGTAAAGCTCGAAAGTTCCATCACCGTTATCATCAAGCCTTAAGACTTCGTGTCCTTCCTCCTTGATACTCCTGGGCACATTCTGTACGGGCTCCCCGTCATTCAAGTGAACCTGAAGGATCTGTCCCTCATCCAGTTCTTCAAGAGCAACCTTTGTCTTTACAAATGTTACCGGACAGTTCACATCAGTGATATCTACCGTATCATCTACATTAAATCCTAAATCAGCCATTTTTCCTCCTTCTGCCACACTCTATGTAGCACTGATCATAAACGAATCAAACACCTCCAACTCTCATAACACACAGTATCTTAAATGGAATAAATTAATTCGTTTTCCCTAATATCAAATAACAGTCAGTTCCTCTTTCCTGACAACCTTCTCCCCTTCAACACTCTCAACATGGAAAGCATTTAGGACAGGACTGCCCTCTTCCATAAGGGAAAGGATCAGATAGCTTGCACTGCTGTCATTGGCAAGACGCTTATCCTCTTCCGAAGGCCTGGATGGAGATTCCGGATGGGAATGCCAGTTGCCGAGAGGCTTAAGTCCGTTTGCGCGCATGTCCTTTATCGCAGTTAGCTGCTCCTTGGGATCTATCGTAAAGTGCTCGTTGGTATGGTCAATATTGGTCAGTATATAAACCTTTTCAATAGCCCTTACTCCATCGTCCCTGCCTGCTATTAGTCCGCAGGCTTCCTCCGGCCTTACGCTGAGTGCATGCTCATACATCCTGTCAAAATCGCTTTTTTTGATCGTAATCTGCATATCCGTCTCCGTTAATTAATGTTTAAGCTCGCAGGCTGCCTGCTCATAATCGATAAGCTCCGTAATTGTCGGATGATCCGAACATACCGCACAGCCCTCACCTCTGGGCGGAAGCTTTATCTTGTGGAATTCCATCTTAAGCGCATCGTATGTAAGCAGATATCCCACCAGCAGGTCACCGGTACCTGTGATATACTTGACAGCTTCCATAGCCTGCAATGAACCTATGACACCACCCATTGCTCCGATAACGCCGGCCTGCTTACATGTAGGCACTGCATCCTTGGGTGGCGGATTCTTGAATATACATCTGTAGCAGGGACCCTCGCCCGGTATGATAGTAGTTAGCTGTCCCTTGAACCTTATGATGCCTGCATGTGAAAGAGGCTTCTTCGCCATTACGCACGCATCATTGATAAGGAACTTTGCCGGAAAATTATCCGTTCCGTCCAGTATGAAATCATAGTCCTTTATAAGATCCATGATATTTGCGCTGCTGACAAAATCATAATATGTGTTAACCGTCACATCGGGATTGATGGCACGCATGGTCTCTGCAGCAGACTCTACTTTCTTCTTTCCGATATCATTGGTTGTATGGATCACCTGCCTCTGCAGATTGGAAAGGTCAACTACATCCGCATCTACGATACCTATGGTTCCAACGCCGGCAGCTGCAAGATAAAGAGCCGCAGGTGCACCTAATCCGCCTGCACCTATTATGAGAACCTTGGCATTCAGAAGCTTTTTCTGTCCCTTTACGCCTATCTCTTTTAAGATAATGTGTCTGGAATATCTTTCCAGCTGTTCATTGGTAAAAGCCATTACCTGCCTCCTCCCATAAAATACAGGAATTCTATCTCATCCCCTTCTTTCAGCACCGTTGACTCAAAAGCGCCCGAATCAACAAACTCTTCATTCACGGATACGGTCACATACTGTGGTGTCTCCACATTCTCAAGCTCGATAAGTCCTGATACAGTAAGCCCGTCCGCTACTTCTTTTTTTTCTCCTGCTACTGTGATCTTCATATTAATCCTCCTTGTCTTATATGATGTAGTACCATTCTTCCGACTGATCCAGCATCTCCGTCTTTCTTCCGGAAGTCTTGGTACGGTATTCCATTTCTATATTCTTCATGCTTACTACCGTATCAGCCGCTACAGACCTTGTGATGAAGGTATTGCCGCCGATCACGGTATTTGCACCGATAACAGTATCGCCGCCCAGTATTGATGCACCTGCATATATGGTCACATTGTCACAGATGGTCGGGTGCCTCTTCTTTCCTGAAAGTTTCTGTCCGCCTCTTGTGGACAGGGCACCGATGGTAACACCCTGATAAATTTTTACATACTGACCAATAACAGATGTTTCACCTATTACTATTCCCGTACCATGATCGATAAAGAAATTCTTTCCGATCTCTGCGCCGGGATGGATATCTATTCCGGTTTCAGAATGTGCGTACTCAGTCATAAGCCTGGGCAGTACCGGTATCTGCAGTTTGTATAGCTCATGGGCCAGCCTGTACACAGTTATTGCCATAAGTCCCGGATATGCCAGTATTATCTCTTCCACGCAGCCTGCTGCCGGATCCCCGTCAAAAGCTGCCGCCAGGTCAGACTCTATGTATTCCCTTACCTTCGGGATCTGCTTAAAGAACTCCTTGCATACCCTGTAGCTTTCCTGCTCCCTTTCTTCATCCGTAAGGGTTCCCCTTTTACGGCAGAAATCCAGTGCCAGATAAACCTGCTTGTTCAGGTGATAGAATATGTCCTCTATGTTGACTGCATAACTGTTTTTCAGGTTGTATATCTTATATGACCTGTCACGGAAATATCCCGGATAAACCACCCTGAAAAGGTTATCCACCAGTTCCCTTACCTCAGCCTTGTCGGGATTGCTGAATATATTTACCGCATCTATATTTTTACCGCCGTCATAATCCGCAAATATTTCGCTGACTATTTCGTCGATCTCATTTACATTTATGATCTCACTCATTTCTCTTCACCATTCAGGACAACAACTCCGCCGGGCGGTTATGGATTTCCATGCATATACCGTCCGGCAGATTGTTACCTTACTTTTAACCTATGCCTGTTCAGGCAAATGTCTTAAGTGCCTTCACCAGTGCGTCCACATCATCCGGTGAATTGTAAAGCGCAAGCGTAGGCCTTACTGCACTCTCATAGCCGAATCTTCTTAGTACCGGCTGTGCACAGTGATGTCCCGTACGCACTGCTATGCCGTATGCATCAAGCCTCTTTCCGACTTCCTCATCCGTGTAGCCGTCAAGCTTGAATGCAAGGGCTGATGACTTGTTCAGTGCAGTTCCCACTAAGGTTATTCCCTTTACGGTTCTCATTTCCTTAAGTGCATACTGCATCAGTTCGTGTTCCCAGCGGTATACGCAGGGCATTCCTATCTCTGACAGATATGTAAGTGCCGCCCCAAGTCCGACTGCATCCGCTATGCTTCCCGTACCTGCCTCAAACTTATTCGGTGCAGGATTGTATATGGTACGCTCAAAAGTAACATCAGCTATCATGTTGCCGCCGCCATGGTAAGGCTGTGCAGCCTCAAGCAGTTCCTTCTTGCCATACACTGCACCGATACCTGTAGGAGCAAATATCTTGTGGCCTGAGAAGACGAAGAAATCTGCGTCCAGGGCGGATACATTTACCGGAATGTGTGCTACCGACTGTGCACCGTCTATAAGGATACGCACGCCGTGCCTGTGTGCAATAGCGATAAGTTCCTCGATAGGTGTAACCGTTCCGAGTACATTGGATACATGGGTAACGGATACAAACTTAGTCCGCTTTGTGAAAAGCTTTTCATATTCATGCAGGATAAGCTGTCCTGACTCGTCGCAGGGAATCACCTTTATCACTGCCCCCGTAGCCTGTGCCACAAGCTGCCAGGGTACAATATTGGCATGGTGCTCCAGTATGGAAACGATGATCTCGTCACCGGGCTGAAGCTGCGGCTTTACATAAGCGTTGGCCACAAGGTTTATTCCTTCTGTCGTTCCTCTTACGAATACGATTTCTTCGGATGAGGGAGCACCGATGAAATCACGCACGATATCCCTTGCATTTTCGTATGCATCAGTAGATCTTGCCGCAAGAGTATGTGCACCTCTGTGCACATTTGAATTCTCATGTTCGTAATAGTATTTAAGCCTGTCTATGACAGCCTGGGGCCTCTGTGTAGTCGCACCGTTATCCAGCCATACCAAAGGATTACCGTTTATCTGTTCCTTCAATATAGGGAAATCTGCCCTTATCTGTGAAAGGGACTTGCTACCTATGCGTATCTGGTCATTCCTGGATGAAGAAGGCGCAGCGTCTGTGCCTTTAGCAACCGAATCTCCTCCCAGCGATGTAGGCGCGTCGATCCTTCGGTCATTTTCCTCAGCCTGAGTCTTGGACATAACAGCCGGAGAATATCCCTTGGTTTCCTCTGCAACTATCACCGGCAGGTCACCGGCTCCGGGAACAAGTTCTGCCTCAGGCGCACTTACAGCTTCCACGCCCTGAAGGTATGGATCACTGTATCCACCGCCGTATGCGAAGGGATGCTCCCAGTCAAATCCGCCGGCATCTGCAATGTTTCCGCTTCCCTGCACCAGGTCGCCGGAACCGGCATTAGGAACAGAGTCGTATGCATTTACACCGGGTACAGCCTCTTCTGAAGCTGCAAAGCTCTGTGCCTGGGAAGGCCCTGCCTCCGGAACAGATGCAACGGGAATATCCGTTTCCGGAACGCCGTATGCACCTTCCGTCAGATCCGGGAAAAGCTCATTGGCAAGTCTGCTGAGTTCACCTGCATCAGGAACACCTGCAAACTTATCAATCGTAATCATAGTATTCACCTACCTCTACATCTTCCAGTACCGCTATTGCATCGTCTGCAAGTATTGCTGCTGAGCAGTACAGAGATAAAAGATAAGATGCTACTCCCTTATCATCGATTCCCCTGAAACGAACAGAAAGACCTCTTGAATGCTCGTTCTTAAGCCCTGCCTGGAAAAGACCTACAACGCCCCTCTTAGCCTCTCCTGTACGAATGAGCAGGATGTTGGTCTTACCGCTCTGGGACTTGGGATTCTTAAGTCCATCTACAAGAAGCTTGTCTGTAGGTATGATGGGGATTCCTCTCCATGTAAGGAATGTACCGCCTGCGATGTTCACAACAACAGGGGGAACGCCTCTCTTTGTGCATTCTCTCTCGAATGCAGCGATAGCCCTGGGATGTGCAAGGAAAAATGAAGGCTCCTTCCATACCTTTGTGATGAGCTCATCAAGGTCATCAGGTGTAGGTGCGCCGTTCCTTGTCTGTATTCTCTGTGAATCAGCTATATTCTTGAGAAGGCCGTAATCATCGTTATTGATGAGCTGGCTCTCCTGACGCTCCCTTAAAGACTCGATAGCAAGACCGAGCTGTTCCTGTACCTGGTCGTAAGGAGCACTGTATACATCCTCGATGGCTGTATTTACATTAACGATAGTAGAAATAGAATTAAGCACGTACTCACGGGGCTCAGTCTCATACTCAACATAGCCCTGAGGTATGATGTCAGACTTCTTGGTCTGGCTGCAGAGCACATCAAGGGGTGTCTCACCCTCTTTAACCTTGTTTACTCTGTAGATACCTGTCTCAAGTCCCTTGAACTCAAGGAACTTTGTCAGCCACTTGGGGGTAAGTGCGCCGTACTGGGGTTTTGTTTTTGTGACATTGGCCAGATTATACGCTGCTTTTGCGCCAAGAGCGTTAATTCCGTCCTTCTTTGCTTCTTCGTTTGCCATTTTGTGTTTCCTCCTGTCTTGTAATGAGTTGGTTTAACATTTATGAAATCACCGTTTTCCCGGTGTATTCATCTAAATAAGATTGTTTACATCCTGCAGATTCCGGGATTACAGCCATGCGCCCTCGTGGGAGAATATGATATCCTTCATGGCATCTATGCCTCCCTTCAGGTTGTACATAGGTCCCGTATATCCTGCTTCCCTGAGAGTGTTTATGGCAAGGATACTTCTCTTGCCCTGCTTACAGATAAAGATGGTATCCTGATCCGGATTCAGCTCGTTCTTTCTGCGTGCCAGCTGTCCGATAGGAATGACCACTGCGTGGGGAAATCTTAAGATTGCCCGTTCATGGGGCTCCCTCACATCTATGATCATCATGGGATCACCGTTTTCTATCCTCTTGGCCAGTTCCTCGGGGGTAAATCCCTCAACGGGTATCTCATTTTCAGACTCTTTCAGTCCGCAGAAATCTTCATAATCGTAATCCTCAACCTTAAAGATGGAAGGCTCGGCCCCGCATATGGGACACTTCCTGTTTTTATTTACTTTAAGTATCTTTGAGTGAAGATACAGGCTGTCTATAGTAAGCAGCTTTCCGTCAAGGTGCTCACCTATGCCGATTATCAGCTTCAGTGCCTCATTTGCCTGTATGCTTCCGATAATTCCCGGCAGCGGACTTATGGCACCGCCCTCTGCACAGCTGGGAACAAGTCCCGGTTCCGGAGGTGCGGGGAACTGACACCTGTAGCAGGGACCGCCGTCTAAATTGAATATCCCCACCTGGCCCTCGTACTGATAAATCGCACCGAATACAAGGGGAATGCCGTATAATGCACAGGCATCATTTATCAGATACCTTGCCTTGTAGTTATCCGTACAGTCGATTACCACATCATAGCCTTCAATCACCTGCACGATATTGTCTGCCGTAAGCTCCGTATTTTCTGCTTCAAAAACAATATTCCTGTTTATGTTTTTTACTTTGTCCTTTGCAGACGCAACCTTGGGACGGTTTATGTCACGTGTGGTATGGATCACCTGGCTCTGCAGGTTTTCAAGGGAAACCTCATCAAAATCCACCACCTTTATGGTACCTACCCCGGCAGCTGCCAGGTACTGGATAACAGGCGATCCAAGTGCGCCGGCACCTATGACCACCACCTTCGCAGCCTTTATCCTTTTCTGACCCTTTACACCGATATCCCGTAAGAGAAGGTGCTTGCCGAAACGCTCTATTTCTTTGTCATCAAAGGCCACTTCTTTTCTTCTTTCATCAGATATTATGCTGTCTGAAGGCGCACCGCCGGCTATCGCAGGAAGGAGCAGAATCTCATCATCAGCATTCAGGGGTTTGTACCACTTATCAGCTTCCGTTCTGTCCTCATCTCCCACATATATTTTGATAAAGTTTCTGAGTTTCCCGTCGCCGTCATAGAGCCCCTTCGCTGCTTCCGGATATTCATCCGTCAGAAATCTAAGGACATCACGGATAGTACCTTCCGGTGCCTCTATCACTGCATTCCTTTCAAAGAATCCTCTTAATGTTGCCGAAATATAAACTTTCATTTTGTGGTTTCCTCCACATTCAGATTTATATTTTTTGACGGTCCGTCATTGTCCGGTTTTATGTATCCCCGCATATCTTCGCATCCGCTTTCCGTCACCGAAAGAATGATGTATGCCATTCCGGGAATCATGTGCTCTGTATCGGATTCAGACAGTACCGCAGGCTTGTCCGGATGGGAATGGTAAAATCCTATAAGTTCCTTACCGGCCCGCTCTGCCTCTTTTTCTATCCTGTATATTTCCAGCGGATCTATGATGAAATAACTGCCTGTATCATCTTCACCTGCAATGTTTTCTGTCCTACAAGCTTCGGTTATAAAGCTGTCCGAACTTTTTCCCAACAAGACTCCGCAAGCTTCTTCCGGATATACGGCTTCCACATGCTCCGTGATACTTCTGCAGGCAGCTTTACTGATCAGCACTCTTTACCGCCTCCGTAAAATCCGCTATCAGGTCATCCGCATCCTCTATTCCCACGCTCACTCTTACGGTATCCTCGTATACGCCCGCCAGTTCCATCTCCTCTTTATTGGTCTGTATGTAAAGCGTTGATGCCGGGTGGATAACCAGGGTGCGCAGGTCACCGATATTGCTGGCGATCACTGCATATTTAAGGGAATCAATGATCTTAAATGCCCTTTCCTTTGAGCCTGCCCTGAAACTCAGGATTCCGCCACCGAAGCCATTCAGCTCATTTTCCACATATTCGTGACATGGGTGCGAGTCCAGGGTAAGGTAATTTACTTCTATACCATCAAGCTCAGCCAACGCATGTGCCAGGCGGTCAGCGTTATGGCAAATCCGCTCCATCCTTAGCCCCAGCGTATCGGTTCCTATATAAGTAAGAAAAGCATTGAAAGGTGCCATGCAGCCGCCTAAGTTTTCCCAGATATCAGTACGCAGCCGAACCGAAAAAGCCATAGGTCCGTATTTTTTGAATTCTGCCAGTGCTTTGTGCTTTTCCGTATTCCATTTGAACTTTCCGCCATCTACTATCACTCCGCCTATGGAATTGCCACCGCCGTTTAAATACTTCGATGTGGAATGAATGACAACATCAGCCCCAAGAGATAAGGGCTTTGCAATATAAGGCGTCGCTGAAGTGGAATCCACAAAAAGCGGAATACCTGCTTCATGTGCAACAGCGGCCATCTCTGTCACATCCAGCACCTTAAGTGCAGGATTGGAGATCAGCTCACCGAAAACGACTTTAGTCTTCTCATTAATAAGGGACTTTACATTCTCAGCACTTAAGTCATGCGCAAAAACCGTATGTATTCCAAGTTTTTCAAGATCATGGAAAAGGCCTATGGTTCCGCCATACAGTCCGCTGCCGGCAATGATCTCATCACCGCTTTCGCAGACAGCAAGAAGTGCCGCCGTTACTGCAGACATTCCGCTGCTGCAGCATATTGCACCGGCTCCCCCTTCAAGTTCCTTGATCCTCTGTTCAAATGAAGCGATAGTAGGATTTCCAATGCGTGAATACGCATACCCCATCTTCTTATGGGCAAAGACTTTCTCAAGTTCTTCCATGCTCTCATATCTGAAAGCACTGACCTGTGAAACAGGCGGAAGGATCTCTCCGGATGCATATCCCTGTGAAGTTTTACCATGTAGCAGTTCCGTATTAAAAAGCATCTTTAAATCTTCCTCTTGCCGCAAACAGACTCGGTCGGTACCGCCTGTCTTTGCTATGAAAAATGCAGTAATTGCAAGTGTTCAAAGTATAAAATACACTAACCCACTATGTCAATAGGTATTAGGATAACTGTTGTTTATCACCGGTTATAGCGTTAAAATATCACCAGAATAAAACTCTGCGAAACCGTATTCGAATTTACTGATATGCGGCGCCGATATAAACGGCAGAAAGAAGAGAAAATGATCTCAACAAGAGGACGCTATGCCATAAGGATCATGATAGATCTGGCTGAAAATAACGACGGAAGCTACATTCCGCTCAAGGATATAGCCGAAAGGCAGGAAATCTCAAAAAAATACTTAGAAATCCTGGTCAAGGATATGGTGACCGACGGACTGATCGTAGGACACAGCGGAAAGGGCGGCGGCTACATGCTCTGCAGGAAACCGGAAGATTATACCGTGGGCGAAATCCTTGATCTTATGGAAAAATCCATGTCACCGGTTGCCTGCCTTGCCGACAAAGATTATGTCTGCGACAGGAAAGACAGATGCCAGACTCTTCCCATGTGGACAAAATTTGACGATATGGTACATGATTACTTTTATGGAATAAAGCTTACCGATCTGTTGGAATAAAACAGCCCGCATTTTAAAATCTGCTTCGCAAATTGTGGGCTGCTACGGCTTGCTTTACTATATTATACAACCTCAGCAGCAGGTGCTTCGGCCTTACGCTTTAATATCATTTAAATGCCTTATCTTAAGCTTGCGGGAAGTGGTAATGATCACCTGGTCCCCTTCCATAATACAGGTATCACCTGTAGGAACGATGGTTTTATCTCCACGCAATACGGCGGCGATCAGCACGCCTTTTTTAAGTTTGAATTTGGGATCCTTAAAAGGAATATTTAAAAGCCCGAAATCTTTTCCTGCCAGTAATTCCTTGATCTCTGCCTGACCCTCAGCTGCTAAGTAGAACTTACCGAGTTCTTTCCGTGGCAGATCACCATCATGATAGCGGATAAAACGCATAGCCTTAAGGGCAGCTGTTTCTACTGAAGAGACTGTTATATCTATATTTACTTTATGAAGGAGCTGTAAGTGTTCGGTGACATCCACATAAGTGAATACACTGGGAATCCGGCATGACCAGGAAAACATGCTGACAACCAGATTGGTTTCATCACTTTCAGTGAGTGATACCACCATATCCATATCGGAAAGCTGCTCTTCTTTCAGGATTTCCAGCAGCTCGCCCTCACCGGTACAAAGGATACGGCAACGGGGAAAACTGTCCATTAATTCCCTGCACCTGTCGGCATCCTTCTCCAAAACGGTAATCCTGTATCCGTCTTTTTCCATTAAAGTCAGAAGGTATTCACTGACGGTACTGCCTCCCACTATCATGACCTTCTTGACTTTTTTACGGTTTATTCCAAGTGACTTGAGAGTTTCAGAAAGTTCATTTTCTCCGATAACAATTGTCAGATTATCTCCGGCATTCACCACATAATTGCCGTCAGGTATGGTCAATTTTCCGTCACGGAGTACTGCTACCACCATTATGCTCAAGCTATTGGATTTTTTTATATCATTAAGGTTCCTTCCGCACAGAGGCGAGTCTTCCAGAAGATTTAAGTCCAGCAGGTACAGGCCGTTTTTCCAATAACCGGTAATCTTGGTATTGCCCGGCATTCCTATATTCTGATATATCTCATCTGCCACATCTTCCATTGCTTTGATAATATAATCAATTTTATATTCGCATTTGAGATTTTCGCTATCTTCTACAAAATCCGGCATGCTGATCCTTGCCGCAGCATAACGTGTGCCAAGGTTCTTGGCCTGCATGCAGCTTAAAAGATTGATCTCGTCAACAGGAGTCAGTGCCACAATTGCATCTGCAGTAGCAGCTCCGGCGGCGATCAGAGTCTCCCTTGAAGCACCGCTTCCCACAATACCGTTTACACTGTATTTATCAGTGATCTCATCGATAAGTTTTCTTTCTTTATCGATAACCACTATATCGTATTTTTCTAAAGCAAGAGACGAGATTAACAGGCGTCCCGTGCGTCCTGATCCGATAATTATGATTTTCATTTAGCATTCCCTCCTGAAACGTGGCACAGACGTTTTGCCTTATGCTTTTCCAGACCGTTGTAAACCTTTTTAACAGTAAGCCCCTGCACCAGAACCGTAAAGAAAATAGTTACAAAGGCGATATTCATAAAGATCTCATAAACAGGCTGCGGCAGGTACTCAGAAGTTTCCAAAGCCAGAGCCAGCGTAAGTCCCCCCTTAAGGGCCGACCATGTCATTAGCGTAACGAATTCAAACAGATTATAATTACCCGGAATACTGTGTCCCGTCAGAACAGTACTGATGGTAACACCGCCTGCCCTTGAAATGATCAATGACAGAAGCGCCACCGGTATGATGACCGCAGCGTATGAACTGATAGCAGTTCCCAACACCACGAAACCTATCATTACAAAAAGCGCCGAGTTAAGTATCCCTTCCAGGATTTCCCAGAAATTCTCGTAATAATTTTCCGGATCTATTACTGTCTGAACCCTGTGGTTCTTATCCATCTTGTATGAGAAATACAGACCGCAGACAACGGAAGCCAGCACGCCGGAAAATCCAAAATGCTCACAGACTACATAGACAAGGAAAACATTTAAAACCGCTATCAGGATATTTCTGATAGGATTTTTAGATTTTTTTACTAACTGGAAGCTGATAAACGATGCCGCAAGTGCAACTACTGCAGCCCCCAGAATTTCCTTTGTAAGCAGTACAGCCACATTGCTGTCACCGGTATGGGTTATTAAAGAGCGCACAAAGATAAAAAGGGTTACGCCCGTTCCGTCATTAAACAATGATTCATTCTCGATAACGGAGCAGACATTCTTGGATAAGCCGATCTTATTTAATATGCCGGTCGCTGCAATAGGATCCGTAGGAGAAACCACGCAGCCAAGAAGCACGCAGGTCCAGAAGTCCAGCGGAAGACTGAAAGCAAGTGATGCCAGATACAATAATCCGCCATAAAAGAAAGAAGAAATAACCGTAGACAGGAATGCCAGCAGGCATATCGGTCTCAGGTTTGCTTTGAACTTACCCATGTTGACCTTGCTTGCTCCTGCAAAGAGCATAAAGCAAAGCATGCCGTCCATCAGGTATTCCCTGAACCCAAAATCCCCCAGGGAACTTATGATGCTCCTAAGGGACTCCATCGGAAACAGTGCCTGGATCACTAACAGAATAACTGACAAAAGAGATGAAAATAACACCATCGCTATATCGCTCTGGATATGAAACAGTTTGTCATTCACCGTTCCTATTATTACTACGTACGCGAGTATGATGATAAGTAAGATCTGTATGCTCATAGATGTCATTATAATGTAAAAAAATCGTTTTTGCCATAATGACTCCAAGTTAAGAAAAATCTCACATCTCGTTAGCTCAAAAAATATCCACAAAAAAATTATATTTTTTTATAAAAAGTGCTACAAATCTTTTTTCGACGGTGCTATAATGCGTGGGCGTGCCTAACTCAGACACATGTGTGATATCGGCCGTAAATTTTTAATGCGAACAAAAAAATAATAAACATAAGGAAAAAACTATGAACAGCAAAGACAAAATAAAGCCCATGCTATTTAGCACAATGAAGCACTACAGCGGAAAGCAGTTTGTTACCGACCTGGTAAGCGGTATCATAGTGGCGATAATCGCCCTGCCCCTTTCAATAGCCCTTGCGCTTGCCTCCGGTGTGCGTCCCGAAGAAGGCCTCTATACAGCCATCGTTGCAGGTTTCATTATTTCATTCCTGGGCGGAAGCCGCGTACAGATTGCAGGACCTACGGCAGCCTTTGCCACCATAGTTGCGGGAATTGTTGCAAAGAACGGAATGGAAGGCCTTATGCTGGCCACCATCATCGCCGGCATCCTGCTGATACTCATGGGTGCCTTCAGACTTGGCGGCCTGATAAAGTTCATTCCTTATACTATTACCACAGGATTTACTTCCGGTATTGCTGTTACAATACTCATAGGACAGCTTAAGGATTTCCTTGGACTCACCTATCCTGCAGGAACCGAGACCATAGAGACTATGGATAAGATAAAAGCTGTTATCTTCAATATATCAACATTTAACCCTTATACACTGCTTGTTGGTGGCATAAGCCTTGTAATACTTATACTCTGGCCCAAGGTAAGTGAAAAGATTCCCGGCTCGCTGATAGCCGTTATCATAGGCATCCTTCTGGTAAAATTCACATCCATGCCAGTCAACACAATAGGCGACCTTTATACCATAAGCAACAGCCTTCCCACTTTCCACATGCCTGAATTAAGCCTTGCAGCAGTGAAAGAAGTAGCATCCGACGGATTTACCATCGCGATCTTAGCTGCTATCGAATCCCTGCTTTCCTGCGTGGTAGCAGATTCAATGATAAACTCCCACCACCGTTCCAACATGGAACTTATTGCACAGGGACTGGGAAATATCGGTTCTGCATTCTTCGGCGGCATCCCTGCTACCGGAGCCATCGCAAGAACTGCCGCCAACATAAAGAACGGCGGCCGGACACCCATTGCCGGAATCGTACACGCCATAGTCCTTGTACTTGTTCTTGTAGTACTTATGCCCTATGCATCACTCATACCCATGCCGACTATTGCAGCCATACTCTTTATGGTTGCTTACAATATGTGCCAGTGGCGTACCTTCGTACACCTGTGCAAGACCGCGCCCAAGAGCGACATTATAGTCCTTATCACCACCTTCGTCCTTACAGTTGCCTTTGACCTGGTAATAGCAATCGAAGTAGGAATGGGAATCGCACTGATACTCTTTATGAAGCGTATGAGTGAAGAGACACACATCGAAGGCTGGGTATCCTATGACCCGGATGAAGATCCCGACGGAATGAACTTAAAGCCACTGCCCAAGCATGTCCGCGTGTATGAGATCTCAGGCCCGCTTTTCTTCGGTGCAACAGACCAGATTGCCGCCATCGACTTCAGCAAAAACACTAAAGTCATCATCATGAGAATGCGTAGCGTTCCTGCCCTTGACGCATCCGCTATGCACACTCTTGAAGAATTCTACGGCAGATGCAAAAATGCAGGCATCCAGCTTGTATTCTCGCATGTTAATGAACAGCCCATGCACACAATGCAGAAGGGCGGTTTTGTAGAACTTATCGGTGAAGAGAATTTCCGTCCCCATATCGACGATGCCGTAGACTGGGCCGGCGAGCTGGTAAAGAAATAATCATTTACAAAAACTTCCCACACCGTGTAGTCTTGTCTGACGGTGTTTTAGTGAGCCTTAGCAGTTCTCGAAAATGTTACAATACACTATGAACGGACCGCCATGGAAGGCGGGACGAGTGAACAACGCTACATGGATGTAGCGTGTGAACGGTTCCGGAAATATACCATAGATAGGGGCATTTTCGTGAGAACTGCTTGGCGAACGGCACCACCGTCAGGCAAGCTACCGGTGTGGGGAAGTTAGTGGTATACAACAAGTGGGAAGTTTTAGTTATTTAACCTTCAGCGTCTTCAGATACACTTTCTGCTCTGCCGTGATACGGTTGCTTTCCACAGCCTTCTGTATAGCCTTGTTGTGAGTCCATTCAGCCAGCCTTTGTTCCAAAATAAAGGGAAGTATGGTCTCATACTGCTTTGCAAGAGCCGTAGCAAAATACCAGGCGATCATCATATTGATGTAGTATTCTTCAGACCGTATCTTTGCAACCATTTCAGGATATACCGGATCAAAGTCATCATCCAGGTAATGCTCCATTAACATCCCTATGCCGAACCTTACAGTATATGTCTGATCACTCCTGATCCATTCCCTGATCTGATCCAATAATTCCGTCCGGTGCTTTTTAAACACTTTCGGCGACATCTGGTCGCAGGTAGCCCAGTTGTCAACATACGGAAGAAACCTGTTCAGTTCCGTAACACAGCTTTCATAATCCTTCATCCCCGAAATGATAAAGGCATGGAGCTGGTTTTCATCAAAATATTTGTGGGGCAGGGAATTTAAAAATACCGGGGTATCTTCCTGCTTTGCCAGGGCAGATGCATACTTTCTTAAATCAGGTGTACGCACACCGATAAAATATTTCGCATCCACCGTAGGTATCAGCTTTGACTGAAAATCCCGGTACTCCTCATCCTGCATCTCAAACAGATGCGCCTGTATTTCTTTACACTTTTTTGAAATCCCCATCTATCCCCCCATAATCAAATTAGCTTTGATAATTATTCCTCATCCAGATGGCGTAAAAGCTTTTCATAAAACTCCGCAGTCTCAGTCCCCGTCACCTCTCGTCCGGAAACAAAGTACCTGACAGAGCCTTTATCTTCGCTCTTTGCGCCTCTTTCCGCCATAGTGTGCTGAAGGTTTTTTATGGTTCCTTCCGCACCGTCTATCATTATCATTTCTTTCCTGAAGAACGGCCTTAATGCCTTTTCAAAATGATTGAAATGAGTACAGCCGAACACAAGGATGTCATAATCCTTCAGCTCCACATCGTTTTCCGCATGTTCGGAAATATACTTACTCAATTCTTCTGAGATATACGATCTGACCTTTTCAGAATCAAACTCGCCACGCTCCGCAAAGCTGACCAGTTCCGGAAGCGCAAGCATATCCACCTTATGCCGGTCATCTACCCGGTCTAAAAGATCCCTGAATTTCTTTTCCCTTACTGTTATGGGTGTTGCTATCACAAGAACACGCCCATCGGAATTCATTTCCACCGCAGGCTTAACTGCCGGCTCTACTCCGATGATAGGCACAGAATATTTTTTTCTAAGAAGATTGGCCGCAACAGAGGTTGCCGTATTGCAGGCTATGACAATAGCTTCGCATCCCTGTTCCAGAAGGAATTCAACTGCTTCATCAGAATACTCCGCAACTTCTTCTTTATCCCTGATGCCATATGGAACATGATCCGAATCCGCATAATAAAAGTATGCCTCATCAGGCATTATCTTTAATGCTTCATGAAGTAATGTGAGTCCTCCGACACCGGAGTCAAACATACCTATTTTCATCTATATCACACTTTCCCCTTTTGGAGAGCTTTCTTTAATGCAGCCACCTGCTTGTCATCCAGGATACTGTACTCGCCGGGCCTTAAGTCACCGAGCCCCACATTCACTACCCTTACGCGCTTAAGGGACTTTACCTCGTAGTTCTCAGTCTTCCACATGCGCCTGATCTGCCTGTTAAGCCCCTGGGTAAGCACCATACGCACCACGTTCCTGCGTATCTTCTCTATACGGCAGGACCTGGTCTTCTTCTGAAGGTCAGTAAGGTATACACCCTTGGAAAGACGATCTATAGCCTCCTGTGTTACCTCATGATCCAGGTATACTATATACTCCTTCTCATGGGCATTCTTCCCGCGCATCATCTCATCAATGAGAGATCCGTCATTTGTAAGCAAAAGCAGTCCTTCGGAATCCTTATCCAGTCTTCCCGCATAAGTCAGTCTTTCGTTTAAGTCAATATAGTCGAAGACGGTTTCTTCGGCATGCTCATCTGCTGCCGTAACCGTGACTCCCTTAGGCTTATAAAAGGCTACCACGATCTTCTTCTCCGGACCGCGGACAAGCACACCGTTTGCAATGATATTCTCATCACCGGTTACCATATCGCCAAGCTTTGCTTTTTTACCGTTGACGCTTACCTTGCCGGCCTCAATAAGGCGGTCGGCCTCACGTCTGGATGCAATGCCGCATTCCGCAAGATATTTATTTAATCTCACCTGTCCGGATTCCATAGATCATCCTCTGGCCATTATTTTGTAAGGCCTTCAAATTCAGGGAAGCAGTCTAAGGTTGAAAAATAATCCTTCGGCTCTTCCTTACGCCTTATAAGCTGCACGCTTCCGTCTTCCTTAAGCAGAAGCTCCGCACTCTTTAACTTACCGTTGTAATTGTAGCCCATTGCAAAGCCGTGAGCGCCCGTATCATGAATTGCAATATAGTCGCCGATCTCAATTTCGGGAAGCATACGGTCAATTGCAAACTTATCATTATTTTCACAAAGCGATCCGGTCACATCATACTTGTGGTCGCAGGGAGCATCTTCCTTGCCCAGCACTGTTATGTGATGATATGCACCGTACATTGCAGGACGCATAAGGTTTACGGCACAAGCATCCACTCCGATGTAGTCCTTGTATATCTTCTTCTCATGAATAACCTTGGTAACAAGCATGCCGTAAGGTCCTGTCATGAAACGTCCCATCTCGGTATAGATCTCCACATCCCCAAGGCCAGCCGGTACAAGTATCTCATCATAAACCTTGTGAACACCTTCACCGATAACCTTTATATCATTAGGTGTCTGCTCAGGCTTGTAAGCTATTCCTACTCCGCCTGAAAGATTTATGAAATTAAGGCTTACGCCTGTCTCATTCTTTATCTCAACAGCCAGTTCAAAAAGCTGCTTTGCAAGTACAGGATAATAGTCGTTTGTAACGGTATTGCTTACAAGGAATGCATGCATGCCGAATTCCTTTACGCCCTTATCCTTAAGTATCTTGTATGCTTCAAAGAGCTGTGCCTTTGTCATGCCGTACTTTGCATCGCCGGGGTTATCCATAATGCCATTGCTGATGGTAACGATTCCGCCGGGATTATATCTGAGGCTCAGCCTCTCTGGAAGCTTGCCAAGTACTTTTTCAAGGAATGCTATATGTGAAAAGTCGTCAAGGTTTATGGTTGCCCCAACCTTTGCCGCATATTCAAAATCCTCTACGGGCGTATCATTGGAAGAAAACATTATGTCATTGCCCGTGATGCCGCACTTTTCAGCAAGCATAAGCTCCGTAAGTGAAGAGCAGTCGGAACCAACGCCATACTCCTTTAACAATTTCATGATAAAAGGATTGGGCTCAGCCTTTACCGCAAAAAATTCCTTATAGCCCTTGTTCCAGGCAAATGCCTCCTTTACTGCTGCCGCATTGGCACGCAGCCCCTTTTCATCGTAAATATGAAAAGGCGTGGGATAGGTCTTAACGATCTCCTCGATCTGTGCTTTGCTAAAAAACGGTTTCTTTTCCATAGTTTTCGTTCTCCTTAGTTTTATACTCCCCTGACCGCTTTCCGGCCAGTAATTAAATACTTCGCAATTTTCATAGCCTGCCCTTTTGCATCCTCATCAGCAGATGCTTTAGGCGGTTACAGTCAGTCTTCTATCTGCCAGTCTATTTCTTCCACCCCGTGGGCTTTCAGGAACTCGTTCGCCCTGCTGAAATGCCTGCATCCGAAAAATCCTCTGTATGCTGACAATGGGCTTGGATGCGGTGCTCTCAAAACCAGGTGTGCCGGGTTGTTAAGCATCTCTGCCTTTTTACCGGCAGGACTTCCCCACAGCATAAAGACTATGGGACGATTCTCCTCATTTACTTTCCTTATCACGGCATCAGTAAATGTTTCCCAGCCTATCCCACGGTGCGACATTGAATTATGGGCACGGACGGTCAGTACTGTATTCAGCAGAAGTACGCCCTGCTTAGCCCACTTTGTCAGATCACCTGATGTAGGTATACTGCATCCCAGGTCATCATGAAGCTCCTGATAGATATTCTGCAGTGAAGGTGGCGGATCTGTAGGTTTCTTTACGGAAAAACACAGGCCATGAGCCTGTCCTTCATTTATGTAGGGATCCTGTCCTAATATCACCACCTTAACCTCATGCAAGGGGGTCAGGTGAAAAGCATTGAAAATGTCTGCTGACGGCGGATATATCAGATGGGAATGATACTCATCCCTGACCTTCTGATACAGGACCTTATAATAATCTTTTTTAAACTCGTCAGACAGGGCATCTGCCCAGTCATTGGATATAGGTGCCAAAATCCCACCGCCTTTTTTAAAGCCTAACGGATACTCCGCGGTCTCTTAAGTATTTCTTCAGATCTTTTATCTCCATCTCTTTAAAATGGAAAAGTGATGCCGCAAGAGCTGCGTCGGCACCACCTTCTGTAAGCGCATCATAAAAATGATCCATTGTTCCTGCTCCGCCGGATGCTATCACCGGCACAGAAACATTTTCAGAGATTGCTTTTGTAAGCTCGATATCATATCCTGCCTTGGTTCCGTCACAGTCCATGCTGGTCAGAAGTATCTCGCCGGCACCTAAGCTGCAGGCTTTCATAGCCCATTCCACAGCGTCGATCCCCATATCGACTCTTCCGCCGTTTTTATAAATGTTCCAACCGTCGGAACCTTCACGCCGCTTGGCATCAATTGCCACAACCACGCACTGGGAACCGAATTTATCGGCCGCATCCGAAATAAGATCAGGATTCATTATGGCCGCGGAATTAACGGATATCTTGTCTGCGCCCTCTCTCAAAAGCGCCCTGAAATCATCAACAGTACGGATGCCTCCGCCTACGGTAAAGGGAATAAAGACCTGCTCTGCAACCCTTCTTACCATATCCACTACAGTAGCCCTGGCATCGCTTGATGCAGTTATATCCAGGAAAACCAGCTCGTCGGCCCCTGCAGCATCATAAGCAGCTGCAACACTTACCGGATCACCGGCATCCACAAGATTGACAAAATTTATACCTTTAACAACACGCCCGCCGTTTACATCAAGACAGGGTATTATCCTTTTAGTGTGCATTGGAATTCACCTCAAATCTTTAAAAAATTCTCCAGTATTTTAAGTCCCACTGATGAGCTCTTCTCCGGATGGAACTGGGTTGCAAAAACATTTCCCTTTTCCACGGATGCATGGATATGCGTCCCGTATTCTACGGAAGAAGTAACTATGCTCTCATCCTCTGCTTTCAGATAAAATGAATGGACGAAATACACATATGCACCTTCGTCTATTCCATCCAGGATGACTGACTTGTTTTCCAGATGCAGGGAATTCCATCCTATCTGGGGAACCTTTATCCCGTCAGCTGCCGGTATCTTCAGTACCCTGCCCTTAAAAATACCAAGGCCGTCTACCCCCGGCGATTCCTCACTTCCTTCAAAAAGGAGCTGTAAACCAACACAAATAGCCATAAACGGAGTGCCTGCATCTATCACCTGATGGATGACCGGCACCAGGCTATATTCCTCAAGCTTACCCATAGCATCACCGAATACGCCGACACCGGGAAGCATGACTTTGTCCGCGCCCTTGATAACAGCAGGATCCCTGGTGACAACAGCTTCTTCACCAAGGGATATTACCGCTTTCTCCACGCTTTTTATATTGCCTGCATCATAATCTATTATAGCTATCATATTTTATTACTGCTCCTAAAACTGCTCGCTGTCTATCTGAACCTGAACATTATCGTCAGTATCAACAATTATATTGGTTGAATTCTGCTCCGCCGTATTATCTTCAGGCTGATCGTTTTCCGGAGTATTTTCTTCTGTCGTACTCTCTTCGTTATTTTCCCCCGGTGCATCCGTAGCATTAGAAAGATTCGGATCAGTACCGTTCTCAAGTATGTACTGCTCTTCCTCCGGAAGCATATCAGGAAGTCCCGGATCCGAAACATCGCCTTCTTCCGGCATTTCCGGCTCCACGCTGCTGCTGCCGCCGCCAAGACCGTACATTGCATTTACAGCATCCTGCATCTTCACATAAGGCTCACCCATCAGTATGGCATTTACAGCTCCGGTGTAGTCAGTCTTGCTATATCCTATTATTTCCATAGCCTGCGCTTCCGACACACCATAGTCATTCTGAAGCGCAAGAAGTATGTTATTCCTGGTAGCATCAATGTCGCTGATCACGCCCAAAGTTTCCGCATCCGCTTTCAGTGCTTCATAACGCTTTAAGCCCTGGAAAAGCGCATCAAGTGCCTTATCATTCATACCCATAGCCTTGTACTGGCCATAGGACTCATACTTACGGTCCATAAGAATAATGGTCTTGGAACGGTCATAGATCAGCTGATCGCTCTCATTCAGTTTCTTTCCGTACATGGAATAAAAAGCTTCCTTATAGTCTTGGTCATAGTACGCCGCTCTTGCAGACTTCATAACATTTGCCTTCGGCAGTAGCACAGCAAGGACTATAGCTGCAGCCAAAACAGATACTGCAAAAGCTGCAGACCTTACAATATATTTCCTGGGAATCTTCGGTCCCTTTTCCTCTTCCCCTGCAGGCTTTTCCTTTTTAGGTTTCTTTTCCTTAGGCTTCTTGGGTTTCTTTTCCTTGGGTTTCTTTTCTTTCTTTTTCTTCTTTTTCTTGCCCTTTTCTTCGCCCTCAGCATCAAGCTCATTCAGGATCTGCTTGTTCTCATCGCTAAGCTTGGTCTCATTTTCTTCAGGTGATCCCTCTTCATCTTCCTCATAAAATACAGCCTCTAAAAGTGCCGCAATCAGGCCTTTCTTTTTATCGCCCTTTTCTTTTTTCTTCTTTTTATTGTCAGATGAGTCATCTGCTCCGTCAGCCGCCGCAGAATCTCCATCCGATGCAGATTCCTCTGACATGTCACCGGGTATATCTGAAATATCATCCAAAAGATCCATATCAGATGATGCACCGGCATCAACATCGGCAGACTCAGACGGTGTTTCACCATCAGTGTCAGTTTCTGCATCTTTATCCTTTTTCTTTTTTCCAAACAATTTTGCAAAGATGGAATCGCCTTTTTCCTTCTTTTTCTTTTCTTTCTTTTTCTTCTTGGATTTCTTTCCGCCATCAGACTCTTCTTCGTCAGAATCGTCGTCAAAGCTTTCCGGATCAACATCCGGCTCTTTTAAAAGATCAGCATTTACTGCCTCATTGTTGTCAGACTTTTCAAGAACATCTTTTATATCACCCAGATCACCATCCAGCACATCCATATCTGAAAGCATATCCAGTATATCCGCATCCCCTTCAGTACTGGGCAGGCTTTCGCCGGGAACGTCTGCTTCTGCAGCCGCTATACGTGCCTCCAGATCATCAGGATCCATATCAGCCAGTTCACTTAAGTCACTCTGTATACCATCCCCGGCACCATCGCCCTTAAGCAATGACATCAGATCATCGGCTTCGCCCTCGGCATCAACATCCTCGGAGAAGTCAGAAATAGCCTCATCATCAATAAGTCCGTTTTCTCCAACAGCCGATAATAAATCATCGACAGCATTTATATCATCGATATCACTGATTCCATCAGCCGCCTCGTTTTCAGGCGCATCACTATCAGCCGGTACTTCCTCCGGTACGGCATCATCTATTTCTTTCTGAACATCCGCAGGGATTTCATCTAAGATTTCATTTACTGCAGCATCTATTGTTTCTTCGTCTGAACCTTCAACAACAGTTTCTACATCAGCTATACCGTCACTATCTTCTTCGCCAGCAAAATCACCAGCAATATCTTCCGGTAACTCTGTTTCCGGAGCAGACTCTTCCGACATATCTATATTTTCGTCCTGACTTTCACCCACAGGCATATCAGGATTTTCGGATAAATCAGCATCCTCCGGCACGGCATCCAGATCACTTACAGATTCTGCCATGTCAGACATTGGGCTGCCTTCACTTGCCGGGTCTTCATCCGCAGAAATATTAGTTTCCGCAACATCAGAAACATCCCCGATGCCGGCATTCTCTGCCCCTTCGCCAACTATATCACCTTCGGGCTCTACCGCTTCGGAAATATCCCCGGGAACATCATAGCTTTCACCGGTAGGAAGAACACTATCATCTGCATCTTCTTCAAATGCCTCGATCTCGCTTGCAAGCTCATCCGCTGAAATCCCATCAAGATTAAAATCTTTTGCTCCCTGGGAATTAAGATCCAACTCAGGAACATCGGCAGTTTCCGGCACATCAAAATCACCGGGAACATTGTCTGCTACATCTGCTGCTACAACATCATCTGATGTAATCTCTTCTGTTACAGATTCCGTTACGTTTTCAGCAACAGCATCAGCAGGAACAGCCACATCAACAGTAGCATTTTTTTCTTCCGGTTCCTTTTTTTCTTTTTTCGGATTTAATGCTTGAGCAAGTAATTGATCAAGGTACTCTTCTTCTGAACTCATCTCCAAACCCTCTGTGCCATAAAACACGCCAATTTATTTTACCACAAATATACTGTTATTTGTAACAAAATCTTATCACATCGGCCAGGGGAATCCTGCCCACTGATGCGTTGCCAATCAAATAAGCTGGAATGCAAAAAGGCATCCCTTCATCAGCTGGGATGCCTTTCATAAAATTTAATGTTCAGATTCCTTACTATTCTTCTTCAGCACTTGCTGCGTTAATGCCAAGAATAGTATCAATAGTGCGGACGAGATTTCCTATCTCAGGCTTGGTAAGCTGTGCATCTGCACCAAGCTGCTCGCCCTTGCGACGCATTTCCGTATTTATCAGGGATGAGAAGATTATAACAGGAATGTCCTTTAATTCATCATCATCCTTTATGAGCTTTGTAAGCCTGTGGCCGTCCATCTGAGGCATTTCAATATCGGTGATAACGCACTGGCAGTTCTTTGCGACGGTTCCCTGTGACTTCCACATTACGAGATGATCCCATGCCTGCTGGCCGTTCTCGGTATGAGTAGTATTCACGTATCCTGCCCTGCGAAGACTCTCAACGATAAGCTTGTTAAGAAGTGCTGAATCCTCAGCGATAAGGATAGGAGTCTCATTTCTTGAGCGTCTGCCCATCTCATCGATTTCCTGAACCTTAAGGCCGGTCTCAGGATTGATATCCGTAACGATCTTCTCGAAGTCGAGGATGATTATAAGCTTTCCATCCTTCTTTATGATACCGGTGGATACGCCGTCTTCAGTATTGTTGATAGTTGAATCCGGCTTTATGATCTCTGTCCAGGATACTCTGTATATTCCGATAACGGAGTCAACATGGAAAGCCATATTAAGGCCGTTAAAGTTGGTGATAATGAAAAGACCCTTAGGCTCTGACTGTCCCCTCTGAAGGCAGTTCTTAAGGTCTATTGCAGTGATCATGCTTTCACGGGGCATGAACACGCCCTCTACGGAAGGATGTGAATTGGGAACCGGAGTAACCGCCTGGTAAGGAATTATCTCACGGATCTTGGCAACGTTTATTCCGTAGGAATTGCCATCAAGCATGAACTCAAGAATTTCCAGCTCATTGGTGCCGTTTTCAAGTAGTATCTTTGTATCCATACGCTCCACCTCATCTGTTTTTTTTAATTAAGGCCCAGTCCCTAAATTAAGCTACTGTTCCTAAATCGCTCACAGCTATTGTTCACGACATCATAAACATTATACAAAACATTGTTTCAAAAGTCCACTTGTTTTGTCTATTTTTATCAAATTACTACTAATCCAGAGATAATTCAGCACGGTCGCTTCCATTTCTCATCACCATCGTCACCGATGAAACATCCGCCTTTGACTCTTCCACTTCTATCAAAAGCACCAATTCATCGCTTGCGCCTGCCTCAAGTGTCTCACGGCAGGATGAAAGGTCATTTAAGAGCAGAGTGGTAAGCGCCGCCTTGGTACTGCCATCTCCCAGCTTAAATGCAAAATGTGCATCCATTGAGGCCATATCCAGCAGCTTATCTTCTCCTGATGAATTAACCGCAGAAAACTTAAATACAACAAGCTTATTTCCGGGCGATGCAGTTACGATTCCCTGCCAGTCGCCTTCAGTCGTTGCCTCCGGATACTTATCACAAACAGTATACCCTGCACTTTCTATATCTATACCACTTATCCCGAAAAACTCATCAATATCCGTATAAACAGGTTCCGGCGGCAGCACTTCACCTGAGTCTTCACCGGAATCCTCATCGCTGCTATCCTCTTCCTGCTTTGCAGCTTCCTCCTGTCTGCGCAGTTCAGCCGCCTGAGCCTGCATTGCTGCCTTGCGTTCCAGCTTAGCCTGCTCTTCCGCATACTCTTCGGCCGTTACCATAGATTCTGAGTAATTTGCATCATACTTCAAAAGCAGCCCTGCAGCATACTCCTCCACCTTCCTCATATCCTCTTCCGGAAGGTCAGGAATCGCATTACCGCAGCCGCAAAGACATACCGCAGCCAGACTTATGATTAGAAATTGAATTGTTCTTTTCACTTTTTTCCTCTGTTTATTTTTTGCGCCCCTGCTGTAAGTATACTTTTACAGCATCCACTACTTTGGACACTTTAAAACATTTTATCATTTGAAAGTTGCTTAGACAAGTAGACTATTTCGACGCAAACTCGCACCAGAATTCCACCCCGTCGTCATAGTTTACCACACCATATCGGCCTTTCATTGATTCCATTATCGCTTTTACGATAGACAACCCTAGGCCGCTGCCGCCATACTCCCTAGTCCTTGCCCTGTCCACCTTGTAGAATTTATCCCAAAGCCGGTCTATGCTTTCCTCCGGAATAGGAGACCCGCTATTGAAAACGCTTATCCTTACAGCCTCACCTTCAGATCCGGCTTTTATATGTATTTCTTTTTTTCCGTCACAGTAGTGAATCGCATTGCTGATATAGTTTCTCAGGACTTCCTCTGCCTGATACTCGTCAGCCCATACGAACAGCCCCTGTTTCTCCGTATAGAAAACCTTTATTCCCGATTCTTCTGTCACCATGTCAAAGGACTGTATGCAGTTCACAATAAGCTCATTAATGTCAAACCGCTCCATCACCATCCCGTCCCGGCCGCTCTCAACCTGATTCAGGAGTATCAGCCGCTTTACGAGATGATCCATTTTCTCTGCCTCATCCATTATTACATCGCAATAAAATTCACGGCTTTCTGCGTCATCGTTTACGCCTTCCTTGAGCCCTTCCGCATATCCTTTCACAAGGGCGATGGGTGTCTTAAGCTCATGGGAAACATTAGCTATGAACTCTGACCTGCGTTCATCCGCGCGTTCCCGCTCTTCAATATCCTTTAACAGTTCCAGCTGGGTACTCTTAAGATCCGATATAGTGGTTTCCAGCTTTTCAGACATTGTATTAATATCGGCTCCCAGCAGCGCTATCTCCTTTGCGCCTCCACCGTCATATTTTTCACTGAAATCAAGTTCACTAACCTGCCTGGAAATTCTTGAAAGCTTTTCCACCGGATCCGTTATCTTTTTTGCGGCATACCATATGACCAGGGCAGATATCAGGACGGCAGCAATGCCGACTATATGGAAAAAGCGGATGGACATCCTTACGCTTTCCCTTATGCTTTCCATAGGGGTCCTAATCAGGAAAAAATTATCAACATCCATATTTCCCCATATTATCAGGTACTCGCTGCCGCTAAAGGGATCCTTTACTTTGGATATCACATAATTCTCAGCACTTTCTATAATTTCAGACCGGTTCTGCTCCCTCTCAAAGATCATGCCCCTGAGCTGCATCGTGATCTGATCCGAATCGCTCATTGTGGAATACACGGTATTAGATGCAGCATCCGTTATTATGAAATCCATATTATTGATGCTGCAGATCTTGATCATCTCGGAATTGAATTCATCAGTTCCTATAGTGCCTGCATCATAACTGGTTTTAAGCGCCCTATAGGTTTCCACTAACTTTTTTTCCTTATCCCTGAGATAAAAATCTTCCAGAAAAAAAGAATTAACAATACCGCAGACAACCAGCGTTCCCGTAAGCAGCAGAACAAAAATAATAATAAGCTCTTTTTTCAATGAAAGTCTGCCAATATGACCTTTTTCTTGCAGCAAAATCATCTTATTTCTCCGGTTCAAACTTGTAGCCGAGTCCCCAGATCGTATGGATATAGTTTCCCCTTGCGCCCAGCTTACTCCTGAGCTTTTTTACATGGGTATCAATAGTCCTTGCGTCCCCGAAATAATCATAATTCCATACGCTGTTGAGTATCTTTTCACGGGACAGGGCTATGCCCTTATTCTCCATAAAGTACACTAACAGTTCAAATTCCTTAATGCTTAAGTCCACCGGATCCCCGTCCACATAAACTATGTGGGCAGTCTGGTCCACACGGATTGCGCCGCATTCTATCATCTCCTCGGTCACTGCATCAGATGTACGCCTGAGTATCGCCTCCACTCTTGCCACAAGGATCTTGGGAGAAAAAGGCTTGGATATATATTCATCCACACCCAGCTTAAAGCCTAAAAGCTCATCCTTTTCTTCCGCCCTTGCGGTCAGCATTATGATGGGAAGGGATGATGACTTCCTTATTTCCTTGCAGACCTCCCAGCCGTCCATTTCCGGCATCATTACATCCAGGATCATCAGTGAAATATCCTTTTCCTTATAGAAAATATCAAGTGCCTGCTTTCCGTTCTCCGCTTCCAGCACGCTATACCCTGTTTTCGTAAGGAAGTCCGAAAGAAGCTTTCTCATCCTGCTTTCATCATCTACTATCAGTATTGTCTGTTTTGCCATTCTTATCACCTTCTATCACTGAGCCTGTATTTCGGCCGCCCTTTCCCTGAGCTCGGCCTCGCGCTCCGTCAGTTCCGCATCCCATGCAGCATACTTATTCTGTAATGCCGTTTCATAATTCAGGATATTAGGAGTATCGCTCTTAAATGCTATGATAAACATTACAACGATCGCCGCAGCAAGAAAGCCTATTACTATCCTATGGGACAATATTTTATTTTTACTTTCCTGCTTTTCCTTTTTCAGGCTCCGCCTCAGCTTGTTGAAATTTTCTTCCGTAAGCTGCTGGTCATTTACAGCCTCCGTTTCCCGGGTCTTGGTTATCCCTGAAAACATCTCCACCGGAATCCCCCTAAGCTCATGGTCCAGCTCCGTGGAATGTTCCTTAAGGAATCCATACATTTCCGCCATATATATCAGGCCTTCGGGAGTACGCAAAGAAGAAGAATTTATAATCTTGTCATAAAGAAGATGCACCACCTTAGGCTTGGTGTAGTCTATCTGCTGCTCAAGCTTATGTATGCGCTTAAGCTCCCTTTCGGCATCATCCGCAACCACTTTGTCCGCATAAGAAAAAGCCCCCAGCTCAAACCGTTCTTCTTTTTTTTCTGAATCCTTATTTTTCATTCTGTTCACCCAAAATCATATGCCCACGGTACAGTTATGATTATACCAAAAATTTTTGTGAATAAATTTCTTACACATTCCGATGGATATAAAAAAGCTCTTCTGCATGGCAGAAGAGCCCTTTTCATCCTCACAGATCAGATACCGAGCGTCTTTTTCAGCTCGTCAACAAACACATTCACATCCCTGAATTCCCTATATACAGATGCAAACCTGACATAGGCAACAGCGTCGATTTCCTTGAGCTTGTTCATAACCAGCTCACCCACAACACTGCTGGAGATTTCCTTATCCTCCATAGAGAAAAGCTCTGTCTCGACCTCATCCACTATGTTGGTAAGCTGATCCGCACTAATGGGACGCTTATGGCATGCCCTGAGTATTCCGTCTTCGATCTTTCTTCTGTTGTACGCTTCACGATTGTTATCTTTCTTGATGATAATGAGCGGTATTGTTACCACTTTCTCAATCGTGGAAAAGCGCTTATTGCACTCAAGGCAGATCCTACGGCGTCTGATGGATGAATCATCATCCGCCGGTCTTGAATCTGATACTTTTGTTTCTGCATATCCGCAAAAAGGACATTTCATAAATTCTACCCTCTGTTAAATCTGTGAACAATCCTTGATGGAGAAGCTCATGCGACCCATCTTATCCTTACCGAGACAAACAACCTTAACCTCATCGCCGATGGAAAGTACATCCTCCACCTTGTCGATCCTGCGGTCAGCGATCTTGGAGATATGAACCATACCTTCCTTGCCGGGTGCAAACTCTACAAAGCAGCCGAATTCCTTAATGGAAACTACCTTGCCGGAGAAGATCTGGCCAGCCTCGAAATCAGTTACGATGGTCTCGATCATCTTCTGTGCATCAGCCATTGCAGCCTTATCTGTACCGCAGATGCTTACTGCACCTTCCTCGTTGATATCGATCTTCACGCCTGTGCGTGCGATGATCTCGTTGATTGTCTTACCTCTCTGACCTACTACATCACCGATCTTCTCAGGATCGATCTGGATGCGGTTGATCTTAGGAGCATATGCATTAACTTCTTTCCTGGGCTCTGCGATAGCCTTCTTCATGCAGTTCTCCATGATGAAGAATCTTGCATCACGGCATCTTGCGATAGCGCCTTCTACGATTGGACGGGTAAGACCATGGATCTTGATATCCATCTGAATAGCAGTGATACCATCCTTAGTACCTGTTACCTTGAAATCCATGTCGCCGAAGAAATCTTCAAGACCCTGGATATCGGTAAGAAGTACGAAATCATCATCAGTCTCGCCTGTTACAAGACCGCAGGAGATACCTGCTACCATCTTCTTAATGGGCACGCCTGCTGCCATAAGTGACATACAAGAAGCACAGGTAGAAGCCATTGATGTGGAACCGTTGGACTCAAAAGTCTCGGATACGGCCCTTATTGCATAAGGGAACTCTTCCTCTGAAGGAAGTACCGGAAGAAGGGCACGCTCAGCAAGTGCACCGTGACCGATCTCACGACGTCCGGGTCCTCTTGATACCTTTGTCTCACCTACAGAATATGCAGGGAAGTTGTACTGATGAATATATCTCTTATTCTTTACGAATTCGTCAAGTCCTTCAACCTTCTGAACCTCTGAAAGAGGAGCCAGGGTGATGACATCACAGATCTGAGTCTGTCCTCTGGTAAACATAGCAGAACCATGTACTCTGGGGATAATATCAACCTCAGCTGCAAGAGGTCTGATCTGGGTCAGCTCTCTTCCGTCAGGACGCTTGTGATCCTTGAGTATCATCTTACGAACAGTCTTCTTCTCATACTGGTAAACTGCCTCATCGATAAGTGGAAGCCACTCTTCCTTGTCTGCAAACTTCTCTGCAAGGGTATCCTTGAGATTTCTGATGCGTGCTTCCCTTTCCTGTTTCTCAGGTGAGAACATAAGAACTTCCATATCTGCAGGAGGCTCAACCTCTTTGATAGCAGCAAAAAGTTCTTCAGGTATAGCACAGCTTGTGTACTCATGCTTTTCCTTGCCAACTTCTGCAACAATGCCCTTGATCCACTCGATAAGCTTCTGGTTCTGGTCATGAGCCATATAGATAGCCTCAAGCATCCTGGACTCAGGAATCTCGTTTGCACCAGCCTCGATCATTATTACCTTCTGTGATGTAGATGCAACTGTAAGCTTTAAGTCCCCCTTGTTCCATGCTTCCTGACCGGGGTTGATGATGAACTCGCCGTTCTCATCCATACCAACCTGTGTCATTGCGCAAGGACCGTCGAAAGGAATATCTGAAATGCAGGTTGCGATAGCAGAACCCAGCATAGCTACAAGCTCAGGCCTGCACTCAGTATCAACGCTCATTACAAGGTTGTTGAGCGTAACGTCATTTCTGTAATCCTTCGGGAATAAAGGTCTCATAGGACGGTCAATAACACGGCTTGTAAGTACTGCATTTTCAGAAGCCTTACCTTCGCGCTTGTTAAATCCGCCAGGCATCTTGCCTACTGCGTAATACTTCTCCTCGTACTCAACTGAAAGTGGGAAGAAATCGATACCGTCACGGGGCTTTTCAGATGCAGTCGCTGTTGAAAGCACTGTTGTATCCCCGTAATGCATGAATGCTGCTCCGTTTGCCTGGGCAGATACTCTTCCGATGTCAACGGAAAGTGTCTTGCCGCCTACTTCAATACTGTAAGTCTTAAACATTTTTCCTCCTTCTGCCATTTTTATGGCTTCTTATGGAATCCGGCCTCCCGAAAACACTGAAGAAAACATTTGCCCGTATTCTCTTCAGTGGTCTCGCGAACGGCCGTCATCCTTTTTTTCATATATGCAAAAACGGATGGCAACATTTCATTCTGCTGCCAACCGTCTTTAACATCCTAGAACTATTATCTTCTTAAGCCAAGCTTCTCAACGATTGCACGATATCTCTCAATGTCAACATTCTGAAGATAATTGAGAAGTCCACGCCTGCGACCGATCATCTGGTACATACCACGTCTTGAGTGGTGATCGCCGGGATGGCTCTTAAGGTGAGCTGTAAGCTCCTCGATCCTTGCTGAAAGTACTGCGATCTGTACTTCAGGTGATCCTGTGTCACCTTCTGAACGCGCATACTCTTTCATGATTGCCTGTTTCTTTTCTGCTGAAATCATTTCTTTTTCTCCTTTGTTTTTAATTCGGCCGGATCCGTGAGTACGGTCGGAATTCCATATTCTCAGAACCGGTTAAGTTAACGTAATGCAGACACTATGCCCACACAAGAGCGTATTATACCACTCGTGGCTCACGTTGTAAATATCAAAAATCTATGGCAGTAATGACACCATTTTGGCCGGCTGACGGTAGTACATGCTTGATATCTTTATTCCCGTCTTCGGGCTTGATGCATGCAGCACCTGTCCGTTGCCGATGTATATGCCCACATGGTTTATGCGGCCGCCCTTTGAATAAAAGATCAGGTCGCCGGGACGTATGGTGGAATCATCCACTTTGGTACCGTAATTCGCCTGGGTTGCAGCATGATGTGGAAGCGTTACGCCATATTTTTTATAGATGCTGAGCACAAAGCCTGAGCAGTCGCAGCCCTTTGTAAGGGATGTGCCTCCCCACACGTACGGATTGCCCACAAACTGTTTTGCGTATTCCACCAGGCTAACTCTTGTATCAGATATACCGTTGCCGTATAAAAGTTCCTTCATGGTAACGGCAGTTGCCAGCTTTTCTTCTATGCATACGTAATCAAGGGAAACATAAGCTGTCTCATCATCCAGTTCGAACTGTACCCATCCGTCTGCATATCCGGTTACCAGCATCTCCTCTCCTTCAGGTATCAGAGTGATGACAGGAGCCTCGGTATTAGGCTCCTCCCTTACCCTAAGGGTAGTAGTATTTACCACTGCAACAGTATCTATAACCTCACGGGCCTTTGCAAGCGCCGCTGTTCCCGTAAGAAGATAATCCGCACTGACATAGCCTTCTACAGAGCCAGACTTTATATGAGCCCATCCGTCATCAGTAACATCCAGGATTTCACAGGCAGCGCCGTTGGACATCTTGCCTACCAGATCTCCGTCAACAGGCTCCTTGCGCACGTTCAGATGGTTGTCAACAACCGCTATGCCGAGATTCTGGTATCCATAGATGCTTATCTCTTCCTCAATGGCATTCTGCCTTGAGATAACAGCGTCTATATCCGCCTCTATTCCCGCTAAAGCACATGGATTTTCCGCGTCAACGTATCCCGTGACGCCTACGGCCGCATTTCTGCTAAGAGCCTGCATTATAGGAAGGTCAACTACTTTCAGGGTTTCGTCTTCCGAAACGGATCCGTCAGAAATATCAACAGCGGACAGACCGTCCTCTGACACAGCAGGAGCGCCGGCATCCTCTCCCAGCCATTCCTGTCCGAACATTAGAACCATTAACAAACATATAACCGCAATGGAACCAGCCACAGCGGTAATTTTAAGTCTCTTTCTATTCATGTTGTATATTATATACCATTATGCGGATATGTTTAATCAGGAATTATGGTAAACCAAAAAACATGTCCGTCAGGCATATTTATTCCGTATTCTCTCTCTTTATAATGTATACTGCGATGTTAAATGCATGGTCTCCCACCCTCTCAAGCGCGGTTGCAACATCCGAGAAGATCATTCCCGCTTCAGGCGAGCACTCCTGCCTTGTGAGCCTGTCCACATGATGCTGCTGAATTTCCTTTTCCTTGGCATCAATGGCATCTTCCATTGCAGACATACGCTCCATATCTTCCTCGCTGCCGGAACCCACGATGACTTTTATGGCCTGTCCCATCAGGTCATTTACCAGGTTAAGCAGCTCTGTCATTTCCTTTATGGCATCGTCACTGAATGTCGCCCCTATTTTCTTACGGCGCTCCGCAAATTCCGCAATGTTTTCCGCATGGTCGCCGATACGCTCAATATCGTTTGCCACATGGAAAAGGGAACCTAAGCCCTGCAAGTCGTCTATGGGAAGCGGCGACTGGTTTATCTTTATAAGATATCCTGTTATGGACTTATTCAGGAAGTTGATGTTTTCTTCCATGTCACGGACTTCCTGTATATCCTCCTCATCCAAAGTAACAAGCGCGTTCATGGCACGGTTCAGGTTATCACTGGCAAGTGAAGCCATACGCTCCAGTTCCTTGAGACCATCCACAACAGCTGTTGAAGGATTGAAGATGACCTTGTTGCCGATATACTTAAGCTGGAATGTATCCCTGTAGCCGACCTTCTGATCTTTACCGGGAATAACGATATAAGTAAGCTTTACGATCCAGTTGGAGAACGGCAGGAGCATAACTACCTGTAATATCTTTATTATGGTATGGGCATTTGCCACAAACCTTCCCTCGTCTGCCGAGAAACTGTGCAGCCAGAGTGAAATGGGATCGATTGCGATCTGGAAAATGATGAACATTATCACAGTACCTATGATATTGAACAGAAGATGGATCATTGCCGCGCGCTTTGCATCCTTCTTACCTGCAAGGGATGCTAAAAGTGCAGTGGTACATGCGCCTATGTTACATCCAAGGATTATATACAGGCAGATATTTACATCGCCGAAAAGTCCCTGCTGCGCCATAAGAAGTACCAGTGATACCGTAACTGATGAGCTCTGCACAACAGCCGTTATAACCAGTCCCGCAATTACCGCAAGGACCGGATTCTCAAGACCTGAAAGCAGGTTTATCACCTGTTCGGAATCCTTAAGGGCACTCATGCCCGAAGACATGGTTGAAATGCCAAGGAAGAGCACACCAAAACCTGCAACGATGTCCGCGATCTTTTCCACCAGCTGGTTCTTAGTTGCCATGGAAACCACAACACCGGTAATAAGTATGATAGGTGCATATGCTGAAAGATTAAATGAAACAAGCTGTGAAGTAACAGTAGTACCGATATTGGCGCCGAATATGACACCGGCTGCCTGAAAGAGAGTCATAAGGCCTGAGTTAACGAAACTCACGACTAAGGATGTACAGGCTGAGGATGACTGCATTATCGCAGTGAACACAAGACCAACGATCATTCCGGTCACTCTGTTCGTGGTAAACATCTCCAGTATGCCACGTAGCTTTGCGCCGGCTGCCTTTTCAATACCCTCACTCATCAGCGTCATGCCCATCAGGAACAGTCCCAGTCCAGCGCATAACGACATTATCTCTGCGAATCCCATCTCAATCCTCGTCCCCGGGGCTCACCCGGAATTCTAATTCACTCTTATCTTATCCACTCGTCCTACTCGTACATCCTAAAGTTTAGTTTATAGTTAACAAAGTGGCAATATGTATTTTTACACAAAAGATTTTCCCTGTCCGCGCTTTTCGTAGTAAAAATGCTAAATCCGGCGGCCTGCTATATCCGCCCGCAGCACATTCTTAAGCTCAAACAGATCCGAAAATTTCTGCTCCGGCCTCCTGAACTCACGCAGCATGACAGTAATCTTCTCACCGTATATATCACCGGAAAAATCCAGCAGATACGACTCTATGTTTACTTTTTTATCATCTTTCACAGTCGGTTTGCAGCCTATGTTGGTCACAGCCTTAAATTTCCGTCCGTCCGAAAGCTCAACATCGGTATAATATGCACCATACGGCGGTATCACCCGTCCAGGAAGGGGATCAATATTAGCCGTAGGAAAGCCTATTGTCCGTCCCAGCTTTTTCCCCGTATTTACTATGCCGCTGAAGGAATAGGGACGGCCCAGCATTTCTTCTGCCGTATGCATATCGCCCCCCGTAACCGCATTTCTTATGGTAGTGGAACTGACCACAAAGCCCCCATGCCGAACCTTGTCCACCATGACTGTTTCGTAACCAAGCTCTGCCTTCAGGCTGTCCAGCAAGTCAAAATCACCCTTGCCGCCTTTTCCGTATGAAAGATCTGCCCCGGCAGCAATAAAGCCCATATTCAGCTGTTCCTTCAGACACTTCCTTATAAATTGTTCCGGCGAGACTGAAGCTGTCTGCTCGTTCATCGGGTACTCTATCAGCAGGTCTATACCGCAGGATTCAAAGTATTCCCTCTTTTCATCCCTTGTCATAAGCACGCCACAGTCCGGTGCGCCGAAAAAGATTTCCGGCGAAGGCTCAAAAGTAAATATCACTTTCTTAAATCCATTTTTACCGGCTTTCAGCACTTCCGAGAGTATCTTTTTATGCCCGATATGAATGCCGTCAAATTTGCCGATGGCAATGGCAGTCTTTTCCTTTACGCTGATTCCTTCAGGATCAGTAACTATCTCCATGCTCATAAAAACATCTTTTCCGGGACAAAAGCCCCTCTGTTTAATTTATAGGAATAAACCGCTACAAAATTCCCGCGGTCATTTATCACCCTGATCCTGTCACCGTCCTTTGGCTCAAATGCCTCCACATCATCAAAAGCATCAGGTGGCAGCATGTTCCCGTTGTCTATGGCTACTGCCATTTCAGGCTTAACCTTAAGCGCCGGAACATCCTTGAAAAACGTTTCCGTAGGAAGTATCAGTTCATCAAGGTTTCCGTTTTTTGCAGCCGCCTCAATTTCAGACAACCTGTAGGACTTATCGATATAAAAATCACCGCTGCGTGTCCTTAGCAAATGCTCCATTGCAGCTCCGCAACCCAGCTTTTCACCGATATCCCTGCAGAGGGACCTTATATATGTGCCCTTTCCGCATTCTATGCTCATGGTCACCCTGTCACCGTCAATATCCTTTATTTCAATGGAATAAATATCAACATGTCTTGGAGTGCGCTGCACGGTTCCACCTGCCCTGGCAATATCACACATTTTTCTTCCGTTTATTTTCAGAGCCGAATACATAGGTGGCAGCTGGTCATATCCGCCCACAAATGACATGACCGCATTCCGTATGTCATCAGGGGTACAATCAACTGCTGAAGTCTTAAGCACCTCACCGCTCATGTCCTCGGTATCGGTTTCCACGCCCAGGCGCATTACGCATTCGTAAACCTTCACCTTATCCACCAGCCGTTCAACAAGCTTTGTGGCATTTCCAAGACACACCAAAAGCACGCCCTCCGCATCCGGATCGAGCGTGCCCGTATGACCGATTTTTTTCTGATGAAGTATTCCGCGAAGCTTAGCGACTACATCAAAGGAAGTAAAACCGGCTTCCTTATAAACATTTATTGCACCGTTATACATATATCGCAGTTGTTAAAGTTGTTTGGCAATCTCTGTCAGAATGATATAAACCATATCCTCCATTGCGCCCTTATATTCACAGCCCGCAGCCCGCACATGACCGCCGCCGCCCAGGCTTTCCGTAACTTTTGCCACATTTACCTTATCAGACGATGCCCTAAGGCTTGCCTTGTAAAGTCCGGGGGTCTTTTCATAGATAAAGACAGCACATTCTATTCCGTGGATATTCCTCAGCTCGTTAACAGCACCATCAGTGTCATCCTTGCCGGCACCCATGGCATCCATGAACACCTTATCCGCTGTTCCCACAATTACCCTGTCTTCCAGGTATCTTCTGGCATTCAGAAGCACCTGAGCCTGAAAGCGGCTCTGAACATAAGTCTTTACATAAAAGGTCTCATCTAAGAGCATCGGAAAATCAAATCCGTAAGAGATAAGCTTTCCGGCAATTTCCATGGTCTTCTGTGATGTATTTGAAAACCTGAACACGCCGGTGTCATGAGCCATGCCCATATATATAAGTTCAGCAATGACAGCATCCACCCTGTTCTCGTCCATCAGATCATACAAAACTTCTGCACAGGAAGAAACCTTAGGGCAAACATGGTTAACCATCGCTGAGCCATCCTTATTGCTTATATGATGGTCTATGTTTATGGTCTTGGCAGCAGGCTCAAAGTATTTCCATGCCTCACCTATACGTTCCTTGCTGCCGGTTGTGTCACATACGATAAATACATCAAAAGCATCCCTGTCAGGGAAATCGCAAATCAGACGGTCACGCTCCTTGATATGAGCAAAAGACCTGCCGGGATCCTCCAGAAACACTTCCGTTTCTGCATCCGGCATACAGATTTCCAGATAATGCAAAAGAGCCAGGCAGGAACCTACACAGTCCCCGTCCGGCCTTACATGTCCTGTTATACCTATTCTTTTTGCACCTTCCAATTCCTTCAGAAGATCCATAACTGCCTCCTAAAAGCCTGTAACAGCTCAGCCCTAAATAGTTACAAAAGACTAATCCTCTTCTTCGCCGCGTTTCTGACGCATCATTGCATCTTCCTTTGAAACCTTATCAATCACACTGTTCATATGATTGCCGTAGGCAATGGAATGATCTGCAACAAATGTAAGCTCCGGCGTATTGCGAAGGTTAAGTTCTCTCGCCAGTTCCCTGCGCATGAAACCTTCAGCACATTTAAGTCCCTTCAGCGCTTCCTTCTCCTGGTCTTCATCACATAGAAAGCTTACCCACACTTTACATGTCTTAAGATCCGGCGCCACTATGACATCCGTAACAGATGTAAATGCCGGCACCCGGGGATCCTTTATCTCGCTGCGTATGAGCTCAGCCAAGACCTTCATGACTTCGGAATTAATCCGCGTATTTTTTATACTGTCTTTTTTCATTATTCCTCTTTATGCCGTAATTCTTTTCAAACTCAGTCTCTCGGAACCTCAACCATGATATAAGCCTCTACCATATCAAGTTCCTGGATCTTATCGAATCCGTCAAATACGAGACCGCACTCAAAACCTTCCTTAACTTCTTTTACGTCATCCTTGAAACGCTTAAGCGATGCCAGGGGTCCTTCGAATATCTGCTCACCCTCTCTGGTGATCCTTACCTTGCAGTCACGGGTGATGCGGCCGTCCATTACGAAGGAACCTGCAATATTACCGATAGCAGATGCCTTGAATATCTGACGCACCTCTGCATGTCCGATAACCTTCTCCTCATAGATAGGCTCAAGCATCCCCTTCATGGCAGCTTCCACATCCTCGATAGCCTGATAGATGACTTTGTAAAGTCTTATATCAACACCTTCACGGTCTGCAGTCTGCTTAGCCACTGCATCAGGTCTTACATCGAAACCAATTATGATGGCATTTGATGCACTGGCAAGTACAACATCGGACTCGTTTATGGCACCAACGCCACCGTGTATAACCTTAACCAGTACTTCGTCATTGGAAAGTTTCTCCAGGGACTGCTTAACGGCCTCAACCGAACCCTGAACATCAGCCTTAACGATAAGGTTGAGCTCCTTAAGATTTCCTTCCTTGATCTTATCGAAGAGATCATCAAGGGACATCTTAGCCTTGGTATCAGCAACCAGTTTCTCCTTATTCTGTGCCACAAAGGTAGCAGCAAAGCTCTTAGCTTCCTTCTCGCTGGAATGACATATGAATACTTCACCCGCATTAGGCACGTCACTTAATCCAAGTATCTCAACAGGTGTGGAAGGACCAGCCTCCTTCACCTTGTTGCCCTTATCATCAATCATTGCTCTCACTTTACCGTGAGAAACACCGGCGGATACGAAATCACCCACACGAAGGGTTCCCTTCTGAACCAATACGGTTGCAACAGGGCCGCGTCCCTTATCAAGCTCGGCTTCAATAACAAGTCCTCTTGCCCTTCTGTTAGGATTAGCCTTGAGTTCAAGCACATCCGCAGTAAGAAGGATCATCTCAAGAAGCTGCTCAATACCTTCACCGCTCTTAGCAGATACAGGAACAAATACAGTAGTTCCGCCCCAGTCCTCTGCTACCAGTTCATACTCAGTAAGCTCCTGCTTTACCCTGTCGATATTTGCACCGGGCTTATCGATCTTATTAACAGCAACGATAAGTTCTATGCCGGCTGCCTTAGCATGGTTTACAGCTTCTACTGTCTGGGGCATAACACCGTCATCGGCTGCAACTACAAGAACTGCTATATCCGTTGCATTTGCACCACGCATACGCATTGCCGTAAATGCTTCATGACCGGGCGTATCTAAGAATGTGATCTTGCGGTCACCGACCTTAACTGTATATGCACCGATCTTCTGGGTGATACCACCAGCCTCATGATCTATTACATTAGTCTTTCTAATTGCATCAAGCAGGGATGTTTTACCATGGTCAACGTGTCCCATTACGCAGATAACAGGAGGACGTGAAACCATCTTGGACTCATCCTCTTCGTCTTCCTTAAGAAGCTCTGCGATAACATCAACCTTCTCTTCCTTCTCGCACATGATTTCATAATCAAGTGCAATTTCCTCAGCCTCTTCAAAAGAGATTTCCTGGTTGACTGTCACCATCTTACCCTGCATGAAGAGCTTTTTAACAATCTCAGCAGGTTGGATATGCATACGCTCAGCAAATACCTTAATGGTAACCATTTCAGGAAGCTTTATGAGCTTGATATCATCAACAGGCTCTTCAACCTTCTTTGCTACAGGCTTAACGAACCTTCCGGCATTACTGTTACGGTCTCTTCCGCGTCCGTCATCATCCATGTATCTGGAATCGCGGCGGCTCTCGCGGTCACGATCCTTCTCAGAATGCTTATTTCTTCTATTATCCTGCGGAACAGGAGCTGCTTCAGCCCTTCCTGCCGCAGGCCTTGCTCCCGGCATGGGACGGCCGCCGTTCGGCCTTCCGCCGGCCGCCTGATTACCGCCAAAACGGTTAGGTGCTCCCTGCTGCTGGCGGTTTCCCTGGAAACGGTTCTGTCCGTCAGGCCGGTTTCCCTGATAGCGGTTTGCACCATTATTCTGCTCTCTCTGCTGGAATCTGCCGGCCTGATTCTGTGGCTGACGATCCGTATTCTCACGGCTGACAGGCTTGTTCTCTGCTGCCGGACGTTCCGTTACGGCAGGCTTGCTCTCTACTGCCTGAACCTGTTCTGCCTGAGTATTCTCAACAGTCTCTGCTGCTGCCTTAGCTGCATTTTCTCTCTCAGCCTCTGCTCTTGCGTCTTCTTCACGCCTTGCCGCAGCTCCGGCCCTATCTATCATGTTTTCTCTAGGTCTGATAGGTCCACGTGCCCTATTATCGGCACCACGTCCGGGATAGGCACCATTTCCTGACGGCTTGCTGTATGATCCGGCTTTTCCGCCATCTCTTCCGACTATAATAACGCCTGATAATTTCTTTTTCTTAACAGGCTGAGCATTCCCTGCCTGGGGCTGACCTGCTGTCTTGGGTTCTGCCGGCTTATTTACTTCAGACTTAGGTGCTGCCTGCTTATTTACTTCCTGCTTTGCAGACTCCGGCTTCTTTTCAGCTGTTTTTGCAGCCGTTTCAGTCTTTACAGGCTGTGCCGGTTTCTTCTCTTCCTGCTTAGCCGCACTTTTTTCAGCAGCAGGTGCTGCAGCAGGTGCATCGCCGTCCTCAGCATTTTTGTAGCCCTGAGCCTTAATATCAGGTATGATCAAGGCTATATCTGCATCCTCAATATTGCTGCTGGCGGTTTTTCCCATGACGCCATGATTTTCCAGAAGTGATATGGTCTGCTTATTACTCAAAGCATCCCCTTTTTCGTTTATCCACTTCTTAGAAAAATTACTGATTCTCATTGCCATTGATCTGACTACCTCCTGTATCTGCTGCATTGAGCTGCTTCATTACTCCTTTTGCAAAACCCGCATCATTGACTGAAACCGCAGCTCTGTATTCTTTTCCTATAGCGTGTCCCAGACTGTCCATATCGCCGTATTTGTAAAGCGGTACTTCGTAGTATGAACACATGTCCCTGTATTTTTTCTCCGACCCTTCCGATATATCAGAAGCGATAATCACAAGACTTGCCGAGCCACTCTTTACACTCTCACTGACCTGGAAGGAGCCGCCGGAAATTTTCCCGGCTTTCTGTGCCATCCCCAAAAGGGACAGAACCTTATCACCCTTCATTTTCAAACTCCTTTTCCAGCCTGTCGTAAATTTCAGACTGTATCTGCATGGAAAAAGCCCTTGCAAGTCCATTTCTTTTCCTGAGTTTTTTCATGCACTCTGCATCCCGGCAAACATATGCCCCCCGTCCGTCAGCTCTTCCCCTGACATCAAGGATAATCTCACCGTCAGCCGTCCGTACAATACGCATCAGTCCGGATTTATCCTTCACTTCACCGCATCCCATGCATGTTCTCTGAGGGATTTTTTTCGGCATTTCCTACCTCTTACTCTTCAGTCTCACCATTGCCGCCTTCTGCGGGTTCCTCTTCATAAACCTCTTCAGCAGGAGCTTCCCCGGCATACTCTGTTTCGAACTCTTCCTCGTAATACTCTTCCTCGCCGTCGCTCATGTAATCCTCAAGCCTGAATCCGAATGCATCCTGAGCCTGGGTCTCTGACTTGATGTCAATCTTGTATCCTGTAAGCTTTGCAGCAAGCCTTGCATTCTGGCCTGCCTTACCGATAGCAAGTGAAAGCTGGTTATCGGGAACAACAACATTTGCTGTCTTCTCTTCAGGATTTGCAAAAACGTTTACGATCTTTGCAGGTGAAAGAGAATTCCTGATAAGCTCACCGGGGTTCTCATCCCAGTTGATTATATCTATCTTCTCGCCATAAAGCTCATTAACTATAGCATTTACCCTGATGCCGTTAACACCGACACAAGCACCAACAGGATCTACATTCTCGTTGTAGGATACAACAGAGATCTTCGTCCTGCTGCCGGGCTCTCTTGCTATATTCATTATCTCAACAGTTCCGTCCTTGATCTCGGTAACCTCATCTTCAAAGAGACGCTTAACCAGCTCCGGATGTGTCCTGCTGACAGTGATCTTAGCGCCCTTGGTCGTAGCCTTTACTTCCAGAACATATACCTTTACACGGCTGCCGGTCTTTAAGTGTTCTGAAGGAACAGTTTCTGAATCGGGAAGCAGAGCATCTGTCTTTCCTAAGTTCACACTCCAGCCCTTGTTTACCCTACGCTGTATTACACCGGTCACCACTTCACGATGTTTCTGGACAAACTGATTATAAACTGTAGTCCTTTCCTCTTCACGCAGTTTCTGGGTTATAACATTCTTGGCATCCTGAGTAACAATACGGCTGAACTTCTTAGGATCCACCTCCACCTCGATCATATCCCCAACATTAGCATCCGGTTTCAGCGCCCTTGCATCCTCAAGGCTTATCTCTATCTCGTCATCCCTTACAACCTCGTCTTCACTGAGAACTTCCTTTTCAGCCCAGACATGGTAAATGCACTCTTCCTTATCAATCTCTATACGGATATTTTCCGTACTGAGAAAAAGCTTTTTGCAGGCTTTCATAAGAGAATCCTCTATAGCTGCAAAAATAGCATCCCTGCTGATATCTCTTTCCTGTTCAAGATAATCCAGCGCATCCTTGAGTGTTGTTTCAGTAGCCATTTTCTTTTTTCCTCCTGAAAAAGTTTGTTAAATGTGTTTATTCAAAATTCAACGACTAATCTTACCGTCGATATTTCTTTACGTTTGAATGTCATTTCTTTTATTTCCGATGGAGCCGCAGCAGCTTCTTCCAGGGCTTTCTTTGAAATTTTCCTGCCCTTATTGTTTTTAGGCGGTACAAGCACTTCTGCATCACTTACGGTGATGCTGTCCGCATCGTAAGCCTTTAAAATTCCTGTAAATTCCTTACTGCCATCTACAGCCTCAAAAAGCTTTATCTCTACCTTTTCGCCAAGGCTCTTTTCAAAATGTCGGTCTTTTTTAAGTTTCCTTCCAAGCCCCGGGCTGCTTACTTCTAAAATATATGCATCCGGTATCGGATCCGCTTCATCAATCTTATCCGAAAATGCCCGGCTTACTGTCTCGCAGTCATCTATGGTCACTCCGCCCGGCTTATCAATATATAAACGAAGATAAAATTCACCGGCTTCCTTTACATACTCTACATCGTAGATATCTATGTCCAAAGGATCTGTAATGCCTTTTGCAATATCTTCAGCTATTTTCTCGTAATCTCTTGCCGCCATACTCTCCGCGGACTTGTAAAGTCCCTACGATAAATAATAAGAGTAGGCAGAAAGCCTACTCTTAATAACAACCCTACGCTTGGAATTCTAACACTATGCGTAAGCAAATTCAAGTATTTATTTTATGGACAGTCCTAAGCTTATGCGTTAACGATCTGGCCAAAATCAGGCTTTAAGGAAGCGCCGCCGATGAGACCACCGTCGATATCATCCTTTGAAAGAAGCTCTGCTGCATTACCTGCGTTCATTGATCCGCCGTACTGGATACGAACAGCTGCTGCTGTAGCATCATCATAAAGCTTAGCAATGAGATCACGGATAAGCTTGCATACTTCCTGTGCCTGGTCAGCTGTAGCAGTCTCGCCTGTTCCGATAGCCCAGATAGGCTCGTAAGCGATAACAAGCTCCTTAACCTGATCAGCTGTTACGTCTGTAAGATCCCACTTGATCTGTCTCTCGATCCACTCTTTGTAAGTACCAGCCTTGCGGAGCGCAAGTGACTCACCGCAGCAGAGGATGGGCTTAAGACCTGCAGCAAATGCCTTCTTAACCTTTGCATTGATAAGGATATCATTCTCACCGAAGATATCCCTTCTCTCAGAGTGGCCGATGATGATGTACTCAACACCTGCATCCTTGAGCATAGGAGCAGAAATCTCGCCTGTAAAAGCGCCCTTGTCCTCGATGTAGAAATTCTCTGCACCAACCTTTACGTTAGTTCCCTTTACAGCTTCAACAACAGGTACAATGTCGATAGCGGGTACGCAGTAAACTACATCCACATCATCATTCTTTACAAGATCCTTAAGTGTAGCGCAAAGCTCAACTGCCTCAGAGGGAGTCTTGTTCATCTTCCAGTTGCCGGCTATGATTCTTCTTCTTGCCATTTTTATTCTCCTTTTTATTCTTTTAGCTATTCTATCCGAACCGCAGCCTCACATGTTTCCGTTTGCGGACCAAACAGTAAATTGCCCTTTATCCCGCAAACGGAACACACGATCCGGTGCAGTCATCTGTCTGCCAAATATCAACAGACAGTTTTATTATTTGTCGTCAGCTGCGTATACGCCGGGAAGTTCCTTACCCTCAAGGAACTCAAGGGAAGCGCCGCCACCTGTTGAGATGTGGCTCATCTTGTCAGCAAAACCAAGCTGGTTGCATGCAGCTGCGGAATCACCACCACCGATGATGGTAGTAGCATCTGTCTCAGCAAGAGCCTTTGCAACAGCGATAGTTCCCTTTGCAAGGGTAGGATTCTCGAATACACCCATAGGTCCGTTCCAAACAACAGTCTTAGCTTCCTTAACAGCGTTAGCAAAAAGCTCCTGTGTCTTAGGTCCGATATCAAGACCTTCCTTGTCAGCAGGGATCTTTGTAGAATCAACATACTCTACCTGGATCTCAGCATCGATAGGATTAGGGAAACCATCAGCTACTGCAGTATCGATAGGAAGGAGCAGCTTCTTGCCAAGCTTGTCAGCCTTCTCCATCATTTCTTTACAATAGTCAAGCTTCTCGTCATCAACAAGAGACTTACCGATCTCATATCCCTGAGCCTTAAGGAATGTGAAAGCCATACCGCCACCGATGATGAGAGTATCGCACTTCTCAAGAAGGTTATTGATAACGTTGAGCTTATCAGCAACCTTTGCTCCGCCAAGGATAGCAACGAAAGGACGAACAGGATTCTCTACTGCATTGCCAAGGAAGTCGATTTCCTTCTGCATAAGATAACCAACTGCGTTTGTGCCACCCTTCTCTGTGATGTACTTTGTTACTACAGCAACAGAAGCATGTGCTCTGTGAGCTGAACCGAAAGCATCACATACATAATCATCAGCAAGGTCTGCAAGCTCCTTAGCAAATGCTTCACCGGCATCCTGGGGCTTTGTCTCTTCCTTGCCGCGGAAACGTGTATTCTGAAGAAGGACAACATCACCGTCGTTCATAGCTGCTACAGCGTTTGTAGCATCAGCGCCGGTAACATTGTAATCAGCGATGAATTTAACTTCCTTGCCAAGTTTCTCGGAAAGTCTCTTTGCAACAGGTGCAAGTGACTCGCCTTCGTTAGGGCCATTCTTAACCTTGCCGAGGTGAGAGCAAAGAATAACCTTTGCACCGTCATCAACAAGCTTCTTGATTGTAGGAAGAGCAGCAACGATACGTGTCTCGTCTGTGATAGCACCGTCCTTAAGGGGTACGTTGAAGTCGCAACGTACAAGAACTCTTCTTCCCTTTGCGTTAAGATCGTCAACGGATTTCTTGTTTAATGCCATAATCTTTTCTCCTTTGTTTTTGTAATGTACATCAAAAGGCCCGGCCCTTGCCGGACCGGGCCCCTACTTCATTTATAACAGCTTCCGCTAATTACTTAAGGAGGCTACCGAAGTGCTTGATGGTACGAACCATCTGAGATGTGTAGCTGTTCTCGTTATCATACCATGAAACAACCTGAACCTGAGTTGTGCCATTGTCAAGAGGCAGAACCATTGTCTGAGTTGCATCGAAGAGAGAACCGTATGTCATACCAACGATATCGCTGGAAACGATCTCATCTGTGTTGTAACCGAAGCTCTCGTTTGAAGCAGCCTTCATAGCGTCGTTGATCTGCTCCTTTGTAACATTACCTTCTACAACAGCTGTAAGGATTGTTGTAGAACCTGTAGGAGTAGGAACACGCTGTGCAGCGCCGATAAGCTTGCCGTTCAGCTCAGGGATAACAAGGCCGATTGCCTTTGCAGCACCTGTTGAGTTAGGAACGATGTTGCAAGCTGCAGCACGTGAACGTCTCTTGTCGCCCTTTCTCTGAGGTCCGTCAAGAGTCATCTGATCACCTGTGTAAGCGTGGATTGTGCACATGATACCGGACTTGATAGGAGCCAGATCATTAAGAGCCTTAGCCATAGGTGCAAGGCAGTTTGTTGTGCAGGATGCAGCAGAGATGATCTTGTCATCAGATGTAAGTGTCTGATGGTTAACGTTGTATACGATAGTAGGCAGATCATTACCTGCAGGAGCAGAAATGATAACGTGCTTAGCACCAGCGTCGATGTGAGCCTGTGCCTTATCCTTGCTGGTGTAGAATCCTGTACACTCAAGTACAACGTCTACGCCAAGCTCGCCCCAAGGAAGGTCAGCTGCCTTAGCCTCTGCATAGATTGTGATCTTCTTTCCGTCAACAGTGATGCTGTTCTCGTCGAAAGAAACCTTATCAGCTAATGCATACTTACCCTGTGTTGAGTCATACTTAAGAAGATGTGCAAGCATCTCAGGAGATGTAAGATCGTTGATAGCTACGATTTCGAATCCCTCTGCGCCAAACATCTGTCTGAAAGCGAGACGACCGATACGGCCAAAACCATTGATTGCAACTTTTACTGCCATGTTTTGTTCCTCCATAAATTGTGAAATTTGCGGGAAGACCGATTTCCGCCCGCGACAAAAATTATTTTATCCAATTACGTTGCAAAATTCAAGCAAAAATCCTTATTTTTTCTATGTTTGAAGTTATGTAAACGAGTTTGGATATTCACTCAAGAAGTATAAATTTTCACACCCATTTGAAAATACCCCAAGCGAAGATTATAATACCAGGCAGAGAAATTATCATTTGATTTTAATTATGGTAAACATCCAAAAGCAAAAAGACTTTTTTCACACGAAAATAGAACAGCAGGTAAAACACTTATGTCCATAATCGCAGACTGCCATCTTCATACTTCATTTTCAGGAGACTCTGAAGTCCCCATGGAAAGCATGGTTGAGAGAGCCATCTCCCTGGGTCTGAAAGAAATCACCTTCACAGAGCATATGGATCTTGATTTTATATATGAAGAAGGCGAACCGGAAGGATTTTTCGAAGTTGATACGGATGCCTATATGAAAAAACTCATGGAATGCCGTGAAAAATATTCTGATAATATCAGGATCAATTTCGGCATAGAGTTGGGCATGCAGACTCATATAAACGAAAAAAACCTTGCCTATGCAAAAAAATATCCCTTCGACTTCATAATAGCATCATCACATCTCGCCGAAGGCATGGATCCTTACCTAAAGAACTACTGGGAAGGCCGCAGCAAGGCTGATTCCTGGCACGCCTATTTTGCATATATATATGATGTAGTGTCCAGCTATGACGATTTTGATTCTTACGGACATTTAGACTATGTTCTAAGATACGGCCCCGGCGGAAAAGAAGGATTTATTTTCGATGAATATAAAGAAGATATAGACCGTATACTAAAACAGCTCATATCCATGGGAAAAGGAATCGAAACCAATACCAGCGGATATTATTATAAAATGGGCGGGCCCCATCCCTGTCGTGAAATCCTGATGCGATATAAGGAACTGGGCGGGGAAATCCTCACTATCGGTTCGGATGCACACAAGCCTGACAATATGGCCCAGTATTTCAACGAAGCCGAGGAATTACTGAAAAGCTGCGGATTCACTCGCTACTGCATCTTCCACAATAGAAAACCCGAATTTGTGAAATTCTAAATTATCCATTTCATGGACTAAAAAAGATACCCGCGCATGTTCCGGATCATCCGTAACATATGCGGGTATCTTTTTCATAAACTGTATTTTAAAGTTTCTGTACTCACCCTATATGCAGCAGGCTCGTTGCCAGATTGAAATAAACCATCAGCGACAGGGCATCCACTATCGTGGTAATAAACGGACTCGCCATTACAGCCGGGTCAAAGCCTATCTTCTTTGCAAGCATGGGAAGTGTGCATCCCACCAGTTTCGCTATCAGTACTACAATAACAAGTGTCAGGCATACCACAAGAGCAACGGAAAATCCCACTTTGTCAAAAAGCATAAGCTTCGCAAAATTCGCCAGTGCCAGTACGGTGCCGCACATAAATGCAACCCTTATTTCTTTCCAAAGAACTTTAAATATGTCTTTGAATTCCACCTCATCAAGCGAAAGTCCACGGATAACAGTAACCGAAGACTGGGATCCCGCATTTCCGCCGGTATCCATGAGCATGGGAATATATGCCACAAGTATAGCACAGGCACTGAGCGAATCCTCAAATTTGGATATTATGCTCCCGGTGAAAGTTGCCGAAACCATGAGAAGAAGCAGCCAGGGCATACGCTTCTTCCATATTTCGAAAGCATTGGTCTTCATATATGGCTTATCCGACGGCACAATAGCTGCCATCTTTTCAATATCCTCGGTAGCCTCTTCTTCCATAATGTCCACAACGTCATCGACGGTTATGATGCCCACCATACGGTTTTCATTGTCCACTACCGGCATGGCCGTGAAGTCGTACTTCTGGAACATATGGGCCACTTCTTCCTGGTCGGTCAGTGTATGTATAGACACGACATTCTCATGCATTATGTCGCCGATCACTTCATCTTCATCCATCAGCAGCAAATAGCGAAGTGCAACCGTTCCCACAAGCTTTCTCTTGGAATCCAGCACATAGCAGATATTTATGGTCTCGGAATCTATTCCGACCTTCCTGATCTGCTCTATGGCCTGCTTTACGGTATAGTCTTCCTTGAGATCCACATACTCCACAGTCATGACAGAACCCGCAGAATCCTCAGGGTAGTTCAGCAGATGGTTTATATCCCTGCGGGCCTCAGCGCTGGCTCCCGCCAGAAGACGCTTAACAATATTTGCCGGCATCTCTTCCATAAGGTCTGCAGCATCATCCGCCATGAGATTGTTGATAATGCCTGCAGCATCCTTTTCAGAAAGACGCTGGATAAGTGTGGTCTGGTTTTCAATTTCAAGATACGAAAAAACATCTGCCGCCATAGACTTGGGCAGTATGCGCAGAACCTTTACGGCATCCTCGATATCTATCTCTTCAAGGAATGCAGCCACATCCGCGTCATTCATCTCAGACAGATCCTGACGCAGAGTCGTATACTGTTTTGTATTTATGAGTTCATTTAGACTTGTGAAATCTTCCTGTCTCTCCATAAAAAACCTCCTGCGGACACCGTCACGCAGGAGGTTCAAAAGACATCCTAAACATTCAACCGATCACATGCACAAATCAGCAAGCGATCAGATGATGCTCTGCGGCGGTTCCGATATATTCATTCATATTGCATCGTCGACTATCCGTGTCCGGTAAACCTGAATCCACGAAACCACCTTCTTTCTGAAAATATTAATGTCCAGATATTATAGCATTGTCTTTAATTCCAAACACCTCACTAATTATATCACTCAGAAAACTCTTGTCCACCCAAATCATTATTAAACCGTATACTGGGACAGATTCGAATTGATCTCATCCGCATAGCGGTTCAGGCTTTCTGATATGCTGGTTATGTTCTCTGTCTCCGTGCGGAGCTTGTTGCTCTCCGTCACGATCTCATCACTAAGGCTTAAAACCTCATTAATGTTGGAAGCCTGTTCCTGGGTAGTAGCCGCATTGCCTGATGCAACACCGCTGATCTTCTCTATGCCGCCGGCAATCTCGATGATGCCGTCCGTTGCCTTCGCAACATCACCATAAATCTTGTCAAAGGAATCGTTTGCACCTGCAACGCCTTCCATGCAGGCATCCATGTCCTTTGCACAGATATCAGCCTTGTTGTTGATATCAACTATGTTCTTTGTGATATCGTCAACCAGCTTGCGGATAGTCTCCGTAGCCTCTGAAGACTGGTTGGCAAGCGTTCCTACCTCGGCAGCAACCACTGCGAATCCCTTGCCCATTTCGCCTGCCCTTGCAGCCTCAATTGATGCATTTAACGACAGAAGGTTGGTCTGCTCGGATATTGCATTTATGGTATCCGTTATGCCGGTAATCTCCTCAACTGATTTAGCCGTTGCACGGATAAGTGCGGTAAGCTCACCCATAGTATCGTTAAGGGTACTTACATTATCAGTCATGCTTGCCATTTCGTCCTTGCCCTTTGCGGATGCCTCAAGAGTCTCATCACAAAGAGCCTTAACATCCTGTGCATTCTTTGCCAGCTGTCCGGATGTGGAAGCAAGGTCAGTAGCAGCAAAGGCAACCTCTTCTATGGAAGTATTCATGTCTGAAAGGGTAGCATTAAGTTTCTCTATTGAATCACCCTGGTTCTGGCATGCATCCGAAAGAATATGCGAAATATCAAAGCACTCTCCTGCCCTGCCGTTCATTTCACCGGAAATATTGGACAGGCTGTTCAATGTGATCCGCATCTTTCCAATGTATTCGTTCAGGCTCTCGCTTAAGGTCGTTATCTCATTATTTCCTTCAGGCACAAGAGTAACCGCGAAATCTCCCTTGCTTATATCCGTAATACGCTCCGTTACTGTAGTAACAGGATTGATTGCCTTACTGATCGACAGATAGATAATAACAGAGAAAATTATTATCAGTAATATTGCGCTTAAGAATGTTATGAACATAACCTTCAGGATGCTGTTGCTTAATAAACTTGAAGGAACAGCGCTTACTACAACCCATGATGTTTCTTCTATGTCAGTAGCAGTAAACATCATTGACCCCGCCTTTGTCTTAGCAGTCTTGACTTTACTTCCGCCGGCATCAGCACTTGTTTCCAATGAATCAAAGACCTTTCCCAGACCTGCTGCTACAGGATCGGTCGTATCCATAAGAGTCTGTCCAACGCTTTCGGACACATTGCTTATGAGAATATCCTTTGTTTCCTTATTGATTATGTAGTACTTTGCGTCGGGAGAAATAGATTCAAAATCATTAATCTTTTCAGCAACCTTGTCAAAATTGATGTCGCTGCTGAGCACCACATTGTCACGCACCATTACAGCGCATGCAAGACAGGTCTTGCCTGTAGATGCATCAACATAAGGCTCAGAAGAATAAATAGCGCCCTTCTTTTCAAGCGCTCCCTGATACCAGGGTCTGTCTGTGAACACAAAACTATCGTCGGGAACCCAGCCGGATCCGTCAAGGAATTTATTTGTTTCACCATAAGCCATATATATGTCCTGTGAGTCAGGATCTGCTTTTGTCAGCTCAAGCAGCATTGCCTGTGTATCATCATAGGACATCTCGGGACTGTTTTTTATCACCTTTGCAGTCTGCCCCACTCTTTCCTCTATGCCGCTCCACCAGTTATGCACTTCGCTGGCACAAGTAACTGATTCCCTTGCCAGGATATTGTTGGTCAGCGACTGGATATTATCCGCAGCAAGTTTGATGCTTATCTGTGTGCTTATCACAATGATGATCGTAACATAGATGATGATCTTGGTAAGCAGTGTTTTTTTCAATGATCCTCTCTTCTTAGTTTGCATTATTTTTAACCTCCTAATGCCCTATTATACCATATGGGTACGCTGACCGTTTATTTCTTGTCTTTCTCTTTATTTCCGGTCTTCTTTTTCTTTTCAGCCGGCTTTTCTTTATACTCTACAACATTTTTTATTTTTCATCAGTCATCTTCTTTAGCCTTCTTTTCTTTATCCTTTTCGCCTTCTTTAAGCTCCTCGTCTGCCTCTGCATTGAAGTCTCCAAGAATGCCTTCCAGCTCATCCTGTGCGCTCTGGAAGTTTTTAAGAAGTTTCTCTTCGTTATCTGTTTTTTCTATGGTTCCGGCTTTCTCAATTTCCTTCAGGTCAATATAATTCTTATAAAAGCCAAGACCGCGCATGATATTTTTTACTCTTGCGCCTATCCCCTGGAAAAGTTTGCCGGATGCCTTGTATACCTTGTCAGTCTTTTTTGACTTTCCTGAGACTTTCCTGAAAATATATGGAAAGCCATGTGTCAGCGATTCATACATGCCCACCGGAAGTGCAACCAATCCCTTGGAACAGTCCCTGAATATCTGACGGCTTTCCGTTAGTCCGGCCCAGCCCTTTGTAAAGCTATAATCAACTGTCCAGCTTTTCTTGAGTTTATACTTTCTGGATACGGTGTTAAATGCCATAGAAAGGAGCTTAAGTGGCATCTTTGCCAGCTTTCCCGCAAAGATGAGAGCATTAGAAGCTATCATTGTACCGACACCGATAGTATGGTCTACTAATCCGCCGGCCACATTATATACAACCTTCGCCCGGTCCCAGTTATTCTTCATTGCAGTTTTCCACCACTCGCCATGGCGCTGTGAAAGACTGGGAAGCTCATCATTTTTAGCCTGTTTCTTTCTGGTGTCATTATAGATCTGATTCCTGTTGCTAATGGAATCTGCGGCATGAACAGCCTTAAGTAATGTGGGGAATCCCATACTGCCCTCATATTTTCCATCAAAGGACTCCATCATTCCCCTTCTTCTATCAGACAACATGAAGAACCTGTTATCCATATGAATAAGTTCCTTGATGCGCGCCATCTTCTTAAGCCTGCTTTTGCCTTTGCCATACTTTTCCTGGTCACTATGGGCAGCAACATATGCATCTACTAAACGTTCCAGCTGCTCGTAGGCGCCTCCAAGTACCTCCCTTTCTTCAGCAGATAAACTATCATCATTTTTGCCCGCGAGTACACTTTTTCTAATTTCAATATAGTTATGCAGTGCCTTCTTAACATTCCCACGCATAGCAGATTCAGAATGATCAACATTTAACGCGGAAAGATTCATGCCCATGCCCAACTGCGGAAGATCCAGTTTCCCCTTTCCCATGATGTAATCATTCTCTTCTTTACTAAGCTCGGGAATCTGCAGCCCATCAGCAGGAACCTCCTGATGTTTAAGAAGGACATCCTGAATTTGTTCAGTCTTATGGACATCTCCGTTTTGGAGCTGGTCGACATTAACCTCTTTCTTCTCCTGATTTATCTCCTGCTCTTTATTCAGATCTTTTTGTAATTCTTTATTTTTTTCTAAAAAATTATCCATTTTTTCTGCCTCTAAACTGCTGTTCTACAAGCCACTAATTTTTATATTCCCATGAACTTTGCAAGCTTATCCATTCTTTCCTCTGAAAAATCTCCTTCTTCAGGCTCCCCGGAAGGAATCTTTTCATCCGAAAGGCCGGCCTCCTTGCGGAGTACATCCCACTGCTTGCTGCTTATTACTTCCTTCTGTAGGGGGGCAGACAGTTCGCCATGATACTGCATCATCGTTCTTGTCATCGGGAAAAGTTTCCTTATGGTAGCAACGCCTTCATCGCTTTCGAAATTACCATACAGAATCGACTGGTCACCGTCGATCTTTATTGCCGCCCTGCAGGCAAATCTTATCAGCTTTATGATCGTACTGGGATTATGGTCAGGCAGACTGCGGACTGTCTCATATCTGTAGTAACCCTTTTCCTGCCGATGGAATAAAAGCACCGCCTTGATGGTCATATTCTCCACTATGGCACAGCTTACTTTTGGATCGAAAAAGCTGTGTGAACTGGCCATCAGCTCTGCATCATAACTGTGATTGAGAGTCTTGAAAAACCTCTTAAGCATCATCTCCCCGCCGACGCCAAGCTCCTCAAGGGACTTTACTCCGTCTGTCGGGCCGCTCATATATTCGCCATCCTTTATGTCTGACACTTTCAGATAAAAATTGTTTCCGGCATGCAGCCTGAACGAGAATTTCCACGAATCAAGGAAATTCTCAAGTACGGCGAACCTTTCCCTTTCTTCCTCGCCGGAAAGATCAGGAACATTCATATTAATGCTTATAATGCTGCCCTCGGCCTGAATGGCATATCCTGCAAGTTCTGCCATCAGCATATTTCCTACTCCGCTCTTTTTATAAGCATCGGCTACATATATCCACTCAAGCTTTATATTGTTGCCGTCAGCTCCGGGAATTGGATTGATACTGAAAACCACCACTCCGGCCACAACCATTTTCTTGCCTTTGTGCCTGACTGCTCCAAGAGCTTTCTTTCTCCCTTCAACCACATCATCATAGTGTTCTGCAGATATAAGATTGAGGAACGCCTGTACATTATTCTTAGTAACCTTGCTGACAAGCGGCCAGTACTTTTTCTCAAAACTCCTGAGCATCCCCAGTCCGGCCTCCAGCCTGTCCTTTCCGAAACCGGCTAAGGGATTGATCACTTTTGCGGTTTCAAAGCAGGTATCCATAAGTGACAGATACGGTGCCTCCTTCTGTTCCGGCTCCATTTTCTCCCCCGACATTTCAATGATATTTACCAGCGAAAGCTTGTCCGAGAGTTCCTCCAGAAGATAGTCATCATCTGCAAGAATCCCCATAATATCGTTTTCTTCCTCATCATAGGCTGCAATAATATTTTTTAAAACTTCGCCTATTTCCTCCGCCTGCGCAGCAGCCTCTGCATCTATCTCTTCACTCTCATCTCCCCAGTCTGAAAGCTCCGACAATAAGCTGTTAAATTCCTTTTCAAGATCTTTTCGCATGGCTCTTAATCTCCTTTTAAAATATGACTATCCAGATTCACGGCCCTTTTAATGGCCTATTTTGTAATCCGTCCCACATCCGTACAACGGCATAATCCACCTAATATGATACCCTACTATGGCAATGTTACTACCTCTAGCGTACCCGATTCGTACCTTAGCTCCACAAAGGTTAATATTCTGTCCCATAACATGAAAAAAAGCCAAATACTGACCTGTATTTGACCTATTCCTCCGCAATGACACTGCCCGTCCAGATATAAATTTTGAATCTCTATAAAATCAGACTATGTTCGGTACTATGCCGTGTTTGATGTGCTTACGGTAAAAAAGATTTACCCCAAGGTAGAAAAAAGATGTTAGCGGTCTTCTGAAGAAATTCTTCACAAAGATGGTGCGCTTAAGTATGCTCCTATAGGAATAAACTTCGTTATAAAGCTCCCAGTATGCCTTGGTCAGCTCCTCCGGAGTCATATTCTTAGGGATGTGAACAGCCTCGCAGGCATTGTAGGAATACATATCCGTGTTGTAAATGCGGTTCTGCTCCTTCATCTCATCATAGAACTGTGTGCCGGGAATAGGTGTCAGGATATAAAATCTCGGCACGGTTATCTTATTATCTTCGATAAATTTAGCCGTCGCCCTTATGGACTCCAGAGTGTCTCCCTCGGCACCCACCACCATTTCGGTGGATACATCTATACCGTATTTCCTGATGATCTTAAGCTGTTCGGAATACTGGTCCGGATGGGCCCAGCCTTTCTGCATACCTAAAAGGCTTTCTCTGCTGATGCTTTCCAGTCCAAAGCTAAGTACATAGCAGCCGCTGTCCGCAACAACTTTCAATAATTCCTCATCTTTGGAAATATCAATAGAACACTGCGTCATCCAGTGCATCTTGAGCTTCTTTATTTCGCTGCAAAGTGCAAAGGCATAGTCCCTGTTTGAAAAAAGATTGTCGTCCAGCAGAAGGAACTGCTTAAAGCCCAGCTCTTTGACACGTTTTATGTCCCGGATTACATCCGGTATCTCACGCCTCAGATACTGCCCACGGTACAGGCAGTATATTGAGCAGAAACTGCAGGTTTTAGGGCAGCCGCGGCCAGCCTGAACAGGAAGGAAATTTCCTATCTTTTTTTTCAATACCAGTTCATACCTTGGAAGGGGAGTTTCCAGCTTAGTCAGTTTCTTCTGGTATACCTTCTTAAGTGTACCGTTGCGGTAGTCCTCTATCATCTGTCCCCAGGTTTCTTCGGCGTCACCTATCATAACGCTGTCGCAGTACTTCTTTGCTTCCTCAGGCATCAGCGAAACCATATATCCGCCAAGGATAACAGTCTTGCCCAGTTCCCTGAACTTATTTGCAATGTCAATGGTACGCATTACAGCATGTCCCATGCTGCTAATGCCTATCAGCTCCGCATCAGTGTCAAAAGGCACGTCCTCTATGGTCTCGTAGCAGAGTTCCACCTCAAAGTCATCCGGCGTAAGTGCTGCCAATAGTGGAAGAGCAAGCCCAACGAAATAAAGCCTGCTCTTTTTTACGAGATTTCCATACTGGTCGTATGGGGTAGGTTGAATTAATAAGATCTTATTTTTCATTTCCTGAAAACAGTAACCCTATTCTTCCTCTTCGCCCCAGTCATCTGAATCGGTAGAATAAATAACCTCGCCGCTTGCTTCGTTTACAAAATCAACATGTACATTGCCAACCGCATCTCCCGAATAAACTGAATATGTATATCCCAATGTATAGAAAGTAATGACGGACATCAGTTCGCCAAGACCCACCTCTTCATTTTTGGTCGTGACCGTAAATACTGTATAATCGTCATTATGTGTGATAGCGGTAACCTCAGGGCACTCCTCTGACCCTATCATCTCATCCAGTGCATCATCTACTGTTTTCTTTACCCCAGCCAGAAGGTCTTCATATTGGTCATTAGACATCACGAAGGTCACGCTTCCGTCGCTGTTAAGTTTGCCGGACTCATAGCCTTTTTCCTTTATAGCCGCATCAACTGTTTCCTGGGTTGCAATATTTAAATAACCTGCAGGAAATGTGATGGTTACCTTACCAGCCTCTTTATCAACAACAACATCTGACAGGTTTTTCAGTGCATCACCAAGGGACGTGTCTGAATTGCTTTCCGGAGCATCAGTTGTTTCACTTTCATTGTCAGATACTGCATCTGCTGTTTCATCAGCAGGTGCCTCTGTCACTTCTTCCGCTTCTTCTGTTGCCTCAGCCGTTTCAGTTTCTTCAGTTGTTTCGGTTTCAGCCGCTTCAGTGCTCTGTGCAGAAGTGTCAACATCAGGCTTTATCGAGCATCCTGCAAGCGTTGTCAGTGCAAGAACCGCAGTCATCATAAATACAATAATTCTCTTTTTCATTTTTTCCTTTCTGCCATTTTTAATGGCAATCCCTCCCCTTTATATTTTTTTTAATCATAGCATTCATTATATTATTATGTTTTCAAATATCAATCCCAAACTTTGTATCCTCATCAAAAGGTGCATTCCATTACAGCACGATCATCCTTTTCAGCTTCACAAAGAACACCTTTATGATATACAGAACTGCCCCGGGGTAGTTATTGTCTTTATATAAAGGGGACTTCCGGTTCTTGAAGGCAAGACCTAAGGAAAGCTTGTAATACTCCCTTGTAAATGCTCCCACGCTCATATGCTCAGGTTTCAGAAGGCAGTGGAAAAGATCCTGCTTGGTCACATCCCGGTCTATCATCTGATCCTCGTATTTCTTGTACATGGCAGAGCCCTGCATAGGTGTAAATACAGAAACGGTCGGGATAATGTTCCTTGCCGCGATCCAGTTGTAAAGCTTTTTAAAATCCTCTTTGGTCATTCCAGGGTGGACTATAAAAAGCCCGGCGCAGATCACATTATTTTCAGAAAGGATACGTATGCATTCTTCATTCTCTGAAACAGTGACCCTCTTGTTATAGGAATCCAGCTCTTCCTCGCTGGTGGCTTCCAGCCCCACCATTATAAGCGAAAGACCGATCTCAGCAAACTCCTTTATTATGTCTTCATTATGAGCGATAAAATCTGCCCTTCCGTAGATCAGATATTTCTTATGAATATCTTTTTCTTTTATAAGACGAATAAACTCTTTCAGGTAATCCCGGTCTATCAGGAAGTCATCATCCGTTATATGAATAGCCGGCACATCAAGGGATGCTATCTCATCTACCAGGCTCTCCACGCTCCTGCAGGCATAGCGTCCACTGTTCCTGTTAGTGCAGAAACAGAAATTGCAGGCCTTCCTGCAGCTGTAGGAATTCTTTACCAGAGCAAGCGGCCTGAAACACAGGTACCTGAAACGATGCTTATTTTTATAAAAATATGTTCTGTCAGGAACCGGAAGATCGGCCGGCGTCTCCACCACCTTGGGATTGACTACCCACTCACCGTTTTCTCGGTAACAGATTCCGGGGATATCTTTTAAAGAAATGGATGTATTCCCATGTTTCTCCTGCTCTATATAGCTGACAAGTTTTTTCTGGTTTTCCAGTCCGCTAAGGTGATAAAGAAAGTCAGCCTTCGACTCAAAATAATTCGCATAATTTATTTCAACATTCGATCCGCCTAAAATGATCTGTATCTTCGGATCATAGGACTTTATCACATCGCAGTACTTTATCACCAGTTTCTGCTGTGTTATATAACCTGTAACACAGACCACATCCGGCTTAACTTCCTTAAGCTTCTTCTTCATGGAAGTAAGCTCATACCTTCTGTCGTAAATGACCGCATGATGCCCCATGGCGGTGAATACCGTATAGAGATACTCCATCTCCAACGGTTCATGCTCCACCAGATATGTATAACTGAATATTCCTACAGTCTCAGGTTTTATCAGGAGTATGTTCATTGATTGTTCCTGTACTTACGATTAAACATATGGGTTATCCCGGCCCAGTAAATGCGCGGATAATTTACATAGTACAAAAAGTGGAATTCCAGCTTGAACAGAAGCATAGGCATACTGCTCGGTTTCATCAGCACACTGGTTCCACCGGTCCTTCTGTATGTATAGTTGTAAAGCCTGTCCTTGTTTTCCTCATATACGCTTGTCCCCTTAAAGGGAATAAGTATACTGAAGAGAACCCAGATCAGTCCTTCATCCCTTATGAACTTGTTTATGTTCATGAAATCCTTATGCTTGAAATCATAGTTGATAACAAAGAGACCCACGCAGAGCATATTGTGTTCTCTTAATATGCGGACAGCATTCTTGTTGATTACCACACTTGAATTTTTATTGTATTTTTCAAGGGTAGAATCCTCCACTGCTTCCAGTCCCACCAGCATGTCCCGGATGCCTGCCTTGTAAATAAGCGGCATGATATCCTCGCAATTTACAATGCTGTCTGCCCTGGAAAAAATCATAAAGGTCTTGTGACAGCCCAGCGCCAAAAGCCTTTCGCAGAATTCCTTAACACGATCCTTATTTACCAGAAAATCATCATCTATGATAAAGATCTTGTCATTATCAAGATTAACGATTTCATTTATCACATCATCCAGCTCCCTTACCCTATAGGCACAGCTGTTGAACTGCCTGGATATGCAGAACTTACAGTTCTGCGGACAGGAGAAAGCCGTCTTCATCATGGAAAAACAGCCCTTTGCCAGCACCTTAAATTTATCCCTATTGTCATAGAAGTGACTTCTGTCCGGCAGTATCCCGTAATCGCTTACAGGCTCGCCCTTAAGATTCTGCACCCAGTTTCCGTTTTCATCCCGGAATGAAATACCGCTGCATTTCTTAAGTGTTTCGATCTCCATATCATTCCTGACAGCAAGACGAAAAGAATCAAGACCGTTGTCATAAGAAACATAATCAACTTCATCCAGCAGGAAGTCTTCATGATTAATAACCACTTCCGGACCTCCTACCATTATCTTTACATCGGGGCGTTTTTTTCTTAAGAATTTTATGAGTTTCAGAACATACCAGGCTGTATTGGACATAACAGAAAAACCGGCAACGGTAACACCGTTGTTATCTATTTTTTTTAAGAGCCTGGAATATCTTCCTATGGGGCTCTCTATGCTCTCGTCATAGATAAAGCCCTCCCTATCCTCTGCCTTGACACAGGCCATAAGGTACTCAAGCCCCAGGGGTTCTAAGCTTGCCACTCTCTTATCGTAATGAACTCTCACAAACATGTATTTCTGTTTCATGATCAAAACCAGCCTGTTCTCTTTGTGTCATAACCTGTGCCGAAAAATGTCCTGACCATTATCTTCGGATAGGTCAGCACATGTATCCAGTAGTAACGGAACATATACTCAAGGGACGACATATTAGTCGGTTTGATGGTGATGTGTGTTCCGTCAAGCCTCCATGATTTGAAATGAACTACCATATCCTTGTATTCATCATAGGCATCAGTCCCCTTGTAGGGGGTAAATATTCCAAATACCACCCAAAGAAGGTTATTGTCTTTGATAAATTTCATAAGATTACGGAAATCTTTTCTTGTAGCCGTATAGCTTATTACAAAAAGTCCGTCACAGACTATATTGTTATCCAGGAGATTTTTTATAGCCCTTTCATTTATCTCCTTTGAAGTCTGTTTGTTATACTCATCCAGCAATTCATCCGTAATAGCCTCAAGTCCCACAAGAATATCCCTGAATCCCGCTTCATACGCAAGCGGCAGCACATCAGGATTCTCTGCAATAAAGTCAGCCCTGGCGTATGCCATGAACTCCTTCTTTATTCCCCTCCGTATCACCTCATTGCAGAACTCTATGACACGCTCCTTGTGGAAGAAGAATGTATCATCAACAAACCATACTTTGTCGTGCTTAAGTTCTTCCAGCTCATCCAGGACTTCATTCATGTCACGCTCAGTGTATACACCACTGTTCATCTTCGTGCAGTAACAGAAACTGCAATTAAACGGGCAGGAAAAAGATGCTTTGCTAAGAGCATATTTCCCCTTCATGAAAATATAATTCTTCTTAAGTCCTCTGTAGAAAGCGGTCCTGTCAGGTTTATTTATAAAACCACAGACCGGATCCCCTTTTTCTTTTACGACCCACTCGCCGTCCTTCTTGAAAGCAATGCCTGTCTGCTTGTCCATTACATCAATATCAAGGCCTGCTGACCAGATTGCCTTTAAAGACCTCAACCCATTATCGTAATAAACTATGTCGATATCATCAGTCAGAAACTCACGATAATTCATCTCCGCTTCCGGGCCGCCCACCATTATGGTTATTCCCTGGAATTTCTGTTTAAGCTGCTTCGCCCTTTTTGTTATGTAGTCAACAGTATTCGCATTTGCATTCAGCCCGACAAAATTATATCCACCCTTCTTAATGATGCGGCACATTCTGCTGAAACGGAAAGTCCAGGGCCTGTCAAACTCATCATGTATCTCGCAGGGAATCCCCAGCTCCTTCGCCAGCCCCGCAAGATACTCCAGCCCTAACGGTTCCAGATGTGCCACCAGGGATGAATACTTCGGACGTATGAGAAGAACTTTCAGCTCTTTTTTTGAATCATTTAACTGTGACATATAAACTCTCTTTCTATCTCCGTTTCCGCTCCCCCATGATCAGTTTCTTCCAGTACTGGTTATTTACCATAGCGGCTCCCCATGTCAGTTTAAGGGTGTCATGCAGTCCGTATTTCTTCACCATATACCACCAGCTTACAGGATTGGCAGTGATCAGATAATACAGAACCATCGTATACCAGTAATACCGTCTTACGGAAATGTGGTCCGGCCGCACCACCAGATGTGCCAGGTCCCACTTCTCGTACTCATCTTCTCCCACGATAAATCTCGGCCTGTATTTCTCGTAAATGTCGGTCCCGCGAAGGGGTGTCAGCGGCTGAAGGTTTACGAATACCAGCCCCAACTTTTTTATCCATTTATGAAGAGCCGAGAAATCCGCCCATGTCCAGTCAAGTCCCAGGATAAAAGTCCCGTAGCATTCGACATCATATTTCCTGAGTGTGCCGACCGCCTTTTCATTTATCTCCACGTTTGTACGCTTGTTGTAATCATCCAGCTGCCTGCTGTCGCAGGATTCAAGGCCTACTATGACAGCCCGCAGTCCTACTTCCTTAAAACGTTTGATGACATCATCGTTTGCTGCTATAAAATCCGCCCTGCCGTATATCAGGTATTTTTTCATAATCCCACGTTTTTCCAGCAGGTCGCAGAATTCCAGTATACGATTTCTATCTACAAGGAAATCATCATCCACAATATATATTTCAGTCTCCTTAATAGATTCCAATTCCTCCACTATACTTTCAAGACTTCTGGCAAAATACTGGTCATCCATTATCTGTCTGCAAAAACAGAACTTGCAGTTGTAGGGACATCCGAAAGATGTCTTTATAAGGCTGCAGTTCCTGTGGAACATGTAATAATATTTTGAACGGTATATGTCCACCTTGCTTCTGTCCGGAAAACGGTAATCAAATACAGTATCCTTTTTAGGTGCAGGCTTTTCCCCGGAATAAACGCACTCTATTTCTTTTTCCGGCTTTTTTCCTTCCAGGGAATTCAGGATATCTATAAAGGTCCTGATACCGTTAGCACGTATTATAAAATCCACATATTCACTTTCAAAATCTCCCGGATTAACCTCCGCATGCACACCACCGATAATGGTCTTGATGTTCGGATCCACTTCCTTGGCCTTTTTAGCATAGTCCTTCATGATATTCACATGAGAGATATATCCTGTGATTCCCACCACATCAGGCACATACTTTTTCACAAAATACTTCACATCTTTTTTTTCGATGATCATATCGATTATGGTGCATGTATGCCCCAACGGTTCTATATTTGCGGAAATATACTCAAGCTCCAAGGGCTCGCAGATCATAACATTCTGCAGTCCTATGGTCTCTTTATCCGGTCTTGGTCTGAATAAAAGTACGTTCATTAGTTCCTCTGATATCTTGATTCAGAATATATCATTCCTAAAAAATGTCATCCCATCCGGAATACTTTAAAATCCGGAAAATCATATCTGTATTCAAGCAATCTCTTTCCCAATATTGCAAACATATTCAGGAAGGGATTTGTGTGGTGCGCATAAAAGTATCTCTTTGACAGTTCCGCGCCGAACTTCATTTTTGTAAGCTCCGATGTCTGTCCGAAGTCTATGATCTTTTTATTCTTCTCAATAGCAAACCCGACTATGTGAAGCAGCATGAAGAAATACAGATCTGCAGTATTTGCCATGCATTCGTAATCCATTCCGCAGAACTGGAAAACCAGCTTTTCACCTTCCTCATGCAGCAGTACGAAACCGGCAGCCTTATCATCTTTTACGAATACCAGCCTTGTGCCTTCGCTTTCTTCAAAAAACTTTCTGTCCAGGCATTCCAGCTTATACTCTGATTTCCGGTATGTATTTAAATACAGCGGGTAAATATCCCAGCTGTCGTTTTTCATGCTCCCCTCTGATACTTCAACCCTATATACGCTGATATCGCTGCATCGTTTCTCTGCCAGTCTTATCCTTCTTCTGTACTGGCTGCGCAATGATGCCACATAATCATCTATCGTGCGGTATTCATCTTTTATCGGCAGCACGCAGCTCGGCAGTGTCTCACCGAAACCCATGCCCTTTATTTCTACCGGCTCATCCACATTTAAGATAAGCTTACCGCCCTTTATCCTTTTGCAGTACGAAAGCAGAAATTCAAGGTCATTGGTTATATAACCGCTGTTGCTCAATGAACAGGGAAACCCGATAGTCTTTACATTCATCATCCATTCAGAATTCCCCAATGTCATTATATTCATCCGGCTTTCATAGATTATGAAAAAAGCAAAGCTTTCACCGGATTCAATGTAGTGGTATGTCTGCCTGAAAGGATTTGTCTCCTTAAGCAGCTTTAGCATCCCTTCCGTATACGGATATTTTAATTCACAGAACACAGGCCTTTTTTTCAGAAAAGCAAACATATCATCCGGCTGCTCACAGCTGAAAACCTTTATCCTGTCTTTTTCGTTTTTAACCGATTTCTTTTTCATATACGGCATAGTGCTTATATCGTCCGTCCGTTATCATCTCGCAGATACTGTTTGAATCTTCGTTCTCCTCCAGTATCCAGGACGACTCCATAAAGGAGCAGTTATAATTTGATAATGTCTGATATACACAGTCAACAAGCGCCACCGGAAGTCCGCAGCCCCTGTATTCATCAAGCACTCCCCATTCCATGACCTTGACTGTCTTTATCTTTTTTCCTTTAAGCTTATTCAGGAAAAAGTGCTTTGTTCCAAAGGATTCCCCCGGCTTTGCCAGTTCATTATAATCAGGATACCAGAGGATGAACCCCACAGGCCTATCACCGTCAAAAGCAAAATAAAGTGAGTCCTCGTTTATAAAGAAAAACAGTTCCTTCAGCATCTCCAGGTCATCTTCATAATCCCTGTGATAATAATATCTATGTTCAGTGAAACATGCATTGTTAAGATCGGTATACGCTTTTGCATAATACTCAAATTTTCTTTTATCAAAAGTCCTGAAATCATACTTGCGTCTGAGCTTAGATATCAGAGCACTGTACCTGTCCAGCTTGTGGTCGAGTGTTTGTGCATAATAAGAATTCAGCTTTATGGTCTGACAGCCCAGCCCCTTAAAATACTCGTTATAGTACTCTGCATTTCCGGGAGAAGAAAACGAATTCACCTTATCATAATGTGAAGCAAGAAATCCCAGACCGTAATTAACATGTCCTGAAAGCCCTATAACGATCCTTTTGCAGCCATATTCCCTGCCAAGTTTAGCAGCATGATCAAGCAGCATTTCAACCGCATCCCTGCAGCCTTCCAGCGTTTCGAAAAAACATACCTGTACATATTCAGGAAGTAACGGTGCATATGCGATGATTGCTTCACAGAGTACATTTTCTCCGTCATCCAGTATCATGACCGGCGTGATCTTAAGCCCTTTGGTAAAATGAAGCTTCTCTGCAAAGATCGTCTCTATCATATAATAACTATTGTCAATGTACCTGGCTTCGCTTTTATATTTTTTTTCACGAAAGGAAAGAAACTGCTTTTTTTCTTTTTTTCCTTCAACGACCTTAATCTGCATCATTCCCTACCAGCGTTTCCAGATAATCACAAAGCTCACCTACCGTAACGATATGAATATACTTTTCCTCATCCAGTTCCACTCCGTATTTTTCCTCAAAGATACAGATAAGATTAAGGAAATCAAAGGAACTGAGTCCCAGTTCTTTTTTAAAATTGGTCTCTTGGCTGATACCGGTGATGTGGTATTCTTCATCAAGTATTTTTTTTATCTCATCAAACATATACTCACCTTATCTCCAATACTATGAATATAATTTTCTGATTATCTTCTTTGAACTGTTCTTCTGAAATTCTTCCGCCATGATCTCGTAATCATCTATCCTCATATATGACGGCAGACTTTCATTCAACGCTTTCAGGTCTTCTTTGAACTTTTTCTCATTCTGCTTGCCGTTCTCTCCCAAGTAAACCTTTGCACAGACAATGCTTACATTGTTTACCCGCTTTGATACCACCAGACTTTCTTCCACTTCATCGAAGGAATTGATCTTGGCCTCAAGATATTCCGGAGCAATATTTTCGCCATTTTCCGTAATGATCAGATTCTTTTTACGTCCGGTGATAAATACCAGCTTTCCCAAGGTATAGCCTATGTCTCCGGTCTTAAAATATTCACCTGACATTGCTGCACGTGTTGTTTCCTCGTCCTTATAATAGCCCAGCATTACATTAGGACCCTTAACTAATAATTCACCGTCTTCTGCCACCTTGACATCTATGTTTTTCATAATTGTTCCGGCACTTCCGGGAACATTATTGATAGTCCGACTAACAGCTATAGTAGGCGAGCATTCAGTCAGGCCATACCCGTTAAGGATCGTGATACCAATCTCATCAAACTTATCCACATATTCCCTACGGAGTGGCGCACCGCCACTAACCACCAGCCTAAGCCTTGGCGTAATGATATTGCCAAAGAATTTATGCCGCAGGTCTATTCCGACTTTTCGAAGGGCATTACTCAGTTTAATAAGACGCTGAAGTGATTTCTCTTTGTTCTGCTTCTTAGCTTCCCTTAATATATTGTCATACATTCCTTCGATGACCATAGGCACCGCACCAAAAAAGAAGGGATCAAAAGCCTTGATGTCCCTGAACAGTTTCTTTACATCGCGGTTGATGCATAGCGTTGTACCGTTATATAAGGTTGCAAGTATGCAGGGATTAAATCCGTAGGTATGGTGCATGGGAAGAAATGAAAGAGTCGGGGATTCAAGCACATTATTCTCAAGCGTACCCCTGATGTTAGTTATCACATTATACTGTGTCAGCATTACACCCTTCATCCGTCCGTCAGTACCGGAAGTAGATGCAAGCACCGCAAAGCGGTCTTTATTTGTCTTTTGGGTTTCTTCAAAGAATTGAGTGACAGAAGTTTCCGTTTTTAGGATGTCCTGAAAATCCCGGTCTATATTAAACTCTTTTATTCCTTTTTCCCGGTCTATTTTCTTTGCGGTTTTATCTGTAACAAAGACAGCCGACACATCGAAGCGTTCCATCATTTCACTTAAGACACCGGGCTCCGCCTCACGGTCCAAAGGAACTATTACCGCATCAAGTATTGTTGCCAGATAGATTATTATGTATTCATATCTATTCTCAGACAATATGGCAATATGCTTTCTGCTCAGTCCTTCCTTTTGCAGGAACGCATAAACCGCAGCCACTCTCTCAACCATTTCAGAATATGTGACATCAATAATCTTGTCACCTTCAAAATAGCGCAAAGCAATCACATCAGAAGATTCTTCATATCTTCCTCTTAGCATTGCCGAAAAATCGTCATATATTACTGTATTCAGGTACTGTTCCATATGTATCTACCAGTCGATCTCCACCGGTCTCGGATCGGATATCTCTATTTTCCCGCCTGTCAGATCCTTAAGTTTTTTTATCGCATCATCATATGCTGACTGCTCAAAAGCGCAGGTATAGGTCACATCTGCACCATATTCCTGTGCGCATATCCTTGCATCAGCAGCCTCGATATAATTCTTTACAGCACCCACATCAGCATAGGAAAAAACTATATCGGTTTCCAGTCCTGCACGTATAGGAACTATCTCACTGACAGCTATCGCTTCCTTCAGTGCCTGCGTATATGCCCTTACCAGACCGCCGGTTCCTAAAAGCGTCCCGCCAAAATACCTGGTGACTACCACAACCGCATCATGAATCCCCTCGGAAACCAATGTTTCCAGCAGCGGACGCCCTGCTGTTCCCGACGGTTCCCCGTCATCAGAGCATCTGGATATCTCATTATTTTTCCCTATCACAAAGGCATAGCAATTGTGTTTCGCATCCCAGTACTGTTTCTTTATGGACGCGATCAGCTCAGATGCCTCATTCTCGTCCTTTACGGGACATAGCCTGGCTATGAAACGGGATTTCTTTTCTTCATATTCACCGATACCCTCGGTCCTTACGATCCTGTACTCTGCCATCCGGCCTCCAACATAACATTTTTCACTATCTTAAATTATACACTTTTTCCAGGAATCACTGTAATAAAAACATATTTCCCCCAGAAGCCGGTCAGTTGATTATCAGCAGCCGGATTTGGTATAATTATTTGATGTAATTTAGGAGGTTTCTACCTATTATGAATTATACAAGAAGAGGCATCATAAATAAACAGCATGCACTCAGTTCCAAAGGTGTGAAGTTCAAAAAGATGATCTGGATCACCATACTGAAGGCATTACTGATATGTACGATATCTTTCATAGTCATAGGCAGCTGCATGGGAATCGGTATGTTCAAGGGCATCATCGCAGGAGCCCCCAGTATCGCAACCATAGACGTAACGCCTACAGGCTACGCTACCATGCTCTACGACAGCGAAGGACATCTCATGACAAAGCTGGTGGCCGAGAATTCCAACAGAACCTATGTGTCCATGGATAAGATCCCCCAGGACATGGTTGACGCCTTTGTTGCCATAGAGGATGAGCGTTACTATGAGCATAACGGTATAGATATCAAAGGTATCATGCGTGCTGCTGCCCTTGGCGTGAAAAATAAATTCGAATTTTCACAAGGTGCAAGTACCATAACCCAGCAGCTCATCAAGAACAGCGTGTTTGATAAGTGGGCTACTGGCGAGACCAAGATGGAGCGTGTAAAGCGTAAGATCCAGGAACAGTATCTCGCCACGGAGCTGGAAAAAAACATGACCAAGGAAGAAATACTTGAGATTTACTTAAGTACTATCAACTTAGGCCACAATACTCTTGGCGTGCAGGCAGCATCCCTTCGTTATTTCGGAAAACCTGTTTATGAGCTCAATCTTTCCGAATGTGCAGCTATAGCCGGCATAACCAAGAACCCTTCAGCATATGACCCCATCAGCCACCCGGAAAAAAATAACGAACGTCGTGTCACGGTGCTTAAGAAAATGCTGGAGCTGGGTTATATAGACCGTGCAACCTATGACGCTGCAGTAGAAGACGATGTTTATTCCCGCATAACCGAAATAAATACACAGTCAAATGAAGAAACCATATATACATATTTCGAAGACGAGGTGATTGAACAGGTAGTCGAAGACCTTACCGAAATGTTCATCAACAGCGGCTATACCGAGTCACAGGCATCCACAAAAGCTTATACCCTGCTTTACAGCGGCGGCTTAAGCATATATACCACCCTTGATCCCACCATACAGTCTATGTGTGATGAGATCTACGCTGATGAAACAAACTATCCCGAAGGAACAAAGTGGTACCTGAATTACAAACTCACCGTACAGCATGAAAACGGCGAGGCCCAGAGTTTCTCCAACGAGATGTTCAAGGCATATTATAAAGAGCAGAATCCTAATTTCAATCTTCTTTATACTTCTCAGGATGATGCCTATGCCGCTATAGAAGAATATGCGTCTTCAGTCATGGTTCCCGGCGATGAGATACTGGCCGAAAGCATAAGCCTGACACCACAGCCGCAGGTATCCCTTACCATAGAGGATCAGTATACCGGACATATACTGGCAATGATCGGCGGACGTGGCACAAAGGAATCCAGCCGTTCCCTTAACCGTGCATCCAATACCACGAGACAGCCCGGATCCACATTCAAGGTTGTCTCCGCATATGCACCTGCCATTGACATCGGTGCCACCACCCTTGCTTCAGTTTACATTGACGCACCCTACAATTACACTAATGGGCGTCCGGTAAACAACTGGTACGGAGCTAATTACAGGGGCGCAGTCACTGCACGTTACGCCATAGAGCAGTCCATGAACATCATAGCCGTAAAGGTGCTGACGCAGATCACTCCCCAGGTAGGATTTGACTATCTGAAGGATTTCGGTTTCACCACATTAGTTGAACGCCGTGTAGAGGCGGACGGGCGCGTAACAAGCGATATCCAGCAGCCCCTTGCCCTTGGCGGTATCACCGACGGTGTCACAAACATGGAACTTAATGCTGCGTATGCTACCATCGCAAACGGCGGCATGTATATGGAGCCAATACTCTATACCAAGATTTACGATCACGACGGAAACATCCTTATAGATAAAACCGCTATCCAGGATCAGCACCGCGTACTCAAAGAAACCACAGCATTCCTTCTCACGGACGCAATGGAAGGCGTTGTTACTTCAGGTACCGGCGGAGCTGTTAATTTCGGCGGCATGGCAATTGCCGGAAAAACCGGAACAACCACCAGCAATAAGGACGTATGGTTCGCAGGCTACACACCTTACTACACTGCAACCACATGGACAGGATTTGATAATAATGAAAAACTCACAGGCCAGGAAACATCCCTTTCTAAGAAGATGTGGAAAATCGTCATGAGCAGGCTGCATGAGAACTTAGAATACAAGTCCTTTGACATTCCTGCCGGCATAACCCAGGTTACTGTCTGCTCAAGATCAGGCTACCTGCCTGTGGCAGGACTTTGTGACGGAACCCTGCGCACAGAATACTTTGCAGAAGGCACAGTTCCTTCACAGACTTGTGATGTACACTATAATGGAAACATCTGCCTTGCAACCGGCCTCCCGGCCTGCGACACCTGCCCGTTCAAGGTACCCGGCATACAGGAGCTTACACATGCTGAACCGGCATCTGTAGGTTCTTCCAACGGCGGAACAGCAAGATGCCCGCATGATGCAGCATTCTTTGCAGATCCTGCCCATGTTGCCATACTGCAACAGCAGCAGGCCGCATTAGCAGCACAGGGTTATAACTTCTCAATTGAGGGTTACTAAGATTTTCCAATAGCCGCATAAGGATACAGACAACAGCAAAATGCCGATGAGATTCCATCTCACCGGCATTTTTAATTCGATATCATATGAACTATTCTGAATATTTACCCATCACCTTCATTTTCTTCATCAGTTTCAGCTGTATCAAAAAAAGTATCAGACGGTACAGCAGGATTAGCCAAAAAATATTCAGCCACTGCATCTTCCAAAGGCATCTCCGTAAATTCAGTCCGCCCCGAAGCACTTTTTACTATCAGACCATAGACAAGAAAATCATCACTGATATATCCACCACGGGAACCATACATAACATAATTCCATCCATCATCCCGGAGCTTTGTAACCTGAACATACTGTCCGGGAGAAGCACTCAGGACTATATCCCCTTCCTTTGACGGAAGAGTACGGATATTAACACCAGTATTCGCTGATATTACAGCCCCTAACATCACCTCTGTCTGAGCCTCTTCCATAGCTATCTGTTCATCTATGAGCTCCTGCTCAGAGGCAAAAACAACGCCATTAGAAGACATAGGCAACGGCATAGGCTCCTTGCTATTTTCAAGTGTTACCGATCCCTTCTGGATAATAAGCGCCGCCAACACCACTATCATAACACTGAGTGCCACGATGGCAAGCGTTAAAAATCTGTTCAATCTTTTATCGTTCATACTGTCCTAATTAAACATTCTCCCTGTCTGCATCGCGACCCATTATAAGCACCCTGCCTTTTCCCATCTCTTCGTAATAATGGAATGCATACATGAAAAGTCTGTATTCACCGGTTCCCCTGCTATCCCTAAGGAAGACATGAGACACTGTCTTTCCCTTGTTGAAGTTCTCCCTTATTGTTTCCTGTGAGAGTGCCATCCTAAATACATTCATATCATCAGGATGTATCGTAAGATCCGTAGGCACGTCACTCTCAACATTTTCCCATTTTGCCTCCCTTATTATACGCTGTCCGTCAAAAGCCAGCAAATAAAACACACCTGTGTCAGCATCATATTCATACATAACATCGTAGTCAGCCAAAAGCGTTGCATTATATATAAGCGACAACTCATGCTGTTCCATCATGTCATCATAATTCTCAAAGGCAATGACAACTTCGGTCAGCAACCCTGACGCAGATCTGATAGGGAAGAAATTTAACCTTATCCATTTATCCTGTACAGTACGATATACATATTCACGTTTAGCATATTCCTCTATGCGCCCTTTGAAATCATCCTCACTGGAGAATTTGAAGAAATCCCTGTACTGTTCTATAACATACGCTTTTGCATAATGCTCCATAGCGTCCACAAACTTAGAAAACTGCTTTTCAATATATCTGTATTCCTGTGGCACTCTTATGGAATGGAATGAACCATCCAGCACACTCACAAAATAAACACAGATATATCTCGATGAAAGAATGTCTATTACTATGTTCTTTTCGTTACGCTCTGCCTCAACCCTTTTATGTTCGGTTATGTCCATAAATGTAAGGACACACTTATTTTCCATCCCCGGCATATAAGGCGGCTTAAACGCATTGGCCCCCATCCAGCCTTCATCCGTATTTATGTTGCTGTTATATTCCCTGCCCACATTTTCCGCGCCGTCCTTGAACGCAGAACGCAGACCATCAAGGGAAAAATACTCCATATAATCATTCTTCTGTCCATCATCAGGTATAAACTCACTAACAAGCTGGCGCAGCACTTCATAATCACCGTCCAAAGGAATTCCGAAAAGAAACTCATCCTGTTTCACAGTGGTATAGCGTCCGGTTTTCATGTCCAACAGATACACTGACCTATATGCATTGCTTAAGGACTTCATTATGATTTCATTTTCGCGTTCTTTTTCATTTGCAGTCTCTTCGCCGTCAATACTGCGTTCCGAACAGACTACCTTGCCCTCCATCTCATCAAGACGAAGGAAACGCATTTCCACCCAAATATAGTCTTCCTTTGATTTTTTTCTGTAACGGAATGCATAGTCACTGCCTGAAGAAATCTCACGGTTTATTCTGGCGGCATCAAAGTACTCTTCCACCTGGCTGCGGTCATCGGGATGAACATAGTTTGACATAATCTCGCCGCACCATTCATCAAAGCGCACAGGGTGATAATATACCGCACGATATGGGTTTTCGCCATTATCCAACGGTTTTAATAATGTGGTGACCTCACCTTTCATCATATCCAACAGGAAGATGCTTCTATAGGAACGTCCAAGTATGCCGAATATCTTTTCCCTTTCTTCTTCTTCACGGTCATCAACATGGGATGTCAGTAGAAATGCATATGCAAGCATTCCCTGGTTCCAGACCACCTTGCAGACCGTAACATTCTTGCGGCCACCAAAGTTTGATTTTTCCACAAGGTAACGATATGCGCCGCCCTGATCCACATGACTGATGGCCTTACGCATATCCTCCTGATCCCATACCCTTGATGCATCTACGCCGGCATGAGCATTCGTACATACCGTTACCAGGTGGTTGCAGTACAGGATCTTTGAATCCCTTGCTCCCACAACAAACAATGCCACATCATCAGCATTGTCAAGGATATTCATAATACTCCAAAGTTCCTTCATTATAACCCTCCAAACCGGACTGATCCGTCCCCAATAAAAGTACAGCCTTTACGCTGACAAAACTTTAAGCAGGTACTCCCACACCCGCTCCGTACTCTTTATCGATAACTTTTCTTTAGTCGTATGTATATCTAAAATATCAGGCCCAATAGAAACCGCATCAAAGCCCTCTATCTTCTGAGCAAGTATGCCACACTCAAGACCTGCATGTATGACCTCTATCTTCGGCTCAACAGAATAAATCTCCTTATATATCCGGCACATTTCATCCCGAAGGGGTGAAGACTCGCGGTATTCCCATTCAGGATACTGGGCTGAATTCTCGCAGACTGCACCGAAAGCATCTGCTATCGCCGTTACGCTCTTGTTTAAGTTCCGCAGGCTGCTACCCATCTGGCTCCTGAGTTCATGGTATGTATAAACAACATTGTCTTTTCTCTCTATTATTCCCACATTCAATGAAGTAAGCGGAAGCCCTTCGGTCCATCCACACATAGCCTGTACACCATCCGGCATAGCCATAATAAATGAAGCAAGTTTCTTTAACGAACTTCCCGTAAATACACTTCTTTCATCTAATGAACTTTCTGAAACCGTTATCTTTATGCCATCATCCTTTTGGCTGTATTCATTCTTGATTTCATGTTCTATATCAGCTATAACAACTTTCAAATCAGAAATGTCATTGCTATTAACAAGTATCTCAAATTCAGCCTTATCCGCAATGGCATTGCTCTTTGTTCCCCCTTTTATATCTACAAAGTCCACATCAAATCTGTCACATATATCACAAAGGAGCCGCCCGCATATCTTAATAGCATTTGCTCTGTTCTTTATTATCATTTCGCCTGAATGGCCGCCTAAAAGTCCACTTACCGAGACTTTGACACAGACTTTCTCCGATGCAACTCCACTCTCTAAAATCGCCAGTTCAATACCAGCCTTCATTTTGATGCCGCCTGCACAGCCTGCTATAAATATGCCTTCCTCTTCTGAATCAAGATTTATAAGCCTCTTTCCCTTAAGAAAACTTGCATCAAGCGCTATGGCTCCATCCATGCCCACTTCTTCATTTGTGGTAAATACAGCCTCCAAAGCCGGCGCCTTTATGCTGTCATCGTCAAGTATAGCAAGCATATAGGCTACTGCTATACCGTCATCACCGCCAAGACTTGAGCCTTTTGCATAAATATATTCACCGTCATGGCAGACATCCAAAGGAGTCACATCCATATCGACTTCAGGATCATCATTTACTGCCACCATATCCATATGTCCCTGCAATATAGTAACCGGCTTTTCTTCGTAGCCCTTCGATGCATCACGGTAAATTATCACATTGTTTTCTTTGTCTCTAATGACCTTGAGGTTTCTCTTTACAGCAAAATCCTCCAGATAACGGCTTATCTCATCTACATGATACGAGCCGTGGGGAATGCTGCATATTTCTTCAAAAAAACGGAATACTTTTGACGGTTCAAGACCTTCTAATCTGCCAGACATGTTTGATCCTCTACTATAACTGTATGGTTTCATGCGTGTTCCATCAGTTACATTATCCTCTGCTTTAATCCTGTGGCATACCAGGTTGCCACTGTTCAATACTTATGTAAATATTATACCCCATTTCGGCCGTTCCCACCATATAAAAACGCAGCCATAAAATGGCTGCGTTTTAGAATTATAATTCAGTATTTTTATCTTACTTAACCCTTAAACCTTGAAGAACTCTATTGCTGCGCACATATCATCATTGATGACACGCATCTCACCGGTAGATGTCTGTGTATCCACGCATGCCTCAGTAACTGTCTGACAGGAGGCAGCAACCTCTTCTGCAGAAGCGCCGAGCTCCTCAGAGATAGCGCCCAACTCAGTTGTAGTACTGGTAAGCTCTGCCTTGATCGTATCAAGCTGGATTGCAAGAGAACGGATTCTGTCTATCTCAGTAATGGATGCCTCAACAGAATCGGACAGTACATGGAATTTCTCCTGCGCCTGCTCTATATCAGCCTGTTCCTTTGTAATGACATCAAATACTCTGTTGCTTATCTCAACAGTTTCAGCTGACAACGCGATAACATTTTCTATGATCTGCTTGATCTCGCCTGCTGACTGTCCCGAAGAATCAGCCAGGGACCTGATCTCATCAGCCACAACCGCAAAACCTCTGCCTGCCTCACCGGCACGAGCGGCTTCTATGGAAGCATTCAGAGAAAGAAGGTTTGTCTGCTCTGCAATTGATTCTATAGCCTGTATTGCAGAACCGATATCACCGATAGCGGAATTGGTCTCTGCGATCTTATCAGCTATGCTCTTCATCGCATCTACAGAATCATCAGCTACCTTATGTACGAATTCCATGCACTCCGAAGCTTCACTGTTTGCACTCTTTATAGTCTGGGATGCATTATAGAGATTCTGTACATTCTCATTGAGTATCTCTACATCATTTCCAAGATCGATAGCCTTCTCCGCCATGGTCTGGGCATTTTCTGCCACGCTCTGTGAAGTGGTAGCTACCTCGTTGATAGCGGTATTGATCTGGGTTATGGAATCAACATTCAGCCCGGTCTTGTTATCAACGCTTATGATGGAATCATTAAGCCTGAATGCAGAATCTTTAACTGAACTCATGGATGAGGAAAGCGCCTGCTTCAGATCCCTGAATGCATTGATAATGCTTACTGTCTCCTTAATATTCGACTTAGCATCACACTCGACCGTCACATCACCGGTACTGAGTATCTCTACAGCCTTGGCGATCTTTCTGAGCGGAGATGCGATAAGATTCTCAACCAGAAGTGCCAAAACAACGAATACTACAATGCAGAGAACACAGATGACAACAGTCCACAGCTTTGTGGCATTGATACCGGACATTACATCTTTTCTGTCAGCAGTAAGCACCGCAATATAAGTATCGTCCTTGCCTACATAGTATGCCGCATACTTCTTGGCACCCTTATACTTATAGGTTATACATGCAGGCTCGGGATGCTCACCGGCTTCAAGCTTTGCAACCAGACCCTTTACGGCTTCATTCTCAACGGGATTACCGATCTTGGACTCGTCAGGATGGTAAAGCATGGTTCCGACACTATCAACATAATAGATATATGCCGTGCTATGTCCAAGTGCAGAAACATCTGAGATCTTTGCGGCAATATCTTTAACGAAAATACCTCCGCCAACATAACCTATGGGCTCACCATTATCCATAACAGGATAGTAAAGTGACATTACCAGCTCTCCCGATGAAGGGGATGTCATTACACCGGTATTGTATGTTCCGTCTACAGATAATATCTGGTTACGGAGCGTTGTAAGTGAATCACCCTCTCTGAGCACCTTTCCTATGATAGCAGGTGCGGCAGAATGTGTCATAACCTGCGTATTCCAGTCAGCTATATATAAGCCTTCCCAGCCTTCAAGGGATGATGCGAAATCAACGGTATACTGCTGAGCTTCCTCAGCAAGCTTTGCATCATTGGGATTCTTTAAATATTCCTTAACGATAGGTGCTGAAGCATAAGACTGCAGCAGATTCTCATCAGTGATTACTGCCGTATCAAATGCCGCTCCGGTCTGATCAATAACCTGCAAAAGCGAATTATTCGTCAGGGTATTCATTTCTTTTGTACTCTTGCTTATGAGCACAACGCTCAGAATGACCGTAGCACACAAAAGCGGGATGATTGCATACATGATAAGAGTAATTTTCAGATTCAGTATGCCCTTACTTCTTGAATTGTTCTTTTCGTTCATATACTTCACTCCTTTGACTGTATATTTGATTGAAGTTCTCTTATATTAGAACTGACAACCACTACAATTTTACCACCAATTTAGCTGAATACAAACAAAAATTTATTAAAATTGCACAAAAAAGACCGTTTCGAACATCCGAAACGGTCTTTGATAGAATTCTTAACCTAATAATCGATTTATGCGATCTTGCCCTTAGCGAGCTCTGCAAGAGATGCAAAACCTTCTGCATCATTTACAGCCATCTCAGCCAGCATCTTACGGTTGATATCTACGCCTGCAAGCTTAAGACCATACATGAACTTGCTGTAAGAAAGTCCGTTCAGCCTTGCAGCTGCATTGATACGAGTGATCCACAGTGATCTGAACTGACGCTTTCTCTGCTTTCTTCCTTCATAAGAAGATGCAAGAGCTCTCATTACGGACTGCTTTGCAATACGATACTGCTTTGATCTTGCTCCATAATAGCCCTTTGCTAACTTCAGTACTCTGTTATGTCTCTTCTTGGCATTTACGCCACCTTTAATCCTTGCCATTTTTACGCCTCCAAATCTTTCTTTTTACTTATATGAAATAACTCAGTCTTATTCCCGTCGATCAGATATACGGCAGGATCTTCTTCATATTCTTTGAATTGGTGATGTCTGTTACCGTTGACTGACGAAGAGTACGCTTTCTCTTTGTAGACTTCTTTGTCAGAATATGACTCTTGTATGCCTTGTTACGGATAAGCTTACCCGTACCGGACACTTTGAATCTCTTTGCTGCTGCTTTGCTGGTTTTCATTTTAGGCATTTCTTTTTCCTCCTGAATTCTCCTGTTCTCAGCGCTTAGCTAAAAACATTGTCATAGTGCGCCCTTCTTGCTTCGGCGCCTTCTCAACTGTAGCGATATCCTTAAGCATTTCTGCGACATCGTCCAGAATATGTTTGGATGCTGACATATGAGCCATTTCACGACCACGGAATCTCAAAGTGAACTTTACCCTGTCGCCCTTGGTAATGAACTTTCTTGCAGCGTTTACCTTGGTATTAAGGTCATTGGTATCGATATTCGGAGAAAGTCTTATCTCCTTGATCTCAACCACATGCTGCTTACGCTTTGCTTCCTTTTCCTTGCGCATCTGTTCATAACGGTACTTGCCATAATCGGCTAACCTGCAAACAGGCGGCTTAGCGGTAGGCGCAACCATTATCAGGTCTACATCTGCCTCCTGAGCCATGTTCATAGCTTCCTGAATGGAAACCACACCGATCTGCTCACCGTGCTCACCTATAACACGCACTTCACTTTCACGGATCTGTCCGTTGATCAATAAATCGCTAATTGTCTTGCCCTCCACATATGCTCACGAACGGGATAATTAATCCTCTGTCCGCCACACGGCCTACCGGCCTATGCGTAATAAAAAAGCGGATACGTTACACAGCGCATCCACTCACGAAGTTTCTATATCATTCAACACTCATCGTGTCGTATAATGTTCAAAACTTAACACCTGAAACCCAATCGTCGCAGGGTGAGAGCAAATGCTCTGCTTGTTGTTGTACTTGCGTACCCGAGAAGAATACCACAAGTACATACCGTCCGTCAAGAGTTTTTTCTTACTATATATAATTATCGAAGCAAATTTTCCATATACACTTCATAGGATATGTACTCACCGCCCATGCTTTCCAGGAAATCCGTATGAAACTGGCAGTCTATCATGGGAGTTCCCGCCTTATTAAGGAGTCCTGCAAGCATTACAAGAGCTAATTTCGATCCGTTTTCATGATCCGAATACATGCTCTCCCCGAAGAAATTCTTTCCAATAACTACACCGTACAGGCCACCGGCTATCACTCCGTCCACTTTTGACTCGACCGCCATGGCATAACCTTCACGGTTCAGGGCAGCATAAGCCTCTTCCATCTCGTCCGTTATCCAGGTCCCCACATTGCTTTCGCGCTTTACCCTGCATCTGTGCATGGTATCGGAAAAATCCCGCTCTATCACAATCTCCACATCATGCTTTCTCATATATTTTGACAAAGAATGGGATATATGGATTTTTTCCGGCCGTATGATGAACCTTTTCTTCGGACACCACCACATAATTGGCTGATCAGGCCCGTACCAGGGAAATATTCCATGTGAATACGCCAGCAGCAACCGGTCAATGCACAGGTCCCCGCCTACAGCCAATAGGCCGTCATCATCCGCCAGTGTCGGATCCGGAAAAGCTATTCGGTTCTCATCAAGCTTAAATACCATGTATTGATTTTATCCCCGTTCCCAGCCCTCGTCTTACAGTTGACAATAAGTAGTAAAAATACATAATAATCTGTACATATGTGTATGTACTGGACGTACAATGTACATAAGGGGAGTCGAACCCCACATGAGCCCCTTCATGTTACCAGGAGGTGCGATTCATTCTCAATCGCAGAGATCATGTCCATCCTGCAAGACTACCAACAAAATCAAAACATAATCAGATCAGTTCAGTTGTCCAGTTAAGCCCCTGGATAGTTTCATCTGTCTCGCGTAATTCCTTGGAAAGCCTGTCAACTTCCTTCTGAAGTTCAGCAACAGGAATAGTGCTCTTAATCTTGATCTCTGTCTTAGTGTATCTTGTAACCTTCTCACTGGCGCTGTCCAGAAAGGTTCTCATGATCCTGATCTTATCACTCAGGCAGTCCCTCTTTGCGATAAGGTCCGTCAATGTGACATCACCGCTCTTTGTAACATTGTTTGTATGATTGATACGGGCAATAAGCTCTTCTAACCTTACAAAATCCTTATTAAGCTCAGCTAAAAGTTCCTTCGGATCTTCTGAAGGCGTCTCTCCTTCCTGAACCTTTGCGTTGAACTTAAGCCTGTTTCCAAGATCAGCTATCCTCTTCTGAAGGTCAGCTCTCTCCGATAAAGCTGTTGCTAATTTCATTTCCATTTCCTCCTCATTAATATATGTAAGCTTTTCGTTATTATAACTGCTGTAAACCCGTCCTGCCATTAAAACCTTGTATATGTCCCCAAGCAAGCAAGACTACAATTACTACTGGCCAAAATATCCGCACCCAGACCTCGCCGGAGCTTCTTCCCCGGATTCGTAATGAGCCCTGAATGACATATTTATCTCACTTATCTCACGTTTGCCGTCTATGTAATCCTGATACATTTCCGCAAGACCACTTGCACAGCCGTCACAGGAACCATTGACATTGCCGATGGACTCCGCCACTATACGCTCCCGTTCTTCCCTTGTAGTATCTTTTATCAATATGCTCATAAAACCTCCATAATCTACACTTCTTGCTAATATTCAATGTAGCCGCAATATATATTTTCTATATTCGCCCAATTTCATATGCCTCAACCGGCAGGCCCAGCATCCGCATAATGTCTAATTCATCTATGGCATCCTGAAGTGCATTGTGCATCTCACAGTACCGCCTGTTTCCTGATATAAGCCGTGTCATTGGCTCCACGCCGTAATCTTTTTTTAGCCTTCCCGTTTTGCAGCAGACAGCATCATCCGGAATGAAGGGATTGTACTGCTTATAGGCTGCAAGCCTCATTATGTCATACCAGGCAAAGGAAGAAAATTCCCTTAGATGGCTTTTATCAAAAGATGCATTATAGGCATAAATATGCATTATGCCCTCAGACTTGAACCATCCATCAATCTTCCCCAGTGCGTCTTTCCTTGATGTAACCGTTGTATCTTTTTCCGGGATCAAAAAAAGCTCGTGCGAAAACAGGCCGCCCTCTCTATACTCCGGATCCAGTACAAAATATTCTGTATCAACAGGGGTATAATCACTGCTATCCGCTATAACCACACCGATAGACATCACAACATTGCCCCAGGTGGTTTCTGTATCTATAACTGCTATCCTGCTCATTTCAGAGCCCTCGTGAACACATCATATGATTCCGTCATTTCATCCGCTCCCTTATCTGAACGGTAATTTTTTATTTTTCGAGGAATTATTACTGATAATAAGCAAAGAATCGGACCATTCCACATAGTCCGGTCCCCCCCTAAAATCCATATTATACATTATAACACTATTCAGCTATAAATAATCCCATCCAAAATCCCCCGTCAAAATGACGGGGGATAACACATTAGAATTCTATATTTACTCCGCAAAAATACAATCCAGATAATCTTCCATTCCCTGAATATGCACATACTCAAAGGTTCCATCTGCATGGTTAAGCTTTGCGGTCACGCCGGCAAAGTGTACTTCCAGCGTATCTCCGTTGTGGAGATCCATAACATAAGCAATCGTTTCCTCTTCAAATGTCTCAGCATCAGCGTTTATCACGTAGTACTCGTATGACTTCAGCATTTCAAGCTGATCCGGATCGGTAATCTCTATCTCTTTTCCATCCATATTGGTAACCGTGACCTGTTCCGCATCCAATGATTTGTAGATGTTGTTCCTACTGTAGTCTTCAGCAAGACTCTCTACGGTATCGAATAATTCTTCCGGCACAGCGAATACCGCTCCGGAAGAAATGTCAACACCATACTCGTCACCAATACAAAGTACCTGATCATCATTTATAGTCAGTTCATAATAATCCATAATATGGTCATAAATGATATGGCCATACTCTTCCGAATCCGAATCTGCCGTGATCTTGGACAACTCCGGCAGGATTTCCGACAGTTTTGCCAGATCTTCTCCGTTAACCTCCATTGTATTGCTTGGGATCACATCGCTGATCACATCACCGGTAGCTATATTGTATCCGATATAAAAGCGTACAGATACGCTCTCCACATCCTCGGTCACGATATCTCCTATAACCGGATTATTTTCCTGTTCTGTTTCCGCTGCAATAGTCGGTTCTGCTGTAATTGATGGTTCTGATGAAAGTTCCGGATCCGTCACGCCGTTTTCCGGCTGCGCATTATTCCCGCATGCACACAGCATCCCGACTGCCGCCATCGCCATTACTGCCTTTTTTAATCCACTCCACTTTGTCATAATCCTTATCCTCCTTTTTTTCTTCCGGTTATTTTCCCATAAACTCCTGCCGGATTCCTAATACATAAGGGATACGGATGAAAAACTATTTTTTATGGGATATCTGAAAAAAAGTTGACAACTGAGGTCACAAATCCAAGATAGCCTGAGCCGAACAGGTTCAGGTGGTTCAGCCAGTGATAGAGATTATAGAGATTCTTTCGGTCCTTGTAGCCGTACGGCCGATTAGTGCCACCAAAATAACCGTCATAAAATTCTTCAGGCAGATAATCGAAGAGTTCCGTCATAGCAATATCAGCCTCCGGATGCCCCACATATACTGCAGGATCGATCAGCCACACTCTTCCATCAGGTCCCAGCATCTGATTGCCTGACCAAAGATCTCCATGCAGCAGTGCAGGCTTGTCAGGTTCTATCAGAATATCATCCAGCCGTTCCAGCAGGTGGTCAAATTTTCTGAGCATCAATGGATCAAAGTACCTCTCAGCCCTTTTGATCTGCGGAAGCAGCCTGTGCTCACGGAAGAATTCAATCCAGCTGTCTTCCGGTGTATTGTCCTGATATCCGGCACCGATATAATTATCCTGCAGGAATCCAAACTTTCCGTCCTTCACAAATTCAGAACAGTCAGCTTTATGCATGATTGACAGCCTTCTTCCAAAATCCAAATAGTATCCCTGTATCCTTTTTCCTGACATTATCTGTTCCATCAGCAGGAATGAATTTGCTCCATCCACACCGTAGGCCAACACCGCAGGAACATTAAAAGCCCCTGTTTTCTTTAACGCATCAAGCCCTGTAATTTCCTTTTCAAAAAAGTCCAGATTCTCTGCAATGTTCTCTTTCAGAAAAGCGTTCCGTCCGTCAGAAAGTGTAACAGCATATGCACGGTTGATATCTCCCCCGGCACATGCTGTCTTCCCAATTATTCTTATATCATCTCCGAATACTGCCGATACAGCATCATCAAGAGAATCGTATTTATTCATCAGTCATCCTCTTCAATATGCTCAAGACCGGCTGCAATTATTGAATGCACATGCTCATCCGCCAGTGAATAGAATATCTGCTTTCCTTCGCGTCTTCCCTTGATAAGTCTGTTTGCCTTAAGTATGCGAAGCTGATGGGATACTGCCGACTGTGTCATATTCAGCGCCTCCGCGATATCACATACACATACCTCTGTATCGAAAAGCACAAACAGTATTCTTATCCTTGTGGAATCACCGAATATCTTAAAAAGTTCTGCCAGATCATACAGCTCTGTTTCCGGCGGTACTGATGTTTTCTTTTTTGCTGGCATAGTATCCTCCTCACATCTAATGCTATGGAATACACTTTATATTTTACACCGTCTGTTACATTTATAATACAATAACTCTTAAAAAATCATTTTTATCCGGGGTGTTTAATACTCTGCGCGTAAATCATATCCTAAAGTTTTTTCACCCATAAAGCACGGATGGCATTAAGTACTGCTATTATCATAACACCGACATCCGCAAAAATTGCCAGCCACATGTTTGCCATTCCGAAGGCACCTGCCAGCAGGCATAAAAGCTTTATGCCGATTGCAAAGTAGATGTTTTCGTATACAATACGCATGCACTTTCTTGAAATGCGAATTGCCTTTGCAATCTTAAGCGGATCGTCATCCATAAGAACTATATCCGCAGCCTCAATTGCCGCATCAGATCCCATTGCGCCCATGGCAATTCCTACATCAGCCTCAGTCAGCACCGGCGCGTCATTTATGCCATCACCTACAAATGCAAGCACTTCATTTTTACCCTTCTCAGAAAGAAGCTTCTCAACTTCGTGCACTTTATCCGCAGGAAGCAGTTCACACCTTACTTCCTTTATGCCAAGCTCGGATGCAACATGTTCACCCACCTTCTTTCCGTCACCCGTGAGCATAACCGTTCTTTCCACGCCTGAACTGTGTAATTCAGTTACAGCCTTAGCTGCCGTAGGCTTAACCACATCCGCTATCACAAGGTGTCCTGCATAGGCTCCGTCCAGTGCTACATGAACAATAGTTCCAGGCTTATGGCAGTCCTTATAAGGAATCCCTTCACGGTCCATGAGCTTTCCGTTTCCGATGGCAATGTGTACGCCTTCCACATCTGCAACAACACCGTTGCCGCCTATCTCTTCAATATTACGGACAAGGCTCCTGTCAATATTCCTTACGGCTGATGACTTATCATCCGCCTCACTTCCCCAGCCTAAAACATATGCATTGATTATGCTCTTTGCTATAGGGTGGGAAGATGCACATTCCGCATGTGCTGCATAGAACAGCAGCTTATCATCTGATATGCTCGAATGGTGTATTGAATCAACTTCGAACACGCCCTTTGTCATTGTTCCCGTTTTATCAAAGGCTACGATCTTAGTCTTAGAAAGAGCCTCCAGATAATTCGAACCTTTTATAAGTATTCCTTCATGGCTTGCTCCGCCTATTCCGGCAAAGAAACTTAAGGGTATGCTGATAACCAGCGCACAGGGACAGCTTATTACAAGGAAGGTAAGTGCCCTGTATATCCACACACTCCACAGCGGATCAAGCTGCATTACCAGTCTTGCCACCGGCGGAATAAGTGCAAGAGCAAGAGCCGATATACATACTGCCGGTGTATAAACCTTTGCGAATCTTGATATAAATGCCTCTGATTTTGATTTCCTGGATGTGGAATCCTCCACCAGCTCAAGTATTCTGGACACAGTGGATTCCTCAAAACACTTGGTGGTACGTACCTTTAATACACCGCTCATATTGATGCATCCACTTATGACTTCATCGCCGGTCTCCACTGAACGTGGTATGCTCTCACCGGTAAGTGCTGATGTATTAAGTGTGCTGCGTCCATCCTCGATAACACCGTCCAGAGGAACTCGTTCTCCGGGCTGTACTACAATCAGACTCCCCACTTCCACTTCATCCGGATCAACTGTTTCCAGCTCACCGTCACGTTCAATATGAGCCACATCAGGTCTTATATCCATAAGATTGCTGATGTTCCGCCTGCTTTTTCCTACTGCATATCCCTGGAAAAGCTCTCCTATCTGATAAAAAAGCATTACTGCAACTGCTTCGGTGTAGTCGCTGCTCTTATCAACCAAGGCAATGGCAAAGGCACCCAGTGTTGCTATTGCCATAAGGAAATTTTCGTCAAATACCTGTCGGTTAATTATTCCCTTGCCGGCTTTTTTCAGGATATCGAAACCGATAACTATATACGGAATAAGATAAAGAATAAACCAGAAAGGCTCACGCACTATGCTTTCCTTTAACACTGTGCCATCTTCAGCCAGATCCTCTGTGCCGAGAAAACGGAACAGGAAATGCAGGACTACCAGAAGTACTGCTGTAATGATTATGCGTATGAGCATTCTTTTCTGCTTTTTATTCATAGTTTTTCACTCCGTTATGACTGTAATCCTAACTCTCTTCGCCTAAGATATTGCCTATTAATTAAGCATCCTCTAGTACTGAGTATCCCTTTACAGATTATTTAGCGTGATATCAAAATGTATTTCTTCACTAAATTTATTTAACACATTTGGAAGATATTATTACAGATATATCTCGCAGTCGTCCTCAACCTTCTTGCAGTTCTTAAGCACATCCTTCATAACCGCCTTTACATCTGCACCCTCCTCAAATTCCACACTCATCTTAAGTGCCATGAAATTCACAGTAGCATCCTTTACGCCGGCTGTCTTCTTGGCTGCATCCTCCATCTTGTTTGCACAGTTAGCACAATCCACTTCAATCTTGTATGTCTTCTTCATCTCTTTTCCTTCCCGGGCATATGCACAATGCCCTGTTTGTAATTTTTGTTTTCTGAACATATGAACAGTTATTCATATGTTTAAGTGTAGTATACCACTAGATTGGTTAATGTCAACCCATTTTTCTAAAAAAAGCGTGACGTAAGGCTATCTAAAAAAGGAAGAAAGCCCAGGCAAACGAGAAGTGCTACACAGGTGCACTTTGCAATAATAAAAATTGCCCGCGTACACACGCAGGCAATTCATTAAACCATATTCATTAAAAAACAATTTCTTATTATGCCCAGGGATCATCGGCTGCCGGAGTGCGGATATCGCTCAGACACTGGATGTCATTTAAGAACCACTGACCTGTAGAGGGCTTAAGCCGCATCTTGATCTGCCTCAGTGAATCAGCACCGGCACTCTGTACGAAGAGCGTAGCCCAGTTAGGATCGGGATATGAATAAGGATTGCTGCTTACTGTTATTGTATACGGAGCAGTAGGTGTATAGTTGTTAGCAACAGTAGCACCTGCAAAGAAGGATCTTGCTTTATAAGCTTTGCCTTCCATCCTGTCCTTTATGAAACTTCTTCCCATAGCTGTCATGGGATCCGGTCCCCTAAGTGCATCTATCATGGCGAAACAAGTTTCCGGATTGTTCTCGTACTGAAGAAGAGCTACAAGTGTAAGTGCTGCTGTCTTAAACGGGCTATCCAAAGTTGCCTCCGGAAGAGCCATAAGGCTTGCCACATCTGTAGGCAGATTCGGGAATGTGAACTGTTCCGACTTGTTTCCTGCATTTGCAAGACCGTTCTGTACTGCACTTGACGCATTGTGAACGAATTCACTTCCGGTCTTTCTTGCCTCATTTTTGATCATGTTTCCTGCCTGGCTGGCAAATGAATCAAATAATCCCATTACTTTTCCCTCCTGTTTTTGCATTTATATTTAATAACTTCGCACCATGCACAAGTTATTTAATGTTACTTAGTTTCCTTCCATGGGGCTGAAGAGCGCGTAATACCCCCAGGGCATATTTTCCTCCCATGATGTCCTGGTTACCTCCAGGTAGCCATCCTCGTTAAATCCACTTATATTTACTAACTGTCTGCCCTGTGAATTCTTGTAGTCTATCTCGTATCCTCCATCCTCACTTATTGTCACCTCAAGTCCGGATACCTCTTCCACTACATTGCCATCCAGCACTTCCATATAATCCGCAGTCATGTCATCATAAAAACGATAATATTCATACAAATCTGTCTCATATGCATACAGTCCTGTACCTTCCTCCTCGATATAGTAAAGCACCCATTCGCCCACTATAGCCGAATAGTCAGAGTCTCCGGTTCCGGCATCATTGCCGGCAGATTCAGACTCGTACAATATCTTCCAGTTTACTTCCTTTGTTCTGTACTCGGAAGTATCTGTCATTTCCTGCATCTCCATGCTTGAGATCACATGAACGCCGTTATCTTCCAGCGCCTTTATAAATTCTTCTTCTGATGCCTTTTTGGATTCGGTAGTATCCAATTCCTCAACGCTTACATACACTTCACCATTATCGGTATAAACATATATGTAGAATTCATTTGCATCGCTTATTAGACTGTCAAATTCGTTGAAAAGTGCATCCTGGTCTTCCACATCAAGGTAGTATGCCACATTCGCAGCCTGAAAACCGCTGTAGGAGTTAACAGACATCACCATCTCTGTCTCGCCTTCGGAAGATATGCTGTAGATAGCGTATGAGCCAAGCCCACCGCTGGCAGTACCGCGCTCAAGATAGCCGGTATCATACAGCTTTCCATAGCTTCTGTTACCGTCAGCAGTCTGTGAGCCCAAGATCAGCTCACCCCTGTCATAATAGATATAGCACATATAGGAAAAATATCCGTGGTTATCAGCATCAAAGTAAAGGACCAGCTCATTGGTTCCGTCATCCCCAAGATCCATTATCACATACTTTACAGTATTTCCGATGCCCTCTAGCTTTTCATAAGCTTCACGCAGTTCATCTACGCTGTATTCACCATACAAAAGTCCGTCATAATTTCCCTGAGCGTCATCTTCCTTATACTGTTTAGATGTTTTTACCTCCCTGCCGTTATTCAGGAAATCATTGTAAGCATCTTCTGCTTTTTCCGCATCAGAATCTGCCTCTTCTCCGTTACCTCCATTAGTTGCTGCCGTAGGAGTTGGAGTAGGATTACCATCGCGGGTATTGATTATCTCATTTCCATTCACATTAACATTTGCATTAGCGTCAAAATTAACGCCGCCATTGTGGTATCCGCAGCCTGAAAGAACTGCTGCCACAGCAGCCGTACAGATAATTGATGACACAATTTTCTTTTTCATCAGAAACTCTCCCTCTTTCCTATACGCTTTTCCCAAATAATAATTATATCAGAATTGCTGATCCGCCGCCATCCGCGGACTATCAGCCCCCCCAGTTGACTCTGGCACCTCACCCTGTCTTGCGGTCTCCACGCATATTCATTATCATTCTATGAGTCTTCCGCACTGTCACCGGCGATTCCAGCAATAAAATCAGGTAATTGCGCTGTTTCTTTGTAAGGTAGCTGTTCTTCTTTATGTTATGCTTTTCGCTCCTTAAATACCTTACAATCCTTTTATAAAAGCTGTTATCAGCAGTCATTCTCTCTATCGGGATATGCAGCATGAAATCCAGGGACTGCACATAAGTAAAGCGCTCAGCCTGCTTTATATGCTCCGGATATCTCTCCCTTGCAACCCTCAGCGCCGTGAAGGCATTCTTCATCATGCTCTCATAGAGTGACTGATCATAGCGTCCCCTGGTCACACTGCTGCCACTTAACTCTATGTTATATCCGGGTGTATCCAGGGTAATTATCCCCTCCCCCATCTCCGGCAGCATCCTCAAGAGCAGCTCAAAGTCTTCATTCTTCTCACCCTCTGCGAACTTATACCTTCTTACGAAGTCTCCCCTGAATATCTTCGTGCACATGGAAGAATCCCCTGTATGCATTATCAGCTGTTCGTAAAAATCTTCTGTCTTTATCATATAGACAGACTCTTTGTCAGTTCCGGTATACAGGACCAATGTTCCATCTTCGCTAAACTGCCTGTTCATAAGCTGCGCAGCCGGAATCTTTTCCCGTCCGTCTTCATTCAGTGCATTTATAAGCTTTTCATACATGTCGCTGTCAGCCCAGTCGTCTGCATCCAGAAAACCAACATAATCACCGTCAGTAGCACTTATGCCCGCATTCCTTGCAGCGGATGCACCGGCATTTTTCTGGTGTATGACCTCGACCGTATCGTGTTCGGCCGCCAGCTCGTCACATAGTTCCGGGCTGCCGTCCGTCGAACCGTCATCAACAAGAATAATGCGCGAAGGAACATATGACTGTGCAAGTGCACTGTCAACGCATCTTCTTAAATATTTTTCTTTGTTGTATACCGGAATTATGATATCCAGTTTTCCGGTATCCTTTGTACCTTCAGCTGTCATTTTTTAGCGTTCCTTCTTACCCACTTTGCATACATGGAATCAAAGAAATAAGGCCTCTTTCCGTCTGCCAGCCCGTAGATCCTAAGGGCTTTTTTCAACTCCGGGAACCCCCTATGTTTCATATAATAGTCATACATTATGAGCATCCCTTTGTCCTTTTCACCGGGGAGATGCCATACGCACACCGGATTGTAAACCGTATTCGTGCTTACCAGATAAAACTTTTCTTCCGTCCAGTACCTGGTCACATATGCACCAGCCTCTATTATAAGTGCCTGTTTCTTTAGGTGTGCTGCTGCTATTGCCGTCAGGGTTTCATCACCTATATTGTCCTGCACATCATAATCTGACGCGCAGATCCGATTATATGCTTCTCTGCACTCATCAATGTATTTACTGATATTTTCTCTCCTGCCGCAGATAAACTCGCCTCCGTAATGGACGATGTTTTCATCTTCTTCAGGATAGAGTTTCCTGTAATCTTCTATTATCTTTACTCGTTCCGGATGCTCTATGGAATGGCACACGCTATAAAGAAGTATTCCCCTATCAGCCTCTTTCCAAAGTTCCCTATACTCCTTCACAGTATAGGTATCACTGTCTACAAGCAAGATTTTCTCATATTCATCCTTCTTAAGAAGATGCTCCAGGGCGCACAGCTTAAAGAAAGCAAGTGACCATATGAATTTCTTCGGCATACGGAAACTGTCGAACTCAATACGCTCTATCGAAACGCCTCCGCCCTCCAGTTCTTTCCTATACTCCTCAGGGATATCAGCGTTTGTTACCAGAACAGTTTTATCATCAGGATTCATTTTGTGTGCAGAAATAAGGGATACTACGATATTCCGCATATACACCCTTATCTTCTGTTCATCCGACCGCCCGGTAAGCTGCGGTGAATTACCATAGTCTTCTTCAAATGCGAAAGCCGCCGCAATTACATTCATCTTCCACTCCTGACGTGATCATATCCTTCTGATGTCTTTATGACCGGCGCTATAGAAAGCGGTCCTGTCTTTTCTATTCCCTCTACCTGTGGGAGCAGCCTTACGTCACTCATGCCTTCTCTACAGAGTTTCTCGCAAAGTTCCATAAATCTTTTAGCTGCCACTTCTGCATTCCACTCTGATTCAATGGTCGCATATGCTGACATCCCCAGGTTCTGACGAAGTCTTTTATTATTACACAGCTTTGCTGCATATAAGGAAAGTTCCTGCAGGTTGCCACTCTTATATACCAGGCCGTTGATGCCATGTTCTATAAGATATGGAACAGATCCGGCCTCATGTGATGCTATCACTGCGCAGCCGGCATTCATTGCTTCGTTTACGACAGCTCCCCATCCTTCCTGCATGTCACTGGTCATCAGATATATATCAGCCCTGTCCATCCTTGCCCTGATGTCTGCAGACTTTTCAAAGCCTTTTAATGTCACACAGTCCTGCAGATGCTTTTCTTCTACTGCAAGTTCTATATTTTCCCTACACTCGCCATCACCAACTATGGTCATGTGGAAGGCGACTCCCTTTTCCCGCAGATGTTCCGCAACAAATATTGCAGCCCCCGGATGTTTCCAGTCTAACTGCCGTCCACTCCAAAGTATCTCCGGCACATCATTATTCTTAAGTTCCATTAATTCCCCGGGTTCTTTTTTTATGAATTCAGGAAAATAACCGTACTTTAGCATCTTCCCCTTGTATGCACCTATAAGATCAAAATCAGATGCCACATAGGCTCCCGCACACAGAAGGTATACCGGCAGATTCTTTACTGCCCCATGTTCCTTTTTGTTTTTAAAAAAAGAGCCTGACAGATAAGCCTTCATATGGCCTTTTTTATACAGTCTCTCATAATATCTAAAGGTAAGCTTTCCTGCCTCCAGTCTCTTGCTTATGTACATAGAATGGGTGCCGCCGCATATTAGGGCATCACAGTCCATAACATACTTCTCGCTTATATCATAGTCATCATCATAGAACGACGCATACGGCAGGTCCTTTATATCAGAGGACCACCCCATATCCTTTCTTTCATTTTCCATGACAGTTGTCGCTATGAAATGAAAATCATCCTTCATAAGAGCGTACATTGCCTCACAAAAAGGACGCTGGTGGGGCGTCATATAATTTGTGATAAAAGTAATTCTCATACGCTCAGCCGTTTCCCTTTGCTATCTCTTCATATATCCAGATAAGCATCTTGTAGTTTGCCATACGGTCATGGGTAAGAGCCGCCCTTGCTGCTGCATTCTCTCCCAGAAGCTCCGCAAACATCCCGTCATCAAAAATATCCAAAACCCTTTCCGCCAGCATTGCACTGTCCCCCGGTTCCGTAAGCAGAACTTCCTTGCCGTCTTCCACAAGCGAAGGAATGCCACCGGTCCTGGATGCCACCACAGGCACACCAAGGAGCATGGCTTCACCAAGTGAATTAGGTGAATTCTCAATAAATGAGGGCAGCACAAATACATTGCATGAAAGATACTTTTTCTTTATCTGTGGTGCACTTAAAGGTCCAAGAAATTTTACCCGGTCCTTAAGGTCATTCTTTTCAATAAGCTCCTTCAGGTATTTTCCGTACGCCGGAAGTTTTATCCTGTCTTTGAGACATGTTCCCCTGACCACATCATCGCCAGCCACTTCAAGCACGGTATCGGGATAATGCTCCAGTATGGCAGGCATTGCCTCCAGTACCACATGCAAACCTTTTAAGGGTATGTTTCCCTGGGTCATGAATATGCTGTGTGGGGTACACTTTTTCTCTGACCAGCGTCCCTCATAAAAACAGTTCCGCATAGTCTCGTTAAGACTGAAATACTTGCATGACGGATTGATCTCTGCAGCAGCATTTTTATCAAACTCTGTCCTTCCGCAGACATAGCGGACATTTTTTAATGCCTCTTCTTCATTAGCAGCACGAAGCAGATACTTTTCTTTCTGTCTTACAATGCTGTCCTTCTTTATGCGATCCCTAAAGGTCACGCTCTTTATCACACGCTCCGGAAGCATACCGTAATACTGCTTTGCACAGTCCGACATCACACCCTGGATGTGTATCATCACACGGTCACGCCACTCGGTTACCCTTAGCATTGCTCTTGTATGAGGAAACTCCGTTCCATAGCAGTGTATGACATCAGGATGATACTCCTCGCATATAAGTCCAAGCGACGCTTCAAGTGCCTTGTCATACTTTTCCGGATGCTCCGTATCCTCATAGAAACCGTAATAACGTGCGCCTTCGGCTTCTCCCCTTAGTATATCTCCCTTTACCAGATCTTCCTGGGGAACAGGAAAAGCAAATGCAACCTCAGGGCTTTCCTGTTTTTTTATTTCCTCGTAAGCCCCGAGTATCCAACCTTCCTTATAATGTTTTTTCTGTTTCATGGTACCGGCAATAAAAGCAGGCACCATATTGCAGAGCCAGAGGATCTTCATCGTTTACTCCCTTGACCATACAGTCCGCCCTTTAATCTGTGATAGAGAGCCGAAAACTTCCTGCTGTTCGCCAGTTTCTTTCTTAAAGGCTGCAGCGTTATTATCATTATCAGCTCATATACCAAACATTTTTTTCCAAGGTATTTTCTTGTTATTATCTTATGTTCCCTGTCTGAAACTTTACTATTCTCACTGCTTTCCGAAAAACCGTCACCCATGTAATCAGCAATGGTAAACGGCATATGCACAGCAACTGCATCATATCTGTACATACATCTTAGGAAATGTTCATAGTCCGCCCTGACAACAAACCTTGTATCATACCCCTTTTTCTCAAATAGCTTTTTTGAATAAAAGCATACCTGATGGTTAGGGACATTCCTGAAACAAACAAAACTGGTGATATAGTCCGGTGCCACATCAGTACTGTCCAGTTTCCTTCTGTAAAGGTCACCGTAGAAAATATCTGCATTGGTACCGTTCATAAAATGAGCTACTCTTTCCAACACTTTCTCATCAGCCAGATAGTCCCCGCAGTTAAGGAAATAATAATAGTCACCTGTAGCATATTTGCATGCCTGGTTCATGGCATTATAAATCGAGCGGTCTTTCTTTACTATCAGCCTGACTTTGGGTTCATCTTTTATTGCCTCTGTTGAACCATCCTCTGATCCGCCGTCCTTAACAATTATCTCGTAATCCTCATATGTCTGGGCCAACACGCTGTCTACTGTTTTTTTAAGTTCTTCTCCTGCATTCAGGCAAACAATTATAATTGAAAACTTCATAGCCCCTGACTCTCTTATTCCTGAATCAAAATATACTGTTCCATTTCAGGATAACCTATCATATCCGCGCTATCATAGGTTAGCCATGTTGAATATGGAAGTATCTTCACATTTTCAGCCGTTGCCTTATACATAAACATTGCGAAATATGCAACCGCACAAAATGTCACTCCCGCTACAAGCACCTTCTTTATGTTTAACTTAAACCCTTCTGACATCTTTATTAGTTCAGGTAGCAGTAACACCTGGGAAATGATCAAGTAATACCCAAGCCTCGATAAGAACGGCACAAAGCTAAAACATAAATAAAGCACCAGAGCCGCAACATTCATCTGAAAATAAAACCTTACAGATTCATTAATTTCCTGTTTCTTTCTGTACAGAATCATGACCACTATAGCAAGTGCAATTACCGCAGCCACCCTAAGGATATTTATGACACTCATTCCACCACTTGCCAGATACTCCGGTTCATTCTTATAAGACGGATAAAGCCTTACAAAAAGCTCCATGTACCGGGACTTAAACACGAGTCCGCTTATACCCGCAATCACTATCAGCACATAATGATAAATCTGCCACCGCATCCTGCATACAGGGTAAATAAGCAGTACCGCAATAGCTGTCTTGTGGAAAAGTGCTGCGACAAGCACAGCCAATATAAACTTTACATACTGCCTGTCCCTTACGAACCTCATGGCATAGAATACGATTGCCAGAGCCATGTAATACCTGACGGTATTATAAGTCTGAAAATACAGCCCATATGCCATGAAGAGCATGAACGACATTCCGAAATCGTTGCTCTGCTCATACAAGGCTTTCAAAAAGAAAAGTATGGTCACAAAAGCAAAGAGTGCGAAAAGTATCAGGAAATACTCCTCATCAAAAAACTTATACACATACTTTGCCGCAGCATTAAAGCCAGGCTCTGTCACCACGAATATGTCCCTGTATGAATCATGGAAATGATATATGTAGGTCCGGTAATCATTTCCCGTATATATCCTTAAAGCTGACGCCAGAAAAAGTATCCAGAATATAATGGACAGTCTTATCCTGTTAGCCAGTTCATGACCTTCCCTGTCACGTACACTGAATGCGACGAAACATGAAACAAGCGCTATGATAAAATACAATACATAGCCTGCCATACCTCATCTTCCTCCGCTGCTTTTATCAAGCTTTTTCCCCTTACGGATGCCGGCACATAGTAACGATAGCGCCTTAACAGCATTGACGTCTCTGCACATAACCTTTCTCTTGGTTATCACAAACCTGAATCCCCATATAACAGCCGCCCATCTGTATAGGAAATGGTAAAGCACCCCCCTGTCAAAAAAGAACTTTTCATTGTAGCCCTTAAACCAGGTGGAATCCCTGAATTCTTCTTTCCCAAGTTTCACCGGCACAGCCACTATCTTAAGTCCATTTCTTAAGCAGTCCATAAAGAAAAGGGAATCTTCACCGTTACTGTAGGGAGCACCGCCTCCGAATAAAAGTGAAAACTTAACTCCGGCTTTTTTTAAGCTTGAAAGCCTTGCTGCCGCACTGTAAGCAGGATACCTTCCACTGTTGAACCTTCCAACCTTCGTCCGCTTGTCTATCCAATATGTCCGTCTTCGTTCATCAACTTCGATATTAAAAAGTATGATGTCGGCATCGGCATTCTCCGCAAAGGCTTTCAGAATCTTTTTATCATAGCCTTTGTCATATATTATATCTTCGTCAGAAAAAAGAACTATCTCTCCTTCTGCCTTGGACAAAGCCTTATTTCTTGACGCACCTACGCCTCTGTCGGTATTTTCAAAAATCCTGACCGTATTGCCATTATCAAGTCTGACCGCACGCTTATCATTATGATCGGTCTGATTTATGATCACTGCATCAGAGCCAAGATTCATTCTGCCGATAAGCTGCTCAGGATCATTATTCAGTGCAGATACCAGTACCTCAAACTTTTTCATATCACAAATATGTCTTAGTATAGAGTGTATAAAAACTCTGTTCTACATCAGCTATAACAATAGCCTTACATTCAGTATCCTTTATCTTTATACTGTTTAAGGCATTTTCCAAATCCGATCTGCCACATCCCCACGGAACCACCAGCACCGTCTCTTTCCCAGTCTCATTAAGCTTACCTTCCGCAATGTCCAGCTTATTAATAAGTTTTTCCTGAAGTTCTTTGTCCGCAGCGTATGCTCCTGCAAAGGAAATCTTTAAACCATCGGACTGTGAACAAATCTCTTTAAGGTTTGTTTTCAATTCTGATCCAGCATTCTCACAAGCCTCCCCCTTTGCTCCCACTTTAAACAGAACTCCTGCCACAGGTACAGCTGTATATTCCTTAACATCCGATGAAACCCTTATAGAATCATCCAGTGAATATTTGAGCATCATGATAAGAACGCCGAATATAATACCTACTACAGCTCCTGCTGTTGCAAACCTTCCATAGTACCCTCTAACCTTAAGCTCTATTGCAGACTCGCGGTTCCATGTTTCTATCGAAGTAAAGCCCTCAGTACTGTTGCCAAAATCAGCCAGAGCCTCTCCTATGGCATCCTGGCACCTGTCGGCCTTCTCTGCATCCCCCATGTCCACATATACCTTTATCATCTTTATATCCGACATTGTTGGAATACTTGTTGCAGCTGCCACTTCTTCCTTGGTCAAGTCCAGTTTCTGTGCTGCCACACCTGCGATACGGTCAGTATCCAACACATCGTTCCAGGTGTAGTCATTATAATAATGCACTATAGTTCCATCATTATCAGCATCAAAAGTTATGTAATAAAGCGCTTCACTCCTATAAAGTTTTTCACCATGAACAACCCTTACCCGCACAATATCTGCAATAAAAAACAGCGCCGCACCTGCTACAGCAGAAATAAGCAGCGTAATAATAAGTTTCTGCCAGCACAGAAGCAAAAACCTTTTCATATCGAAATTCCCATTCGTCGCTGTCTTCATTTTCCTCCGTTTTTTCAAACTTCCTCTTTCGAATCTTCAGCTCCATTACCGCTGTTATGCTCAGCAGTTATCTGGCCGCTCTCTACGCCTTCTGTACTGTCAGGCGATAGAAGTACCTTCAGAGTTAATAGCATAAGTTTAAGGTCAAGCCACACAGAATAATTCTCTATGTAAGCAAGATCCAGTTTTAATTTGTCATAGGGCGTGGTGTTATATTTGCCATATACCTGGGCATAGCCTGCAAGACCAGCCTTAACCTTCATCCTAAAAACAAACTCCGGCATTTCCTTTGTATACTGCTCTATTATCTCCGGCCGTTCAGGACGCGGGCCTATAAAAGACATGTCCCCCTTAAGAATATTGAAAAGCTGGGGCAATTCATCAAAACGGATCGTGCGGATCACCTTTCCCACAGGAGTAATTCGATCATCACCTTTTGACGCCAGACGAGCCACGCCGTCCTTCTCAGCATCTACGCGCATACTGCGGAATTTATATATTTCAAACTTCTTTGCGCCAATGGTGCATCTGGTCTGGTGGTAAAGTATCGGTCCACCATCATAGCACTTTATGATGATTGCCGTGATCAACATGAACGGTGATGTAAAGATTATCAACAGTAATGAACATACTACATCAATACATCTCTTTGCCAAGCGCTGCTCCACTGTCAGGGCATATTCTCTTATAAAATAGATTGGAGTATCAAAGATATGAAGTTCATCCGTCCCCTTAACAAGTACATCCGAAATCTTCGGCATCACATATACACGAATGGACCTACCATAGCAGTACTTAAGCAGCTGGTTTCTTTTGCCCGTGGGTATATCCCATATGATCATACCATCATAACGTTTCTCTATCTCTTCAGTAATGGCTTCCAGGCCTTCGGATATCGTCATCTTTTTGCATATCCTGTATTTATCCGGCCGACTTCCAAACTTTCTCTCTATATCATCTGTAGGTCTGTCCCCGGATACAAGCAGCAAATTCCTCGGTGGAAAAAGACCGGAACAGATCAGGTTAGATATGGCAGTCCATACCGCGATCCACACAACCTGCACACCTATCAGTATAAACATTGGCACCACGTCAGTGATTAGCTTTGTGTACATAAGCGAGAGTACGGCATACATGATCACATCCGTACCTAAAGTAGAAAAAACCTGTGAAAAGAACACAGCCCAGGTTTTGAGATATCCGATCCTCATGCCGCCGTACATCTCCGATACCAGCAGAAGTATAATGGCATAAATGGCAATAAGAAGCAGGTCACCCTTGATCCAGAATCTTATCTGACGTGCTTCCATCATAGGCTTATAGTATTGATACCATACAAAAACAAAGCCGGCTGTCTGCACAGCAAGCCCCACCAGCGACAAAAACAGTCTTATAATCCTTCTGGATGTCTCTAGCTTTTTCATTCAAATATCCCTATGTTATGTTAACTCGTATTATAACAAATCTAAAGTCGCCTTACAACCGCACGAAAAGCCCAGCCAATGAAAAGAACACAGCTATACGGCAGGGACAAATGCTCACATTTCCTATATAAGTTCCATATCCGTCGCAACGCTTCTACCTTGTCCGATGAAAGACTGTTGCCACTTATACGATATATTACATACACTTTGTTAATTCCGTATGCCGTAATACCACGCTTTAACACTTTCCACCAGGAAGCAGTATCCTCGCTCTTTATATGCGGCATATATACCAATTCCTTACCAACATATGCAAGATCAAACATTACCGTAGATGTAAAAATCACCGTCCTGGATAAGGCCCTTTTGTAATCCAGCGTCTTAGGCACGCGCACTACTTTCCCAGTTCCCTTGCAGTCAGTATCGCCGAATTCATATGCAGTAAATGTAAATACAGCACCTTTTTTTTGCATGAATGCCAGCTGTTCCTCAAGCTTATGTCTGCTCCATACATCATCAGCATCAAGGTAGGCAAGATAGCGCCCCCTTGCGGCTGCTATGCCTGCATTTCTGGCATAAGATGCCCCGTGATCACCTTCATTTTTTATCAATCTGATACGTTTATCAGAATCAGCAAGTTTCTTTAGTATCTCCGGTGACCTGTCTGTCGATGCATCATCAACCAGTATCAGCTCCCAGTCCTTATATGACTGCCGCTTAACGGAGGTCACACTCTGAAGTAGATATTTTTCTGCATTATGAACAGGCATAACTACACTTATAAGACCATCAACCATTACATTCTTCCTCTCTCGCATAACAGATATAAGACTCATTTTCGGAGTATACGGCGTATCCATTTAAGTCAAGTTCTGCCAGTTCATCCGTTTCGTCGTTTTCCTCCACGTCATGTTTAGTTTCTTCATCAGTTTCTTTTTCAAGGACGATCAGCGTAACTCCGCATGAATCTGCTATAGCCGTAATACTCTCAACATCATATGTAACTTCATGCATCGCCCTATATGCGTTCTTCTGCTCCTCACTATAGATAACGCCGTGTACCATACTTTTATTGCCTTCAAATATGTCACGCCCATAAAGCACGCAGACGCTTGTATCATGTCTTCGCACAGTTTCCATTACATCATCCGATGAAAGGAGCAGCAGGGAATCCGCACCTTTATCCTCAATGTAGCGTTCCACCATTTCCATTGCGATATAAGCTTTTCCTTCAGTATATACGCCTTCAGCACTTGCAGGGATAAAACTTCTCTCCGTATATGCCGTTGCTCCAGCCAGAAACATTATTACAAGAAATGCTGCGCCCAGTTTCATGATATTCCTGCTATCCTTTATTGAATCGGATATCAGATACACAGTTCCCATAAATACCAATGTAACAGGCAAAAACCACAAATGTGCCCCCAGAACGGTCAGTCCCGGTAGATAGAGACTACAGAAATCACTGTAAAATGGCGTTATTACCATTATCAGCATAACCGTAGCATAAACAAATAAAAACCTGATTCTTCTTGAAACCCTGTCCTTGGAATACCATAACGCAAGCAAACCGGCAAGAAAAAGTCCGCTGAGTCCCGCGCTTGTACCGGCACTCTCCAGGGTGTCCCTCATGGTACGGAAGATATCGAATATACTTTCAAAATTCATCTTCCCGCCCCCGTTTTTACATTTCTAACCCAGCCGTGCTTACGTGCCAGGTCGCCCCATATTATGATCATTGCGCTGACCACAGTAACAACAATAAGCGGAATAAAGCCCCTTATCACACTTGTTACCCCAAGCGATGCAATATATGTCAGTACAAGATATGCAATACATACATGGTCCCTGTCCCTTAAAATCCTGCAACAAAGATATGCTGTGTATGGCACAAATACGCTAAAGATGATCACTTCAGGTCTGAAGCCGCAATGCATCTGATAATAATATATCCCACTGGTAGAAATAGATCCGCATATATTAAGTGTTCCTATCACAACATAAAGAATGCTCTTTTTTCTTTTCCCATCTTCTGTTTTATCGCATAGAAGATCTATCCACATGCCATAGGCCATATAAGAAAACAGAAGTACTATCACCGGAACTGCACGGTACATCAGCGCCTCTGTTTTAAAATCCGTCAGGTACGCAAGCATAGCATAATATGAATCCAGCTCCGGAATACGTCCAAGAAAGTTTATACTGTATCCCTCAGAGATTCCCGTTCCCGGATCCGTGACATGGAGCCGTCCGTCGGAAATGATCGTCAGAACCGAGACCTTAACATTATCCTCGGAAATGTCAGGAGCTATAAAAAATATTAATGCGAACTGCAACAGGAGCATCGCAACTGCAAAAAGAAAAATATTCGGTATATTTACATCAGAATACCATTTTTTAGGCGTTCTCTTCCGATAAAGGATAATATTAGATGCAATAAGGATTGCTCCCAGAATCACAACATATATCCTGACTATCAGAGTAAAACCAATCCCGCAATATGATGCAATAAGAGCCAAAATATCCCATATTACAAAAAGGAGAAACATCCCATTAAGGCATGTTTCCCCTTTATTTGCCGGTATATGATTCCTTTTATTTACCTTGAATAAAACTTCCGGCAGCCTGCCCGAAAAATAAGCAACAATGATCATGAATACCGGAAGTATATAGACCATATATTACATTCCTCTCGCCTGTTCCACATTTTCCTTAAACCAGTCGTAAGCAAGCTTAACACCTTCTTCAAGGTCCACTTTGTGATGGAAACCAAGGTTGTGGAGCTTTGTGACATCGGTAAGTTTCCTGGGAGTTCCGTCCGGCATATCACTATTCCATACAATATCGCCTTCAAATCCTACAGTCTTCTTTACAAGCTCTGCAAGTTCCTTTATGGTAAGCTCCTTGCCGGTTCCGATATTCACATGCTGCTCACCGTCATAATTCTCAAGAAGGAATACGCATGCATCTGCCATATCGTCAACATACAGGAATTCGCGAAGAGGTGAACCTGTTCCCCAAAGCTCTACGGTTGCTGCACCGCTCTTCTTAGCCTCATGGAACTTCCTTATCATGGCAGGAAGAACATGGGATCCCTGTAACTCGTAATTGTCGTAAGGTCCGTAAAGATTAGTAGGCATGCAGCTTATGAAATTATCGCCATACTGCTTTTTGAAAAAACGGCACATTTCAAGGCCAGATATCTTTGCGATAGCATATGCCTCATTCGTAGGCTCAAGGGGACCTGTAAGAAGTGCATCCTCGGGAATGGGCTGGGGAGCCATCTTAGGATAAATGCAGGTACTTCCAAGGAAAAGAAGTTTCTTCACCTTGTAGTCATGGCAGCACTTGATAACATTGCACTGAATCTGCATATTCTCATACGCGAAATCAGCAGGAGCTGTGTTGTTTGCATTTATTCCGCCCACCTTAGCTGCGGCAAGCACAACTATGTCAGGCTTCTCAGCCTCAAAAAATGCACGAACATCAGCCTGTTCCTTAAGGTCAAGCTCCTTATGTGTCCTGCCTATGATATTCTCATAGCCGTTTCTTTTTAATGAACGGACGATTGCTGAGCCAACCAGTCCCCTGTGACCTGCTACATAGATTTTGTCTGTTTTTTCCATTTCCAATGTCCTTTCCAATGTCATTCCATAAATTATGATATTTTGTTTGTTGTATTTTTATCCGTATACTCTTATAATATTAAAGTTAGTTTTTTAGAAGAATATTACATGTCCGTAAGTGTTCGTTTGGAGGCACTACTGATGGAGTTTTTTACAGAGCTTATACACAACCCTATAATACTTTCAGCAGCAGGTGGCTGGTTCGTTGCACAGATTTCAAAAACAATCCTGCATACTGTAATGACCAGAAACTTTGATGCAGAGCGTTTAGTCGGAACAGGCGGAATGCCCAGTTCGCACTCTGCTACTGTATGCGGTCTTGCTACTGCCGTATGCTATCAGTACGGGGCAGGCGGTGTGGAATTCGCTCTTGCTGCCGCTTTTGCAATGATCGTAATGTACGATGCCCTCGGTGTAAGGCGCCAGGCCGGTAAGCAGGCCAGTGTGCTGAATGAGATGATCGACACCATCAGCAAGATGGGTATTGATACCGATATATCCGCAGAAGATAAGCTCAAGGAATTCGTCGGCCACTCTCCCATTCAGGTAGCAGTGGGTGCAATAGTCGGCATACTCATCGCACTGTTAGTTTGCAACCTTCTTCCTGCAATGCCTGTGTAAAAATCAATCAGCTAAATACTCTGCTATGGCATCATGCCAGTCCTTAAACCTTATATCCGTATTCAGTTTGAACATATAATTCTCAAGCGCAGAATATGACGGTCTGTCTGCAGATTCAGGGAATCTTCTCTTATATTCCTCGGAGCTGATCTTTTCTACTACCGTATTCTTGCCGGCCAGACGGAATATCTCCTCCGTAAATTCAGCCCAGCTGCATATTCCTTCACAGGTTCCATGGTAAGTACCATACTCGTCTGTAGGAAGCAGCAAATGAATCGCCCTTGCCAGCTCTGCAGCAGATGTAGGATTCCCCAGCTGGTCATCCACCACACCAATCTTGTCATTTTTTTCTGAAAGCGCCAGCATGGTCTTTACGAAATTCTTTCCGTCACCGTAAAGCCAGGCTGTCCTTATCATAAAGAATTTATCTGAGAAACAGCTTACGAATCTCTCTCCTTCAAGCTTGGTCCTGCCATATGCACTCTTAGGAGAAGGTGTATCAAATTCTTTGTAAGGCCTGTCACCGTTACCGGGAAAAACATAGTCGGTAGAAATATGCACAAGCTTTGCACCTGCATCAGTTGCGGCAACCGCCAGATTGCGGGGACCGATGGCATTTATCTTCATTGCCAGGTCTTCATTCTTTTCACATCCGTCTACATTCGTATAAGCCGCACAGTTGACTATTGCATAAGGCTTTATGCCCCTGACATACTCAAGCACTGCTGATGACGATGTGATATCCAGCTCATCAACATCAGTGCCTATGTACTCGTATTCAGTGTCGGCAGCCAGTTCCTTCTTCAGTGCGCGCCCCAGCTGACCGTTACAGCCTGTAACAACTATTTTCTTCCCCATTACATTTCACCTCATAACAATGATAAAAGTTTATTAATGTTATCAGCTAAATCTATTACTTGCCGCCAAGGTCAAGTCTGTTAAACGCAGAGAACACAGCCCTTACGGACGCTCTGGTGATATTTGAGCTTACGCCCACGCCGTAAGTTGCCTTGCCGGTATCGGCATCCAGCAGGTGGATATATGCAGCTGCCTGTGAATTGGATCCGCTCTGAAGAGCATGCTCCTCATAATCCAGAATCTTTATGCGTTTCTCAAAAGTCATCGTAAGACCTCTCTGGACGGCATCCAGAGGACCGTTTCCGACAGCCTCAAACTGCTTTTCTGTTCCATGATCAGTATAGGTAAGCACTACCTTTGTATCAAACTCGCTTTCCGTCTCACCGGAAAGATCCTCAACCTTGAGCTTCCTGAAGTGGATAGGCTCCTTGCGGTTAAGGTACTCCTCCCTGAACTCATCCATGATAGTATCCGGTGAAACCTCACCCTGCTTCTCAGAAAGCACCTGGATAACATCAGCAAACTCACGCTGCATTCCCTTAGGCAGCTTGAATCCGAAATATGTATCCATGACAAATGCCACACCGCCCTTGCCGGACTGGGAATTGATACGCACGATAGGCTCGTACTCTCTTCCGATATCAGAAGGATCGATGGGCAGATAAGGTACAGCCCATATCTCGCTGTTACGCTCACGCATAGCGGCAACCCCCTTGTTGATAGCATCCTGATGTGAACCGGAGAAAGCTGTAAATACAAGCTTGCCGGCATAAGGATGACGGGGGTGTATGTCCATCTTACATGTCCTCTCAAAAAGCTCTGCTGCCTCTTTTATATTATCAAGGGCAAGCTCAGGATCGATACCCTGGGAGAACATGTTATAGGCAAGTGTAACTATATCTACATTTCCGGTTCTTTCACCGTTGCCGAAAAGAGTGCCTTCAATTCTGTCTGCACCTGCAAGCAGAGCAAGCTCAGCAGTAGCCACGCCTGTTCCCCTGTCATTGTGGGGATGCACGGAAAGGATTATGCTGTCACGCTTGTTCATGTTTGTTGACATGAACTCTATCCTGTCTGCAAATACGTTAGGGGTGGTCATCTCAACGGTGGAAGGAAGATTGATTATCATCTTGTGGTCCGGTGTAGGTCCCCACTCGTCGATTACAGCATTGCATACCTCAAGTGCATAGTCTAATTCAGTACCGGTAAAGCTCTCCGGTGAATACTCAAGTATGGTCTCACCATCGTACTCATTTAAGTGACGCTTAACCATCTGTACGCCGCTTACCGCAATATCAATAACCTTCTGCTTGTCAGCATTGAACACCACATCCCTCTGAAGGGTTGATGTGGAATTATAGATATGCATTATGAAAAACTTAGTCCCCTGGACAGTCTCAAAATTCCTTATGATCTGCTCTTCCCTGCACTGCGCAAGAACCTGAAGCTTCACGTCATCCGGCAACATCTTTCTCTCTATTACCTGCCTGATGAAATCATACTCTATCTGACTGGCCGCAGGAAATCCAACCTCGATTTCCTTAAAGCCGAGCTTAATCAGATAATTAAAAAACTCAATTTTCTCTGAAACAACCATGGGATCTATTAGCGCCTGGTTTCCGTCGCGTAGGTCCACACTGCACCATACGGGCGCTTTCATGATCTGCTTGTCAGGCCATGTACGCTGCTTAAAATCCTCAACCGGCACTCTCTGATACTTCTTGTAGTTTAACATCTCGACCTCCATTTGCAGGTGTTTCCAAACCCGCCATAATAATCTGTCTTAATAATAAAAACAGCCCACTTTTAAAAAGCAGGCTGCGAGTAGCGGAATATTATCTTTTATCCTTCGCCAAGTCCGTTCTGAATAGCATTCACAAGATATTCCAATGCTTCTTCTTCATCTTCGCCGTCACAGACCAGCTCTATCTCATCGCCACACTTAACACACGCACCCAGAACGCTTAGGACACTCTTCGCATTTGCAATATTATCCCCAAACTTGAAAGTGGTTTGTGCTTTAAATTTCATCGACTCCTTGCATAGAACCCCTGCGGGTCTTAGATGCAGTCCCGTCGAATTGATCACCCTGACTTTTTGGCTGACCATACGCATGTCCCCCTATGTATTTTGCATACCCCTGTAACCGCTATACCTTCTCAAATCTGTGTTTTATTCTACCACATTAAGTGGTTTCCCGCAATCCATTGAGAGTCAAACTTAACCCAGTTCTTTCTCTATAAGAGCTGCCAGATCTGAAGCATCTTTGTCTATCACAGACTTGTCACGCCCCTCGATCATTACCCTTACCAAAGGCTCTGTACCTGAAGGCCTGATGAGCACCCTGCCCGCGCCTGCATATTTTTCTTCAAGAGCCTTAATAGCACCTGCAACAGCCTCCGACTGCATAAAGTCATGTTTCTTTTCATTAGATGCCTTGGCATTTACAAGAGCCTGAGGCAGTACTTCCATAACTCCAGCAAGTTCTGAGAGCTTTTTGCCACTTCTCTTCATCACTTCAAGGAGATGCAAGGCTGACAGAAGACCGTCACCCGTAGTATTTTCATCTAGGAAAATGATGTGTCCGGACTGTTCGCCGCCCAGGTTCGATCCGGTTTCCTTCATCCTTTCCAGCACATATCTGTCACCGACCTTGGTCTGTTCCAGATTGATGCCGTTTTTATCAGCCATTATTGTCAGGCCCAGGTTGCTCATTACGGTAACAACCAGGCGGTCCCCGGAAAGTTTCCCGCGCTCCTTCATGTCCAACCCGACTATTGCCATTATCTGGTCACCGTCTATAACCCGGCCCTTTTCATCAACTGCTAAAAATCTGTCAGCATCGCCGTCAAAAGCTACGCCGGCATCAGCCTTTTCTTCCACGACTCTCCTGCACAATTCACCAAGATGGGTTGAGCCGCAGTCCTTATTGATATTAGTTCCGTCAGGCCTGTCATGTATGGCTATTACATCAGCTCCCAGTCTCTTAAGAGCCTGTATGGAAGTATTAAAAGACGCTCCTTCTGCACAGTCAGCCACTATCTTCATGCCGGTCAGGTCCACATCCACCGCATTAACAGAATGGTTGATGTACTCATCTGCCGCATCGAAACGGTAATCTATCCTTCCCACTTCCAGGCCGGTCTTTGATGCCGAAGCATCAAGTCCGTTCTTAATAATAGCCTCGATTTCATCCTCGGTTGCATCCGGAAGCTTGAAACCATGTGCATCAAAAAACTTTATGCCGTTAAATTCCACCGGATTATGGGAAGCCGATATAACAACTCCCGCATCCGCACGGTATCTTCTGGTAAGGTAAGCTACTGCCGGCGTAGGAGCCACGCCCACATAGATAACGTCAGCACCTACGGAAGTAATGCCTGCTATAAGTGCATTAGCAAGCATTCCGCCTGATATCCTTGTATCGCAGCCGACTAATATAACCGGCTTATGGTTTGAATTCTTTGCCAGCACACAAGCGCCAGCCTGTCCTAACTGCATAGCAAGCGTCACTGTCAGCTCCTTGCCTGCTACGCCTCTCACTCCGTCTGTTCCGAATAATCTTGCCATTTTTATGTATTTCCTTCCCTATTCTTCTTTTTCCGTCAGCCTGACATCCACATATGTTACCGCTTTTGAACTTAAGCCTTCAGGAAGAGCAAAATCAACCTTTATGCGGTATATTCCCTCACTGGGATCTGTATTTGCAGACTGGAAATAGCCGTCTATATCTACTTCACCCATTATGTCAGTTGCATATACTCCGTCATAATAATGCCCTATTGCTGAAGTAGTAAGGCTTACAAAGTCATTTGCGTCATCGTCGCCGGAATCTGTAGTTATCTTAGCCTCATAACCTGACGGCACATCCAAAAGCGTAATATTATCTACCGGTACATCAAATGTCTTATCCTCAAGCGGCACAACAGATATGTATACATTCACGATTCCGTTAAAGTCGCTTCCATCAGGAGATACCAGCTGCACCCCGGCAGGAAGATAATCATTAAGATCTATCTGTACAGTAAACTCTTCGCTCTTTCCGGTAACACTTAACACTTCTGACGGAATGACAAGATTGTTTATAGTTTCCATAACAGACGAACGGCCCGCCAGAACTACCGCTGTTCTATCAGCCTGGGGATCCCCGTCAACTGCATACCCCTCTGCCGGAACTCCGGACATACTGTAAATTATATCCACAGCCTTCTGTTCAAGTATGGAAATATTCACATTTATGGAAGAAATATTAGTAGTTAGGTTTTCATGTACGACTTCATTTCCTTTTTTATCCAAAAGGACTATATCGGCCGTTGATGAAATATCAGAGCTTCGACCTGAAACACTGACATTACACTTTGCTGATGCAATAGTATCAACCACAGACTCAGGGCCGGAAATCCTGACAGTATTCTGGTTGGTTGCCACATCCCCGACAATGTACCCGTCTTCCGGTGTTCCGGTCACTTCCACCTCTATAGGCAGGTGTTTTTCCTTCCTGTTCTCTATGGCCAGCTTTACCACGCTATGGTCACCCACTATGGATTCAAGCTGGTTGTCATTCTTGTTAGTCGAAAAATTGATGGTCAGGGTATTAACATCCGTCATCTGCGTCATATCAGCAGTAGCCCGGATGTTCTCCTTATTGAGGCTGTCTATAACAGAACGCTTTCCCTCTATGGTAACATCCACCACGTCAGTCTCGTCCAATATCTCATAGACTTTATTCTGGTCAGTAAGAGCCTCCGGATGTAGTATCTCCACCTGTATCCCACTGTAACTGTTCATTATCACAGGATCATCATAATTGATGACCAACAGCCAGAGCGCAACAGCAACCACCACCGAGAGCAGCTTAAGACCGAGGTTATTCGTTATTTTCTTTAGAAACTTTTTTATCGCCCCGTCCTCCTCTCTGATGTAGTCTGCGGCCTCTCCTATTTTCCTCGCCATCAGCTTCTCTTAAAAGCTCCAGCTTTTCCCTGAGACCTTCCTGATTGAGACCGTTATAAAGCTCACCGCCACATGCCACGCTGACCTTTCCGCTTTCTTCAGACACTATTACTACAAGCGCATCCGTAACTTCTGAAATGCCAACACCTGCACGATGTCTGGTTCCCAAAGCTTTGCTAAGATTAGGATTTTCCGACAGTGGCAGATAGCATGTTGCAGACATTACCCTGTCGCCCCTGAATATAACTGCCCCATCATGCAATGGCGTATTATGCTCAAAAATATTGATAAGCAGCTGACTTGATACGGAAGCATCTATATTTATTCCGGTTTTCTCGTACTCAGAAAGGGTCTGCTGCCTTTCAAAAACCATAAGCGCTCCCGTCTTTACACGGCCCATGGAAAATGAAGCCTTTACAATTTCATCTATCGTATGGACAGAATATGCATTTGAATATTTATCGCTATCAAGAAGGGACATATTTGAAAAAATCTTATTACTTCCCAACTGCTCAAGTGCCCGACGTAACTCAGGTTGCAGAATCACTACCATTGCCACAGCCGCCACATAAAGGCTTCGCTCGGCAATGAAAAGGATTGTTGACATATTGAACATAGCAGCAACAAGGAAGAAAGCCAGAATAACAAGAAGTCCCTTTAAAAGGGACCATGCCTTGGTTTTTCTCATCCACGCCATAATGTAATAAACCACTACAGATAATATCACGATCTCGATCACATCGGATAAGCGTATAGTGGGAACCCGGAAACTCGATATATACTTTTCAATAAATGAAGTAAGCTGTGTGAGCATCCTTTACTGGTTATTCCTTCTTCGTTCTCTGTTCGCCCTGGCTTTTGCTGCAGTATCTCTTTCTAATGACGAAGCCTGTGCATCCCGCTCGGTAAGAGCCCTATGCATACGGTACTCAGGAGCATCTTTTTTCTCCTTTACCGGCTCTTCCTTCCCGGGCCGCCGTCTTTCAGGATCCTTCTTCCTCCGGCCTTCCCTGCTCTTTTTAGCAGGATCAGCAGTGCCGTTGATCTTCTTTACCTTACGGTCATTAACCTTTACCGTATTCTTAGGTATTGCCTTTACATAATAGTAATACTCATCATCCTCAAACTGTACTCTCTCGGTACGGCTATAGTCCACATTGAATACAAAGAACTTGATCACAAAGGCAACACCAACCGCAAGCATTGAACCTAAAATCAGGCCGCCTATGGATACAGACAGTTTGAAATATAGCGCACCAACTACCATAACAAGGATGTCAAGCAGAGCACCTGCACTGATGGCAATGGTCCATGAGTGATCCTTTGATAAACGTCTGATGAAATAAACACATAATATGGTCACTCCGAATGCAACAATATAAAGTATCATCTGCTTGTTGAACATCATGTCATCCAGCAGATACCTGAATTTGTTTATAAGCTCAGCATCCACACCGTCACCGGCAGTTTTGGCAGCACTTCCGGATATGTAGGAAAGCATGAAATATACCACAACGCCGCAGCCTGCAGAAACGATAGATGCAGGTGTACCTAAAAGCCCGGCCGCAATAGGAACCACATATGGAATTCCTAATTTGAATGACATAGGAGTCAAAAGCAGCAGGACTGCATCCTTGGGCGTGAACCTGAAATAAAGCAGGAACATCACAAGGAACAGAGCCGCTATTATTATCACGCTTTCAAGCGAAAGCGCATATAGATGTAACAGCACAATTCCGGCAGCCATTACAACAATCACATTTATAGGCAAAAATGAGCACACCAGCGCCAGCACCAGCGTAACAGCAAAATTCGTCAAACTTCTTGAATACCCTATGGAACTGTTTATGAGTATAAGGGTAACCAGCGCCAGCAGAAATTTAAGCGCCGGTCTGCAGAAATTATCATATTTGGAATAAAACTGAAGGATCCTCTCCCTCGCCTGAAGTAAAAATACCATAGTCAAAAACCTGCTCAGTCTTTATTTTGCCCGTTCCCTTCTGGACACGGGCTCAGCATCCCCGGCCTCGCTCTCTTCCTTCTTGTACATAGAGCTGAGCCTGCGGAGATTATTATAGTAAATGCGCAGTTTGCGGCGGGCTGCCCTATGCCGCAACGCATATACAATATATGTTATGACGGAATATACAGCGATCAAAATAAGATATCTTTCCAGAATAATTTTCCCGAAAGTAAGAAGATCCATGCTGTAAATTTCTTCCATAAGCACTTCAAAATCATAGGCAAGATACATGCCCACCATGATTCCGTATGCAATGGTTCCATACACAATTGACTTCATGACTTCCTTGGCAATGTAATCGCCACGAAAATATGTGCCTATACGCATATTGCGCTTTCCTTCTTCCTTCTCGTAGGAAGCCATTCGCGTCATAAGTTTTATTCTTGATTCGTTTAGCATCTGTTCCTATCAGTTGTGAAAGGTATGCATCTTATGGCTGGTTGAATCCTTTCTTTCATGCGACACGGGAACCTCCGGCCGCTTACCAGCTGCACTGATGTTATTCGCAGTCTCCTTCTTGCATTTATCACAATAACGACCTGTCTTTATCTGGGCGCCGCAAAGTTCACAGCTTAACTTAACCGGTGAATCATCCGAGAATACCAGGCGTTCTTCACGAACCCACTGCTGGACCTGCTTATTCTCCACCCCGCAGTCCTCACAGATCTCGCTAATGGAAGCAGTTTTGTGCTCGCGCACATACTCCTTTACTTCTTGGAATTTCTTCTCTGCTAATTCCTTGCACGCCGGACAAACCTGCTGTCCGCCCATATAATTAAACATCTTGCCGCATTTTCTGCAATTCTTAACTTCCATAACCCCGAAACCTCCATTTCGTATAAACCGCTATCAACCGGTACCTATTGACAGTGCCACATAGTAGACATAACTTACTCCGGCATCCATCAATGTATCAGCTACCGCATCTATTGTAGCCCCTGTAGTGAATATGTCATCCACAAGAAGTACTTTGTTAAATTTTACATCATTTGAGGCCATAATAAAAGCATTTTTCAAATTTGCAGTCCTTTCTCCGACTCCCAGCAATTTCATCGGTTTCGTATTCTTTGTCCTTTTAACCAGACCGGAATATACCGGAATTCCACTTTCAACGCCTATGCTTTCCGCCAGCTTTTCTGCCTGGTTGTAGCCACGCATTCTCTCCTTGCCTGAATACATAGGAATAGGCACAATAGCCTCTATCCCCCATTTTCTGAAAAGTGAGCCAAATGCAGTCGTTATCTCCCTACCGTAAAACTCTGCATACTCCGCCCTGCCTGAGTATTTAAACCGATACATGGACATCCTTATGGATGAATAATCATAAAGTGCCATCCCTCTGACAAAGCTATGCTTTCTTTTTCTACAGTCCTCGCAATATTCCTCATCCGGGTCACTTAACTGTTTTCCGCACTTAAGGCAGTACGGCGAATGAATATATACCGGCTTATTTTCACATTCAAGGCAGATCAGTTTTCTCTGTTCGTCACGGTTCAAAACCCTGTCACAAATGGGGCAGCGTCTCGGATATACCAAGTCTGTCAGTTCATTAAGTACCCGTTCAAGGCATTTTTTTGTCACGACAGTAGCATATACTCCGTCCGAAGAGCTTGCAGGCATCATTTTCATCCCAATATCTCCTCAGTTTCGATCAGCCGCTGTCTAAGCGATGTATACCTATGGAGTTCCGAATCGGTATCAATCATCTCCATCACTTTCTGTCCGCTGCCGACAATTATCACGCACTGCTTTGCCCTGGTAACAGCCGTATACAGCAGATTCCTGTTAAAAAGCATCTTAGGTCCGTCAAGTATCGGAAGTATGACAACAGGATATTCGCTGCCTTGTGACTTATGTATTGTGACAGCATAGGACAGTTCCAGTTCCTCCAGCTTATCGACAGGATAATAGACAAGCCTTCCGTCATCAAAAAGCACTTCAACTATCCGGTATTCCCTATTGATGTTCTTTATGACACCCACATCGCCATTAAAAATGCCCTTCCCTTCCTTAAGGCTCACGTCATAGTCTCCCCTAATTTCCCATTCCAGGTTATAGTCATTCCTTATCTGCATGACCTTGTCCCCTTCGCGAAAGACTGTATCTCCATAGAGCACTTCTTCCAGGAACGGCTTAGGGGGATTAAGCTGTTCCTGTAGCATACGGTTAAGTCCTTCCACCCCCAGCGGTCCTTTACGCATGGGAGTCAATATCTGCATATCATTTCCGCCCAATCCAAGTTTTCTCGGGATTACGTCCTTGCAGAGTGCGGCAAGATAGCCATGAACAAGCTTTATTGTCTCTTTTTCCAGCAGGAAGAAATCAGGATACTTGACTGACAGATCCATATGTTTTCCTTCATTTATCATATGCGCATAAGAAACTATATGGCTTTCCCCTGCCTGCCTGAATACACGATCAAGCTTAACACAGGCAAATGCACCGCTTTCCATTACATCCCTTAGAACCTGCCCCGGTCCAACGCTTGGCAACTGGTCCACATCTCCTACCAGAATAAGGCGCATTCCCGGCACCATTGCATCCAGAAGAGACTTAAGAAGACTTATGTCCAGCATGCTGGCCTCATCCACAATGACCGTATCCGTCTCCAGCGGATTCTCACGGTTCCTGGCAAAAATAGTACGGCTGTCCCCATCCGCAACTTCACCGCTTATCTCCAACAAACGATGTATTGTCTGAGCCTCAAAAGAAGTAGCTTCGGTCATGCGTTTCGCAGCCCTTCCCGTAGGCGCCGCCAGCACAAAATTTTCTCCTGCATCCTCAAGCCCGGCTATTATGGTATTTATAGTTGTGGTCTTTCCCGTACCGGGACCGCCGGAAAGTATGAAGACGCCATTCTTAAGGCATTCTTCCACAGCTTTTTTCTGCAGGCCATCTAATTCTATTTCCTCATTCTCTGCCAGCACAGATAAACCTGCATACCTATCCATCGGTTCGAATCCATTTTTCAGCTCCAACAATTGCCTTGCACAAGCTTTCTCAATGCGGTCATAATATTCAAGATAAATATTGATCCTGCCGTTTTCATCATTTCTCATAACTATCTGGCGGTCAGCCGAAAGACTGCGTATGCAATCTTCCATTACAGCCATTCCGCTGTCAGCCTCAAGGTCAAGCAGCTTTATAGTTTCCGCTATCACTTCATCCTTCGGAACATAGCAATGGCCTTCAGCCGCAAAAAGTTTCAGCACATATACTATGCAGGAACGCACACGGTATTCGCTGTCCGCAACAATGCCTGACTTGGCCGCAATCTCATCAGCAGTCTTGAAACCTACGGAAGGGATTTCTTCCACCATCCTATAAGGATTACTCTTAAGCACGGAATATATCTCGTCGCCATAGCGTTCTATAAGCTTTAGGGTAAGATTCCTGCTGAGCCCATACTGCTGTACAAATATCAAAAGAGAACGCTGTCCCTTTTTCTCAAGCATCTGGTCAGTTATCGCCCTGGCCATTCTGCCGCTTATACCCTTTATCTCCGCAAGACGTTCCGGTTCCTCTTCCATCACCCGCATGGTATCATCACCAAAACGTTCAACTATGCGTTCCGCCAATTTCGGTCCTACACCCTTTATTGCGCCCGAGCCAAGATATCTTAATACAGACACTTTGTCTGTAGGTGCCACCGGCCTTACCGTGGAAATCCTTAACTGCTTGCCATATGTCGGATGCTCTATATATTCACCCGCAACCTCAACGGACTCGCCTTCGCCAAAACCACCTGCGGCTCCCACGCAGACCACACCGCCCTTTTCAGTCATAACCTTCATGACCGTGTAGCCGTTTTCTTCATTCTGAAACGTAATATGGTCTATGTATCCCGACACTATTTCCATTGTTATACTCCATATAGAACAGCTATGCTGATGCTATCTTTCGAACTGAAAAAAATCCGGATTACTCAATTCCGAAAAAATCTGCAAAACAGAATAAAAAGATATGAAAATGATTTTTTATGTGATCACAGAACAAGCCCATAAAAAGGTCTATTCCGTTTCATCCTTTATCACTGCTGACGCCGCTGACGCCATGGCATCATCCGTCGGAGCAGTATCTTCCGCACTGTCCTCTCCTGCCAGCCTTGCCTCAAGCTCATCAGCCGTTATTCCCTGATTTCTCTTCATCTGCTCATACATCTGCATGGCCAGTGAATTCGAGCCCAGGTTCTGATCCGTAATCTGCTTTGCGATATCAGCCATTGCAGTTTCCTTAAAATAGCTGACTTTCTGGTCATCCTCTTCAGAATTGAAAACTTCAGAGGCCGACTTCATGCTCTTAAGAACTTGCTCCCAGAGATAAGATTCAAATTCCTTGCACGCAGATAGCATCTCCTCATCAGTCTGAGCCGCATTTGCAGATTCAGCCTTCTTTTGAGCAGAAGATGCTGATGCCAGTGATGATGTATAATCCGTAAGATTTGATATGTTTCCTATATCCATTCCATCCACCTTTTATTCAGATATCATCATGACCTAAGCTGGTTAGCCTGCTGCATCATCGTATCGGTAGTAGTGATTGCCCTGGAATTTGCCTCGTATGCCCTCTGAGCGATTATCAGGTTTACCATTTCATCTGCCAACTGTACATTTGAGTTTTCCAGATATCCCTGTGCAATAGTGCTCTTCTTAAGGTTATTGGATGTACTCTCATTCAAAGGAACACCGCTGGCTGCAGTCTCTAAATAAAGTGAACTGTCCTTCTTTTCAAGTCCTGAAGGATTATTGAACTGCCATACGCCAATCCTCATGCCCAACGACTTTGCATTGCCTTTATCATCCGGGTAGCAGAACTCACCGTCTGATGTAACCGTTATGTTGCTGGCTGTCATATTTTTATCAAACACTATAGGCTTACCAGTAGTATCAAGTACAGGATTGCCGTCCGCATTCGTAAGCGTCAAACCGTCGTTTCCGATTGACACATTGAAGTTGCCGTTTCTTGTATAAGCAGTACCGCCGTCAGGGGTCTTTACCGCAAACAGTCCATCGCCCTGTATTGCAAAAGCAAAGTTATTGGATGACTCTAAGAACGCGCCCTGCCTGAATATTGTAGTTATGGACGAACTTCTGACACCCAAACCCACCTGCGAATCAATAGGCTTTGTATCGCCGTTAGCTGTAGTGGTCTTAGTCTGCAGCTCCTGATAAAGCAGAGACTTAAACTCATTCTGGCTAGTCTTGTAACCTGTAGTGTTTACATTTGCTATATTGTTGGATATCGTATCCACGGCTGTCTGCTGTGCAAGCATTCCTGTTGCTGCTGACCATAATGACCTTACCATACTAACCCTCCATTCCGAGTATAAGCTCCGCTATCTTATGACTGTTAATTATGTACTCCCGAACTACTGCCGCTCAATCATCAGCTGAGTCTGCCCAACTGTGTTACTGCAATCTCTAATGACCTGTCATAGGTCTGAATTATCTTCTGATTCGCTTCGTACTGCCTGGAGACGCTTATCATCTCCACCATCTCTGACACTATACCTACATTGGATGACTCAAGGTATCCCTGGAAAATCTTAGCACCGGTTGCATCCTGAAGCTCTGCTCCTTCTACCGGATAATAATAATTCTCACCGTAGTGCTCAAGGTAATTGTAATCTGCAAAATCAGTCAGCTGCATCTGGCCCACTACCTGGTCGTTCTGATAAATATAACCTTCCGTATCAACCCTGAAATTCTGTGTAGGATCCAGCTTTATCCTTTGGCCCTGACCACCTGCACCTTTACCAAGGACATAATCACCGTCAGTGGTTACCAGATAACCATCCGTAGTCACCTGGAAATTTCCGTCTCTGGTGTACATGGTCTTGGTCTCGCCGGCTTTATTTGTGAACTCTATGGTAAAAAAGCCTTTGCCACCTATGGCAAAATCAACCTCATTGTCGGTGACCTCAAAAGCGCCTTCCGACCAATCTACATAACTTTCTCCGATTTTTACTCCCGGATTGGCAGTACCGATTCGTCTGCCATAGTGATAAGCTTCAGAACCGTCTTTTATCTTGTCTACAAAGACGGAATCGAAGGACTGACTGGTGAGCCCCTCTTTCTTGAATCCCACCGTGTCCGAATTAGCAAGATTATTAGTCAGCGTATCCATACGCTGCTGTTCCTGTATCATACCTGTATAGGCAGTATAAAGTCCTTTTAACACAGCATATTCCCCTTTTCGTGTTTAGGTTTCCCTGCCAGCTAACAGTGCCATTCCCTGCACCGATACATCACAGATGGATAAGCTAATGCACATCCATACAATTTATATATCGTCAGTTAGTTGCGTCTTCGTTATAGCCTGACAAAAATTCTATATATCTTCCTGTACCGATAGCCACACAGGTCATTGGCTCATCAGCAGTCATGGTATTGATATGGGTACGCTCCTCAATAAGCTCTTCAAGACCTCTGAGCATAGCACCGCCGCCGGTAAGCACGATTCCACGGTCAACAATATCACCGGCAAGTTCAGGAGGAGTCTTCTCCAAAACGGAGCAGATGGTATCAAGTATCTGGCTGGTAGTCTGCTTAAGAGCTTCCTGTGTCTCATCAGAAGAAACGCGGATAGTCTCAGGAAGTCCTGTTACCAGGTTACGTCCCCTTACGTCCATATAATCAACCTCAGCGCGCTTAAAAGCGGTACCGATATTGATCTTTATATCTTCTGCAGTACGATCACCAACCAGCAGGTTATACTTGTTACGCATATACCTTACTATAGCTTCATCAAAATCATCACCGGCAATCTTGATAGATGCACTTTCAACTGTTCCACCAAGAGATATAACCGCAACGTCGGTAGTTCCACCGCCGATATCTACGATCATGTTTCCCTGGGGCTTTGAAATATCGATGCCTGCACCGATAGCAGCAGCAATAGGCTCCTCGATAATAGCAACCTCTCTTGCACCTGCCTGATATGTAGCATCCTCAACAGCCTTCTTCTCAACTTCAGTAACACCACTGGGAACGCAGACTGCTATCCTGGGCTTTCTGAAAGTCTTCTTGCCCATAGCTTTAACGATGAAATACTTCATCATCTGCTCAGTAACGGTATAATTCGAAATAACGCCCTGCCTAAGTGGACGGACTGCCACGATATTTCCCGGTGTCCTACCTATCATAAGCCTGGCATCTTCACCTATAGCCTTTATCTTATTTGTGTCCCTGTCGAAGGCAACCACGCTTGGCTCCTTCAGTACAACGCCCTTTCCCTTTATGTATACAAGGATGCTGGCTGTTCCCAGATCGATTCCCACATCCGAATAATTCATTTTACTGTTCCCCTTTCAAAACTTAGAAACTTTTTCACGGCACATTCATGCCGAACTTACCACGCAAAAATCAAAAGTATTATATAACAACTCATTTTTAAATGCAAATATGTAAACCAAACTAACGTAAAAGGGGCTCTTTTCAAGCCCCTTTCATTCACATTATATTTTATAACTACTATTGTCTTAGAAAATTCTTCTTACTGCAAGGACTCCTCTGTAGTTTGCATTACCGATAACGATACCGGTACGGGAAGTACTTGCATGAACAATCTTGCCACCGCCGATATACAGTGCCACATGTCCTGAGTAGCAGAGAATATCACCGGGCTGTGCATTTGCAATACCGCCTGGAACTTCATATCCCACGCTTCTGTCCGCTGTAGATGAGTGGGGCAGTGATACACCGAACTGCTTGTATACACTCATTACGAAACCTGAACAGTCAGCACCGTTCGTCAGACTGGTTCCACCGTATACATAAGGATTACCTACAAACTGGCAAGCATAATTTGCAACATCCACACCCAGACCACTTCCGGGAATATTAGGTGCAGTATAAGCACTGGAGTTGGAAGAAGAATTCTTCTTGCTATTCTTCCTGGCTGCTGCCTCAGCTGCTGCGATAGCAGCCTTTCTCTCAGCCTCTTCCCTGGCAAGTCTTGCTTCTTCTTCTGCCTTGGATTCAGCCTGTACGAAATCGGTTCTTAAATCCACATACTCTGTAGATACGTAACCGTCACCTTCTTCTATGGAAACCTTAACCCAATCAGCTGTCTCCTCGAGAACCACAAGATCTTCACCCATAGGGATAAGTCCAAGTACACCGGAATCCATTGACTTTTCCATACGTACCCTTAATGTAGTGGTATTAACAGTTGCCATACGCGTTCCGACTTTCTTAGCCAGCTCTATGGCATTCTCACCTGTCACACAGTACTCAGCCTTAACATATCCGGTAACATTGCCGGACTTAATCTTGTACCAGCCGTTTCTCTCTTCGATAAACTGTCCTGCGGAATTGTCGTAAAGCTTACCTACAACATCACCATCAGTACTGGGTACGGCACGTACATTTACGAAATTATCGACATCTGCAATAACCAGATTACTGAAATGCTCAGGATCCCTTGCTTCAGCTTCGTTTTCTGAAACAACCTGTGCTTCCCTGACATCCTCAACAGCAATCTCTGCCTCGATTATCGCACCTACAGCGCTCTTTGCTGCTTCCTTAGCACCGGTATCATCCGTAAGCAGAGCCTTTGCCGCACCTACGGAATAAAGCTCAGGAATGCAGACTGCATCAGGCTTTTCTTCCATGGCCTCTGCTGCACCTTTAACAGCGATGACAGATGCTGCATCCACCATCTTTACCTGCTGGGGCAGATCCAATTCTACCTCTGCCACCGGAACTTCAGCCCTTGCCCTTGTTCCCGAAAAAACAGACGAAACGAATACAACCGCAAGTGTTCCGGCTAAAACCGCTTTGATTCTTTTACTTTGTTTTGCCATATATATTAAACCCTTGTAAATTGTTACAATTTTGTTAAAACTGTTACGAATATATCACAGTTCACCTGTTTTGTCAACCTTGACACTACAATATATGCGTTGCGCACACTACATATGGCAATTTGTAAAATACAAGGTAGACATAATATTTAAATCACGAAAACAGTATACCACGAATTTTCTTTTTGTATGTAACAAATTCTTCAGATGTTGTATATGACGGATCCCTGGGCTTTGGATCTGTCACCGGTATGTTCTCTGACAGTCCTGCCGGTTCTCCCTTCATTATATATATTCTGTCAGAGATCAGAATTGCCTCATCTACATCATGGGTAATAAATATAGTAGAAAGCTTTATCTCTTCCATGACCTCCAGAAACCACTCCTGCATGGCAGTCCTGGTTATAGTATCCAGCGCACTGAAAGGTTCGTCCAGCAATGCCACTTTATTTCCCGTAAGGTAGGTGCGCAAAAGCGCAGCCCTCTGCCGCATTCCGCCGGAAAGCTGGGCCGGGTACTTCTTCTCCGTGCCTGTCAGTCCAAAGTGTTCAAAATACTCTGCTGCCTGCTCCCTGGCATCCTTTTTCTTTACTCCTTTTAGTGTAAGCGGCAAAGCCACATTATCTATAACATACTTATGCGGAAGCAAAAGGTCTTTCTGCAGCATGTAGCTTAAGAAACCCGACTTGCCGGTAATGTCCTGCCAATCCTCAGCACTGTCTCCCTTTAAAAGCACTCTGCCTTCGTCCGGCATTGTCAGTCCGGATAGAACATTAAATAAAGTAGATTTCCCTACTCCGCTTATGCCGAGAAGACATACGAGCTCACCCTCGCCAAGGGTGAGCCCAATATCTTTAAGAACAGTCTTGTCACTGTATGATTTTGTGATGTGCTCTGCACGCAGTATCTCGTTCATTTATGCTAAATCCGTTCTACAACATCGTTTTTATTCAGGTAAATACTCATTTGTAAAGCCGAAACCTGCAGGGATCTCATCACTGAGCCCGTTTTCATACAGCCAGGTGAAGAATGCATCCCATCTGGCCTGATCTATGTATCCCCACTGTGATACTTCAGCCTTGTACTGGTCAGCAAGCCAGTTCTGACTTTCCTTTACAAGCGCAGCATCCAATTCCGGAACCTGCTTGCACAGAATCTCTGCAGCTGAATCAGGATCAGCTATTGCATACTCATATCCCTTTGCGGTTGCCCTTAAGAATGCCTTAGCTGTTTCGGGATTCTCGCTTAACCAGTTAGTATTGGAGATGATCACGGGGCTGTAGTAATCAAACTCAGGTGTGATGTCCTTAAAATAGATCATATTTGTATCAAGGCCGGCCTGCTTGCAGCTTATACCTGCCCATGCATAATAAACCCAGATAGCATCGATATCCTGCTGAAGTGCTGCAGGTTCATTCTCAACATACTCAGGAATCATGTTTACCTTTGAAAAATCCCCTCCGTCAGCCTCAACTATATTCTGCATCATGGCTTTTTCAATGGGAAGGTCCCATGTGGCATAATTCTTACCCTCTAATCCTTTAGGTGAATCTATACCGTCCTCTTTCAGGGAAATAATACCTGATGTATTATGCTGTATAAGTGCGGCAACTGCCTCTACCGGGATATCCTCTTCCGATGTAAATACAGGGGGAAGGTAATCCTGGAAATCGATTCCGAACTGTGCCTGACCGGAAGCTACCATTGCAACGGCACCGTCCTCGGGGGGCTGAACGATCGAAACATTTAAGCCTTCCTCTGCAAAATAGCCCTGGTCCTGTGCTACGTAAAATCCAGTGTGGTTAGTGTTAGGCGTCCAGTCAAGGACAAGGGTGATATCCGTCATTTCAGCAGGCTCTGCCTCGCCCTGCGCCTCCGGAGTGTTCTGTGTGCATGCCGTCATTGATAAAGCCGTAACAGCGGCAGCGCCTAATCCCAATAATTTCTTTGCAATGTTCTTTTTCATAGTTTTCTCCTTTTTTTATATTAAAAAATTTTACTCTTCATCAAGATGTTCCCAGGGCATGGACCTGTACTGTATGTACTTAACCAGCTCCATGAGCAGTAAACTTATAAGCGAGACCAGTAAAATAACGGCAAACATCTTATCGTATGATAAAGACTTCTTCACTCTCGTCATATACACACCCAGGCCTGTAAACCCCCCCAGCCATTCGGCAATCACCGCACCCACTATGGAATAAGATACGGCAATCTTCAGTCCGGAAAAAAAGTTTCCCATTGCTGACGGGAATTTCACATTCCAGAATATCTGTCTTCTGCCGGCCCCCATGGACTTCATCATCTTTACCATATCCGAATCTACAGACTGGAAACCTTCCAGCAGACCTACTGCCATTGGGAAAAATGAAACCAGTACCACCAGTATCACCTTCGGAACTATACCATAGGAAAACCAAAGTATCAGTAAAGGTGCAATGGCAACCGGCGGGATAGTCTGGGTAAGTACAAGTATCGGATATAATGCGCTTTTTACCAGCGGGAAAGTATCCATTAATGCGGCACAGCAAAAACCAAGCAGCACCCCCATTAACAGTCCCAGAAAAGCTTCAAGCATTGTTACTCCCGCATGATGCATCAGCAGCGGGAAATCACTTATAAGAGCATTCCCCACATCAAGCGGTGACGGCAGCATGAAACCGGGCACCAGCTCAAGCACACATACAATCTGCCATATGACCACGAATGCAATGACCGTAGCCAGCGGTATCAGTAATTCCTTTGCCTTGTTTTTCCCTTTCATAGCTTACGTTAAACTCTCTTATGCCTGATGATGCTTGGCAGTCTTTCTCTCAATGGTAAGTTCTTCGCCTGCAGGCTTGTATGTGATCTTTACATAGCTCATCACACTGGGAGCACCAGCCTCAATTGCAATATACTGGCAGTGCTTTACGATTTCCATCAGTTCCTCGTAGTCACCCTCCATTGCAGTTTCACAGGGTCCTACATAATACTCTACACCGGTGCTTTTGATATAGTCGATGACTTCGTCGACTATACGGACGATCTCTTCATCCTCCAGCACGGAAGGTAATACCTGGATTGCTACATTTGCATTTAGTTTTTTCATAGTTTTCCCTTTCTGCCACATATATATGGCTCTGTTTTTTACACTCCCACGCTCAGCTCGCAGCAAGCTGCTCGCTGATGAGTTGCCGGTCAGATACCTGACCGTCTTATCACACAAAAAAGCCCTTCCTGTCACACAGGAAGAGCCCTTAAATCATCAATGGATCATACTCCCTACGCCGGCATTATCCGGATCAGGTTCTGGGTTTCTCCCATAGGATTGATGACGAAACAGCCATCTCTCAGCCTAATTCATTAAGCACTCCCGTGACACTTGTCCATTATAGTTTTGCGGTGTGCGATTGTCAAATGGTTATTTTAAATAATATCAATTCACGCCCCGTGGCGGTTTTTGTAGTCAGCCCTTATCTCATCAAGCATCTCATCCCCTGCCTCATCATAAGCCGCACTCATCATCTTAGCGCTTCCGCATGACCTTGCACAGCTTACAAGCTTTGACATTACTGAGAAATTAAGCGCAGTACCTTCTTCGTCGCATTCGTATCTTACAGCCCTGTTAGCAGCCACTCCGAATCTTCCTGCCACCTCGATTGCGTCAATGTTTGCCCCCATAAAGATGAACTCCCAGTGCTGCTTTCTCTTTTTCTTTTCCACCATCTTTTTAACCTTGGCATAAGTGTATTCTTTGCTGGCATTCTCCATTCCGTCCGTGGTGATTATGAACAGTGTCTTCTCAGGCCTTTCTGATTCGGGCATTGCCTTCTGCATCTTGTCCGTATGATGGATGGCACCGCCTACCGCATCCAGCAGTGCAGTACATCCCCTTACGAAATACTCCCTGTCAGTCATCTTCTCAACCTTTTTCAGGTCGATCCTGTCATGCAGGATCTCTGTCTTATCATCAAAAAGCACCGTGGAAATGATGGCATCCCCCTCTTCCTTCTTCTGCCGCTCCAGCATGGAATTGAACCCACCTATGGTATCTGCCTCAAGTCCTGACATTGATCCGCTGCGGTCAAGAATAAATACTATCTCTGTTAAACCCTTCTTCATAACTTACCTCGCTTTCTGCCGGTGTCCGGCTTTGCATTCCTTCGTTCTGAGATAAGTATAAGTAAAAGCAAAATAAAAATGGTCGCCTGACAGGCGACATTTTAAAACTCGTATTGCTATAAAAATTATAATATTTGTCCTAAAGCAACAGCGGCTGGTCGTGCTCGAAAAGAGCAAGATTTATGGTGTATGTATCATAGACTTCATTTTCGATAAAGTATTCAATGATCAGATCAAACTTATTGCTGGGCGACAGTGCATATCCCGCCCTTCCGATAAGGTCCTTTGTCTCGTCCAGATTAAGATTCAAGGCTAAGGCAAATGCAACCGCCGTTATCTTCTTTGGCTGATAATCTGTATTGCTACGGATTTTTGAGAAAAGTTTCCTGTCCACGTTCGCACGCTTATAAACCTCCGTATCAGTATACCCCTTTTCATCTATAAGTCTGAAAAGGCTCTCCTGCCAGGTTTCGCTAACATTTGCCATCAGGTCATCTAAACTGCGCGTCTGCTTAGCTTTGCCTTCGGCTGCCGGTACATTAAGCATTCCGGCCGAATACATGCCACGAACCGGTCCTTCAAAAACTTGCTCCATACACATAGATGACCGAGCCATCTGCGCAGAAGCTGCCGGCATAGCTGATGCCGGCATGGATGCCCCAAAGAAAGCATTCGAAGGAGCCGCCTGTCTTCCGGCATTTTTTCCCGTTAAATCCGCATCGGACTTCGTACTGTTTTCCGGTTCTTCAGCCAGACATTCTTCATCTGAAACTTCATCAGCGCCGCCATCACAGAAATCATCTGAAGATATCTCCCTTGCCACACTCTCATGCATGGGAACGGCTTCATTCTTCCGTCCCATCTTACCAAACATTCCGAAGAGGTTGTGCAGACGTCCTCTGGATGAATCCACAGATGACGAAAAAGTTTCATTTGGCGAAGTGTCAGCAATAACCGTATCATTCTCACGTCTGTCCGCCGCATACTCTTCATCCAGAGTGCTCTCTACATAATTGTCATCAATATACTCGTCAACGCCGGAGAAGACTTTATCGGAAAGCACAAATGACTCTTTATCAAAAACCACAAGCGTGATTTCCATGTCTTCCTGCGACAGAAACTCACCAAATACGGACACCGCTATCTTAAGCGCCTCATCCTTAGGAAATCCGTACACGCCCGTAGCAATAAGCGGAAATGCTATGCTCTCGCAGCCAAGTTCTTTTGCCAGCTTAAGGCTGTTTTCATAACAGCTCCTTACAGTTTCTTTTTCGCCGTGCTCCCCATCTGTCCACTCCGGCCCCACTGTATGGATTATGTATTTTGCATTAAGGGCAAAGGCAGATGTCACCGCAGACTGTCCCACAGCAATATCGCCTATTTTTTCTCTTTCCCTAAGCAGTGCATCTGCCCCTGCTGCCGCATAAATAGCCGCATCAGTCCCTCCTGCATAAACAGGTTTCGGATTGGCTGTATTTACTATGGCATCCGCAGATACTTTTGTTATGTCGTTCCTGACAATATTAAATGACATATGACTCCTGCTACCTGATAAGCGACTCCGTTGATGCTACATTTATCGGTTCCCCTAAAGGATCAATGGTTCCTCCGCAATGGGGACATGACAGGTGTATGCCATGAATATACAAACCGCCGCACCACTTACAGGTATCCTCAATATACTGCACGTCTTTTTCCAGCTTAACGGAATTTCTTGCCTTTTCCTCATTTTTCTTTGCGCCAAAAATTAATCCATAGAAGAATAATGCCGCATGTAACAGTATGAAAGGTATTGCTATAAGAGCCATGGGCTCAAAACTCATTTCCATGCAGACATCATTTAAGCTGTTAAAAGCATCCAGGAAAGAATCAGCAAAAGGCTGCCTGTCCTGCAAAAGTCCCTTCTGGAAATTCTCTCTGAAATCATTCGTCCTCTTGGTGGTAAGAATGTTATCGGTATCATCGCCCTGCATGCCTTCCCAATGCCAGTCTTCCCATTCCTGGTTGGAATCGGTTGAATATACTATGAGCCAGTGCTTTTCATCATCCCAGCGCTGTACATAATATTCATATGCATAATTCTCAAGTGAAGAGTAATGCCCCATCCACTCGGAATTATCAATTATCAGCAGCACCGGAGTAATACCGGTTTTATCCTGGAATTCCGAAAACGAATCCCCTATCCTTACCACTTCTTCCTCACTAAGAAGGTCTTTTCCGTCATAAATACTGATGGACGTGTCCTTATAGTCCATTTTCAGTTTCTTAGGGAAGTTGATCGTACTGCCCGCTATGGCAATAATGAAAAAGGCATAAAAGACAACCAGCACCAAAGCCGTGATCAGACGTGTTTTTGTTTTGTCCTTAAGGTCATTTTCGGTATATTCCGCATCACGGTAGTAATACTCTATACGGCCTTTATGGTAATAGGCATACCTTGTTGATCCCGGAAAATAAGTATGGGATGTACGGTGTCCCCTGGATCCGCTTCCATGTGATCCGCCTCCGTGCGACCCGCCTCCATGTGATCCGCCTCCGCTTGAATGTGGCATGTTATCTCCCTCCTGATTTTTAGATTAGTTCTTGTTTTTATCCCTGACAGCCTGCAGCGACAGCGCATGATATCGTTCTGTTGCAAACTCCAGCTCTGTCACGATAAAAGCCTCGTCCTCCGAATAAACGTAGTAACAGCAGTCCTTAGTGGACAGGACTATGCACTTACCACGCTTTCTATAATTATACTCTGTCTGCAGCGATTCTAACTTCCTAGTTGAGAAAAATAGGGGCTCGTAATTCTCCGTTTTTTTCTGTTCCTCATCAATACTAAGGTAAAACCCTTCCCGGCTGAAACGCAGCCTCCCGCTTCCCATCGGCACAAAACCCTTTTCATTCGGCAAGGCATCTACCCTTACCGTAATATCCAGATTTTTGTAAGTACCTTTCGCGATTTCATCCTCTACCTGTCTTCTCTCCTGACGATACCATTCCGGAATATTACAGGTTTCTCCCGAATCAAAATCCACCAGGTCTCCGTCTTCAGTAAGAGTCCAGCGGTTTTCACATTTCTCGCACCAAAGGTCGGCACCGCCGCTCCTCATCTTTCCTTTCGTACCGCACGCCTTACATTTATACAAAGGCAAATGCAGGCCCTCAGCCCTTTCAGCGAAGTTTATTTTTATGCCGTTCTCTTTCTGCCAGGCATATTCATCATACTGAAGCTTTTCTTCAACCCGGCGCTGGACCTCCTCTGCAGAAACGTTGCGCAGTTCCTCCCGCGTGTATAAGAGCTCCGCCGTGCTCTCCATCCTCACATTCCTTCTGCGGTCCTCATCCCAGAAAGGATTCGCAAGATAACAGCCATGGCTGTATATCACCACCAGCGGAACATCTAAGAACTTTGCCAGTTTCCCAAGATTATCCGGCAGGGGCGACGTGATCCCGGCATCACAGTGCCTGGACTCCGGGAAAATGACTACGGTCTGCTTTAATTCTTTCAGCGCATACCTGATATTCAACATTACAGATACGTCAGGAACATAACGCCGCTTTCCTATGCATCCTCCTGCACGGTAGGCCTCATTGCTGAAAGCCGCAAAGCCTTCCATATCCGACACGTAATTCGCACGCTGTGGAAAGAGCATCCTTGGCACTATGTAGTAATCAGAAAAACCCTGGTGCGTAGAATAAACAAGGAACGGCGGCTCAAGTCCTTCCATACGGATCTTGTTTTTCTTAAGTCCCGGCGTCAGTGCGAAGGCAGCCCCCCAGAGAAGAAAAAGCAAAGGCGGAAACTGTTTTATCGGTTTCCGCGACATATCATACGGCGTCATGTCCCTTTCTTTATTATCAAGCCCCATCCAGAATAAACTCCATTTTCCGGCCGTCAGCAGGATGCCTGAACGTCAGGTGGTACGCGCACAAACACAGCTGTCTGATGCCGTTTTCCTTTGTATAACTTACTGATTCTTCACTGCCGTATTTAAGATCCCCAACAATAGGAACACCTGCATTTGCGAGCTGTACTCTTATCTGATGGTGTCTTCCCGTCAGCAGCTTTATGTCTATGCATTCTGTCTTACCGTCGGATTCATCATCCGCCGTATTTTCTTCCTTCACTTCATACTCAAGCTCCGCCAGCTTTCCACCCTGTGCCTTTGAAACCACAGAAGAACTGTTGCTCCTTCCATCCTTTAACAGATAGTCGCTAAGCTTTCCTGACTTTTCCCTAATATGCCCGTATACCACAGCCCTGTATATTTTCTCCATACCGGTGGCCTCGCCTGATGCCTGCTTTGATAATATTCCTGCCGACTTCTTGTCCTTGGCAAAAACCAGTATGCCTTCCACCGGCTGGTCAAGGCGGTGAATCACAGCAATATACGGCTCCTCTGCACGTGCTGAACTATTCTTGCTTTTTTGTGAAACAAGATATTTTTTCAGCTCCGTCACCATATCCGAACTGCCTATGGACGCAGACTGGACAGCTATGCCGGGATGCTTGTGACAGACTATTATATTTTCATCCTCATACAGTATATCTATACGGTTATCCATGGTTTATTTTCTTGATCTCATTTCTTTAAAGAAATCCGTCAGCACCCTGCTGCACTCATCTTCACATACACCCCTGGTAACTTCCACCTTGTGGTTGAAACCGTCCATCTCCAGTATGTTCAATATGGATCCTGCACAGCCTGCCTTAGGATTCATGCAGCCTATCACCACTCTGTCCATCCTTGCCTGCATAATGGCACCGGCACACATCTGGCAGGGCTCAAGGGTCACATACATTGTCGCCCCTTCAAGACGCCAGTCATCAAGCTTTTTACTGGCCTTTTTTATGGCTGTGATCTCAGCATGGGAAAGCGTGCTCTTGTCGGTATTTCTCCGGTTATAACCCCTTCCGATCACCTTTCCCATGAACTCGGTCTTAGTCTTGTCTGAAAATTTTTTCCTATCGCCCTTATCCCTTATGCCGTTATAAACTATCACGCAGCCGATGGGTACTTCCCCGGCCTCTGCAGCCTTTTTAGCTTGTCTGATAGCTTCTTTCATGTATTTTATATCTGTCTCTTCGGTTGACATGTTTTTCGTTGTGTTTGTCATTTTATGCTATTCTTCTTTTCAAGAAATTTCTTCAAAAATACTTTCTACGATACTGTTTTATTTTATAACAGAAACACCTAATCTGCAAAAAACACTATTTTAAGCTATAATGTATTAGATATTAACACTAAGGAGCCACATCCATGCTTATAGGCGGTTTTCAGTCAACCACATTACTTGATTATCCAGGACATCTCGCATGCACTGTCTTTACACAGGGCTGCAACTTCCGCTGTCCTTTCTGCCAGAACGGTTCCCTTGTCCTGCCGGAAAAATTCGAAGCTCCGTTCAGCGAAGAGGATGTGCTTGCACGCATCCGCAAACGGACCGGCATATATGAAGGCATCTGCGTAAGCGGCGGAGAACCCACGAACCAGCCGGACCTTGCTGAATTTCTGAAAAAGATCAAAGATATGGGGTTATTAATAAAACTCGATTCCAACGGAACCAGGCCGGAAGTGTTAAAGCAGCTGTATGAAGAATCCCTTATCGATATGATAGCAATGGATATAAAGGCCGCCCCTGCACAGTTCGCCGGAGTATGCGGATTAACAGAAAGCACGGCCGAGAAACTCCTTGCCAAGACCAGTGAATCCATTGAATTCATAATGAACTGCGGCATAGAATACGAATTCCGCACTACTCTTGTAAAGGGGCTTCATGAAATTAATCAGACAGAAGAAATGGCTAAGCAGATAAGCGGTGCTAAAGCCTATTTCCTCCAGTCCTATACGGACAGCGATCTCATAATAAATAAATTAAACGGAAACGAAAATCGATTTGAAAGTTTTTCTGAAGATGAATTAAATGAGATTCTTGTAACAGTAAGAAAACATGTTCCTAACGCAGAACTGCGCGGCATAGATTAGACTATATCATTTGCAACAAAAGATTGCGATCAGCTGTTTGCGGTTTTATATTCCAGATACCTGTCCACCATAAGCGCGATCTTAAGCGTCACCGCATCATCGAAGTTCCTGATATCAAGACCGGTTTTTTTCTGAAGTTTTTCTATACGGTAAGTCAATGTATTCCTATGGATATACAGATCTCTCGCAGTCTCTGCAAGGCTTAAGTTCCGGTCAAAGTAGCTGTTAATCATCTTGAGCTCGTCATCGCTAAGGCTAAACTTCTTCTTTTCACCACAGATTTCATCCATGAAAAGCTCACATAAAGTCACCGGCAGTTCAGCAATGAGCCTGCCTATTCCCAGTTCATCGCAGGAGATAACATAGCGCTCTGTATAAAATATTCCGGCCACCTCCATTGCAAGCTTTGCCTGAAGGTATGACTCCTGAATCTGAACCACTCCGGTCACGGGCCTGCCGTAGGAAACCCTAACTTTTTCCATAAGCTCAGTATTGACGGTACTCACTATGGATTCCGCCGTTTTGTTCAGCATATCTTTTTCTTTTTTTCCTGAGAGTTCCTTTATAAAAATGGCCGAATGGTCATTTATAGGCATTATCAGATTGTCGCCGTCTCCGGCAAAGATTTCACTCAGAAGCGTAGCCGATGCTCCCGCCTTTGACTGCTCTATCAACAGCACAGCATACCTTTTTTCTGCAGAAAAGCCGTATCTTTCAGCCCTTTCCTGTATCTCTGTTTCAGTAAACCGGCCTTCAAGAACAGCCCTTAAGAAACCTTCCCTGCTGTCAGCGGCTTTTATCTCATCAATGATCCTTACCAGAACATCAGCCGGAAAAGTCCCATGAAGTGTTATATCGCCATTCTTTATGCTTTCAACCTTAAGACCGGCCCCTGTCAGCTCATTAAGGTCTTTTATTTTTTCTGCCGCATCGCGCTTATTCATAGTCTGTTCTATCTATCCTATAACAGCCTGCATCTTTTTCAGGGATGCTTCCCAACTGTAATTATTCTTAATATAGAATCTTGCCCTGACTCTTACCTTGGCATAGTTCTCGTCGCCGATAGCTTCCAGATCCTTTATGATCTTGCAGCATTCTTCATCATTATTGTATGTATAGCCGGCTTCACTGCGTTTTATCTGCTCATTTATATTTTCGCAGTCCCGGTTTGCTATAGGCGGTACGCCAAGTGCCATTCCCATAAGGCAATAATCCGGATTCACGGAAACGGATGCCGGGATCCACTGGAACTTTGCTCCTGCCAGTGCCGTAAGCTTCTCCCTTTCTGAAAGGAATCCCGGATAGTGTGCACCGATATTCCTTGGAAGTACCATGTCATTATCAGCCCGCCCTATTGCCACCAGACTTATGGGTGCGGTTACACGCCCCCCGCGGTAACTCCTGTAGATATCAAACATCTTATCACAGCCCAGCTTATTGCTTATCCGTCCGCTGTATATGATATAGTCACCTTCTATCCCATATTTTGACTTAAATTCTTCAACAGCCTGCAGACGCTTCATTGCATCAGTCAGAAAATCCGGCACGTCTATACCCACGGAAACCACAGCCTGTTTCTTCTCATCCAGTTTTATATTGCTGTTCACAAATCGCTGCTCGCTCTCGTTCCTAAAGATTATTCCCTTGACCGACTTAAATATATCCTTATAAACCTTGTACTTTATCTGTTTCACATCAAGCTCCGGCGAAACAAGCGGAATAAGAATAGCCTTGTCAGAAACATTGTGATATGCATAAGCAGTAGTAAAATACTGGAATGTTATGAAAATAAAACGGTCATAATCGTCCTTATGCTCTTTTATATAAGCAGCCAGGCCTCTGGTAAGCGGTCCCTGGGCGTAAATACGCTTCTGGTCCAGTGATCCACCAAGTACTCCAAGGCGTTCACGCATAGCGTCAAGCTTTTCAAACTCTTCGATATCCCTGTTCTGGGTAGTCCTGAAACGCCAGATAGTTATACCTTCTTCTTCGCTCTTGCCCTCCGGGAAGTGGTTTGACCAGGTTTCGTAGTCAGATGCAGTAGTCGTGAGCACGTCAATAGAATAGAACCCTTTCAGCTTCTGTACAAGTTCATAGGCGTAATTGGGAACAGGTCCCGTTACTTCCCGGCCATATCTGGGTACAACGACCGCTATTTTTTTCACTAATTCACCCATTCTGATAAATTATAAGGGATTTAAGAACATTACGCAATAAAAAACCCACAGGGCAAAGCCCTGCGGGTTTGAACTCTGTAAATATTAGTTGGTGATGATGTGCTCTGTTTCCTTGTCGAATACGTGGATCTTCTCTGTATCGAAAGCGAATCTTACAACATCGCCAGGTCTTGCTGTTGTCCTAGGATCTACTCTTGCAGTCATAGGGAACTCGTCAAGATCGAAATACAGGTAAACTTCAGCACCAAGAAGCTCGTATACACGGATGCTTGCTTCGAATACGCTGGTAGGAGAAGCCTCAACCATCATCTCTGAATCATAAACATCCTCAGGTCTGATACCGAATGTAACGGTCTTTCCGTCATATCCACCCTCGATGAGCTTCTTGCTCTTTTCAGGAGGAAGAGGAACTGCCTTGTTAGCGATCTTCAGGTAAGCTGTCTCACCCTGGATCTCAACTACAGCATCAAGGAAGTTCATCTGAGGTGATCCCATGAAACCTGCTACGAACAGGTTCTGAGGTCTGTCGTAAAGGTTCTGAGGTGTGTCAACCTGCTGTATAACACCATCCTTCATAACTACGATCCTGGTACCAAGTGTCATAGCCTCAGTCTGATCGTGTGTAACGTAGATGATGGTGGTGCCGAGACGCTGGTGAAGTTTAGCGATCTCTATTCTCATCTGTACACGAAGCTTAGCATCAAGGTTTGAAAGAGGCTCGTCCATAAGGAATACCTTAGGATTACGAACGATAGCACGACCCATGGCAACACGCTGTCTCTGTCCACCGGAGAGAGCCTTGGGCTTACGCTCAAGATAAGGAACAAGGTCGAGAATCTTAGCTGCTTCCTTAACCATCTTGTCGATCTCGTCTGAAGGAACCTTACGAAGCTTAAGACCGAATGCCATGTTATCATAAACGGTCATATGAGGATACAGAGCGTAGTTCTGGAATACCATTGCGATATCACGATCCTTAGGCTCTACATCGTTTACCAGTCTGTCGCCGATACGCAACTCACCGGATGAGATATCCTCAAGACCTGCGATCATACGAAGTGTTGTTGACTTACCGCATCCGGAAGGACCAACGAAGATGATGAACTCCTGGTCAGCGATTTCAAGATTGAAATCCTTAACAGCTTCAAATCCGTTAGGATAAACCTTGCAGATGTTCTTTAATGAAAGACTTGCCATTTTTTACCTCCTAAAATTTATAGTTTTTAATTAACAGTTTTCCTTTTCGTCTGTCCGTGGTAACCGCACATCGCAGTTACTCAACCTGACATTGGTAATTCTACTTTTTTATGAAAGCACTTTCAATTGACCGTTCGACGAAAAAAAGTGAAATGTTTTCGTCATTGTAACGAAACCTATTTAAGCGCCTTGGAAAACTCCACAGCCTTACCCACATCGCCGTCAATCTTAAGCTTTCCTGTAGTAAAAGCCAGGACAGGATCCAGCTTTCCGTCCAGCAGCTTGTTGAAGTCAGTCATGCTCATGGTGATGGCGCACTGGCGGTCATAATACTCATAGGGTTCTACTGAGATCTTTCCGTCCTTTACCTCCACATAGAACACTCCGCTGTCCTTACCGGTGATGTTTACCTGTACGGCCAGGAAATCCTTGCCGCTGGCATCCACCTTTTCTGCCATCCCCCGTACTTTTGTCACTAACTCGTCAAATTTCATTTCTCCCCTTCCTTTCTGCCGCATTTCATGCGGATATTTATTTTTGATTCACCTTTAATAAGGTGTCCTTTCCCTTTTCATTTTCCACCTGTGTCTTTATAATGGATTTCACGGTTTCCACCCGGCCTTCACCTGCTACGCCTCCGAAGGCATAATTCCTTGAGCCGTTTCCGGTGTAACGGTAGGATACCTCATCCATAAGGATTTCCGATGAACCCTTAAGCGCACCTGTTCCCGTTGCAGTCCCGGCACTTATATCCATATCGACTCCCAACTCCTTAAAGCGAATGATCGCCTGATTTCCTTCACAGCTGCCGAAAGCAGTATATTCATCAGCCATAGCCTTGCAATGGAAATAGGTCTTTGATATCCCCAAAACTGCATTTCCTTTAAGAGAGCCTATGCCTGATCCGGTTCCGCCCAAGAAAGTCATATCAATATCACAGCTATTTACATCAATCTTTATATCACCTTCTACACAGCCTATACCGGTACCTGTGTCGCTGTTCTGGTGTATTATGTATTTTCCGCGGTAAATACTTATATCTGCGCCTTCAGTACCGCCTATTCCAACACCCCTTGTTCCGCCGGTCTCTATCAGTATGGTTCCGTCCTGATAAAACTCCATGCGTCCGGCCTTTCCGCCTGCAAATCCTATGGCAGCATATTCCCTGCGGTTTGCCTGTATGGTCAGGTCTCCGTCACCGCATACCGTAAGCTGAGCCCCTTCCGGCACCATTATGCCTCCGCCGATAAAGGTATTCTCACCACGAAGCCGCAATGTCACTTTCGCTCCCGGTGCAATATCTATACATGGCCTTAGCTTCGGGCTGACAAGGCTTACATTTTCAAGGGTGATCTGCCCGTCATATCCCTCCTGCACCTCTATAGTAAGTTCGGTCTTCTGTCCCGGCGTTCCGCTCAGCACATAATCCTTGAAGGAAACTTCCTCGCCTGTAGCCACTATCTTCTGATAACCGTCACGCACCAGGGAACCGGCAGAAATCCTGCCTACCCTTCCGGCCTTATATCCCCTTCGGTTTGCACCTTCCTGATGCTCCTTCTGATACCTGCATATTTCTTCCATGATCTCCGATTTGATCTGCTGCAGTATCTCTGGTGACGGCCTGCCTGTATAGTATCCCTGTATCAGGTCGCACCCCAATCCTATTACCGTACGGAGCTCGTCGGCAGTTTCCACGCCTTCGGCCAGCACCTTTATTCCGTTGTCATGTGAAAAGCTTACAATCTCCCTTACGAAATGCTGCTTGGACGGACTGTCCTGGATTCCTGATAAAAGGGACCGGTCTACCTTGACATAGTCCGGCATATAGCGGAGCAGGTTCGAAACATTCGAGTAACCTGTTCCATAATCGTCAACAGCAGTTCCTATGCCCATATCAGAGTATCTGGCTTTCATAGCCGAAAGAGCCTCGTCATCAAGCTCAGCCTGTTCAGTGAGTTCAACCACGGCCTGTCCGCCGCAGGCTATCAGCAAAGCCTCTATCTTCTTTTCATCTTCTTCAGAAAGCTTGGTTCCGGGAATGCTGTTTATAAAAACATGCCGGTCACCGAAATCTTCTTCTTTTTCCCGCAGATGCTCAAGCACATTTATAAAAGTAGCCTTTTCAACATCATGCAGTCTGCGGAGCATATCGGCATATTTTATGATATCAAGCGGAGATATCTTTTTCTCCGTGTTCGCACGCATCAGCGCCTCAAAGGCATATATGCTGCCGTCCACAGCACTTACGATAGGCTGGAAATGATATGTAAAAAGATTATCGTCCAGAATCCGGCTTACACACTCTATAGCTTCTTCGTCTTCCCTGGTAATATCCCTTTCTCCCGTAAAACCTGAAGGGAATTTTGCCAGCACACCGGACCGTCGGATTGCCTTCATAATAAGTGTCCGTCGCAGGCTCTCCAAACCGCTGCAGAATGCTAATATCCATAATCTGTATATCTCATCATAGCTGCGTGTAAGATTACCGTAACTGATTACCGCATATCCAAAATTTCTTGCTCCGAAATAAAGTGGTGTAAAAATATATGAACAAGGAGTGTCATGTTCCTCATACAGCTCCGGAAGAAGTTCCAGCGACGAAAAGCTTTCTGTCTGCCCGACACGATCCACACGTCCGCTGCCCCGATATGCGGCAAGTACACGGACCATCTGCGTCGGATATGAAGAAGCTGTCATTGTATCGTCGTCAGTCAAGGACGGATCTGCCCAGTCCTTTGGAATACACAGGTGAAAACTGTCAATATCTTTTAGCTGATATACATGGGAATAAACTGTATCTAAGAACCCCCTGGGATCCTTTTGGGCGATCATATCTTCTACAAAATGATTATGTAGCGAATAGAAACCTTCTTCAGAAAGAATTGTGGTCCAGGATTCTCGCCGCAAGCTATTGTAGATATTACCGTCATCCATGCAGCCGCAGCTTGTACCTATGAAAAGCTCAGTCTCATCCTTGGATTCATCTATAGATTCACCATTCATCAGGCGCAGTATGCTTCTGGCAGCCCTTGCGCCCGTAGCTCTCGCCGGAATATATGCACTGGTCAGTGGCTTTGGACTTCTCTGTCCCTCATCGGATGTGTCAAAGCCAATTACAGCTACATTTTCAGGAACCTTTAAACCGGCCGCCGCCAGTTCCTCACAAAGGCCTATTGCCATAAAGTCATTGGCACAGGCAACAGCCTCCGGCAGGTCCTCCCTGTTCTTAAGGAGTTTTTCGGCACATTTCTTTCCACCCGTATACCAGTAGTCACCGTAAAAAATCCGGTCCTCCCGTACGGTAAGCCCAGCCTCCGTCATTACATCCCTGTATGCCTGAAGCCTTATCTTGGAATGCTCGTGCCACTTCTTACCGGTAAGGAAGGCAATATCCCTATAGCCATGCACCTGCACAAGATGCTCTATCAATTGTTTTACAGGGGTATAGCTGTCCGTCAGTATATAAGGAAAGGTCTTGCTGGCCAGATCCACATAAAGCACAGGCCCGTCAAACTCAGCCTTTATCCTGTCCTCTATCTCCTTGGCCATTCCCGGCGTCTGTATGGTATCAGGCAAAACAACAACCGCATCAAAAAGAGAAAAATTAACAAGGGAATAAATACGCTTATCCCCTTTTTCTCTTGCCTCTGTATCCTGATATTTTAAATACATGGAAAAAATGCAGACATCAAGATCAGCATCAAATGCCTGCCGAAGGAATCCGTCAATAAAACGGTACTGATAGAATTCTTCTGCCTGCCCAAGCAGCAGTGCGATCCGTTTTCTTACCGCCATAAGCTTACGTTTTCATTCCCCAAACTCTCTTTTCCTGATGATCTCAGCCTGACGTATGATCTTTTCTTTCCATTCGTCGTCCTGAGCCTCTAACTGATATACATTATAACCGAACTGTCTGCCCAGTGTACATACTATTGCTTCATCATCAATATGAAGTGAGATCCTATATCTGCTAGGTAGTTTCTGGGGAAGGGTATCTTTATTGTCACGCTGGACTTCTTTTAAATGACGGGGGCCGTTTACTATACCGTCGAACTTTATGTGATAACGGCTGAAAAGTCTTGATATATACTGCTCAGATCTAAAGGACGAAGTATAAACCCACACTTCATATCCCATTTGCTGAAGCGTGTTTATCAGTTCCGGCGTGCCGAGACGCAACCGTTCTTTATAAATCTTATTCAACGGAAAACGCAGCTCCGGTTCGGTCTTGTGCGTAAGCGGATTTACAAAAAGCACCTCGTCAAGATCGAAAGAGACACGCATTTTGTTGTTACTTTTTTTCATCCGGATATAACCCCTTTATGATGTTTATCACGGCATATGACCAGCCGTTCTCATCCTCTTTTATTTCTATATCCTGAAAATCCTTTTTATCCCTGAAGGAACGGACCACGAAGTCATTTTCTATATGAAGTGTCTCTTCATATTTTGCCTCCATGAGTTCCTTAAGCCTTTGCTTTGTTGCCTCATGTTCCTTCGCTTTTCTTCCCGTTCCTGTAATTATGCCGTCCAGCTTGACTGAATATTTTTTGAAATAGTTACTGATATAATCATACGAATAATATTTCGAAGTGTAAACCCAAATGTCATAACCGTTTTTGCTAAGAATGTGCAGGAGGGACGGAATCCCCAGCCTGATCCTTTCTTTGTATATCCGATTTGCAGGAAAACCCAATGACTTTTCTGCCTTCACTTCATTAGGGTCACAGAATACGATCTCATCCAGGTCGATGGTCACCCTCTTATCGTGATTGGACGCCATAAGCATTTTTTTGACATCGGTTTCCTGGGTAAGGTTTATGATGGTTATGGGAACTTTTTTTATATTCGCGCGCATTGCTCCCGCCCATCTGTGATGGCCGTTCAATATCATATATCCACTGGGATGGATCTTCTGTACCATGATAGACTCACCCCAGGGATCATCTTTTACTTTTCCTGTCGTTCTGAACTTGCTCTCATAATTCGAGATGATAGAATAATTCGGACCTATATTAGGAAAGCTGAATTCATCATCAGGATTGGGATGCAGGTCGGAGGTTTTTGCAGTCCTTATGATGGCACGCTCTAATAAGCTTGCCCTTAAAGGAACATACACTCCCTCATACCTGTTTACTTCTTTTGCAAGAAGTGTTTTTAATTCAGTGTTTGAGATCGACATGGATTTTCTCCTTCCTTGCATCCTTTAAAATGAAATTAATCTTGCGATTTTATTTCAAAGACATAACATATATCTGACAGGGATTTGCCTCATCCCAGTACAGTGGAAATACTTCAAACTCCTTGAAACCCCATGCTATATAAGCGCGGTTCGTACGATCGTAGTCCTCATACATTCCCATCTTTACGGTTTTTACCTGGATGAAACTGTAGCCTGCATCTGCTGCGGCTTTCTTTGCATTTTCAAAAAGCTGCCGGCCAACGCCCTGTCTGTGGAACTCCTTGAGCACGCCCATTACTGCAAGCTCCATGGTATCCTTTCCTGTTTCCTTCAGGTATACAAATCCGGCAGGTCTTTCACCGTCATATGCCGCAAAGAATATCTTTCCGGGGCTGTCCGAAATATAGCCTTCCCGTGATTCAGTAACCTCAAACCACTCAGTAAGTGCCTCAAGTATCGTACGGCTTATCTCTTTTTTCTTTTCATCATCTTTTATTTCTATAATGTTCATATTATCTCTTAAAACCGATTTTCCTTTCTAAAAAATATACTATTGATATTTTTATTATTTGCCAAGCCTGTCACAAAACTCAGCTATCTTTTTTTCATTTTCTTCCGACGGCTTACTCTTCGGATCTATCAGTACCGTTGTAGCCTCAAAGCTTTCTATTTCAAGAGCCTTCTTAAGTTTCTCAAAAGCTTTCTCTGCGCCGTTACCGCTCTGGCAGGCAAAGGCTGCAAACTGCTTTTCCTTGATAGCCTCGGCATTCTCAGCTATGAAACTACGAATAGGCGGAGTGAAATTAGATGCCCATACCGGAAATCCGAAAATGATACGGTCCACATCTGCAAGATACACTTCGTAAGGCTGCAGCACAGGCTTTTCCGCCATGACGGCACTCTTTCCGCCCCAGAAGAATTTTGCAAAACCTTTATCTGAGTAGGCTTTCTGCGGAACAAGCCTCAGAAGGTCAGCGCCGATCTTATCCGCTATCTTCTGTGCGGCATATTCGGTATTGCCTTCGAGTGAATAATATACTAACAGTGTTTTCAAATCCTATCCCCCTTATTCCTGTATGTCCCCGATAAAAAAGCTGTATGTGAAACCGTCAGTTCAGCATTCCGCTTTCTTTCACGAACTTAAGTGCCTCCGCGATTTCCTCCGGCGGAAGCACCAAAGCAAACCTGACATATCCCTCACCATGGGGACCGAAGCTTGCACCGGGCGTACAGAGTACTCCTGCCTTATTAAGCAGGTCCATGCAAAACTCCATGCTGGAAGTGTATGTCTCCGGCAGTGGTGCCCATACGAACATGCTGCCCTTCGTATCCGGAATATTCCAACCGATCGCCCTTGCGCCCCCGCAAAGTGCGTCACGCCTTGCCTGATAATCATCACACTGCTCCACCACCATTTCGGTGGGACCTTCAAGTGCAGCTATGGCCGCCTTCTGTATGGGCAGGAACATGCCGAAATCGATCTGGCTCCTTAAGAGCTTAACCGCGTCCACAACATCTTTTCTTCCGATAAGGAAACTAATACGGGCACCGGTCACATTAAATGATTTGGACAAGCTGAAAAACTCAACTCCCACATCCGCTGCACCTTCAGTTGCAAGGAAACTTCCGCCCTTTACTCCGTCAAAGATAATATCGCTGTAGGCATTATCATGAACTATGAGCACATCGTACTTTTTAGCCCATGCTACAATCTCATCGTATATCCCTTCCCTCGCAATGGAACCGACAGGATTTGCAGGAAGACTTACTATCATGTACTTGGCTTTTCTTGCTACATCCTCAGGTATGTCCGCAAGATGCGGCAGGAAATCATGCTCTTTGGAAAGCGGATAGTACCAGGGCTCTGCCTCTGCTAAAAAGCTTCCTGCCTGGAATACCGGGTAACAGGGATCCGGAAGAAGTACCACATCACCCTTATTGCAAAGGGCAAGTGCTAAATGTCCCACGCCCTCCTGGGTACCGTAGCAGCTCATTACTTGATCCGGCTCTATAGTAACTCCGTATCTTTTTTTATAATAAGCACACACTGCATCCAGAAGCTCAGGTATATCTCGAAGTGCATACTTCCAATTGTCAGGATCCGCTGCAGCCTCTTCCAGCGCTTTCCTAATGTGCTCCGGCGTCTTAAAATCCGGAGTACCCACGCTCATGTTGTATATCTTTCTTCCCTGTGTTTCCAGCTCAAGTTTCTTGTTATTAAGGGAAGCGAATATCTCCTCCCCGAAACGGTCAAGTCTGTCTGCAAATTTCATTTTATTCCTCCTGAGACCTATATACTCAATAGATCTTTTTCTTTTCACTTTCATTATAGTCTTTAAAGAGTTTCAGGCATTCTTCCCGGTCGTCCTCCACTACCGGCATTATCTCTGTCTTGCCTGCAATATAATCATAAAACCTGTCGTCCCTGAAACCTATTCCGTCAGTGTCCTTTCTGTTGCAGCCGTATCGTACTTCACTTATATTCGCCCAAAGCGAAGCACCTAAGCACATGGGGCAAGGCTCAGCTGTGGTGTAGAGTATACTTCCGCTGAGATCATGGGTACCCGCCTTTTTACAAGCATCCCTTATGGCCTCCACCTCACCGTGGCAGGTGGGATCTTTTTTCAAAAGCACCCTGTTATGGCCCCGGCCGATTATCTTTCCATCCTTAACTATCACGCAGCCAAAAGGACCGCCATCACCGGCATTTATCCCGTCATATGCTTCTTTTATAGCTTCCTGCATATAGTTTTCCATATAACACCCCCTACCGATACAAGCGTTTAAAATCGATACAGATTCCTGTTGACCTTGTCTTTTCTGACATCAAACCTTACAAATGAATCCGCGAAGTCATGATACTTTGCCTCTGTATTTCCAAGATCATTTGATTTTTTAAGTGCACTGGACACAAAATACAGTGCAACAGATATGCCGGTGTTTATTCCAAGTATTATTGCGATAGCTATCATATCCTCTTTCCCCTATCTGTTCTTCGAATAACTTGCGATTTCTTTTGCACTTGACAGTTTATTACTGGTCTTAATATCCCTCATGTTCTTGAAAGCTTTACACCAAAGGGCAGCGGTTAAGCCAAGTATCAAAAAGGCAGGCCTGATTTCATCAAATCCAAAATAATTCAATATATAGTAATATATGATCGAAGCCAACGGAGTTACGAGTGCAAATATCATGGAAAACTTTATTGCCTGTGAGGTCTTATCATAGGGAAGACCGCCTACGACTTTACCGGTCTGTCCGTTAACAAGCATCGTATAAGGAACATCCTTATATCTGAAGGTTAAAAACCACGCCGGCAACAGCGCGTATTTAATATCGTTTATATTTGCCCTCGGATTACCTTTAAGACGCACTATATTATGCACATTGCCGCTCTTCGCCACGTCCGTTTCAACCTCTTTGTTAAACAACTCTCCTGCTCTTCTTACCGCAGCCCTCTGCAGTTCATAATTTTCGACATCATACCTGTCGGAATAGAATCCGGAAAGATAATCCGCTTTAAAGGGAAGCAGTGCTCCTGTCATATAAGGTTCTAAACGCTTTGATGACTCATCATTCAGCTGTCTTGATGCATCAAGTGTCATATTACTAAAATGAGTGGAGCCTTCTCTGTAGTAGTAATACTTATGAGCATACTTGCCGCTTCCAACCTCACCGGATAGCAGCTGTTTGTCAGAATAATCCATATCGAAAAGCCAGAAAGGGACATAGATCCCTACTACCCTGTCTATGGAGAATTCCTTCACCTCCTTTGGCACACATTTACCGGCATTAACCTTGGACCTGAGTAAGCTGACAGCCTGCTCCTTTGTAATGGAAAATGGAATGATAAACTGCGGTTTCTTCATGGTGGCCACTCTGTCAAACACTACCGTCGGCTGTCCGCAGTAAGCACAGAAGGTAGAACAGGTATTATCACTCACATTAAGCTCGGCACCACAGGAACGACATTTGTAGACATTACATTCCATCGTGTCTTCTTCATCTGCGGTAAAGCGGTTCTCGAACCCCAGTTCTCCTGCGGAATACATATTGCCGCAGCTCTCGCAGAGCATCTTCCCTGACACAGGGTCAAAAACCAGTGCTGCGCCACATCCCGGGCAGTGAAGTGTCACGCCCTGTCCCGAAGCATCGTACTTCATATGGGGTACACTATTATCCAATATTTTCCCCTCCCACATACACTTTCCTTGGAATTATACCATATTTTTCCCGAACCAACTTTTCTAATTGAACCACTCCTGACCATTTTACCCAGAACTGCCTCTATCGTTGCAGCACTAACATCAGGACGTATCTTTCCTAATTGCCAAATAATGTTATAATATAAGTATTAGAAAATCTTTTTCTGTATATTGTGTACGAAGAAAACGGACACAAAATATTCTATTAACTATTAATAAGATACGCCATGTTTGGTGCATCGTTCAACTAAAGAGGATTAAAAAATGAGTGTAATTATTGATAACGTTATTTATGATGATGACAAAACAAGAGTACTCGGTTGCAGTGATTATGTTTATGATGTAAAAATACAAGACACTGTACGTGACATAGTCACAAGGGCATTTAGCGGACATGCAGAACTTGAATCAATAGAATTGCCCAAAACACTTCGATCTATTGATCCGGAGGCATTTGCAAATTGTTATTCTTTAAAAAGTATACATATTCCTGATTTTGTAAATCATCTTGGCGAAGGTGCATTTAAGAATTGTACAGCACTTGAAGATGTGTATGTTTCAAATAGAATAGATATATTACCTCCGGAAGCATTTTTTTACTGTAATCATTTAAAAAACATAGAACTTAATGATTATGTACTTGAAATTGGTGATTATTGTTTTCATGAGTGTACAAGGCTTGAAAGCATTAAACTTCCTGATGGATTAACATATATTGGCAAAGCAGCATTTTCTAAATGTGCAAAGCTAAAGAATGTTGATATTCCGGACACAGTTGAAGACATTGAACCATTTGCATTCAACAAAACCGCAATTGAAGAAATAAAAATACCAAAATCTGCCGTATTAGTTGGTGAATCAGCTGTCAGAGACTGTGAAAATTTAAAAAGAATATATTGGAATAGCGAAAAAAGTTTAAACGACAAGAAATTAAAAACTATTTTCCTTGATTCAAACTTAGATAATGTAGAAATATATATTAATGGCAAATTGGTAACAAGAGAATCACTAAAAAGTACAGATGATGTAATATACAGTGATGCACAGCCTATGCCAACTAAAAAAGAATGACTGTTACCCCAAATGGTGCGGTCAATAATTTAGTCCAAAGTTATTTTTTGAGTATCTACCCCAGCCTGTCAAGGATTTTCTGCCATGCGGCACGGCTGGCATCTGACGGCATCCTCAGGTCACCCCTTGGCGATACTGCAACAGAACCTACCTTCGGTCCGTCCGGCAGGCAGGAACGCTTGAACTGCTGCGCAAAGAACCGCCTATAGAATACTTTCAGCCACTTCAGTATTGTCTCTTTATCATATGTTCCCTCAAAGCTCCTGCAGGCTATACGGTAAATCTTATCCGGTGCAAAACCTGCCCTAAGCATGTAGTATAAGAAATAGTCATGAAGCTCGTAAGGTCCTACAAGATCCTCTGTTCGCTGGGAGATCTCACCGTTTTCAGGCGGAAGCAGTTCAGGGCTCACCGGCGTATCCAGCACATCCCTGAGAACAGCTGACACTTCCTCATTACCACAGCTGTCTGCATAATAAGCCACCAGGTGACGCACCAGCGTCTTAGGTACACCGGCATTCACACCGTACATGGACATATGGTCGCCGTTATATGTCGCCCAGCCGAGAGCAAGCTCGCTCATATCACCGGTACCGATAACCAGGCCGTTTTCCTTATTGGCCATATCCATAAGCACCTGTGTACGCTCCCTGGCCTGTCCATTCTCATAGGTCACACTATGGTCATTTTCATCATGGCCTATGTCACTGAAATGCTGTCTTACGGATGCCGCGATATCAACAGTAATAAGTTCGCAGCCAAGTGCCTCAGAAAGCCTTACTGCATTGCCCTTTGTCCTGCTCGTGGTTCCGAAACAGGGCATGGTGACAGCCTTTATTCCCTTGCGGTCAAGACCTGCCATGTCAAAGGCTCTTACGGTTACCAACAATGCAAGGGTGGAATCCAATCCCCCTGATACACCGATCACTGCTGTCTTTAATCCTGTATGCTCATATCTCTTTTTCAGGCCATAGCTCTGAATGGAAAGTATCTCCTCACACCTGTCTGCACGGGCAGCCGCATCAGAAGGAACAAAGGGTGCCGGATCAAATACACGCTCAAGCGCTGTGTCACATTTTTCCAAGTCAAAGCCTGCCCTTGTGAAACCATCCTCAGCCTTAAGGGGAACATCAAAAGTAGTCATTCTCCTGCGTTCGCTCATCAGCCTCTTAATATCTATGTCAGCTCTTGCGACGCCCGCCTCAAAACGTTTCGTCTCTGAAAGTATCCTTCCGTTCTCGGCTATGATATTGTGTCCGGAGAAAACCAGGTCCTGGGTGGACTCGCCCTCTGCCGCGCTGCAGTATACATACGCGCACAGCAACCTTGAGCTGGTCATTCCCACAAGCCCTCTTCTGTATTCAGCCTTTCCGACAGTCTCATTGGACGCAGAAAGATTCACTATGATATTTGCTCCTGCCTTTGCAAGTGCTGTTGAAGGAGGATCGGGAACCCAAAGGTCCTCGCATATCTCACAGCCGACAGCAAGCCCGTCTATCACATCCGACTGAAATATCAGATTACCGCCGAAGGGAACCGTCTGTCCTGCAAAATCAACAAAAATCACTTCCTCCTGTCCTTCGGTAAAGTGTCTCTGCTCATAAAACTCGGCATAGTTAGGCAAATATCTCTTGGGAACAAATCCTTTTATTCCGGCATGTGAAAAAACTGCCGCCACGTTATAAAGCTTTCCACAAAGTTCCATGGGAAGTCCTATGAAAACAAGGGCATCTACATCCGCTGTTTCCACAATAACGCGGCAAAGCTGCTCTTTTGCCTCAGCTATAAGAGTATCCTGCAGGAATAGATCCTGACAGGTGTAGCCGGTCAGCACCAGCTCCGGCAGCACAATTATCTTCGCACCCTTTGCTGCCTCCGCCTTTATTGCCTCAATACATACGCCGGCATTGTATTCCGGATCCGCAACCTTTATCTTCGGCGTAACTGCCGATACTTTTATAAATCCGTGTTTCATGAAACTCCTTTCTGCCACGTTTACGCAGCACCGTGAAGTAAGCACATTTAGATTTTTTTCATACACTCTCTTGCAATAAAGAAGACACGCTCGCTGTCTTCGCTCACACGCACCTTTTCAGAAATATTCTCAGTCTTCTCACCGTCAAATGCTTCGATGAATTCTATCCCCGCCTCTTTAAGCAGCTCCGTTATCCGTTCCGGTTCGTAGCCACGCTGGAAATGTGTTTCTTCATGCTTTCTGTAGACTGCCCCTGCATCGCCCCGGTCGCTTTCCCTATCCCTTATGAAAAGGGTCAGGTCATATTCATTTACGCCGCTGTCACCGTCATAATAATTTTCCCAGATGAAACTGCAGTCTTCCCGGTTTTCTGCAATGGTCATATCCCCTATGACATCACGGTACTTATGCACTGTATTAATGTCAAACAAAAACAGTCCACCGGGATCCAGATAATTATTTACCAGCTCAAACACATGCTTAAGCTCATCTTCATCTAAAATATAATTAAGGCTGTCGCATACGCACACGATAGCCCTAACAGTCCCGTAGAGCTCAAAGCTCCTCATATCCTGACACAGATACAGTATATCATTTCCGGAGGATTCCTTCTTAAGCTTTGCCTTTTCCAACATCTCCGGCGATAGGTCTACCCCGGTCATATCATAGCCTGCAGCTGCAAGCATCTCAGTCATAGTGCCGCTCCCACAGCCTAAGTCCAACACAAGCCCGTCATTTATGCCATTCTCTTTAAGAACCGCAACAATTCTGTCGCACCACTCAGCATACGGAACATCTTCCATCAGCTCATCATATACTTCTGCAAAGCCTGTATACTCGTCCATTAAAATCCTCAGTCAATTCATTCTATCAACTACATATCGGCTGTGCTTATATACTCAGCTCTTACTTGTCCTCTGCCGCAGCCTCTGCCTTCTCTTCCTTCTTCACATCTCCGCCCAGGAAAAATGCGATCACACATCCTATTGCAAAAGTTACAACGGATGTGATTATCGTAACTGCATTTAAGTTTGCAAAAATCTCTTTGTTCATTATTACGATAGCAATGGGCGATGCGGTTATAAGTCCTATTATGCACCAGTAAACTACTGCCGCAAATTTATTGAACAGGAATTCTATCAGCTTTGCGATAGCGAATATTCCGATCACTACACCAATTCCAAAGGGAAGGAGTATTCCCACACCTGCAAGTATTCCCTGCATATCAAAATTCTTAAGTGCACTTACAAAATCATTTATGGCAGATATTACAGGTTGGTATAAGCCAAGCAACATAAGCATCATTGATCCGCTGACACCGGGTATTACCATGGTAGCAGCCGCAATCACGCCTGCACCTATGAGCTTAAGTTCAGTCAAAAGGCTGAAACTTAAATCTGCGTCTTCGCCGGTGACACCATCAAGCAATGCAAGTCCAACAACCAGAGCGAAGAATACTATAAAACCAATTACATGAGCCACACCGATCTTTTTCCCTTTGACTTCTTTTATTATCATGGGAAGACCACCAAGTATAAGGCCTATGAAAAACAGGTTGGTCTGCACCGGAATCTTATCAAACATTACCTCGATAAGCTTGGCCAGGCCCACGATTCCCAAGCCCATTCCTATTCCGATAGGCAGAAGTGTGATGATACTCTTTTTTATCTCCTTGAAAATATGCGTCAGCGCAAATATCATCTTGTCGTAGATACCCATGGAAACTGCCATGGTACCGCCGCTGACACCCGGTATCACGTTTGCAATACCTATAACCATTCCTCTTAAAATATCCAGGATAAAGTTCATTTCACACCGCTTTCCGATCTAATGATCATATATTGTATTTTTATTTACTTACTTACAAAATCCTTCAATGCACCGATCAGCGCATCAGCCTCTTCATCCGTTCCCACAGTGATACGAAGATAATTATCTATACGTTCCTGCTTAAAATACCTGACATAAATATTCTTCCCACGAAGATATTTGAATATATCCTCTGCAGGAACCGTAGCGTGGCTTGCAAATATAAAATTACTCTTTGAATCAGGAAATGAAAACCCCAGCGCTGACAGTTCCTTTTTCATCCTCTCACGGGTATTTACTATCTTTGCAAGTGTCTGCCTGAAATACTTATCATCCTTTACAGCCTCCGTGCCCAACTCAAGTGAAGGACGGTTCATCGTGTATGAATTTACAGAGTATTTCACATCATTCAGGAACTTTATCAGTTTCGCATTACCTATGGCAAAACCTATGCGAAGACCTGCCATTGCACGGGATTTTGAAAATGTCCTGATGACAAGAAGGTTGTCATATTTTGATACAAGAGACAACGCACTTGTTCCTTCTTCAGCAAAGTCAATGTAAGCTTCATCTATCATCACGATGCTGTCAGGATTTGACTTTACGATATCCTCTATCAGTGAAAGATCTTCAAGCACGCCCGTAGGCGCATTGGGATTAGGGATTATTATGCCCCCGTTTTCCTGCTTGTAATCATCGGCATTTATCCTGAAGTCTGCATCAATAGCCACTTTCTTATACGGTATCTTGTACACATCTGACCATACCGGATAGAAAGAATACGTTATATCCGGAAAAAGTATGGGCTTATCGGAATTAAAGAAGGTGAGGAATGCCATCGAAATGACATCATCCGATCCAACTCCTACAAATACCTGATCCGAACCTACACCATAGTACTCAGCCAACACATCCACTAAAGCTGCCGCATCCGGTGCCGGATAAAGCCTTAAGTCCTCGTAGCTTTCCGCCTCCAAAAGTTTTTTTACTCCCGGTGCCGGCGGATATGGGCATTCGTTTGTATTTAGTTTTATTATCTTTTCCTGTGATTTCGGCTGTTCGCCCGGCGTGTAAGGAACAACCTTTCTTACATTATTCTCCCAACTCATAATTAAACCTCTTTATCTAAACTTCTTCTGATTCATCACCATTATACTAAGTGTATAACATCACTATTATCTTCATAATGTTATACCATCTGTATAACATTATTACTGTTTTGCTGCTCTGTCGCGTTCTTCCCGTGCCCTTATCTTCTCGAATTCATTTTCATACTCCGTCTCATATTCAAAAAGATAGCTTTCATAGGGATTGATTATCAGCGTGTCCTTATAGGTCTTCAGCCTTTTGTACTCCCTTCCGTAAGTCGCATGCACATGTCCATGAAGGAAATACCTTGGTGAATTCTTATCCAGCAGCTTGTTAAAAGCCTTAAATCCCGTATGCGGAAGGTCAGTCCCGTCACCTATCTGATAGGCAGGCGAATGGGTGACCAGTATGTCAAAACCCTCATTCTTCTTTATCTTGGACCACAGCCTGGAGACCCGCACATTCATTTCATTCTGATTAAACTGATAGGGTCCCTGCTTATACCTCATGGATCCGCCGATTCCCAGTATGCGAACGCCCTGATAAACATATATGCTATTCTCTATGCAGATGCAGCCCTCAGGTGGCGTTGTTTCATATACAGCATCATGATTCCCCATCACATACAGTATGGGCACATGGGCAAAGGTCGCAAGGAATGTAAGGTATGCAGGTTTCAGATCGCCGCAGGAAATGATGAGGTCGATGCCATCAAGCTTTCCCGGCCTGTAAAAATCCCAGTAATTCTTTGATTCCTTGTCCGCCAGTGCCAGTATCTTCACGCCTGTCCCTCAGTTTCTTTCTTTATGCCCTGCACTTTGACAAGCTCCACTGCCTCATCCTTAAGCTCTGAAATATCCGGTATGTAACCGACTATATTGTCATTTAGCCAGTCAACGGAAACCGACTCTTTAGCACTAAGCGACTGGCCGTCTTCACAGCGCATCACGCCGTTCTGGTCAAAGATCGGTCCGGTAAAAGGATTAAGATCCATATCCCTTATATCTGCCCTGAAAGTCCTGAGCATTCTGACTACTCCCGCGGGGAGATTCCTGGAATAGATAACATCTATCGCTCCGGAAGACATTCCCCAGAAATAATTCAGCGCCTGGTTTTCATATACATTTTCATCATTCTTATATCCTCCTGAAAGGATAGAATGAATGATCTCCTCATACAGCTTACCCCAATGCCTTACGGGAACCGCTAAGTTCGTATGGGATCCGTCTTCATTCGGGATATACAGGCCAAACTCCTGTCCCTGGCTGACCTTTGCATTCAGATCCCTTCCGGATATGAGAGTGACATCGTTTTTCCTAAATTCTTCATTTACATCCCTATCCTTTACCATGGACCACTCAAGGAAAACCTTAGCCCTGGGATTTACTGTCTGGACGCCAAGCGCAAATGCATTTATCTCCGCAGTAGTACCATGTATGGGATAATCCGAAATATATCCTATGGAACCATGTTCCAGCATAACTCCTGCAATGGTACCGGTAATAAACTTGGCCTCGTACATTCTCAGGTAATATGACCTTATGGTCTGATGTGACAGGCTCATGGAACAGTTAAGTATCTTAACCTCCGGATGTCGTATGGCTGCCCTGAGTGCCGGAGATGCAAGCTTAGGTGATGTGGCAAATATGACTTTGTTGCCAGCTTCAACAGCTGCATCAAACACGTCATCAGCATCATCCCCATCCACTCTCTCTATACAAGATGTGGCTATCTTGTCCCCGAAAGCATCCATCACATACTTCCTGCCCAGCTCATGGGAATATGTCCAGGAAGATTCATTCGCACTCTTATCATGGATGAATGCAATCTTAAGCTGCTGGGTGTTTCCAGGGAAGAGTTTCATAAGATTAAGTTTCTTGGGCTCACGGGTAGGGTTAAGTACCAGTGTCAGCTCATCACCCTTGTCGTAAAGGGCAAACTCTCTCCAGAACCGCAGTACATCTGTCTTTATCTCTGACTGTGACGCATCCTTAACTTCATCATAGTTAAATATCCCGAGAAAAAGACAGAGCGCATCACCCACCGTTATGTGGAATTTGCCTTCTGCCCTTGCCTTAAATTCCTTTGCAAAGAATGTGTAAAAAGCCCTGAACTCCAGCTCTTCGTCCTTGGTCCACTTTCTGGTATTCCCTTCCTCGTCGGTCACCGGATAGGTCTCGGAAATCAATTTCTTAAAATTTCCTTCCCTGCTCATATAAAGGTAATTTACGCCGGTAATATCATAGAAATCCACAAATTCATAATAAAGCCTGCACTCCGGGTCGTCCGTGCGCTTAGGCATCATTCGTGTTACATTTCCTTCGATGGTGACAGCCCCCATGTACTTTGAGACAGATACACGCTTGTTGCCTTCCATTACATAGAATTTATTATTAAACTCATAGGCAATGACAGGATCACGCATTCCTTCCGCTTCCATGGCATCATAGAGCTGGCTCCACTTGAATGCGAACTCAGAGTTCTCATCAAGTATGGGCATAAAATTCCTGGCAAAAGAAGTCGTCCGTCCGGCTGCATATGTACCCACCACCTGATCCAGTGGAATCTGAACCAGCCCCAAAGGCACCTGCGCATCTATATCCACATGCGAAACAAGCTCATCCAAAACGGGCAGATAGGGATACTCACCGCGAACTATACAGGACCGGTACTCCTTTTCACCCATTTTCATTGCTTTCATATAATCAGCGATCATTTTTTCCAGTTTACTCCTTACTTAACATAACAAATTATTATAGCACATACGCAGAAACAAAGACAAACGCGTTGGCCGACAGATGAAAGAGCACGCAAAGGGCAAATGTCTTTGACTGCCTGTAGATCAGCGCCATTATCATACCCATTATGAATGCATAAATCGCCACCACCACATTTCCATGAACCAGTGCAAAGAAAATAGAAGTAATAAGTACAGCCTGACTTTCGCCTATGGTCTTTTTTATACGTCCGTACGTCAGCCAGCGGAAAGTCATTTCCTCAAGCAATGGAGATAAAATCACATATAATATAAGTCCCGGCAAAAAAGGCTTGCCGGCATCGAAGGACATCCCCTGGGTCAGACTGTCATCAGCTTTGACCAATTCCAATATGCATGCCACCAGGGAATTAAGAGCTATGGCGGATCCGCCACCGGCAACAAATGTACATACGTATGCCAATATGTTCTTGGGATTAACGGGATTGATTTTCTGCTCGACAGTATCACTTTTTCTGAATAAAAGCCACAGCAGAACTATGGTTATCACATAGGCAATGACGCTGCACCACATTTCCACTGAGGACGCATTGCGCCTGAACACGCCTGCAAGCTCTCCGTTGCTGCGTGCCACATGCAGTACAATAAGCCTTGCCCCACGTATCAGTAGGTTAAGTGTCACATAATACGCCGCAAAGGGCAGTATCATATATACTGACCGGCCAAAAGATGATTCAGTTAACTTAAATTTATTTTTATCCATAATCTCAAAAAAAGCACCGCTGACGCAGTGCTTTTAAACTAAACTGGTTTAGTTTTCTCCCGCTCTGCCTGCCAGCATTGGATTCCCTGCTGATGGCAGAACCTCCGCCGCCCTGTGCCTTGCAAAAGGATTCGGGTCCTCTTCCTTGTCATCGTCCAGATCAAGCAGACGATCATCTAAGAAGGGCAGGTTCTCCAGGCCGTCATTTACGGCAGCTATAGGAGGGCTCTGCTTTTCTTCCTCCGTCTTATCTTTCACCGTGCTACCGGCACTATCATTATCCTTTGCCGCCTCCAGATCGAGTGTAGTGCCCGTTCCCTTGGATTTCTTACCTTTTCGTGACCTGGGCTTGCCGGACCTGGGAATCTCATCCATCACAACAGACTTGCCGACTTCCTCTGCCTTAGTCCTTTCAAGCTCCTCGTTTCTGGCCCTTATCTCTTCATTGACGGATTCAGCAGTCCTTCGTTTCTGATTTTCTTTTTCATCGGACTCTCCATCATTTTTCACAGCTTTTGCCTTATCATCAGCCTGCCGATCTTTTAATTCTGATTTATCCTTTTTCTTCTCCTGTCCGCCGGACTTTGATATCGCATCAATTACTTTGTCAGGAGCAAGTGTCCTTCCGATAATATCATCTTTTTCAGACTTCCTATCCGACATCTTATCCGTCTGAGACAGTCCTACAAAAGGTACATCTATATCAAGCAGTTCCTCTGTAACAGTTATTCCAACCTCGTCATCAGGTATCGCCTCGTCACGAATAGCCCGCTCCTGCTCCTCCATGCGCTTTCCGTCTGCCTGGAAATCGGAGTAAGATCTCTCTTCTTCCTCCTTTTCCCGAAGTTCTTCTTCCTTCATCTGGGCAGAAAGCTCATCAAAATGCTTAGACATATAATCAGAAACTATAAGCACAATGCCTGCATCAAGCTTACCTTCCTTGGCCATCTCATTCAGAATACTGAGTGCCTTATGCAGAGTCAGTTTCTTTTTGTACGGCCTGTCATCTGCAGTAAGTGAATCGAAAATATCACACACTGTCATTATTCTGGTCAGAAGATCCAGCTGTCCATCCTTAAGTCCCCTGGGATATCCGCTACCATCAATATACTCATGGTGGTTAGATGCGATTGCAACCACCCTGTCATACTTGTCATAGAAATTAATCTTGGAAAGCATCTGTGCCGTATACGTAACATGACGCTTTACAACTTCCCTTTCCTCTTCCGTCAGCGTACCCTTGCGGATATGGAGAGAATACTTCTCATTCGCATCAAGATACGGAGTTATAGTACCGTCAAAATCCTCATAGAACTTCTCACCCATCTGGTCAATGAAAGCGATCTGCTCATCAGTAAGGAAACCTGATGTATTCAGGGTATCAAGCTGATCCAGGAACTTTCCAAGGAGTTCATCCTCCTCCTGCCAGAGTTCGATCTGCATCTTGTGCTCCAGCATGTCTATCTTAATACGTAGGCGTATCTTTTCCAGCTTATTGCGAAGATCCGAATATTTTTCACCCAGACGTGTAGCCTTGTTCAGGATTTCACGTGGAGTGATCATCTTTCCTATGTCATGAAGCTTTGCAGCCAACAAGAGCTGTTCCTGCTCATTAGGTGTAATATATCTGTCAATGGCATCCCTTGTATAAAGCACATTCATGTAGTCAGTAATAGCCTGGCAATACCTGGCAACATGCTTTGTGTGCTTACCGTTATAAGGAGTACGGGCGTCGATCGCGGTAGTCATACATTCCACAAAGGACTCCAGTAACTCCTCCTGGTCCTGGATCAGGATCATACTGGTAAGGGTATTTGCCATCTGAGCAGTAAGGGACTTGACAAGTTTCTCATAGTCCGAACTGAAGGGAATGATATTACGCTCATCATCAAGGCAGTTATAAAGCATCATAACCCCCAACACTGACTGATCCGGCTCAAGTATGGGAATCATCAGCACTGACTGGGTACGGTAATCATTCTCTTCATCAAATTTCTTAATCTCGGTGATGTCAAAACGCTCATCAAGATATATATCCGGAATATTTAAAAGATTTTCGGGATTGTGGTAACAATAAGTAAAGATGTCCGTATCGTCGGGACCTGCCGCTATTTTATCAGCCTCAATACTGCTCTTTTTGCTGTCGGCATCCAGGGTACGGTTTATGTCAAGCAGATGCTTAAGAGAACCTTCAGCCTCAATATAGAGCGACCCACCATCTGCATCCGTGAAATCGATACATTTATCCAATATCATATCAAACAGAGCCACGAAATTATTTTCCGTAGCAATGCGATAGCCTAAGCTGAGTAATTCCTCTATATCCGCTGTTATCTGCATATACTTTTCCTGTCTTCAGTGTGTCGTACAAAATGCACTAAACACGCTCCCCCATCATGTAATTATATCAGACCGACTACAGGCTTTCCATAATGTTTTATAACAAAATAACCTTATTTAGTGCAAACGAATAGATTATCCTGCGTCCCACTTTTTGACCGCTTATCTGTTCAAGAGCCTCAGCATATATATCCAGCTGTATTTTATACCGGTCCACAAGCTGTTTTGCAGAACTAACCCTATCCGTTTTATAGTCAAGAATGGTAAGTACGCCATCTTTTTCAAAATAGGCATCTATCACGCCCTGAACCAGCACCGATTCATCCGCAGGAAAACCTTCTTCAAAACGCCTGGCAGGTACGGCGTAGAAAAATGGTTGTTCTTTGTACAGTTTTCCTGCCCGTGCAGCATCTGACATCTCCTTTGAAAGATCCTGTCCTGCAAACAGGGCTATATCCGAAAGCCGTACAGTTTTTGCCGCATTATCCGTCATCTTATTATCTATAACAGCATTATCCAGAGTTTCTTTTATGATTTCCTCCACTAAATTTTTATCATCCAGCTTTTCAAAAGGTAAAAGCTCCATAATCTTATGATAAGCTGTACCTCTCCCTGCAGCATCAGTGTCATCAATCCCGACAAAGGAAGGTATATAAGTATCCGGCTCCTTTTCCTCAAACATATGATTTTCCAGTTCATCATCATAGGCAGCCTTTTTAAGCTCCGATACTGTAGTTTTTGTAAAAAGTCCCTGAAGAGAAGGAAAACCATACCGGTACTCCGATTTCCTTTCGAGAAGTGCTGACAGCTCCGGATCCGGTTCCAAATCCGACATGAGCAGCTCCCTGGCGGTCTCTATAGCCTCATCCCCACGCTCTACTATGCTCACGGCCAGATCCTTTTCCGAAAGAACTATCTCGTAATTCTTATCGGAAACTTCGGTCATGTTTATCACATAACGGATCATATCCATGCAGTTCTTCGCCTCTTCCGGTCTGCAGATATCCTTGGCTGAACCATCATCGTTCAGTTCCTCCACGTCGGTTATAATGAGTTTTTCCTTCGCACGGGTAAGGGCAACGTACAGCACCCTCAATTCCTCTGCAATGGCATCCTTTTCCATCTTCGTAGCAAAGGACATATACTTAAGCCCCTTCCTGCTTATACGCTTTACAGGGTCGATAGCCTTAAGAGCCACACCCAACTCCGAATCAACCAGGCAGGGGCCGGTAGAATCCATCTGATTGATCTTCTTTCTGAGATTTATAACAAATACAACCGGAAATTCCAGACCTTTACTCTTATGTATCGTCATAAGGCGCACCACATTGGCATTTTCATCAAGGATGCCGGCCTCACCGTAATCCACTTCCTTTTCCTTAAGTCTTGAAATATACCTTACGAAATGGAATAGGCCGTAATAACTGGTCCGCTCAAATTCAGTAGCACGCTCCAGCAGCATGTTAATATTCGCTCTGCGCTGATCACCATCAGGCATTGCAGTTATACCTGCTATGTAATTACTTTCAGCAAGCAGCCTGTCTAAAAGTACACGAATAGACACAAATCTTGCCATATCCCTGTACCTGTCCAGCCACTCTAAAAATGCTGCACATTTCTCGGAAATTCCGGCGATAACACTATTTTCAAGCAATGACATATCAGCTTTAGCTGCCGCAGACAGAATGTCATATAAGCAAAAACGCCCTCCCGTTTCTCTGCTCCATCCCTTAAGCAGTGCCATCTCCTCGTCAGAAAGCACAGCCTTAAAGGACGTCACGGTGCTATAAAGTGGTATATCCTGCCGGGGATTGTCCAATGTCTGAAGTGCATTCATCACCATCTTTATCTCGGTTGCAGAAAAGTATCCTGTCCTGCTGCCGTAATAAAGCGGTATTCCCAGATCGTCAAAAATCTTTTTCATCACATCTTCATTTGTCCTTGATCTCTCAAGGATGACTATATCCCGGAATTCAAGCGGACGCATTTCACCACTTTCCTTATCCTTTACCTTAAAGCCCTGCTCCATAAGTTCAAGAATCTTGACCCCCACCAGCAAAGCTTCATACTCTGCCCGTCCTTCGGCAAGCATAACATCTTCACCCGCCCCGTCAGCAGCGGCACCATCTGCAGCGGCAGCACTTCGCCGTCTCGACGAAAGCCGTCCCTTTTCCAGCGCCAGATGGAGCAGTTCACTTTTGTATGTTCCCGCCGGGTCATCCGGATAATCCGCGCCTTTATAGAGCTTAGCCCTGTCGTCATAGTCTATTTCAGCAAATTCTTTATACATGATGCGTTCAAACACATCATTAACGAAATCCAGCACAGTGTCCCTGCTACGAAAATTCTTATTAAGGTCTATCCTTCTGTCCCTGCCATCATCAGAAAAGCTTTCGTACTTTCCGATAAATATTTCGGGCTTTGCATGCCTAAAGCGATATATGCTCTGCTTGACATCGCCCACCATGAAATAGTTGTCTTCCCTGGCAATGCTCTTTATGATGTATTCCTGCACCAGATTGCTGTCCTGGTATTCATCCACAAAAATATATTTAAAATGATCCCTGTACTCAAGTGCTGCAGGTGATGAAACCATATCCCCATCCTTTTCTTCCAGCAATATCTGCAAAGCAAAATGATCCATATCTGCAAAATCGATCACATTCTTTTCACGTTTCTTTTTACTAAATCTTTCGATGAAACAGAGTACAAGTCGGATCAGCTCGGCAGTATTATCAGCAGAAGCCCTGTACGAACTCATTAGTTCCGCATCAGTTACTGAAAACCTATCCCCAAGACTGTCAACCAGCTCCCTGGCAGAATCCAGGTATTCCTTCGCCCTTTTTGTGATGTCTTTGTCCTCTCCCTTGGAACCTGCGGTAGACAGTTTCTGCTTTTCGTATGTTCCGTATATGCGGCGCTTTTCATCATAATCTGCTGCCCTATACATGGTTTCTAACAGCTGCTTAAGATCCTGCAGAACAGGAAGGTAGCGCCTTGGTCCCCCTTCAAGTCCAGCCAGTTCCATGGCCTTTTTCACCTGGCCAAGCCCGGTATCGATATCTCTGTCAGCCGCACGCATTAGCTCAACAAACCAACGGCTATTCTTTATATCAGAAACAGTGGCGCACTCATTTTCCTCCAGCACATTATTAAGCCACTTTTCAGGAAACGGCTCCGAATTCGCCGTTTCAAAAAGGGAATATATCATCTTTGCCACAGTGCCTTCATTTCCCTTTACCTCATAGCTTTCTATAAGATTTATGAAATTTTCATCCTGACGGGCATACTCCTCCTCTATGATTTCCTCCAGAACATCTTCTTTTAGCAGCGTCCGCTCAGCCTCATCCATTGCCCTGAAACCGGGATCCAGGTCTATGGCGCTGAAATGATTCTTTACCACAAAAAGGCAGAAACTATCAATAGTGGTGATCTGTGCGTTATGAAGCAGCGTTTCCTGCTTTGCAAGGTGCATATTTTCAGGATCCTTTTCCATTTCCGACGCAATCGCATTTCCGATCCTTTCCCGCATCTCTGCGGCTGCCGCCTTCGTAAATGTAACTATCAGCATGCTGTCGATATCTGCCGGATCGTCAGGATCATTTATAAGTGACACTATCCGCTGTGTCAGCACAGCAGTCTTCCCGCTTCCCGCTGCTGCGGAAACCAGGAGATTAGACTGCCTTGCATCTATAACTGCCTGTTGTTCTTCTGTATATTTCACCTTACCCATCTATTGCTCCGTTCCCACAAACCTTTGCCTTTGCTTCGTCTTCCCCCAGCTCCATCTTCCTGCGTTCATATCCCCTTATCCTTGCATCAAAACCGCAAAGTTCTTTATACGGACAATACTTACAGCTATCCTCCATAGGGGATATATCCTTTTTGCCGGCAAGTATCTCCTTCCCGGTTTTTTCCAACTTTCCTGAAGTAAATTCCATCATTTTCTTCATCTCAGATTCTGAAAGTATGGTTGATCCACTATAGGGTGTGCCATCCTTCTTAAGCCGTAGTTTTATCGCATCCGACTTGCCTGTTTCCGCCAATCCGGTATCAAGGGCAGGCACCGCCTCATTTGTAAACCAGCCATCCGGAATAAGCGCGTTCTTAAGATAACTGTCACAATACTCTTCATACGAAGACTCATCCACACCATCAAAAGGCACCAGTGGATCCTTAAGTGTGAAATAGAAGAACGCCGCCGGTACTGTTTCCTTTTTGCTTTCATTTGATAAAAACCTGACCGCCTCTTCCAGATATAACGGAAGCTGCATACGCATACCATAATAAAGCTCGGCAAATTTGAATGTATTTTCTCCGGATTTATAATCAACAATCTTTACAAATTTTTTATCATCCCTATCACAAGTATCAATGCGGTCAATCGTTCCTGTGATACTGATCTTTCCCGCGGCTTTATCATCTGATATTTCTCTTGCGAATTTTCTCTCGTATTCAATGGGCTTAAAATCACTTTTCGAAGCCTGGTAACATAGTACGGATGCACTCCGTCCCGCTATGCGACGTACTCTTTTTAGCTGATATGCAGTCTTGGCATCCTGGTACAGAGTCTCCTGTCCCATTTCAGCTGCAATCTGCTTAAGTATGTGGTCCAGCATCTTATCAAGGAATTCTTCATCCACGTCGCCCCAGTCCATGCCTTCTTCCTTAAGTACTTCTCCAAATCTCTGAAGTATACCATGATATATGATACCTGTATCCCTTGAGTCTATAGCAGAAACCTCACGTTCATTTAAACGCATCCCAAACCGCAGGAAATGTGAATATGGACAGCCGGCAAAACCCTGAAGACTGCTTGTACTTTCCTTTAACATATTTCCATACAGCATAGCAACCGCCTTGGGAGATAACGGATTTGACGCGTATTTTATAAATGCTTTTTCTATAAGCTCATTGCATAAGGCCGGTGCCTTCTCCCTGCATCTGATAAGCAGTGTACGCAAAAATCCCGTCTCTTCATTGCTTATACTGCCTGACGCATATCTGTTTAAAAGCTCCGGCAGCAAGCGCACCTCGCCCCTGCCGCCCGGCATAAGGTCTACGCCACACCGATCCGAGGCTGCTATTTCTTCAAGCCCCGGGAACATCTTTTTTATCTGTGCCACAAGGTATGACGGACGTAAACTTTCACCCATACTGTTCATCCGGGAATATGACAGCACTAACCTTTCAGACGGTCTTGTCATGACATGATACATATACAGTCGTTGGATATACATTTTCTGCCTGGGAGTAGGAGCCAGCTCAAAGCCGGAACCGGCAAGGAATTCCCTGTCCAGATCAGAAATGATCCCACCTGATGAATTTGATGCAGGCACAATTCCGTCATTCAGCCCTGCTAAAAACATCACCTTTACAGGTTTAAATCTGGTTCTCTCCGTATCTCCAATCACTACCCTGTCAACATCCAGAGGAATTACGCCTACCCGCAATTCCGAGATTCCTGCCTTTATTATCTCCGTGTATTCTGCAATATCCATAGGTTCATCACCGAGAAGGGCATGAATCTGTTCTAAAAGCTCGCATATATAACGGTAGACCTGCTCATACTCTTTTTTTGAAGCCTGATCGCCCATTTCTCCGAAACGCCTTGCACAGTTATTAAGTTGATCCGCTATGTTTGCTGATACAATAAATTCATAGAGAGCCTTCGTAATTTCTGAAGCGGTCTTTCCTTTTTTTACTTTCAGAAGTGGAGTAAGCATATCATAAACCTGTCCCCTGACGTCATTTATGTGTTCCAGCGCCTTTACGGACAGCTGTGTTCCGGTTTTACCGTTATTTTCAGATTCAGCAGCCCCATCATTCCTGTCCATATGTTTCATATATTTAGGCATTCTCGCAAATGCCTGGCTCCACTTTTTTTCTCCCCGCATACCGGTAGCAAAAAGATAGTTATCCAGCAGATCCACATCCTCCTTTGATATCCCTGTAAGTCCGCTGCGAAGGAAGTGGATAACAGTCTCATATGTAAAACCTTCTGCCACTGTTTCAAGTCCGCTCCTGATAAACTCTGCAAATGGATTCATCTCCAGGCTATGACTGTTATCTGCAAAAACAGGAATACCGAATTCTTCTGACAGCTCGTCTACATACGGAAGATACCTTTCAGTATCACCTACTGCCACTGCTATATCTCTGTATGCATATCCCTGCTCCAGTGTCATTTCAGCTATACGAATAAATATCTCTCTGAGTTCGGCCCTTGGATCATCAGCAAAAAATAATCTTATCTCATCAGATAATTCCTCCGAAAATGGTTTGCTGCCGGATCTGAAAATACTTTTTTCAAGACAGGAAAGAGCCTTTCTTTCCGCAAAACGATTCTTCTTATCATCAGATAATAGTTCATCCTCCATTCGTCCGCAGTCGGCGTCATGTGCCAGCTGCTCCATAGAAAAAACTGTTCGCATGCTTAAGGAAAAAAGCCTGTGATCCTCATTATGTTTCCTGTAGTTTTCATATTCCCCAGCCGGTATTATGATACTCATCCACACCTCTGAGCATGTTCTCATGAGCGCAGTAATCACATTGTTCTGCACAGGCGTAAATCCGGTGAAACCATCAAAGGCAACTATGCTACCCTTAAGACGCTCAGATTTGCTGACAGCATCAGCCAACACATCCAGTTTCTCTTCCCTTGTAATAAACCGCTCACCGCAGAACTTGTTCATTTCTTCATACAAACGTTTAAGATCAGAAAGTTTTCCTTTGAGGAACGGCTTGCCTGATGTAAATTCCATCAACTTGTCAATATCAGCCGGTGCTATACCATACTGCTCGAATTCTGATATAGCAGACTTTACCTCATGGATATATCCGGTCTTTTTTATACTGCTCCCGATAACAGGAAGCTTATTCTCCAGGTCTGCAGACAATTTTCTCAGGATAAGATTCTTTCCGGTATCATCCAGTATCAGCCGGTCCTTTTCCCCAACTTCATCTGCCAGACGATGCCCCAACCTGCCAAAACTCTGAACATCAATGTTCATTATGCCCTTCCTCGGGTGGCGCAACACCACATCCTTCTGGGTCTGCATAGTAAACTGATCCGGCACGATAATGGTAAACTGCCTGTCAGGCTCTTTAATCGACCGCTCTATGATGTCATCTATGATCTTGGTGGTCTTTCCGTAGCCGGATGCACCGATATAAAACTTTAGCACTTTGTTTTCCCCTATTGATCTATTTGGTGATATCAACATGATACTCCCAAAAACACTGTCAAATCAGAACAAATTTATCCTATTTTTTACTTATTTTATATACTATAAAAACTGCCCGTGCAATATTGCACAGGCAGTGAAAACGATTTCAAATATTGTGATTATCACTTTACCATTAACAGTACCCAGCATCCACCGGCATTTGGATCATATCCTACAGCCATCTTCTTATATCTGCCTAATAAAACATCCCTCTTGCTATCGCCCCTTGACCAGTTACGTACTGCCTCGTCCGGATTTTCAAGACCAACTATAATGCACTGACCAGCCTCATCGTAACTGATGCCTTTCTCCCGCAAAATAGACTTGAATGACTGACCATTAGGCCTATTCTCAGAATTTGACTCAAGCAGCTCTGCTGCCCTTATCATAGCAGCTTCTGCCAAAGCATCAGACCACGGAATAGCCACCTTGCCTTCTTCTGCTCTCTTAGCATTTACATAATCAGCAGCCTTCTTTGCCATGGACAACTTGTAGTCATATGAGTTTACATTTACATTTGCATCTGTGGTTGTAGTAGCGTTAGTTGCAGGCTTTCCGTTCTCAGCAGCCTGATTCGGAAAACGTCCTTCAGTCTTTCCGCATACTGCATAATGGAAGAAAAGCATATTTGCATCCGTTCCCATCACAGCTGCCACCTGAGGATACTTTGCTGCATAATATACTGCATCAAAGCCGTCACCTGATGCTGCAGTAGCAAGTCTTCCCTCTGTCTTTCCACATACCTGATAGTGGGCATAAAGTGCTGCTGTACTTGTTCCCATTGCAGCTACCACATCAGGATTGTTTGCCGCATAATACTCACCGTCAAAAACCGTTCCATCCGGCATGATCTCCGGTGCTGCCTCTGCCTTAGCAGGCACAAAACATACCGCTGCTGCCAGCGCAAGTGCCGCTCCTGTCATAAGTGCCTTCATTTTCATCTTACTACCTCCTCTTTTTTATTATCTGCTGCATTCCGCAGTTTTCTTTAGTAGCTTTATTACATCATTTTCTTGTGGCTTTCATGATCTTCTTTCTCTCATACATTGCCTTATCCGCACGGGCAAAAGTATCATCAATTGACCTGTCCCTATCAGGATCAAAAAGCGCATATCCCACAGCTGCCGAAATTCTTTCCCAAGATTTAAGGTCCTTATCGTCAGCCACTCTGTCAATCTCATCATTAAACTTGCTGACCAGCTGTTCTATATGCACATAATCATAACCCTTAAGCAGTACTACGAATTCATCGCCACCCACCCTGAATACAGGCGAATGCTCAAATGTAAGACATATCATACGGCAAAGCTTACGGATAGCAAGATTACCCACATCATGTCCGTAATTATCATTTATCTGTTTAAGATAATTCATATCTATCATAACGATACCGTAATCATGACTGCCCTTTTCGATATCGGATCTTATGGACAGAATCTCAGCATCATATGCATTTTTATTTCTTATACCCGTAAGGGCATCATGGGTAGCTTCCTGCCTTGCTTCTGTAAGGGCTATAGTCGTATTCTTAAGATCTGCCACATACTCGTTTATCTCCTTGATCATCGATGCAGTCTGATCATAGAGTATCGAAATCTCATCATTGCCACGATTCCCCTCTGAAAGATCCTCGGCCACTCCGCCATCCTTCATCCTTCTGAATACACCCACATTTCTGCTCAGGCGCACAACTCTGGAAACTATAGTACGATGAACATATATAATACACAGACACAACCCAAGTGCCAGGATCAAACCACTCACCAGAGAAAGTATGATTGCTTCTCCGATCATATTTCCATTTACATAATCAATATCCAGATCAACGCCTATAAGTCCCACCTTTTCAGCCTCAATATAAAGCGGTATATAGTAGCTGTATGACCTTCCGTATTCATTATCGAATACATCATAGTCGTCAAGAAGCTTTCCACTTCGCCATGTATCAAAAAGACAAGGGCAGTCTTCATAAGACTCCTCATAATCATCAAAAAGATGAAGTCTGTTGTCGGCCTCATCCCCCTCATAGAGACGCTCTGCATCGAAGACATATATCACATGCGTACCGTCCCCATTGGGATACATAAAGTAAGCATTGGGAATATTGAAATCATCCCTGACCTCCTCGAATTCGATAAACCATTTCGATTGATAATAAGTGCAGAAAAGAACTTTCAGGTCGTCATCAAGTTCCTCAAAAGACACATCACTGCCAAATGACTTACCGGGATACTGCTCGGAAAAAGCCCTATCAAAATCAACCTTCGCCGAAGCCACAAAATCTCTGTCAAAATCATAGGGGATAAAAACCTTAAGGCTGTTTTTCAGCATGTAATCCCTGAACGCAACAAAGGTATTCCCCTCCAGCTCTAGCTCATCTCGCAGATGAAACCCAACCTGTTTCATATTCTGAATATTCTGGTCCTTATAAGAATCCCTCCTGTTCTGATAAACAGCGAAACTGTTTATCAACAGCACGACAATGACAAGAATAACAAAAAAAACAGTAAGCCGGGTCGAAATATGCCCCTTCTTTTCTGTCTTTTTAACCGACGCCCCAGCCTTATTTTTCTTAGGCTCTGCAATTTTTTCTGTCTCTTCCATGAGTACATTTTTTTTAGTATTCTCACTCATAGACCACTTTCCTCATTATGCTTAAGCAATATTCCGATTATAACTATCTCACAACAAACAATTCAGCCGTCCACAGTACTGCTGTAAAATACTTTTCTAATTGTATAAAAACAAGAAAACACAAAGATATTATATCATATAGAAGAGTTCTCCGTCACCATAATTTCCCCGGAGTATCCTTACGTCCCAAAGTTGCCCCGGTCAGTAAAGTTCAATCCGCATTTTGCCGCAATGTCACTGGCATAACTCAGTCCGTCAGGCTTTACCCTGGCTATCCTATAGCTCCTGGTTCCCTTTTCCTTATCTTCCATAAGTGCCGAAAGGTTGTCTATACGTCCCTTATTGCCGGGGTATGAATTAAAGCTGTCCACCTGGGTCGCCAGGTCATGGATATGGGTAACAAATATGCCGCAAGAACCTATTACTCCGATTCCTGTCAATACCTCCGACGCGATATAACAGGCTTCCAGAGCGCCGGTACCGGAAAATGACTCATCCATCAGCAACATATCATATTCACCGAGCTGCCTTAATATCTTTACCAGCCTCTCGCACTCACTTTCAAACCTGCCCCGTCCGTAATCCCTATCATCAGCAGCCGTAAAATGTGTATATATGCCCGTCACCGGACTAAGCACAGCCCTGTCAGCCGGCACAAAACACCCCAGCAGAAACAGTGCCTGGACAGTTCCCACAGCCCTGGCAAAAACTGATTTTCCGCCATGATTCGGACCGGTCAGCAGATAGAACCTGCCGTTCTCATCAAACTTAAGGTCATTGCGGACCAGTTCCGCCCGGGGCATGTTTCTTGCAAGGTTCACATTATATATCCCCTTCACATCAAAGCACTTTTCAGAAAGACCTCTTACTTCAGGCTTTGTCATGCTGAGACCTAAGCTCCGCATGTCTTTTATAAACTTAACCTCTGCAAGAAGGAAACGGATCTCCGAAAAAAGCGTCACATAAACAGAAGTGTTAATACTGAAATACTTGTCAACCACCGGTCCGAATGACCTGATGGCATTCTTATAATTATCCTCAAGGGCATGGCGTATGCTCTTGGCTAAAACCTCCGTGTCCGGTATTGCAAAATCCGGCCTTGACTGTCCGTCGTTGTCCACATCCAGTCCAATGCTCTGTGCCGTCACTCCCTTTGGAAGGGGGTATAAAGACGATAAAAGTGTATAGGGATCCTTTTTATCAAGCCCCGTAACTTTCCCGATAAGGGTTCCCTTCTTGAACTTCTCCGTATTGACTGACAAAAGCCCTGCTTCAACTGCCTGCATATTGGAGTCCAGGTTCACGCCTATAGTAACACTCTTTAGCTCGCTAAAGTCCACTGTCTGCTCATCAAGGTCAACTTTAAGATTCCGGTACTCATCTCCGGCCACAGTCTCCGCTACCATTTGTTTTAAAGCAACGAGTCCGGCAGAATGCACTTCTTTATCCTTAAGGCCATCGTAAAAAATATCTGTAACCTCTATATAACTTTCCAAAATCCGGATTGCAGACAGGGATTTTTCCAAAGAGGCCCCACTGTTTATGATAGTATGCATATCAAAGATGCCTCTGACCACCGGAAGGGCTTTCTCAAGCACTTCGCACAAGTCGGTGTTATTCACAAGCTCTTCCAGCACATCCAGCCTGTAGGCTATCACCTCGGAATCAGTCGTGAAAAAATCCGTCAGCCTTATAGGCGGTGCTCCGCGGAAGGTCTCATTGACCAACACCACCATGCTCTTCAATGACAGAGCATCAACAAAATCCATGCCGGACATCTGCGAAGTCTTCCGCCGTTCCGCATCATAGTTTTCCGGGTATAGCAGGCTGATGTTGTTCTTCATACTTTCTCCAATTTATAAGCAATAAAAATTTAGCTTTCCATAGACTATATGTGGAAAGTTTCGGTTATCAATTAAATAATAACAAAAACCTTTGCCCCGTAAAAGGCAAAGGTTTTTCATACTCATCATATTCTTTTTATTCCAATGCCGATATAGCCCCGGACACGCGTTCTGTCATACCACTCAGCATTTCAGCGGCATCGCTTACCTGCTGCATCCGGTGATGTATCTTTTCTCCAGGACCTATAAGGTCGTGCTGCTGACCGTATGTCATATCATTATATACGCCCTTAAGCTCATCGCGTTTCTCATTAAGCTCACTGCCTATCATTTCCAGATCATACCGCAGGGACTCAAGCCTTTTCTTAAAATCCACTATTGCTTCAGAACTGTCTGCAGCAATTTCTTTAAGCTGTTCACCGGTGTATATTGCATCCGGATCAACTGCATCCTCGTTCTCAAGCAGTTTTATTATGTCCTTTTCAGGGCCTGCTTTTTTTGAAGCTTTCTTTACCGTGTATTCGTTTTTTAACGCATCTTCAAAAGGATTACCCATGTACGCCCCCCTTTAGTGATTTCTGAATATTGATTTAATGGTATGTACGCTTACGAGAAGAATCCCTTCTTCTTTTTGGTCTTTTTCGTTGCGTCAGGATCTGCCCCCTGAGCCCGTTCAGCTTTGAAACGCTCTGCAGCAGTAAGGCTGTCTCCGGTCTCCTTATCAAACTCCCTTAAAAGCTCCTTTGCCTTAGAAGACAGCTTGGTAGGAGTCTGTACCATAAGTGTAACATAATGATCGCCTCTTGTCTTTGAATCCCTAAGGCTCGGTACACCTTTTCCGCGAAGACGAATCTGGGTATCGGTAACGGTTCCTGCTTTTACATCATATGTTACCGGTCCGTCAACCGTATCTATTATGATCTCACCTCCCAGTGCTGCTACCGCATAAGACATAGGCACATTCGAGAAAATGTTCATATCCTGTCTCTGGAAGATAGGGTGTGGCGCAACTACAGCCTCAACAAGAGCGTCACCGCGGGGGCCGCCGTTTATGCCGGGCTCGCCTATTCCGGTCATTCTCTTGCATTGTCCGTTATCAACACCGGCAGGGAATTCTACCTCAAAGCGTTTCTTCATAGGTACATATCCCGTGCCATGGCAGTCTACACACTTTTCTTTTATGATCTGGCCTGAACCGCCGCAGTCCGGACAGGTCTGGACATTCTGAACCACACCGAAGAAAGACTGTGTCCTGAATACTACCTGTCCCTTTCCGCCGCACTTCTGACAGGTTTCCTTTGATGTACCGGGCTTTGCACCGGAACCACCGCAGGTTTTACAGTTTTCCTTTACGGTAAGCTCAATCTGTTTCTTGCATCCGAAAACAGCTTCTTCGAAAGTCATCCTTGCAGTAGTACGTATGTTAGCACCCTTTCTTGGACCGTTTCTGTTACTGCCTCTCCTGCCACCACCGCCGAAAAGATCTCCGAAAAGATCTCCGAATATATCGCTGAAATCCATGCTGCCAAAATCCACTTCCGGACCGTATCCGCCGCCGCCTTCAAATGCTGCATGGCCAAGCTGGTCATACCTGGCACGCTTATCCGGATCGGAAAGAACGGCATAAGCCTCTGATGCCTCTTTGAATTTTTTCTCAGCTTCCGCATCACCGGGATTTACATCCGGGTGGTACTTCTTAGCCAGCTGTCTGTATGCTTTTTTCAGTGCGTCGGCATCAGCGTTCTTATCAACACCAAGCACTTCATAGTAATCGCGTTTGTCTGCCATTTCTCTCAACTCTTTTCCTATACTAACACATATCAGAAGTATGTCCGTTTAGTATATATTTCTTTAACGCAAGACACGGGGGAAGACCATTCGCACAAATTCTCATGATCCCCCGCCCCGTATCATTTTGTTGTATTTCTTTTGTCCGGATTAAATTTCCTTGAAGTCTCCGTCAATTATATCATCGGAACCGTTACTGCTGTCGGAGCTGTCGTTTCCTGTTGCACCACCGGTTGCCCCGCTCATGTCAGGACCTGCACCTGCAGCACCACCCTGCATTCCTTCGTACATCTTGGAGAATACATTCTGGGATGACGCCATCATCTTCTCCTGAGCAGCCTTGATCTGTGATACCTGATCCTCTGAAAGCTCCTGATCCTTTGTATCTTCAAGAAGTTTCTTAAGCGCATCCACATCAGCCTGAACAGTTGCCTTCTCGGAAGCATCAACCTTGTCGCCTACTTCGTTCAGTGCCTTCTCTACCTGGAATACCATTGAATCAGCTTCGTTTCTTGTATCAACTGCTTCCTTACGTTTCTTATCCTGAGCCTCGTACTCCTGAGCTTCCTTAACTGCTCTCTCGATCTCATCATCAGACATGCTGGAGCCTGCCGTTATTGTGATGTGCTGCTCCTTGCCTGTTCCCTTATCCTTAGCGGAAACATTTACGATACCGTTTGCATCGATATCAAATGTAACCTCGATCTGAGGAACACCCCTTCTTGCAGGAGGGATACCATCCAGACGGAACTGACCGAGTGACTTGTTATCCTTTGCAAACTGTCTCTCACCCTGAAGGACGTTGATATCAACTGCTGTCTGGTTATCTGCTGCAGTTGAGAATACCTGGCTCTTCTTTGTAGGAATAGTAGTATTTCTCTCTATAAGCTTTGTAGCTATGCCACCCATTGTCTCGATTGAGAGTGAAAGGGGTGTAACATCAAGCAAGAGGATGTCGCCCGCACCTGCATCGCCGGCAAGCTTTCCGCCCTGTACTGCAGCTCCGATAGCAACACACTCATCAGGGTTAAGTGACTTGTTAGGCTCATGTCCGGTAAGCTGCTTAACCTTCTCCTGTACTGCAGGAACTCTGGTGGATCCACCAACCAGAAGAACCTTGCCTATATCGCTATTTGTAAGACCTGCATCCTTAAGTGCATTCTGCACAGGGATAGCTGTTCTCTCGATAAGATCGTGAACTAATTCCTCGAACTTAGCCTTTGAAAGTGTAAGGTCAAGGTGCTTAGGTCCTTCAGCTGTAGCAGTTATGAAAGGAAGGTTGATATTTGTTGTAGATGACGCTGAAAGCTCCTTCTTTGCCTTCTCAGCTGCTTCCTTCAGACGCTGCATAGCCATCTTGTCACCTGACAGATCTACGCCTTCAGCTGCCTTGAACTCAGAAAGCATCCAGTCAATGATCTTCTGGTCGAAGTCATCACCACCAAGGTGTGTATCACCGTTGGTTGAAAGAACCTCGATTACGCCGTCTCCGATATCGATGATGGAAACATCGAAAGTACCACCACCCAGGTCATAAACCATGATCTTCTGTTCTTTTTCATTATCGAGACCGTATGCAAGAGCTGCTGCAGTAGGCTCGTTGATGATACGCTTTACTTCAAGACCAGCGATCTTGCCGGCATCCTTTGTAGCCTGACGCTGTGCATCGTTGAAGTATGCAGGGACAGTGATAACTGCCTCTGTAACCTTCTCACCAAGATGAGCTTCAGCATCAGCTTTAAGCTTCTGAAGAATCATTGCAGAGATCTGCTGGGGGCTGTACTTCTTGTCATCAATTGTACGGCCTCTATCTGTACCCATATCACGCTTGATTGAAGCGATAGTCTTGTCAGCATTTGTAACAGCCTGACGCTTTGCAGGCTCACCAACAAGTCTCTCACCGTTCTTTGTAAATGCTACTACGGAAGGTGTTGTACGAGCACCCTCAGTATTTGCTATGACTGTAGGCTGTCCGCCTTCCATAACAGCCACACATGAATTTGTTGTTCCAAGGTCGATACCTATGATCTTTCCCATGATCTTTTCCTCCTGTTTTATCTGTTTATGTTCGTTCTTGATTTACATTGTTTATATTGCGTCTGCCGTCAATTTTCCGGCTAGTTAGCAACCTTTACCATACTGTGTCTTACTACATTGCCTCTGTATGTGTAGCCCTTCTGAAGCTCCTCGACAACCACGTTCTCTCCCAGTGAGTCATCGTCCACATGCATTACGGCATTGTGAAGATTAGGATCAAATTCCTTTCCGGCCGCATCTATGGGCTTAACATCCATCTTGTCCAGCTCATCCATAAGCTGCTTGTAAATCATCTCCATACCCTTGGCAAAGGCAGTTTCCTTATCTTCATCTGTCAGAGTACCCATTCCTCTTTCGAAATTATCGACTATGGGGAGAAGCTTTTCGATAACGCTCTTGGCACCGTTCTCGTACATGGAATCCTTTTCCTTGTCGCTCCTCTTACGGAAATTCTCAAACTCTGCCATCTGTCTGAGCAGTCTGTCATTCAGCTCGCTTACCTGTTCCTTGAGTTTTTCCTTTTCGTTATCCTTTGCCTTACCGAACAGCCCCTTCTTTTCCTTCTTAGGCGCCTTATCTTCTGCCGTTTCTTCAGTTTCCTGTTCTGTTTCTTCTTTAGAATCTTCAGCGCTTTCCGGTTCTTCTGCTGCAGTTTCCTCCAACGGTTCTTCGGTCACTTCCTCAGTATTCTCTTCACTGACCTTCTTTTCTTCTTCCTTATTTTTTGCCTTATCTTTTTCCTTATCAACAGGCATTTTTTTTACTTCCTTTCCATCTTTCTTCATATCATCATCCTCCTAACATTTGTCCGGAAGAATTACTGATCCGATTTTTTTGATTTCTTTGCCGATTTCTTCTTATACATATCCTCAAGCTCCACCTTCATGGTCTTAAGGGTTCCGACAACCTTCTCATAATCCATACGCTTGGGACCGACTATCGCAATGCTGCCCCGCATACCTTCACCCAGCTCATAGGTGGCAGTCACTACACTGCAGTCCTTCATGGCTTCTATAGGTGATTCTTCTCCTATATATATCTGTATGCCGGTGCCTTCGCTTCCTTCAAGGGAATCCGTTGCGATGCGGGCAAGTGCCTGTTTCTCTTCAAAAGTATTTATCAGGTCTCCGGCTCTCTGGTTATCTGCAAGCTCCGGATACTTTAATATATTGTTGGCTCCGCTTGTGTAAACCTCCAGATCTTCCTCGCCTCTGATAGCCTGTGCCACTGCATCCAGTATCTCGCCTACGATCTTTGAATCAATTCCGGCCTGTTCCTTAAGGTGAGTTATCATACCGAGATTGATCTCGTCCAGGCTCATACCGGTCAGATGCGTATTAAGCAGGATGTTAAGCTTGAGCATGGTCTCGTCCGTCAGGGGTTCATCAACGCTTATCATATTGTTGCGGATCATATTGCCTTCCACAACTATGGTTGCCAGAATCTGGCTGTCATCCACTCTTGATATCTGTATAAACTTAAGCTTGTTGCCATGTATGGCAGGTGCCGTAACAACAGTCGCATAGTTGGTATTCACCGCCAGGACCTTTGCGACATTCTTAAGCATCATGTCCATCTTTTCTTCAGCTTCAACCAGCATGTCCTTGAGGTTGTTGATCTCGCGGTCCTTCTCCTCCATCATGGTATCCACATAAAGCCTATAAGCCTTGTCTGTAGGGATACGTCCTGCAGAAGTATGAGGCTGTACAATATAGCCCAGCTCTTCCAAATCTGACATTTCATTACGGATAGTAGCCGAGCTTAAATTCAAGTCAGTGTATTTTGAGATAGTCCTGCTGCCTACAGGCTCACCGGTCTCAAGATAATTCCTGATAACGGCATGCAGTATTTTAAGTTTTCTGTCATCCAGGCCATCTGCCCGAACTTCCGGATTTTCCTTCTTCTGCTTAGCCATCTGCAGCCTTCCTTTCTTTTTGTTAGCACTCATTTATTTAGAGTGCTAACATCCACATACATAAAATAACACTTGCAAAAGGGAATGTCAATAGAAAAATAAATAAAAAGCACCGGACAAGTCCGATGCTTTTTTTCAGAAAACTAAAGTCAAATCCTCTATCAGAAAGTGAACTGGCTTCTTTCTTTCTTATTAAATACGATATAGACCGTACCTTCTTCAGGCTTAACATACAGATCAAGACTGCTTAAATTAGACTCTTTCCTTTTCATATCCTTGGTCCATATCTTCAAAGCTCTTGCTACAAGCTTTGACTGTTCCTCGCTTTTACCGCCGAACTGGACAAAAACCTTCTGCTTTGTTTCAGCGGATGCTTTCTTAGGTGCAGACTTAGCTACTGCCTTTGTTTTTTTATTAGGCTCAGCCTTCGCAGTTACCTTCTTGGCTACAGGCTTTGAAACCGATTTTTTAGTAGTTGCCTTCTTAGATGCAGACTTAGCTACTGCCTTCTTAGGTTCAACCTTTGCTGCTGCCTTTGTTGTCTTCTTAGGTGCAGGCTTTGCCGCTGCCTTTGTTGCCTTTTTAGGTACAGGCTTTGCTGCTACTTTTGTGGTCTTCTTAGATACCGGCTTTGCTGCTGCTTTTGCGGTCTTCTTAGGTGCCGGCTTTGCTGCTGCTTTTGTGGTCTTCTTAGGCTCTGCCTTTGTTGCCTTCTTAGGTGCAGGCTTTGCCGCTGCCTTTGTTGTCTTCTTAGGCTCAGCCTTTGC
>KK211276.1:343098-348860 GCA_000621425.1 Lachnospiraceae bacterium AB2028
CTTCTTAGGCTCAGCCTTTGCCGCTACCTTTGTTGCCTTCTTAGGCTCAGCCTTCACTTCGGGTTTCGTTACCTTCTTAGACTCAACCTTTGCTGCTACTTTTGTTGTCTTCTTGGGATCAACCTTCTCAGAAGTCTTTTTCGTTGCAGCTTTCTTTACAAGCTTTTCCCTTAAAAGCTTATGCATCACTTCCCTGCTGCTTTCGATAGGCTTGATTATTTCGATATCAGATTTCCGTTTTTCTTTCTTTACCGGTACTTCTTCCTTTTTCTCTTCGATAATCTTAATCTCTTCCTTAGGTGCAGTTTTCAGAAATGCCTTCGCATTTCTCTTCATGATTCCACTACCACCCTTATTCTTCTTACTTGAATCAGCCATTTTTTTCTCTTTCCTACAGATAAACTGTATATTTTTAATTCCACTACAACAGCAGGGCACAATGTCCCTAATTCTATGTAGCATTTTAGATTAACAATGTTTAAAAGTCAAGAATCAAAAAGTCCTGCCCACACTGGCAGGACTTTTATATTATTTCCTATAGAAAATCCATGGCGGTTCTACATCGAACGTTTCAAATGCAGCAAATATCTTTCCGTTTCCATTCTCATCAAAAGATATTACGTAGTCACTTACACTTTGATCATATACAAATTCGCCTGTTATACCGTAACCATTATTTGATATCCAGACCTTTGTTCCTTCGACGCTGTAATCCATCATATATCCCTGGCCGTTACCGAATCCTTCCATCATTTTTGTATATATGGATTCGCCAACCACTTCAGCAACCGAACCATATCCTGACATTGCTACCATCAGGTCAACAGTAGCCCTGTCATAACCATCCTCTGCCGCCAGTTCATAAAAGAAGTCTTCCAAAACATTTGAATTTGCCTTGCAGGCTTCTATAATACTGTCGCGGTCTACGCCTATGATACACTTTCCACTGTTGTCAAAGGTAAAAAGCAGTCCCATTTTAAACTCAATATCTTCTTTCAGGTTAGCACTTCTTTCTATATAATCACCAAGATCCAGATAAGCAACCCATTCTCCGGTTATCGATTCAGCCGCCTGTTCCGCCATAACCTCTTCTTGAAGTTTATTGCATTCCTCGATTGCTTTCTGGGCCGCCTCATAATTTGGATCTTCCTCACAGACTTTTTCGTAATGCTCTATGGCAGTCAGGTAATCCTCCTGCTCAGAGCACTCCTTAGCTTTTCGGAAGTTTTCCTTGGATTCATTAAGCACCTCTGCCTCTCCCATAAGAGTTTCGGCTTTTTCATTCCCGTTCAGTATTTTCTTGCTAAGCTTACGATATCTTGACTCTACATCATCATATGAAATTCTTTCATATTTAAAGTCCATCACGGAATTCTCAAAATACTTCAGCATCTCATTTTTGACAAATTCCCTATCACTGTCCCGCTTAAGAGAGTCATAAAGATCTACAACAGTATCAACATCTCCGGCATTTATAGCAACCTTTGTATCATTAAAAGGCTTAACGACGCCAAGATAATAAATACCGCCTATTCCTCCGACTACCACAAGAGCAAGAAATGTCACTACCGCCGCTATAGCCGCCACAATGATTATCTTTTTCTTATCCATATCAACCTCCCCACATATCCTTCTGTACTTCAGTTAAATCCACCAAACCGTTTCCATCACACCGCGCCTGATCATTTAACAAATATAACTTTTGAATCCTCAAGCTCATCATATGTACCATTGAAATTCTCCGCCTGCTTATTTCCAGTCCTATCAGTCCAGGCCAGATATATCGCAAAACCATTACCGGAATCGTTTACTACCGCACATGGAATGATAGAAGGACCACCATTATGACTTGATTTAAAATACTTATTATAGTCTGCATCAAAAGGATTCCATCCTACTATTTCTTCAACGTCCTTAACAAATCTACAAGTCTGATATGGACTACCATAATGATCAAGTCTAAAATCTGTCCCAGGATCAGTAAAATCTTCGATCATATTCTGCGTGTAAGTATCTGTATCAGAAATAATCTCAGGATCAGCCATCGCATATGTAATAGCACTATGTATGGTATCTGCCATCTGCGTATCAGCTGACACCTTAGTTTTTTCTATATACTTTATAAGCTGCGGAGCCATAATGCCTATCAATATGGCCATGATTGCAATCACTATGATCAGTTCAACAAGCGAAAATCCTTTGTTCCTTTGACTCTTCATTTTTACTATCCCCTTTCTATAGATACTTTTTAAAGTAAGAACCCTACACTTGTTATTGTACAATTCTATATACAAAACTAAAGTATCTATACTGCGAAAAAGGCTGCCCTAATTTCCATATTCAGCAAAATAGGGATTTTGAGTCATGGAACATTTCTATATATTCTTCACATCCTCTGCTATCAGTATCTTCAATGCCTCCACTGCCGTGATTATTGCTTCCTCGGTATTATGTGCCTGTTTATTCGGAAGACCTTTCTTAGCGCGCTCCTGGTTTGCGACTACAAGAAAACAGGAACCAACTCTTACTCTTAAGAATCCTCCGGCAATAAAAAGTGCCGCAGACTCCATCTCTGATGCAAGACACCCCATTCGCAGCCATGCTTCCCATTTATTCTCCAGCTCATAACTTACAGGCATTATCTCCGGCTCATGCTGGCCAAAGAATGAATCTTTACACTGCACAACACCGGCATGGTACCGCGTACCGTTCTTTTTTGCTGCATTAATAAGTGCATTCAGAACATTTACATCCGGAACCGCAGGATATTCTATAGGTGCAAACTCACGGCTTGTGCCCTCATTTCTTACTGCACCTGTAGCTATAACTATATCACCACCACAAACCTCTTCCTGCATACCGCCACATGTTCCGACTCTAACAAAGGTATGAGCGCCACACTTAGCAAGCTCATCTATAGCGATAGCTGCTGAAGGTCCTCCTATACCGGTAGATGTTACACTCACCTTTTCGGTGTGTTTTCCGCCATCGGCCGTATCCACTGTAAGCGTGCCGGTATAAGTCACATACTCTCTTACATCGGCCACCAGTTTTGCATCATCAAAAAATTCTGCAATCTTTGCGCAGCGCTTTGGGTCTCCCGGCATTATCACATACTTCCCTATGTCATCCGGACCAACGCCTGTATGATACTGTTTTCCTGATCCTTCCGTGTAATCAACCATAATGTAACCTCCATTTTCTATAACCTATCCTGCTAACAACTTTAACAAAATATGCCGTATCCCGAGCTCATAGCCTCCAACGACGGTTCCGTTAAACACAACAAATATCCCTATCTTTTATATTATACTTAATAAAACAGTATAATCGCAAATAAATCTGTTATACTAATGATGTTTAAAAATGATAACGGAGATAAATTTTCTTGCGAAAAAAATATTATTCATAACTTACGCATCCGCCATTGCTGCAATATATGTAGTACTTACATTGATAGCAAATGCCCTTGGGCTTGCTAATTACGCCATACAGGTACGCTTTTCGGAAGCACTCACTATACTGCCATTCTTTACACCGGCTGCAATCCCGGGGCTTTTTGTAGGATGTATACTGGCAAACATACTGACAGGGGCACTCCCCTTTGATGTTGTTTTTGGAAGTCTCGCAACGCTCATTGGAGCAATCGGGACATATTTTCTCTGCGGCAAGGCGCAGGCATCTCTGCAGGACAACAGAATAAAAAAATTTCTGGCGCCAATTCCTCCGATCATTTCAAACACACTGATCATTCCTTTTGTACTTGCATATGTATATGAGTTTGAGGGAAGCATACCTTATTTTATGCTTACTGTCGGAATAGGAGAAATCATTTCCTGCGGAATACTGGGGCTCATTCTTTTAAAAACACTTGGAAGAAGGCGCAGTCAACTGTTCCCGCAGGAGTAGTAAATAAAATTCTTATAATTATTTAGCAGTAAATTTTCTACTCCTATTTAAAAATCAGGATTTGTAAAAGCATAGCAAAATGAAATTAAACAAAGACACTATCAATGAAATAATAGGAAATAACTGTCGATTCATAAGTCCATATGACGATTCAGAGCCTTATGTCATTTTAGATAGTACCAATCATCTTAATAAAGATTTTGAAGTTGAAATAATAAATAGGTATTACGAAAGACTAAGATATGCAGTAACAAATGCTGATAATCTAATAAAAAAAGCATTTAACGAGAAATTCTATGATGTTTATTTCATTGACAAATCCATTGTAAAATCACCTGCTCAAATGTGTTCCCAGTTAGTATTTGATTCCTTTGTAATGTATCCGGATCATCAGACAATCGGAGCTTGTCTTACCAACAATGATATCATGTCCGGACATTTTATTGATGTTACATGGGATAGTGAATGGAATTTAATCAGAGCTTGGATAGATTAAAAGTCTGTTTATAAATCAAAAATACTTTTTTACCAACCGGAATAAAAAACCCTAAGCATTTCGCTTAGGGTTTTAAGGTGCCAGACGGATTTGAACCGCCGATCAGGGAGTTGCAGTCCCACGCCTTACCGCTTGGCTATGGCACCAGATGTTCACCTCTTCGGGTTGAACACGAAGAATTTGCTACGCAAATTCTTACAAACATTATGATAATAAACAGAGTAAAAAATTTCAACTACTATTTTTTACTGTAAAAACATCTTTCGCACTATATACTCAATTACTTGCGCTTTGCGAAAGCGCCCTACTGAGATTTGCACTAGCCTTGAAGAATTTGCTTTGCAAATTCTTCGTAACTCAAAATGATCTTCGATCATTTTGAGTCTCGTGACTCCGACGGGAATCGAACCCGTGTTACCGCCGTGAAAGGGCGATGTCTTAACCGCTTGACCACGGAGCCGTATTACGGGTTGTCTGCCAGCCGTAACCTTTTCACAATCTCCGGGAGAATTTGCGAAACAAATTCTCTGTGCCCACTACGGGCAGTTTGCGAAGGCGCCTTTGCGCCAAGCAACCGGTGTTACGCACTAGCCCGAAAGAATTCGCCTGCGAATTCTTTCCGCACAATTACTTGCGCTTTGCGAAGCGGCCACTGCCGCGAGCAACCTTGTTTCTCGCACTAGCCCTGAAGAATTTGCGAAGCAAATTCTTCGTAGCTCAATCCGGTGCTTCGCAACCGGATTGAGCCTCGCTCCCCGAGTTGGGCTCGAACCAACAACCCCGCGGTTAACAGCCGCGTGCTCTACCATTGAGCTATCGAGGATTATTACGATTTCAATGTACAACACTAACGGCTAAAACTCTTTAACCTGCACGAAAGAATCCGCTTGCGAATTCTTTCCGCACAATTACTTGCACTTTGCGAAGTGGCCATTGCCACGAGCAACCGAGAAAATCAGTCCTACTGATTTTCGCCGTTCAGCCAAAGGCTGAACAACCTTAGTGCAAGTTATTGGGCAAGTACACTGAAAACCGAACACAGAATTCCATATCATCCCGAACCAATCACTTTTTTTGCCGAGAGTTTTGCTTTAGCAAAACTCGGCGTTCAGCTTCTTTGAAGCTGAACAGCAAACCTTTAATCAGGACAAGCCATCGACCTATTAGTGACACTCCGCTGAATGCATTGCTGCACTTACACTCATGCCCTATCAACCTGATAGTCTTTCAGGGGTCTTATACCCTTATGGGTGGGATATCTCATCTTGAGGGGGGCTTCACGCTTAGATGCCTTCAGCGTTTATCCCTGCCGGACTTGGCTACTCTGCCATAGGGCTGGTCCCTAACAGATGCACCA
>JHYJ01000006.1 GCA_000621425.1 Lachnospiraceae bacterium AB2028
TCGGCATCTATCTCGGAAGAAAGATATCCGAAGGAAAACACTACAATGTAGCCATATCACATGCGGCAAAAAAGCTAATCCGAACCATCTATAGGATGGAACTAACCGGACAAGCTTACTCTCCGAGCTAATCAATCAGATATACCTTTTCTGTTTGAGCACCCAATCGGATGCTCTGTTTGTCATGCAATTTTCAAGGAACTGATTGCTGGAAATAAGTTCCAGCCACTATGCAAATCGCATTTCTGCGTTTTGATCTAAATCTTAAGTTTCAGACTTGACTTCTAATAGTTAGTCTTTTATTATATTTGTACAGCGGCACATACAGAGGCTATGTTAGTATTTATGCTCTTGGTTATGGGTATAAATATTGCTCTTTTCCTTGACCAGCCCACAATAATAGAGTATTTTGGCGTTTCTACGGTACTGCTGGTGGTATTGGGGATATTCCGTCCTGAAGCGATAATGCAGTTTTTCCCTATGACACAGTATGTTGCTTACATAACCATGTACGCTTTCTCAGGTGTGGCTATGGTATTCATTACATACAGTATCAACCGTTATAAGCTGCAGATGGAAGAAAAAAATGAGATTGCCAGGGAAGCTCTGGAAGCAAAGTCCAATTTCCTTGCAAATATGAGCCATGAGATACGTACACCCATGAACGCCATATATGGTATGGCCGAGATTATGGAGGGGACGGTTAAGGATAAAGATCAGCAGGAATATATCATGATGATAAAGCGGTCTTCGGAGAACCTTCTTTATATCATCAATGAGATACTGGATTTCTCGAAGGTCGATGCCGGAAAACTGGAAATTGTGGATGAACCTTATAATTTTAGCGAGATGCTTCAGGACGTGGTTACCATGATGGAACTTCGTGCCAGAGAGAAAAACCTGCAGCTCCGTTTAGATATGCCGCAGAATATACCGCGACTTTTAGGTGGTGATGAAAAAAGAGTAAGGCAGATTCTGATCAATATAATGAATAACGCAATAAAGTTTACGAACCGTGGTTCCGTAACTTTAAAAGTTACATGGGAAGAGGCAGTAGGTTTTCCGATTCCCCAGGGAACACTTACAATGCAGGTAATAGATACCGGTATCGGTATATCGAAGGAAAATATGGGGATGCTCTTTACCGCTTTCGGCCAGGTCAACACCAAAAAGAACCGGAATGTGGAAGGTACGGGTTTAGGTCTTGCAATTTGTAAAAACCTTACCGACGAAATGGGCGGTGTGATAAGTGTTGAGTCAGAACTTAATAAGGGCTCTGTTTTTACCGTGGCTATTCCGCAGAAAATAATAGATGAAGTGCCTGACAATTATGAGATAAAGCGTTTGGAAAACATAATTCCAGGTGGGGGCTATTCTGCGGATTTTGTGGCGCCGAAGGCAAGGGTACTGGTGGTCGATGATAATAAAGTAAACCTCCAGGTTGCGCAGGAACTTTTGAAACTTTTTGGCATAGAACCGAAACTTGCTACCAGTGGTCAGGAGGCTATAGATCTTGTGTCCAGGCACTTGGTAAGCTACGATATCATATTTATGGATCATATGATGCCTTATATTGACGGCGCTGAGGCAACCCAGAGGATAAGGGCCATAGACAGTGAATATGCAAGAAAGGTTCCGATAATTGCATTGACTGCAAATGCAATAAAGGGTGTTGATAAACAGCTTATTGCTGCCGGAATGAACGATTATATTGCAAAGCCAATAAAGGTAGCGCAGCTGGGGGAAATCCTAAAGAGATGGCTGCCCGCAGGAAGGGTATTCCCGGCGGGAACCAGTATGGAAGATATAGAGCGTGCGGAAAAGAATACGCCCTGGGATGCTCTTCCGGTGGAGGAGTTGCTTGAACGTTTCGAAGGAATAGATACGAATACGGGCATCAGGAACTGTGCCGGCAATGTGAAGGGCTACATAGAACTTCTGAAAACATATGCGGTATCTAACCTCGGCAATCTTCTGGATGAATATTTTGAAAATGAGGATATGGAGAATTATGCCGTTACCGCGCATTCAATCAAAGGTGCAAGCCAGTCGGTAGGTGCCCTTGACGTGGCTGATATGGCGTACTCGCTTGAAAGGGCGGCAAAGCGTGGAGACATCACTTATATCTGGGACCAGCACGAAGAACTTATAGAGCATTATAATGAGATACTGCTTATGTTAAGGCAGATCTTCTATCCGGAACATCAGCAGAGCGAAGAAAAGGCAGCTGCCCAGAATAATGCAAGGGCGGCCTTGCAGGCTACCCAGCCGGTTCCCAAGCCTGTATATCAACGCTCTGCTCCGGGACCTTTATATACACCCTATCTTATGGGAAAAGGCACTGCTAACGAAAATATGGATGAAAACAGCTGATTGAGTGTTAAATACAATTATGATATAATATTACAGATTATGGGGAAATCGAATATTACTGAATGAGGGGTATTATTTATGTTCAGAGTAGCAATTTGTGATGATGAGGCGACTTCACTGCAGCTGAATAAGATGTTGACGGAGCAGATACTCGATGAGGAAGGCATATCTTATGAGATAAGAACCTTTGATGATATCGAGCATATGGCTCAGACGTTGAGCAAACCGGGGGAACAGTTTGATTGTCTGCTTTCTGATATACTGGCTACTGGAATGAATGGCATAGAAGCAGCAGAAAGACTGAGAAGCTTTGGCGAGAAACTTGATATAATCTTTATTTCGATGACTGCAGAATATGCTATGGACGGATACCGGGTGAGAGCCCTTAGGTATTTAAAGAAACCGGTAGAGAAGGAGCAGCTGCGAGAGGCATTGTTGCTGTCATATAGGAGTCATGCACAGAAGGACGGCATAGCAATAAACTGTGAGGGCAAGTACTACAATGTAGACTATACGGAGATAGTATACTGTGAGTCCCAGGCCAGGGAAGTTGAATTCAATCTCCTTGATAAGAAGTTGGTGACACATATGAAGATATCGGATCTTGAGAAGGTCCTGCCGGAGGACAGGTTCTTCAGATGCCACCGCTCATATATAGTGAATCTGGACCAGGTGCTGAATATCGAAAGGTATCAGGCTACCATGCGAAACGGCGACCTGCTGCCAATCAGCCAGCAGCAGTATACCGAATTAAAGAATAGGCTGAGTCAGTGAGGAAAGGATGTTTCAGGCTTTTTTAATCAAATACGCAGAGATAGCGATAAAAGGAAAGAACCGTAATATCTTTGAGGATGCCCTGCTTAAGCAGATAAGGCGGTCACTAAAGGATATAGACGGTTCCTTTAATGTGTTTAAGACAAGGGGACGTGTGCATGTAGAGGCGGACGGGCCTTTTGATTACGATGGTGCACTTGAGAAACTTCAGAAGGTCTTTGGCATAACATCCATATGTCCTGTAAAGGTGCTGGAGGACGAGGGCTTTGAAAAGCTTACGGATGAGATCATAAGCTATGTTGACGAGGTATACGCGGACAAGAATTTCAGTTTCAAGATGCATGCAAGACGTGCAAGGAAGGATTATCCTATAGAGTCCATGGACATGAATGCAAGAGTCGGTGAAAAGCTTCTTGAGAAGTTTCCGACATTGACTGTGGATGTCCATGATCCTGAAGTAATGATAAATGTGGAGATACGTGAAAAGATTTTTATCTACTCTATCATTTATCCCGGGGCAGGGGGCATGCCCATAGGAACCGGTGGAAAGGCCATGGTGCTTCTGTCGGGCGGAATAGATTCACCGGTAGCGGCCCATATGATCGCAAAGCGAGGCGTTGTTCTTAATGCGGTTTATTTCCATGCACCGCCGTACACCAGCGACAGGGCAAGGCAGAAGGTAGTGGATCTGGCATCTCAGGTTTCCAACTATGCAGGAGCAATATGGCTGCATGTGGTGAATTTTACGGAGATACAGAAGTATATATATGAGAAGTGTCCACATGAAGAGCTGACCATAATCATGCGGCGCTATATGATGAGGATAGCGGAACAGATAGCGGAAAAAACGGACTGTCAGGCGCTGGTAACGGGGGAGTCCATTGGACAGGTGGCATCTCAGACCATTTCTTCCCTGACTGTTACAAATGAAGTCTGCAGTATGCCGGTATTCAGGCCGCTGATCGGGTTTGATAAACAGGAGATAATAGAAAGAGCAGAAAAAATAGGTACCTTTGAGACATCAATACTTCCTTTTGAGGACTGTTGTACCATATGGGTGGCCAAGCATCCTGTAACACATCCCGATGCAAAACGCATACGCAGGCATGAACTTTTCCTAAATGATGAGATAGACCGTATGGTGGCTGATGCTGTGGAAGGTCGGATCATAATGAAAGTGGACGGGGATGATGTGAAGACGGTTGGTGTAGAAATATAGTTTTATCATAGTAGTGGTAAATAAAAATGCAGTGCATTTAGCACTGCATTTTTTATGCATGTCTCTTTAAATATTTTCTGAAATGTTATTTTGCGATATAAGGCTGGATGGTATCCAGTATCTTCTTTGCTTCCGCTTCATCCTCTTCGTGGATATCAAGCTCGATGGGTTTTGAAATATCGAGACTGAATATACCCATGATAGATTTTGCATCAATAACATATCTTCCGGAGATCAGGTCAAAGTCACAATCGAATTTGGAGATCTCATTTACAAAAAGCTTTACCTTGTCAATGGAATCAATAAGAATTTCTGTCTTGGTCATTGGCGAATTCCCTCCTTCAATTTATCATTGATATATTAAAACAAGGGGGGGATAAAGTCAAGGCGGGGACAAAAACTTTACCTATTTCCAATACCGTCAGAATAGTATGGGCATTACATAGCTGTTTATGTTTGCAAGCCATGTGGTGCCGTTTTTGCGTCTTACAGTAAGTGGCGTGACAGCAACTGTATTTTGTGCCAGTATGTTGAATTCGCCACTGCTGTCTGAAACAGATCCGAGGGCGCTTATGACATAGTTCACACCGTCTACGGTACCCAGGTAGATCATTGTGTGACCGGACATATAAAGCGGCGTACCGGGGTAGCATGCTGCGATAGCGGCAGTCTTTTGTGCGTTGTCCATATCGCTTATATCAACGCAGGTTCCGGGAACACATTTCTGCCAGTTTGTATTTCTCGGCATATCAAGTCCAAAGCATCTGTATACGTTCCTTACAAGTGCGGAGCAGTCTACGGAATCAAGCATTCCACCCCAGCCGTAGGTATCGCCGAGATACTTAAATGAAAGATTTACAACATTGGCTGAAGTCATGGGAAGGAATCCTACATTTACATCCTTGTTCTGTGCAATCAGTGCAATCTGCTTTATGCAGTTTCCATTTGCATCTCTTGTGGGAACATATACGGCGTAGTTGTTCCAGGTGCCGCGGCCCCAGATATTCTGGGGAAGGTCTTTTTCCGGAACAAGCTTAAGCGTTGTCCCCATTGTAAGGAGCAGGTCTGATGTTGCCGGTGAATAGTGTGACTTGGATAAGTGGAAATAGTCGGTAGTTACTACAACAAAATCCGTGCCTGTGGTGTCGTTCTGCCACATGTCAAGCCACTCTGTTTTATTTTGGCAGAATGCTATATCCATGGCATCTACCCAGCCGGATACGTTATCGGAGTATCCCCAGTAATAAACGTGTCCACTTACGAAAGCGTACTGTTTTACAAGGAAGGGTTCATTTACCTTGAGTGAGGAAAGTACAACTTCATCATCCGTATCTCCTTCGCTGTATCCTATGTAGTCAGGAGTAGGTATGGACTTGATCTGTGTCTGTTTTACGCCAAGCGCGTAGAATGGCTTAAGGGTTCCATCCCAGGTGGAGGCTTTGATGCTTTCTGTAACTGCAGAATAATATGCGGCAGTATCTGCTGAAACGCTGTTTACATATATGGGTTTCTGTGGCATTTCGCTGATAATGCTTGCTGCTAAAAATTCCTTTAATTCAGTTGCATCATAGCTTGAGTCTATTTTGGTAAGATCATTCATGTTGCATTCTTCTGTAGATAGAGCAGATGCATTGAAACGGTCGATATGTTCAGGTGTCATAAGAAGGGCTGATGCAAGTTCGCCGGAGCGTGCGTTCCAGTATTCTGCAGTACACATTTCTGCAGATACGGTACTCTCAGTATGCGGGGCGGCAAGTACAGTTTCGGTAAATGTAGTTTGTACTAAGCAGACAGTTAGAAGGAATGCTGATATCTTTTTTATTACTGATTTAAATTTTTTCATGTATAGCCTCCTGAGAATATTTTTAACAGTTCAAGGCTAATGTATCATAAAATGGTAAAAATGGAAAATTTCTTCGTTGTAAATGAATATAGACAAAAAAGAAAAATGTTGTAAAAATAGTAAAATAATTTCTGGTATGTTAACAATCAGAACCAGCTGATAAGGAAATGACTATAAAATGAAAACTTCGGATAACAAAGGACGGCGTGTGGCACTTCATAATCTGGGGTGCAAGGTAAACGCGTATGAAATAGACGCTGTCAGGGAAATTTTAATCGGTAACGGTTATGAGATAGTTCCTTTTGATGAGCAGGCAGATATATACATAGTGAATACCTGTACTGTCACAAATATAGCGGATAGGAAAAGCAGGCAGATGCTTCATCGGGCAAAAAAACGCAATCCTGATGCAGTTGTGGTTGCCATGGGCTGTTATGTGCAAAGCCGGGGCGCGGCAGCGTCAGAAGATGATGCTATAGATATCTGCATAGGTAACAACCGGAAGACGGAGATTGTCCGGATTATAGAAGATTATCTGGAACATCGTAAAGGTGTTTCTAATGGCGCAGATGAGTATTATGCTGATAACCTGACAGAATCCGTGGAATACGAGGATATGCACCTGGAAAATATCGACAGCCATACCAGGGCATATATAAAGATACAGGACGGATGCAATCAGTTCTGTTCCTATTGCATGATCCCTTATGCCAGAGGCAGGGTGAGGAGCAGGAAGCCGGAAGAAGTGGTGGCAGAAATAAGGGCACTGTCAGAAAATGGTGTCAGCGAGTTTGTGGTGACAGGCATACATTTAAGCTCTTATGGGACGGACTTTGATATAAAAGGAAAAATCGTTCCGGCTGATACATTCGGGCCGGATCATCTTATAGATATCCTGACACAGATAAGCTCTATCGAAAAAGTAAAGCGCATTCGTCTCGGAAGCCTTGAACCCAGGATAATGACAGAGGACTTTGTATGTCGGCTCAGCAGTCTGGAAAAGATCTGTCCGCATTTTCACCTTTCACTTCAGAGCGGTTCAGATACCGTGCTGAAGCGGATGAACAGGCATTATGACGCTGCCGAATATCTGGAATGCGTTAATCTGCTCAGAAAATATTTTGACAATCCTGCAATTACGACGGATATAATCGCAGGTTTTCCGGGGGAGACTGAGGAGGAATTTGAGCAGAGCGTAAGCTTTGCGGAAAAGGTCGATTTCTTTGAGATGCATATCTTCCCGTATTCAAAGAGAAGCGGGACTCCTGCGGCGGTAATGCCCGGACAGCTTAGCGAAGCAGAGAAGGCAGAAAGGGTGGGACGGCTTGAGGCTGCTGAAAAGAAGCTTTCCGAAAACTACAGAATGACACAGGTAGGGCAAGTTCGCGAGGTGCTTTTCGAGGAAATGCGAGAGTTTGACGGCAGGAAATACTTTTTCGGACATACAAGGGAATATGTGAAGGTACTGGTGCCGGTGGATGATGAATGTATGGCTACTGATGATGCAGGGAACCGGTTGCTGCTTAAACAGGGAATGATTGCAAAAGCGCTTATACGCGGGCTTTATGACGGCCCTGAAAGCGGCGCTGACGGAAGGGCGGCGTCTGTCGGTCATGGCAGAATGTATGTCCTGGCTGATTTGATAAATGATAAAGGATAAGATATAATATAGGGACGCATTGTGAGATTACGGAGCATAGGCTGTTCCGTTCTAAAAGATGTCAAAGAGGATGTTTACATGGCAGATATAAACAACACACAGTTTTTCAAGGTCCAGTCAGAAGAGGATGACGGCGTAAGGCAGATACTGCAGGATGTCTATATCGCGCTTTCTGAAAAAGGATACAATCCTGTCAATCAGATAGTCGGATATATCATGTCCGGCGATCCTACATATATCACCAGCCATAAGAATGCCAGGAGCATCATAATGAAGGCTGAGCGTGACGAACTGGTAGAGGAGATGCTGACGGAGTATATCAGGTTTAACGGCTGGTCAGACGAGGACGACGAGGACGATATCTGATGCGGATAATGGGACTCGATTTTGGCAGTAAGACTGTGGGTGTAGCAATAAGCGACGCTCTTCTTATTACTGCACAGGGGCGCGAGATCATAAGACGGGAGCATGCATCTAAACTCAGGCGTACCCTTGCCCGTATTGAAGAACTAATAGTGGAGAATGATGTAAGTGAGATAGTTCTCGGCGAACCCCTTAATATGGACGGAACCGCCGGAGAAAGAGTAAGGCTCACACATGAATTCAAGGAAATGCTTGAACGCAGGACAGGACTGCCGGTTCATTTGTGGGATGAGAGGCTTACTACTGTTGCTGCAGATGAATATATGAAAGAGGCCGGGATCCCGAGAGAAAAACGCAAGGATTATGTGGACGAGATCGCGGCGGTTTTTATTTTGCAGGGATACCTAAACCGTCTGGCAGACGAGAAGAGGAAAGGTGGAGACAATGAATAAGATCACTTTAACTTCAGATGAAGGTGAAAATATAGAACTGTATATTGTTGAGCAGACCACGCTTGGCGGGGTGAATTATTATCTTGCTACAGAAGAGGAATCCGGTGATTCCGATGCGTGGATATTAAAGGATGAGTCTGGGAAGGAGGATGAGGAGGCTCTCTTTACCATAGTAGAGGATGAGACGGAGCTTGCTGCCGTTGCGGGAGTGTTCAGCGAATTATTGGAAGATACCGATATAGTCTGAAACACCTGCGGCTGCGGAAAACTGCCGTTATGCATATGTCTTTTGTCCGGGCAGTATGGGAAAGGTGCTGGACCGGGCATGAATGTGAGGTAGAAGTTGAAAAAGAATATAGCAGAAGGTGCGTCACCGCTTAGGATCATTCCCTTAGGCGGGCTCGACCAGATAGGAATGAACATAACTGCCTTCGAATATGAAGACAGTATAATGATACTGGACTGCGGACTGGGCTTTCCCGGAGATGATATGTACGGCGTGGACCTGGTTATCCCGGATGTGACATATCTTGAGGAAAGGCTAGATAAGATAAAGGGTTTTGTCATAACCCACGGACATGAGGACCATATAGGCGCGTTGCCCTATATTTTAAAAAAGATCAATGTCCCGATATATGCAACGAGGCTTACAACAGCCATAATAGAGCATAAGCTTGAAGAACACTGCATGCTTGATACTACCGTGAGGAAGATCATAAATTTTGGTCAGACCATCACTTTAGGCGATTTCCATGTGGAGTTCATTAGGACCAACCACAGCATAGTGGATGCGGCAGCCCTTGCAATTTATACGCCCCAGGGCATAATCGTCCACACGGGCGATTTCAAGGTGGACTATACGCCGATATACGGTGATGCCATAGACCTGCAGAGGTTTGGCGAACTGGGAAAAAAAGGCGTGCTTGCCCTGATGTGCGACAGTACCAATGCAGAGAGGCCGGGATTTACGCCGTCTGAAAAGACTGTAGGAACCACCCTTCGTACCATATTTGAGGAGCAGAAGAGGAAGAGGCTCATAATAGCCACTTTTGCATCAAATGTGGACCGCGTGCAGCAGATAATAAATGTGGCCCATGACTATGGCAGAAAAGTTGCCATAGAGGGACGCAGCATGGTAAGCATAATCGATATTGCCATAAAGCTTGAGAAACTGAATGTCCCGGAAGATACCATAGTTGATATAGACAGGTTGAGGGATTTTCCGGATGACAAGCAGGTGATCATCACTACCGGAAGCCAGGGCGAAAGGCTTGCGGCACTCTCAAGAATGGCAAACGGCACACACAAAAAGATAGTAATAAATCCCAAGGATGCGGTTGTATTCTCATCCCATCCCATACCGGGAAATGAGAAAGCCGTAACAAAGATCATAAACGAGATCTTTTTGAGAGGCGCTGATGTAATATTCCAGGATACCCATGTATCCGGCCATGCCTGCCAGGAGGAGATAAAGCTTATCTATTCCCTGACGAGGCCTAAATATGCAATACCTGTACATGGCGAGTACAAGCATCTGAAGGCTCAGGCAAAGATTGCGTCAACTTTAGGGTATGACAGTGAGCATATTGTTATAGCCCACAGCGGAGATGTGATTGAGTTTGACAGGGAGAATGTATCCAAATCAGAGCAGGTACAGTCCGGCTTTATATTCGTGGACGGACTTGGCGTAGGCGATGTAGGAAATGTGGTACTGCGTGACAGGCAGAGGCTTGCTGATGACGGAATAATGGTATTAGTAATGGCAATGGATGCAGCTGAGCGCGTGGTATCAGGACCTGAGATAGTTACCAGGGGCTTTGTATATGTTAAAGAAGCGGACGAGCTTCTGGAAGACATCCATATGATAATAGATGACACGGTAGTAGATTACTATGAAAGGTGCCAGAAGGACACCAGGGAGCACAACAAGCTAAAGAACAGCATAAAGGATGCCGTGGGCGAGTACATTTGGAAAAAGACCAAGCGTAGACCCATGGTGCTGCCGGTGATACTTGAGGTGTGATGAGAGGCTGCCGGTGTCCTGCATTTAGGGGAGGCTTTGAACGGTATGGTTGAGGTCGAAAACGAATTATTCAGTCTGGTGGAAGCTGTTAAGCATTCCGCAACCTTTAAGGAATATGACAGGTGGAGAAGGATACTGAAGGCAGATCCCGAGCTTTTTGCGAAGGTGAATAAATACCGCGCGGAAAATTACAGATTACAGTGCCTTGAGGATGACGGCACCCTTCAGGATAAGATAGAGAAGTTCGCAGAGGATAATCGGGAGCTTTCAGAGGAACCTAGGGTTCATGCATTTCTGGAAGCTGAGGTTGCCTTATGCAGGATGCTTCAGGAGATTACTCTCAGGGTAGTCAGGGGGATTGACTTTGAGTAATATCAGTACAAAAAAGATAGTCTGGATGATAGCAAAAACTGTTGTGGCAGTTATTGTTTTTATGCTGCTCTTTTCGCTGATTTACGGTACTGCCCAGAAAGCCTATGATTTCGGTTACCGTATCTTTGCTGAGGATCCGGTGGCACCGCCGCCCGGGCTTACGGTATCCGTAGCTGTAGTTGAAGGCAAATCCGTAATGGAAGTGGGCGAAATCCTTGAGGAAAAGGGCCTTATCAGGGATGCGAAACTTTTTTACCTGCAGGAACTTTTTTCAAACTATCACGGTAAGCTTCAGCCGGGAATATACGAGCTCAGCAATTCAATGACCCCGGAAGAAATGATGGCGGTCATGGCGGCGAATGCGCCTGATGAGATAGAAGGCGAGGAAGTGACTGTCAGCGGAAACAGTGAGAGCTCTGAACTGCTGGATGAAAACGCGGACACAGAGTATGTGGGAACGGAAGAGACTTCCGATGAGGGTATGGAAGAAACTTTCGTGGATGAGGCAGCAGAGTAGGTCTTTATAGTCGTATGACGGACAAAGAAAGATTTGAATCATATACGGAATCCCTTGTATGCGGCATCAGTCCGGAACTGGAAAAAATCCGCATCGAGGCTGTAGAGGAACAGGTGCCTGTAATCCGTGACGGAACCAGGCAGCTGTTGTTTTTCCTTATAAGAGTACATAAGGTCAGGAAGATTCTTGAAGTGGGTACCGGCACCGGCTATTCGGCCCTTGCCATGTGGGAAGCGTCAGAATGGCAAGCGCACATAACCACCATAGAGAATTATGAAAAGCGCATTATAAAAGCAAAGGAAAATTTTGCAAAGCTTAATGCGGAAGAATATATTGAATTCATTGCTGATGATGCGGATGAGGTTTTGGGAAAGTTGGCCGGCAGTTATGATATGGTATTCATGGATGCCGCAAAAGGCCAGTACGGACAGTGGCTTGAGCATGCAGTCAGGCTACTGAAGCCCGGCGGAATACTGGTTTCCGATAATGTACTCCACGATATGGATGTCTTAGAGTCGAGATATGCGGTGTGCAGAAGGGACCGTACCATTCATTCGCGGATGCGTGACTACATGTATGAGCTTACCCACAGGGCTGACATGGATACCCTGATACTTGACACGGGAGACGGAACTGCAGTGTCGGTTATGAAATCGGAATAGTAACTGTTTAAAAGATATATCTGACAGACAGCATAATGAAAGCGGAAAGCTATGAGTAATATGAATGACAAAGATAACAAAAAAAGGCCTGAGCTGCTGATACCGGCAGGCTCCCTTGAGGTATTTAAGGTTGCGGTTGATTATGGTGCCGATGCGGTATATATCGGCGGCGATGTTTTCAGCCTTAGGGCCAAGGCAAAGAATTTTTCTGCTGAGGATATGGCAGCAGGGATTGAGTATGCTCATTCGAAAAATGTAAGGGTGCATGTCACTGCAAACATACTGGCACATAACGGTGATATAGCGAATGCTGAAGAGTATTTTAATCAGTTAAAAGAGCTTAAACCTGATGCACTTATCATTTCGGATCCCGGCATGTTCATGACTGCCAGGCGGGTATGTCCGGAGATAGATATACATATTTCTACCCAGGCAAACAATACGAATTATGAGACCTGCCGTTTCTGGTATGAGCAGGGGGCAAAGCGGATAGTGACTGCTAGGGAGCTTTCCCTTAGGGAAATAAAAGAAATGAGGGAAAAGATACCGTCTGACCTTGAGCTGGAGAGCTTTATACATGGGGCAATGTGTATCTCGTATTCAGGGCGATGCCTGCTTTCCAATTACTTTACAGGTCGTGATGCTAACAAAGGCGCCTGCACTCATCCATGCAGATGGAAATATGCGGTGGTTGAGGAAAGCCGTCCCGGTGAGTACCTGCCCATAGAGGAAAATGAGCGAGGCACATTTATTTTCAATTCAAAGGATCTATGCATGATAGAGCATATTCCTGAGCTTTTGGATGCAGGAATTGACAGCTACAAGATCGAGGGCCGCATGAAGACTGCACTCTATGTGGCGACGGTTGCCCGTACATACCGTCGTGCTATCGACCAGTGTCTTGAGAGCAGGGAAGAATACCTTGCAAATATGGACTGGTACAAAAAAGAAATCGCCAGCTGCACCTACAGGCAGTTTACTACCGGTTTCTATTTCGGGCGTACCGACGAAAACAGCCAGATCTATGACAGCAATACATACATCAATGAATGCGTATACCTTGGCAAGGTGACCGGGGGCAGCGAGGCGGATGACGGCAGCAGAATATACAGGCTTACCCAGAAGAATAAATTCTCCGTAGGTGACGAACTGGAAGTGATGAAAAAGGATGGAAGGGACATACATGTAAAGTGTGTTTCCATGTTTGACGGTGAAATGAATCCTATTGATTCATGTCCGCATCCGGAAATGACTGTCTGGTTCGGGATGGAAAAGACAGACGGCACAGCCCTTGATGAAAGCGAGATGCCGGAGAATGGTGAATTGATAAGAATGAGGAAAAATTAAAATAAAATTTAATAAAATGACGATTAAACAACAGCGGGGTTATGGCTAAGGCCGCAAAATGCGGAAGAAAGGGGTAAAATGAGATTTCTTGCATCAACAGATGGAAATATAGTGAACGGGGACTGTGTTGACAGCATACAGATCGTGGCTGCTGGTAATTATGAAGGCAGTCTGTACCGTGTGGTCATTAATACTATGGCAGGAAAGGAAATAGTCTTTTCAGAGGAAAGGACAAGGGAAGAGGCCTTCATGCTCTCCGGGGGCATAATGAACATACTGATATCCGGACAGGAAGGCATAATCACTACGGATGAGATAAAGAGCCGCATGATGCGGTAGTAATATGCGTAGCTGCTGATAGCGGCAGAAAGGGGAAAAATGAGCGACAGGATAGACATCGAGGGCCTTTTTGGCGAGAATGTTTTTACCATAAGGAAGATGAAGGAGTACCTTCCGAAGAATGTCTACAAAGACGTGGAGAAGGTAATGAACGAGGGCGGCGAGCTTTCGAAAACATCAGCTGATGTGGTGGCAAAGGCCATGAAGGACTGGGCTGTGGAAAAGGGGGCAACACATTTTACCCACTGGTTCCAGCCGCTTACCGGCATAACTGCAGAAAAGCATGATGCCTTTATTACCGTTCCGGATGAGGAAGGACGTGTGCTGCTGGAGTTCTCAGGCAAAGAGCTCATTAAGGGCGAGCCGGATGCGTCATCCTTTCCATCAGGCGGACTGAGAGCTACTTTTGAAGCAAGAGGCTATACTGCATGGGATATTACTTCACCTGCCTTCATAAAGGAAGATGCTACAGGCAAGATCCTTTGCATTCCTACTGCATTCTGTTCATATACAGGAGAGGCTCTGGACAAAAAGACTCCGCTGCTCAGGTCTGAACAGGCGCTTTCCGAGCAGGCTGTAAGGATAGCAAGGCTTTTCGGACATGATGATGTAAAGAAGGTTACGTGTTCTGTCGGTCTGGAACAGGAATATTTCCTTGTAGACCGGAAAAAATATCTTGAAAGGGAAGACCTGATACTTACCGGACGTACACTTTATGGTGCAGCAGCGCCCAAGGGCCAGGAACTTGATGACCATTATTTCGGTGCCATCCCTGAAAGAGTCGGTTCCTTCATGAAGGACCTTAATGTGGAGCTTTGGAAGCTTGGCGTTACCGCTAAGACTCAGCACAATGAGGCAGCCCCTGCCCAGCATGAGCTTGCGCCTATTTTTGAAAACGGAAATATTGCCATAGACCATAACCAGCTGGTGATGGAGACTATGAAAAAAGTGGCAGAGCGTCACGGTCTTGCATGTCTCCTGCATGAAAAGCCTTTTGCCGGAGTAAACGGCTCTGGCAAACATGACAATTGGTCCTTAGTAACTGACACAGGAATGAACCTTCTTGACCCGGGACAGACCCCTAATGAGAATATTCAGTTCCTGCTTGTTCTTGCCTGCATGATCAAGGCGATAGATGTTCATGCGTGTCTTTTAAGGCAGTCTGCATCAGATGTAGGAAATGACCACAGGCTTGGTGCTGCAGAGGCGCCCCCTGCAATAATATCAGTATTCTTGGGTGATCAGTTAGATGACGTGGTTGAGCAGCTGGTATCCACCGGTGAGGCGAGGAAATCAAAGCGCGGCGGTAAGCTCCGTACCGGCGTTTCCACCCTGCCTGACCTGGAAAAGGATGCAACCGACCGCAACCGCACATCGCCTTTTGCATTTACCGGAAACAAGTTTGAATTCAGGATGTTAGGTTCCAGTGATTCCGCGGCAGAGCCCAATACCACGATAAATGCTATTGTTGCTGAGGCTTTCTGCGAGGCGGCTGACAGGCTGGAGAAGGCTGATGATTTTGACATGGCTGTGCATGACCTGATAAAAGAGTATCTTACGGAGCATAGAAGGGTTATTTTTAACGGAAACGGCTATTCACAGAGCTGGGTAAAGGAAGCGGCGCGCAGGGGATTGCCTAACTTAGAGACAATGGTGGATGCGGTTGACAGCCTGCTTAGCAAGGACTCTGTGAAAATGTATGAAAAATTCAAGATTTTCACCAAGGCAGAGCTGGAATCAAGGGCAGAGGTTCTTTATGACAAATACTCAAAGACCGTATGCATAGAGGCCCGCACCATGGTTGATATGGCTAAGAAACAGATTATCCCGGCTGTCATGAAATATACGGGAGAGATAGCTGATAAGGCTCTTTTAGTAGAAAAGGCCGGTGGAAAGGCCGATGTGCACAAGGCTCTGTTAAGCGATATTACAGCCCTTCTGTGCGAAACGCAGGACATGGTTGAAAAGTTGGAAAAGGATCTTGAAACGGCAAACAGCATGAAGGCTGCGAAGGAAAAGGCATTTTTCTACAAGGACAATATCCTGGCAGACATGGAGTCGCTGAGAGTACCTGCAGACAGGCTTGAGACCTTGGTTGATAAGAACATCTGGCCCTTCCCGACCTACGGCGACCTGCTGTTTGAGGTCTGATGATGGGAGTTAAGGCTGTCATATTCGATATGGACGGTGTGATACTGGACACGGAGCGCGTATATAACGGCGCTTGGGACCGCTTTGCAGTGGAACACGGGTTTGACAGGGACATGATACGCCGTATGGTGCTGGACTGCACAGGCACGAAGGAAGAATATACCATCAGGCGTGTGACGGAAACCATAGGCGATGTCATAAGCTTTGAGGACAGTATAGCTATTGTCAGAAAGTATTTTGCAGAAGATGTTTCTGAAAACGGGCTTCCGAAGAAGGCATATGTGGATGAAGTTCTTTCGGCTCTTAAGAATGGCGAAACTATAGTGGGGCTTGCATCTTCCACCAAGGAAAAGATCGTCCGCAGGGAAATGGATGAAGTAGGGCTCACAGAATATTTTGACGTGATACTGGGAGGCGACAATGTAAAGAACGGAAAGCCTGCGCCGGACATATTCCTTACTTGTGCGGAGCTTATGAAATGTGAGCCTAAGGAATGCTTTGTGATAGAGGATTCCTATAACGGCATAAGGGCGGCGCATAATGCAGGGATGCATGCGGTAATGGTTCCGGACCAGATGCCGCCGAATGAAGAGATGGAGGCATTAGCCGAGGTTATCCTGGGGGATCTGAAACAGGTTTTATCTTATCTGGAATCAGCCTGGAACTTAGGCTGCCCCCCCGAAAACTATTGACAAATATTAACAAAACCACTATAAAAGTACTGTTAGAAAATATACGTAGGAGGAGTTTTGCAATGAACAAAACAGAATTAGTTGCAGCTATAGCTGAGAAGTCAGGCCTTACAAAGAAGGACGCTGAGGTAGTTATAAATGCATTTACCGAGACAGTTGCCGCAGAGCTTAAAAAGGGCGAGAAAGTTCAGCTTGTTGGTTTTGGCACATTTGATGTATCCGAGAGGGCTGCCCGTACAGGTCGCAATCCCCGTACAGGTGAGACGATGCAGATCGCAGCATCCAAGACACCTAAGTTCCATCCCGGTAAGGCTTTCAAGGATGCCATAAGCTAAGAATCCTGGCGGTTCAGCTATTAGATAGGAACCGCATCAGATTAAATGATGTAATTAAGATTGCGGAGCGTTCGGACTTAAATGACCGGAGGCTCCGTAGTTTTTAACAGACGTGTCGGGCAGGAGTATCGTTTCGCTCGTTTTATAGGGGAGAAAAACATGAGACTGGATAAGTATTTAAAAGTATCAAGGCTGATAAAGCGCCGCACGGTAGCTAATGAGGCCTGTGATGCGGGCAGGGTAAAGATCGGTGACAAGGTGGCAAGGGCATCAGCTGAAGTCAAACCCGGTGACGAGATAACCATTTCATTCGGAAATAAAGAGACAAAGGTCAGGGTCCTTTCAGTTACGGATGCCGTACGCAAGGAAGAAGCTGCTGAAATGTTTGAATACATCTGACCACAAGATATAGTGGTTTACATAAGTTGCAACCACTATTTTATTCAAAAAGTCTTTAAAAAGCCCGAAAAAACTTGACTTTACGGCTTTTCAATAATATTATGACACTGGATATGATGTTGCAATTTTTGCTTTTTTGGAGAGAAAAATTGTCACATCTGACATAAAAGTTAAGTTTTAAAGGTGAACAAGAGTAGTGGGTTTTAGTAAGGCTGCAGGAAAGAAAAGAAGAAAGAGTAAAGCTATGTTCCTGAAAGAAAAAAATACGGGAGCAAAGTTTATTAATTATATTCTTTTAGTAGGTATTGCGTTGTTCCTAGGTATTTTTTTCATGGTCATCTCTTCACTGCAGCTGCAGAAGGCTGAGCTGGATGCAAAGCTTGATGATGTTAAACTGGCAACAGATGCTGAAAAGGTTCGTACTGCACAGCTTGATGAACAGAAAGTATATACCCACACCAAAGAATTCATAGAAGAACAGGCAAGAGAAACTTATGGTCTTTTATATGACGGAGAGATACTTTTTGTCTGTGGGGAAGAGTAAGCCGCCTGGCTTACTGACCAGATCCTTTTCATAGTGTAAAATGCAGCAGTCATACGGCTTAGCCGCATGGCTGTTTTGATATTATAGCTTAGGAAAAATATGACTAAACGGGATATAAGATTAAAAGTAAATGATTTTATCGAAGAAAATGGACTGATAACTGACGGGTGCACTGTACTGGCAGCTGTTTCCGGTGGCGCAGATTCCCTGTGCCTTTTATATGTGCTGAATGACTTTATGAAGTCCGGCAGGAAAATTGAAATAAGGGCAGTGCATGTCAATCACCATCTTAGAGATGAAGCTAATAAGGATGTTGAACATGTAAAAGAATGCTGCGAAAGCCTTGGTGTGCCGCTGTCGGTCTATGATGTGAATGTAGCGGAACGGATGGAAAGTGATGGCGTGTCCTGCGAGGAAGCTGGCAGGATGCTCAGGTATGAAGCATTTGAGAAAGAAACTGAAAAGATAGGTGCAGAGAATGTGCTTATTGCCGTTGCCCATACAATGAATGACAGGGCTGAGACCATGCTCATAAATATGTGGCGTGGCAGCGGACTGAAAGGTCTGGCAGGCATTCCTGTTCGCAGGGGAAATATCATAAGGCCGTTGCTATGCTTAAGCAGGGCAGATACGGAAAACTATCTTGATGAAAGCGGCATATCCTATTGCATTGATAAAACAAATGCGGAAGACGACTATACCCGGAACCGCATCAGGCACCATATCCTTCCAAAGGCTGAAGATTCGGTTAATGAGCAGGCAATCCTGCATATGAATGAAACTGCGGACCAGATAATGAAGGCAGATGATTTTATTGAGGCAGCAATAAGAGAATCTTATGCAGACTGTGTGCGGGAAGAATATGAAAATGTCACACCGGAAGGGCAAGATGCATCATTTTTGAAAGCAACTGTATTGTATGTGGATAAAAACAGATTTTTATCCCTTCATGAGTATATGCAGGAGCGACTGCTCCTTAAGTGCATGGAAAGAGTCTGCGGAAAAGCTAAAGACATTTCTGCTGTCCATGTAAAGGCACTGAAGGGGCTCTTTTCCAAGGGCAGGGGGAAGAGACTGGACCTTCCGTACTATATTACAGCAGAACGCAGGGACGGATATGTGGTAATGTACCTGCAACCGGATAAATTCATAGGAAAGAATAAGCCGGCTGCTAAAAAAGACAGTAAAATCTGCGCCGGGATGGCAGATGTTTCGTAATTATGGTAGAATTAAAACTCACGGTTTAGTCCCTTAGTTTGAGTCGAAGGCAGATTGGGTGATAAAAGGTATTTTATAGATATGGTTTAAGTTGGAGGTAAGTGCATGGTAAAAGATGAAATCACCGTTTTGATAACGGAAGAAGAGATAGAGAAAAGGATAAGGGAAATGGGTGCGGAGATCAGCAAGGCCTATGAAGGCAGGGAGCTCCATCTTATCAGCATTCTAAAGGGTGGCGTGTTCTTTACCTGCGAGCTGGCAAAGCGGATAACTGTTCCCGTATCCGTAGATTTTATGTCTGTATCAAGCTATGGCAGTTCCAAGGTGTCCAGTGGAGTAGTAAAGATCATCAAGGATCTTGACGAGACCATAGAGGGCAAGGATGTGCTTGTGGTCGAGGACATAATCGATACAGGTACTACTCTGAGCTATCTGATGGAAATGCTTGCACAGAGGCGGCCTGCAAGCCTTGCGCTTTGTACACTTATGGATAAGCCTGAACGCAGGCTCCATGAAGTAAAGGTTGATTATACCGGTTTTGAAGTGCCGGATAAGTTTATTGTGGGCTATGGTCTTGATTATGCCCAGCATTACAGAAATCTTCCATATATAGGAGTGATAGAAAATTGAAGAATAAGTCAGGATTAATAGTATATTTTATATTTGTGCTTCTGCTGGTGGGAGCAGCGCTTTGGATAAGTACAAGTGCAAAACCGCAGTCTGTTTATACTGTGGATGAGTTCAAAGGTGCTGTTAAGGACGGTGACGTTGTTTCGCTTACCATCACACAGAACAGGGAGGTCCCAACCGGTGTTGTTACGGTTGCGTTCAAGGATCATACCAGCAACCGTTTTAACGTGTCGGATGTAAATGACGTTGAGAAATACGCTGAAAAAAATGACATCCCTTATCTTGTAAAGGATGTTCCGAAGGAAAGCTGGTTTGTCAAATACGTCCTTCCTGCACTTATAGTCGTTGTGGCCATTGTGTTTATATATGCGATGATGAACGGTGCGGCGTCAGGCGGTGGAACCGGTGCAAGAATGATGAATTTCGGAAAGAGCCGGGCACAGCTTATTACGGATTGCAAGATCACATTCAAAGATGTTGCAGGTCTTATGGAAGAAAAGGAAGACTTAGATGAAATCGTGGATTTTCTGCGAGATCCTGAAAAATACAACAAGCTGGGAGCGCGTATCCCTAAGGGGGTACTTTTAGAGGGACGCCCCGGTACAGGTAAAACTCTGTTGGCTAAAGCCATAGCCGGTGAAGCACAGGTACCGTTTTTTTCAATATCAGGTTCTGACTTCGTGGAAATGTTCGTAGGCGTGGGTGCTTCACGTGTAAGGGACCTTTTTGGCGAGGCTAAAAAGAATGCTCCCAGTATAATATTCATAGACGAGATAGACGCTGTTGCAAGACGCAGGGGTACCGGTATGGGTGGTGGCCATGATGAGCGTGAGCAGACCTTGAACCAGATGCTAGTAGAAATGGACGGTTTTGGAGTTAACGAGGGCATAATCGTTCTGGCGGCAACCAACCGTGTGGATATACTTGATCCTGCGATAATGCGTCCCGGACGTTTTGACAGAAAGATTACTGTGTCTGCACCGGATGTAAGGGGACGTGAGGATATACTCAGGGTGCATGGCGCAAATAAGCCTTTGGGCTCGGATGTGAGTTACGAAGAGATTGCAAGAACTACGGCTGGATTTACGGGTGCTGATCTTGAAAATCTTCTTAATGAGGCTGCCATCCGCGCTGCAAAGGATAAGAGGGAATTCATTACGGATGAAGACATAAAGAAGTCTTTCATAAAAGTAGGAATCGGAACGGAGCGCAAGAGTCGTCTTGTTTCGGATAAGGAAAAGAAAATCACAGCTTATCATGAAACTGGACATGCCATTCTTTTCCATGTGTTGCCTTTAGTTGGACCTGTATATACTGTTTCCATTATTCCTACAGGTGCCGGTGCAGCAGGCTATACCATGCCTCTGCCGGACAGGGACGACATGTTTGCCTCAAAGGCTGAAATCGAGCAGGATATAATGGTTACCTTAGGCGGTCGGATAGCAGAGGAGATAGTCTTCGGTGATGTGACTACCGGTGCATCCAATGACATAAAGAAAGCTACAAAGGCAGCAAGGAATATGGTTGTCAGATACGGTATGTCCGAGCTGGGAATGATCAATTACGAAGACGGCGACGAAGACGAAGTGTTTATCGGCAGGGACCTTGCCCATACAAAGAGCTTTAGCGATTCTAAGGCTGCCGAGATCGATGCCCAGGTAAAGATGATAATAGATAAATGTTATGCAGAGGCCAAGAAGGTCATTGAGGAGCATATGGATGTGCTGCATGCCGGCGCAGAGCTGTTGATAGAGAAAGAACGTATCAACAGGGAGGAATTTGAGGCTCTTTTTGACAATTAATGCAAAGTTGCACAAAAACTTTTGTGAAATTTACTAAAATTTGTTAAATTTTGGAATAGCCTGATAATAGTCACTTTGGTATTATACTGAATGTAACCCCCAATACATTTATAGTTTTTGCTATAACCCCATAAGAAAGAAATACCTTCTCTGAAAATGACAGAACCTTTAAGGCCTGTCATTTTTACTTGTTACGATACAAGGTTTCCAAGCTCCGCCGGCTGCCATGCTTGCATGAGCAGCCGGCGGAATTTGGAAACCGAACGAACATGAGCAAGTAGCGGCCCGTATGGCACGCCATACGGGCCAGCGGATTGCGAATGTTCGCCGGATTGCGGGAGTTGCGCAGCAACGGAGCAATCCGGTATCGAACTTCAAACACTGCTATCTGTCATATATGTTCGCCGGATTGCGGGAGTTGCGCAGCAACGGAGCAATCCGGTATCGAACTTCAAACACTACTCTCATTCTCACATTTTTATTATGTACAAATACCCTTTTAATCTGTATAATATGTATTCAGACGCGTTGTGATCAAAGCGTAATTTGTTGATCATTGATAAATCATTTTAAAATCTAATAAGGAGGTCTAATATATGATTTATTCAACAGAAGTAAAGGCAATGTGTCCGGTTCACCAGGGCGTTCACCACGGTGCTGCTCCCATACCGGAAGAGGCAAAATGGGTTAAAGCCAAGAAGGTAGAGGATATCTCCGGCTATACTCATGGTATCGGCTGGTGTGCTCCCCAGCAGGGCTGCTGCAAGCTTTCCTTAAATGTTAAGGACGGCATCATCCAGGAAGCACTGGTTGAGACTATCGGCTGCTCAGGTATGACACATTCTGCAGCTATGGCAAGTGAGATTCTTCCCGGTCTTACAGTTCTCGAGGCTCTTAATACAGACCTTGTTTGCGATGCCATCAACACTGCTATGAGAGAACTTTTCCTTCAGATCGTTTACGGTCGTACACAGAGTGCATTCTCTGAGGATGGACTTCAGATCGGTGCTGGTCTTGAGGATCTTGGTAAGGGCGCTCGTTCAATGGTAGGTACCACCTATGGTACTCTTGAGAAGGGACCCAGATATCTGGAACTTACAGATGGTTATATCACACATCTGGCTCTGGACGAGGATGACGAGATCATCGGTTACAAATATATCAACTTCGGCAAGATGATGGATTTCATCAAGGCTGGTGAAGATGTTGTCAAGGCAGTCGAGAAGGCTTCCGGACAGTATGGACGTGTGGCAGATGCGGTCAGACTTATCGACCCTCGTAAAGAGTAATTAAGGAGGATAATACACAATGGCAAAATTTGAATCATATGAGAGAAGAGAAAAGCAGATCCTTGCTAAGCTTAATGAGTATGGGATCAGCTCTATTGACGAAGCAGAGCAGATTACAAAGGATGCAGGTTTGGATGTATATCACCTTATCGAGGGTATCCAGCCTATCTGTTTCGAGAACGCAAAGTGGGCTTACACTGTAGGTGCTGCTATCGCTATAAAGAAGGGATGCCGCAAGGCTGCTGATGCTGCAGCTGCTATCGGTGAAGGCCTTCAGGCTTTCTGTATTCCCGGATCTGTTGCAGATACACGTAAGGTTGGTCTTGGCCATGGTAATCTGGGCAAGATGCTCCTTGAGGAAGATACAGAGTGTTTCGCATTCCTGGCAGGCCACGAGTCATTCGCAGCTGCTGAGGGTGCTATCGGTATCGCAGAGAAGGCTAACAAGGTTCGTCAGAAGCCGCTTCGCGTTATCCTTAACGGACTTGGTAAGGATGCAGCTCAGATCATTTCCCGTATCAACGGATTTACATATGTTGAGACTGAGTACGATCCTTATACAAACACTGTAAAGGAAGTTTTCAGAAAGTGCTACTCCAAGGATGCTAACAGCCCTCGTGCAAAGGTTAACTGCTACGGCGCTAACGATGTTTGCGAAGGTGTTGCTATCATGTGGAAAGAGAACGTTGACGTTTCCATCACCGGTAACTCAACCAATCCTACACGTTTCCAGCATCCCGTTGCAGGTACTTACAAGAAGGAGCGTCTTGAGGCAGGCAAGAAGTATTTCTCAGTTGCTTCAGGCGGTGGTACAGGCCGTACGCTTCATCCCGATAACATGGCAGCAGGTCCTGCTTCCTACGGTATGACAGATACTATGGGCCGTATGCACTCAGATGCTCAGTTCGCAGGATCTTCTTCAGTTCCCGCTCACGTTGAGATGATGGGTCTGATCGGTGCAGGTAACAACCCCATGGTTGGTATGACTGTTTCTACAGCCGTTTCTATCGAAGAGGCTGCAAAGGCAGGAAAGTTCTAATAACTTTCAGACAATAAAATGAATTAATGGTCCCCGGGATGCAGTATCCCGGGGATTTTTTTGCGTAATAAGCTGTTTATAAAAATAAAACTTAGATGGCGGGTGGCTTTCAATTGTGTTATAATATCCGCGGAAAACAATCGGAGGAGTGTTCATGACTTTACCTAAAGATCCCAATATGCTGCTTAGTTATATCAATACACAATTGAGGGATAACTATCCTTCTTTTGATGAACTTTGTGTTTCTGCAGGCTGTGATGCCGGGGAGATAAGGGAAAAGCTTGAAAATGCGGGCTATGTATACAATGCAGAGCTCAACCGCTTTGTTGGAAAATAAAAACGTTAAATTTTAAGCCCCCAGGGGAAGAAAGGAAATTAATAAGATGAAACAGAGACCTGTAGTTTTGATGGTACTTGACGGCTTCGGACTTTCCGATGAGCATGAGGCTAATGCGGTATACATGGCTAAGACGCCTGTTATCGATAAGCTTATGGCAGAATGTCCTTTTCAGAAGGGATATGCTTCCGGACTGGCAGTAGGACTTCCTGACGGACAGATGGGAAATTCCGAGGTAGGACATATGAATATCGGATCCGGAAGGATCATATATCAGGATCTTACACTTATCACAAAGTATATTGAGGACGGCGTATTCTTCAAGAACGAGGACCTTCTCCGTGCAATCAATAACTGTAAGGAAAAGAATTCTGATCTTCACATCTGGGGACTTTTATCAGATGGTGGTGTTCATTCTCACAACACCCATCTGTATGCTATTCTTGAGATGTGCAAGAAGGAAAATTTTGAAAGAGTTTATATCCATCCTTTCTTTGACGGACGTGATACACCGCCTGCATCTGGTAAGGATTATCTGCAGGCACTTGTGGATAAGGCTAATGAGATCGGCGTAGGTAAGGTGGCATCACTTTCCGGTCGTTACTATGCAATGGACAGAGATAACAACTGGGATCGTATTCAGTTAGCTTATGATTCACTTGTACTTGGTAAAGGCGAGAAGGCTACTGATCCCGTTGCAGCTATGCAGGCTTCTTATGACAAGGAGATCACAGATGAGTTCGTAGTACCTACAGTTATTACTGATGAAAGCGGTAAGCCTTTAAGCGTTGTTAAGCCTAACGATTCAGTAATCTTCTTCAATTTCCGTCCTGACCGTGCAAGAGAGATCACTAAGGCATTCTGCTTCTCTGACGAGGATATTGCAGCTCAGCCCGGTGATGCAAGCGATACAAAGTGCATTAAGTATCTTAAGCGTGCAAACGGCTTCATGCCACTTACTTATGTATGCTTCAAGGACTATGATGAGACGATCCCTAACAAGTTTGTTGCTTTCAAGAAGGAAGAGATCGTTAACACCATGGGTGAGTATCTTGCAAAGAACGGCTTAAAGCAGCTTCGTATCGCAGAGACAGAGAAGTATGCTCATGTAACCTTCTTCTTTAACGGCGGTATCGAGGAGCCTAACGAAGGTGAGGACAGGACTCTTGTTCCTTCTCCTGCAGTTGCAACTTATGACCTGCAGCCTGAGATGAGCGCACCTGAAGTAAGCGAAAAGCTTGATGCAGCCATCACATCCGGTAAATATGATGTAGTAGTGATAAACTTTGCAAATCCTGACATGGTAGGCCATACCGGCGTACTTGAGGCAGCTATAAAGGCGGTTGAGCGTATCGACCAGTGCGTAGGAGCAGCAGTTGAGGCTGTAAAGAAGATGGACGGCGTGCTCTTCCTGTGTGCTGACCACGGTAATGCAGAGCAGATGATAAATAAGGAGACCGGACAGCCTCATACAGCTCATACTACCAATCCTGTTCCTTTCATACTTTACAACTATGATCCTGAATATACCCTGCGTGAGGGCGGAAGGCTCTGCGACATAGCACCTACACTGCTTGAGGTAATGGGTATGCCTCAGCCTGCTGAGATGACAGGACAGTCATTACTGGTTAAGAAAGCCTGAAGATAAATAAATTTATTGGGGAGGAAGAATCATTATGGGAGAAGAAAAAGATCTGCAGGGATATAAATGTCCGAACTGTGGTGGACCGCTTATCTATAAGGGGGATGTGCAGAAGATGGTCTGCGAGTACTGTGACAGCACATTTGAGATGTCAGAGTTTTCAGAAGACACAAAGCACAAGGATGCGCCTACGGACTGGTCCAGCGTGGACAATGGTACAATGGATTCCGAAGGAATGTCAGAGTATATCTGTGAGTCCTGCGGTGCTGCACTTATCACACAGGAAACGACCGGTGCTACGGAGTGTCCGTACTGTGGAAATCCCGTAGTCGTATCTGCTACATTCTCCGGAATGAACCTGCCTGATGCAGTGCTTCCTTTTAAGGTTGATAAGAAGTCTGCAACGGATGCCCTTAAGAATTTTTATAAGGGCAAAAAGCTTCTTCCCAACGGTTTTGTGGATACGAACCATATTGACAACATAAGCGGTATGTATGTTCCTTTCTGGCTGTTCGACTGTAATGCAAAGGGCAGCGGTTTCTACAATGCTACCATTGAGAAGGACAAGGGCGACCAGAAGGAGATAAAGGAATACAAGGTAATGAGAAGCGCAACCATGCGTTTCGAAAATGTTCCCGCAGACGGTGCAAAGGGAATGAAGGACGAATATATGGATTCCATTGAGCCCTTCAATTTCAAGGAACTGACGGATTACAATCCTGCATACCTTTCCGGTTATGTTGCAAACAAATATGATGAAAACCAGGATGAAGTAAAGAACAGAGTGGATTCCCGTATGCGTGATACTGTACGCAACGAGCTCCGCAGCACGGTAAACGGATATACCAGTGTATCCGAGCAGTCATGCAATGTGGATTTTGATGATGCTACCATAAGGTACTGCATGCTGCCTGTATGGATGCTCTCCACCAGGTATAAGGGAGAGGTTTACAGTTTCGCCATGAACGGCCAGACCGGCAAGGTAACCGGTGACCTGCCGATAGACAATGGCAAAAAGACAGGGATGTTCATAACGACATCGCTTATATCCTTTGTAGTAATGGCGATTCTCTTCATAATCGGCATAGTCCTTCTGGAAATGGAATTCAGTGTGATAACGCTTATCATAGCTTTGATCATAGCGCTTATCATAGGCGGATGCGTAACCGGTGCAGAAGTCCACAAGATGACTGCCCATAGGGGAACATCTGCTGCCGCTTATCTTGTGAAGGATTCCTTCAAGCTGACAGGCAAGAATGACAGGCATGTCAGAACAAGGTACGAGAAGAAAAATACCGGTTCCAACTGATCATCAAAGTATTATGCAAGGGGAAAATTTCCCCTTGCATTTTTTTTTGCTGTGGTGTAAAATAACTTTCGTTGGTTAACGAACCACTATAGCGCTATCGCCAAACGGTAAGGCAACGGACTCTGACTCCGTCATTTCAAGGTTCGAATCCTTGTAGCGCTGCTAAATGAAAGCCTTTCAAGTGTAGTACTTGGAAGGCTTTTTGCTTGTAAAATCAAGGGTTTCAGGGGTTTTCAGGAAATTAATTCTTATTCATTCTTATAACTGCTTAGTGGGATAAATCAGAACATTTTTTCGGGAAAAATGGGGTATTTTCGTTAAATTTCTTTTATGTAATGAGACTTTTAATGAGACATTGGAATACTGGTTTTCCTTGTAGATACTGGGGTTACGGGATTTGTTTTATAATAAATCATCTTTATTGAGTAATTAACCCTGAAAAAGATCCCGATTATAAAAGAATATGTAAGGCGGAAAGAGGAAATTTGGTTAATTATTTCAAGAGTCAGATTGGTTAAAGAACGTTGTTAGAAGCCTGATATAAGGCATGTATGGTAGAGGATGCACAAATCTTTGCCTTGGAAATATAATAATCGTTATTGGGTTAAGGGACGGTCATATGGCTGTCTCTTTTTCTATACGAAATAGTGAGATTAGGAATCGTCGTTTACGGGCTGAAAAATATAAAGTCATAGATTCCCATGAATCCCGATAAATGCTGATAGATTCAATGTTTCATAAAATCAACATCCTATAAAACTCGATACGGACTGAGAATAAAAAGATACAATGATGGTGTAAAAATGGCGTAAAGTGAAACTACTGTGAAATAGCAATAAAGATCGCAACATGAGCCCAATACAACAAATGGTTACTATTCACAGATTAAATTTCGAATAAACAGTTGGGAAAGAAATGTCGAATTTTGTTATAATAAGATTGTTAGAAAATGATTTTCTGTATATAGTGTACAGAAAAAAATAAACACAAAATGTACTACCAATACGATACACCAAAAATGGTGTATCGTCGACAGGGGGATAACGGTATGAAGATAAATCAGGATGAGTTTAATCAGATTGCGACCACTCTGGCAGCACATTATGAGAGCGTGTTTTATGTGGAAATCGAAACGGGACGATATACGGAAGTTGTTCCGACACAGATGCTTACGGAGATTCACATTCCGGCGGAAGGCGAGGATTTTTTTGCACAGTCCCGGGACAATGCGCATAAATACGTGCATTCGGATGACCTGGAAAAAGTACTGAGATTTCATGATAAAACAACCATCCTTGAAAATCTTGCCTCAAACGGTTTCTGTTCTTTGGTCTGCAGAATTATTCTTGACGGAAAAATCGTATATGTCCGTCATCTCGATATGATGTGTGAGGATAAGAAGCATGTCCTTTTCTGCATGGAAAATATCGATGAAGAGATCCGTGAAAAAGAAGAACAGAAGAAGAATCTCCAGTCTGCCGAACGTCTCGCCAGGCTGGATGAACTGACCGGAATAAAGAACAAAAATGCATTCGTCGAGTACAGACGCTCGGTGAATAAAAAGATTCAGTCCGCGGACAGCGGGCTTCGTTTCGGAATTGTCATGTGTGATGTCAATGACATGAAACGATTTAACGATACCAGAGGGCACAGCTTCGGAGATGAAATGCTGTGCAGAGCCTGCCGGATGATTTGTGCGATTTTTCCGAACAGTCAGGTTTACCGTATCGGCGGAGACGAATTCGTTGTGATTCTGCTTGGGGAAGATTTTGAAATAAAGGAAGAGCTTCTGGAAAACTTAAGACGGGAATCCGTTTCCAACGGGCGCTCCCGTTCCGGGCCGGTGATTGCAAGCGGTATGGCGGAATATAATCCTTCCTCGGACGCCACTTTTTCCGATGTATTCAAGAGGGCGGATTTGCAGATGTACGAGAATAAACGCCTGCTGAAGTCCGGAAGCACATCGTGGAATAATGAAAGGGCGATGAAGGTAGAGATTCCCATTCCGGAGGAAAGAAAGCGCAGGCTGGACGGACTGTACGGCGCGCTCTTTACGATGGCCGGCGAGGGCTATGTTTTTCTGAACGATCTTCAATACGATTATTCCAGATGGTCCATGTCTTTAATTGATGATTTCGGTCTTCAGTCCGAATACATGTATCATGCGGGAAAAATCTGGCAGGATTATGTTCATCCGGACGATCTGCCGTTATACAAGGGAGTAATCGATGCCGTTATCTGCGGAAGCGACGATATGAAATATCTGCGTTATCGCGCACGCAGACCGGACGGGATGTATATCGTGGTTCAGCCGAGGGCTTTTATTTTAAATGACAGTCAGGGAAATCCCGAATACTTCGGAGGAATCATTGTTCCCGTGGAGGAATGAATTCCGGCACGCCGGGTTCTCGGTGAAAATTCAGCTCCTATTATTTCATTGAAGATAAAACGAATTTGAAAGATACGAAGATGTGTTTAACCAGGCGGGATTGTGCGTGGTGTATCCGAAGAGTATGCAGGGAACGGAAGATGAGAAAGAATTGATGCAGCTGCTGGACCGGGTGGCAGAGAGTTTTCGAAGTATATAGTTAATTAAGGAGTATTTCGCAATAACGATTATATTTGTCGAATTCAAGAACAACGGAAAAACGATCATAATGCGTAAGCGTCTGAATAAAATTTTGAGTAGTTTGAATCAAAAACTGAATTGCAATAGGTAAATTTATTGGTAATCATTTCCAATCTTTCTATCCTAACACCAGTACAGTCAAGCGTTTCCGGGCCTTAGTATAAGGACTCTGACTCTGTCATATCAAGGTTGAATCCTTGCAAGAAAAGAATGTTTGAAAGAAAATGGGATTACTTGATTATTATAGTTTTCAAAATAGGATTGACAATAACTTAAGGATTGGTACAATATAATTAACTCGGGAGAGCTCCTGCCATATAAGTGGAGAAGTTTAAACTCGGGAGAGTCCCTGCCATATAAGTGGGAAATCTTATAATCAGGAGGGCTGTATTACAGCCCTCTTAATTATTGGTGGACTTCGAAAATGGAAGAATTCAAGATTTACAGTATAACAGATAAATATGTAGAGTATCTAAGGCAGACTGTTCCAAATGTGTATTCTAATAAGCAGGAAAACCGGACACATACACGAAAATATGTTGGAACTGTTTTGGAGATGCATGGATAAAAGTATTTTGTTCCTATGTCATCACCAAAGGAAACAGATTATCAGATTGCCGGTAACGACAAGGTAATTAAGAAAAGCATCATTCCGATTATACGGATGACGGAGAAAAATGGTGCTGAAAAAGAACTTAAGGGAACTTTGAGGATAAGCCATATGATTCCGGTTCCCGAATCGGAACTACTTTTATACGATTTGGATAATGAACCTGATGAAGATTACAAGGCTTTAGTAAATGCAGAAGCAATTTTTATTCGTAAGAATTCTGATAAAATAAGAAGTAATGCGGAAATCATGTATAAACAGAAACTGGTTAATGATCAATCTGCCGGATATGTGAAGTCGGCTTTAGATTTTGTTAAACTGGAAGAATTGTGCAGGGATTATATGAGTCCGAAAGCTGAAAGCTGAGTTATTACTTTTAAAATACAAACAAATCTGATTAGGTAAATTTATTGGTAATCATTTCCCATCTTTCTATTCTAACACCAGTACAGGCAAGCGTTTCCGGACCTTAGTATAGGGACTCTGACTCCGTCATTTCAAGGTTCGAATCCTTGTAGCGCTGCTAAATAAAGGCCTTTCAAGTATAGTACTTGGAAGGCTTTTTTGCTTGCTTTTATACTTTTGTTGTAGCTTTTTTACTGATTCTTAACCATACCGGTATTAGGCCATAGGGGCTAGAAGGGATTCAAACACGTCAATGTCCCTTTCCGGATATCCATTACACTCAGATAGATGTACTGTGTAATAATACTTTAGATTAGGGAATTGCGTATCATTTTCATGTACTGATAATATAACGCCCGGACGTGTATTCTTTACGACGACTTTATCGCCTACCGCAAATTTTGGTGCGTTCCCAGCTGAATTTACGCCACAAATTACCGATTAAACATGAAAATGAACACATTAGACAATACATGTTGTTTCATTATTATTAGTTAAATACAATAAAAAAATCTGGGAACAGAGTTTTATAAAAGCTATGAATGGAGAACACATAATGGAGAAAACGAAGGATCTTTCAATCATCAACTGCGTAGCGTCAGCTCTTATAGTTTATTTTTGCACGATTCCGCTGCATGAATTGATCCACCTTGCAACTTTCTATATATATGGAGATAAGTGCTATTATTTTACTTCATTCAATGTAAAGAATATGGAGCTTTTTGATTACACTACGCTACCTACATTTCACCGGATCATGGTTACGGGCGGAAGTGCATCTATCCTAAATGCAATCATAGGCATAGTATTATTTGTAATCCTGCTCAAAGTAAAAATGAGTCCCATGTTACGCCTTTTTATGATTCAGTACATGGGACTACATATGAATGTCGGACTTGGCTATTTTATGAACGGAGGAATGGTCGGACTCGGCGATTGGGGTAACGTATTTTCGTATTTTAAGGATAGTCCCGGTTTCGTCACAACTCTGCGTGTAATTCTTACAATAGTCGGTTTTGCAGGCGCGATAGCTATGTTTTTTATCCTGAATTACATGGCTTATTATTTTATAAAAGATCCGTCTGATAAGAAAGAACGGAGAATTGTTGCTGCGAAGCTGTACCTGACTACATTTTTTACAGGCCTGCTTGCGCTCCTTGCCTCGTACTCTCAGAATCCGGCCATAAGATCCGGCGCTATGAGCAAAACCACTCTATTTGTTTCCCCGTTTATGTTTATTGGTTTCTTTTGGGGATTCATGTTCGTTGGTTTTTTTGTAAAGCCGCCCAAAGAAAACAGATTTCTGTATGAAATTCCTAAAAAGCCGAATTACATTCTGCTGGCGATTGGTATCATCATGCTCCTGATCAGTACCTTTGTGTTGGGGCCGGGTGTGTATCTTAATTAAAGGACTCGTAATATGAGAATCTTTCCCCAAATGAAAGAAGAGCTATATTTACCAAGTTATTCTTTTTTGCAAAGAAATGCGATATTACATATAAAACTTTCGTGTTTGAAAAAAGACAGTTTAATGATGAAATGAAGCTTGAGGCTAAAATTGCCAGGGACTTGTCACGATTTATAAGAAACAATCTACAGTTTTTTCAGTCATTTGATGAAGTGATACTCTATTATGATAATGGACAGAAACAGCTTAGCAGAATTCTTAATACGGTTCTGGCTACTGAAATTGTTGATTATGACGTAAGGAAAGTTCAACCGAGCGAATACAGGCTGTTTCAGGTAGCGGATCTTATTTGCACGATAGAGCTTATAGATGCAAAATTAGAGGCTGGCATGCAATTATCTAAATCTGAGGAGTATTTGTTTCACAATAAAAGAGGCTTCAAAAAAGACTTTGCCAAAAAGATAGAGAATAAACTTTTTAAAGAGGCATGAATCAAAAAACTGAATTGTAATAGGTAAATTTATTGATAATCATTTCCCATCTTTCTATTCTAACACCAGTACAGGCAAGCGTTTCCGGACCTTAGTATAGGAACTCTGACTCCGTCATTTCAAGGTTCGTTCTTCGCTCCGCTCCGGTCGGCGCAAAGCTGACGTCCCCCGGACGTCATGCGCCCTTGTAGCGCTGCTAAACAAAAGTCTTTCGGAAGAAATTCCGGAAGGTTTTTTTCTTGTGATGAGAGGAAATATGATAGAATTCTAACTAGTGACTATTTTTGATTATGTTACAGGCTGTAAATATACAAAAAAGGGAGAGTGTAATGAGAAAAAAACAGATTATTAAAAGTATTTCAAGCGGACTGTTAAGTACTGTAATGGTATTAAGCAGTTTTTCTGCGTTGACAGGATGTACCCAGACACCGCCTGTTGAAGAAAATGTGGAACCTACTGAAGAAACTGTTGCTGTCAGTGAAGATACGGTTACACCGGAGACTGAGGCTGACAACAGCGGTCTTCCTATGGATCCGTCGGTTATGGCTCCGTGGGTTAATTCCAACATCATAGGAATGGCTGATATAGAGGAGATACCTTCATATAAGGATGATTTTTATTTTGCAACAAATTATGAGTGGTTAAATAGTTCAGAGCTGAGACCTGGATATTCAAGCGAGTCACCTATGTATGATGCTACCGACATAGTAAAAGAGAGATGTCTGAAAATCCTTGATGATGAAAGTATAACAGGTGCCGATGCGGATCTTATAAAGAATCATTACGAACTGGCACTTGACTGGGAAGGGCGCAATGAAGTGGGACTTACACCGATAGAACCGTTGATAGAGGCCATTAATGCTATAGAGACAAGGGATGACCTGACGGAATTCCTGCTTTCCGACCTGAATTATGAATACGGATACACTTTCATACTTCCGGTTGGACTTACAATCTATTCGGCAGATTCAAACCTTTATGAGGTAGGAATATACACGCCAAACCTTTTGCTTGGTGATGCAGCAGAGTATACGGAACTTACAGAAAATGGTAAGCGCGTCAAGGAATACAGGGACGGAGCCGCTTCATATATGCTTGGCAGACTGGGAATGAGTGAAGATGAGATACAGAACACCCTGACAAATGCCTATGAGTTTGATGCAAAGCTTGCAGGACAGCAGAAGACCCTTTTGGAAAAGTATGATCCTTCATATCTCAATGAATCAATAAATATGGTGACTATGGAAGACCTTGCAGAGATGTCTCCTGATTTTCCGCTTGTTCCGTATATGGAAAAATATGGCTGGGCAGAATCTGAACTTATTGATGTGGAATGGCCGAACAGCGTGACCGGATTAAACGAGCTGTATACAGAGGAAAATGTCGAAGGAATAAAAGCAAAACTTTTAGTTACAAATGTGTGCGGTTATATATCAATGCTTGACGAGGACGCTTTCAGAAAGCAGCAGGAACTGTACAATGCATATGCCGGAATAGACGAAAGTGAACCGGATGAGGATATAGCGTATGAAGAGACCAGAGGTTTTTATCCAGACAGTTTTGCAAGGATATATGTTGAGAAATATCTTGATGCAAATATGAAGACGGATATTACAAATATGTGCGAAGAGTGTATAGCAACATACAGCGATATGCTCGATTCTGAAGAATGGATGACAGAAGAAACAAGGGCGGCCGCAAAGGAAAAGCTGGGCAAGATCACCATTCACGCTGTTTATCCGGATAAGTGGGAGGATTACTCTATCTTCCATGTAAAATCAAAGGCTGAAGGCGGTACATATTTTGAAGCTGTAATGTCTTATTATAATGCAATGGATAAGCAGCAAAGGAGCAGGATAAATGGAAGGGTTGACAAAGAAATATGGGGAATTGACATTCTTACAACGAATGCTTTTTATAATCCCACAGACAACTCTATAAATATAATTCCGGGATTTTTCTGCGATGCGACTTATTCAGAGAATATGACTGTTGAACAGAAATATGGGGCAATCGGTGCTGTAATTGGACATGAGGTAAGCCATGCATTCGATACTAACGGCGCACAGTATGATGCTGATGGTAATGTCTCTGACTGGTGGACAGAAGAGGATAAAATTGCTTTTGATGAACGTGCCCAGAAGCTCGTCGAATTTTATGATAACGTAGTGGCCTTTGATGACGGAACTCCTTATCAGGGCCAGATAGTACAGACGGAAGCAATAGCAGACATGGCAGGAATCAAATGTATGCTGCTAATGGCTGAAGATGTAGAGAATTTTAACTACGACGAATTCTTTAAATCCTATGTGTATTTATGGGCTGATATTGAAACGATAGAAAGTGCTGAAAGCGCAGTGTTAACGGATCCCCATCCACTTCCTTATCTGAGAGGAAACGTGACTGTACAGCAGTTTGATGAATTTTATGAGACCTATGGCATAGAAGAAGGTGACGGAATGTACCTGGCACCGGAGGACAGAATAGCAGTTTGGTAAATATATAAGGATAGAACCGGCTATGAAGTATGATCTGAATTTTTTTCTGGAATTTTTTAGGACGTTCCAAACGGATTTCATGCTGTTCCTGCAGGGGATATGTATTATAATTGCGTTCCTTACGATCTTTCCGAAGAACCTTACGAAGACTCGTAAGATCGCAATTATAATGTTGGAGCTATGTGCGGCTCTCTACCTGACATCCAGCCGGTTCTACTATCTTTACAAGGACATGCCGTCAGTCGGTTTTTGGCCCTATGTAAGGGCAGCAAAGTTCCTTGACTATTTCTTCAGCCTTGCGATCATAGGCTGCCTTAATTATTATCTGAGGGATCTTTATACCCATGAAGCCGGACTGAAGAAAGTGCCAAGAAGACTGTTATGGACAGAGATTATCCTGGTGGCAGGAATAATCACGCTGATTATTTCCCAGTTCACCGGGCTTTATTATGTCTGGGATGCTGAAAACCATTACATTCATGCAAAGGGATTTTTTATATGTTATTTCTTTTCACTGCCGGCTCTTACGCTTCAGATGACATGCATCATACAGTATTATAAAAGGCTGCCGAAGAGGATAGGCATACCGCTTCTGCTTTTCATAATTGTTCCAATTATCATGACGGTACTGCAGCTGATCCTGACCGGGCTTGCACCGGCAGTTCTTTCTACCGCCGGAGTGGATATCCTGCTCTATATTTTTACCATAGAGGACATGAATGACCGGGTGGAAAAGGCGCACCGTCTTGAAATAGAAATAATGGCAAAATATCAGAGGGAGCTTGAACATACGGTTGATGAGCGGACAAAGGAGTTAAAGGAAGCAAATGAAAAAGTTGAATATCTGCTGTTAAATATTCTGCCGGAAAATATCGCCAGGGAGCTGACAGAAGATCCGGACAAAATCATTTCAAACCGCTATCCAAATGTTTCTGTCTTGTTTACCGATATAGTAGGTTTTACAAAACTGAGCAGCAGTATGAGTGCTCAGGAAACTGTTGTTATGCTGAATAAGATGATGACGCTTTTTGATAACCGTGCAAAAAGGGAAGGCATTGAGAAGATCAAGACCATCGGTGATGCATATATGGCTGCAGTCGGTCTTACCGAAGATGCTGACAATGACGGTGCTGAGCGTATGGTCAGATTTGCAATGGGGCTTATGGATGATATTGAGGAATTCAATAAGACCTCTGCTGTAAAAATACAGATACGTATCGGTATCAATTCGGGTGAACTTGTAGCCGGTGTTATCGGAAAAACTAAGTTCATATATGACATATGGGGGGATAATGTAAATATAGCCAGCAGGATGGAAAGCACTGGTAAGGCAGGAAGAATCCATGTGTCAGAGGCAACCTATGAGCAGGTAAAGGATAAATTTACTTTTAGGGAGAAAGTAGAGACGGAGATAAAAGGTAAGGGAATTATGGTAGGGTATTATATGTGATGATGTAAAACTTAAACTTAATTTTTTTGAACCTATGTATGACTATTATGTATGCACCCTGTAGTGCGGCTAAGAACAGTCTCAGGGATGAAACTGTTTTTTTGTTACAAAAAGTCCTTATTTTGCGGTATTGGGAAAATAGGATGCCGTAAAATGCCTTTTAGGTGCTGGAGTGGCATAAAAATCTGAATTATAATTTAACCAACTGAGAAAGACTGTTATTGATGCTGAATGTAAATTACGGAGGGAATTATGCATTGGTATGGATATTTATCATGGTTTGGACTGATGGCGTTGTTTGCACTTTTGATGACGGTTTTAGGGATGGCAAGACAAAAGCCCTGGATCAGTTTTGATGGCTCCGAATATACTGTTACGGTACATGTACTCGGGAGAGGCGGAATATGGGGCCTGAATTACAATTTCATAGAAAAAGACGGTCATTACTTATTCAGGCCAAAGCTTAAAGGGACTCTTTTATTACTTGGGTTTATTGTCTGTATGAGTCTGGTGTTTACTTATATAGGATCTGATTGGCAAGCAACTTTTCATGAAACAATCAACCCGGTTATAATGGGAACGGCAGTGGCTACGGGTATGTTTTTCCCGCAGTTTGTTATTGCGCATATCTGGATGTTATTAAACAAGGATACTGCTGATGATCTTCGTGATGGAAATTTATAAAGGATAGGTTAGTACGGAATTCGTTAGGCGTAGAGATAGGGATATGATTTGAAATCATAGATGCTTTTGGAATTTAAATATCAAAGCTTGCAGGGAGCCTCTATCAGTCCGTCATTGTCCAGCCGTCATCCCGGCGGTTGTAGTAGAGCATGATTATCCTCTCACGGTTTATTACCGAGATCTTGCATTCGTAAATAAGCGTTTCATTTGTGACGCTCATACCGTCAGGCATTGTGCGGGCTCCATGGTGTGAGTGGTCTAAGTATCCCTTGATGTCAAATATCTGTGGAAGGCCGTCTTCATCTATCAGCCGGATACGCATGGGCTTTATCTTGCCATCTTTAGTATGCAGACATATTACATCCACCTTTCTTCTCATTGATTTGTTATGGGCATAGTAGTTCATTTCTTCCATAGCGTGTTCCCCTTTGTTCAGTAATATTATAGAACAAATGTTCTATTTTGGCAAGGCGAGTTTTGTTCCATAAGCCGTGTCACGATTTCTATTGACGATTAGTTGCAAAAGGTGGAATATTGTATTATGAGGGAATCATATTATGGGAGGTAATGGTTAATGAAGAGGAAAAAAATATTTATTTTAATTGTTATGTGCATGGTGCTTATTCTTTCCGCCTGCGGGAGCAAAAAGACTCCGCAGACTATGGCCGGGGTAAAGGATTATTTAGTTGGGCGCGGACTGTATAATGAAGACAACGCATATAGCAACAGCAGGATAACCGGTGATACACTTGCAATGATTTTAACAAACGGCTGGAGCGTAAGTTTTGGCGAGTACAAAACTGTCGCTGACTGCGTGTCAGAATATTCCATGGGCCAGCTGATCCTGGATGATCCTGTTGAGACTACGGAATCTAATTATTCCATCATTGAAGGAAACCAGGGGGACGACTACAAGATTATAGTACGTGTGGATGATACACTCCTTGTCATTGCAGGCCCTGGTGATGCAAAAGAGGATTTAAGGGAACTGGCAAAAGACTTAGGATACTATTGATGGTTGGCTGCTGATCCTTTCAAGGTAAAGCCTGACTGACTGCTTTATTTCGTCAGGATCGTCCTGCATGCCGCATCTGACCCAGTGGGAAATCACATTCCATATTGCGCCGATATTGAGCATTAGGAGATATTCAGAGTCAAGTCCTTCGAACAGCTCTGCAAAAGGATTCAGTTCTTTGTTCTGCATGGACAGCTGCGATAAAAAGTATTCATTTAGGCAGTTAAGTGCGACGGGGAGCAGATCGTTTTTATCAAGCAGTAAGAGTAGCGGGCGGTTACTGTCAGCGAATGAAAATATCGTTGTCAGTACATCGCCCTTTGCGTTGTTTACAATATCGAAATATTCATGGAGATGCCTTTTGAGAAGGGATATCAGCACATCATCCTTTGAATCATAGTTACGGTAAAAGGTTTTTCTGGCAAGCTTTGACTCTGACAGTATCTGCTTGACCGTGATCTCGTTGTACGGGTGCTCCTGCATGAGCTTAAGCAGGGCATCCGTTATTTCTTTTTGTGACCTTATGGCTGACGGATTGACTGATTCATACATGGGCTTATCCCCCTTATGACACATATTTTTAAAATAGTGTCTCTTTTGCTCTTGGTATTTATTTTTTTCAACATCATCATATAATAAACCTAAAAGAGATACAAGTGTGTCAGTCTTGGACGGCCCTTATGGGCAGAAGAAAGGGGATAAAATGAGAGAATACTTGCTGCTTTTACCGATCATTTTTATTTTTCACGATATGGAGGAAATCATAGGATTTGGCTGGTTCTTTAAGCATAATCCCTATGTGTTTGAACGATTTTCCAAGGTGACGGAGACTTACCGGGGATTTACTTATATGGGATTTGCCTGTGCAGTCTATGAGGAGTTCATTCCTTTTTTCGGCATCAGCCTTTTGGCCTATTATTTCCCCAGTAAGGTACTTTATGGCCTGTGGTTTGGCATCTTCCTTGCTCTTGCCGGACATTTCCTGATCCACATCGGCCACACGGCTTACATTAGAAAATATATTCCCTGCTTTATCACCAGCGTTATCTGCCTGCCGGTGAGTGTTATCATACTGATAAAATGTGCAGTGCAGTTGGAGTTTGACACTGTGACAGCGGTATGCATTGTGGCCGGAATTCTTGTGATGATCATTAATTTCCCAATTGCCCATGCAGTCATGCATTTCGTCAACAGGCTGCCGGGGGTTCCCGGGGAAAGTTGATTTATAAACACCTATCGTACAAATATCTCCCTTAAAAATGTTATAGGAGCCGGGATTCTGATATAATAAAGCTTGTTATTGTGTGGAAAAATATTCAGTCATTGAACGGCTGGAATGACCCGACTGTATCTATGCAGAAGACCTGGATGGGATTTTAACAGTGATATATTTAATATATGGAGGAGTAATTTATGGGAAAGTTCTTTCCGCCTAAGGATTGCAACGCAAAAACAAAAAGCATACGGAACCTTCACATTGAAGGCCTGATACTGATGGTAGTACTGATGATCATGCTGTCATCAGCCCTTATGCTTATTGGCAGGATGTTTTTTGAAATCATTTTTTTCAACACCGGCCTGTCTGCCGATCTTATGTATAGCAATCAGGGGGAGCTGACGGAAATGATCGAGAGCGGGAACATGTATGGCATGCTTACATATGAGCCGGAGTTTACGCCTTTATATGAGGCCTATTCTTCTGTGATAAAGATCTTAAGCGTGCTGGGATATGCAATGGCATTCCTTTCCATAGCCGGGAGCATAGTGATGCTGATCCTTATGAAGAATGCATGCCGGCGGATCGTGGAAGATTCAACACCTGCAGAAAATCCTGTTAGCGTAAAAAAGACGCCTTATGTATGGCTGGGATTTCTGTTAGGATGTTTTGGCGGACATTTCTTTTTGTATAACAACAAAAAAGCAATGTATTTCCTGTGCATGGGAATAATAGGTCTTATGTTTCCCATATTCATTTTTTATACGACGGGAATAAGTTTTGCGGATGCCTTCCTGGCATGCTTCATCAATAAGGATGAAAATGGAGAGATAACCATAGAGGACTATCCCTATTGGATATAGGGGAGGCTCAGTCGTTACATGTATCTGCGTGAAAAACTCATCAAGGTTCTGAAAATAAAGAACGCGGTGCTGGCGGTGATCACCATATTGTCACTTATCGTTTCCGTGTCAATTGAGCTCTTTCTGGTAGTGGAGTACTGGGGAGACTGGTACACTGTGCTCCATGCCAAGGCAACGCCGGATTTCATATTCTGGGTGATATCAGGACCTGTAATTCTTATCGCTGTTTTTGTTTCAAAAGAATGGATAGGGGATGCATATTTTTATAACGGATATTTCGAGGGGGATCTTGACGGGGTTGTAAGTGATGCCGAGCTTGCTGATGTCATGGGAAGGCATCCGGTAATGATCGCTTTACAGCTTAAGTTTTTCAGTATCCTTTATATGAAGAATTATACGAATAAGGACGGGAAGACGGAACTTGTATCCAAGACCTGTACATGTGAATGTGTGAACTGTGGTGCGGTCATTGAAAAGAAGATGTATTTTACGGGTAAATGTGAGTACTGCGGCAGCTCTGACCTGAGGGCGAGGGTGCTTTCCGGCGAAAGGTTTTACAGCATCACTAATGAGCTTAAGGGCAATTCAATGGATTACGAATACTATACCGCAAAGTTACTAAAACTAAGGCGGATCGTGTTCCCTATCCTTATGGGCATATCGCTTTTTTTCATGATGATATCCTTCTTTGTAGGAATGGATGCACTGTCCAATTATAATAATGAGGAGTATTACAGGGAAACTGTTATGGATGTGGACAAGCATCTTCAGAGTTTTGAACTGATACGTCTCGACCTGATAGAAACTATCATTACAAGTGCATTTATATGCTTTGGACTCATGCCCTTGTTTATAAACAGGGTAATGCGGATAAGGCTTGTTATGATGGCTGATATTACCGCAAAGTTTTTTACAACCATAACGGCGCCCTTCATTAATGCGTCAAAGCTGCCGTCTACAGGCAGGATGGCGCCAAGAAGCAGGCTGGCCCGTGTAAGAATGGCAATGCGAAAGGGGTATCTGCGGAACTGCACCATTGAAAAGCACCGCGGTGTGATGCAGGTGGCACTGGGCAAGAAGATTGTAAAGGACAGCTGTCCTTCGTGTGGTGCACCGATTACCGAAGCGGTATACAGCGATTATGTCTGCAAATACTGTGACAGGAAGATAATGGATGTGGTAGTAAAGAAATAAGTAGCTTCTGAACGGTTACAGCTATGGAATAAAGCGGAAGGCCTTATTTAGAACAGGCCTTCCGTATTTCTTTGCATATAACCTTTGCGCATTCGTCTGCGTTCATACGGTCGAAGAGATATTCGTCAGCATTCTGCTTGAAGATTTCTATTATCGCCTCTTTTTCCATATTTGAAATAATAAGGTTCATTTCTCTGCTGTGTGCCATGATGTCTTTAGTTGCGGCATATTCGTTGGTATCCTTGAGTCCTTCACCATCAAGAACTTCGATAGCCTTGCTGCTTACGGGAACGCCCTTCTCAGTTCCTTGGAGCTTTATCATATAGGGATCGTTTAACAGATAGTTGAGCAGCAGGGCGGCTTCTTCGGGGTGCTGGACATCTGAACTGATTGCCCACATGGTGGCAGGCTTCATGTACCAGCCGGTTCTTTTTGCATCAGGCAATAGGGGATAAAGGCATCTGCTGACATTCACGCCTTTTTCTTCAATGGCATCACAGTATTTCTGGGTGTCGCTTATCCAACACATAGTGCCCACAATTTCCCCGTCCATATATTTGCTCTTGTCAAACATTTCGACAGGGCAGAGTACATGGTCGTCAAGCATTTGTCTGTAGAATACCAAAAGATCTGCCATTTCGGCTGGCGTAGCATTAAAGCTCCCGTCAGAATTAAACATTGCTTTTCCGGTGCTTTGTTCGTAATAGGCTATTATCAACAGAAACATCTGCTTTTTACCCATTCCCAGCAGGTAGCGGTCATCTGCTTTCAGTTTCTTTCCGGCTGCAAACATTTCATCCCAGGATGTAGGAGCTGCAATGCCATAGCTGTCAAGCACATCCTGATTGTAGTAGAAGATATGTGAATTCATGGCTATAGGAAGGGCGTTCAGATGGCCGTTTCTTGTGCCGTATGCTTTCTGTTCATCCGTGAATGCATCCAGGTCGATGTAGTCTGCCAGGTCATTTAGGTCATAGAAACCCGTTCCATCGGCTGAGTATTCATCAAGCCAGGCGTAATTGATCTGCATGACATCAGCTTCAGTGTCCGACAACATCCAGACCTTAGTTTTTTTCTCATAGCCGTTCCATTCACCATAGCGGTAGTTAACTACTACATCAGGATTGATGTCAGCAAAATGGTTTACTCCTTCCATGGTATATTTATGTCTGGGATCATTTCCCCACCAGGAAAGAAGAATGATTTTTTCATGTCTGTCAGATATGTTATCTGCAGGAAACATCCTGCCGTTTTCACGCTGCAGCATGACGGCGGCGCTTACACCCAACACAAGAATGAGTATTACCAGCAGGAGGTGTTCACGGTCAAGATTACGCATTTTCATCTCCTTCCTCATACAGTGTGTAACGGTTTTTTCCGCTTGCCTTTGATCTATACAGGGCTTTATCTGCCTTATCGTACATCGTCTTAAATGTCGGTGATGTATCGCTGTTTAAATACACGCCCATGCTGACTGAAATATTGCAGTCGGTCTGCTCATCTTTGAATTCTTCTTTGAAACCGGCCATGATTTTGTCCAGACCCGCGGTGACTGTCTGACGGAAACTTTCATTGTCAGATATCTGGTTATCGGTATTCTCTATATAGATCGCAAATTCATCCCCGCCCAGTCGGCCGATGAGGATTTCATTGTCGTAAAGGCTCCTTAACAGCTTTCCAAAACGTATTATGACCTGATCGCCGTAGCTGTGGCCGTTTTTGTCATTTATCAGTTTAAAATTATCCATATCTACCATGACAAATGCCCGGTTTGTACCGGGAACTCCATGAATGAGCCTTTTTTCCACCGTTTCTTGGAAAGTTACTTTGTTCATGGTACCGGAGAGCCTGTCTACTTCTGCTTTGTACTGAAGAGTCATTACCAGGTCATCCATAGGCAGGGAAACCCGTCTTATCAGTAGAAGGCCGGCAAGTACGAATATCAGAGCCATAAGCGCGGAGATTCTCATAGTGAATGATTTAAGGTCCTCCGCTTCTTTTATGATTATGGATGTAGGAACTGTACAGATGACGCGCCAGCCGTTAGTACATACATTTGTATTGATCAGATATTCGCTTCCGATGACCATGCTGGAGTCACCGGGGGCGATTGCAGATCTGGTCAGTGCTGCGGCTATTTCTTCAGGGAGCATTGTTCCTGATTCTTCCTGTCTTGAAGAGTAAATGATAGTATCACTCTCATCTACCAGCCGGATGTCCATTCCGTCGATCTGTTTCGGGTAGATGAATACGGAAGACAGTTCGTTAGTATATACTGAAGACACAAGTATTGCGTTGGGATTCAGCCTCTTTATGTAGTAGAATCTGTCATTGCTGCCGTTAATGCCGAAGAGCCACGAACCCTGCTGGCTGTCCGTTATGTATTCTGAAAAAGAATCATAGAGATTGCTGCCTTCAAAAAGATTCTGGGTTCCCTGTGATACCCAGCCCACTTTGTGGTTGTCTGCATAGATTATTCCGAAATCATTGTAATTGTTCATAAGGCCGATATCGACGATCCTGTCGGTTATGGCCTCTTCAGTTTTGACCTTATCATATTCACTGATCTTCTCATCAGTTGCATCATATTTGTAGTAGATTTCATCAGAGTAGAGCAGGGTGGGGGTGGTCTCCATGCGGTCAAGATAAGCATCTATGTTTAATTCTATCTGCCTGCTGTTGATGGCAACCAGCTCAGAAACTTTATTCTGCAGGGCAGTTTTGGACCTGTCCACCACAACCAGGTCCACCACTATTGTGACGCCGGCTATTATGACTGCGAAGACAAGGAGCATTTCCATCTGGAAATTCCTGAGCTTTTTTCCGGTGCCGGATTCCCTGGCGTTTGCCGAAAAATGGTTGCTTACCATAGGGTAGACAATCACTGAAAAAATGTAGGATATGATATTCATGGGAATGATAAGCGGCAGCCAGCTGGCAGCCCACATTACAAGCAAGGGAGGACACTGGGTCGGATCAAGGCGTGTATATGCGATGGCGATATTTATGAAACTTACCACCGCGCTTACTATGAACGCATTACCTATTGCCAGTGGCAGGGAATATACGAGATTGTATTCCAGTGAGGGGTTTTTGAGTTTAAACTTCCGCACAAGGGCGTCACTTATTTTTCCAAGCGGAATAAAGAGAGCGACGCATACACCTGTTATTATGGATTCTGTGATATTCAGAAAACAGAAGATAATGAAAGGGGGGGTACTTGCATTGGGATTTAAGCATACAATAGTAGTAGATACCATACCCATTGCTACGGACATGATAACAGATACTATAACTTCGATTAAGCGCTTGTTTTTTTTGTTAGGATTCATCTATACATACTGCCGGGATGAAAATAGTTAGCGTTTGCTTTCTTCTGGCAGATAACCCCCATATTTAGCTAACGATATTATATCCTAAATAACCGCTGCTAACAACTGATGATTTGATGGGCCGGATGATAAAAAAATAGGATTTGTATATGAACAGTTTGGCATAAAATGGTAGAATAGGAAAAGGCAACTGCTAAAGTGATGATAGGGAGAATAAGAATGTTCAGGATAGGTGAAATACAGAAGTTAAAGGCGGTAAAAAAAGTTGATTTTGGAATGTATCTGACGGACGGTACGGATGACGGTCGCATACTCCTGCCAAGACGCCAGGTGCCAGAAGGTCTTAGAATAAATGATGAGATAGAGGTTTTTGTTTACAGGGATTCCGATGACAGGCCCATAGCTACAGTAAACAGGCCTGCGCTGACTCTTAACGGACTGGGGGTTTTGGAAGTTGTATCAGTTACAAAGATAGGCGCTTTTTTAAACTGGGGACTGGAAAGGGACCTTTTTATGCCCTACGCACAACAGACTCGTCCGCTTCATGCGGGGGAGAGCGTGCTGGTAAGCCTTTATATTGATAAGAGTGAAAGGCTGGCGGCAACCATGAAGGTTTATAAGCTGCTTGACAGGGAGTCCCCATACCATACAGGGGATATGGTGACAGGAACACCTTACGAGATAAATGACAGGCTGGGAGTATTTGTGGCCGTTGATAACAGGTATTCCGCTATCATTCCTAATAATGAGCTTTTTGGTGAAGAGATAAAGCTGGGACAGCAGCTTAATCTTCGGGTCACAAAGGTCAGGGATGACGGACAGCTGAATCTTTGTATCCGCCAGAAAGCCTATCTGCAGATGGAACCGGATATGGAAAAGATTCTGAAGCTCATCGATGAAAACGGAGGCGTACTCCCTTTTGGAGAAAAGTCCGATCCGGAAACGATAAAGAAATATACCGGTATGAGCAAGAATGAATTCAAAAGGGCCGTGGGGCATCTGTATAAGGAACGCAGAGTGAAGATAGAAAGCGGAAAGATATCTGCTGTGTGACAGCCTATTTTTCTCTGCGGAACCGCATCTTTCCGCTTGTGCCCTTTTTGCCGGGGGAGGTTTTGTCGGCTGCGGCACAGTTAGCGCAGAGAAACCCGTTTGCAATCTTGCTGCCACAGATCCGGCAGGTGCTGCTTTTCTTTTCGCCACGCACCATGAGACGCTGTTCTTTGAGATATCTTGCTACCATTTCCTTGCTGACCCCTGTGGCGGCGACGATCTCTTCCTTGGAAGTGGGGCCGTTTTCGGCTAAGTACATTTTAATTTTGCCGAAATCGTCATATTCGGTTGCGCCGCAATCGTCGCACACATATACCCCTGAACTCTGATATTTAAGCGGACCACCACATGCATTACAGATGACCTTTCTGTTATGCTGCAGCAGCCTTTCGTATTCACCTGCCATGGAAATCCCCCCTACAGCATCTGATCTGATAAAAACAAAAAGCACAGCCGAACATGGCGATGCTTTCTTTGTTATCATATAATTTCAAATTAAATGTATTAAACCGACATGTCAAAGTTCCCGCCTACAGCAGGATTAACTGACATTTCCATCATCTTGGCAATGCCGGCACCCTGGATTTCATTCTGTTCCATGGTATTCTTGAGCATCGCAACACCGACCTGGTTCATTACGCCAGCCTGAGCTAAGCTGGATGTAGCATCCATTATAACACCCTGAATTCCGCCAACTTCCATAGCGCCAACCTCCTTCTTGTATTTTGCTATATTTTATCAGTGTGGGGCGTAAAAGTCAATCTGTATGATGTTTATAACCGACTTTGTATCTGATATAATACAACGAAATTATTTACAGTCAGGAGAGTAATGTGAACAGTATAGAAATTGACGGAATGGTGCTTGAGGATCTGCCGCTTAAGGATGCTGTCGATATGACAAGGGAGCTGCTGGAAAGACCGGGGCTGGATCTGATCATATGTACGACGGAGTCATCATTTTTCCGGACGGATATAAGCGAGGAAAAAAAGAACTGGCTGGAGTCGGCGAGCCTTAATGTTTTTGATGTGGCAGGAACCGACGGCGGAAGTTTTTTCGGGTTTTTCAGACAGCATAACCGTAACATGAAGGCTGAGGACTATCTGGCGTTTTTGCTTGGATATCTCCAGGGGACGGGGCGGAATGTTACGCTTATCACTGAGGATCCAGAGAAGGCAGACCGAATTAAAAGAAATATTACGCGTGAGTATGAGGATATTGATATAGAGATATGCGCTCTGTCAGAGTATGGAACAGGTGATTCGATGTACAATGCGTTGAACGGATCTGAGCCGGAGGCGATCATAGCTGTACTTCCGTGGAAAGTTCAGACGGGGATAATACGTGATGCAGGAAACATATTCATGGCTTCGCTATGGGTTGCGCTTCCGGAAGAATCTTTTAAGGATAAGCGACTTGTATAAAATTTATAAAATTAGTTTACAAAACTATGGATTTTTTCGGCTAAATAGATTAAAATGACTTTGACATTATGGCGAAACTACAAAATATTGGTGATAAGTAATTGTCGGTTTTGCATAAGGCTGCATGCATAAGGTTGCATAAGGAGAAAAGGGGTTATGATTTCAAACCAGATTTTACAGAACACAATAGACGGTATTACTGCGATATCACGGGCAGAACTCTGCGTTACCGATACTGACGGTAAAGTAGTGGTGGCAACTTATGCCGAGGCCAGGGATTTTTCGGCAGCGGTAAGGGAGTTCGTTAAGTCGCCGGCTGATGGCCAGGAGATGCAGGGATGCCATTTCTTCAAGATATCTGACGAACAGCAGCTGGAGTATATCCTGATCGTAGGTGGTAACAGCGAGAATGCATATCTTGTAGGTAAGATGGCTGCTTTTCAGTTAAAAGGACTGCTGGTTGCGTACAAGGAACGCTTTGATAAGGATAATTTTGTCAAGAATCTTCTTCTTGATAATCTGCTGCTTGTGGATGTTTACAGCCGTGCAAAGAAACTTCACCTGCAGATAAATCTTAAGCGCGTAGTGCTTATTGCAGAGACCGGTTCAAACAGGGATGCGAATGCGGTGGAATTGGTGAAGGACTGCCTTGGGCTTACCGGCTCAAAGAAAATTGTCACAGCGGTAGATGAGAATAATGTGATAATAGTAATTGAGCTCCCTGATGATCAGGCTCAGATATTAGCTGAAGTGGAAAAGACTTCTGCACTCATAATAGATCATCTGGAGAAAAGCGGCATAGAGGACGTAAGGATTGCCTGCGGTACTGTAGTTGATGAGATCAAGGATGTGAGCCGTTCATATAAGGAGGCGAAAGTTGCTCTTGATGTTGGCAAGATATTTCTTGACGGCAAGAAGATTGTTTATTACGAGGAGTTAGGTATAGGAAGACTGATCTACCAGCTGCCTATGCCGTTATGTCAGATGTTTATCGAGGAAATCTTTGGGGATAAGAATCCTGAGGATTTCGATATGGAGACTATTACTACCATCAACAAGTTCTTTGAGAACAGCCTTAATGTTTCGGAAACATCCAGACAGCTGTTTATACACAGGAATACCCTTGTTTACAGACTGGATAAGCTGCAGAAGAGTACTAATCTGGACCTTAGGGTATTTGAAGATGCGATTACTTTTAAAATCGCGCTGATGGTAGTTAAGTATATGAAGTACATGGAAAGCAAGGAATTTTAAAGGGGACGGATTTTGAAAAAGAGAGGATATATAGAGGATTCCGAGGAATTAAGGGCAGCGGTGGCTGATCTGAAAGAGAAGTCTTCAAAAAATAAGGACACTGTTGATGTTGAATCTACAAAAAAAGAAGGTTCAGCAACGGAAGAATCTAAAAACGATGCCGAATACGAAGAGACGGATGCTGAATATGCTGATTCAGACGTTTCGGAGGATGAAGCATACCGTGACGACGAGGATGCCGAGTATTACGACGAGGAATACTATGAGGACGAAGAGGCTGAATTAGATGCTGATGATGAGTACTATGATGAAGATGAAGGCGCTCATCGAAAGAGTCTGAAACCCAGTGAGACCTTTGAAAAGACACTTAGGGATACAAATCCTATGAGTGATGTAGCAAAGGCTGTTGCTGAGAGCGAGAAGAAGTCGAAGGAATACAGAAAACAGAAAAAACAGGAATTCGAAGAGGCAAAAAGTAAGCATAGGCGTCGAGACAAGAAGAAAAAAGGCTCAAAAGCAGACGATGCAGTAATATGTCTTGAACATGTCACAAAGTATTATGAGCATAAGCCTGCGCCTGCTCTTAATGATGTAAATATCAAGATTAAAAAAGGTGAATTCGTATTTATAGTAGGTGAGAGCGGATCGGGTAAATCTACCCTGATACGTCTTCTTTTACGTGAGCTTAAGCCCAGTAGCGGAACGGTTACTGTTAATGGTTTCCAGCTTGACAGGATGAACCGGTGGAAAGTGCCGAAACTTCGCAGGAGCATGGGTGTTGTGTTCCAGGATTTCAGACTTTTAAAGGACCGCAATGTGTATGATAATGTGGCTTTTGCCCAGCGGATAGTCGAGGCATCTCCCAGGGAGATGAAGAAGAATGTTCCGGAGATTTTGGGTAAGGTTGGACTTGCCGGAAAATACCGCGCAAAGACTGATGAGCTTTCCGGTGGTGAGCAGCAGAGAGTGGCACTTGCAAGGGCGCTTGTAAACAAGCCCTCTATTCTTCTTGCAGACGAGCCTACAGGAAACTTAGATCCCAAGAATACCATTGAGATCATGGATCTTCTTGAGCAGATCAATAAGGAAGGCACCACGGTGGTAGTTGTTACCCATAATGAAAAGACCGTTAATGATATGCACCATAGGGTAATTACCATCAAGAAAGGTGTTGTGATAAGCGACAGGGAAGAGGGTAACTACGAAGATGAAGATTAGAACTTTATTTTATATAATCAAACAAGGTGTGGCCAGCACCATAAAGAATAAGTGGTTCACGCTTGCTTCCATAGCAACCATAGCGTCATGTCTTTTCCTTTTTGGTATAGGATTTTCATTGATATACAATGTACAGCATATGGTTAAGACCGCCGAGGAAGGTGTGTCCGTAACTGTATTCTTTGACGAGGGAATCTCGGATGAAAGGATAGCTGAGATTGGCAATCTCATAACAGGGCATACTGCTGTTTCCAGGGCTGTGTTTGTGTCGGCTGACGAGGCTTGGGAAAGTTTTAAGGGTGAGTACCTGGGCGAGTATGCTGATGGCTTTACTGAGAATCCGTTGGCCGATTCTGAGAACTATGAAATATATCTTAACGATGTGTCAAGGCAGGGTGAGTTAGTAAGCTATCTTGAAGGAATAGACGGAGTGCGAAGGGTTAATCGCTCTGAAATCACTGCGAACATGCTGAGCGGTTTCAACAGCCTGCTTACATATGTTTCTGTTGGTATTATAGCAGTGCTCCTTTTAGTATCTATATTCCTTATATCCAATACGGTTACAATAGGTATATCTGTAAGAAGTGAAGAAATTGCTATTATGAAATATGTTGGTGCTACGGATTTCTTTGTAAGGGCGCCCTTTGTTATCGAAGGTATGCTGATAGGTGCCATCGGGGCAGTGATCCCTTCGGGAATCATTTATGTTCTCTATGACAGGGTTATACTTTACATGGTGGAGAGATTCCAGAGCATTTCCACAGTACTTAATTTCCTGCCGGTGGATCAGGTGTTTGTTTATCTTTTCCCTGTCTGCCTTGCAGTGGGCATAGGCATAGGTTTTATAGGAAGTTTCTTCACTGTAAGGAAACATCTGAGGGTGTAGTTTGCGAAAGAAACTGTTATGGATAATCGCATATTCATTTTTGATAGGCGGAATGGTCTTTTGTTCCGGCATTTCTTCGTTTGCGGACAAAGGTGAAGATGATGACCGTACCGTCAGTGAGCTGCAGCAGAGCATTAATGATAAAGAGAGCAAGATAAACAATCTGGAAAGCCAGAAAGCAGAGCTTGCAGCCGGAAGGTCTGATATACAGAAGGTGGTAAATAACCTTCGTAGCCAGAAGAACGAGATGTCTGCGTATGTTACCCAGCTTGATGCGGAAGTTACACAGCTGCAGGAAAGCATTGATGATCTGAACGCTCAGTGCGAGGCTAAAGAACAGGAGATAGCTGAGGCTGAAGAAGAACTTGCGTATGCAGAGAAGGTTGCAGACGAGCAGTATGAAGCTATGAAAAAGCGCATACAGTTCATGTATGAGAGAGGCGACAGCTTTGTCATAGAAATGCTTGTCAGTGCGGATTCCTTCGGCGATATGCTTAATAAAGCTGAATATATTGAGGATCTTTCTGCGTACGACAGAAAGATGCTTGACGAATACAGGCTGGTGATAAAGAATGTGGAACTCAGCAAAGATCTGCTTGAAGAAGAAAAGGAAGTCCTTGAGGAGACTAAACTTGCGGCCGAAGCAAAACAGGATGACTTGAACGTGCTGATAGATGAAAAGGAACAGCAGATCACGGCTTTCAATTCTGACATTGCTACCAACGAAGCTGCTATAGCGGAATATGATGCGGAGATTGCTGAGCAGAATTCTATAATCAAGGCTCTTGAGGCTCAGGTGGCTGCAGAAAAGCAGGCTATGGAGGAGGCAAACAAAAAGACTTATTATACAGGTGGGGCATTTACCTGGCCTGCGCCTTCATATACAAGGATATCTTCAGAGTATGGTTGGAGAGTACATCCTACACTGGGAGTCAATAAGTTCCATAATGGACTTGATATGGCTGCTCCCGGAGGCTCTCCCATACTGGCGGCATGTGACGGTAAAGTCGTGGCTGCAGGGTACTCATCCAGCATGGGTAACTATATAATGATAGACCATGGGGAAGGGCTTATTACCATCTATATGCATGCGTCTGCGCTTTATGTTTCCAAAGGCGCAGAGGTTACAAGAGGACAGAAGATCGCAGCAGTGGGCACTACCGGAAGGTCAACCGGAAACCATCTGCATTTCGGCGTAAGGCTTAACGGCGAATATGTTAGCCCCTGGAATTATCTCTGATGCAAATCTGCGCATAAAGATGTATAATAACTGCGGCTGTTATTAACAGCTATAATTTATTAAATCGATTTAGGATAAGCAGGAAAGTTCCAATGGATAATCAGAACGAAGAAGAGTTTCAACAAAAAGAAAAAAACGGCGGATTTTGGACTGGCTTTTTAACAGCCAGTGTTATTTTTCTGTTCATAGCATGTATTGCTTTGAGCATAAGCATATTCATAAGAAGGGCAGGCGGGACGCCTACGCCTTCTTCTACGGCAAGTTCGGTTTCAAGTGACGGCTTTGCTACAGACTCCCAGGAGACAATTGAAAAGCTGAATGAGATTGAAGGATATATTGACAGATCCTTTATTGACAGTGTCAGCAATGATGCCTTAAGCGAGGGGCTTTACAGGGGGATGGTGGAAGCCCTTGATGATCCTTATGCAACATACTATACGCCTGAGGAATGGATAAAAATGAAGGAAGATACCACTGGCGTGTACTATGGCATAGGTGCGTATCTTATGCTTGATGAGAAGTATCTCTATCCAAGGATTACAGGAGTTATTCCCGGGTCAGGGGCTGAAGAGGCCGGCATAAAAGAAAATGATTATATCATGGAGGTCGAAGGCGAGGATATCTACGACCAGGATCTGGAATCGGTAGTTGCAAGAATCCGCGGCGACGAGGGAACCAGCGTGCACATAACAATCGCCAGGGGCGAGGAAGGTGCACGGGAACTTATGGAATTTGATGTTGTACGGCACAGAGTGGAAACTCCTACCGTAGAATGGAAAATGATGGATGATGACATCGGATATATTGCTATTGCAAGATTCGAGGCAGTGACTGTTGACCAGTTTGCGGAGGCTCTTGCAGAAGTAAAAGGCAAGGGGGCGAAAGGTATAGTTCTGGATCTCAGGAGTAATCCCGGTGGATCACTTCCGGCGGCAGTGTCTATTGCAGGCATGATGTTGCCTAAAGGTACCGTTGTTTATACCATGGATAGGTATGGAAACAGAGAAGACTATACTTCAAGCGGCAACAATGAGCTTCAGATACCTATGGCTGTACTTGTAAACGGTAACAGCGCAAGTGCATCCGAGATACTTGCCGGTGCAATAAAGGATTACAATAAAGGCACGCTGGTAGGAACCACCACCTTTGGAAAGGGCATAGTACAGCAGATATTCGTGCTGGAGGATGAATCAGCCCTGAAGATTACGGTGAGCCACTACTATACGCCTAACGGCAATGATATACACGGAGTAGGAATCGAGCCGGATGTCGAAGAAGAATTCGACTGGGAAGAATATGAAAAGAGTGAGACTGACAACCAGCTGGAAAAGGCTGTAGAGGTTGTAAAGGGGCAGATAAAGTAAAATGCAGCAGTGATGCTGTTAAAAAATAATAAAAGAAGATGGCGGATAACCGCAGTACGAAAGGAGTATTATGAGCAAGAGTTTTGAAGATTTACTTTCAAGAGTAAATGCATGCGCCACAAAGAAACTTGCTGTTGCAGTAGCACAGGACAAGGCTGTTCTTGAGGCAGTCAAGGTAGCTAAGGAAAGAAAGATCGCAGATGCGATACTCGTAGGTGACGAGGATGCGATAAAAAAGATCGGTGCTGAGCTTGGCATGGATATGTCAGAGTACCGCATAATAGATGAAAAGGACATTACTGAGGCATCGCTTAAGGCTGTGAAACTTGTACATGACGGTGAGGCTGACATGTATATGAAGGGTCTTCTTCCTACAGGAACTTTCCTTAAGAGTGTGCTCAACAAAGAAGTTGGTCTTCGTACCGGTAAGCCCCTTTCACATGTCTGCGTATTTGAGATTCCCGGTTTCGACAGACTCTTATTCCTTACGGATGTGGCTTTCATGCCGTATCCCACAGTAGAAGATAAAAAGTGCATGATCGATTATACTGTAGAAGTTGCAAATGCTTGTGGCGTAGAAATGCCTAAGGTTGCCTGCCTTGCAGCGCTTGAGACAGTAAATGAAAAGATGCCGGTATGTGTAGATTCTGCAAAACTTACCGAGATGAATATAAACGGCGAGATCGAAGGTTGCATAGTTGACGGACCTCTTTCTATGGATATAGCTCTTTATAAAGAGGCTGCAGAGGAAAAGGGTGCCCTGGACAGAAGAGTTGCCGGAGATGCCGATATTCTGGTGTTCCCTGATATTCACGCAGGAAATCTGGTATACAAGAGCATTGTACATATGGTACCTTGCAAGAATGGTAACATCTTAACCGGTACAAAGGCCCCGGTTATCCTTACATCCCGTTCCGACAGCGTAGAGGTAAAGGTTAATTCCATCGCACTTGCGGCAGTAGTTGCAGAGCAGCTTAATAAATAAAAAGGAGGCTAATGATGGCAAAGTTACTTGTAATCAATCCCGGTTCCACATCTACTAAGATTGGTGTGTTCGAGGATGAAAAGCTCTTATTTGAAGAGACTTTAAGACATAGCACAGAAGAGATCACACAGTACGGTTCTATTTTCGAGCAGAAGGATTTCAGAAAGAATATCATTCTTGACTTCCTTGCGTCAAAGGATCTTAAGCCTGCAGATTTTGATGCATTTGTAGGAAGAGGCGGAATGCTTAAGCCTATAACCGGTGGTACATATCCTGTTACTGATGATCTGCTTGAGGATCTTAAGATAGGTAAGACAGGCCAGCATGCATCAAACTTAGGCGGAATACTTGCAAGAGAGATCGGCGACGAGGTTGGTAAGCCTTCTTTCATAGTTGATCCTGTTGTTGTTGATGAGATGCAGCCACTTGCAAGATACTCAGGTCTTCCGGAGCTTCCCCGCAGATCTGTATTTCATGCACTTAACCAGAAGGCTGTTGCCAAGAGATATGCAAAGGAAAACGGCAAGAAGTATGATGAGCTTAGACTTATCGTTGTACATATGGGCGGTGGTGTGTCGGTAGGTGCTCATTTAAACGGCAAGGTTGTTGACATCTTCAATGCCCTTGATGGCGACGGTGCTTTCTCGCCGGAGAGAGCCGGTGCTGTACCGCCCGGAGATCTTGTAAAGCTCTGTTTCTCAGGAAAGTACACTGAGCAGGAGATTTATAAGAAACTCGTAGGCGGCGGCGGATTCAACGCATACATGGGAACTAATGATGCACGTATCGTAGAAGGCAAGTGCGCTGAGGGCGATAAGGAAGCTATCGAGCTTTATGATGCTTTTGTATACCAGGTATGCAAGAATGTCGGCTCACAGGCAACTGTTCTTGAAGGCAAGGTAGACCAGATAATCCTTACCGGCGGTATTGCATACTCAAAGCTTGCTGTAGCTAAGATAAAGGAGCGTGTAGAGTGGATTGCACCTGTTACCGTATATCCCGGAGAAGATGAGCTGTTAGCTCTTGCACAAGGGGCACTTCGCGTGATGAACGGTGAAGAGGAAGCAATGAAGTATTGAAATGATTAAGTGGTCGATCATGACCGTAAGGATAGGGGAGATGCTGGAAAAGCGTCTTCCCTATTGCATTGTAGGGGATATCTGCACAACATTGCAGAACCTGTCAGATTTTGCTATAATAAAGCGTTTAGTGCTTTTATAAATGCTATACAAAAAATCTCTTCGCATAGCCGCTGAAACGGCAAAAGGAGTAAAGTATGAAGTTTCTTGAAAAAGTTTTCGGTACTCATAGTGAACATGAGCTGAAAAGAATATATCCGATAGTAGATAAGATTGAAAGCTACAGGGATAGCATGATGGCCTTAAGTGATGAGGCGCTTCGTGCGAAGACTGATGAATTTAAAAAGCGTCTTTCGGAGGGGGAAACCCTGGATGATCTTCTTCCTGAGGCCTATGCTGTAGTAAGGGAGGCTGCGCGCAGAGTCAGGGAAATGGAACACTACCGTGTACAGCTTATCGGTGGTATCGTGCTTCACCAGGGCAGGATTGCAGAGATGCGTACCGGTGAAGGTAAGACTCTCGTGGCAACGTTGCCTTCATATCTGAATGCACTTGAAGGCAAGGGCGTATGTGTTGTAACGGTAAATGAATACCTGGCAAAGCGTGATGCTGAGTGGATGGGTGAGATACACAAGTTCTTAGGACTTACTGTTGGCTATATAACCAATGATATGAAGAGTGAAGAACGCCGTGCTATGTACGGGTGCGATATAACTTATATAACAAACAACGAACTTGGTTTTGATTATCTCCGTGACAACATGGTCATCTATAAGGAACAGCTGGTTCAACGCGGTCTGCACTATGCCATCATCGACGAGGTGGACTCCATTCTTATCGATGAAGCCCGTACCCCTCTTATCATATCCGGTCAGAGCGGAAAGGCTACCAAGCTTTATGAGGTGTGCGATGTGCTGGCAAAGCAGATGAAGCGCGGTGATGATGAAGAGATGATCTACAAGCTGGATGCAGTAATGGATTCCATGATGCATACTGACAGCCAGCCAGAGGAAACCGGTGATTTCATTCTTAATGAAAAGGATAAGTTAGTCAATCTTACCGAGCGTGGTGTAGCAAGGGTAGAGAAATTCTTCCACATTGAAAACCTTGCAGATTCTGAAAATAGTGAAATTCAGCACGGTATCATACTTGCCCTTCGTGCAAACTATCTGATGTTTAAAGATCAGGATTATATCGTAAAGGATGATCAGGTTGTTATCGTTGATGCCTTTACCGGACGACTGATGCCGGGGCGCCGTTTTTCTGACGGTCTCCATCAGGCGATAGAGGCAAAGGAGCATGTTAAGGTAAAGCGTGAGTCAATGACTCTTGCTACCATTACCTTCCAGAACTTCTTCAATAAGTTCGAAAAGAAGGCCGGCATGACCGGTACTGCAATGACAGAGGAACAGGAATTCCGTGATATATACGGAATGGACGTTATTGCCATCCCTACCAATAAGCCTGTAGCCCGTATAGACGAAGAAGACTGTGTATATTGCACCAGGAAGGAAAAACTCCACGAGATCGTTGAGAGAGTTAAAGAGGTTCATGCAACAGGTCAGCCTATACTGGTAGGTACCGTAAACATTGATGCATCAGAGGAATTGAGCAGGCTGCTTACCAAGGAGGGCATAAAGCATAATGTGCTGAATGCGAAGTTCCATGAGCAGGAAGCTGAGATAGTTGCAGATGCAGGTATTCATGGATCAGTTACCATCGCAACCAACATGGCAGGCCGTGGTACTGATATTAAGCTTGATGATGAGGCAAGGGAAGCCGGTGGACTTCTAATTCTGGGAACTGAGCGTCATGAGTCAAGGCGTATAGATAATCAGTTAAGAGGTCGTTCCGGACGTCAGGGTGATCCCGGACGGTCTGTTTTCTACATCTCTCTTGAGGACGATCTGATGAGACTCTTCGGTTCAGAGAGGCTTATAAATGTATTCAATTCACTGGGCGTTCCCGAGAACCAACGTATAGAGCATAAGATGCTTTCCGGAGCGATTGAGAAGGCACAGACCCGTATCGAGAACAACAACTTCGGACGTAGAAAAACGGTGCTCCAGTACGACCAGGTTATGAACGAGCAGCGTGAGATAATCTATGCAGAGCGTAGACGCGTGCTTAACGGAGAGAGCATGCGTGATGTTATCTACAAGATGATACAGGATATCGTCGAGGAGGCTGTGGAGACTGTTATCGGCGAAGAGAACAACGCTGAAAACTGGGATCTGAAGGAACTGAATGAACTGCTCCTTCCCCTTATTCCTCTTCAGCCCATCACGGCAGAACGTATCGAAAAGAAGAAGAACAGCGTTGTCCAGCAGCTTAAGGAAGAGGCTGTAAAGCTTTACGAAGCTAAAGAGGCTGAGTTCCCTGAGCCCGAAATGATCCGTGAGGCTGAGCGTGTTATCTTGCTTAAATCCATAGATAAGAAGTGGATGAACCACATCGATGATATGGATCAGCTGGAGAAAGCTTCAGGCTTATCCGGTATGGGACAGCAGGATCCCCTTGCTGAGTATAAGAAGAGTGCATTTGAAATGTTCAATGCCATGGAGCAGGCAATAAAGGAAGAGACTGTTCGTATTCTCTTCAGGATAAGGCTTGAGAAGAAAGTAGAGCGTGAGCAGGTTGCTAAGGTGACCGGAACAAACAAGGATGAAAGTGCCGTCAAGACACCTGTGAAGCGTGCTGCAGTTAAGATATATCCAAATGCCCCATGCCCTTGTGGAAGCGGCAAGAAAGTGAAGGAATGCCATCCTGAGTATCTTAAGAAACAGTAGCTATGATGTCCTAAAAGGATGCAGCTGTCGTTTTTGGAGATGAGATTATAGGAGAGTATTATGGTTGAACTTGACCAGATGAAAATAGAATTACAGCAGTACAAGGCGCCCCTTGCGGAAGTAAGGGATTCCCTTGATATTCCTGCTAAGAAAAAGCGTATGGAAGAGCTGGATATGGATATGGCATCACCGGATTTCTGGAATAACCCGGACCGTGCCAACAAGCTCTCCAAGGAAGCTAAGAATCTCAAGGATACCGTAGAGGAATGCGAGGCCATGGAACAGGCTTATGAGGATATAGAGGTCCTTATAGCTATGGGCAACGAGGAAAACGATGCTTCAATGATAGATGAGGTGAGAGGTGAGCTTGATTCCCTGATCGAGCGCCTGGAGACCATGAGGTTAAAGACTCTTCTTACAGGCCCATATGATTCGAACAATGCAATCTTAAGCCTTAATGCGGGTGCCGGCGGTACGGAGAGCTGTGACTGGTGTGGTATGCTTTACCGTATGTATATGCGTTGGGCTGAAAGAAAGGGCTTTACTTTCGAAGAGCTTACAATGGTTGAAGGTGATGAGGCTGGTGTTAAGTCTGCAGATTTCCAGATAAGCGGCGAGAACGCTTATGGTTATCTTAAGAGTGAACAGGGGGTTCACAGACTTGTGCGCATTTCTCCCTTTAATGCACAGGGAAAGAGACAGACCTCTTTTGTGTCACTTGACGTTTTGCCGGAGCTTAAGGATGATTCTGAGATAGAGATAAAGAATGACGATATTAGGATTGATACATATCGAAGCAGCGGTGCAGGCGGACAGCATATTAATAAGACATCATCTGCTATACGTATCACTCATTTCCCTACAGGCATAGTTGTAACCTGTCAGAATGAGCGTTCACAGTTCCAGAATAAGGACAAGGCCATGGAGATTCTTCGCGGTAAGCTCCTTCAACGTAAGCAGATGGAGGATGAGGCTAAGCTTAAAGGTATACAGGGTGACCTTAAGGCAATAGGCTGGGGTAGCCAGATTCGTTCGTATGTGTTACAGCCGTATCAGATGGTAAAAGATCACAGGACCGGCGAGGAAACCGGTAACCCGGATGCTGTCCTTGATGGTGATATCGACAGATTCATCAATGCGTACCTTAAGAATGCCAGCCAGGGCACCCTTAGAAGTGATGATTCAGGGGATGACATGTGATGCCGTGGACATGATTTTAAATCCTAAATATTATTAGTATATTGTAAAAGACCTGCATTTACTGCAGGTCTTTTTATGTGTTAGTACATGGGATGGTTTCAGGTGTTAGCAGGAATGGGGCATTTATGCTAAAAATCAGCCTGCAGATTTAGCATCCGTGAGATTCAGATGGAAACATGCGTAGGATGCATTCATATAAGGGGTAACCCAGATCATACCAAGCCCTAAGGTGAGTATGCTTAAGAGAATCAGTGGGAGAAAGCTAAGCTGAATCCCGACTAATTTTAGTTTCTGTCCTTTCATAAGCCAGAAAGATATCTTAATGCAGTCGCCTAAACCCTTGTCTGGGAAATCAAGCAGAACATAATAGAGCTGTGAGAAAAACAACCATGCGACATAGTATGTTAGCATCCCTATGAGGCGAGCCACCAGTGAGATAGTAGCCAGAGAAGGATCGTTGGTCCTTAACGATAACAGTACCAACACGTCGGAAGGGAAGGTGAAGACGAACTGGAGCGCTGCTAAAAGCAGTGCGCTCAGAACTACCCGGTTGTCCCTGAGTCCGCCGAAAAGATCTGACATTCCGTAGGGCATCCTGCAGCAGAGTTTCAAATACATTCTGCTTAGTCCAAAAATCAGGACCTGTATAAGCGCATACGAAAAGAAGGTCAATGCTCCGGTGAGTATCATCACCCCTGTTCCGGTACCCGGAATAGTGCTCCATACTGTGGATATTCCCCATGAAAAAAAGAGGAAAAGAAACTGCACTGAAATGACTTTTATGTAGTTGCCAAGCAGATATTCCCTTGCGCTGGCTTTTATTTCTGAATTCTTTTTTAACTGTCCCATAGTAAGTTTACAAACATAGACTGCGGTTAAACAGCAAAGTCTATATTATTTCCTTTAGTAGCTTCCGCTTCGAAAGCCTTTTTATTAGATCCGTAAGCATTGTCCTTGGGGTAACGGATCATGGTGGAAGTAGTTCCGCCGGAAACATATCTGCGCCCGCATTCAGGGCAGGTAGCATAATGAATCGCTACGCTGGCGTGTAATACCCTGCCGCCTTTCTGCTCGGCTTTATCATATGCATTGGCAACATGCTCCTGCTCGTGTCCGCGTACCCTTGCATAGACTGCATTGGGGTTGATCTTGGCAGCAGATTTGAAGGATACATTTTCGTCCGAACCGTCTACATACTTTCTGTTTTTGCATGTCTGACATTCTCCCTTTTTTGCGGATTTTGCAATGGGATCATCGCTGCTCTTCTGGACATCGGTATCTTCACGGACAAAATCGCCGCCCTTAACCTCACCTGTAGCCTTTTCGGCAGGTGTGGCAGGTCTGTATGTGACTGTATAGGCGGCAGTCGGATCAAATCCGCCGATAGCCCCTATAGCACCTGTGATCATAAGCGGTCTCCGTTAATATTTAAGATTGCCATTGGTATCCAACAGGAAATCCGGTATCTCACCGGTCTCACTGTAGTGTTCCATTCCTTCGAAGTACTCTTCGTAAGTTACTCCATAGGTAGCGACGAATGCCTGGTCGACTATTTCAGGGTGGGCAGCTAAATTATATACAACGAGAGCTGTGATCGCTCCACCCATTAACATGCTGAATGCAGATGTTATAACTGACGATTTTGCCAGCCTGCTCATATATAGGTCGCTTCCCTTTGAAAGCACTGCAAATATAATGGATAGGCTTCCAAAGAAAAGGGGGAAAACACCGGTGAGTATCGAAAACAGTGCCAAAAGCCCACAAGCCGCGGCAGCTACATTAAAAAAGTTAAGTTTTATCACTCTGGCCGGAAAATCCCTATTTGTATTGTTTAATCCGTCGTTCATAATTAATCGCTACTTTTCCTAATTATATGCAAATTATAGCACATCTGCGATAAAACCGCAAATGTGGGAATAGTTGATAAATTCTCTTATTTATGATAATTTATAGGACATGGATTTGGATTATATGAGTGAAATTGATACGGAAAAGAAGGGCAAAGAAACCAAGAATCCCGGCGGAAACGGTGATGGAAAGAAAAACACCCCTGAAAAAAAAGGCGGTCGCAGAAGGAGACCGCTGATCACAATCTGCAATCTTTTGGGATTTGCCGTTATTACTTTGGCAATACTTACCGTAGTTGCACTTGCCGGAAAGAAAAAGAGTGATGAGCGGGCGGAGAAGGCAGAGGCTGAACTGGCTGCACTGCAGGAAGAATACGCAGGAATAGATGTTGAAAAACTGGCATATGATGCCAGATTGGAAGGCGTCGCGGAAGGCCGGCAGGAAGTAAAGGATTCTATACGGATCGAGCTTACGGAAAAAGGGTCATCCATAAATGATGTGATAAGGAAACTCTATCCGGAATATCTGATATTTATGTCGGGGGGCGGATATCATTTTGTTCCTGTTGATGAGTCGATCCCAAGAAACAATTATTCACATAGTGATTTTGCTATGTCTGATAGTGGAATGATGGAGTATGTGGGTGATTCGGATGTGGAGATTGTTCATGTTATCGATGTTTCCAAGCACCAGGGCGTTGTTGACTGGGAGGAAGTGGCTGATGCCGGTGTTGAGTATGCCATGATAAGAGTGGGATTCAGGGGCTATGGCAGTGGAGCTATAGTAACGGATGATTATTTCGAAGATAATATCCAGGGGGCTCGTAAGGCAGGGATAAAGGTCGGTGTATATTTTTATACCCAGGCGATAGATGAGGACGAAGGCAGGGAAGAGGCTGAGTTTGTTATTGATGCAATAAGCCCATATAAGATTGAGCTGCCGGTTGCGATAGATGTGGAACGACCTGATGACAGTACAGCAAGGGGCAATCAGATAACCAGGGAAGTCAGGACAGAAGCTGTAAAGGCATTTTGCGAGTGTATAGAAGATGCCGGTTATGAACCTATGATATACGGCGGAACAAATACTTTTGCGGAGATGCTTGATATAAAGGAAGTTTATTCATATCCGGTCTGGTATGCTTTTTACAACAATTATATGTACTATCCCTATCCCGTAAGAATGTGGCAGTACAGTACAGATGGTTCGGTTCCGGGCATAAAGGTCAATGTGGACATGAATGTCTGGATGATAGAGCCTGAAGAAGATGAGGAAGGTACATCTGAAGAATAAGGGGAGATCCTTTCTGCATCGGAAATACTCATCGTTGGGGGAATAACCGGTATTAAAAACTAAGTATGGGAAAAAGAGTCTGCATTTGCAAGCAGGCTCTTTTTTTGGTATTATGTTATATTGTTATATTATGCCCGAACTATGTTTTGGGATAGAGAAATAATTAATAAGATGGCTGATAATATGGATACAGAAGAAAAAAAAGAGGAACAGGAAAATACTGAAGAAATTGCGAGTCCAAGTGAACTGCGATTTACCGTAAATATGACGAGCAAAGTGCTTTATGATTTCCTGCTCTATCATGCATATACAAAGGTATCGGGGATACTGTCGGTGTGCTTTGGCGCTGCAGGAGTGATATTTTATTTCAGGTTTGGGGAGATCATGTATCTGGCCCTTGGTGTGCTGCTGATACTGTATCTGCCTGTTAACCTGTGGTACAGATCTAAGGTACAGATGATGAACCCGGTGTTTAAGAAACCTATAACCTATGATATAAGCGCAGATGGGATTTCTGTTTTTCAGGATGGCGAGAGCGGAAAGGTCAGCTGGGATCAGTGCACCAAGGCTGTTTCCACAAAGCAGAGCATCATAGTGTATACGGGCAAATTAAATGCATCAATATTTCCGAGAAAAGAACTGGGAGATGACCTGTCGGCGCTTATGGCTCTTATCGGAAAATATATGGAGCCTAAAAGGGTAAAGATAAGGTTTTAAAACGGGGCGAAGGATTATGAGAGAAAAAATAATAGAAACTTTCAGCCCTGGGGAGACTTTTGATATCGGGGTGCAGCTGGGACAGGATGCAAAGCCCGGTGATGTCATAACCCTTTATGCTGATATGGGCTGCGGAAAAACGGTATTAGCCCAGGGGATAGCAAAGGGGCTGGGAATAGATGAGCATGTGAATTCCCCGACATTTACTATCGTGCAGGTATACGGAGGGGGACGGTTGCCCTTTTATCACTTTGATGTTTACCGCATAGAGGATCCTGAGGAAATGCAGGAAGTTGGCTTTGATGACTATATCTTCGGACAGGGCGTGTGCATGATAGAGTGGGCAGAGCTTATTGAAGACATACTGCCGGATAATGCCAAGCGGATCACTATAGAAAAAGACCCGGACAAAGGCAACGATTATCGAAGGATAAAGATAAGTGCAGATTAAACAATGGGCGAGGGATCTATGAACCTTATTGCAATTGATTCAAGTGGAATGACAGCGACAGTATCGCTGATGCGGGACGGAAGCCTGGTAGGCACATACACCACCTGTCATAAAAAAACACACTCGGAAACCCTTCTGTCAATGCTTGAAGAACTGGGCAGAATGACGGAGTACGACAATGGGAAGGCTGATGCCATAGCAGTGGCAGCAGGCCCAGGTTCCTTTACAGGTTTGCGTATTGGTGCGGCCCTTGCAAAGGGAATGGCCGAGGCGCTTGGGATACCGGTTATAGCAGTGCCTACGCTGGAGGCAATGGCATATCAGTTTTACGGTGTAAGCGACCTTGTCTGTCCCATGATGGATGCAAGGCGGAATCAGGTATACAGCGGCATCTACAGCTTTGAATATTATGCAGAAAATAAAGAATGCCGTCTAATTGAGTGCAAGTCCCAGGATGCTCTTGATGTGGTAAGCCAGTGTCATGCGGCAGATGAAATTGCAAAGAAAAATTCAGAGAAGGTTATATTTTTAGGCGACGGCGTGCCAGTATATCGGGATATAATATGCGAAAACATGACGTCGGAGATAATATTTGCACCGGCTCACAGAAATGCACAGGATGCTGCCTGCTTAGCAGCCCTTGCAGAAGAATATTACAGGGCAGGTAAGGTCACACCGGCAGAAGATTTTGCACCTGAGTACCTGCGGGTATCCCAGGCCGAGAGGGTGAGAAGGGAACAGAATGGAGATTGATATCCGTCCTATGACGGCTGAGGACCTGACTGCTTCCGCAGAATTGGAGACAATGTGTTTTTCCACACCCTGGAGCCTTCAGGCTTTTAAAGACAGCCTGGATAAGCCGGAGATATATCTTTTCCGCGTGGCTTATATCGGCAGTGAGTTAGTGGCACAGGCAGGACTTATATTTAGTTTGGATGAAGCTGATGTGGTAAATGTGGCTGTAAAGCCGGAGTACAGAAAAAACGGCATAGCTTTTGAACTTTTGAATGAACTGATGAAGGCCGGCAGAGAGAAAGGGGTAAAGGATTTTACCCTGGAAGTAAGGGCAGGGAACCAGGCTGCCATAACACTTTACGAAAAGCTCGGATTTAAGACCGAGGGTATAAGGAAAGATTTTTACAGGGAACCTGTTGAGGATGCACTGATAATGTGGAAACGGAGTTAATATGCTGGATATTTGTCTGCTGGGAACCGGCGGGATGATGCCTCTTCCAAAGAGGTTTCTCACATCCCTTGCTGCCAGGTGTAACGGCACTACCATACTTATAGACTGTGGCGAAGGTACCCAGATCGCGATGGCGAAAAAGGGGCTTAGCGCAAACCCGATAGGGATCATGTGCTTTACCCATTACCATGCGGATCATATAAGCGGTCTGCCGGGAATGCTTTTGAATATGGCTAATTCGGAACGGACTGAGGACGTGCTTATGATAGGTCCCAAGGGACTTGAAAGGGTTGTAAATTCCCTGCGGGTCATTGCAAAGGAACTGCCCTTTCAGATAAAGTTCCACGAGTTAAGCAGTCCTGAGGAAAGGATTGAAATTCCTGGCGGCTATATACAGGCTTTTAAGGTAAACCACAATGTGGTCTGTTACGGATACAGCATAGTGCTTGAAAGAAAGGGGCGTTTTGATGCAGAGGCTGCCAAGTCATTAGGCATACCCCTGCAGTACTGGAACCGTCTGCAGCACGGCCAGACCATAAGCGAGGGTGATACGGTTTATACGCCGGATATGGTCATGGGACCGGAACGGAAGGGATTAAAGGTAACCTATGCAACGGATACCAGGCCTACGGAATCCATAATAAGGAATGCGGAAGATGCGGATATCTTTATATGCGAAGGTATGTACGGCGAGGATGAAAAACTGGATTCCGCAAAGAGCAAAAAGCATATGACCTTTAGGGAGGCTGCAGAGCTTGCCGCAAAGGCACATCCGAAGGAAATGTGGCTTACTCATTATAGTCCGGCGCTTATAAATCCGGAGCCTTTTATGAAGATGGTCAGGGGGATATTCCCCAATGCCCATGCCGCAAGGGACGGAAGAAGCGTGGAACTCATGTTTGAAGATGAGGAGCAGGAACAGTAAATAATGTGGAATTCGTATCAGGCAATGCTGACCTGATCAGATCATATAAGTGAGGTAGAACAATGCTTCAGGAAGAAAAGACAGCTATTTTAGATAAGCTTGTCAATCAGATGAACAAAAATTATGAGGAGATAGAGCTCCTCAATGCTTTGGGGCGGCACAGGCTTCCGGACCGTGACAGGATAATAGTGATAGTGAAGGCAATACGCAAGCTCATGTTTCCGGGGTATTTTGGACAGGTGGCATTCGAAAAGACCACGACCCATTATTTTGCCGGCGAGATGCTTAGCTCAATTATAGAGGAGCTGACCAAGCAGATAGTGATCGCACTGAGCTATGACTGCGCTGAATACAGCGAATCAAGCGATATAAGGGAGAAGGCAGAAAGGATCAGCTATGAATTTGCGGAGTGTTTTCCGGAGATACAGAGGGTTCTGCTTACGGACATCCAGGCAGCGTATGACGGTGATCCTGCATCCCTTAGCAAGGAAGCAATCATTTTTTCCTATCCCTGCTTCAATGCCATATTTATTTACAGGATCGCGCATGAGCTGTACCTGAGGAAAGTTCCTTTTATACCGCGTATCATGACAGAGTATGCCCATTCGAGAACGGGAATCGATATCAACCCCGGTGCCACCATTGGTGAGTATTTCTTTATCGATCACGGAACCGGCGTGGTAATAGGTGAGACTACCGTGATAGGCAACAATGTAAAGCTTTATCAGGGCGTGACTTTAGGCGCACTTTCCACCAGGGAAGGCCAGCTCTTACAGGGAGTAAAGAGACATCCTACCATCTGCGACAATGTGACAATTTATTCAAATGCTTCGGTTCTCGGCGGTGATACCGTGATAGGAGCAAACTCAACCATCGGCGGCAGCGCATTTATAACGGAGCCGGTTCCGCCTAATACCAGGGTAAGTGTAAAGAATCCGGAACTTAAGATAAGGGAAGCAAATTCTTAATAACAGAGGCATAGCAGATTTGTCAGGCAAGGGAAAGAAAAACATAATAAAGACGGTCATCATAATGGTCATCGTCGCCGCGGTTCTGATCGGCGGTTATGTTTTCATGACTTCCCAGCGGGGCAGGGAGACTGAACAGTCCTTGGAAAACGAGACTGCGAAGGAAATGACTGCAGTGCAGAAGATAATAGCAGAGGCTCCGTACAAGGAGTATCCCGCCACGCCTGTACAGGTAGTCAAATACTATAATGAGATAACAAAGTGTTTCTACAACGAAAAATACAGCGACCAGGAGCTTACCAGCCTGTCTATGCTGTCCAGGACTCTTTTTGACCAGGAACTCAAGGACCAGCAGACGGATGTGGATTATCTGGTGGCCCTGCAGGCTGATATAGAAGTTTTCAAAGCATCTAATATTACGATATATGACAGTGTGGTATCGCCGTCTACGGAGGTTGAGTATTTCACCCATGACGGATACGAGTGTGCAAGGCTGTATTCCACCTACACGCTCAAATCCGGAACAGTGTATCAGAGCACCAAGGAGGTTTATATACTGCGCAAGGATGAGGACGGAAGATGGAAGATACTGGGCTTTGATATGGTAAAAAGGGACGGTACGCAATAAATGAGCGATGTAAAGATACTTGCAATAGAGTCTTCCTGTGACGAAACAGCAGCGTCGGTTGTATTGAACGGAAGAACAGTCTTATCCAATGTGATCTCTTCACAGATAGATATCCATACACTTTATGGCGGAGTTGTGCCGGAAATAGCATCAAGAAAGCATACGGAGAGGATAAACCGTGTGGTTAGGGAAAGTCTGACTCAGGCGGGCTTGAAACTCTCTGACGTTGATGCGGTTGCCGTTACTTACGGTCCGGGATTAGTTGGAGCGCTGTTAGTGGGTGTTTCCTTTGCCAAAGGACTTGCATATGCGGCCGGCAAGCCCCTTATCGCAGTTCATCACATAGAAGGGCATATATCCGCAAATTATATCGACCATCCGGAACTGGAGCCGCCTTTCCCCTGCCTTGTGGTATCAGGAGGCCATACCCACTTGGTAAGGGTAAAAGACTACGGAGAATACGAAGTGCTTGGCATGTCCAGGGACGATGCGGCAGGAGAGGCTTTTGACAAAGTGGCCAGGGCCATCGGACTGGGATATCCCGGGGGACCTAAGATAGACAAGGTTTCTGATGAGGGCAATCCAGAGGCAATTGACTTCCCGAGGGCAAAAGTCGGTGATTCAGAATATGATTTTTCATTCAGTGGCTTGAAGAGTGCCGTACTCAATTATCTGAATTCTGCCAAAATGCAGGGAATAGAGATAAGCCAGAGTGATGTGGCGGCATCTTTCCAGAAGGCAGTGGTAGATGTGCTTACGGAACATGCAATGTTAGCACTTGATAAAAACGGAGATAAGAAATTTGCCATAGCCGGCGGCGTGGCATCCAACAGGCACCTGCGGGAAGCTATGGAAAAGGAATGTGCAAAAAGGAATATAGTATTCTATAGGCCGGCACCCATATACTGCACGGATAATGCGGCCATGATAGGGGCAGCAGCTTATTATGAGTACCTTAAGGGCGAGTTTGCGGGACCGGACCTTAATGCGGTGCCGAATCTTAGATTAGGACAGAAATAATGAATACAGGAAAGATAAAATCTGCCGCAGTGATACTTGCAGGTGGCACAGGAAAAAGGATGGGGGGAGATGTTCCGAAACAGTATCTGGAACTCTGCGGACATCCTTTGCTTTATTATGCGATAGACTGTTTTTCGAAGAGCAGCGTTTCGGAGATCGTGCTGGTGGTAACGCCTGGTGACGAGGACAAGGTAAAACGCGACATTGTAAAAGAATATGATTTTGCAAAAGTGAGCAGTGTTGTGGCTGGCGGGAAAGAGCGTTACAACTCGTCATATAACGGCATACGGGCAGTTTCTGATGCGGATATAGTGCTTATACATGATGCTGCCAGGGCGCTCATCACAGTGGATGTAATAGAGCGGACAATAGAAGATGCTTATGAATACGGTGCCAGTGTTGCCGCCGTACCGTCTAAGGATACAATAAAGCTTTCGGATGCAGACGGTTTCGTGGAAAGCACCATAGACCGGGCAAGGGCCTGGATCATCCAGACACCTCAGACCTTTAAGATGCCGCTTATAAAAGCAGCCTATGAACAGGCAGAAAAGGAGGCTGCAGAAAAAGGTCCAAGCGGATTCTTTACTGACGATGCCATGGTGGCGGAGAAGTATTCCGGGCAGAAGGTAAAGATCACTATGGGGAGCTACGAGAACATAAAGGTAACAACGCCGGATGACCTGCAGGTGGCGGAAGAGATACTGATGAATCGTGGAAAAATTATATTCAATAAATAGAATAAAGAGAAATACTATGGAAACAGAAATACAAAACAAAACAAATAACGAATTCAAATTGAGCATAATTCAAGGGATAATCTACCCGGTTCTCTTCATACTCTTAGTAACTGCAGCAGGTATCATTTTCGGAAACGATTTTTCTTATATGATGCTCTGGTATCTGACAATGCTTGTCCTGGGTGCTGCTGCATATCCTGCAGTGAGCAGATTATTTAAGAATTTTTCCGATAGGGGATGGATTTTTTCCAAGATACTGGGCTGGTTGCTTGCAGGCTATTTAATGTGGTTTTTTTCATCCATACATATAATGAAGTTTTCTTTTGCTGCCTGTATTGTTACCACTATTCTTATGGCAGCACTTCTCGGAGCTTTACCTGCAGTTATAGGCCTGAAGAAAAATAAAGCAGTGAAGTGCAAGGATAAAGATGGGAGTGAAGAAGAAGGCGGCAGCTTTTTTGCGGCACTGTTTCCGTATGGCCTTCCCACTGGCTCAGTGCTGTTCATGGAGTTTATTTTCCTTTTTTCGTTTTTCTTCTTTTGTTACTATCGTTGTTTCAGGCCTGAGGCATTCGGTCAGGAAAAGATGATGGACTACGGTTTTATGAACCGGATGTTCTTCACTGATTATTTTCCGCCTGACGATATGTGGTTTGCAGGGGAAAAGCTGAACTACTATTATTTTGGACAGTATATTTTTACTTATCTGACGAAACTTTCAGGGAATACAGTTTCACTGGGCTATAATTTCGGCATGGGTACAGCTTTTGCAGTATATTTCACGCTGCCGTTTTCATTAGCTTTTGAACTCATGGCATCTTCTGTTAAAAAGGCTGAAAATGTGAAACATAGGCTGTTCCACTGCTATAGTGCAGGTTTTGCGGCTGCTGCGGTGTCTGTTTTTTCGGCAAATATGCAGTACGTGATCTACAGTAAGGTTGTACCGATGGTTAGGGAAATGCTGCAGCTGACCAGGGATTACGAGGAATATTGGTTTGCGGATTCTTCGCGTTATATAGGCAGCATCCCTGATGTGGAGGATAAGACAGCTGTTGAGTTTGGTGCCTACTCAATGGTTACCGGTGACCTGCATGCCCATGTGGTAAATCAGCTTTATGTTATGACTTTCTTAGGGCTTCTGCTTTCATTTATGATCGATAAGCGGAATAATGAATATGCAGATGAAGAGGACAGGATAGATTGGATGCATGAACTGTTTGATCCAAGGCTTATAGTCTGTGCTGTCTTAATGGGCATATTCTATATGTGTAGTTCTTGGGATTTGGCCATCTACTATGTGGTGGCTGGATCCATTCTGCTTGCACTCAATATCAGAAATCATAAAAAGATATTGAATATTATAAAACTGACGGCTGCCCAGGGCATAATGTTTATTATAGGCGGTTTGATCATATCAATACCGTTTGTTATCAGTTTTGTTCCTATGGCAAGCGGTATAGCATTTACATCAAAGCATTCAAGGTTTTATCAGCTGGTAGTCATGTGGGGGCTGCCATTCGGTATGTTTATTGCATTCTTTGTTATGCTTTTGAAAAATAGGGCAGGAAACAGCCTTAGGGAATTTTTAAGGAACCTATTGCCGGATGAACTATACCTGATGCTGACCTGCATGTGTTCCGCTGGCCTTGTGCTCATCCCGGAAATCATATACCTTAAGGATATTTATGCGGGTTCATATGAGCGTTTCAATACCATGTTTAAGCTGACATATCAGTCCAATTCTATGATGGCGGTCTTCATGGGATATGTGCTGATACGGTTTATTCTACGCCCTGAGATGAGGGGGCAGAGAAAGTGGGGAATAATCGCGTTTCTGCTTACACTGGTGTCCTGCACGTATTTCTTTGCTTATGCAAACAGGTGGTATGGAAATGTGCTGGACAAAAACGAAAAAGAAGAGCTGGAAGCGGATTATTTTGTGAAACGTGAAGCTGATGAAGACTACTACGCAATGGAGTGGATCAAAGAAAATGTGGCGCCGGGAACAATCGTGCTGGAGGCTCACGGGGATGCATATACTCTTGACGACAGGGTTGCTGTATTCGCGGCTACGAGGACTGTGGCAGGATGGCGTACCCATGAGTGGCTGTGGCATAATGATGTGGATCCCATTGACGGCCGCAATGAAGATGTGGATGATATTTATACTGCGACATATGGCGACGAGAATATGGTGCGCGAGCTTCTGGATAAATACGGTGTGGAATATATTTTTACAGGCAGCCGTGAATACGCAAGATATTCCGGTGAGATTGATACGGAATTCCTGTGTAGTCTCGGTGAAGTGGTCTATGAGGGAATCAGTGATTCCGGATATGAATCTGTATATATCATCAAAGTAAGATAATGGATCTTATTAAGAAACTCATAAAACAGAGCAGGACCTATGTAGCTGCCTTTATTATTCCGGCAGTTTCTGTATATGTGGCTTATGCTGTTTTTGGCATGTATCCCTTTGGTGAAAAAAGCATATTAGTGCTGGATCTAAATGGTCAGTATATCTATTATTTCGAGGCATTGCGTGCGGCATTTCATGGTAACGGTTCTGTTTTTTACGACTGGTCCGGTAATCTTTCCGGTGGATTCATGGGGACGGTGGGGTATTATCTGGCATCTCCTTTTTCTCTCCTTGCAATAATCCTTCCCGAAAAAAATGTTGAGCTCGCAGTACTATTGATGCAGCTTGGAAAACTTGGATGTGCAGGCGTAACTTTTAACCATTATGTAAGGTCGTCAAAAAAAGTTTCCGAAGCGGGATCGCTTATTTTTTCCACAATGTATGCGATGATGGCATACGGTGTAATACAGCTTATGAATCCAATGTGGCTGGACAGCCTGGTGTTTCTGCCACTTATTTGTCTTGGCGTAGAACTGATTGTTGATGACGGAGATATGAAATTATATATTCCGTCGCTGGCTCTGATGTGTATATCGCAGTTTTACATAGGCTATATGATATGCATATTTGTGGCACTGTATTTCTTTTATTATATTTTTGCAGGCAGTGAAAAAAAGTTTGATATAAAGGGTGGCTTAAAGACTCTGATGTATATGACATTTGCTACATCGGTTGCTTTGTGTCTGGCTGCTTTTATGCTTCTTCCTACGGTCAATGCATTATCCTTGGGGAAATTTAGCTTTACTGCAGATCCTGATTATTCCTTCAGGTTCCAGAATACGCCGAATACTGAGCGGGCAGCGGATGATATGGAGGCTGTCAGGGGATGGATGTCAGGAAGCCTTCCTGAAAACCTTGCGGATAAGGATATCATTGTTCTGCTCCTTGATCTTGTTGACCTTATGCCCCAGCTCCTTCCGGGGCAGTATGATTCAGTAAATGTCTGGGGAAAACCTGAAATCTACTGTGGTTTCTTTACGGTGTTGCTGCTACCGTTCTTTTTCGCGAATAAAGAAATCTCATTAAGAAAAAAAATTGGAGTGTCAGTCCTTATAGCAGCTGTCGTTTTGTCTATGCTGACAGTTCCTGTTGATATGTGGTGGCACGGAGGACAGGCTCCTAACTGGCTGCCTTTCAGGTATTCCTTCCTGCTTTCTTTTATTTTCCTTTCAATGGCGGCCGAAGCTTTTTCAAAAAGAACCGGGACAGATAAAAAACATTTCATTGCAAGCATTATCACGGTACTGATACTGGATGTGACTGTTTTCGCCATAGGTTTTGAACAGATGGCCAACAGGGCTGGGTGGATAGTCGCTGACATTTCCGTGATCTACCTTATCCTTTATTTCTTCCTGCTTTACCCCGGGGAAGGTAAGGCCGGTGAACGGGACAGCGAAAAGAAACAGAAATGGAAAAAGATAAAGCAGCTGGCTGCGGTTTTTGCGCTGCTTGCCGCATCAGTGGCGGAGCTTACCTGGAATGCCCATGACACGATGAAGGATGTGGATGATGAGCTGGACTACGCATATTATGGAACCTATCAGAATTTCATACAGAACAGCAAGGCGTCGGCAGCAGTGCTTAAGGACTATGATGACGGTTTTTACCGTGCGGAGAAAACATATTTTCGCTTTGTAAACGACAATGATGCCATAAGGCTAAGGGGAATTTCGCATTCGTCGTCTGTGATGAATGCGAGGATACTTAAATACCTGGAGGCATTAGGATATGATACAAAATCCTATTATTCCAGATATGATGGTAATACCGAGATTTCTGATTCCCTGCTGGGCATAAAGTATGTTATGGCAAAGGAAAACGGTTCTGCTGCAAATACAAGGTGTCTGAATTCTTCCTATGAAAAGTTGGGGCTTAGGTATGAATATGTAGACCATGACGGCGTTTCGGTATCGGTAAATTATTACGAAAATAAAAATGCGCTTCCCATAGGCTATATGGCATCGGAAGACATACTGCGGATAAAGTTCCTTGGCAATGATAATCCCTTCCGCAGCCAGAATATCTATATGAGCACGCTGGCGGGAAATACTGTTTTTGATGAAGAGGGGCATTTAAGCGACTGGAACAGGTATTTTTATGAGATAACCCAGGATGACGAGCCTTATGTGGCATCTGCCCTTACATACTCACCCTACGGTGAGCAGACAAAATATGATGTGACCGGGGAGGGGGATCCGACCATAGATTTTCATTATACCGTGACTGATGCTGCTCCCGTGTATCTTTTCATAAAGACGGAATTCCAGCATGAAGTGAACCTTTGGACCGCTGTCTGGACTGATGACGAGTGGGAGAACTGTGAATGGCGTTATCTTGCTGACCATCCGGAATGTGAGATTTTCGATAGGCACTGCGCCGATATGCAGGCTAATGCGGACAGAAGATTTAAATTCAATGGGGCATATTTTGAGGGTGATAATTATATAGTAGTCAGGCTTGGGGAATATGAGAAAGGGACCAGGCTTACATTAAGGATGACAGTAGCCAAGGATTTTGTAATATACCATAATGTATTGGTGGCAGGCTATGACAGGGATCTCTTTGAACATGATATAAAGACAATGTCGGGAAATGTCTGGGAGCTTGATACAGAGAAAACTACAGACAGATATCTCACAGGTACAGTCAGGGCAGAAGAGGGACAGATAATGGTGACATCAATTCCTTATGAGCCGGGCTGGACAGTAAGGGTGGACGGAAAGAAGATAAAAAATGTTGTGCGTGATGACATAGAGGCAGAAACCGGAAAGGTTAAGAATACATCCGGGGCCGCGGACCTTATAAACATGGGAACAGCTGATTATGATGAATGCGTATGTGAGGTCGTAAATGCGCTTTATGCCGTAAAACTGACACCTGGCGAGCATACTGTAAGCTTCAGCTATACGCCGCCGGGGCTTGTGCCCGGAATAATGCTATTCATTTTGGGGACAGTGACATACATTCTTCTTTGCCTGCCTGAAAAGCATTTTTTGAGCCGGTATATTAGAAGACTTAAGGCAAAAGGTGCAAAGACCGGGGATTGAGTATGTGAATAGTGGCGGATTGATAGAGAGTTATGATTATGCTATAATTTCTACATAATTCAGATGCACGCGGAAGTGTTATGATCCGCCGCGTAGTGTGAACCGTAGTGTGAACCGCATTTTAGACAAGGAGGGATCTGATATGAAATTTGTGATCTTAGGCAAGAACATCGAGGTTACGGAAGGTTTAAGGAGTGCAGTAGAGGAGAAGATAGGAAAGCTTGAAAAGTATTTCAACGAGGAAACTGAGGTACATGTTACCCTTTCCGTTGAGAAGGATCGTCAGAAGATCGAAGTGACCATTCCCGTAAAGGGCAGTATCATCAGGTCAGAGCAGATAAGCAACGATATGTATGTTTCCATTGATCTTGTAGAGGAGATCATTGAGAGACAGCTTAAAAAGTATAAGACCAAGCTTACAGACAAGCAGCAGGACGGCGGATACTTCAAGAAGGAGTATCTTGAGAAGGATTTCATGGATGACGAGGAGATCAAGATCATCCGCAGCAAGAAGTTCGACATCAAGCCCATGTATCCTGAGGATGCCTGTGTACAGATGGAACTTCTTGGCCACAGTTTCTATGTATTCTGCAATGCAGAGACAGACCAGGTTAATGTAGTATATAAGAGAAAAGGAAATACCTACGGTCTCATAGAGCCTGAAATCTGATAGCTGCAAAAACAAAGGTGTAAAACAAAAGTGTAAGACAAAAGCCCCACCCGACACGGTATGTGCAGGCGGGGTTTTTTATGCAATACTATCGTCAATAGGCGAAACTGCTTTCAGGGACACACATTTGAGGACAGACGCAAAATCGGGCAGGGATGCTTTTCCCTGCCCGATCTGAGCGATTTACAGATAACTGTCCGGGATGATGGGGCCTGAACAGTTACTGATATTTTTTATTGTTCGTTTCCAAGATACCTGTCAAAAAGGTTTTTTACGCCGTATCTCCAGCAAAGCATCATGCCGAATACTGCACCCAGGGCACCCTGGGCTATCTCATAGGGAAGCTTTATCATGGCATATTCAAAGGTGCTGTATACGAAGGTCTTTCCAAGGGTATAACCGACAACCATGATCACTGCACCGACTGTTACTGCTATTCCTGATGCAAGCTTGGGGTGGTTTTTCAGGGTCTTATGTGCGATGAGCGATATGACCACTGCCTGCAGTCCGTGGGTGACAAGGGATACAAACATGGGAGTAGGGTAGAAAAGCATGTCTCCAAGGAATGATCCAACCCCGCCTACAATAAATGCTTCAAAAGGATTTAACAGCAGTGCCGCAAGACAGATGACCGCGTCGCAGAGATAGAGATGTCCGCCGGGCACCGGGATGCCGAAGGACGACATGACGATGTTAAGCGCCATGAAAAATGCTGCGATGGTTATACGGATTGCCGGAATGTGTTTTTTCTTTACCATTGTTTTTTCCTTTCTGCCGCTTTGCGGCATAAACTTGATTTGTCCTTTACATGAACTGATAAAAAAAGTATCATACAACTGGGTATATTAAAATAACCAGAATTGAACAAATTTATATGACCAGATTTAAAAGAGGGTAAAACATGAATTACAGCATAGACAAGAATTCAGATCTTCCGGCATACATTCAGCTATATCATTTTTTTGTGGAGGATATTATTTCCGGAGTATATCCCTATGGCAGCAAGCTTCCTTCCAAGCGGGTGATAGCTGATGAAACGGGGGTGAGCGTCATAACTGCAGACCATGCCATAACATTGCTTGGTGAAGAAGGCTATGTCCAGAGCAGGGAACGGAGCGGAGTGTATGTTATATACCGGGGGGATGATTTCCTTGGAAATGCAGAGAAAAAAGTTGTTATATCTTATGATGAAATAAAGGATCATTATGTGGGTGATTTTCCCTTTTCGGTATTTGCAAAGACTATGCGGAAAGTAATACTGGACATGGGCGAAGACATTATGGTAAAGTCGCCGAACCAGGGACTGCCGGAACTTAGGAATGAGATATGCAGGTATCTGGCAAGAAGCAGACGGATATCTGTAAATCCGGTGCAGATTGTAGTTGGATCCGGAGCAGAGTATCTGTATGGTTTGATCGCCCAGTTTCTGGGGATGGGAAGAACCGTAGCCATCGAATATCCTTCATACAATAAGATATGTGAAGTATATAAAACTATGGGGCTTGAATGCGACATGCTTACCATGGAGGCTGACGGAATTAGTACTGAAGAGCTGGAAAAAACAAAAGCGGATGTTCTTCATGTGACACCTTTTAACAGTTATCCGTCAGGAGTGACTGCAGATATTTCTAAGAAACTTGAGTATTTAAGGTGGGCAAAGAAACGCGGTGGTATTCTTATAGAGGACAATTATGATTCGGAGCTGACGGTGTCCAGGAAGGTTGAAGAACCGCTTTTTTCCATGGACAGGGATGTGGATGTGATATACCTAAATACCTTTTCAAGGACTCTGGCCCCGTCTATGCGTATAGGGTACATGATACTGCCGGAAAGCCTTGTGGATGGGTTTAATGAAAAGTTAGGCTTTTATTCCTGTACTGTTCCCAGTTTTGATCAGTATGTAATGGCTGAGCTTTTAAAAAGCGGAGATTTTGAGCGTCATATCAACAGGGTCAGAAGGAAAAAAAGGTCTCTTTTAAAATGAGCTATGGATGGCGTCAAAGCAGCATTTATGGTATCATAATCATTGGGTTATAGTGTGATTTTTAGCATATATTTTAAGGATAGTTTTGCTCAATAAAAGGGAGGAACGATAAATGAAAAAGAGAAAGCTGATGGCGGCTGCACTTGCAGGTGTGCTGCTTATACAGACTGCAGGCTGTACGGCTGCTACAGAGGAAAATGTACCGGAAGAGGGGGCTGTTTCAGAGGATGAAGCAACAGAAGGAACTACACCTGATGCAGGCGATGCAGCCACCGGTTTTAACGGCGATATGGTAGGCCAGAAGGCTGAGAAAAAACCTGCTACCCTTGAGGATAATGATGCTGCAAACGCGTCGCCCTATACAAATGCAGTTAACGCCGAAGCTTCGGAGGATGATGTTCCAAAAACAGGGGATGTTCTTGTGGATGTTAATTTTGATGACGGCGAGGTGGATGACTTTACCGTATATACCAACGGCGGATTCTATGATCTGTCAAATACCGACGGTGCGCTGGACTGTTTCATACACAGCTGCGGATCGGTTGACTATGGCAACCAGGCATACTGGGACGGCTTTAAGCTTGTGCAGGGTTGCGAATACACATACAGTTTTGATGTTTCATCTGACATAAACCGAAAGATGGAATACAGGCTTCAGATAAACGGCGGTGATTATCATGCATATCAGGGCGAGTATATTGAGATCGGTCCCGATGTGACATCTTTTTCCGTAGACTTTACTATGGAAGAGGCTTCAGATCCTTCACCCCGTATAGTATTCAATATGGGAAAAATGGATGACATGGCATCAGACCCGGGTGACCATCATATCTATATCGATAATGTAAAACTTGTGGTAAAGAATGCAGACAATGCCCAGAATACCGGCGGACTTCCGGCATATCTCAATGTGAATATTGATCAGGTAGGCTACACCCCGGATTCCACAAAGACTGTTTTCGTAAAGACTGAAAATGATAATGAGACATTCTATGTATGTGATGTTTCTTCCGAAACTGTGATTTATCAGGGAACGCTCTCTGAAACTATTGAAGATAAGGCTGCAGGCGCAAAGATCGCAAAAGGCGATTTCAGTGAGGTGACTGAACCCGGTGAGTATTACATTTACACTGAGTCAGGTGCTACCTATACATTCAAGATTGGTGAAGATGTATACGATGACCTAATGGCTGAAACAGTGCTTATGTTCTACAGACAGCGCTGCGGCGTAGAAACTGATGCTGCCATCAGCGGTGCAGAATATGCCCATGCTGAGTGCCACATGGACAAGGCTACCGTATACGGAACCAATGAAAAGGTGGATGTGTCAGGGGGCTGGCATGATGCGGGTGACTACGGAAGATATATAGTATCCGGTGCTAAGTCGGTTGCTGACCTTCTTGATACATATACATACAACGGCTACGATGCAGATAATTTAGGCATTCCCGAAAGTGGAAACGGCGTTCCTGATGTATTAGATGAGGCACGCTTTGAGCTTGACTGGATGCTTAAGATGCAGAACGATGAGGGCGGCGTTTATCACAAAGTAACGGCGATGGTATTCCCCGGTGCTGTTCCACCTGAAGAAGAGACGGATGAGCTTATCCTTTCACCGGTATCCATAACTGCTACTGCTGATTTTGCGGCAGTAATGGCAATGGCATCCGTTGTATATAAGGACATTGATCCTGAGTTTGCACAGACTGCTTATGATGCAGCTGTTAAGTCATGGGAGTATGCAGTGGCAAATAAGGATGCGGCAGGCTTTAAGAATCCTGATGGAATGGAAACAGGAGAGTATCCTGACGGAAATGCTGCAGATGAAATCTACTGGGCAGCAGTTGAACTTTATATCGCTGAGGATCTTTATACGGCACCTGAGACCGATCCGGCGGAAACCATCAAGGCTGTATCTGATATGAATGAGGGTCTTGGCTGGGCTGATATGGGGCTTTATGCTGAGTATGATTTAGCAATGTCCGGCAAGGACGGAGCGTCAGATGCTGCAGGAAGGCTTATGGCTGCGGCAGATGAAATTGCGGAAAAATCATTAGCAGACGGATATTATATGGGGCTTATGAACAATTACCCTTGGGGCAGCAACATGACTGTTGCTAATAACGGTGTGCTGTTTGGCATGGCTGCGGATGTAGCTGCAAACGGAACTGTTTCTTCAAAGGGATATACTGAAGATGATTTCAAGGCACTGGCAGAAACTCAGCTTGATTATCTGTTAGGTGCAAATCCTCTGGGATACTGCTATGTGACAGGCTTTGGTATATTCACACCTGCTGATCCACACCACAGACCTTCACAGGTTGCCGGTGCTGCAATGCCCGGAATGCTGGTAGGCGGTCCTGCAAGTGGGCTTGAGGATCCTTACGCAGCATCAGTGTTGGCTGATCAACCTGCTGCAATGTGTTATGTGGACAATGTGCAGAGCTATTCAACCAATGAGGTGACTATATATTGGAACTCACCGCTTGTTTACCTGCTTACTGAGAGAGCCGGTAAATAGGTTTTTGGATAGGGGGGAGTAAATGTATTGTACTAATTGCGGTAAAGAAATTGCAGACGGATCTGTGTTCTGCAGGCATTGTGGTGAGCAGATAGGCGATGACAAGACTGTATATGTTGTTAGGGATGATGCAGATTCTGAATTGAAAAAAATTCCTGTTAGCAACTATGTTAAAAGTAGTCCGGTAAAAAATTCGTCACCACTACCGCTGCTTATAATTGCTGCTGTATCAGTCGCAATAACGGTGATACTGGCTATAGTGCTGGCTGTGTTTATCATAAAGGACCGTGTAGGAGTCAGTGATACGGAGTTAGCTGCATCTGAATCTGCGGATCCTGATCTGCAGGGGCATCGATCTGCATCCGGTGATACGGACCCGGATAATATAACGGAGGGACAGGATACAGTTCCAAATAGCAGTGCCAATACCTTGACGGTAAGCGTGATCGGTGCAAATGAAACCGGCAGCTTAGGCGGTGCAATGATTCAGGTAAAAGGATTGGACTATGAGGAGTATGCGGAGACCGATGGTGCAGGTCATGCTGTTTTTACAGGGCTTGTTGCCGGAAAATATAAGATAAAATGCAATGCTGACGGATACTATGAGAACCAGATAGATGTTGATATTGTTTCTGCAGATACTGAGCCTGTGATCCCCATGATACCGGTGGTAACGGGAGATGATGCATTTGTATATCTTTCCTGGAACGGGGATCATGATTTGGATCTTTGTGCATTCAATACGGAGCTGCAGGAGTATGTGAATATCGGACATCCGGCAGACAGTGTTGGAAGTGTATTCCTCTATGCGGACCATGGCGCTGATCTTCCTTATGAAATAATTTATATCCATGATATGGAAGATGAAGTGACAAAAAGCTTTTTTGTAACGGAAGCAAAGAATGCCAGGGAAGGACTGCCTTCGGAAATGGAGGCGGACGGGGTTACTATAAAAATATATGATAAAACAGGCTTGGTATATTCCAGCACGGCTGATCCGGAGGAAACGGCAGCTCTCTGGTGGCCTTGCTATTGCTACGCAGGTAGCTTTTATGATCAGCAGGATTACATATATGATGTTCGCGGTGAGCAGTATGAATGGATAAGCTTTGAAGAAAAGGATGCTTATACGGGAAAGTGATGGGGATGTTACCGTAATACCTGACCGTGTTTTAGTTTATACTGTTTCTTATTTTCGTACATGAGGGAATCGGCTTTTTTCTCGGCGTCAGTGATGCTTATGTCGTTTCCGGCATATGCATTTCCGACGGCGATGTACATACTTACATCCATTTCGGAGTTTTTGTCAAATTCGGTTTCTTCTTTTTCAAGACGTTTGATGGATTCATCAAAATATTTCTCTGTGTATGATTCTGAACCTTCCATTATCACTACAAACTCATCACCACCGGTACGGAAGAAACTGCAATCCTTGCCAAATGCGTTTTGGAGGGCTGTGGCAGCACCTTTGATATACATATCTCCGGCGGTATGGCCGTTATTATCGTTTACGGTTTTAAGACAGTTGAGGTCGAACATTCCGATTCGAACACCCGGGATTTCTTCATTTGCTATTTTTTCAAACAGGCTGCTTTCATATTTTATGAATGCAGCCCGGTTTCCAAGCTCTGTCAGAGCGTCAACATAAGCAATTCTGTTTACTATCTCAAATTCGTTGCTCTTTCGTATGTTTTCCATCATGAGGCTGATAGATTTAATGATCAGGATGATAATGAAGAACAGCAGACCTATGCGCGTGAACCTGTTGGCATCAGAGGTATGATGTTTATGACCGAAATCATAGAGACAAACATCAAGCACGGTTGCTAAGCTGAATATGGCAAAGGAAATATAAACATAAATATTAGGATTTTTTTTCTGCTCTTTTTTGTAGCGGATGGCATCCTTTACCAGCATAATTACAATAACGGCTGTGATCGCACCGTCTATAAGATGAATAAAAGGCAGTAATGAATGATAATCAGCTATCCCGAAAGATGTGAGAATTATGCAGAAAGATGTCATTACGCATATTATATCGAAAACTATCGCGTTGTATTTTTCGTTTGGTTTCATTAGGATGCAGTTCACATAGCAGAAACCGGGGTAGGGCAGCAACATCTGAGCCAGATAAGATAGACTGTGCCAGAATTCTGAATTACCGACCATGAACTGCATGAAAAGGGTTTCGCTTAATGTCAGGAGTCCGGTCAGGATGCCGATCATTCCGAGATATACAAAGCTGTTAGAGATACTGTTTTTTGAAACGGCGGCCAGTATGAAAGATACTATGCCAAACAGTATTATCAGGAGACTTACAATGAAGGCGAGCATATGGTCACGAATAAACTCAACGCTGAATGTACTGCTGTCTCCTATATATAACATATCTATATAACAGTTTTTATCAGGATATAGGTATTTAAGCTTTAGGGTGATCTCTTTTCCGGCGGAATTATCAGGCAGTGGGATATGATGAAAGCTACTTCCGTATGATACACCTGACAGTCGGGATATTTCAGGAAGAAAACTGTCCGTTTCTATGCCGTCAAGAAACAATATGTAGGATAGATTTCTTGATCTGAAATTCAAGGAAGAAGCGGTATGGATGCTGTCGGGTACAGTTTTTTTCAGTATTATATAGCCGTTTTGGCCCTGATAGTTTACCAGGTTGGAATCGGTACTTACAAAAGTGCCGTCATCCAGCTGCCAGTCATCACCGAAATATAACTGGTCGTTTTTGTTGAATGCAACATAGTCGCTTTTTGACGGAATGAAAGCAATGAAGGAAACAATGATGGCAATCGCAAAAAACAAAAAAATCACATTATATTTTTTTGCAGTGGATGCTTTGTCCATTATGTTTTCGGTATTGTGTTTTTCCATAAGAGTGTATTCAGATCTAAGTTTATTTCTACATATTTTAACACAAAAATCTTGATAGGGGTTAAATTTTTCACGGATTATGACGATACCCTGAATAGGGAGTTTGTCTTGTCTTAATGCTGAAAAGGATTTCAGTGTCAGCTACACGGAGGTAGTGATCTATGACGGGATTAAATGGTATTTCTTCATATAGTTCCACAGGTTTTTCATTAGGCTATAATTCCGGAAGAACATTTGCCAATGTTGGAAAGGTTGCTGGCAAGGTGAGTCAGCCTGATTTTTTCATGCGTCAAAAGGAAGCCGCTGAGACGGAAAAATCGCAGGAAAACAGCCATATGCATAAAATCCTTCGAAATCTAAAGAGAAAACAAGAAAATGAATGTGAAAACGGTCAAGAAAAATTAAAAGAAAATTTAATTAACGCTAACAATATGCCAAAAGATGACAAGAAACAGAAAGTTAAATCACGCACTAATTATAATTATAAGGAAGTGGCAGGTAAGATACAGCGTGCCAAGACATCCATAAGTGCCGGACAGGCGGTGATATCCGCAAAGAGAAAAGTGGTGGAAATAAAGCGTAAGATCTCATCAGGGGACGGTGATGCAGATGATCTTCAGCTGGCACTAACCCATGCAAAGCGCATGGAGATGGCTGCAAGGAAGAAAAAGCATCATTTAGAACTGGAAGAAATGGCATCGAATAGCATCCAGAGGGATGAAAATGCCAGCAGACAGGAAGAGACTGTAAAGGCTATCAAGTATTCGCTGGTGAATGCCGGGGCCGAGGAGGTCTCAGAGCAGGAAGATGAGATTTTTGAAGAGCGTGAGATTTTGGCAGAGGAAATGATGGCAGAAATTGGGACTGCCGGTGAAAGCTATACAGATGACATGGTTTCTGAATTAAATGAGATGATTTCCAAGCTGGATGAAGAGACTCTGGAGGAACTTGAAAAAGCTATGGAATTCTTTGAAGATATGGAAATTCTTGATCCACATATGTCAAGGGAGGACCTGGATGAGCTGAAACACAAGCACCGGGCGGAAGAGCAGAAAGCTATGCTAAAGGCTGATATGGATTATCTCAAGGGTATGATAAAGCATCAGTTAAACAAGAGCGATGTTGTGACAGGAGCAAAGGGAAGTATATCCGGGTTTGGCGTAGCATTTTCCACAGGGAAAATGCCGACGGCAGATATTTCAGCTGTGTCGACGCCGACAGCCATAGAAATTGATGTACAGCTGTGAATTAATATTCACTGAGAATAAGCCTTACCATTTCATTTCTTTCTTTGGGTACATCTGCACCGCAGATGCGCTTGGGTTCATCAGCCCTATGCTTTATCACATTTTCAATAGTCATATCAAAGCATTCGGGAAATGCCCATAGAGCATGGTCAATGTTTATCTGCTGCCTAAAAAGCTCTGCTTGTTCCTGGGCCTGGTCAAGGAGTTGCAGAAACTGGGGATAACGGGCAGCGTCTTCCTTATCAACCTTTATGTCTGCAATGGATGAACCGCTGTGTTTTATTCCGAACTTTACGGCAAGGTCCATCAGGACAGTCTTATAGGACATGTCGAATATACGGTCGCATGTATCCCTGTCTATGCGGAACCGGTCCATAGCTGCCACTACGTCAAAAAGCCTTAATGAGATGAAATCATCGGAACCTTCGAAGATGAGCTTGTTGCATAAAGGGCCATGGTCATCCGGAGAAAAACTGTCAGGCTTGTTATACCTTGTCAGTATCCATTCGATCTCGTCTATATCAAAGTGTATCTTTGAAAGGTCGAGCAGAGTGGGGCTGCCAGGGATGTCTTCTATGTATTTCAGTTTTTCTTTTGCTTCGCTTACTGTCATGTCGTATACCTTTTTGACTATGGTTAGAACTCTTTTAAACTGTTGCCTACTGGCTGCCAAGGACCGCACTTGCTGCCTGGTCAAAGGTGGTAACATTTACCGAGCCGTTAGTGGAAGTTCTGTAAATCGGCACATCGCTTCCGAAATCCCTGAAGTAAACATAATCGGATGTAATGCTTATATTTCTGTGGACTCCCATCCTTACTGTTTCCATCCCGCTTCCGTCAGTATGTATCCTTTTAAGCGCATATCCGTCAGGATCATCGGCTACAACGGTCTGATAGTATATCCAGTCCATGTACTGGTTGAAACTGTCACATCTTTCATCTGCAATGGTAAAAATGCTGCCATCGCCAAGATTGTATGCTTTCAAATGGTAATCGTCGTTGGAATCTAAGTAATAGACCATCTGTCCGTCGACTATCGGAAGGTACATGCGCTCTGTGGAGACTTCATTGGTAGAACCGAATACCGGATCCATGGTATTGAGTGTACCAGTGGTCAGGTTGTCTGAATAATACATCTGTCCGCCATAGTAGCATCCGATCTTGGGGTGGCCGTTCATGAGAGTTACAGGATCTCCGCCTGCAATAGCGATGCTGTTAACCGTTATTTTGGCATTGCCGTCATCCTTTTCATCCTCCGAAAAGCAGGTGTAGATCAGATTGTTGCCGGCAAGCATCATACTGTCACTGGTCACATCTATGATAAGGTTATTATTTGAATGATGTGTATCATAGCGGTATATTCCGCGTCCTCGGCGGACATATCCGAGACCGGTCTGGTCGGCGGCGGAATCAGTATAGTAGTAGATATATCCGTTTGCGGCGCTGATAAAGGATGCATTACCTTCTGACAGTTTTTTGCATTCGCCGTTAACGACATCCATTGAATAAAGCTTTCCGGAATCATAGCTGTTTGAAAAATAAACCATGCCGTCGGATTCACAGAAGAGTCCGCCGTTGTAGAGATTGCCGGCAGTGTTTCCCGCGGTCATAGGGTCATTCGGGGGAACTTGTTTCTGCTTTCCGCCGATGATCCTTATGGTGGAGATTATGGCAATGAGAATGACTATTATTGCAACAGCGATTATTACGCGTAATCTTTTACTCATAGGGACCTCCTTTCACATAAGGAATGTCTGTATACTATGATTATAGTATATTCTTAAAAGGGTGGGATTTCAAGGAAGGGCTCAATTTGTCTGCTCTGCAGATAATACGGCCTGACCTGATGCTAAGGATGCTTTGAGATCTATTATCCGCTGGTTTGAAGAACCGCGAAATCGCAGGGAAATATTTTTCAGGTCAAGGACAAACTCGCCGTCAACCAACACGTCAGCAATAGAGAGCAGGGGAATGGTATCCTCTGTATGTGCGCGAGTGTAGCTAACATCAGTCAGTTCTTCAAATGTATATCCTGAATATATCCAGATGGTTTTATCAGGATATGCAGACTTTACCTTTTTGAGAAAAGGATGCAGAGCTTTTTGATTGGCTGGTTCCATAGGCTCACCGCCTAAAAGGGTAAGGCCGGTTATCCATGAAGGCTCGAGTGACTTAATTATTTCGTCCTCAACGGAACTGTCAAAATTTTTCCCATAGCAAAAATCCCAGGTCATGGGATTAAAGCATTCTTTGCAATGGTGGGTGCAGCCGCTTACGAAAAGGCTTGTGCGTACACCCGGACCATTTGCTATGTCATTGTATTTGATCTCTGCGTAATTCATTTCAGGTTAATTGAATCAAAGGTGAAGTACACGCTCACGGATTTCCTGGGTGCGTCCCTGGTTCCAGAACTGTGTGCCGATGTAGCCGCAGGTACGTCTTGCAACATTCATTGTGTTCTGGTCACGGTTCTTGCAGTTAGGGCATTCCCAGACGAGCTTGCCGTCTTCATCATTAACGATGTTTATCTCGCCGCTGTAGCCGCACTTCTGGCAATAGTCTGATTTGGTATTGAGCTCTGCGTACATGATATTTTCATAAATATACTGCATGACAGAAAGCACTGCATCAATGTTGTTCATCATGTTGGGTACTTCCACATAGCTTATTGCGCCGCCGGGTGAAAGTGCCTGGAATTCTGATTCGAACTTAAGCTTTGTGAACGCATCTATCTCTTCTGTTACATGTACATGGTAGCTGTTGGTGATGTAGTTCTTATCCGTAACTCCGGGTATCATGCCGAAACGCTTCTGCAGGCATTTTGCAAACTTGTAAGTAGTGGATTCAAGCGGAGTTCCGTAGAGCGAAAATGAAATGTTGGTCTCGCTGCGCCACTTTGTGCATTTGTCATTAAGGAAGTGCATGACCTTGAGCGCAAAATCCTTGCCGTCTGCGTCGGTATGTGAAACCCCCTTCATATACTTGGTACATTCGCACAATCCTGCATATCCAAGGGATATTGTGGAGTAGTTATTGTAAAGGAGCTTGTCTATTTTCTCGCCCTTCTTGAGCCTTGCAAGTGCGCCGAACTGCCAGAGTATGGGCGCAACATCTGAAGGCGTTCCTAAAAGGCGCTCGTGCCTGCACATAAGGGCACGTTTGCAGAGCTCAGTGCGGCTTTCCATAAGCTGCCAGAATTTGTTTTCATCCTTGCCGGAGCTGCAGGCAACATCCACGAGATTAAGGGTTACCACGCCCTGATTGAATCTGCCGTAGTACTTGTGTGCACCACCGTCGCCAAGGCCTGAGATATCAGGGGTAAGGAAGCTGCGGCATCCCATGCAGGGATAAACATCGCCGTTTTTATATTCCTTCATTTTCTTTGCAGAGATGTAATCAGGAACCATGCGCTTTGCTGTACACTGTGCAGCAAGCTTTGTGAGATACCAGTATCTGGTCCCTTCCTTTATATTGTCCTCATCAAGAACATATATCAGCTTGGGGAAAGCGGGGGTAATATATACTCCCTTTTCGTTCTTTACTCCAAGTATGCGCTGCTTGAGCATCTCTTCAATGACCATTGCAAGGTCATCACGAAGCTGACCTTCGGGTACTTCATCAAGGTACATGAATACTGTGATGAAAGGTGCCTGGCCGTTGGTAGTCATGAGGGTGATTACCTGGTACTGGATTACCTGTACGCCTCTTTCGATTTCGGCTTTTACGCGCATCTCAGCTACTTCATTTATCTGATCGTCACTGGCATTTACACCTGCTTCTTCAAATTCCTCCCGTACTTCCTTGCGGAATTTCTTCCGGCTGATGTCAACGAAAGGCACCAGGTGGGAGAGAGTGATGCTCTGTCCGCCGTACTGAGAGCTGGCAATCTGGGCAATGGACTGTGTTGCTATATTGCAGGCAGTGGAAAAGCTCTTGGGCTTTTCTATCATGGTCTCGCTGATGACGGTGCCGTTCTGCAGCATGTCTTCGAGATTTACCAAGCAGCAGTTGTGCATATGCTGAGCGAAGTAATCTGCATCATGGAAATGGATGACTCCCTGTTCATGAGCCTCCACGATATCAGGGGGCAACAGAAAACGTCTGGTGATATCTTTTGAAACTTCACCGGCCATATAGTCACGCTGAACGCTGTTAACAGTAGGATTCTTGTTGGAATTCTCCTGCTTAACTTCTTCATTATTACATTCAATAAGGCTCATTATCTGCTCGTCAGTTGTATTGGCCTGACGGACAAGAGCATGCTGATAACGGTAGATGATGTATTTTTTTGCAACCTCATTGTGGCCGGAATCCATGATGCCGTTCTCTACCATATCCTGAATTTCTTCCACGCTGGCAGCTCTTGTTAAGTTGCGGCACTTTGCCACAACGCTTTCTTCGATTTCCCTGATCTGATCCAGGCTGAGCTGTTTATCCTCAGAGACCTCTGCATTGGCCTTGCTTATGGCACTGATGATCTTTATGCCGTCAAAACCTACCTCTTTTCCGCTTCTTTTGATGATTTTCATGATTTATTGAACTCCTTATATAAAAAACATAATCTTGTATGATTGATCTAACACGACCACAAGATGTTGTGGCGCGTAGTGTTATATTATCATCATAAAGGAGGTGATGCAAGGGGGAATTATGACAAAAATCCGGCTGATGTTCAGGGCTGATTGAATTATATTACCTTATAGAATAGAATTATAATTCAGGAAGTAAAATTGTGGCTTCTGTTGTGAATATGATTGTTCGGTGCTGATTATTTTGGTGCTTAAGGCAGTAGATTGTGTAAATGTGCAAGGGCAGTTGCGGAGGTGTAGGATGCCTGTGATAGTTACAATAAAAAAAGGTGAAGGAAGGCTGCTTAAAAGGGGCGGCGCCTGGATATTTGACAATGAGATAGCCGGTGTATCCGGAGATTTTTCCAATGGGGATATAGTAGATGTGGCTGACCATGACGGATATCCTTTGGGAAAAGGCTTTATTAATGTAAATTCAAAGATCCGGGTAAGGGTACTCACAAGGAATCCTGAACAGGAGATAAATGATGCTTTCTGGAAAATGCGGGTAAGGAATGCCTGGGAATACAGAAAGAAGACCGTGGATGTGTCATCCTGTCGTGTAATCTTCGGTGAGGCTGATTTTATCCCAGGCTTCGTAATGGATAAATATGAGAATGTACTGGTATTTCAGGCTCTTGCCCTGGGGATAGACAGATATAAGGAAAAGATAGCCGGGATTGCCAAAGAAATACTGGCCAGTGACGGAATAGAGATAAAGGGTGTATACGAACGAAGTGACGCCAGGGAACGAGAAAAAGAAGGTCTTGAAAAGGTTAAAGGATTTATTGGCGCTGAATTCGATACCAATGTAGAGATATGTGAAAATGGCGTTAAGTACATAGTGGATGTAAGGGACGGACAGAAGACAGGATTTTTCCTTGATCAGAAATATAACAGGAAGGCAATCTGGCCAATGGCTAAGGATGCAAAGGTCCTGGACTGCTTTACCCATACCGGGTCATTTGGATTGAACGCAGCTGTAGCCGGTGCATCGAGGGTCCTTTCAGTGGATGCGTCGGAAAGTGCTTTGGAAGTGGCAGCAGAGAATGCTAAATTAAATAATGTAGAGAATATCGTTAGCTATAGGTGCGGCGATGTGTTTGAAATCCTTCCGGAGCTTATAGCACAAAATGAGTCTTATGATCTGGTGATCCTTGATCCCCCGGCATTTACGAAGTCAAAGAATTCCGTAAAGAATGCTTCAAAGGGATACCGGGAGATAAACATACAGGGAATGAAGCTGGTTCGCGACGGCGGCTTCCTTGCAACCTGCTCCTGCTCCCATTTTATGACATTTGATCTTTTTAGCGAAGTAATAGCCAATGCGGCAAAGGCAGCCCATGTAAAGCTGCGTCAGGTGGAATTCAAGACCCAGTCTCCTGACCACCCAATACTCTGGTCAGCTGACGAGTCGTACTATTTAAAATTCTATATCTTCCAGGTGGTTAAGGAACGGTAGGAAAAGCAGCAGTGAAAGGGCATGAATTATGGAACGAAATGAAGAACTTTTAACGAAACACATCATAGAAGATATGTCCGATGGCGTGATCGCCATAGGTTTTGACAGCAGGATCATGGTACATAACAAAGCGGCGGCAAGGATTTTAGGTATGGAAGATGCTCCGTTAAGTGGAAAAAGCATTGCATGGATCATGGAACGGACAGAGAAAAATGATGAACTGTTTGAACTGATCACTGACTCAATTCATACCAGGAGTACGGTGGAAAAAACAGTCCCCTTTTTTCATGATGATGAGATACAGTATCTTCATGTAAAAACAGAAATCCTGATGAACGGGGCGGAGAAGGTAGGTATAGTAACGGTCATAAGTGACATTACTGAAAGGGCTGAGCTGTTTATTGCTAATAAAAAACTTGCAACTCAGGTCACGAACCTTATGAATTCTTTTGTAGAGGTAATGGTCACTGCGGTCGAAGAAAAATCACCTTATAATGCAAACCATACCAAGAATATGGCTAAATACGGAGAACGTTACCTGAACTGGCTGAATGACCAGGGAAAGCTGACTGAATATACCGGTGCTGAAACTGCACCATTACTTATGAGCATATGGTTGCACGATATAGGAAAGCTTCTTGTTCCGCAGGAAGTGATGGACAAGCCTTCAAGGTTAGGAAGTGCAGAAAAAGATATTCTTCACCGGATCTCTACGGCCCAGCTTATGATGAAGTTAAAAATGCTTGAGGAACCGGAAAAACAGAGTGAGTGGCAGGAAAAAACTGAGGCTCTGCTTTCTGCAAAAGAGCTTATTCTTTCGGCAAACAATGTCGGCTTTCTTGATGATGATACCATCGGGAAATTAAAAAAAGCAGCTCAGATTGAATGTCTGACTGCAGAAGGCGAAAATATACCGCTGCTAAATGATGATGAACTGGAATCTATAACCGTTGTACGAGGAACACTGACAGAGGCTGAAAGGCGCATTATAGAATCTCATGTGAGTCTTACGGCAAAACTCCTTAACAAAATGAAATTCGAAGGCGCATATCAGTCTGTTCCGGGCTGGTCAGGCGGACATCATGAACTGTTAGACGGCTCGGGATATCCTAATCATCTGAAAGCAGATGAGATCCCTTGGGAAACAAGGCTTCTTACCATCATTGATGTTTACGATGCGCTTACTGCGGAAGACAGACCGTATAAGCCGCCTATGCCATCGGAAAAAGCTTTTGCAATATTAGAAGATATGGCAGGGCACGGAAAAGTGGATTCACAACTTTTAGGCAGTTTCCGCGAGAGCGGAGCATGGAAGAAAGATGATATGGAATAGTGTGGAATAAAACGCATTGACATGTCATTTTCGCTTGTATACAATTGAGAGCGGTTTGGAAGGGCTTGTAGCTGCAAAGTAGGCGGGCTACACCCGGACTGTTATTTATTGGGTATATTGGGATGGAAATGAATATATTCAGTTCTATATATAGAAGAAAAATATTTGTAATTTCTACCGTGCTCTGTGCGCTGTTAGTGGTATCGGCCTTTGCCTCTGCTGCATTTATAGCAATGGAGACTGAACATGACTGTGAAGGCGAGGAGTGCCACGTCTGTGAGTACATAGAGCTTTGCGAAGCGATTCTTCAGCAGGTAGGAACTGCCTTGCCCGTGGTTACTATTTCGCTTGTCTTTTCTGTTAGTTCTATTTTTTTACATTTACCGGATGTTGATGTTTTCTGCTTAAAAACACCTGTAAGCCAGAAAATCCGTTTAAATAATTGAGTTATCCGAATACAGGTGTGCTGAATAAACAGAATCAGCGCTCTTGTTTCAGTGCAAAAAGTGCAGATACTTGATTATTTTTATAGTAAGCGAATTTAGTTATCTTGCTTTCACAGCGGATAATACCTAAGTATGTGGTATTGTCTTTCGTGATGGCATCGACGGCTTAATTTGTTTAATACAGATTACGGAGGTTAATATATCAATATGAAGATTAGAAAAATGATGACAGTTCTTTTTGCAGCTGCTTTTACGATGTGTGCTGTTACGGCTTGTGAAACAACGGGGACATTGCAGAATGTTTCAGCAATAGGTGAAGATTCGGAAAAGATGCAGATAGTCACTACTATATTTCCGGAATATGACTGGGTAGAAAATGTCCTTGGGGACAGGGCATCAGAGGCTGATGTGACTCTTCTGCTTGATAACGGTGTGGACCTTCACAGCTACCAGCCTACGGCGGAGGATATAATGAAGATCTCAACCTGCGATATGTTCATCTATGTCGGAGGGGAATCTGATGAATGGGCGGAAGATGTCCTGGAGAGTGCCGTAAATAAGGATATGGTGGTTATAAATCTTCTGGATGCCCTTGGTGATAATGTAAAGGCTGAGGAGATCGTGGAGGGCATGGAAGCTGAACATGACCATGATCATGAAGATGGCGAAGATGCTGAGCATGAGCATGAGGATGGCGATGAGGAAGATCACGATCATGAGCATGAGGATGGTGATGAGTGCGAGGAGGAAATGGACGAGCACGTTTGGCTTTCTCTCAGGAACGCAGAGGTACTGTGCGGCGTGATCGCAGACGGCCTGGGACAGCTCGACAGTGAAAATGCGGATGTTTACAAAGCTAACGCAGAGGCTTACAAGAATGAACTGGCAGAGCTTGACGCACAGTATGCAGAGGTTGTAGATAATGCCGGAGTAAAGACACTCCTTTTCGGTGACAGATTCCCGTTCCGCTACATGGTGGATGATTACGGAATCGACTATTATGCGGCTTTTGTGGGCTGCTCGGCTGAGACGGAGGCAAGCTTTGAGACTATCGTATTTCTTGCGGGTAAGACAGATGAGCTTGGACTTTCTTCCATTATGACAATAGAAGGAAATGATCACCGCATAGCCGAGACCATCCGTGACAATACTGCTTCGAAAGATCAGCAGATCCTTACGCTGGATTCCCTGCAGGCAACAACCCTTAAGGATGCGGCAAACGGCACATCCTATCTGTCCGTTATGCGAGCAAATCTTGAAGTACTGAAGGAAGCGCTCAAATAGTACGGAAAGCAGGGGCATAGAAGACGGTGATGGGTGAGGTTATCACTAAACTCATAACATATCTGGGGCGTCCATTTGTACAGTATGCCTTAATTGTGGGCATACTGATTGCCCTATGCTCTGCCTTGCTGGGCGTGATACTGGTCTTAAAAAGATTCTCTTATATAGGCGATGGGCTTTCCCATGCGGCATTTGGCATAATGTCCGTTGCGGCAGTTCTTAACCTTACTAACGATATGATGCTGATCCTGCCCGGAACCGTCATATGTGCAGTGCTTCTTCTTAACACAAGAAAAAACAGAAAGATAAACGGCGACGCCGCCATAGCTATAGTATCGGTGGTGTCGCTTGCTTTCGGTTATCTTATAGTAAATCTTTTTTCTTCATCGGCAAATCTTGCCGGAGATGTTTGCAGTACCCTGTTTGGTTCGGTATCCATTCTCACACTTAAGCCCTTCGAGGTGTGGGTATGTATAGTGCTATCGGTAGTGATGGTTGCTGTTTTCATATTTTTCTATAACAGGATATTTGCCCTTACTTTTGATGAGGACTTTTCAAGGGTGACGGGAACAAAGGTGGACATTTACAGTCTGCTTATCTCTGTCATGATCGCTGTTGTAATAGTCCTGGCAATGAATCTTGTAGGCTCACTGCTGATATCTGCGCTGGTGATTTTTCCGGCACTTTCTTCAATGAGACTTTTCAGGAGTTTTAAAGCAGTGACGGTATGTTCGGCAGTACTTTCAGTTGTGTGTTCTTTTATTGGGATCATTATAGCGATCCTTACAGGTACGCCTGTGGGATCGACGATAGTTGCCGTCCAGGCTGTTGCGTTTGCAGTATGCTGCCTGGCGGGAAAGGTGTGTGTTAAATGAAAAAAACATATTTTTTTGCTGTGTGTATGATATTTGTATTTTTGCTGGCCGGGTGCGGGGACGATACGGTGGCATCAGCACGGAATGATGGTCAGATGACCACAGTAAATGATGTGCTTGAAGCAGGAATGGCTGATGAGACGGAAAATGATGTAGAATCTGAACCGTCGGATGAGGTGGTTACGGATTCTGACAAATCAGTCGAAGAGGTTTCAGCGACGGAAACAGAAATAGTGGATGAAGATACAATCGCGGCTGATGATCCTACATATCCTGAAGAAACGGAAAAAAGTGATGGAGATGTTGATCTTGACCTGACAGTACTTTCATCAACAATGGTATATTCCGAAGTCTACAATATGATGATCGCTCCTGAAGACTACGTTGGAAAGACTATTAAGATGGAGGGTCTTTTTTCAATTTTTTATGATGAGGTATCGGATAAATACTATTTTGCGTGTATAATAATGGATGCAACCGCATGCTGCTCCCAGGGTATAGAGTTTGTGCTGAAGGATAACTATAAGTATCCTGATGACTACCCGGAAGCGGGGAGCTTTATATGCGTGGAAGGTGTTTTTGATACCTATATGGAAGGTGAAAATATGTACTGCACTTTGAGGGATGCCGAGCTGGATTCATGGACGGCCGGCAGCATTGAGGAGGTAAGGTAAGATGGGAACCTGGTATTATGAAGTAGTAAGCATAGACGGGGACTATGCAAACTTAAAGAGAACGGATATTGAATCCGATGATCTTAAGCTTGTTGCCAGAGCTCTGCTTCCGCCGGAAATCGTTGAGGGCAGTGAACTTAAATATGAAATGATGCAGTATGAACTTATAAAGTAAGCAGGGAATATAAAAAAGCAAATTATTAGTAGAATCGTGTAATAATTCGGAGGGGCATTTTATGTGGAATTATCGCGAAAAAACTTATCTTTTATCCTTCGCGCTAATAGCGACGGTTTTTTTAACTTCTTGTTCTTTTCCTTCTTCAGGAACCGGTCCTGATGAGAATTCCGGCCTGACAGAATCCGGGGATATGGCAGAAACCGGTTCAGGAGCCGGGGATTTAGTAAGCAGTGCCGTAGATTTCGATCATGAGCTGGATTCCTATGAGCCTAAAAAGGATCATTATAATTTCTATTTTACATATAAAACTGTCCATCCCTGGTGGGATGCAGTGGCTCTTGGCATGGAAGACGCCCAGAGGCAGTATCTTGAAAAAGGGGTAACGGTTACATATGAATATATGGCGCCGGATGCGGCATCTGCCGAAGATCAGATTGAGAGACTGCTTGAGGCTGAGAAGAGAGATTTTGATGTGATCGGTGTCGATGTTGCCGATGAGAAGATAATCTCGCCGATTCTTGATGAAATGGTAGAGTCAGGATATAAGGTTATGACTTTTTCAAGTTCCGATGCTGCCGAAGGATGTGAGCGGATAGCCTATGTGGGAAATACCCATAACTATGAAGATGGTGTGGACCTGACGGAGGCTTTGTGCAAAAAACTGGGATACAAGGGGAAAGTCGCTATCCTGGTAGGAAGTGTAGGTGCTCCCTGTCATGAGGATAGGGCAAAGGGCGCAGCGGATACCATCGCAAAATACAGCGATATGGAAATAGTGGCTACGGAGTATGATATGGATTCCGTAGACCTTGCCTATGACCTTACCATGCAGATACTTAATGATAATCCTGATCTGGACGGAATAATCTGCTGTAATATGAGCAATCCTGTGGGGGCAGCAAGGGCGGTGACTGAAAAGGGTAGTGATACGGTCATTGTAGGTATGGACCATGACCAGGAAGCACTGCATTATCTGAAAGATGGTGTAATTTATTGTCTCGGCGTTCAGGACTGTTATTCCATTGGTTTTGATACGATTCAGATTGCGGTAATGATCGCAGACGGCAACAAGCCTGGCGAACTGTTTCAGGAAAAGACTGATGAGATAACAACGGTAATTTATCAGGAAGACGCAGCGATAATGCTTGAACTGCTGTATGGTGACGACTAATGAAAAATAAGATCACAAGAAAAACATTTATACTGACAGCTGTTGTAGGCGGTATTCTATTGATGGCGACGGTGATCGTCAATACGATTATGTCTTCAAGGCAGACTACCATAGCTACAACTGAGGCTGTTTCCGAGGTTAGTTCATTTTATCTTGAAGCAATGGCGGACCGTCGTTCAAAAACCATCACGAATCTTATAAACAATAACTTTGACCATATGGAAAAAGCGGTGGCTTATATTAACGGTGAAGGAATTGAGTCGGAAGAAGAGCTTCGTAATACGCTTGGTAATATAAAATCGCTTCTGTCGCTAAACCGTTTTGCTCTCGTAGATGATGACAATATTGTTCATACACAGTACACAACCTATACCGGTGGTAGCCGTCATTCCTTCCTTTCTGATGAAAGAATGGATGAACGGAATGTAAGCACGGTTTCAATATACGGTTCTTCAAAACAGCTATGCCTGGCTGCACCAACCCCTGATCTTGTGATAGCCGGCAAGCGCTATAAAGCAAGTTTTGTCCAGATTGATATCAATGAAATAGTAGACCTGCTTGCCTTTGATGATGATGGCAGGACCTATTTCGGTATTTACAGCAAAAACGGAGAGAATCTGTCAGGTACTGAACTGGGCCCTTATATTTCAACGCACAATATTTTTGATACTGTGAAAGGCGTTATTCCTGATGAATCCTGGAATGAAAACCGTAATAACTTTTTAAGTTCAGTGGAAGGAAGTATTACTTTTACCGCGAATGGTGCTGAAGAGACTTTGTGCTATGTTCCAATAGAGGGGACGGAGTGGATGATGGTAGTGCTTATCCGTGAGAGTGTTATACAGGATAGGATCCGGAGCATAAGCGAGAAAAGCCTTTCAACCAGTAAGAATCAGATAATATTCACACTGGTCTATTCTGTCATATTCTTTGGGGTTCTGTTATTCATGCTGAAAGTCCTGTCAGACAGAAACATTGACGCTGAAAAGGAAAAGGCCAAGAATTTCCGTAACATGGCCAGCACGGATTCAATGACAGGCGTAAGAAACAAGCATGCATATTCTGAAACGGAAAGCTATCTTAACCACAGGATAAGGGAAAATGACATCGATAAGCTGGCAGTAGTCGTATGCGATATTAATGGGCTAAAACTAATCAATGATACCCAGGGGCATGCTGCGGGAGATAAGCTTATAAAAGATGCAAGTGTGTTGATCTGCGAGTATTTTACCCATGGGGCAGTCTACAGGATAGGCGGAGATGAATTCGTAGTCATTCTTCAGGAGAAAGGCTATGATACGATGAATGAAGTAATAACAGAGATAAAACGTGTAATAGAAGAAAACATAAAAAAGAAAGAAGTTGTGATATCAATCGGTTATTCAGAGCTTAAGCCAGAGGATCAGCTTGTCCATGATGTATTCGAAAGAGCGGACCAGATGATGTATGAACGCAAACAGCAGCTCAAACAAATGGGGGCGCCGGCTAGACCGGAATAGTAGTGTGACAATAGAGGATGTATGCCAAGTAATGCGATACTATGGAAATAAAAAAAGGGGGATATAAACATGGTGATATCTGGAAATTTTGATACATACGAAGATGAAATAGCTGTTGTCACCTATTATGTAGAACAGATGGGATATGAGAAGGGGACTTTTACGGTATCCAAGTTCGGTGGGAATGCGGAGAATGATGCTGCTGTGATGAGTGCATCGGACATAACCGTGAAATTGCCGGATAACAGAACTATACTGTTTGAAGTTAAGCAGGAATCATATAATCGCTTTTCGAAGTGGGGACAGCTTGGAATAGATTTCATTTCGGTTTTCCAGTTTAAAAGCGGTATGACATTTGATAGAAAAGTACATGGACCGAAGGACTATGATGAATTTATCAAAACAGTTGATATTGACCGGCCGGATTTTAAATGGGGTAAACTTCAGTATTCAACTGCTCATGTATGGCTCTTTTATGTTCAGGATCCAAAGGGCGGTTATTGTTTCTGTAATGGATATGATTATGAAAAAATACGTAGGGACAATTTAATCACATTCCTTAGAAAAAACTGCCAATTTGCTGTAAACAAAAAAGATGGTGATCAGCTGTCCAGGTATGACACATGGCAATCTGCCGTTTTTTTCTTGAATCCTGAAGATATAAAAAAATATCTTTTAACACCAGAAAGCTTTGCGCAGCTTAATAATTTCAGCAATTTTGCATTGTAACTTAGGGATTGGTTCAATTGGGAGTTATCGAAAAACGCCGGCAAAATATACTGGCGTTTTTTACGTTTAACCTATTAGTGGCAGTTAACCGCTTTTTTATGAAGATTGCTCGTCCGGACGGTCCGGATTTGACAATAATGCTTTGTTTTGGTATAGTACGCGTAACAAATTTGTAACAGTTTGAAACAAAAAGTTAAGAAAAGAAACAAAACGTTAAAAAGTAGCAAAGCACATGAAGAGAATCCGGTTACTTAAAATGGCAGGCGTGTTTACGTTAGCGGCTGTTGTCATAATGAATACGAGCGTTCTTTCGGCCTACGGAACTGACAATAATTCTGAAGGCAGTGATGCTGTACGTTTTTCATTGTCGGATGATGTGCTGTGCGCAGATATAGAGTCAGACAAGCTTTCTGTTGCCGGTGAAAATGAAGTGGATCTTTCTGAACTGAGCAGGCCTGATGAGAGCATGCTTAGTGATGGCAGTTTAGAAAATGATGTGGCAGCAGGCATTGCAGGGGCAACTGAACTGGGCGTGGTACCTACGGATGATGAGCTGCAGGATATCATAGAAGCTGAGGAGAATGCCTGGAAGGCAGACGGCGCACTTGTAATGGCGGATGTTGTGACTTCCGTTAATGTGCGTGCTGAAGCAAGCGAGGAATCTGAGATAGTCGGCAAACTCTATACGGAGTGTGGCGGCAACATAATAGAGTATACTGATGACTGGACTAAGCTTAGGTCAGGTAAGGTTGAAGGCTGGGTCAGCAATGATTATCTTCTTTTCGGAGAGGATGCAGAGAAACTGTACAAGGAAGTCGGCGTAATGCAGGCGACAGTTACCGGACAGACTCTCAGGGTGAGAAAAGAGGCATCTATAGATGCAGAAGTGCTGGGAATGGTTGCTGAAGGTGATGTGTTTGAAGAAGTGTCTGAGGAAGACGGCTGGGTAGTTATAGACTTTGAGGGTGCTGACGGCTATATATCTTCTGAATATGTGACAACAGAATTTGTGGTTGACTATGGCGAGACTATGGCGGCCATAGAGGCCAGGGAGGCTGCTAAGGCAGCGGCTGCAAAGAAGGCGGCTGAGAGTAAGAACAGTTCAAGCAAGACTTCAACTAAGCCGCAGACAAACGATTATTACGGAGCATATGCGGCATCTGCTACGGACGAGGTGCTTTTAGGCGCACTGATACAGTGCGAGGCGGGAAACCAGCCCTATGAAGCGCAGGTTGCAGTGGGCGCAGTAGTAATGAACAGAGTAAGGAGTTCTGCATATCCTTCTACCATATATGATGTCATTTATGCATCAGGTCAGTTCACTCCCGCAGGAAACGGCAAGGTGGACAGAGTTATAGCTAACGGTGTAATGCCCATTTGTCTGCAGGCGGCACAGCAGGCGCTTAGCGGTTATTCCAATGTAGGTGGTGCTACACACTTCAGAAGAGTAGGATATCATGATGGAATAGTTATAGGAGTGCAGGTATTCTGGTAAAATAGTCATTGCTGGGGGTAATAGGGTAATGGCGGAGGATAATGAATGAGAAATATCACAGTGGCTGCTTGTCAGATGGCGATGAGCGATGTCGTTGAAGAGAACATAGTAAAGGCAGACCGTCTGGTTAGGCAGGCGGCAGAGCAGGGAGCAAACATCATATTGCTCCCTGAACTTTTTGAGAGAAAATATTTCTGCCAGGAAAGACGGTATGATTATTATGGATTTGCTGCAGAGACGGAAGAGAATCCGGCAGTAAAAAATTTTAGGAAGACAGCAAAGGATACAGGCTGTGTAATTCCTGTAAGTTTCTACGAGAAAGCAGGCACCCGTCTGTTCAATTCCGTAGCAGTTATAGATGCTGACGGTGAAAATCTTGGTGTCTACAGAAAGACCCATATTCCCGATGACCATTTTTATCAGGAGAAATTTTATTTTACGCCTGGGGACACCGGTTTTAAGGTCTGGGATACGGCTTTTGGACGCATTGGCGTGGGTATATGCTGGGACCAGTGGTTCCCTGAGGCTGCAAGGTGCATGGCTCTTGACGGTGCAGAAGTATTGCTTTATCCTACAGCTATAGGCTCAGAGCCTATATTGGAAACTGATTCCATGCCCCACTGGCGCAGATGCATGCAGGGACATGCGGCTGCAAATATAATGCCTGTAGTGGCAGCCAACCGAATAGGAACGGAAGAAGTTAATCCTTGTGAAGAAAATAACAGCCAGAGTTCTGCACTTAAGTTTTACGGATCATCATTTGTATGTGATGAGACCGGTGCATTGGTTTCAGAAGCGGGGCGTGACAAGGAATGCGTGATAACAGCTTCTTTCGATTTTGAAGCAATAGAAGAGATGCGTATGAGCTGGGGCGTGTTTCGGGACAGAAGGCCGGAAGTTTATAGGAAATGGTTCTGACCTGAATGGTATTCCGTAAATTAAGGGGTTATTGAAAGTATGAAAAAACAGGATAGTAAGGCTGAGTCCCGTCTGAGTGCATATTTTTTGATTATGATGGTTATATGCATTGCCATAAATGTGGCTGGGGGGCTTTTGGCCAGGGTCCTGAATCTGCCGTTCTGGCTGGATACTATAGGTACCATGGCGGCGGCTGTGGCATTCGGTCCTATACCGGGTGCGCTTGTAGGTCTTATATCTACTTTGTGTTCTGGGAATTTCAGCGGATTCTCATTATTCTATCTGCCCGTAAGCATCCTGGTTGGTGTGATGATCGGCGTCCTATATCCAAGAAAAACAAAGAAGGAGGCTCTGGGCATAGTTACCCTGGCACTTCTTAACGGCCTTCTTTCTGCAATTCTTTCCACCCCGGTGGATGTGCTTGTATATCAGGGAGACACGGGGAACCTTTGGGGTGATGCCCTTAAGGATATGCTTGATACCTATGTGAGTGTTTCTAATTTCAATACCCTGGTAGCAGAGATCTTTATTGATTTCCCGGACCGCATACTGTCAATGGTGCTGGCCCAGGTTCTTCTGTTCATCTGTGAAAAAGAGCGAAAGAACATAAGGAAAAAGAGGGCAGAAAAGAAAAAAAATTCCGGAACACAGACAGTTTCCGCGATATTGATAATCGTACTTGTGGCACCTGTTTTGTCTCCGTTACGGACTGATGCTGCTGATCTTGGATATGAGTATGAAGAAACATCCTTTGATACTGATGACGGCATGGTTTCTTCGGAAGCTAATTCAATCATACAGACATCAGACGGCTACTTATGGGTTGGAACATATTCAGGCCTATATCGCTATGACGGAGTGAAATTCGAAGAGATGAAGCTCCATGACAGCATAAGGAATGTGAAGGAGCTTTATGTTGACACTAAGGGGCATATGTGGATCGGTACAAACGACAGCGGTGTTGTCTGCTACAATTTTGAGATGCAGACAGGGACACTTTACGATACGGAAAGCGGTATGCCGTCGGATTCTATACGCCATATATGTGAGGATAATAAAGGTAATATCTATATTGCAACGGATAGGGAACTTGCCAGGATAGACGGTGAAGGAAAAGTCCGTATTTTTTCTGAATGGGCGGATATTACGGATGTCACATCCCTTATGTCCGTACCCGATGGCCGCATACTCGGAGTGACACAGAACGGATTATTTTTCATCCTAAAAGATGATATTCTGGCTTATACAAAAGCGTATACAGGGACAGGGGTATCATACTATTGTGTTGCCAGTGACGGGGACAATGTGGTGCTGGGGACAAGTACGGATATTCTGGAAATAAATAAACTTAAGGATGATGGTATTGAAATCGTAAAAAAGATCAACAGTAAGGAACTCTCTTCCTTTAATACTATCGAATATGACCCGGGGCTGGATCTATATTTCTGTTGCAGTGAAAAAGGCATGGGAGATCTGGATCTGAAAACGTCAGAGTTTACTAATCTTATGAAAAGCTCAATGCACGGGAGTGTAAATGATGTGTGTGTTGATGCCCAGGATAATATCTGGTTCGCGTCCGATAAGCATGGTGTGGTGAAGTTTTCACGCACCCCTTTTAGGAATTTTTTCAACAAAGCAGGTGTAGATAAGACGGTGGTAAATGCTCTGTATAGGGACGGAGACCTTATGTACATAGGTACTGACACCGGATTGAAAGCAGTAGATTTAAACAGTTACGAGGAGAAATCTACACCGCTTACCACTCGTATTGCGGACACTAAAGTACGGCATATATATAAGGACAGCACGGGGAATATATGGGTATCCATGAATGGCGGCGAAGGCCTTATTTATCAGGAGCCTGACGGAAACGTACATGCTGTGGATTTTTACGGTCAGGGGATAAGCACGCCCAAATGCCGTTTCGTTAAAGAACTTTCTGATGGCAGGATTCTTGTATCGTGTAGAAATGCGGGGCTATTTTTCATAGAAAAGGGCAAGATTACCTCGGTTATAGGTGCAAATGAAGGCATGGACAATACGACCATTTTGTCAGTTTATGAGACAGAGGATGGTATGCTTATGGCCGGTTCTGATGGGGATGGAGTATATCTTATAAAGGATGGTAGGCTGGTAGGACATAAGAGCAAGACTGAAGGCTTACGGACAGGCGTTGTTATGAAAATAGTTCCCTGTACGGATGGCTTTATCTATGTTAGTAGCAATGCCTTGTATTATGATAACGGTGATGAGATACGCAGGCTTGAGAATTTTCCTTATTATGACAATCTGGATGTGGTAATCGACGGCGCAGGAAGGGCATGGATAACTTCCAGCGCGGGACTCTTTGTTGTGTCGGAAGAAAAATTACTTGAGGATAGTGAGTACGCCTGTCTTCTGCTGGATTCCAACTGGGGACTTACCACAAGTTTTACTGCTAATTCATGGAACCTGCTTGATGACGGACAGCTTTATCTTTGCTGTGTTGACGGCGTCAGGGTGATAAATACGGATATTTATGACGATGTGGATAATTCCTTCCAGATGCGGCTCAAGCTTGTGGAGACGCAGGACATGAAGTACGAGCAGATAGGCAGCCGTCTGGTGCTTCCGGCTGTTTCCGGACGTATACTGTTCCATGTGGCCGTAAATAATTTTACCCTTACCAATCCCCTGGTGCACTACTATCTTGAAGGCACAGGTGATCCCGGCGTGACATGTTATCAGGACGAGATAACACCGTTGTCATTTACAAACTTGCCATATGGTAAATATAAGTTTCATATTGCAATCCTGAATGACATGACAGGAGAGGTTGTTAGGGAAGAAGTGATAGACGTAGAGAAAGAGGCGCAGATGTATGAGCGGCCGCTGTTCCTTATATACCTTTCATTTGTAAATTCACTGATAGTTGCATACTTCCTCTGGCTCTTCATTGAAATACAGCGCAGGAACAGGCGCATCAGGAAGCTGCGCCGTGAGATACAGACGGATCCTATGACCGGGCTGCTGAACAAGGCAGGTTCGCACAAGTCCATAGGCGAAGCCTGTGCAAAGGAAAACGGTATCATGTTAATGATCGACCTCGACAGTTTTAAGCTGGTTAATGACCTGCACGGACACGAAATGGGCGACAGGATACTCATAAGGTTTGCGGAACTTATAAATGAAGCGATAAAGGAAGATGATCTGGCAGGCAGACTGGGCGGAGATGAGTTTATAGCTTTCCTAAAGGATACTTCGGATGAGGATGATGTGGAACATGTCTGCAATGTTCTGAATCAGGGAATAGTAAAATCCGCAAAGGAATATATGGGCGAAGATATGAATATTCCGCTGGGAGCATCCATAGGTGCTGTGCGTGTGCCTAATGAGGGGAATATATTTGACGATGTATTTAGGCTTGCAGATAAAGCGCTATACAATGTAAAACAGAATGGAAAGCATGGCTATGCATTCTACCAGAAATCAGGAAGTGAAAAAGATGCGAGTCAGACGGAAAAGAATGACATCAAGCAGATAAAACAAATAATCGGTGAGAGAAATGAAGGCAAGGGTGCTTTTAGCGTGAACTTTGACCGGATGCAGGTACTGTATAAGTACATGAACCGGGCTGACAGGACAAATGGAAGCCACACAGGATTTTTCCGTATCATGCTGGAACGAGCGGACGGAAATGTTGTCGAGGATGAGGTGATGAGTGCTTTTGAAGATATGCTCATACGAAACCTTAAGAAAAATGATGTGGTAAGTGCATACGGCGGCTGTTTCTTCGTTCTTTTTGCGGCAGGTTCCGAGGATGAATATGAGACTGCTTTACAAGGCATAGCAGATGCATGGAACGGCGAAGGCCGGGGAGATCAGTATAAGCTTACCTACGAGATAGACCGGGTAGGATAGGGCTTACGCACTGTGGCCAGAGAACGGTGTGTGCCGTGGACAGTGTGTGTAGACAAAAGGGGCTGTCTGTGATAGAATTACATATCATTTGGCTGTATGTGTTGCAGCCGTTCTGAACGAATATTTTTATCAGGAAAGGATGACCGGTATGGGAAACGGAGCAGGTGAAGAAGCTTTAAAATCTTTGATGGATACGCTCGCATCTTCTGATGAGAGTTCGTTGGCTACTGCTAATCAGGTAATGCGCCAGACAGATATTGATTATCTGGTGAGCCTGCTGCAGGAACTTCAGAAGTATAAGGAAATAGGCACTCCTGAGGAGTGCGCAGAGTACAAGCGTAAAGCTCTTTCTGCAGGCTGAAGCTTTTGGTGTTGTTTTAATAAGTTTGAACAATGAAGGGGATACGCAGGGTCGTGCCCCTTTTGTATTTTTGACTATGTCTGACGGATTAAAAAAGTCACTTGTGATACAGGGCTCAATCCTTGCGATGGCCGGGCTTATATCAAAAGTGATAGGTTTCCTGTATAGGATTCCGATGGCTAACATATTGGGTAATGAAGGAAACGGATTGTATTCTGTTTCTTTTGGTATATATAATATTGCCCTGACCCTTTCTTCCTATAGCATGCCCCTTGCGGTTTCAAAGCTGGTTAGTGCGCGTATAGCAAGGGGAAAGTATAAGAATTCCCATAGGATATTTAATATTGCGATTCTTTTTTCGCTGACTACCGGCCTGATTGCCTGGATGGCGCTTTTCTGGGGATCAAAATTCCTGGCGGAGGTATATCAGAAACCGGGGCTTGAGTATCCCTTAAGGATACTTGCACCGACGACATTTGTAGTGGCTCTTCTGGGGACCTGCCGCGGTTTTTTCCAGGGACACAGGAATATGGTACCTACAGCGATTTCCCAGGTGATAGAGCAGATAGTTAATGCCATTGTCAGCATCGTAGCTGCGGCTTCTTTTGTGAAAGCTATTGGCGAGATAGAAGCGACGCAGCCGGGGCTGTCAGTGTTCTTGTATGATCCTGATACTATGTCAGTTGCTGCGGCCGGGGCTACCGGCGGTACCCTTGGTACATTTATGGGGGCACTTGTGGCTCTTATACTGTTTGTGCTGCTTTTCTTTATGAACGATAAGCAGATTAAAAAAGAGGCTTCAGGGGACGACCTGCCTGATGAAGAAAAGCGGCTTTTATGGAAGGCGCTTATAGTAACGGTTTTTCCCATTATAATAAGCCAGTCCGTTTATCAGCTGGGATATACTTTGGATGATCTGATATTCGGCAATATCGTGGTAAAAGTTCAGCAGATTTCGCAGGAAGAAACTACTGTGATGCAGGGAATCTTCAATACCCAGTACAACCAGATGATCAACCTTCCGGCAGCTATAGCAACGGCTATGGCGTCTGCGACCATTCCTACTATTGTGGCTGCTTTTTCAAAGAAAGATACGGTTGAATTAAAGAGAAAGACCGACCAGGTGTTTAAGTTCACTCTTCTGATAGCGCTGCCTTCAGCCATAGGCCTGGCGGTAATGGCAGAGCCTGTTATGCAGACTTTGTTCCCCAGGCTGGGGGATAAAATGGACATGGCGGTACTTCTTTTACAGACCGGTTCCTCTGCTGTTGTTTTTTATACAATGTCAACTATTTCATCTTCGGTGCTACAGGGGTGTGACCGTATGTGGACCCCGGTGTTTCATGCGGCAGTTTCCCTTAACATTCATGTGATACTGCTGATTGCATTATTATGTGCTACTGACATGAATGTTATGGCACTTATCATCGGAAATGTTACTTTCCCGCTTATTACTTCAGTAATGAATATGGTAAGCCTTCGTAAGCGTGCCGGGTATTCCCTTGACTGGAAGAAGACCTTTATACTGCCAGGGCTGGCAGCTGTTGTTATGGGGGCAGTGACATTCGGTATATTGTGTATGTTGAAGGCGTTGGGTACCGCTAATATTATTCAGCTGGTGGTACCGATAATCATTGCTGTTCCTGTTTATGCGGCTATGGTTTTTGCATTGAAAGCAGTATCGCTTGAGGAGGCAGGCTCGCTCCCTCTCATTGGAAAATTCATCAAACGGATACTCAGGCTGTTCGATAGAAAAAAGGGGAAAAATAAGAGGTGACAAAGCGGCCGGAAAGCTTGAAAAAGGCACTGCATTGTGCTATAACAGGCTTGAGTGAAAAATGATAGGGAGTATGCTTTATGAAAGAAAATGTTCTTTTGTTTGTTACTTCAAATCTTGCAGTCAGACGCCTTGTGCCTGACGATGCGGAACTGTTATACAAGTATTCGAAAGAGGCTTCCAACAAGGAGCTTCCCAATGATATTTTTGAAAGTCTTGAGGATGCCAAGAGGCGCCTGGACCTGGTAATAGCAAATTACAGGATAGAACACCTGCCGGTATATTTCGGGGTTGTCCTTAAGAGTGAAAATAAGCTTATAGGCGTGCTTTCTTATAAGCGCATGCCGGACTACAATATCATGATTAATTTTTCCATTGCGGAGGAATACCAGCATCACGGATATGCAACGGAGCTTATCCGGGCAGCAGGCGACAATGTCAAAGAGCATCTAAGTGTCGATAAGGCTTTTGTCTGCATCAGGTCTTCAAATGACCACGCAAGGCGCGCACTGGAAGCTGCAGGCTATAGCCTTGTGGAAGAGGGCGAGCACGAGTGGTACGGCACTATGCAGCCTATATGCAAGTACAGGATATGATTTATTGAGGTACATGACGGCATGCGTATAATGGATTTTAAAATGGAAAGGCCGGGACTTCTGAAGGAAGGGGACAAGGTTACTGTTACAGAGGGAACACTGCCCCATAGCTATTACTATACAATCAATCCTTCTTTAGCAATGTCCGGCAATTTCTCAATAGCTGAAAGGCTAAAGGTACTCGAAGGCGTAGTTCAGTCGATAGATGAGACGGAACGAGGATTCTATGTTAAAGTTGGTTTTGAAGAATAATAAAAAACGGAGGTAAATTATGAAAGTTATCAGCACGGAAAAGGCACCCGCAGCAATCGGACCTTATTCACAGGCAATTGTAGCAGGCAATATGGTATTTGCTTCAGGTCAGATTCCCATCAATCCGGCTACCGGCGAGATAGAGGCAGTAGGGATTCGGGCACAGGCAGAACAGGCTATCAAAAATGTGGGAGAGATCCTGAAGGCGGCCGGAACAGATTATGGGCATGTAGTAAAGACTACCTGTTTCCTGGCTGACATGGGAGACTTCGCGGCATTCAATGCAGTGTATGCAGAGTATTTTGTTTCAAAGCCTGCAAGAAGCTGCGTAGCAGTAAAGGACCTGCCCAAGGGTGTTCTGTGCGAGGTGGAAGTTACAGCATACCTTGGTGAATAATTTTTCTTGCAGCTAAACCCTGATTCTTTGACTAAAGAACAGGGTTTTTTTATAGCAGAAATGGTATAGGAGAAAGGGAAAAATGAATGTATGTCTTTTAAATGATTCTTTTCCGCCTGTCATAGACGGCGTGGCAAATGTTGTAATGAACTACGCGGGAATTATGACAGATCAGGATATGGCTAATGTTATAGTGGCAACGCCTAAGTATCCTGATGCGGACTATGACTGCTATCCTTATCCTGTAGTACCTTACAAGAGTTTTGATACTACGGAAATAGTAAAGGGATACAGGGCAGGAAATCCCTTTAATCATGAGGCTATAGAGAGGCTGAAGAAATTTTCTCCGGATATCATACACAGCCATTGTCCGGTGTCGTCTACCATAATGGCCCGTATCTTAAGAAATGAGACAGATGCCCCCATAGTTTTTACCTACCATACGAAATTTGATGTGGACATTGCCAGGGCGGTAAAAGCGGAGTTCTTGCAAAAGGAGAGTATCCGTGCATTGGTTGCAAATATATCCGCTTGCGATGAAGTATGGGTTGTAAGCGAAGGCGCAGGTGAAAACTTAAAGAGCTTAGGATATGAGGGTGAATATACCGTAGTATCCAATGGCGTTGACTTTGCAAAGGGACTGGCGGACCAGGAAAAGGTAAGGGAAGTTACGGGAGATTTTGATCTTCCGGAGAACCTGCCTGTGTATCTTTTTGTAGGCAGGCTGATGAAGTACAAGGGACTGATGATAATAGCTGATGCACTGTCTAAGCTGTCTGAAGAGGACCTTGACTATCGGATGGTATTTGTCGGCGGCGGTGCGGATGCAGAGGAAATGCAGGATACTTTTGTACGCAGGGGAATAACACTGGATGTTGTAAATGAAGATGGAAAAGTGGTTACCACTCAGGGCACAAAAAAAGGACGGGTTATTTTTACCGGTGCGATACATGACCGCGAAAGCTTAAGGGCGTGGAATACAAGGGCAGATCTCTTTTTGTTCCCGTCTACTTATGATACGAACGGCATAGTGGTAAGAGAGGCAGCTGCCTGCGGCTTGGCCAGTGTCCTTATAAAGGATTCCTGCGCAGCGGAAGGCATAACCGATGGTCGCAACGGCTATCTCATAGAGGAAAATGGTGATTCGATGGCAGAACTTTTGCGAGAACTTGGAAAAGATCCTGAGAAGATGCGGGAGTGCGGCAGGCATGCCATGGATGAAATCTATATTTCATGGGAAAGTGCGGTTCATGATGCATACTCAAGGTATGAAGAGCTGATAGAAAAGCGTGACGACAGGCTCTTTGCTGAAATGCTTGAACACAGGAGTCTGCTTGAAAGGAAACGCATTGGCGGTTTCATTACGGATTCTAAAGGGACTAACAAGAGACGGCACAGGCATCTTTCGGATGACTTTTATGATTTTGCAGCAGAGCTTCATAAGAGCACGGCGCGCATGCTGGAGTTTCAGAAGTCAATCTATTATGGTATGGAAGAAAATGTGTATGATGTGCTTGACGGCATTGGCAAGTCTTCAAAGAATGCCCTGACCGGAATCGGAAAAACCTCCAAGAATGCTATCACCGACATAAGCAGATCATCCAAGAATGCCTTGAATGATATACGTGAAAAGAGCGAAGAAATAAAGAAAGCCATAATGGACGATAACAAGGGCACGAAAATCTAAATGTGTCATAGAGGGGAAAATGAGAACAAACGACTGGTATAAATACATGTCTTTTTACCAGATCTGGATCCGTTCATTTAAGGACGGAAACGGGGATGGTATAGGTGATCTGGCAGGTGTATATGGAAAACTCGAATACATAAAGAGCCTTGGCGTTGACGGAATATGGTTCTCGCCCATATACCCTTCGCCTAATGCTGATTTTGGATATGACATATCTGACTACAAGGACATACATCCTGACTACGGTACCCTGGATGACTTTAAGAAAGTACTGAATAAGGCCCATAGGCTGGGACTTAAGGTCATTATGGACCTGGTAATTAATCACACATCTGATGAACATCCCTGGTTTATTGAAAGCAGGAAGGGAAAAGACAATCCCTACAGCGATTATTATATCTGGCGTGATAAGCCCAACAACTGGGAGTCCATACTTGAAGGGAATGCCTGGGAATATGATGAACAGAGGGGGCAGTATTACCTGCACCTTTTTGCTAAAAAGCAGCCGGACTTAAATATGGATAATCCGAAAGTCAGGGAGGAAGTAAAGAGTATACTCCGTTTTTGGCTGGACATGGGCGTGGACGGTTTTAGGGAGGATGTTATCAATTTTATTTCAAAAAGAGAGGGACTTCCGGATGGACTTCCCTTTCTGCCTGTCATAAATGGAATGCCTCATTATAAGGACGGTCCCCATATCCATGAGTATCTGGGAGAATTCAGGAAGGTCTGTGAAGAGTATGACTGTTTCCAACTTGGAGAAGGTCCTATGACAACAGTAAGGTCTGCAATGAACTATCTGACTGGTCCAACAAGGTCCTTGGATATGATGTTTTCATTTGACCATATGATGGCTGACTGTCTTTACACGGAGTATGTGCACAGGCCTTTTGACCTTCGTAAATACAAGAGTGCTTTGTCCAGGTGGCAGTATGCTCTTGCGGGTAAGGCGTGGAATGCATTGTACATAGAAAACCATGACCATCCAAGGATAATAAGCAGATACGGAAGTGAGAGGTTGCGCAGGGAAAGCGGAACTTCCCTTGCCGTAAGCTACCTGTTTCTGCAGGGAACTCCCTTTATTTACCAGGGCCAGGAAATCGGCATGACAAATATCAGGCTTAAGTCCATCGATGATTATGTGGATGTTTCTTCAAAGACGAATTACCACAAATATAATCTTAAGGATACGGTTGAGAGACGGCTGAAGAGAATACATTTTTCCAGCCGGGATTCTTCCCGCACTCCAATGCAGTGGAATAGCAGTAAATATGCAGGCTTTTCGACGCATAAGCCCTGGTTTTTTGTGAATCCGAATTACAGGCGGGTAAATGTGGCAAGCCAGGAGCATGATGCTGACAGCATACTGAATTTCTATAGGAAATGCCTGAAGATAAGGCGCCACAGCAGGACACTGATTTACGGCTCATATAAAGAGTATTTCCCGGATGATAAGCATATATTTATGTATGAGAGAAGGCTGGGGGATATTTGCTATCTGGTAATCTGCTCTTTTTCAAAGTTTCCTGTACGTGTAAGGATTCCGCATGAATTTGTGGGGAAGAAAGCCAAGCTGGTTATCTCAAATTACCATGAAAGTTCAGAGGATGGACACCGTATTAGAAAGGCTGCAAAGGCGGTTCTGTCTTCGGAAGTTTTTTCTAATGATGGAATGAAGGACGCTATAGGAAAAGAGTGGTTTGCACCGTATGAAACCAGGGTATACCGTTTCAGGTTTTAAAGAAGCAGTAACGGTTTTTGCCTTCGTTTTTAGCCTGGTAAAGTGCCTCGTCGGCATCCGCAAAGTAATCGTCATAGCTGTCACCGCTGTAGGCTTCAGTGATACCGGCTGAACAGGTTATGGGGCATTTAGCGTTTTTGAATTCTTTTGTTATGTCATCAAATATTGCGTCCATTGTTTTCAACGCTTCGTCTTGATTATTTCTTGCTAAGAACAATGTGAATTCATCTCCACCGAATCTGGAGATTATGTCCCTTGATCTTTGATTTTTCTTAAGAATTGCCGCAACGCTTTTTATCACTTCGTCACCGTAAAGGTGTCCCTGAGTGTCATTGATGCTTTTGAATTCATCAATATCAAGCACAACAAAATAGCCGCTGTGGCTGGGGTAGTTTAAATAGCTTTCTGTAAGTGTTCTGGCAGTTCCACGGCGAAGCAGGCCGGTCAGATCATCCGTGTTACGGGCTCTTTCGATATAAAGTCTGTCGGCAATGGACTGCATCCTTTTGTATGCAAATATCCAGTTACACATAAGTGCGGCAATAAGTATGGCTACTGCGTTTACCGTATCAATCATGTGGAGTGACGGAACTTTGAAGAAACGCAGCAGTATGCAGTATGCGACGGTGGATACTATAAGCAGTGCATCCATACGGTATGGCAGGTCTATCATCAGGAACGGAGTCACTAATAGGAGCGCAACGAATATGGTTCCGCCGGTTTCCGGGTTGGCGGAAAAAATCGCGCTGTTAAGTATTCCATAGATAAGGAGGCACGCGGCCTGCATAAAACATATGGTGTGGGTAACAACTTTTTTTGCTTCTTTAAAGATCTTTCTGAATAGTATGAATACAAGTGATGAAAGAAACAAAAAAAGATAAGCCGGCAGAACATTACGGCTCAGTAGTCCAAATACCGATAGCAGAGAGAGCAGAGCTCCGGCAACAACGGTTATGAAACTGAGACCGTTCATTGTAGAGTTGTTTTCTCTGACTAAGATATAGTTAGACTCTCTATAAAGTCTTTTGGATAGACCGTTATAAAGTATATGTTTTTTCATGTTTTGTATTGATGGAAGTCTCATTAATCCATACCTCTTTCCTTTAAAAACACAAGCTATATTTTACCGAAAGATAAAGCTTAGGTCAAAGGGGGAGGATCCCTTTTCAAATTTTTTAAAATTTTTAAAAAAATATTCTTGACAAATTTTTGATATGCATTTACTATGAACACGTGAGACAAGGGCGTCTCGGAGATTACTCCGAGGCGCCTTTTCTTTTTTCCTAAAACAAAGCTGTTGGATAAAAAACAGCAATTATATTTAAGGAGGACGACAATGGAAAAACAGAATGTACCTGAGATTTTCGGTTCTATGGTTTTTGACGACAGGGTTATGAGAGCAAGGCTTTCAGCCGATGTTTACAGTTCTCTTAAGAAGACCATCGACGAGAATGAAAAGCTTGACGAAGAAGTTGCAGAAGCAGTTGCACTTCAGATGCGTGACTGGGCAGTTGAAAAGGGTGCAACCCATTTCACACATTGGTTCCAGCCTCTGACCGGTGTTACCGCAGAGAAGCATGATAGCTTTATCACACCTTCACCCGACGGCGGAGTGATCATGGAATTCTCCGGCAAGGAGCTGATCAAGGGCGAGCCTGATGCATCTTCATTCCCTTCAGGTGGACTTAGAGCTACTTTTGAAGCAAGAGGATATACAGCATGGGATCCTACATCTTATGCATTCATTAAAGATCATACACTCTGCATTCCCACAGCATTCTGTTCATACTCAGGAGATGCTCTTGATAAGAAGACACCGCTCCTTCGTTCCATGCAGGCGCTTGACCGTCAGGCTAAGAGAATACTTAAGCTTTTCGGTGTAGAAGCTAAGTATGTAAGAACAAGCGTAGGACCTGAGCAGGAATATTTCCTTATTGATAAAGAAATGTTTGAAAAGAGACCGGACCTTGTTTATACCGGCAGAACACTTTTCGGAGCTATGCCTCCTAAGGGGCAGGAACTTGATGATCATTACTTCGGTGTTATCAAGCCCAGGGTAACAGCTTTCATGGAAGACTTAAATGCAGAGCTTTGGAAGTTAGGAATCCTTGCAAAGACAGAGCATAATGAAGTTGCTCCTGCACAGCATGAGCTGGCACCGATCTTCTCCACAACTAATGTGGCTACCGATAACAACCAGCTTACAATGGAGATCATGCAGAAGGTTGCAAGAAAGCATGGCATGGTATGTCTCCTTCACGAGAAGCCTTTCGCAGGCGTTAACGGTTCAGGTAAGCATAACAACTGGTCAATGGCAACAGATACCGGAATGAATCTCTTATCACCCGGCGAAACACCCTACGAAAATGCACAGTTCCTTCTTTTCCTTTGCGCAGTAATCCAGGCAGTGGATGATTATCAGGATCTGTTAAGACTCTCGGTTGCTACCGCGGGTAACGATCACCGTCTCGGAGCAAATGAGGCACCTCCCGCAATCATTTCCGTATTCCTTGGTGATGAGCTTTCCGGTATTCTTGATGCAATCAAGAATGACACACCTTATGAAGGAACCGAAAAGGTAATAATGAAGTTAGGTGTTCACACACTTCCGAGATTTTCAAGGGATACTACAGACAGAAACCGTACATCACCTTTTGCATTCACCGGAAACAAGTTCGAGTTCCGTTCACTTGGTTCTTCAAACAGCATCGCATGCTGCAACATTATGCTGAATGCTGCAGTAGCAGAAAGCTTAAAGCAGTTTGCTGACAAGCTTGAGGGGTCAAGCAATTTTGAAAGTGATCTTCATGAACTTATTAAGGAAACGATCAAGAAACATGAGAGGATCCTTTTCAACGGTAACGGTTACGGAGAAGAGTGGGTTAAGGAAGCTACAGAGGTTCGCGGACTTTCCAATCTCAAGACTACTGCAGATGCTATGCCGCACCTGCTTGACCAGAAGAATATGGATATGCTTATGGCGCACAATGTATTCACTGAGTCAGAGCTCCGTTCAAGATGTGAGATCATGCTTGAGAATTACTCAAAGACTGTAAATATTGAAGGTCATACCATGGTAGATATGGTAAGGAAGAGTTACCTTCCTGCTATAGAGGGATATCTCTACAGCCTTGCAAAGACCACATCACTGATGAAGTCCGTAAGCAGCCAGGTAAAGTGCAATTACGAGATTTCTACTATGGAGAGACTTTCCGAGCTTACAGACAACATTCTCGATAAGGTAAAGGATCTTGAGGAAACGCTTGAAACCCTGAAGGGATATGATGACATCACAAAGACTTCAGAGGCAGTAAGGGATGATGTACTTCCCAAGATGGAGAGTTTAAGGAAGTATGTTGATGAGGCAGAGATGCTTACCAGCGAAGAGTGCTGGCCTGTACCGAGCTACGGCAAGCTCCTGTTCTCGGTTTATTGATCGGACCTTTACTGAAGGTTTGATACGGTGACTGAAAAGTATAGTCACCATACTGATTGATTAAAACAGTTATCCCACAATGGCGTGGAAAACACCGGAAGTGGGGTAGCTGTTTTTTTATGCACAGGCTTGTGTGAGAAAATATTCCGGCAAAGCCGGACACGGGCTGCGCAATGAGACGGGTAATAACCGTTCTCGAATTTAAAACCTAAGGAGGTAATGACTATGACAAATGATGTAATGGAAGCTTTGGCTGGATTGGACAGCGAAGTGTTTGCGGTCTGGTTTCTGATCGGCGCAGCACTGGTGTTCTGGATGCAGGCTGGTTTCGCAATGTGCGAGGCCGGTTTTACCAGAGCAAAGAATGCAGGAAACATCATAATGAAGAACCTTATGGATTTCTGTATAGGTACTCTTATGTGGTTTATCTGCGGAGCATCCCTGATGCTTGGTGAAAATATGCTGGGCGGTTTCGTCGGCGGATTTTCATTTGATGTGTTTACTAACTATGGAAACTTTGATTATTCTTCATTCGTATTCAACCTGGTATTCTGTGCAACAACAGCTACCATCGTATCCGGGTCAATGGCAGAAAGAACAAAGTTCTCCAGCTACTGCGTTTATTCAGCTATCATCTCAGCCATCATCTATCCCATTGAAGCACACTGGACATGGGGCGGCGGTTTCTTAGCTGAGTGGGGATTCCATGATTATGCGGGTTCCACATGTATCCATATGGTAGGCGGTATCTGTGCAATGATCGGTGCATGGATGCTCGGTCCCAGAATCGGTAAGTTTGAGAGAAACAAAGACGGCAAGGTAACAAAGGTTAATGCATTCCCAGGCCACAATCTGGTAATCGCAGCACTTGGTGTATTCATCCTGTGGCTCGGCTGGTATGGTTTCAACGGTGCGGCTGCAACTGATGTACCCACACTTGGATCCATCTTCCTTACCACAACAGTAGCTCCTGCAGTTGCAACAGTTGTATGTATGATATTTACCTGGGTTAAGTATGGCAAGCCTGATGTATCAATGTGTCTGAACGCATCACTTGCAGGTCTTGTAGCAATAACCGCTCCCTGTGATGTAACTGATTGTGCAGGTGCAGCTATCATCGGTGTAGTAGCAGGTCTCCTGGTAGTATTCGGTGTATGGTTCAATGACCATGTAACACATATCGACGATCCCGTTGGTGCAGTTGCAGTACATATGATGAACGGTATCTGGGGAACAATCGCTGTTGGTCTTTTCGCAACAAGTACAGCACCTGGCTTTGCAAGTGCAGGCATAACAGAAGGTCTCTTCTACGGCGGCGGCGTTGCACAGCTTATCAAGCAGCTCGGCGGTATCGGTGTAACGGCAGCATGGACTATCGTAACGATCACAATAGCATTCTTCGTAATAAAGAAGACAATCGGTCTCAGAGTTTCTGAGGAAGAGGAAATAACCGGTCTGGATGCTACAGAGCATGGTTTACCTTCAGCTTACGCAGGTTTCTCCATCATGGATATTGCAAACACAATGACCATGGATGTAAACGAGAACACAAACCTTGGTACTGATGATTACGATAAGGCTTCCGAAGCTGCTAAGAATGCATCAGTCAAGGTAGTAAGGGAAATGCCGCTTCCGGATATGGATACAGGTATTTCTAAGGTTGTCATCATTGCAAAGCTTTCCAGGTATGACAAATTAAGAAAGGCAATGAACGAACTTGGTGTAACCGGAATGACAGTAACACAGGTTATGGGCTGCGGCATACAGAAGGGTGCCGGCGAGAAGTACAGAGGTGTTGAAATTGATGCAACCCTGTTACCGAAGGTTAAACTTGAAGTTGTTGTAAGTGAAATTCCTGTTGACAAAGTCATCGAGACTGCAAAGAAAGTTCTTTATACCGGACATATAGGTGACGGAAAGATCTTCGTATATCCTGTAAGCAGGGTTGTAAAGATCAGAACAGGTGAAGAAAACTACGAAGCACTTCAGGATGTAGAATAAACGAAAACTTAGTGGTTAAAGTTTAACTTTCATGATCACGGCGGGAGACGGAAGGGCTCCTGCCAGTGACCATGATATTTGAGTTTTAGGGCAATTGTATATTTAATGATCATTTCAGGAGGAAACGAATCGCATGAATCCATATGAGGATAAGCTTCACGAAGAGTGTGGTGTTTTCGGAATGTATTCCATTGAAGGACATGGTGTGGCAAAGGATATTTACTACGGCCTTATTGCATTGCAGCACAGGGGACAGGAGTCAGCCGGAATTGCTGTGTCTGATACTGACGGTTCCATGGGAAATATTGCAATAAAGAAGGGCATGGGTTTGGTAAGCGAGGTCTTTACCAAGGCTGACTTAAGCTACCTGTATGGCAATATCGGTGTGGGACATGTCAGGTATTCAACAACCGGCGGAAGCAGCATTGAGAATGCCCAGCCTATTGCGATGAATTATATTAAGGGCAGTCTTGCATTGGTACACAACGGAAACATAATGAATGCCGATGAATTGAAGGAAAAACAGCTTCATAGGGGACAGGCTCATTACACTTCTTCGGATTCGGAAGTCCTTGCATATGAGGTTATAAGTGAAAGGATAAAAACAGACTCAATAGAGGATGCGGTAAAAAAAGCCTCCCTGAAACTTAAGGGCGGCTATGCCTGTCTGATAATGAGCCCCAGAAAACTTATCGGCATAAGGGATCCTTATGGATTGAAACCACTTGTGCTGGGGAAAAGACAGAATACATATATCCTTGCATCGGAAAGCGCAGCAATAAAAACTGTGGGCGGAGAGCTTATCAGGGATATCGAGCCTGGTGAGATTGTTACGATCACTGAGGACGGAGTATTATCCGACCGTATCCCAGGTGCAGAAAAATGCGCACACTGTATTTTTGAATATATTTATTTTGCAAGAGTTGACTCCGTTATTGATGGAATCTCCGTGCATGATTCAAGAATAAAAGCCGGCAGGGCGCTGGCCAGAAGATACAAGGTGGATGCTGATGTGGTAATAGGAGTTCCCGATTCCGGACTGGCTGCAGCTGAAGGCTATGCCATGGAATCAGGCATTCCTTTTGCGCTGGGATTCCATAAGAATAGTTATGTGGGCAGGAGTTTCATCAAACCGACGGACGAAGAAAGAAAGAGCGCCGTACATATGAAACTTTCCATAATGGAAAATATAGTAAAGGGAAAAAGAGTCGTGCTTATTGATGATTCCATAGTCCGTGGAACTACCATGCGCCAGATCATAGAGATGTTAAGAAATGCCGGAGCAACAGAGGTACATGTGAGAGTTAGTTCACCGCCGTTCCTCTATCCCTGCTATTATGGTACTGATGTACCTACATCGGGCCAGCTTATCGCATCAGAGCATTCAACGGAAGAAGTATGCGAGACTATATGTGCGGATACGCTTGGTTATATGGATTTAAAAGACCTTTCTTCTATGGTTGATGGTATGCCTATATGTGCGGCCTGCTTTAATAACAAGTATCCTGTCAGGAAAAAATAACCTTGACAGAAGAGGAAACAAAAAGTATTATATTTATGTCAATGGTGACAAAGAAGTAATACGAACAGAGTTCTTTTATCAGGATTTATTGATTAGAAAAGACAATGGCGTCTTGGGTCTGTACCCAAGGCGCCTTTTTTCGTAATAAGGCGTTTATAACAAGGCCGGTGTAATGGTCCGGCCGAAGGAGGAAAAAATGACAGATCAATTTGAGCAGGTAAGTAAACAGGGGCTGTACAGACCTAACTTTGAGCATGACAACTGCGGTATTGGTGCGATCATTGACGTGGAAGGCCGTCCGGGACATAAGCTTGTAAGCGATGCCCTTTCTATCGTTGAAAATCTGGAGCACAGGGCAGGAAAGGATGCAGAAGGCAAGACCGGTGACGGTGTCGGCATACTTACCCAGATTCCTCATAAATTCTTCGTAAAGAAAATGAAGGAAGAGGGAATCAATCTTCCGGGCTACCGACAGTATGGCGTGGGTATGTTTTTCTTCCCACAGAATGACCTTGACAAGCGCCAGGCAAAATCTTTATTTGAGATAATCGTAAGAAAGGCCGGCTTAAAACTTTTAGGCTGGAGAAAAGTTGATGTAAATCCCGATGTACTGGGAAGTAAGGCTAAAGAATGCATGCCTGAAATCTATCAGGTATTCATCGAAAGACCGGTATCGGCAAAGACAGATCTTGATTTCGACCGTATGCTCTACATCGTTCGCCGTGAGTTTGAACAGAGTAATGTAAATACCTATGTACCTTCACTGTCCTGCAGGACCATCGTATACAAAGGAATGTTCCTTGTAGGCCAGCTTCGTATATTCTTCAGTGATTTAGAAGATAAGGATTATGAATCAGCTATCGCAATGGTTCATTCCCGTTTCTCTACAAATACAGCACCCAGCTGGAACAGGGCACATCCTAACCGTTTTATCGTTCATAACGGTGAGATCAATACAATAAAAGGTAATGCAGACAAGATGCTTGCAAGAGAAGAGACCATGCATACGGATGTCTTCTCTGCAGAAGATATGACAAAGGTTCTGCCTGTTATTTCACAGAGCGGTTCCGATTCCGCAATGCTTGATAATACACTCGAGTTCTTAGTAATGAGCGGAATGGAGCTTCCGCTTGCTGCAGCAATAATGATACCTGAACCCTGGTCACATAATGAGACCCTTTCCCAGGAAGAAAGAGATTTCTATCAGTACTATGCAACCATGATGGAGCCCTGGGATGGTCCTGCTTCGATCCTGTTCTCAGACGGTGATGTAATGGGTGCAATCCTTGACCGTAACGGTCTCCGTCCTTCAAGATACTATGTAATGGATGACGGAAGGCTGATACTTTCATCCGAGGTCGGCGTTCTTGACCTTGATGAGAGCCATATAGTTAAGAAGGAACGCCTCCATCCCGGAAAGCTTCTTGTAGTAGATACAAGAGTAAAGAGGATCATTTATGATGAAGAGATAAAGGAAAGATACGCTCTTGGCAAGCCTTACGGTGAATGGCTTGACAGTAAGCTACTTACTCTTGCTTCATTAAAAGCACCTAATAAAAAAGTAGAAAGCTATACTCCGGAAGATCGTGCAAGACTGCAGAAAGCCTTTGGTTACAGTTGGGAAAACTATCATGACAGCATACTTTCAATGGCACTTAACGGTAATGAGGCCATCGGTTCAATGGGTATAGATACACCTATTGCAGCTTTGTCGGATGAGTACCAGCCACTGTTCTATTATTTCAAGCAGCTCTTTGCCCAGGTTACTAACCCGCCTATCGATGCACAGCGTGAGGAGATAGTTACATCCAGATCTGTATATGTGGGAACTAACGGAAATCTTTTGGAAGAGAAACCTGAGAACTGTCAGGTGCTTAAGATAAAGAATCCCATACTGACAGACCTTGATCTTTTAAAGATCCGTAATATGAAGAAAGAGGGTTTCAAGGTTGCACAGGTTTCAATGCTTTTCTATAAGAGCACACCCATGAAACGTGTTATCAATCATCTCTTTGTTGAAGTTGATAAAGCATATAGAGAAGGGGCAAATATCCTGATCCTTTCTGACAGGGGCGTGGATGAAAACCATGTGGCAATCCCTTCATTGTTAGCTGTTGCGGCTGTACACAAGCATCTGGTTGAAACCAAGAAATGTACCGCAATGTCCATCATACTTGAGTCCGGTGAACCCAGAGAAGTACATCATTTTGCGACCCTTCTTGGCTACGGTGCATCTGCAATCAATCCTTACCTTGCACATGCAACCATAGCACAGCTTGTGGATGAGGAACTGCTTGATAAGGATTATTATGCAGCAGTTGATGATTATGATGATGCAATACTTTTCGGTATAGTAAAGATCGCATCCAAAATGGGTATCTCAACTATCCAGTCATATCAGGGCAGCAAGATATTCGAAGCAATCGGTATTTCCGAAGATGTAATAAATGAATATTTCCCGGGAACAGTAAGCCGTGTTGGCGGTATCACTCTCGAGGATATCGGAAGGGCTGCAGATAAGCAGCACAGCAGGGCTTTTGATCCACTTGGACTTCCCGTTGACCTTGAGATGTCGGCAACAGGAAGACATAAGGAAAGAAGCCAGGGTGAGAAACACAGATACAATCCCCGCACTATCCATATGCTTCAGTTAGCTACAAGGGAAGGCAATTATGACAGGTTTAAGGAATATACAAAGATGGTGGATGATGAGACCACAGGGTATCTCAGAAGCCTTCTTGATTTCAAATACGCTGAAAATGCTGTTCCCCTGGATGAAGTTGAAAGTGAGGAATCAATAGTAAAGAGATTCAAGACCGGTGCTATGTCATACGGTTCCATCTCTGAAGAAGCACATCAGACTCTCGCAATAGCAATGAACCACCTTAAAGGAAAAAGCAACAGCGGTGAAGGCGGAGAGAGTGATGAGCGTATAGAATCTGCAGGCACAAAGGATGACAGAAGCTCTGCCATAAAGCAGGTTGCCAGCGGAAGGTTTGGTGTTACCAGCCGTTATCTTGTAAGTGCAAAAGAGATACAGATCAAGATGGCACAGGGAGCTAAGCCCGGTGAGGGCGGACATCTTCCAGGAAAGAAGGTATATCCTTGGATCGCAAAGACCAGGCATTCGACACCGGGCGTGAGCCTTATATCACCTCCGCCTCATCACGATATCTATTCTATAGAAGATCTGGCACAGCTTATCTATGACCTTAAGTGTGCCAATAAGAATGCCAGGATATCAGTTAAGCTGGTATCAGAGGCAGGTGTTGGAACCGTAGCAGCGGGTGTTGCAAAAGCGGGTGCAGCTGTAGTATTGGTATCCGGATATGACGGTGGTACCGGTGCTGCACCCCTCTCCTCTATACATAATGCAGGACTTCCCTGGGAGTTAGGCCTTGCTGAAACACATCAGACACTTTTGGCTAACGGCTTAAGAAACCGTGTAGTAATAGAGACTGACGGAAAGCTTATGAGTGGCAGGGATGTTGCCATAGCTGCAATGCTCGGTGCAGAAGAATTCGGTTTTGCAACTGCACCGCTTATCACTATGGGTTGTGTAATGATGAGACAGTGTCAGTCAGATACCTGTCCTATGGGTGTGGCAACACAGAATCCTGAGCTCAGAAAGCGTTTTGCAGGAAAGCCTGAGTATGTGGAGAATTTCATGATCTTTATCGCAAGGGAGTTAAGAGAGATCATGGCAAGCTTAGGTATCAGGTCAGTTGAGGAATTGGTAGGAAGAAGTGACCTGCTCAAGGTTAAGGACAGTCTTACCGGGAATCAGGAAAAGATCGATCTTTCAAGGATCCTTATGCATGTGGACGGAGATAAGATTTCTCATGAAGATCAGTACTTATATGATTTCAGGCTTCAGGATACCAAGGATGAAAGCGTACTGCTTAAGTCCAAGGCTGTAAAGCATGCTATCGAGACCGGTGAAAAGGCTGAGGTCAAAGTCCATCTTCAGAGCATAGACAGAACTTTCGGTACACTGCTTGGTGCAGAGATCACAAGGAAGAATCACGAGGGACTGGCTGAAGATACAATTACTGTTAATTGTACCGGTTCCGGCGGACAGAGCTTTGGTGCGTTCATACCTAAGGGACTTACCCTGAATCTTACAGGTGATAGTAATGACTACTTTGGCAAAGGACTGTCAGGAGGAAAGCTTATCGTATCCGCACCAGTAGAGGCACAGTATGATCCGGAAGAAAACATCATCATAGGTAATGTTGCACTTTACGGTGCTACCTCAGGACAGGCATTCATCGCAGGTAAGGCCGGTGAGAGATTTGCAATAAGAAACTCCGGTGCAACAGCGGTGGTTGAAGGTGTGGGTGAGCACGGTTGTGAGTACATGACCGGTGGTACGGTAGTTATACTTGGTGAAACCGGCAAGAACTTTGCTGCAGGTATGAGCGGCGGTATCGCGTATGTACTTGATGAAGGCAATACTTTATATAAGAACCTGAACAAGCAGCTTGTCAGCATGGAGATGCTTGAACACAAGGAAGATCTGGATGAGCTTAAGCGCATCATAACAGAGCATGTAGAGCATACCGGTTCAAAGAAGGGACAGCTTATTCTTTCAAAATTTGATGAATATGTTCCTCACTTTAAGAAGATCATACCTGCTGACTATAAGGAGATAAGAAGACTTATCGCAAAGGAAATGGAAGCAGGAGCTGATACTGAGACTGCAAAGATAGAGGCCTTCAAGGCGTTCATAGGAGGTGCCAGATAATGGGAAAGACGAGCGGTTTTTTGGAATATGCAAGAGAAGACGGCCGTGTGAGACCGGAAGCAGAAAGAGTAATGGATTTTCGTGAGTTTCACGAAAGGCTTGAGCTGGCAGAGCAGAGCAGGCAGGCAGCCAGATGTATGGACTGCGGTGTGCCTTTCTGCCAGGCAGGCGTGATGATAGCCGGTATGGCGTCAGGCTGTCCTCTTCATAACCTTGTTCCTGAAGTAAATGATCTGGTTTACAGGGGAAGAATGGAAGAGGCTTACAGGAGGCTTTCAATTACCCACAGTTTTCCGGAATTTACCAGCAGGGTATGCCCTGCACTCTGCGAAGCAGCCTGTGCCTGTGGTCTGCATGATGCACCTGTTTCCACAAAAGAAAATGAAAAGGCTGTTATCGAATATGCGTATGAGCATGATCTTGTAAAGGAAGAAGCTCCTGCAGTAAGAACTGGCAAGAAAGTAGCTGTTATAGGCAGCGGTCCTTCCGGACTTGCAGCAGCACAGCTTTTAAACAGAAGAGGCCATGAGGTTACTGTATATGAGAGAAGGGACCGCGTGGGCGGACTCCTTAGATACGGCATACCGAATATGAAACTGGACAAGTCCGTCATAGACAGACGCGTTAAGTTAATGGAAGAGGCCGGTGTTAAATTTGTAGTTAATACTGATGTGGGAAAGGATATCACAGCTGCAGAACTTAATAAGGAGTATGACAGCGTGATACTTTGCTGCGGCGCATCTAATCCCAGGAACATAATCGCACCGGGAAGGGATGCAAAAGGAATCAGGTTTGCAGTGGATTTCCTTTCGGAAGTTACTAAGAGACTTCTGGACAGTGAATTCAAAGATGTACCTTATGAACTGGCAAAGGATAAGGATGTAATAATAATAGGTGGTGGTGATACTGGTAATGACTGTGCAGGAACCTGCATAAGACTGGGAGCAAAGAGTGTTACCCAGCTTGAAATGATGCCTGAACCGCCAAAGGAAAGAACTCTTTCCAATCCATGGCCCGAATGGCCCAAGGTTCTTAAAGTGGATTACGGCCAGGAAGAATCAATATGGAAATTCGGTCATGATCCAAGAGTTTATCAGACAACAGTAAAGGAATTCGTAAAGGATAAAAAAGGCAACCTCAAGGAAGTTGTGTTGGTTTCACTTGAAGCAAAGAAGGATGAGAAGACCGGCAGGATGAATATGGTACCGGTGGAAGGAACTGAGAAGACTGTTCCTGCACAGCTGGTGCTTATAGCGGCAGGTTTCCTTGGAAGTGAGAAATATGTTACGGATGATTTCGGCGTAGAACTTGACGGCAGGACTAATGTAAAAACTGCACCGGGAAAGCACGCATCATCCAAAGCGAAAGTATATGCTGCAGGTGATGTACACAGAGGACAGTCACTGGTTGTATGGGCAATTGCTGAAGGAAGGGCTGCAGCCAAAGAGGTTGATGAAGCCCTGATGGGATATACGAATCTGTAGGTGGGAGGAAGTATGACGAAGTATATATTTGTAACAGGCGGTGTTGTTTCAGGTCTTGGCAAGGGAATAACGGCAGCATCTCTCGGAAGACTGCTTAAAGCCAGGGGACTGAAGGTGGCTGCACAGAAACTTGATCCTTATATCAATGTGGATCCCGGTACCATGAGCCCTTACCAGCATGGTGAGGTGTATGTTACCGAGGACGGCGCTGAGACCGACCTTGATCTCGGACACTATGAAAGATTTATAGATGAAGACCTTACCAAGTTTTCAAATCTTACATCCGGAAGGGTGTACTGGAACGTGCTTAACAAAGAAAGAAGGGGCGAGTATCTGGGCTCCACTGTCCAGGTCATTCCACATATCACAAATGAAATCAAGGAATTTGTATACCGTGCCGGAAAAGAGACCGGTGCGGATGTGATCATAACAGAGATAGGCGGAACCATTGGTGATATTGAGTCACAGCCTTTTTTGGAGGCAGTGAGGCAGATATCCCTGGAAGTGGGACAGCAGAACAGTCTGTTTATCCATGTTACCCTTGTTCCTTATCTCCATGGTTCAAACGAACATAAATCAAAGCCTACCCAGCATTCAGTCAAGGAACTGCAGGGAATGGGGATTAAGCCTGATATCATAGTGCTTCGCTGTAATGAGCCCCTTGATGCCGGCATATTCAAAAAGATCTCAATGTTCTGCAATGTTAAGGAAGACTGCGTAATAGAAAACAGGACGCTGGGCTCCTTATACGGTGCACCCCTTATGCTGGAAAATTCCGGTTTCTCGGGAGTTGTCTGCAGGGAGTTAGGGCTTGAAACACCGGAACCTGACCTTAAGGAATGGGAAGATCTTGCAAAGAGCATTGAGAATCTGCACAACGAAGTGACCATAGGTCTTGTGGGAAAATATGTTCAGCTCCATGATGCATATCTGTCTGTGGCTGAGGCACTGCGTCATGCAGGCTTTGCACTAAATGCCCAGATCAATATAGAGTGGCTTGATTCCGAAGAGATAACAGAGGAAAACTATAAAGATACATTTAAGGGACTTTCCGGAATAATCGTTCCAGGAGGTTTTGGTGACAGAGGCATAGAAGGTATGATCCTTGCAGCTAAGTATGCAAGGGAAGAGGGGATACCTTATTTCGGAATATGCCTTGGAATGCAGATAGCGGTAATAGAGTATGCAAGGCATGTAGCAGGAATAGAGGATGCCTGCTCAGGTGAATTCCATGATCCCTCGGCGCATAAGGTTATCGACTTTATGCCGGGACAGTCGGACGAGATTGAAAAGGGTGGAACCTTAAGGCTTGGAAGCTATCCCTGCAATATCACTCCGGGCACAAAGATGGAAGAATTCTACGGTAAGTCCGAAATCTCAGAGAGACACAGACACCGTTATGAGTTTAATAATGACTACAGGGATGTACTGCAGGAGAAGGGACTCTGTCTTTCAGGCATATCTCCTGACGGGAAGCTGGTTGAAACTGTGGAACTCTCTGACAGGGATTTTTATATCGGTGTCCAATATCATCCGGAGTTTAAATCAAGGCCCAACAGACCACATCCTTTATTCAAAGGCTTTATAGCTGCGTCATTAAAAGTTAAGTAAACCGGTTATTGTATTTACGAAAAAACAATTGATAAGTGATGGTTTGCGGGGTTTTGAACCGTAAAAAAAATGTGTATAATTGGAGTGCGTTCGCAGTTAAAGTGAACGACAAAGGAGAAACAGAATAATGGAACTTAACAGAAAACTGATCCTGGCGGACGGGTCTGAATATCTGGGAACCGGCTTTGGCGGAAATAAGACCGCTGTGTGTGAGATAGTCTTCAACACATCAATGGCCGGCTATCAGGAAATCGTTTCAGATCCTTCATATACCGACCAGGCTATTGTGATGTCATATCCGCTTATCGGCAATTACGGTGTTGCGGATGAAGATTTTGAGAGCAGGTTGATATCTCCCTCAGCATTTATTGTAAGGGATATCAATGACAATCCTTCCAATTTCAGATCGGCCAAGACATTGCCTGACCTTCTGGAAGAAAACGGTATCCCCGGAATATGCGGCGTTGATACAAGAAAGCTTGTAAGGAGCATACGGGACAAAGGCTCAGGAAGATGCATAATTGCCGGTGCCGATATGTCCGTAGATGAAGGCCTTAAGATAATAGAAGAGACTCCTATTCCACATGATGCGGTTAAGAGGTGCAGCTGTACGAAGAAGTGGTACAGCCGTACGTCCAACCCTCTTTTTAATGTGGTGGCAATAGACTGCGGAATGAAGTCAAACATTGTAAGGATGCTCAACCGAAGCAGATGCAATGTTACTATCGTGCCTTTTAATACAAACTGGGAGGAAATCCTTTCGCTTCATCCGGACGGAGTATTCATTTCAAACGGCCCCGGAGATCCCTGCGATGTCCCTGAGGTGATAGAGACACTGAAAAATTTAAGGGGAAAGATCCCTATGTTCGGTATTTGCCTTGGACATCAGCTTTTGTCTCTTTCATATGGTGCAAAGACATATAAGTTAAAGTTCGGACACAGAGGCGGAAACCATCCTGTGCGTGATATCCGTACCGGAAAGATAGAGATAACCAGCCAGAACCACAGCTATGCGGTGGAAGAGACTTCATTAAACGGAACAGGGCTTAAGGTGTCCCATATAAATGTTCTGGACAATACGGTTGAGGGTGTCTACAGTGATGAGGATAAGGTGTTCTCAGTACAGTACCATCCTGAAAGTGCGCCCGGTCCTCAGGACAGCGGATATCTGTTTTCACGTTTTACCGATCTGATGAAAAGAGGTTAAGAAAAATGCCAAAGCGAACTGATATAAAAAAGGTACTTGTGATAGGTTCAGGTCCCATAGTTATTGGACAGGCAGCAGAGTTTGACTATGCGGGAACCCAGGCTTGTCTTGCACTTAAAGAAGAAGGATATGAAGTAATACTTGCAAATTCAAATCCGGCTACCATAATGACAGATCATGCAATTGCAGATAAGGTTTATATGGAGCCGCTTACACTTGAGTATATGGCAAGGATCTGCCGTTATGAAAGACCGGATGCGATCGTGCCGGGAATAGGCGGACAGACCGGTCTTAACCTTTCTCTGCAGCTCTATGACAAGGGTGTGCTGGATGAATGTGAGATTGAGCTTTTAGGAACAGATGCAGACAGTATTCGCAGGGCTGAGGACAGGGAGCAGTTCAAGGAACTGTGTGAAAGCCTGGGCGAGCCGGTAGTACCTTCTGCTATTGCAGAGAGCATGGAGGAAGGAATTGCGGCAGCAGAAGAGATAGGCTACCCTGTAATCTTAAGGCCTGCATTTACACTGGGCGGAACCGGCGGCGGCTTTGCCAACGATGAGGATGAGATGCGTGAGAGGATGAAGAATGCCCTGGCGTTATCCCCTGTGCATCAGGTTCTGGTAGAGAAGAGCATAAAGGGATATAAGGAGATCGAGTACGAGGTAATGCGTGATGCCAATGATACAGCCATCACCGTCTGCAACATGGAAAACCTTGATCCCGTAGGAATACATACAGGTGACTCTATCGTAGTGGCTCCCAGCCAGACTCTTACAAACAAGGAGTACCATATGTTAAGGGACAGTGCTTTGAGGATAATCAGGGCACTTAAGATAAAGGGCGGATGTAATGTGCAGTTTGCCCTGGATCCGGAATCCTTTAATTATTATGTTATAGAAGTTAATCCCAGAGTGTCCCGCTCATCTGCTCTTGCTTCCAAGGCAAGCGGCTATCCTATTGCAAGGGTATCTGCAAAGATCGCCATAGGAATGAACCTTGATGAGATCGAGCTTGCAAATACACCGGCCTGCTTTGAGCCGACTCTGGATTATGTAGTGACCAAGATGCCCCGTTTCCCGTTTGATAAGTTCACGCTGGCATCAAATGTGCTTTCTACACAGATGAAAGCTACGGGTGAGACCATGAGTGTGGGCAGGACTCTTGAGGAAAGTCTTCTTAAGGCTATACGTTCCCTGGAGGACGGAAAGAACCATATCCATCTTGCAAAGTTCGATGTGGAGAATCTTTCGGATAAGCCGGAACCCGAGAACAGAAAGGAAGCTATCGAAAAGCTTCTTTCATATATTGAAGAAGGAACTGATGACAGGATTTATGCAATATCTGAGCTTCTGTGGCTTGGTGCCGATCCCCAGACGATCTATTCAAGGACTAAGATCGATATGTTCTTCCTTGATAAGATCAAGATGATCGTTGACCATGAGATAAAACTGGAAGAGACCTGCAGGCTGGATGAGAACGGAAAGCCGGTTATCGATAAGGATACTTTATATGAAGCAAAGAGAATGGGATTCTCGGACTCCTATATTGCTGAACTTTTAGGATGTTCAGAGGATGATGTCTGGGATCTTAGGCGTTCCTACGACATACGGCCTGTTTACAAAATGATCGATACCTGCGCCAGCGAGTTTGAAAGCTATGTTCCTTATTTCTATTCGACATACGAGGATGAAAATGAATCCGTAGTTTCTGACAATAAGAAGATAATAGTTCTGGGTTCAGGTCCCATAAGGATAGGTCAGGGTGTGGAGTTTGACTATTCCACAGTGCATGCCGTAAAGACTATTCACGAAAGAGGGTATGAGGCTATAGTCATAAACAACAATCCGGAAACGGTTTCCACTGACTATACCACTGCGGACAAGCTTTATTTCGAGCCCCTTACCGTAGAGGATATCATGAACATCATAGAGCTGGAGAAACCTATGGGTGTCATCACATCCTTAGGTGGTCAGACTGCAGTTAATCTTGCGGAGCCCCTTGCAAAGAGAGGCGTAAAGATTATAGGTACCGGATGTGAGGCAATATTTGCGGCTGAGGACAGGGATGCATTTGAAAATGTGATAAATAAGCTTGGCATACCTCATCCCGAAGGACTTGCCGTTACCAACATTCCTGATGGTATCAAGGCTGCAGAAAAGATTGGCTACCCCGTGCTGGTGCGCCCTTCATTTGTTCTGGGTGGCAGGGCGATGGAGATCGTTGCCAATGAGGAGATGCTTGTTCATTACTTAAAGAATGCCGTTGAGATCGACGCTGACAGGCCTGTGCTTGTTGATAAATACATTGTGGGCAAGGAAGTGGAGATCGATGCAGTATGCGACGGCGAGAGCGTATTCCTGCCCGGCATCATGGAGCTGGTAGAGCGTACCGGCGTGCACTCCGGCGACAGCATGAGCGTATATCCTCCGTTCTCGATTTCACAGAAGGTCAAGGATACCATATGGGAGTACACAAGGAAGCTTGGTATCGGCATAGGTATCGTAGGCCTCTACAATATACAGTTTATTGTGGATAAGGATGACAGCGTATACATCATTGAGGTAAATCCCAGAGGTTCCAGAAGCGTGCCTTTCCTTTCTAAGTCAACAGGCGTTTCACTTGTTGATATCGCAACGAAGGTTATGCTTGGTGAAAGCCTTAAGGATCAGGGACTGGCTGATACTATCACAAAGGAAAAAGATTTCTGGTATGTAAAGGCACCTGCATTCTCCTTCGAAAAGCTGAACGGAATGGATGCATACCTTTCACCTGAGATGAAATCCACCGGTGAGGCCATCGGCTATGACAAGAGCCTTAAGAGGGCGCTGTATAAAGCTCTGCAGGCATCAGGTATCAAGATGAAGGAGTACGGTACCGTAATGGTAACACTTGCTGATGAGGATAAGGATGAGGCACTTCCGCTTATCAGGCGTTTCTATGAGCTGGGATTTAATATTGAGGGAACCATAGGAACTGCAATGTATCTTAAGGAACATGGAATCCGCACACGTATCCGAGGTAAGATAAGTGACGGAAGTGATGAAATATTAAAATCTATCAGAGCAGGCTACGTAAGCTATATTATCAATACCAGAGCAATTCTGTCAGGCATACATTACAGCGATGGAATAGAGATAAGGAGATGCGCTATCATGAACGGTGTGACTATGTTCACATCCCTTGATACCGTAAGGATACTGTTGGATGTGCTGGAGGACATTTCCCCCAGGATATCGACGATATAAATTTCGTAAACCCGCACTGTATAGCAGCCAGACGGTGTAAAGTGAGCTTTAGCAGTTCTCGGAAATGCTATGTTTACTAGGAACACCACGCCATGGATGGCGGGGTGAGTGAACAACGCTACACGGATGTAGCGTGTGAACGGTTCCGGACGCTTCTTGATGACTTGGACATTTCCGTAAGAACTGCTTAGCGAACGACCCCGCCGGCGGGATGCTATCAGTGCGGGCAGAAGAATATTAATAGAATCACCATGACCACGGGGAGGGAGTGACTATGGAGTATACTATGGAAGAGGTTTTAAAGTATATTGAAGAAGAGGATGTTAAGTTTATCCGCCTTGCTTTCAGGGATGCTTACGGCGTCCAGAAAAATATATCCGTTATGCCCGGGGAAGTAAAAAAGGCTTTTGATGACGGAATACAGATCAGCACAAGGTCAATTGCAGGTTTTTCAGAGAGTGACTATGCATCCCTCTATCTTAAGCCGGATCCCGATACTCTGGCTATACTGCCCTGGCGTCCTGAAAGCGGAAGGGTTCTCAGGATGTTCTGTGATGTATATACGCCGGAAGGAGAACTCTACGAAGCTGATACCAGATACCTTTTAAAGAAAGCAATCCAGAAGGCTGAGGATGCAGGCATAGAATTCCGTTTTGGAAATGAGACTGAGTTTTATCTTTTTTCTAATGATGATGAAGGAAATCCTACCAAGAATCCCTATGACCAGGCAGGATATATGGATATAGCGCCGCTAGATAAATGCGAGAATATACGGCGTGAGATAACCCTTACCATAGAGAAGATGGGTCTGCGTCCCGAAAGATCCCACCATGAAAAAGGTCCGGGACAGAATGAGATAGATTTCCATTATGCAAGGCCGCTTAAGGCTGCCGACCAGATGACTACATTTAAGATGGCAGTCAGCACGGTGGCAAACAGGTATGGCCTTACCGCAGATTTTTCACCCCTGCCTCTCGCGGATATGCCGGGCAACGGTTACCACATAAATATGTATGCCGTTGATAATGACGGTAATGATGTCATAAAATATGCGGCTGCAGGAATAATCGAAAAGATAAGGGACCTTACGATTTTCCTTAATCCTACGGATTCTTCGTATTCAAGACTGGGAAACAATACAGCTCCTGACAGAGTAAACTGGTCGGGACTGGGACAGTCGGAGCTTATGTATATTGAAAGTTATAAGGGAAAGACCAGGGCTGAACTTAGGAGCCCGGATGCCGGGAGCAATCCTTATCTTGTATATGCGCTTTTAATATATGCAGGGCTTTCCGGAATAGAAAGGAAGCTTGCGCTGCCGGCTGAAATGGATGATGATGATGCTTTCCTTCCCGGATCAAAGAAGGAAGCTGCAAAGCTTGCGAAGGAAAGTGAGTTTGTAAAGCAGTATGTTCCCATGGAGATAATCAGGGAATATACTGAGTAAGACGTGCTGAGGAGGTAACCCATGCCGAAACATGACGACACAGTGCATTCGGCGTTGATAGTCTCGGCCTCGGAGCAGTTTGAGACACTTATAAAACGGTCGCTTATGGATGTCATCACTGTTGAGTCCAGAAAAAGCGGGGCGATGGCGAGGCGTTATGTCTTGGAAAGATATTACGATCTCGTTATCATCAATGCACCCTTGCCTGATGAAAGCGGCGAGGAGCTGGCGCTTGACATTGTGGAACAGTGTGATGCGTCTGTGCTTATGGTGGTTCCTCAGGATATATATGAGGATGTGCTGGACCATGTGACTGAGCAGGGAATAATGGTCATGCCGAAACCTTCTCCCAAGGGTCGGATAGATAAAAGTGTCCGTTTTCTGGTGGCTACCCAGAATAAGATGCACAAGCTGGAAGCCAAGGTGACAAAGGCAGAGGAAAAGATGGAGGAGATGCGTGTGGTCAATAAGGCCAAGCTCCTTCTGATAAATAAAAAGAAGATGACTGAGGACGAGGCCCACCGCTATATCGGTAAGATGGCAATGGATAACGGAATATCCAGAGGCAGGGCAGCGGAGAGGATACTTGATGACCTATAAATAAGGCGGCATTGTTTATGCGGCCTTATTTTTTAGGCAAGCGTAATTGTTATCGGTTTGTGTGGTTTAAAATAAGGGGGCGGGGATGAACACTTTAAATGATTATTTATACAGGGGAGATACTGTGGTAAAGATCCTTCATAATTATTCGGAGGATCTGAAGAACAGTGCCGTGGAGAATAATAATGGCGTGGATCTTGCGCACAGCAACTGTCTTCTGCAGATGATCGGACTTCTGGAACATAATGATTTCCTTACGGGACAGTCACAGCGCATACGTGAATTCTATAAATATATGGCCGATAAATATCCCTTCTTAGCTTTTACGTTTAAGGGACGTATCAAATCTATAATTAGGCTGGAAGAAAAGATAAACGGAAATATAGTTGAGTATATCTATGACCATCACTGTACAAACGGAACTTATCCGACAGAAGCGGAGATAAAGAAACAGATAGGGCGTATAAAAGATCTTATCGCATACAGGATAGTCATATCACTTCCTGAATGCCATATTAAGCCGGAAGATGACAAAAGGGAACTGGAACTGAAATACCTTTACGAGATAGCGAATGCCCTGCCGGATTTCCTGGAGGAAAGGGGCTTCGAGCCGGAGGTGTCGGGAATCGATGAAAGCAGCGAAAGGATAGACGAAAGACTAAAGCCTTATTACAGGGATTACATTGAAAATCCGAATTCATTCGGATACAAGTCCCTGCATATTTCCTTTTTCGATAATACTTCACGCAGCAATATAGAGGTGCAGATCAGGACCAAGGAAATGGATGACATTGCGGAGATAGGTCCTGCCAATCACTTAGGCTACGAGAAACGCCAGGAAAAAGAAAGGGCCAGACGGGAAGCAATACCCTATGGTGAGAATCCTTATTTTGATGATGCATATGACAGGGGAATGAAACTGCAGGAACTGGACCTCAGCAAAGTCAATGTCAATATGTTTGGTGCAATCGACAATACGCTTATTAATGACGGATGCGGACTCTATAGAGGACGTCTGATCCTTCCGTACGAGCATCTGTCAAGATTCCAGAATGACCTGATCTGAAAAGACTGCCTATGAGTGAAAAAAGAAAGACCATACCGAAAATAGGACTCCGTATAATCAAGTCAGCCATAGGCGTGATGCTGTGCTTTGTGATATACCTGCTGCGTGGCAGGCAGGGAACGCCTTTTTATTCGGCACTGGCAGTGCTATGGTGCATTCAGCCGCATCATAAGGATTCGGTGAAGAATGCCCTGCAGCGTACAGTGGGAACCGCCATAGGTGCATTTTACGGTCTCGTATTTATCCTGTTAAAATACTATGTGCTGGACTTAAAGGAAGGGGTACTGCATTACTTTATCCTTTCACTTTTTATCATACCCATTATTTATACGACTATCCTATTGAATAAAAAGAATGCGTCCTATTTTTCATGTGTGGTTTATCTTAGCATTGTGGTAAACCATCTTTCGGATGACAATCCCTTTTTCTTTGTCATGGACAGAAGCCTTGATACCCTTATCGGAATCGGCGTAGGTCTTGTGATCAATCTGATACACATTCACGGAAAGCGGCAGAAGGATGTCCTGTTCATTGCGGATATGGATAATGCACTAAGGAGTACCGGTGAAAAACTGACGCCCTTCAGCCGTTTTACCCTTACCAATCTCCTTGATGACGGAATGTCTCTGACAGTCATGACACTTCGTACTCCGGCTGCATATCTTGAGGCAATGGGGGATATCCGTCCACGTATTCCTATCATTGCCATGGACGGTGCAATCATGTATGACATAAATGAAAACAGCTATCCACGGGTATATGTGATATCGGCACAGCATGCGGTTGAAATAGAAAACTATTTTAAGAAAAAGAATTTTACTTTCTTCACGACGGTCATACTGGAGGATGTACTTCTGATCTACTATGATGAGTTAAAAAATGATGCAGAGAAAAAGATATATGATAAGCTTCACCGTTCACCCTACAGAAATTATCTGAATAAATCCAGGCCGGAAGAGCATGCGGTGGTGTACTATCTTTTGGTTGATAAGACAGAGCTGATAAAAGCCCTGGCAGATGATCTGGAGGCGGAAGGCTACAGTGATGTTTTCAAAATAATCACTTATCCCTCTGATGATTATCCGGGATACAGTTATATAAAGATCTATAACAAAAATGCGACAGTTGAAAATATGATCGACTATCTGAAAAAAGAATACTGTTACGAAAAGGTGGTCAGCGTGGGGGATGATAAGAGCATCCACAAGGTGGAACATAAGGAGCGTGACTGCAATGATATAGTCCATCGTCTGAACAGGCTTTACTATGGGGGAAGATAAGTTTTACGCTTGTATTATTTTGTATACATAAGTATTGACGGCATAACGAAAAAAAAGTATACTGAATATGAGAAAAGCAAAGGGGCTCATGCAGATACTGCATGGGCTCATTTATTTTACCAAAGCTAATCAAGTATTTTGAAATTGGAACAAAGGCGTTTCATCACCGGTCTGATGAAGCGCTTTTAATTTAGGTGAAGCGATGAAAAAAATTATTATTACTCTTCCGCTGGAAGAAAGTGAAACAGAAGAATTCTACAGTGCAGCTGGTGGTGAACGCGGCGGTTACGAACCGGTTTTTAAAAATGGGGAACAGCTGACTGCTGAAGATGTGAAGGATGCAAGTGCTATCGTGGGAATGGTGCCGGAGGATCTGCTTTCCGGATGCGAGTGCCTTGAGTGGCTGCAGTTAGGCTGGGCGGGCGCCGAGACTTATTGCAGCAATGGTCTGCTTAAGGAAGATGTTGTGCTTACGAATGCATCCGGAGCATATGGGGATGCAGTTTCCGAACATATGGTGGCGCTTACGCTTGCACTGGCATGCTCTTTAAATATCTATATCCGTCAGCAGGAAAAAAGGCACTGGGAATTACAATGGAGGAGGGCTGTGCTTGCAGGAAGCACAGTGCTTGTATATGGAATGGGAGACATAGGTACCCATTATGCGGCAATCATGAAATCCATGGGATGCCATGTGATAGGAATCAGCCGTACAAAGAAAATGAAGCGTGAATTCTTTGATGAACAGTATGTGGCGGATGAGGCATTACAGGTGATCGGACGGGCTGATGTGGTAGCGCTTGCACTGCCAGGCGGAGATGATACCAGACATATCATCAATAAAGAAACTGTTAAAAAAATGAAGAGCGGAGCAGTACTGATAAATGCCGGAAGGGGAAGTACTGTGGATACAATGGCACTCATAGACGGACTAAGCCAGGGCATTATTGCCGGTGCAGGCCTTGATGTATTTGAGGATGAACCTTTGGGGGATTCAGAGCTCTGGGATATGGAAAATGTGATCATCACACCACATGCCGCAGGAAAACTTGAGAGTGAATACAACAGAAGAAAGGTGGTAGAACTGTGCCTGGATAATCTGCACAGGTATACACAGGGGGAGGAACTATTGCACGTAGTTGACAGGAAGCTTGCTTATTAAGAGAGAGGTGATGCGATGGATACAAGGGAACTTTGCAGATATTCTGGTTCGATCAATGAACTGCTGGCCAGGTATGGGGTGAGATTCGGTATCTATAAGAATAACACCTTCAAGGAACAGCTTTTTCCTTTTGACACGATCCCCCGAGTGATCGGAGCGGAGGAATTTGCCTTTCTGGAAAAAGGATTAAAGCAGCGTGTGACGGCACTTAATCTTTTTATAAAAGATATATACCATGAAAAGCAGATAATACAGGACGGCATTGTTCCTGAGGAATTTGTATATGCGGGCAGCGGTTATCTGCCGCAGTGTGAAAAAGTCATGCCGCCTAAGGAAATCTATTCGCATATTTCCGGAATAGATTTGGTACAGGCAAAGGACAAAAGCTGGTATATTCTGGAGGATAATCTGCGTGTTCCCTCCGGGGCATCATACCCCATGATAGCGAGGGATCTGTGCAGGAAGTGTTCACCGCAGACATTCAGGAACAACCATATCGAGGATAACCGGAATTACGCAAAGCTGCTCAGACGGACATTTGATAATGTGAATACCGGCGGCCATACGGTAATCCTTACACCCGGCCGGTTTAATGCAGCATACTTTGAACATTCGTTTCTGGCTGAGCAGACAGGGGCACACCTTGCCAGCGGACACGAACTGATGGTAGAAAATGACCATTTATATTTCATAGATTATTCAGGAAAGAAAGAACGGATAGGAGCGGTATACCGTCGTATATCGGATGACTATCTGGATCCGATGAATTTTAAAGAGGAGTCTCTTATAGGCATTCCACACATCTATGATGTGTACCGAAAAGGGAATGTGGCCCTTTTGAATGCACCCGGAAACGGCGTGGCAGATGATAAGGGAATATATTATTTCGTGCCGAAGATGATCAAATATTATCTCGGAGAGGATGCAATCCTAAAGAACGCACCTACATATCTGCCCTATTATCCGGAGGACATGGAGTATGTGCTGAAAAATTTTGATGATCTCGTTATCAAGGATGTGGCGGAGGCCGGCGGCTACGGCGTTGTCTTTGCAAACAAGATGACGGCTGCGGAAAAGGATGAGTTTATCACACTGCTGAAGGCTGAACCCAGACGCTTTATTGCGCAGGAGGTTATTGATTTTATCGATATCGAAATCATGGAGCAGGGCGAGTATGTTCCCAGGAAAGCTGACCTGCGTGCTTTTGTACTGATGGCTGATGAGCCATTGGTATGGAAAAGCGGACTTACCCGTTTTTCAAGAAATCCGGATTCGTTTATCGTTAATTCATCACAGGGAGGAGGTTTCAAGGACACATGGGTATTATCTCAATAGAACATTCAGACCGGCTTTTCTGGCTGGGTAGATACAGTGAAAGAGTATATACGACATTGATAAGATTTGCAGACCGTTTTGATTCTATGATAGAGCTTGGTGATGCCGAGTACAAGGAATTCTGCGCTCGGCAGGAGATACCGGATATTTATTCATCTGTTGCTGATTTCGCAAGGCGATACTGTTTTGATGATGAAGATCCGAATTCCATAGTGTCCAACCTGACGAGGGCCTATGACAATGCGATAGTGCTGCGGGAGGAGATAGGAAGTGCCACGCTTTCCTATATACAGATGGCTGTTTATGCAATGAATAAGGCTAAGGTATCCGAGGTTCCCTTGCTTGAACTGCAGCATGTTAGGGACAATATCGTAGCCTTCTGGGGAATCGTTGACGATTCGGTTGATGATGAGCATGTCAGGAGCATAATAAAGCTTGGAAAGCGGGTGGAACGGATCGACCTGTATGCCAGGATGCATATTGACATAAATGAAATGAAACGGGAGATTGTCAAACTGAACCGCCGCATTGAAAGGACAGGACTGAATTTCAGCAGAAAGCGTCTGGCACATATTAATTATCTTATTGAGGAAGACGAACTGGATTATGAAGGATTGGTACAGGAGATAGAGGCGTTAGTGGAATGAAGCATTTATGTTTTCATTATCATATGCAGATTGATTTTGACATACCGGTTAAAGATCATCACTTTACCCTGAAATGCCTTCCTAAGGATAGCAGAAGACAGCATATAGAAAAACTTCATTATGAGGTGTTTCCAAACAGGTTTATCAGCCGTTCGGGTGATTCGTTCGGAAATGAATGCATATACGGTGTGTATGAAGACCCCCATAAAGAATTTCTTATCGATGTGAAGGGTGAGGCACTGTGCGGTCTGAAGGAGTATGAAACAGAAGGCAACAGAACGGATGCGAATTTTTTTAAGTATCAGACTGCGCATACCGTACCGGGTGCAAATATAGAAAAATATCATGATGAACTGATCCGCAGGTTTGAGGGGAGCCAGGACAGAGTCCGTGAAAAGGCGGAATTCTATATGAAGTGCCTTCACGAGGATTATGAATACAAAAGCGGTTCCACCCGGATAGCTACAACTGCGGAAGAGGCTTTTTCTCAGGGCTGCGGAGTATGTCAGGATTTTGCACATATCTTTCTTTCGCTGCTCCGTATGGAAAAGATTCCCTGCAGATATGTGACCGGGATGCTGCTGGGGGAAGGACTGTCCCACGCGTGGATTGAATATTTTTCGGACGGTCTGTGGATCGCTCTTGACCCGACCAATGAAAAGGTAATCTCGGATGAGCATATAAAGATAGCGTCGGGACGGGACTACAGTGACTGCCGGATAAACCAGGGGGTATTTATGGGCTGTGACAGGGAAGCAAAACAGGACCAGCAGATTTGTGTAAGTGTTGAGGAGTGTGTCTGATGGAAAGTATAAAGGACAACGTAGTAAAAGTAGCGGAAGCGGAAATGCCGATAGATGAGCAGCTTATCATACGGAAGCACCGTATTGAACCGGCAGTTTCGGGTGATGATCTGTCAAGGATCTGTGTGGTTACGGGAATACACGGAGATGAGCTGGAAGGACAGTTTGTATGTTATGAAATTGCGCGGCGCATATTGCGTGAACCGGAATTGCTATGCGGTATAGTTGATATTTATCCCGCAATGAATCCCATAGGAATTGACTCCATAAGACGTGGAATACCGGCCTTTGACCTTGATATGAACCGTATCTTCCCGGGAAACAGGGATGGAGATATGAATGAGTATATGGCGTCGGAGATACTGAAAGACTGCGCAGGGGCAGATCTTTGTCTTGATATTCATGCCAGCAATATTTTTCTGACGGAGATCCCACAGATACGGATAAATGAACTGCATAAGGATGTGCTGATCCCGTTTGCAAAGGATTCAAATATGGACCTTGTATGGGTGCATGGCAACAGTACGGTGCTGGAATCCACTTTTGCCTACAGTCTGAATTCACTCAATGTTCCGACACTGGTTATCGAGATGGGGGTAGGAATGCGTATTACCCGTGAATACGGAAATCAGATGACGGACGGGATCTTTTATCTGATGAAAAAGCTTGGGATATGGAAAGGGGATGTCGGCAGTGTACGCAATCCCGTAATTGCCTATGACCAGAAGGGAACGGATGTATATTATCTGAATGCGCCGATATCGGGCGTATATATCAAAGAGTGTGAACATGGAAGCATGGTGGAAAAGGGACAGCGGATTGGCTGCATCATAGATCCGCTGGCAGGCAGGGAACTGTGTCCCATTGAGGCTCCCGGTGACGGCTGGCTGTTTACCACAAGGGAGTACCCGGTAGTTGAGGCCGGATCCCTTATGGGAAGGATATTAAAGAAAGAAGTGTGTGTCAGATGAGAGAGGAAGTTTTATATCGGATCAAAGCGATTTACAGGGATGATTTCAGGGTGCGGGGCTTTCTTTTCGGCGAAGGCGAAGAGAGCATATGCATTATCGGAAGCATGCGGGGAAATGAGTACCAGCAGATCTATACCTGTTCGCGTCTTATAGGGCTTTTAAAAAAGCTGGAAGAAAAAGGCAGGATAAAGGAGGGAAAACAGATACTGGTCATTCCCTGTGCAAATCCGTATTCAATGAATACCAAGAAAAGATTCTGGACTATAGACAATACGGATATCAACCGTATGTTTCCCGGATACAATGAAGGAGAAACGACACAGAGGATAGCGGACGGGATATTTCAGCAGATAATGGGATACCGGTATGGAGTGCAGATGACTTCATTTTATATGTCCGGAAATTTTGTGCCACAGATCCGAATGATGAAAACGGGGAGGGAAAATGTAGAACTGGCAAAGAGTTTCGGAATGCCCTATGTCGTTCTTCATAATCCAAGGCCATTTGATACGGCTACATTAAATTATAACTGGCAGATCTGGGAGACAGATGCTTTTTCGCTTTATACCACAAGTACCAGTTCCATCGACAAAGCAAGTGCCTCACAGGCCTGCGCGGCAATCCTTAACTTCATGTCAAAGCAGGATGTTATCAATTACAGGGGCTATGAAGGCTATATCTCTCGTGTGGTGGAGACTTCGGATTTTCTGAGCCTGCGGGCAGAACATTCAGGCTTTTTTGAAAGCAGAGTAAGGGCAGGGGCCCATGTGGCGGCAGGCGAAGAATTGGCGGTCATTACGGATCCCTACACTGCTGAAGTAAGGCAACAGATTACTTCGCCTATTGACGGTATAATAGCTTTCCTGCATGATGAGACACTGGCATTCCAGAATACGGCGATGATAAAGCTGATCGCGGATGAAGACTGATTTTTTATCTGAATACTTTATGGAGAGAGTTTATCAGTGGGAGATGTTTTTCCTCTGTCTGCGGCAAAGGCATTATAGCCCACTGTTTTTTATTTACTTTGATTGAAAAAATGTTAGAATTATAAAGTATGGATAGATATGCGTAGATATAAGGTGTTAACAATAAACTGGTACAGGAGCCGGAAATGAGAGGAAATCTTCCCGGGAGTGAAAAAGCAGAGAAAAAAAGAAACAGCGAAGAATCTGAGCTGCTGATAAACAGGGAACATACATGTCCTGCCTGTGGGAAGATATTTTCTTCGGGCAGTCCCTTGATGAGCAAGGTCATAAAAAAAGGCAATGATGCGGATCTGCGGCCTGTGTACAGTAACCTTGATGTTTTAAAATACCAGATCGTGGAATGTCCGTCATGCGGTTATGCTGATACGGAAAAGGATTTTCAGAAGGCTCTCAGCGTGGAGATAAAAGCATACAAGGCATTTGGACTGAATACGAATGCTGATGCCCCGTTGACTGAAATGGAACGGGATTATGATTCCGCATACAGGCATTATAAGAGTGCGTTAAGATGTCTGACGATCAGAAAGAGTAAAAAGGGCAAGCGCGGATTCCTGTTCCTGCTTACAGCCTGGCTGCTCAGGGGGTGGCGTGAACAAAAGGAAGCTGCCGGTGAAAGTGTATCGGAAAACGATATAATGAGCCTGAAGGAAGAAACGAAGATGATCCGTTATGCAGTAGAAAGCTTAAAGGAGGCTCAGCTTACAGAAGATTTTCCCATATGCGGAATCAATGAGCCGACATTTTATTATCTTATGGGCATTCTGAATTTCAAGCTGGAGGATTTAAACAGTGCTTCGACATATACTCTGAGGGCTTTGCAGTCTAAAGAGCTGAAGCAGGTTTACCGTGTAAAAGCAGAGACACTTATTGATGATATCCGCAAGGCAAAACGTCTTGGACAGGGAGGAACTGATGAAAAGTGATTTTGTAGATGGCGCACTGACTTTATATCTCGAGGGACGCATTGATTCCGGAAATATTTCACAGATGGAATCTGAGATAATGGATGTCATTAATCTTATAGATAATGTAGAGATTTCTTTTGATGTTGAAAAGCTGGACTATATATCCAGTGCAGGCCTCCGTACTTTACTTAAAGTAAAAAAACAGGCCCAGAAGAATGTAAAGATTGTTAATGTATCTGATGAAGTGTTTGATATATTCAATGTCACCGGTTTCGATAATATTTTTGAGATAGAAAGACAGATGAGAAAGATCTCTCTGGATGGCTGTAAGAAGATAAGCTCGGCATTAAATGGCGAGATATACAAGCTGTCTGATGATGAGGTCTTTAAACTTTATGGTAAGGATATCTCCCTCAATGAAATAAAGAAGGAGAGGAGTTATGCCCAGACGGCGCTTGCCTGCGGGGTGCCTACCCTTATTCCTTATGATGTGGTGAGATGTGAACAGGGCTACGGAATAGTATTTGAAAAAGCGGAAATGTCTTCACTGGCATATCTTATAAAACAGAATCCTGATAAGCTTAAAGACTATGCAGCAATGCTTGGAAATCTTTTAAGGGAACTGCATTCAACACAGATCCCGGCAGATAAGCTTCCTGATATCAAAGACAGATACAGGGAGTGGCTGTCAGTAATAGATGATCCGGATGACAGCAGCCTACAGGTCTTTATGAATCTTATATCATCCATTCAGGACAGCCAGACATATGTGCATGGTGATATCAATTTAAACAGTGTCATGGTTCAGGGAGATGAACTGCTGCTGCTTGATATGTCCGGAAGTGCCAGGGGACATGGTATTTTTGATTTACAGGCACTGTTTGCGTCGCTGGTGGCACTGGAAAGGAAAACTCCGGGGTACTGCAAGGATACTTTCGGGCTCCCGGCAAATGTATGCGTAAAATTCTGGAATGTTTTCTTTGATGCCTATATGGAACACAAAGAACAGGAGATCAATTCCATGAATGAGCTCCTTGCGAAAACTTTTGTTCTTAAGGAAAAGGTACTGCTCGGGCTGGAGCAGAAGAACAGGACTTTTTGATAAATAAAGCGTTCTGCTGATTGGCGGGATGCTTTTTTTTTTTGCTTTTAAAAAATTAGCACTCACCACTTGACTTGGCTAACAATTAGTGAGAAGATATCCCATGAAAGAGATGGGAGACCCTTTGGGGCCATTCCCATAGATGGAAAGTTTATTGCTGTAGTCTTTAGGCTGATAGCCTAAAGGAGAAGGGAGGCAATTATGAACATACAGAAATTTACGCAGAATTCAGTACTGGCAGTACAGAATACGGAAAAGATCGCATACGAATACGGAAATCAGGAGATTGAAGAAGAGCACCTGCTTTATTCTCTTTTAAAGCTGGATGACAGCCTGATACTGAAGCTCATCGAAAAGATGGACATAAATACGGAACATTTTATAGGAAGGGTAGAGGATGCCCTTGAAAAGTGCGTAAAGGTTCAGGGAGGAGACCTTCGTTTCGGTAGATATCTGAACGAAGTCTTGAATAATGCCGAGGATGAAACTAAGGCAATGGGGGATGACTATGTTTCGGTAGAGCATCTTTTTCTTGCCATGATCAAAAAGCCGAACAAGGGCGTAAAGGCTATTTTTACTGAATACGGCATAACCCGTGACAGGTTCTTAGGTGTGCTTGCGCAGGTGCGGGGTAATCAGCGTGTGACATCTGACAATCCTGAAGCAACCTATGACACCCTGGAGAAATACGGTCAGGACCTTGTGGAAAAGGCTAAGAACCAAAAGCTTGATCCTGTAATCGGAAGGGACGCCGAGATAAGGAATGTTATAAGGATCCTGTCCAGAAAGACTAAGAACAATCCCGTACTCATAGGTGAGCCGGGCGTGGGCAAGACGGCGGTGGTTGAAGGTCTGGCACAGCGTATAGTGATGGGAGATGTTCCCGGTGGATTAAAGGATAAGAAGATCTTTTCACTTGATATGGGTGCCATGGTGGCCGGTGCGAAGTATAGGGGAGAGTTTGAGGAGAGACTTAAAGCCGTGCTGGAGGAAGTAAAGAAATCTGAAGGCCAGATCATACTCTTCATAGATGAACTGCATACCATAGTGGGTGCAGGCAAGACGGAAGGATCCATGGATGCGGGAAACATGCTGAAACCCATGCTTGCAAGGGGAGAGCTCCATTGTATCGGTGCAACAACACTTGATGAGTACCGCAAGTATATAGAAAAGGATCCTGCCCTTGAGAGGCGTTTCCAGCCGGTGCTTGTAAACGAGCCGACAGTGGAGGATACGATATCCATATTAAGGGGCTTAAAGGACCGCTATGAGGTATACCACGGCGTAAAGATTCTTGATAATGCCCTGGTGGCTGCGGCAACCCTGTCTGACAGATATATAACCGACAGGTTCCTTCCGGACAAGGCCATAGACTTGGTGGATGAAGCCTGTGCCATGATAAAGACAGAGCTGGATACCCTGCCTACAGAATTGGATGAAAAGCAGCGCCGCATACTGCAGATGGAGATAGAGGCAGCTGCCCTTAAAAAGGAAGATGACAACTTAAGCAGGGAGAGGCTGGATGACCTTCTTAAGGAACTGGCTGAGGAAAAGGAAATCTTTGCCAACGAGAAGGCCCAGTGGGAAAACGAAAAGAGTGCAGTGGACAAGCTCTCGGTTATCAGGGAAAACATTGAATCCGTAAATAATGAGATTCAGATAGCACAGCGTGAAGGCAATTTGGAGAAAGCCGCAGAACTAACATATGGCAAGTTGCCTGAACTTAAAAAGCAGCTGGAGATAGAGGAAGAGCAGGCAGGAAAGCGGGAGACAAGGCTTGTGCATGAAAATGTTTCAGAGGATGAAATCGGCCGTATAGTGTCCAGATGGACAGGAATACCCGTCAGCCGTCTTAATGAGTCTGAGCGAAATAAGACTCTGCACTTAGATGAGCAGCTTCATAAGAGAGTGGTAGGCCAGGATGAAGCTGTCATGAAAGTGAGCGAAGCCATAATGCGTTCAAAGGCAGGCATAAAGGATCCCGGCAAGCCCATAGGTTCCTTCCTTTTCCTTGGACCTACAGGTGTAGGTAAGACTGAACTTGCAAAGACCCTGGCGGATGCGCTTTTTGATGACGAGAAAAACATGGTCCGCATCGATATGAGTGAATATATGGAGAAACACTCTGTATCAAGGCTGGTTGGAGCACCTCCCGGATATGTGGGTTATGACGAGGGCGGTCAGCTCACTGAGGCAGTCAGGAGAAAGCCCTATTCCGTAGTGCTTTTTGATGAGATCGAGAAGGCACATCCGGAAGTATTTAATATCCTTCTGCAGGTGCTGGATGACGGCCGTATAACTGACTCCCAGGGACGGATGGTGGATTTTAAGAATACCATAATCATTATGACATCAAATATAGGTGCCACATATCTGCTTGACGGTATAAAAGAGGACGGCTCGATTTCGGAAGAAGCCGAAGAGGCAGTGTCCGGACTTCTGAAGAACCATTTCCGGCCGGAGTTTTTAAACAGGCTGGATGAGATCATAATGTTCAAGCCACTTACAAAGGATAACATAAGCGGTATCGTGGATCTCATAATGAAGTCGCTGAATGACCGTCTTGCTGACAGGGAGCTTTCCGTAGAACTTTCGCCGGAGGCAGCGGAATTTATCGTTGAGGACGGTTTTGATCCGGCATACGGTGCAAGGCCGCTGAAGAGATATATCCAGAAAACAGTAGAAACGCTTGCCGCAAAGCTTATCCTGTCGGGAAATGTTTCCACCGGGGACACTATAGTCATTACATTAAAGGACGGAGAACTGGAGGCAGAAAAAAAATAATAAAATTTTTATAATTTTTGCAATAAAAAACATGCCGGATGGATTATCTCTACAGAAAGCGGAAAACGGTAGACACCGGATATTTGTAAAAGGGAGGTAATGGCCTATGAAGATCTTAGTTGCTTGTGTATTATGGACAATGCTGGTACTGCTTATGTCATCACAGGGCAGCCTGTTTGAAAAGAAGGACAAAATGGTGCATAATACAAAGGGTAAGGACAAGGATGGCAATGTGATACCATTCACCCTCCTGGGGACTGACTTAAATGAAGTAGAGGATATGAGGAAACCGGTATGAGAATTGACAGATTTCTGTCTGATATGGGATATGGAACACGCTCGGAGATAAAGAAAATGATAAGATCCGGGCGTGTTTATTTTTGTGATAAAGTCTGCAAGGATCCGGGGATGAAGGTGGCTGAGACAGATGTGCTCATGGTGGTTCCTGATGGGAACCTAAAAAAACGTGGAGTTGTCAAAGCATCGGCAGATGATGGCAGCGCTGACATGGATATGGAGAATCAGGATGGTTTTGTGGTAAAATATGAGCCGTATCAGTACTTTTTGCTAAATAAACCGGTGGGTGTAGTGAGTGCTGTTACCGACCCGATACATCAGACTGTAGTAGATATCTGCAAGGGATACGGTGTCAGGGATGATATTTTCCCGATAGGGCGGCTTGACCTTGATACAGAGGGGCTGCTGCTTTTGTCAAATGATGGCAAACTTTCCCATGACCTGCTGACACCGGGGAAACATGTGGAAAAGGAATATGAAGCTGTGCTGGAACATCCGGCGGAAGAAACGTTAGCAGAGCTTTTTGAAAGCGGCATAGATGTGCCGGCATCAGAAAAGGGGAATGATGCTTTCACGGCGCTGCCGGCAAAGCTTGAAATATGCAGTGAAGACAGGCTGACAGTGAGAATTACCATAAATGAGGGTAAATACCATCAGGTAAAGCGGATGTTTGAAACTGTCGGAAACAGAGTGGTTCACCTGAAACGGCTTAGGATGGGGAATCTGGTGCTGCCGGAGAATCTGCAGTCCGGGAAATATATAAAGATCGATAAAGACCGGCTGTTGGAAATGCTGTAACGCTACTACAAGGCAGTGCTATGTGGGATAATGTTTGGATCGCCGCAGATATGCGGCAGAAAGCGTAAAGAGATGAAAGAAAGACAGTATGTTTCAGCGACGGAGCGTTTCCTTAAATATGTATCCATGGATACCCAGTCAGACCCACATTCTGAAAATTATCCCAGTACGGAAGGGCAGAAGGAACTGCTTAACCTTCTTCGGGATGAATTGATAGGGATGGGCGTTTCTGATGTGCGGCAGGATAAAAAGTATTCCTGTGTCTATGCCACGATTCCATCGAATATGCCGGAAAAGACAGTGACTTCAGTAGGCTTTATTGCCCACACGGACACATCCGATGCCATAAGCGGAAAAGATGTCAGGGCACGGATAATAGGTGATTTTGACGGAAATGACATAGTTCTGAATGAAGAAAAGAATATAGTGACAAAAATGTCTGACTTTCCGGAGATGAAGAGGCTTAAAGGAAAGAGTCTTATTGTTACGGACGGAACAACGCTGCTTGGGGCTGATGACAAGTCAGGCGTTACGGCGATAATGGAGATGGCGGAATATTTCTGTCAGCACCCGGAAGAAAAACATGGGAATATCTGCATCGCATTTACAGCAGACGAAGAGACCGGCCGTGGAACAGACTATTTTGACATACAGGGCTTTGGCGCTCATTTTGCATATACTGTAGATGGGGATATGCTGGGGGATCTGGCAGGAGAGAATTTCAATGCTGCCAATGCAGTAGTTACAGCAAACGGCTGCAGTGTACATCCCGGTGATGCATACGGCAAGATGAAAAATGCATCAGGAATACTGCAGGAATTTGACAGGCTCCTGCCGCAGAAGGAAAGACCGGAGCATACAAGGGACAGAGAGGGGTTCTATCATCTCTGTGAGATTAAGGGCAGCGTGGAAGAAGCTATTGCTGAGTATATCATCAGGGATCATGATGATGATATTTTTGAAGACCGCAAGAAAGTTTTTCTGGCAGCAGCAGCTGAAATAAATAAAAAATACGGTGAAGGAACTCTTGTCGTAAATCTGGAGGATTCATATTATAATATGAAACGCCGCCTGGATTCGCATCCGGAAGTGATGGATAATGCGAGAAAGGCTATGCGGAAACTGGGGATAGAAACGATAGAAAAGCCCATAAGGGGCGGTACTGACGGTGCACGGCTTTCTTTCCTGGGACTGCCCTGTCCGAATCTTGGAACCGGCGGTGGAAATTTCCACGGAAGGCATGAATTTCTCTGCGTAGATGAGATGGAACAGACTATTGAACTTTTAAAGCAGATAGCGAGGGAATATGCGTCAGAATAAAATAAGTATAAAATATATTTTTCCGTGCATGCTTTTAGTGTGCATGATGTTATTTACTGCTTGCGGTAAGGACAGCAGGATAATACTTACGACCGGTTTTGATGATGATGAGATATTCAGATTAGAAGGTGTGTCCTGTTACAAGCCGGAGGTGATGGTTTACCTGACTACCATGCAGAACCAGTATGAGTCAGCCTTCGGTGAGCAGATCTGGAAGACAGAGACCGGCGGCATTACTCTGGAGGACAGCGTAAAACAGACTGTCCTGGCAAGACTTGCCAAGATAAAGATGATGAATATTATGGCGGCCAGCTATAAGCTTGAACTTACCAAGGAACAGGAGCAGAGAGCCGTACTGGCAGCGGCAAATTATTATTCATCGCTTTCAGATGCGGAAAAGTCGGCCTTCGGTGACATAAAGGAGAGCGATATCTGCAATATGTATAAGGAATATGCGCTTGCAGACAGTCTCTATGATTACCTGACTGCTGATGTAAATGTGGAGATAAGTGATGATGAAGCCCGGACAATTACAGTAGAACAGATAAAAGTGGCAACTTATGATGAAGGACAGCAGATACTGAGTGATTTGCGGGATGGCGCAAGTTTCGATGAGCTGGCTATGTCGAGGAGCCTGTCGGAGGATCTGATAGTTTCATTCCATAAGGGGGATACAGAGGAGGCAAAAGAGAATGCCTGCTTTAATCTGGGTGAGAAGGAAGTCAGTCTGGTAACAGAGTGTTCGGATGGCTATTATATATTTAAATGTCTCAATACCCTTGACCGTGAAAAGACGGATAACAGAAAGGCAGAGATACTGGAACAGAGAAGGCAGGAGGCTTTTGATGCGGCATACAATTCCTTTATGGAAGGAAAGCGCTGTTATCTTAACGAAGAAGCCTTTGAAGCAATAGAATTTGTAGGTGGCGGCGAAGTAGACACCATGGACTTTTTTGATGTATATGAGCAGACCGTTGGTGCTGCAAAATAAGCTGTTTCCCATTGAAATATCCTTGTTTTTGGGTGTGCCACAGTATATAATAAGGGCGTTGTGTGATCGGACGCAGAGGCATAAGGAGTTAAAAATGGATCAGAATCAGAATTATACCCCTAACTTTAATCCGGGTTATGACTCGAATATGAATAAAGCGGTTCCGGAAAAAGCCGGTCCTTCGGGATTAAGTATAGCGGCGCTTATTTTTGCTTTTCTGTTATCGCCCATAGGCCTTATCCTTGGTATTGTAGATCTGTTCAAAAAGGACGGAAGAACCAAGGGACTTTCAATAGCTGCGATCATTACTTCGTTAATTATGGGCTTTGTCAGCCTTATAGTATGTGCGGTGCTTTTGGCGGTTATGTATCCCCAGGTCGTAAGATATGAGCAGAAGTCCTATATCTCATCTGATATGCAGCTTTGCGAGACTGTAAAGCTGGCTGTTACTACTGCAATGATGGATCCTGATGTTGTTACCGGAAGTAATCCGGGACTGCCTCCTTATGATGAATGGGTATATGTAGCGGATATAGATGATGACACTGATTTTGGAAAGACAGTTGAGGAGTATATAGGACGGGATATTGATGAAATAGAAGGAAATATATTGTCTTCCTATGGTGGCGGGCATGCCAGCGGAATCCAGTTCAGGATAAATAACGGTAATGATGTTGAAGTAAGGATAGAGAATTCCGATGACGGAAACGGAAACCAGATATCGGCAGGCATTTATAATTATTAAGTAGTGTTATTGATTGCAAAGAATGCAGTGAAATAAATTATAAAAACAGGAGGAAAACAAATGTATTCAATGGAAGAGTTAAAAGCAGTGGATCCCGAGATCGCGGCTGCCATCGAGAAGGAATTTGACAGACAGAACGACCATATCGAGCTCATTGCTTCAGAGAACTGGGTAAGCCATGCTGTAATGGCTGCAATGGGCAGTGTTATGACTAACAAGTATGCGGAGGGCTATCCCGGAAAGCGTTACTACGGCGGATGTGAAAACATGGACGTTGTAGAGACTCTTGCCATTGAGCGTGCTAAGGAAGTGTTCGGATGCACTTATGCAAATGTTCAGCCCCACTCAGGCGCTCAGGCTAACCTGGCAGTACAGTTCGCAATCTGTCAGCCCGGTGACACCATCATGGGTATGAACCTTGATCACGGTGGACATCTTACACACGGAAGTCCGGTTAACATCTCCGGTACATATTTCAACATTGTTCCTTACGGCGTAAATGATGAAGGTTTCATCGATTATGACAAGCTTCGTGAGATAGCTATCGAGTCAAAGCCTAAGATGATCATTGCCGGTGCATCTGCTTATGCAAGGACTATTGACTTCAAGAAGTTCCGCGAGGTCGCTGACGAGGTTGGCGCAGTTCTTATGGTTGATATGGCTCACATTGCAGGCCTTGTTGCTACAGGCCTTCATCCCAGCCCTATCCCTTATGCTGATGTTGTTACTACAACTACACATAAGACTCTTCGCGGACCCAGAGGCGGACTTATCCTTTCAAGCGAGGAGAACGCTAAGAAGTTTAAATTCAACAAGTCTGTATTCCCCGGAATCCAGGGCGGACCTCTTATGCACGTTATTGCTGCAAAGGCTGTATGCTTTAAGGAAGCTCTTTCGCCTGAATTCAAGACATACTGCCAGGGCATAGTTGACAATGCACAGGCCCTTTCCAAGGGGCTTATGAGCAGAGGCGTGAAGATCGTATCCGGCGGTACTGACAATCACCTTATGCTGGTTGACCTTACAGCTCAGAACCTTACAGGTAAAGAAGTTGAGGCATGGATGGATGAGGCACACCTTACTGCTAACAAGAACACAATTCCTAACGATCCTCAGAAACCCAATGTTACCAGCGGTATCCGTCTTGGTACACCTTCAGTTACCAGCCGTGGCATGAACACAGAGGATATGGACAAGATCGCTGAGGCTATTGCTGAGATCGTAAATAAGAAGGAAGAAGGAATCCCTGCTGCAAGAGCAATCGTAGCAGATCTTACAGCAAAGTATCCGCTTAAGTAATAAGCAGGATCCCGGCTGAAATGAAATAAAATGTAAATTAAAAGCTGTCGCATCTGCGGCAGCTTTTTTATTTGCGGAAACAGGGCATAGTCTTTTACCGAAAATATTGACGTTTTCTTTAATTTATGTTAACTTAAGCGGTGGAATAAATAAACAATATTTTGCGATTAAACATAGGTTCTTATGAAAAAAAGTCCCGAAATGAAAAAGAATAAAAAGAGCAGAAAAAAGCATAGCCAAAGAGGCGGCGAGAGCATAGGAAGAAAAATAGGCAGGTTCTTTGGCAGGCTGGGCATCTGGCTGCTGACCACGCTCCTTATCTGCCTTGCGGGTGCGTATGTATTTTTCTACTACATCAACAAGGGACCGTCAGAACATCTGAGAGATCTCTTTGTTACTTCCGTTATGGAATCCAGTGCCGGAGGAATACTGGCAAGTCTTTATCTTTCAGAAGATGAGATCGCACTTATCCAGCAGAAAAATACTACAACTACTTTTACTGAGATTACTGATACTACGCTTGTTGATGCCATGGCGATGGAGCGGGCAAGAACTGCGTCTGAAAACTCAGCGGACGCTGATTTCAGTGTGGATAATGATCCTGATGGCGATGGCGTAGAACTTCATGAGATAAGCGGTCCTATGTACCGTGGAATGATGATGATCGTTTACGATCCTTCCAGGGTAAAAGTAGCAACTATAGATAATTACACCCACAGCCATGCGGGCAAGACCCTTGAGGACCTTATTGCTGATTATGGTGCAGTAGGTGGTATAAATGGCGGAAAATACGAAGACACAGCCGGTATGGGAATTGGCGGATGGCCTGAAGGCATAGTTATTTCTGACGGTGAGCTCCGTTTCGGTGACCGGGGTGGATACTATGGAGTTTATGGTTTCACAAATGATAATGTACTTGTTTGTGGCAATATGTCCGGTCAGGCGGCTCTGGATATGGGAGTTCGTGATGCCGTTACCTTTGGACCGGCCCTTATAGTAAATGGTGTGTCTGCATCATACAGTGGTGTTGGCAGCGGACTTAATCCCCGTACTGCCATAGGACAGCGTGCGGACGGTGCTGTGTTGCTGCTGGTTATTGAAGGAAGAAAGACATCATCCATGGGAGCTACTATGGGTGATCTTATAGAAATCATGGAAGAATATGGTGCAGTAAATGCTGCTAATCTGGACGGCGGTATGTCATCCGCAATGTGGTATATGGGTGAAAATGTGGTATCAAACAGTTCTATTAGAGGTGACCGTACCATGCCCACCGCATTTGTGGTAATGCCGAAGGAGGACTAAAGATGGCAAGGAGACGCCTTCCTGATTCAAAAATAAAAAGATCTGACAGATATAATGAGGTTTCTGACGATACCCTGCAGTTTATAAATATCGTTGATTTTGATCCTGAGGATGATGAGGATGACATTGATGCGGAGGATTATCATTCGCGTTACGGCGGTAACACAGGGCACGACTCATTGGATGATGAATATGACGAGGACGATGCATATGAAGGGGATGACATCGATGAGGATTATGATGATGAAGAGGACGATGATGTCATTGATGAAGACTATGATGAAGAAACCGATGAAGATTATGACGATGTCGTTGAAGATGACGACGATGATTCCGATGATGAATATGACGAAAGCGATGGGGATGATATAGACGAAGAATACGGGGAAGATGATGAGACTGAAGAAGAAGATGATGATGACGGGCAGTTTGAAGATGTACGCCGCCGTTCATCCGATAAAGTAAAGCAGGGTGTCGGCCGGAATGTAAAAAAACAGGCTGATACAAAAATGAAGGATGCAAAACCCACTACTAAAAAGGAAACAAAAAAGGCATCAAAAGGGACTCAAAAAAAAGAAAAGAATAAAGAACAGGATGAGCTTACCCGCAAGAGAAAGAAAGGCTGGATGATCTTCTTTATACTGCTTTTTGTCTGGTCAGCAGCGTTAGTAGCAGTTATAGTTTACGGGCTTAATTATTTTTATAATTTCACCATTGAATATGAGAAAGCATATCAGGATAGCCGTCCTGTATTGTCGATGGGGGATGTGCTCACCCACTTTGAAAATGCGGACATAGAATATATTTACGAGAATATGGCTGAAAAGCCGCAGGTCAATGAATTTGAGACAGAGGCTGATCTCAAGGAATATATGGGGTCGCTTTTGGAAGGTAAGACCATAAGTTTTAATGAGGCATCGGGATACAGTGAGGATACTCCTAACTATACTATAACGGCAGACGGATATGCTGTTGCTGATATTAAGCTCCGTAAATCTTCTACGGAGGAAAGGGAGTACCATTTCCCGGTTTGGGAAATGACTGAGCTTAATTTTTATACTGCACCGACGGAGAGTTTTTCTGTTGAGGCACCAGAAAACTATACCATATTGGTGAACGGCATCCCGCTTTCTTCTGATTATTGCGTTCAGTCAGGTATCGAGTCTGAAGAGAATAAGTATGTGGATCCATACGGCCGCATTCCGGATCTTGCAGATTACTATGGCGAAGGGTTCTATAAGCAGCCTACAGTAACTGCGCAGGACGCAAGCGGTATGGAAGTTGCTGCAGTTTATGATGAGGCTGACGGACGGTATGAAGTTGGTTTTTCATCTGAGTCGCCTGAGAGGGAGGAACTGGAAGAACGAGCCATAAAGCTGGCCATCACCTTTGCTAATTTTATCTCCGGGGATACATCAATTGACAATCTCTCGCCGTATTTCCCTTCGGGCAGCGAGGACCTGGCAATGATCAAGCGCAATTCTTCAAATGAATTCTTTGCGTCCCATAGCAATGTTGTCATTCAGAACGAGGAAATAAAGGATTTTGTATGTTACAGCGAGGATGTGTGCTATGTCGAGGCCTATATCGAACAGTCTATGCACGTGTACGGTGCTGCACAGAATCCTGTAATACTGCCTACGGACGGACATTTCTACTTTGTTAAAATGGACGGTGTCTGGAAAGTGGCCGGAATCAAGTATTAAAAAACAGATATATGCAAGCCGCCGAATGCCTACGAAACACCGGCGGCTTTTTCGTGTTGAATAGTCTTATCATTTTGTGGTAAAATATTCTCTGTTCTTTTATGCACTCCGATAGTGAGAGTGAGGGGAAAAGATCACAATCTGATCATAAACTGGACAAAAGGAGGAAAACTATGAAAAAAGGTATGAAAATGCTGTCACTGGTTCTTGTGGCCGGATTGTCAGCAAGCATCCTGTCAGGCTGCAGTCTGTTCATGAACACTCAGAAGGTAGTTGACAAGATGTTCGAAGAGCAGCCGGAGTCTGCTACAAATGAGATGGAGTTTGATGTCGGTATTTCTTATGCGAGCCAGGGAATGAGCATGGAGTTTGCTGTTTCCGGTGATGCTGAGGCTGAGGTTGTAAAGGATGGAGAGGATACCATGACCCATTCCATCGTAAATGCCAAGCTTACAATTCCTGAGATGCTGACAAGCATGATAGGTCAGGATATACCTAAGTACTCAACTGAACTTTATACAACCGGTGATGACAAAGAGCAGACAGTGTATATGTATGACTCTGAGGACAAGGAGTGGAGAATGACCACTGCTGAGGTCGGCAAGGGAATTGATGAGGCAAAGCTTGAAGAGGTACAGGATGCCCTTAAGCAGGTTCTTTACAAGGCTGAACTTCAGAAGAAGAGCGAAAAGGTTGGTGGTGAGGACTGCTATGTTCTCAAGCTTAACACCACAGGCGACGAATTCGAAGATGTTCTGGATGTTCTGCTTACAATAGAAGATGAAAACGGCAAAAGCATAAAGGATGCAATTGAGGATTCCGGTGACGTTACCGTTAAGGATATCAAGTCTATGATGCAGTATGTCGAAGTTGATGCTACAATATACGCTTCAAAGAAAAAGGGCTACTGCGTATCTTATGAAGTGGATCTCAGTGCAACTGACCTTGCGGCTATGGTAAAGAAGGGCATGGACATTGCAGGTGTGAGTGAGGATGACCTGGGCGGTATGTTCTCACCCGACGGATTGTCATTCACTTCATTCTATTTTAGGAATACTGTTTCAAATATCAATGATACCGAAGTGGAGATTCCTGATACTGTTAAGGATGAGGCAGTAGATACCGGCGCAATGACAGGTACAGCTCTTCCCGGCAGCGGTGATGATGACGGCTGGGATGATGGCGGCGATGTTGTGATCGATGACGGTGACGGCTTTGATGATGGAAGCTCAGGAACTACTACTACTAACACAGATCTTGATATCAATACGGACGGCAGTGTAAACTTTGCTTACGAAGGCGGAGTGATTACCCTTTATCCTTATGCGGACTATGAGCTTAATATGACATATTCTGACAGCTATTCTCTCTACTATGAGAATGATAACTGGGCAAGCTACTATGTAAGCAAGTATGCACCTTATGACTTCAAGCATTATGTTGACGATGAGAGCTATGTTCCTGACGGATATTCTGATTATTCCGTTGAGTATGACCTTTACAATGACAGCACGATGATCAATGGTTCATATGTATTGGTTGGCATTGAGGAAAAAGTGGATTCGGACGGCTGGCAGTACAAGTATGCATATATCCTTATCCCTTATGAAGATTCATGGGGAGATGAGGAAGCACTGACAATATCCTTCAGTTCTTCAGATGTTGACAACTGGACTCTGACCGATGTAAAGAAGGCTGCTTCAGAGATACTTGCATACTACAAGTAATTGTAAAGACTGCTCATAAAACATCACGATTAGTGAATGTGATTATGAACTAAATTTATAGACGGAGAGTGGATTGCCGCTCTCCGTTTTTTGTGGGATAATCCGGCTCATTTCCTAATAATTGATTATGGTAAGTCGGTAAAGAAGGGCGGAAAAAACGGGCAGGATATTTCCTGCCCGTTTTATGATTGTTATAATTGGTTTGGCTGTTATACGCTTGTAGTATAAGATGATCCGGTGCCGCCGTTAAGCAGTGCAGCATTCGTATAGGAATTAGCAGATGTATCGCCGGTAAGAGCGAGAGAGTAGATCTGCTCAGCCTTGTATTCAGCCTTGGATGCCCAGGAAGAATTGCCTTTGAACACTTCGTTCAGAGTGCTTTCGTCTGCTTTAAGGAATTTATCCTTGTCAAAGCTAAGCTCTCCGTCGAAACCGACTTTTATTCCTGCCTTCTCAAGCAGGTTGCCGGATTCTTCAGTGAGGTTCTTAAGCCATTCAGTCTTCTGCGCTACATTGCTGTACAGAGAGTCTGTGCCCTTCTTAATGAGGCTGTTATAGCTTTTTACGAAATCCTCTATCTTTGATGCAGATTCCTCTTTGTCATCCTCTGCAAAAGAAAGAGAACTAAGCTTGTTGAATGAAGTAACAACGTTTCCTGCCGCATTTGCAGTATCCTTGATCTTTTTCTCAGCAGCTGCAATATCCTCTTCGGAAGCCTCAGGCTTCGAATTGTAATATTTCTTCATCACCTTGTAGTAGCTGCCATTCTTTAATGCACTGTAGTTGGTCAGGTCGAAACCTATGCCCTGATTTGTATTCGAGGTTGATGAATTCAGCGACGAAAACAGATCCGCAGACTTATTATTATTCGAACCGCCCAGTGATGAAAACAGTGTAGAAATGTTTGATGTACCTGATACATTCATGATCATCACTCCTTTGATAATGTTGAAAGGCATCCATGCCACCTATTGATACACTTTAATTTTAACATAGTCCGGGTGGTTCGGCAAGTTCTTATTCCTTGATGCTGCCTATATTTATATTGGCCATTATGCCTGAAGAAAACAGTATGTAAACAGCAAGGGAAGGTACTGTTGCCAGCAGCAGGATGCAGTATACGACGGGGTCAGATCCCATACCCACGCCGCCGGTCATCGTCTTAAGGAAGAGCGCGATGGTCTTCTTTTTTATATCCAGAAGTACCAGCCCCTGGTATATGGTATTGTTCCAGCTCATGGAAAAGTTGAATATGAGCTGGAGCAGCAGTGCCGGTTTAAGTATCGGCAGGATGATCTTGTTGAAGATCAGGAATTCAGGACAGCCGTCTATTCTTGCTGCCTCGATTATTTCGTGGAGCCGCAGGGAATGCAGATACATCCTGAGGAAATAAACGCAGGATGGAATGGCTAAGCCTACCAGTATGACCGGAAGGATATTGTCGTACAAATGGAGTGCCAGTACTACCTTAAAGAATCCGACGCTGCCGGCTACAGGCGGTATCATAAGGGAGCAGATGACGGATATCCACAATATTTTTTTGCCTTTGAAAGAGTAGTGCTCAAAACCGTATGCACATAGGGCTCCTATGTATGTTCCTAACAGGGCGCACGATCCGGATATGATGCATGACCTTGCCATAATGGCGTAAAAGTCTTCGCCCATGCTTTTCATATAGGATTTTACTTCATTAAAATTGGCGGCAAAGCTTCCGCCGGGCAGTAATGACAGCCCCTGAAGGATTTCATGGCTGGTCTTGGTGGAATTGATCACCATCACGAAAATAGGGAAGATGGTGATGACACAGATGATAAGAACGACGATAGTCCTGAATATGACAAGGACTACCTTGCCCTTATGCCTGATTGCATATTTAAGGCAGAGCTTAAGTTTTTTTGAAAATGACAGCGAATTTTCTTTCTTCTTGCGCAGGTATTCATCAAAAGTCTTTTTATGGCGCCTGATATCCGGAACAGGCTTTTTGTAGATAAGGCATAGGATGACGGTGTTTAAGCAATGCAGTACAGCTGCCGAAACTATGGATGACAGGATGACGCAGGTGTAAAATATTCCGGTTCCCTTGAAGGATGAAAAGATGTTTATATAAAGGTTATGGATAAGGTAGAGCTCAAGGGATATGTTTCCCAGCAGCTCCAGTCCTTTGTTTCCGCTTTTTAGTTTTAACCCGATGAAGAGAAGCAACAGTACGAAAAACAGTACCATGGGACATTGGACTGAGAGGCACCTTAATTTGTCATCATAGCCGGGATCCATGGCGGTCTCGCTCCAGTAGCTGTAGTGTTCAAGCATGTAGGCTGTTGCCTTATAAAATACTATGAACAGGATCAGTGTGACGGGCATCAGAAGTATGTAGTAGTGTTTCATGATGTCCGTAATTTTCTCACGGTGTATGGAGAACCATATGCCGAAAGGGAAAAGGAGGCTTGTGTTGTACCACCATTCCCCCTGGAACCATGCGTTTCCGTGGCCAAGCAGCAGGGATCCTGCGACCATACCAAGGACGCAGATGAAAAGCAAAGAGAGTGCTATAGTATGGTTTTTGATCAGACTGAATGCCAGGAAGAACAGCAGGTAGAGAAGGGCAATCTCTACGATGTACCACATATGGGGATTTAAAAGTTTCCATCCCGTAAGCTTGGCGATGAAATCCAAAGGAGAGGTAATGCCGCCGTCAATGATATCGAACACAAGGAAGATAAGCAGGGCTGTGAATGCCGGAATAAGGACGGCAGGGTATCTTTTCTTAAAAAAGCTTTTCAGGTAGTCGCCTTTTTTCTTGAAGCTTTCATATAGGCCGTAGCCTGAGAAAAAGAAAAACACTCCGACGAAGCCTACGCCAAAATCTTCAAGGACATAAAGAAGTCCTGCGTCGTTGCTGCCGGACTGCTGTACCAGATGATGGAACACTATCAGTACGGCAAAGAAACCTAAGAGCATCTTGGAAGTCTGCAGCGAAAGGAAATCTTCATTCCAGCCGGTTCCGTCGTCTCCTACATAATAGTGTTTCTTAGTATCGCTGTTATAAAGCCGCTCAGCCCTGCCGGTAAAGGTAAGGCCGCATAGCATGGCGTATATAAAGGGAATTACTAAGAGCCAGGGAGCAAAAGTGATACTTTTAATACGGGCGGAAAGAGTGGATCCTTCAGCAGCGGCATGTGCCGGGGCTCCATAAGTATAGTTTTCCATCTGGGGCTCAAATTTGGAGATCAGCAGGCTGACCGTGTCCTCGTAGACAGGGGGACGGCTTTCTTCGTTATAGCACCTGATCTCAAGTATCTGTCCGTTATGCTCCGTGAAATAGTCGGCAACAACGTCGTAATCCTGGTACTGTGTATCCTTCCTGCTGTAGCAGACCCTATGGAAATCTATTTCGCCGAGTGTAACGTCCGCGTGTTCGGGGGTGCTTGTGATGGCATAGCCCGGAGCTGAGTCGGCGAGATGTTTCTCGACTGCTGCGAGATCAGTAATGTCAAGTCCGCCTTCGATTATGCGGAATTCCTGGAAGAATATGTAGTCATCCGAGAGGGCGACGAATTCCACGCCCATCCTTTTCAGCTCGTTGGCTACTTCCCTTCTGGAACTGTCCTGGAAATATCTGAGATAGTTTCTGGTAGTGACTACATTTATGTCGAACTTTTTGATATGTGTTACAGCCCCGACTTTTTCGAAGGTGGTGGAGCCGAACTTTGACTTTTCCTCACCCTTGCTGCCGATGGTGATATATATACCCAGGACAATCAGCAGCAGTATAGAAAACATTATGCTTTTTTTCCATTTGACCAGCACCCTCATGGGTATAATTAAATCATAAATTAAGAGTCTATAACAAGGGGCGTGATGGAAAAGTTAATTATGAGATTTTAATAAAGGGCGGACTATGGTATAATATTTCCCGTATGAAGGACACTATACAAAATATTCTGGATGAGCAGTATGACTTTGGCAGGGAGGTGAAACCCCTCTCTTTTTCTTGTGATGTCATAAGCTGCGCCATGTCGGCAGACAGTGAGCAGTTCGGCTCCTTTTACATAATGGGGGAGAAGAATACCAGGGGTTTTGTTTACTGTACAGACCTTCGCTTTCAGCTAAGGGAGACGGAGTTTACAGGGGGGAGCTGTGAGATCCCTTACAGGCTTTCGTCAAAAGGACTTGAGCCGGGGGATGTGCATAAAGGAACAGTTTTTATCGTGTCCGATCACGGCGAATACGAACTCCCTTTTGAGATAAGCATTCTGAGCGAGATACCCGGCAGCAGCCTTGGGGATATACGCAATCTTTTCCATTTCACAAATCTCGCAATGACCGACTGGAAAACTGCATGTGATCTGTTCTATTCGGGGAGTTTTGTAAATATACTTTCAGGAACGGATTCCCAGTATATAACTGCTTATAGGGCGCTTTCAACATATAGCGGCAACCAGTTCAACATGGAAAAGTTCTTGCAGATCGCCCACAAGAAGGTGCCGCCGACATATAGTTTTAACTGTAAAGAAATCGACATAGATTTAGCTGATGTTGATGCTCCGGATGAGATTATTGTACGGCGTGAAGGTTGGGGGTACTCCAAGCTGAACATATCCGTACAGGGGGCTTTTCTGGAAAATGATACCGAGGTCATAATTTCTTCTGATTTTGAGAAGAATGAGGCTGTCATCGGGTACCACGTGGTAAGTGCAAATCTTCATGCAGGGCTAAATAAGGGCCTGATAGTGATAAATAGTGAGAATGAGTCTTATTCGATTCCTGTTTATGTACACGCTCTTGAGGTGACACCGAATCACAGAGACAGGAAACTTTTGATAAAGCTTACTTCTAAATACATAGATTTCAGAGTCGGCAGAATAACTAAGGCCGAGTGGTGCAGGGAGTGTGCGGCAATGATCACGCCTGTGCTTTCTGAAGATACGGACAGGGTGGATTTGCGTCTTGTTCAGGCTCAGATTCTTTTGATGGAGAAAAGGACAGAGGAGGCGGGCCGTATACTTGAGATGCTTTCAGTCCGTATAGAAACGGAAGAGCAGTTGCCTGAGTTAAGGGGCTTTTACTGTTATCTTAAGAGCATATATGCATCGGATCCTATAATAGAAGAATCCCTGGCGGATGAAGTCTGGGAGCTGTTTAAAGAAAATGATGACAATTGGCGCCTTGCATGGCTTTGCCTTTATATGCGGGAGGATTTAAAAAACAGCCCCCGTAAGCGAGATGAGCTGCTAAGGGATCAGTTTGAAAAGGGGTGCCGCAGTCCGCTTATGTTATTGGAGGCTGTGCATTTATTCATAGCTGATCCGAAACAGATGGAAAAGCTTGGAAGATACGAGCTTACTGTGATGCGTTTTGCATTGAAGTTTGGTATTACGGGCTCATCGCTCAGGGAAAGATTTGCCTTCTTAAGCGACGATGTACATGCATTCTCAGATGAACTCCTGGCCATGCTCATAGATTGTTATGAAATACAGCCCGATAGAAATATTCTGGCAGCGCTGTGCACACACCTTATGCGTGGAAATTGTATAGGCAGCAGGTATTTTAGGTGGTATTCGGATGCGGTTGAGCAGGAAATCAGGATGGCCAGACTGTATGAGTACTATATGATGTCTATTTCACATAACTATGATGGCCTTTTGCCTAAGATAGTTCTGATGTATTTTGCGTATCGTTCAAATCTTGACTCATCCAGGACTGCGCTGCTTTATGCAAATGTACTTAAACATAAGTCGGAATATACGGAACTCTATGAGAGATATGAGGAAAGCATGACCGCCTTCGTGGAAGATCAGCTTCTTAATCATAGCATAGATGAGAATATGGCTTTTCTTTACTCAAGCCTTTTGGATCCTTTTTCCATGGCGCCTGAGTTTGGAAATGCCTATACAGAACTGCTTTTCACCGAGCGGGTTCGGATCTCTGATAAGCGTGCGGTAAATGTGGTGCTGGTATATGAACATCTTCAGGATGAGTTTATTTATCCGCTTTTCAATAGTGAGGCTTTGATTCCTGTCTACGGTGATATGGTCAATATTTTCTGGGAGGACGATGAAGGAAACAGGCGGGAGCTTTCGGATAAGGATGAGAGACTGCTCATCATCACAGACGACCTAAATCCGGAGGAACTTTGCAATGCTGAAGCTCCGGAGCTGGGAGGCATACTGTATGTTTCTGAGCTGGGAAATGACAGTATCCGCATAAATGAAAAAAATGAGGCAATGCTTTCGTGGCTTTCATTGCAGGAGAGTGTTACGGATGAATATTCCGGAAGGCTTATGATAGACCTTGCCCAGTATTATTTTGATAATGATAATATTGCCATGTTGGACGAACTGTTGCTTCGTTTAGAACCTGAACGGATGAGCCGTGCGGATCGTGAGATTTGTATCAGGATAATGGTAGCAAGGGGGCTTTATGATGAGGCTTTTTCCTGGGTATGCGAATGCGGCACAGAAGGCATTGATTATAAGATTCTGCTCAGGCTATGCGATCGAGTGCTTGTCAGAAGGGATTACGAATATGATCCGCAGATGTTAGCGTTATGCAGCAGCATAATGTCGATGGGGAAGTATGATGAAGAGTCGCTGGTTTATCTGCTGAAGTATGCCTGCGGTACCACCAGATACTTAAAAGAAATATGGCGTGCAGCAGATACTTTTGGCGTGGATGTTCATAGTTTCCTTGCAGGGATGCTTACGCAGATCCTGTTTACGGGAGCAGATGTTAAGGAAAAATATGATATTTACTCGCAGTTTTCAGAGGGAGCAACAGCTTCTTCGCTTGAAAGGGCTGTGTTGTCGGCGTTGTCTTATGACATGTTTGTAAATGGAGCTGAGGGGACTGAAAAGTGCTATGAGCGTATCATGTATTATGCGCGTCAGGGAGAGCAGCTGACACATTTTTCAATTTTCTCATTCCTTAAGCATGCGGCAGAGAAAAAGGATGCCAATACAATAACGGTTGATGAGATGGAGTCTGCATTATATTTCCTGAAGCAGATGTGGAGTGAAGGGATATTCCTTCCCTGCTTTATGAGTTTTAAGGAAGAGGAACCCAGGCTTAGGATTTTTTCAGGACAGAGCTTTATTGAATATTGCGGACATCCTGACAGCCATGTGATACTGCATTATGTGACTTCGACACCCGGTGTGGAGTCAGACGAGTACAAAAAGGAAGAAATGCTCCATGTATACGGTGGTGTATATATCAAGTCCTTTGTGCTCTTTAAAGGTGAGAAGATCAATTATTATATAACGGAAGAAAATGACCGTAGGGAGAAACTTACCAAGGCCAGCGTGCTGGAGGCAACAGAGGCAGGACTGTCGGGGGCTCCGGATAGGTATTCAATGATAAATCAGGTGGCGGTCATGACACAGGATAAGACAGACCGCCTGGAACAAAAGGCTGAGGAATATGAGGCACAGGCATACCTGACCGACAGACTGTTTTTGCCCTACGGATATAAAGGATAAGGCCTGAAAGAGGAAAAATGAGCAACGGAATAAAAGATGCCATAGGAAAGCTTTCAGCTGAGAAAACAGTCCTTGGCATAGATCTTACAGACGAATATACGCAGATAAGCTACGGAACTCTGTCCGGTGATGTGCAGACGTACAGTCTTTCGGATACGGACGAGCGGCTTTCAATCCCCAGTATCCTGGCAAAGAAAAACGGTGAAAATATCTGGTATGCCGGAGAGGAAGCCATAGAACAGATATCCCTTGGGGAAGCGGTGGCTGTGGATAAGATATTAGCCGGTGCAGTAGCAGGAAGTGTCAGGGAGATTGACGGTCTGGAATATGATCCGGTGGAGCTTTTGGCACTTTTCTTAAAGAAGTGTCTTTCGAAGTTGTCTACCGTAAGCCCGCTTGAAAGAGTGGTATCGGTAACCATAACGGTTGATGATACAAAGGCTTCTACCATAGAAACTCTGACAGAGGCTATAAGCATAATAAGGATCAAGCAGGAGCAGGTATTCTTCTTAAGCCACGCAGAGGCAGGATATCATTTCATTTTGCATCAGAAACAGGAGCTGCAGGCTTCTGATGTTCTTGTCTGCGATTTAAGGGCAGACGGACTGCATACCATGCTTTATTCAAAAAATTATAGGACCACTCCGGTGGTAGTGCTGGTGGATGAAAAGCATTACTCGAATTTTAAGCCGGAGTTTTTTGAAGAAGACGAGAAACAGAAAAAGAAGAACAAGGATGCTGAGTTCCTTGCTATATGCCGTACCATTCTTGAAGGAAGACGGACATCAGCGGTTTATCTCCTGGGTGACGGATTTTCCGGGGAATGGTTCCCTGATACCTTAAAGTATCTGTGCGTAGGCAGGAGAATATTCTTAGGCAGCAACCTTTTTTCAAAGGGGGCATGCTTAGGCGCAGTGGAGAAGAACTCTGCTGAAAAAGCTGAAAAGGGTTATGTATTCTTAGGGCCGGAAAGGCTTAAGGCAAACCTTGGAATGAATATAGTAAGGGAAGGACAGGATGCCTATATGGCATTGTTAGATGCTGGTAAGAACTGGTTCGATTCCGGCAGGGAGTGCGATCTTATCCTTGAGGACGCAGGCCCCATAGAGATAATAGTAACCCCGCTTAACGGAAAGAATGTAAGGAAGATTCCTATAGAACTTAAAGGATTTCCTAAGCGGCCGGCTAAGGCTTCAAGGGTTCATCTGGAAATCCGTATGGCATCGGAAACGAAGGCTGAGATAAAGATAAGCGATTTAGGCTTTGGTGAGCTTTATGCATCATCCGGCTTAGAATGGAAGAGCGAATTTACGCTGTAATGATAAGGAGACGGTTTTGGGTAAGATATATCAGTGCATAGGAAGGTATGCCGAAACCCCATATACGATAAAGAATACCTACATCCGCGTTTACTGCGTGGAGGAGCTCTGTTTTTATATTTTCCATAATGCGGAAATGATAGACGAGTCCTTTGCCGGCAATGAGCTCATTGAGTGGCTGGCTGAGGAGTGCAGTCTAAAGGATCTGGCTTCTGAGCTTCGTCAGGTTATGCGTCAGAGCATCAGGCCGGAGGCTTTTGCAGAAAAGATACTTAGCTATTGCCATTATGCGTCGGAGCGTGAGATAAAGGATACCGCAAAGGTAGTCCGTTCGGCACATGATATGGACGGCGTCAGCAGGGAACAGGTGCTGGCTGAATATTTCCTGAAAAGCGGCAGGGTGGCGTTAGCATTTAAGTGTTTTGAACGCATCATAAACAATCCTGCAAATGAAGGCAACAAAAAGCTGTTAGCTCTTGCATACTATGACCTTGGCGTAATTTTTTCAAAGTTGTTTTACTTTAAAGAAGCAGCCTGGCATTTCAAGAAATCCTATGATATGACCGGTGATAAGCAGGCAGAGTTTTCATATCTCGCAGCCAAAAGGATGGAGCTCGGTGAAAAAGAATACCTTAAGTTCATAGGTACGCTTCCACCGGAATATACGGAGATAATGAATGTGGAAAAGACGATGCAGGCTATAGAGGGTGAGTTTAAGCAGAACAGGAATATTCGCAGCATTGACTTGATGAAGGATGAGTTCCGGAGCTTTATGATGGAGTAGGATAGTGAACATTTTCGCTGCTATTAAAAATAAGTGGGAAAAATGGTACTACGGTGACTTTGAAGAAGAACCGGAGGAATGGGATGAAGATGCCCCGCGTAAATCAGAGCATTATCTGGGGGATGCTGATTCCCGGACTGTCTATGTGCTTGAGGCACTGGGGCAGATGGCAGAGGCAGCGGACAAGGCTGACCAGAGCCGGGATGAATACGAGGCTGTTACTTCCCTGCTCATGGATATGGAGCAGATTGAAAAACTTTCCAATGATGTAAGGGTTCAGATTGCGGACCTGGCAGATCAGATAGCAAAAAGAGAGAAGGCGAGACGGGAGCTGTTCTTAAAGACCGGTAACATGAAGGAAAAGCGGCTGCTCCTTATGGAACGCTACGAGGAAGAAATCCCTACAGGTATTGGCAAGATAAGGGATGCTGAGAAGTACCGGAAACTTATCTTAAGGGATCTTAAAAAACTGGAAGCTGAAAGGCATTCATATAGGTATCAGCTCAGGGAGGCGAATATAACCATTGCTAATACCAGGGGAATAGCATTAATATGTGTGGGTGCGATGCTGGTGAGCATCATTCTTCTGACTGCATTACAGCTGGGGTACGAAATGGATGTCATATGGGGATACCTTATGATATGTGCGGCAGGAGCCTTGACACTTACGGTACTCTTTGTCAGGTACGCTGATGCAGGCAAGGAAAAAAAGCGTCTGGAGAAAACCAGGAACCATATGATAACACTTCACAATACCGTAAAGATCCGCTATGTGAACAATACCAAGCTGCTCTCATATCTATATATGAAATATGACGTGGAGTCGGCGGATGAACTTGAGGACTACTGGAATACATATACTGCCGAGGTAAAGGCAAGGCAGAAGGATCAGGAGCTTAAGCAGGAACTGGAGTATTATTATGATTCACTGACGGATGTCTTGAGCCGTCATTCAGTAGAGGATCCTGAGATTTGGATAAAGCAGACTGCAGCACTTGTTGATCCCAGAGAAATGGTTGAGGTCCGGCACGGATTGATCGCAAGGCGACAGAAATTAAGGGAACAGTTGGAATACAACGAGGATGTGGCAAGGAAAGCCCAGGATAAGATCAAGGAGCTGGCAAGAGCATATCCCCAGTATTCGGATGAAATTGCAGACATAGTAGACAGATACGAAGGCACATAAACAAGGAGGAAAAAATGGCAACAGACAGTTATTCAAGCCCTTTATCAGAAAGGTATGCAAGTAAGGACATGCAGTATATCTTCTCTCAGGATATGAAGTTCCGTACCTGGAGGAGATTGTGGATAGCCCTGGCAGAAACAGAAAAGGAACTGGGACTTACCGCAATAACCGATGAGATGATAGAGGAACTCAAAGCGCATAAGGATGATATCAATTATGATGTGGCAAGACAGCGTGAAAAGGAAGTGCGTCATGATGTTATGAGTCATGTTTATGCATACGGCGTTCAGTGCCCCAAGGCAAAGGGTATCATTCATCTGGGAGCAACATCCTGCTATGTTGGTGATAACACGGATATTATAGTTATGAATGAAGCTTTGAAACTTGTTCGTAAGAAACTTGTAAGTGCGATAGATGAACTGGCTACATTTGCAAAAACATATAAGGATGTACCTACCCTTGCATTTACTCATTTTCAGCCGGCTCAGCCTACTACGGTAGGTAAGAGGGCAACACTCTGGATTAACGAATTTATGATGGATCTGGAGGATCTGGAGTATGTGATGGGAACACTTAAACTTTTAGGTTCAAAGGGGACTACCGGTACTCAGGCAAGTTTCCTTGAGCTTTTCCATGGGGATCAGGAGACAATAGATAAGATCGATCCCATGATAGCTGAAAAGATGGGCTTTAAGGCATGCTACCCCGTATCAGGCCAGACCTATTCCAGAAAGGTTGATACCAGGGTCTGCAATGTGCTTGCAGGTATTGCTGCAAGCGCCCATAAAATGAGTAACGATATCAGATTGTTACAGCACCTTAAGGAAGTGGAGGAACCCTTCGAAAAGAATCAGATAGGATCGTCAGCAATGGCGTATAAACGTAATCCTATGCGTTCCGAGCGTATTGCGTCACTTTCAAGATATGTAATGATAGATGCGTTAAATCCTGCTATAACATCAGCAACGCAGTGGTTCGAGCGTACTCTTGATGATTCCGCTAATAAGCGTATATCAGTTGCCGAGGCTTTTCTTGCCACAGATGGTATTCTTGATCTTGTGCTGAATGTAGTGGATGGCTTGGTTGTTAATGATAAGGTTATAACAAAGCACCTCTTAAGCGAACTCCCGTTCATGGCTACGGAAAACATAATAATGGATTGTGTAAATGCTGGCGGAGACAGACAGGAGCTTCATGAAGAAATAAGACAGCTGTCAATGAAGGCCGGTGCCCATGTTAAGAAGGAAGGTTTGGAGAATAATCTTCTTGAGCTGATAGCTGAGGATGATATGTTTGGACTTACCAAGGAACAGCTGGATGCAAGGATGAATCCTGCAGACTATGTGGGCCGTTCACCGATCCAGGTGGATAAGTATCTTAAGGATTTTGTACAGCCTGTGTTGGATGCAAGAAAGGATCTGAAGGTAGAAGGCAGCGAGATCAAAGTTTGATGTTTGAACTTGTAGTTTTGTAATCTTGAAACAGTTAGGCCTGTATGGTATATTTTGTGGGTAATTGTTTCGGACGGTAATTACCGTCGAAAAGAGTGTAGTTTTAGGAAATTTAAGGAGGAAGCAACGATGGTAAAGGCTGTCGTGGGTGCAAACTGGGGAGATGAAGGAAAGGGCAAGATAACTGATATGCTTGCAACCGATGCAGATGTGGTTGTAAGGTTTCAGGGTGGAGCCAATGCCGGGCATACCATAAAGAACAAATACGGAAAGTTTGCTCTGCATACACTGCCCAGCGGCGTGTTCAGTGAGAATACCGTAAATGTGATCGGAAGCGGCGTGGCGCTTAATGTTCCGAAGTTTTTTGAGGAAATTGAGGAGATAACGAAAAAGGGCGTACCCATGCCTAAGATAATGATCTCCGACAGGGCGCAGGTCGTTATGCCTTATCATATTCTTTTTGACCAGTATGAAGAGGAAAGGCTTGCCGGAGCTGCTTTCGGTTCCACCAAGTCGGGCATAGCTCCTTTCTATTCAGATAAGTTTGCAAAGATCGGCTTCCAGGTAAATGAGCTCTTTGATGATGAGCTTATAAAGACCAAGCTTGAGAGAGTGCTGGTGCAGAAGAATGTCCTTCTTGAGCACCTTTATCATAAGCCCCTGCTTTCCGTAGATGAGCTTTACAAGACTCTTTGCGAGTACAGGGAAATGGTAAGGCCCTATGTTGGTGATACGGCATCATTCCTGGGCGAAACACTTAAAAATGGCAAGACTGTACTGATGGAGGGGCAGTTAGGAACCCTTAAGGATGCTGACCACGGCATCTATCCCATGGTTACTTCGTCAAATACTATTGCATCCTACAGTGCAGTGAGCGCAGGCATCCCGCCTTATGAGATCAAGCAGATCATCACTGTCTGCAAGGCATATTCATCAGCAGTAGGCGGCGGCGCGTTTGTTTCCGAAATCTTTGGCGACGAGGCAAATGAGCTGCGCGACAGAGGCGGTGACGGCGGCGAGTACGGTGCTACCACAGGAAGGCCCAGAAGAGTAGGCTGGTTTGACTGCGTGGCTTCAAGGTACGGCTGCAGGCTTCAGGGAACAACCGATGTGGCATTTACGGTTGTGGATGTTCTTGGCTATCTTGATGAGATTCCTGTATGCGTTGCATATGAGATAGACGGCAAGGAGACAGGCGAGTTCCCTGTTACACATCTTTTGGAAAAGGCAAAGCCTGTAATAAAGACTCTTCCCGGATGGAAGTGCGATATACAGGGCATCCGCAAGTATGAGGACCTGCCGGAGAACTGCCGTAAGTACATTGATTTTGTAGAGGAGCAGATCGGCTATCCTATCACTATGGTTTCCAACGGTCCTGCAAGAGAGGACATAATCTACAGGGAAAGCAAGCTGAAATAATAGGACTGATCACAGTTATATTTTAAACTTAGGTAGGTGGGGATTTCCCCACCTACTGTTAGCATTAGTGTTTAAGGAGTTTTATGAGTATTCTTGAAGGATTAAATGACAGACAGTATGAAGCGGCCAGCCATCTGGAGGGACCGCAGCTTATCATAGCCGGCGCGGGTTCAGGAAAGACCAGGGTGCTTACCCACCGCATCGCGTACATGATAAAGGAGTGCGGGATCGATCCCTTTAACATCATGGCAATAACCTTCACCAACAAGGCTGCCGGGGAAATGAGGGAGCGTGTTGACCGCATAGTGGGAGAAGGCTGTGAGGCTGTATGGGTAATGACCTTCCATGCTACCTGCGTGCGGATACTCAGGCGACATATTGACCATATTGGCTATGACAACAATTTCACCATATACGATTCGGATGACAGCAAGTCCGTAATGCGTGAGGTCTTCAAGAAATTAAACATCGATACCAAATACCTGAAGGAGGCTACGGTCCTCAGGGCTATCTCCAATGCCAAGGATGAGTGCCTGGGGCCTAATGAGTATGCGGAAACATACGGCCGTCAGTATGACAAGCGTGAAATATCCCAGGCCTATGAAATGTATCAGAAGACTTTAAAGGATAATAATGCCCTGGATTTTGATGACCTTATCAGGCTGACGGTGGCACTTTTTAGGCGCTGCCCTGACGTGCTGGAAACATACCAGAACAGGTTCAAATATATCATGGTGGATGAGTACCAGGATACGAATGACGCCCAGTTTGAACTGGTTCGTCTCTTGGCGTCAAAGAATAAGAACCTGTGCGTTGTGGGTGATGATGACCAGTCCATATACAAATTCCGTGGGGCGAATATTAAGAACATACTTAATTTTGAGGAACATTTCCCCGGCGCCAAGGTTGTCAAGCTGGAACAGAACTACCGCAGTACCCAGAATATCCTTAATGCAGCAAATGCCGTGATAAAGAATAACAGGGGCAGGAAGAATAAGGAACTCTGGACGGAAAGGGATGAAGAGGAGCTGGTTCATTTTAATGTATATCAGAGCGGGCGGGATGAAGCATCTGAGGTCATGGACCAGATAGAGAGGATGAAGAGAAGGGGAGTTGCAGATTTCGGGGACTTTGCAATTCTCTACAGGACGAATGCCCAGTCAAGGGAATTTGAAGAACAGCTGGTAAGAAGGAATATTCCCTATTATCTGGTGGGAGGAGTGAACTTCTATTCCAGGCGAGAGATCAAGGACCTGCTGGCATACTTAAAGACAATAGACAACGCAAGGGATGACCTGTCCGTAAAGCGCATAATAAATGTGCCTAAAAGGAGCATCGGCCCCACGACTGTTGAAAAAATCATGGCATTTGCGGATTGCAACGGACTTGGGTTCTTTGATGCCTGTGCCCTTGCAGAAGAAATTCCGGGATTGAATAAGGCGGCGGCAAAGGTGTCAGGTTTTGTGGATCAGATCGTGGCCTTTAGGGAGTGCCTGGCTAAAGACGGCATGACGGCGGCCTTAAAGAAAATTATAGCTGATACCGGCTACTATGAGGAAATAAGAAAAGCTGACGAGGATGATGCTGAGGACAGGCTGGCAAATATCGACGAAATGATCAGCACCCTGCAGCAGTTTGAAAATGACCATCCTGAGGGAACTCTGTCGCAGTTCCTTGAGGATGTGGCCCTTGTGTCTGACCTGGATAATGCAGACGATGAAAGCTCAAGGGTGCTGCTGATGACCATACATTCCGCAAAGGGACTGGAGTTCCCTATCGTATTTTTGTGCGGCATGGAAGACGGAGTATTCCCCGGATATATGTCCATAAACAGCGGCAATGACGAAGACATAGAGGAAGAAAGAAGGCTTGCCTATGTAGCCATCACCAGGGCAAAAGACATCCTGTTTATATCAGCTGCCAGGGGGCGTATGGTAAGGGGCGAAACATCATATAATCCTGTCAGCCGTTTTGTCCGTGAAATTCCTGAGGAACTTTTGTCTGCTGATACTGATGACACGAAGGGCTATCTTGACTACAGCCGCAGCAGGGCGAGCGAGCCGGAAAGATATGCATCCATACCGAAGTCTGTTGACATAGAAAAGGCAGCGGCATCGGGGCTCTTTAAGAAAAATGCAATGGCGGCATTAGGCGGGGAGAACAAAAGCAGGCCTGTTTATGAAAAGAAACAGGAAACGGTGAAAGCAAGCCAGCCGGTGGTCCTGAAAAAAGCCGGTGAAATGAAATTCGGCAAGCCCGACTATGAGGTGGGCGACAGGGTAAGGCATATTAAATTCGGCGAGGGCACTGTTCTTGCGATAGAGAAGGGCGCAAGGGACTATCAGGTTACGGTCAATTTTGATGCAGCCGGACAGAAGATCATGTACGCAGGTTTTGCGAAGCTTCAGAAGTGCTGAAAATTCGTATAGTAAAAAGTTAAAAAATGTGGTAATATATTTTCCATATGGGGGGCGAGATCGTCTCACAACTATAATATGAAAGGCGGTATTCTATAATGTTAAAGATGGATGATGTGCTGGCAGCAGTAAAGTTAACAGATTTCCTCAGAAAGAAGAAAGAGGAAGAAGTAGAGGAGAAGGCAACAAAGAATGTTTGGAAGACGGTTCTTATCATTTTAGGTATCGTTGTTGTTGCAGCAGTTGTTGCATTTGCTATCTATAAGTTTATGACACCTGATTATCTCGATGATTTCGATGATGATTTTGATGATGACTTCGATGATGATTTCTTTGATGACGATGATGTTGTTGAGGATGAGACAAAGAAGATTGAAGACTGATCTTAAATGAATTTTGTTAAAGGCGGGAACAGTCAGTTCCCGCTTTTTTTTACTTATCCACGGGCTGCGTAAGGCTTGGAAGAAATTGATTGGTTAGGATATGAGATTAAAAAAAGGCGAGATATATAGCGGAATAGTAGAAAAGATGGATTTCCCCAATAAGGGAAAGGTGAGGGCTGCCGAAAACGAGGACGGCATTGAGTTCGTGTCCGTAAAGAATGCCCTTCCTGGACAGAAGGTTGAGTACAGGCTTACAAAGAAGAGCCATGGCCGTGCGGAAGGATTGCTTAAGTCGGTTATAGAGCCTGCTGAATGTGAGACTGACGACAAGTGCCCAAACGCAGGAATATGCGGTGGCTGTCTGTATCAGGGATTTCCCTATGAAGAGACCCTGCGGATAAAGGAAGAGCAGGTAAAGGGACTTTTAAAGGGATACATAGAGGCATCGGACATCGTATATGACGGGATCGCTGGAAGTCCGCTTGAATGCGGTTACAGGAACAAGATGGAATATACCTTCGGGGACAGCTATAAGGATGGTCCCCTGGCTCTTGGCCTTCATAAGCGCGGGAGCTTTTACGATATAGTGGATGCGGATGCCTGCCGTATTGCGGACAGGGATTTCGGAATGATACTGGAATATACCAGGGTTTTCTTTTCAGAAAGGAATGTCACTTTTTACCATAGGATGAATCATGTGGGAGTGTTAAGGCACCTGTTGCTTCGCAAGGCGGCAAAGACCGGCGAGATACTGGCTGCCCTGGTGACTTCTTCGGAAAGTGCAGGAGAAGGCCTGTGGGAAGAGTGGAAAAACGGCCTTTTATCCTTAGGACTTTCAGGTCACTATTCAGGCATACTGCACATAATAAATGACTCGGAGGCTGATGCCGTAAAATGCGATGCCATGGAGGTTCTGTACGGACAGGACTATTTTGAAGAAGAGATACTGGGGTTAAAATTTAAGATAACGCCATTCTCATTTTTCCAGACAAATAGTCTGGGGGCAGAGCTGCTTTATGACAGGGCCAGGAGCTATATCCGGGAACACATAGGCGGCGGGATGGTCTTTGACCTGTACAGTGGAACAGGAACCATTGCCCAGCTTTTAGCACCTGCTGCGGGAAAAGTGGTGGGCGTTGAGATAGTGGAAGAGGCGGTAGCTGCCGCCGGGGAGAATGCGAAGGCTAACGGCCTTTCAAACTGTGAATTTATCGCTGGTGATGTCCTGAAGGTCCTTGATGACTTTAAGGATGCAAAGCCTGACTGCATCATACTGGATCCGCCCAGGGACGGAATAAACCCGAAGGCTTTGGGCAAGATACTTGCATACAATGTTGAGAATATAGTTTACATCTCGTGCAAGCCCACCAGCCTTGCAAGGGATATGGTAGCGATAAGCTATGCCGGTTACAGTATAAAAAGATGGGGAATGGTGGACATGTTTCCTTTTACCGGAAATGTGGAAACTGTGTGCCTGCTGTCTAAAACGCCTAAGTGAGATTAATATCTGTGGTCTGAGTGAAAGCTTTTATCAAAGCTTTGGTAAAAAGCCGTGATAAGTTATTTGTGTTATTTGGTTTGCTTTATTTCAGACTTGGAGTAAAATAGTACGGTATAAATCTGTATTAATTTTTTTTACAGGTGTACGCATAAAATGCGGCAGAAAGGGGAGATATGAAAAAGAGGAGTTTGAAACTTGCAGGATTGCTGATGGGGCTTGTGATGCTTTGCGGCTGTGCCGGAAATGTGGATGAGCCGGCGGTACAGGAAGAAACTGAACCTACAGAAGAGGCAACGGCAGAAACTACTGAAGACAGCCAGGAAGAAAGCGGCGATCAGCCGGAAGAACAGGATGCTCCGGCGGAACTTTCACAGGAAGATTACGAGGCTCTTTATGCGCCGGTAATCGATGAGATCATGAATACCATAGAAGAAGGATATGATTATGAGAAATCTTATGACTATCTGTCGGAAGGGCTCGTTGAAAGGCTCATGTATGGCGAAAAGGACAGCCTTCCTGATGAGATCGGCTACTGGATTGAGGACTACAGCGGTGACGGTGTTCCCGAGCTTCTTATAGGCTACAGCGAAGCGTACGACGCCGGAGATCAGGAGATGATCATTGAGGATAATATCGTGGGCGTCTACACCATTAAAGACGGTAAGCCTTTCATGACCATCGAAGGCTGGGCCAGAAACAGTTACAGGCTGATGGACAACGGACACTTCTATAACTGTGGTTCGGGTGGTGCCATGAATACCATTATCGGTGAGTGCCATTTAAGCGAAGACGGAACAGAAGTCATATGGGATGAGTTTTGTTTTACAGAAGGAAGGGCTGACGGAAGCATAGCTATATTCTCTAATGACAGCGGAATTGCAGATATGGATATTTCCGATGAACTGGATATAGGCGAGGAAGAGTTTGCGGATATCATGGGTGAGTACGATCTCAGATGCGAACTGATCGTGTGGCTGCCGATACGGGGATATGGACAGGAACTTAATGATATAGACCAGTCTATGGAAATGGGAAATGAGGCAATGTATCTCTTTGAAGATTACTATCGTGATCCGACCCAGGCGAACTGGAAGGCATTTATGAGCATGGCACCGCAGGATGCAGTTCTTTTCATTATTACCAATCCTGATGCTGACCTTGTGGAACTTGTGGGTGAACCATATATGGTTGATAAGCCTGATACGGATATAGTGATCGCTGTTTCCCTTGCACCGGATACGAAGCTTACCCTTGAGAATGGAGAAGTAGATTTCACGGATGATGGTGATGTACTGTGGAATCCTGCACAGGATAAGATTTATGAAGAAACCATGGATCGCGGTGAAGCAATTGCCTTCTGGATGGTACTCCCTGAAGGCGTTCCTACCAGGGCTATGCAGATAAGCACAGCTGACGGAGAAGGGATGTTCCTTGTGTCGAGCCTAAGTGGCGAGTGGGATCAGCGCTGTAAATTTATAACTGCAGAATAAATAATTATATGATTCCCGTGCCGTCAGACTTGCTGCAGGCATGGAAACAGCAGAACAAAAAAGGAGGCTAAAAATGAACATCTTAGACAGAGTACAGGTAACGGACACGATAAAGTTCGTGGGAGCGGATGACCCCGAACTTGAGATTTTTGAGAGCCAGTACCCTACGGAGGGTATATCCTATAATTCATATGTGATCCTGGATGAGAAGATCGCAGTAATGGATACCGTTGACCCCAGGGGAACGGAACAGTTTTTTACGAATCTTAAAAATGTATTAGGCGATAAGAAACCTTCATATCTGATCGTTCAGCACCTTGAGCCGGACCATGCGGCTAATATCGGAAAGCTGGCGGATATGTATCCTGATATGGAAATCGTGGGCAGTGCCAAGACGATTCAGATGCTGCCTCAGTTCTTTGAAAATGATTTCACCGGCAGGTGCATTTCGGTAAAGGAAAATGACACACTTTCCCTGGGAAGCCACACACTCAGATTTATAATGGCCCCAATGATCCACTGGCCTGAAGTAATGGTTACTTATGAGGAGAGCGAGAAGGTACTTTTCTCTGCTGATGCTTTCGGAACATTCAGCGCACTTGAGAACGGCGAAGAGTGGATCGCCGATGCAAGCCATTATTACTTCAACATAGTAGGAAAGTACGGTGCACCGGTTCAGCAGCTTTTGAAGAAGGCAGCAGGACTGGATATAGCTGTTATCGCGCCTCTCCATGGTCCCGTGCATAAGGATGATATAGCATTCATAGTTGAGACCTATGACAAGTGGAGCAGCTACAAGCCTGACAGGGAAGGAATCTTCATCCCTTACGCATCAATTCATGGAAACACCAAGAAGGCGGTTCTTGAATTTGCAAAAGAGCTTGAGGCCATGGGCGAGACCGTAAAGACTATGGACCTTACTGAAGAGGATGTGACAGAGGCTGTAGAGCAGGCTTTCCTTTACGACAGGATGATAGTATGTGCCTGCACCTACGATGGCGAGATATTCCCGCCTATGAATGACCTGCTCCATCACCTTAAGATCAAGGCTTTCCAGAACAGGAAGGTGGGAATCATCGAGAACGGTTCCTGGGCTCCTGTTGCAGGCAAGAAGATGAAGGAATACTTTGATGCAATGAAGGACATCACTGTAGTTGAGCCTATCGTAACCATCAAGTCTACAAGAAAGGCATCCGATGCTCCTGCATTTGAGGCACTTGCAAAGGCTATGGCTAAGGCATGATGTAAACATCAAATACTGTTTAATTAAGTTTGAAAGAAGGGTACCTTTCGGCGTGCGTGTAATTGCCACTTTTAGGTACCTTTTTTGAAGGATTGCAGATAATCTAAATCTGTGATAAAATAACTCGGTTTTAAGGGAACACTGGAGCAGGGGATCATGGCAGGCATTTTTAAAAGAGTTGAAAAAAAATATCTGCTTACGGCAAAAAAAAGCGAAGCTTTTATTGAAAAGCTTGGCGACCGTATAATTCCGGATGAATATACGGACTATACTATCTGCAATGTGTACTATGACACAAAGGATTGCGACCTGATCAGAAGATCCCTTGATAAGCCCAAGTATAAGGAAAAATTCCGGGTGCGTTGCTACGGTACCGCCAAGGATGATACAAAGGTATACTTAGAGCTTAAGAAGAAATGGAAAGGCGTGGTGTACAAGCGCAGGGTGGGAATGCCCATGAGCGTTGCTGCAGCCTACCTTGAGGATGGAATTTATCCTGAAGAATATGACTGCCAGATATTCAGGGAGATAGATTATGCCATAAAGTTTTATGACTTAAGGCCTAATGTATTTCTGGCATATGACAGGATGGCATATGTTGTAAAAGACATGCCGGAGATAAGGTTTACCATAGACCAGCATATCCGTAGCAGAAAGACAGATATGGATCTCCGTAAGAATACTCCCTGTGACGAGCTTTATGAGGAAGATATGAGGCTTTTAGAGATAAAGGCGCCGGATTCCCTTCCGCTGTGGTTTGTGGAAATAATGGATGAGCTGGAGATCCGCTCGTCTTCATTCTCTAAGTATGGGAGAGTCTATCAGAGCAGGCTTAAGAATGACCTGGAGTCCAGCCAGGACACGGAATGCGTTCAGCAGAGGTTTACAGCACAGCAACTGGAATTAGCCTTTAATGGAATAGCTGAAACAGTGTGTGTCACTGACTGATTAGAATTAAAAAAAGTGAGGTAATGGTATGTTTCAGAGTTTACTTACTAACACGGCAGGACAGGTAACTGCATCAGGAGCTTTGATCTGTCTGCTTGCATCCCTTTTATGCGGACTGATAATTTCACTGCTGTATATGTTTAAGTCCAGCTACACCAAGAGTTTTGCTATAGGACTTATCCTTCTTCCGGCACTGGTTCAGGTGGTTATCACAGTAGTAAACGGAAACCTTGGCGCGGCGGTATCCGTAATGGGTGCATTCAGCCTGATCAGGTTCAGGTCGCTGCCTGGAACTACAAAGGACATTACTTTCATATTCTTTGCTATGGCAGTAGGTCTTGCAAATGGAATGGGATATGTTTTCTATAGCGGCGGCACCACGCTTGTACTGGCTGTGATATATCTTGTGCTTGTTCTGACCAAGTTCGGTGAAGGCAACAAGGGTGAAAAGAGCTTGAAAATACTTATACCTGAGGCTCTTGATTATACTACGGTATTTGATGATACTTTCGAAAAGTATCTCACCAAGTCAGAGCTGGTAAGGGTTAAGACTACTGATTTAGGCAGCATATTTGAGCTTAACTACACGATCAACATCAAGGATCCTTCAAAGGAAAAGGAATTCGTGGATGAGCTTAGGACTAAGAACGGCAACCTGACCATTATCTGTTCAAGGCCCGTAAATCGTGCGCCGGAAGAAATGTAAGGACCGTTAACAAAATATGATCTGAGGAACCCACAGGGTATATTTACAGATTATCGATGCAATGATGCGCCGGTGGGCTGCGACCAGCAGCTATCGGCGCTTTTTACGGAGGAATGATATGAAGAAAAGATTAGCGGCGTTAAGCATATGTTTTGTGGCCGTGTTTTTCACGGCATGCACCCAGAACGGAAGCACCGTGAGCGGTGATGAGGCGGCATCTGATAACGGGGCTGTTTCGGTTCAGGATGCGGGCGGTGAATCGTCTGCGCCGGAAGGTGTGACTCAGGTGGAACATATAGATACTACAACAGAGGACGGCAGCGTGGCAGGTATTGATCTTTCGGACAGGGTATACAGCTTGTCTTTCCCGGCTTACAGCGAGAATTATGATTATTACGGTTATAAGGATGAAAAGGCCACATATATCGAAATGTCGGGGAATACGGCTAAAGTGACGGGCGATGATGCTGATGATGTGAGCGTTTCGGATGGTCTAATTAAGATAGGCGGAAAAGGGACATATGTGCTTTCCGGGGATTTTGAGGGACAGATTTACGCTGAGACAGAGGATAAGAATGTTCGATTGGTTCTGAATGGCGTGGATATCACATCGCCTGATGGCCCGGCTATATGGGCTGTAGGGGCAAAAAACTTGTACATAACCATGGTTGATGGGACGGAAAACAGCATATCCGACAGTAACAATTATTCCACATCTGAAGCATCTGCGGCTATTTCAGCAGACTGTGACATAGTGATAAACGGCGGCGGCAAGCTTACTGTTAGTGGCAATTATTCAAGGGCGATACATACAAAGGATGACCTGATACTCAGGAGCGGCAGCCTGGACATAACTGCTGTCGGCGATGCCGTAAAGGGAAAAGATTCCATAAAAGTCTACAGCGGGACTTATACGATCAATGCAGGCGGCAAAGGTCTGGTAGTCACGGAAAAGGAAGACGAGGAGAAAGGCTATTTCTATGTCGAAGGCGGAACGATTGATATCACTGCCGGGGATGATGGGATACACTGCAACGGCAATGTGATGATAGTCGGCGGCGAGTTGGATATAAATGCAGGGGATGACGGAATTCATGCTGATAAGGCTGTTTTGTTATATGATACGGATGTAAATGTGGCTGACTGCAAGGAAGGCATCGAGGGCACAGTCATTGACATGGTGGGCAGCGTAGTGAATGTGAACAGCTCCGATGACGGATTAAATGCTGCCGGTGATACGGAGGAATCTGAGGATGACGGTGATGAGGAACCCTGGGATTTCATGGCAGGAAATGAAGGAAATGTCATTTATCTGGACGGCAGCAATGTATATGTGAATGCTTACGGCGACGGTCTGGACAGCAACGGCTACATCTATCTGACGGGCGGCAATGTTGTGGTGGACGGACCGGAGAATTCAGGCAACGGTTTCTTTGACTACGGCGTAGATTTCATAATGACCGGTGGAACTCTTATAGGCGCCGGTTCATCGGGAATGCTGCAGACCATATCAGAAAGCTCGACGGTAACATGCATAGCAGTGGCAGCGGCAGCGTCTGACGATGGTAGCGATGACAATAGTGAAAGCAGTCATGACGGCCCCGGCAGGCAAGATGAAGGATCCGCAGAGGATGGAACCGGAATTGTGATAAAGGACAGCGCCGGGAATGAAGCTGTAAGCTTTTATCCGGCAAAAAGCTACAGTGCAATTGTATTTGCAGGTTTTGGATTTGAAAACGGTGAAACATACACTGCCGAGAGCAAGAACTCTGCCACGTCAAACCTTGACGGAACTGAACTGGGGAGCGTTACCATTGACGGAATAGTAAATTATATCGGTGACCTGCAGACTTTCGGAGCGCCTGGAGGAGGCCCCGGAGGCGGATCGGATTTTGGAACACCCCCTGACTTTGACGGTGAGTGGCCGGATGGTGAGAAACCTGATTTTGACGGGGAACATCCTGACAGGCCTGAAAGTGATTAAAGTCCTGTAAAATTGACTCAAAAGGCAAAAATAAGACATAAAACATATATTAAGAAAACGCGGTTTTTGGTAAAATAATCGTGGAAAATAGTAAACTGTAGACAAAGCACGCATTACCCGTGCGTTTTGTCGTGTAAAAATAAAACAAAGGGAGGGGCAAAGATGGACTCATCAAATCAGAAATTCAACCCGGCAGACGGATCAGGATTACTCGGAGCAATACCTGAAAAACCTATGGTTCCGGGCGGCATGCCTTACGGACTGGCAGAAGGAAAATTACCGGATAATATACCGGAATCAGTACCGGGGATTACGGCGACTGTTTCTAAGGAACCGGATACTGGATTAGATGATTTTTACAGCGAGGATCTGATCAATAATATCTTCGAGATATCAAATGAGCTTTATATCAAAATGCGCGATCCGGCTACCAGTGCTGAGGAGGACCATCTTACCATTATCAGGCTGCTTACAGACTTAGGCAGACGCCTTGTAAATGCGGACAGGGCAAGTTTCTGGAGGCTGGATAAAGAAGCAGGAACAATCTGGACGCTGTCAGCTACAGGCACCGGCAAGATAGAGATCCCTATCGGAACAGGTATGGTGGGCAAGGCTCTGACAGAGGGGCGTTCCATAGTGACAAATGATCCCTATAACGATCCTTTCTTTAATGCGGAAGTAGACAAGAAGACAGGTTATGTGACCAAGTCCATACTCGTTATGCCCATAACAAACAGCCGTGGCGAATATATCGGTGCATACCAGGTTATCAACAAGATAGACGGAGACGGAAAGTTCAATATCAGAAGGGACTGCAAGAGGCTTTCACTGGCTGCATTTATCTGTTCCATTACGCTGGAAAGCGAGCTGTTCCTTGCTGATGCAGAGCGCGACCGTCTGACAAAGGTTCGTAACCGTATAGGTTTCTATCATGACTTCAGTATCAGGTACGGTGACGGCATCGACAGAAGAAATAATGTGGGCGGTTCAATGATCATGTGCGATATCGACCACTTCAAGGCAGTAAATGATACTTATGGGCACAATGCCGGTGATGCCGTGCTCAGGCATGTTGCAACACTTGCAGCCAACACCATCAGAAAGGATGATGTCATCTACAGATGGGGCGGCGAGGAGTTCATAGTGCTGCTCAATGATACTGATATTGACGGTGCAGTGGCTACAGCTGAAAAGATCAGGGTTGCAGTAGAAGCATCGGAGTGCATTTTCGATGGTACAGCAATAAGCGTGACTGTAAGTTTTGGCTGCAGCAAGGTGGATCCTGCTAAGTCGGCGGAAGAGAATATCGCAGTCTGCGACAGGAGATTATACATAGCCAAGGAGACCGGAAGGAACCGTGTAGTCAAGGAGGGCTGATGTGGGGGTATTTCAGGTAATACCGGATCAGGTGCATCTGGATGACAGTCTGGAGCTGGCCCGGGAATATGGATTGGGGTTCGAGTTTAACGATTTTTTCTTTCCGGCTGTGCTGGATGATGAAAAAAAATGTGATGAGCTGGTGGCAAAGTACAGGGATATAAAAGTCCCGGGGCCACTGACGAATCACGGAGATTTCTTCGACGTGCTGGTCTTCAGCGAGGATGAAGAAATAAGAAAGACAAGCCTAAAGCGGATAAGGCAGAGCATGAAAGTTTCTGAAAGGCTCGGTGCTGTGGGAACGGTATTCCACTCAAATATCTGTTCCCAGCTCTACCTGCCGCATTATATCGAGAACTGGGTGAACAGGAACGAGGAGTGCTGGCGGATCATATGCGATGAGTTTCCTGATCAGCAGATCTGGCTCGAGAACATGTTTGATGCGGATCCGGCACCGCTTAAGCGCCTTGCCGAAAGGCTTAAGGATGTGGAGAACTTCGGCCTTTGTTATGACTATGCCCATGCAGTGTGTTTCGGCATGGAGCATGACATAGATGAATGGTCGGAAACTGTAGGTCCGTATATTAAGCATGTACACATTAATGACAATGACGGGAAAAGAGACCTGCATCTGCCGATGGGCGACGGTGATACGGACTGGGAAAAATTCCTTGTGTATTATGACAGATACATGAAGGATGTTCCGGTACTGATAGAGAACACGGGCGTGGAAGCACAGCGAAGATCCTTGATGTTCCTAAGGGAAAAAGGATTGTTGTAGGAAACGGCATTATAAATATAAAAAGAGTGAGGAAACTATGGATACCGCAAATACTGAAAAGAAGGGCATAAACAAGAATCTGATAATCATAATTGCAGCAGTGGCCGTTGCGATAATAGCATTGGTTGTGGGCTGCATATTCATTTTCGGAGACAAAACATACAGGGTGCTGAAGATTTATCAGGTGGAGGGGCAGGCCAGTGTCGTACACAATGATGGCAGCGAGGTGACACCGTATGAAAATATGCTCCTTCAGAGCGGCGACCAGATATCCCTGGTGGAAGGAACGCTTATCATAAAGGCGGATGAGGATAAGTATATCTACCTGGAGAATAATACGACGATAATCCTGGAAGCAGACGGTTCGGCAGCCAATTCAAGAACAAGCATACAGCTTCTGCAGGGGGCTGTCATAAACCAGATAGACGAGCCGCTGTCCAGCAAGTCTGTATATGAGCTGAATACTCAGAATGCAACCATGTCCGTAAGAGGTACGATATTCAGGGCAGAGGTATTTACTGTTGCACCGGACGAGGATGATGCTGCTGTCAGCGATAATGCTGTATCAGATGCTGGCAGTCTTGCAGGTGGTGCGGGTGGCAGCACTGAAAGCAATGTTCTCTATACTACGGCACAGACTCTTGAAGGCCTGGTTGAAACAGACCTTATAAATGATGATGGAAGCAGGGGGAATCAGCTGATGCAGGTATCCCAGGGCAAGATGGTCACGATCCGTCAGGATGCACAGGCGACGGAATACCAGGGTGATATGGCGGACTTTGATATAGCTGATTTTAAGAGTCAGACACTTAAATACCTTGGCATAATTAAGAATAATAGTAATAAGGATCTGGGAGTGACCCAGGAGGAGTTGGAAGAACTGCAGGAGAATGCAGGTCCCTTTACTGTGACTTTCATGAACGATAAAGATGTGTTCGGAACTGTTGTGGTAGAAAAGAATGAACCCGTAGAAGAACCGCTGCTTATGCCTACAGCATCCGGAAACTGGGATTTTACTTTCGGTAATACCGTATCTGAAAACACGGTGATAAATTGGCAACCTGGAAAGTAAAGATGGTTATCGGAATGTACTTTGCGGACATTAGCAGGAGGTATGGCTTTGCGTAGAAGAGAGAAAAACAAAAATAAAATATTGTCTTATGGTCTGTCAGTTGTTCTCATACTGTGCGCTCTGTCAGAATTTTTTGCAATTCAGGAATCGGGCAGCATGACAGCATTGGCGGCTGATACGTTTCCGAGTTCATTGAACGCACCGGATGAATATATGAATAGTGTAGCCTATAATCAGTATTATAAGGGTGTGATTATTGTGTTCTGCAATACCGAGAGTGATGCGGCCGATGCTTTTGCTGCATCCAACGTAATTCAATATGAAGACTTAGTCCAGGGTATTTCAGGCTATGGTGTGATAGCTGAAGGTATTGCAGAACCTGAACAGGGTAATCAAGGAGTATTGGATGTTGAAGTTAATGTGCCGGGTTCAGATAAAGATTCATATCAAGTAGATCACTGGGAAAAAATGGACGAAAAAACACTCAATTTCTCCGGTCAGAATACTTGGGATTATGCTGTTTATTATGCAGTATATGATATTTCCCTAATTTATGATACAGATGGCGGAACAGCGATATCGATGGATAGTTACACTCCGGAATTTGAGAGTACCACTTCTGTTTATCCGGTTACGCTTCCGGGGGCAGATTCTACAACTAAGGAAGGTTACAGACTGGTTGGATGGCATGGTAGTAGTCCCGACAGAGACTTCCTGCCGGGGGACACCTTAAATTTAACATATCATTTTACATGGTTGTATAATCTGACGGCAGTTTGGGAAGAAATCCCTAAAGTAACTGTCACATACAGACCAAACGGCGGTACGGGAACTTCTGTGAGTGAAACCGTAGAGTTTGAAACTGAGACCGGAGGAGATTTCGGAACTATAGATCTTTTGTCGGATGCTGATTTTACTAGGGAAGGCTATACTTTGGCAGGATGGAAGGTTACTGAACCCAACAAGACAGATGGTAAAGAAGAATATGCTCTGGGGGAAAGCTGTACATTCACTGCCAGTTCAGAAACACTTGTTTTTGATGCAATCTGGTCAGGCAAAGAAGAAGGCAGCGTGGATATTACTGTAAAGAAACCGGTATATGTTGGTACGAAATTTAAGTATGACATTGATAAGAATTCTGATGGAGATGTTACGCTTGAGTTTAAGAAAAAAGGTGCAAAGGATGAAGACTATACAAAGGATGTACCGAAAGAGCCCGGAACATATACTGTAAGGGCTAAGCTTAAGGAAACAGATGATTATACATCAGCAGAAGATAAAGTGGATTTTGAGATGGAGTATCTGGCTGCACCATCATCACCGTTCACATATACAGAGATAAAGAACAGTGCCGGTACTGTTACGGATCTGTATGTTGTGCCGGCATCGGGCTATAGCATCGGAGTTTCCGGAACTGCTGATGCTGAATTTGGCGCAAGTGTGCTTTATTCTGCAGCAAAGAAAGCCGGCGGAGTATATTTAAGACGCAGTACTGATGGTGCTATAACAGAACAGGTGAAACTGACATCATATACCGCAAAGGATGATCCGAAGATAACGGTAGCTCCTTCGACAGCTACGACAGGCAAGATATATTATGGTGCGAAATTCAATGTAACTGCCACATCTCTTTCACCGGCTGAAAAAACTATTACCTATTTGCAGGAAGGCACAGGTGGCACATATACTACCAAGGTTCCTACTACCCCTGGCAAATATACTGCAAGGGTTACTGCGCCTGCAACGGAATTTTACGCGGCCGTGGATGAGAAATTTGAATTTTCTATTGATTATTTGGAGGCACCCTCCCAGGGAGTTTCATTAACAGGTACAAAAGGTAATGGGTCGTGGTATACATCGGATGTAAAGTTAAAAGCGCCTACGGGGTACCTTGTCAGTACGTCACCTAATGGAACATTCAAGGAGTCTATAGACTGGAATGAGAACATAAGCGCAGTTTATTATCAGCGGAAAAGTGATCTTGCCAAGACAGATGCTGTAAAAGTATCCTTTGACGTAAAAATTGATAAGGATAAGCCTGCTGTAGTTTTTGACAGTTCACTGGGGATAAGCGGTAAAGAGGAAAGCATAACTATATATGCGGATACCCTGGCATTCAAGATTAAAGATAAGAATCTCAAGACAGTTAAGGTAAACAATGATGTGCATACTGTATCAGGAGATGGTGAGTACACTGTGGTCCTGACACCGGGGCTGTTATCAGAGACAAATACCATTATTGCTACGGATGAAGCCGGAAATAAATACACCTTGGAGATAGTGCTTGCTCCGGCGTGGAGACAGTCCAGGGAAGTTCCTATGGGGCGCGAAGTGCGGCTGTTAATCGGTGAAGGTTATACACTGAGTTCAAAGTGCAAACTTGATGGTAACACAGGTGATGACACTGTATATGAGCAAAATGTGACTGTTTATGTCAAGTCAGAAGAAACATATAGTTTTGTTGCGGTACAGGGGAAAAAATAAAATCAGTTTTTAATGGATGATGCCGGACGGTGAGGACTCGGACAGTGTGGTGAATGCCTTGAGGGGGGCAGGTTATTAGGGGAATGAAATTTAATATTAAAAAAGGGCTATTACGAATGCTGTCAGCTATACTGGTGGTTATGAGTGTTCTGGCAAGTTCTGAGTTTGGAAATGGAATAAGGAATGTTCATGCGGCTGATGAACCTATTCGTCCGGATAGAGTTAATAGTGGTGTAGCAATCACTGCTTATGAAAATGATTATTCAAATACTGGAATATCTGTTTTTTTCTGTCTTTATGATGAAGATGTCTCGTATTACAGTGATTTTAGCAATCGATATGTTACCCCCAATTTAAATGTGTCGAGTACTAATGGCGTTGGCAAAACAACGGTTGTAACACCTTCATCTGTTGCTGGTAAATCTGTTTCGGAATGGATCCTAAAGAAGTATTATGGTGAAGCGGCGACTGCAGGATGGGGAGCGGATTATATTCTGGTGTATCAGGCAGTTTATGATAAGACTATTACGTATAGTCCGAATGGCGGAACCGGTACAGCTATTAACCGGACGGAAAGTGTAGATCTGACAAGCGGAGACGGTTCAATAACACTTTTGAGCGCGGCAGAATCAGGATTTAAGCGGGCAAATTATAAACTCAGCGGATGGAAAGAAAATAATAACTTATAAACGCTGGAGATACATTTCGGAGAAAACGTATGAGAGATAAGATGCGGATAACAGGTATCGGTTTTGTAAAGAGAATCCCTTTAATTATAATGGTAATCTGTATAGCGGTGGGGCTACAGAGTGGAACGGATAAAGGGACTATGACTGTATATGCAGATGATGGTGATATCAGTCCGGGGACATTGATTGATTTTGTAGGTACTATGACATTCTATCTGTATGAGGATAAGGCGAAAGCCGGGGATTATAGTGAAGATTACTGTGTGACCAAAAGACATGCCGGTGGAAAGATTCTGGTACCTTCGAGTGTAGGGGGATATGATGTATATGCATGGAGACCCTGTTCTTCAACGGAGTATTATGCTGTGTTGGAAAGTGAGTTCAGGTATTTCCCCGGTGAAGGAACGGGAGAGACTTTATATCAGTATCATTATAAAACTATCAATTCTACATCTACGGTTCAAAGTTTTACATTTCCCTCAACTGCTGATTTTGTAAGACCGAATTATAAGCTTAGCGGGTGGACTACCGGAGACGGTAATAATTTTAACCTGGGAAGTACCATTTTATTTCCGGGAATAACAACAGAGGCAGTTTTTACCGCCTGGTGGGTAGAAAAGGCAGATTCCAGTGTAAGTGTTGCTGTTAATGGGCCTATTTACGAGGGGGATCCATTAGCGGATAAGATTAGTGTAGAAAAAGTCTGGCAGACGGAACTGTCACTTTAGAGTATAAGAAAAAAGGAACCGCAGACAGTACATATACATCGGCAGCACCTTCGACACCCGGCGAATATACGGTAAGGGCGACCCTGGCAGAAACTGCTGATTACAAATCAGCTGAAGATACAGCGAATTTTGAGATACGGAGTAATAACCTGAACGTTTACATAATATATAACCCCAATGGCGGTACCGGAAATACAATAAGTGAGAACAAAGTGTCAGTTATGACTGCCGGTGCAGGTACGGTTACGCTGCTGTCCGAGGCGGATTTTAAAAAGACCGGTTACAAGCTGACCGGGTGGAAAGATACTGACGGAACCCAGTATGCGCTGGGAGCGGAGTGTGAGGTTTCAGAAAGCAATTATGTTCTTGCTTTTGATGCTGTCTGGACGGAGAAGAAAGCCGGCAGTGTGGATATAGATGTAAAGAAACCGGTCTATGTCGGGGCAGATTTTAAATATGATATAGATAAGAATTCTGACGGAGATGTGACGCTGGAATATAAGAAAAAAGGCGCAAAGGACGAAGATTACAGCAAGAAAGTTCCAACTGAACCCGGAACATATACCGTAAGGGCAAGCCTTGAAGAAACAGATGACTACACCTTGGCTGTGGATACAGCAGACTTCGAGATAACATACTTGTCTGCACCGGAGAATCCGTATTCTTATCAGGAGGTAAAAAACAGCACAGGTACAGTTACCGACCTGAAAATTTTACCTGCTGAAGGATACAGTGTAGGTATATCAGTTACGGATTCTTTTGGGGCATCAGTGCTATATTCAGCTGTCGTGACATCAGGCGGGGTATATTTAAAGAATATTGATAATAAGGGCATAACTGATAAGATAGCTCTTAATGAGTATACCGCAAAAGATACCCCAAAGATAACGGTACCGGAAAAAACATACTATGGAACCGGTTTTAGTGTTACGGCTATATCTTTGTCACCGGCAGAAAAAACCATTACTTATAAAAAAGCAGGGGCACCCGACAGTGCCTATTCAGCTACTGTGCCTACTGCACCCGGAGATTATGTGGTAAGACTAAGTGCACCGGCATCCGGATTTTATGCAGCTGTTAACGAAACGAAGAATTTCTCAATTGTATATTTGGAAGCACCTTCTGATAAGGCATACCTGGATGGCAAAAAGGGAAATGATGGGTGGTTCAAATCAGATGTTGAGATAAAGGCTCCGAAGGGGTATCTCATAAGCACTACACTTGGAACTGGATATACTGATTCAATAGAGTGGAGCGACAAGATAAAGAAGCTTTATTATAGGCGTGATGACGGAGCTATGACCGATGCGGTGGATTTTGACCCTTCTGCAAAGATTGATATGAAGGCACCGGTAGCAAAATTTGACAGCAGTCTCGGAATAAATAACCCGAGCGGAACTGTAAAGGTTACAATGGATAATCTTACATTCACACTTGAAGATGACAATCTGGAAAAAGTGACTGTAAATAATAAGCCATATGATGTCTCAAAAGGAAAATGCGTTATAAGACTTGATTCAGGTTCTGATACTGAATCCTGGATCGTGGTGGCAACGGATAAGGCAGGTAATAGCTATACGTTTACTATAGAATTGTCACCCCAGTGGATGTCCAATAACACAATGCCGGCAGGCCGTGTGGTTACTCTTAAGTCGAATATCGAGTATTCCTTTGCGGGCGACGGTGACTGGATGGTAGAAATTGAAGGCAAGGTAGACAATACTGTCTATGCCGGTGGCAGTAAGTTCTATGTAAAAGGAAACATGGAGTGCAAGTTCGTAAAGAAATCGTAGAATGCCCGAAAAGCCATAAATGTAACATGAAGCAGGGTTAAAGAAGAGAATACATTGTGATATTATAGTAGCGGCTGACAGAGTCAGTCGCTATTGTTATATATAAGCAAAGCAATTAATAAAGGCGGATTCTGATAGGGGGATGATAGCTAATGTTTTATGGTAAGTGCAAAAAAAAGAACATATTGCGTATGGTACTATCAGCGTTCATTATGCTGTGCTTATTGTTCATCACAAATTTTCTATGCATACACACAAGTGTATATGCAGCTTCGGAATTCGATCTTTATCTCTCCGGAACACTGACCCCTGGAGCTACCCTTACGGCAACTCCGCCCACAGGCAGTTTAACTGAATCTTGGGCCGGAACATATATCGTTTTTTGCGAACATGAGGCAATGGCACAGAATGCTTACAATTCGGTAGGAACCAATACGGATTCGATATCTGATGCTATAGATAGTATTAATGCTTGCGAAGGAGAAAAAAGAGTATTAGAAGTTAATTATGTTAGTGGCTCTTCTGTAACTGTTCCCAGTGGAAGTCATATAAAATCATGGAAAATGTATAGATCTCAAAAAAAAGTGCGGGGGCCGCTTCCGGCAATGTCTAATCTGGCTCCTTATATTTTTCTTGTTGTCTATGTTGCCGAATACGAAACTACAATAAATTATTACTCAAATGATGGAGAAAATCAGACTTATACAGATACAGTAACAACCACCTTTGCTGACGCTAGTTCGGGTAGTTCATTCACTCTGGCTGCAGATGATACTTTTTCAAGGACCGGATATAGTCTTGTTAAATGGAAAGAACGTGGAGGTGGTGACTTTGAGTATGAACCCGGTTCCAGTTATGGGTTCGGCAACCCTACAACGTATAGTTTTGATGCAGTCTGGGAACCTTTGTCTTCCGTTACGGTAAAAGTGCATTATAATCCGAACGGCGGAGATGGTTCAACGGTAACACAGACTGAAAATGTGGACCTTGACCCCGGCGCACCTGAAACGGGTGATTTTCGCTTATGGAATACAACAGAAATGACGCGGGATGGCTACAGGCTTGTAGGCTGGCAGGCTTCTGATGGTAATGCTTATTCTTTAGGGGAATCTTACGAGTTTTCGTCAGATGTTACGGACATATACTTTGATGCAATATGGGAGGAGCTTCCTATAATTAATATCCCGGTAACCTACAGACCAAACGGTGGAAGTGGGACTGTTATAAGCGAAAATGAGGAAGTGCAGCTGGATATATATGATGAAGGAAGTTTTACGCTTCGGGCTTCAGCAGATTTTACACGGCCTGGTTATAAGCTTACCGGTTGGAAGGATCAGGACGGCATGGAATACGACCTGGGGGATACATATGATGTTGTTTTGATGTCGGACCCGCTTACGTTTGATGCCATATGGACAGAGAAGATTAAGGGAACCGTTGATATAGATATAAAGAAGCCTGTTTATGTAGGGGCTGAGATAAAATACGATATAGATAAGAATTCAAAAGGCGATGTAACAGTAGAATATAAGAAAAAGGATGAAAAGGACGAAAAGTATTCCAAGAAAGTGCCTACGGAACCCGGAAAATACACGGTAAGGGCAACGCTTGAAGAGACTGACGAGTATACTGCGGCGGAAGATACTTCAGAGTTTGATATCGATTATCTGGCTGCACCCGATAATCCCTATTCGTATCGGGAGGTTAAGAACAGCGCAGGGACAGTTACGGATGTGAAGGTTATTCCTGCAGAAGGATACAGCATATCGTCTTCTGCTGATGCGGATTTTGCGTCATCAATATCCTATACAGCGGTAAAAGCGGCAGGTGGTTCTGTTTACCTGAAGCGCGAAAAGGATAAGGCTATTACCGCGGCTGTTAAGATTACGGAGTATCATCTGGAAGATACAATTAAACTAACCGTTCCGTCAAAAATCTACTATGGTACGGAACTGAAAGTTACTGCCTCGTCATTATCGCCTGCGAAAAAGGTAATTGAATACAAAAAGGCAGGTGCACCTGATAATGCTTATTCAGCAACGGTGCCCACCACTCCTGGGGATTATATCGTAAGATTCAGTGCACCTGAATCGGGATTATATCTTGCCGTAAATGAAACTAAGAATTTCTCGATAGTATATCTGGAGACACCCTCTGATAAGGCGTACCTGGATGGCAAAAAGGGAGATGACGGGTGGTTCAAATCTGATGTTGAGATAAAGGCTCCGAAGGGGTATCTCATAAGCACCACGCTTGGAACCGGCTATACGGATTCCATAGAGTGGAGCGATAAGATAAAGAAACTTTATTATCAGCGTGATGACGGAGCTATGACCGATGCGGTGGATTTTGACCCTTCTGCAAAGATTGATATGAAGGCACCGGTAGCAAAGTTTGACAGCAGTCTCGGAATAAATAACCCGAGCGGAACTGTAAAGGTTACCCTGGATAACCTTACATTCACTCTTGAAGATGATAATCTGGAAAAGGTGACTGTGAACGGTAAGCCATATGATGTCTCAAAAGGAAAATGCGTCATAAGTCTTGATTCAGGTTCTGATACTGAGTCCTGGACCGTGGTAGCAACTGATAAGGCAGGAAACAGCTACACATTCACCGTAGAGCTTTCCCCCCAGTGGATGTCTAACAACGTAATGCCGGCAGGCCGTGTGGTAACCCTTAAGTCGAATATCGAGTATTCTTTTTCCGGCGAAGGCGAGTGGATGGTTGAAATCGACGGTAAGGTAGATGATACTGTATATGCCGGCGGTAATAAGTTCTTTGTAAAAGGAAACATGGAGTGTAAGTTCGTAAAGAAAACTGAAGCTTAGAGTAAGAGGAACATTCTAAATGAAGGAAAAAATAAACAAAAGTGAAATAATCTATGACATACTGTTCATGATCCTTGCGGCAGTGCTTGTCTTCATACTCACGATCACAAATTCATTTTCCAGACTGGATTACCTGGCAACGGATGCACTGTACCAGACCCCTCGAGGTGTGTCGAGCAAGATTAAGATAATAGGCATTGATGAGAATACACTTGAAAAATATGGCCCCATAAATACCTGGTCGCGTTCAATCTATGCAGACCTGATCAAAAAGCTTACTGAAGATCCGGAAAATGAACCGGATATCATAGGTTTCGATATACAGTTTTCCGGTCATGTGGATGAGGCAGGGGACACGGCTTTTGCCGAGGCTGCCAGGGAATATGGCAATGCGGTGGTTGTAGGCCAGTTTAAATATGATGACAGGCCTTTGCGTGATCCCAACGGTAATATCTATTACGCCGTAAAAGATATTTATCTTCCTTTTCAGGAACTTGCAGATGAGTGTTACATGGGATACTCAAACGTTTCTCAGGATTCTGACGGAACAGTGCGCCGTATAACAACGGAAACAGAGTACAATGGTACCGTTTATAGAAGTTTCCCTTGGATGATATATAAGAAATACAGTGAGAATCAGCATGTAGAGCCCCTTGCTTATTCCAAGGATCAGTACGGTAGGTCCATAATAGACTATTCCGGTCGTCCTGGTGACTATGAGTATGTTCCGTTGGTAGATGTACTGGAGGGGAAAATAGATCCCAGGGCATTCTCCAACTGCATTGTACTGGTAGGTGCATATGCTCCGGGCATGATGGATAATTTTAATGTACCCACCGGCGGAACAAAGCAGATGTACGGAGTGGAGATACACGCGAACATCTTGCAGGCTTTCATGCAGAACCGTTTCTCAGTAAACGGAAATCCCTACCTCTATGCAATCATATTTGCGATAGTAGCAGCCCTGCTGGTACTGGTATTTAGAAGGCTTCATGTAGTCATTGCATCAATTGCTGCTGTACTTATGATAGTAGCGGAAGTGATGTTCGGTGTCATGATGCACAATAATAAGGGCATAGTCATCAGCATCATTTATTTTCCGATAGTTGTCATTGTATTTTATGTGTACAGTCTCGCTAAACGGTATATACAGGAATACAGGAACAAAGCCAGGATACTTCAGGCTTTTAGCAAATATGTGGCACCTCAGATCATTGAGGAAATTGCACGGACAGGAACATATAAGGTAAGTCTTGGTGGCGAGAGCCGCGACATATCGGCATTATTCGTTGATATACGAGGCTTCACTACCATGTCTGAGGCTTTAAGCCCCGAAGATGTAGTGGCCATCCTGAACCAGTACCTTGCCCTTACTACCAAGGCTGTTTTTGACAATCTTGGCACCCTGGATAAGTTCGTGGGTGACTGTACCATGGCAGTATTTAATTCGCCCTTCGATCTGGATGACTACGAGTTCAAGAGTGTATGTGCGGCTATGGATATCGCAATGGGAAGCGAACCCTTGAATCAGAAGATCGAGGAACAGTTCGGCCGGAAGATAGGTTTCGGTGTGGGTGTAAACTGCGGACCTGCCGTTACAGGTAACATCGGATGCGATTTCCGTATGGACTATACGGCTATAGGTGATACCGTAAATACTGCGGCCAGACTTGAAGCGAATGCCGGAGCCGGTAAGGTATATATAAGTGATGTGCTTTATGCCCGTGTAAAGGAAAGAGTGGATGTAGAGGAAGTCGGAGTCATACCTCTCAAGGGTAAGAAAAACGGTGTGGTTGTTTATTCTGTGACGGCAGTGCACAAGGATATACCTGCTCCTGATCCGGAGGAAATGGCAAGGCGCAGGGCTCTTTACTGTGTGGCAGGAAACATGCCGGAGAATGAGAATGCTGAGAATGAGGCTGAAGGTGAAAATAAGTCAGTTGAAGGCTGAAGCGTAAATATATTATAATAATGCTGGTGGTTATGCCGCATAAATGCTGCAAGAACAAAGTGTTCGTTATGGAGGGGATAATATGAAAATGACAAAGAAGAAAGCGTCCGTTTTCGGAATGGCAGCCGTGACGCTTTTCAGTGTCGGGGGTTTTAGTGCCTGCGGACAGGGTGCAGATGTGCCTGCAGTTTACGGTCCGCCTACTGATTTTGGCATAGAAGACAATCAGCAGGAAGATGTCTATGGTCCCCCTGTGGATTTTGATATTGATATAGATGATAATGAACCAGCCGCTGTTTATGGTCCGCCTGCTGACTTTGAGATGGAGGAGAGTGAGGACGATACCGTGTCGGATGATTTCGCTACAGTGAGCGATAATGAGGAACCTCCGCTGTACGGTCCGCCTGAAGAAGTGGATGTCGATAATAATGAAAATGCCGATGTCTATGGACCTCCTGTGGAATAATGGCCATGACGAGAGAAGAGATAAAAGTAGCCAACTTAGACCTGCTTGCGGAGCATCAGAGGAAACTTTGCCGTGAGCCTGAACTGAGGCAGCTTTTCCTGGAGCTGACATTGAAGTGCAATGAGCACTGTTTCCACTGTGGCAGCAGCTGTGCCGGCAATCTGCCGGACGGTCTTCCTTTGGAAAAATATAAAGAAATCCTGGATGAAGTAAAGGCAAACTTCGGTACTAAACTGCTGATCGCCGTAACCGGCGGTGAGCCTTTGCTTTACCCTGACTTTTTTGAGCTTGTGGAGTATATCCATAAGCTAGGTTTTCCTTGGGGAATGACCAGCAACGGCACCCTGATTACGAAGGAAGTGGCGCACCGCCTGAAAGAGACTGGTATGCGCAGTATTTCCTTAAGCATTGACGGCATACCGGAAACCCATGACAGATACAGGGGCTTAAAGGATGCATATAAGCTTGGCATGCAGGGCATACAGAACCTGGTGGATGAGGACTGCTTTACCACCATGGTTACCACTGTAGTTAATCATGAGAACATAAAAGAACTGGATCAGCTGTTTGAGATATTCGACAATATTGATATCAACGAATGGCGTCTTACCGGCATAGAGCCCATAGGCCGTGCGGAGCTTGTTCCCAATATGCTGCTGACACCTGATGACAATAGGTATCTGATGGAGTTCATTAAGGCAAAGCGTGAGCAGAGAATCCCGGTGACATATTCATGCTGCCACTTCCTGGGAACAAAGTATGAGGCGGAAGTCCGTGACTGGTATTTCCTTTGCAATGCCGGAATATATGTGGCTGGTATACTGGTTAATGGTGATGTGACTGCATGCCTGGATATTCCCCATAATGTGAAATCCATACAGGGCAATATCTACAAGGATAGTTTTACGAAGATATGGAAGGAACGCTTTCAGATATTCCGCAATCCATTATCCGATCGCAATGAAAAATGTGCATCCTGTCCGGAGGCAAAGTGGTGCAGGGGCGGAGCGTACCACAGCTGGGACTACGAGAACGAAAAGCCGAAGGTATGTTTCAAGGGTGTGCTGTTTGAGTGAGTGGCTATTTGCGGAATAGTATGTTTTAGGCAATAGACGAATTCGATAAGAAAACAGGGTTATCTCATATAAGACACATTTGTAAAAGGATTTTTTAGGCTGTATTTGAAGAGCAGTAATAATGCGGCAGGAAGGAAGCATATGATAAAAGTATACTGTTATCAAAAATGTACTACATGCAAGAAAGCACTGAAGTGGCTTGATGACAACGGAATCGAGTACAAGATTATAGACATAAAGGAAGACCATCCGGACGAGAAGACCCTGCGCAAATTCCATAAGCAGAGCGGTCTTCCGCTTCGCAAGTTCTTCAACACCAGCGGAATGCTTTACCGTGAGCTGGAGCTTTCAAAGAAACTGCCGGACATGAGCGAGGACGAAATGTTCAAGCTCCTTGCATCAGACGGTATGTTGGTAAAAAGACCTCTGCTTGTAGCTGATAAGAATGTGCTTACGGGATTTAAGGAAGAGGAGTGGAAAAAGGTGCTGGGCTGAATTTATAGTAAAGCGGGTAATTTGACAAATAGTTTGCTATAATTCATATATCAAGCAGTCAGCGGGGAAGGGGAAGTTTCCTGACCTGGCGATAATAACTGTTATGAAAACGACCATTGATGGTCGTTTTTATTTTTTTATGTAAAATGGTGTTTCTTGAAATTTCATTAATTTGTGATATATTCATTAGGCGCAGTTAGGCTTATCTAAGATCATAAGTCAATGTCATTCGGCATCCCGATTCGGGAGAAACTGCAAAATCACATTTTTATTATTTTTGAAGAATTTAAAAATTATGGTCATTGTATACATATGGCTGTTGATATTACACAAAAAGTGTGTAAAATATAAGGAGGGAGCAAAATGAAGCGTCGAGATTTAATCAAGCGGCTGGAGAGAGCCGGATTCGCGTTAGACAGACATGGCGGAAGTCACAATGTATATAAAAGAGGCTGTGATGAAGAGCAGATTCCCCGACACAAAGAAATAAACGAAATGTTGGCAAAAGCAATTTTGAAAAAATGGGGAATTGAATGATCATCAGAAGGAGGTAAAAATGACAATGGTATATCCGGTAATAATTACACAAACAAATGATGAAAAAAATACTTGTCTTGTAGAGATTCCCGATCTTAACGGTATGACAGAAGGCTATGGCATGGCTGATGCCATAAAAATGGCAAGGGATTATATAGGCGGATGTCTTTATGATAAAAAGGAGAACGAGTATCCGGAAGCAAGTTCAAATTTGGATCTGACAAAAGGCAGATTTGCTGATGCAGGAAAAAGTATAGTCACGCTGGTTGATATAGATATGGATGTGTATAAAAAGAAACTCAATTCCAGAGCGGTGAGAAAAAATGTAAGCATTCCGGCATGGCTTGACCAGAGAGCACAGGAGGAGCATATGAATTTATCCCATGTGCTTCAGGAGGCCCTTATGGAGAAACTGAATCTGGCGTGATGGTTTATTGCAAGTAAACAAGAACATTAAGTAGTGGGATTGTAAAGTTTTTATAATCATATTTTTAGCAATGTTGGTTTCGGATTTGTTTCGGCAGGGGATAGATAAATATGGTATAATACCAAGGTGGGTTATAAGGGTTACGGTCAATAAGATTTAATGTTGACAATGAATAAATTTTTTTTTCATACATACATAGTATTATCGTGTTTGGGGATGACTATTGGAAAAGCGCACAGGATATTGTGCGCTTTTTTGTGCAGAAAGATATGTGAGTATAACATAGGCTGATTCAGAATACCACCAAAATGGTGGGGATGAAAGGCCGGTTATTGGGATAGAATGTTTTAGTATAGTTTTTGCAATTTGGTTTATGTGGCACCGTTATTAAAGTATAAAAATTTTTCAGAAGGAAATTGAAAATATGAAAAAGAACAAGAAAAACAACTACAACTTCGAACGGAAATTCCAATATGGGTTTGAGACATTTATTGGCAAAGGTACTGTGACTATGATACTTGTGCTTTTTGGAGCTACTATCATAGTATCATGTATCGTTGGTTTTATTAAGGCGGGAGTTTTCGGCGGAAATCCCGGTAAGATAATTTGGGATAGTTTTATGCATACTCTGGATGCTGGTACACTTGCCGGTGACTCGATTGAAGACAAACCCAATGTGATCTTTATGACTTTGATGACCGTATTCGGTCTTTGTTTTACCAGCGTTCTTATCGGTATTGTTAACAGCAGTTTTGAGCAGAAACTGTATGATATGCGACATGGAAAATCCAAAGTAATGGAGAAGAACCATGTGGTCGTATTGGGATATAGCTATACCTTGTTTAAGATAATAGAATCTCTTGTAGAAGCTAATGCAAATCATAAAAATCAGTGTGTGGTTGTAGTTGGTGATGAAGAAACGGAAGTGATGTTGGACGCGATAAAGTCTCGTGTGGGTGATTTTAAAACAACAAAGTTAATATGCCGTAGTGGAAAAGTCTATGAAGAATATGTGCTTGAGAGAGCCAGTGTTGAAAGCGCAAAGTCAGTTATTATCAACGGAAGAAATGATGTTCATTCCATAAAAACTCTGCTGGCATTTACATCATACATAAAAGATAAGCAGCTTTATAATCCGGATCTTTTTGTGACGGTTGTTATTCATGATAAGAAATTTGTTAAAGCGGCTAAACTTGCAGGTGGAGACCGGGTTGAGGTTATTTATGCCAAGGACATAATTTCGAGAATGATAGCACATGCATGCAATCAACGCGGTTTATGCAGTGTGTTTGATGAGGTGCTTGATTTTTACAATAATGAAATTTATTGTGAGCACATTCCTGAAGTAAAGGGGATGAGGTTTCATGATGCTTTGCACAGTTTTGAGGCACAGATTCCTATTGGTATATATGGACTTGATGGTATAGATATTAATCCTGATATGGACAGGGTTATAGGGGATAATGATGAGCTTATTATGTTTGAAGCTGATGATGGTGATTTTGTTTTATCAAAAAGCAAAGTTGAGATTGATGAGTCTGTGATAAAAACGGAAGCCGTGAAGAGCGGGGATAGGAACGAACTTGTTATACTCGGCCAGAATGATCGTCTGGATGACATTCTTATCGAATATGATAAGAGTATTACTAATACTGCTGTGGTTAACATTGTTGATACGGCGGATGAATTAAAGTATGAGTTGAGCAAATGTACACATTTAGAGATCAGCTTTATTCATATTGCTGAGTTTAATGCTGAGAGCATACGGGCTGTTTTGAAAAACAGAGAGTTTAATGTATTGGTTCTTACGGATGACGATGCTGATTATGAGACTGCTGATTCTGAGTCAATGTTAAAGCTTATCGAACTGAATGCCATAGCAAAAGAAACCGGGAATAATTTTGCGATAACCTGTGAGATAAGAAAAAGTTCCAACCAGCGTCTGGCAGAAATAATTGGTGCAGAGAATTTTGTTGTCGGTTCAAATATAGGCGGCCTGCTGTCGGTACAGATTGCGGAAAACCGGCTTATGACAGATATTTTCAAAGAACTGTTGAGCACCGAAGGGGCTGAGCTGTATATGAAGCCTGTTGAAGATTATGTTGAAACCGGTAGGGAAATGACTTTTGATACAGTATTAGAGGCTTTTGCAAGAAAAAATAGTATTGTGTTGGGATTCCGGAAAATTGATCAAAAGACCGGAAAAGCGACTTTGAAAACCTGCCCAAGGCGACGGGATAAATTCGTTTTCAATAAAGGGGATATGTTCGTTGTGCTTTCGGAAGAGTGGTAGCTATCGGGGGTAATATTTAGCTTACTCCGCCAGCAGACCTGCCAGATAGTAGAGTATGGCGCATTCATTTTCCTGCCAGATGCGGTGGCTTCTTTCTACTGCACAGACGAGATAGCCGTACACGGTATCGGCCTTTCTGATCCGTACTACCATTGCGGATTCAAAACCGTTTTTCAGAAGAGTATCATAGAATATAGGTGAGTCTTTTTCTACTTGTTCCAGTGAGTCTTCAGAGAATACATCTTCATTCATAAGGTTTGCGATATCGTCGGCATCTTTGTCAAAGGCTGTATCGTTTACAGCTCTCATACGTCCATCTTCAAGGACGTAATACATATCACGAACCTGCAGTATATCTGCCAGCAGGGGCATTACCGCTTTCATCTTATTCTCAAAACCCTCAGTATTTTCGGTGTCGAGTTTCATTCTGTGCATAGAAGTGAAGACTCCCTGTTTTGCAATCTTGGAAATCTCCACATTTTTGTGTTCAGACTCGTCATATATCGTGTAGCAGTTACGTCCTCTGCTTTTTCCGAGATAGAGCATCTTGTCTATGATTCCGAACAGGTCCGTAAAGTTGTCTGAGTCTTCAGGGAATGTTGCGCATCCGGAAGTTCCTGTGATAAGGGCAGAGCCGTTGTCGAAACGCAATTTCACCCGAAGTGCGGAAGAATTTGTATAAAGCCTTTCAAAGAAAGCAATCTTGGAATCCTGGTCGGTATTCTTAAGGTCGATAAGCAGAAGCTCGTCACCGCCAAAACGCCCCACCAGGCCGAAACCGTCAGCAAGCTCAGCAAGTTCCATCGTAACTGATTTTAATACCGTATCACCGGCGCTGTGGCCGTAGCTGTCGTTGATGAATTTAAAGTTATCCAGATCCAGGATAGTAAAAGTAAAGGGCGTCTTATCAGCAATAAGTGCCCTGACATATTTCATGGCGTAGGCACGTGAAAGGACGCCGGTCAGCGGATCCAGTATTTCATCCAGGCTGATTTCGTCTATGATGTGGTCAAAGAAACTGAACTTACGTAGCTTGTCCAAGGTATATACGACTTGGGCGTTGTCAACACCGTTTTTGCGGCGCAGCACATCTGTGATGTCCACGAAACTGCCTACCAGTCCGACTATTTTGTCACCCTCGTACAGTGGACGCTTGGATGCGATGATATCTCTTTCTTCGCCGCGGATAAAACATTTTCCCTGAACTTTATAGGTGCTTCTCCCGGAGAGTACAAGGAGCTCATCATGTTTAAAGGGCTCCGGATCTGAGTGCCAGCCCATATCTTCGTCAGTTTTTCCTATGAGAACGTCAGCTGATTCAAAGCCATAGAAATCTAAAAACGCCTGATTAACGCCTAAGAACCTGCGCTCGTTATCTTTCCAGAAGACGCAGTCCTGCGATGTGTTTATTATGCTGTCAAACAGTTCCACTGTCATTTCCATAGCAATGTCCTCGGTAATGTCCACGATAGAAAATGATCATCCAAACAGTATATATATTAACATAATTTTGTTGTTCATTCCACAGGGCTAGGGTGTGTAAGCCGGGATATCCGGGTAGTATTCTGTAATCTCTTCGGAAGAGAACGCCAGAACTTTTTCCCTAAGCTGTTCTAAGTCTTCATCAACCGTGTCAGCATTCATCAGATACAGGCCATCCTTCATATCCTCATACATTGCTTGGTTGACCTCCGGTGAAAAGTGCACAACGTCCATATATTTGTCCAACTGTGTATATTCATCCGCATTGTAAAATCCGTAAAGCCTGGCGTTAGGGCAGTCCGCAAACGCAGATGAAAGTTCTTTAAGTAATTCAAGGTCGGCATCCAGGCAGCCGGCACGCAGCTCACTGTCCCACCACAGCATGGAAACCGGGGGATAGAACAGATAGAATTCAGTTTCCGGATGGGAAGTGATTTCAGCTTTTAACAGCGCAAGATTTTCATAGAATGTTTCCGGCACAGGCTGTGGATCATTAAAAACGGTATCGGGTACATAGTGTGTCAGCATTGCATCCTTGGAGAATGTCTTGGTACTGTACCAGGCATAAGCCTCGTTTTCGTTGTAGTCCAGTACAGTGTTATATGCTAACTGTAAGGGTATTTTTTTCAGCAGTACATCTTTGTTCCACAGGTACTTCCAGTCGTTAATCGGATTCTTATCCACCAGGTAATAATAATCGTTTTCAGGAAACGTTACCTTGGTATCGGCTACAAGGGCGGCCTTGTCGATACAGTAGAACACCTTTTTCAGATCCTGTTTTTCATACGCCCTGTCCAGATAAAAGAGTATGTCTGCATTGCTGCCGCCAGCCCTAATGGCTTTTATGGCGGTCACATCAAAGTACTCTGCGAGAATGGCTGTGTTGGTATTCTCGACAAGGGAGTCACCCAGCAGTACAGCATCATAGTCAAAATGGTCTATGGTTCCTATCACTTCATAATCCCGTTCTTCCAGGACTGCCTTCATGCCGGGGAGCGGAGCATGGTAGTGATAGAAAGGATCGAAGAGTATGACAATAAATGCTGTCGCAAATAAAATGCAGACAGTACATATGGTCAGAAGCTTTATGAATTTTTTTGCTTTTGCGTTTGAGTCCATCTTCTTAAAATATACGCATTTCAGAAGTTAAAGTATAAAAAAGTGCTAACCTGGTTTAAGCTAACAACCACCATTCCCAACAGCGCGGCGAGGTATATCGCATAACCTATGGGATAGTTTTTGCTTTTTATCTTTGTACAAATAGTGTATGCATTTTTTCGTTGAATGATAACCGCTACAGCTATGAGCAACACAGTCAATAATACGATGTATAACACATTTATAATTCCTGGGGCCATTGTTTCAACTGCCCTTGTAAGTATATAGAATTCCGGAAGGTCAGAGAGGCAGGATGCCAGTTCCGGTACAAAGGATATGCCGTTATAAACAAACATTGCTTTCAGCATTCGCACCATGAAATCGAGATTGTCACTTCTGAATATCATGAAAGCCACCACCACGAATGCCCTGGTAAAGAAACCGGAAAGCCATTTGTACTTTATCCTGAAGAAACTCCGTCTGTCCCATATCATTGCCAATCCGTGCATTGCTCCCCATATGACAAATGTCCAGGCTGCGCCGTGCCAGAGTCCGCTTATAAGGAACACTATGAGAATGTTTATACAGGTACGGATTTTCCCATTTCTGTTGCCTCCAAGGGGGATATAGAGGTAACGGGTGAAGAAACGCGTCAGTGTCATATGCCAGCGTTTCCAGAAATCACCTATGCTGACTGCTTTGTAGGGGCTGTCGAAATTTTCAGGCAGTGTAAATCCGAACATTCCGGCAAGCCCGCAGGCCATATCACTGTATCCGCTGAAGTCAAAATAAAGCTGTACGCTGTAGCACACTGCCACTATCCAGGCGGAGGCGGTATCGATCCAGTAGACCTTTTCAAATCCAAAATCAACTATATGGCCGAACAAGTCCGCAATGAGTACTTTTTTTGAAAGTCCTGTGATAAAGCGGCAGAGCCCTAAGGCAAATTTTTCATAATTGAAAATACGGTTATTTTTATCCCTGAACCGGGGGATGAGCTCATCCGAAAGGACTATGGGACCGGCTACCAGCTGGGGAAAGAATGTCACAAATGCAAGATATTCTATGAAACTGTAGTCTTTTGTGTTTCCGCGATAGGCGTCTACGAGGCCTGCAATCTGCTGAAGGGTATAGAAACTTATTCCCAGGGGGAGCAGTATATTAAAGAAGGACTGGTCCGTGTGCAGGGTATCGTTTGCAATGGAAATGATAAAGTCAAGATATTTGAAAATCCCGATAAGCACGATGTTTGCGGATAACCCGAAGAAGAGAAGTACACCGGCGGCTTTCCTGAATTTAGTTATAGCCTTCATCAGGGCAAAATTTACTATTATGCTGCCTATTATTAGTATCAGGTATGAAGGCTTGAAATAACCATAGAAAACAAGTGAGGCAACGGATAAAAAGCATAAAGCGGCGCGGTTTAAACCAAAACGGTTCAAGCCGTACCATCCGAACAGTGTTATCGGTAAAAATGCGAAGAGAAATATTGCCGAATTAAAAAGCATCCCTGCGCCTCACAATGGAATTGAAAAATATAGTCCGGATAAACGGACCTTCTGGTGTATGGTAGCATAAATCATGCGGTTACTCAATGATTCGGTATTTTAGGTGTTATGTTCAAAACGATTCCGGAAATCGTCCTGGAATTTTGTTAGCACTCAATAAAAATGAGTGCTAATTTTCTCTTGACTTTTTTCTTTGCCGGTCTTAAACTCTTTATTATGAAATGACGGTCCGGATGTACGGTGCGAGCAGTGGAGAACCGGTACGGATTGCAGACAGAAAAGCATTTATAAAGAATCATATAAAAGAAAGGATGTGTATCAAAATGGCAAGCAAGGGAAGCTTATCAATCAGCAGCGAGAATATTTTCCCGATCATTAAAAAATGGATGTATTCTGACCAGGATATCTTTTACAGGGAGCTGGTCAGCAACGGTTCTGACGCCATCACCAAATTAAAAAAGCTGGATATGATGGGTGAGTACAGCCTTCCTGAGGGCTACAAGGGCAAGATCGAGGTCATCGTAAGCCCTGAGAACAAGACCATCAAGGTAATTGATAACGGCCTTGGAATGAGCGAGAAGGAAGTTGAGGAGTACATCAACCAGATAGCATTTTCCGGCGCTACGGATTTCATCGAGAAATACAAAGATAAGGCTAACGAAGATCAGATAATCGGACATTTCGGTTTGGGATTTTATTCTGCATTCATGGTAGCCGAGGAAGTTGAAATCGATACCCTTTCATACCGTGAGGGCGAGAAGCCTGTTCACTGGAGCTGCAACGGCGGTACCGATTATGAGATGACAGAGGGCAGCAGGACTGAAGTGGGAACTGAAATCACCCTTCATGTATCCGAGGACTGCACCAAGTACTGCAATAAATATGAGGCCGAGGACGTACTGAAGAAGTACTGCTCCTTCATGCCTTATGAGATATTCCTTGCAAAAGAAGGCGAGGAGCTGACCGAGACCATCAAGGTTTCTGAGAAACTTGATACAGACGAGGTACTGGAAGAAATCCCCGGCACATATCCTAAGGATGCTGATGGAAATGAAGACACCAGCAAGGAAAAGAGCGAGGACAAGCTTAAGATAAAGAAACGCCCTGTAGCCCTGAATGATACCACACCTCTCTGGGCAAAGCATCCCAATGAGTGCACAAAAGACGAGTATCTGGACTTCTACAGAAAGGTATTCCATGATTATAAGGAGCCGCTTTTCTGGATACATCTGAACATGGACTATCCGTTTAACTTAAAGGGTATACTTTATTTCCCCCGTATCAATATGGAATTTGAGTCCATTGAGGGCGTGATAAAGCTTTACAACAATCAGGTATTCATAGCAGACAACATCAAGGAAGTTATTCCCGAGTACCTGATGCTCTTAAAGGGTGTTATAGACTGTCCGGATCTTCCGCTTAATGTTTCCAGGTCTGCATTGCAGAATGACGGTTTCGTGAAGAAAATCTCCGAGTATATTTCCAAGAAGGTCGCTGACAAGCTTGCCGGAATGTGCAAGACAGAGCGTGAAGAGTACGAGAAGTACTGGGACGACATCAGCCCCTTCATCAAGTATGGCTGCTTAAAGGATGACAAGTTCTGCGAGAAGATGACAGATTACATTCTCTTTAAGGACATAGACAGCAAATACATGACTCTGCCTGAGTGTCTTGAAGTCAAGCCTATTGACACAGAGGACGGTGAGTCTGAAGAGAATGCAGTAGATGAAGACGGTAACAAGGTAGAGGCTGAAATCGTAAGCGATGACGAGAAGAAGTCACCCGCGGATGAGACTGAAACTGAAGAACCTAAGGAAAAGAAGATATTCTATGTTACAGACATGCAACAGCAGAGCCAGTATGTGAATATGTTCCGCAAGGCAAAGAAGACTGCTGTCGTTCTCAAGGATAATATTGATCAGCCCTTCATGCAGCAGCTTGAGAGAAAGAACGAGAATATCCACTTCCTGCGCATAGATGCAGAGATCACCGATGACCTGACTGCCAAGAAGTCCGGCAAGGTAGAGGAAGAATTGGCTGAGCAGACCAAGATCCTTGAAAAGATATTCAAGAAGACTATCAAGAAGGATAATATCACTGTAAAGGCTGACAAGCTCAAGAATAAGGATATTTCTTCACTCCTTACGGTTTCTGAGGAGTCAAGGCGTATGCAGGATATGATGAAGATGTATGCGTCAAACGGCCTTGATATGGGTGGTTTCCCCAAGGAAGGCCAGACGCTTATCCTGAATACATCCAATAAGCTGGTTCAGAAGATCCTGGCGGATCAGGACAGCGAGAACTCACAGCTTCTCTTCGAACAGCTTTACGATCTCGCACGTCTCCAGAACGAGCCACTGGATCCCGATGCAATGACCAAGTTTGTTGCAAGGTCCAATAAGCTTCTGTCTCTGCTGGCATAAAATAATGAAAACAAATCCCACGCTGAAAGTATTCGGCGGGGGATTTTTTGTGCTATAATATATATGTTATGGAAACCTACAAGCGACTACTTTTTATAATAAATCCAAATGCCGGAATAAAGCGTAAGGAGAACAGGTTAAGCGAGATCATCATAATGTTCTCCGATTACGGCTATGAAACTATAATTTTTTTCACGGAAAAGAGTGGCGATGGCACAGAACTGGTGAAAAAGCATGCCCGTGACGATATTGCGCTTATTGTATGCATGGGCGGTGACGGTACCTTGAATGAAGTCATAGAAGGCTGTATCAGTATAGGCTGGGAAAAGCCCATAGGTTATATACCGGCTGGCTCCACCAATGATTTTGCGTCAAGCCTTGGACTTCCGGAAGAACCGGATGAGGCGGCTCACCGTATAATGACCGGCAAGGAGCGCAGGATAGATACAGGGGTTTTCAACGGAAGAGGTTTTGTCTACACGGCCACTACCGGACTTTTTTCCAAGACCTCATATGAGACACCACAGGCGGTAAAGAATCTGCTGGGACATTTTGCATATGTAATGGGGGGAATCAAGGATTTAAGTGAATTTTCTCCTATGGAGATGACCATAGAGGCTGACGGCGTCCAGTATGAAGGCGTTTATTCACTGGTTTCGTTGTGTAATACATATTCGCTGGGCGGAATGATGAATTTTGAAGAGAGTTCCGTTGATCTTTCCGATGGCTATTTTGAACTTCTGATGATAATGAATCCCGATGACATACTGGAGCTGGATTCCATCAGGCGGGCTCTTGTGGAGCGTGATTTCTCCACCGGACTCGTAAGTATGATAAAGGTAAAAAATGTAAAGATCGCATGTAAGGATATGCCGGACTGGTCACTGGACGGCGAATACGAAAAAGGTTCCAGGGTGAACAAGTTTTCCATAAGGGAGGGCGCGATCACCATAATATGCTGATGATAGTAAGTTGAGATGGCGGGCGTGGATGCGCCTTGTATGAAAACGGAGGGTTACAGTTATGAAACTTACATTTATCGGAGCGGATCATGAAGTTACCGGCAGCTGCCACGTGCTGGAGGCCTGCGGTAAGAAAATTCTTTTGGATTGCGGTATGGAGCAGGGCACGAATGTGTTTGAGAACGCGGAGCTGCCCTTTGAGGAAGGTCTGATCGACTATGTGCTGCTTTCACATGCCCATATCGATCACTCGGGTCTTTTGCCTTTGATCTATGCGAGAGGTTTCAGGGGTCAGATAATGGCTACGGAGGCAACAGCAGATCTGTGCAGCATAATGCTCAGGGATTCTGCACACATACAGATGCAGGAAGCTGAGTGGCGTAACAGGAAGGCACAGAGATCTGCAAATAATTCTGTATTGGAACCGCTTTATACCATGGAGGATGCTGACGGTGCCATCAGGCATCTGGTGCCTTTTCCATATGATGAAATAGAGGAGCTTTGCGACGGCATAAAGTTCCGTTTCACTGATGTGGGACATCTGCTTGGCTCAGCAAGTATTGAGATATGGATCACTGAATCCGGAGTTACCAAGAAGTTAGTATTTTCCGGTGATATCGGAAATAAGAAGAGTACCCTCATAAGGGATCCCCAGTATGTGGAAGGTGCTGACTATGTCATCATGGAATCCACATACGGTGCAAGGCTCCATACTACTGAAAAGCCTGATTATGTGGGAGAACTTGCAGCGATAATCTCCGAAACCCTTTCAAGGGGCGGCAACGTGGTAATTCCTTCCTTTGCAGTAGGGCGTACACAGGAGCTGCTTTATTATATCCGTGAGATAAAGGAAAGAAAGCTTGTTCCGGAGTTTCCGGATTTCCCGGTATATGTGGACAGCCCGCTGGCGGTTGAGGCTACTGAGGTCTTCCACAGAAACATAGAGAACTGTTTCTCGGATGAAGCTCTTGAGCTTGTCCATAAGGGAATAAATCCGATCACTTTTACGAACCTTCACTTGAGCATCACCAGTGAAGAGTCAAAGATGATCAACTTTGAGAACGAGCCCAAGGTCATCCTTTCAGCATCCGGAATGTGTGATGCCGGCCGTATCAGACACCATCTGAAACACAACCTTTGGCGGCCTGAAAGTACCATCCTTTTTGTAGGATATCAGGCTGTGGGCACTCTTGGACGCATCCTTGTGGACGGTAAAAAGGAAGTAAAGCTCTTTGGTGAAGAGATCGAAGTGAGAGCTGATGTAAGGACCCTTGCCGGAATGAGCGGACACGCTGACAAGAACGGCCTTCTTGAGTGGCTGCAGAATATCGGTGAAAAGCCCCAGAAGGTATTCGTGGTACATGGTGATGACGAGTCAGCCAAGCTTTTTACGGAGTGCTTAAAGAGCGAGTATGGGTATGATGCATATGCACCATACAGCGGTACGGTCTTCAATATGATAACCGGCGAGTTCATCTATGAAGGCAAGCCCATTCCCGTCAAGAAGAAGGCTGCACGTATCTCTGAGGTATTTGCAAGGCTTATTGCAGCAGGCCAGAGGCTTATGGCTGTTATTTATAAAAACGAGGGACTTTCGAATAAGGATATGGCGAAGTTTGCCGACCAGATCAATTCCCTCTCAGATAAGTGGGACAGAAAATAATGGATGATTTTATTGAATACACTGTAAAAAAGAAAACTACCAACAAGCAGAAACTGGTCAGGGTGCTTAACTGGGCACTGATGGCCTATCTGGCATTTATGTCCATAATATGGCTTCCGGCACAGTTTGTTATGATCGGACTGTTTGCGGTGGTAGGATACTGGCTGATCTATCATTTCTTCATCTATCCGATGACGGATCTTGAGTATGATTATATCTATTGTGAAAAAGAGATCACCATAGACAAGGTCATGGCAAGGAAAAAGAGAAAGCAGTATGCGGTTTATTCCCTTGAAAAAATGAGTGTGTTGGCACCTTTGGGTTCGGAAAAGCTGAAACGTTATGATCTTGACGGCGTTAAGGTTGTGGATCTGAGCAGCGGTTCCGCTATTGATGAGGATAACGAAATGGGTGAGAAGCGTTACGTGATGTTTTACGATACGAAAACCAAAGTAATTCTTGATTTGTCACCCGAATTTGTTAAAATAATACAAAATAATGCACTTGGAAAAGTATATTTAGACTAAAGGAGGATAAGATGGGAACCATTATTGGAGAAGGCATTACCTTTGACGACGTACTTTTGCAGCCAAGCTATTCGGAAGTCATCCCTAACGAAGTAGATCTTTCAACAAGACTTACGAAGAGCATAAAACTTAATATACCCCTTATGAGTGCCGGCATGGATACAGTTACTGAGCATCGCATGGCAATCGCTATGGCAAGACAGGGTGGTATCGGCATCATACATAAGAATATGTCAATAGAAGACCAGGCTGCTGAGGTAGACATGGTAAAGCGTTCTGAGAACGGTGTTATCACCGATCCCTTCTCACTTTCACCTGACCATACACTGGCTGATGCAGACAATCTCATGGGCAAGTACCGCATAAGCGGCGTGCCTATCACAGAGGGAAGGAAACTTGTAGGTATCATCACAAACAGAGACCTTAAGTTTGAAACAGATTTCAGCAAGAAGATCCGCGAGTCCATGACAAGTGAGAATCTTGTCACCGCAAAAGAGGGCATCACCCTTGAGGAAGCCAAGGAAGTACTGGCAAGGTCCAGAAAGGAAAAGCTTCCCATTGTTGATGATGATTTCTCATTAAAGGGACTCATTACAATAAAGGATATCGAAAAGGCCATCAAGTATCCTAATGCAGCAAAGGATGCACAGGGAAGGCTTTTATGTGGCGCAGGTGTCGGAATAACAGCTAACGCTCTTGAAAGGGTGGATGCACTTGTAAAGGCAGGGATCGATGTTATCGTACTCGACTCTGCACACGGACATTCTGCAAATGTTATCAGATGCGTGAAGGAGATAAAGGCAAAGTATCCTGATCTCCAGCTTATAGCAGGTAATGTGGCTACAGGTGAGGGTACAAAGGCTCTTATTGAGGCAGGGGTTGACTGCGTAAAGGTAGGTATCGGTCCCGGTTCAATCTGTACAACTCGAATCGTAGCAGGTATCGGCGTACCTCAGATAAGTGCGATCATGGACTGCTATGCTGTTGCCAAGGAGTATGATATTCCTATAATCGCAGACGGCGGCATACAGCATTCAGGTGATATCACTAAGGCTATCGCAGCCGGCGGAAGCGTATGTATGATGGGTAGCATCTTCGCAGGATGTGATGAGAGCCCGGGAACATTCGAACTTTTCCAGGGCCGTAAGTATAAGGTATACAGAGGCATGGGATCCATTGCAGCCATGGAGAACGGCTCAAAGGACAGATACTTCCAGGAAAATGCTAAGAAGCTTGTTCCGGAAGGCGTGGAAGGCCGCGTGGCATACAAGGGAACAGTAGAGGATACTGTATTCCAGTTGATTGGCGGTTTAAAGTCCGGAATGGGATACTGTGGGGCCAAGGACATAAAGACACTGCAGGATACCGGAAAATTTGTAAAGATTTCCGCTGCATCCCTTAAGGAGAGCCATCCCCATGATATCCAGATCACAAAGGAAGCTCCTAACTACAGTGTGGATGAGAACTAAGTAATAATTTTTTAGCCACGACGGCCTTATAATAAACGTAAAATGTTGATTAGAGGGCAGTCGTGGTCTTTATTTTTGGAAAAATATTTTTCCTAATCAAGACGTGTGGAAAGATTTGATCATTCAATGAATCATTTAGGGTACAGAGACAAAAAAAAGACAGCAGTCAGACGTGTGTTAAAGTACGTAAGGGGAATCAGTGTTATAGTTATGATTCTCTTTGTCTTTACTGCGTGCGAAGGCAGCAGTGCTGTACCTTTGAAGGATCCAAATGCCAAAAGCGCAAATGAACTTTTAGCAGGAAAAAGTGTTATTTTTTCAGTCGGTTCAGGCTTTTATAATGAGGGATTTGGGCTGGAAATGACTGTAAATGAAGATGTGATAGAAGATGCATCAAAAGTGAGTATTTATTATACGGTAGATGGCACGGATCCTGCGGATAGTCCTACACGTATATTGTATGATGGGGCTGTCTCGGTAACGGATAGAAGTGGTGACGAAAACAACTTATCCGCGGTAGATCCGGATCTGTTCACTATAAGACACACTATAGTTGTTGAGGATGGTTCGCTGGGAAATGATTCAGAGCTTCCTGCCAAAGAAGATGTTGATAAGTGTTCAATTATAAGGGCTGTATGTGTTGACAAGTCCGGAAAGACTTATGGTGAGAATCAGGGATTTTATTTTGTGGGTGACATGTCAGAACATGTGCAAGGTGCATCTGAGTGTGCATCTGCCGGCTGGGATTTCTTCATAATAAGTATACAAATGGATGAAAAAGACCTTCTGGACTATGATAATGGTATATACGTTAAAGGTGCTGCTTTCGATGAGGCAGTTAGGGCTCTTAAAGATAATGGTGTTGAAGGGGAAGAACTTATTGAACAGATAACGCCATGGACCGAGGCAAATTACAATATGCGTGGAAGAGAATGGGAGAAAACTGCTGCACTGAACATTCTTAAGGTTGAATCTGACGGTAGCGTATCTGAGGTGATAACTCAGAACTGTGGAATCCGTATACAAGGTCATGCCAGCAGATCTGCAATGCAGAAAAGTTTTCGTCTGTTTTCACGTGTGGAGTATGGTTCAAATGATTTTACTTATCCGTTCTTTGGGGAAAATCTGAAAGATGATAAAGGAGAGTGTATTGATACCTTCAATACGCTTATCCTGCGTTCCGGATATAATGGTCCTGCTTATATGTCAAAGTGTGAGGATGCGATGCTGCAGGATATGTTGTATGGTAGCGGAATGGAAAATGTTGAATTTCAAAAAACAAGTCCCTGTGTGGTATATCTTAATGGTGAATATTGGGGAGTATATAACCTGACTTCTGATTACTGCGCTCAGTATATAGCCTCGATACATGGATTGAAGAAGGATAATGTACTTTTTTATAAGATGGTGGATGATTTTGTACCAACTCTTGAGGGCGGAAAACTACCGGCCGGTGTTACTGATGAAATGTATTATTTCAGAGACCTAAATAATTATTTTGACAAGGTTGACGGACTTGAAAATGACGAGGATTACGAAGAGTTTTGTAAGCTTGTGGATCCGGATTCTTTTTTAGAGTATTTTGCTGCTGAAGTGTGGCTCAACAATATGGATTGGCCGGATGCCAATTGGATAATGTGGCGGACGATCGAAAAAGAAAATGATGAATTTGGAGATACCAGATGGCGGATGGCGTTAAATGATCTGGATCAGTGTGGAAGTTTCAGCGGAGAGGCAGAACGAAACACCATCACTGACTCTTTTACTGTTGCGGATGGTGGACTTTTGGCAAAGGATACTCCGTATCTGGCAGTTAAAGTGTTTGCGTATCTCATGAGTAATGAAGGCTTTAAGGAAAGGTATAAGGCAAAACTTCTGGAAATGTCTGCTGATACTTTTAGTGAAGAAAGAGTTAATACTTATTTTGAAAAATATGAACATTTGATGTGTGATGAACTGCTTGAGCAGCATTACCGCCGTTATCCATCGGATGGAAGTGTTGATGAAGCAAGGGAGCATTTTGATAAGCTGCACAGGTTTATGGGTGACAGACCGGTATATATTTGGCCTATGCAGAATGATTTATGATTTTAGTAAGGATAGTGACTTTTTGAATAGACAAGTAAATTATAAATTTAAATGTGATAGAAATGTAGTTGCATTTGCGTTCTGCGCGATATCGGCATTTACTGTTCTTCTTTTTGCAACAAAGAATTCTCCACTTTATCCTTTTCAAGATGGATTGGATGCCAATACTTTTTTTTCAGTGGGAAAATCACTATTTAATGGCAAAGTGCTTTATCGGGATATATACGAGCACAAAGGCTTGATCTTATATCTTTTATATGGCTGTGCATACCTTCTTTCTCATGAGACTTTCATCGGAGTTTTTTTTATTGAACTACTATGTGGCACTTTTACACTATGGTACTCATGGAAGATAATCAGCCTCTATGAAAAAAAAACATATCTGTTTTTACTTCCTATATTCGGTTGCGCCCTATGGTCAGGGGACGCTTTTTCTTATGGCGGCCAGCCGGAGGAGATAGTTCTCCCTGTACTTATGTGGGGCTTATATACATTTCTTGAGTTGGGTAAGAGGGCAAATTCAGCCAATAGTGTAAAGGATAAAGACGGTGATAAGCACATTTATGAGTTGCCGCTATCAAAAGTATTTCTGTGTGGTTTGTGGGCGGCTGTGCTTTTTTGGATGAAATATACGCTCACAGGTTTCTTTTTGGGACTTGTGATTATCATGTTTTTTGTCCAGATAAAACACAGAAATTATATTTATCTTGTAAAATGCGCAGGTGCATTTATTGCGGGATTTTTTTCAGTCACCATCCCTGTGTTGATATATTTTCTGGTAAATAATGCATTGGGGGACCTGTGGCAGGTATATTTTTACAATCTTATTTTCAGATATAACGAACGCGATATAGGCATGAGCCGTATCGAATACTCATTAAGGAAGGTACTGCTGACTTTTTGGAGAAACAAGCGTTTCTCTCTTATGATTGTTGCGGGGGTGATATGGTTTGTTACGAGTGGTCTATGGAAAAAGAATAATGAAAAAAAAGACATATTCACTTCTATGGGACTTTTGTTTTTGTGCATAGTAACTACTGTATCCATATATTACAGCAGACAATACAACAGATACTGGGGGGAAGTACTGGCAGTTTTTTCAGTGACCGGATTGGTACTTGCTAATCGGTGCTGTGGTAGGCTGATATCATGGACAAAGAAAAAAATGGATGCAACTGTATTGGATAGAATAAAATATACGGAAATAGTGTCGGCTGTTTTATCAATAATGCTTGCAACTGTTACTATCCGGACTTTCGGGGACAACACGTATCTGTTAAAATACGACCGTGAACAGATGCCGCAGTATATTTTTAAGGAGATAATACTTGAACGGGAAGGCGGAGATACGGCGGGGTTAAAGATTCTAAATTATGAATCGCTGGATCTTGGTTTACATACCGTGATGGATAATGTTCCGTTTCTTAAGTATTTTTGTGATTGTAATATAATTCTGCCGGAACTCTATGATGCTCAGGATAATGCGCTTATTAATGGGGAGGCAGATTATGTGATATGTCTTGATCCTATCGATGTTGGAGTGGACAGGTATGAACTTATAGAAAAAGTCCCGTTTGAAATGGAATGGGAAAATTATTATAGGGATTATTACTTATACGGACTGAAAAAATAATCAAAAAGTTTATGGATTGGATATGGGAACAATGTTAGGAAATATAATTTATAATATATTGATTACCCCGGTATATTACCTGGTTGAATTGGTTTTTTTTGTGATGTTCAGAGTGTTTTCAAACGTGGGACTTGCTATAGTGGGAGTGAGTCTGACGGTTAATGTACTGTGTTTTCCTTTGTACAAAAGAGCTGATGCTGTTCAGGAAGCGGAACGTGACAAACAGAAACGTATGAAACCCTGGCTGGATCATATTCGCAATAACTTTACCGGTGATGAGCGTTTTATGATGACCCAGACTTATTATAAGGAACAGAGATATACAGCACTTTCAGCATTGAAAGGAACGGTGACCTTATTGCTTCAGATTCCGTTTCTTTTAGCTGCGTATAGATATCTGTCAGAGTTGGTTCTTCTCCAAGGCACATCTTTCTTATTTCTGAATGATCTGTCTGAGCCGGATGGACTTATAAAGATTGGAACAATATCCATAAATCTGCTTCCGATCCTTATGACGCTCATAAATTTCGCATCAAGTTTTATTTACACCAAAGGGGTATCTTCCATAAAGGATAACATACAGTTGTATGTTGTGGCCCTTGTTTTCTTGGTGGTCTTGTACGATTGCCCATCGGGGCTGGTAATGTATTGGACTCTGAATAATCTCTTTTCATTTGGGAAAAATCTTTTTATGAAATATGTAAAGAACCCGGGAAAGGTAGTCAGCGTGTTGCTTTCCGTTATGGGATGGGCAATGATAATATTCTTTTTGGCTTCAGGTGGATGCACAAAGTTCAATTTTGAGATTGGTGTTGAGGTGATAGCGTGGAGTCATATTGCCATGGCAGTATTCATGTTTCTGGTGATGCAGATACCTCTTTTAGTGATGCTTATAAGGCTATATTTGGCAAAAAAAGGAGTGGGCGATACTGTTGGTAATGTCGCTACAAAATGGAATGTCGAGAGTTTAGCAGGAATAACTCGTGATGCAGAAAAAGATAGTAACGCAAATGTTTCTGCTGGCAACGGTCGACTTTGGATGATGTCAGGACTTGTGATGGTCAGTATACTCGGTCTTTTGGTACCGCTTTCAGTGATAAGCGCATCTCCTGTTGAATTTGTGACTGCGGGAGAATTTGTATCTCCTTTAAGATTTTCTTTTAGCAGCGTATGTATAAGCCTTGGTTTATTCTTTTTCTGGGGCGGGATTATTTATTTCCTAATCCAGGAAAAGTGGAGAGGGTTTTATGCGGAAATATACACGATGCTTGCTGTTATAGCATTATTAGATCATATGTTGTTTGCTGATGATTTTGGGGTGTTGTCTACGGAATTTAGATTTTCATCGGAAGTGAATTTTTCATTCCTAATTATAATCATAAATGCAATCGTGATATTTGTGGCTGTGGGAATAGTCATACTGCTCAGACGAAGGGCTATGCGTTTTTTAAGCTGGGGAATGACCGTGATTCTGCTTGGATGTGTTGCCTTGGCTGGTTTAGATGCATATAAAGTTAATACAGAGCTTGCGGAAGCAGGATATGTTGTATCGGTATCAAATGCGAACGATAGCACCGATAAAGCAAATGATGTTCAGAGTGATTATCAGTATGCTCGGCCCAATGTTGATAAAGAGATTGTTCAGGAAGAGAATAACATACAAGGGGATACAACAAGTGGAAAGAAAACAGGGGGTACAGAAGGGGAGGCCTTTATTCATCTGGATAAGAACGGAAGGAATGTCATTGTGCTGATGCTTGACAGAGCAGTAGGCGGGTATGTGCCATTCATCATGCAGGAAAAACCGGAACTTGTTGAACAGTTTGATGGTTTCACTTATTTTCACAATACCGTATCTTTTGGTGGACATACCAGATTCGGTGCACCTGCACTTTTTGGCGGATATGAGTATATGCCGTCTGAGCTGAATGCACGAAAAGACGAGCTTATGGTTGAGAAACATGATGAGTCTTTGAAGGTGATGCCGGTGCTGTTCTACGAAGCAGGTTTCGACACCGCAGTGACGGATCCGCCCTACGCAAATTACCAGGAGATAGGGGATCTTACCATATATGATGACTATCCAGGAATGCGTACATACACAACAATAAACGGAGAGTATTTGGATCTGTTAGAAGATAAGGAGATAACTACGCTTATAGACAGATCCAGAGAAAGAAGATTCTTTTTCTACAGTGTATATAGAACTGTGCCTTTGGTGATGAGAAAGATTGTATATGATAGGGGAAATTATCTGTCGGCTGAAGATATACCGGTGGATTTTCTAAATAACTATGTATTAATGAAACATCTAAACCAGGTAACTGTTATTGATGATGATGGGAAGGATCATTTTCTTATGATGACCAGCGAGTTGGCTCATGATTCGGCAAAACTCCAGCTACCGGATTACACGTTCTCAAGATATGTTGATAACAGTGATTATAGTTCATATCGTGAAGATGGTAATGGTAATACCCTTAATGCGGATAAGGGTGGAAACTACTACTATCATATCAATATGGCATCATTCCTGTGCTTGGGAGAATGGTTCGATTATTTGAAACAGCAAGGTGTGTATGACAACACCCGTATAATTATTGTTTCAGATCATGGAACGGATGAAGGCCAGTTTGAAAATATGATATATGAGAATGGTTTTGATCTTGAAAATTTCATGCCCTTGCTACTGTTCAAGGATTTTGATAGCAGGGGATATTGCGTAAGTGAGGAATTTATGACCAATGCAGATGTACCATCACTTGCGCTTAGGGGGATTATAGAACAGCCTGTTAATCCGTTTACAGGAAACAATCTTGATATGGAAGGAAGTATTAAATCAGAGGGAACTATTCAGATTACATCATGCTCCGAGACTGCTATCGACAGGGAAATAACAGTATTTGATACGGGAGAATCGGATTGGTACACAGTGCATGATAACATATACGATATAAACAATTGGGAGTGTCTCGGACCGTTCAATGCTGCAGATGAAGATTGAAAAAAAATTACTCATAAGCACAATCTGTACACTGTTTTGTGCATCATGGATTCTGACCGCTTGCGGTGACGAAGGTGAACAGCCACCGGCTCCGGTGTTTTCTGCGGTTTCCGGTGCTTATGCTGCGGGGACTACTATTTCCATTACGGATGAGTCTTTCTGGGGGAGCATATGGTATACCACTGACGGCAGTGATCCCCGGACATCCGAAACAGCGATAAAGTATAAGAAAAAAGACCCCATAGAAATAAAGGACAGGAGCAAAGATCCTAATGTGCTCTCTGCAATTGACCCTCTGCTTATCTCTCCCTGCCTTGGCGAAGTGAAGGAAGGTGACAATAAGGTGACCGGTGATGTGACTGTTCCTAAGGACAGCGACGTAGATAAGTGTACTGTAGTAAGGGCAGCTTTTAGAAAAATTGGAGGTACATGGTCGGATGAGGTCAGCGCTGTGTACTTTGCCGGAAATATGACAAAGCATATTGCGGGGCTAACGGATAGCTGCTTAGCGTCTGACAGAGATATGATAGTCATAAGTATTCAGGCTGATTATAATGATTTCTTTGATTATGAGACCGGTATATATGTTGCAGGAAAGGCATTTGACGATAAACTTGTAGAGAAACTTGCAGAGAATGACACAAGCCTGAGCATCCCGTGGATGGACGCAAATTATAGGAAAAAAGGGCGAGAATGGGAACGAACAGTACGCATGGATGCCCTTTCTGTATCAGCCAACGGTTATGTGAAAGAGCTGCTTTCTCAAGATTGTGGCATAAGAATACAGGGCAACTATTCCAGGGCACTGCTTCAGAAGAGTTTCAGGCTCTATGCAAGGGAAGAGTATGGCGCAAAGAAATTTAATTATCCTTTCTTTGGTGAGGATTATAAGGCTGATTCCTTCAAACATTTAGTGTTAAGGAGCGGATGCTCGGAGGGATTTACGGAGCAGGCAAAGTTCGGTGATGCAATGCTGCAGGACATGTCAGCAGAGGCAAGTGGACTTCCAATCCAGCAGACCAGGCCCTGTATTGTTTATCTGAATGGAGAATACTGGGGGCTGTATATCCTGACGGAAGACTATACTGAAAAGTACTTTGAGGATGTATGCGGACTCGCAAAAGATGATGCAGTGTTGTATAAATCCTACGGAACCGGTGACTGCAGACTGGATGAAGGTGAGGTACCGGAAGGCTATGATGAGATGTATTATATCGATGAGCTGAACGCTTTCATGGACGGGTTTGATGACCTTAGTGATGAGGATGATTATGAAGCTTTCTGCGAGATAGTGGATCCTGAGAATGTAATGCAGTATTTTGCGGTGGAGATCTGGCTGGATAACCAGGACTGGCCGGCAACTAACTGGTCCCTGTGGCGCAGCAAGACCGTTACGGATGATGGTTACGGTGACGGCCGCTGGCGTTTCGTTCTGCAGGACCTGGACCGCTGTGCCCTTAATCCCGGCGAAAATATGATTGAAAAGAAAGAACTTCTAAATACTGACACAGATAATCCGGCTGTGAGGATCTTTGCACTTCTCATGACCAATGAAGGATTCAAGGCTGACTATAAGCAGTGCCTGTGGGATTACTCGCTGGATGTATTTACCGAGGACTATGTGGATGATTATATCGACCGCTACACTGATGAATACGAGCCGCTTTATGACCAGTTTTTTGCCCGTTACCCGGATCTCGGAAGTACAGAGGGGGCACTGGATGAGATAGATGCTTTCGAGGATTTTATGGATGACAGGCCGGCATATATCTGGCCTATTCAGGATGAGCTGTGATGTGACTTTTCAGTAAAAATATTGTATAATGTTATAGATTGTATTTTCCTGAGGGGAGGATAGTATATGATCGATAGCAGACAGTGTTTACGTAGAATAGCAGAGGTATTATTGCCGGATTTTATCAGCGTTTATTACGTTGATATTGCAACGGATGAGTATGTCTGCTTTTTTGTTTCTCCGGATTCCAGATCCCTTGAGATAAAGAAGAGCGGTGATGATTTCTTTGCCTTCATGTCGGAATATACCGCTGAAAATGCTTGTGCGGATGATCTCCATATTTTTGAGGAGGATCTTAAGAAGGAAAATCTTCTGAAAAAACTTGAAGCCGGTGAGGAACTGACTGTTGTATATAGACTTTATATTGATGGGAAGTCTGTCTATCATCAGCTACGTGTAAACCGCGATGTCCATGACGGTGAGGAGTTTTTTGTTCTTGGCGTGCAGAATGTGGATGAGCAGGTTCATGAGAGGCAGCAGGCTGACCGGACCGAAAACGAGAGGGATATCTATAACCAGATAGTAGAAAGCCTGGCGGCAAAATATGACGTGATATATTATGTAGATCCTGACAGCGGAAAGTATTCCGAATTCAGGGATAATCCGGAAACGGGCAGTCTGGATATCCAGGAAAAATCCGGCGATTTCTTTGCGGATTCGATGGCGGATATAGAGATGATTATCTTTCCGCAGGATCGGTTCAGGATGAAGAACATATTGGAAAAGAATAATCTCCTTTCACTGATTGCCGGAAAAAAATCATATAGCGTGGATTACCGTCTGGTGGTCGAGGGGAAGATACAGAATACCCGTATGACCATTGCCCGTGTAAGCGACCGTAATCATATTGTTATAGGTGTTATTAATATAGATGAGGAAGTGGCAAAGGAAAAGGCCCGTGTTAATGCCATCAACTCAGCCAATGAAAGAGCCACCAAGGATGAACTGACAGGCGCTAATAATAAGAATGCTTACGGCAGGCTTGAAGAGGAACTTCAGGAAAAGATCGACAATGGTCTGGATCCGGAAATCTGTCTTATAGTCAGTGATCTGAATAATCTGAAACTTGTAAATGACTCCATGGGTCATAAGGCCGGTGACGAGTATATCAAGTCCTTATGCCAGATGCTTTCGGATATTTTTCCGCATAGCTATATTTACAGGATAGGCGGCGATGAATTTGTAGTCTATCTGCGGAAATCGGACTGTAGAAGAAGGCTGGTCCTTTTTGAAAAACTAAAAAAACAGATCCTTGAGAATAAGGCAACCGGAGAGGGCCCGGTGGCTGCAGTCGGTATGGCAGTATTTGATCCGTCAAAAGATGAGAAAGTGACTGATATATTTGACCGTGCCGACAATATGATGTACATGGATAAGCATGAGCTAAAGGGCGATGATGAGCAGGCGGTCGCGCATAAAGCGGACACGGGCAAGGAAATCAATGCCCTTCACAAAGCTATGCTGGATTCCCTGTTTGAAGCTTTTTCAGTAGTGGCAGAGGGGAGTTATGTTTATATCTGCGATATGAAATATGACTATTCCAGATGGTCAAAGACGGCGGTAGATACCTTTGAGCTTCCTTCGGAGTATATGTACAATGCCGGTGCCATCTGGGAGGAAAAGATACACCCCGATGACAGGGCGGCATATGCCGAAGGAATAAATGCTGTTTTTACAGGCAGCTCGGAAGCCCATGATATGCAGTACAGGGCAAGGCGCCCCGGCGGAAAATATGATGTTTGCACCTGCAGGGGTCTGGTAATGAGAAACCAGCAGGGAATACCCACTTATTTCGCGGGAGTTATCAGGAACCACGGAATGCAGGGCAATATGGATTCCTTGACCGGACTTCGTAATCAGAACGGCTTTTTTGATGATCTTCGCAGAAATATGAGCCAGGGTACCGATACAAGGCTTTTCATGATCGGTATCAGGAGGTTCTCTGATATAAATGAAATTTACGGCTATGATTTCGGTAACAGCGTTCTGCAGAAGCTGGGAAGGATCTTCTTTGAAAGGCTGGGGAACCGCGGCAGCCTTTACCGTCTGGACGGAACGAGATTTGTTGTTATGACAAATGTTATTTCAGTTTCTGAGATGCGCGTAAGATACGAAGAGATGCGGAGTTTCTGCCGCAGGGGCTTTGAGGTGGAAGGCAGGTCGGTGGTGTTGGAGCTTAATGCCGGTGCCATTTCCATCGATCATTTTTCCATAGACGAAAAGACTATCTACTCATGCCTTCAGTATGCATATAATGAGTCAAAATACCAGCGTCAGGGCGATCTGATAGAATTCCAGAACGCTATGAACGAAGAGGACAGAGTCCGGATCGAAAAGATCCATTCCATCAGGGCGTCCATAAGCCATGGTTACAAGGGCTTTTATCTGCTGTACCAGCCTGTTGTGGATGCGGATAACGAATATATAAAAGGAATGGAAGCACTGCTTCGCTGGAAGGACGAAGACGGCAAGGTGGTGCCGCCGGATAAGTTTATTCCCATATTGGAAAATGATCCTCTTTTCCCGGAGCTTGGGAAATGGATACTTAAGGAAGCACTTCTTGCCGCAAAGCCTATACTTGAGTACAGGCCGGACTTTGTGGTTAATGTAAACCTTTCATATTCCCAGCTTGAGAGGGCGGATTTTCTGGACACTGTTTTTTCGATCATCAAAGAGACCGGTGTGCCAAACGAAAATATCTGTCTGGAGATAACGGAACGCTGCAGGCTTCTTGATATGGAGCTTTTAAAGAATGTTGTAGTTAATCTCAGAGGAAAAGGGATCAAAGTAGCACTTGATGATTTTGGTACGGGATTTGCTTCGGTAGGTCTTCTGAAGGATATCACATTTGATATCATAAAGATTGACAGGAGCTTTGTTCTTCACGTGGACAGAGACAGAAAGGAACAGGCATTGGTTGACAGTTTCTCAAGTCTGGCAGAATCCTTTGGCACAAAGATCTGCGTAGAGGGAATAGAAAATGCCGCAATGCGGGAAGTTCTCATAAATTATAATGTACAGAGCTTCCAGGGCTATTACTATTCCAGACCGGTGGAGATTGATGAGATCATAGACAAAATTAAGGCTGAAGGCGGAGAGTGATTTCCCCGGGGATCTGCCGATGATAACGGACACTGTACAGGAAGGAAGACAAGACACTGAACGACAGATCATTACAAAATGCGAGAATACATAATTCCGTTGCGATAATCTTAACCGTGGCAGGCGTACTGACTGCTTTGGTAAACATATCATTGGGATGGGAATTCTGGGTGCCGCCGCTGATCCTTGGCGGACTTATAGCCTTATGGGTGCTGCATGTGGCACAGATCGGCACATGGACATCCAGAGAGAATTATTTTCTGATTTATTCCATGCTGGTTGCCTTTTATCATGGTGTTCACAGTACCAGCTTTTTTGACATCATTGCCGTATTCACATTGCTTATGGCTACTTTTTCAATGGTAAGGCGCAGGGAGTTTCTGGCCTTGCTTCTTGGTGAATTCTTTGTATTGATGATCATACAGTCCATTATGTTGTTTGCGATAGATGGCAGCGAAGCAGACTCACTTACTGTTTTCAGGATAATATTCCATTGCGTGGTTGCTATCGGTGTATACAAGGGATTAAATGATGCTCTTAAGAATAACCGCAAGGACAGGGACGAGCTGGAGGTAATGTATAAGGAACAACAGGCATCAAGGGAAGAAACGGAGGATTTCCTTGTAAACATTTCCCATGAACTGCGTACCCCTGTAAATGTTATTAACGGAATGTCCGGTCTGATCCTTAAAAAAGAGGACAGGGAAGATGTAGTCTCCATAAGGAATGCCGGACTCAGACTTTCGGGGCAGATAGAGGATATCCAGGACTATAGTGAGATACAGCGTGGTGACGTGATACTGGAAGAAGAAAAGTACATGATCACTTCACTTTTGAACGACATTATATCAAATTATCAGGTGGCAAAGCCGGATAAAAATGTTGACCTTATAGTGGATCTGGATCCTACTGTGCCAGCTATGATGAGGGGTGATGCCGGAAAGATAAGCCGTGTGATCCTTCATCTTCTTGACAATGCAGTTAAGTTTACCGACCGCGGCGGCGTATATCTTAAGGTTTCATCCATAAAAAGATCCTACGGTATCAATCTCGTCATAGAAGTAACGGATACCGGAAAGGGTATGGGACAGACTGATATCGACAAGATCTCCAAGGGCATATTTCAGGCAAATACCAAGCGTAACAGAAATACCGGCGGAATAGGTTTAGGACTTTCCATCGTATACGGCTTTGTACGCAAGATGAATGGCTTTGTGAATATCGAGAGCAGGAAAGGAGAAGGGACAACTGTCCGTGTAAGTATCGCACAGGCTGTCATTGATCCTTCGCCGTGCTTAAGTGTGGACAGGGAAGAATATACCAGCATAGCATTCCATGTGACTCCTGAAAAATATGAGACACCGAAGGTGAGGGACTTCTACAGGATGATGGCTGCTTCAATGGCTTCCGGACTCAGGATGAATCTTTATTCTGCACCTGATCGTGCGGAGCTTGACAGGCTTATCCAGCGAAGTGATATTACCCATGTATTTATGGGGCAGGAAGAATATGAGGCTGCCCCGGATTATTTTGATGATCTTGCGAAAAAAGGCATCACAGTGGCTGTGTCAGCCAAGGATGGTTTTAAGGTCAATTCGGGCAGCGGTGTCATAGTAATGCCCAAGCCCCTGTACGGATGTCCTGTAGTTAAGGTTTTGAACGGCAACATCGGTGGTTCGCATATGCCGGGACTTGAAGATGAGAGACGCTCTGTTCTTGAAGGCATAAGGGCGCTGGTTGTGGATGATGAACCCATGAACCTTGTGGTGGCTACCGGAATATTTAAAGAATATAAGATGTACATAGACACTGCAGCCAGCGGCAAGGAGGCTATAGAGAAATATCGGAAGAATGAATATGACATAGTATTCATGGATCATATGATGCCGGAAATGGACGGTGTGGAGGCTATGAAGCACTTAAAGGAAGTGGCTTCAGATCAGGGAAGGGTGCTTAGGATAATAGCCCTTACCGCCAATGCAATAAGCGGTGCCAGGGAGATGTTTTTGCGTGAAGGCTTTGATGAGTTTATCAGTAAGCCCATACATATCAATGAGTTTGAAAGGACGGTCAGCAAGGTTCTTCCCAGTAGGAACGGCAGGAAGGGGGCTGGCGTATGAGACTGAGTGAGCGCCTGAAAAAAATGCTTAACGACCCCTCCAGGGAATTCAGCGAAAAGGTCTTTATACTGTTGACCTTAGTGGCTATTGTTGTTGCCGTAGTTGCTCTTATAGGTGACCTGATATACGGTGAGAACATTGTGGAGATAATCCTTCTAACAGTGACTACCGTTATGGTTCCTGTGGCAACAATTATTGCCATAAGGACAAAAAAGGTGCCGATCATGTCGCGTATTATCTCTGCCGGACTGATCTTTGTAATATTGCCGGTTATATTCATTTTCGGCGGCGGTCTTGAGGGTGGAGATATTCCCTGGCTGATCTTCAGTTATCTTTATATAGGTCTTGTGGTTACCGGTATGTGGCGTCTGGTATTTATTGCGGTGCTTACTGCGGTCATCATTGTACTGTTTTTCATAGGTTACACATATCCGGAGCTGATATATCCTCATACAAGGGAGATTTTCTATATGGATCTGCTACTGGGGGTGATCGAAGTCGGTCTGGTATGTTTCGTCATGACCTGGTTCCAGAATCTTCTGTACATACAGGAAAATAAAAGGGCAAGGGAAGAGACCAGGAAGGTTGAGGAACTGAACCGCTCCCAGAACCGTTTCTTCTCAAATATGAGCCATGAGATAAGGACTCCTATCAATTCCATTTTAGGACTTAATGAAATCATACTCCGTCAGGAAGAAGCTACGGATGAGATAAAGCGGGATGCCGGAAATATCCAGGGTGCAGGCCGGATGCTTTTAGCGCTCATAAACGATATTCTTGATTTTTCAAAGATCGAAGCCGGCAAGATGGATATAGTGCCTGTAAACTACAGCGTGTCTGCGCTCCTTTCGGAAATCGTCAATATGATCTGGCTCAGGGCTGAGCAGAAGGGGCTTGAGGTAAAACTGGAAGTGGATCCTTCCATTCCTACGGAACTTTTCGGCGACGAAGTGCGTATAAAGCAGATACTCGTAAACCTTCTCAACAATGCAGTGAAATATACCAGCGAGGGCAGTGTCACCCTTCGTATAGAAAAGGAAGATGTTAAGGATGACCAGATACTCCTGATGTTTTCTGTCATTGATACCGGTATGGGTATCAAGCAGGATGCATTGCCTTATCTCTTTGATGCATTCCAGCGTGTGGATGAGGAAAAGAACATAAATATCGAAGGCACCGGTTTGGGTCTGTCTATAGTAAAGCAGTTAGTGGAACTTATGGACGGAAAGATCACTGTAAACAGTGTTTATACTCAGGGATCAACATTTACGGTGACCCTGTGGCAGATAATAGCAAGGAAAGAGGTTATTGGTGATGTCAATATAAGCAGTATAAGCGGTGGAGCTGCCAATGGAAAATACAAGCCTGATTTCAGAGCACCTGAGGCAAAGCTTCTGATCGTGGATGACAATACCATGAACCTGGAAGTTGAAAAGAAGCTCATCGTTTCCACTGAGATACAGGTGGATACTGCAACGAGCGGTGAGCAGGCACTTACAATGACACAGGCAGTTCGCTATGACATGATACTAATGGATCATCTCATGCCCGGCATGGACGGTATCGAATGCATGCAGCATATAAGGAAGCAGTATGACGGACTAAATAACCATGTTCCCATAATTGTCCTTACGGCAAATGCGGGAAGTGAAAATCGTGAGCTTTACAGCAGGAGTGGTTTTGACGGATATCTGATAAAGCCTGTCACCGGAAGACAGCTTGAGGAAGTGGCTATGACTCACCTTCCGGCATCCAAAGTTATCAGGACCGGAAACAAAGATTTTGTCAAGATGCAACTCAATGCTACCGGAACGTACAGCCGCAAGATCCCGCTGCTAATAACGACAAATACAACCTGTGACCTGCCGGCAGCGGTGCTCGATGCACAACAGATAGATACTATTCCGTACAGTATTAATTCCGAAGGCGGAACCTTCTATGACGGACCAGAGGCCGGAGTGGATGAAATGTTGCGCTACATACAGGCCGGAGTGCGGTTCGATTCTGAGCCGCCCACTGTTGAGGAATTTGAAAGATTCTTCGGCAGAGAGCTCAAGAAGGCTCATAATCTGATATATTTTACCATTTCATCAGAATTAAGCGATGAATATGCACGTGCCATGGAGGCGGCAAAAGCCTATGGTAATGTCAGGGTTTTTGATTCCCAAAATTTATCCGGATGTCTGGGGCTGATAGTCCTTATGGCACAGCGTATGAGTGCGCAGGGAAAGAGCCCTGAGAAGATAATAGATGAGCTGGAGTCCGTCAGGGACAAGATGCATTACAGCTTGATAACTGACGGTGCATACTTTAAGCGCGGAAAAAGCTTTTTTGATAAGAGTGTTTATAATTTGATCAGGATTATGAACATATGGACAGTGATAAGAATCCGGAACGGCCGTTTTGTCATGGGACGGATTGCCATGGGCGAGAAGGATGCATGCTATAAAAGATTTATTTCCTATGCATTTCCCAGATTTTCACGTCCTAATACAGATGTATTGATAGTTGCTTATTCCGGTCTGTCTGCGGATGAGATAGAGGAGATGAAGACGCAGATCAGAAAGCACAGTGATTTCAAGAATATAATCTTCCAGAAAGCATCCGCTACCATGATGATAAAGAGCGGTGACGGAGCACTGGCATTTAATTATATAACAGCAGAAAGATTCGGCAATGATATCGGCAATATGTTCATAACAGAGAGTGTTGAAATGGACGATGATTCGGATGCGAAAGAACAGGCTACGGTATCTCCTGTTACAACAGACGAATATGATCCGGAAATATCACATAAGGATATTGCTGAAAAACATGATAATGAACTGAATGAGGCAGAGACGGCGGAGCATGAAACTGATGCCGTGACGGTTGAAACTCGTGCTGAAGATGGTTCAATAGTGGAAAGTGCGGTAAATGATAGCTCGGATGATACACCTTGGTACGAGAGGATTCACGGCATAAACTATGAACATGGCCTTGAGTACAGCGGGGATGAGGAAATATATTATACTGTCATGGAGGCTTTTTACGAGTCCATAGAGGAAAAGAGTGAAGAACTTGACAGATATTACGAAAACGGCGAATGGGATAACTATACCATAAAAGTCCATGCCCTAAAGAGTTCGGCAAGGCTTGTGGGGGCCGATGAACTGGCTGATGATGCCCAGGCACTTGAAACTGCCAGCAAGGATGGGGATGTTGATTATGTTAAGTCACACCATCCAGCGGTGATGAAGGAATTCAGGGCTTTTAGAGCTCCGCTTACAGTTATATTTGCAGATGGTGATGACGATATGACAGCTGTGGAATCAGAATCAGATGATGATGGTGATGACGAAACCAATGAACAGTTTGACAGTTTTCTGATCGAGTGTGTGTATGAAACATTGCGTGAAGGCGCAGAACAGAAGGATGATGAACTTATAGAGCAGACCTTACGGGAGATTGACGAGTACGATCCCAGGCCGGAGGCTGCTGAAAAGATAAAACGTTTGCGTGCATTTTTCGAATCAAAGGACTATGCGGCTATGATTAAGATGCTTGATAACGGAGGAGAAGTTTAAAAGATATGGGTAAAAGTGTTGTGGTCATCACATACAGTATGAGCGTTGTGGAGAGGACCATTGAAAAGGATCTACAGGAGAGGGGATTTGAGGTTACAAGAATGGCTGACGATCCGGAGGCAGTTAAGAGGGCGATAGATACGACGGATGTTTTTATCGCATATCTTCCGGAAGAAGTCTTTACGGAGAAGGATGCTGCCAGAAGGCTTTTGCTGGTCAGCAGTGAACTGAAATCGGCGCAGAAGAATCTGATAGTTATAGCTGATGAAGGGAATATGGACGGTTTCTTAAAGGCTGTTCCGAATATTAAGAGTTTTCCGTATGTTACCCGTCCGGTTGAAATGGCAAAGCTTCTGAAAGAGATAGAAAAAGAGATCAAAAACAGTGATCATTTGAAAACCCTTAAGAGGATACTGGTTGTTGATGACGATCCACTATATGCGACTACTGTGTGTGAGTGGCTGAAAAAGGACTACCGCATGACGATGATTACGGATGGAATGCAGGCTGTAAGTTTTCTTGAGAATAACAGGGTGGATCTCGTATTGCTTGATTACTGCATGCCGGGGCTTGATGGATCAGAGGTCTTTGAGATACTGAAAAACAGGGCTGAGACTGAATCCATTCCGGTAATCTTCCTTACAGGTGCAGGCAATAGGGAAAACTTTAGCAAGATCATAAGCCTTGGCCCCCAGGGCTATGTATTAAAGTCTACTAACAGGGACGGACTGTTAAAGATACTTAAGGATTATCTGGGAGAGTGATATTTTGCGGAAGGAATCAAAGTCTGTCAGAAGAATATACGGTTTCGGCATAACATTCATCTTTATTGCGGTGGTATTGTATTCGCTGTTTTCGACGGAGGCTTTTTCGCCGGAGTCAGGGAAGAACATGCGGTCGTTCTCCGATGGATGGTCTGCATCCAACGGCACTACCTGGCGGCTGGATGATGCAAGCACTAAAAAGCTGAATGGCAATGAACTTAGGAAAAGGCTTCCGGAGGACTTAGGAGACGGGGACTGCTTCTGTTTTTCGACAAGGAATGTATGCGTAAATGTTAGGATTGACGATGAGGTTATTTATTCTTTTTCGGGGGAGGAAAATCTTACAGGCAGAGGTTACGGGAATGCCTATCATGTGGTGGGACTTTGTGCATCTGATGCCGGAAAGTATATAAGGCTGGAGCTAAGCCCTCTTTATGAAAATTCAGTTTCCGGGAAATTAAGGGAAGCTTGGATATGCCCTGCAGAGGATTATCTTCATGGAAAACTCTGTGCTGGTTTTGTGTCAGCTTTCGTATCCGTTATGATCATGCTCCTTGGATTTTTCATGGTGCTGGTTTATTTTGGGGTTCCGGACAAGGAAAATATGCCGTTTAACCTGCTGGCATTAGGATGCCTATGCATGGTGATGGGAACATGGCTTTTAGCAGACTCAAATATACCGCAGCTGTATACAGGATATTTATACCTATGGCGCTATATAGGCAGGACGCTGGTATTTTTAGCTCAGTATTCATTCATATGTTTTCTTGTGTCACTTACTGCCACAAAGCGGGATCTGTACAAGCATATTGCATTCTGGCTGGCGTTTGCTGAACTGGCAGTACTGATTGCATCAAGGTATATCGGCGGGATTGATATGACAAAATCCTTCCAGGTGATGATATACATAATGGCGGCGCTGCTTATAGCACTTTCTTTTGTTATTGTCATAGATAATGTGATTTACTGCCGGTCTAATGGACTTGTGATTTACCTTAGGAAGTTTTATATAGGCTTTGCAGGTCTGGGGATTTGCATTGTATCCGATATCCTGATATTTGCTTTAAGACAAAGCCGTAGCGACACCAATGGGGATCTCACAAGATGCGGCATAGTGTTCTTTGTGGTATATGCGCTTTATGTTTTTTCAGGATGGTGGAGCAAGGATAGGGCAAGCATTGAGAGGGACCGTATCGTCAATAGGACACTTCAGTATGCGCTGGCACCGGAATCGCCGGAGGAGTGCATCAGGTTAATGCTTGGCTATATGGGAAAAGAATTAAAGGCCTCCAGGGTATGCATCTTTGAGGAACACGGCAGTGGTCGCTTTAGGGGTTCGTATGAGTGGTACAGGGAAGACTTGTCCTCGGATGGAACTGACATTCTTTATCTGCCTTACGAAGGTTTCCTGGATGAACTGTATAAGTCGTATCTTGGCAATGATAAAAAGCTGATAATCCGTGATACGGAAGAATTTAGGTCTGTGCATCCCGCACTATATAACCTGCTTAAGTCCAGTGGCATAAAAAGCCTGGTGGGCGGTCCGCTTGAAAACAGCGGAAGGCTTACGGGATTCCTGGTATTGTTGGATATTCCTGAGGCTGACCAGGATTCTGCATCAGAAGTTATTTCACTGCTGACATACTTTGTTACACAGCTTATAGCACAGAGGGAAGAACAGAAGCATCAAAAATACTATAACTACAATGATCCCCGTTCAGGCGTGCAGAACAGAAGGGCATATAAGGAGTTTATTGATGACAGCCTTGATAAGTCATCGTCTTTCGGCTATATTTCCTGCAGGATAAAGGATTTTACGGAAATCAGCAACAACCAGGGTTATGAAGCAGGGGACCGTGTTCTGGCGGATACCGCAAGCTGTCTTGTGGAAGTATTCGGTAATGAAAATGTTTACCGTCTGGGCGGCGGTGAATTTGCGGCTTTCGGATTCGAGACTGATGAATCCTTCTTTGATTCTGATGTATCCAGGGCAGGGAAACTTTTGTCAGAAAAGGAGATAAGTGCTTCGGTTGGCGGCGTGTACTGCACATACGGTACAATGAATATGAACAGCGTGGTTAAGAGGGCAAGGGAACACACATTCTTTAATTAATAAATTAAGAAATATTTAAGAATTATAGAAGAAACAGGTTAAGACTTTCACGGGACAACTGTTGTATATTAACAGTGTCGAGATGTGAAAGTCTTTTTTTCAGGTAAATAAGGAGAGGGACAATGAAAAAGGATGTAATGAAAAAGATGATGAGAAGATCCGTACCGGCTGTATTTATGACAGGCGTGATGATTACGGCGTCTGTATTGACAGGATGCGGAAAAGGCGAGGAAATAAGCCGGGGAATGATAACAACCGTTACTACTGGGGACTATACGGAAAAGTTCACTGCTGAAGGAACGGTAGAGTGTGCAGATCCCCATTATGTGTATTCAACCCTTTCTCTTCCGATAGAAGATGTCATGGTAAAGGAAGGTGACTATGTAACTGCCGGCACACTGCTCTGCGTATTGGATACAAAGACAATAGAAGACCAGATATCAGTAAAGCAGGCCGCTATAGAACTGTCGGAAAAGAAGGCGTCCACAAGCGTATCCACAGCAAGGACACAGTACAATATCTATAATGAAAGCCTTGCCAGCGGAATGGACATAAATCTTGTGGAAGCAATGGCAAAGATGGAAACGGCAAGGGAAGTATATGAGAATGCGCAGAAGACCTACGACGATTACAAAGAGACATTAAGCTTGGGAATGGATCCCACGCTTGCTTCCGCAGACCAGACTGTTGCAAGGGCGGCAAATTCACTTCAGCAGGCCAAGTCATGGCAGTATGAGCTTGATGACACCCACGGTGTTTCAAAGCTTGAAAAGGAAGAGGCCGAAGATGCAGTGGACCGCGCAAGCCTTGCTTATGTGCAGGCTGTAGAGAGCAGGGATTATCTCCTGCGTCAGAGTGATATAAAGCTTGCTGAATATGCGAAGACTGCGGAGGATGCAAACTACAATTACATCATTGCACAGACCGCATATACGGCAGCGGTAAAATCACTTGAAAATGCAAAGACTCTGAGCCAGGCTGCAATCAATCAGGCTATGATAAATGGGGATATGACGGTAGAAGAGCTGGAACTTGCACAGCTTCAGGATAAACTCCTTGATGCGCAGGTGGTAGCTGAGTGCTCTGGAATGGTTACAGCCGTAAATATAAATGTAGGAGAAGAATCAACAGGCGTGCTTTTCGTAATAGAGGATACCAGCGACCTGATCTTTACAGCAAAGGTTTCCGAGAAGGAGATTAACAGCGTATCAGAGGGCATGGCTGTATCTGTATCAACCAAGGCAGAGAATTCCGAAGACTATACAGGTATCGTAGAAAGAGTGGCTGCGTACACTGAGAAGACTGCAGAGGGCGAAACAGATACTTCAGGAAAAGATGCAGAGTTTAATGTAACAATTCGTTTAGAAGAGCCGGATGCAAATGTACGCATAGGAATGAACGGAAAGGCATCATTCATAGCTTATGAACAGCCTGAAGGACTGGCAGTTCCTAACGAATCCGTATATACTGATACGGATGGAAAGAAATATGTGCTGACCATCTCGTCCGATACAGAGAACGGAACTGTTGAAAAGAAGGAAGTGACCGTCAACTACAAGGGTAAGCGTGATACTTCAGTAGAGAGTACATCTCTTCACTCAGGCGACCATGTGCTGGTTGATGCCGCAACCTATTGGGATCTGATCGGACAGACTGTAACTATCACACAGTAAAAAAATATGCGTAATCGCTAAAGGCAGCAGAAAGAGGAACTATGGATAAGAAGATCATACTCAGTGCAAAGGACCTGTCAAAAACATTCTCAAATGAATCTGTGCAGCAGCATGTACTGAAGAACCTGAACCTGGATATTTACAAAGGGGATTTCACCGTAATAATGGGTAACTCCGGATCCGGAAAGAGTACTCTGCTTTATGCACTGTCAGGAATGGACAGGCCGTCATTGGGAACAGTTACATACTATGTGGAAGATAAGGCTTTTAAGAGCAGGGATGGCGGAATTGAGATTTCAAGATTCTCAAATGACAAGCTGGCTCTTTTCAGAAGAAACCATGCAGGATTTGTTTTCCAGCAGAATTACCTGAATGACTCTATGAGTGCGATGGACAATGTAATGGTCTGCGGACTGCTGAGGTCAAAGAACCGCAAGGAGCTTGCGGCAAGGGCAAGGGATCTGTTTGCAAGAGTGGAGATAAGCGAGTCAGATTCGCGCAAGTTTCCTACACAGCTCTCCGGCGGTATGCAGCAGAGAGTGGCTGTGGTAAGGGGCGTCATCAACCGGCCAGAAGTACTTTTTGCCGATGAGCCTACCGGAGCTCTTAACTCACAAAATACTATAAACGTTCTGGATATCCTTTCGGATCTGAACAATGAAGGCCAGAGCATAGTGATGGTAACTCATACCGTAAGTGCTGCGGAACGCGGACACCGCATCATATATCTTTCCGACGGTGTCATATCGGATGAGTGTGACTTGGGACCATATGTGGGCGGCTACAAGGATGATGAGAATCCTTATAAGGATCAGGCAGTAGAGAGACACAGGAAACTTAAGGAATTCTTACAGAAACAAGGATGGTAGTGAGTGTGAACGATTACTCTGTAAGAGTAATCGTTCACCTGACAGTTTGTGCCGAGCACAAACTGTCGGGCTATTGGAAACAAGTTAATAGTTTGCACAGAGTGCAAACTGTCAGGCTATTGGAAATAAGTCAATAGTTTGTGCCGAGCACAAACTGTCGGGCTATTGGAAATAAGTCAATAGTTTGTGCCGAGCACAAACTGTCGGGCTATTGGAAACAAGTTAATAGTTTGCACAGAGTGCAAACTGTCGGGCTATTGGAAATAAGTCAATAGTTTGTGCCGAGCACAGACTGTCGGGCTATTGAAAAGCTAAGGTGGTTGAAAGTGTACAGGTTGTTCGTTATCGCAAAAAATAATATGAAGAAGCAGCGCGGGGATATGCTCACCTTCTTCGTCCTGACATTTATATCAGGATTTCTGATCTTTGACTGCGTTGCTGCCGGCCTGGGAACAGGCAAGGTGATGGATGACTGCTATGAAGCGGTAAACGGATGCCATATTATCTTTACCTGCCCGGACAATGCTGCAACCGTAAAGGCTGCAGAAAAGACTTTTCAGGATAACGAGCATATCGATAAATACGAAAAGACGCCGGTTACTGTATTGACTACAAAATACAGGAAGAAGGGGACAAGAGAATTCAGCACATATGAATTTTATGCTGAAGCCTTTGATGAGGAGACTGAATTCCTTTCCATGAAGAGACCGGTAAGCCATCTGGGAAGGAATGAGATAATCCTTCCTTATAACATGAAGAGCATGTTTGCCATAGGTGATACGCTGCAGCTCAAGATGGATGATGACATATATGATATGAGGGTGGTGGGATATACGGAAAATCCTTTCATGTGTTCTACTATATGTATAACAATCTACAGCGTGATCATGGACAGGGAGATGCTGAGTGATCTTCATGATGAACATCCGAATTATGTTTCGGAAGGATACTTTTTTAAGATCCATGCAGATGAGAAGACCCTGAATGCATCTTATGGCTTGGCGGAATTAGGTGACGACGTCTGCAAGGATTTTACGGCAGAAGCAAAAAAGTATGATGACGAGAAGGCCGGAGATTTCTGGCTGGAGACTGACTGGAATTCGATGAGGGAGGGCTCATCCTTTGCACCGCTTATCTTTATTGCCATAGTATTTGTTTTCTCGCTTTTAGTGCTGGCGATTGCTGTGGTGATCATAACCTTCAGCATTCGGAATTTTATCAGGAAGAATATGAAAAACACCGGAATCCTTGAAGCCAGTGGGTATACGGTCAATGAACTGAGATGGGCACTCGTCTTTCAGATGGCTTTCATTTCGCTGCTGGGAAGCATATGCGGTGTGGTGCTGGGAATCACTACTTTCGGCACTTTCGGGGAGCTTATAAGCATAGTGCTGGGACTTTACTGGAACCAGCCTGTTGATATTACAGCTGCATTATCTACGGTTCTGGGGACACTGCTTATAGTTGCGGTGGTTGCGCGTACCGCAAGCTCTGAATATAACAAAGTGAGCGTGCTTGATGCCCTGAGAGGCGGAATAAATACCCATAATTTCAAAAAGAATCTTTTCTCGTTTGAGAAAACAAATCTTCCTGTACCGGTTGTATTTGCACTGAAGGATACCTTTGGCGCCCTGGGCGGAAGCCTTATCATTGCACTGATGATCATGTTCTTAGATATTTCCACGAATGTGGGTTTTGGCCTGTATGAAAGCTTCGGTACCGATTCTGACAGGTTCTTCAGGATCTTTGCTATGGAAGTGGCAGATGCGTATGTGGAGGATGTGGGAAACGGGGATTATGAGGAAGCAGAAGCGGTCTTAAGTGAGGCTGAAGGCGTGGAGAAGGTAGTGGCAATGTACATGACCGCAATGACGCTTAAATCAGGCGATGCTGAACGTGCAGTGACAGCATCCATATATGATGACTTAAGCAAGCTGGAGTATTTATCCCTTACAGAGGGCAGGGTGCCGGAAACAGACAATGAGATACTTATAACCACTGGTATATCTAAGGATCTGGGAATCGGTATCGGGGATGTGATAAGCATAAAGAACGGTGATGATGAGATAGACTTTCTTGTGGTAGGAATAAACCAGCAGCTTCAGAATATGGGACGCGGTATCTCGCTTACAATGGAAGGCGCAGAGAAAGTGCTGCCTGCCGGTGCTATTTCACCTTATTACTATGTTTATGCAAAGGACGGAATGACATATGAGACCTTATCAAGAAATATCTACACAGTGGCCGATGACATGGGATATGACTTTTCGGTTATTGACTTTGAAAGTCTTATCATTGATACCATAAGCAGCGTGTTTCTGGTAATGAAGCTTATTTCGGTCCTGATAGTGGTCATAACGGTATTTGTTGTGGCTTTTGTGGAATCACTTATAGTCAGGGCAAAGATCAGCAGGGAGTGGAAAAATATGGGTGTCAGCAAGGCACTTGGTCAGACAACTGGCGGATTGATACTGCAGCTGATGCTTTCCAATATACCGACCATATTTCTGGGGGCAATCCTGGGAACCCTTGTTTCGGCAAAGGTAGGGCAGACCACAATGACAGCAATGTTTTCTCTTTTTGAGATGAGAAACATGTCCTTCTATTTATCGCCGGGATGGACTGTGGTAACGCTGGTGGGGATTGTGCTGGTAGCTGCCGGTACTGCCGGAATTGAGGGCCTGAGGGTAAGAAGGCTTATTCCGGTAGAAATGATCACTGAAGAATAAAGATCGGATAAGTAAACGCAGGGGATTAAGAAAATGTTTAAGTTATTTGTAATAGCAAAAAACAATATGAAGAGGCAGAAGGGTGACATGCTCACCTTTCTTCTGCTGACACTGATATCAGGGCTGATGATCTTTGACTGCGCATCTGCTATTAGCGGAATAGATAAGATAATGGATGCTAAATTCGAGGAAATAAACGGTGCACACATACTGCTTTATACCATGGGTTCCGATGCAGAAAAAAAATCTGCACAAAAGGTGTTTGAGGAGAATGAGCACATAGTCGAATATGAAATGACTCCTATGATGCAGATGGTTGCCGGATACAGAAGGAAGGGCGAAAGAAGCTTTAATTCATTCAATTTCTTTGTGGAAAGCTTCGATGAAGAAAAGACTATCATGAATATAAGCAAGCCGGTGGCATATTTAGGGCGTGATGACATACTTGTTCCTTACAATATGTCAAGCAGCTATGCAGTTGGGGATACCCTGCAGCTTAAAGTAGGGGATGATGTGTATGATCTCAATGTGGCCGGATATTTAGAGGATCCCTATTTTAGTTCCACAATGAACATTTCCGTCTATAGCGTGGTCATGACAAGGGAGCTGATGGAGGAGCTTGAGGATGAGCATCCTAAGGCGATGATCGTATGGACCTATGTACATAAGGGCCAGATAGCAGAGGGCTCGATCCCAACGGTGGATCTGGAAAAAGAGATAGAGGATGCTTACAAGGATGAGCTGGAGAAGTATCCGGACGATGAAAAGCAGAATTCTGACTATACGATATTAAACTGGGATTCCATGAAAGGCGGATCGGAATTCCTTCCACTTGTCGTAATAGCTACGGTACTTATATTTGCTGTGCTGATACTGGTGATAGCACTGGTTATCATTTCCTTCAGCATCAGGAATTTCATAAGGAAAAACATGAAGAATACGGGTATTCTGGAGGCCTGCGGATATACGGTAGCTGAGCTCAGACTGGCACTTACCATTCAGATAAGCTCAGTGGCTCTTGTGGGCAGTGCCTTGGGCATAGTAATAGGTGCAGTGACTTTCACGGGATTCGGAAATATCATCAGCATAGTGCTGGGACTTAGCTGGAATCAGCCTGCTGATCTGGCTGCGGCAGCATACATACTGCTCGGAATGACATTCCTGATAGCTGCTGTTTCAATGATAGTCAGCGGAGCTTACAATAAGGTCAGCGTACTTGATGCACTTCGTGGCGGCGTAAGTACGCACAATTTCAAGCGGAATTTCTTTCCCTTTGAGAAAACGGCACTTCCTGTGCCCGTTGTACTGGCGCTTAAGGATACTTTTGGAGGCATCAGGAGAAACCTGCTTATGTCTTTTATCATATGCCTGCTTGCTGTTTCCACACTGATAGGCTTCTGTATGTATGAGAATTTCGGAGTCGATCCGGGCAAGATAATGTCCATAATGAGCGTGGAAGTCGGAACGGCTGCAGTACAGGAAAAAAAAGGCATCGGCGATTACGAAGGCCTGGCAGATGATATGAGGGAGGTAGACAGCGTCGAATCTGTTTTGGCATACACCGGATATGAGCTTTTAGTGACATCAGGGGATCTGGACCAGAGGATCTATACTACAGCCTATGATGATATGAAATATACCACAGCTACCAATACAGTGGAGGGCAGGATGCCTGAAACCGACAATGAGGTGATGGTGACTTCCGGCGTGGCAAAGGATCTGGATCTCAAGGTGGGGGATGTTGTTTCGATAAAGTATGACAAAGATGAGGCTGATTACATAGTAGTAGGGATAAACCAGTCCATACAGAATATGGGACGCAGCATGAATATGACGCTCGACGGACTTAAGAAAATCATTCCGGGCGGTGAAGTCTATCCCATGTACTATGTATATGCAAAGGAAGGCGTATTGTACCAGCAGCTTGAAAGGGACCTTTATGAGATGGCTGATGAAGAAGGCTATGACGTGGAAGTCATAGACATGCAGGGCTTTGTAAGCGGAACCGTGGATTCAGTGGTATTGTCCATGAGGGCACTCTGTATCATCATAGTGCTGATCACGGTCTTTGTGGTTGTCTTTGTGGAATCCTTAGTCATCCGCGCAAAGATCAGCAGGGAGTGGAAAAACATGGGGGTCAGCAAGGCGCTTGGACAGACCACTGGCGGGCTGATGCTCCAGATAATGCTTTCAAATATGCCTGCTATCGTCTTAGGAGCTGTTATAGGCGGCCTTGCGGCAAAAGATATCGGAAAGGCTTTTATCTGCGGAATGTTTGCTATGTTTGAGCTAAATAATCTGGTGATCGGCCTTTCTCCTTTCTGGGTGATACTCACTGTCGCCGGAATCCTGGCAATAGCGGTCATAACTGCCGGCGTGGAAGGATTAAGGGTTAAGAAGCTTATTCCTGTGGAAATGATAACGGAAGAGTAAATCAGTTGTGAGCGGGGAGTTTATACATACTGTGAAAAAGGCGCCTTATAGGGTGCCTTTTTCTATGTATTTTACGGTACGGTTTAGGAACGTAGGGATAATATAATACAGCGCGAAATATGGGAAAGTGGTATCATATATAATGGGTGATAGCATACAGATCCATTTTCAATTAAAAGGAGACCGTTATGGCGAAGGAAAATGCAGTTTACGGAGAAATTGACGCAGAACTCATGAAGTGGCTTGATGAAGATGCCATGAAGCAGGATTCTGACCTGGGAGATGTGGAATCTGAGGCTAGGGAAATTTTCGGGAATCTTATGGAAGCATATAATAAGGATGATGAGGCCGACATCGTGGGCAGCCTGCCTGAGGATGCCCGCTTGCTGGCTGAGCTCGCGGAAAAAAAGGCAGCTGCTTTACGCCTGGAAGAGGAAGATGCTATCCCTAAGGAAATTGAGCATTCATACACCGATTACCTTGATGCATATTTCAAGGCGGCTAAGGTCATAAACCCGCTGGGGGGCTTTGGAAAAGTGCGGCTGGAAAGGGCGCTTGGGATACTTAGGGAGTTTGAAGATAAGCATTGGCCGCTGATGACGAGGATCACTAACGATAATATAAAGGCATTCAGGAACCTTATTCCGGACGAACAGTATGATGACATAGTAGCGGGCAGGAAGCGTGCATTAGGTGCCCTTCGGATGAAGAACGGAAGGCGCTGCTGTGCCGGTGCCGCAGTCTACCGCGTGGAGGCGCAGACTATCACTGCACTCCCTGTAATAAGGCTTGACTGGATATATGTGCCAAATGATTTCAGAGAACAGGGAGTGGCCAATATGCTTATGGCAGAGCTTGTGGGACTTGCATTGCAGGATGATGAGGCTTTCATTTCAGTAAACATGAATATTCCCGATGATTCCGACCAGGAAGTGAAGGAAGAATCCGTGGCGTTGGAGGCCTTCATCCGTTCATGGAACTTCAGGCTGCGTGTTGATACCGGCAGGGTCTTTTTCATCAATCTGTCATCACTGAAAGATAATAAATACTTAAAGGATCAGGCTGAAGGAGTCAGATCATTGGCAGAGCTTGGCTCAAGCGGACGAGATATGGTCCAGCGGTTTTTCCGGAACCGGAATAAGGATTATGATGAGGGACTTAGAGTCTTTTCCTATGAGCATTATGACTTTTTTGACCCTGATGTAAGTGGAGCTATAGTAAACGGCGGGATTATCACGGCCCTTTTCCTGGTACACCGCTATCCAAACGGGAATTATAGGTATGAGGTCATGCGGTGCAGCCACAATACAGATCCTGTCATATTCCTGCAGCTGATGCGTCACGGTTACCACCAGGCCCTGAGGAAGGGGGACGGGAGCGGTATGTTCTTCGGCGCATTTGAAAGTGCAGAGGGTTATATGACGGCGGCAAAGATGATACCGGATACCATGATACTGACGCAGCTTGCCGGCACCATTATGCCGCCAAGGTCTAAGGAAACGGTTAGCTATGCAGACTGGGCAAAATTAAAAAAGGCTGCGGGCCATTCAGAGGCCGAATAAAATAGAAAAACTGAAAAAGCACCCTTAGGGTGCTTTTTATGGTACGCTTCAGGTACGGAAGGTGAAATATAATTTAGGCAAGCATTGCAGAAAAGTGATATTCTGTGCATAGGGGTAAGGCAAACAAAGGAGGAAAAGCATGGATTCAAAGTTTATGGATGAAAAAAAGGAATTTAAAGCGCTAAATCAGCAGGAGTCATTATTTTCCACTGCCACCATGGACACAACTAAGCAGGTTGAACAGCATAAGGACGACAGCCGTGCTATCCAGATGAAGAAGATGGAAGAGATGGAGCGCGAGAAGCAGTTCAAGGAATCCAGACAGGAAAAGCAGAACCCCATAACGGAAAAACAGACTGAAGTAAAGGTATCAGAACTCACCGCTGCTGATATGAACAAGGAAGAGGAGGCTCGCATCCGCAATATTTCAAAGGACGCTAAGGGGAGTCTTAAACATAGTGCTGGTTCTGATGTGGACAATAAGCTGAAGGCTATGGCAAATTTAGATGTCCGCAAGAAATTCAAGACAGCTCTTACGGATTATGTAAATATAAGGAAAGCTGTGCTGAAAGCAGGCAGCATTACTAAAGGCAAAGGCGGGAGTGTGGAAGGACTGACTGATAAGCAGCAGGCTGAACTGGCGGAAGCATATGAGGTGCTTAAGGCCGTTATAAAGGAGTATCTAACCAGCAGCGAGGCAACGGCCAAGTTTGGAATCGCTAAGAAAAATCTTGAAATGGTAAATCGTACCAATGAACTGATTGCTACCGATGATAAGTTCTTCAAACTGTCAGAATACAGAAAGACTCAGCTGGAACCCCAGGATGAGAAAAAGGAAAGTGCTAATCTTCCCAAACTCATTGCCAAGGTGAATAAGGAGACCCAGGAAGAGAAAAAGGAAGAACAGGAAAAAAAGAAGAAGGAAGATGACAAGAAGGCGGCTGACAGAAAAGAAGAGGACATGACTCTTGAGGAGAAGCTTGCCATTTATAATCATCAGGAAAAGGAAAAGCATGTACAGGCACTTATTTCCAATAACATTCCTGTACCTGCAAGCGATGACGAGCTGACAAGGTTATGGAGGGATTATCGAAAGCCTATAGATAAAGTCGACGAAGACGGGAAGAAAACCACAGACTATGACTGGGATGAAACCAAGGTGAATCCCGTAATGAAGGAGCATTACGACTGGCTGCACAAATACTATATGTACAATAACCTGACCGTGGATAACCACAGGAAAGTGTTAAAGCCTGCGCCGGCAATAGAATTCAAGAACTATACGAACTATATGGATATCCCCGGTATGAACGGTACATATGAAAAACAGGGAACAAACAACTGTTACTGCTGTGCCGGTTCGGCCCTTGTAAATCAGTTCATCGCTAAGCGTAAAAGGGATAAGGGTGAAAAGAATGTTACCATTCAACAGGTGACAAACCAGAATCAGATGCGTGCATACAAGCCGAAGATTCGCCAATATGATAAATCATACGACCTTATTATGGATAAGGAAGGCTATGATTATAATGCAATGCAGATAGACGAATATGCAGGTGAGAAAAAGAAAAAAATTGGAAATCTCTATGCAATGGGTGACTTTCTTATTGACAAGCTTAAGGAAAACGGCATAGAGGATGTAATGCTTAACAGGATGGTAATGAATGTGCCAAAGGACGGTGTGGCACCGAAATATAATTCAAGGGTCCGCAGCAATATGAAGGCCGTGTTTGCAGAGAAGATAAATGAGATCATCTCTGCCGGTGGCGTGGCCAGCGTCCTGACAGTAAAAGGTGCATACGCGCACTATGTGACAGTGACCGGGATAAAAGGTGATGAACTGCAGATTTATGATTCCTGGGGCTACAATAAAAAGTCGACTAAAGCAAATATAAGCAGCCTGATCCAGGGTGGATATACCATTGAGATAAGCTGGCTGTCAGATATGAAGGAACCGGAAGAACTGACAAAAGAGTATAAGAATCTTCAGTATGATGAGAAGGAAGGATATTCAGTTAAGAGTCTTTCTTCACATCTGATAAATGATTCCCTTTCGCTTACAAATGGCGTGACGGTCATTAAGGATTACACAGAGATGGGAGATTCCTATATGGACATATCCCAGATGGCTTATATCCCTGACAAAAAGCAGAAAATAGATTCTACGGACTTTGACAGCTATGTAAAGACTGCAAAGCTTGAGATACAGAAGAAGAGGCAGGAAGAGAAGAAAAAGGACACGGCTAAGGCTGATCAGAAGAAGCAGGAGGTTAAAAACGCAGCCATAGAAGATGACTGGGTTGTTATCGGTGACAGCACTGCGACTAAGGAGAAGAGGGAAGAAAAGAAAGAAGAAAAGAAGTCTGAGGAGAAGAAGGCTCAGCAGGACAATAAAGAGCAGAAACCCGAGGAGAAGAAAGAGGAGAAAAAGGCAGAAAAGAAGGCTGAAGAAGATCCGGAATTGGCTAAGCTTGAGGCGTACTCGCAGGAGCTGAAGGATATTGCAGCGGCTAAAAGTAAAACTGTTAGGGAATGGTTCGAAAATGACCCTGAATTTACTGCGAACAAGAAATACTATAGCAAGGGCAGTATGAAGGCAAGGTATAATCTGAGACAGATTAATATGCTCAATTATTTCAATAAAATGAGCGATGAAGAAGCCAAGGAAATGTATAAGGCACTTATGGTTGACACAGGAAATGGTGAGGTTGCGTTTGAGGAGAAGAAGGCAAAGGCGGAGCAGTATGAGAAAATCTTTGCGCTTATACAGAATTTTGATTTAAAACAGTTCAATGTTAAGTCTGATAAGGAATTTTTAGAGCCGGGTAAGAAAGATGCTATGGTCGTGGCAGGAGCACTTTTTGATTTCCATCCGAGTATGATAAAGGAGTATGAGAATCTGATAAAGATCAAAGGAATCAATAGTGCATATACACAGGAGCAGTTTAATGAGATTAAGGCAAAGTGGGATTTTATCCATTCGGGTATGAGTTGGATAATTGATATGGTTAGACTCAGGATGGAACAGAAAAATCGCAAGGATGTAGATATTTATGAAATGCTGAATCGTCCTATGGCGGAATTAGAAGCTCTTCTGAAAAACGCAAAAGATGCAGATAAAGAACTATGTGCTTCTCTGGTCACTATCAGGTTTACGCGAGATCAGGGTGGCTTTCCGGGAGCCGGCTGTGATGTAGAAAAAGCCTATGACGCTTTCTGCATTAAGAAAGGGTATAAGAAACCTGCAATTGGGGACGGCTGGGAGGACCTTACGGAGGAGGCTTCCAAGCTTAAGAAAAAAGATGCAAAAAAGGATAAGAAGCCTGTGACTGCTAAAAAGACAGCAGAGAAAACAGAAAAGAAGGAAGAAAAGCCCATAGAGAAAAAGATTGAAAAAAAGAAACCTGCGAAAAAGACGGCTGAAGAAAAGGCTGCGGAAAAGTTTGAAAAGGATCTTTCAGCTGTCATCAGCAAGGGAAATAAAGCCCTTAGCAAGAGAAAACTGACTGCTATGAGGAATAATTATGGGCTGAAGCTTGAACAGGCTGCAACTCTGGATCTGATCCTTGGCGTAAATGTCAGGAAGAAGGAGGCCTATGAAAAGCAGCTTGCAGGTATAAAGAAACTGATAGCCGCATCCCGTCCAAAGTACGATCAGAATAAAAAGCTCGTAAACCAGGTGCTTACGCAGTTTGCAAAGCTGGGGGCGACGGAAAGAACGCTGGATGCAAAGAGCACCGATCTGAACATGGTGCGGAAGGGAATCCAGGCATGTGCCGCTTACATAAGGAACATACTGACAGATGAGCCTGTTCTGCCTGAAGATGCAGTATATATCAGTCAGACATTCAAGAGCGAAGTGCCTGTCACTGACGGAAAAGGCAATGCTATCGATATGAACCGGCCAATCTATATGATACGGCATAAGGAAGCTGCGGAGAAGAATAAGAAGGTTTCGTCGGCAGCAAGGCTCCTGCAACGTGAAACCGAAGACATGAATTTTAACAATATCGGTAAATATTCGCAGCTGAGCGTTACCTATAATGATAAGCATAAGGACAGCTGGAAGGTCAGCAGCAGTATCAGGGATATTGTTCCAATCCTGCTTCCACTGGAAGGAAATGGAGAGATTCCGGAAGAAGAGATGAAGAAGTTTGCCCAGGGGCAGGATATGATACTTACCGGTCGGAATAAGGAGACAGACAAAAAGGCAACCAAAGAAGAACTGTTGGACGCATTTAATGATTTCCTTCCCTATTTCAGGGACAGGGTTAAGGAACTTGCGGATTACAAGGCAAGATTCAGCAAGCTTTGCAGCAATAATGTAAGCTACACAGATATCTTCAAAATGGCAGGAAATGACGTAAGGCTGCTTATGGGTATTTCCCAGAAAGCACAGGCTATGGGATATGCTGTGAGACGTATACTTAAAAATCCGGTGCTTATGGAGATCATACCGGAGGATACGCTTAAGGAAATCCTTGACGGATGGAATGCATTGTCTCCGCTGCAGGGCGTTTTTGGAGAGCCGATTACCTCTCACTACAATAACATATGTGCTATGACACCTAATGAACTGATCAGCAACGGATATGACGGATGGAAGACATTCAAGACTTACGACGAGCGTTTCGCAGAACAGAAGGTGAGCCACGAAAAGGAATTCCGTCTGGCAAGGAAAAAGGCTGACAGGAAAGAAGCGGAAAAAAAGAAGGCAGAAGAGGAAGCAGCAAGGAAGGATAAAAGGAAAGGCAGTAAGAAGAAAGAAGACAAGAAGTAATACCGGTGGAAACCGCCAAACTCGGACAGAGGGAGGCGGTTTTTTCTATTCCACGGGTATTTTCACCCCGCTCGATCATAGGTCGGTTTTGGGTACGCTTAAGGGTATAGAATAGCATTTGTAACGGAGAAGATGTGCAAAAACATGTCATAAAGGAATATGGCAGCGAAGCTCAAAGGAGATGGGATTATGAAAAAGACGATATTTGCATTACTTAGTGTGATCGTTATCAGTTGTGTATGTCTGCTGGTGATATAAAAAAAACAGAGATTAAATGGGGAGGCTGCATAAAAAGCGGCGGAAAGGGGCAAAATGGATAAGATCTTGATTACCGGAGAAAACAGGGAACACTATTTAGATTTGGTGCCGGCTGATTTCGTGCATATGATGTACGAGCCTGATTATATCACGGTAGGAGGCTATGAGACCAATGGTAAGAAGGCTGTTCCGGTCGCTGTTATGATAGTATCGAAAAATGGGAAGGAACTGGTAATAAACTGGCTCTATGTGGCTGAAGACAAGCGCAACCTTGGCTATGGCGAAGAACTGGTAGATTATGCCTTTACACTTGCAGAGGAAAATTCATTGATCCATATAATGGCTATGGTGCGCAGGACCGAAGCACATAACACTGCCGGTGATCCGATGGATTATTTCCTGTCCCTTGGCTTTGGTATTGCCGGCCACAGCGAAAACGAGTGGCTGGTAACCCCTGAGGAAATTACTGTCAAGATTGCGGCTTTAGTTAAAGATACTTCAGCCGTTTCTTCAATTTCGGACCAGCCTGATTTTGTTCTCAAGTCAAGGCTGAATGTGGCAAGCGAGCGGATCGGTGAAGACAGCATACCGTTCATAGACAATGAAGTAAGCTGTGTTTATACGGAAAACGGCAAGGTTGCCGCATCGCTTATTGTAAAGAACATAGGCGGCATATACATACCTGTTGATTACCATTCAGAGACAAACAATCCTGTCTGCCTGCCGACTATGATGGTATATGCGGCTGACAGGATAGTTAAGCAGAGCGGAAAGGACGCTTATATTTATGCCAGGTTCGACAACGAGAAATGGCAGGGAATGGCAAGGAGCATACTTGCTAAGTCCGAACCTTTGGAGCATGACATTATGAAGGCTCCTATCAATCTGGATGCAAATGAGGAAAAGGCATATGAAGAGTGGCTGGAGCAGGAAAAGAAGAGGACTGAGGCTTTGGAAGCCATTCCAACAGTGGCAGAAGTTATAGATATAGAGTATTTCAGCGGAGTGGGCATAGGCGACTAAGCATAATCCAATAAAGCTTGGATCGTAATGCGTAGCCGCTGATTGCGGCAGAAAGGGGATACATGGATTTCGCAGATAATAAACAGCAGGAAAGTCAGAAGGTTCAGCAGGGTCAGCAGGAACAGCAGCAGAACCTGCAGGCTCCGGTACAGAAGGCAAGGCTTGATCTTGGCGGGGGTAAGAGCCATGAGTTCGGACTTCATGTTGACAATATGGATATGTTCGATGACAAGGAGACTGCATCAAAGAGCGTCCTTAGGTCTCGGACCACAGAGTTAAAAACTACACTGGATTCACAGCTGCGTACCGGTGCCAATTTTGGAACGCGAAGGGTTACCGAGACGGATCAGTTCCATGTTGCAAGTTCAAGATTATGCAAGGATACCGTATGGTTCAGGTTTTCTGACTCACCTGAAATGATAAGAGTCAAGAAGACTGTCAATTTCCTGAATAACCTTCTTGACCTTAAGATGGATAGATATGTCAAGCAGCAGGGAAATGCGAAGGCTTTTGATACGGTTAAGCTTAAGGAAGAGCTGGATACCGCATTTGATGAGGCCCACAGTGCCTGTGTAGATTATATAGATAAAAAGGAGCGTGAGGGGAAGGCAAGGAAACGCCACGGCATCAGAAGAAAGCAGAAGGTCGTGGACATGATGAAGATGCTTGAGAAGGAAAAGCCTAAGTATGATGCTTTGGTCGAAGCTATTAGGCTGGAGTCCCTTACAGAGAATTCAGTAGAGAAGAATAAGGAATGTTCACCCAGGGTGCTCTCAAGCAAATTTAGGTCTTCCGTTGTTCTAGACAAGGCTGAATGGCAGAATGAAGGCAATTCCACGGATGTCTACCGTGTAAGGATTGTGGAAAAAGTAGATGGAAAAGACCAGGAAAAGATATATTACCTTAAGAGAAATCTTCCTCTTATAAGTGCGGATATAAATGGATTCTTAGATAGGCGTATTACGCAGCTTGATAAAAGTTATGCCCGTATGACGAGTACTGATCCTAAGGAAAAGGCGCTGGAGGAGGCAAGGCTTAAGAAGGCTAAAATGGAGGCTACTGATTACACTAATGCTAAAAATTTCCTTAAGGCGCTTAAGGAAAAAAGAGATAAAGCATCCGTTGCAGACAAGTCAAAGGTGGATAAAACCATAACCGATATGTTCCGCCATGATTTTGACAGGATGTTCAATGAACTACAGCAATACAATACTGCGATAGATTATGTTGTAAGTAATACTGATAAAGACTGGGATATGATAGCCAAGGATCCAGGCCATGCTTTGAATGAAATTGCAAAGATTATAGTAGAGCTCAAGGGCCAAAAGGCTAATGCCGGTGTCGGGGAAGAACAGCAAAAAGTTGTGCTTGAAAAGAAGAATGCATTTCAGTGGATACTGGAAAAGCTTAAGGATGATCTTGATAAAGCGAAAGATGCGGATATCATAAATGCTTTAGAGGATGTTCACAAAAGTGACGGTGCTAATGGAATCGAGAATCTTTTCCGGGTGATGCTTGGAAAGGAAGTAGAGCTTTTCGGACAGATGCGTGACCGTGGAAAAGGCGATGAAAGGGAACAGTCTGCCGCAAATAATTCCGGTGTATACAGGATCGCTGAAATAACGGGGCTTACAGATGTTGTTACATCTTCAGATATCAGGATAGTCGGTTTTAAGGATCGGGACGAGGAATGGGTTGAAGACTTCTGTACGGTGACGGAGGAAGCGCCTGGAGAAGAACTCCTGAATATTCTTAAGAAGGCGGAGAATGAGAAAAAGAAAATAGACTATACTCCGGAAGCTATAAGACAGCTAATGAGACTTCAGGCTCTTGATACTGTGACACGACAGGTGGACCGTCATGGCCGCAATCTCAAATGTGAAGTCGAGGCGCTGAACGGAAGGATAGTGATTAAAAGCATCATGTCGTATGACCAGGATATGTCATTTGCTGAGGAAAATCTTAAGGATACCTTTAAGGCACAAGAGGACGGAACACTTGATTTCCAGGGTTTCCTTCCCCCGATGACTACAAAGATCAAGAAAGATAGTGCTTTCTTCAAGTACCTTAAGTATGAACGCTTTCAAATGGTGCCGGACATCTTCAAGAAAGTAGAAGAACCGAGATTCCGATACCCCATGTATAAATCGGATAGTTTATATGCCAGGAAGGGCGACGAGATGAGTCTCTGCCTGCCTTTCTTCAAACGCTACGAATTTTCCGATCCGGAGATGAAGATTAACCCGGATGATAACGCTTATTCTGAGATACATGGAAAAGTATATAGGATTCCTAAAACTGCGAAAGAGCGTAAACTTTTCAACGGCTTTATGACTCAGGATGCTGCCCGTGTCGCGGATAAGAAAGCGGATATGTTCATGGTAATTAATCCGGGAGAGGAAAATTTAGTAGAAGAGGCCAAAAAATTAGTAGAAGAGGAAGCGGAAAAAGAGCGTAGAAGAAAAGGGAAAAACAAGGAAGCGGAAGAAGAGCCTAAATTAGTACAGCAGGAAGAAAAGGCAGAAGAGAAGAAAGAAAACAGGGATGAAGTCACTGCTAAACTCGGCAGAATAATATCTGACATCCGTGGAATCGTTATAAGGGGCAGCAGTCCTAAGGATAAAGCAGAACGGGAGGAAATAGAAGAGAAATACAAAAAAGAGCATAAGACAAGAGGCAATAGAGTTCCAAGACATGTGACGGATTTTAAGACTAAATATACGGATGAGGAAAAGATAAAACTTTGCAAGTATATTTATGAGCTTAAGGAAATGTATGATACTTATGATTTCCGTTTTGTTTCCTATTCAACTAATATGCCGGGAACGGAGGGATACGGAAAGCTCGATTTATGGATTCAGCAGTTTATTTATTTCTTTATTAACGCCTATAAGGATGACCAGGTTGTAATTGATGAATTTCTCAAAATCGAGGGAAAATATGATACAGCTAAGCCTAAGGAGAAGATTTTTAGCGAACTGCAGGATGAAAATGGAGATATAATCCTTCCAACTTACCTTCATTTTGATCAGGAAGCCTATGAGGGACTGAAGAGGCTTGCAAGTGATGAAACTGACGGCGCTTTGAAACTTAAGCTTGAGGCCCTTAATTTTAATGAGCGTAAGATTTTACTGAATAAGGAGCGGGCAAAGGAAATGCTGGCTCAGATAGATGAGGCACAGAAGAAGGCCGAAAAGTTCTATCAGCTTATGGGATGGAAGGAACCGCCCCAGAATAAGTTCTTCCTGTCGAAAGACGATTATAAGGGCTTCAAGAATATTGAAGAACTGGCAGTGGATCCGGGTATGACCTATCTTTCCATAGATAATAGGAATTATATCTACAGAGTGCCGGAATTTAGCAGATATGCTTCAGATAATGAATATATGAGGGCATTCAAGGCAGAGGAAAAGAAGAGGCATGACCCTAAACGCTGGGATGATCAGGATTTTGGTAAAAATATAAAAAAAAATATCGATTATGCAACAACCATGATGGAAAATCCGCTTAGGGGTAACATAAGCGTCTTATAGTACGGTGCCCCAGAATGCATACGGGAAGGGGCGTTCGGTACGCTCCTTCCCGTATTGTTTTTTGGGGCGATTATCAGGTGAATATTAGGGGAATATAGGGTATAATATACCTTAAGCGTCAAAAAAATTACCACATAATAATCCATAAAAATGATGACGAATATGCTTATAAAAATTTTCAAGAAGTGCATGGTTTCTTTAATTCCTGCTGTAACGCTGATGACGGTACTGTCAGGCTGTACGGATGCCAGCGGATCTGATTCGGGTGTTACTGAAAGCTCTGCCTACGGCAAGACTGGTATGGCACTGCCCGTACATCGATGTATACTCTTCTGCTGACGGACAGGTAAACGGAAAGGGCTACAGGGAGTTTACCCTTGTGCGTCTAGACGGCGAGTTCTGGGAGTCAGATCCCGGCTGTACCAACGAGCTTACCGTAAATAAGGGCGATGACTTTGAAGGCTGGGATTCCTGGAAGGACTACAACAGAGAAGGTTTCGACTGCACGGTAAGTTTTGCCATAGAAGAAAATAAGATCGTGGTGACCACCAGCAATGCCGGAATATTTGTAAAGAGCGTATCTACTATCATTGATAAGATGGATGATGTATATGCGTCGCTTACCGGCGACCAGATCGTCCTGACCAATATCAGGATAGAATATAAAGAATAGTGACGGAATGAGCATAAGACCGGGGTAATAGCATCCCCGGTGTCCGGAGGGGGGATATATGCACTATAACTGTCTGATCGTGGATGACGAAATAGAGCTTGCCAAGATGACGGCAGAGTATTTCGAGATGTTCGACATAAAGACGCAGTATGTTGACAGCGTCTCTTCGTGTTATGAATTCCTTGATAAAAATGAGGCTGACCTGATACTGCTGGACATCAATTTAGGTGACGGCTCTGGTTTTGATGTGTGCAAGACTGTAAGGGAGAAGTATAAGCTCCCCATACTTTTCATCAGTGCCAGGCAGAGCGATGACGATGTACTGATCGCTCTCAGCATAGGCGGTGACGACTATATCAAGAAACCTTACAGCTTAGCTGTGCTTTTGGCCAAGGTAAAGATCAACCTAAAGAAGATTGAAGAACTTAAGAAGATCTCGGCCGGCGGGGACGGCAATGTTTCCGGTGCAGGAGGACAGGATGTTCCTGAGGCAGGCGGAGACAGTACGGATGACGCAGCCGGCGCATCAGGAAAAAGATTTACCATAGAGGATGCCACTATGTCAGTGGTGGTGGACGGAAGGCACATCAGCCTGAAGGCAAAAGAATTTGCTCTTTTAAAATGTCTTTACTCCCATAAGAATACAATAGTTACGAAGGATGCCCTTTTCGAGGAAGTATGGGGTGATACCTTCTATTCTGACGGCACGCTCAATGTCCATATCAGGAAACTCAGGGAAAAGCTGGAAGAGGATCCTAATGATCCCAAGATCATAAAGACTATCTGGGGAACCGGATACATACTGGAGGAGCCTTCTGAATGAAAGGGTTAAAGAAGATTGCACTCTTTTATACTTTGTTTATGACTGTGGTGCTGCTTATAATCTGCGGCCTGCACAAGAGCCTTCGATTTGCCCAGAGGATACCGGAGTCATACACGGATGAAGAGCTAAAGATATACAAGCAGATCTGGGATCAGATGAATAACTCCGTGGATATGTACAAGGAGCAAACCTTCATATTTACGGTATATATCTGGGCACTGATGATGCTGGCAGGATATGTCCTGCTTCTGGTCATTTACTTTAAGGACCTGAAGCCGATAATGGAGCTGCAGAAATTTGCTGAGGAGATTGCAAAGGGAAATCTTGATGTGCCCCTTCCGATGAAAAGGAACAACAGTTTTGTGGAATTTTCCGAGGGCTTTGACATCATGCGTGAGGAACTGCGGGCGTCGAAGCGGCGGGAGATAGAGGCGGAGAACGCAAAGAAACAGCTGGTGGCGGAATTAAGCCATGACCTGAAGACTCCTATAGCAACCATACAGGCTACCTGCGAGGTCCTGGAGATGCAGATATCCAGGAAGAAGGCTGAGATAGAGAAACTTAAAGCAGAAGCTGACGGTGGGAATGCAGATAGTATTTCTGCAGAACTGACGGCAAGGTATGCTGAAATCGAAAACCTTGAGGAGAAGGTGGGCTATATCACCAAGAAGGCTGACACCATAAGTGAGCTGGTGCAGAATGTACTTCATGCCACCATTGATGACATGAAGGAAGTCAGCATGTCTATTGATGAGTATTCTTCCGCTGAAATAGAGGGATTCATTATGAATCTCAAGGAATACGGCAAGATCATTATAGACGGCCACATTCCAGGATGCCTGGTATACATGGACAAGCTTAGGATGGAGCAGGTAATCGACAATGTGATAGGCAACTCCTACAAGTATGCAGGGACGGATATTCATGTTTCCTTTAAAGAGACTGAAATCACTGTTAATGCAGAGGGAAAGAAGGATAGGTTTGTCAAGATAATAATCAGGGACAAAGGGAAGGGCGTTCCAGAGGAAGAACTGCCACTATTAGTTGAGAAGTACTACAGAGGCTCAAACTCAAAGGATAAAAACGGATACGGCCTTGGAATGTACCTTGTAAAAAGATACATGGAAAAACAGGGCGGCGGTTTTGAATATTACAACGATAACGGATTTGTAGTGGAACTGCTGGTGAAGAAGGTATGAGTATATGCCATACGAATTCAGGGAAGTGATCTGTCCATACTGTAAACATCAGTTTATGTTTCAAAAAACTGAAGATGGTGTGAGAATATATGATTGCAGGGATAAGATTACAGGAAAGAAAATGTATGTTGCAATCTGCCCTGAGTGCAGGGGATTTTTGTATGCTATTGAAAATTTTCTTGAAGGTGTCAGGGAAGATGATGACAGGGTAGCAAGGATTGGCTTTGAATAGAAAAAACGAGGGGATTTATGAAAAAAGAAAACAGTATTGATAAGTTTAACAAAGAGCATACGATAAAGGGTTATACGGCATATGATAATGGCGGTATGCGTTTTAGGATTGATGAAGACAACTATTCACTAAAGCCTTTCGGTAACAGCGGACTTGGCGGTAATTGTCCCAGAGGATTAACAGTGTTCAGGAAGAAAAAAGGTGAAGAAAAGAATGTGGAGCTTTTTGATCTATTCATATATACAAGCCCCATTGGATCAGAGGAAACAATCAGCTTTAATAATATGCTGGATGAATTAAAAAAAGAGAATAAGGATATTAAGCAAAAAGATTATATGCCTTATATAATATGGCATTTAACCAAGGAAACATAAAGAAGGCATAACGCCGGAACAGTAAATTGTGTTGTAGACTAATACCGGATAATGCAAAAATGACAAAAGAAACGGCAAACAGACGAGGGAGGGACTTAAAATCATGAGAAAATCACTTCGTATTCTGACAGTTCTTATGCCGGCTGTTTTTATCTTATCGGCCTGCGGTATGCTTTTTTGTTTTAAGTGACAGCAATGGTGCCCCGGAGTATTTCGGAGGTATCATCATTCCGCAGTGAATAATTACGGATTAATATGACAAAGAAACTAATACCAAAATTCATTCTGTTTTATTTTTCCATGCTGATCCTTTTGCCGGTCTTCTGCATAGAGTCCGGTTTTACGGACTATTTACCGCTTAAAAAACTGATGCTGCCCTATGATTATAATGAGGCAGTCGAAAAACTAAATGAGCATTGTGGCACTTTTCCGTTTTCTCTTGGCAATTTTTATGGTGATGAGCATATTTACCTGAGTGATGTTACCGGCGACGGAGTAGAAGATCTCTGCACTTTTATTTATTTCGGAAGCGGAATGCCACGGATGGATATAGTAATGCTTGATGCCGTAAATGACAAGTTCTATACGCTTGACGGAATGGAATTCAGAGGAGCCTACGGATATGATTACAGGATACTGTCGGTAGAGGGATACGGCATTGTTATTTCTGAAAAAAAGTTTTATCCGAAAGAAGGCATTGTCAAATTCGGGCTTCTGATCTTTGAGGATGGGGAGCTTGGAATGGCTGAATTCGATAGAGATTCTTCTGAATACGAGAACGCAAAAGCAATTTATGAAAAGATGAAGGAAAACGGCGGGCTCTTTTTATAAGGAGAGGGAAATTATGTATTTTAGATTAAAAGATATTGAATATAAAATTGAATCATGCAGTGTTCGGTTTGATCTTGTTCCCAGCAATCAGAATTTAAAAGTGTATATAGATGTTGATGCTAAAACTGATAGTGATGCGATAGATTTTGAACTGAGCGAGATCCATCTGTATCATAACAATGGTTTTGAAATCGGCGGTAAATCACTCAGAAAACTGGCAGGGAAAAAATTTGAATGGGATAAAAAGACTAACCGCCTGGGAGAAGAGGCCGGAACCCTGTATGTTTTAGAGCATGAGGATGTGACCAGCGGGACCATTGAAATCCTTGATATCGATAAGGAAAAGATCCACATTAAATGGTCCGGGTATGCGAATGTCTACTGGAATGATGAGTTCGGCAAAAATGTTCCGTTTGAAACAGAGTTTGAAACTGAAATACCGGCGATTCCCAAATATAAGGTGATCAACGGTATGGAAAAAACAAAAGCTAAGCTGGACAGGAACACCGAACTGGAGCTTCTGAATTTTGATGATGTTTTAAACGAAACAAACCGCTGCCGTGAAATGTGGAAGAACAATGACCGTGAGGCATGGCAGAAGTACGATGCTACGCTTAATCTGAAAATAATCCACAAGGGCGTTGAGTATTCCGGACAGGCAATCTATAAAGGCGATGCCATACACTGTGAAATGCGTATTGATGAAAACTGCCCTGTAAAGATCAAGATTATCAGGACTACGATCGATACAACTTTCGGAAAGTTTAATTTTTATGTGGTCTGTGAATGAATCGTAACTAGCGCGAATAGAAAGGAATTGGTTTTGCTTAACGAATTTTCAAGAACTCAGCTATTATACGGCAAGGATGCAATGATAAAACTCGCACATAGCAGAGTTGCGGTTTTTGGAATAGGCGGAGTGGGCGGATATGTTGTTGAAGCCCTTGCCAGATCAGGCATCGGAGCATTGGATCTGATCGATGATGACAAGGTCTGTCTGACAAATATTAACAGGCAGATAGTAGCTACACAGAAGACGATAGGAAAGTATAAGGTTGATGTAGCAAAAGACCGGGTAAAAGAGATATCTCCATCCTGCGAGGTCGCTACATATAAGACTTTTTATCTTCCTGAGACTCAGGATCAGTTTGATTTTACCCGGTATGATTATGTGGTTGATGCCATTGATACTGTTACGGGCAAACTTACGATCATAGAAAATGCCAAGGAACTGAATGTACCGGTCATTTCATCAATGGGTGCCGGAAATAAGCTGAATCCGGCGCTTTTTGAGGTGGCAGATCTATATGAGACATCAGTATGTCCTCTTGCCAAGGTTATGAGAAGGGAGTGCCGAAAAAGAGGTATAGAATCCTTAAAAGTTGTTTATTCAAAAGAACCCCCTGTCAGACCGTTGGAGGATATGTCTGTCAGCTGTGAGCAGCAAGGTATATGTCCTCCGGAAGAGGCAGGAAAACACACTGAGCGACGGGCTATTCCAGGCTCAACCGCGTTTGTACCATCCGTTGCCGGACTTATCATGGCAGGTGAAATCATTAACGATCTGTGCAGAGAATACAGAGATAAGGAAATAGCTGACAGGAACAATTGAGGTATATAGAACTTTGGAAAATCTGACAATAGACCAACAGAATAAACTTGACAGACTAAAGGAATATATCAGGGATCTGGGCTCTCTGGCAGTTGGTTTTTCCGGAGGTGTAGATTCTACATTCCTGCTTTTTGTAGCCCATGGAGTTCTGGGGGATAAGGTGATTGCTGTTACCGAAGCAGATGCATCAGTGCCTGAAAGAGAACTGAAGGAAACCAAAGCTTTTTGCGATGAGCACGGAATACGACAGATTGTCTGCAGGGCAAATCCTTTGAAGGATGAGGGATATCGTCTCAATACCCCTGACAGATGTTATTTTTGTAAACATGGAATATTTACGGAAGTAAAAAAAATCGCAGACGAAAACAACATAGCCTATATGGCCGAAGGGTCAAACCTGGATGATATAGGCGACTACAGACCGGGACTTAGGGCAGCAGCAGAGCTTTCTGTAAAAAGCCCATTACGGGAAGCAGGGCTGACTAAAACTGATATCCGGATGATCTCAAAAGCGTTAGGATTACCTACATGGAGTAAACCGTCCTATGCATGCCTTGCATCAAGATTTGTTTACGGCGAAGAGATTACCGAAGAGAAACTTGGAATGATCGATCAGGCAGAGCAGTTTCTGATAGAGAATGGCTTTTTGGAGGAGCGGGTTCGAATGCATGGGAACCTTGCAAGGATAGAAGTCCCTGCAAAAGACATAGAGCGTCTTGCGGACGAAGAGATCAGAGAAAGCGTTTATAAACGATTTAAAGAAATAGGCTTTATGTACGTAACTCTTGATATGATGGGATATCGGCTTGGCAGTATGAATGAAATGCTGAAAAGGGATTAAAATGACGGTACCATTCGGACGCGGCTCCGGCATAAGAGCGAATATAATAGAAACAAAGCCGGTGTCGGAATATGACTGTGCAGGGTGGAGAAATCGCAGGAAATATGATAATATACATAAGGTTTTGCGTAAAATTATCGTGAACCGGAAGTATTGGATAAAAGATAATTTATTAGAAGGAGATAAAAAACCATGAAGCTCGGCATAGTGGGGCTCCCTAACGTGGGCAAGTCAACATTGTTCAATTCACTTACTAAGGCAGGTGCGCAGGCGGCAAACTTTCCGTTCTGTACTATAGATCCCAATGTGGGAATCGTGCCTGTGCCGGATGAGCGTATAGAAAAGCTGGGTGAGATGTACCATACAAAGAAGGTTACTCATGCAGCAATAGAATTCGTCGATATCGCAGGTCTCGTAAAGGGTGCATCCAAGGGTGAAGGCCTGGGCAACCAGTTTCTTGCAAATATCCGTGAAGTGGATGCAATCGTCCATGTGGTAAGGTGTTTTGAAGACACCAATGTAATACATGTAGACGGTTCCGTAGATCCTGTGCGTGATATAGAGACCATCAACATGGAACTTGTTTTCTCTGATATAGAGATACTTGAGAGAAGATACGCCAAGGTAGCCAAGCAGGCTAAGATGGATAAGTCACTTCAGAAAGAAGTGGACATGCTTGAAAAGCTTAAGGCACACCTGGATGCAGGCGAGAGCGCAAGGACTTTTGTTGTACCTGAGGATGAAGAACTCCAGAAGACATTTGCTGAGTACAATCTGCTCACTGCCAAGAAGACGATCTATGCTGCAAATGTGGCTGAGGATGATCTGGCAGATGACGGCGCAGGCAACCAGTATGTTGCAAAAGTAAGGGAGCTGGCAGCATCCGAGGGTAACGGTGTATTTGTTATTTCTGCAAAGCTTGAGGAGGAACTTTCGGAGCTTTCAGATACCGAGAAGACAGAGTTTTTAGCAGACTTAGGTGTTGAGTCATCCGGACTTGATAAGCTTATCTCTGCAAGCTATTCACTCTTGGGACTCATAAGCTTCCTGACAGCCGGTGAGGATGAGTGCCGTGCATGGACTATAAAGGAAGGCACAAAAGCACCTCAGGCAGCAGGCAAGATCCATACCGATTTTGAAAAGGGCTTTATAAAGGCAGAGGTTGTAAATTACCAGGATCTTCTTGATAACGGTTCCCTGGCAGCTGCAAGGGAAAAGGGTATCGTCGGCATGGAAGGCAAGGATTATGTAGTTAAGGATGGCGACGTTATCCTGTTCAGATTCAATGTTTAAGAGGAAAAACAATGCCTGAGTGGATGGATGTTACATCGATCGCCTTTCCATTTTTAGGAATCTATCTGGAGAATGTACCGAAGAGTTTTCAGATATTCGGCGTGACCATAGCTTTATATGGCGTGATAATAGGTTTCGGCGTGATATGTGCATTTACGCTGATGTCAGTTATCGCAAAAAAGGATGGCAAAAATCCTGACGATATCTATGATGCAGGCTTGTGGATCCTTGGATTCGGACTGGTGGGTGCCAGGCTCTATTACGTGATCTTTTCCTGGGATTATTACAAGGACAATATAGCAAGCATAGTCAATATAAGGGAAGGCGGACTGGCTATTTACGGCGGTGTCCTGGCCGGACTTATTACGGCAATCGTCTGGAGCAGGGTAAAGAAAAAGAACCTCTTTGCGTTTCTGGATATTGCCGCACTTGGTGCGCTTACCGGACAGATAATCGGCCGCTGGGGGAACTTTACCAACCGTGAAGTTTTCGGCGGATATTCGGATAATCTCTTTGCAATGCGTCTGCCTATAGATGCGGTCAGGAGCCGTGACATAAGTGCTGATCTTCAGGCTCATATTGTTGAAGGAACAAATTACATACAGGTTCATCCGACTTTTCTATACGAGAGTTTTTCCAATTTGGTACTTCTCATACTTATAATTGTTTTCAGAAAGAAGAAGAAATTTGACGGTGAATGCGTTCTCTGGTATATGGGCGGATACGGTATCATCCGTTTCTTCATAGAGGGAATACGCACGGACCAGCTTAAATTTGCTGGTACGGATCTGGCTGTTTCACAGTGCCTGGGAATGACATTGTTCTTAGTCTCTGCCGCACTCATTACTTTTTTCCGCGTAAAGGCATACCGTTCCGGAAACGGTGAAAAGGCTGAGAAAGCTGAGTAAGATCGTTGACGAAAGAACACTGATTATAGGAAAATAAAGGCACACAGCATAAACACTTGATAAGGAGACACTATATGAGTTTTGATTTCGTGAGAAAACTGCCCACCCCTACTGAGATAAGGGAACAGTATCCCGTTCCGGCTGAACTTCAGGAATTTAAGAAGAAAAGGGACAGGGAAATCTGTGACGTGATTGCAGGCAGGAGTGATAAGTTCTTAGTGATAATCGGACCCTGCTCTGCAGACAATGAAGAGGCGGTTGTGGACTATACCAACAGGCTGTCGGAGGTGGCTGAGCAGGTAAAGGATAAGCTTATCCTTGTACCACGAGTATATACAAATAAGCCCAGAACCACGGGTGACGGATACAAGGGAATATCTTCCCAGCCTGATCCTACGGAGGCTCCGGACTTCTTAAAGGGACTTATCGCCATGAGGCAGATGCATATCAGGGTTATGCGTGAGTCACGCCTGACCAGTGCTGATGAGATGCTTTATCCGGAAAACTGGCGCTACGTGTCGGACATACTTTCCTATGTGGCAATCGGCGCAAGGTCTGTTGAAGACCAGCAGCACAGGCTGGCAGCCAGCGGTTTTGATGTACCTGCGGGAATGAAGAATCCCACCAGCGGACATCTTTCCGTAATGCTTAATTCCATCCATGCAGCTCAGCATCCCCATTCATTTATTTACAGGGGATGGGAAGTTAAGACCAGCGGGAATCCTTATGCCCATACTATTTTAAGGGGGGCTGTAAATAAGCACGGAAGGTCCATACCGAACTATCATTATGAAGACCTTTCACTTTTAAGGGAGCTTTATGATGAGGCGGATGTAATAAATCCGGCATGCATAATAGATACGAACCATTCGAATTCCGGAAAGAGGTTTGATGAGCAGCCAAGGATCGTGAGCGAGGTGCTGCATTCAAGACGGATCAATCCCGATATCCGCAGCCTGGTAAAGGGTGTAATGGTAGAAAGCTATATCAAGGAAGGTGCACAGAAGATAGGCGAGGGGATTTACGGAAAGTCCATAACCGATCCCTGCCTTGGCTGGGCTGCGTCGGAGAAACTTATATTTGACATAGCGGATGCTGTCTGAGAATTAAACAACAATATTTGTTTCGTTATTCTAATTGAATGACATAGCAGCAGTTTACATGCTGACGCATTTGAAAAACTGAATTTAGATGATAATCTTGGGGACGAGGAGGAAAAGGTCATGAGCATGGCAGATGATATGTTTAAGGATATGTGCAGGGACATTCTTGAGAACGGTACCAGCACTGAAGGGGAGAAGGTCCGGCCGCACTGGGAAGACGGAACCCCAGCGTATACCATAAAGAGATTCGGCGTGGTAAATCGCTATGACCTTACCAAAGAGTTTCCGATCATTACTGTAAGAAAGACGGCTCTTAAGTCTGCCACCGAAGAAATGCTCTGGATATGGCAGCAGAAATCAAATGATATCCATGACCTTCACAGTCATATCTGGGATTCATGGGCCGATGAGACAGGTTCCATAGGTAAGGCTTACGGCTACCAGATGGGCGTAAAGCATAAGTATAAAGAAGGCATGATGGACCAGACAGATCGTGTGATCTATGACCTGAAGAACAATCCCTTCAGCAGACGTATAATGACCAATATGTATGTGCATGCAGACTTAAGCGAGATGCATCTGTATCCTTGTGCATACAGCATGACTTTCAATGTTACCCAGAAGAAGGGGGATGACAAGCTGACACTGAATGCAATACTTAACCAGCGCTCCCAGGATGTTCTGGCAGCTAATAACTGGAATGTGGTGCAGTATGCTGTGCTTGTACATATGCTGGCACAGGTATGTGATATGAAGGTGGGCGAGCTGGTGCATGTGATAGCGGATGCCCATATCTACGACAGACACGTGGATATCATAAAAGAGCTTATAGAAAGACCTACCCATCCTGCACCTGAATTCTGGATTAATCCTGATATTCATGACTTCTATGAATTTACAAGAGATGATGTGAAGGTGATAGGCTACGAAACAGAGCCCCAGATCGAGAATATACCGATAGCCATATGATGTAGCAGGGCTCCAAGCCGGTGCAGCGTTCATGCTTGCATGAAAAGCAGCAGAGAATTGGAGCACGCCCGGACATGAGCAAGTAGCGCGTAGCACGCAAAGCGTGCGGCGTAGCAATCCGGATACATCAGAATATAAGAGTAGATGATTTTGAAGACATAGCCATTAATTTGGCAGGAGGAGACTGAATGAAGATAATAGTTGCGGCAGACAATAACTGGGCAATAGGAAACAAGGGGGAATTACTTGTAAGCATACCCGGGGATCACAAGATGTTCCGCATGGAGACCACCGGAAAAGTGGTGGTGCTCGGCCGCAAGACTCTTTCAACTTTTCCGGAGGGCCGTCCCCTTAAGAATCGCACAAATATAATAATGTCCAAGGACGAGTCTCTTACGGTCAAAGATGCAATCGTGGTTCATTCAGTGGAAGAACTGCTGGAGGCGGTAAAGGGGTATGACACAAATGATGTGTATATCATAGGCGGTGCCAGTATCTATGAGCAGATGCTTCCTTACTGCGATACAGCGATAGTTACAAAGATAAATATGGAATATGCTGCAGACGCATATTTCCCTGATCTGGACAAATCAGAAGAGTGGAAGATAGTAAGTGAAGGGGAAGAACAGACATATTTCGATCTTGAATATAATTTCGTTACTTACAAGAGAGTATAAAAAAATCCCACTTACAGCCGTAAGTGGGATTTTTTATGATTAGTTTTACATCACAACCCTGTTCCTGCCGCCGGTTTTACCTTCGTAGAGTTTCTTGTCGGCATGGTTGATGGTTGCTTCTATACCGAGCCTTGGATTGAATTCCTCAAGTCCGTAGGTCATTGTTATCTTGAAATCATAATCTTTAAATTGCATGGGAGTGTTTTCTATCTGTTTACGTAGTTCGTCAAGCTCCTTAAAAGCCTGTTCGGCTTTCATATTTTCAAATGCAAAAAGAAATTCCTCACCACCCCATCTTGCGACGTGGCCTTTGTTTTTCATGAAGGCCTTGAATATGTCAGCGGCGGAGGTGAGCACATAGTCGCCGGTGTCATGGCCGTAGGTATCATTAACTTTCTTGAAGAAGTCAATATCACCGATGGCAATGGTAAAGGTGTGGCCGGTGTGGTTATATTCATAAACGATATCCGAAAGATATTCATTCATATGCCTTCTGTTGGATAGCCCTGTAAGTGTGTCGAGATTGGCCATTCTCTCGAGATTTTCGTTTATGCGGCGCAACTTTTCTTCTGCCTGATTAAACTTTGTACTATAGCAGTAGGCAGTAACCAGAAAGCTGGCACCCATTACTATTACATTAAATGACTGTACATATATGAGGTATGAACCCAAGGGGGTAGTGAACAGGGGGAGTTCGGGACAAAGCTCTACAAGTAATAGAATGATTCCCATTAATACCATGGAATATATTCTTTTATACAGAGGATTTCCTGTCTTGTTGAAATACATTAAAAGTATGTTTATGAAAAGTATATACTGGTATCCGCACTGGAACCCTGTGAAAAGTGCCAAAAGAACAGGGAAGACAATCAACACGCTGTTTAAAAGGATGAGTCCGGGAAAGGTCCTGTTTTCATAAGTGAAAATAAATGCGCCTACTGTGAGTCCTACTGCACCGGCCATTGCCAGGCCTAAAGTGTAGTGCTGCATATAAGCAATCAGGAGTCCCATGAAAAAGAAATATAATGAAAATACAATACAGTTAAGTCGGATCAGGATAGCCAGATCCTTGGTTTCTTTTTCGTTTTTTACGTCTGCAAAAAGGAATTTTTCGAATGAATCCCAAATATATCTCATATTCACCCCGTCATAATGTTCAAAAAAATAAGATTTTTTGACAATTCCATAAGTAAGATAATTATAACACAGGTTTGCATAACATTTGCATGTTTTTTTTGCTGTGCTTATGTCGGTCTTGACATTGAAAAAAGTCGGGTATAAACTGATTTTGTTGTTTTTTACAACTAAAAGCTATATTAAAAGGAGAGCCAAAATGGAAAAGAAGAATATCGACTGGGCCTCAATAGGCTTTGGCTATGTTAAGACTGACAAGCGTTTCGTGGCTAATTACAAAAATGGCGCATGGGAAGAGGGCGGTCTTACCGAAGATGAGAATATCGTACTGAATGAGTGCGCAGGCGTTCTGCAGTATGCGCAGACCTGTTTTGAGGGTCTTAAAGCATACACAACAGAGGACGGACGCACGGTTTGTTTCAGACCTGACCTCAATGCTAAGCGTATGCATGATACGGCACTGAGACTTGAGATGCCGCCTTTTCCTGAGGATAAATTCATAGAGGCTGTTAAGGCAGTGGTTAAGGCTAACGAGGCTTATGTACCCCCTTATGGTTCAGGTGCAACTCTTTATATCAGACCTTATATGTTCGGATCAAACCCTGTTATCGGTGTAAAGCCTGCTGATGAGTATCAGTTCAGAATTTTTGCTACTCCTGTAGGACCTTACTTCAAGGGCGGTGCAAAGCCCATAACAATTACTGTATCTGATTTCGACAGGGCAGCCCCCCACGGAACAGGCCACATCAAGGCAGGCCTTAACTATGCAATGAGCCTTCATGCAATAGTAACGGCACATAATAATGGTTTTGCTGAGAACATGTACCTTGATGCAGCTACACGTACAAAGGTAGAGGAGACTGGCGGTGCAAACTTCATCTTCGTTACAAAGGATGGCACAGTGGTTACACCTAAGTCTGACTCTATCCTTCCTTCAATAACAAGACGCTCCATCATGCATGTGGCTGAACATGTCCTTGGCCTTAAGGTTGAGCACAGGGAAGTTACGTTTGAAGAGGTAAAGGATTTTGCCGAGTGCGGACTCTGCGGAACAGCAGCAGTTATCTCCCCTGTAGGCAAGATCGTTTACAAGGATGGAGAAATCGCTTTCCCTGCAGGTATGGAAGAGATGGGACCTGTAACCAAGAAACTTTACGATACTCTTACAGGTATCCAGATGGGCAGACTTGAAGCTCCCGAAGGATGGATTGTTGAGATAGACTAAGTTCACAGCCTGTTGTTTTAGAAATGATTATGGAACAGCTGCGGTTATACCTGCAGCTGTTCTTTTTTTATGCAATATTCTCCACCGAATAGCGTCTCCTGACGGTGTTAGAGTGAGCTTAGCAGTTCTCGAAAATGCTGGGATGAAACAGGAACACCCCGCCAAGGATGGCGGGGTGAGTGAACAACGCTACAAGGATGTAGCGTGTGAACGGTTCCGGTCGTTTTGTATAGATTTTTGCATTTTCGTAAGAAATGCTTAGCGAACGGCCCCACCGGCAGGAGAGCTATCGGTGGAGAGAGGGTTATTTCTTACGATGTCGCCTTGGCGGCTGCGGAGATTGCCGCACGTTTACGCTTGAGGGGATCCAGGATCTTCTTGCGTATGCGGAGGTGCTCCGGTGTAACTTCAAGCAGCTCGTCTGTTCCGATGAACTCAAGGGATTGCTCAAGTGAAAGGATCTTGGGCGGAACCAGTTTCAGTGCATCATCCGCACCTGAGGAACGGGTATTTGTAAGCTGTTTCTTTTTGCAGACATTTACTTCTATATCTTCGGACTTGGGATTCTCTCCGATTATCATTCCGGAGTATACACGCTCGCCGGGACCGATGAAGAGTTGTCCGCGTCCCTGGGCGTTGAAGAGTCCGTAGGTAACTGCTTCGCCTGTTTCAAAGGCGATAAGTGAGCCCTGTACACGGTATGCAATCTCTCCTCTAAAAGGAGCATAGCCGTCAAAAATGGTATTGATGATGCCGTTACCCTTGGTGTCTGTCATAAACTCTCCACGGTATCCGATAAGTCCTCTTGAGGGGATGGAGAATTCCAGTCTGGTATAGCCGCCGTTGATAGTGCCCATATTCCTGAGCTCACCCTTACGCTGGCTGAGTTTTTCTATTACGGAGCCGGAGAATTCTTCAGGCACATCGATGTAGGCAAGTTCCATAGGCTCTGTGGTATGTCCTTCTTCGTCTTTATGATAAAGAACCTCTGCCTTTGATACTGCAAACTCGTATCCTTCACGTCGCATGTTTTCTATAAGTACGGAGAGATGAAGTTCACCACGTCCTGATACCTTGAATGCGTCTGTAGAGTCAGTTTCTTCCACACGGAGGGAAACGTCGGTATTGAGTTCCCTGAAAAGCCTTTCACGCAGGTGTCTGCTGGTTACGAATTTTCCTTCCTGGCCGGCAAAAGGGGAGTCGTTTACGCAGAAGGTCATTGCTATGGTGGGCTCTGAAATCTTCTGGAAAGGAATGGCTTCCACATGGTCGGGTGCGCAGATGGTATCACCGATATGGATGTCGGCTATACCGGAGATTGCGACGATGGAACCTATGCCTGCCTCTGTTACTTCCACCTTGTCGAGACCGTCAAATTCATAAAGTTTGCTGATTTTAACTTTCTTTACCTTATCGGGATCGTGGTGGTTCACGATGACAGCTTCCTGGTTTACTTTGATGCTGCCGTTGTCCACCTTGCCGACACCTATGCGGCCTACATATTCGTTGTAGTCGATGGTAGAGATAAGGATCTGTGTGCCTGCTTCGGGATCGCCTTCGGGTGCAGGGATGTAATCCAATATGGTCTGGAAGAGGGGTTCCATGTCTGTGCCGGGTGCCTCCGGATCCATTGATGCGGTACCTGCCTTGGCTGAAGCGAATACGAAGGGACAGTCAAGCTGAGAATCATCAGCGTCCAGCTCGAGGAAAAGTTCAAGAACTTCATCTATGACTTCCTTAGGCCTTGCTTCCGGACGGTCGATTTTATTTACACAGACTATCACGGGGAGTTTTAACTCCATTGCCTTGCCGACAACGAAACGTGTCTGGGGCATGGGGCCTTCGAAAGCATCTACTACGAGGATAACGCCGTTTACCATCTTAAGCACACGCTCCACCTCTCCACCAAAGTCAGCGTGTCCAGGGGTGTCAATAATGTTTATCTTGGTGTCCTTGTAATGTATGGCAGTATTCTTTGAAAGGATGGTTATTCCACGTTCCCTTTCTATATCATTGGAGTCCATGACACGCTCGGCAACTACCTGGTTATCACGGAATACACCGCTCTGGCGGAGCAGACCGTCTACAAGTGTTGTCTTGCCGTGGTCTACATGGGCAATTATGGCAACGTTACGGATGTCTTCTCTTTTTTCTTTCATTTTCTTTTCTCCGAATAAAAACAATTAATAATAGGTAAACACACCGCTATAAAATAGCACAATCGAAAAGCTGTTTCAATGTGAAATTTATACAAAATACAGTGTTTAAAAGGCTTTTTTATCGTAAATGGCTTGAAAGTTTTAATGTGCTAATTTAGAATCTGTCATATCGGCATTCAGCCGTAAGCAGATGTTTCATCTGCAGGTCGGTCTTTCGGATCGGCGTGGTATCCAAACATTATATGACAGTGCGGGACCTTTTTTTCGTGTTCCGTGCGGAAAAGGAGGAGAAATGGTAACGGAGATAATGTCAGGCGGGCTTCTGGGCGTAGAATGCAGACCGGTGAGGGTAGAAATCGATGTGTCTAACGGTTTGCCGGTGTTTGAAATGGTGGGAAAGCTTTCAGGGGAAGTTCGTGAGGCTGCCAAGCGTGTAAAGGTAGCTCTGAAAAATGAAGATATCGGAATACCGGCAAAACGGATCACCGTAAATCTTGCGCCGGCGGATGAAATCAAGGAAGGGACAGGTTTTGACCTTCCCATAGCCCTGTGTCTTCTGTGTGCAATGGAAATGATAACGGTGGATTCACTTTCTGAGACCTTTGCTGTCGGTGAGCTTGCCCTTGACGGCCGGGTTTGCGGTATCAGGGGGATTCTTCCGATGATGCTGAAGGCCAGGGAGTGTGGCATGAAATGGTGCCTGGTTCCATATGAAAATGTCAGAGAGGCTGAAGTGGTAGACGGCATAAAAGTGATTGGCGTAAAAAGCCTGGGTGCAGCCTGGAGATATCTTCAGCAGAAAGACGGTGCTGACAGCGCATTATGGAAAGAAAGGGTGGAAGATGAGATTGTGACAGATGTGTCTGTAAAAATGGATTCTGCATCATACGAGGATTTTGCGGATATAGCAGGACAGGAAAGCCTAAAAAGGGCAATGACCATTGCGGCAGCAGGTTTTCACAATCTAATAATGATAGGTCCGCCCGGTGCCGGGAAGACTATGGCGGCTAAAAGGCTTCCGGGGATACTTCCGCCTATGAACAGGGAGGAGATGCTGGAGGTTTCCAAGATATACAGTGCGGCGGGGCTTTTGGACAGTGATAATCCGCTGATGACAAGGCGTCCTTTTGTGGCACCGCATCATACGGTGTCTCACGTGGCATTAGCTGGGGGTGGTAAGAATCCTACGCCCGGGCTTATAAGCCGCAGCCATAAAGGGGTGCTGTTTCTGGACGAAGTAGTGCATTTTGGATCCCAGAGCCTTGAGGTCTTGAGACAGCCGATGGAGGAAAAAAAGATAAGGATTGACAGGGCGCACGGTTCCTGCATTTTTCCTGCTGATTTTATGCTGGTGGCCGCTTTAAATCCCTGTCCCTGCGGAAACTATCCGGATCCTAAACTCTGCAGGTGTAGTGATGATCAGGTGAGAAAATACCTGTCGAAATTATCCGGTCCCTTGCTTGATCGGATGGACCTGTGCGTGGAGATGAGCCGCATGAAGATAGGGGAACTCACATCACCGGAAGAAATGCCCTATCCATATACAAGCGCAGGCATGAAAGAAACGGTGATGCGGGCAAGGAAAATACAGGAAGAAAGGTTTTCGGGGACAGGGATATCTTTTAATTCACAGATGGCTCACGGGGACATGGAAAAATACATGGATTTAGGTGAGAAAGAGAAGAAATTCATGGAAAATGCTTATGATAGGATGCATTTAAGCCTTAGGTCATATCACAAGATACTAAGGGTGGCAAGAACCATTGCGGATGTAGGCGGAAGCGAGAAGGTGGAATTAAACCACCTTACGGAAGCGTTATGTTACAGGAGCATTGAGGATAGGTACTGGCGATAGGCGAGGAAGGATAAGATATGGAGGTTTACTATGGATAATGATAACAGAACCGGAAAAAAAGCAGGAGGCGAGCTGATCTACGAGATGTGGCTGGCACTGCTGTGTCCGGGACTCAGACTTTCCGTGCCCGCGAAGCTTTCTGGGTATTTCGGCGGAGCAAGGGGTGTTTATGAAGCTGCGACACATGAACTTTTGCTCTGTGGTCTGCTTAATGAAAAAGAACTGGACGAAATAAGGCTTGCGCAGAAAAGGGGCTTGCCCTTTGATAAAAAGGACCGATGGGATGCGCAGGGGGTGAAACTTGTGTGCGTGGATGATGCTGAATATCCGGTCAGGCTGCGGAATATTGCTGACCCACCTTATGCGCTGTGGTATAGGGGTGAGCTACCTGAAAATGATCGGCTTTATGCAGGGATAATAGGGGCTAGGAGTTGCAGTGATTACGGAAGGCGGTCTGCTGAGTATTTTGGTAGGGAACTTGCAAAGGCCGGGGTAGATGTAATAAGCGGAATGGCATCTGGGATAGATGGTTTATCACAGGCCGCCTGCCTTGACGCTGGCGGAAAAAGCTACGGCATACTGGGATCCGGACCTGATGTGATTTATCCCCGTAGCAACGGAAGGCTCTATCAGGATCTTTTAAAAAATGGGGGTGTGATAAGCGAGTATATCCCGGGAACGGCAGCCCTTGCATCTAATTTTCCAAGACGCAACAGGATAATATCCGCGCTGTCAGATGTGCTGTTAGTCATAGAGGCGAGGGAGCGGTCAGGTACTTTCATAACCGTGAATTTTGCGCTGGAACAGGGGTGCGATGTGTATGCGCTTCCGGGCAGGATAGATGATTCTTTAAGCGCAGGGTGCAACAGGCTTATTAGGGACGGTGCAGGAGTGGCATGTTCTGTGGATGATGTGCTTTTCGGTCTGGCTAATGTGCATAAAAATGCTGGCCGGATTTCGGATGTGGTGAAGGCTGATTTGGTGAAAGGGAATGTGGTAATCAATTACGGGGGAAAAGATGAAACCGTGTTAAAGATAAATAAGAATGCCATAAAGAAGAGAATAACCGGAAATGCAGCAGATGCCGAAGTGAAAATGAGAAAATTTACGGAATACAGCGGGGAAAATCCTGTACAGGTTAAGGTTCTTGAAATACTAAAATCCGATTCAAGGAATCTTGATTATCTGTTGCAGAAAATCAATTCCGACATGGACGGGGAAGGCTCCGAAAAGGGGAAAATAGGTGACGATGCCGGGAAAAACGGGGGGATATCAGTTCAGGAACTCGCATCCGAAATTATGCAGCTGGAAATGGAAGGGGTGATCGCCAACAGGGGAGGATGTTATTATATCCTTTGAAAAAGCTGATTTTCTTCCATTCGGTTTTCGGTACGCTCAGTATTATAGAATGTTTTCAGTAATGAAAGTAATATGTATCATGTTGGCACATTATGTTTTTTATATGGAAAATAATCGGTTTTTCATATAAAATATCATTTGGAGTATTATTATATTTTTGGGAGAAAGAATCGTGGCTAAGGAAAAGAGCAAGGCAGAAATGCTCATTAGAATGATGTATCCGAAGGGAATATCAAAAGAGCCGTTTTCAAATATGGAAGAGGGCAATGCGGAGTGGATGAAGTTCCTTGACCTGCTGCTAATGACTCTTTCTGTAATACAGGATGAAAATGAACCATACAGTTTTGAAAGAAGGGGCTGCAGACATCTCCTTGCTGGTATGGAAAATACATTTGTGCCATCGACAGGATCCGGATTTGAAGATAAAGAGCAGTTCCGCGATGTGTTTAGGTTGTTGCTCGAAAGGTCTGAGAAGACGGTCTATAAGGGAGTGAAGTTCCCTATCGCTGAGCCACTGGTATTTAGGACCGTGACGGAATCGGATTTTATATCCGTTCTGCTTGCTTTTGCATATCGGACGAACAGAAAATATGAAAAAGTATTCACATATCTTCAGTGTGGAAAAGATGTTTCCCTAAGCCCTGATGTTTCTGTTCCTACTGTCGGGCTGACTGCGGATCTCACCGGTCTTTTTTCAGATGATGATGCAGTCTTTAGTCTTTATGAAAATAGTTTCCTGAATAAGTATATATTAAATATTTCGGACAGTTCTATGGATTTTAATGGAATGTCCACCCCGCTTGTATTACGCAAATGTGCATTGGACTACTTTAGCGGCAGGCCCATGGATCTGGGGCGTTTTTCAAGGTTCTGTACATACGAAAAGGAGTGTGCTGAATATGAAAAGCTGATGGTTCATGAAAAGGAAGCAGAGGAATTGATGCTCGCCTTTACGGCAGCTGTTGGAAGCACAGGTGGCAGATTGATACAGCTTTGCGGGGCTGAGGGTTCCGGTAGAACTTTTCTTGCCAGGTTCTTAGCAACAGGGTTGCTGAGACCCTTGCTGTCTCTTTCTGTAAGCAGTTTTTTCACTCTTCCATATGATGAAAGGGAAGCGATGCTTTCGGAGATAGCAGCGTATTGCATGTTTACGGGGAGCATATTGTTACTAAAGAATTTGCCTTCAGGTGAAAGGATGCTTGACATTACGGCGTCAGACAGGCTTTCAAGACTTATAGACAGATGCTGCAGTGACTGTGGGACCATACTTGTTGTAAGCGAAGACCCGGTGGATTCTTTGGTTAATATTAAGGCAGATGTGAACACTATTTTCCTTGGGGAAATCTCGCCTTCAGTTCAGGCTGAGTTCTGGACCTACTTTATGGCGTTGAACGGCATACGGCCGGCAGCGGATGTATCCATACAGACGCTTACATCACTGTATAGCATGACACCGGGGAAGATAGAGGCAGTGCTTAAGCGTTCTGCTGTAGTACTTCGTCCTGACGCGAAGATAAAGAAATCCATAATGGATTCGGAATGCCTGCGTCACTCTATCCAGTCGTTATCAAGGGTAGATTTTGGAAAGAATGCCACATTGTTAAAGAGCAGTTTCGGTTGGGATGACCTGAAACTTTCTGAAAATGCTGAGTCTATGCTTAGGGAGGCTGTAGCACGTATAAAGAACCGGAGCATAATAATGTCCGACTACGGTTTTGAAAAAAAACTCCCTTACGGCAGCGGAACATCCATATGTCTTTATGGCCCTCCGGGAACTGGCAAGACTATGGCTGCACAGGTTTTAGCCAATGATTTAGGTCTGGATATGTACAGGGTTGATCTGTCACAGATAGAAAGCAAATACATAGGAGAGACGCAGAAGAATCTGGGTAAGATATTTGATGCCGCTGAAAACACAAATGCGATACTGTTTTTTGACGAGGCTGATGCCCTTTTTGCAAGGCGTACAGACTCAGGTAATGCTAACGACAGGCATGCCAATTCCCAAGTGGCTTATCTGTTGCAGCGCATGGAAGGCTATAGGGGCGTGTCAATCCTTGCTACAAATATAGCACAGAATTTTGATGCGGCATTCAAAAGGCGTATTACCTATATGATACCGGTGGAAAGGCCGGATGCTGATGAGCGTCTGAAGATATGGAAGAGCGTTTTCCCGGAAGGTGCTCCGCTTGATAAGAAACTTAATCTTAAGAAACTGGCTGAGCAGGCTGACCTTTCCGGCAGCCAGATCAAATCAGCGGCGCTTCATGCGTCATACCTTGCTGCCCAGCGGGGATCCACGATAGGCATGAATGAGCTTGTTGAGGCGGTAGAGCTTGAGTACAAGAAAGAAGGCAGACTTACTGATAGGGTAGTAATCTGAGACTATAATGTAAATCCTGACATATTATGTCTAAGGAGGGGATTTGATGGAGTCAATAGATTTTGAAATTCTGGAAGAACAAAACCTGAAAGACGACAAGGATAGGACCAAAGAAGAGAAAGAGGTTGATAAGGGACTTCAGGAACTGATTGATAAGGTCGGTAAAACAGATAATGATATAGGCTCTGGTTCAAAGAAAAATGGGGGCAACCTTTTTTCGCGTTTTTTTGGCAAACTTTTTAGCAAAAGTACAAAAGATACAGGTGAGCTGGAGATAGAGTTGCAGGAAATAAAGCCTGAGGCTCTTATTGATGATGCTGACGGTGGGGTTGACCTAAAGGAAGAAAAAAAGGAAACGGATAAAGAAAAAGTCAATGAGAAAAATAATCAGGAAGCAGAAGAAGGAAATAAAAAAGAGGTAAAAGCAGATCAAAAGAAAGCAGAAAATAAAAAGGGCAAAGTTGATAAGATAGATGATGTCGGAGTGGAACTGGAGGAGATTCGTGATAAGTTTACTGCCGATGATAAAAATGATGTAGACAAAAACGATGACGCTAATGATACAGGTAAAGCCGATGCTGTCGATGATATAACTGGAGTCGGTAACGAGCTGGAAAAAATCGTCCAGAATTTCGATAACGATGATGATGAAAAGAAAACAGGGGAAGAGCAAAAGAAAAATTCAAAGTCAAAGACAAAATCAGGCACGAAGTCAAAAAAATCAGCCCAGGATTATGTGGGAGCAGAACTAGTGGATCTTGATGAGAAACTTGGTGAAGATGGTGATGCGGAAGAAGAAATTCCGGAGAAGAGTGAGTATGTCTATGATCCAAAGCTCCATTGGGGAACAACAAACCTGCTCCACAGTTTTATATACCAAAAGGGTGAGAAATACAATTTCGATGATCATGGAACGATAAGAAACTGGTTCCATAAAAAAATTTTTGGGAGCTATAGTTCTCAGGAAAAGAGTCGGAGGGACCTCAAAAAAGCTGAGATAAAACATAAAAAAGAAGAGGAAGAGTCAGGGCGATTCTACGGGGATGATTTCAGTTATAAACGTTGGGAGCATAATGCGGCCCGGAACTGGTTCCATGACAAGTGGTACCATTTGAAGAATGCCCACAGAAAATCTGTGGACAGGTTCTATCGCTATAATGAGGATTATAACAAAATGCCTTGGTATAAGAGGGCGATATGGTGTGTAAAGAATCCTCTGGCACGCATAATGGTAAATTTTCCCAGCACACACTTTGGTACTCAAGCAAGGGAAGATCGGTTAGAGCGTATGCGTAAGCTATACCGTCAGGCTATCAGTGAAGGTATTATTCCTAAGTCGAAGTTAGGCGACTTAGATTACGATCCATTAACTGGTGCAGAAGGCCATATGACACGTGCTTCGGAACAAAAGCAGCAAGCTTTTGAAGTGTCAAAACTGTCTGAAGAGAAGAAGACAAATATTGATCATCTAAAGGCTGCTCGTGCTGCTGTCCTGCGGCAACTCATGATGATAAATGACACCAAGGATCTTGTTGTGTCGAAATGTGTTTCCCAGGGAGAAGACCCAAAAGCGGGCGTTATGGAGTACATGAAGACTGACGAAGTAAGGACTGCTTTGGTTTTGCACTTAAACGGCTTAAAGCGGGCTGATTGGGAGATAGCTAAGATAGAAGCTAAAGAGAATAAAAAGGAAATGCCGGATGAATCTAAGGATCCGGCAAAGAATCCAATCAAGGTAGCTGAAGGGGAAGAGGGGGTTGAAGAGCTTACTAAACTTGTAAATGAAGCTTTGGGACGTACTGAAGGCACTGATATTGTGCCAAAGAATACCCTTAATAAGACTTCGAATGATTTCCTGAAAGAATCTAATGCAATAGAAGACCATGAGAGTAAGCAGAGTAGTACGACGCTTCTTAATGTTGCCAGTATAGGTGCGAATAGCATGATCTCTTATAAGCTCGGCGGACCTGCATTAATAGGAACAGATATGGCATTAGCATATCAGAGCTATAAGGATAAAGAACGGGCAGAGTCAAAAGGTGATACTATTTCTGCTCGTAAGTATAGAGCGGCAGAATATAAATATGCGGCAGATGTTATTGATCGTATAGGTGGAATGTATGCGATGGCTAAGGGGTTGCAGGGCAGCGCAGCGGCAGGGACTGTTGGATTTGGAACGATAATAGCAGGTGCTACCGATGTCGTGAGCGGCAGTTTGAGTAAGAGCCATTTTAATGATGTCATTAAGGATATGGAGGAAATCAAGGGAGAGCAGGAAGATAAGAATTCTCGAAAGTATAAAATGATAGATATGATAGGTAGCACGGCAGAGGCAGAGAAGAGCGGTAGCATAGGTCAGATAGTCGGCGGTGTGGTAAATGCTGTCGGTGGTGTCTTGATGGCTACGGGTGCTCTTTCTATGCTGGGACTGATAGTATCCGTAGGTTCTATGGGCATAAATATGCTGGGGGATTCTATAAGCGAAGGCAAGAAGAAAGATAAAGCGGCATCAAATGTAAATATTGAAATGGGGTTAGTGGAAAGACAACGTGCATTGTGGAAATACTATCTTGATCACGGTGGACAGCCGGATGAATATAGCAGGGGTATAACCAAAAGGGCCGTGCTTATGGAGGAAGGCTTTGAAAAGGGCACCAGGTCACAGGCAGCATTCCAACAGAGGATAAGCTATGCCCAGAAGATTGCTGACAATCTTAATTCGGATAAGCCTGATCCTACGTATGAAAAGATGGTTAAGAGCCTTAGGATTGAAAAGGGAGAAGATGGTGTTTACCATATGGAAGCTATAGCAACCGGACTCGGAGCAGACTCAAAGAATATAGCAAGAACTTTCTTAAATTCTACAAGTGATAATGAATTTATTGATGTGGCAGAAAAAATGAAACGAAGAAATTCGGATGTAGCATACAAGCACTTCAAAAATATGGGCGTGATATTGACTGATTCCCGGGGGAACGGAACGGATAGCGTAGGAGATGCATTAAAAGAAATAGAAGAGAAGGAACGTCTTAAGGCGGAGGCTGAGGAAAAGAGAAAGAAAGAAGAGGAAGAAAAGAAGAAAAAGGAAGAAGAAAAGAAAAAGCAGGAGGAAGAGGCTGCAAAGAAACTGGAGGCAGAAAAGCAGAAGAAGCTGTCAGAAGAAGAACTGAAGAAAATAGAAGAAGAAAAGAAAAAGGAAAAAGAGAAAAATAACGGAGGAAAATAGAATTGACAGCGGCAGCAGTAAATAGCATGTTTGAAAAAGTAAATAAAGGTTTAACTGAGTCTCTGGAAGAAAAAGGCTATGAGCTGGTAAATGGTCCCAGTGAAGAACAGGATACCCATGAGGGGCAGATTGGCGGATATCTTGTGGCCAATGTTCCTTTTAATAAAGCAGGGGACAGGGTTCTTATGGAGATGGCGGTTTTTGAACTGTTTGATGCAAAGGTACTCCGTTATGATACGACGATATTTGCAAATATCACGAATGATGGTGTAGATTCCCTAACCGGAGTGTTAGAGGAATTAAATCTTTTATGTCCTTTCGGTCATTTCGGCATATTTGACGGGGAGCTGTATCACAGGTATTCTGTTATTCTTCCTGAGTTTACTGCATCTAAAAGTGATAAAATATCTGAGGCCGTACTTTGGGATATTGATACCATAAGAAAGATATTGGCAATTAATTTTAGTTCCCTGGAAGAAGCACTTGAGGATGATGACGAATACTTAAGGCTTAAGAAAAAGAAGGGGACTAAGAAAAAATAATTTATAGGAGATAAGAACTATGAAAAAAAGAACTTTTTGTTTGATGGCAGCTGCGGTTGCCTTGTTTGCGTTTGCTGCAGGATGCACTGATGCCGGACAGGGAACGGTCCAGGAGACATCTCAGGAAACAGCGGAAGGGACAACAGAAGAAACTACAGAAGAAACTACAGAAGAAACTACAGAAGAAACTACAGAAGAAACTACAGAAGAGAATACGGAATCTCAGGCAGAAGGACAGATCCGTGTAGGCTCACTTAAAGGCCCTACTACTATGGGGTTAGTAAACCTGATGAAGGACAGCGAGAATGGGGATGCCCTTGGTAATTACAGTTTTACTATGGAAACGGACGCATCTGTGCTGATGGCATCCATGATAAGCGGTGACATTGATATAGCACTGGTGCCTGCCAATATGGCGTCAATAATGTACAACAAAACTGAAGGTCAGGTGAGCGTCATCGATATAAATACCCTTGGGGTTTTGGAGTGTGTAACCGGCAATCCGGATGTTGCATCCATAGAGGATCTGGCAGGCCAGACTATAGTGACTACAGGACAGGGAACTACGCCGGAGTATGTCCTGGAATACCTGCTTTCAGAATATGATGTAGAGGGGTATACACTGGACTTTAAGTCTGAGGCAACCGAGGTGGCTGCTGCGCTGCAGGCTGACAGCAATACCGTAGCGGTATTGCCCCAGCCCTTTGCTACAGTAGCCTGTGCGCAGAACGAAGGCGTAGCAAGTGTATTTACACTTACCGATGTATGGGATGGACTTGATAACGGCTCAAAGCTGCTTACCGGCGTGACTGTTGTAAGGAATGATTACCTGAATAACAATACCGAGGCAGTGGAGCTTTTCCTTTCTGAGCATAAAGCAAGTGCAGAGGCGGCAGTGAGCGATGTGGAGGGGACATCAGAGCTTATTGCTGAGTACGGAATAATAGAGAAGGCACCTGTTGCCGCAAAGGCACTTCCCAAGTGTAACATAGTCTGCATCACTGGGGATGATATGAAGGCTTATCTGTCCGGATATCTTCAGGTGCTTTATGAGGCAGATCCTACATCGGTAGGCGGGGCACTTCCTGAAGATAGTTTTTATGCAGAGTAAATTTAGAAAGTTTTTGGTGCTTTTGCTATGGATCGCTGTCTGGCAGATAATTTCCGTCATAGTCGGAAATGTATTTGTGATAGTAGGTCCATGGGAGACCTTATTGGCATTGTTCAGGCTTATAGGCGAGGGGAGTTTTTTCCCTTCTGTCGGCAAAAGCCTTGCCTGCATAATCTGCGGCTTTTTTGCAGGAAGCCTGCTGGGTGGAATTTCAGCAGTTTTTGGATACAGGTTCAGGCTATTTAGTGAAATTGTAGAGCCTTTTTTTAAGATAATAAAAACGGTTCCGGTGGTAAGTTTTATAATCCTTGTACTTATATGGTTCAGCAAGGATCTGACTGCGACGCTTATAAGCATGACGGTAACGGCCCCTGTCATCTACTATAATATAAAGGCAGGGCTGGAAAGTACGGACAGGCAGCTGCTGGAGATGGCAGAGGTATTCCGGGTGGGTCCGGGAAGTAAACTTGCCTATATCTATCTGCCGGGACTTAAGCCTTTTATAGTGAGTTCGGTGCAGACTGCTTTCGGAATGGCATGGAAGAGCGGGGCGGCGGCAGAGGTCATAGGCCAGCCGCTTATGACTATAGGTAATGGCCTGTACAGGGGTAAAATCAACCTGGCAACTGACGAGGTGCTTGCATGGACAGTGGCAATTGTTGTTTTGTCCGTGATAACGGAGCATATGCTTATGTTTGTGGTTAGGAAGGCATGTCCAGGCAATGATAAGGCTTGAAAATATAGTAAAATCTTATGACGGCCACAAGGTGCTGGAGGGCTTTTCAGCAGATATCGGAGATGGTGAGACCGTGATACTATACGGTGACTCCGGTGCCGGAAAGACTACCCTGTTACGGCTTGTGCTTGGACTTGAAAAGCCTGATGCGGGCAAAATAGATACATCCGGAGCGGATTTCTCGGTGGTTTTTCAGGAGGACAGGCTTTGCGCATATGCTGATGCGGTGGAAAATGTTACAATGGTAACTAAGGCGCTGTCGAAGGCGGAGGCGGAGAGTGAACTCAGGAGGCTGCTGCCTGAAGACAGGCTCCATATTCCGGTATGTGAGCTGTCCGGCGGGGAAAAGAGAAGGGTGGCGATAGTAAGGTCTATGGGCCACTCGGCTGATGTATATCTTCTGGATGAGCCTTTTACGGGGCTTGATGAAGATATGAAGCAGAAGGCAATGGAATATATTTTTGAAAAGACTGTCGGCAAAATGCTTATCATAACGGCTCATGAAGAGTGGCAGTACGATAAGGGCAGAAAGATAGAGATAAAGTAACTGGAGAGGCCGGAAGGGTTCTGAACAGTTACGTGATAAAAACAGTAAAGAACAGTTAAAATAAAAACAGGAGGTTACGGAAAATGATCACAAATGACGGAGGACTGGTAAGGTTTAAGCATGATGTCGTTGAAGAGGTCTGCAGGCTTGCCTGGGAGGATAATCTCAACGAAGAAACAAAGAACGAACTTGTTTATAAGCTTATACCCGGCCCGAAGCCTAAGTTCAGATGCTGCATATATAAGGAAAGGGAGATAGTCAGGGAGCGTATCCGTCTTGCCTGTGCAGAGAATACATCTGACAATCCTGATTCAAAAAATGTGGTGCAGGTCATAAATGCAGCCTGTGACGGATGTCCCACATCGTCTTATTCCGTTACGGATAACTGCAGATTCTGTCTGGGCAAGGCCTGCAAGAGCAGCTGTAAGTTTGATGCAATATCCCCCGGGGAAATCCGTATGCATATAGATTCATCAAAGTGTAAGGAATGCGGAATGTGTGCCCAGAGCTGTCCTTATGATGCTATCGTACATCTTGAGAGACCCTGTAAAAAGGTATGTCCCGTGAATGCGATAACATATGATGAGAACGGTATCTGTAAGATTGATGAGAAAAAGTGCATAAGCTGCGGGCACTGCATACACTCATGTCCGTTCGGTGCAATCGGTTCCAAGACATATTTAGTTCCTATCATAAAAGACATACTGGCAGGAAAAGAGGTTATTGCCATGACTGCGCCTGCTATAGAAGGCCAGTTCGGTAATGACATAAGCATGGCAGCAATTAGGGCAAGCATAAAGAAACTTGGTTTCTCTGATATGGTAGAAGTAGGCTTAGGCGGCGACATGACCGCTGCATACGAGTCCTTAGAGTGGACCCATGCGAAAAAAGAAGGACGTAAGATGACTACATCCTGCTGTCCGGCCTTCATAAATATGCTGAGGAAGCATTTCCCGGACCAGTATAAGGAAAATATGTCATCCATAGTTTCGCCCATGTGTGCTATTTCAAGATACTTAAAGCTTACTCATCCCGGATGCGTTACTGTATTCATAGGTCCCTGCATAGCAAAGAAGTCAGAGGTTCTGGATCCCACTGTTCCGGATAATGCAGATTATGTAATAACATTCGGCGAACTCATAGCCCTTCTCAGATCAAAGGATGTAAAGATTGAGCCTGTTGAAGGGGATTATCAGGAATCATCCCTGTTCGGAAAGAAGTTTGCAGGCTCCGGCGGAGTGGCTGAGGCTGTTATCGAGTGCATGCATGAGAGAGGCGAAAGCACGGATGACTTAAAGCTCAGAAAAGCAGCTGGCGGAAAGGAATGCTTTACGGCACTTGCGCTGCTGAAGGCAGGAAGGCTTCCTGAGGATTTCATAGAAGGAATGGTATGTCCCGGCGGCTGCGTAGGCGGACCTTCCAAGCACAAGACAGAGCAGGAAGTACTGAAGGCAAGGAACAAGCTCTTTGAGAACGCTGATGACAGGAAGATAATTCCTAATCTTGCCGACTATCCTATGACGGAGTTCTCGATGCACAGAAGCGGCGATATGGATCCGGAGATGACCAAGGAAGTGCTGAAGACGGTGTAACTAAATAAACGGATAGCTATTAGGAAATGTTATCATAAAGGCGGTGTTGTTATATAATGCCGCCTTTTGTTTGGAAAGATGGCCTTTAGGCGGTATGGATTTGTGTACGGAATCAGTTCGGATAACAGGAGAAGATGTGATATGGAAAGACTGCTTATAAAAAACGGCAAAGTGGTAAATCCGGAAGGAAAGAGCGGAATGCTTGATATCCTTATTGAGGATGGTGCTGTAAAACAGATTGCGGATGCAGGAGAAATCAATGCTGATTCTGCGAGTGATCCGTCAGGCCTGAAAACCATTGATGTGTCAGGCTGCATAGTTTCACCGGGCTTTATAGATGTCCATACCCATTTCAGGGATCCGGGGCAGACACATAAGGAGGATATTTTTACCGGAGCAGAAGCTGCAAAAAGGGGCGGTTATACTTCGGTTGTGCTTATGGCAAATACTATCCCTGCAGTGGACAATACGGAAACTCTTGAATATGTTTTGGAACGGGGAAGACAGACCGGAATCAATGTTTTAACCTGTGCAAATGTTACCGTTGGGATGCAGGGAAAAGAGCTAGTAGATATGGATGCTCTTAAAGCTGCAGGGGCGGCTGGCTTTACGGATGATGGAAAGCCGCTTTTGGATGCGGATCTGGTAAAGAGGGCAATGAAAAAAAGTGCGGCCCTTGGAATGATACTCAGTTTCCATGAGGAGGATCCTGCATTTATCAAAAACAACGGTGTAAACCATGGAAAGGCATCTGAACATTTTGGCATATACGGCTCCGACCGTGAGGCTGAGATTTCCATGATAAGGCGTGATATAGAACTGGCACTTGAAACCGGCGCGGAGATAGATATACAGCACATAAGTACTGCCGAGGGTGTGGAGCTTGTAAGGGAAGCAAGGAAAAAGAGCGCGAAGATCCATGCAGAGGCAACACCCCATCATTTTTCGCTCACGGAAGATGCGGCAATTGAACATGGTACCCTTGCAAAGATGAACCCGCCCCTTAGGACAGAGGCAGACAGATTGGCGGTAGCGGAAGGACTGCGTGACGGTACTATAGAGATGATTGCAACAGACCACGCTCCCCATAGCGCAGAAGAAAAGAGCAAGCCTATAACAGAGGCACCAAGCGGTATCATAGGTTTGGAAACAATGCTGCCCCTTGCAATTATGAATCTGGTGGAGCCGGGGGTACTCAGTATAGAACAGTTTGTTGAAAGGGCCAGCTGCGGACCGGCAAAGGTTTACGGTCTGGATGCCGGCGTTATAAAGGAAGGGATGCAGGCAGATATTTGTATCTTTGATTCCCGGGGAAAGTGGATTGCAGGGGACTACCGTTCTAAATCATCTAACTCGCCGTTTACCGGCCAGGAGATGCGGGGAATGGTAAAATGGACGATATGCAGGGGCACGGTGGTGTACGAGGCTTGATGCAAGCTTAAGTCAATTATGCTATAATGTACAAAATAGTTGTATGTTTTTTTGGAGCTAAAAAATGAAACGAAAAGAAAACGCACAGATAATCGAACAGGTGGAGCTTGCACCGGGAATCTGGTCATTAAAGCTTAAAACTGAGATGGCGAAGGAGGCTGTTCCGGGGCAGTTTATTGGAATATACCCGAAGGACGGGAGCAGGCTGCTCATGCGTCCCATCAGCATCTGTGACGCAGATTCAGATGAAGGTATCCTGCGGGTAGTATACAGGGCAGGTGGATCCGGTACTAAGGAAATATCAGCTTACAAGGCTTGTGAGACTGTCGATATCCTGGGAATTCTTGGCAACGGATACGATATGGATGCCGTAAAGGGAAAGAAAGTACTGCTGTTAGGCGGAGGCATTGGAATACCACCTATGCTTTACGGATGTAAGGCCCTTAAGGAAAATGGCATAGACTGTGCGGCAGTGCTTGGCTATGCGGACAGCAATATGTTCCTGAAGGATGATTTTGAGGCTGTGTGTGATACTCATATAGCAACCATGGACGGGAGCTTTGGTACAAAGGGTACCGTAATAGATGCGCTTAACGAACAGGGAGTGTCAGGTGATGTGATATTTGCCTGCGGTCCTATGCCTATGCTTCGCGCCATAAAGTCTTATGCGGCTGAGAAGGGGATGGAAGCATACATTTCCCTTGAAGAGCGTATGGCCTGCGGTGTGGGTGCATGTCTCGGCTGCGTAACAAAGACCGTGAATGTTGATCACCATACTCATGTTAAGAACAGCCGGATCTGTGTGGAAGGACCTGTGTTTAAGGCTGAGGATGTTGATATCTGAGTGATGGTCAGGAGAATAGGATGAATACCAGAGTTAATATAGCAGGAATAGAATTAAAGAATCCCGTAATGACGGCATCCGGCACTTTCGGATCGGGAATGGAATATGCGGAATTTGCAGATCTGAACCGTCTTGGGGCTGTAGTCACAAAGGGGGTTGCAAATGTGCCCTGGGCGGGGAATCCTACCCCAAGGGTCACTGAAGTATATGGCGGTATGCTCAATGCTATAGGTTTGCAGAATCCCGGTGTGGATGTTTTTATGGAAAGGGACCTGCCTTTCTTAAGTAAGTATGATACAAGGGTGATCGTAAATGTCTGTGGCCATACCGTAGAGGAATACACTGAAACAGTTGAAAAGCTCAATTCTACGGACGTAGATCTTTATGAGATAAATCTTTCATGTCCCAATGTAAAGCAGGGGGCACTTGCCTTCGGTCAGGATCCAAAGGTTCTGGAAGAGACCACAAGAGCAATAAAGAGTGCATCAAAAAAGCCTGTGATAATAAAGCTTTCACCTAATGTTACCAGCATAGCCGATATGGCAAGGGCTGCGGAAGCAGGCGGAGCAGACTGCATATCCCTTATCAATACCCTTATCGGCATGAAGATTGACATAAACAGAAGAAAATTTGTACTTGCAAATAAGACCGGCGGTTTCTCGGGCCCTTCAGTAAAGCCGGTGGCCGTTCGTATGGTCTATGATGCCGCACACGCGGTAAAGATTCCTGTCATAGGAATGGGCGGCATCTCAAATGCGGAGGATGCCCTTGAATTCATTCTCGCAGGAGCAACGGCAATTTCTGTCGGAACAGCCAACTTCCACGACCCCGGCACCACGATTAAGGTGATTGAGGGGATAGAGGAATATATGTCAAAGTATGGCGTGGCAGACATAAATGAGCTTGTAGGAGCGGTGTCTGATTAACGAAATTATATTTATAGTGTATTTTGAAAGGAGGCGGTTTCATGAGTGAAAAGAGATTTGTGGTGGCACTTACAAGAACCTGCGGAAGCGGAGCAACATGGATAGGCGAGAAGCTGGCAGAGGATTACGGAATCGATTTTTACGACAAGAAGATACTGCGCCTTGCCAGCGAGGACAGCGGCATCAGCGAGGCTCTTTTTGCAAAGGCAGACGAGACCATGAAGCACAGCCTTCTCTATAAGGTTACGCAGAAGGTTTATAACGGCGAAGTGATACCGCCGGAAAGCCCTGACTATACGAAGAACGATAACCTCTTTGCTTTCCAGGCGAAGGTTCTGAAGGAACTGGCAGAAAGAGAATCCTTTGTCTGCATCGGAAGAGGCGCCGACTATATACTGAAGGATTTTCCTCATGTGGTGAAGGTTTTCGTCTGTGCACCAATGGAGAAGTGCATACAGACCGAAATGGAACGTCTTTCCATGGACAGGAAGACTGCTGAAAAGCATATCAATGAATTTGATAAATACAGAAGATCATATTATAAATACCATACGGGACGTGAATGGGAGAGTCCGTATAACTACGATCTCTGCCTCAATACCGGTGATATCACAATTGAGCAGGGAGCAAAAGTAATTGAGGATTACATAGCCAACAAATATGGCATAACTGTAAAAAATAAATAAATCCGTTAATTCAGAAATGACCGCATGGCCGGTGTAATGCTGGAATGTGCGGTTCGGAGGGGAGAATGTTTGATCGAAGGTACTATGACAGGCTGGGGAGACTCAGACTGGCAATAGAGAAAAAGAGCAATGCGTCTATGCAGGGCGGACGGAAGAGCAGCAGGAAGGGTAATTCTGCCGAGTTTTCCGATTTCAGGGAATACATGCCCGGAGACGATATCCGTTCCATTGACTGGAATGCATATGCCAGGCTGGACAGGCTTTATATCAAAGAGTTCATGGAGGAAAAGGAGAGTACCATAACCTTTATCCTTGATTTCAGCCGTTCAATGGAATATGGGGAAAAGAAAAAGTCGGAGCTTGCCAGTGAGCTTACTGCGGCGCTTTCCTATATTGCACTTTTGAATCAGGACAGGGTAATGGTAATGGATGCGGCCAATCCTGCAAGGAGGTTCTTTGCATCAGGAGGTAAGGCTGGTTACAGGAATCTGGAGCGGTTCCTGGAAAGCACTACGGGGTCGGAGCCGGCAGATCTTTTCGGGGCGGTAAAGAGCCTGGATAAGATGCAGGCTGGCCTTACCATAGTAATCTCAGACTTCATGTCCGAGGATTTCATAACCCTGGACGATAAGACGCCACAGTCGGAACTGCCATTGGTAAAGATGATAAGATACCTAAAGTTCCGAAAGCAGTCTGTAGTCCTGCTGCATGTGCTTGCAAAGGAAGAAACGGATATAACCCTTGAGGGAACCTGCAATCTTATTGATTCAGAAGATAATGAATCGAAACTCAGGGTGACAATGGATTCCGAGAGCATAGGCAGATATAACGCAGGGCTCAAGGCTTTTACAGGGAACCTTAAGTCAATTTGCAAGAAGAACGGCGCAGGGTATCATCTCTGCAACACGGGAACAAGTTTTGACCGTATAATATTTAATGAACTGAAAGACCTGTATGAATGGTAAGGCCGTTGATGTAGTTTGTTATGAGGGAGGATGTCTGTGAGAATTTTTGTATCGCAGACATGATGGAGGAGTGAAATGTCATTTTCTAGTTTGTGGCCGCTTATTTTTATTGGTGCCATACCTGTAATAGTAATTCTTTATCTTTTAAAGCCCAAGGGGAAGGATGTGGAGATTTCTTCAAATCTTCTCTGGAAACATATCTTCAAGAATCAACAGTCCAAAACGTTTTTTGAAAAATTCATTCACGAGATACTGATGTATCTGCAGATACTTGTGATGTTTCTTTTGATACTTGCGCTTATGGCGCCTTTTGTGATGACTGATTCGCTGACAGGTGGAAGCACAGTCATAGTTATTGACAATTCTTTCAGCATGCAGCACCTTAACGCTGATGGTAAGACCAGGTTAGACGAAGCAAAGGCCCAGGCTCTTGACTATGTAGCAGGTGGCGGAGAAATCACTATCATTTCTGCATCGGATTCCGTAAAGATACTCATATCCAATTCACAGGATAGGAATAGACTCAGGCAGACCATAAACAGCATTGCGGCTGATGATACGGAAGGTGACGCATCTGACCTTTACAGCCTTCTGTCAACAATTGAAGCCGACCATACTCTGATACTGACTGACGGCTACGGCTGTGATGCTCTGAGTGCTTATGCAGAGATTCTTAAAGCTGATGTCATTGATACCGGTGAGGCAGTTTCTAATGTTTCACTTGATTACGTTTTTGCGGGCGAAAAGGACGGCAAGCAGCAGGTATCCGTAAGATTTACGGATTATAGTGATGCTGCGGCCACAATGGATGTTTCCCTTTATGATGTCAGCGGAAACCTGATAGAACTTAAGAGTGCCCATACCGATGCAGGAAAGAGCGGTTCCGTGCTTTTTGAAAATGTTCCCGCAGGTGGAGATTATTACAGGGCGGAGATCTCATCGATACAGTTTGATAAGTCCAGCGTATCTGCCGGTTCGGTGGTCGCATCCCATGACCGGGATTCTCTTTCCCAGGATAACGCGGCGTATGCGCTGACCCATGAGAGTGGCGAGGTAAACGGCATGCTGGTGGGAGGCGGAAATACCTTTATAGAGCGGGCTTTCTTTGCTGTGACCGGAAATGATATGGTTCGTGCAGTTTCGGATAATGCGCTGGAGGCCAGTCCGTCTACGTTGGTAATTTATGATGCCGGCATGGTAAGGGCGCAGAATACGACAAATTCAATGGAATTCATGCCGGGAAATGCGGCAGGTACCCTTTCCCATGTGACTATAAAAGTTAAAGAATGCGAGCTTACGGAAGGGCTCGGAGATTTTAATATTGGCGCAAATGAGGTCTTCTACTATGATGTGCCGGAGTGGGCAGAAAGCTTCATGGAAGTGGAAGATAAATGTGTGGGCTACTACGGTATAAACCAGGGCCACCGTGAAGTGGTGGTAGGTTTTGACATAAGGGAAAGTGATTTTGCCCTGCAGGCAGAATTCCCTGTATTTATGGCTGAATCCGTAAGCTATCTTTCGGATATGGGAATGCTGGCAAAGAATACGTATGAAACGGGTGACAGTATAGTACTCAATCCTTTGCCTGATTATATCCAGATATCAGGGGTTCCCGTGGGCAGGCTTGAGCGTGCAGGTGTGTTCTATGTGACAGCAGGACTTAAGAATGAATACTATGTGGTGGCATCACCGGCATTGGGTAGGGACGGTAAGGTTACTTCAGATAATCTTATTTACTCCGGAACGCAGAGTGCAGCAAAGGCAAAGAAGAGCCTGTGCTGGATTCTCCTTGCGGTAGCACTTATCCTGCTCGTATTAGAGTGGATACTCTATGTAAAGAAGATGAATTACCGGAGAAAATTCTATCTCATACTCCGGATAATAATAATGATCCTTGTGATACTTTCCATGCTGGGAATAAGGTTTCCAAGGAAGGCAAAGGATGTTACCACGGTATTTGTAGTGGACTATTCCGTCAGCGATGAGGAAAATATGGAAGCCTTTGAGGATTTCATAGATGATGCGCTGAAGGATATGCCGGCAAATAACAAATATGCCATAGTAGGTTTCGGAAGGGATGCCGTGGTGGACCAGTTCGTTACTGACAGGGATATGTTCATGGGCCTGAATTCCGCTGCGGATGATACTGCTACCAATTTCGAAAAAGCTCTGCAGAGAGCTATATCACTTATACCCGCTGATTCCGCCGGAAGGATAGTGGTACTTACTGACGGAAAACAGACGGCAGGCGACATTGAGAATACCGTTTCAATGATCAGGTCCGGTGAGATAAGCTTGGAGGCTTATGTACTTGGTTCGGAATCCGGTGATGACTGTTACATAGAATCAGTGGATATGCCGGATGAACTGCATCCAGGTGATAAGTATTATATGACGGTGGCACTGGAGAGTAACTATGAAACAGATGCCATCATAAAGATAATGTCTGACGGCAATGTGGTAACCCAGGAGTCAGTACACCTGCGTTCCGGACATAATGAGTTTATCTTTGAAGAAACAGTTACGGGGGACTCCCTGGAACAGTTTACGGTAGAAGTTGAAGCTATGGGGGATACCTGTGCCGAGAATGATGTTTACGATGCATACTCAGAGGTTACAAATGCACCGAAAATACTAGTGCTCAGAGGTAACGGTGAAAACTATGCTCCCTTTGAGGCTCTGCTTTCTGCGATAAATGTTAATGCGGAGATAAAGAAGGCTTCAAATGCGCCTGAAACCCTGAATGACCTTCTGGTATATAGGGCTGTCATCATAGAGAATGCTTATTTCGGTGAGCTTCCGGAAGGATTCCTTGATAATCTTGAGACCTATGTAAAAGATTATGGACGCGGACTGATAATGACCGGCGGCGAGGACAGTTTCATGCTGGGCGGATACAACGATACGGTAGTGGAAGATGTACTGCCCGTCAATATGGAGCTTAGGAGCGTGGTTGAGGTGCCGAAGACTGCAATCGTAATGGTAATAGACCATTCCGGTTCCATGGATGATTATGCCGGAAACGGATTTACCATCCTTGACATGGCGCTTGAGGCTTCCAAGCGTGCTGTAGACAATATGCGTGATACGGATGATGTTGGAGTCCTGGCATTTGACGATTATTTCAAATGGTATCATCCTATTTCGGATGCATCTGACAAGCAGGGGATAAAGGATGATATTGATTCTATTCCTAGTGGCGGCGGTACGATTATAATGCCTGCACTTGAGGAGGCCAGGGCTGAGATAAAGTACAGCGATGCCCAGGTAAAGCATATCATACTCCTTACTGATGGTATGGGTGAGACAGATAATTTCTCATCGGTAATAAGCAAGATAAATGCAGACAATGTAACGCTTTCCACGGTTGCAGTAGGCCAGTATTCGGATACTGCGCTTATGGCTGACCTGGCAAAGCAGTGCGGCGGAAGATACTATTACGCCGATGGTAATACAGACCTGCCCAGGATATTCTCTCAGGAAGTTTTCATGGGCGGAAACACATATATCAAGAACGGCGACTATTCGCTTTCAGTGGCATCAAGCGATATAACAAACGGCCTGTTTGAAAACGGTTGGTTTAACATACTTGGTTATGTGGCCGGCTCGCCTAAGACTGGAGCGCAGCAGTTAGTTATAAGTGATGAGGGCGATCCTGTCCTTACCGCATGGCAGTACGGTCTTGGTAAGACCATTGCATGGAATACCAGCGTGGATGGCGGCTGGACTGCAGCTTATTCAGGAAATGATGATTATGCTGAACTTTGGCGCAGGATGATAGACTATGTCACCGGCACCGGCGGAGTAGGCGAGGACCGTGTGGATGTAAAGCAGGTAGGCGAGCAGACCGTGCTTGAATACTATACGGATGAGTATTCTGATGGAACGGAGATCACAGCAATATATACAAGCCCGGACGGTGAAACCGGTGATGTTAATTTTACTGCATCGGAGCCCGGTGTTTATCGTGCGGTTATAGATTCTACTCAAAAAGGATTGTATAATATCAACGTCCGCCGCAGCGATGACGGTACCATACAGGGAGCCTTTACTACCGCCAGCGTGGTACAGTACAGTGATGAGTACAGGTTTGACATAACGGACAAGAGTTTCCGGACCTTTGTGGAGAATTACGGTTTCTATCTGACGCCGGAAGACAATATTTGGAAAAAACTTGAGGTCAGCACTGCAGGAAGCATAGATCTGACGAATTTCTTTATCATACTTGCCATGATACTGTTCTTGGCTGATATCGCCGGTAGGAGATTCGGCTGGGAACCTGCAAAGAGAAACTTTAAGCTGCTGGGCAAGAAACAGAAGTTGCAGCCGGCTGGTGCTACGGAAGGTGTTATGGCAGATGGAAATGCAGCACCCGGAACGGCTGGTCAGTCAGGTAATGCTCAGTTTAATGTTGCTCCCGGACAGATGCCGTCACAGGGCACACCCGGAATGAATGCGGGGGTTCCCGGATCACAGCCGATGCCTGCAGCAGCTAAGGTAAATAAGGGCAAGGCATCAAAGAAAAAGGCTGAGCCTGAAAATGACACCCTGGATACATCCGCGCTTCTTAAGAAAAAGCGTGAGCGTAACAATGGTTAATAATTAAATATAATATTACTTTTTAGGAGGCTTGCAATGAGGATTGCTGTTATTGGAACCGGATATGTAGGTCTGGTCACGGGCACATGCTTTTCAGACATGGGAAATGATGTCTGGTGTGTGGATGTGGATGCGGATAAGATCGAGAGGCTTAAGCAGGGAATAATTCCCATATATGAGCCGGGCCTGTCGGACCTTGTACTTAAGAATTTCAAAGCCGGTTCGCTGCGGTTTACTACAAAAATAGAAGAGGCGCTGGAGAAGGCAAATATATGCTTTATAGCAGTGGGTACGCCTATGGGTGAGGACGGATCTGCGGATCTTCATTATGTGCTGGAGGTTGCTAAGAGCATAGGCCAGACCATGAAACGCCATATGTATGTGGTGGATAAGTCTACGGTTCCTGTGGGAACAGCTTTGAAAGTACGCGATACCATACAGAAGGCTCTTAATGACAGGGGGTCAGACCTTACTTTTGATGTGATTTCCAATCCGGAGTTCCTGAAGGAGGGAACGGCCGTATCGGATTGCATGCGTCCGGACAGAATCGTAATTGGTGCTGATACTGACGACGCTGCAGAAGTGATGCGTGAGTTGTATAGGCACTATGTGCTTAACACTGATACATTTATCCTTATGGATGTAGCCAGTGCTGAGATGACGAAATATACCGCAAATTCAATGCTTGCCACAAAGATCTCTTTTATGAATGAAATATCCAGGATATGTGAGCAGGTAGGAGCAGATGTCAATAAAGTAAGGAAGGGCATAGGATCTGATAAGCGTATAGGCTACAGCTTTATCTATCCCGGCTGCGGATACGGCGGAAGCTGTTTCCCTAAGGATGTAAAAGCGCTTATAAGCACTGCAGCTGAGTATGGCTATGATGCAAAACTTCTTGCTGCTGTTGAGGATGTAAATAAGGCACAGAAACATGTTATATCCAATAAGGTGAAAGAGTGTTTTGGAAATGACTTAAGCGGAAAGAAATTTGCCGTATGGGGGCTTTCATTCAAGCCTGATACGGATGACATGCGTGAGGCATCATCCATAACGATAATCAACGACCTGACGGAAGCTGGGGCAGAGATAGTCGCATATGATCCCAAGGCTGTAGAAGAGGCAAAGAAATGCTATCTTAAAGACAACAATCATGTTGCATATGTGGAGAATAAGTATGATGCCCTTAAGGATGCGGATGCTCTTATACTGGTTACTGAATGGAAGGAATTCAGAAGCCCGGATTTCGAGAGGATGAAGGAGCTGCTTAAGAATCCGGTTATATTTGACGGAAGGAATATCTACGGTACATATACTGCAAATAAGAACGGTTTTGACTACTATCAGATAGGCGTAAGGTCATCCAAGGCATAAATTTGCCCCACACCCAAATGGTGGGGATGAGCTGTTGATTTTTATAATAATATATAAAAGTAAACAGTTTTATGGTAAAATGAATCCGGTGCAGATAACCTGCGTCGTGTGTGATTCATAAAAATTGTAACTGTTCAGAATCAGATGGGTTATGAATGGTTGCGGTGAATTACAATTTTATTCAAGAAGGGAGAAGTAATATGGGATTAATTCAGGCAATTAAGGCATCAGGTATTGCCGGCGCTGCAATGGGAGCCGGCAGCAGTGTTCTTGCCGATCAGTGGAAAGAGTATTTTTACTGTGATGCAATGGACAAGAATGTTCTTATGACCGTAGGTCAGAAGAAGACAACCAAGAACTCTGCAAATACCAAGGGGAGTGACAACATCATATCCAACGGATCAAGGATTGCAGTGGCTGACGGCCAGTGCATGATCATCGTTGATAACGGCAAGATCGTTGAGGTCTGTGCAGAACCCGGTGAATTCACTTATGATACATCAACCGAGCCCAGCATATTCTACGGCGGACTTGGCAAGGGCATACTTGATTCGTTCAAGAAGTGGGGTGAGCGTATCACTTTCGGCGGAGATACAGCCCGCGTACAGAAGGTTTATTATTTTAACTTACTGGAGATAATGGACAACAAATTCGGTACACCGAATCCCGTTATGTTCCGTGCAGTTGATAAGAATATCGGACTTGACCTGGAAGTAAACTTAAGATGTAACGGTACATATTCCTACAGACTTACAGATCCTCTTGTATTCTATAAGAATGTTGCAGGTAATATTGCTGACGGTTACTATACAAGGGACAAGATCGATGCACAGCTTAAGGCTGAGTTCATCGATGCACTTGGAACCGGCCTTGCAGAGATTGCTGACTTAGAGATCCGTCCCAACCAGCTTCCTAAGCATACCGAAGAGCTTAAGAATGCCATGAACAATGCACTGGCTGAAAGCTGGGCTCAGGACAGAGGTATCAGCATTGAGAAGATCGCAATGTCTGTTCCTACTCTTACACCTGAAGACATGAAGATGATCCAGGATCTGCAGAGGGCAAGCGCTATGGGTAACAGCGCAGCTATGATGGCTGGTACCATGACGGCAGCTACAGCAGACGCTATGAAGACTGCAGCAGGCAACTCTGCCGGCGCTATGACAGGTTTCATGGGAATGGGTTTCGCTCAGAATGCAGCAGGCGCTAATACAATATCTAATCTTGCAGCTCAGGCTCAGCAGCAGCAGGCACAGCCCGCTCCGCAGGCTGCACCTCAGATGCAGGCAGCAGGTGTGGTTGCAGCAGCCGGCTGGAAGTGTGGCAAGTGCGGCAAGGACGGCAATACCGGTAAGTTCTGTGCAGAGTGCGGTGAGGCTAAGCCTGCGGACGCAGAAGGCTGGAAATGCTCATGCGGCGCTGTAAATAAGGGTAAGTTCTGCCAGGAGTGCGGAGCTAAGAAACCTGAAGGCGCACCTCTTTACAGATGTGACAAGTGCGGCTGGGAGCCCGAGGATCCTCATAATCCTCCTAAGTTCTGTCCTGAGTGCGGCGATATATTCGACGACAACGATAAGGTTTGATCATAGGGGAGAAGGCTGCATTCAGTAGCCGGTAAGAATTAAAAACAAGGCACCGTTTCAGATGTGTATCATCGGAGCGGTGCCTTTTTCATTATTTATTATGAATCTGTTAAGTGTTTGGTTATGAGGTTTCCATCATTTTTTTGTGGGGACTTTCTTTGCCTGTTCAGACATTTTAAGATAATCCTGTTCGGATGCGAGAGTTGTTATCTTTTCTGCATAGAAACCGCCAAGTTCACCGGGACGGATTCGCATGAGACCGGTAACATAGCCATGTTCATTGCATTTTCCTGCAGCATGGTAGTTTTTACCGGAATGGTTGAACCAGTTTATTTTTCTTTTCAGGGCCCGTCCCTTGCAGATAGGACACCAGAGAGTTGATATGGCCTTGTCATTCAGTATTTCTTCTTTTGAGTCAAAAGCGTGCGAATAGACGGTATGTCCTGTGGAAGTACTCACGTGTATTTCCTCGTCCCTTGTTGCAGGAAGGTGATAAACATCATATGCGGGATTACCTTTAATGATGTCGGCAGGAATCAGTTTAAGTATCTTGGATGTGTAATAGGCATCACTGTATGCTCTGTGGAATTGTACATCTTTTACGATGCTCATCCTGTCGACTGCTGTCTCAAGTGAGTATTGCTGCATATCGTCTATCATTATGCTGTACAGTTTCTGTACATCAATGTAGCAGAACGGTTTGTCAGAGAGCGGTGCCATGGAGTAGAAGGTCATGTTACGCTGGAGCTCTGTAAGATCCTGATTTCCCCATGTACAGAAAATGCAGTCCTCACCACACCATTCAAGAAATTTTCCGGCAACGATTTCAAAGCTTTCGCCGCTTTCCAGTTCTCCGGGTTTTAAGCTGAGCATTTTAACAATATGCCTGTTAAGGCGGCTGTATACCTGGGGTTTAATGACGCGGCTAAATTTAGAGACCAGTTCAAAACGGTCATTTAGTCTGACCGCACCGATCTCTATTATCTCGAAGGGAAGGGGACGGGACTTGCTGTCCAGGCCTTCCGGCTGATTCCATTCTAAGTCAAAAACTATATAATTCATACGTAAAAAATAATAACATAAATGCTTATTACTGAAAAGAAGGGAAAAAATGCACAAAAAGACCGCTGGAAATAACACCAAAATGTATATAGTTACATTGAAAAAAAGCGGTGAGTATGATATATTATGGTGTGCGTATTGTATAAGGTTTCAGGCGCATTTTTGGAGGCAACTTTGAAAACGGTTATTTTTAATAAATTAAGACAGTGTTGCGCGTTATGTCTTGTTGCTGTTTCTTTTCTTTTCATTGCCGGATGTACGAACGGTAATCAGGAGCTGGAAGATAAAACAGTCATTACTGTGGAAAAAGACGGTTCGGTAAAGGCTAAGCTTGTTGAGAGCTTTGCGGAGAGTTATTACAGCCAGGATGAGCTTATACAGATGGTTAACGATGAGTTGGCTGACTATAATTCAAAGCACGGCGAAGGCTCTATTGTGATGGAAAGCTACGAGCTTGCAGACGGACTTATGCATATTGATTTTTCTTTTGCTACAGTCAGCGCATACAATGACTATATGGATGATGATATTTTTGTCGGTACAGTTAGCGAAGCTTATTCGGCAGGATTTGATTTCAATCGTTTGCTCAGCAAGGCATCAGCATCGGAAAATACCATAGGTAAGAATGACCTGATGGGGATGGGAGACAAGAAAATCATTGTGCTGGACGGTGATGCTATAGTTAAGGCGCCGGCAAAGATTAAATATTATTCCCAGGGAATGCTTAAAGGGGATGCCAAGACTGTCAGTGCGGTCGGAGACGGGATTTATTTTGTGGTATATTGATGCCATTGATTTGATGTTGGAAATCTAAATTTGAGTATAGAATTGAAATTATAATATCAGGAGGATAAAGGAAATGGAAAAGACACTTGATAAGATAAAGAATCTCGCAAAGGGAAGGGGCTTTATCTTTCCCGGATCAGAGATATATGGCGGGCTGGCAAATACCTGGGACTACGGCAGCCTTGGTGTTGAACTCAAGAACAATGTTAAAAAAGCTTGGTGGCAGAAGTTCGTACAGGAGTCTCCCTACAATGTAGGTGTTGACTGTGCCATTCTTATGAATCCCCAGACATGGATAGCATCCGGTCATCTTGGATCCTTTTCAGATCCTCTGATGGACTGCCGTGAGTGTCATGAGCGTTTTCGCGCGGACAAGGTTATAGAGGATTATGCAGCAGAGAAGGGGCTTACTCTTGAGTCTTCCGTTGACGGCTGGACAACAGAGCAGATGATGGATTACATCAAGGAAAATTCCATTCCCTGTCCTTCTTGTGGAAAGCATAACTTTACTGATATTAGACAGTTCAATCTTATGTTCAAGACCTTCCAGGGTGTTACGGAAGATGCCAAGGATGTAGTTTATTTAAGACCTGAGACTGCACAGGGTATATTCGTTAACTTTAAGAATGTACAGAGATCCACCAGAAAGAAGATTCCTTTTGGTATTGGTCAGGTGGGTAAGTCTTTCAGAAATGAGATCACACCCGGTAACTTCACTTTCAGGACAAGGGAATTTGAGCAGATGGAACTGGAGTTCTTCTGCAAACCCGGAACTGACCTTGAGTGGTTCCAGTACTGGAGAGGTTTCTGCCGTGACTGGCTGATCTCCCTCGGAATAAAAGAAGAGGAACTGCGTCTGCGTGACCATGATCCTGCAGAGCTTGCATTTTATTCAAAGGGAACAACAGATATCGAGTTCCTGTTCCCTACCATAGGCTGGGGCGAGCTTTGGGGCATAGCTGACCGTACTGATTATGATCTTACACAGCATATGAATGTATCAAAGCAGGACCTTTCATATTTCGATGATGAGTCAAATGAAAAATATGTGCCTTATGTAATTGAGCCTTCGCTTGGTGCGGACAGGGTAGTGCTTGCTTTCCTTTGTGCTGCTTATGACGAGGAGAATATCGGTACGGAAGATAAGCCGGATATGAGAACTGTACTTCATTTCCATCCTGCACTTGCACCTGTAAAGATTGGTGTGCTGCCGCTCTCAAAGAAACTTGCTGAAGGTGCAGAAAAGATTTATGCACAGCTTTCAAAGAAATATAACTGTGAATATGATGACAGGCAGGCTATCGGAAAGCGTTATCGCCGTCAGGATGAGATAGGAACACCATATTGTGTAACCTATGACTTTGATTCAGAGACTGACGGATGCGTAACGGTCCGTGACCGTGATACCATGCAGCAGGAGCGTATTGCAATAGCTGACCTGGATGCATACTTTGCGGATAAATTTACGTTCTGATAATTGATATGGTTTCTTTACTGTATGGTCTGCTGGTACAACCTATAGAATACCTTATTGAAGTCATTTTTTGGCTTATGTATGGGATATTAGACAATGTCCCTATGGCTATTATTTCCGTGAGTATTCTTGTGAGTTTCCTTGTACTACCGCTATATCTGCGGGCAGATTCCATACAGGAAGATGAGCGAAAAAAACAGAAACAGATGGATGCCTGGGCGAAGCATATCCGGAAGAATTTTTCCGGAGATGAGAGATATATGCTTCAGACAGCATATTACAGGGAAATGCAGTATAGGCCGTTGTACGCTTTAAGGAGCGTACTGCCGTTAATGTTGCAGATCCCTTTTTTTTTGGCTGCATACCATTATCTGTCGCATCTGGAAATTCTTAATGCCAGCAGCTTAGGGCCTATATTAAGTCTTGGTGAGCCGGATTCGCTTATAAAGATAGGAAATATTTCAATACATATACTGCCGGTCCTTATGACGGTTATAAACTGTATTTCCGGTCTGGTATATACTGAAAAGGGTGAGATAAAGCAGCGGATTCAGATTTTCGGAACAGCTTTAGTTTTTCTGGTACTCCTGTATGAAAGTCCTTCCGGTCTGGTACTATACTGGACGATGAATAATGTTTTTTCGCTTCTTAAAAATGTTGTTCAGAAACATGTAAAAAAACCGGGACGACTGCTGTCTATTCTGGCCTGTGTTTTTGCGGTGGTAATTCCTATATGGCTTGTTTTGTCGGGGCATGGTGCGAGTATTGTACAAGGCCGTGATTATGAGACAATGCTCCTATATCTGATGGTGATAGTGGCCCTTTGTGTTCCTATGCTGAAAAGGATGGGCGTGTTTGATTTTATATTAAGGATGTCACCCAGGGAAGATGCGGATGTGAAAACATGGCTTTTGATAGCATCTGCATTTGCTGTACTTATGGGATTGTATATCCCGGTCTCGGTAGTTTTCTCATCTCCGGGAGATTTTGTAAATCTTTATCATTACATTTCACCGCTTTATTATGTTGGCAGAACATTCTGTGTTTCAATAGGTGTTTTTCTGGTTTGGGGTGGTGTGATCTGGGTAGTAGCTTCAAAAAAAGCCAGGAATTATTATGTATATTTGCTTTTTGTAATGCTGGCAGGCTGCCTTCTTGATTACATGTGTTTTGAGCCGTTTGTCGGTAACTTAAGCAGGGAGTTGATTCTTGCTCTTGAACCTGATTACAACAGGCCTGTACGTGTGGTAAATATGCTGTTGCTTATTGCGATTCTTGTAGTTGGATGGTTTATCTGGCTGAAGAGTAAAAAAGCTATGCAGATGATGGCTGGAGTATTACTCCTGTCACTGTCGGCTGTGTCCTGTTATCATTTTATCAGTGTAGGGAATTCGCTTGGGGAGATAAGGGCGGAGGCCGAACGGGAAAATGAGGATATCTACATACGCCTGAGTACTACGGAGGAGAATGTTGTTGTTCTGATGCTTGATCGCATGATGGCGGTGTACCTTCCGTTTATTATGCAGGAAAGGCCGGAACTGGAAGCTCAGTTTGATGGTTTTGTTTATTACCCCAATACGGTTGCTACAGGATTATGCACTAATTATGGCTCGCCGGGGCTATATGGCGGATACGACTACACTACTTCGGCGATAAATGCCAGAAACGATCTTTCACTTATGGAAAAACATAATGAGGCATTAAGCATTATGCCTAGGCTGTTTAACGAGGCGGGGTATAGGGTTTCAGTGTGGGATCCACCTTATGCAAATTACCGTATTCCATCGGATCTTTCATACTTTGATCAGTATCCGGACATTAATGCCCTTCATATGGAAGGACGGCTGCAGATGCCTTTTGGGCAGGAAAAGTATAAAAAGCAAGTGGAGAGAAACTTCTTCTTTTACAGCGTGTTCAAGGTGATACCTACCTTGTGGCAGGATGAAGTCTATGATGGCGGCAGTTATATGTCAGTAGAGAGTGTAGCGGACAATCAGACTTTTCTGGATGCATACGCAGTACTGGATTCGCTGCCCGAATTGACTGTTGCAGAAGATGACCCGGAGGGTTTTTTTCTGATTGCTGACAATAACACAACGCATGAACCCAGGGAAGTTCAGCTGCCGGACTATACGGTTGTTGAGAATGTTGATAACTCGGCATATTCGGATCTGTATGCGGATAAGATATGTAATGGAAGGATACTTCATTTCTCAAGCGAAGGAGATGGTTTGGCGCAGTACCATGCTGATGTGGCTGCTATGATGGCGCTGGGAAGGTGGTTTGATGATCTGCGTGCAAAGGGTGTTTACGATAATACGCGTATCATAATCGTATCGGATCATGGGGTTCCACGAGAGCAGTTTGCGGATATGATGATAAAAGGCGTGGATACCATGAGCTGTAATGCTTTTCTGATGGTAAAGGATTTTAATTCTACCGGCTTTAAGACTGATGAAACATTTATGACTAACTGCGATACCCCGGCTATAGCATTTTCGGGGATTGTAGAAAAGCCTGTGAATCCGTATACTGGTAATGAAATAAACATGGACGGCAAGAAGGATGGTGTTGATATTATGTGGGGGTCGGAAGGTGTTATATTCAACAATAACGGAAATGTATTCCTTCCGCTGGAAGCCGACTGGTTTCATGTGTCGGGGGATATATATCAGGAAGACAGCTGGTACGGACCTTTTGAAAAAAATGCTGACGGCACAGAAAAGTAATTGTTAACGGAACGGATGGTAAAAAAAATAACAGGAAGAGAGGTAAATGAAGATGGGATTTTGTCCAAAATGCGGAAATAAAGTTGATGATGGTGCAGTGTGCAGCTGCTGCAGCGGCGGTGGTATGGCGCCCCGGAGCGGCAATTTTTCCGGTCAGCCGGGAAATGCCGATATGCCCCAGGGGGATTCTGCAGGGGGACAGGCACAGGGAATGGCGTCCCAGGGCGGCATGGCCGGCCAGAATAACGGCGGACAGGCACAGCAGGGGAGTACAGGTTATCAGGGTAATCCCGGAGCTCAGGCTATGCCGGCAGTTCAGCCCCAGCCTGCTCCGCAGGGAAGTACGGAAAAGAAGCCGGCAGCACTTGTGGAGTTTTTTAAAAATTTCTTCAAGAGACCGGTGGATGCCATTGCAGATTTTTCAAGTAATTCATCCGTGCTGACATCATTTTTGCTTTATTTGATTACTCTGGTGTTGTCAATAGCGTGCATACCTTTCACATATTTAGGGTCAGACATTTATTATGCAATAAAATATGACCGGGACTTCGATGCGACATTGACTTTCGGCGGATTTTTCAGGGATGCGGGTTATGACATCTGGAGCATATTGATCTATGGAATCCTGTTCTCGCTGGTGGCTGTATTTACCATCAATTTCCTGGAGAAGGACTGCAAGGTTCAGTTCAATAATGTATTTTCTATTCTCGCTATGCGCGAGTTCCTGGGGGCGCTGTTAAGCGTGTTGTATACAATAGGTCGGATGATTCCTCTTGGCGTGCTGCGTAACAGCCTTATTCCGTCTATTGACACGGGACTGACGGTCTTTATAAGCGTTATGGCAATACTGGGTTTTGCAAAGCTTGCAAAGAATGAAAACAAGTCCCCGGCGGCATATATGATTGCAACCCTGATAACTGTAGTTGTAACAGACCTGATACATTATGTTGTTACATTTACATACGGAATGATATTTGACTGATAATATAATTTCATCCAGAAATGAAGAACATCCCTTGTTGGCCGGATAAGGCATCAAGGGATGTTTTTTTGTTGTTTCTTATTAAAATTTTACAAAAATCAATGCAAAAAAACGAAAAATATGGTAAAATTTCTGATATGTGTGGAGGAGTGTTTGTTTTTTTACAGCACAGAATACTAAACGAGAGGAAGGTATAAGAAGAATGGCAAAAAAATGGGTTTATCTATTCAAAGAGGGCAGCGCTGATATGCGTAATCTTCTTGGCGGTAAGGGTGCTAACCTGGCTGAGATGACTAATATCGGACTTCCTGTGCCACAGGGGTTTACCATCACTACAGAAGCGTGTACACAGTATTATGAGGACGGAAGGGAGATCAATGCTGAGATCAAGGCTCAGATTGATGAGTATATCGTAAAAATGGAAGAGATCACCGGAAAGAAATTCGGTGATAAGGAAAATCCGCTGCTGGTTTCCGTTCGTTCAGGCGCAAGAGCGTCAATGCCGGGTATGATGGACACTATCCTTAACCTTGGCCTTAATGAAGATGTTGTTGCTGTAATTGCTGAGAAATCTAACAATCCCCGCTGGGCTTGGGACTGTTACAGAAGATTCATCCAGATGTATTCGGATGTAGTTATGGAAGTAGGCAAGAAATACTTTGAAGAACTCATAGATGAGATGAAGGATAAGAAGGGGGTTAAGCAGGATGTTGAACTTACTGCTGAAGACTTAAAAGAGCTGGCTGATCAGTTCAAGGCTGAGTATAAGTCAAAGATTGGCAGCGACTTCCCGTCAGATCCAAAGGAACAGCTCTATGGCGCTATCAAGGCTGTATTCCGTTCATGGGACAATCCCAGAGCTAATGTATACAGACGTGACAATGATATCCCTTATTCATGGGGAACAGCAGTTAACGTACAGTCCATGGCTTTCGGTAACATGGGTGATGACTGTGGTACCGGTGTTGCTTTTACAAGAGATCCGGCTACAGGCGACAAGGGGCTCTTTGGTGAGTTCCTTACCAATGCGCAGGGCGAAGACGTTGTTGCCGGCGTAAGAACACCTATGAAGATCGCTGAGATGGAAGAGAAGTTCCCAGAGGCTTTTGCACAGTTTAAGGATGTTTGCAAGACTCTTGAGGATCACTACAGGGATATGCAGGATATGGAATTTACCGTTGAGCACGGCAAGCTCTATATGCTGCAGACAAGAAATGGTAAGAGAACCGCACAGGCTGCTTTAAAGATCGCTTGTGACCTTGTTGATGAGGGCATGCGTACTGAAGAGGAAGCCGTGGCAATGATCGATCCCAGAAACCTTGATACACTTCTTCATCCCCAGTTTGATCAGGCTGCATTAAAGGCTGCCACACCTGCAGGAAAGGGCCTTGGTGCTTCTCCCGGAGCAGCATGTGGACGAGTTGTTTTCTCCGCAGAGGATGCAGAGGAATGGGCTTCAAGAGGGGAGAAAGTTGTCCTTGTAAGGCTTGAGACATCACCCGAGGATATAACCGGTATGAAGGTATCCCAGGGTATCCTTACTGTTCGTGGCGGTATGACCTCCCATGCAGCCGTTGTTGCGAGAGGTATGGGTACTTGCTGTGTATCCGGATGCGGCGACATAGCGATGGATGAGGAAAATAAGAAGTTTACCCTTGCCGGCAAAGAATATCATGAAGGTGACTGGCTTTCAATCGACGGTACTACCGGAAATATCTATGACGGAAAGATTGCTACAGTAGATGCTAAGATAGCAGGTGAGTTTGGTCGTGTTATGGCATGGGCAGACAAGTATAGAACACTTAAGGTTCGTACCAATGCTGATACGCCGGCTGATGCTAAGAAGGCAAGGGAGTTGGGAGCAGAAGGTATTGGTCTCTGCCGTACAGAGCATATGTTCTTTGAGGAATCAAGAATAGCTGCTTTCCGTGAGATGATCTGTTCGGATACAGTTGCAGAAAGAGAAGCTGCCCTTGAAAAGATACTCCCTTATCAGCAGGGTGATTTCGAACAGCTTTATGAGGCGCTTGAGGGCTGCCCCGTTACCATCAGGTTCCTTGATCCTCCTCTTCATGAGTTCGTTCCTACAGAGGAAGCTGATATTAAGAAACTTGCATATTCACAGGGCAAGAGTGTAGAACAGATTAAGGAATACATTGATTCACTTCATGAGTTTAACCCTATGATGGGTCACAGAGGATGCCGTCTTGCAGTTACATATCCCGAGATTGCAAAGATGCAGACCAAGGCAGTTATCCGTGCGGCAATCAATGTTTCAAAGGCTCATCCTGACTGGAATATGAAACCTGAGATCATGATCCCGCTTGTATGTGATGTAAAAGAGCTTAAGCTTGTAAAGAAGATCGTAGTTGAGACTGCAGATGCCGAGATTAAGGCTGCAGGCGTATCTCTTGAGTATGAGGTTGGTACAATGATCGAAATACCCAGAGCTGCACTTACTGCTGATGAGATTGCTGCTGAAGCTGATTTCTTCTGTTTCGGTACAAATGACCTTACACAGATGACATTCGGTTTCTCCCGTGATGATGCAGGCAAGTTCCTTGAAGCTTACTATGATACAAAGATCTTCGAGAATGATCCTTTTGCAAAGCTTGACCAGACCGGTGTAGGAAAGCTTATGGAGATGGCTATCAAGCTTGGCAAGCCTGTTAACCCCAAGCTTCACGTGGGTATCTGCGGTGAGCACGGCGGTGATCCCCAGTCGGTAGAATTCTGCAACAAGATTGGACTTGATTATGTATCATGTTCACCTTTCAGAGTGCCTATCGCAAGACTGGCTGCTGCACAGGCAGCTATAGCTGCCGGAAAGTAAGGATGAAGAGAATATATTTCGATTCGCAAAATGATGTAGAAAAATAAGCTGTAAATAGGCGGAAAAGAGGAAAGTTTTGATGACTTTCCTCTTTTTGTGTGAGCATTTTATGTCTTTTTTGTTATTCTGGTTGCGGTAGTTATTGACGGTCATTATAATGTAGTAAGTATACGTGATTGGGATATTATATTTTGTGCCACATACGTTGTTTTTCGGAACTAAGAATTACGGCAGAAAGAGGGAATATGCATTACGATTATCTGATAGTTGGTGCCGGTGCATCCGGTGCAACCTTTGCAAGACAGGTCACAGATGCAGGTAAAAAGGTGCTTGTGATAGATAGGCGACCTTATGTTGCCGGTAATATTTATACAGAAAAGATTGAAGGAATTAATGTCCATAAATTCGGTGCACATATTTTTCACTCGAACAGTCGTAGAGCCTGGGAATATGTGAACAGGTTTGCTGAATTTAACCGCTACACCAATTCCCCGATAGCGAATTACCACGGTGAGTTGTATTCTCTTCCTTTCAATATGCGCACTTTCAATAAAATGTGGGGTGTGGTAACTCCGCAGGAGGCTTATGATGAGATTGAACGACAGAAGGCTGCTTCGGGCATCACAGAGCCAAAAAATCTTGAAGAACAAGCTATATCCCTGGTGGGAAAGGATATATACGAGAAACTTGTAAAGGGCTACACCGAAAAACAGTGGGGACGCCCTTGTACGGAACTTCCGGCATTCATTATAAAGCGTCTTCCTGTCAGACTGACTTTTGATAATAATTATTTTAATGCACTGTACCAGGGAATTCCTATTGGGGGCTTTACCCGGATGATAGAGAAGATGTTGGAAGGTATCGAAGTAAGAATCGATACAGACTACTTTGCAAACAAGGTTGAGCTGGATTCTGTGGCGGATAGAATATATTACACTGGAGCCATAGATGAGTATTTTGGATACCGTCTTGGACAGTTGGAGTACCGTTCACTTCGTTTTGAGGAAGAGGTTCTGGATATACCAAATTACCAAGGGAATGCCGTGATGAATTACACTGATAGGGAGACCCCATGGACCCGGATAGTGGAGCACAAGTGGTTTGAGTTCGGCAAGGATGAGAGTGGCAATGACCTGCCTAAGACTGTAATAAGCAGAGAGTATAGCAAAACGTGGGAGCCGGGGGATGTACCCTATTATCCGGTAAATGATGAAAAGAACGGAAATCTGTACAGGCAGTATAAAGAGCTGGCAGATAAGGAGAGCAGGGTGATCTTTGGGGGGCGTCTGGGTGAATACAGGTACTACGACATGGACACGGTGATTGATTTAGCAATAGATTTAGCTGAAAAAGAGCTAAATATATGATTTTGTAACAATTTGAGGGCGCTTTTTTACTTTTTTTGCATGACAGAAAAAATGTCAAATGAATTAAACGAATATAAAAATGACCTGATATGAAGGCAGATGACGAAATGTTATTCATTTGTAGCAACCCAAATCTTTAAAAATATATCTAGTCGAGACTTAATAAAATAAGGAAATTCGATAAATAGGATGTTCATCAGGGGTTAAAACACGATTAAATATATTGATAGGCTTAAAAGGGAGGATAGAGAGTATACAAGGAAAGAATAATTGCTGAAAATAATGTAAATATAGACAAATATTTGAAAGGAGAGAAAAATGAGAGCACTGGTGGTTGTTGACATGCAGAATGATTTTATTGATGGTAGCCTTGGGACAAAAGAGGCGGTAGGTATTGTCCGGAATGTAAAAAAGAAAATTGCAGATGCACATTCCGAGGGGAGGGAGGTAATTTTTACAAGGGATACCCATTATGATAATTATTTAGAAACAAACGAGGGAAAACATCTTCCTGTGGTCCACTGCATCGAGGAGAGCAAAGGATGGGAGATAAGTTCAGAACTGGATACATCAGCATCAACTATAATCAATAAGAATGCTTTCGGATATACGGGCTGGGCAGATTTTGATTTTGAGGAAGTAGAGCTGGTTGGCCTGTGTACGGACATCTGTGTGGTTTCCAATGCGCTTATAATAAAAGCTCTTTTCCCTGAGATAAAGGTAAGTGTGGACGCTTCCTGCTGCGCGGGAGTTACACCGGAGGCGCATGGGGCGGCTTTGGCAACTATGCGCTCTTGTCAGATTGAGATTGTGAATGGGTGACGGCGATAAATCGCTAATATGGATGCATTAAAACATGGCCCGGTCCAAGGAAATAGGACCGGGTGATTTTATGCGCGGGTTTTAGCATATGTGGATATATGAGAACGGTTTTGACTGAACACAGAACCGATTTGTACTATGGTGGTCATGGAAAAAGTTTAAGGAGCTGTATTTTTTGACAAATTAGTGCGCACATGTCTGTTTAGTAATGAAATGATGATTATTAGGAAAAGTATGGCTACCCCAATAAGGCTTATTATCAGTCCTTCCTTCGCAAAGCGCGCTGTGTATTTTAGTTCGATTTCATGGTCTCCTTCGGGCAGTTTCGCGCCGAGGAAGGCATTTTCGACTGTGGCTATGGTTTCAATCTCCTTGCCGTCACAGTAAATGCTCCAACCCGCATCATAGGGGATGGTGGTGAAGAGTATTGGCCGGTCTTTTGTCACGTGGACGATGGCTTTTATGTCGGATGACCGGAAGGAAGAGATGACCGGTGCTGTGGCTGTCAGGTCGTCACAGATTTCTTTTAGGTTGTTATCCTTTTTATATTCGTAAAGTAGTATAGACTGGCATTTGTCTGATGCTACACCAGGGTTATCAGAATAAATGCATATACTATCATATATCTGATCCGGAGATGCGCCTGTGATGTACTGATTGCTTTCCGGGCTTAATGTACAGCCTTCGACAATGCTGCCCATGGCAGGCTGTACCGGGGTCCCGGAGCCATTCGTGGCACATAGAATTTTATTGGCAGGCTTATTTTCCATAGACTGTTCCTGATAAAAGCAGGCATAGAAAATTCGTGACTCATCGTGCGGGACGGCAAAGGTATAGTAGGCGTCATTAGACAATGTGCTTTTTCTTAGAAAACAAATCTGGTCAGATGATATAGCTATCTCCGAGTTATATCCACCGGTCAGTACATCATCGTAGGCCATGGGTGTGAAGAAATGGCAGTCCTCACCATAGAGTGAACTTATCAGGGTTTCTTGATTGATGAAGGGGTCTTTTACTGCAGAATAGTCAGTTATATTCCTGCTACACATAAATAGCAGCGGAAGGTAAGTGTCGGACTCGGTTGAGACCCTTGCGGATATATTGGAATCATTTTCCTGTAATTCATTTAAAACGTGATATTTTGTTCCTGTGAAGGCGTATGTTACCGGAGTGTAGCCTATGTCATAGATTTCACGGTTCGGTGCTGCAATTCCTAAATTGTGAAGTGAATATCTGAGGTTGTATTCATCAGATGATGAAAATGTATTAAGTCCTGCATAATTAAACCATGCAGGGGCATTGGCGTTGATGTCGCTTTCTACGCTGATACGATAAAAAGAAGTGTCCTTAGCCTGAATATTCTTTATTGATGGCCCCTCGGTAATCCAGTTGTCGAGAGCTGCCTCATATGCATTACCGCGGTTGTGGCCGGTTACATAAATATTTGTAACTAGTTCGCTGATGAATAGTATGGAAAATAGTATCCGTAGCATAAGTTTTACGATATGGTGTCCTGTAGTTTTATGTATAGCAATAAAGATTATCAAATATGCTAACAGGAACAGGGTGTTTACGACAAACATGATGTTTGAATTGCCGGCTTGATCTGCAGAGTATCTTCTCTCACATAGCGGGATCATAATGGAATAGAGGATGATCAAACTGATGGTATATATGGTGTAGGCATTTTGCGGAATGGTGTCAGCTTTTTTTTCAAGAGTGTATGCGGATAGTGATATTAGTATGAAACATATGCAGAATGAGAATCTGTAGCCGTAATAATTTGGATAATCAAATGCGTGCATAAACCTGTATAAGGGAAGAACGAGCATGCATACCAGATAATATGCAATCAGGATTGCGGAAAATATTTTTGCTTTTACAGCAACTGTTTTCGATAGGAAAAAAAAGGGGAACAGTAGCAGTACCGGCAGCCCACAATAAAGTGCAGGAACGCTATTATTTATTCCCTGAAATGATCCTATGAAAAAGGCGTTGATGATACCTGGTAAAGTGGCTGAAAGCTCTCGGAAACCTTCGTTATCCGGTGCCATATGTGAAAAAAGGAAATATGCGGCAGGAATGTGTGTAGCACTACATAAAGCCGTTGCGAGCAGTACTGACATAACGAAGATGGACAATCTTTGCATGAAAAACTTTAGGGTAAATTTTGTGTTGCGAACGAAGAAGGAAATGATAAATATTAAAAATTCGAAGATTCCGGCAATAAATCCCATATAAAAATTGGTAAAGAAAAGATATGCAAAAAACAGTGTGAGCAGTACAAAACGGTAGGGTAAGATGTTTTTTTCGGAAATACGATCCTTTATGTGCCCGGATGCCATAAGTGTAAAACAGGTAAGAATTGGGAGTATGTATATGGTGTCGAGCCACATTATATTTATGTACATTCCGACAGAAAAACCGCTCAAGGCGTAGCATAGCGAAAACAGTATTGACAATGGGGAATTCAGGTCAAGAGCTTTTTTTTCATAGTACTGGAATGATGCTGCGGCGAGTGACAGCTTTAACATTATCACAGTTGCTGTTATTACTGTCTCAGGCACGAAATCAATGAGATAGAGCAGGTTGAAAGGGCTCAGGCAGTAGTAGGCGTAGGTGAGTGCGGTGCCGGAACCTAGATATAGAGAAAATGAATACCAGTAGTCGGTTTTTCCTGTTATGGCGGAAAGAAAAAGTTTGATAAAAGGCACATATTGGTGAACAAGGTCTCCCCAGAGGATTGTATAGTTACCGGAGCCTGTTATTCCAAGAAAAGAAAGTCCGGCCAAAAAGAGGATAGCTGTTAGCAATGCAGAAAAAACAGGGTATGTTTCGGATTTAAATAAGCGTTTCATTCTGCGACTCCTGAGTCGGATTCCTTGATATTCGGCTTAACGGATGTATCGTGTTGGCTGGAAACGGATCTCATTATCTGTTTTACGATGATGATAGCAATAAGGATAACCAGTGCGGCTATGCTTATTATGAGCCCTTCCTTGGAAAATTTTGCATAGTATTTAAGTTCTATATCGTGGTGCCCTTCAGGTAGTACTGCGCTTAGAAAAGCATTGTCAACCGTGGCCATGGTTTCAACTTCTTTGCCATCACAGTAAATGCTCCAGCCCTCGTCATAGGGAATGGTGGTGAATAGAATGGGTCTATCCTCGGTAACGTCCACTGTGGCCTTTATGTCGGAGGAGCGGAATGACGTAATGATTGGTGCTGTGGCTGTCAGGTCGTCACAGATTTCTTTTAGGTTGTTTTCTGTGGGGTAGGAATAAAAAAACATTGCCTGGCAACTGCCGTCTGATAGTTCGGGTTTATCCGTGTAAATAGCGATTTCATCATAGGTGAGGTCGGTGTCTATTTCGTTAAAATGCTGGTAATTGTTTGAGTTAAGTATATCTCCTGCAAATATCCCACCGTGTCTTAATTCGGCTGTTTCCCACCAGCCGTCGGGAGCACAGATTACATATAGGGTGTTTCGTACCGCCTCTCCCTTTTCCTGATAAAAGCAGGCGTAGAAGATTGACTCATCATCGTGCGGACGTACAAAAGAATAATATAACGTGTCGGACAGAGAACTTTTCTTTTTCCAGAAGGTGACCTGGGGATTAATTTGCATTTCCGTATTGTAGCTGCCTGTAGTCAGGGAATTGTAGTCTATGGGGATGAAAAAATGCTGTTCACTGCCGGTGAGACGGGACATTAACTGTTCCTGGTTCAAAAAGGGGTCTGCGTCAGGCCGGTAATCCAGAATTTCATCATTTGACATAAAGATTATGGGGAGACAAGCGTCAAGCTTTTCTATGGTTGGCATAATGATTTCATTTGTGGAGACAGTTTCTGGCGAGTTTTCTAACTCATCCTTTTCTGAATACTCGATGATTCTGTATTTAGTACCTGCAAACGCATAGGTTATAGGTGTGTATCCGGACTCGAGTATAGCTCTGTTTGTCGCATATATGCCCAGATTATAAAGCGCACATCGGAGATTATAGTCATCAGATGATGAAAACGTGTTGAGCCCTGCGTAGCCGAACCATGAAGGCGCATTGGAGTTTGTCTGGTTCATTACGCTTATGCGGAAGAAACCGTCGTCATTTGATTTTATTTCCTTTATGCAGTCGCCTTCCGTGAGCCACTGTTCTTCTGCCAGTTCATTTACGGGGTCACCGCGGTTTATTTCTGTAATGTGAAAATTTACAAGTATTTCCAAGCATAGGATGGTTACAAAGGAGACTGTTAACAACCGGATTGCCTTCTTTGATTCAGCTTTCTTATGAAGTAAAAATACAAGAAGATACAGCAACAAAAAAGCAATGTTAATGAACATCAGATTGTTGGTATTTACAAGCTGAAAGGATTTATAACGCAGTATGCATATGGGAATCATGATTGAATAGAGTACTATCAACAAAATTGTATATATTACATAGCTTTTTTTGCTGATTTCCTTTGCGTGCTGGACCGTAACTGCGGCCATCGCACATAGCATAAATGTGATACAGAATGAGAATCTGTATGCATACCAGTTAGGAAAATCAAATGCATGCATGAATTCATACAAAGGGAGTAGCAGCATGCACAGCAGGTAGTAAACTAATGCAATGGCAACAAGGGTTTTTTCTCTGAAGGATATGGTTCTGAGCTTAAAGAAAAAAGGCGTCAGTAACAGTACCGGCAGTGATGAATATAGGAATGGTGTACTATTGTCGAGACCGGAGAATGAACCTATGAAAAATGAATTTATAATGTCAGGAATTGTCGCAAAAAGTTCTTTGAAACCTTGATTGTCCTGGGCTAAATGTGCATACAGAAAATATGCTGCTGGAATAAGTGCTGCGGCGCATAACGCTGCTGCAAGCAGAACGGATGCGGCATATTTAGCGGAACTGGACAGGAATGCAACGCGGGCATTATTTTTTTTATATCTAAAGAAAGAGAGAATAAAAATTATTGTTTCAAAAATTCCTACCATGAATGCTAAGTAAAAGTTAGTGATAAAGAGGTAGGCGTAGGTAAGTGTAAGTGATATGAACGGAAAAAATTCGCCAGTGTGTCTTTCTGATTCGGAAATACGGGATGATTCCTTGTCAACCTTTGTGATCCCGCCTGCAGCCTTCATGGTCAGATAGGTAAGTATCGGGAGTATATATATGGCGTCCAGCCACATTATGTTGGTGTACATTGCAGCAGTGTATCCGCCCAGCGTGTAGCATATGGAGAATGCTATAGTAAGCGGGGAAGAAAGTCTGAGTGCTTTTGATTCAAAAATCTGAAAGGTTGATGCGGCAAGCGCAATTTTTGCCGCAACAAGCACTATTGTCATAGTTGACTCAGGAATACCTTCAAATAGGTATAGGAGATTGAAAGGATTTAGGCAGTAGTATGCATATGTTAATGCTGTGCCGCTACCAAAATAGTTGGAGAAAGAATACCAATAGTCCTCCTGGCCTGTTAGGACCCGGAGAAACATTTTTATAAAAGGGATATACTGCACGTCAAGATCCCCGAAAAGAATTATATTGTTTCCGAAACCGATTATGCCTATAAGGGCAAGTCCTGCTATGAAAATAAGGGCAGAAAGAAGTGCGGAATATAAGGGATACATTCTTTTTGATAATATATATTTCATCTTGTTTCTCCATCTGCCGCGGTTTCAGTTTCGTCATTTCCAATAGCGTTTTGGTCTTGTGTATTGTTTGTTTTTTTTCTGGAGCTTAGGAAGATTGCTAAAAATATTATTATGGCGACCGTGCTGATTACACTGCCGGCGAATGCATAAGGTGGCTCATACTCGAAGACGATTTCATGCTGCCCCGGAGATAGGGCGAGGGTGCAGAAAGTGTCATCCACTGTCACATAAATCTTGCTGGGAATGCCATCCACATATGCGTGCCACCCTTTGTCATAAGGGATGGTAGTGAATAGAAGAGGCTTGTCCTCTGTGGCGGTGACAATTCCTTTTATATAGGTATCGCTATATGAATCTACCTGCATGGTGCCAGTGGATAAAATGTTATATGCTTCCGTGAGAACCTGGTCATCATAGTATGCGAATCTTATAGCACTTACGGCATAGGATCTGTAACCATTGGTATTAACATAGAATGTCTGATATAAGCGATCCTCCGGTTCATCGTGTTTTTTTTGTGTATTGCTCTCAGCTCCGGCAGCGGTTTTATTTGCTTCAAATATGGCCCCGCTTGCGATGGTGGGTTCACATTCGAAACCGATTCTGTTATTTCGCATGATGTAGGGTGCAGGTGAATTGAAATAGGTCCCGTTTAATGTATTACAATAAACGTAAGGCGTTTTATTGCCGGAAACCGGAATGGAATAGGTAATCCAGCCCATATTGATACTGTCTGTCATCATATCAAATGCGGTGTCCTCGCCTAACTCATATACATGTGTATTAAAGGTTTCCAATTCTATGACGTCATCAGGAATACTTTCATAGACTGTGACTTCGTGCCCAATCATACTACTCAGTAGGTTGTTAGTGTTGGTAAAGGGGTCGTCATATGATTCGTAGTAGGCAATATCAGGGCTTACCATATACGCAATAGGCAGTGCTCTTTCGTTGGTGGTGACTGATGCGTGAGTACCATCTGATGCATCAGGAATGTCGATGATATATTTGACAGAAAAGAGCATATCCATCGGTGCCGTGCCACTGATGTCATAAAGCATATGGTAAGAGTTTCCTATTCCGAGGTTGGAAAAAACATAACGCTGTTGGGTGTCCTCGAAGGAGGCGAATGATGTGAGGGTGTTTATGCCGAAGAGCGATGCTCCGTTGAAACATTTCTCACCGTTTACCCTTACCCTGTAGAAACTTTTATCATCAGTGTGCAGTTTATTTACGGCAGAAGATTCTTCACTATACCAAAATTTGAAATCTTCTGCTTTTAAGCGGGGACCGTTATCAGCAGAACTTCCGGCAAATGATCTGAGGGAAATCGTGCTGCTGATGAGTAGTTCCAATGCAAGTAGTGCCAGTGCGGCGAAGGGGAGGTACTTCAAACATCTGTCTTGGATTTTGCCGGTGTTTTTTGTCTGATGCAGGCCTATGTAGATTATTCCCCAGAGGAACATGAATACAGCATTTACTACAAGGTAAGTATCGGAAACAGGTGCAATTCCGGTTATGTCATTGAATATCACGAGAAATGCATAGACCAAAAGAAGACATCCGATCATTATCCACAGAGTTTTATTTGTTATCTTTTTCTTTTCACTCCATACTTTTGCGGCCATGGAAATAAGCATAAATACAATGCATGGAGAAAAACGGAATGAATAGTGGTTGGGATTATCAAAAGCATGCAGGGCTGCATATATAGGCATGATTATAGTTCCGCAGAAATAAAAGACCAATAGTATTGCGGTACAAACTTTTCTTAAGAAGGAAATGCTGTCGGTAAAAAAGTAAAAGGGGCTTAAAAGAAGTATAGGTAATCCACAATAAATATAGGGCGTTGAACTATACAGGCCCTGTGCACCGCAGGCATAGAGGGCACTGAAAATGTCGGGAATGGATGCGGAAAGCGTGATGAAAGAATCGGATGCTCCCTTTAAGTGGTTTAGCAGGAAAAAAGCTGTTGGAACCAAGAGTGCTGCACATAATGCGCTGGCTAAGACTACTGCGGAAAAAAAGGCGACAGTTTTCTTTATCATGTTCACAATGTGTTTTTTTACGTCGGCCTGATTGTCTGACCAGTCTTCGGCACAAATCGTGAATGCGACAAAGCTAAGCGCGGAGAAAATGCCGATGATATAGCCCATGTAAAAATTTGTTATGAACAGGTAGGTGTAGCAAAGGGTAAGGCTGAGAAAACATCTCTTAGTAGGTTTATGTACAAATTTTGTTAATACAGTTATTAAAATGGGTAGAACGTATAGGCTGTCGGCCCACATGCAATGCATACTCATGACTACTGCCCAAGAGCAGAAGGTATAACACAGTGCAAAGAAAATCGAAGAAAGCCGCTTGGTTTTTAATACATTTTCCGAATAATATGAAAAAGATGCTGCGGCAAGCCCGGCTTTTAATGTCGCTATAATATGGGTTATGGTGATTATTGATGCAAAGGGGACCAGATAAAGGAGGTTAAAGGGGCTAAGCGTGTAATATACATATGTAAGAACAGAACCGGATCCCCCATAAAGCGAAAATGAATACCAGAAATCCTGATCGCCCTTAAGAACCCTCATAAAAGATTCGATGAAAGCGATGTACTGATCAAAGTTGTCGCCCCGGCATATGCTGCCACCACCGGGAAAAAGAAAATCGTTTATTGCGAGCAGGATTGCAAAAAGAATGCTGCCGATAAAAAAAGAAGACAAAGGGGTTAACATTCTGGAATAATCCTGTTTTTTATTTTCGGACGGGATGGTCGTATTATCTGTCATGTTGTTTCTCCTTAGGTTGATAAACATAGTATTGCAAAGGAAATTATATAACATGTACATTAAAATAACAATTTAATAAAACAGAGCGTCATTGGATAATTATTACTTTACAGAATGGACGGGTTTTTGATATAATTCCATTGTTGTTTGAATGCACGGGCAAATTGTGCAGTGTGTATGGGGTTTATTTTGGACTCAATTATAGCAAAAAAATAAAAAGATCTTTTAAGTAAAAGATCGGGAGAGAGGGCAAAAGAATGTCGATCAAAGTTAGTGATGTGTTGCTGGTTGCAAAGCAGGCAAAAGCTTCCGATGTACACCTTACGGTGCAGCTTCCACCGATGATGCGTGTTAACGGTCATCTGGTAAGGATGGAACAGTTTCCGGTACTTACTCCGGATGACACACTGGAGCTGATGCTTTCCATTACGAATGACCACCAGAGAGAAATCTTCAACAGCAAGGGTGAGCTGGATATGTCATTTGCGGTAGATCCTATAGGAAGATACCGAGTTAATGCTTTCAGACAGAGAGGTTCTGTTGCGCTGGCACTCAGAACCGTTAATACCGTAGTACCCAGCCCTGAACAGTTGGGTCTGCCTCAGGCTTTCGTAGATCTCTATACCAGAAAGAGAGGTCTTATCCTGGTTACAGGTCCTACCGGTTCCGGTAAGTCCACATCACTTGCTTCTGTTATCAATATGGTAAACGAGCACAGAGATGCGCATATCATTACACTGGAGGATCCTATCGAGTATCTGCATCTTCACAAGACTTCGATGGTTAATCAGCGTGAGATCGGCTTTGACTCAATGACATATGCAAATGCTCTGAGAGCTGCACTCCGTGAAGACCCTGACGTTATCCTCGTCGGTGAGATGCGTGACTTCGAGACTATCTCAGTTGCTATCACTGCAGCCGAGACCGGACACTTAGTGCTTTCAACATTGCATACCATCGGAGCTGCATCAACCGTTGACCGTATCATCGACGTATTCCCGCCTCACCAGCAGCAGCAGATCAGAGTACAGCTGGCAAACGTTTTGGAAGCTGTTATTTCACAGCAGCTCATTCCTACTGCTGATGGACAGGGACGTGCCGCGGCGTTCGAGGTTATGATTGCTAACTCAGCAGTGCGCGCTCTTATCCGTGAAGGTAAGTCGCATCAGTTGCTGTCCGTAATGCAGACCAACAGAAAGCTGGGTATGATCGCTATGGATGAGGCTATCACGGCACTCTTCCAGGAGGGTAAGATTACCAGAGATATGGCTATACAGTATGCCGTTGATCCTGATGGAATGGCTCAGAAGTTGAGATAACCTTATAAAAAGAATTACGGCCGGACGATGGGAAGAACCTTAGTCCGGTCGTTTTTTTACGATTTTTGCAATTATTAAAAAAAATGGAAATTTGATATTCCATTTTTGTTTGTTTTGTGTAATAATTTATGGCAGTGTGGGGAATGGGGGTATTCTGTGTCTTCGGAACAGTTCATCGTGTTTCCCGATATGTTCAGGCAATTTCAGGAGGAATAAAGAGAAATGGCTATTTTTGGTCAGAAAAAACGACTTGGTGACCAGCTGGTTGAAGCAGGGCTTCTGTCCCCGGAACAGTTGGAAAACGCTCTTTTGGAGCAGAAGAACACTCATATGAAATTGGGTGAGACCATTATGGCGATGGGACTCATTTCCGATGCTAATTTTGCAAAGTTCATGAGTGAAACACAGGGGTATGAGCTTGCAACGGATGACGATCTGAAGGAAGCAGATCCGCAGGCTATTGCAGCGATTGGTGATGATCTGATAAGAAAACACGAGGTTATCCCTTTTGCATTTGAGAGCATTACCGAACTTAAGGTGGCAATGTCAGATCCTATGAACCTTGCCATACTGGATGATTTGGAGATGGTGTCCGGTATGACGATCATTCCCTGCTATGCCCCTCAGAAGATGATAAGCGTATATCTGGGCAAGAGATACGGCAGACAGGAAAGTAGTGATGCAGCTGCCCAGTTCGAGGCTGAACATGCTGATGAGTTCAAGGAAGAGGCGAAAGAGGAAGATGATACCGTAGGAGAGTCTCCTATCGTTAAAATTGTGCGAGCAATGATACAACAGGCTGTTCGCGAAGGAGCTTCCGATATACACATCGAACCTTTGGAGCATGGGCTTAGGGTAAGAAACCGTGTTGATGGTATGCTACAGGAAGATGCGCAGTATTCTTCAACGATGCTTGCAGCTATGACCGCACGTATCAAGATAATATCCGGTTTGGATATTTCAGAGAAGAGAAAGCCTCAGGATGGACGTCTTACATATGTGGTTGACGGCGTTGAATTCGATGTCCGTGTTTCTATTCTTCCTACTGTATATGGTGAGAAGACTGTTATGCGACTTACCAAGAAACAGGGACTTACCCAGGAGAAGAAGTACCTTGGTCTTTATCCTGATGACGAGATGAAACTTGATGGTATCATGAATAACCCTCACGGTATCATACTTGTTACCGGTCCTACAGGTTCCGGAAAGTCTACTACCTGCTATACTGTATTAAATGAGTTGAACAAGCCTGATGTTAATATAATAACGGTCGAGGATCCTGTGGAAGCAAATATCGCGGGCATCAACCAGGTTCAGGTTAATGTAAAGGCAGGACTTACTTTTGCATCAGCTCTCAGATCCATTCTCCGTCAGGACCCGGATATCATAATGATCGGTGAGATTCGAGACGGTGAGACTGCACAGATTGCCGTACAGGCATCCATCACAGGTCACCTTGTTATATCTACACTGCATACCAACTCTACATCAGCATCAATTACCCGTCTTATTGATATGGGCGTTGAGCCGTATATGATCGGCGATGCAGTGGTTGGTATCATTGCGCAGCGACTTGTAAGAAGACTCTGCAATGAATGTAAGGTGTCACATATTGCAACTCCGCAGGAATTGATACTTCTGGGTAGGGAACCTGGTGAACAGATTCAGGTATATGAGCCTGTGGGATGTGAGAAGTGTGGTAACGGTTATAAGGGCAGAAAGGCTATATATGAGATAATGCCTATATCTGCTGCTATCCGAAGGATTCTTCACGAAACTGTTACGGCAGAGGAGATTGAGAATGCTGCGATAAGTGAGGGAATGAATACGCTTCGCATGTCAGGTGCCAGAAATGTTATAGAGGGTACTACGTCTATTGCAGAAATGGTACGTGTGGCATATGATATGGATGCACAGACTGAGGCGAATAAGACTTCGGAAGAAGAAGAGTCAGCAGAATAAAGTTAAAGTAAATTTCGGAGATTGATCCGAGGAATGTGAAATTTTCCGAATGATATGGAATGTCAGTTCGGAACAAATAAAAGAAAAGGTGGGAAATAGCTTATGGCAACGTATCAGTATCAGGTCATCACTGCAGCCGGGAAGGAAAAGAAGGGCACACTGGAGGCTAAGTCTAGGGATGCAGCAATGTCCATGCTTAAGAATGACAAAAACATTGTCGTTAAGTGTGAGGAGTCGCTTGGAGGAAATGCCTTAGGGTTCCTTCATAAAGCGAAAAAAGTAACATATAGGGATCTGGCTCTTTTCTGTCATCAGTTTTCATCGATCAATAAAGCCGGCGTTAGCGTTGTTGAAGCTTTCGGGATGTTGACTGATCAGACGGAAAATGTTGCGCTTCAGGATGCTATAAATGCTGTTCATACAGACATTGCAAAGGGTGAGACTCTTGCGAAGTCCATGAAACGTCAGGGGGGCGTTTTTCCGGAAATGCTCTGTAACATGGTTGAAGCCGGTGAAGCATCAGGTTCGCTGGATAAGTCTTTTGACAGAATGTCAATTCAGTTTGAAAAGGATGCGGCGCTAACCCAGGCGGTTAAGAAGGCGGTTACGTATCCTATAGTACTTATCATAGTTATGATCGGTGTTTTGGTTGCGATGATGGTATTCGTTGTGCCGACCTTCATGAACATGTTCGCAGATTTGGATGTTGAGATGCCTGCGTCTACTATGGTGCTTGTACATATAAGCGATTTTATGGTGGCATGGTGGTGGCTGCTTTTGATAATTACGGTTGCTATTATATTTGGATGGAAAGCATATTCAGCCACAGATTCAGGAAAGGAAGTTACCAGTGCGCTTGCACTCAAGATTCCTGTTTTAGGACCAATCAAGACGAAGAGCGCCTGCGCAAGGCTTGGGCGTACACTTTGTACTCTTCTTGCGGCAGGTGTTCCAATGGTTGATGCAATAGATATAACCGGAAGATCGATGGAAAACCTGTTGTATAAGAGAGCAATGAAGGAAGCCAAGGAACAGGTTCTTCGTGGTGTTCCGCTTTCAAGACCGCTTCAGACTTGTGGCCTGTTCCCACCTATGGTAGTTCATATGGTTGCAATCGGAGAGGAGACAGGTAACATAGAGTCCATGCTTGAAAATGTGGCTGACTACTATGAGGAAGATGTTCAGCTTGCGACAGAACAGATGATGACGCTTCTTGAGCCGGCTATAATTATTGTAATGGCGGTAGTTGTAGGCTACATGGCTGTCGCTATTTTCTCACCTATGTTCACTCTTTACGACGCACTTTCGTAAGAACCGGAAAGATAGGACTGATTTACCGCCCGCACTACGTGCGGGCGGTTTTTGAAGAAGGATAGGGGAAATGGCATTGCCTTACGTATATATATCACTTTTGGTGTTAGGAACTGTCTGCGGTATGGCTGCAGCGTGGTATTCGGGGTATCGGGTTGCGCTTGGACCGGAGGAAGAGGAAAATGATCCTGCCGAGGTTCGAAAACATTATAAATGGAAATTTAAATCAAAAGAGAGTGTAATAATACCGATATCAGCTTTTTTATGGGTTCTTCTGGGGTGTGTTCTTCTGAAGGATGGCTTGACCAATGAAAAAATAATTTTGCTTGTGCTGTTTGCACCTGCTACGACTATGCTGGTGGGACTTTCGTATGTTGATATTATGATATTTGAGATTCCGCCACTCTATGACATTCTTATTGCGGTATTGGGTGTGATAAGATTGCTAACGGATTTGAGTCATTGGTACGAGTATCTGATAGGCGGTGTTCTTGTAAGCGGAATATTTCTTCTGATCGCGCTTTTTAGCAAAGGAAAAGCTATGGGGGGCGGTGATATAAAGCTTACTGCGGCTATGGGGCTGCTCCTTGGATGGAAAGGAATATTTTTGGTGATGGCGATAGGGTCTCTGATGGGGGCGGTAATACATGGGAGCATAATGTTGATTTCCAAAAAAGAACATGTGCTTGCTTTCGGCCCATATCTTGCAGCTGCAGGCGTTGTCGTTATGTGTGTGGGCGATAAGATTGTGAAAATGTATATGGATTATGTTGCAAGTACTATGAGATAAAAATATTACAAATTTCTTGTATTTATTATGGAAATTTATTCGGGTTTATGATATATTGATAGTCGTGGTGTTTTGTGGTGCTAAAAGTGCGCCGTTTTTCACCGGAAAATAGGATAAATCCGGTAGAGCAAGTAGCTTTTTAACCGGTTTATTAATACACAAAACAACGAAAGGGGAGCAATAAGGATGGCCAATAAGTTTTTGACAATCTATGTCAGTTCCGACATGATCCGTATCGCCGAGATCACCAAGAGTGGCAAGGATCAGGTTCTGCTCAGCAATGCCGCCGAGATAGCAACACCTGCAGGGTGTTTTAATGACGGATATCTGACAGATGTCACGGCTACCGCCGAGGCAGTTCGTACTGCAATTTTCGGACGGGGGTTCAGTTCAAAAGATGTTGTCTTTACCATTGCAAGTAAGAAAATTGCCAGCAAAGAGGTAGAGATGCCTTATGTGAAGAACATGAGGAAACTGCAGCAGGTGCTGCAGGCAAATTCGGGGGATTATTTCCCGATGAGCGGATCGGGGGATTATGTCTTCGCTTATTCGCTCCTTGAAGAAGTAACCATGAATGCTGATGGTGCAAACAAGAGATTCTACCGTATCTCTGCTGTTGCAGCACCCATGGATCTTGTAAGATGTTACTATGAGCTGGCTGAGGAACTTAAGTTAAGTGTTAAGCATATCGATTACTTCGGTAACTCAGTAATTCAGCTCCTTCGCTTACAGATGCAGCCCGGACGTACCGATCTGGTTCTTCAGATAGAAATGGATCAGACATATGTAAACGTTATGCGTGGTAAGACTCTTGTTCTTCAGCGTAATGTTAACTATGGTAAAACTGCAGTTATAAATGCCCTTATGGATGTCAAGAAGATATCCGAGAAGGATGCAAGAACCCTTCTTTCTAACGAGGCTCTCCTTGACCAGCATGTTACTGCTGATGAATATGCTCAGGCAGTGCAGGGTATGGTAAATGGTATCGGACGTGCAGTTGAGTACCATAGAACCAAGAATGCTAATGATCCCAGTGCTACATTGCAGGGAATCAAGGTGTTTGGTGAGGGATCTGCTATAGCTGGTATTGAGAAGATTCTTGAACGTGAGCTTGGTGCAAGGGTTGAGCATTTTGATACTCTTGCCGGCGTTACAATTAAAGGACAGGCTGCTCTTAAGGCTGAGGAGGTTCTGAGATATCTTCCGAATATTGGATCTGTTATAGATCCAATGGATCTTGTGATTACTTCGGGTAAGAAGTCCGCAATTGAGAGTTCTGACATGCTCAAGTACCTCAAGATTGTTCTTGGCGTTGCCGCTGTTGTTATGTTTGGGTGGACTGGCATTACATTTATACAGCACAAGGTCGCAAAAGATGCAAGAGATCAGATGCAGGCAAATATTGATGCAATAGCGGATATTGAGCAGATTCGTCAGGATTACGAGAATGCGCAGTATCTGTTTGCGGCCCTTGATACATTCAAATATGAAAAAGAAAATGATAATAATATGCTTCCGCAGTTCATTGATGACCTTGAAAACAAAATGCCGAAGGATGCAACTTTAGGTAGCTTTAGTGCTGAAAATGGTGATGTTACATTTGAGGTTACCAGTGGATGGCATACAACTACAAAGAACGAGCTGGCGGATTTCATAGTACAGATGAAAGAACTTGATTATGTTAGTGCGCTTTCGATTCCTGATGTGGCAGAGGATTACTGCATACGTTTTATGACGCCCAATGCAACTATTGATCAGTTAGAGGATGGTGAGGATGCATATCTTAGGTATATATCTGATGACCCCCTTATTTTGGGCGAGTATGTTGAGGTTTCCAGTACCGAAGATCTTGAAGATTTAATCAAGCAGATGGCATTAGGTGAGGGAGCTGAGGATCTTCCGCCGGAGCTTACACTTGAGAACATAAACGATCTTTCTATTATGCTGATACAGAATAAGTATACTGTGTCGTGTCATGTTGGCTTTGATTACTCTGTTGAAGATAAGGTCAATGAGGACGCTGGAATAACTGGAGATAAGGCGATAGTGCTCAATATATCTGAGTCAGCAGAAGGGGATACAGGGGAGGCTCCTACTGAAAGTGAGGGAGCGTCAGCTGATGAGGAGGTGATTGAATAATGGGCAGACTTTCAGATAGAGATGCTTCGATAATAATGGTCTTGTTGGTTATTGCCATAGTTGCATTTCCCTATGTATTTTACATCAAGGATGCAAAAGTGGAAACTGAATCATTGAAACAGGAGTATGTAACTCTTGAGGCAAGGTATCATGAGCTTCAGGAAATGGACAAGCACAGGGAGGAGTTTCTTACTCGTACTAAGGAACTCAATGATGAGACTGATGCTATTGTTGCTTCTTACCCGGCTGATATTGTTCAGGAAAACTATACTATGTTCCTCCTCAATACAGAGCTGAATCATGACCTTACTACGGCGAATTTTAATGAGACCAATAGGAAAGTTACTTGGGATGAAGCGTGCAAAGTTTTATTCATTGATACTGTTTCGTATGGTGAGAATGAAGAAGTTCCTATCCAAAACGAGAATGTAATCACTCCCTATGTCAGTGTGTTTAACGAGTCCACTATTACATATAAAACATATTACTCAGGAATGAAGGATTTGTTGGCATATTTCATAGATCAGCAGGCATGTGGTCTTCCTATGTGTTATTCAGCTTTTAGTGCAGAATATGACACTGGTACAGGTGTTATAACTGGAAGCTTTGTGTTGGATCAGTTTGCGATTAAGAATACCGAGGATCCTGACCGTGTCTTGGAGCCTGTTGAGGTATTCCCGGATCTCGACAAGTATGATCTTAGGGGCATGCTTTATGAGTATGGTACTAATGGTATCGACGGCAATAATGGTGTTTTTGGCCCTCTGGTATTGGAAGATGAACTTTCTGAGGAAGGTGAGGCTGCTAGAGACGCAATGGATAATGGTACACCGGCCGCTGGAGAAAATGCCGAAACACCTCAGGCAGAGGAAACTCCTGCAGCGGAGTAATTGATGGAATGATACTGCGGCACAGTAATGCTGTGCTGCAGTAATTTCTGTTTATGACAGTAATTTCTGTTTATGAAAAATGATGTTAAAAATGATTTGTTAGCAGGTTTTTCACAAGCAGAAATAGAAAACCATAGGATATTAAAAAAAAAGCATGGATTGATGTTGTTGCTACGCAACAGTTATGTTAATATATTTTTAAGTTGTGTGCATTTCTTTTGAAAAGGGGACAAATAGGGAGGTCACAGATGGAAAGTAATAAGATAAGAAGACGTGAAAGGATATGTAATAACAGGGGTGTATCACTTGTTGAGCTTGTAGTGGCGATGGCTCTGTTTGTTATTGTAATAGTTCCTATTTGCGCATCTTTTATCACATCCATGCGGGTGAATCAGAAATCAAGAAAGATGATGGCGGCGAATGATCTTGCACAGTCTATTGTGGAAGGGTATTCGGGCAAGACATATGAAAGTTTGAAAAATTCAATATCGAATATTGGGACCGCAGATCTGAGCGGTAACCTTGCATTGTCAACGGGCGGTTTTGTCAGCAGCAATGTGGGTGGAGCTGAAATTGTAAGTGTTAATATATATAATCAGAAGGATAATGGCCGGCCGGGTGTCTCTTGGAATGGCATGACAGGTGTTAAGAGTGGCATTGGAGTAAAGGAGGCTGTGACCGGCAAGGTTTCTGTTTCAAGAAATGAGATAAAGTGGGCAGGGACGTCTGTCAGTACCAACTCGCTCATAAGTGAGAATAAAGCGATAGCGGTGTCTCTTAATAGGGCTGCGGCAGCGGATTTCCGTGCAATTTTAGGGACTGATATCACTGATTATAGGTCGCAGAAACTTATGGGTGTTAGTGATCCGGAGGGAACGATTTCATTCCTTTGCTATACAGGACTTCATTCTGAAGGGTACTATTTTGACGCCGTTGTGATGTTTATACCGATGGCGAATACTCCGGCTCAGAAATATTATTCATATGAGGCTATGGTGTATATTTATGAGATAGACGGTAAGGATTTGTCTACCAGATTGAACAAAGAACCGGTTCTTTCGTTGATGACCGGTATAAAGAATAGGAATGGATGATTATGGTTGTTGTCAACGGGGATGCAGCGAACTGGGAGGAGAAGGTTTTATGTTTAAATCATTAAAAAAGATTAAGGAAAAACTTACGACAGGAAAGAGAGTTACAAATGATCGCGGCGCGGCACTTGTGTCTGTTCTTATTGCAATCACGTTTATTGCAATAATAGCTACGTCGCTCTTGTACATGGTATATATGAATTATCTCACTAAAGTTATGAGATATGGGTCTACTGACAATTTTTATACCGCTGAGTTCGCTTTGGATGATCTTTCGTCCGAATTGCAGCAGATTGCCGTTGACAAGGGAAATTCAGGCGGAAGTATTGATGATGCCATTGCTGATATTCGGTCAAAGGTTGGTGCTGGACCTTCTGCCGGAAAGTCGACTTATGACCCTGATGCTGTAGCAGCCTATATAAAGACTGCAAATAAGGATGCTAATATAGTAGTTACTACATCGTATCCGTCAGGAACCGATAATTATGAGGATACAGCAAACCAGGTTAAACTCAAGGGTGTAGTTATAACAGCTACGGATGAAAAGGGATATGTGAGTACTATTACTTCGGATATAATCATAAAATTCAGCCCTGAAGGTAAGGGAGATTTGGATATATGTGATTTCAGTATGATAACTGATAGGCCGGTATTTATTGGCGGCGGCGACTTTATTATGACAGGTTGTGCCTACACGCAGAAGTATCGTGAAGGTGGTACGGATAAGGCCTATTCTGTTGATTCCACCAAGACGATTCCGGCAAAAGATGCTCTGTTTATAACCGGTGGTGCATCAGTACATATTCTTTCGGAACGTGCAATTTTTAATGGAAATGTAGAAGTTAAGACAAATGATTCGAGTTTACCACAGGGTGATTCTGTTTTGGAAATACTCGGTGATGTCTATGTAATGGGTGACCTTAAGCTTTCACCCGGTGCTAAGGTTGTTATTACAGGAAGCCTTAAACTTACAGGTCATGTAACCGGCAGCGGCTATACCATAATAGAGAAGGTTCCGGGTGATTCTTTAAAGGAAGGGTGGACTTATCCCGGTGGAGCTATCTGTCCGCTGTATGATTCCACATCACCGGACGGTCTTGTTTGCCAGCTTTTCTGCGATAATGTGCTGTTCTGGAACAAAGACAAGTCTGAACTTGCTTACTTTGACTTTAACCAGTATTTTAAAAATAGTGAGAATGGACGAGTTACGTACAGTGATATTGAGTTCCCTCATGCAAGTTCTCCGAAACCTAAGCTTAAGCTTCAGATGTGTGCTGCCGATGTTTTCAATTCCGGTATTGAAAATACGCTTGCGTTAATACCTAATAAGCCTGTTTCTGTAAAGGGTATTTGCACAAATTCAACTATTGTATCCAGTTATGGCTACCTGTTTAATGGTTCAGACTACACCAATGCATCTTATATGCAGAGAATGGATAAGGATCAGTATAACTGGATGATAAATACGTGTCTGCCTAAAATAAACACTACGGGTGAGATTTATGATTCCAGTGGTAATAAGGTTTCAGGTAATGCAGGAATGGACGGTGTTGCTGCAGGAACTGAGATGCCCATAACAAAGCCGTCAGGATTTGAGGAAGAGTCATACGTATACGGTTCTGAAACGAGAACAATTTATTATAATCCTTCCAGTGACGTATGCTACCTTCCAATAAAATATCTGCTTGATGACAATACCAGCGGTGTCATTACGAAATTGTTTGATTCTGTGAGCAAGGTTTCTGATCCTACGACATCTACAGTTATTTATGAGAACTGGATCAAAGAGTAAGGAGGAGGCATGAGAAAAGCAATTAAAAAGAGCCTGGCGGAGAATAAGGGTTTCTCGCTGGTGGAAATCATGGTGGTAATTGCCATTATGATGATATTGGTAGGTATGGTTTCCATAACTTTTAGCGTAGTAGGCAATGCTAATGTTTCCAAGGCAGCTAATTCCCTTAACTCATCCTTTGCCACAGCGAGATCCACCTGTATGGCTAAAGGATTAGATTCAGGTACGCTTACGATAAAAATAATTGGTGGAAAGGTATATACTTACATCGGAACTGCTGCGGATGGATATGCAGCAACTGCAAGTCAGATGGAGAAGGTTACAAATAATTCTATATCTGTTGAGTATTCGGCAAGTGATAAGGGCAAGGGTGGGGCTATTCTTCCGGAGGGCTATGTTAAGCAGTATGCATTCAGACCATCTGGTAAAATGTGTGTTGTTAATTATTCCGGCGGCGCGGCTCCGACGTATACGGATTATACGACTGACTCTTGTGTATGTTATATTTTTAAGAATAAAAAGCGTGGTGCTAGAGCATTTATTTATCCTGAAACAGGTCGGCATGATGTTGGGATTTGGAATTTCTAAGGGGAGGTCGCAATGAAGAGATTTGGTAATTCTAATAAGGGTTATACATTGGTTGAACTATTGGTTGCAATGGCCATATTGGTCATTATGCTGATGGAAGTATATTCGGTTATGGCAAATAGTTCCACAATATACAGAAAGGGAAACTATGAGGTTCAGCTGCAGACGGAGGCTCAGCAGGTAGTACAGCAGTTGGAAGATCTGATGGCTGACTGCAATGGCAGTATTGAGTTTGTCTCTGCCAATAAGACGTTGACCATATCAAACAATGAACTTAATCCTGCTACGGGAACTAAGACAGCTGTTAAATATATCATCAATTATAATGCTCCGGATCCTGCGCACGGGGTTTATTTTGGCTCTCTTTCGTACAACAAGACTGTCTCTGGGGGCAGCTTGACATCGGGTATTCCATTTGCGGATTATATTGATGACTTTTATGTTGATATGTCCACATATGATAATGATAATGTCACTATTTATGTGAAAGTAGCAAATGAGGATTATTCATATACTGTTGCAGAGGATGTATATCTTAGAAACGAGATAGGAAGTGGTGGTACAGGTGAGGCCGATGATACCACAGATGCAAAGCAGTTCTTAGATGTAAAGCGTTATGCTACATACAACCTTGATAAGCTTTTTGATAAGACGGAGGACGGTAAGAAATACGATTATAATGATTTCTATTTTAAGGATGCGACTACCGGCAGTAAGAAGACTTCTGTGACGGAGTATGCCATAAGTGGAAAAGAGCTTACAGTTTTAGCTTCTTATAGGGATGTGACCAATAAAGAGTTTGGTCCGTATATGATATATGCGACCGGTACGATTACAGATTTGGCGACCGGTACAGTTACAACTATTGATGATGATCATGCATTGAAAATTAGTGCACATACTGATGAGGTTTCGTGGGGATTTAATGATTATTCCATATACTACATTCCGTCCGTTGAACCATCGTATGCAGTTACTGGTCTTACAGAGTTCAAGGGAATAAGTTTGGCGGATGCGGATACAGTAACTTATTCATATATGATACTGTCGGCAGATCATTATCATTATAAAGACGATAGCGATGGTACCAGGTTACACCAATTGTCAACTGCGACAAAGAAAAAGACTAATACAGGTACCGCACCCAGTTCGCAGGGGTCAGATTCCACGGTTATTTTTTACAATGAGGCTACAAACATAAATGGTGATGGCAAGTGGAGGTTTTATCAGGATGGTAGTACGACCGAGCATCAATATGACGTGTCACTCCCTCCGCTGCGTAATTACGTGGATGCGACATCAAACGCTATCGTAACGTATAATAACAAGGCAACATGGAATGTTAGCAGAAGTGATGAGTACATAAATACTACTGATAGTGTATTGTCAAACGGACATAAGTTTTATATCCAGGTTGATGTTAAATGGAAGAGTCCGGATCTGACAAAGTCATTTAAGATTTATTTGTATCCGATTAATAGGACATTGACGGATGATGAGAAGGCTTTGCTTGATGCTCAGTTAAATTAAGATAGGGATTTATATTGTTATTCTAATTGTCAGACAGTCTTAAGGCTGTCTGACGTTATGATAGGAAAGGCAGGGGTTTATCTGTATGAAACGTTATCTTCGTGGAAAAAAATCTAACAAAGGCTATTCTCTGGTAGAATTGATTATTGTTGTAGGTATTATAGCAATAATTGTTGCAGTTGTTGGTGCCGGACTGCTTAGGTACATAGAAAAGACTAAGATTAGGAAGGATGTATCAAATGGAGAGGCGATTTTGACGGCATTGACGGCTGCTGCAAATGAACCGGAAATATACCGTGATATGATTAATAATGCTTCGTGGTCTACAGAGTTGACTCCCGGAACTGATATGTCAGCCAGCTACGCCCTGCATATGGGAATGCTTTTTACTACAGCAGGTCAGAATATAGGAAAGTTGCCTGAATTTGAGTATAAGAAAACGCAGCCTACAGAATGGGCTATGTGGGTGGTACATGTTGATAATCATCTTGAATGCCATGTTGGAATAAAAACTGCGTCAGGCACGTATGAGGTTGCGCCTAATCGTGAAGGACCGTATGCAAACTGACGTGTACCGAGATGCCGATCATTTTTTATCGCCGGGATATTTATCCCGGCGATTTTTACTTTGTTCTGTAAAATCCATTTGACAATTCTTTTTTTTCTTTGTATAGTATTTTACCGTGAGTTGTAAATACATCTTTTATTGATATCATGCATGCTTTGGTTCATATTTATGACCAAGTATTGCTACATATCTGTATTTATTTATAGAAGAAATAAATTAGAAGAAATTGATGAAGGGGAAGAATATTCATGGCAAAAAATCTTGTTATTGTCGAGTCACCGGCAAAGGTTAAGACTATAAAAAAATTCCTGGGTTCCAATTATGAGGTGGTTGCCAGCCAGGGACATGTGCGTGATCTGCCAAAATCACAGCTGGGCATAGATGTGGAAAATGATTATGAACCAAGGTATATTACAATTCGCGGCAAGGGTGATATCCTTTCGATGCTGCGAAAGGAAGTTAAGAAGGCTGATAAGATTTACCTTGCAACTGACCCGGACCGCGAGGGTGAGGCTATTAGTTGGCATCTTTATGAGGCGCTTAAGCTGGGTGACAAAAAGGTGGCACGTATTTCTTTTAACGAAATAACCAAGAATGCCGTAAAAGAATCCATAAAGAATGCTCGTGAGATAGATATGAATCTGGTAGATGCACAGCAAGCCAGACGTATACTTGACCGTATGGTTGGATATAGGATTTCGCCACTGCTTTGGTCAAAGGTTAAGCGTGGATTGTCTGCAGGCCGTGTACAGAGTGTTGCACTTCGTATGATATGCGACAGGGAAGACGAGATCAACGCATTTATTCCCACAGAGTACTGGACTGTAGATGCCGTTCTTCTTCCTAAGGGAACAAAGAAATCATTTGTTGCCCACTTCTATTCGGATGAAAATGGGAAGAAAACTATTGATAATGCTTTTGAGGCAGACCGTCTTGAGAAGAAACTTTCAAATGCATCATTCACAATAAAGGAAAAGAAAAAGGGAGAGCGTAGCAGAAAATCGCCCCTTCCGTTTACTACTTCCACACTTCAACAGGAGGCCAGCAAAGCTCTTAATTTTTCAACAAAGAAGACCATGCAGATTGCTCAGCAGCTTTACGAAGGTGTGCAGATAAAGGGGCAGGGAACTACTGCGCTTATATCTTATCTTCGTACTGATTCTACCCGTGTATCAGATTATGCCAAAGAAATGGCTGAGGATTTCATAAAGACTTCTTATGGGGAGGAATTCCTTACGGCAGACAGGCCGGCCAAGAAAAAGGATGATGAGAAGAAGATACAGGATGCGCATGAGGCAATTCGTCCTACGGATATAAATAATACCCCGGCAAAACTTAAGAATGATCTTAGCCGTGACCAGTATAGGCTTTATGACCTTATATGGAAACGGTTTGCAGCAAGCCGTATGGCTCCTGCTGTTTATGAGACTTTGTCTCTTAAGCTTGAGGCTGAAGGAATAGTTTTTTCTGCATCTGCATCCAGTGTAAAATTCGAAGGTTTTATGAAGGTCTATGCGGATGAAGGCAGAGATGAGGATAGCGGCAAATCTGAGAATTCATTCCTGATAAAGGAGGCAGATTCACTGGGAGATATTATATTCAAGGAGCTGGAGAAAAAACAGCACTTTACACAGCCGCCTGCACACTATACGGAAGCAAGTCTTGTCAGGGCTTTGGAAGAGCAGGGAATAGGAAGACCTTCAACCTATGCTCCGACTATTTCTACCATACTATATCGCAGGTATGTGCTTAAGGAAAATAAGAATCTCTTTGTATCGGAACTTGGCGAAGCTGTAAATAAGATTATGGTTGATGAGTTCCCGGCAATTGTCGATCCTAAGTTTACGGCAAATATGGAGAGCATGCTCGACGGTGTGGGAGACGGCGATATAAAATGGAAAACCATAATCGAGAATTTTTACCCCGATCTCGATACTGCAGTAAAGAAGGCTGAAGAGGAGCTTGCTCACATTGAGATAAGGGATGAGGAGACTGATATAGTCTGTGATAACTGCGGCAGGAACATGGTAATTAAGTATGGCCCACATGGCAGGTTCCTTGCTTGTCCCGGTTTCCCGGAATGCCGCAATACAAAGCCTTATTTTGAAAAAGTGGGCGTGAAGTGTCCTAAATGTGACGGAGAGATTGTTATCCGCATGACCAAGAAGGGCAGAAGGTATTACGGCTGTGAAAACATACCTGAATGTGATTTTATGAACTGGAACCGTCCCGTGGCTAAGAAGTGTCCCGATTGTGGCAGTATGATGGTTATAAAGGGCAAGAAACTTGCATGTACTGATGAGCAGTGTGGACACACCGAGGAGCAGGCTGAAGATTAATCAGGAATAAGTTGTAAATACTATGTATCACGGAGCTAAGGTGATTTAAATGGCAGGAATAAGCTTATTGGATAGGACAAGACGCATAGGCAGTCTTTTACACAACAATGTTTCATCAAAGGTGGCATTTACGGATATCTGCACGGTTGTGTCAGATACCCTTTCATCTGATGCGCTGGTTATAAGCCGCAAGGGAAAGGTGCTGGGTGCATGTGAAAATGATTCGGTTGAGAAGATTGAGGAAATGCTCGGATATGAAGTAGGCAACTATATAGACAATGCTTTAAACGACCGTTTCCTTTCAATTCTTTCAACTCAGGAAAATGCAGGACTTCTTGCATTGGGTTTTTCCTGGAAGACTGCGCATGGATACGAGCGCCGGAATCGCGGTGAAACTTCATCCGGGCAGGAAGAAAGACATGTGGAGTACCGGGTTATGATTACGCCTATTTTCATAGGCGGCGAGAGGCTTGGAACGCTTTTTGTTTATCGTAACGGGGAAGAGTATGGTATCGATGATATAATACTTTCAGAGTACGCGGCCACTGTAGTGGGTTTGGAATTGATGCGTTCGAAGAAAGAAGAGAACGATGAGAGTGACCGTATGGAAAAGTCCGTAAACGGCGTACTTGAGGTAACCAGCCGGTCTGAAACAGAATCAGTCCGTGCAGTCCTTTCAAAGTTGGACGAGAACGGCTGTGGTATTGTTAATCTGACAAAACTGTCGGAAGAAAGTGGAATATCAAGAACCAGCCTTGTGAATGCTGTTAAGAAAATGGCTGGCGCAGGTGTCTTTGAAACCAGGTCCAGAGGGGTAAGGGGTACTGAGATAAAAGTCATCAACGAGCTGATATATTCGATCACAGAAGAATAAATTAATTTTTTAGAGTTATGTAAACCACACTGACCACACCATATTACAATATATGGTGTGGTTTTTACATGAATAAAGCAATATTTAGTTAAAATAACACAATTTTCACTTGTTTTTTATGTTGAAAACATTATAATATTAGTGTACATAAGATAATTATGGGTAATTGAGCGAAAATGATATCTATTATCCATAATTTTGAAGTTGAAAAAACTGTACACAAATTTATAAGCTAAGCCGATATAATATGTATGAGAGCCTTAGGACTCATACGTTGCAGGACAACAAGGACAGGTTGTTTATGATAATGCATGGATGCATTCGGGTTAGACGGATTGCAACCGTGTATTTTTTTATACTTTGGCGGCTTTCGTCGGCAAGGAGGAGAGAGTGGTAAACGGACATGTTTTTTCATACGTAGATGCCCTTGATAAGGCTGCTGATGCAGCTTGGCTTAGAAATGAAGCAATATCCAACAATATAGCAAATGCGGATACCCCCGGCTACAAGCGTCAGGATGTGTCCTTTGAGGAAGAATTCACCAGGGTACTGAATAAAGTCGAGTATGATAATCTTGACCAGCGTGTATATAATCTGCAGCTGTCCAGGATTGAACCCCGGGTATATACGGATGCTTTTGACTACAGTTATCGTATGGATGGAAATAACGTGGATGTGGATACCGAAAATGTGTATCTTGCAGAAAACCAGATTACATACAATGCGCTGGTAAGCTGTATGCAGAATGAGTTTTCAAATCTACGGACAGCAATGTCTACCTGATGCAGGTTGGTAGTAAAGGGAACGATGTGATGTTGCAGGACGCTGTGCCTTAAAGATGGTGTGAGCGGCGTCAGAGAAGAGGTTAATTATGGGAATGTTTACAGCTTTTGATATATCGGCCACCGGACTTACCGCTGAGCGTTACCGCATGGATACAATTGCGGAAAATGTTGCCAATGCCAATACTACCCGCACTGCTGACGGGACTCCGTACAGACGTAAGGTGGTTACTTTTGCTACTCAGGAGACTGAGGCAGACAGAAGGCATTTCGGCAGGGTGCTTAATTCTATCGTAGGTGATGGCCGTACACAGCAGCGGATAGGTCGTCATGTAATAGCTGACGATCTGATAGGCTATGGTGTCAAGATTGATGATATCCATGAGGATAATGATACACAGATGAATATGGTATATGACCCCTCGCATCCTGATGCTGATGAGAACGGATATGTGACTTATCCGAATGTAAATACTGTTACTGAGATGACCAACCTTATAGATGCGTCAAGGGCTTATGAAGCTAATGCAACCGTGTTTAGTGCAAGCAAAGCAATGGCGACCAAGGGTCTGGAGCTTACTGCAAAGTCTTGATAAGCTGATACATCGCTGTAGTTTTGGAGCATATGTTTTATGAGCGGGCAAACACCATAATAATGAATGGTTAGCACGTATAATTTGTAGAGGAGCAATTCATGGGACCGATAAACGCCACAAATGCATTCAGGGATAACCTGAGGACGATAGAGCCACTGACAGACCGTAGCATGATCAGGGAAAAAGAGGATGACGATATGTTCGGCGCAATCTTTAATTCCATGATCAGTAATGTCAACCAGACCAATGGATATCTGTCTCAGGCAGAGAATGAGGAGATAAAGCTTGCGATGGGGAGGCTACCAGTACCCATGATTTAGCTGTTGCGCTCCAAAAGGCCTCCACATCCCTGCAGTATACTGTTGCTGTAAAAAATGCTTTTATGGAGTCTTACAGGACATTAGTTAATATGCAGATATAATTAGGCTGGTAACATATAAAGTCTGAATTTATAGAATTATTTACGGAATTAAGGAAAGGACAAGCAAATGGTAGATCGTATAGTTGCGTGGTTTAGAGCACTCCCACAGAAACTTCTGGAATGGTGGGAGAAGTTTTCACGCAGACAGAAAATCACTATTGTAGCAATCGCCATAGCGACGGTATTTGCCTTCGCTGTGCTTATTTTTGCTGTTACACGTCCGGAATATATAAAGATTTATACAGCTGAGACTGCAAAACAGGCGAATGAAGTTATTGGACTATTGGAAGGCGAAAGTATAGAATATGTTACCAGCGAGGACGGCCTGGAAATCAGCATAAACAGGAAAGACTATACTAAGGCTAATCTTCTTCTTGGTTCAAATAATATTTCCACGGATGCTATGTCCATAGACAACGTGACGAATGGTAATTTCTTCACCACTGAGTCAAATACTCAGAAGAGGTATATTGTTTACCTGCAGGATTTCATGGAGGAAGAACTTGAATCATACAGTTTTGTAAATAAGGCGTCCGTACAGCTGAGCCTTCCTGAGGAAAACGGCACTCTGATTGCACAGAACAAGGAGGCTTATGCAGCAGTAAACTTAGACCTTTCTGATGTATGTACCAGGGAAAATGCTGAGGCAATTGCAAGGTTTGTGGCTACTGCTTTGGGCAATGACACAACAGAACATGTTACAATCCTTGACAGCGATGGTAATCTGCTTTTCGCAGGAACTAATGATAATTCCACATACGGATCCGCATCCAGCCAGTATGCTCTGCAGGAGCAGGTAGCTAATAGTATGCGGTCAGAAGTTATCAGGGTGCTGACAGCAACAAATCAGTTTTCTTCCATAGAGGCGGCTGTAAATGTAGTGCTTGATAATAGCTATACAGAAAAGGCAAACCATCTGTACTGGCCTGATGAAGATAAGGATCAGGGCGTGCTTGCCAGCAAGGATATTTATCAGTCTGACTCCAGTGGCGGAGTGTCCGGCGTACCGGGAACAGATTCCAACACCGAGACTGGTTATGAATATGAGGATAATGAGTATTCCAATGCCCATGTAGTAGAGGAGTCATATGACTACCTGCCTAACGAGTCGACACTTCTGCAGCAGATTCCGGCAGGTGCCATAAAGTATGATGAGTCATCGCTCTCAGTGACAACGTTGACCTACAAAGTGATCCGCGAGGATGATGTAAAGGATCAGGGACTGCTTGAGGGCATTAGCTGGGATCAGTACAAGCTCAATAATGATGTCCGCACAAAGTTAGAGGTTGATCCGGATCTTGTACAGGCGGTGTCTACAGCTACCGGTATAGGTGTGGAGCATATAACCATACTTTCATACGAGGAGCCTTTCTTCGTTGATCATGAAGGTCTGGCAATGGATATAACTGATATCCTTACAGTATTGCTGATACTTCTTATTCTGGGCCTGTTGGCATTCGTTATCCTGCGCAGTATGCGTCAGGCAAGAGAGGAAGAGCCGGAGCCTGAGGTTTCCATCGATGAGATACTTCAGTCCACACCTCAGGAAGAACTTGAGGAGATCGGCGTAGAGGATAAATCTGAGGCCAGGAAGATTGTTGAGAAATTTGTGGAAGACAATCCGGATGCGGCTGCAAACCTGCTGCGTAACTGGCTGAACGAAGATCTATAATAAAAGATCTTTGATTAAAGTTTTGATAAAGGGGACAGTGTGAAAAATCGCTCCGAAAGAGTCGATTTTTCACCAGCGATTTGTGCCGAGCCCAAATCGCCTGATCGAAGCGGTGAAAAATATTAAACAAAATAAGTATTTGCTGCTTTCACGACAGACAATGCCATATACGCAAACATTATCTGTCACGAAAGCGCAATAACTAAATCCGTTTAATATGACATTCATCGCGCGTGTCTCGCACAAAGTGCTCGGCATAGGGGATTAAAATGGCTTCGGAAGGTAGTAATCTTTCAGGACTTCAAAAGGCTGCTATACTGCTTATTACATTGGGACCGGAGACTTCTGCTACGGTCTTTAAGCATCTGAAAGAAGAGGAAATTGAGGACCTTACATTAGAAATTGCGAATACAAGAAGCATATCGCCGCAGATAAAAGAAGATGTCATAAATGAATTTTATGAGATCTGTCTGGCTCAGCAGTATATTGCAGAAGGTGGTATTGGCTATGCAAAGGAGCTGTTAGAGAAGGCTCTTGGTGCAGATAAGGCATTGGATGTTATCGGAAAACTTACAGCATCCCTTCAGGTTAAGCCCTTCGAGTTTGTCAGGAAAACGGATGCGTCTCAGCTGCTTTCCTTTATTCAGGATGAGCATCCTCAGACTATAGCATTGATACTTTCATATCTTTCTTCAAATCAGGCGGCTCTTATACTGTCGGCACTTCCTTCTGATTCCCAGGCGGATGTTGCCAGGCGTATTGCTACTATGGACAGAACCAGCCCTGATGTTATACAGGAAGTAGAACGGGTTCTTGAGAGCAAGCTGGCTAATCTTGTTAATCAGGATTACACCCAGATCGGTGGCGTTGATCAGGTTGTTGAGATTCTCAATTCCACTGACCGTGGTACTGAAAAGCATATCATGGAAATTCTGGGCATCGAGGATCCTGAGCTTGCCGATGAGATCAAGAAGAAGATGTTCGTATTCGAAGATATCATGCAGCTTGACGATAAGGCTGTGCAGCGTGTGCTTAGGGATGTTGAGAACAACGAACTGTCCCTTGCACTTAAGGGAGCTAATGAGGAAGTACAGGGCAAGATATTCAAGAACCTTTCACAGCGTCTTGCTGATATGATCAAGGAAGACATGGAATTTATGGGACCTGTGCGTATGAAGGATGTTGAAGATGCACAGCAGAAGATCGTTAATGAGATAAGAAAGCTCGAGGATGCCGGTGAGATAGTCATCTCCAGAGGTGGCGGCGACGATATCATTGTCTGATGGTGTAGGAGTAGGTTTTGTCATCGAATTTTGTCAAAGGATATAATGTAAAGCTGAACGATGTAAAGGTAGTCAAGATAGACGCAAATGACAGGATAGCAAGGCGTCTTGAGGAACTGGCTACCCATATGCAGGATGAAGAGCCTGAAGCCATAGAGGAAGGCTTTTCAGAAGGTCTTGATGCGGAGATGGTGGAACGGCTTGTTTCCGATCGGGAGGACGAAGAGGAAGATGGGCCATTAATACATGAAAGTAATGCGCTTTCTGCAGCACAGGCCCAGGCGATGATAGAAGAAGCAAAGGAAAACGCAGAGGCTATCATTGAAGATGCAAAGAAAGAAGCTGAATCTGTGACAGAGGAAGCAAGGCAGAAGGGACATGCTGAGGGCTTTGAAGCTGGCCGTCAGGAAGGTGAGCGGGCAGGGCTTGAAAAATACGAAAAGCTGCAGCAGGAACTGGAAGTTGAAAGACAAAGACTCCAGAAGGAATATGAAGAAAAAAGTAAGGCGTTGGAGCCGCTGCTGATAGATAAGCTGAGCGGGATTTTCGCAAAGGTGACAGGTGTAAGGCTGGAAGACGATAAGGAGACCATCGCCTATCTTTTAAAAAGAGTGCTCACCAATCTGGATGGCAGCAGGAATTATATTGTTCATGTATCTGCAGCAGACTATGTGAATGTACAGCTGATAAAAGAAAATATCGCAAAAGGAACCGGTATCATGCCGGACCGTTTTGAGGTAATAGAGGATGCTACTCTAAAGCCGAATGACTGCCTGATTGAATCAGACGGTGGAATATGGGACTGCGGTTTAGGAACGCAGATGGATCTGTTGGAAAAACAACTTCGCATACTTAGTTATGAGCCATAAAGATGTCAGAGATTAATCTTGATAAATACGATGCTGCCGGCAGAGTATATTACAGAAAACTGGGCAAGATAGTGAATGTGGTAGGGCTTACGCTGGAGAGCGCAGGACCTGATGCCAAGATGGGGGACATGTGCAAGATCACTACCACGGACGGCAGGGTGATAATGTCCGAAGTGGTGGGGTTCAAGAAGAACATGACCCTGCTCATGCCTTATGAAGAGACTGAAGGGATAGGCTCCGGCTGCATAGTTGAAAATGAGGAGCGTCCCCTTTCCGTACAGGTTGGGGATTTTCTTTTGGGTCAGGTTTTAGATGGGCTGGGGAGGCCTATAAGCGATTTTACCCCTGTGGGTGAGACCTGGTATCCCTTGGAAGCCGCAAGCCCTGATGCGATGACCAGGTCTATAATCAACGAGCCGCTCCCTTTGGGAGTCAAGTCTGTTGACGGACTGATCACGGTAGGCAAAGGACAGAGGATAGGAATATTTGCAGGCTCCGGTGTAGGCAAATCCACCCTTATGGGTATGTTTGCAAGGAATACCAGGGCTGAGCTGAATGTCATAGCTCTTATAGGCGAGCGAGGCAGGGAAGTGCGTGAGTTTATTGAAAGGGATCTGGGGGCCGAGGGCCTGAAGAGGTCCGTGGTCGTAGTGGCAACTTCTGACAAGCCGGCCCTTGAAAGAAAGAAGGCTGCTCAGACAGCTACCGCTATTGCAGAGTATTTTAGGGATCAGGGAAAAGATGTGCTGCTTATGATGGATAACCTTACCCGATTTTCCATGGCGCAGCGTGAGATAGGACTTGCCATAGGCGAGCCTCCTGTTACAAGGGGATATCCGCCGTCAGTTTATTCTGAGATGCCCAAGCTTCTTGAAAGAGCAGGAAAGAGTGATAAAGGGTCAATTACCGGACTTTACGCAGTACTTGTAGATGGTGATGATTTTAATGAGCCTATAACAGATACAGCCAGAAGTATACTTGACGGCCATATAATGCTCAACAGGAAACTGGCTCATAGAAACCATTATCCGGCTGTGGATGTGCTCCAGTCCATATCGAGATGCATGAGCATGGTGACCACGAAGGAGCACCGGAAACTGGCAGGTGAGCTGAAAAATGTCATGGCTACCTATAATGACTCGGAGGATCTGATAAATATAGGCGCGTATAAGAAAGGGTCTAATCCAAGGATTGATTATGCAATATCAAAGATAGATGCAGTAAATGATTTTCTCTGCCAGGATGTTGAAGATAAGTTTGAATTTGAAGATACAGTGGAAATGATGAATAAGCTGTTCGGAGATAGCTGATGGCAAAGTTTAATTACAGGCTTCAGAATATCCTGAATCTGATGGAAAATTTTGAAGAGCAGGCAAAACAGGCTTTTGCAGAGCGTCGAAAGATATTGAATGATGAGGAAGATAAGCTCTCAGCATTGAATATGAGAGCAGCGGAGCTTGAAGCGGAATCGGCAAGACTTCGGAACGGTGACCTGGATATACGCCATATTATGGAAAATGAATATGAGCAGAAATACAATAGAGAAGAAATAAAAAAACAGAAACTTAAGGTAAAGGTGGCACAAAAGAATCTTGAAAATGCGCGTGCCCGTATGGAGGATGCCGTCAAGGAAAGAAAGATTCATGAAAAACTTAAGGATAATGCTTTTGAAGAATTCATGAGTGAGGAAGCTGCTGCTGAGTCGCTGGAGGTCGATCAGTTGACCAGCTATGTATATGGTGCAAAGAAAGCGGAACAGGAATAGTGTGAAAAGAGACTGTCCGAATTTGATAAAGCTGTAGTTGGTTATATGTACAGCCGGAAGTGGAATTACGGAGAAAAATTATGGCACAGGAAATTGATATAAAAGCGGAAAAAAAGAAATTAGCCGAGGAAAAGAAAAAGCTCAGGGCAGAACAGAAAGCTCAGAGCAAAGAGGCTAAAAAAAGAGCCAAGGAACTGGCTGACAAAGAGGCTGATCTGGATGATGATGCCCCGGGTGGCGGTCTGTCAATGATACTGGTTACCGTATTTATAGTCCTTATCTGGATCGGCATAATCTGTATACTGATAAAGCTTGATGTGGGCGGGCTGGGTTCCAATGTGCTCCGTCCAATCATAGGAAATGTTCCTGTAATAAATAAAGTGCTTCCAAGTGATGGCGTGACGGAAACTGATGATCTGGAGGCATATTACGGTTATTCATCACTTGCTGATGCGGTAGCTCAGATACAGGCTCTGGAACTCGAACTTACCAGTGCTCAGACCGCCAATGGTACTTATGTACAGCAGATAGAGGAGCTTAAGGCTGAAGTAAACAGGTTAAAGACTTTCGAGGATCAGCAGACTGAGTTCCAGCGCATAAAGACTGAATTCTACGAGGAAGTGGTTTATGCGGACAATGGTCCCGGTGAGGATGCCTACAGGAAGTACTATGAGAGCATGGATCCTGAGACTGCACAGTACCTTTATCAGGAAGTGGTAAAGAAGGAGGCTGTTGATGCCAGCGTGACGGACTATGCAGCTGCCTACGCAGCCATGGATCCCAAGGATGCTGCTGAGATATTTAATACTATGGGATCATCCCTGGAGCTTGTAGGAAAAATACTTAATGCAATGAATAGTGCCCAGCGCGGTGCAATATTGGGAGCGATGGATCCTGATATGGCAGCCCAGGTAACCAGGATAATGGATCCGGACTGAAGATAAAAGATAAGGGGTAAAGTGTTCATAAACTTTTGACGATAAATATTGTGAACCGGGATATGCAGACCGCAGGGAAGCGGTTATTAGGACGGTATCACCGCATCCGGACGACGGACCGCAGGGATGTGCTAAGGAGAATCATTATGACATCTATAAGCGATCTTAACAGCCAGATGCTGGTTAACAACATTACGGACGGAATGGATAGAAATAGCAGTTCGTCCCGTAATGGTCAGACAGCTGATTTCAAGAGTGCATTCGCAAATGCCACCGGTCAGATTAATGTTCAGAACCGGGATATCCAGACAGATAGTAATAATTTTTCAGGTAATAGCGACAATAGTAAAGACAATTCTTCTGCGGATAAGAAGTCTTATGATAAGCCTGATGTTAAGAATGAGAAAAGTGCATCGAATGATAATGTTTCAAAATCTGACACATCAGATAAGGCATCAGTAAAGGATGAAAGCAAGGCAGGAACTGTAGAAGAGATAAATGATACTGCAGCTGATGCTGTTGTTGATGAGAAAGAAATCGAAGCAGTAATACAGGTGATTGATGTAATCATTGAAAAGACTGCAGAGATACTGAATGTAGATGTTTCAGAAATAATGCAGGCCTGTGAAGATCTGAACATTTCCACAGCGGATTTGGTAATGCCGGAAAATATGAATATGCTTGCAGCAGATTTAATGGGAGATGGAGGTGTTGAGAGCCTGCTGACAGATCAGAACATACTGGATACGGCAGGGGAACTTAATCAGATGGCTGCCGAGGTTCTGGAGGAAGCAGGACTGGAACCGGCTGAAATAAGTGAAGTGATGGATGTGATTGCAGCAGGAACAGAAGAGGCTCGGTCGGCTGTAGAAACAGATGAAGTGCCTAACGCAGAAAGTTTTGTTCAGGCAGCTGATGTTCCGGAAGATACCGTGCCTGTTGACAATGCTACGCTTAACGCACAAAATGATGACAATGATGCTGCTGATGATGAAAGTAACGCTATGTCCGATGCCAATAAGTCCGTAAAACGTGATGACAGGCATGATGTGAGACATGATGTCCACACTGCAGGCAATACGCAGGATACGGTAAACGTACAGGATCCCGGAACAGCTGAGGTGACTTCAGAAGCAAGACCACAGAGTTATCTGAGCAATCCTGCTGAAGTGACGGAACAGGTAATAGAAAAAATCAAATCACAGGTAAAAGATGACTTTTCGTCTTTAGAATTAAGTCTTCACCCGGCGAGTCTTGGTAATGTTGCGATTAATTTGGTGAGCAAGTCCGGAGTGGTTACTGCCCAGTTCTCAACAGAGACGGAGGCTGCCAGGGCAGCCCTTGAGAGCCAGATAATGGTACTCAGGCAGAACCTTGAGGATCAGGGCGTTAAGATAGATGCAGTAGAAGTTACGGTTTCATCACATGCGTTTGAGCAGAATCTCGAACAGGGAAATGACGGCCAGTCTGATGCAGAAGCAAGCGAACAGGAGCGGCTCAGACGTGCAACAAGAAAGATAGACCTGGGTGATTTTGCCGGCATACCGGAGGATATAGATGAAGCGGATGCCGTTACTGCACAGATGATGCAGGCAGATGGAAACAAAATGGATTACAAGGTGTAATACCGGGAATTAAAAGTCAAGGCATGTGCGCTCGCACGCAAATGCCGATGATATTGGATTCCGCCCATGACACTGGCAAGTAGCAAGATGTATGCAAAACATACTGCACAGCGGATTGCGAGAGCAGCGAAACAATCCGTATCACACATATGATAAAATTGATTTAAACTTACAGGATGATTATTGATTATTAAGGAGGAACTGTTATGGATATAAAAGGTCTGGTAGCTCCAGTAGTAGACGGAAAAGTACAGAGCAGCACTGTTTCCAGCAAGTCACTTGCGTCGGCTTCTGAAAAAGATAAATCACAGATTGATTCAGAGGCTTTTCTTACACTACTTGTAGCGGAAATGCAGAACCAGGATCCCCTTGAACCAACATCCAATACAGAGTGGATCAGCCAGTATGCGACATTCACGCAGGTGTCGGAAGTACAAGCTATAGGCGATAATATGAATGCAATGAAGGCTGACAGCCTGACAGGCAAGACTGTTATCATGAGCGTAAGAGATGATGCCGGAAATACTGATGAGGTATCCGGCGTAGTAGACTATGTGACATATGAAGAAGGAAAGGCTTATCTTTCAATTGACGGTTCTCTTTATTCAATAAACGACCTTAAGACTGTTGTAAGCGACAGGTATGTGGAAGCATCGGAAAGGGCTGATAATCTCATCGAAGCCATAAAGAAACTTCCTGCGCCTTCTCTTATGACAAAGGACTATTTCAATGCGGCATCTGCGGTTGTGGCTGAGTATGATGATATGAATGACTTTGAAAAAGGTTTTCTTGATGAAAGTTTTGCTGATGGCATAGACCAGTACCGTAAGGCGCTCCAGAAGATTATTGCTGAAGAGCAGGCTAAGCAGGAGAAGGCGGCAGCAGAGGCCGCTGTTGCAGAAAAGGTGGAACCTGTTGATGATAAAGTAACTGAGGCTGTGACACCGGTTTCAGGGACTGATGCAAATGCTGATAGCGGTGATGTGGGCGCAGATGGTTTAGAGAATATTGCAGCAGAGGAGGCGAATGGCTCTTCGGATGCGGTTTCTACAGAAACCACGGAGTCGGCATCATCGGAAACTGTTTCAGAAAATGAGTCGCAGCAGGAAGATTCCGGGGATAAAACCGATAATACATAAACGCCAATTATTTGTATACTGATATAAACTTTGGGCATAAAAGCCCGATATAATAATTGTAAGGTTTTAAGACAAAGAGGATGGTTTCTCAAGGATGAGGAACGTTCAAAAGGATTTACGGGCCCTCCTCAATATATAAAAAATGAAGGAGGACATGCCTTATGATGAGATCACTTTACTCCGGAGTTGCGGGGTTAAAAACACACCAGGTTAAGATGGACGTTATCGGTAACAACATCGCCAATGTTAATACCGTAGCATACAAGTCTCAGTCCATCACCTTCTCCGAATTGATGTACCAGACCACTCAGTCTGCCAGCGGCCCTAACGAGACTACAGGTACTGCAGGTACCAATGCTAAGCAGATAGGTCTTGGTGTTCAGTCTGCTGCTATCAGCACAGCTATTACCCAGCAGGGTTCTACCCAGACTACAGGTAATGCTTTCGACCTGCGTATAACAGGTAATTCCTTCTTCGTTGTTTCTGACGGATCATCAAATTATTTTACAAGAGATGGATCATTCTACGTTGATGCCGTAGGTAACCTGGCAATGAGTTCAAACGGTTACAACGTTATGGGCTGGCTTGTAAATAATGAGGGCGAGATCGTTCAGGATAATGTTAAGAAACTCCAGATCATGTCTCCTGAGAATATGACCAGCGATCCTAAGGCTACAGAGCTTGCAACCATGACCGGTATCATTGATAAGCTTGATTCACAGGTTCTTGGTGACGGTAAAGTCATAAACCTTGCATTCTATGACAACATGGGTTATTCCTATACCGCAAGATTCAGAATGAATGGAACGGATGAAGAAGGTAACTACATTCTGAACCTTAAGGATGTTCTTGATGCAAACAATGAGTCCATCCTGGACAAGTTCGATGCAAAGGTTTACACCGGATCAAATTCTGCAGGTGCAAACTCATATGGAACAAAGGCAGCATCTTATTCACTGCTTGATGGATATGATATGGAAAATCCTTCTAACGGTGTGATCAAGTATAAGGATTCAAAATGGTCTCCGGCACAGGAAATCGAATTGACTCCTAACAATATTTTTAATAATTACGATCCTTCTACAGGAAAGATTTCAGACGGAGATGCTACATACAATGGCTTGTCTTATCCTGATCCCAAGGATCCTGCCAAGACTATCAACTATACCAAGGCTGATGCGGCAAAGGCATATGCTGAGGCTTTCGGATTCGATAATTATGAGGACTTCCTTTCGCTTACTGTTCAGGCCAATAATACTACCGATAATCCGATAACTATCGGATCCTTGTTAAAGGACAACAAGTATTCCTATACAGATTCTGACGGAACCACAACCGTAAATCTATTTGATGCGGACGGAACACTTAGTACTGACGGTTATGTTACTCCTGTAGGTACAGCGATAGCTGTAAGGTACAACCAGGCAACCGGTTCTCTTACCGGCCTTAATGGATCAACAAACATTTCGGCATTTAACCTGACTATTGAGCCTAAGGAATCCAGCACTGAGAATCCTTTCGCTAAGGCTATAAGCATAGATATGTCAGCTACAAAGAACCTTAACAACGAAGGAACATCCACAGCGTCCGCAACTTCTGGTGATGCTGACGGAAAGGGCACAGGATGTGCGCTGGGAACCATGACCGGCGTATCCATTCAGAATAACGGTATGATCTACGGCGCATATGATAACGGCCAGACCAAGCTTCTGGGCCAGATTGCTGTTGCATCCTTCTCAAATGCAGCCGGTCTTGAGAAGCAGGGTGACAACCTTTATTCAGCAACCTTGAACTCCGGCGAGTTCGACGGCATCGGTGTTGACATTACTGCTGACGGCGGATACATGTCCACCGGTGTTCTGGAAATGTCAAACGTAGACCTTTCCAGTGAGTTTACTGAGCTGATCACCACACAGCGTGGTTTCCAGGCTAACTCTCGTATCATAACCGTTTCTGATACACTGCTTGAGGAACTGGTTAATCTGAAGAGATAATATTTGAATACATAGCATAGCACAGAAGAGACAGGAGCATGAAGTGCACCCCAAATGTTAGACAAATAGTTTAGCATTTGGAGGTGCATTTTTATGTCTAAGTATTCTTATGAAGAAAAGCTAGAAGCTGTTCTTAGAGTTGTTGATGATGGCATGTCTTTACGTGATAGTGCCAAGATTCTTGGAACAGGGAGTGAGCATGTACGAAGATGGGTTATGCGTTATGAGCAGTTTGGATCCGAGGGATTATTGTTAAAACACGGTTCCTATGATGGAGATTTTAAAGTTTCTGTTGTAGAATATATGCATCAGCATCATTTGTCTATTGCGCAAGTTGCTGTTAAATTTGGTATTCCTAGTGACGTTACAGTAGGCAAATGGGAACGCATATACTATGAGGAGGGGCCTATAGCTCTATACAGAGAAAATCGTGGTCGTCCAAAGAAAATGAAACCCAGAAAAACTAAAAAACTAAATAATTATCAACAAGAAGAGGATTTAATTGCAGAAGTGCAACGCCTTCGTATGGAGAATGAATACTTAAAAAAATTGCAAGCCTTAGTTCAGGAAAGAATCGCCCGAGAGAATGGGAAAGAGCCACCATCATCGAAGAATTAAGGCAGACGTATAAATTGGCAGATTTGCTTGCATTTGATGGTATGGCTAGAAGTACATTTTACTATTATATAAAGCGTATGAAGCAACCTGATAAATATAGCGAATTAAAAGATGTGATAAAACAAATCTTCTCTGAAAATAAGGGGAGGTACGGATATAGGCGAATTACTATGGAACTGCATAATCGCGGGTATCGCATCAATCATAAAACGGTACAGAAGTTGATGAAACAGAGTTGTCTGAAGTGTGAAATCAGGAGAAAAAGGTATCGTTCTTACAAAGGAGAAGTGGGTAAAGTTGCACCTAATATTATCGCGAGAAACTTTGAGGCAGATGGACCAAACCAAAAATGGGCTACCGATGTAACCGAGTTTGCCGTAATGGATCAGAAAGTATATTTATCACCCATACTGGATATGTACAACGGGGAGATCATTAGCTATAACATTTCCTTACGTCCAACATTCCATCAAACAATGGATATGTTAGACAAAGCTTTTGCAAAAATACCCGATAATACAGGCCTAATACTACACTCGGATCAAGGCTGGCAATACCAGATGAAAAGATACCAACTTAGACTGAAAGAGAAAGGCATTATTCAAAGTATGTCCAGGAAAGGGAACTGCTTAGATAATTCTGTAATGGAGAACTTCTTTGGTTTGTTAAAAACCGAA
>JHYJ01000007.1 GCA_000621425.1 Lachnospiraceae bacterium AB2028
GTACTGATTGCGATGATATAGTCACCGCCACTATATTCAAAACATTTCTGTTTTAAAAACTTTTTCTTGACTATTTCTAATAGTTAGTCTTTCGTATTTTCTTCTGCCTCTGATCCTGTCACCCTGGCAAACCTATTGTCTCCGGTCAGTACTGCCATTAACTGCAGCACTTCACGGACATGCTTCATTTCTTCGTGTGACCCTTTATAGGTTCCTGTCCGCTGCTTCTGCACGAAATAGTCCGCCACATATTTGAAATCACTTTTAAAGCCTTGCAGCTGTTCATCCGTCAGGTAGGCAATCTCATACAGGTTGATTGCATAGTCCTGAACCAGTTCTTCCAATTCCGGTTTCAGTCTATCGCCGAGTGCCTCGTGCAGTGTACGGGCTTTATCCCAGTGTTTGTCATACCCGAAATACAGTACCAGGGTTATGACCGGATGTCGATCCACTATCTTCCTTCGGATTCCGTTTGCATCAGTCTCATATCTGATCTGGTCCCGATATGCCGCCCCATCATATCCGATTATTCGAAATGGCATATCATCTTCAGGCACTGTCTGGTTTTCTATTCCAAGCACTGCTATGCGGACGCTGTTCTCTTTCCAGTACTTTGAGACATCCCGCTCCAGCTCCCTGAAACCGTTCCCGCCTAAATAAATTCCACGGTCCGGTGCCTGCTCAAGGTCTTCCTCGGCTATGCGTTTCCTTCCGCCGAAGGCTAAGTTGTTGACTATGTCAGCAAAGACATCATTGCAAGATATAAGCGCCTTTTCAGTTATATCCTTTTCACCCATATAACTTGACTCCTTTCAGTTTAACACTATTCACTACTATTCTCAACGCGTATGTGGTAGCATGTTTCTCCTTTCCCGACGCAGTATGAAACCGGAGAAAACCTAGATAACTGAAGGGATTACGGTAATCCGGCAAAGACAGCTTAAGAACGGTCTCAGGCATCGTGTGTTTATTATTATGTGGTATATGCAGCGGGCGATACCCGGTGCAGTTTCCGGCAGACTGCCGGAAGCATTCATAGATTAACAGAACCAAATTTAGTTGTCAAACTTTCATCCTAAGGAATGACATCACTATAATTCGGACAATTACTGTCATAAGCTCCGCAGAACACCCTTGGCTTTCCATTTTCATCATACATATGGTCTTTTACATATAAACATACATCAAAATTATCTCCCGCTAACTCATGTACATTTATATAAACCTTCGGAGCATAATCCAAGGTCTTACTGTTATCATCAAAGAAAACTATATTCTGCTCTATATCATTTGCACCATTGGGATATAATGACATGAAGTCCCTCTTGAACTGCGGATCATATCCGGTAACAAAGCTTCCCAATGGCATATTTAAGTCAGACACTTCCTTCCGGTCGGCTTTTTTTTCCTTAAATCCTTCATGGATTCTTTTTCCTTTTATCAGGTTAGTGTTATACCTGCAAAGTCTTCGCACAGCCCGTTTATCCAATCCTTTGAAACTATCACATCTAACCATTCTGCCGGGATATTGTCATATCCGTAAGCAAGACCGGCAAGTCCACCGGCAACTGCACCGACAGTGTCAGTATCATCGCCGAGATTAACAGCTTTCAGTACGCATTCTGCATATGATTCTGAGTTCAGAAGACACCATATGGCAGCCTCCAGCGTATGGACAACGTATCCGGTGCTCTTTATATCACTGTCAGGTAGTTTCTTAAATGCCTCAAGATTTCTTAACCTTCCATAAGTATCTGCCATTATCTCAGTTCTGAATTCAATATTATACCAGGGATATTTTTCACCGGCATTATCATAAAAAGCGAGGGTTTTATCAACCGCATTCTGCACTGCATCAATTACAGTCCGGTCATTCCGGTATATCAGCTCATGGCATATGGCCGTATGGATCATGCATCCCATAAGGCTCCTAGGATGCCCATGGGTAAGGGATGATGCATTATGCGTATTCTCTGCCGCTTTTTCCAGCCTGCCAGAATTCCAGAAGTTCTCATCCAGTGCATCATATAATGATACAGGCATGATGCGCATAAGGGATCCGTTGCCGTTATCCCTTTCACCGTCCGCTCCGCATTTAAGCGGATCCATACCCGGCCTGAATCCGGCAACCGCCCTTGAGCATGTGATTCCTATATCAAACACATGACCGTGCGGTGTATATGCTCCGTTTATCATCCATTCACGGAACCTTTTCATTATGTCTTCATAGACGATTCCATTGTTTTTTACGATACTGTCCAGCGTAGCCAGTGCCATGCTGCTGTCATCCGACCATGTGCCCATGGGCTGGCTGTGTGTACCATACTCACGCATATCCGTCACGGGATCTTCCCTGCGTTCTTCCCTGCTTGTAAACTCCACAGGAACACCCAGTGCATCCCCCACAACAACTCCAAATATTCCGGCTTTTATAATCTGCTTAAAATCATTCATGACTACACATTCCTTTTTTACTTATATTTACCACAGAAAAATTATTTTATCCGTATCCCACAGCCGCAGACAACGCGCTCGAATCTGTCAGACATGCGGGCAATTTCACAGAGAGTGCGGCCGCATTCTTCACGCCAGGTACTGTCCTTAGGATCTGCAGGCACTATGCCACAACCGATCTCATCGGATATTATGATCACATCAGGATTTTCTGATTTCAGTTTTCCCGGGATGTCTGTCACATCCTCACCCCGATCTGTTTTTCTTCTGATATATGCATGAAAATGATTGACTATTTTATGAGACAGGATATCGGCAGCACTGCACACAGCACCGTCTGTCACATCATTCTCGTTTAATCCCGCGTGCATATCAAGTACATACTTAAGTTTTCCCTGGCTCGTTCCGCCTACATACAATTCCATTAATCAACCCCGCCTTTTATCCATAAAGGATACGAACATACTACTTCCGCCACGGCATCAGCTTTTTCTGCAATTCTACGGTTCACATATCCTATGGCTTCGATATATTTTTTGCTGTATTCGTCGTAGTCATTTCCGTCTGCAAAAACATCCTCAGCAACTACCACTGCATTCTCAAAATACCCTGATGCATTAAGCAATTCCGAAAGTACGTATTCTCCAGCGTCCTCATGCACGCTGCCGTCCTTAAACATTTCATTAGCCAGCAGTACTCCCACGCTTTCCATAAGCACGGTATCATGACTGCACCGTTTCTGAAGTATTTCCGGCAGCTTCTTATCTAAATCACAGGGTATTTCCAGCGTGACGAATCCCTTTCCCTGCCTTAATTTCCTATGGCGCTCGATACGTTTCCCCGCAGCCTTGCTGTCATTTTTCATAAAAGCAAGATAATACTTGCTCCCGTTCTTATCCCTTATCTTTTCAGCGAGTTCTTCCGCAAAAGCAGATTTCCCGGAGGCCGATCCGCCCGTGACCAATACAAGCATTATCCCTGTCTGCCTCCCATGATGTCCGCTATAGCCATGGTAAACTTATCATTACCTTCAGTATTCTTAACAGCTATCCTATGCCATGTATCATCAAGTCCCCTGAAGTTTCCACAATTACGGATCATTATCCCTCTTTTTATGAATTCCTCTTCCGTAAGTTTATCACTCCGGAAAAGTATAAAATCCGCATCAGACTTCACAACCCTTGCACCTGCTTTTTCAAGCGCATCATAAAGCCTGCTGCGCTCCGTATTAACTGCATTCCGCACCTTTTCCACATACTCATCCATTTCAAGAGCCGCATTTCCTGCCTTGCATGCCATGCTGTTCACCTGCCAGGGCGCCCCGGCCTGCTTTATCTTTTCAGCAATTTTCTCATCGCCGCATAAGCAGTACCCCAACCTTACACCGGGCATAGCAAATATTTTGGTGAAGCTCCTTATTATGATCACTTTCCCAGTGAAATCCTCTGCTGATATGGACAGGCCATCCTTTATGAAGGGCAGAAAGCATTCATCCAGCATGAGATATGTTCCGTACTCCCTGCATTTCTTTAGAATTATTTTCAGTATACTGTCATCTGTAAGTTTTCCGCTTGGATTAGACGGCACTCCCATTATCACTGCATCAGTGTCCTGACTTATGGCCTCCGCGAAGCATGAATCAATAGCAAAATCCTTTGTCTCATCAGTATGATAGAAATCTATTCCGGTTTCTGCCGCGGAAAACGCTGCCTCGTATTCAGAAAATGAAGGAACAGGTATAAGAATATTCTTGCACTTCAACGCATATGCAATACGGTATATCAGATCCGACGCACCATTGCCGATCACTATATGCTCTGTCGGAATGTCATATTTTGCTGAAAGTTTTTCTCTGAGTTCCGTACACTCATTATCCGGATATCTATGCAGGTGTTCGGCCTCTTCAATGAATGCACGCTTTACTTCCTCCGGAACCGGCAATGGGCTGATGTTTACCGAAAAATCCAGCGGTTCACATCCGTTTTCTTTCAGATATGGGTATATGTATCCACCGTGCGTATTTATTTTTGAATTAATATCTCCCATTAAAAATATTTCTCCGAATAATCTTCTGCAAAAATATTCCTGATTATCTACGACTTAAAATGTTCGTATGCCTTTATCCCGCCGTCATCAAAGGTATATCCCTGGGAATACACTGCCAGCGCCATATCAAGCATGGGCATAAGGGCAACCGCACCGGTTCCCTCTCCTAAATGCATACCTGCACTTATGGCACTCTGTATTCCCAGCTTACTAAGTATCATTTCCGATACCGGCTCTGAAGAGATATGGCTTCCGATCATTGCATCCGCTGCCTTCTCCGTAAGATTCCATGCTGCAAGTGCTGCAGCCTGGCTGCAGATCCCGTCCACTATCATAGGAACACGGTATATTGCCCCGCCTATAAAGAGTCCGCACATTCCGCACAGGTCGAATCCCGAAAGTTCTGCAAGAACTCCAAGGCCATCATCTTTACTTACATTACTTCTTTCTACCGCCCTTCTTACAACGTTACGCTTTCTTTCAAATCCTTCATCCGAAAGACCTGCGCCCCGCCCGGTGACTTCATCACTATCTATACCAAGAAGCACCGAAAGTATAGCGGCGGATGTGGTGGTATTTCCTATTCCCATTTCACCAACACCTATGATGTCGTACTTTTCCGAAAGCAGGCGAACTTGTTCTACTCCTGCTATAACAGCATCCGCTGCCTGTTCCCTTGTCATTGCAGGACATTCGCAGATATTTTCCGTTCCGTTTCCTATACGGATGTCTTTTACACCCGGATGCCCCTTATAATCCTTAATACCTAAATCAATAGGTATCACATCACATCCGGCCACTTCAGACATACGGCATACAGAAGACCTGCCTTCAGCTATATTGTCTGCAACGATCCCCGTCACGCTTGAATCTGTCTGGGATATGCCTTCTGTCACAACACCGTTGTCTGCACAACATATTACTACAGCCTTACGCTTTAGGCTTACATCCGCATTTCCAGTGAGCGCAGCGATATGCTTTATATCATCCTCCAGCACGCCAAGACCATGCAGGGGATGAGCAACCAAATCCCAGCGCCTTGCACACTCTTCATAAGCCTTTGTATCTGTCTCTTTGATACTTTCTATCAGCCTGTATAATTCTTTTTCCTTATAACCCTGTATCAAAGTCCTGCAATCTCCCGTATCTTATCCATATCAACAGACTCTCTCACGCTGTCTGCCAGTCTCTTTACGCTGCGCTCAAACCTCTGCTTTTTTGTTTCCGTCTTTCCGTCCTTGGGAAAATTTATATTTCTTTTTTTGCACACAAGCTCTAAAAGCTCATCAGCAAATTCTCCGGTATCGAATAATCCATGCACATAGGTGCCTGCTGCTGTTGCGGTTATGCATCCTTCCTGGAACTGTTGTCCGTCCGCATCCAACATAAATAACCTTTCTCCACCTATGTTGCTTTCACCCATATGGATCTCGTAGCCTTCCACTGATGCACCGGATGAACTCTTTCCCTTTACCTGTCTCCTGTTTTTCTCTTTTGAGAAAACTGTGCTGACCGGCAGAAGACCCAGTCCTTTTTCTTTTCCGCCGCCGTCCTCTCCGTAAGGATCCTGCAGCTCTGTCCCCAACATCTGATATCCGCCGCATATGCCGAATACGAAGCTTCCATTCTCAGAAGCCCTGAGCACCACATCATACAAGCCGTTCTGTTTCATCCACCGCAGGTCTGAGATAGTAGTCTTTGTTCCCGGCAGTATGATCAGGTCAGGATTCCCCAGCCTGTCAGCATTATCAACATACCTAACAGACAGGAATGGATTATCCTCCAGAGGAATGATATCTGTAAAATTAGATATCCTGGGAAGTCTTATCACTGCTATATCAACGATTGCCTCTTTATTCTTTACCCCTGCGGACTTTAATCTGTCGCTTATGGAATCTTCATCATCTATTTCCAGTCCCGGTACATAAGGTACCACACCTATAAGCGGTATCCCTGTTCTTTCAAAAAGCATTTCAGGTCCGGGACTTAAGAGTGTGGGGTCACCCCTGAACTTATTAAATACAAAGCCTTTTATCCGGTCGCGCTCTGACTTTTCCATCCATTCCACAGTACCTAAGCACTGGGCAAACACTCCGCCCCTGTCAATATCCCCTGCAAGTATCACCGGCATGTCGGCAGCTTTTGCCAGTCCCATGTTCACTATATCGTTCTTATTTAGGTTTATCTCAGCAGGACTTCCTGCGCCTTCTGCTATTATCAGTTCATATTCTTCCGACAGGCTGTCTAAGTCCTTTAGTATCTCCTGCATGAATTCACCACGCTTTTTAAAATACTCCCTGGAGTTCATGCTGCTAAGGACTTTTCCGTCAAGTATAACCTGGCTTTCGGAATCTGCTGAAGGCTTTAAGAGTATGGGATTCATTCTCACATCAGGCTGCAGTCCAGCCGCAAAAGCCTGCTCAGCCTGAGCCCTTCCCATTTCAAGGCCGTCGGCAGTCACGAAACTGTTAAGTGCCATGTTCTGGCTTTTAAAAGGACATACCTTCACACCGTCCTCTGCGAATATCCTGCATAGTGCGGTAACCAGCAGGCTTTTGCCTACTCCCGACATTGTCCCCTGTATCATTAAACTCTTTGCCTTCATCTCACATTCCCCGATGCTTCATATAGAAGCGCATTGATAAGAGCAGCGGCTATGGTACTGCCGCCCTTTCTTCCCATGGCTATGATGGCAGGTACACCGTATTCGCTGCATACTTCCAAAGCCTCATCCTTGCTCTCAGTCACATTTACGAAACCCACCGGTACACCAATCACAAGTGCCGGCCTGAATCCCTTTCTAATGAGCTCAGAAAGCGCCATCAGCGCAGTGGGTGCATTTCCTATGGCGTATATTGCGTCAGGGTAAAGTCCCGATGCATGGCGCATTGACATCTCAGCCCTGGTGGTCCCTGCTTCCTTTGCCGCAGCAACGATATCAGGATCACTCATAAAGCAGGCTGACTCTCCGCCAAGCAGCTTTAAGGTCCTGTCATGTATCCCTGTTTTTGCCATATTGGTATCGGTAACAATATTGCAACCGCTCTTAAGTGACTCCACTCCGCGCTTAACTGCATCATTAACAAACTTTAAGTTCTCCGCATAGTCAAAATCCGCACTGGCATGTATAGCGCGTTTTACCAAAGGCAGTTCTTCGGCAGGAATGGTGTATCCCATTTCCTTAAGCTCTGCCTCTATTATCTCCATGCTCTTATTTTCTATGTCCATCGGAAGCTTTATCAATATTCTATCCCCAGTCTGGCCTTTACGCCTTTTTTGAGCGGATGCTTTATGCATTTCATTTCCGTCACATAATCCGCATTATCTAACATCCACTGTGCCGGATCCCTTCCGGTAAGTACCACTTCTTTGTCCTGTCCGTATTCCATGGCACTCTTTAAAAGACTTTCGTCCACACAGCCATACTTAAGCGCAGCACATGCTTCATCCAAAATAAGCAGATCAGGATTTAAGGAAAGGGCAGCTCTTAAGTTTTCATCATGGACTATTTTTATTTCTTTTAATTCTTCTTCGTTCATCTTTGATGCAAACTTACTATCGCCCCGGGGCCTTATGATCGTAACACCAAGGCTTTCCAGATTTTTCAGTTCCGATGTAGGTCTCGTCTTTATGAACTGCACGAAAACAACTTTAAGTCCTGCGCCTGCAGCCCTTACACTCAGTCCCACAGCAGCTGTGGTTTTTCCCTTACCTTCACCATGATACAGATGTACCATATTGCAGAATTCACCTCGCTTAGTCTAAATCTTCAATCCTTCTTTTGGTCCCGACACTTCACGCAGGACTTAAGAAATCCCTTTACAAACTCCTTACTCCCCGCCGGATATAAATGGGGAAAGCCCGCGTAACCGCCATTCAGCCTGTAGGCCTCACGCCATGACTTTTTGCTAAAGGGCTTTGTAACCATGAACTCATTCCCCAGATTTTCAATCCCGATATCATAATGATGGAAAGAATGTCCGTTCATAACAATTCCGTTACCGTCGTCCATTGTTACATATCCAAACCTTACCAGTCCCTTTGTCTTTTTTGCATGTCCGCCGTAAATTCCTGCCATCTTATAGTGTTTCCAGTCTTCCTCTATGGAATCCTGAAGGTACATAAATCCGCCGCACTCTGCTATGACAGGTACTCCGGATTCTATTGCCGTTTTTACTGATTGCCGCATCGATAAATTGCTCGACAGTTCTTTAAGATAAAGCTCCGGATACCCCCCGGGAATATACAGTCCCATACAGTCATCCGGAAGTTTTTCATCATCAATCAGACTTACATATTCTATTTCAGCACCAAGCTTTTCAAATAGTTCTAAGCTTTCCCTATAGATAAATGAAAAAGCCTTATCTCTTACTACACATAGTTTTACATCAAAAGACTTTGTTATATCTTTTATATAACACAGGTCATCTTCATGCCTGCATGAGCTCATTATCTCGTCTAGCTTTATGGTATCAGCCGCCCTGTCTGCAGAAGATTTAATTCCTTCGATAATACCCTTATTCTCTGATGCCCTTATCAGTCCTAAATGTCTGCTCTCTATTTTTATGCCCTCGGATTCTTCTATGTATCCGAAATATTTAAGTCCTGTCTCACCGGCTATGGCAGCCCCCATTCTTTCCGCCATTACGGATGATGTCCTGTTCAGGATAAATCCCAGAATATTCGCATTCCTTCTGAATTCAGCAAAGCTCTTCAGCACAGCCGACAGGGAAAAAGAAAGTCCCTTTGCATCGATCACTATTATCACGGGAAGCCTTAGAACCCTGGCCACATCATAGGAACTTGCCTTTTCGCTTACGCCGCCCAGTCCGTCATAGAATCCCATGGCTCCCTCTATAACTGCGCAGTCCTTTCCGCCACACGCTTCGGCATAGATACTTTTTACAGTATCCTCATCAGACATAAACAGGTCCAGATTATGGGTATCCACGCCTTCTACGCATCTGTGGAATCCGGGATCTATATAGTCAGGTCCTGTTTTGAAGGAACACAGCTTTAAGCCCCTGCGCCTTAACAGCTCAAGCAGTGTAACCGTTACCATCGTCTTGCCACTGCCTGACTGCAGGGCTGATAACATAAATGATATCATCAGTCTTCCTCCTTCGTATCAAAGCTTATGATAAACACAGGGCTCTCGGGTCTTAACATATGGCTACTGCCAAGTTTCTTTACATTATTCACAGCAATCTCACACATTGATGCCGCCATATTCTTTTCAGCAAGATATTGATGTATCCCGCTTATGGTATCAATGGTAACTGCTGTCAGCACCACGTGTATATTTTTTCCATATGTGAATAAGTGGTCAAGTATAAAGGACAGCTCACTGCCGCTTCCGCCTATAAATACCACGTCCGGGATTTCAAGCTTTCCAAGCATCTCAGATGCCGCGCCGCAGCTAACTTCTAAATTGTAAGCATGGAATTTCTCCCTGTTTTTCCTGATAAGTCCCGCGCCTTCTGCCTTTATCTCAACAGCCCGGACTGTTGCATCAGGAAAAGCAAGCGCTGCCTCCACGCTCACGCTTCCCGTACCGGCTCCTATATCCCATATGACTGAAACCTTCTCTTTCGCATCAGCCAGTTCAGATATCACGGCATTCCGTATAAATCTCTTAGTCATGGGGATATCACCCCGGATAAACTCATCGTCAGCAATTCCCGGGATCCTTCTTTCATATATGGGTACAGCCGGAATGTAAACTATGTTGGGATCAGCAAATCCCCGTGATGAAATTTCTTTAGCAGATTCTATGATAATTTCTTCCGTAAGTTCCCCCAGTGCTATACCGACATACATGCGCACATCCGAAAGTCCTGCATCATCAAGAACCTTTCCTATACGTGCCGGCGAATTCTCTCCCCCTGTGAGGAAAAAACACGACTGTCCCTTCATAAGGGCTCCGGTCACAGCCCTTTTAAATTCCATTTCACTGCCGCATCTTCCGTGAAGGGAAACAAGAGTGCTGTTCCTGTAATCAACGCCTATCCTTGATGCCATTACCGAAAATGATGAAGTATTAGGGATTATCCTGTACTCGTATCCCTTTTCATCAAGAATCTTTTTTAGGCTTTCCGCACCCGAATAAAATCCTGTATCACCTGAAAAAAGCACACATATACTGTCAGCCTTATGTCCTTCAATATATTCCGCAATCTCGGATGTACGTACAAATTCCCTTTTCTCGCCATGAATCAGATCATCCGGAATATTATCAAGAAGCCGCTTTGCACCGAGCAGATGATCAGCACCGGCTATAAGCTCCGACTCTTCTATGGTAAGACCCTTATATCCACCGGCTCCCGTTCCCATTATATAGATCATATTTTTCTCCCCGTCATTGTTTTCCGTCTGACCTTGATATTTCTTCTACGATTTCCTCTGCATCCATGCCGTTCCTGCCTTCAGGACGCTTTATGACCACCATCTGAATGCCGCATTCCCTGCAGGCATCAGCCTTTTCAGGAAAGCCTCCGGCTGTTCCGCCGTCCTTCGTCACAAAATACTCTATGTTTCTTTCCTTTATGACTTTTACATTATCTTCTTTTGAAAAAGGTCCTACTCCGGTCAGTATATTTTTCTCACTTAAACCGGCCTCTTTTGCATTCCTAAGGGACTCCTCCGCCGGCAGTATCCTTACTGTCAGCCGGTCCATACCGACTGTCACGAATTCTTTCAGTTCCTTTGCGCCGGTGGCTATCAGCACATTACCTTTTTTTCCTTTGAGATACTCTGCCGCCTCTGCCACGCTGTTAAAAACAGCAGCCTCTTCAGGGATCTCACAGGCCTTCCTTCCAAACCTGAACAGCCTTATGCCGCACTTTTCTGCAGCCCTTTTTATGTTTTCACCGGCTGCAACAGCATAGGGATGAGTGGCATCAATACAAACATCAAAGCTTCTCATAAGCTTTTCCATTTCATCCTCTGCCATCCTGCCGGATAAAACCTTTATTCTCCCGGGCTGACCATAAGATTCTTCCAGCTCCCTGCCGTATTCTGTCGCAACGGATACCGTCACATCATATTTCTCAGCCAGGCGGTATGACAGTTTCCTTCCGTCGGATGTGCCTGCAAATATAAGAATCTTCATACTACCCTTCTATCCTGTACCCTCTTGGAGTAACTATATGACCGGATTTAATATAGCTAAGGCTGTTCCCGATAAATACCGTATCCGACATCGTAACTTCATTATCACAGAGCCGTCCAAGATCTGTTACCGTCACGCTCTCACCTTCACGTCCTATGCTGTGTGCAATACCACACACGGTAGTCTCCGGCACACCGCATTCCTTAAGCACAGCTACTGCTTTCTTCAACGCATCCGGTCTTCCCTTTGAAGCCGGATTGTAAAGCACTATAGGAAAGTCGGCCGATGCAGCTCCTTTCAGCCTCTTCACTATCACATCCTGTGGGGTCAATCTGTCCGAAAGTGAAATCACACAGAAATCATTGCTAAGAGGTGCACCAAGTATCGCAGCTCCCGAACAGGCCGCCGTTATCCCCGGTATCACCTCTACCCTGACATCCTCATCATCAAGCAGCTCAAGCACAGGTGACGCCATACCATACACTCCCGCATCTCCCGTACATATAACAGCCACAGTCTTTCCCTTCGCCGCCTCATCAATTGCATACTGACAGCGCTTGGTCTCCCCAGTCATACCGGTATCATAGAACTCCTTCTCATTGATCCAGGCTTCGCCCGAAAGGGATTCTTTGAGTAACTTGATATATGCAGTATAACCCACTATTAGTTCAGAGTTCTTTATAGCATCTATAGCCTTTATGCTCATGTCCGCGTAGCCCCCCGGACCTATCCCAACTACATATAATGTCCCCATTTTCATCCTCCGCACAAACTTTATATCAACTTCCCGCTCACAGACTATGCAGGAACGACACTCGCAACTGTTCCGGAACACTGCGAGTCGTCGTTCCCTTTCCACAATCCCACATGCGGGAAGTTGAATATTAATTTTCAGCCTTTACCGGCTCTATAACTCCGTATACCGCCGCCAACGTAACTCCATCAAACGCAGTCTTATGCACCGAGACCCCTTCCCCGGCCAGTTTCACCGCGGCCCTCTCGCATACATTGTCGCATCCGGTGATCTTCAGCACAAAATCCGATGGCTCAAACTCTCCCCTCACTTCCATAAGCTCCGCAGCTGAATAGAATGCAATAGGCAGTCCCTTCTTGCCTATAAATTCAATCAGCCCTTCTTCATCCTTCTTAAGGTCAATGCTTGCAAATGCGCTGACTTCATCTTCACGGATATCATTGTCCCAGATGAATTCCTCATATGCCTTTTCAATATCAGCACATAGTGTTCCCCGCCTGCATCCGATTCCTATGGTCACATATCTCTTTTCAGCCTTCTTACCCTGCCTGCTGGTTATAACCGCCTGGGCCCCTGTCATTTCTGAAATCTTCCTGACCAGCCTGTTGGCTCCGCCGTATTCCTCAGACAGTATAGGTATCGCAAACTTTCCGTCTTCATCAACTACCACTACCGCAGGATCAGAAGTCTTAGACCTGGGAAAGGCCGATATGGCACGGACAGCTATTCCTGCCGCACCTATGAATACCAGGGATTCAGACTCATAAAACACACTCTGAACCCATCTGGATAAACCGCCTCTTTCTATGCGGTCACAGAAAATATCCTGCTCATCACCTTCACGCCCATCTGTTCTATCTTTAATAGAACAACCATCCATGGCACGACCCGGGATATTATTCCGTAAAGCTTCTGCTATATTTTTTCCCAGCTCATAACCCTTGTCCGTGAAAGCAGCAATGCTTACTTTACGTTTCTTATTTCCGCTTCTGTACATGGTAGTAAAGTCTGGATGATAAAGCTTTGAACGCTCCCCTACCCCTTTAAGGAAATCACCCACCAGTATCAGTGCGGTCTTTTCGATGCCTTCCGATGCAGCAGCATCAGGAAGAGTATTTATGGTACATTTTATTATCTTTTCATCAGGCCAGGATGCCTTATAGACAATCGCTACCGGCGTATCCGGTGCAAGTCCGCCATCTATCAGTTCCGTCTTTACCTTTTCTGTAAGGGATGCGGAAAGAAAGATTGCCATTGATGCACCGGTTGCAGCAAGGATATGTAGCTGCTGCCCTTCAGGCACAGGAGTCCTGCCTTCAGCCCGTGTGATTATCAGGCTCTGGCTCACCTCCGGCAGTGTATATTCAGCATCAAGGGATGCTGCAGCTGCCAGGAAACTGGACACCCCCGGAACGGATCTGTGTTCTACACCGAGTATATCAAGCTTTTCCATCTGCTCCCTGATGGCACCATAAAGGGATGGATCTCCGGTATGAAGGCGTACTACTAAGCCATCCTTATACCGTTCCATAACGTCAATAACTTCTTCAAGGGTCATCTGCGCACTATCGTAGATGTCAGCATCTTCCCTTGCATAATTTAAAAGTTCAGGATTAACTAAGCTACCTGCATAGATTATGCAGTCAGCCTTTTCAAGATATTCTTTTCCTTTTACTGTGATGAGTCCGGGATCACCGGCTCCTGCTCCTACGAAAACTACCATAACTAAATCTCCCCGCCCCACTCATTTATCAGTTCCCTGCCTTTATCCGTCACGCCAAATACTCCGTACTTCCTTGTAAGCAGAAGCGCGCCTATCCGCATATTTTCACCGGCTTTCCTCTCTAAACGGTTCTGTATAGCATTCAGTATTCCCTTGGTAGTTTCTTCCAGCACTCCGTATTCTTCCAGTACATCTACACAGCCTTCCGTTGTAACCTGCTCCCCGATCTTCTTTACGCACTCGGCCGGTGCACCGCAGATCGCAGCATGAAAGCCCATTACTTCCTGTCTTCCGTCCGCACAGGATGAATGTGTGTTCATGGCACCACCGGCTATCTTTATAAGCTTACCGGTATGGCCGATAAGCATTACTTCCTTGAAACCACAGACCCTGCAGAGCTCTATGGCATCCCCTATAAAATTCGAAACCCTGGCATACCTTATACCCTGCTCAGGTTTCATACATTTCTTTATAAAGTCCTCACCCAGATTGCCGGGTGTGAGTATCACACGCTCTGCGCCTTCACTGCGTATCTGCTTTAAAGCCACCTCTATGGTCTTTACCACAGCCCGCTGAGACATGGGCTCTACTATACCGCTGGTTCCTAATATCGATATTCCGCCCTCTATACCAAGATAGGGATTCATGGTATTCTTAGCCCTTACAGCACCGTCCTCTGCGGATATCACCACATCAAAGCCGCCCTCATATCCGTTTTCATCTGCGGCACGGATCACGCTCTCAGTTATCATTTTCCTGGGAACAGAATTAATTGCAGCCTCACCTATACTGCGGTCCAGTCCCGGCTTAGTCACCCTTCCTATACCGACACCGCCGTCGATAGTAACATTGCCACTGTCATTTAACCTGACGCTTGATGTGATCTTTATGCCGTCCGTCACATCCGGATCGTCTCCGGCTCTTTTCTTTACTGTGCATACTGCCAGCTTTCCATCTTCTAAAAGCTCCGAAGATTCCGCAGACACGCTGACTAACATTCCCCCGGGTGTATAAAGCGACAGCTTGTCCGGAATCTCGCCGGTAAGCAGAAGCATTGCCGCACCGTAAGACGCCAGCGACGCAGTCGTTCCCGTGGTATAGCCTATTTTTAATTTCTTATCCCCGACTGTTTCATAAATTCCGCCGGGATTCATTATCTCTTCTATCTTTTCCCTTGCCACATCATAAAGTCCTGACAGGGTCTCAGACTTCATTACATCCTGGGGCAGTCCGTACTTATATACTTTTCCGTCTTTTATCATCAGCACCCTGTCTGAGAAACTGTTTGCAAGGAACAGATCGTGTACAGACATGAATACCGTTACCGGGGACTCCGCTCTGTGTGCAACAGATGCTAATAGTTCCATCATCTCTATCTGGTATTTAAGGTCAAGGAAGGCCGCAGGTTCATCAAGTATCAGCACCTCCGGACACTGGGCCAGAGCTCTTGCTATCAGCACTCTCTGTTTCTGTCCGTCAGACAGGTTATCAAAAAGCTTGTCCCTGTACTCGTAACAGTCAGTCTCCTTCATGACCTGTTCTATTACCTGTATATCATCCTTTTCAGGAATACCGAACCATCCGGTGTAAGGGTATCTTCCTGCCGACACCACATCAAAACAGCTTTCATTTTCATGACGTGTTCTGGCGGTAAAAAGTACGGCAGCTTTTTTTGAGAATTCTTTTCCCTTTATTTCCCGGATATCCATTCCGGAAATATACACTGTGCCCGCCATTGTCTCCAGCTGTCTTGCCACCGCATGAAGAAGGGTTGACTTACCTGCACCATTGGGGCCTATCACTGAGATCAGTTCACCTGCAGAAACGGTAAAGTCCATTCCTTCCAGCACGACATTCTTTCCGTATCCGGCAGTAAGCTCGTTTACTTTTATCATGTCACTCATCCCGCTGCCCCCTCTTTCTGCCGGCCATTATAAAGAGAACTACCGGCGCACCGAAGAAAGCCGTCACAGTGGAAAGCGACAACTCAATAGGCGAGAACATAAGCCTTGCCACTATATCACAGAACAGGGTAAATGCAGCCCCCGCAAGTATAAGCGCGGGTATAAGGATTATCGGTTTAGACTGCTTTATAAGCTTTTTTACCAGAAAGGGAACCGCGATTCCCACGAAGGATACAGGACCCGCATATGCGGTAACTACAGCCGAAAGGAAGCTTGAAAAGATGATCATCAGAAGCTGCAGGCCGCGGACATTCACACCAAGACTTTCAGCATACTTTTCTCCCTGCATGTATGCTCCGATGGGTTTTGACATGATGAACACTCCGGCTATACCGATAAGAATAAGAACTACAGCTGTATATGTTCCCGGAAAGGCTGCGCTTGAAAAACCGCCCTGTGCCCAGCCGTGGAGACTGATTATTGAAGTATCGTCCGCAAATGTGACCACGAACTCTGTTACAGCCGTACAGATATAGCCCACCATTATGCCTGCCACCAAAAGCACGCTCATGCTTTTTACCCTGAAGGACAATACAAGTATCAGAAATGTAGAAAGCAGTGCACCTGCAAAGGATGCAATTATCTTAAGCACTGATGTCATGCTTCCACCACTTGCCACGACAAATGTCATGGCAAGAACCATAGTCATTTTTGCTCCCGATGATATACCCATTACATAGGGACCTGCTATCGGATTTCTGAAGAACGTCTGAAGAAGATAACCAGAAACTGCAAGAGCCGCACCTGATACTGCCGCTAAAAGAGTACGCGGCATGCGGATATCAAAAATGATCATGCTGTCGTTATCTGAAAGAGGTGCAAAGATATTTACGGAAACACTGCCGGCCGCAACAGAGATGAATGCTACTGTCATCAGCAGCACAAACATTATCATAAATCCTATGATCGTTCTTTTTTTCGTTCCGGCCTTTTCCAATCAGTCGTCCCCAAGTTTTTTCAGATGTACAGTCTCTCCCCCGCCTGTCAGCATACTGTGGATGTCACTTACTATAGTTCCCACTTCATTTGAATTCTGATATAAGGAACTTTCCATTATCCACACATTGCCATCCTCAAATGCCTTGAAATTGGCAAACATTGCATTTCTATCTATTATATCATCCAGGCTGTCAACATGGTCTATAGTGGAATCATAGATCAGGAAGTCAGCCTCTCCTGCAACAGTCATGAATTCTTCCATTCCATACTTAACTGTTGACTTTACACTGTCATCATCCTCATCCGCTGTAAGAATGTAATTGCCGCCTGCCATTTCCGTCATACGGGCGAATGAGCTACCGCCCTTTGTGCAGACTATCTGACCGTTGGCACTGACGTAACAAGCTACTACTGTAAGTCCTGTATTACCGTAATCTTCAAGAGCGTCAACTATTGCTTTCTGCTCATCGAAAGCAGTCTGTGCCTCTTCTTCTTTTCCCAGGATCAGTCCGTAAACCTTTATCCATTCCATCCTGCCCATGGGATCATTCTCATAGCTGGCTCTGTCTATCAGAACAGGTATCCCCAGGCCCTCAAGCTTTTCTACCACCTCCGGCTTATGGGTTACCATGGTATTCTCTACCGCAAGCTGGCAGCCCTCTACCGTAAGGGTCTCGTAATCAGGTGCGCCGTAATTTCCGCAGAAGATCAGCTCTCCTGATTCCATTGCATTCACCGCTTCATATATGGTCCAGTCGTCTTTTTCTATTCCTGAAAACCTAACAGCATCAACAGCCCCAAGCTCTGCGAATTCACACATTGCCGCAGAATTTGCCAGATAGATATTACTTACAGGCCGCTTTATGACAGTCATTCCCATTGTATCTTCAGGCACTTCAGCTCCTTCGGGAACTATCAGGTACTTCCTGCCGTCAGAAACTTCAACGGATGAATATCCGCCTTCATAATCCGTTATGGAAAACTCCGTAGCCGCAGCATTCTCGCGGACAGCTGTCACCTGCAGGGCAACTGTTTCACTGCTTTCTTCCGTAGGATCTGCAGCTGCGGTGTCCTGTGATACATTCTCTGCCGTGTTTTCACTCTCAGAAACAGAAAAAGACCCTCCGCCTGTACATCCGCAAAGGGATATACAGGTAAGAAGAGTCCATGTAATTATAAGGTTATTTATTTTTCTTCTATTGTTGAAGAATCGAAGCATATTGTGTACTCAATCTCATGGGGCTTACTCATTGCCGTTGTATCAGCAACGAAGGGAATCTCTACATCAAAGCCCACGAGTGGAAATGCAAATACTGACAGTCCTGAACTTATATCTGATGTATATGTCACACCGTCAAGTATAGCATAGTCATAGTTATCACTTGAAAACTCTACATAAACAGTTGCCTCACCGTTTTCTACGACAAATTCCGCAGGGGATGTAACAGATGCTCTGCCTGTTCCGCCTGAAAGGGCTGCTTCAACGGTATATTCGCCATCTTCCAGCTTAATGTCTGCTGAAGCGCCTTCTGCCAGCTCAACTTTTACTTTATGGTCATACCACTTTCCCTTTTTTCCTATGATGGCAACATCGAATTCTTCGCCGATCACAGGCACGGGAATGTCAAAACCATATACCACTTCGGTTTCACCGTCATCGTATGTCACCGTATCCTCAGTGGGATCTATTATCTTAGCTCCCTCCTTCTGTGCATCCTCGGCAGTTCCCTGGAACACATTCAGTACTCCGTCTCCTGCAAGGGTCACATGGATTGTTGCCACACCATTCTTAACGGTAAGTACGCCCTGATCATTAAGAGTTTCATTTACATGGAACATTGAGCTGTCTGTAGTAAATACTGCTGTATATGTACCATCTGCAGGCAGCCCCGATGTTCCGTTTAAGTTACTGCTCAGAGTTATTTTTTTTTTAATGCTTCATCGATATGTGCTACATAGATAGCTTCTATTTCAGGAATAGAACCAAGTCCAAGGATCTGGCAGTCAACTGAATCAAACTTTCCGCTTGCTTCGAACATGCTCTTCCATGAATCCTCTTCATCACCTGCCATATCGTTATTTGCATGGTCACCGGCAACAACCATGAGAGGTCTGAGTACTACATTTGTATATCCTGCAGCCGAAACATTATCAATAACAACAGAACATTCAGTGCTCTCAGGCTCACCTTCCACGGTTCCAACAAATACATTGTCGTAACCCAGGGCATCGAACTGTGCCTGCATCTGCTCATAGGTTACCTTTGCCTTATGTGAAGTACCATGTCCCATAAGAACGAAAGCAGTTCCTGCTTCCTTAGCAGCCTCAAGGCTGTCAAAACCTGCCTCGCTTACTGCAGCTGCAACAACTGCCTCTGCAACAGCTTTCTTGTCATCGTTGGTCTCTGTTGAATCAGCACCAACCTCGCCCAGCATAGGCTCGGAAACGATGATGGACTCAAACTTGTCATTGTACTTCTCAAGCGCTTCTACAAGCTCGTCATACTCAGCACCATGCATAAGGTGTGTAGGCTGAACAACAAGGTTCTTAACACCGTTATCTACTGCACGGTCAAGAGCCTGCTCAACATTGTCGATGAACTCGCCGTCACGTGCCTGTACGTGGTTGATGATGATCTGTGCGGTAAATGCACGGCGAACTGACCAGTCAGGATATGCTTCCTGGATAGCCTTCTCGATACCGCCGATATCATTTGCACGGCTGTCATTGAATGATGTACCGAAACTTACTACGAGTATCTCATTCTCACCTATATCGTCTGCATTAAGGGGATCATCCTTGGATGCATCACCTGTGTCACGTCCGAAATAATCGGGATCTGCAAACTCACCCTCTACAAGCTCCTTCTGAGCATCTGTAAGAGCATCCCATGCTTCCTTTGCAGCTACGCACTGTGCATCTGTCTCATCAGTCCTGGTCTGTACATAGATAGCATCGATAAGTTCTGCAACATTATCTGCCAATGCCTGATCCTCCTCTGCTGATCCTTCCTCAGTTGTTTCTTCGGTCGGTTCCTCGGTTGTTTCTTCCGTAGCTTCTACTTCTGTTTCTGTGGGTGCAGGCTCATTGCCGCCTTCGCAGCCTGTCATCACTGTTCCTGCTGCCAGCATTGCTGTCAATGCCATGGCAAAAAATCTCTTTTTCACTTTCTTTACCTCCTTAGTGATAAATGATTGTCCTTTCAATATAAGAACAAAAAAACACTCCCTGCCTGCTGGCAAAGAGCGGATGCCGGAACTTTCGTTTCCTCCATCACCGCAAACAGCTCGAACAGGATAAACTGCTTACTGCATTGTCAGGACACAACAATTCCGTGACACGCTCTGCCGGGTCTCGCGGCACGCATCTCCATCAAGGCAGGTCTCCCGACTTAAATTCTTCCCGGCACGCTTCCCTTCCCGGATAGCTCCAGTGGGCAGTCATATGAACGGCCGGTCCTTATCACGGTGACGAGCTCGTCAGGGATTTTCACCCTGTTCCCTATTATCCCGGGCGATATAGAATCCCCGGGCACCTTAACAGACGAAAGAATTATAATACCTTATAATATAAAATGCAAATGATAGGCACTCATTCTTTCATTGAAAAAATAGCCTTCATGGGCTAAAATATTTAATCGAAGGCGAAGCCGTAAAAAGCGGCGGAAAGGTAAATTATGGCTAAGACAAAAGAAATAAAGACTATAGGCGTACTTACAAGCGGCGGTGACTCACCGGGAATGAATGCTGCCATAAGATCCGTGGTACGTAAGGCACTTGCCAACGGCATGGCTGTAAAAGGCATAAAGAAGGGCTATCAGGGCCTGATCAATGAAGAGTTCATGGATATGGACAGACATTCCGTATCTGAAATAATAGGTCTCGGCGGAACCATACTCGGAACAGCAAGATGTGAAGAGTTCAAGACTCCCGAAGGTGTACAGAAAGGCGCGGAAATATGCCGTAAACACGGGATTGACGGCATTGTGGTCATCGGCGGAGACGGTTCATACCGCGGTGCCCAGAAGCTCTCACATGAGGGCATCAATACGATAGGCCTTCCGGGAACTATCGATCTGGATATCGCATGTACAGACTATACCATCGGCTTTGATACAGCCATCAATACGGCAATGGAGGCCATCGACAAAGTCCGCGATACATCGTCCTCACACGAAAGATGCTCTATAATAGAAGTAATGGGAAGAAATGCCGGCTTTATAGCCCTGTGGTGCGGTGTTGCTAACGGTGCGGAGGACATCCTGCTTCCCGAAAAGTATGACTACAACGAGCAGACACTTATCAACCACATAATCGAAAACAGAAAAAACGGCAAGAAACATCACATTATCATCAATGCCGAGGGCATCGGACACTCCACCTCCATGGCTAGACGAATAGAAGCTGCAACAGGCGTTGAAACAAGAGCTACCATTCTCGGATACATGCAGCGCGGCGGTTCCCCCACCTGTAAAGACCGCTACTACGCTTCCATAATGGGTGCAATGGCTGCAGACCTTTTGAAAGAAGGCAAGACAAACCGTGTGGTTGCACAGAAGAACGGCGAGTTTGTTGATTTTGATATAGACGAAGCACTTGCCATGACCAAGTCAATACCGGATTATGAGTACGAACTTTCAAAGATATTATGATAACATCCGCAGCAAACGAAAAAATAAAGCATCTCATAGCATTAAGGGATAAGGCAAAGGTCCGCCGCGAGGAGGGCCTTTTTCTTGTTGAGGGAATACGGATGCTTCGGGAAATACCGTCGGAGGATCTGGTTGCTGTATTTACATCCGAAGATTTTTATAAAAAGAATCCAGACTCGCTTCCTTCGAATGCAGAGATCCTTGACAACAAAGTTTTCGCAAAGGTATCGGCGGTAAACACGCCCCAGGGTGTTATAGCTATAGTAGAACAAAAGAGCTACTCCCTGAATACCCTTACCGCTGCTCCATCGCCAATGCTCCTTATGCTGGAGACCATACAGGATCCCGGGAATCTGGGCACTATGTTCCGTACAGCGGAAGCAGCTGGATGCAGCGGAATCATAATGACATCAGACTGTGCCGACCCCTACTCGCCCAAGACAGTGCGTTCAACTATGGGCGCCATACTCAGGCTCCCTTTTGTCATAGTACCGCAGCTTGATGATGTTTTTACCATGCTTAAGAGTAAAAATATAACCACATATGCGGCTGCCCTTGAAGCATCGGTTCCATATAACACAGCGGATTACACTAAAGGCTGTGCCCTGCTCATAGGAAATGAGGGAAACGGTTTGAAAAAAGAAACCATAGGAAAGGTAACAGCCTTCGGCGGTACTACGATCCATATCCCTATGGCAGGCAAAACAGAATCATTGAATGCATCCGTAAGTGCGGCTATACTTATGTACGAAGCCTCAAGGCAGAGGGGATTTAATGTAACATAAGATATTTCCATTGTAAATGCTATTATTACATTGATGACACCCCACTATTGGCGAAGCAAATCTTCAATTGTGGGCTACCATAACAAGAATAACCAACAGGTTCCAAACAGTTAATAAACAAGTAAATCAATAATAAATAATCAGAATATAAGGAGGAACATCATGAACATAGGATTTATCGGAATGGGTAACATGGCAGGTGCCATGATAGGCGGCCTGCTTAAAAATGGACTCGAGAAAAAAGAAAACATCTACGGCTCCGATGCAAGCGAAACTGTTGTAAAAAAACGCACAGAAGAATTCGGTATCAATACTACCACTGATAACCGTGAAGTTGCTAAAGCTTCAAATTATCTTGTACTTGCAGTTAAGCCTCAGTATGCAGTATCTGCCATAAACAGTTTTAAAGATGTCATTACAGATGATACAGTCATCATCTCCATTATGGCCGGCAAGAGCCTCGCATGGCTGGAAGAAGCTTTCGGCAGAAAACTTAAGTTCGTAAGATGCATGCCCAATACTGCAGCCCTTGTAGGTGCGGCAATAACAGGTGTAACCCCTAATGAAGCAGTAACTGACGATGAGCTTAAAAAAGCTATCTCAATCATCGAGTCCTTCGGAAAGGCATCCGTTGTGCCTGAGCACCTTATGGATGCCGTATGCGCAGTCAGCGGAAGCTCTCCTGCATATGTATTCATGTTCATTGAAGCAATGGCTGATGCAGCCGTTGAAGAGGGCATGCCCAGGGCACAGGCTTACGAGTTTGCTGCAAACGCAGTATATGGAAGCGCAAAGCTTATGATAGATACCGGCAAGCACCCCGGTGAACTGAAGGACATGGTATGTTCCCCTGCAGGCACCACTATCGCAGCCGTAAGGGTACTTGAGGAAGCAGGATTCCGCGGTACCGTTATCGATGCAGTAGAGGCCGCTGCAGAGAGATCCAGGGAGCTGTAAAATCCATACACTTTTCAATAATCCTTGCGAGAGCTATTTTCCCTTGTTTTTGTTATCATAAAACTGCTTGGGAAAACAGCTCTTTTTACATGCATGACACGGTATCTTCTGCATACCTGTAGTGCTTAGTATTATCGGATATCCATGCTATATCATTCTTATTTTCTTCCAGTTCAAAAGTCTTTATGATTAAAGTTTTTGCTTCCTCGTCCGCTATGATGACCGGATTAGCAAATATCCTTATTTTCCCATTTTTTATCTCAACTCGTCCTCTAGGATAGTAATCAAACGGCTTATTTCCGTTTATTTTTATGTATTGCTTTTCCCATTCCGACTTATGATTAAAATTCTCCCTTGATTTCGAACTAAACTCCACATTCTCCAATGTTTTTCCGGAAATATCACAATCGACCATTACAGTCAGCAATTTGTTTTCTTGCTTATCACCGGCAGGACATAATATATAACACCAAAAAATTCCTTTTTTCACTATAGTTTTCGTTTAACCTCTTCCCCATCTGCTCCAATGATCACACCATCCCCCTCGTATACCCAGTAATCTTTCTTCTCCCTTTCCTTTAGGTGCATGGCATTTTCCCACAGACTTCCCATGGCAAAAACTGCATTTCTGATATGTTCGCCGTAATGGAAAAGCATTTCAAATCTCCAGTTAAAAATCGCCTCACATACAAGTCCTGTCCTGTACGCATCCACACCAGCCGAAAGATCTCCCAAAGCATCTCCCATATCATCCCAAAGTGCCCTTACCCACACCCACTTTTTAATAACTTCATCGCTTTTTTCATCCGTTGCACAGCAGTATGGATCAAAAACCATCCAGTACTCTTCATATTCCGGTAAAAAATTAGTTCTTCTTCTGAACAGGTCATATTTTCGCTCATAATCCATATCTTCCATATATTCAAGATCCGGCAGCTTCATAGCCAAAATGTATATCTGCATAAGTACTGGAATTAGAAGTTCCATTTCAGCAGGCCCCCAGCCATGATCGTATGGCAGGGACATCCAGATGTCGTTAAACTCCATGACCTTTTGATAAAACTCTTCCGCCTGAAGATGAAGTTTTTCCACCTCTTCATAAGAATTATCAAAAACAACCTCCGCTGCATTTTCCTTTTCTTTAAAATATTTGGTAATCCTCTCCCGGGCCTTCATATCATTTTCATGACTGTATGAAAAAATCGGGGTCTCAGCGTAGTTTTTTACTCCATCTACTGTTATCCTGTATACCATATTTGTCACCTCCAATAAAAAATTTTTTCATCCTCTACTCTGAGACAAGCAAGCTTTCCGGTCTCATACTCTTCCCTCATCACACACCCGCAGTCTATGTCATAGAATATGCAATCTCTTTCCCTATCATAGTATCGAAATACATCTCCATGGTTATATGCAAACTCCCCCTTTAGTACCGTTGGGGTATGGCCTGCAATTATCATCCCCCCAGGTATGCCGTCTTTAAGGGACTCTTCTCTTGCATATAGGAAGAAGTGCTGCTTTTCATCTTCATTCAAATTTGCAGCATACCCCGCGTGAACAGCTATGCAATCCCTGCCATTGCATGTAAACCTATGGTAATACGGCATTTTATCCATAACCTCTGACCAACGCTCAAGATCTGAAAGTGTAACACCGTCTTCTTTGATCAGCCATCCAATTGTTCCATAGGCATCAAAAAACTCCAACAATTTCTTTTGTATAACATGTTTCGCTGTGCCATATAATGCCGCCATATCCTCATTTGAATCCGGATCCGTTCCTGCTTCACACTTACTGTCAATCAGCTTAAGCAGACTCACATATGCTATAAACTCTTCCTCATGATTTCCCCGAAGCAGGATATAGTTTTCCGGAACATTTTCTATAAAGCGGAGCATTTCCAGGTTCTGATCCCCACGGTCTATATAATCCCCTAGAAAGATCACTGTATCTTTTTCTCCGGCTTTTATCTGATGAAGCAAACCTTTCATATCATCATAGCAGCCATGTATATCTCCGATTACATATGTACTCACGGTTAATCTCCTCTTGAATTTCCTTGTACAAAGGCCTTCAGCTCAAAGCCTATTATTTCTAATTCCATAATCACTTAAAACTCTCTCGTCATGCCCTAAGCAGCTCCGGAAAATCCGCGTAATATACCTGCAGTTCTTTGTCGTATTCTATTGGATATCCAATATCGCGAAGAAACCTTACATCCTTTTCAAAATCATCCATCTGAGCATCAGGAAATAGCCTGAAATATGCCTTATCCACGCTCAGTTCTTCATTCAGGTACTTTTTCATATAAACAGGCTCAGGTCCAAACATATCATCTTCCTCCCAGAAATCATGCATGTCCTTGTATTCATGAAGTTCGTCCAATGCCATCTCTGCATCTCTATAGGTAAAGCATCTCATTGTGAACAGGATCTTTTCGAAATGAACGAGATCATCGAAATCCTTCCTGCGTTTTGGTGATAACTCAGGTGCCTTATCAGGTATGCAGACCAGGCCGGACCAGGTTTTCTCAGCTCGGTCATATTTCACATCCATAAATCCGGCTTCATTCAACTCCTTTATATCCCTTTCAAGCGTACGAATGTTTATTCCGGGCACATTCTTACGGATTACATCAAGACAAATGATAGCCTCATCATGGTCAAAAACCGCCAGCAGTGCAACCTGCCTTTTAAGTTTTGAACTGTACTCCCTCATCTCTACACCTCCCGATTCCTTCGTTACCTTCTTTAAATTTTCACGCTGTGTCGCTCAGACATCTCAGCCACCATGGCAGTCTTTTATTTCTCTTTTTTCAAGCGCATCTTTTCCTGTGCTGAAACCATTGACAAAAGCTCCATCCAGACCGGATATATTACAGTCCTTTTCAGATCGGTATTGTTCTCGTTTTATTGATTCAAAAGCTTTTTCTACCTTATCCGGAACCATGGTCATCAATTCATATCCTTTTCTTGAAGCAAATGCATTATGAAGTCCTACAACAAATCCATACCTCCAGTTGATATCGGCCTGTCGTGAAATGGTGGTATTCGTAAAATACTCGTCATGAGCACTGTCTCCATATTTAAGGACATATGAAAAAACTTCTTTTGCCGCCAAAGCATCTGCCTGAAATCCCAGAAAGTATATACAGTTTCCATAATGTACCGTTTTTGATCTGAAGTACTGGGCCGCCACTACGGATAGCATCAGAACAAACTCAGTTTTTCTCCTGCTGCCGAGTTCATGACAAACAGTCACAACACGATCCACCTCGATTGTCTCCGGATTATCAATATGATATTTCAGCATCAGTTCCTGAGCCTTAAGCAGTGCCGCTTTCGCCTCTTCTTCAGATGGATTGTTGGAAGCAAGCCTTAGCAGGTTTTCAATTTTCTGGACTATCTTTCCTCTCTCCATCATATCGTCCCTCACTTTCTATGTTTCACTATCCCCGGATTCCTCCCAACTGTCAGAATACTCAGAATACATTGATAGATAATCCTTAAGCCCATCCATGTCGTACCGGTGTGCATTCGAAAACTCGTTCCAGACAGAATTTGGTGTATCCTTTGTAACTCTCAGAAGCTTTTCCTTAGGGCTATATGCCAGCCACGCAGCCTCCAGCCCGGCTCTGTCAAAAGCATCTTTAAGATGCTGCGGTCTGCTCTTTAAAGCAACCATATTGCCGTTGTCATCGATCAAGTAATATGCTCCGTTAAATGCCATTTGTATACCCCCTTTTTCATTTACTTCCTAACCATCTGCTCATCTACAATTTCAATGTACCACATAATTTTTACCATTTCTGTAAATCGGGCTAATAAGCAAATTTAGCCAGCTTTTAAGATTTCAAACCACTCTTTTTTCACAGGTATGGTGTCGGATTCACACTTAAAGTACAGGTCTCGGTGGTCAAAACCAAAGTCTACATCCTTGTGTCCTTCCTCTACATAGATTGTTACCCTGTCCGGTAGATTAACCGGAATTTCTATCTCGCATACACACATCCCAGATCCGTCACCGATTATTTTTTCTTCATTTCCCTGGTCATCACTATATGTCCAGAAATAATACTCTACACCGTCCGGCACAGCGGTGAACTTAATCCTAGATACACCTGGTGTGACAGAGACTGTAATGTCATAATCATCCTCTTCTTGGTGCATTTTATCTGGAATGATCTTTCCAAAATTCTCACCGTCCTCAGCCACCGATACATCCGTTATCATTGGGATAAAATAGATTCTCATGTTCTTTGCCATAATTTTGCCTCTCTATTTTTTTAGTGCTTGTTTAACAAAATTCCTTGTTTTATCTTATTTGTTAAACGTTTTACGAGTGACATTTTGCTTTCGAAGCAGAACTATCTCTTAACGAATTTTTCATTTTCTTCTCTCATTATACAAACCACATTTTCTCCAGAACGACAAAAAATTCTGTGACACTCCCGCTCAACTTTAAGAGCAGTGTATCACAGAATTTTTTTCATTTCTGTAAATCGGGCGAATAACGAAATTCACCTAATTGACTTGCTGTATTGATTTATATTATGTAACTCGATTTCACTCGCAACAGTGCCGCAGTTTTTCCAGAATTTTAACCATCTCAAATGTGTCTAAGCCACAATACTTAAGAAGATTTTCACGTATAACCGCAATCTACGTAATATATACATCGATTACATTAATCCCAAACTTGCCCAGAACAACTGAACACCTTCACAGTATCTTGTTCTACTCAGGTCATATGTCATTCGAGATTCACTCATAATTTCGTACCGGTTTAGTAATTCTCATTAATTATTTAAGCATTGCTTATAGCATAACCTAACGACTTTGCATTCTCAATAAAATTCTCCGTAGTATCCTTTATCCACTGCGTTGATACCATAATATTTTCTCCAGAAGGTAATTTTATTATTTCGTTTTGATTAGTAAAATATCTTTTACGCCCTTTTGTACCCAACCCTTTATCTTTATCATTTATCTCGCTTTCTTTTTTGAATACACCATATGATCCTTGAAGTTTATCCGGAAACGCTAACTTCAACTCTTCATATGATGGTTGTTTGTCCTCAACATACTTCTTGACCACTGCAAGAACCAATCTATTTTTCACATATGTTTTGTCCTCAAACATATAGGTGGTATAGTCCCTTAATCCATTCACTATTGTATTTCTTGCAGTCTGATCTATTTCATCGCCCAATTCATTAATCACTGCACATAAAAGATTCTTATTTTCCTTTATAAAATCATCCAATATTTTTTTCTCTTCACTACTAATAGCCATTGAACGGTCTCCTTTCTCATTATCATCTTGATATGACAAGCACTGCAGATACAGCTTTATATTGTTTCTTGATTCATCATCACCACACCTGTAATATGCCGGCTCAATAACGTAATCAACAAGTTCTTGATATGTCATTCGTATATAATTGGCATTTTTCTGTGGCGTACTCTTTTTATACTCTGGCAGCAAAAAAATATATATAGGATCATAGTATTCCGTTTTATCAGAATATGTACTTTCACCCCACTTAAAATACTCATTAGTTTGATCTTTATTTTTTCCGTTTTCACCTGATTCAACTTTATTCTCAATCAATACAGGGAGTATTTTATCTTTAGTTTTTACCAATATGTGAATATCAATATGCTCAAATTCTCTTCTTACATCAGCAGTAATAATATAACTGTCATCATAGAATTCTCGAATAATATCTTTTGATAATCTCGCAAGATTATTATCTGACTTACTCTTTATGAATTCCAAACTCATTATAAACTGTTGCAGCGGATAATTATGGAGCATATGAGAACCGCTTGGATTTAATATCCATGCTATAAAATTACTATGCATCAATTCCCATCTAGAAACCTTTGTAATTCCAAGAATATTCCCTACATGGAACTTATTATAGGCACAGTATGACTTTGTTCTTTTTATGTCAAATATGTTCTTTGTTAGTTCACCCATATGCACATCCCTCCATATTTCCTATTAGGTAAGATTATTCCCCACACTTATTTTTTCATCTAAGCCACCATTACTCCGTTCCGGAATCCCCAATGATGATATGGGTCGCAATTTTCCAGATTCATCCACGGAAAAATGATTTTGCATTGCCAGAAATATTTTCCATACTTTTTTCATACCAATCTTCCTTTTCTTCATTCTTTGTATCGTTGTATTCCATTGTAAATTTCCTCCTTATACACTAAATCCTATTTTTATATCATTTCTATTATTCTCCCTCAAAAACGCCTCCGTATCAACCATGAAGTCATCCGCTGTAAGCAGTTTGGTCTGGTCCTTTGTGATCTTCTTCATCTCCCGAATTCCGCCGCTGCCTATCAGTCGTTTCCCCTGTCTTAGGACTGCCTGATCCAGGACATTACGCACATATCGTCCGTTTCCGAAATCAGGCACACCACAAGCCTTATGGAAAAGCTCCCGGCAGACGGGAACTGCATCTTCATCCATTACCAGCTGCCTTTTGTTCAGCATGTTTTTCAGGATTTCAAGAAGCTCGTCCTCATTGTAATCCGGGAAATCAAGGTGAAACGCTATCCTGCTCTTAAATCCCGCATTGCTCTCAATGAACTGCTCCATACGGTCAGGATAGCCTGCGAATACTACGATGACATTATTCCGGCGGTTTTCCATTTCCTGCACAATAGTGTTGATTGCTTCTTCTCCGAAACTATGGCTGCCATCAACCAGCGAATATGCCTCGTCTATAAAAAGCATACCGCCGGCAGCATCCTTAAACCGCCTTTTTACCTGCTGAGCAGTCCAGCCCACATACTTCCCCACCAGATCAGCCCTTCCACATTCCACAAGCTTTCCGGTCTCCAGCACACCTTCCTCACTGAGGGTATCGCAGAGAAGCCTTGCCACCGTTGTCTTGGCACTTCCGGGATTTCCGGTAAAGATCATATGCCTGCATATATCCTGTTCGCTCAGGCCATAACGTTCACGGACCTTCTGCATTTTGAATGACGAAATGATTTCATCGCACAGCTCCTTCACACGGGTAAGCCCCACCATCTCCTGCAGTTCCTGATAATACCCGCCTGCTTTCTCTTTCTTTTCAGAGACGGTGACAACTTTCATATTGCTGTATGCCGGATACGCCTTCTCAAGCAGACATTCACTGCTCCATTTCTGAAAGGCATTGTGCACGTCATGCGGCCGATAGGTCTTCTTTTCAGGAAGAAAAGAAAATACCCCCTTGTCGGCTAATTCTTTCATGCTGGATTCATCTATAAGCCTGGAAAAATATTTTCGGGCAAGTTTCTTATCGCCTGTGCCCTCATGGATATGTACAATCTGTACATCTTCACGAATCCTTGAAAGCAGGCTTTTAGAAAAGTCCTCAAAGTTAACATTTATTACAAAGAAAAACTGCGTTTTCTGCTTGTAGTCCGCTACCACATCCATTATCAAATTAATGGTGCGTTCGAAGCCTTTCGCATATATACCATGATTTCCGTCTTCACCCTTCAGTTCTATAAGAACCGAGGATCCGGCAGACCGTTTACATAGTTTTTCAAAATCATCCTCATCATAAAAGTCACTCTTTACGTCTGTCACAAAAGTAATTCTGCTTCCGGGAATCCGGTTCCTTGCATGAAGTGCCCTTACAAGCAGCTTTACCATAGGCATTGCGGCATCAAGCCCTTCCGTGGTCACGCAGTAGTGAACAGGAAAACCATAAAATTTCTTCCGATTACTCATGTCATAAATTCTGGAGATTTCATCGATCAGGCATTCATCAGCCATTATAGTTTTGGCTTCTCTCATTGCATCCGCCTTGGTAAATCTGCCACACTCAACCACAGCCTCTGATGTGTCATATGAACGGTTTCCAAAAACCTCAGGATTTATCTTCTGGTATAGTTTGTACAGTCTCCTGCTTATGAACGAACTGTCCTCTGCCGTATCCAACAGGCTCTTGAAACCCTCCAGGGTGATTTCTTTTTTTTCTATTACACGGATGTCTGTACACTTCAGTTCCTTTGCGATAATGCCACAGATCCTTTCAGTGTATTCCCTATCATTAGACAATCCGTCAAAATCCGTAACACAGGCGAGTCGCATCGTATCTACATGCTCTGCAACAAACGCATGGCATACATCTTCCGTATCCAACCTAAAAAGTTTATTGCTCAGTCGTGTCAGCTTCTCCTGACGTTCACTCTCAGCCTTATCTTCCTTTTCATTATCAAGGTGCCAATCACATGATAAAACTATTTCGTAGCAAAGCATCTTCTTTCCTCCCTTTAAGGTGGCCTGCCGGGATTTCCGGCAGAACGCTTAATTACAATGCCACTTTATCATATGAATTTTTTTCATAACGACAAAAAACAATACACTCTAATAATATTTATCTGCGCCATCCTTTCACCTGGGGCAGCGAATATGTGACCTTCACATTACCCTTGCCCAGCAGTTCCTGTAGCTCGCTTACAAGCTGCCCAGAAACTTCCGTACCTTCTTCGTCCGGGTGAAGAACCTTCTTCTTATCAGATATATATCCTCTCAGTCCATCCGTCCCCGGATGCTCGGAGAGGATTTTTTTTATGTCTTCCAGCTTTTCGTTTCGCTCAGTTTCATCCTTGTACTGAATCCATAAAGTCCTTTGAACAGACTCTATGCTGTCAATCCGCTCTGCTATAAGCTTTCCATCCTTTTCTTCATCGGCGCTTACTTTTCCGTTTATTATCACCTTGCTGTCCTCAGTAAGCAGAGCCTTGTACTGGGTCAGTGTCTTTGGAAAAACTATGACTTCAGCCTGTCCCACCAGATCCTCTAAAGTGACAAAGGCCATGGGATCACCTTTTTTCGTATACTTGATCTTTACATCCGAAACCATGCCCGCAAGGGAAATCTTCGCCCCATCCGTCACGTTCATAGTCTTAAGTTCGCTGACGTTCTCATATTCTTCCAGGTACAGGTCCGTGGTGTAATTTGTTACCAGGGAATCCCATAATCCCACATATTCCTCAAGGGGATGACCGCTTAAGTATATGCCCAGCACGTCCTTTTCCAGCATGAGCAGCTCCTCACGCTCGAATTCACCTATATCCTTGGGGATAGCGGTCTCACGCTGGCTCCTGCCCTCTTCGCCCATAAGGTCAAAAAGGCTGATCTGCCCTGCCATAGAAGTCTTCCTGTCAGCAGCAACAGAGTCCATTATATCGGGATAAACATACATAAGCTCTTTACGCTTGGCACCAAAGCAATCAAAAGCCCCCGCTTTTATCATGTTTTCTATCTGACGCTTATTTATGCCCTTGTCCAAAGTACGCTCGATAAAATCACGCATGCTCCTGTAAGGTCCGCCTGCATCGCGCTCCTTTACCACTGCCGCTACCACGTTGCTGCCTACACCCCGGACAGCATTCAGCGCATAGTAGATACCGTTCTCATTTACAGTAAAACCCACGCCACCGAAATTGATATCCGGCGGAAGAAGGTTTATACCCTTTGCCCTGATGTACATCAGGTACTCGGAAAGCTTTGTCGAGTTATCAATGACTGACGTCATGATTGCTGCCATGAACTCTGCCGGATAATACCGCTTAAGGTATGCCGTCTGATAGCCCACCACCGCATAACAGGCCGCATGTGACTTATTGAAGGCATACTTGGCGAAATCCATCATGGTAGCATAAATATGGCTTGCCGCCTCCTCGGATATACCGTTCTTTACACAGCCCGGAACAAAGGCAGGCCAGTCAACCTCCGGGAGCCCCTTCTCCTGTGCTTCCTTTATCTCACTTTCATTACCGTGGATAAATATGTTACGCTCATGCTCCATGACATATTCTTTCTTTTTACTCATGGCACGGCGCACATTATCAGACCTTCCCATGGAAAAGCCTGCCAGGTCACGCACTATCTGCATAACCTGCTCCTGGTATACTATACAGCCGTAAGTTGCTTTAAGTATCGGCTCAAGCTCAGGACACTCATATACTATGTGCTGCGGATCATTCTTGCCCGCAAGGTATTTAGGAATAAAGTCCATAGGACCCGGACGGTAAAGGGATATACCGGCTATAACATCTTCAAGGCACCTGGGCTTAAGGGTCTTCATGAAATCCGTCATTCCCGCACTTTCCAGCTGAAACACACCGACACAGTCACCGGATGAAAGCATGGCATATACTGCCGGATCCTCATAGTTTATTTTTGAAATGTCTATGTCCTCACCGGTGGTAGCCTTTATGTTGTCTAAAGTATCCTTTATTACCGTAAGGGTTCTGAGACCCAGGAAGTCCATCTTAAGCAGGCCCAAGGGCTCCAGCGTAGCCATGGTAAACTGTGCCATCACGGCATTATCGCCCCCCAGTGCCAATGGGATCATGTCATCTGCAGCCTTGGGACAGATAACTACTCCCGCGGCATGCATGCCGGTCTGCCTGGGAAGTCCCTCCAGCTTAAGGGCGTAATCTATAAGGGTATGCACGTCATCATCAGCCGTATACTCGGCCATAAGGTCAGGATTCTTATCCAGGGCCTCTGACAGGGTGATATTCAGTTCAGCCGGAACCATCTTGGCTAACTGGTCGCATTTGGCATAAGGCAGGTCCATTACCCTTCCCACATCCCTTATGACACCTTTTGCCAGGAGCTTTCCAAAGGTAACAATCTGTACGACCTTTTCGTTGCCGTACTTTTCACGGACATACTGTATAACATCCTCACGGTGGTTATAGCAGAAGTCCACGTCTATATCAGGCATGGATACACGTTCCGGATTAAGGAAACGCTCGAAAAGCAGCTGATAACGTATGGGGTCGATATCCGTTATGTGTATCGCATAGGACACTATACTGCCGGCAGCACTGCCACGTCCGGGACCTACCGGGATATCATGTTCCTTGGCATAGTTTATATAGTCCCACACTATCAGGAAATAATTCACGAAGTCCATGGTGCGCATTACATCCAGCTCGTACTCCATACGCTTGCATAATGCATTCCATGACCATATGGGGGAAATGCCGCCGTCATCGGCATATTTTCGTTTTATCTCATCATCCTCTATGACCTTACTTATCATGTTGTCCAAAGGACTGTCAGCATCGAATTTCTTTTCTTTTCCATCCGTAAGCTCCGGTATGGGCACCACATCCCCGGCGCCTTCCAGTGAAAGCTTGTACTGCTCCGGATACCTTTCACGCATACCCATATCACAGAGATAATTTAAGTACTGCCATGAACGGATATATTCGTCCACCGTAGCCGTGCCGTCAGTCTTTTCATTTCCCGTTTCCTCTCCAGCTTTACGGTAGTTGTCCTCACCCTTTTTAATATATTCCCTTCTGGATTCCGGCAAGCTCTCAATATAGGACGCGCTGTCAAACTCCTTAGGGATCTCGTATACCGGCAGGAGCGGCTTACTGTAGTGGATCTCCACGTGGCAGCGCTCAGCTATCTTTGCAGTGTTCTCTACTGCCTCGATCGCATAAGGGAAGAGCTCACGCATCTCCTCCTCGCTCTTTACATAGTACTGTCCGCCCTCGTAACGCATGCGGTTCTCATCGCTTAAATGTGCACCTGTCTGTATGCAGAGAAGCACATCATGAGACTGGGCATCATCCGCACTGGTATAATGGCAGTCGTTGGTAGCGACCAGCGGGATATCCAGGTCACGGCTCATACGCATAAGCTCCATATTGACGGTTCTCTGGGCAGGTATGCCGTGGTCCTGCATCTCCAGATAATAATTACCGGCCCCAAAGAGATTCTTGTACCAGAGCGCAGTTTCTTCTGCCTTTTCTATCATGCCCCTGGTGATAAACCTGGGCACTTCTCCGGCAAGACATGCCGACAGACAAATAAGACCTTCATGGTACTGCTCCAGCACTTCATGGTCCACACGTGGCTTGTAGTAATAGCCTTCGGTAAAGCCCTTTGACACGATCTTTACCAGGTTCTGGTATCCTGTATCATTCTCTGCAAGCAGTATGAGATGGTTGTACCTGTCATCTCCGCCTGAAACTTCCTTGTCAAACCTTGAGCCCGGAGCAACATAAATCTCACAACCCAGTATTGGATTTATCCCCTCAGCCTTGGCAGCCTCGTAAAAATCCACCACGCCGTACATAACGCCATGATCCGTTATGGCTGCGGCAGTCTGCCCCAGCTCCTTTACACGGCTGACATAGTCCTTTATCTTGTTTGAACCGTCCAGCAGGCTGTATTCCGTATGCGTATGTAAATGGACAAAAGACATATAACCCCCCCGTTTCTTAGAAAGACTCCATAAGGCCGCTTAAGCCTTCTTCCTTGTAAACTTCCTTGTAGTAATCCAGCTCGTCATTTATCAGCGAATCGATCACCTGCATACCAAGCAGTTCCACAGGCGCCTTGTCATCCGTAAGGATCAACCCGGAACTTTCATGTGCCGACAACCGTCCCTGAACGTCCGCAAGCTGTTTCTTCAGGCCTTCATCCGGAACATTCTCACAGCCCTTAGATAATGCCGCCATCATGTCAGTATCCACGGTAGCGAAAAGCTCACGGTTTGTGGAATTCTTAACATCAGCTACCACCACATTTGGGAACACACCGGCTACTGTGTCAGAAAGGTAGTTGGTTATATCCGGACCGCCTTCCTCATCATAGCCATGCATGTTCATATTTACCACCATCACACCGCCGTCCTTAAGATGATCCTTAACCATCGTGAAAAACTCCACGCTGCTCATCTGGAAAGGAATGGTTATGTCCTGATAGGCATCCACCATGATCACATCGTATTTACCCTTATCTGCCTGCAAATAGGCACGTCCGTCATAGGTATGAACCACAATGTCATCCGACAGCTCAAAATACTCATGGGCAAGATCAGTTATCTTTTCATCTATCTCCACTCCGGTCACGGTGGAGCCCGGGAAAAACTTTGTGCACTGCATACCGAAGGTTCCGGTTCCCATTCCTAAGATCAGTATATCCAGATCTTCTGAAGACTTTGCCTCTTCCCCGCCGTACATAGCCATTGTAGGTGCTGCCAGCGCATAATCATAATACATACCTGTCAGGTCGCTGCTCTTCATGCGTATGGACTGCACTCCGAACAGAACATTTGTGGAAAGCATTGTAGCCCTGTCATTATCGGCCACCTGCAGATAGTTATATATCGACTCACCCTCATATGTCAGCGAATCATTCCAGAAGGCAAAATTAGAACTGTGGCCGAATATACACGCGATAACAAACAGCGCAGATCCGGCACCGAGAATGACCTTCTTTATCTTTCCGCATTTTGCCGTCAGGAAATAAACTGCGGCAATAATTATGAGTATCCCTGCAAAGATAAGGAAGGTAGCGGATGTTCCCACGGAAGGGATGGTTACAAAGGTCGGCAGGAAAGTTCCTATGATGGAGCCTATGGTATTGCAGGCTCCCAGCTTTCCGGCCACTGAGCCGCTCTCCCCGATATCGGATATGGTGTATTTAATGAGAGACGGAGTTACCGTTCCCAGCAGGAACAGGGGAAAAACAAATATGATCATGCAGGCAGCAAAGGATGACCAAATAAGGAGTCCTGTGGAAACCGTGACGATCATAAGACCCGTTATGGCCAGGATGATATACTTGCCCAGTACAGGGATGAATGCTATCCAAATAGCCGCTATCAGTATCCTGGTAAAAAGCTTATCCGGCCCGTCGCCCTTATCGGCCCATTTTCCGCCGATGACATTTCCCAGAGCCATTGCGATCATTATAGTGCCTATGATTATGGTCCATACGATCTGGGATGATGAAAAATACGGTGCCAGCAGCCTTGATGCCCCCAGCTCCACCGCCATCACTGCCATCCCGACAAAAAACTCGGTTATATACAAGTAATATCTGTTTTTTAAAATATCGATCTTCACTGTTTTCCCACTCTCTGTATCTTATGTACTATCATATTATTCCTGCGCACAAACTGAATTAATTTTCACTTGGTGCCGGCCGATAACGAACTAATGTTCATTTTATCATATTATGGGCGATTGTGCTATAATACCACTTATGAAATTAGCGATCACACAACCCTATCTTTTTCCGTATATCGGCTACTGGCAGCTTATAGCGGCGGCTGACCGTTTCGTCCTGCTGGATGACGTGAATTATATAAAAAAGGGCTTTATAAACAGAAACCGCATACTGTACGGTAATTCTGCACACCAGTTTACAATATCATTGGATCATCCGTCCCAGAACAATCTGATAATGGATTCAAAGCTTTCCTCAGATCCCGAAAGCCGGATGAATTTCCTGCGCCTTGTTCAGGATGCATACAGACATGCGCCCTACTATGATGCTGTTTATCCTATGATCGAACGTGTCATGACAAACGATGAGCTTGACCTTACGGAATTCATTTTCTACAGCATAAGGGAAACAGCTGCTTACCTGGGTGTAAAAACGGATCTTACAAAATCTTCTTTAGTTGAAAAGGATCCCACACTTCGTGCACAGGATAGGATCATTGCAATATGCAAAAAACTTGATGCGGATACTTACATTAACCCCGCAGGTGGACGTGAACTGTATGATCAGGAGTCATTTGCCGCCAATGGTATGCAGCTTTACTTTATCGATATGCAACAGGATAAGGTGAAATACAAACAGTTTGCGGAACCTTTCGTTGAGAATCTGTCCATCATAGACGTGATGATGTTCAACAGCGTGGAAGAGATCGGCGAATTGCTCAAATACTACGAACTTAACGAACAGTAAATTTTATTTCATGAACATATCTATGGCTTTGTTCATCTTGTCAACTGCATCCTTGTCGTCCTCTGCTACAGCTTCCACTATGCAGTGTTCCAGATGTTCTTTTAAAAGGGCCTTTCCGGCATTATTCACTTCACCCTTTATAGCAGCAAGCTGAATAAGCACATCGGCACAGTCCTGTCCGTCCAGGAGCATCTTTTTTGTGGACTCCAGATGGCCAATGGTACGTGAAAGGCTGTTCACGATCTTTTTTATCTCAGCCGGATCATGGGTATGGCTGTGGCTGTGATGTCCGTCGTGATCGTGGACATGTTCGTGATCATGATGACCTTCATGGTCGTGATGATGGGGATGATCATGGTGCTCTCCATGCTCGTGGCTATACTCATGGTCGTGCGTATGCTCTGCTATATCTTCTTTTTTGGTTCTTGCCATAATATATTCCTCTTCTTTCAGAACCATTTTATTATAAATCGTGCAATATCGCCATAAAAAACTTGTTATAAAAGCGATTTTAATCTATCATATTTGTTGGAAATATCTCTCACCGCACCATTTCAATACCGGTGTCAGAATTTTACTATAGCAAAGAAAAGGATCCTTAAATATGAAACATGTAACTCTTGAAAAAGACATAAAGGATGTAGTTGTTTCCGTAATCTTTCCTGTCTACAACGAAATTAAAACCGTAGAAAATGTTATTGATACCGTGAGAGCGGTTGATTTCAAGAAGGAAATAATTGTCGTAGATGACGGCTCCACCGACGGTTCAAGGGAAATATTAAAGAGACTTAAAAAAGAAAAGAAGATAGACAGGCTCATACTGAACAAAAAGAACATGGGCAAGGGTGCATCCTTAAGAAGAGGATTTAAGGCAGCTACCGGCGATCTCGTTATAGTTCAGGATGCTGACTTAGAATACGATCCCAATGATATAAAGCTGCTCATCGTGCCTTTTGTAGAAAGCGATGCAGAAGTAGTATACGGCTCCCGCTATCTGAAGGGCAACAAATACCGCGTAGACGGTTTCTACCACGAATTTGGAAACAAGATGCTTACAGGCATGTCAAATATCTGCTCGGACCTTTCACTTACGGATATGGAGACCTGCTACAAGATGTTCCTTCGCGAAGTGATCCAGTCTACAAAGCTCTGCGAAAACAGATTCGGATTCGAGCCTGAGGTTACAGCCAAGATTGCAAAACAGAAGAGAAGGATTTACGAGATCCCCATTTCCTACTCCCCCAGGACATTTGAGGAAGGAAAGAAGATCGGAGTAAAAGATGCCTTCAGGGCAATTTGGTGCATACTGAAATATAATTTTTTTAGATAAAACTAAAACTTCCCACATATAGTATGTAGGAAGTTCTAATTTCTATTGAAGTATCCCACACCGATAGCTCACCTGCCGGTGGGGTCGTTCACCAAGCAGTTCTTACGGAAATGCCCAAACGTATCCATCTCGTCCGGAACCGTTCACACGCTACATCCATGTAGCGTTGTTCACTCGCCCCACCCTCCATGGTGGGGCGTTCCTATTGTATTCATGCATTTCCGAGAACTGCTAAGGTTCACTTTACACCGTCAGGCGAGTCTATACGATGTGGGAAATCTTAGTAGCTAACTAAAATCTCCCACATATAGTCTATGTGAATCAGATCAACAACTCTCAGCCCAGGTACTTCTTCAGTACGTCAACCTTGTCTGTCTTCTCCCAGGGAAGATCAAGATCATCACGGCCGAAGTGACCATAGGATGCGGTCTGCTTGTAGATAGGTCTGCGAAGGTCAAGCATCTTGATGATTCCTGCAGGACGAAGGTCGAAGTTTTCTCTTACGATCTCTGTCAGCTTGTCATCAGCGATCTTGCCTGTACCGAAAGTATCAACGGATACGGAAGTAGGCTCAGCTACACCGATTGCATATGAAAGCTGTATCTCGCACTTATCTGCAAGGCCTGCTGCCACGATGTTCTTTGCAACATATCTTGCAGCATAAGCAGCTGAACGGTCAACCTTTGTGCAGTCCTTACCGGAGAATGCTCCGCCGCCGTGACGTGCATATCCGCCGTAGGTATCAACGATTATCTTTCTACCTGTAAGACCGGCATCACCGTGAGGTCCGCCTATTACGAAACGTCCGGTAGGATTGATATAAATCTTTGTATCAGCATCGATAAGTTCCTTAGGAAGAACAGGATCGAAGACATACTTCTTGATATCCTCGTGGATCTGCTCCTGCGTAACATCGTCATCATGCTGTGTTGAAAGAACGACAGCCTCAAGTCTTACAGCCTTGTCATTCTCATCATACTCAACTGATACCTGGCTCTTTCCGTCCGGACGGAGATACTTAAGTGTTCCGTCTTTTCTCACCTTTGTAAGCTGTCTTGTAAGCTTATGTGCAAGGGAGATGGGATAAGGCATAAGCTCAGGTGTCTCATTTGTAGCATAACCAAACATCATACCCTGATCGCCGGCACCTGTATCAAGGTCATCCTCAAGTGTACCCTTCTTTGCCTCAAGCGCCTTGTCAACGCCCATAGCGATATCTGCAGACTGCTCGTCAATAGCTGTGAATACTGCACAGGTATTGCCGTCGAAACCATACTCGGAACGGTCATAACCGATCTCCTTAACAGTATCACGAACTACCCTGGGGATATCAACATATGCCTCTGTTGTGATCTCACCTGTTACTACTACGAAACCTGTGCAGGCCATTGTCTCGCAGGCAACACGGCTCATGGGATCCTGTGCCATGCAGGCATCAAGGATCGCATCTGATATTGCATCGCAGACTTTGTCGGGATGCCCTTCAGTTACTGATTCTGATGTGAATAATCTTTTCTCTGACATTTTTGCTTTCCTTTCTTTTTATTTGTTGGTTACTATTGTTTAAAAATAACTTGACCTCTTTATCGAATAAAAAATCCGCTTAACAATAAGCGGACTCCAAAAACGAATCCTCTTATTGTTCGACAAAGGTGCGGTACTTGACCGCCCTCTCGCTCAGGTTGGCACCTTCCTTCATCTCTTCCGGGGTTGCCGTGGTTTCATAGGTCCTATGTACCTCCACCACTCTGAATAAGAGTTCATCAGCTATTCTTTTTACATTGGATAGAATACAACGCTATCACATATATGTCAACCGGGATTTTTCACCCCGGTATTCTTATTTGATTTTCATGCTAAGGGATATCCTTTTCTTTGCAGGCTCCACTCCCAAAACTTTGACTTCCACAATGTCTCCTACCGACACCACTTCAAGCGGATGCTTAATGTATTTTTCTGACATCTGGGAAATATGCACCAGTCCGTCCTGATGTACGCCTATATCCACAAAGGCACCGAAATCAATAACATTACGCACAGTACCCTTAAGTATCATGCCTTCCTTAAGGTCTTCCATGCTCATGACATCGGATCTGAGAATGGGTTTAGGCATATCTTCTCTGGGATCACGTCCCGGTTTCTCCAGTTCCTTTATGATGTCTTTTAAAGTAAGCTCACCTACAGACAGGTCAGTGGCCAGATCAGCAGTATTTTTTACTTTTGCTGAAAGCCCCGGAAGACCGCCTTTTTTTATATCAGCCGTTGTATAGCCAAGCTTTGTAAGGAGTTTCTTAGCAGCGTCATATGACTCCGGATGCACACCTGTTCCGTCCAGCGGATCCTTGGCATCCGTTATCCTTAAGAAACCTGCACACTGCTCGTAAGCCTTAGGGCCAAGCTTAGGAACTTTAAGCAGTTCCTTTCTGCTGCCAAAACTTCCGTTTTCTTCACGGTAGCTGACTATATTCTTGGCTAAGGTTTTATTTATACCGGAAACATATTCCAAAAGTGATGCGGATGCAGTATTCAGGTCCACTCCCACTCTGTTAACACAGTCTTCTACTACAGCACCTAAAGCCTCTCCCAGCTTCTTCTGGTTCATATCGTGCTGATACTGGCCTACGCCTATGGACTTGGGATCTATCTTTACAAGTTCTGCCAAGGGATCCTGAACACGCCTTGCTATGGAAGCAGCACTTCTCTGTCCCACATCAAACTCAGGAAACTCTTCTGTAGCCAGCTTGCTTGCCGAATAAACCGAAGCACCGGCTTCATTGGTGATAACATACTGTACCGGCTCCGATATCTCATGAAGCATTTCGGATATTATCTGCTCGGACTCCCTGGATGCAGTTCCATTTCCCACAGAGATCAGATTTATACCGTATTTTTTTATCAGGGCTTTTACATCCTTCTTTGCATCCTCCACTTTATTCTGGGGCGCAGTCGGATAAATAACTTTGGTATCAAGGACTTTTCCGGTAGCATCAACAACCGCCAGCTTACAGCCTGTACGGAAGGCAGGATCCCAGCCCAGCACCACAAGGCCGTGAATGGGCGGCTGCATAAGTAACTGGTTAAGGTTCTTTCCGAATACTTCGATGGCACCGTCTTCAGCTTTTTCAGTAAGCTCGCTGCGGATCTCACGCTCCGTTGATTCCTTGATAAGACGAAGGTAAGCATCCTGACAAGCTTCTTTCAAATACGGAGCGGCCGCATCATCTTCCCTGATGATGATCTTTTTTTCCAGATAGCGGATTATACTTTCCTCCGGTGCCTGCACCTTTACGTTAAGAATCTTTTCTTTCTCGCCGCGGTTGACCGCCAGGGTACGGTATCCTGTCATTTTGGAGACAGGCTCCTTGAAATCATAATACATCTCGTAAACCGAGGATGCAGCCGCATCCTTTGCTTCTGAAGTAATGATTCCCTCACGCCTTGTGATATCCCTGATCCAGGTACGGTATTCCGGTTCATCGGATATAAGTTCTGCCAGTATATCCTTAGCGCCTTCAATGGCATCAGCGGCAGTCATCACGCCCTTATCTTCATCTATATATTTCTTCGCTTCTTCTTCCACTGAATGGTTGGATCGCTGGAGCTGCAGCCATATAGCAAGTCCTTCCAGTCCTTTTTCCTTTGCGATGGTTGCCCTGGTTCTGCGTTTCTGCTTGTAGGGACGGTAAAGGTCTTCAACAGCCACAAGAGTCATGGCATCCTCTATTGCCTTCTTAAGCTCATCCGTAAGTTTTCCCTGCTCATCTATGCTTTTAAGAACTGTATCCTTACGCTCCTCAAGACCGCGAAGATAGTTTAAGCGCTCTTCTAAATTTCTGAGCACCTCGTCATTCAGACCGCCATGCATCTCCTTACGATATCTTGCTATAAAGGGAATGGTGTTTCCCTCATCAATAAGCTGCATTACAGTTGCCACCTGTGACGGCTTAATCTTCAGTTCTGTTGCTATGACCTTTGCAATATCCATTTATTTTTTCCTCCGGAAAACATCTCCGGATATTTTATAACATATCTCAACTTTTTTCATTCGGTTTTAAAAATCTTTCAGGGTTGACAATGATATTTGTTTTTTATAGAATCTTGTCAGCGACGAACTAACTGTGTTTGTCCGTGCAAAGCCGGCAGATTCCGGCAGAAAGAGTTAAAAATGTTCTGGAAAACAACAAATATACAACTGACTAACGGATACACTTTTCTCCCCTAAGGGGGATAGTGCGCCCTTTTTCAGGTATATTTGTTATATTCATACTATAACACTGATAAAGAAATAAGCATTATCTCCATAATTTGTTTAGCAAGATCAAACAGATAAGGAGATTTTTTTATGTTCAAAATTAAGAAACAAATAAATACATTATATTTAACATCCGTGCTCAGTAATCTTTCCATTACCGGCGCATGGGTAGCCATTCTGGCCGCAAGGGGATTCTCGCTTGTACAGATAGGCTTTGCGGAAACTATCTTTCACATAACCAGCCTCATCTTTGAAATTCCGTCAGGACTGATGGCTGATGTCTACGGCAGGAAAAAGATGCTCCTGCTCAGCAACCTGATGACAGCGGTTGCGGGGATCATCATGGCCGCCACCGATGGCTTTACGGGGGTATGCATATCCTTTGTTTTCCATGCACTGGGATACAATTTTGCCTCAGGCTCCGGAGATGCCCTTGCCTATGATTCCTACAAGCTGGTGAATATGGAAGATAAGTATGAACGATACGCCTCCAACCAGCTGATCATCTACCGGATAACAAGCAGTATCTCAACCATGTGTGCGGGGCTGGCATTGTTAATGGGGTACAAACCGGCTTACCTCATCAGTGCTGCCTGGAGTCTTTTCACCATGCTCGTAGGATTCAGGCTCGTCGAAGTCATGCCGGACAATGAGCAAAATAACAGAAATACAGCCGGACGCAAAGGGATCATCAGAAAGATGATAGTGGATGTCATAAGCTACTTTAAAGAAAGCCTACTGTTCCTGATAAGGAATCCGAAAGCTACAAAGCTTATGTTTGCCAATTCATTTGTAGGTGCCCTCGATATACTGCTTCTGTTCTTCCTTCAGAGCAAGCTGCGGACAGCCGGCATCTCCGATATGGCACTGGGCATTGCGCTTTTCATTATTGAACTGGGTGGCATAGCCGGAGCAAAGCTCATATTAAAAGCAAAGAAGGCTCGGTATGCCCGCCTGTTCATCATATGTACCTGCGGAGTCATAACCGGTATACTGCTGGAGCATACTTCCATCGCAGCACTGATGACCCTTGGCGGATTCATCTCATCAATGGCAGATGACGCCCTGCAGATACGTACAGATGCCAAGCTTCAGGACAGCTTCCCTTCAGAACAAAGGGCGACACTGATATCCATATCATCATTCACGTTCTCCGTGATCATGATAGTGTTGTCACCTCTGGCGGGATATTTCTTTGAGATATGGTAAATTAAAACATGTTAAAAATGATAAGCCCCGCCCTTGCTGTGATCCGGCCGGGTGGGGATATTATTTAAACACACTATTGTTTCTGTTCTACATCTGGCTCCACACCGGAAACTGCAGGTAGCATGGGTAGGCTATCAGATATGTGTATGTGAAAAATGCTAACAAGATAAAAGCGATTATTATTCCCACCATTATGGTGGCTTTTTTATTGTTCAACAGCCCACTATTATCGTTTGTGTTACCATTATCTGAATTATCAGTCGTCGTATTACTATCACCTTTAGATTCGTTTGCTTTAAATTTTTCTGACAAGCAATTTATGATCAACTCATACCCTCTTACAATAAAATATATCAGGCTTGTCACCGTCATCATTATATAACGCCCCTGGGTCTGCAGGTCCGTGGTATAGCAGTATATAAACCACAGGGAAAAAGATATAATCGCAGCAGCTATCGCGCAGATTTCAAGCAAAAGCCTCTTGCCACGACTCTTGTGTACCATAATGACCCCCGGCACAAAACCAACAAACATATAGAGCATATAAGAAAAATAGAACAACTTATTCGCTATTATGGAAGTGCAGCCAAACTGCCCTATATAGGAAAAGATAAGGGATGCCCAGATAAACGGATCTGCAACAAACTGTGCTATACTGATCCCCTCTGCCAGCGGTGGCTTTCTTCCGACGATGCCGGTGGTCAGTGTCATCTGTTCCTGCGCCCTGCTCATGGTATTAAGTCCTAAAACATCTCCGTCCAGCACTATATATGACCTGATGAACCACCAGCCGGTAAGGAGCAATACCAATGCAGTTTCAAGTATCGCATACTTAAGAAAGCTCTTTGTATCAAAAGAAATTTTTCCATCCTTACTATTCATGAATAATCCTATAAATAGCGGCACACTGATCAGAACATAACCGTAACTGTTGTAGTATGACAAGGTACAGAGACTGATGCCTATTCCAAGTGTGATCACGAAGAATGCTGCATTTTTTTTATATACTCTTTCCGCTGCGGAATCTTTTTGGGTACCATTTGATACACTATCAGAAACTTTATCCGTGCTGTTTCCGGACGTGGCAGATATAGCATGAAAATACTGCCACCTGTACATCCTTACAAAGGAATACAGTATCAGCGCCACGCCCAGCAATGAGAAGGCATCATTATTAACATATGTGTACAAAAACAGATGCTGGGGAAGAAACATCGCTGCGATACGGAAAAGCCATGCAAATCTTTTATCGGAAAACAACAGACCGCCCAAGCGGTACACAACAAAGGCACACAGCACTCCGGCTGCAACATTCACCAGCCGTGCAGCGTAAAGAAGAATTAACGGACTATTCGTAAAGAGCGAAACGATCCTCATGAAGTAGCCCATGACAACATAAGGGAAGGCGGTATAAAAGGCATAGGAGCCACCATAACCCCTAATCTGTACTTCTTCCTCAAAGCCCGTAGGAATGGTTCCGTGTTCACAGATATACTGCGGCACCAGGAAACGAGCCTCCTCATCCGGGGGATTGAAGAACCCCTGGGTGTCCTTAAGCGGCTGTATGAGAGCTATGGACAGAACTGCAAGAGAGAATACAAGCAGATACAGCATCAGAAAGATTCTGTCCCGCATTTCTTTTTTTTCGGTAGTCTCAGACACAGTTATAAACCCTTTTCCTTAAAATAATACCGGCTGTACAAAACGAGCTACCGCACCGCAATGCGATAGCCCAATTATTGATATCTACATCACACACCGTATAGTCTCGCCTGACGGTGTAAAGTGCGCCTTAGCAGTTCTCGAAAATGTCTTCATAATATAGGAACGGTCCACCACGGATGGTGGACCGAGTGAACAACGCTACATGGATGTAGCGTGTGAACGTTTCCGTAAGTTTGCCGTAATCCATGGCATTTTCGTAAGAACTGCCTGGCAAACGGCCCCACCGTCAGGTGAGCTATCGGTGTGTACTATCTATCAGATAAATCCATCCAGTTTCTTAAGCCTTGAAGGAAGCTTAAGTTTCTTTATGGCTCTTGCCTCGATCTGTCTGATACGCTCTCTTGTAACAGAGAACTTCTTGCCCACTTCCTCAAGGGTCTGGGGCTGACCGTCGCGGAGACCGTATCTGAGGATCAGCACTTCACGCTCTCTCTCGTCAAGAGCTTCCATTGACTCCATGATCTGCTGTCTGAGCATTGTCTTAGCCGCTGCTTCTTCAGGCGCGATGGTAGTCTTGTCATCAACCATATCTCCGATGGTTGTATCTTCCTCTTCACCCACGGGAGTCTCAAGGGATATAGGCTCGGCAGAGATTCTTGTGATCTCCTGTACCTTGCTCTCATCCATATCAGCTCTCTCAGCAACCTCAGCGGTGGTCGGTTCACGGCCAAGCTCTGCGGTTAAGGTCCTGCGGATACGTACTATACGGTTTATATTCTCAACCATGTGTACCGGCAGTCTGATAGTTCTTGCCTGGTCAGCTATTGATCTGGTGATAGCCTGTCTGATCCACCATGTAGCATAAGTTGAAAACTTATAACCCTTGTGGTAATCGAACTTATCTACCGCACGCATAAGACCTAAGTTACCCTCCTGGATGACATCCAGGAAAGACATTCCGCGGCCAAGGTAATGCTTTGCATTACTTACCACCAGTCTTAAGTTAGCACTGGTAAGGTGGTCGATAGCGTCCTTGGAATCCGCAATTATCTTCTTGTTATTACGGATCTTTTTCTGGTAGTTTTCCTTTTCCTTCTTAGCCTTTTCAGAGATGGACTTACGGTTCTTTATCTCATCGATCTTGCGCTGGAGTTCCTCGTTCTCGCGCTCAGCGGCTTTACCTTTTTCGATACGCTTAGCAAGTTCGATTTCCTCTTCCATGCTTAAGAGATCAACGCTACCGATCTCCTTAAGATACATATGCACGGAGTCAGCCATCTGGGAGTCATCCCCTACAACATCCTTGTCGAACTCTTCGATTTCTCTCTCGATTTCTTCGCTTTCGCCATCGATCTCGCTGAGCTCGGCATCAGTTGCATCATCACTGTCCTCGGACATACTGCTCAGTACGATACCATTTTTATCCAGAGCATTCCAGATGTCCTCAAACTCTTCTTCAGTAAGTTCGTATTTATCAAAAACTTCTATTACTTCTTCGTAGGCAACAGCGCCTCTCTTTTTTCCGCTTTTGATAAATTTGTCCAGCTCTTCTTCAAGAGCCTTCTGCATTTTCTCGTCCATTACGGTTCCATCCTTTCCTTTGCGAACAGAAACTTTACGAATAGAAATTACGGTTTGATCATTTCCTCCAAATGATCAGCTTTGTTTTCACAGTCTGATTATTCCTTGCCGTCCCAGCAGTAAGTACATACCTTGCACTGGGGCAGACCGATCGCCGTTATCATGTCATCAAGCCTCTCATACTGCAGGGAATCAAAGCCCTGCCTCTTGCATATTTCTGCAACCATGTGCTTGTAACAAGGATGATCCGGATTGCTGTAGTCATCAAGCTTCTCAATATCACTGTCCCCTTCAAAATCGTGTATAACACGTCTGGTAATAAGGTCCATCACGGATCTGGATCTTGAGAAGTTAAGGAACTTACATGCAAAAGTGATCGGCGGGCAGGCAGCTCTTACATGAACTTTCTTTGCCCCGCTGTTGTATAGATATTTAATTGTATCTCTGAGCTGTGTACCGCGTACTATCGAATCGTCGATCAACGCTATTCTCTTATCCTGAATTAGCCCGTCTACGGGTACCAGCTTCATTCTTGCGATCATTTCACGGACACTCTGGTTGGTCGGCATAAAGGACCTGGGCCAGGTGGGCGTATACTTTATAAAAGGTCTGGAAAAAGGCACATGTGCTTCGTTGGCATATCCTATGGCATGAGCAGTTCCGGAATCGGGAACACCGGCTGCATAGTCTATATCATTGCACGCCTCATCTCTTTTTGCGATCATGGCACCGTTGCGGTAACGCATTTCCTCAACACTGATGCCTTCATATACTGAATTGGGATATCCATAGTAAACCCAAAGGAATGCACAGATACGCATCTTGTCGCCGGCGGGCATGATCTCTTCCACACCATCGGGGGTGATGAATACCATCTCACCGGGGCCTAGTTCTTTATAATCCCTGTAGCCTAAGTTAACATATGCAAAACTCTCGAATGATGCACAGAAGCCGCCCTCTTTCTGGCCGATCTGAAGGGGTGTTCTTCCCACCAGGTCTCGGGCTGCATATATGCCTTCCTTGGTAAGAACCAAAAGAGTCAGGGAACCGTCAACCATTTCTTGCGCATATCTTATACCATCGGCAATATTGTCCTTTAAGTTTATAAGGGAAGCAACTAATTCTGTAGCATTTACTTCTTCGGAGCTCATTACCTGGAACTGGGAATGTCCGGATTTGTACGCTTCGTTTATAAGCTCCTGCATATTGTTGATCTTGCTTACAGTTACCAGGGCAAAAGTTCCCAGGTGTGACTGCACAAGTATGGGCTGGGGCTCATAATCGGATATACAGCCTATACCCAGCTGTCCCTTCATGGACTCAACATCATGCTCAAACTTTGTCCTGAACGGGGTATTCTCAATGTTATGTATCGCCCTGGAAAAACCTTCGCGCCCGTATACTACCATACCGCCGCGGCGTGTTCCCAGATGGGAATGATAATCTATTCCGAAGAAAAGATCATATACCGAATTATCCTTTGATGCTACACCGAAAATTCCACTCATGTTCAGACAACCTCTTAAATGATTTGATAAATTAACGCAGCCTATTTCTTACAGCCATCCTTACGGATAACTGTCCTGAACAATTACTGAAGCAGCTCCTTGAGTATCTTGTTGGCAGTGCCGGGATCAGCCTTGCCCTTTGCTGCTTTCATAACCTGGCCTACTAAGAAACCTATAGCCTTTTCCTTACCACCCTTATAATCCGCAACTGACTGGGGATTAGATTCAATTACCTGCTGACAGATGCTCTTTATTGCTCCCTCGTCATTCTCCTGTTTCATGCCGTGCTCTTCCACATACTTCTCAGGATCCACGTCTTCCTCAAACATTACTTCGAAGACTTCCTTTGCGGAATTGTTATTTATAACCTTTGAATCCACAAGCTTTATAAGTGATGCAAGATGAGCAGGGCTGAACTTTATCTTGTCCGCATCCATGCTCTTTTCCTTTAAGAGCCTCATGGTCTCTACCATGAGCCAGTTGGAAACCTTCTTGGGCTGGCCGCAGATCGCAGTAGCCTCTTCAAAGATGTCCGCCATACGCTTGGATTCAGTAATAAGTTCTATATCGTAATCGGGAATACCGTACTCTTCTTTATAACGCTCTATCTTGGCTGGCCTGAACTCAGGCTGCGAAGCCTTCACTCTCTCAATCCACTCTTCGGATATGTCTATAGGGATCAGGTCCGGATCCGGGAAATAACGGTAATCCTGGGCATCTTCCTTGCTTCTCATGGCATAAGACTCACCCTTGGCATCATCCCATCTCCTGGTCTCCTGTACAACCTTGCCGCCGGACTCCAGTATATCCATCTGTCTCTCACGCTCGCCTGCAATGGCATGCATGATGGATGTAAATGAGTTAAGATTCTTCATCTCGGTACGGGTACCGAATTCCGTGCTGCCTACTTCACGAAGTGAAAGGTTTACATCAGCACGCATGGAGCCTTCCTGAAGCTTACAGTCTGAAGCTCCTAAGTACTGTATGAACATGCGGAGCTTTTCAAGGTATGCGATAACCTCTTCCGCAGACCTCATATCAGGCTCGGAAACAATCTCTATAAGGGGCACGCCGCTACGGTTATAATCCACCAGCGAAGCATCGGCCCAGTCGTCATGTACAAGCTTTCCTGCATCCTCTTCCATGTGGATCTCGTGGATGCCGATGCGCTTGGTCTTAACCTCTCCCGACTCGGTCATTCCGGCATTCTTCTGATTAACAGAAAGCTTTCCGGTCTCTATCTCCACATAGCCGTCGCGGCAGATAGGAAGATAAAGCTGGGATATCTGATAGTTCTGCGGATTGTCGGGATAAAAATAATTCTTACGGTCAAACTTGCAGTGTCTTGTGATATTGCAGTTTGTTGCAAGACCTACAGCCATGGCATACTCAACCACCTGCTTATTTAAAACAGGCAGGGAGCCGGGCATTCCCGTGCAAACCGGACATGTATGTGTATTGGGTGCACCGCCGAAAGCTGTGGAACATCCGCAGAAGATCTTTGTCTTCGTGGCAAGCTCTACATGAACCTCAAGTCCTATGACGGTTTCGTATTCTTTACTCATTCTCAGTACCTCTCGCTTAAATCAGGCAAACTCACCGCGTATCTTTTCGTAGGTATATGCAGCCTGGATAAGTGTGCTGTCCTTAAAGCAGTCACCTATGAGCTGCAGTCCGATGGGCAGTCCCTTTGAATCCCTGCCACAGGGCAGACAGATTCCGGGCAGTCCTGCCAGATTTACCGATATTGTATAAATATCACCAAGATACATACTTAAGGGATCAGACAGGCTCTTACCAAGCTCAGGTGCAGTGGTAGGTGCCACAGGTCCCAGTATCATATCATATTTTGCAAATGCATCATCAAAAGCTTTCTTTATGAGAGCCTTTACCTTAAGTGCCTTCAGATAGTACGCATCATAATAGCCTGATGAAAGTACGAAAGAACCAAGCATTATTCGTCTCTGTACTTCAGGTCCGAAGCCTTCGGAACGGGTCTTCTTGTACAGGTCATGCAGATCCTTGAAATCCTCTGCCCTGTAGCCGTACTTTATGCCGTCGAATCTCTCAAGGTTCGAGCTTGCTTCAGCATCAGCTATGGTGTAGTAAGCAGGGATCGCATACTTTACAAGGCTTAAGTCGAACTCCTCAACTATAGCTCCCGCTGCTTTCAGGTCATCTGCTGCCTTCTTAACTGCAGCGGACACTTCAGGATCAAGGCCATCTCCGAAATAATCACGGGGAACACCTATCTTCATGCCTGCCACATCTTCAACTAATGCAGATGTGAAATTAGTATCGTCACGGTCAACCGAAGTTGAATCCTTCTTGTCGTAAGATGAAATGGTCTCCAGCATTACAGCTGTATCAGTCACATCCTTTGTGATAGGTCCTATCTGGTCCAGGGATGAACCGTAGGCAATCAGACCATATCTGGAAACAGTTCCGTAAGTAGGCTTCATTCCTACTACGCCGCAGTATCCTGCAGGCTGTCTGATGGAGCCACCGGTATCAGAGCCAAGGGCACATGAACACTCATCAGCCGCAACAGCCGCAGCCGATCCGCCGGATGAACCGCCGGGAACATGAGCTGTATTCCTGGGATTCTTTGTAACACCGAAAGCGGATGTCTCGGTGGTTGAACCCATGGCAAACTCATCCATGTTGGTCTTGCCGATTACAATCGAACCAGCAGCCTCAAGATTTTCAACAGCTGTCGAAGAGAAAGTCGGAACAAAATTATAAAGTATCTTTGATGCGCAGGTAGTCTTGATTCCTTCAGTGCACATGTTATCCTTTATGGCCACGGGAACCCCCGCAAGAGGATGCTTTAATGATCCGTCGCTTATGCGCTTCTGTATGTCTTCAGCCCTTTCATAAGCCTTGTCTCTGCTTACTTCAAGGTACGCATGTATCTCGCCATCCTTTTCGTCAATAGCAGCAAAAGAAGCATCAAGGGCTTCCTTAACGCTTACTTCACCGGCACTGATCTTTTTTCCGAGCTCTACTGCTGAGAGCTCATTTAACTTTTTTTCCATAGTCATCACCTATAGCAACTGCTCAGTCAAATGTCCTGGGAACAACAAAGCTTCCGTCTTTTTCTTCAGGTGCATTCTTAAGGATATTCTCCCTGTCATCACCGTTAGTGACCTCATCCTCCCTGAAACAGTTTGTAAAAGGATGCACATGGGTCATGGGCTCCACGCCCTCAGTATCAAGCTCACCCAGCTGGTCTATATAGTCAAGCATCTGTTCCAGATCCTTCTTGGCCTGTTCCTTCTGCTCGTCATCCAGCTTAAGCTTGGAAAGTATGCCCACATATTCTATTGTCTCATCACTTATGACGTTAGCCATTTTATACCTCCACGAAGAGAAACCACGTATGCCGTTCGTAACCTCTTATCAGTCACGCACTTTGATGTGAACTTCCCTCAGCTGCTGCTCCGTAACCTCACCCGGTGCACCACACATAAGGTCCTGTGCAGTACCGCTCATAGGGAAAGGTATAACCTCACGGATATTTTCTTCATTCTTAAGCAGCATTATCATACGGTCTACGCCGGGTGCCATACCTGCGTGAGGCGGAGCACCGAACTGGAATGCATTGTAGAGTGCGCCGAACTTTGCAGCAAGCACATCCTTGTCGTATCCTGCGATCTCGAATGCCTTTTCCATGATCTTCATGTCATGGTTTCTTACAGCACCGGATGAAAGCTCAACACCGTTACATACTATATCATACTGGTATGCAAGTATGGTCAGGGGATCCTGCTCCTCAAGTGCCTTCAGGCCACCCTGGGGCATTGAGAAAGGATTGTGTGTAAATCCGATCTTCTTTTCTTCCTCATCGTACTCGTACATAGGGAAGTCATTGATATAACAGAACCTGTATGCATTCTTTTCGATAAGATCCAGTCTCTCGCCAAGCTCTGTACGGATCTGGCCTGCATAAAGGCTTGCCTGCTTTTCCTTGTCTGCGATAAAGAAAATGGTATCGCCGGCCTGGAGCCCTGCAAGATCCTTTATCTCAGTCTTCATATCATCAGGAATAAACTTGTCGATAGGTCCCTTGTAGGACATATCTTCCTGTACTTCCAGATATCCGAGACCACCCATTCCGATGGACTGTGCAAACTTAAGCAGCTTTTCATGGAAGCCCTTTGACATCTGCTGATGTACGTTTACCGCACGCACGCACTTTCCGTGGAAAGGCTTAAATGTGCATCTCTGGAAAAAGTCTGTTACGTCTATTATCCTAAGCGGATTACGAAGATCAGGCTTGTCTGTTCCGTACTCAAGCATTGCCTGCTTGTATGAGATTACAGGGTAAGGAGCCTGTGTTACTTCAAATCCTTCAGGTGCGAACTTACTGAAGGTTGCGGTGAGAACTTCCTCGCCTACCTTGAACACGTCTTCCTGTGTAGCAAAACTCATCTCGAAATCCAGCTGGTAGAATTCTCCGGGGCTTCTGTCTGCCCTTGCATCCTCGTCCCTGAAACAGGGAGCGATCTGGAAATACTTATCAAAACCTGACACCATCAGAAGCTGCTTGTACTGCTGGGGCGCCTGGGGAAGTGCATAGAACTTACCCTTATATCTTCTGGAAGGTACGATATAGTCACGAGCGCCTTCCGGTGAAGATGCACAGAGAATGGGAGTCTGTATCTCCATGAATCCCAGCTCTGTCATTTTCTGTCTGAGGAAACTTATAACCTGTGAACGGAAGATCATGTTGTCCTTAACCTTCTGGTTACGAAGGTCAAGATAACGATACTTAAGCCTTACGTCCTCACGTGTCTCCTTGGATGTCATTATCTCAAAAGGAAGCTGGCGGTATACCTTGCCAAGTACAGTCACGCTCTTTGCCTCTACCTCAACTGTTCCCGAAGGGATCTTGGGATTGTATGTTTCCTCGTCCCTCTTTTCCACAGGGCCTTCTATAGATACGCAATCCTCTCTGGTAAGGCCTTCCAGCATGGAAGTATCACGCATAACCACCTGCACTACGCCATACATATCCCTAAGATCTACGAATGACACTCCGCCGTGGTCTCTTATATTCTCAATCCAACCGGCAAGCTTAACTGTCTGGCCGATCTTATCCTCTCCGATTTCGTTTAATGTGACTGTTCTGTACTGTTCGCTCATAACCGCCTCCTGAGTACTGTTCAAAATCTGACATGATATTATAGCATAAAACTATGGAAAACAACAATCACTAAGTTTTAAGCACTAATATTGTCCTTCTATTGTATACAATTACGTTCAAATCTGTATCCAACCGGGATTGCATAGTTCATCACTACTTCTCCCACTATCCCAACGTTTTGGCAATATGGCTATCTGGTCCGGATTCTTACCAAGCCATGCCCCCCAATAACTGAAACTGGAGTTTGCCAACACATGATGTCTGCATCTACTCATCAACAACATGTCCAGATGGCCATGCTCTTCATCGTTAGCTTCAGCAATATGGACATCCCGTCCCTGCCAGACTTCAGAGAACGAATTCATATATTCAGTATCATTGGTAAAAATAAAATACCTGGGATTTTCAACCCTTTTCTCAATTTCCTTTACCGCACGTGAATAATAATCGGCAGTGCAAATACCACCGTAACTTTCGGAAGCCGCAAGGTAATCACCACCCCGAATATGAACTGCCACCGAAACCGATGACTCTATTTCTTCTAAAATTTTTTTATTTTTCTCACTCACTTCAGGGGCTGCATTTTCCAGCATTCCGGAAAAATCAAAATCCCGTCGCAGATCTGCATCAACTACCGATGCATAATATGCCTTCTGCCAATATCCTCTTAAATAGACCCGTCCTTTTTTCACAACGTCATCTATATTTTCATCGCTGATCATATCCTCGCGATAATAATTCGCATCAGTAATCCCCATTCGATCTGTCACACGAAACAGATGCCATATACCATTTCTGTTAAACCGTTTTTTTTCAGACAATGATATCTGGCGCGGTGTGATCGAAAAATAATCTGTAAGATTACCACTCTGGTGTGGATTATAGCAATCAAGATCAATATACACATTTTCTTTCGGAACTATAGTCATCAGATATCTATACATCGCGTACTGAAACATCTGATTTCCCAATCCACCATCTATCCTTACAACGACCACTGCATCCACCTTCCACTAGTTTTCCCTGATGCATTCCCAATTATCGTCTGAGAATATATCCTCATCTACATGATATATAGCTGCATCATCCGGACCAAAAACAGTTCCGTTATTCTTGTATATATCTCCTTCATATGCCCAGAACACATCTACGCCGTTTTCCTTACCACGCATATCCACCGGATGATTAGTGAACGGATTCACAGGATTTTCTACTATACCCTCCATTGCCAGCGCCGGAACATCCGCATTAGTCATAAATTCCGTATCAGTCGTGAAGCCATGAGCATCAAAATCCTTTACCATAAGGAGCGGATTTGCCGCTAACACATCGATATCATCGTTTATAAACGCATCGTCTATACCACCTGTCGCACGGCCATGATCAGCCACAAGAATAATACGGGTATTATCGTAAACTCCCATTTTTTTAAGTTCTTCGCACCAGTCGGCAATTTCCATCATAGCTCGCACATGAACATGATATTGTCCTACTGACTGCCGCAGATTATCCCTGTCAAAAACAAGAGTCTTCCCATCAGCTTCTTTTTCTGCCGCAACATCTCCGAAATCGGAATTATCAGTATTTTCACAAACCGTATAATCAGGGAGCTGAAGTATTGAAGGTTCATGAGTTGTATTATTACTCAGCATAATGAAACTACCACAGCCGTCATCAACAGTTGTGAATTCAGGCAGTCTGTGCAATACAGCATAAGCCTCAAGAAACGCCTCGTCGCCCGCCAACACATCTGTAGAAAGATATTGCCCATCATCATACACCTCATCCTGCCAAAATGACGGCATTATCTTATATATGCTATAGAAGAAAAAGCTTCTTTCCACTCGTCTGGTATGTTCCTCTGCTCCGTATGCAGTTTTAAACCTTCCTTCCAAATGTAACGCAGTTACATTCTCCATATTATCAAATATGGAATAATCCGAAGGCATATGATAATTTGCATACTGGGCATCACAGGTAAGCACATCATATCCTTCTTCCGAAAAAAGCACCGGCATTAGTTTCAAAGCTTCATTATGCTTATCCCTGAGTAATTCATCAGACCGCTCATTCATTGCAGAAGTAGTATAATCATATCCACCATACACTGCCGGCAGACCATAATTTGTACATAAGCCTGTAGAAACAGTATTTGGATAAAATGTAAAACCATCCAGCTCATCCATAAGTTCCGGACGTTCTGATAGTATAAACGGCATATATGCCCCGACCGTGCGGTCCAGCATGATCACTACCACATTTTTTTCCGTACTACTGAGCCTAAATGAGACATCATCATTTTGTACGGCCGCATCTTTCTTTATTTCCGTAAGCTTGACATTCGTCTGTACGAGTTTATACAAAGAAAATGTTCCAATTGACAGGCATACTATCAAGACAACATAGCCTATTACTTTTCTTTGTTTCCACCACAAAAAAAATGTAACAAGAGCAATGAACATTAACACTATAAGATTAATAAACTTTATCCCCCAAGGGAATCTCGGTGTCCAGTCAAACGTCAATTCTCTGGACACCATGCCGATCTCGGGATAAAAAAACATAAAATCAACAAGTCCTGCAGCCAACAGAAACAGCAAAATATAACCATATATCAATCTGCCCTTATTTGTGACTACACTGTCAATAACTCCACCCCATACCATAAAAAGCCCGGCACATACGCAAAATGTAAGCCAGACATACCTTAACGGTGAAACATAATCAAACAGATTAACGAGATCAGCCGGCGACGCAGATACCACCGACAAGGGAATATACGCTCCCATAAACAGAGTAAGCGCAAGCAGAGTAAGTTTTATGCAACGCTTTTCAACACCTGTTGCTGCCACATCTTTCTCTTCACTTTTTTTCTTCTTTTTTTTGCAAAGCTTTTCCGTAACAATATTTTTGCACAATGAAAAAAGGTTATTCATCGTCCAATACAAAACAAGTCCAGCCGGACTGTTATACAGCAATACCAGGAAAACCAATGCCAAAACATAAACCTGTACACGCTGTCTTAACAAACGTCCCTGGGTGTAGATTGTACCCGAAACGCAGTTAATGAGTGTCATCAGGATCGGCAGCACACATATCTTTATACCACCTATCACAAGCAGATTATCGGGCGCACCCAGATCAGCGATCGGCCCAAACGACGATCCCTGTAAAACCTGAAGTGTCGAAAGATAACGATATGCTGCAAGAAAGAATGGAATCTGAAGTAAAAGCGATAAAGTTCCTTTAAGCGCATCTAACGGTTTATATCCCATTTCGCGGTAATATGCCGACTGAATAAGATAACGCTCATCTCCGCTAAAAGCCTTTTTTATATGACCGGACCAGAACTCCATTTTCTTTTGTTTATTCTGCTCAGTTTCCTGTACAGCATCTGCCCGGAGATATAACGGAAGTGTTAAAAGACTTACAAGAATGCTTACCGAAATGATTGCAATACCTTCATTTCCCCAGAAATCGTACATTATACGGAAAACAATACCGATAAGATACTCTACCGGCCGTATAACCACTTCATAAAAAGATCTCAGCAATAAGTCCATTCCCAAAGCCTCCGCATGACATTATACCCTTTAACATACCCATTTTCAACAATTCCACACTGCGTCGTTGAATTATGCTAAAATTAGCACATCGGGCATTCAGCGCCGATATTGTACTGCATTAATTATGCAAATCAGACCGTTCAGGGAGGTTACATATGAAAGATATAATCATAGTCGGTGGTGGCACGGCAGGACTTACGGCCGCTATATACGCAAGGCGCGCCGGGAAAAGTGTGCTTGTAATAGAAGCCGATAACTGCGGCGGACAGATAATCAACACGCCTGAAATAGAGAATTACCCCGGCATAAAGAATATCTCCGGACTTGAATTCGCAAACGGATTAAAGGATCAGGCTGAAAGCTTAGGCGCAGTTATAGAAAGCGCTAAAGTAACAGGTCTTGATATTAAGGATGGAAAGGTAAAGACACTGCACACTACTTCAGGAGACCGTGAGTGCATGGCAGTCATTCTTGCAACCGGTGCAAAGAACCGCCATCTCGGACTCGAAAACGAAGAAGAATTTACAGGATGCGGAGTGTCCTACTGCGCCACCTGTGACGGTGCATTCTTTAAGGACGGCGTAGTAGCCGTAAACGGCGGCGGAAATACAGCCATCGAAGATGCATTCTTCCTCTCCAACTACTGCAGCAAAGTATACCTGATACACAGGCGTGACGCCTTCAGGGCTGACGCAAAAGAAGTTGCAAAATTAAAAGCAAAGGAAAATGTTGAGTTTATACTGAATTCTACCATTACCGCACTCTGCGGCAACGGAGACTTGGAATATGTCGAACTTGAAAATACATTGGACCACCGGAAGAGCAAACTTGAAATAGAAGGGCTCTTCATAGCCATCGGCCAGACACCTGACAATAAGGCTTTTGCAGATTTTGTAACACTTGATGAAAAGGGATACATTGCAGCCGGTGAGGATTGCAAAACCGCCACCAAGGGAATATTCGCAGCCGGCGACTGCCGGACCAAATCAGTAAGGCAGCTTACTACTGCTGCCGCAGACGGCGCAGTAGCAGCACTCGCTGCAATAGCATACTGTGGGTAGGTAATAACTAGCTGACCCCCACTAACTTCCTCACACCGGTAGCTCATCTGACGCTGGGGTCGTTCGCCAAGCAGTTCCTACGGAAATACCCCTAGTTATGCTACACATACGGAACCGTTCACACGCTACATCCGTGTAGCGTTGTTCACTCACCCCGCCATCCATGGCGGGGTGTTCCTATTTCGTTCAAGCATTTCCGAGAACTGCTAAGGCTCACTTTGCAGCGTCAGCTGAGGCTACACGGTGCGGGAAGTTCAGCTAACATTCAAAAAATGACCGGATTTCATATCCGGTCATTTTACGTTTAAACCCTTATTCCAAGCAGCTCAATTCTTCTCTTCCTTCAGCCTTGCCACAAATCTCTCAAGCCTTTCTATGGCAATCTTCAGATTATCAATTGAGTATGCATAAGATATTCTAAGGTATCCTTCACCGCAGTCACCGAAAGCCGTTCCCGGCACAACAGCAACCTTTTCTTCTTCAAGAAGCCTTGTGGCAAATTCCTCAGAAGTCATTCCGAATTCCTTTATGCAGGGGAATACGTAAAATGCACCAAAGGGCTCAAAGCAAGGCAGGCCCATCTGCTTAAATGAGTGCATAAGAAATCTGCGTCTCTGATTATATGCCTCACGCATCATCCTTACATCCTCATCCCCGTTTTTAAGTGCCTCTATAGCCGCATACTGTGATGTGGTAGGTGCGCACATTATTGCGAACTGATGGATCTTGAGCATCTGCTTAAGAATCACCTCGGGAGCGCAGACATATCCCAATCTCCATCCTGTCATAGCATATGCTTTGGAGAAACCATTGATATAAACAGTGCGTTCCCTCATGCCCGGCATCTGTACGATAGATGCATAATCATCCTTATAGTACAACTCACAATATATCTCATCCGTAAGGACAAATATATCATGCTTTTCGACAACCTTAGCGATCTCTTCCAGATCCTTGCGCTCCAGCACTGCACCGGTAGGGTTGTTGGGGAAAGGAAGGATAAGCAGCTTGGTCTTATCCGTTATAGCCTCCTCCAGCTCTGCTGCCGTAAGCCTGAAATCATTTTCAGCCTTAAGATTAATATACACAGGAACACCACCTGCAAGCACCGTGCAGGGATCATATGAAACATAGCAGGGCTGTGGTATAAGCACCTCATCCCCGGGATCCAGCATTGCACGCAACGCCATATCTATACCCTCGGAACCGCCGACAGTAACAAACACTTCATTATCAGCGTCATATACAACGCCAAGCTTTCTCTTTACATATGCCGAGATCTCGCCCTTGAGTTCCTTGAGACCTGCATTTGATGTATAGAAAGTACGACCCTTTTCAAGAGAATAAATGCCCTCTTCCCTCACATGCCAGGGCGTGTCAAAATCAGGCTCACCCACGCCAAGTGAAATGGCATCCTTCATCTCACTTACAATATCAAAGAACTTCCTTATTCCGGAAGGCTTGATGCTCTCTACTTTTTTATTTAGCGGATTTCTCATGGCGTAACCAACTGCCTTTCATCTTCAGGCTTCTTAGCCATGATAGTACCGTGGTCCTTGTATTTCTTCAGGATAAAATGAGTAGAAGTACTGAGGACATTCTCCATGGTCGAAAGCTTTGAATGTACAAAGGATGAAACTTCCTTTATGGACTTTCCTTCTATTGTAACAAGCAGATCATACCCGCCACTTATAAGATAAACACTCTTTACTTCAGGATACTTATATATATGCTCTGCAATACCGTCAAAGCCCTGTCCGCGCTGAAGTGTGACATTTACTTCTATAAGCGCAGTCACCTTTTCCATGCCGGTCTTTTCCCAGTCTATCATTGTATGGTATCCGCAGATGACACCTTCTTCTTCCATCCTGCTCATTTCTTCAGCGATGACTTCCTCTTCGCTTCCGAGCCTTACAGCCAGCTCTGCGATATCCACGCGGCTGTTCTTTTCAATTGTTGATAATATCTCGTCTCTAAGCATATCACGCCTCCATTGGCTTTTATTGGCATTCATTCACCTTCAGCCTTCCGGCCTTGTCAGGTACTGAATCTCATCTCTGTTTATGAGTAACTTTTCTTTTCCTTTTAATGTATATCCAGCGATCACACAGGGCACTTTATTTTCCGTTACCCTTTTTATGATCTCGACAGTCCTTGCTCCGCAGGGTGATGTAAGAATCATGCATCCGCTGCTTTTCGTCCTGTATGGATTCAGGTCAAACATATTGAATAGCTCTATGCTTTCCTGTCGCATCGGAACCTGCCTGACATCAAGGTGCATTCCGATATGCGATGCTGCAGTCATATGCCACAATGCACCAAATATTCCGTCATCACCGCACTGCCATATCACTGTTTCAGGATCTTCATCTTTTATAGCAGACAGTACTGCATCTTCATAAGCTGCAAGTACTTTCATGCATGAGTCCACATTATACTCTATACGGTCTGCATACACCTGCCCTGTGCTTTCCGCTATCCGGTCGTATTCTGCAGACATCAGATCACCCGTAGCAGGTAAAGCCGCATAACCATAAACTATTATGTCACAACCGGCTGCAGACCTTACATCGTTTTCAGATAAATCCTCGTGTCGCTGCATCAGGGATCCACAGAAGCATTCTGGTCCATCGCAGCCTGCGCCGCGGCCGCGGCCGCCATTTCATTAAGCTGTGCCGCCATGGCCTTGCAGTTATCAATGCTGCCTGTTGCTATAGCAGCCTGCATAGCAGCGGTATATTCAGGATTAGCAGACGCAATACCCACAACCGCAGTCCTGGGTGTTGCCTTATAAGTACTGTTGTTTACAACCTCACGGCTTACTTCCACGCCGTTCTCATAAACGATTTTCCAAAGCTTTGCAGTGTAGCCTATATGTGCAGATGTAGCACTTACATAACCTATAGGCTGTGAAGCATCAGCAACTATGTCTTCATGATCAGGAACAGTCTCAGTAAGGATCTCGCTTTCAAACTCAACCTTCCTGCCGGGATCCCTGGTCTCTACGCCATAGATGTTGAATGTGATTTTTTTATTTTCAGTATATCCCTCTATATAAATAGGATAATCAGTATTGTTTACGAACCTGAAATCCTTTCCTGATGACTCCGCTATAGCAGCATCAGCAGATTTATCAACATAGTTAACTACCATTGAGTGGCTGTTTCTTTCAACCACCTGAAGCTCTGCCCTAAGTACAGCGTTGTAAAGCGTGGATGATACCTGGCAGATACCGCCGCCAAGACTCTCTACCACCTGACCGTTTAAGTATGAACCTGCAAGGTAATAACCATTCTCCTCAGTGAAGGGCTTGATAGTATTGTATGCCGAGAACTCCTCACCCGGATAAAGAACGGTGCCGTTTATAAGCCTGCAGCCGTTAGCCACATTTCCGCTTCTGTTGCTGCCGGATGATGAATAGCTGGTAGTAAATGATCCGAGAAGATCATGAACCTTTGCAAGATCCTCCACAGATGTATCAGGCTCCGTTGCTACTACCGGAAGATTTATTGTAGTCTGTCCTGCTCTGTAATCCGCATAGAATTCATTCTCAAGCTGAGCTACAGCAGCTGCAACATCAAGTCCCTGACCGCCTTCGCCGTTAATGATCGTAAAATCACCACCCTCTCTTACAAGAGTAGGGTTTTCAACAGGTATATCGTAGACAGAGCAGTTTTCCTCAAGATAAGCGGAAAGAGCTGCCTCATCAAATGAAATCTCCAAAGGGAAATTCAGGCCATTGTGTTCAATGTCCTTTTTCATTTTATATCTTGCAATAACATTTCCGTCAGTAGTATTTTCAGCAGCCTGAGCTACTACTTCAGGATTACTCCAAACCGGTGACAGATCAGCAACAGTTACAGACACTTCCGTATCCTGTGCAACCACCAGCGTAACCTGGCTTGCGGAAAGCTGTGCGATATAATCCTCAACAGCAGTTCTAGCCTCATCCTCAGTCATGCCTGATACGTCTATGTCATCAATGTGCACACCGGGGAAAATCTTGCTGTCGCTGCTATCTTCCTCGTCATCTCCTTCGTCGTCAGGTGGTAAAAAAGTAAGCGTTCCCTTGACAAGTTCACCTGCATTCGCCTTTATTCCCTGCAGATCATCAAACATGCCAAAACTCCCGGCAAATGCCAGGAATGCAGTAGTCATCATAATAAAAATAATTGTCTTCTTAAGATTAGTCTTCATAATCACACCTCACTTTGAAACTGCAGCCCGATCTCACTGACCAGGTTATATTCTGCTGTCCCCCGAACTGCAACAATCGCTAACCCCCATACGTGTGCATCCTTGCACTATGACCCAAAAAAGTCTAAAATATAATAGTTGCCGTTATTACATAGAAAGGTATGCCGCTATAGACGGTACTATCATCGCAAGAGCGAGAATAACTATCAAAATAGTCCTCAATACCTTGCGTCCCTTATTGCTGTGCATATTAAACATTACAATTTCTCCAAAAAATATGTTTAAAAATCGTCATTTTTTCTAATTTGGTAATTATAAATGAAAATGCCTGTTTTGACAAGTGTAGTAATCTTCATAATTTTGCTGTTCTGGTTCATAAAACGCTCTGCCAAGAAAAGCCGTGATGAGATAGAAGCTTTTGTGAACAGGGAGAATGAAGCCAACACTACCAGGAAACAGCCTATTGATGACCTGCCCTACATAAAAATACCGGAAGAATTATTTCTTATAGAATACACAGACTGCGCAAAAATGCAGGAAGTCATGAGAAACTTAGACTTTCTGAAAGACAAGCGGATACTTAATCTTACCGGAATCAGTAACACAGATTTGAAATTACAATACGGTGCCGCAAACCTGCCGGAACTTTCAGAATGCGATGAAAGATACACATTGCTGGTACGGAACCTGCAAAACTTTGCGGAATGTCTTTCAGATGATGGTGATGAACAAAGCGCCATAAAAATTTTAGAATTTTCCATTTCTACAGGAAGTGATGCCTTGGGGAGCTATTCCCTGCTCACAAAACTTTACGAAAAGGCTGGCACTCCCGAAAAAATAAACGCGCTCAAAGAAAAAGCTGCCGGGCTTAACAGCCTGACAGCTCCATCCATAATGCGTATGCTTGAAAAAGCGACAGATACGCCTATTTAATATTCGCAATCTTTTCGGGAGTCTTGTCCATTCCCCATATCAGCCGTCTCCACTGGGCAACTTCATCCACTGTCATGAATCCGTTTGATGTGCCCATGAATCCTACTTTGTATGATGCAAAAAGCAGCGCGTTCTTTATAGCATTTACAGAATCCTTAGTCTCCACATAGTAATGAAGGAAACATGCAAACAGCGCATTACCGGCACCAACGGAATTCACCACTTCATTAGTCTTTACACAGTCATAGTGAACATGTATGTTCTGATCTCTGTCATAAAGTATGAGACCTTTATTTCCCTGACCCATTACCATAACGGATATGTCATACTTTTCAGCTAAGTCCTTCATAAAACCGAAGGGATCATTATCCACGCAGTCATCATCAACATAGAGAATTGATGCCTCCCTAAGGAAGTCTTCATTATACTGTTCCTTTTCCCTCTCAAAAGTATGCATATTAACTGCTACTGGAACTTTGTACTTTGCGGCTATCTCTAAAAATGGTCTGCAGAAGTTTGCATTTGCAACTACTAACAGTTCCGATGATGCAATAAGAGGTGTTACCATGGACATATCATATGTAACATTACGAAGATCCTTGATATCCTCAAATACTTGTTTCTTTCTGTCCTTCCCGCAAAGTATTACCTGGGTTGCAGTAGCTTCAGCTATAGGAAGTATATGTTCGGTAGAAATGGTGACCTTTCTATCATTGGGATTGAGTACTTCCATATCTAAGTTACGTCCGACTATGGAAAGAAAATGCACTTCATCACCAAGCCAGGTAAAAGCAAGGCTTTCGTTAAAAGCATCGCCTCCGGCTTCCGTGAATATGGTGTTCGGCATGCTTCTTGATGAAACATAAGGTACCGGAACTTCATCCACATTGACAATGGTTTCAATCTGTGTAATTCCCGCAACTGTAATTCTGCTCACTTCAACCCCTCCTTAATTCTACCGCATAAAATTACTCTTTTATCATTAACAAAAAATAATTCCGTAAACTTAGTCTGAATTATATCATAATCATACTGTGTTAACCATCCCATGTTGTCTGCCGGAAAGACTTAACCATCGTTCTGTACAAAGCAAAAGCCTTACATGGCCTGCACGATAAAAAAGGTCACCGTGCAATCAGCACGATGACCCTTGTATACTCACTATAAACCTACGAAAGATTTATTATTCCGTAATTCTTATTTCTTTGTTGTTGCCTTCTTAGCAGGCTTAGCAGCAGGTTTCTTAGCCTCAGCCTTAACTTCTGCCTTTACCTCTTCCTTCTTAGCAGGCTCAGCTTTCTTAGCAGGCTCAGCTTTCTTAGCAGGTGCTGCCTTCTTAGCAGGTGCCTTCTTTGCGGGAGCTGCCTTCTTAGCAGGTGCTGCCTTCTTTACTCCGAATACGCTCTTAAGCTCAGCAACCTTCTCAACATTACCTTCAACACGGATCTTGCCCTCGTTGAATGCTGCAACAGCATCAAGCTTGCCATCTACGATAGCGATTATATCGCTGCCGTCAGCAATGATCTTTGCATCATGATCATAATACTCATAAGGCTCAACTGCACCCTTGCCTTCCTTAACAGCAACATAGAATGCGCCTTCGCCTTCTCCAGTCACATCGATCTGCACAGCCACATCACCAGTCTTGCTGACGTCAAGCTTTGCAAATTTCTTCTGCACATAATCAACAATCTTCTCGTATGTCATAGTTCTCTCCTTTTCTCTAAAGCCGTTCGCGTCTCCCCAACACCGGCTATTTACATGTGTAAGCTTGCATAAACCAACATGCTTTCTTATAATTACGCTAACACTATATCCCAAAAAAAAATTTGAGTCAACACTTTTTTAATATTTATAACAAAAATGAACCAAAAAAATCTGCAAAAAATACTAAATAGACTGGATGACCACTACGGCACCGATGCCAAATGTTACCTTGATCATTCCACTGCATGGCAGCTGCTTATTGCTACAATTTTAAGTGCGCAGTGTACGGATGCAAGGGTAAACATTGTTACCGCAACGCTGTTCCAAAAGTATCCTACGGTTAAAGCCTTTGCCGAAGCAGACCTTAAAGAACTTGAGCAGGACATACACTCCACCGGTTTCTACCATAATAAAGCTAAAAACATAATTGCATGCTGCCGCGTACTCTTGGAAAAATATGACGGCGAAGTTCCTTCTTCAATAGAAGAACTGACTGCCCTTCCCGGAGTAGGCAGAAAAACCGCAAATGTGATAAGGGGAAATATATACAACGAGCCCAGTATTGTAGTAGATACACATGTCAAAAGAGTTTCAAAAAAACTGGGGCTCACTGAAGAGACGGATCCTGTAAAAGTTGAATTCGACCTTATGAAAAAACTCCCGAAGGATCACTGGATACTTTGGAATCTACAGATAATCGCCCACGGCCGCAGCATCTGCAAAGCCCCTAAGCCAAATTGTGAGAACTGCTTTCTTAAAGATTTGTGCGACACCGGAAAAAAAATCAAATAACGCAACAAATAAAATGCCGCACCCTTTCGGATGCGGCACTTCTTTTTTCATTTTGTCTTTGGAAATTATTCCTCAGAAATAGCACCAACAGGGCAGTTACCTGCGCATGTTCCGCAGCTGATGCAAGTATCAGCATCGATAGTGTACTGAGAATCTCCCTGAGAGATAGCGCCAACAGGGCAGTTACCCTCGCAAGTTCCACAGCTGATGCATGAATCATTGATTACATATGCCATAATAGATTTCCTCCTCTTTTGTGTTTTTTTACTCTGTGGAAAGCTTAACACAGTATAATTAGTTAGTGTTAGCAAACCTTTGTTTACTTATAAAAACCTATGCTGTTTACTGCGATCTATGATAGAATTAAGTGTATTGTTCATAACCGGTTACGAATAAAAAACTATGACAGATGAAGAAAAAAAAGAATTAAAAGAACTACGCATAGAGATGCAGTCTCTCAAAGAGCAGAAATACCAGCTTGAAACTGTAATCCTTGATGTGCGTAATCGCCGCGCGTTTTTATCTCAATGGAAACGACGTTCACTTATCGGCTTCCTCCTTTCTTTAGGCGCTTACATTTTCGTGCTTGCAAATATTTATTTCTTTACAATAAACACCGTTGCCGCTTCATCAAATGCCACTATCCTTGATTCTGCCGCAGTTTTTGTTACAGCAATGGGCTCCACGGTACTTGGGCTCCTATTCGTGATCCATATGGTACTTCTGGTGTTTGTTATAGTAAGTGGTACAACTGCAATCGCCGAAATGGGCAACAGCAATTTCGCCGTTGCTCTTGCTGAACTCCTGCATAAACGTAATTATCCCCGTGAGTTCAAAAAAAACGAGGAACAGGAATACCTGCTCCTCAGAGAAAAAGAAAGATTGCAATTAAATATAAACGAAATCACACCAAGGCTGCACGAATTAGAGTCAATGGACAATCCATGGTGGGAGGCAAGATAACTTTTTTGATCATATCTCCGGCCTGATGGCATCAAGAGTCTTCTTGTATGCCGGAAGGAACTCTTCAAGGAAAACATCAATCTCCTCAAGGTCCATAGCTTTTATAGATTCAAGGGTTGACTGCTCTGCATCAGCAAATTCGTCATTACCTGCCTTTTTTTCTTCAAGACACTTAATATAAGCCGATATCTTATCAGCTGCTTTTACAAGCTTTACTTCGTACGCATATTCATCCTCCGGAAAAAGAACCTTTCGATACTCCTCGCGTATATCTTCCGGAAGAAGGGTGAGCAGACTTTCATTTGCATCATCCTCGATCTGCTTGTATGCACCTTTTATAGTTTTGTTCCTGTATTTTACGGGAGTAGGCATATCCCCGGTAAGGATTTCCGAAACATCATGATACATACCGAACATCGCAGCATGCTCCGCGTCAAGCTTTTTGCCAAAGCGCTTATTTCCTATCACGCAAAGAACATGTGACAACATGGCAACCTGGAGAGAATGTTCCGAAAGATTCTCCTCCTCGGAATTTCTCATAAGAGCCCATCTGTCTATCCATTTAAGCCTTGCCATCATGGCAAAAAAAGCATAATCACTATCACCCATTATCTTTCTCCACTTTCGTTAATCTTTTTTCTTGAAAACCCAAACCTGCTGTACTTTATAACTTATAAAGAACAGTATCGGATCAACCACGATCTTTGTAATCATTGCAGGAATACCAAGCCACAGCGTCAGGTACTTAACAGCATTTGCTGATATAAGCATCTGGATGAACCAGAGAATAAAATATCTGGGACCAGATCCTGCAGCATCCTTTTTCCTGGTTTTAAATATCATGCGGTTTATGCAGTAATTGAATATGCCTGAGCATATACGCGCTATAACTGTCGAAACCACTATGTAGTTTATGCTCAGATTAAACAGGCCGACATTGAACTCCGGCATCCTGTTCGCAAGAAGACATACAAGAGCCGAAAACAATGCATAATCCACCACAAATGACCCTAAGGATGATGCAATGAATTTAAAGAAAACTTTATATATCCTTATGGAATCTTTTATCGGATTGAAGTGTGAGCTCTCATTCTCGTTAAGATATATGACTTCTATGGGAACCTCCATAAAAGGTATGCCCATGTCATGAAGCTCAAATATCATATTCATTTCAAACTCATACCGTTCACCGGGAACAGCGCAGAGATCTGCAAGTATGTCCCTGCTAAAAACCCTGAGGCCGGTCTGGGTGTCAGATAGTGTAATATTTCCGAAAAGCTTAAGCAGCCTGCTGGTAAGCCTGTTTCCAAATCTTGAACGTGCAGGTATCTTTGTATCGGATTTAAAATCACGGCAGCCGAAAACTACCGGTTTATTTTTTCCTTCAAAATCATAAAAACCTTTGCAACACTTTAATGTATCCGAAACGGTATGCTGTCCGTCAGCATCAAGAGTGACTACAGCAGAAACACCCGGCAGTGATTCTAAAACATATGAAAAACCCGTCTTAAGCGCTGCCCCTTTTCCTTTATTCACTTCGTGATGCAGCACCGTGATGTTTGCCTTTTCTCCGAGTCTCTCCACTTCTGCAAAGATTTCATTGTAGCTTTCATCACAGCCGTCATCAACGATCACAATATTCGAGAATTCAGAAACCAGCCCTTCTACCACCTTTGTCATTTCCCTATCGGGATTATAGGCAGGTATAAGAGCGGCTATATCTTCGATCATCATTCCTCTTTCCGCCGCTTCTTTCGCGGCTGCGACAGCCTCTGTCTGCCGCATGTATAAAACATACATAACGGTTCAGATCAATACAGATTCTGAACCGTTACAAGTATACCAAAAGACAAGTATTTATAACAGTATAATACATTCTACAAAAATGTAATTCCCCAAAAAAGGATTAATATATTCCTTATTACCCACTGTCCCAGTATCACCACTACTCCGATAATAATGGTAGAGGTTACCGGATAGCCTTCAAAACCAAATCTTCTTGTAAACTTTACCAGCAGCGTGTTTATCATAAAAACGAAATAAGCTGCAAGCGCATACATAACTATTGGATGACAGAGAATACTCTTAAAAAAATGTAAGTGGACGGCATAATAAAAAGCCCTGGTTCCACCACAGCCCGGACAGTATAATCCGGTAACTCTGTTAAACATACATCCCGGTCCGCCTGATATTATACGGTCACCGTAAATTATAAAAATTACAATGGCAGCAAGCCCGGCAATCCCCGAAACGATTCCCCATATAAACCAGGTATCCGTCAGCGGATCTTTAAACTTCCTGCGCCCTATTACTGTCTCATTCTCAGATCTAACTTCTTCCAAAAGATATCACCATTTCCGTTTTTTTCCTAAACTCTGTGACAAATACAAACCCGAAGGCTTATGAATTGCCTTCGGGTCTTAAAATCATCCTAATTTGTTCTACAGCTTAATAATAGCTGGAATAACTGTTTAACATATCCATATACTCAAGGCCGGATATACCGACAACGAATATTACATAGATGAGCATGGAAGCTGACAGCAGAAGGCCTATGATACCGCAAACGAGACCGGCTATGCTAAGTCCCTTTGACTGACCCTTCTTCAGTGCAATAGCACCGCAGATGATAGCAACTATTGCAGGTATGATCGTTAGACCCACTGTACAATAGCAGCATACGATTGATAATATACCGCATACAAGAGCTACTATAGCTAATGCGTTGCTCTGCTTCGGCTCCTGGGGCATGCCGCCGTTATAGCCATAATTTCCGTTAGGCATTCCGCCCTGGTTTCCATAGTTGTTGTAGCCGTTATTGTCCATTGTTTTCCTCCTTAATGATAAGTGACTATTAGCCTGTTCCCGCATAATCGCGTCAGACTCATTACACTTGGACTCCGCGCAACCACGCTAGGACATTTTATCACATCTGTTTCTAAACGTCAAAATCCGGCGGACATTTTTGCCCGCCGGATCTTTTAATTAAGTATTAACTATGAAACTGCTTTCAGTTTAGTTCTTTGAATACAGTTCAACGAGATTTGAAAGGTGAGTAAACTTCTCCTTTGCAGCCTCTTCTGCTTCCTTGAAGAGCTCTCCTGCCTTCTCCTTGTTGACCTTGGAAAGAGCGGTGTAACGAGCTTCTCCGCCGATGAAGTCAGCGTAAGGAACTGTTGCAGCCTTGGAATCAAGAGTGAACTTCTTCTCAGCAGTAGGATTGAATCTGAACAGATGCCAGTAACCAGCATCAACAGCCTTCTTCTCTTCTGCCATAGCAGCACCCATACCGGCCTTAATTCTGTGGTTGATACAAGGAGCATAACCGATGATGAGTGAAGGTCCATGATAGCTCTCAGCTTCCTTGATAGCCTTAACGAGCTGGTTAGGATTAGCACCCATTGCAACCTGTGCAACGTATACATAACCATAGCTCATTGCTATGCCTGCAAGATCCTTCTGCTTGATAGCCTTACCGCCTGCAGCGAACTGAGCAACAGCACCGATAGGAGTAGCCTTTGAAGACTGTCCACCGGTATTTGAGTAAACCTCAGTGTTGAATACGAATACGTTTACATCCTCACCGGAAGCAAGTACGTGGTCGAGACCACCGAATCCGATATCGAATGACCATCCGTCACCACCGAAGATCCACTGTGACTTCTTAGCAGCGTAATCCTTGTTCTTGATGATCTCCTTAGCGTGTGCGCTGGAGTCATTTGCGATAGCAGCAAGGAGCTTGTCTGTAGCTTCGGTATTCTTTAAGGTCTCATCGAATGTAGCAAGGTACTCATCGATAGCAGCCTTGATGTTAGCATCAGATGTCTCAGCAGCAAGTGCCTCAACCTCATCCTTTACATTGCCGCGGAGTGTCTTCTGTGCAAGATACATACCGAAACCGAACTCTGCGTTATCCTCGAAGAGTGAGTTAGCCCATGCAGGACCCTGGCCCTTCTTGTTGGTTGTGTAAGGTGTTGAAGGTGAAGAGTTACCCCAGATGGATGAGCATCCGGTTGCATTTGCAATGTACATTCTGTCACCATACAGCTGTGTAACGAGCTTAGCATAAGGTGTCTCACCGCAGCCTGCGCATGCGCCTGAGAACTCAAGATAAGGCTGTCTGAACTGTGATCCCTTAACGGTATCCATACCAAACTTGCTTATTACTTCTTCCTTCTCGTCAAGCTCTACTGCGAAGTCGAAGTACTTCTGCTGTGCCTTGAGTTCATCATCAAGTGTCTGCATAGCAAGAGTCTTAACGCCGGCTTCAACATTCTTAGGAGCCTTATTAGCAGGACAAACATTTGCACAAGATCCGCATCCAAGGCAGTCCATCTGAGATACAACGATGGAGAACTTGTATCCGGGCATACCTGTAAGATCCTTAAGCTGCATTCCTGCAGGAGCCTTAGCTGCTTCTTCATCAGTAAGAGCAACTGAACGGATAGCTGCGTGAGGACATACATATGAACACTGCTGACACTCGATACAGGTATCAGGATTCCATACGGGAACAGCTACGGAAACTCCGCGCTTCTCGAATGCTGCTGTACCTGAAGGTGTAGAACCGTCAGTGTAAGTCATTGTTACGGATACAGGGATGCTGTTACCTTCCTGTGAAGATACAGGGATCTGGATGTTGTTTACGAAATCCTGAACTTCCTTGCTTCCCTTTGTAGCCTTAGGATAATCAAGACCTTCGTCAGCACCGTTAGCCCAGGAATCAGGAACATTAACTTCTACAACACCGGTAGCACCGAGGTCGATAGCGTTCCAGTTCTTCTGAACTACGTCATCACCCTTAAGACCATAGGTCTTCTTAGCAGCAGCCTTCATAAGCTCGATAGCCTTCTCCTCAGGGATGATGCCTGTAAGCTTGAAGAATGCAGACTGAAGGATGGTGTTGATTCTTGTGGGTCCCATGCCGGACTCGATACCAAGCTTTGTACCGTTGATAGTGTAAAGCTTGATCTTGTGGTCATAGATGTACTTCTTAACCTGGCCGGGAAGATGGCTGTCAAGCTCTTCGCCTTCCCAAGGGCAGTTGAGGAGGAATGTACCGCCGTCAACAAGCTCCTGAACCATGTTGTACTTTCTTACGTATGCAGCGTTGTGGCATGCTACGAAATTAGCCTTGTGGATAAGGTAAGTAGACTTGATGGGTTTCTTACCGAATCTTAAGTGAGACATTGTGATACCGCCGGACTTCTTTGAATCATAATCAAAGTATGCCTGTGCGAACATGTCTGTGTTATCACCGATGATCTTGATGGAGTTCTTGTTTGCGCCGACTGTACCGTCTGCACCGAGACCCCAGAACTTACAGCAAACTGTTCCCTCAGGAGTTGTAACAAGAGGCTCACCTGCATCAAGTGAAAGATGTGTAACATCATCGTTGATACCAAGTGTGAATTTCTTCTTATCTGTGTTGTGATATACAGCAACGATCTGCTCAGGTGTAGTATCCTTTGAACCAAGACCATAACGACCTGTGAATACCTTAACGCCTGCGAACTTGTCATCGCTCATAAGTGCGCTCTTAACATCGAGTGCCAGAGGCTCGTCGATACATCCGGGCTCCTTTGTACGGTCAAGTACAGAGATAGTCTTTACGCTTGCAGGGATAGCACCTAAGAATGCTTCTACAGAGAAAGGTCTGTAAAGTCTTACCTTGATAAGACCAACCTTCTCGCCCTTTGCAGCAAGATAATCGATAGTCTCTTCAATAGTATCGTTAACAGATCCCATTGCAACTATTACATGCTCTGCATCAGCAGCACCATAGTAGTTGAAAAGCTTGTAATCTGTACCGATCTTTGCATTGATCTTGTCCATGTATTCCTGAACGATTGCAGGAAGCTCGTCATATGCAGTGTTGCAAGACTCTCTGGACTGGAAGAAGATGTCAGGGTTCTGAGCAGATCCCATTTCACGGGGATGATTGGGATTAAGAGCACCTGCTCTGAAATCATCTATAGCCTTCTGATCGATGATGTCATCGAAATCCTCATTTGACCAGATATCAATCTTCTGGATCTCGTGAGAAGTACGGAAACCATCAAAGAAATTGATGAAAGGAAGACGGCCCTTGATAGCTGCAAGATATGCAACAGGGGTAAGGTCCATAACTTCCTGAACTGAAGATTCGCAAAGCATTGCACAACCTGTCTGTCTGCAGGCATATACATCGGAGTGATCACCGAAGATATTAAGTGCGTGTGATGCGATACAACGTGCAGCCACATTTACAACGCCCGGAAGTCTTTCGCCGGCTATCTTATACAGGTTCGGGATCATAAGAAGAAGACCCTGAGATGCTGTGTAAGTTGATGTGAGTGCACCGGCTACCAGTGAACCGTGTACAGTACCGGAAGCACCTGCTTCGGATTCCATCTCGACGATCTTAACCGTCTTGCCGAAATAGTTCTTCCTGCCCTGAGTTGCCCACTCGTCGGTGTGTTCCGCCATAGGTGATGACGGGGTGATGGGATAGATGGCAGCTGTATCTGTAAAGATATAACCAGCATGTGCGGCAGCTTCGTTACCATCCATCGTCTTCTTGCTTCTTGCCATATTTATTTCCTCCTTATTAAATTTTATGATGCCAAGACAGAAAAAAAGAGCCTGACACCATTATGCAAGTACAAAATATGTCGCTTGCTATCTTACCATTAAACGTCGAAAAAGTAAACAAAAGCCGTGCATAATGCACGACTATTTTTGGTTATTTTGTCTAACAATTATTAGGTGTGTCTAACCGATATATTTCCCCACGCCGTACGGTCTCCCCGGCGGCGCGGGAAGTTTAAATTATTTACCGTACCTTCCAATAAACATATCAATAAGCTCAGCAGAATTGTCTGCAGCCATCCTGCTGAATTCGCCGTAATCCATTGTAGAATCCTCGTTTGCCGAATCCGATATGGCCCTTATCACGCCGAATCTGATCTCATTCACGCAGCACACCTGTGCTATGGCTGCGCCTTCCATCTCGCAGGCAACAGCCTGGAATTCGTCTACTATAGACTTTTTAAGCCCACTGTCAGCCACGAAGATATCACCGGAAGCAACCGTTCCCTTTATGGCATGAAGAGCCTTTTTCCCTTCCTTTTCACGCTCAAGGTTTACCAGTTCCAGGCATTCCTTTATAAGGTCTATGACTTTAGAATTTGCCGGGAAGAACCTGTAATCACTTCCGTAAAGCTGACCCTTCTTTAAGCCGAGAGCCGTTACATCCATATCGTGCTGTACCAGCTGTTCAGCCATCACAATGTCACCTATGGAAAGATCTGTGCTAAGGCTTCCTGCCACACCCACATTCAGTATCACCTCAGGGTGAAAATTGTCGATCATAGCCTGGGTACAGATTGCCGCAAAAACCTTTCCGGCTCCGCTCACAGCCATTACCACATCAGCTCCCTTTTTCTTTCCCAGGGTATAAACAACACCGGCATGCTTTTCCTCCTTTATGTCGGTCATACCCTCCCTTATCTTCTCAATCTCAAGTTCCATTGCACATATTATGCCTATCATATTCTTTTCCTCCTTCAATAAGGTATTAACCCATAAATTCTTTTCACAGCCCAAAACAATACGATATGTTTTAGCACTACTTTCCTTCCTCTGCAAGTGGCGATGTTTCATCCCAGGCAAGCAGACGCTCCGGAAGGTACCTTTCTGCAGACTCCCATATTAAATACTTTGGTTTCGTAGTCTGTATCAATGGAAGGTCATAATTATCATGAGTCGCCACGTAAGTATATTTAAACGCACCTGCCATATAATAATAAAAACCGGAAAACGAATCACATTTTATTACAAGTGTGTCACCTTCTTCACGATCTGTCATAAGACGCAGTATCTTGGAATCAGGTTCCGAGAAAATGTGGTATGGCATTATTTCAGGCGTCTGTTCAACATAACCATTTAATTGATATTCCGTATCTTCTCCCAGAACATCCGTCATCTTTATCAACCGTTCCAGATCAGCGGCATAGCTCACCGGGGTCTGCTCTAAATCATCAAGATCCGCAATCTCCGCCCCATACAATTCATTTAGCAAAACTCCTGATGTCACATAAGCTCCCCTATGGTTCCAGTGAGTATCATATCGGAAATAAATATCCTTTCCTGTACCATTATCCTCATCTTCTGCTTTCTGCGCAAGCATTGCTTCCGTCGGATCGATTATCACAAGATCCGAATTTGCCCTGAGGTAATCCTCTATCTGCTGCATGCAACCGGGATCTGCGTGTTCTCCATACCTATCCGGCATATATTCGGGATATATTGTAGACTTATTTGGAATAAACAAAAATACAAGGGTAGTTCCCCGTGCTTCCAGCTCATCACTTGTTGCAGTCAGGTCCGCACAGATTTTTGCCAGCTGCTCTTCCGTCAGGAGATTTTCCCCGGTATAGTCTGACAAGGGATCACCTTCAGTCTCGCTGTTAAAATACAGGAAATTATTTTTCCCAACTATTACTTTTCCTATTTCACCTTCACGGAAGGCATACATGTCTATTGAATTATTTGCCGTGATCAACTGACTTCTAAAGGGCAGATGATCTTCAATATATGATGTCACAGCTCCCGGATATTCAGACAGGGCAGTTTCTTCCCCGGGCCACACTGCCAGCGGCCTTCCCTCCCCTGTAGGATCTGCATCCGCAAGGGCAGGTGAAAGTACCAGCCATAAGGGATACGGCAGGAAAAGGAATACCACCATCATACATATCCAGCATATTTTTACACTTTTTTTCATTCTTTAATATAACCTTTAATTTTCATATTACAGCTCAATATTTATCATTTCCACCGGACTTCACTCAGAACCTAAAATATATAAACGGGTTGTAAGTTCCGGCAGCAAGGGTTATCACACAATAAACAAATATCAGTCCGCATAATATCAGTTCCGGTATGCTGCCCTTCCATTTCTCGGTAAGATGCAGTTTCTGTCCTGCAAGCTGCAGAGGTCCGCAGCCAATAATAGCAAGAATCCCTATTATGACTTTCTTTGCAGAAAGGAATCTGTAGGTCACATACGGAACAAGCTCCGGCGCATCATAAATAAGGAACATCTTCTTTCCCAAAACATATACCCCATTCTGAGCGGTGGTGGCAGAAAACATTACCCATCCGATGACAACAACAAACAATGTATATACGTGTCCAACTATCCGGTGCTTATCCAGCCACTTTTTCAGGAACGCCCTTTCTATCACCATAAAGAAAGCGTAGTAGATTCCCCATAATACAAACTGATACGCCGCGCCGTGCCAGAGTCCAGTCAAAAAGAAAACGATTGCTAAATTTATACAGGTCCTGACTTTGCCCCGCCTGCTGCCTCCCAAAGGAATATACACATACTCCCTGAACCACGCGCCTAATGTCATGTGCCACCTGCGCCAAAACTCACTGACCGATGCTGACATGTATGGATAGTTAAAATTCTCCGGAATGGTAAAACCAAACATTTTGCCCAGACCGATAGCCATATCCGAATAGCCAGAAAAATCATAGTATATCTGCAATGTATAGAATATTGCACTGGTCCATGCATAGAGCGGCGCCATCTGAGTACCTTCCATATTCCAGAAATATGCAGTAGTCAAGGCAAGGGTATTTGAGATTATAACCTTCTTTGCAAGGCCGTAAATAAAACGCCTGAATCCTTCTATTGTAAGTTCAGTATTAACATCACGCTTTGATAACTGTGCTTCCATGTCCTCATAGCGCACAATAGGTCCGGCTATCAGCTGGGGAAAGAATGAAATATACAATGCAAGGCTGAAGAGATTTTTCTGTGCCGGATATTTTCCCCTATACAGATCTATGATATAGCTCATTGCCTGGAAGGTGAAAAATGATATGCCTATGGGAAGGGAAATATATTTCAGATCAAGTGGTGCATTCCTGAAGAATGTATCATTCAGAATACCAATGAAAAAATCACAATATTTATAATACCCCAGCAAGAGAATATTTCCCACTATTCCCATTATCAGCCAGGTCTTCTTTAATGCTGCCTTGGATGAATCTTCTGCCCTGCCTATAAGCAGTCCCACTACATAATTAAAGAGTATTGAAAAAATCATAAGGAAAACATATACCGGTTCTCCCCATGCATAGAAAACAAGACTTGCCGCAAGCAGCAGCAGGTTACAGGCTTTACCCCTGAAAACTCTTGACAGAACAAGAGTCAGCGGCAAAAACACCCATAAAAATATCATCGAACTAAAAACCATATATCAATCCTTATTCTGTATCAGTATCATCAAGGGGATCTATCCCTATTTCATCTGATACAACGTCATCATCAATATCCGTCATTATGCCGGGCAGCATATTTACATCCTGCTGCTCCAGGGTCTGGACAGAAGAAAGTTTTCTCGTTAATGCCTTTGTCCTGGTGGTCATCAATGCATCCAGGTCCTTGCTGGTAAGATCAAGGTGTTTCTGCATCTTAACCAACTGGTCGGAAAACTTTCCGAATTCGGTCTTAACATCGGCAAGCACCTTCCACACCTCATCGCTGCGTTTCTGTATTGCCAGGGTTCTAAAGCCCATCTGGAGGCTGCTCAGCATTGCCCCCATGGTGCTGGGACCTACGATATTGACCTGATAGTCCTTCTGAAGGATCTCCACCATTCCCAAATTTACTGCCTCGGAATACAATCCTTCAAACGGAAGAAACATTATACCAAAATTCGTGGTATAAGGTACAGCAACATATTTTTCCCTTATATCCCTTGCCTCCTGTTTCATCACTGTTATTAATGCTTTTTTAGCCGATTCTATTGCATTTCTGTCTGCGCTGTCATACGCATCCTGCAATTGCCTGTAAGAATCACCGGGGAACTTTGAATCTATGGGCAGGTATACACAACCTCCGTCATTTCCGGGAAGTTTTATTGCAAACTCCACCCTATTGCTGCTTCCGGGTATAGTTGCCACATCTGTTTCATACTGTTCGGGACTTAAGATTTCGGAAAGAATTGCCCCCAGCTGATACTCACCAAGTATTCCCCTGGTTTTCACGCCGGAAAGCACCTGCTTGAGTCCGCCCACATCTCCGGCAAGACTCTTCATTTCACCTAAACCCTTATAAACCTGCTCCAACTGGTCGCTTACATTTTTAAACGACTCATTGATACGTTTATTTAATGTATCGGTAAGCTTTTCTTCTACTACTCCCTTTATTTCCTCAAGCCTCTTATCGGTCCTTTCACCAAGTTCCCGCAGACGCTTTTCATTATTCTCATTAAGCTCGGTTATTTTCCTGTCATTATTATTCCTTATCTCTGTAAGATTTCTTTCCGTGCTCTCACGAAGAGTTTTTATGGACTCATTCGTCTCATCTTTGAGGCTCTTCACTTCCTTTGCGGTACCTTCTTTTATCTCAGAAAGACTGCGCTCCATATCTTCTGTCTGTTTCTTCATCACAGAATCCAGGTTATCGAGTTTAAATTTTATCAGCTCGTTCACGGCATCCTGACTGGACTTCTGTGACTCAGCAAGCTTTACACCAAGTCTGTCCTGAGCAGTTACCAGTTCTTCCTTTAAATTAGCCGAAGATGCCGTAAGATCATCCTTAAGAACTGTTGACGACGCAGTAAGTTCCTGCTTAAGAGTCCCCTGGGAATTTATGACATCCTGCTTAAGCGCAGATTGGGAAGACATTATATCCTGCTTGAAGGCTGCCTGGGACGTCATTATGTCCTGCTTGAAAGACGCCTGGGATGCCAGCAGTTCCTGCTTCAGTTCAGAATTCTTCTGTCCCTGCTCACTTCTTAATGCAGACATCTCACGGCTTACATGATCCTCAATATCCCGCCTGATGCCATCACATTCATCCTGAACATCCTGAAGTTTCAGAACTTCCGTCTTTTTATCCGCAAAACTACGTATGATAATAACGATATTTAATATTACGATGAGAATGAGAAGTATTGCGATAATATAATCCATCGTTTCCCTTTCAATTTAAGCTCTTGCCATAGAATCAGCTTCCGTACGCAATTCCTGATATAGCGCTCTAAAAGACCATCTCAGGTTATGTGCTGTCGCCATCGCCGTCAGTCTTATCCTGGGTATGCCGTATCTTTTCATGCCATCAAAAAATTCTTCCATTTCCTCGTTTGAAAAACCATATAGCAATAATAAGGGCTCCACCATGTCCCTTCTGTGAATCCAGACATCAGGAGCCGGAGAAAACACTGCATCTGCATCTGTACCTGCGACAGGAATACGGAGCAGCTCCCTTAATTCATTTCTAAGTTCCGTCTTATCGACTTGAATATAAAGAACGTTCTGTTCCTCCGCCAACTTCCGCAACAGGGATTCAAACGGCGTATCTTCCAATTTATATACAAGGATCTTTTTCACAGATTCTCCTCAACTTCCTGTCTGCATAACCTCATTACTTCCTCAAGAATATCCTTTGGATCACCGTCCATCTCTGTCCCGGCTGCATTGTCATGTCCACCGCCGCCAATCTTTCCGCATATCCTTGCAGCATTAACCGGCAGCCTCGATGTAACTGACACCCGGCAAACTCCGGGCCTAAGCTCACGCACCAGCACATGAGCATGGGCAATTCCCTTGTCAGGCTTACATATCTGGTCCACAGTATTCATAAAGTCACTCAGCTCGGGATCAGTAATGGAATGATGCGCATAATCTAAGGCTGTCACATAACTTCCTATTACTTCATTATCATCAGAAAAAACCAGTCTGTCATAGACTTCCTTTTCCATGCCGATCTGTCCCGGCGTCTTTCTCATATAATGATGCCTGCCTATATCAACTATGTCAGCGCCACATCCGGCCAACTCCGCAGCTGCTTCAAGAGAAGCGGCGTTTGTAGACATTGCACGGAAACATGACACATCCGTCACAAGTCCCATATATAAAAGATCAGCTATCTGCTTTGTTATAGGAACCCGCATAAGTTTCAGCAGTTTCAAAATCACTTCGGCACAGGAGGCAGCCTCCGGTTCCACATATCTATACGGCGCCGGCATATGACCTTCTTCCGAAATCATGTTTGTCACATGATGATCCAGCACAAAGTCCATTCCCACGTCCGAATTCTTTCCAAGCCGGTGCGCCGTAGCGGTATCCACTGCTATCCTTAAAGTCCGTCTGGCATTCCCGGCATACAGTATCCGTTCAGCCGCCTCGGTCTGATACCTGTACATTTCCGGAACAGGCTCATTACCTATGACTTTCACACATGCCCCCAGGGAAGCAAGTCCCAAGGCAAGAGCATAGGCAGAACCTATGGCATCACCATCAGGTCTTTTATGATAATAAACTTCAAATCCCCAGACACTGTCACCTGCATGATCCAGCAGTTTCTCAGCTATTACTTCTAATGGGATTTCCTTTTCCATCAGATTATCTTTCCATGGATTAGCACTCTTTTCTGTCATCTGTCCCCCTTTTCTATCCCCTTAAAACAATGGGAAATGTCCCACCATTACATGGAGAAAATACAATCCGCCTACAGCTGTAAGATAAATAAAAAATACTGCAGCTGCATTTACAAATACCACGTCTTTTCTGTCCGCCACTTTACCGGACTTTTTATTTTCAATAACACCTTTTAAAATCTCTTTTACCATATAGAAACTTGCCATGTAGAGAATGTAGTTTCCGAACTGTGCTCCCCAGGAAAAATTCTCATCATGCCATCTGTCTCCGCCTTCGGCAAGGAACATGTAGTAAAACATCTCCACTGCCCAGAAAACCCACACCAGTATGTACCAGTAATATTTTCCTGCATCCTTACGCACTCTCGCAAAAGAATGCCCCAAAACAATCAGCGGAAATACCAATAATATCCCCAATTTCACAGCGGGATTACCATTTATGGATGCCACCGTAAAAGGATCAAATACTATGCTGGCTTCCTGTGCCGCATCATCACCATACAGAAGTTTATTCTGATAAAAAATAATAGCCGCTGCGGGAAGAAATGAAGTCCCAAACAATATTATGCGTTTTATCACGCTAAAATTCTTTATATTACAGATAAAATCTATAATGAATATAACAAGAGCTACCGGCGCAATTGCTAAAAAGAAACTGGGTTTTGAAGCAGTTGACAGAATTAACAACAGCGTATGTGCTCCCCAGTCCTTAAGCTTAATTCCTTCCTTATATGAACGACACATCTTAATATAAAGCGCAAAAGCAGGAACCGAGAACAGGCGCATTGTAATATAAGTATCATTATGCCAGCTGTTCATTGCCATATTTCCATAATAGAAATGCGGAAATACAAATGGTAGTACCACCGATATTATAAACATAAACCCAATCGTATACCACCTGAACAGCATCTTTGCATCGTCGTCCGTCTTGCAGCCATTTGCCTCATCCAACGAAAGGAAAAATCTGTATACCACAAACACTGTGGCACTTTCTGCTAACCCCATAAAAACAGCAATGCCAACTGTATTTCCGAATCCCCAGTAAAGCAGGTAGAAAACCAGCGAATTAAGCGAATAAATCACGCCTTCCTCATTTACAACCCATACTATATGGGTAATAAGATCCGCCGCGTATTCGCCGGTCACGCCCGTCGGTACACTCTGTCTATAAAATAGGTAAACAGACGCAGCTGTCAGAGCCGCCCACGCCATAATAAACAATACTTTTTCTGTTTTTCTTATAAAATCCGGCACGTGTTACTCTCCACTACCAAATATTTTACGGGACATAGTAGAATTGTGATATTCGGTTTCATTAGTTACATCTTCCCCGAACCACTCCAGCGGAACAAAGGCCATAGCCTCTTCCTCTGTCTCAAATTCAACCTCAGCCACTACCAAAGGGGCAAAGGGCTTATCAAAGACATCCAGCTCTATGGTAAGTGAAGTGCCCACTATAGGAATAAGGTATCTCTTCTTACTTATTACATTTCCATCAGCCTTGGCTACCAGATGCTCATAGGATTCCTTTGTAAGCGGAAGATTGTATTCTTCCCTTGAAAGAAACCCCTTTCCCTTATAAGTCAGGTAGTATTCATTATCCGATCTTCTGACCCTCACTACCGGATCAGTGCTCAGATACCCCTGCTCTATCATATGAAAAGGATATTCTTCTATATTATCAGGCAGCTTATCTATCAAAAATTTTCTCTCTATTTCCATAATACTCCCTGTGTAACGTAACAGTTTTTTATACACAAATAATATAATCTTTGACACTCACAGTAGATAATTGTATCATAATAGTTGAATTTTTTAAAAATTAGCCATAAAAATGATGTACCCGTCCGTATCTATATCAGATAGCAGAGACGGGGCCTAAATGGAGCACCATTGACAGAAATCGAATTTCAGGAAAAAATCTCTGCTGTTGCAGCCGGTGACAGAAATGCTCTCCGGGAAATATACGATGAATATCTGCCCTATATCTATACGGTAGTTTATGGCGTTGTGGGAAATAAGGAAGATGCAGAGGACCTGTCGGCTGACTGCTTTGTTCGGATATGGGAAACTGCAGGTAGATTTAAGCCCGGAAATGGCCACAAGGGTTATTTAGCCACCATTGCCAGAAATATGGCCATAGATTTCATCAGGAAAAAGAACCGTGAAATGCCTATGGACGAGCTCCCCGAGGATGATTCAGGCGGCAGTCCACCGACAGCCGGTGAGGACAGCAACGTAAATGTAATAAGTGTACGGGATGCCATCTCCACACTTAGTCCACCGGAACAAACGATAGTAAATATGAAGATCCTGTCCGATATGACCTTTAAAGAAATAGCAGAATCATTAGGACAGCCTATTGGAACAATAACCTGGCGGTACAACGAAGCAATAAAGAAACTCAGAACAATACTTGGAAGTACAGCCTGATCGCAAAGGTCGAATTTGGAGCAACTGTTTATGGATGAGAAAATTCAGGACAATAGCATATTTGAAGCTGAACTCTCAGATCGCTACAGAGAAGAACTGCTGACAGATATCCCTGATATCTGGGACAAGATTAACGCGCGCCTGGATAGTGTTTCTGCAGTTTCATCCACAAATGATCCGGTTGCAGACAGCACTACCAATACCAACAGTAATATTTCATCTGATTATTTACCTAACGAAAATGCTGCTCCTGTTATACGCTACAATAAAGCAGCAGCCAAAAGCAGCCGAGGCCGCAATATCAGTTCTGCACTTGCTTACTTTATTCCTATCGCAGCAGCAGTTATGCTTTTGTGCATCTGTGTTCCGGTATTTATAAAACTTCAGTACAGCAACAGTTCAGAAAGCGCAACTGCCACAGCAGACTTTACACCGGCATACGAAAACGGTTCGGACAGTGTCACTCTGGATGGCGGCAGTGTAACAGATGGCTATTCTGAAGAAAACAAACAAGCAGAAAATTCATTTTATTCCGCGGACACGACACGCGAGAATGCATATGCCGGAGAGTCCGAGGAATGCTATGATAACGCTGAAACGGAATCAGCAGTGGAATCTATCGCTACAGATGACGATACGGCAAACAGCGCATATATAAAGGTTTACGTTTCACCTGACGCAGACATTTCCAAACTTACAGAAATAGCATCCGACTATGATATGGATATCAAGCCCGACAGTTCAACACCTGATGTTTACAATCTTTTCCCGAATCATGCTATAGATGAAAAAGAGCTGTCCAAACTCTGCGACGAGATTAAAAAGAATGATTTCATAGTACAGGCAACATTAGCAAAATAATAAAAAAGCGGTGCATCTCGCACCGCTTTTTTTTATGCTCTATCTTCCATATAACACCGTCATTTCCTTTATGGTTTCAGCCAGATTCTTAGTATAAGCATCTGCTTTCATCCGCCAACACCAGTTTCCACCAAGGGTTGAAGGAGTGTTTATTCTTGCATTAGCTCCAAGTCCAAGATAATCCTGCATAGGAATGATCGCAGTATCCGCAACGCTCATCATGGCATGCCTTATCAGTGTAAAATTAAAATTCTTTGCGCTCTTCATTCCCATGTAGTCTCTGGCAAATTTTTTATCCTTAGCCCCGGCACTCTCATACCAGCCGATAGACGTATCGTTATCATGTGTACCCGTATAGACCACGCAGTTCTTATTATAATTGTGGGGAAGGTAATTATTCTCCTCATTGCAGTCAAAAGCGAACTGAAGAACTTTCATTCCCGGGAATCCGGTCTTATCCACAAGCTTAAATACCGCAGGAGTCAGATAGCCAAGGTCTTCTGCAATTATTTCCTTTTTCCCTAAGGCTTTCTTTACGGCAGCAAAGAAAGCATAACCCGGACCCTTTTCCCAGTGTCCGAATTCCGCTGTAGGATCACCATAAGGAATATTATAGTAGGATTCGAATCCTCTGAAGTGATCTATCCTTACAACATCATATAAGGAGAAACACATTTTAAGTCTGGATATCCACCATGCATATCCTGACTTCTTGTGGTAATCCCAATCATAAAGCGGATTGCCCCACAGCTGTCCTGTAGCAGAAAAATAATCAGGCGGACATCCTGCCACACCGGTAGGATCATTATTATCATCCAGCTGGAACAGCTCAGGATTTGACCATGTGTCCGCACTGTCGTATGCAACATAAAGCGGAATGTCACCGATAATCTTTATTCCTTTTTCATTTGCATAATTCTTCAGCCCGAACCACTGCTTATAGAAATAGTACTGTATGAACTTGTAGCATAAGAGCTCATCAGAATACTTCGGATCTTCTGCATATTTTTTTATTGCAGACTTCGAATGCTTTCTTATTTCATCCGGCCAGTAAATAAAACTCTTGCCTTTAAAATTTTCTTTCAATGCCATAAACAGAGCATAATCATCCAGCCAGAATTTATTTTCTTTTGTGAATTTTATAAAATCTTTATCTTCAGAAATCTTACTTTTAAGAAATGCCTTCTTTAATATTTTAAATCTGTTCTTATAAACCTTTTCATAATCAACTTTTTCCGGATCATCACCCCAGTCCTTGCCTTCGCAGTCTTTTCTGCTTATCCATTTTTTTTCTATGAATTCTTCAAGATCCACAAAATAAGGATTGCCTGCAAAAGTTGAAAAAGACTGATAAGGAGAATCACCATATCCTGTCGGTCCCATAGGAAGAACTTGCCAGTACTTCTGTCCTGCACTTGCTAAGAAATCAACAAATTCATATGCTTCTTTTGAAAAACATCCTATGCCGTATTTTGATGGTATTGACGTGATAGGTAAGAGAATTCCGCTTCCCCTCATAGCATCCTCCGAAAACGTTTTCTATTGATTATAACATACGAACATTTTTCGTCAAGAAAAATCAGGCGAATTCGGCATAAGCCAAAAATTTTCCTTACGTAACCCGTGAGGTAAATAAAAACAGCACATACATGATGTGCTGTTTTTTATATAAATATTTAAATTTACCGGATTACTTCTTAGCAGTAGTCTTCTTAGCAGCCGGCTTCTTCGCTACAGGTTTCTTAGCTGTTGTTGCTTTCTTAGCTGTTGTAGCCTTCTTAGCTGTTGTTGCTTTCTTAGCTGTTGTAGCCTTCTTAGCTGTTGTAGCCTTCTTAGCTGTTGTTGCCTTCTTAGCTGTTGTAGCTTTCTTAGCTGTTGTTGCCTTCTTAGCTGTTGTTGCCTTCTTAGCTGTTGTTGCCTTCTTAGCTGTTGTTGCTTTCTTAGCTGTTGTTGCCTTCTTAGCTGTTGTTGCCTTCTTAGCAGGTGCTGCTTTCTTAGCTGTTGTTGCCTTCTTAGCAGGTGCTGCCTTCTTAGCTGTTGTTGCCTTCTTGGCTGCTGTTGCAGTCTTCTTTTCTGCTGCCATAATTTTCCTCCGTTAAAATAAGTGAAAAAAAATAAATTCCTTTACAATCACGATTTTATCTTATTATGTAAATCATTTCAACTATTTTTGTTGATTTTTCAAGGTTTTTTCAGCATTTTATAATGTTTTTTAATTCTTCTATAGTGAATTCATAATCTTTTTCACAGAAATCGCAATGTAATTTAATGTTTTCACCATCATCAATCATTGACTGCAGCTCTGTTTTACCAAGACTAATAAGTGCCTTTGTTACACGTTCAATAGAACAGTTGCAATAATATCTTACAGGCATCCTGTCTTCAATCTTAACGTCATCAAGAAGATCATTCATTATGTCTTCCATGGCCTTACCCTGTTCTACTTCCTGTGTAACAGAAGAAAAGGATCCTAATCTTTTTTCTATAATGCTAAGTGTTTCATCTGATGCAAAGGGCATGACCTGGATAATAAACCCGCCGGAATGCTTTACACTTCTGTCCCTGTCTATCAATACACCAAGTGCAACTGACGTAGGGATCTGTTCACTCTCCGCAAAATAGTATGTAAGATCTTCTGCTATCTCACCGGAATGCAAAAGTGTCTGTCCAACGTAAGGTTCCTTCATCCCCATATCTCTTATTACGGAAAGCATTCCGTTGCCAATTCCTCTTCCAACATCAAGATGTCCATCTTCGCGCAGCGGAAGATCCACATGATTGTTATAACTTAATCCTTTAACATTACCATTTGGATCCGCAGTAACAGTAAGACTCTTTATGGGCCCATCGCCATCGATCTTTAATGTGATAATATCCGACTCATCTTTTCCCATTGCTCCCATCATAAGACCTGCAGTAAGAAGTCGTCCTAAAGCCGCAGTACAAAGAGGAGACAGATCATGGACCTGTCTCGCTTTATCAACCGTATCTTTTGTGTATGCTGCAAAGAACCTTATCTGGTCGCCAAATGCGGTTCCTCTTATCATCTCGTCTTTCATATAACCATACCCTATTACTTCTTTTTCTTTTTTATCATGCTTTCCGCATCCATGCTGTACTGTGCGTGATGCTTCTTCTTTATCTCATACATCTTCGTGTCTGCAATTGCCAGAGCTTCCTTTATTGCAAAGTCTTCATTGAATGCTGTAGTATAGATACCGTAGCTCGCCAATACTCTGTAATCCTTTCCGGACTTTTCATTATACTCATCAAGGGAAACATCAATCTTCTTTACTATACTATCCTTATCGCACTCACCCATGATAACGGAAAAGATCTCATCACCGCCAAACCTGACATTGAACGCATCTTCCGGGCAAGATTTCTTTACAGAATCAGCAAGAGCCGCGATAGCCTGGTCACCTTCTTCGTGTCCGAAATTGTCATTGATAGCTTTAAGGCCATCCAGATCATACATAATAATTGTAACAGGAATTCCTGAATTCTTCTTCTCCTCCTGGATGTGATCAAAGAAACTGTTGAATCCATTCCTGTTGTAAAGCCCGGTCAGAAGGTCATGTTCGTAATAGTCATTTACCTGCTTTACAAGATTCTTCTGATAGCTCATATTGATATAACTGCCTATGCCCATACAGAGTGTTCCTGTGGTACTTGCAGTTCTTGTGTATCTGGTATTATCACAGTCAGCATAGTTGTAGCAGACATATCCCAGAGGAATATTCATATAATCAAGCGAATTGAATATGAGCGGATTTCCTGTTTCCACCATACTTGAAAAAAGTTCATTCTCAGGACTCATTATGGTCTGACCTTCCTCAAGCTGACAGATGGTACGGCGCTCATCCATATTCACATACATGGTAAGATCCCCGGGATCCAGCTTCTTTTCCATAGATTCAAAATAATACTCGTCAGTGCTGAAACAGTTCTTATTAAGAACCAGCAGCATATTACCCATTATATCCTGATCATAAAGCTTCCTGTCATTGAGCCTGTCAATCATTTCTTCCGGAGTCTGGCTTGCCTGCATATCCATTATAATCTTATACATCATCTGGATATCATCCTGATGCCTGTAGAATCCAAAGTTGAAATTATTAAGGAGAACATCATTATCTATCGCAGTGGTAGGATCACCGGTTGACTCATTCGTAACCAGAGTCGGCATGACTTTTGTACATCTTATATCATCCGGTAAGATCTGGCCATCAAAAATGCCCTCGATATAATCTACAGTAGCTTCCGCAAACGCCGGAGTCAGACAGGTTGCAGTTGTTATTTTAGGCGAAACCATAAAGACCTCTTCTAAGCCATCAAAGCCTGTTATGATCAGATCCTCGGGAATGGAATATCCACTCTGTTGAAATACCTTGCTGACGTTTATTGCCATGATATCGTTGGCACAGAACAGCGCATCCGGAATATCACCGGATGCAATTATACGCTTTGCTTCACCTATAGCAGGTACAGCCCAAAAGAGACCGTAGCTTACCATACTTTCATCAAAAGTAAAACCATACTCAGTTATAACTTTCCTGAATGCCTCGATCCTCTCATCAGAAAACCTGTTGTTGGGAATGCCTGCCATAATATGCGGTTTCTTGATATCCTTATTTTCCAAGACATACCGCACTACATTTTCAAAACCGGCCTGATAATCAAACACAATACTTGACGCACCCTCGTAGTCGCCGTCAACAACAAGAACCGGAAGGTTATGCTTTCTTGCATTTGCGATAACCTTCTCGGTAACAGTGCGGCACTTTATCTTTTCGTCCATTATTACGACGACATCCGCAAGCTCATAGGGTATGCTTTCAAAAACTGCAGCTTCGGCCGGTATGGTAGTTTCATTCCAATAGATATCCGCATTGACCGCAAAAATCAAAAGTACAGCATCCATCTTGGTAATGTACTCATTGACCTGCTCAATATAATCGTGCACCTGAGAATCAAATATCCTCGAAGTACACAGGACAACTATTTTCTTGCTCCCAACCACCTTTTAAAGCCTCACCTAAATATAATACAGAACTTTAGAATATCAGAATTCCAATGCCTGCTTCAGATCATCAATAAGATCTGCCTTGTCCTCCAAGCCGCAGCTCATTCTTACCATGCCTGCAGGAATACCTGCCGCATTAAGCTGCTCCTCCGTCATCTGACGATGTGTTGATGTTGCAGGATTCAGACAGCATGTTCTGGCATCAGCAACATGTGTCTCTATGGCAGCCAGCTTTAATCTCTTCATAAAGCTTTCAGCTGCGGGCCTTCCGCCTTTCAGTACAAACGATACTACGCCGCATCCGCCACCGCCAAGGTATTTCTGTGCAACACTATAATATTTATTGCTCTTAAGACCGGGATAATTAACAGACTCAACCTTATCATGGCCCTCAAGGAACTCTGCAACAGCCTGACCGTTCTCCACATGCCTTGGCATCCTTACATGGAGAGACTCAAGACCGAGATTGAGAAGGAATGCATTCTGGGGTGACTGTATGGAACCAAGGTCACGCATGATCTGGGCAGTAGCCTTTGTAATGAATGCACCTTCCTTTCCGAACTTCTCAGCATATGTAATTCCATGGTAGGAATCATCCGGTGTGGTAAGTCCCGGGAAAAGATCGGCATGGGCCATCCAGTCAAACTTTCCTGAATCAACTATAGCACCGCCTACAGCTGCGCCATGTCCGTCCATATATTTAGTAGTAGAATGAGTAACGATATCTGCCCCCCACTCAATAGGCCTGCAGTTTACAGGCGTAGGGAAGGTGTTGTCTATAATAAGGGGCACACCATGTGCATGTGCAGCCTTTGCATAAGTCTCTATATCAAGGACAGTAAGTGCAGGATTTGCGATGGTCTCGCCGAATACCGCACGGGTATTTTCCCTGAATGCAGCATTGAGTTCTTCCTCGCTTGCATCAGGTGCAACAAAAGTCACATCTATTCCCATTTTCTTCATGGTAACGCTTATGAGATTGAAGGTTCCGCCGTATATTGATGAAGAAGAAACTATATGGCTTCCGCATTCACAAATATTGAAAAGTGAATAAAAGTTTGCAGCCTGTCCTGATGATGTCAGCATGCCTGCGGTACCGCCTTCAAGTGCTGCGATCTTAGCTGCTACATAGTCGTTTGTGGGATTCTGAAGTCTTGTATAAAAATAACCGCTTGCCTCCAGGTCAAAAAGCTTTCCCATATCTTCACTGGTGTCATACTTAAAAGTAGTAGACTGTATGATAGGTATCTGCCTCGGCTCCCCGTTTGACGGTGTATATCCTGCTTGTACACATTTGGTATTTAATCTGTAATCGCTCATATTCTCCCTCCAAAGTAAAAATAGCCGTTATTCCAGCGCGGAATAACAGCTATATTTTATCACTTGTACGGTAAAAATTCCAATATTAATAAGGATTGTTCCCTAAGTATTCGCAAGCCGCAGGGATTTATAAGTTATCCTCATTCTTAAGCTTCCAGATATCCCTGTTGTACTCGGCTATGGTACGGTCGGATGAGAAGAAACCTGCCTTTGCGATATTCGTAAGGCTCATCTGCTGCCACTTTCTTCTGTCCTCAAAATCAGCAAACATGCGGTCCTTGGTCTCTATATAGTCCTCAAGGTCTATAAGGGTCATGAACCAGTCCTTATTAAGCAGCTCCTTGTACAGTCTCTCCAGGTTTTCTTTCTTTCCGACAGCCAGTGCCTGCTTGCCCACTATGAAATCCACTGCCTCTTTTATAACAGGGCTCTTCTTGTAATAATCCTTTGATACGTAATCAGCATCTTCATAATGCTTTATGACAGTATCGCTATCCAAGCCGAACTCGTAAATGTTCTCAGGACCTACCAGATCCCTGATCTCCACATTTGCGCCGTCAGCCGTTCCTATGGTAACGGCACCGTTTAACATGAACTTCATATTGCCGGTTCCGGATGCCTCCTTGCTGGCAAGGGAGATCTGCTCGGAAATATCACATGCTGGAATAAGTTTCTCTGCATAGCTGACATTATAGTTTTCAACCATTACAAGTTTCATATACTTGTTCACATCAGGATCGTTATTTATGATCTCCTGAAGAACTAAGAGCAGGTGTATGATATCCTTTGCTATAACATACGCAGGTGCGGCCTTTGCTCCGAAGATAAAGCTTATAGGTCTTACAGGCTTTTTGCCGCCCTTTATCTCCAGATACTTATGGATGATGTACAGGGCATTCATCTGCTGTCTCTTGTACTCATGAAGCCTCTTGATCTGTATGTCAAATATGGACTCGGTATCAAGCTCCACGCCTTCATGTTCCTTTATGTATGCGGCAAGCACCTTCTTGTTTTCCTTCTTGATATTTTCAAGACGGGTAAGTACCGTATCATCTTCCTTATACTGAAGGAGCTTTTCGAGTTCATCCGCATTTTTCTTGAAATCCTCACCAATAAGCTCAGTGATCATATCAGACAGGGGATGGTTGCAGGAAAGGAGCCAACGCCTGAAGGTGATACCGTTTGTCTTATTGTTAAATTTCTCAGGATAGATCTTGTAAAAGCTGTTAAGCTCTGTATTCTTAAGGATCTCTGTATGGATGGCGGCCACACCGTTTACACTGAAACCGAAATGGATGTCAATGTGTGCCATATGCACCTTTTTATCCTTATCAATGATCTGAACCTTTTTGTCCTTGTACTTGGCTGCAACCCTCTTGTCCAGTTCTTTTATAATAGGCACAAGTTGGGGCACAACCTTCTCAAGATACTCAAGGGGCCACTTCTCAAGAGCTTCAGCAAGAATGGTATGATTGGTATAAGCGCAGGTCTTTGATACCACCTCGATTGCCTCATCCATTGTGAAAGCCTTGTCATTCACAAGAACTCTTATAAGCTCGGGAATGATCATTGTAGGATGGGTATCATTTATCTGGATGACAGCATGCTCATCCAGATGATGCAGGTCATAATCATGCTCCTTCATATCCTGGAGTATCAGCTGGGCCGCATTGCTTACCATGAAATACTGCTGATATATTCTTAAGAGATTTCCTGCCTCATCGGAATCATCCGGATAAAGGAAAAGAGTAAGGTTCTTTTCGATATCCTCTTTATCGAAATCTATGCCTTCCTTCACTATGGATTCATCAACAGACTCCACATCGAAAAGATGGAGCTTGTTTATTCCGTTGTCATATCCTATAACATCCAGGTCATACAGCCTTGAAACAACTTCCCTGTCACCGAACTTTACCTTGAAACGGGTATCAGTCTTATGGAGCCATGAATGTTTTTCTATCCAGGGATTCTTCTCAGCCATCTGCAGATGGTCCTCGAACACCTGCTTGAAAAGACCGAAATGATAGTTAAGACCGATTCCGTCACCCGGTATACCAAGAGTCGCAATTGAATCAAGGAAACATGCCGCAAGCCTTCCCAGTCCACCATTTCCGAGAGAAGGTTCCGGCTCCATCTCCTCTATCTTTACCAGATCCTTTCCCTTAGCAGCAAGCAGCTCTTTTACCCTGTCATAAAGTCCCAGGTTGATAAGATTATTGGAAAGGAGCTTTCCGATAAGAAACTCTGCTGAAATGTAATAAAGTTTCTTTTCTCCGTTTATGACATCACTGGTGGTCATAAGGGTTTTTGTCATATGAAGCAAACAATCATAGCACTGCGCGTCATCACATTCCTCAAAGCTTTTTGAGAAATACTTCATTGCGAAATCGTCAAGTTGCTGCTCAAGCCTTCCCTCTAAGACCTGTCTCTGCATGTTAGGTAAAGTGTGCATTTTTATCTCCTCTTTCCTCTTCGTTATATAAAGTATTTATAAAGTATTCTTGCCCCATTCTTCTTCCCGACGGAGCACATCCTCATACTCCGGCATGGCCAGTTCATGAGGCATGACGATATTTCTTCCTTCTTCTCCCTGGAGAAGTCTTACCGCTTCCCTTACAGCCTCCGCCGCTATTCCGGCAAAGTCCTGTTTCACGGTATGCATCTTCTGTGCCGCATAGGACATAAGCCCTATACCGTCAAATCCGCATATGGGATGATACACATCCATCTCTTTCAATGCGAACATTGCGCCTATTGCCATAAGATCCGATGCACAGGCTATCATGTCTGTATCAGTGCCCTCTCTAAAGGTAATCTCCCTGGCTTTTCTTTCGCTGAAGTCCGCATATTCTATCTTAAGTTTCAGCTTATGCTTATTCGCAAATTCCTTTATTCCCTGAATGCGTCCTTCCGTCACGTATGCATTCTTCTTACCGGCTATATACAGAACCCTGTTACCGGAAACCTGAGGGAGTGTTGCTTCAGCCACATCAAACTGTGCCTGCTTTTGATCGATCCAGACAGATGATATCCCTTCTTCCGCAATGGGTGAATCCACTATCACTGTCTTAAAACATTTTCTATATACCACTTCCTTAAGCACATTGTCGTCTTTGTTGAAACCAAAGAATATCACGGCTCCTATGCCTAAGGACTGAAACTCTCCTATGATCTCGTCGGCAGTCAGGTCATCCAGCATAGAATAAAAATATGTCCTAACTGTAAGACTCTGCTTTTTTGCCTCTTCCAGCGCCCCTAAAAGATATCTCATGTCCAACTCGTCTATGGACTGAGACTGCTCAACTGAATTAATGACCAGCGCTATACGTATCCTTGTTTTAGAAGAAAGAGCGGCAGCAATTGCATTAGGCACATAGTGCAGTTCCTGTATTGCATCGTTTACCGCCTGCTTTGTTTTCTCGCTGACATTCGGATAGCCGTTCAAAACCTTTGATACGGTCGATATGGCAACCCCCGATCTGTCCGCAACATCTTTTATCGTAACCATTCCCAAACCCCGAAAAAAAGATAATGCCATTCAATTTTGGCGCTTAAAACATTTTAGTAGTAATCGCTCTAAAATTCAAGTGGAAATCGTTTTCTGTCACTTCAATTTCTTTCCTAATGTTTCCAAAATATCAGCCTTTGTAGTTGATTTCAGAATATATCCGTCCGGTTTTAAACTCATGACACGGGATACAGCCTCTTTTGTTCCTATTCCTGTCAGGAATATAACAGGAATATGAGCCGTAGCTTCCTCCTGCCTGAGCATCTGCAACACCTGGGGCCCGTCAACCACAGGCATCTCGTAATCTAAAAGTATTAAGTCTACCTTTTCATCTTCAGGCACCTTCAAAAGGAAGGTGATAGCCTGCATGCCTGCAGTAACAATGTCTACCCGATATTTTTCCTTGATCCACTCACGTACCATTTTTGCGTATGAAGGATCATCATCAACTATCAGTATTCTTCTCTTCACGAATGCTGTCTCAGTCTTTTCCAGTTCCTCCGTAACAGTAGTTTCCAGCACCTTCATATCTACAGGGCGGTTTAGCCAGTTGTAATTCCTAAGGTCGGGAATCTCACTGAGCAGGTCTTCATGATACTTTGCCTCGCCTATAACGATCATCTTCTGATTCCTGCTTGCGGCTGCCTCAACCATCAGGTGAAGTTTTTTCTTTTTCAACGGATCATCCATTATGTCCGCCGGAAGATACAGTATAAACAGAGCAATCCGTCCTGCCAGACGCCTTGCCTCATCTTCGAGATGCTCCGTAACCGTCGTTACCGAAAATTCCATATCAGACAGCTTTCTTTCTATGCCCTTTACAACAATGCTGTACTGGAACAACAGTATTGCTATTTCTTTTCCTGTTTCGCCCATAGATTTATCCTCCATATTTTTTTACGTTTTTTAGTTGTCTTCTTTTTGAACCATCCTGGCTGCTTCTTTTTGTATATCCGGGTCATATGAGAGCATAGGCTCCACATCATTCCCCTTTATCCTTCTTTCCGTGTAATTTCGCGTAAGCTTTATTATAAGCGGTGAAAGCACCAGCAGGCCTACCAGGTTCGGTATCATCATCAGGCCGTTAAAGGTATCCGAAATATCCCAGGCAAGGTTAGATTCCATAACGGCACCGAATACTATCAGCACCACAAATATCTGCCGGTAGATTTTTGCCACCTTCACGCCGAACAGATACTCAGTAACTTTGGCACCATAGTACGACCATCCCATTACCGTCGTAAATGCGAATAGGGTAATGGAGAATACCACAAACCATTCACCCGGTCGACCGAAATTCATTCCAAAAGCCTGTGCCACAAGGGTTGCATCATTCACTCCTTCTGCGGCAAGTCCGGTATTAAGGTCAATGGCTCCGGAGCTAAGCACTACAATGGCTGTCATGGTACATATTACCATAGTATCCAGAAAAACTTCAGCTATGCCCCACATTCCCTGTCTTACAGGCTCTCTGTTGCAGCTTGTACTATGAACCATAACCGATGATCCAAGTCCTGCTTCATTCGAAAACACTCCACGCTTGCAGCCGTTCTTTATCGTATTAAAGGCAAGCTGTACTGCCGTGCCTGCCGCACCGCCCTTTATGGCAGCCGGACCAAGTGCAAACTTAAATACCGAAGCCAGAATAGCCGGCACGCTGCTTATATTCATAACGATTATTGCCAGGCAGCCTGCCATGTAAACAATAGTCATAACCGGAACGATCGTTTCCGAAACAGCGCCAAGCCTTCTGTATCCGCCCAAAAGTATCAGCGCTACCGCAAACATAAGAACGATGCCAATAGCCCAGTTGGCATTGTCAACGCCCATAAATTTTCCGGTATACACATCTGATAAAAATGCAGAGTGTACATTGATGGTGATCTTGTTTATCTGGCCCATATTGCCTATGCCAAAGGATGCCAGCACGGTAAAGACGCAGAACAGTATGCCCAGGCCCCTGCCTATCCTTTTACAGTGCTTTATTCCTCCCAGGCCATCCTGCAGGTAATACATAGGTCCGCCTGACCATGCACCGTCTATATTCCTGCGTCTAAAATATACACCAAGCAAATTCTCCGAGTACTTTACCATCATACCGAAAAATGCCGCAACCCACATCCAGAATACAGCCCCCGGACCGCCGACACATATAGCCGTAGAAACACCGGCAATATTTCCCGTTCCGATAGTGCCGCACAGTGCAGTACAGAATGCCCTAAAAGGCGACAAAGCGCCTGCATCATTGATAATACGCCCTTTTCCGTCGATCACCCCAAAAGTATTCTTCCACCAGTGCCATATATGCCTTATCTGGAAAAAACCCGTGATCAGGCTGCAAATGATACCGGTCCCTAAAAGCAAGGAAAGACCAAAAGTCCCCCAGGCAAATCCATTTAACGCTTCATTTATCTCTACTACAATTCCCATCAGGCCCTAACCTTTCCTGAGCACTTCCAAAACGCCGTCATAATCATACTGGCCTGCCTTTTCGAGAACGGCCCCATATTTTTCCTTTTCGCTTTCAGGTATCGAATAGTCCTTCAGCTCATCAAATATCTTATCCATTGCATCACAGTCCATGGCTTCAGCGGCTTCCGCAAGACCTTCATATACTCCCTGCATTAAATATTCGTCAGCAACAGGCTTGTCGGCATCATCTTCCTTTTTCATGAAGGGACTGAGTACCGACTTATATGTCTGGTATTCTTCCAAAAACGCAGTATTATTAGCCTTGATGTAAGCAATATCATCTTCCTTGCCGGCCATTTCAAGCAAGCGGGCATTTTCAGAAAGTTCCATTGCGCCTATCAGTTTTGCTGAGCTTTTAAGGGCATGAACCTTTATCGTGTAATTTTTCCAGTCACCATTCTCATAGAAACGGGTCAGTTCAGCAGACTTATCATCTATTGAATCATAGAATATCTGAAGCACTGTCTTGAAGGCCTCTTCGGACCCGCTGTTCTTAATGGCGATACTTCCGTCTATTCCGTCTATATTGTCATACCATTCAGAAGATTTTGTTTCATCCGTTTTTTCAGTATCAGGATAATCAGCATCTTCGATCACGGTTTCAGCATCACCCCGGTTCTCCTCATAGTGTTCCTCCTGCTCTTGCCCGTTGTCGAAGCTTTCCTCACCATGCCCATCCTCAAGAACAGTTTCGCCTACAAAGTATGAACCCAGATTATAAGACTTATTGGATTTAACAAAATAAAGTATGCCAATTGTTCCCGGGCCGCAGTTGGAAGATATGGCCGCTGATGCCTGCTTGAATATCACCCTTTCAAAATAGGCATGCTTGCTGACTTCTTCTTTGATCCACGCAAGCATATCAATCGGAACATCCACATATGTTATAAATACAACTTCCGGATCCGGTATTACATCAACAGGAAATGCTTTTGAGATATATTTTCTGTAAGCCCGCTTCCGGTCTCCCATCCATACTCCGCCAACCTTAACCTTATCATCAGATATCCTGATACAAGGATGCAGATTAAGGGCATGAGCCATACGGTCCATCCCGCCGCTTATGATCCCTCTTTTAGCCATGTATTCAGTCTGATCTATGACAAAGCTGCACTTCAGACGGTGTTTTACTGTTTCAAGCTCATCAACAATATCATCAACAGACATACCTGTCTGTACAAGCTTCTGCGCTATAAGAACCAGAATTCCCGCTGCTGATGAGATACCGCCAGAATTAATGACCTTCACATTATCAAACGCTTTCGCCGCTTCCGAAGCCCGCTTATAATCTTCACTCATACCGGTAGTAATCGCGATATGGATAAGGTTATGAGCATGCTTAAGCGTGGAAGCGAAGAACTCCGTATAAGCCGCTTCATCCGGCGGGGCCGACTCAGCGTTCTTTCCTGCATTAATATAGCGTATCAGCTCATCAGAGCCCATCTGTACGCCATCCTTAAATATTCCCTCCTCAGTCCTTATCATAAAAGGAAGAATCGAAATTCCCTGTTTCCTGACGATTGAATCCGGAATATCACACATACTGGTACAGGTAACTATAACCTGCATTTTACCGGAATGACTTGACGTAGCGTGAATATCCTCATTCGTGCCAATCATACGGCTGCCGCTTATAATCAGCTTTTCTCCGGAGATAAATCTTATCATCACTTTTTCCAGTGCATCTCCGGATACCGGTTTTACTAAATGACCGTCAAAACCTGCGCGGTTATACAGTTCATGATTTTCTCCGCCGGCATTTGCGGTAAGTACTACAACAGGAGTATTTCGGTTTAATCCTCCCGACTGCATACGCAGCCGCTCCATACACTCGATGCCATCCATTTCCGGCATAAGGTGATCCATGAGGATAACATCATAATGGTACCGCAGAGAAAAATCCAGCGCATCCCTGCCGCTTAATGCTTTATCAATGGTGACACCGGAATCTGCCAGCAGTCGGCTCTCCACTTCAAGGTTCATCTCATTATCGTCCACTATGAGTATGCGGGCCTCGGGAGCATGGAAGCTGCACTCATACTTTGTACGGTCCGCAATGTTCTGATTATGTATATTCACTTCACCGATCTTTGTGGCACCAGAAACACCCTGCATAACAGAAAATGTAAATGTAGAACCTTCACCGTAAACACTGCTTACACTGATAGTGCCCCCCATAAGTTCTGCCAGCTGTTTTACAATAGACAATCCCAGTCCGGTACCTTCTATATGACGGTTCTTCTCCTCATCAACCCGCTTGAATACATCAAAAAGATAGGGCAGTGCCTCTTTCTTGATTCCCATTCCGGTATCACTTACAGAAATAGTCAGCTCAACAGCATCATCGCCTTTTGCCTCGCTTTCCACACGAAGCTCAATGGTTCCGGAAGCCGTATACTTTACGGCATTATTCAGAAGATTAAGTACCACCTGCTTTATACGGACCTCATCACCATACAGCACAGCCGGTACATCCGGATCCACTATCACATTAAGTTTCAGATCTTTTTCATTAGCCCGGTACCAGATCATATTCACCAACTCAGAAAGAATATCCGCTACCTTATAATCTACGGGAACAATATCCATGCCGCCGGCTTCCATCTTGGAAAAATCCAGAATGTCATTGATTATTGCAAGCAGCATCTTGCCGGAGCCCTGTATTCCGTTTGCATCCTTAACAATTTCATCTGATGCATCCGGCTCCCTAAGTATCAGCTCATTCAGACCCAGAATAGAATTAATAGGAGTACGGATCTCATGGCTCATGCTAGAGAAAAAGCGGTTCTGTGCCCGGGTCAGTTCCTCTGCTTTATCAGCCGCATCACGCGCCCTCTTATTCTCACCCTTATAAAGCCTGTTCTGAAACCAGGTCATGGCAAAACAGATAACACCCACCATTACAAGCGAAAGATATGAGTCAACATAGAACATTTCCTTTGAATGTTCATAGATCAGCTCCGGATAGTAGTAATTCACAAGATAGAAAACAAGTGATTCGATTACTAACAGAACCAGCATCACATTTCGCCAGTTCCCCACAAGGACAAGGCCGACATAGATAAAACCGAAAATAAACCACAGCACGCCGCCGCCATGCAGACCGCCGCCAAAGAAAAACAGTCCCGGAAGAATCAGGAATATAAGCGTTAAAACGGTGATCTTGGTAACAAGACCGATTTTATTTCTTTTCAATCCTATATAGTCTACGACAGGGACAAAAATAAGCGTTGCTATCAGCACTATATTTTCTATGGGGTTCTCATTCATTATAAGATCCCCGATAAGTGCAAAAAACACCACTACCTCCGATATTATGGAAAGGCCAAGATAAACACGCTCGGAAAATTCCCATTCCGGATCCTTTATCACATTGATCAGACTTTTTACGAAACTTTTGTTATCCATTATGCCTGACCTCCCTTCCCTCTTACCGTTCCGGAAAGTTCATGCAGCATTACCCTTTCAAAATCCGCAATATTAATGGGTTTTGCAATAAAGCCGTCAAAGCCTTCCTGCATAAACATTTCTCTTGCACCGGAAACAGCATTTGCAGTAAGGGCGATAACTATAACCTTTTTATTCTGTTCGCTGGCTATGGCCTTGATCCATTTCATAGTTTCCACGCCATCCATCTCCGGCATCATATGATCCATGAAGACGACATCATAATCATTATCCCTGAATTTGCTGATGGCTTCCTTTCCGCTTCCTGCAGTTTCAATTATCATTTCGTATTCGCTAAAGAGTCCTGTTGCCACCACCAGGTTCATAGGCTCATCGTCTACAACCAGCGCTTTCACATTCCTGAATACAGGCCTTTCGCTCTGTGTCGCATCTTCAAGACTTCCCACATCAGTTCCTTCATTCAAAACCTTGATCAAATGATAGGCATAAAGCGGCTTAGGAATTATCAGAACCCTGCTGCCGGCACCGGGCTTAAATCCCGGAGCCGCTGCCACAGCAACTACAACTTTCCCCTTGCTAAGCTCATCAAAATATTCCGGATTATCTTCATATTCACTCTGCCCCATAAATATAAATGAGACATCAAGTTTTTTCCTCAGATGTTCAATTTCCTTAATGTTCTGCGCAGAATAAAGGGGAACGTGTATTCCCGTTGCGAGATTGGTAGCCATATAACGGTAAAAATCACGCACCCTGGGAACCTGATACTTATCCATCCTGACATGGAAAAGAATATCTCCAGAAAAAGTCCCAGAAGGCATAAGGCACGGCGTCTTATCAGTAACTTTCTGAGGCAATGTGACACGCACAGTAGTTCCTGTATTCAGTTCACTTTCAATCTTTACGAAACCGCCCATACGGTGAGCAAAACCATACACTATAAACAGTCCTAAGCCTATTCCGCCTGAACTCCTGTTTCTTTTTTTATTAACCTGATACATTCCCTGGGACAGGGAGGCGATTGCCTTTCTGTCCATGCCTATGCCGGTATCAGTCATCTCAATGCACAGATTCACGCCGTAATCCGTTTCCTCTGCAAACATTTTCACGTAGATACCGCCACGCCTGGTGAACTTCACTGCATTCTCCAGAAGATGCCTGAATATCTTATGGATCTTTTTGATATCGCCATACATCTTGGTCGGAACCATCGGATCCATATCAACAACAAGCTCCAGATTTTTCTCATTCTCCAGTAGTCGGAAACTGGTTACCACATCATTGATCAGTGATGTGCTCATATAATCATTTTCCTCAAGTATGACCTTGTTGCGCTTGCATTCCGTATAATCCTGAATATCCTCTATCTGATAAGCTAACCTCATGCCTGCAGTTTTGATGGAAACGGCCTCTTCCCCCACATCCTTTTTCATGAGCATTTCAGACATACCGTTTACTACATTTACAGGAGTTCGGAGTTCATGAGAAATATTTGTGAGAAAGTCTTCCATATCCGCATCTACAGTTTCTATCCGTTCATCTTTTTCCACTTCGGACTGCATCCTTTCAGCCCTGTCCTTAACTATTCTTACACAGCAGAAATAAACCAGCAGAACAACGCTGACGTGCAGAATTATCTTCGCATTATCAAGTCTATTGAAATCATAAGTAGAATGGCTTATGGCAAGAAATAACTGCGTGAAAAGAAGGATGAAAAATTCCGTCAGAAAAGTATTCAGCATATAAATACTGTTAACAAACGAAAATACCGCAAGCGCATACACTATTACAACCGCTATATCAAATAAACTGGTTTCATGAACACCGTGATAAAAAATTGCCAAAACGGCATAGATAAAATAGCAGACCTTGCGAATCCCTGATGACGGCTGGCCCATAATCTGCATTATCCATAGGCCTACCGTTGCAATGACAATCAGTGGCGGCACCCAGAATTCCCATCCCATAAGGATGCTCACGGCCGCAAGCCCCAGTCCGCCGGGTGATATCAGCATCAACAGAAGTCTTTCATTTTTTTTCTGATCCATTACTCCCCCTTCTTAAACCCATTCAGGGCCCCTCATTAAAGTCAATAGTATCAGCATTATGCCTTATCTCAAACAATGCGGAATACTCCGTCTTTTCCCACTTAGCCATAATACGGCCCACTACTATGTCCACAGCTTCCTGGCCCATCTCCGGAAGCATCAGGAAGAACATGTTCTGCCTGCTCTGAAAAATGATATCCGTTCTGCGCAGGCTTTCCTGAAGTATTTCTCCAAAACACATGACTGCATCCGCAAGCTGGGCTTCACCGGATTTCACATCAACGGAGAAAAGCATCTTGCAGGCCCTTGACTTATATCTTTTCAGGAAACGGACAATGAAACGGTAGTTTGCCGAAAAAGCATCCTGTCCAAGGATCATGGCCCCCTTTCCTGCTCCTCGCTCCTCTACGAGCCTCGTGACTCGAATCAGTTCCCTTCCCAGATCATTATCAGAATCCTCTACGTCCGTATGCGAACTGTACACTTCATAGCCGTGTTTCCCGTTCTGCTTCACCCTATACAGACTGCTGTCGGCGTACTGAAAAAGTATATGATAATCTGTACCGAATTCAGGCACGAAAACAACACCGGCAGATATCCCCAAAGGGATTCCGAAATCCTCTCCCATAAGCTTTTCCGCTTCCGATGTCAGAAGGTCATTGAGCCTGTTTACAAGATCCTCAATATGGCTCACTTCTTCCATCCCATTCATGAATAGCATGAATTCGTCACCGCCTATCCTGCTGGCAACATCATTCTCCCTGATACTGCGCCGCACGATGCCGGAAAAAGCCCCTAGCACCTTATCGCCCATATCATGCCCGTAGAGATCATTTACAAGCTTAAAGCTGTCAAGATCCAGCACAATAAGGGCACCTGTACTTTTTTCGCACAGGGCTGAAATCTTTTCTGTTCCGCTGCTCTTATTTAAAATCCCGGTAAGCTTATCTATAGATGCTTCTTCGACCAGGTTTTCAATCATCCTGCCGTTTTTTACTGTGTTATTGATACGGCTGATTAAGATTTCCCTGTCAAACGGCTTTCTTATGAAATCCGATGCACCCGCAGCCAGGCCGCGTCTTTCGGTTTCTGCATCTTCATCACCTGTAAGAAAGATTACGGGCGTAGGAATCCTATCCAGATTTTTCTCCTGTTCCCTTAAAAGCCTTAAAGCCTCAAACCCATCCATTTCGGGCATCATAATATCCAGAAGTATCAGATCCGGCTCATTCTTTTCCATGAACCTGAGCATATCCTGACCGGACCTCATACAGGATACTTTCATACCCTGCGATGTCAGCAATTTCCTTGCATTTGTAAGGCTCAGGGCCTCATCATCCACTACTGCGATCCATTCCTGCATCGTTAAATCCCCTCTTCTTTTGACAAAAGACTCACAATACCATCATAATCATATTGTGTGTATGCTTCCTCAAGCTTTTCGTATAATTCAGCATCCTTCTGCGGTATGCTGTAAGCATCCATCTCTTTGAAAACTCCCTCCAGCCGGTCACAGTCCATTTCCTCCGCAGCCGCCCTTATCTCTTCGAATACTTCGGTCATAATAGTTTCATCCGCCTCAGGCTTATCAGAAACGTTATCCCCATTTCCTACGATAGCATTGAGTATGCCTGCAAAATTTCTGTATTCCGCCATAAAGTCACTATGGTGTCCGCGAATATATACTATGTCCTCACCCTTGCCGGCATCCTCAAGCTTCTGCGCCTTTTCACCGAATTCTGCCGCTCCTATGATCCTGGCAGAACTCTTCAGTGCATGCACCTTTATCGTGTAGCTCTTGTAATCCCCGGCATCATAATAATTATCCAATTCCTCCGCCTTCTCATCTATGGAATCATAGAACATTTTCAAAAGCACACGGTACGATGCCTCATCTCCGCTGTTGCTGATTCCCTTTAAAACATCTACATTTGCATTTGCAAGTTCTGCCATATCTTCCGGAACAGACAATGTTTCTTTTTTTTCAGCATCTTCATCGTCTGCCCTGTTTACGATTATCTTTTCAGCCGGAATATAGCGGACAAGCATGTTCTCCAGTTCTTCAGAGTCTATGGGTTTGGAAAGATAATCATCAAAACCTGCCTCAAGATTTTTTTCCCTGGCTCCCGATATCGCATTAGCTGTCAGGCATACTGCCGGAACAGCCGAATTAGGATTCTCCTCATCTTCCTTTATGTCACGGAGAGTCTCTATGCCATCCTTCACAGGCATCATATGGTCTAAGAAAAGCATGTCATATCTGTTTTCCTTGGAAAGTGCAACACCCTCTACGCCATCATTTGCCGTATCAACACGCATTCCCAGCAGCTTGACCAGGCTCTTAAAGACTGTAAGGTTCATGGGATTGTCATCCACCACAAGAATGCGTGCATAAGGAGCTATGAAGCGCTCCTTATAACGATCCTTTTTTTCAAGATGCTCCCTATATGAAGCCTCGTAATCCCCGATAGGCGCCCAATCCTTTACATTCTGCTTTATCTCAAAACTAAAGCATGACCCCTCACCGTATACGCTTTCTATCTCAAGCTCAGAGTCCATCAGATCAAGCAGATTTGCCGTGATATTCATGCCAAGACCAGTGCCTTCGATATGCCTGTTGCGGCTTTCCTCGATACGCACAAACTTGGAAAACAGCTTTTCTATATCCTCTTCCTTTATGCCTATGCCTGTATCCTTTACCGATACCTTAAGAAGAATGGAATCGTCCCCGGCTTTTTCGTATCCAACCGATAATAAGACGCTGCCCTTTTCCGTGTATTTGATGGCATTGGTCAGCAGGTTCATTATTACCTGCTTTACACGAAGCTCATCTCCCACCAGGTGCTTGGGTATGTCATTATCAATTTCAAGCTTAAATAACAACCCCTTTTTATCAGCCCGTAAGTGCACCATGTTTACTATATCGCTTATGGTGGCTGAAAGATCATATTCCGCAGGATTTATCTCCAGCTTGCCTTCCTCGATCTTTGAAAAATCAAGAATATCATTAATGAGTCCAAGCAGATTTTTACCCGCTGTCCTGATATTCTCCGAATAATAAATTACCTGCTTGTCATCGCTCTCCCTTAAGATCATCTCGTTCATGCCCAGAATTGCATTTATGGGGGTGCGTATCTCGTGGGACATGTTTGAAAGAAAGGCTGACTTTGCCTCGTTTGCGGCAATAGCTGTTGCTGACATATGAAGATACCTGCCGGACCTTCCCATGATAACGCCGATTATGATGATCGTTACAATGACCGCCGAAATGGTAGCAATAAGGATTCCGTTTAATGAACCGAAAACACTTGTTGCATCCTTTACGGAAATGCAGTACCATCCGTTCTGAATTTCTGCAACATATACAATGTAATACGCGCCGTTGTGTTTGAATTCAAAAGAATTACCTTCCATCGTCTCCAGACGGCTGACTATAGCTGCACCAAGAGTACCGTTTTCTTCGAAATAATTTTTTCCGTTTTCAGCTGCATCGGAATGTGCTACTACAGTACCTTTGTCATTGAGTATCATTTCTATGTCGGAATAACCGCTTGCAACAGCGTCTTCCGTAAGTTTCTGTACCTGGTCAAGGGACACATCCACAGAAATAACACTCACTCCATCACAGAGTGTCTTTCCAAGGGCAAGCATGACATTCCCGGACTGCACATCCACATAAGGATCTAACATCGTGATCTCCCCGGGATGTTCCATGGGCTTTGTGTACCAGGGACGGATCAGGGGATCGTAGTCTTCAGGCGGAACCCAGTTGGTACCGCTGAAAAACCTGCCGTTGATATAACCATACAGGCCGGTGGAATTTTCCATAACAGCGCTCTTTATGGCAGTAGACTGATCCACAAGGAAAACCTGTATCTCTTCATCACTTCTCTTTTCCTCTATCATCCCGTCCAGGGTATATGCGGAAAGCTTTATGGAATCAATATTGGTGGAAAGATATTTGTCCAGCTGCTCTGCCGACTCCATTGCAGCCAATTCACCTTCCCTAATGATATTCTCACGCTTTTCATTGTAGAGCATGCTGTAGTACAGTATGATAATGCCCGCGAAAAAAACGATTACCAGAATGGTGACTATAATGTTCCTTACGGTAAGATTGATTCCTTCTTTATCTTTCTGACCACCAAGTGTTTTCATGCCTATTTGCCAACACCCTTTATATAATTTATATCTATCTAAAAGAGACATTTTATCTTCAGAGTATAAACCCCCGATTAAATATTATATCACATAGGGAGTTTCATAAACAAACTGCCATATTTGATATTATCGGCAGATTGAGATATACTTTAAGTTAAATTTATACGATACATGCCGATATAAATTACAGGCATTGTAGCTTAATATTATCCTTAAATAACGGAGTTTAAATTATGAATAAGAGATTAAATAAAAAGGGCTTTACCCTGGTGGAGCTGATAGTAGTGCTGATTATTCTGGCATTACTGGCTGCTATACTGATTCCCACACTTATAGGATATATAGATAAAGCAAGGGATGGCAGATATCTTTCCAATGCCAAAGCCTGCAAGGATGCAGCACAGGCAAAATTTGTGGAACAGTATGGCATGAACGGAGAAGTACTGCCTGATTACCCTATTGTTTCCGGTCTTACTGTCGGAGTAGAAACAAGCGGAGCAGACAAAGGAAAATGCAAAAGCAATAACGGCGATCTGGACCTTGTATACAATGCATTTGCAAAGGATGTTCTTTCTATGGCCGGTGTAGACCCCTATTTCTTCATGGTGGCAGTCGGAAGCAATCAGGCTAAAATTAACAGAGACACAGAATCTCCCGGGCTCCCCATGTCCACCTTTGATAAATATACTGTGTACTACGCTGTATATATTGAAACCGAGAAGGCAAGACCCTGGTATTATTATAACGGAGAATGGACCACCACAAGTCCGAGATTCGACGTCAATGGAAAGAAAACTTTCAACGGAAACAATGTTGTTATGTCCGGCCCCCTGAAAGACAAAAGATTGCAGTACTATCTGATTGCAAATAAAAACAAGAAATTTCCTTCCTCCCCCGACAACCAGGACAAAACATTTACTCCCAATTTTTGGAACTGGCTTAATGCTATGAAATAGCACAGTTTCCCATGTATTACTCCTGTTATTTTGCTATAATTGGATTCAGGATCAGCAATGATCCTGGATCCTTTTTTATTTATAAGTACAAAGTTTAAGTCCTACAAAAGCATAAAAAAATAATAAGCTTTTAACGGACTGTGTTTTTGGCGAATAGAAGAAAGGGAAAATATGCACAACAAAAAAATACTCGCACTACTATTATCCGCCGCTTTAGGTTTATGTACCATCGGCTGTACCGATATAACAAATGAGAATACAGATCCGTCAAATGGCGCATCTTCCATGTCAGAAAAAGGCGCCGGAGCCGTCATAGAATTTGATAATGTCAGGAACACCCCCTATGATGAAGATGCAATAAAGAATGCCTACCTTAACTATTCCTTTGACCTATACGGAAAGACCGTCGCTAAAGGCGGGGAAAATGAGAATATCCTGATCTCCCCCACATCAGCCTTCATTGCACTGGAAATGACCGCTGCCGGAGGAAGAGGCACCACCCTGGATGAGATGAGCGGACTGCTTAAGGGCCTGGATCCCGTAGAGCCGATGGAAGTCCAGCATTTTGCCATTGACTATCACGACACGCTCAACAACGCAAAGGGAGTAGAGCTCCATTCAGCAAATTCCATATGGCTCAACTCCACCATTCTTACCGGAAAGATTAACAAAGATTTCACAGACTATGTTAATGACAGCTATCAGGCAGAGATAAATGAATCCGCTTTTGGCTCTAATACCATAGATGAAATAAACGGCTGGATTGATGATAACACGAACCATATGATTCCCACCGTCATTCAGGAACTTGATCCGTTAGCCGCTGCGGTACTTGTAAACGCCCTGGCATTTGAAGGTAAATGGGCTGAACCTTACGAAGATTATCAGGTACACGAAAACGATTTCACAAATGCTGCCGGCGAAAGCGAAGATGCACTCTACCTTGCAGGAACATGTGATACCTACTTTGAGTCAGGCAAGGCCATCGGATTCATGAAACCGTACTACGGCAATGATTACGCATTCCTTGCCATACTCCCCAAGGAAAAGATAGACGCCAATGACTTCATGGCAGGTTTCTCCGCTGATGATTACCGCGAGTTTTATGACAGCAAGACAATGGACCGGGATGTACGCACCATAATCCCTAAGTTCAGCTATGATTATGAGTATCTCATGAACGATACACTGAAAGAAATGGGGATTAACGCCGCACTTTCCCCTGAGGATGCGGATTTTTCAAACATCGCAGAATTAAAAGATGAAAACCTGTACATAACTAAGGTAATACATAAAACACACATTGAGCTTGACCAGTACGGCACCAAAGCCGCTGCAGCCACCGTTGTGGAGATGGATAGGGCAATGGCTGTCGCAGGGTCGGAAGAATACAAGGAAGTCTACCTGGACCGTCCCTTTGCCTATGCAATAATAGATGTGGAAACCGGTGTTCCGGTTTTTATCGGCACTGTAAACAGTGTTGATGGAATGGCTGATCAGGACACAGACGGAACCGACGATGTACTGCCTGATGATGACACAGATGAAGATGACGAAACACCTGAACCCGTAGCTGACTTCGAGCCTGCCGATCCCAGATTTGCTTTCGAAACAAAGGACATATACGGAAATACCGTAAGCGACGATATTTTCTCACAGTATGACGTCACTGTAGTCAATGTATGGGGAACCTTCTGTTACTACTGCATAGTGGAAATGCCGGAGCTCCAGGAATGGTATGAATCCCTGCCTTCCAATGTAAACATAATAGGTGTAGTCTGCGACATACAGGACGAAAACGACTCCTACTATATCAGCGAGGCTCAGAGCATTGTAAAAGATACCGGCGTCACTTACACAAACCTTATTCCCAAGGACGGGCTTGCAAATCTTATGTATGAGGTTACTGCAGTTCCCACTACCTACTTCATAGACAGGGAAGGCAATGTGGTCGGCAGCACGGTATATGGTGCCGATATGGACGCTTATAAGCGCGAAGTCGAGAAACTGTTGAAATAATTTAAATCAGGTAAGGTACAGGAATGGAAAATAAGAAAGCCTATATAAACAAACCACTTGTAGCATTGATCATAATAAGACTTATCACCTTTCTCGAGTTATTACTTTCCGGTGCGCTACTGTTTATAGCTGACAAAACAGAACTTATTGAACCGAAGCGGAGCAGCCTGATATATATGGTATCAAGTTGTCTGATGCTGGTTGTAGGATTCGTTATACTGCCTTTAACGATAACTCTGCTTGATGGGTTAGCAGGCTGGATACTGATAGCAATAGGTACCATACAAGCCTTTAAACGTAAGGCATATGGGTGGGGGATTTACGGTATCATAGAGTTTGTATGCTCACTTATAACAATAGGTGTGCTGGTGGTATTTGCAATAAATGCGTTCAATTCGGCTATGTCGGTTTAAAATGGTATCCTTGTTAATCAACCAATGACAGAAAAAAAAATCCTATCATATTCATATCAGCACTGCTTATTGCAGCCGCTTTCATCGCCTTCGGAATCTACCGGGGAGAGATGGAAATTGTATTCCATAAAGCAGTAATGGTATGCCGCGGATGTATCGTTAACAGAAGATTTTTCTGTAAAACAATGTGTCCCTTAGGTGCCATATACGGACTGCTAAATAAGATTTCGCTTTTACAACTGAAGATAGACAGAAAAAAATGTGTCAGCTGCGGTAAATGCAACACGGTCTGCCCTATGGATGCAGATCCTCTGCACAACCTTCGCTCCGCCGAATGCATAAGATGTGGAAAATGCGCAGCCGGGTGCCCGGAAAATGCAATAAAGCTGACCTTCAGAATAAAAGAAACGGAGCGCCATTCCGCTGACACTCCGCTTTCCTAACATCAAGATTTTCACACAGATAAGCTTTTACTCTACCGTCACGCTCTTTGCAAGATTCCTGGGCTTATCTACATCCTCGCCCTTAGCAACTGCCAGATAGTATCCCAAAAGCTGAAGGGGAATTATTGCCAGACTGGCTGCAAAACACTCAAGGGTTCTCGGTACGTATACCGCAAAATCAACCGTATCCTCTACGCTATAGTTTCCATATGTGGTAAGTCCGAAAAGATATGCACCGCGGCTCTTTACCTCAACCATATTGGATCTTGTCTTTTCAAAAAGATCCGGCTGCGTCATTATGCCTATTACAAGAGTGTCTTTCTCAATAAGGGAAATAGTTCCGTGCTTAAGCTCACCTGCTGCATAAGCCTCAGAGTGAATATAACTGATCTCTTTCATCTTAAGACTGCCCTCAAGTCCTATAGCATAATCTATGCCTCTTCCAATAAAGAAAACATCCTGAGCGCTGGCATATTTTGCAGCAAACCACTGTATACGTTCCTTATCATCAAGAATCTTTTCTATGCTGTTTGGAATCTGCTCAAGAGCTGTCATAAGCTCCTTTATCCTGTCATCATCAAGTGTCCCTGTAAGCTCTCCTATCTTAATCGCTAACAGATAAAGAGTAATAAGCTGTGCACTATAGGCCTTGGTGGTTGCAACGGCAATCTCCGGGCCAGCACAGGTATACATCACATAGTCTGCTTCCCTTGCAATTGTAGAACCGAATACATTCACAATGGCAAGGGTCGGGATCCCTCTGTCATGTGCCAGACGCATGGCAGCCAAGGAATCCGCAGTCTCTCCTGACTGGGAGATAACCACTACAATTGAATTCTTCATAAGCTTCGGATCACAATATCTGAATTCCGATGCCAGATCAACTTCCACCGGAACATCCGTCATACCCTCTATCACATTTTTACCCACTACACCGGCATGATATGCAGAGCCGCATGCGACGATATATATACGCTCCAGTCCCTTAAGGACGGCATTAATCTTTTCACCGCCGGCCTCCTCTATTGCACCGTTCTTTTCCAAAGTGGAAAAATCAACCTTCGAACCGTCAAAATACTGTTTCATGGTCTCGGTAATAGCCTTGGGCTGCTCATGAATTTCCTTCATCATGAAGTGTGCATAGCCGCACTTATCAGCACTTTCTGCATCCCACTCAATCTCTGTCTCTTCCTTCTTTATCTCGTCACCATCCAGGTTGTAGAAAGTGATGCCTTCAGAAGTCAGACGGCCAAGCTCCATGTTGCCGATATAATATACCCTGCGGGTATATTTAAGAATAGCCGGAACATCAGATCCGAGAAATACACCGGCGTCACTTTTGCCCAGAATCATAGGATTATCTTTTCTTGCCACATATATCTCACCGGGATACTCCTTAAACATAACAGCAAGGGCATATGAACCACGAATACGAACCAGAGCATGGTTTATAGCATCTACAGGAGTTCCTGCATATTTCTTATAATAATAATCTATGAGCTTTATGGCTACTTCAGTATCTGTATCAGAGTAAAAATGATAATCATGATGAGCCAGTTTCTGACGAAGTTCCTGGAAATTCTCTATTATGCCATTGTGTACGCCCACAACGTTCATATCATCACTGCAGTGGGGGTGTGCATTCAGTTCTGAAGGCTCACCATGTGTAGCCCACCTTGTGTGGCCTATACCGCAGGTTCCCTTTACAGCCTTACCCTGGTCAGTCTTATTGGCAAGTTTCTTTAAGCGTCCCATGGCCTTGACTATTACTGTATCATCCTCACCATTGCGGACAGCTATGCCGGCAGAATCATATCCCCTATATTCAAGTTTCTCCAGGCCTTCCAGAAGTATGGGCGCCGCCTGGTTCTTACCTACATATCCTACTATTCCACACATAATATCCCTCCATCGCGGATCATATTTGTCCGGTTATACACTCATCCTATGTCTGGCCAAAGAGTCATTCTTTCTGGTCAACATAACATATAACATTCTATAACATAAGCCCTTTATTGTCTATCCTAAGCGATTTTAGTATAAATCTGTTGTTTCCGGACAGATTTATAATTCACAAAGATGCAGATTTATTTCATTACTGTGAATGGTTATAAAAAACATAAAATAAAGGATCGCGTTTTTCCGCAATCCTTTTAAAGTGCGGGTGACAGGACTTGAACCTGCACGCTTTCGCACAAGAACCTAAATCTTGCGTGTCTGCCAATTCCACCACACCCGCATGCGTATACAATTTTACACTATTTTTTCTTTTTTTTGTCTTTTTTTTGCTCTTTCCCGCTATTTTCCTGTTCTTCGGTACCTATAATACCTTCTTCAGCATTCTTCACCACCTGATCACTGAAGGATGCCATTATAGATTCTGCCTCTGACTTCTCTTCCACCTTCATGAAGGGTTTCTTTGCCTTCATATCAACCACAGTCTTGCGTGCCCTGGATCTAGCCAGCTCTTCCATCAGCAGCTCATTGGTATCGTCGTTTCCGGCAGAATATACTTCCGGCTTTTTCATAGGGGTACCATCCGGATTAAGGCCGAACTCTTTCATGATATCATATTCCTCTTCTTCAGGGGAATCATTCTTCTCTCCACCGCCTGCTGCATCGTGTTTATCATTATTAGGATTTTCTACGGTTTCGGTCTCCTTTTTTGCCGCTGCCGTGCCTGCATCCTTTTTCGCAGCCGCCGCAAGATCCTCATCCGTCAGTTCATCGCAGAGTACCAGCTGATTCCTGCCGTGTTCCTTACCATAATACAGACCCGCATCCGCCCGCTTTATGAGATCGTTTACATCCAGGTCTGCATTGCCTGCAACAAGACCCATGGTCATAGTAATATTTATATTATAGTCCCCATAGGAAACAGTACTCTTCCTGAGTTTTTCAAGCAGTGCCTCAATTTTGCCGCGTGCAGTATTCAAATCCGAAGTCTCAAATACCAGCAGGAATTCTTCACCACCCCATCTGACCGCAAAACCACAGCCTAACATCATCTTGCGCAATTCTTCCGCAACAAACTTAAGTATCTCATCACCGGCATCATGACCGTATGTATCGTTTACCTTCTTAAAGAAATCTATATCACCGATTGCCATAGAAAACGGCTGTCCCGTGCGAAGAAAAGACGCCTGGACATTCTTCATTCGTCCGGTACCGTAACGCCTGTTATAAAGCAGAGTAAGAGGATCCTTCTCCACCATAACACGGAGCACGTCACGCATCTTGACCACAGCTGCGCCTGTCTCACCAATCTCATCGTTACGTTTCTGGGTCCGCTCATTCATGACTGCGTCCACCTTGCCTCCTATTACAGTCTGCAGGAAGGACTTGATATCCGCTACAGCAGAAACAATACCTGTGGTATAGCGTATACTGATTATGGATGCCACAAGCATGGAAAGTATGGTAACGATAAGCATGGGGATGATTGAACCATTGATCTCAGCCAGAACCTCCGTTGCCTTCCTTCCGGTACCTATCATTCCGATAAAAGTCCCGTCACTGTTATAAAGGGGTATATAGCAAACATAATAATCTGTTCCGTTTATATCAGCCCTGAACCGAAGTGCATCATCTTCCCGCTCCATAGCTGAATACACAGCACCGTTCACGCCGGTAGCCACACACCTGTTACCATCCTTATCTCGCAAGGTAGTCAGAATACGGGCATCCTTATAGAAAAGGGTCACCTCCATGCCGGTTTCCTCTTTCATCCTGTCGATTATTTCGAATTCTCCAGTCAGCTCCTTTTCACCTTTATAAAGAGAAACAAATGCCGACCCTTCCCCTTGCAGCACATAGTCACCGGGATAGAGTTCATCGTAGGTCACAAGCACAGAATTAGCCGTTGCCTTCAGGGACCGGTCTACTTCATCCACGAAAACACCCTCATAGTGCCTAATTGCAAAAGTAACTATGATACATCCCATTGCAAGCATAGGTAGTACTGTTGAGAGAAGTATAGCAATCTGTAATTTTCCTATTTTCTTATTCATAAAGAGTTCCTCTTCCCGCTACTTTCAGTATGAATATTCCGGCTTGCCTTCGCCCCTGGCAGCGGCACCGGTTACCGTCACCTCTCGTATATTCCTATCCGACGGCACTTCATAAAGGGAAACTTTCAGGATATCGTGTATTACGGAGTTGAGCCCCCTGGCACCGATATCCATATTAAGTACCTTTTCAATTATCACATCCAGGGCCTCATCGGTAAATGTCAGCTTTACATCCTCTTCTTCCCTAAACTCATTTTCGTACCGTTTTATCACATTATCATCAGCTTCTGTGAGTATGCACTTTAACTCGTCTCTGGTAAGCTTGTTTAAAACACCTACCGTATGAAGTCTGCCTGCAAGCTCCGGTTTCATGCCATATTTTATAAGATGTTTCTGATCAAGATTCTCGCGCGACAGCTGAAAACCCACGGTTTTCTTTACCTCACTGCCAAAGCCTATTCCAGAATTACCTATATCTTTTTCAACAATCTTGTCCAAACCCTCGAATGCCCCTGCACATACAAAAAGTATGTTAGAAGTATCCATCCTTATTACGGAAGAACCGCCCACCGGCACATCAAGCTCAGTACCCTCAAGCATGCCTAAAAGCTGTCCCTGAAGTTCATCATTTATATCGCCACCTCTTGAATACCGTTTGGCAGGCACGATCTTATCAAACTCATCGCAGAATACTATTCCGCTCTGAGCCATTTCAAGATTCCTTCCGGCTCTTTCATAAAGAGTGGTTAAAGCTTCTTCTTTATTCCGGCCTTTCCAGGGTGTAGCTACTATTCCGCTGAAATCTGTTACTACTACAGGCACGCTTACCAGGTCAGATATACGGCGTATCATTTCAGTCTTGCCACTTCCTGTAGGACCTACCATAAGTATATTTGTCTTTATAAGCTTTGCCTCGGGATATGCCAGGCGCAGGTAGTGATTATATACTGCAGTGCTTAAGATCCGTTTCGTCTCATCCTGTCCTACTACATATCTATCCAAATACATTTTTATGTTTTCAGGCGTCATAAGCTCCAAAAACTTTTTAAACGGACGCCTGTAAATCATATCACTAGCCTTGCCGATATTAAGTTTTTCCTTGGACAACTTAGGCGGCTTGACACTACGGTTGTATTTGACCTTACAAACAGAAATCATCCCAAGATGAGCATCCTGCTGCTTATCATCATCAACAAATATGATCTCATATTCAATAAAATCAAAACACTGATCTATGTCTTCATTGGTTATCTCTTCTTCGAGATTCACACCATCAGCAAATACAGGATCATTTTTATAGGTTGCTGACACTTCCGATATTATTGCCCAGAATGGCGTGCGCCTGCCTTCCTCAAAATAGCTGGCGCCCATAAGCTTACACATACTATCAATAGTATGGTCGGTGTGGGGCCTGATTTTTACCAGATAATAGACTACAAGAGTAAGGTAATCCACTATAAGTGCAGGATTATCAATTAATAACCCGTCAGTATCCCCCATACATTCCAGGTATCCCCGAACCTCAGACGCAATATAATCCGATATTTCCTTTGGATCCTTTTTTAAGAAAACCTTGTTCATCTCTCACCATACTGGCGCACAAGCTCACTCAGTGGCTTGTCTCCGTCATTTCCGCATATATATTCCGGTGCAGTACCATTTTCTACGGTATCTGCAGTTATCCTTATGATCTTCACATCCTTAAGCCCCGGAGCAACATATCTTATCGGCAGCATTATTTCACCTAATATCACTCTGAGTGCTCTGGCACCTACCGGAAGTTCAGCTGCTTTCTTTGCGATCAGCCTTAATGCTTCTTCAGTAAACTCCAGCTTAGCTCCGCAGGACAGCTCTATTTCCCTTGCGTACAGTTCCGGAAGGCTTTCCTCCGGATCACGCAGTATCCTGAACATATCCTCTTCTGTAAGCTTTTCAAGAACCGCTATTGCTGATATACGTCCTGCAAGCTCACGTTTCATGCCGTATTGCATCAGTATCTCATGGCTAATATTCTCCCGGATGAATGCTGTATCCACATCCTTATCAAGAGATGCATTAAATCCCATGCTTCCGCCTATCTTATCTTTTTTACGCTTATCATTCTTTATATATTCCTCAATCCCCTGAAATGCCCCTGCCAACACAAAAAGTATCCTTGAAGTATTCATTCTGAGACTTTTGTTCCCACTTTTAATCTCTACTTCGCTGCCTTCAAGCATTGTAAGAAGCTGAGACTGGACATCATCATGCATATCCACGCCCCTGTCGGAGAAAGCCGGAAGAAGAAGCTTATCAAACTCGTCCATGAAAACGATGCCCCTTTCAGCACTCTTCATGTCCTTTCCTGCATCCTCATACAGATCAAGAAGAATATCTTCCTTATGACGTCCCCGGAACTGACTGGCACCAAGATTTGAAACATCCGTAAATACCATGGGATATCCCGTGATTTCCTTTATCCGGCGCATGATCTCCGACTTGCCGCAACCTGTAGGACCTATAAGAAGTACCACGTCAGGCGTAAAATTCACATCCGGATGTCTTACCCGCTTACCATGACCATAGGCTGCCACAGATACCGACATCTTAGCGTCATCCTGTCCTATAATGAACCGGTCCAGATAGGCTTTAATCTCAACCGGAGTTTGTTTACTCTTCTTGTTGCTTTCAGTCCCGCCAAAGTACAGCGCCCGTAACTCCCTAATGCGCCCCAGGACCCTGCATTCAAATTCATTCGAGCTCTTATTCAATGCATGTCTAAATGTATCGGCCTCTATAAAATCCAGAACAAATCCGGCTCTTTTGCCAAATATATCCTTATTGTATTCCAGGTCACTTTCAAGCTTTTTCAGAAGTTCCAGAAGGTTACGTTTATTCGGTGCTATGGATTTATCTTCTATTACCCTGAAATATAGCATCTCAAGATAATTAATATTATCCTCGTTTTCCCTATAGATTATATCCGCAATATTCTTAGAATCACCAAGCCTTTCAGACAATGAAAAATCAGTGGATGATACGACCCTTCTCACAATATATGCCGTTAACACAGTCATCCCCGACTCTTCTGTTTTCGTCCCGGGATCAATTCCATTTTCATAATTCAGCTGTTTAAAAATCTCTATCATAAGCTATATTTTACTATTTTAGAAAAACTGGTGCAAGAAAAAAGGGATCCGCAGATATCTGCGAATCCCCTTTACAAATTACAGCCTTATCAATTAACTGACATCAAACTATCCTGCATAGTGACCATCACTCATCAACATAGAATCCAACTTCACCGTTCTCATCCACATTGAAACATACGAAATCAGACAGGAAATAGTCATTATAGATGTCATCAATGCACATTGCATACATATAATCCGAAGGATCGAGGTAAGCATATACTATCTCGAAATCAGAATCCACTGTATATTCCACACCCTGGTACAGCAGTTCTTCATCGCCTTCGCTCTCAATCTCATATGCGGTATACAAAGGAACAATCTTGTCACCTTCCTGGATAGGACGTATAGCCCTTGCTGCGGCACCATTCTCATCGATACCGTCCCATGTTCCCTCGATCTCGACGGAATAGTCATCTATGGACTGTTTCAGACGCAGGTTCGTTTCCTTACCGTTTACTTCAACAGAAGCCGAGTAAATTACATAATCTTCCTCAACACTTACGATGGCAGTTGAAAGATTCTGTCCATCAGGAAGAGACAGCCAGTAGCCGTCAAAACCGTCCTCAAAGTGTCCGGTCTCCCAGTCGCCGTATACATCATAGGTCTCACCGAGAAGCAGGAATACGCCATCATCCTCCATTACCTGATAAACATATGCATATACATCAAGTGCATAGTCTACAGCCTTAGAATCAAGAGTAAAGGAAAGGATACCATCATCATTAAGACCGGGAGCTTCAGTGAAAGTAATATACTTACTTTCTCCGGTCTGCTCGAAATTATCCGCATAATCCCAGTGGTCATTCTGCTTTGTGTTAGCCCTGTAGCATCCGCTGGACTCATCCCAGTCATATTCTGTTGCAGAGCTCCAGTTGTCATCTTCACCGAACCAGTAATCCTCATCATAGCCGCAGTCATCGTCTTCATCTTCATCAGCAGTTTCAAGCTCTGTCCATTCTTCCGCATCAGTATCGTAGTACCAATAATTACCCTCATCGTCAAAGCAGTAATCAACGCCATCTTCGGTATAGTAATAGCAACCGCTCTCTTCATCAAAAACCACATCTTCCGATTCTTCATCATTTCCGCCTTCAGAATCAGGATCATAATAGATGGAGCTGGTGAAATCCTGTCTGTCCACAAATTGTGAGTAGAACGGGCTTATGCCTACATCTTCAAATACCTTCAGTTCCTCAGAACCTTCCACCTCCAGGGGATAGTAGATAGAAAGACCGGAGCAGCCTTTATGCGTGGAACCGGTTTTGTTATAAACCACTGCATCCTGCATTGCATTTAACACATCATCCGCATCTGTATACTGTCCGCAGGCTTCTATAAGCCCGCCCAGGTCTACCATATTGGTATATCCTTCAGACCTGTTGTTTCCGCCGAAGTTATCAGCACCTTCTATCCCTCTCATCATAGATGAAAGTGTAGATGTATCCTCGCTGACATTGTACATTTCCAAAGCAAAGCTGTTAAAGCTCTTTACCAGGTCATCCACCTTATCAAGGTTGATTACGGAAAGGGTCGCCATATCACCCTGGCCCACAGCATCGCAGGACTCAATGAAACTGTCACATATAACAGCACCCACCTCTGCACCGTTTGCTTCAGGATTCTCTGCAAGGAAATTTCCTATTGTTTCATAGTCCCAACCATATCCGGGCTCCCATTCCTGGGATCCTACCATATAACGGGAATAAGATGCCAGTATATTTGCGGTCTCAACTGTACCCATAAGGCATGCATCAAAACCTATGAATTCAAAACGGTCAGTCATCCCCTGAAATGTGCTGTACAGAGCACTGTCTATTTCCCTAAGTGTCAGTGCATCATTATTGTAAAGATCGTCAAAACATACACCATTTATACTTCCTGAACCGTGATTCCAGAAAACAACGCCCATACGCTCTCCCGGGTACTCACTTACGCCCCACTTAAGGAAATCCGTAATGGTAGCAACATCGCCCATATCAGCACTGCCGAGCTGATCCAGTTCCACCACTTCATTATCCTGTATAAGGAAACGTCCTATGCTATCTGCATCAGCATAGTCATTCTGCCATTGCTCAGCACCGCCGGTCTCAACAACGAAACGTACCTTGTCACTTGCAGTAGCAGAACACATCTCCATCATATCGGAAGTAGCAGAACCATCATCTGATTCCAGATTTGAACCACAGATATAAACAAAAATAGTCCAGCTGCCGTCATCCGCCATAGGAATCTCCTGTGATACAGGTCTTACGATCTCCATAGCGCCGCTGGTCTTGTTTACAGTCATCTGCATAGGTCCGGCAACACCTTCACGGGGACTTACGGTCTTCTCCTCCTCTTCTTCCTCAACTTCCTCCTCCTCGTAGTCCCCATAATCTTCGTCCAGATCACAGGCTGCAAGGCTTCCCACCATCAGGCAGGACAACAACAGTGTCAAAATTCTTCTCTTTTTCATTTCTCCCCTCCCTCAGTTATTTTTTATTAAGCATCTGCTCCATACGGACCAGTGTTTCACGCATTTCTTTTACTTCCACCGTCAGAGCCTTTATTCTGTCCTCATCTGTCTCTGCGTTTTCTTCTTCATCTTTTTTTGTATCCTCAGCAGTAACTTCACTGATGGAATTTACCACTATACCTACAACTACGTTCATGACAATAAATGATGAAATCAATACAAAAGGAACAAAATACAGCCATGCTGCTGAATAAACTTCCATAACCGGCCTGCTTATACCCATTGACCAGCTTTCCAGAGTCATTACCTGGAACAACGTATACATGGCCTTTCCGATGGTACCAAACCAGTCCGGGAAAGCCTCCCCAAACAGATTAACTCCAATAAGAGCGAAGATATAATAGATAAGTATCATAAGCAGACCAGTCCATAGTATGCTGGGAACAGACCTTACGATAGCAACAAGTATTATCTGCAGATGATGTATGGAACTTACAAGCCTCATGCTGCGCAGGGCCTTAAGCGACCTTAATACTCTGAGTACCCTGAATGCACGAAGGGCCGCCATAAACGGAAGGGCCGATACCAGGGATGTTCCGATGATGATCATATCAAACCAGTTCCAGGGATCCTTGAAATAATCCATGCCATAAGCCAGGAATTTAAGCAGCATTTCTATTATAAAGATCCAGAGACAGATATTGTTGATCAGCCCCAATACCAGCAATACCCTTTCCGGCAGACCGGATATAGTCTCCACACCCATTACCACAGAATTGAATACTATGACGAAAAGTATAAATCCCTGAAACGCCTTATGGTCTACTACCTTTCTCAACCCCTTTATCATGACATGTTTCTCCTTACCCTCTTTTGGCTTTGACTCTAAATTCCCCCGCTGACAGTCCTCCTGTCGGCAGGGGAATTCTCAACTATTTATTAGCGGAGACGGAGGGATTCGAACCCTCGTGGCAGTTGCCCGCCAAACGCATTTCGAGTGCGCCCCGTTATGACCGCTTCGATACGTCTCCAATACATGCGCAAAAATCACGCACTGATTTATTATAGTGGAATAAAAATCCATTTTCAAGAATCATTTTTCCACTATCTAATCCGACAGTTTCACCACTATTACGTCATCCACAGGCGCAACAGAGCCGTCGGCAGGGTAACAGGGCATTGCCTTTATCCTGTCATCCTGATCATCAATCCGCGTCAGGTTCATATTTACATTAAGGATCATCTGCAGGTAAGCATACTCAGTTCCGCCATATGTCATAGATGTCTTACCATACATTCCCCACATAACTATGTCTTTCATAGACTCCACAGGCTGCGTATAAGATGTATTCTCAAACGTGCCGCAGAAAGCCACAGGTGTTACTCCGGCTTCATACCCATCAGTTTTTTCAATTTCATAAACGATACGTGTAAGTAGGGACTGGGCCTGTGCATCCTGAAGATCTCTTTTCAGATATACCTGGGATGCAAATACTACCTTGCTCCACAGTACAATTCCCACAATGACAAACAGACCTATTCTAAGGACATTACGCCATCTGTTATTCTCCGAAACCTCTTCGTATACCAGCAGTACCAGCAGGTAACAAAGCCCAAATGCAAAGGTCATAAGCTGATGCTCCATCCCCTTAGAAATAAAGCAGACTACATTTATGCCAAAAGGGAATACTGCTGTTATAAGCAGTATAAAGACAGTGTTTATTGCCTTGGGCTTATGCTTTAACAAAAGCATAACTAAACCCAATATGAACAATATGAATATCAGGAGATTACAGCCCCTAAGGCACATAAGCCAGAGTCTGCTCAGGTCCTGCTGCCTGAATACCATTGTTGCAAAAACCGGTGGATTTATAAAATAATCTGCAACATTTTTATACGTCAGTATGATAAGCGATACTAATGATGTATCGCTATAGTCTCCTACTCCTGAAAGACCGTTATAAGTATCCGCCGTCCATATATTGAAAGCCTTCTGGAATATCTTCCATATTCCATAATATATTCCGGCTGCCCCCAGAAAGCTTACTGCATATACGGCAGCATTCTTAAGAATCTTTTTTACACCCTTCTCCTTTGAAAGGAAGAATATAAAAACAATACCCGAAATACCTATAGCCACGCAGATATATGCCTGGTATGTCCCCAGGGATAGCATAAACGACAAAACAGCCAGTGCGATCCTCCACCACTTTGCCGCCTGAAGAAACCATACCCCGAGTACTGCAGTAAAGAAAGCCAGACCATAAAAATCAGTCCATGGCAGAAAACTTGCATTCGATGCAGTGATAGCATCATTTGCAGACAATATCAATGCCAGAAAAATCATCGTAACATTCTTTTCAATCTTAAATATATCAGCCAGCAGATACGCCCCGGCACCAAGCCATAAGGCGGTAAGCAGGCCAATAAGCAGCGGACTTTCCAAACTCCCCCGCAGCATTATAAGGATAGGCTGGACAAAACGTCCCAGGGCTATCTGCCAGGCCGCGTCATTCTGATATACCATCAAAAGAGCATCCCCCGCAAAAGCCTTATTCATAAAGCGATAGCCATGTACCAGCAGGTAGCAGACTGTTGTTATTACCGCACACCTTATGCTTTCCTTACGGAATCTGTACTTTATTGTTCCTTCCATAAATCACCATTATCCTGTCAGAAAAGATTTTCCATATCTTCGTAAAGTTTTGCAAGCCTTTCCGTACTCAGATCCGTCTCATTGAGTATGCTGTACCGATCCGGTCTTGAAGCTGCAGCTTTCTGCCATGCGCCGATAAATATCTCCTCCGTCACCTTCTGCGAAGAAGGTTTCACCGGTATTCCATAATCCCTGATCATTCGTGTAAGTAATGCAGTATCACGTCCTTGGAATACCGCAGATCCATAGCTTCCCATGGCCACAGCTATGCCATGAGCAACATTTACCTGCTCACTATAATTTTCTTCCAGTCCATGGCAAAATAAATGTTCCGAGCCTGAACTCGGCCTTGAGGTTCCTGCAATTTCCATCGCCAATCCCCCCATTACGAGAGCCTGTGTAAGACGGGTAATAAATTCCGTACTCTTAAGTTCTTCCTTGCGGCTGATGCGGATAGCATCGAAAGCCATTTCCGAGATCATGTACGCAAAATCATTTATTTCCTCGCCGGCTTTTTCTCCCGCAAGCTTCCAGTCATAGAGTGCCGTATATTTAGAAACAGTGTCGCCGATACCGGCAAGTATCTGCCTTTCCGGCGCACTCTTTATCACATTCACATCCACAAGAATGGCATCAGGGATTCCGCACTTGAAAGTTTTTCTGGCTTTCCCTTCTGTTCCAAGTACAGCCACAGGCGAGGCAAGAGAGTCATTTGAAAGTGTAGTCACTAATGAGATAAGCGTAGTCTTTGATACATATGCTGCAAACTTTGCCATATCCAGAACCGTACCACCACCAAATCCTATAACCGTGCCAAAGCCGTTCATCGTTATATATTTTGCAAGTGCCACTGCCCCATCATAACTTCCATCTTTTATCAAAAATATCTCGCTGTCCGGAAAGTCCTTACAGATTTCCACAATAATGCCTGAAAAGAGTTCCTTAAGATTACCTTCAGTAACAATAATAGTCTTCTTTCCGCTAAGCTTCGGCATCACATCAGCCATTGCCTCCGGGATATTTCTAAATACATCCTCTGCCACAGTAAGGTGGTATGGTAAACGAAACTGATTCATAGGAATCTCCTTTTCTCTAATTATTTCTCTAACAAATCGAGTAGGGAATTACCCTACTCGATAAGTAAAACATAATTTCAAATTACTGATCCTTTTATACAGATCACCACAGGTTCAGGTACAATCCGTTCATAAAGCCATTAAACCATACACGGTCTACTTTACTTGCTATCTTATTTGAATCCTTTCCGTTGTAGTGATAAAGTTTTCCGTCTGACAGGTAGGTTACGTTCTTGATAGAGATATAATTGATCGAATCTTCAATATCACCAAGTTTCAGTTCCTTTTCACCCTTCTTGTTGTATATGGTTGCATTATCATCACTGTCAAACACAAGGGTCGCTCCATCATCAAAGATAACTCCGTATTCATAAAGCGATACGTCCTTCATGTACTTTTCGCATTCCTTACCGTCATAGACGAAGATATCAGCCGTTTCATCCGATTCGTTTCTGTTCTTGAGGTAATATACCTTATCAGCAGTCATCGCAGCTATACCTTCTGCTTCATCATCAAAGCCTGCATCCTGTACAAGTTTTGAACCATCAATATTGAAGAGATAGGTTTCTTCCTCTTCCTCGTCACGGTTATTCTTAGTCATTACCTGTATAGCAGCCTTTCCATCCTTGAATGATATAGCCCAGTCACACAAACGTCCTTCCACTCCAAGATCCTGACCGGCATCCGTACCTATAGCATAGTAAAGCTCACTATATCCCGAGTAAGTACCATATCCAAATCCCAATTCATCGGCAGCTTCGAATGCAAACTCAATATCATCGATACTGATCTTTTCTACAGATGACATATCAGCTTCCTGATAAAAAGCAATCGCTTCATTGCCTTCATGCCAGGGAAGAGAAACTGCCTGGCATTCAGGAACGATTACTTCCGATTCGCCATCCTTATAATAATTAAGCGATACAAAGGAAAGATCTACCTCATAGTCCTTTAATTCATCCCTTAAATTCTTTCTGTCAGAAACTACATACCACTCTTCAATTGCATCATCATAGGCATCCTTAAGTTCCTCGTAAGCTTCCGTATCATATAAATAGAAAGTATCTTCAGATGCATCATAATAATATGTATTCTTATCATCCTCGTTATAAAGAGCGTAATAATAGTTATCCCCTATCAACGTACGGGAGCAGTAATTCAGTATAAAATCAACTCTTCCTTCATAGCGACCGCTGGTGGCCATTTCCTCATAATATGCACTAAAAGCACTTGCACAATCCACCTGCCTGAAAGCATCTTCCTGTGTAGGATATACCGGTTCTTCAAATGATGCATCATCGGATGCATAAGGATCATCTATAAAATCATAAAGAGAAGCGCTGGTCCCCAGAGTCTCAGTATAATAAAAACCGTCGGTAGAATGGATTGCTTCTGAACCCAAATGATCTGTTATCTCTTCCGGGGAACCACCTTTGTAGTCACATACATACAGGCCCGTATCTGTATCGTTTACTGCCTTTCTGTAGTAAACCACATCTTCCATGGGAGCGCAGATAGATTCTACCTCCTCATCGACTTCCTTTGTTTTAAGTGTTGAAAGGTCCAGATAATTTATCGTGAAATTACCTTCCGAATCTTCATCCGATGTGTATATAGCCGCCTTGCCGCCCTCCGCAAGCGTGACAACGGAAACATCCTTTGCTATCTCCTCGGATTTCTTTCCGTTGTAATAATACAGCCTTCCCTTCTGGTTAATGTACAACACATCGTTATTTGAAAGCAATGTTACATTCCATGAAGCAATGCCGTCATCAATCTCTTCCACAAGCTTTTCATTCTTGTTCTCATCTTTTCCAAGTTTGCTTACCTGCACACGGCAAAGAGTACCTTCATAGTCGTTATCAAGCTCACTGAAGAAATAGAGATACTTCTCATCATCCGTCCATGTGACAAGCCCTGCGGGCAGACCATATTCACCACTTACATCACTGCCGAGATCAAGCTCGCACACCTCAAGCGAATCAGGATTTTTCTTTGTTGTGTCTTTTACAACATAGAGAGTGTCATCACTCACATAAGCGGCAACTTTTGATGTCTTGCCTTTTCCCGCACCACCGGAAAATACAACTACAGCAACTACCACTACCAAAATCACAGCAACTACCGCTACAAGTCCACCAGCCACAAGACCTATTATTAAAGGAAGCTTGGATTTATTCTTTCCCTGATCCTGTGTTTTTCCGGCCTGCGAAGCAACATTCGTATTTGCAGGCTGAGCATTAACAGCTGTCGTCTGCACATTTGCTGTCTGTTCTACAGCCGATGCATCCGGAGTCTCTGTCTTTCCGGTATCGTCTACAGGCTCTTCTGTACTACCGATAGGATCCATATCCGGAGCATCGGTCCTTCCCGTTTCCTCCGGTTCCTCAGTTCTTCCAACACTATCCGGCTCAGATACTGCTGTTTTCCCTGCATCGCTTACAGTTGCCGATACATTGTCCGAGTTAACCTTACTTCCGCATTTTTTGCAAAACTGCGCATCATCAGGCATCTCAGCGCCACAATTCTTACAGATCATAATGCACTCCTCCTCATATCTGTTCAGGCACAACTGTCCATACCCCGGCATGTCCTTCCAGCTGCGTCACCGCCTTTTATTGTCTTATTTTATGATATAAAAGTCAACTGATGTTATTTTATACAATATAGAAGATTGATCATCGGCATTATATTACAGATAACAATCCCGCCTACCGCACGCAGACAATAGAGCATTTCTAAACTTTTATCAGTTCCCGTATACCAGAAGTCAGTCTTACTTTCACCAAATCCTTCTGATACATTCTTCCTATCCGGATAGTAAGATACCAGCACCAGAATCAGCCATACGATAAACGCCGCAAATGACAGAGTCCAAAAACCATAATACTGCGGGTTCTTCAGATACTCCGAAAACATATCTGCTAAAATAAGCGGCCTGCCTGCTAAAATTTTGTCTACAAGCATGCCATCCATGCTGTCAAACACACCCCACGCCTCTACAAGGAATGCCACCATGACAGACATCTGTGCAAATGACTCCAGAACTATAGCCACAAAAAGATTCTTTTCCTTCTTTAATATCAGAAGAAGATAAAACGGAACAATATAAATTATCCAATAAGAATATGCATATACGCATGTCACCACAGCTGCTATGGCTGCCACCAGAAAATATAAATACCACTCTGATTTTTTTTCTTTATCTGCATTGTCAGATCTTTTATAGTATGCAAACATGCATATCAATCCCATCACGAGAAAAACCAACGGAATTTCTATACCACCTACCAGATTGACCCTACTCCTTGTAAGCTGGTCAAAAAAATTCCACATACGTGACTTTTGAAGCCCCACGCCTGCCGGATCGCAGATTGAAAACGGAAGTTTTATCAGTATACTGACAGCAAAGGGCAGTGCAACAGATCCCATTATCTTAAATATATTTTTTTCTTTATATAAAATAACCGGAAGGAAGAATATGGACGCAAAATCCTTGAACTGCACTGCAATAACCAGAAAAATCAGGAATTTCTTATAATCATCCTTTATCAGGAAATAAAGTGCAAGCAGCATGAAATTCAGGCCAATGCCGTCCATCTGCGAAGCATTTAACGCAGAAAGGATTGCCGGAGTAGCTGAAACAAACAGGAAGGGCAGTATCTCCGCCTTTTCATCAGAGATATTAATCTCCTTTGCAATTTTCTTTAAAATAATACCCGCCGTATATAAAGCTATAAGGTGGATGCTTTTTCCCCATACCCGGGCCCAGAAATAATCCAGTATATTTCCGCCGATGATTTTTTCTATTATAAATAAGGGCAATTGCCAGATTCCATAGAACACATTAAGAAGCATTCCATAATTTGCCAGATGTATCATTTGTCCGGCATCCTTAGATTCCGCATTCAATGAATAATACTCGAAAAACCTTCCGGAAAATAAGGATTCCCACACATTCATTCCCTGTCTGATATTTGAGTTAACATCACTGTAATAAAAATTAAATAAAGTCAGGACAAGAAAAATTGATAAAACGATCCATTTGATGTATTTTTTCTTTTTCATAAATCAGTCTCCTGCAATATCATTTTTTCCCGTAACGAAACCTACGATACATTTTTTTCAGATCATAGTAAAAAACAAAATACCCTGTGGACTTAAGCTGCATATCAACCCACTTTCTTTCTTCCGCATCTGTTTTCTCTATGTAATAGGGATTAGACCTAAAATCCGGAAAGCATTCAATCATTTCCTGTCCAAGGCTGCGTATAAAATTCTTATCCCGTTTTATATCGCTCTGCATATATGACAGCAGTGTTGTAATATAGAACATCCTTGCAAAAAGGTATTCCACTTCGTCATGATATTCCACAAGTGCCCCGCTCTTTTCAGCATATTCCAGCATAATGCGCATGGCATGCATGCGGTCTTCACAGCCTTTGAGATTGATATGATGTGTCGTAGATCCCGGACGCTGGTAATAGAAATATTTTGCCTCCGGTATATGTTCATAATGTTTTATCCGCATCGCCAGTTCCAAAGCAACTGCGTTATCTTCATAGGCAATCTTTTCCGGGAATGCAAAGGGCTTTTCAAAAAAAATCTCCCTGGCATATATCTTGGTCACTACCGGACCGGTCTTCATTATAAACTGCCTTCTTTTCTCTTTATCAAAGATACCGGCAACAGACTCATCATTGCAAACTTCCCTGGCGGTAGGAACCATGGTCTGTTCGGATACCCTGCACAGGTCTATTCCTACAGCATCCGCATCGGTCTCTTCCGCCAATGCAACCATAGATTCAAAAGTATCTGATACAACCCAGTCATCCGCATCAAGGAAACCAATATATTTTCCCTTAGCGACAGCTAGTCCTAAGTTTCTGGCCCCACCCTGCCTGCGATTTTCCGGAGATGCAATAACAAATACTTTTTCCGGATATCTTTTTTCGTAATCCTTCAGTATCCCAAGTGAACCATCTGTGGATTTATCATCCACAGCAATGATCTCCATGTCATCAAGGGTCTGGGCAACAAGCGAATCCAGACAGTACTGAAGCGCACCGTCTTTTTCCATATTGTATACGGGAACTATAACGCTTAATACCGGCATTTATGTGCCCCCTCCGATCACTCAGTTTCATGCTCAATATAAGATCATTCGGTTTCGTTCATTTTGCTAAGCTTTGCCGCCTGGTCAGCCGCAATGCACGCATCTATAATTTCCTGGATGTCACCGTTAATCACTTTATCAAGCTTGTAAAGAGTCAGACCGATCCTATGATCCGTAACCCTTCCCTGGGGAAAATTATAAGTACGGATTTTCTCTGAACGGTCCCCTGTTCCGATCTGGCTGCGCCTCAGCTCTGCCTCAGCATCATGTCTCTGCTGCTGTTCCAGGTCATAGAGTTTTGCACGGAGCAGGTTAAAAGCTTTTTCCTTGTTCTGTATCTGGGACTTCTCCGTCTGGCTGTAGATAACAATACCTGTAGGATAGTGAGTCAGGCGCACAGCAGAGTCAGTTGTATTTACGCACTGTCCGCCGTTTCCGGATGCCCTCATGACATCTATGCGGATATCTTTTTCTTCGATCTTTATATCAATATCCTCATCCACTTCAGGCATTACAGCTACGCTTATGGTAGAGGTATGAATTCGTCCGCCGCTTTCCGTTTCGGGCACACGCTGTACACGGTGCACGCCGCTCTCATATTTCATTACTGAATATGCGCCCTGGCCGGTAATGGTAAACTGCACTTCCTTCATACCGCCTATGCCGATCTCGTCCACATTTACAAGCTCCACTCTCCAGCGGCGCCCTTCCGCATAATGGACATACATTCTGTATATTTCAGCCGCAAAAAGCGCAGCCTCATCTCCGCCTGCACCGGCACGGATCTCCACAATGACATTCTTGTCATCATTGGGATCCTTAGGAAGAAGCAGAATCTTTAATTCCTGCTCCAGTGCCTCTATGCGCTTTTTTGCCTCAGCATGCTCTTCCTTAAGCATCTCACGCATGTCGGGATCTTTTTCCTCATCAAGAAGGACCAGCGCATCATCCCTGTCAGCTATGGCTTTCTTGTATTCCTTATAAGCTTCCACTAAAGGAGTCAGGTCACTCTGCTCCTTCATAAGCTTTTTGAATCTTTTCGGATCATCCGTAACACTGGGTTCCGATAATTCATTTAAAATTTCTTCAAACCTGCGGAGCAGATCTTCCAATTTGTCAAACATTTCTCTTCCTCAATAATAATACAATAAATCCTATATGTGAGCCTTTACAACTCTCGGCAGGCCCGAATAATCATTTATGATCTCAGCATCCTTAAAGCCCTGCACCCGGAACATTTCCTTTACCTGCTCTCCCTGGTCAAAACCTATCTCCAGGTAGATCCTGCCGGCAGGGTTAAGATGATCCGAAGCTTTATTTATTATTCTTCGATAAAAATCAAGTCCGTCCTCCCCACCATCCAGAGCCAGCCTGGGATCATGATCCTTCACTTCGGGCATCAGCTCATCTATATCACTGCTTCTTATATATGGCGGGTTGGATGTGATAACATCATATTTCTCATCTATGTTCTCAAAAAGATCCGAGCATATAAAGCGGGCATTGATACTATTTTTTTCAGCATTCCTTCCGGCAACTTTCAACGCTTCCCCGGATATATCCGTACCCGTACCGCGACTCTCATTTACATATTTTAATAAACTCAGGAGAATGCAGCCTGAACCGGTGCAAAGATCCAAAATAGAGGCTCCCACAGCCCCATCTTTCATAACTTCTTCGACCAGTATCTCCGTATCCTGACGTGGGACAAGAACGTTTCCGTTTACTTCGAATTCCATCCCCATAAAACTCTGGATACCCGTAAGATGCTGTAGCGGAATATGGGATGATCTCTTTGATATCATTTCCAGATACAGACGTTCTTCATCTACAGTGAGCTCATATTCCGGATGTGAAAATCTGCCGCCACGTTTTGTATTGCACACATGCATAAGCAGCAGCTCGGCGTCCATATCCGCATCGGCTATCCCCGATGTTTCAAGCTCATCTTTTCCCCTTTTGAATGCCGAGATATAATTCATGGGCTTAGTTTTTATCTTCATCCTCAGGGAACATTAAAGGTCCCATCACATATGTATCATCCGATACTTCCTTATAATCAACAATGGTTATCTGATCGTCATACTCGTCTTCATCATAATCAATGTCATTAAAAATATCAGCATCGGGAACTATGCGTTCTTCTTCTGCCTGCGCCGCAACCAGCATTGCATCAGTGTCAGCGGTTATATCCTCACCGTATGCAGCAGTCTGCTCAGCCGCTACTGCTGATACTCCATCAGGCTCACTTATATTTTCTGATGCCGGCTGCTGCTCTGCTGCCGCCTCAAGCGGAGTTTCCTTTGTCTTTCTCTTGAAATGACGCTTTTCAAACTTCTGCCAGTTAAATACAGCCTCTACTGAAGCAATGGCAACCTCTATCATTTCATCATCAGGCTCCCTTGTAGTAAGACGCTGGAGCCACAGTCCCGGAGCGGATACTATATCCAAAAAAATACTATCTTTGGATCCCGCAAGCCGCAACAACTCATATGAAATTCCTGCCACCAGGGGTATCATCAACAGTCGGTAAATTATCCGCAGAGCCACAGAATCAGTCCGTATAAAAAAGCATAGGATTATTCCTATCATCACTATAAGCAGCATAAAACTGGTACCGCATCTTTTGTGAAAACGAGTCGTTTTACGAACATTTTTTACAGTAAGCGGCCGACCTGATTCAATGCAGTTTATGCACTTATGCTCCGCGCCATGATACTGGTACAAACGCCTGATATCCTTAGATAATGCAATGAGGCCAACATATAGCAGAAAAACAACGAGCCGGAGTACTCCCTCTGTCAGCAATATCAGTGACTGGTTTTCCACATATCTGCCTAAGAGTTCTGATGCACCATAAGGAAGAAGCATAAAAAGCAACACCGCAAAAATAATGGAACAGAAAACCGTAAATCCCATCACGATATTTTCGGTGTTCTTTCCGAATACTTTCTTCAGCACTCTATCCAGCTTTGTCTCTTCCTCTTCCTCATAGAAGGATGACGAATATGAAAGCACATCCATTCCCAGCATAAGCGAGTCCACAAAAGATATGACCCCCCTTATAAAAGGAATACGCCTTATGGTATCATGCGGATCATATTTCAGTTTTCTGCGCTTAACATCGATAGTACCGTCAGGCTTTCTCACCGCAATGGCATAATACCTGCGGTTTCTCATCATTACGCCTTCAAGAACCGCTTCACCACCTATACCTGAATATACAGTTTTTCTCTTATTTTTTGCCATACACAACCCCATTCCCCGTAAATGTAATACATAACCGGGGACAATACTGTTTTTGCTATGCAATAAAACAAGGTTGAGGCAATCTCCCGATTGACTCAACCTCAAAAATCAGTACGCAAAAACTAGGCTTCCTTGATACCGTACTTTTTGTTGAACTTATCAACACGTCCGCGTGCAGTAGTAGCCTTCTGCTGACCTGTATAAAACGGATGACACTTTGAGCAGATTTCCACGTGGATATCTTCCTTTGTGGAACCTGTTGTGAAAGTATTTCCGCAGTTACATGTTACTGTTGCCTGATAATACTCAGGATGTATTCCTTCTCTCATAGTTCAATACCTCTTGTTCTTTCTTACAAAACCTCACCCATCCGATACGTCATTTACCGGACAGCTTGTTCATAATAACATAGTGAAAATGATATTGCAAGTACATTTTTCGAGCCTGCAATTATGTAAACCCAGTATGTTTCAGGCCTTTTTACCCGTTCCCACACAAATAGCACTTACGAATAAACTTTTAACTCTACATTCTTTTTTATATTCTTAAGATACTTCTTTTCGTTTACGATCACCACCAGCTGTTTCCTGTCCCTCTTTTTCACAAACATCTCCGGCAGGATTATTTCTATATTTCCCGTACTGCAATTATCGACGAAATCCTGTGGTATGCTGACTTCAATATCGCCACCCGATCTGTCAACAACAGTCAGCTTACCAAGATTTTTCTTCCGACCGTCAGGAAGTACATTTAGCACCGATGCCATTCCAAAAAGATATACGAATCCGGCATATACTGCATATACCGCCGCCGTACCGCCGCCAACTACGCCGCAGGTAACAGCCGCCACCACCATCACTCTTTTTATCCATACCGATGGGGATAATTTATTATCTTCCCGTCTGTCTGATTGTAGTTCATTTTCATCAGCATCCATATTTTTTCCGGCCGGAATATCATCATTTGCAACACAAAACAGCTTTATATAAGGTTCATCCAAGTCCGGTGACTCAATTGCAACCGCTTCCCCCGGATCATCCGCCCTATTTATTTCAATATTAAAATCTGATATCTCCGGATCGTTTCCGTTGTCGTCATCATTATCTTGCAATATCACCGCCTCATCAGATGAGACCACAACCTCATTCCGATCTTCTGAAACCGTAGGAATAGATGATACTGACGGCTCCGGTTCTACTGCCACTTTTTCTTCTTCATGATCATGATGGTGGCGATCCCTATCTTCTTCATCCGGTAATTCTTCCCAGATGATATCAGCCACAGCATTATCCGGCAGATCCCACTTCCAAATCCCGTTACCTACTGCTTTTCCATACTCATTAAAGATTTTTTCTCCGTCAAAACTTATGCCACCAAACCCGTATCCCTGTTTTTCCAAATCCAAAACCGAAACATCAATATCATCATATGGTTCGTCATACACAAAGGTATAAACCGAATCCCCTATCTTTAGCTCATATGTTTTTGCCGACCACTTGGCAGACAAGGACAAGTCAAAATCCGAGTGCTCTATTTTAAAATACGCTGTAGGATTACCATCCTGATCTATCCACTGTATATCATCCTTATAATAACCATCAAATATATAACCCCTTTTTTCCGGCACGACCATATCATCAGGCTTTTCACCACAGCGGATTTGCATTTCCGCGTCCACATGTCCGTCCGAAACGAATTCACACCTGCACGGATACGAAATATCCGTATAGCTTAGCGAATCAGTAAAATCCGCATCCCTTTTCACATCATGCCATTCAATCGTTGCTGTATAAGTGCGTCTCTCTTCTACATCTATTGTTACGGGCGAATTCACATCACCGGTCGTTCCGTCATCCCAACTTATGGTGTAGTTGCTGAGATTCTCATTCGTCACCGTGGCATAGGCGGTAAGGTGTATTCCGTCATCATCCTCCGTCCGCTGTATCACAAAGTTTCCCATTGTCGACAATCCACAGTCGACCTCTGTAACATAGCCGCCATCATGGTGTTCCTCCGTTGCGTAGCCCCAGTACCATTCACCCGAATGTATCTCTGACAGCTTGTGACCATTAACTACTTTATCCGATTTCTGATAAGTACAATAGTGTATTCTGTGCGAACCATGATGATCATCATGCCAACTTCCGCCACAGGGAATCCAAACCTGCTTAGTACAGATTTCATCCCCATGTCTGTGAACTATCCCCATACTCACTTCATCCGGCGACTGCACAAGATCAGCTGCCACAGTATCCCCCGTTCCACAAAAAAACATAGGAAAAACTACTGCAGCAAAAATAAGCCACCGCAAATACCTCTTAAAAACTTTCATGGTAATCCTCCGAACTTTCCGATCATTGATTTATGATCTATTGTCCGGGAGGTGACCGAACGGTCAGAACCTCAGATAAACTTAGGCGTTGTGTGTTATTGAAAAGGAGTATAGCACCATTATCCTGATTTGTCTATCAAAGAAAATGCGCATTCCTACAAGCGGTGCCGGATGGGGCAATTGAACAGGCGGGAGTTTGCTCGCAGCCTGTTCATATTGCGAACATGCGACAGTGCCAGCGCAACATAAGCATGTTGCGCAGCCAAAAACGAATGAACACCGTATTTACAGATCGGAGTTCACCGGTATGCTTTCAGAACGGTTTTCAATAATTGGTGCGCCGGTTCCCTCCAGATATTCCTTGGTTATCGTAACCTTTCCAATATTGTCATCCTTCGGGATTTCATACATTATATCTGTCATATAATCATCAAGTATGGAACGCAGCGCTCTTGCGCCGGTTTCTTTCTTCATAGCCTTTTCAGCAATCAGACGAAGTGCATCTTCAGTGAATTCAAGCTTAACGCCGTCCAGCTCAAGCAGTTTCTGATACTGCTTGATTATGGCATTCTTGGGCTCATTAAGTATACGCACCAGCATATCCTCATCAAGCCCTTCAAGAGCAAATACCATAGGCAGACGGCCTACAAACTCCGGAATCATACCAAACTTTCTGATATCCTCAGTCTCAGCCTTCTGCAGGATCTTTCTGTCCTTTTCTTTCTTGTTCTTTATTTCGCCGGTAAAGCCCATGGACGTGGTCTTCTTAAGTCTCTCCTCTATTATCTCCTCAAGTCCCGGGAAAGCACCGCCACATATGAACAGAATATTCCTTGTGTTGATGGTGGTAGTAGGCACCATAGCATTCTTGGAAGATGCTCCCACCGGCACTTCTATATCCGCACCCTCAAGGAGCTTTAACATTCCCTGCTGAACGGATTCACCGCTTACATCCCTTGAATGTGAATTTGACTTCTTTGCAATCTTATCTATCTCGTCTATATAGATTATGCCCTGCTCTGCCCTGTCCGCATCGTTATCTGCTGCCGCAAGGAGCTTACTTACAACGCTCTCTATATCATCGCCGATATAACCCGCTTCCGTAAGGGATGTAGCATCGGTTATCGCAAGGGGTACATTCAGGATCTTTGCAAGAGTCCTTACCAGGTAAGTCTTTCCGGAACCGGTAGGTCCAAGCATCAGCATATTGGATTTTTCGATTTCAATCTCATCCTGGGTATTTGTGGCCACACGCTTATAGTGGTTATAAACCGCAACGCTCATAACCTTCTTAGCCTTTTCCTGACCGACAACATATTCGTCAAGCATGCCCTTTATCACATGGGGTGCAGGTATGTCTTTAAGCTCCATTAAGGGCTTTGCTTCACCTTCCTTGGCCCTCTTTACCTTAGCCTTACCGCCAAGGCCGCCAAAATCAAAGGGAAGGTCACCAAAATTAAGGAAACTTACTCTGGGTGAACCTTTTTTCTTATCCTTATTCTCCTCGCTGCCATCTTCCTTCTTCTCATCCGGTACTTCCGAAAGATCTTTCAACGGTGCTTTCTCATCAGAAGAACCATCATCACCAGTGTTTTCTGCCTGCGTTGCCCCTGCACCATTAAATGCATATGGCGTCATAAATCTTGAAAGATCCGCTGAAGCATTGGGCGGGATATTCTTCATCTGATCATCCATCATATCCGACAGCTTATCCATGCAGTCCTGGCACACATTCATCCCCATGGGCATACGCATCATCATTCCTGCATCTTCCTCAGATCTGCCACACATGGAACAATACTTTATTTCATCACTCATTTACGAGATTATCCTTTCTTTTTATCTAAAACCAACCTTTGCAATCTGCTTGAACTTCACACTGCAAAACATGTTAATTATACACTAAATACAGCTCATGGGACAATTTATTATACATACCGCCAACTGCCGAATCAAAGATTCCATTTACAATAGTCAATACAAAAGGGAATGTCCGGAATGGGCATTCCCTCACGTTGACCTGCTCATAGCAACAGGACAATCACTAAGTTATACTTAACGCCTTACCCGATCAGTCAGTATCTTCCAGAATGCTCTTGTCATCCAGCGTTACTTTGAACTTAAGGCTCTTGTAACTGTTGCCCACATTCCTCATGATCTCCACTTCTACGGTATCGCCTGCAGAGTAGTACTGCAGCTCGCCCTGGAGCTTTTGCATAGAATCAATAGCTATTCCCTCAAGACCTACTATATAGTCACCTGCCTGTATACCGGCCTTATCAGCAGCAGATCCGGGAGTAACACTTGATATATACGCGCCTTCAGGAAGTCCATAGTACTGTGCATCCTGCGGTGTTACTGTTGCGCCCACTATACCGAGATAGCCTCTGTCGTCTTCGCTAACCAGAGTCCTGGTTGTACGTGTCATAAGGTTTTCAATTATGGGCTGAGCCGCCGAAATAGGAATCGCATAGCCCATGCCTTCGACTACCATTCCACCCAGCTTACTGGAGTTGATACCTATTACATTACCGTTAATATCTAAAAGTGCTCCACCGGAATTACCGGGATTTATGGCCGCATCCGTCTGAATAAAAGTACCTGATATATCACCTACGTTCATCTCACGGTTTACCGCACTTACAACACCGGTGGTAACCGACAGGCCATATCCCATGGCGTTACCTATGGCAACTACCGGCTGTCCTGCCTTAAGATTTTCCGAATCCCCCATGGTAGCGATCTTTATTGCAGACATTGTATCCGAAGGTATGTCGCTGAGCTTTACGGCTATAACGGCAAGGTCCATATTCTCATCGGTACCCTTTACCTTTGCAGGAGCATTTTCATTATCAATAAAGTTGACAATAAGGCTATCTGCATCGGCAATAACATGATAGTTGGTCACTACCAAAAGCTCATCATCGTTCTGTCCTATTATTATTCCGGAACCGCCCGCCTCAGCAGATTCCGTATAATAATAGTAATCGACTGTTATATTAGAAGTAATGGATACAAGCGAAGGCATGGTATCCTCCACCATATCGCTTACATCTGAGGCAACTGTGGTTGTTACATTGGTTGCAAGGTTCGTGGCAACATTTTCCGATGCTGTATTCTCCGTCACCGCCACATTCTGCATTTCTGCTATCGGATCAGAAACAGTTTCTACAGTAGCAACATAAGTAACTTCTGTATTATCAAATATTGATATAACCTTCTGCACGCCCCAGAAAGCAAATCCACCGACTACTCCGAACACGATTCCAAGTGCCGCCGCCAAAAATATCTTTCCGATTATGCCGCCCTTTTTCTTTTCCTTATTGTTAGAGCCTGATGCATTTCCGCGATTCTGGTTATAACTGTACTGCGTGGCACGATAATCCGGGTTGTTCTGCCGGAATGTTCCGTACCTGCCGGACATGTTATTATAATAGCCGTTATTCACAGGCTGGGCAGTGTTCTGAAAAACAGCATCCTGTGAAGGAGTTCCCTGCACAGTACTCTGCTGCACTGCATTTTCCGGTGCCACATTTACCTGCGGTGCACTTTCCTGCATTACATTTTCCTGCGGCATGCTGCCCTGTGGCATATTATCCTGCATTACACTTTCCTGCGCGTTTCCTAATCCGCTATCTGTCTGCACAGTTCCCGGCTGTGTATTCACCCCAGGATCATTTACGGCAGTATTTGTCACGTCCGCTGCATTTGAAGAGAATCCGCCATTCTGACCTTCATACATAATGAAACACTTCCTTTCCCGATATTAAGTATTCCTTTTCCATCATGTTGATGCATATTCTAAATGATATTTGTGTCTAAATTGTGTTCATTATATGCTATTTTTGTGTTTTAAAACACTAAAAATAATTTGTCCCACGCAAGCTTGTTTGCTGCGCCAGCAATTAATTCATGTGTAAAATATCATTGAAACAAAAATTTCTCCGTATTATAATGGTCAAATGTTTCACACTCATATGAAAGGGTTTTATTTATGAACAGACCGGACGGCGTTGCAGAAAATAAAATGGGAATCCTTCCCGTAAAGCGGCTTATCATCACCATGTCATTGCCTATGATGATATCCATGCTGGTGCAGGCCCTTTATAATATAGTAGACAGTATATTCGTGGCACAGATCAACCAGCCGGCACTTACTGCCGTATCCCTTGCCTTCCCCATGCAGAACCTGATGATCGCCATCGGTTCCGGCACGGCCGTAGGTGTAAACGCCATGCTTTCCACCTCCCTTGGCCAGAAGAAATTCGACAAGGCCAACTCTGCCGCCAACACCGGCATATTTTTAGCCTTCTGCAGCTTTATATTTTGCATGCTGATAGGCATCTTCGGGTCACGCCCCTTCATGCTGACACAGACAGATAATCTTGAAATAGTAGATTATGGAACCACTTATATCACCATAGTAATGGGGGCGTCTTTAGGACTCTTCTTTCAGATAATGCTTGAACGCCTGCTGCAGTCCACCGGACGCACGATCTTTTCAATGGTCTCCCAGCTGACAGGCGCCATTATCAACCTTATACTCGACCCCATACTCATATTCGGTTTACTTGGGCTTCCGAAAATGGGGATTGCAGGTGCAGCCATCGCAACCGTCATCGGCCAGACTACCGCTGCCTGTGTTGGTATATTCCTTAACCTTAAGGTTAATAAAGAGATCAATCTCAGCTGGAAAGAGATACTGCATCCCGATTCCTCAGCGGTTGCAAGGATATACAAGGTGGGTGTGCCTTCCATCCTGATGATGTCCATTGGTTCGATAATGACCTATATCCTGAACAAGCTGCTGCTTACTTTTTCAGAAACAGCTGCAACAGTTTTCGGCGTATACTTCAAGCTCCAGAGCTTTTTCTTCATGCCGGTATTCGGTATGAACGGTGGAATCATCCCTGTTCTTGCATATAATTACGGAGCACAGAAAAGAAAGCGTATTGACGAGGCTCTCCGTTTCGGCGTAATACTTGCTGTAAGCATAATGCTGTTTGGTGCACTGATATTTGAAATTTTCCCCGGACTGCTTTTAGATATGTTCAAAGCAGATGCCGCGATGAAAGAGATCGGCATCCCCGCTCTCCGGATAATCGGCATACATCTTCCCTTTGCTGCCGTTGCCATCTCACTGGGAAGCGTATTCCAGGCTTTTTCCAAGAGCATATATTCCCTGATCATATCAATCTGCAGACAGTTGGTAGTACTGCTCCCTGCTGCCTGGCTGTTAGCAAAGCTCACAGGAAACCTGAACTGCGTATGGTTTGCATTTATAATTGCTGAGGTGACATCATTTACGCTTTCGATATTCTTTTTCAGAATAGTGTATAAACAGGTGGTTGCACCCATAAAAGAAGACTGACCGAATGATCACTTCCAGAACTCTTTGTTTAATGTAAGCATTTCAATTGCTTTAGGCGGAAGTTTCCTGTAATTCTTTCCGGCTTTGTAGCCTATATACCTGAAACCGTCAGTAATTATCATCAGAGGGATCAGCTGTGCAGATCTCTTTTTTATATAATACCTTATCTTTCTCTTTATAAGCTTTATGCCCTCTGACTCGGAAGAAATATCAGAAAAAACTTCCGGATACATAGCCTGGGATACTCCCAGGTCAAAGCTGCGCTTTGTGTACTGCGCAATGCTGTAGGAATGCGAATGAAAGACCTCCGCATCAGCGGCATAGGCAATATGATAACCCGCATTAATGACACTTCTCGCAAATACCATATCTTCGTTGAAGATCATGTGGCTTTCAAAACCGCCCAGCTCATTATATATATCCCGCTTGTACGCAGCACACACATCAGAGCAGAAAAAAGTCTTTATACCCATGGCCTTTAAGTCTTCTTTTCCCTTTATGCATGACTTTGCAGGATAATTGAAATGCCTGTTGGCAGCCTCTGCCACCGAGCATCCCTTCCCCGGCAACTGCCTTCCATAGGAGACTTCAGCCTCTCCAGCAATAAGCGGTGTAAGAAGATTTTCAATAAGCCTGTCATTCCTGGGGATAGCATCATCCGTCATGCACACAAAAATATCTGCATCCGATTTTGATACGGCATCCCTTCTGGTACCGCCATGATCGAATTCTTCCCTAAGGATATGGCTGACGCTTACAAAAGGATATTTTTTCAGAAAATCACTTTTGCCGAAATATTCATCAAAATACCTTTTCCCGGTATTTATTATGATGACCTTATTGACAGGATAGGTCTGAACCGCAAGCCTTGATATTATCTTTTTTAACTTTACATCCGGCTTATATACCGGGATGATCACATCAACTGTATATTCCATGCAGCCTCTTAATAAGCGTTTTTATTTATGAATCCTTTGAACAAAGTAAGGAAAAGGATCTTGAAATCAAATACCACTGACCAGTTTTCAATATAATACAGGTCACACTCAATACGCTTTCTTATTGACGTATCTCCACGGTAACCGTTTATCTGAGCCCATCCAGTCATGCCGGGACGTACCTGGTGCTTTATCATGTACCTTGGAATCTCTTCCTTAAATTTTTCAACAAATTGCGGTCTCTCGGGACGGGGACCTACTAAAGACATATTTCCCACAAGAACATTAAAAAGCTGGGGCAGTTCATCAAGGCTTGTGCGCCTCATCAGCTTGCCGATGCCCGTGACTCTGGGGTCACCCTTCTTAGTCCAGCCCTTGAGTTCTTCCTCGGTTTTCTGCTGACGCATGGACCTGAACTTATACATCTGGAAAGGCTTATTATGAAGGCCCACTCTTTCCTGCTTGTACAATGCAGGGCCGCCATCCGTAAGCTTTATGATAATGGCAAGTACTATCATGATCGGAGCGAAAAGTATGATAAGGCAAAACGAGCCAACTATATCAGCCATACGCTTGATCACCGCATTGCCGAAATTTGACAGCGGCACATGCCTGATATTTACGACCGTAAGTCCGCCCAGGTCTTCTACATAAGGGCTTGAAGGAATCACGCTGTTATAATCCGGTATAAACTTCGTATGCACGCCTGACTTTTCGCAGATGTTTACTATTTTTTCCAGTATATCGTAATCCATAAGGGAAAGGGTCACGCCTATCTCGTCCAGCTTATTTTCGGGAAGGACCACTTCCAGATTGGCAAGACGCCCAAGGACTTTTACACCTTTATACATTGTTCCTGCAGGAATCCTGTCATCAAGGATGCCACACACAACATAGCCCCACTGGGGGTTTTCCTTTATCCTGTCTATATATTTTTCTGCCGCACGGGAATAGCCTACTAACAACACATACTTGGTGTTGTATCCATTCTGGCGGATGCTCCTAAGCAGGCTCCTGACCATCCCCCGCTCCAGCATCAGGAAGAAATTTACAAAGCCGAAGAAATAAAGGATCATCTCACGGGAAATATTGATGATCTTGAAAAGGTAGATCAATGAGAACAGAAATGCAATACCAACAATATTCGACCTGAATATGTTATACATTTCCTTTAACGCTGTCGAATAGCGCTTGGAATAGTACATTCCGGAAAAATAATAGATTATGAGAAAGCCGGGAATTATATAAAACAGGAACGAAAAATAGGTCCCCCGGTCAAGTACCGCTACACCGACCGGATCATCATTGAACCACTTAAACTTACAGTACCAGGCCAGTATATATGCGGCTGCCACCAGCAGACCATCGAAGATTACATGCAGCTGATTAAATGTCTTCTGATTATCTCCGATCATATTATTTTTTTCTTATCCCCAATCCGCACCGCCGCAGGTAAATATGTGTGGCGCCGATTACTTTTCGGTGCATAAAACACCATCTTTTATTTTACATTATAATGCACAAAAATAAAACCATCTTTGACCGGACGCAGCCCTTAAAAGCGCCTTAGGATATTTAACAGAAGCTCTCCTTCAAGAGCCCATATCCTGCCGGCAGGTATCCTCTTGAAATCAACCCTGGCGCTCTTTCCGGCCTGCCTGCACATCCTGAATCCCTCAAGAAGTCCTCCCAGATAGGTCAATCCCAGGCCCTTTATCGTAAAAAACACCGTTTTTACACCAAAACCCGCTATAAAAAACGGAAGGTTCAGCAGTATCTGCCAGTTAGGCATATTTTTATATATCAGATAAATGTTATTTCTGGATGAAAGCGTGACCTTAAACTTATTATGCCTTGAGCCGGATGTACCGGACCCCGCATGGAGCACAGACGCTCCCGGGAAGTAAACATTTTTCCAGCCATAAAGTCTTGCCCTGTATCCCAAGTCTATGTCTTCAAGGTATGCGAAATGCCTGTTATCAAAGCCCCCCAGTGCAAGCAGGGCTTCTTTTCTGTATACAGCCGCGCCTCCGCATGCCGCAAATATATATGATGCCTTATCATACATGGACGCAGGCTTATCCTTAGCAGGAGAAAAGGCCCATCCCAGGGCGCTGTAATAGTCGCCGGCATCGTCCATGATGTCAGGATTGCTCATGGAAAGCATCTTGGCCGATATAGAAAAAACATCGCTGTGGCTGCTTATAGCCTTGTACATGCGGCCCACAAAGTTCCTGTCAGCCTTTGTATCGTTATTTAAAAGAATCACATATTCTGCTGATGACGCCTCTATTCCATCATTTACAGACCGGGCAAAGCCTGAGTTTGTGTCATGGTAAAGATAATGAGTACGGGGAAAAGAACCGTTATCAGGGTATTTCTTCTCCAGTGCCTGCATGGCTCCGTCATCAGAGCAGTCATCCACTAAGATTATCTCAAAAGAATGGAAGGTCTGGTCCATCAGTGAATCCACACAGTCCTCCAGAAACTTTATGCCGTTGTAATTAGGGATTATTACGCTAATCTGTGCCTGCATACTATTTTCTCCCAATCTCAGGATCGTATAATAGTATAACGCCCTGGCGCCTCAATCTATTGCAGAATTCCATGCTGAGTTTTACGGCTTTTTCATCATCCAGGGTTACATCGCCGCGCTTTTCGTACTCTATACCTGTAGCTTTCTTAAAAAGGTCGCGGTATTCTTTCCTTACTTGAATATTCCTAATATCCAACACATCTGCACCCCTTTGCAAAGTCGCATTATTTAACACGCCCGCGAATTCTGAATGGAGACCGCTGAAAACCACGGTACCATCCGCGCGCATCAGTCCGCCGACCACTTTATTGTTCCTGATAACAGGCCCGCCTACAGCAGCTATGTCCTTACGGATTTCAAAAATGTCATTGCCGTAATCAACATGATAGAAACCTACATGCTTTGTATGGCTAACCGTCAGTCCCGTCGCATCCTCCACAGCCCGCCGGCCGGCTTCATATGCATACATTTTGGATTCAGGATTATCAGCAGTGGATGCCTCATGGCAACGCCAATGATAAAGAACATGGGAAATATGCCTGATAAGAGCATTCTGATCCTTTATTGTTTCATTGAAAGCATCATCTTCCTTAGCCCTCTTCACAGTCCTGAGTACCAGATCGAAATCCTGTGCTCCGTCAAATTCAGCCCTTAGTCCAAGTTCTTTTATGACATCTGCCCGAAACACGGAAAAATGACAAATGTAGTTGTTTGTATGAAGCAGTTCCTCATCCAGGTCGCACTTTATATTAGGTTCATAATACCGCTCCATGCCGGCATCAGTCTTATCCTCATCACTATAGATCAAATATGGTTTTGCAGGAGCGCACCTTTCAATCTCCCTTGCCACATGATACAGGGCATCCGGAGTCAGCACATCATCATGGTCCAGCAGCCCTATATAATCACCGCTCGCAATTTCTATGCCTGCGTTCGTATTTTCTGATATGCCACCATTCTTTTCCAGCCTGGTATAAACAATATTTTTATACTGTTCGCTGAAGTCTTTTACGACCTTTTCCACCACATCGCTTTCGGATGCATCGGCAATGACCAGCTCAACATTCTGATAGGTCTGCTCCATTACCGAAAGGATAGCATCCTGCATATAGACATCCAGTGTCTCATAAGCAGGAACAACTACTGAAAACTTTATATCATCCTTGAAATTTTTGTTTCTCTGTCTTTCAAGTTCCTCTTCCGATGGGGGCTCGTAACTGTATTTATATTTCCTTTTTTGCTCAAGACGCTCCCATACAGCGTAAAATGTAGGCTTTACCCCGTTTCTTTTAAGGTATGAAATTGTGCGTCCGATATTTCCCATAAAAGTCCTCCGGACCTACATAAACAACAACAGTAACGGAGCCGGATCACAGATCCGGCTCCCATAAGTCCCTCATCATTACAGGCTTGAAATTATCCTGTATCCGGGCGGTGCCGTGGCACCGGTGATTTAATTTGATAAGTTTCAGATCTTTGACTTTACAGCATCGGTAAGCGCATCAAGCTTAGCCTGTGCATCATCAAGGGAATCGCCCTTGATACCCATGTAGAACTTGATCTTAGGCTCTGTTCCTGAAGGCCTTGCGCAGCACCATGAATCATTTTCAAGTTCGAAGTAAAGCACGTTTGATACAGGAAGTCCGGTACTGCCTTCTGCTCCGCTCTCGAAATCAATGGTCTTTTCCTTCTTGTAATCATAGAACTTCTTAACCTTGAGATCACCGAACTCCTTGGGAGGATCGTTACGGAGTTTCTCCATCATGTTAGCTATCTCTTCAAGGCCTTCCTTGCCCTTCTTGGTGATAGCATACTGAGTCTCTTTGTAATAACCGTACTTCTCATATATTTCGATCATCATATCCCAAAGAGTGATGCCTAACTTCTTACAGTAAGATGCAACTTCAGCCAGCATCATAACTGCAACTACGGCATCCTTATCCCTTGCATGTGTTCCTGCAAGGCATCCGTAAGACTCCTCAAGACCAAATACATAATTATTGCAACCTGTCTCCTCGAAAATCTTGATCTGTTCACCGATGAACTTGAATCCGGTAAGTACATCTATCTCCTTTACACCATAAGCCTTTGTGATAGGATGTGCAAGGTTGGTAGTAACGATAGTAGTTACCAGCGCAGGATTCTCAGGCATGGTACCTGTAGCTGTACGCTCCCTAAGGATGTACTCAGCGATCAGCATACCTGACATATTTCCTGTGAACGGCACATACTCGCCGGTCTTTGTATCCTTAGCATAGATGCCCAGTCTGTCAGCATCCGGATCAGTAGCCATTACAATATCAGCATCCTTTTCCTTTGCAAGCTTGAGCGCAAGCTCAAATGCCTTGGGATCTTCAGGATTAGGATATTCAAGTGTGGTAAAGTTGGGATCGGGCTTTTCCTGCTCGGGAACGATATAAACATTCTTGAATCCCAACTCATCAAGTATACGCCTTACGGGCACATTACCTGTACCGCAGAAAGGTGTGTAAACGATCTTTATATCATCAGCAACAGACTTGATCACATCAGGATGAATTATCTGTTTCTTAAGCTCTGCCATATAGCTGTCATCGATTTCCTTACCGATAACATTGTAAAGCCCGGCTTCTTCTGCAGCCTTCCTGTCCATAGTCTTCACATCATTGTAATCTGTGATGGCATTGACCTCACCGATAATGCCTGTGTCGTGGGGCGGTGTGACCTGCGCGCCGTCCTCCCAGTAAGCCTTGTATCCGTTGTACTCAGGTGGATTGTGTGATGCCGTAACCATTACGCCGGCAATACATCCCAGTGTACGGAGTGCATATGAAAGCTCCGGAGTAGGGCGGAGCGAATCAAAAACATAAGCCTTGATGCCGTTTGCGCAAAGGCAAAGTGCTGTCTCTTCAGCAAACTCAGGGCTCATGCGGCGGTTATCATAAGAGATAGCCACGCCCTTTTTCTTACCTTCATCACCTGCATTCTTTATGATATAGTTTGCAAGACCCTGGGTGGCCTTTCTTACGGTATATATATTCATGCGGTTAGAGCCGGCACCGATAACGCCACGAAGTCCGCCGGTACCAAACTCAAGATCCTTATAAAAACGGTCCTCTACTTCCTTCTCGTCATTACGAATAGCAAGCAGCTCGTCCTTAGTCTTCTGATCGAAATAATCACTGCTGATCCAAAGGTCAAATGCTTCACGATAACTCATAGGTTAAACTCCTCTCTTTTCGTCTGCATAAAACAGCCACAGCAGACATTATACCATAATCTTACGATAATCTCTATTGTAACCGCTAAATCCACCATTTTGAGCGCCTTATTCTACTTTTCCATTTCTATAAACCTTATCAGCTCATCCAAAGCCACGCTGATGTGCTTATCCTTATGTACAAATAACCGTGAATATATAGGAAAAGTATTCAGCTATACATCTTCCTTGCGGTATCCAGTTCCTTCCTGAACGCCGTAACAACTGCCTTGGGGCCAAGGATCTTCACATTGGGGCCCAGGGCAAATATCCATCCAAGGAACTGGTCGCTCATGCAAACATCAACATTTATTTCTGACCAGCCTTTCTTTTTTGACGGATGGATCATTATGTCCCTTCCGAAGCGGTCGATAAAAACTCCTGCCATATCATTTTGAAAAGAGATCCTTACATTTACTGTTTCCCCGCTAAACATCCCGAAATTCATCTTGGAATATTTTGCCAGATTGAACTCCTTAAACTTTGTCCGGCCTACCCGCTTCTCATCAAGGACTCGGACATTCTTGATCTTATCAACACGGAAATGCTTTATACCGTCCGTCTCTTCATCATATGCGATCAGATAATAATTCTCATCATCCCAGGTCAGCGCCCAGGGACTTAACACATATGGCTCTTCATGACGCTTTACCAATTCCTTGTCTGCAGTCCACTTCATATACTCGAAACTTATTTGACGGTTTTCAGCAATGGCACGGTGCACATCATCCACAGAATAATAGATGCTCTCGTTCATGGTCTTGACTCTGCCCTGCACAGTCACCTGACGCTTAAGCTGTGTCGCCTCATACTCGCTTACCATACCCGTGAGCTTCTTTATCAGCTCATTCGATTTCTTCTCCGTAATGAACTTTGATGACTGTATGGCATCCACCAAGAGTTTCAGTTCAGCCAGTTCAAACTGCTTGGCGCCTACATGGTAATAGTAGTTCTTGCCTATCTTCTCGCCTACCACCTCAAGTCCCAATGTTTCAAGCGCATCAAGATCGTCATATAAGCTCTTTCTGTCTGCCGTAACACCATAGCGCTCAAGCTCCTTTTGTATTTCAAGCATAGTGATCATATGCTCATCATCAGTTTTCTCCAGCATGATCCTGCTCAGGTAATACAGCTTTAATTTCTGTTTTGTTCCCTTTGGCATGACAACACCCCCTTAGAAAAGAAAAATCGGAATATGCCTTATTATAACATACTCCGATTTTTCAAGAGAAAATTATGACACACACATTTTACATCACGCCAAGTTCCTCAAGTCGATGAAAGGCATTTATTGCATTAGCATCATCCATATAATATTCTGTTTCAGACACTTGTCCCAACTTAAATGCTTTTTTATAGCTGGATATAGCCTTCCCTATGTCAGGATCCACTCCCAGCCCTTCCTCATAGAGCCTACCCAGATAATACCAGCCTTGCGGATTTTTTCCGTCTGTTTTCTTAAGGTATTCAAAAGCCTTCTCATATTCAGCAATTTTAAAATATAAGGCTCCCAGACAATCGTATGCAAAGCTTTCACCGCGTTCAGCTGCTATTCTGTAAAAACGGACCGCATTTTGAAAAACCTCATTACGTGAAACGTTTACTTCCGGGCATTCATTCTTCTCTTCAAGAGCTTTTAGCTCCCAGTAATTTGCCGCTATAATTAAAACAAATCTTGGAATATCTGCACCTTTATCATAAGCCATGCCAAAATAGTGTCCTGCCTTAGCATAATCACAACGGACATATTCCCCATCCATATACATATCCCCCAGCTCATACATCGCATAGCCGTCATCTTCCGTCAGGGCAGCTTCCAAAAAGTATTTATATGCCTCCGCAGACCTTCCATTGCTTCTGTATTTTTTTGCTTTTTTATACAGCTTACTTTTATTCATTATCTCACCATTAAGATTTTCAAAAATCCACCAGATATATGCTAATGCTTATCTGCTTAAATACTCCCTTAGGTTCATAATAATTTACTTTAGCCGTCAGATATTTGCCGGCATCCATCAGCCTTGTAAAAACGACATTATCCTTTTCGGGGATATATCCAAGTTTCCTCTTCTTTCCATCAAGTACGAGAATAGCATTTTCATCAAAACGGTTTTCAGGCTCCCTTTGAAGTACGAGAACATCCCCTTCCCTGACCTCATCAAAGACCGACTCATCCTTTATATGGGATGTACCCGCCACATAGGAATCAAAAAGCAGTATTTCGTGTGTAAGCGGTTTTATCAATTCCCCCAGCGGATTGTCCGTCACCAGGGATATCATATTTTCTTTTCCAACTGTCAGTTCATTTTCCATACAACCTTAACGCCTCCCTCGCGAAGCATTTCATCAAGTGCATTGGTTAACAGAACCAGATACTGTTCATAATCCGCATGTTCAGTTTTAAGCTGCTCAATATATTCCTTCTTCTTCTTCTCGTCATTAAGAAGCTCACCGTATATATAGGGCTCCGTGTTCAGTATCTCGTTGATCTGCTGTTCCACGCGTTCTATGCGCTCCTCGATGTTACTGAAGTCCGGCTCAAACTCATCCATCCCCATGTCTTCCAGTGCCTTGTATACTAAGGCCTCAAGGTCGTTCAATTCATCTATATCGCTGTGGTGATAAGCATCAACGATCCTGTCCCAGAGAGTCTTTAAATTTTCATCTTCCACTGTCAGCTTATTTATATCCGGATGGATCAGCTTTGCCAGCCTTCTATAAATTTTCTTGGCACGGTTATATCTGTATTGGCCGACATTTCCGGCTTCCTTTGCGTCCTTGGTTTCTGCAATTAATTCCTTAAGCTGCAAATAGTACAGTTTCATTTCCTCATCGATTTCGACATTCATCCTTTCAGCATCTATCGGAAGTCCCCTGTTCATTCTCCTTCGGCAGTAGCTGATGGTCTTTTTCTTTTTTATACACTCGACCTTCAGCTTAAAATTCTCCGTAAGCATGTCGCCGAATTCCGCTTTATAAGCCGTTGCATATGATCCGGCCTCCCGGCAAAGCTGGTCGCGTCTAAGCAGCAGTTCCTCATATTCTTCGTATCTGGCCTTGTCGCTTTCAAAAACCTCCATTAAGCGATTGCTCTCACACTTGCTTACCGGATCCTCGAATCCTCTTGTAAACTCATTCTCTCTCATCACTCCACCTCCACATCACGGAATTCATCATACATACTTGTAAACTTAACTTTATCTATCTCTGCTTTCTGACAGAACTCACCGAAGCTCCTATACCACCTGCCGTCATATCCTACGGCATACTCATCATCTTCCATTATTACCTCAAGTACAACCTTTTTCCTTCTGTAGGTCATAGAGTATTCCCCAGGCGTCTCTGTCAGGTAAAACAGATCGTAAAAATCAGCATTCTTTACATCAAAAGGTGTGAGTTCATACATCAGCTTCACAATTCTTCCCATTACTTCAATGTGGCCCCAGAAAGGTTCTATGGACAGCCGCTCCGCCAAAAAAGGTTTTGCTTCTTTAAGCAGTGCCACAGCTTCTTCAGTTCTGTTCTCTTCTGCCCTTATTCCTGCAAGCCTTAAGCATATTTCCGGGAAGGGAGCATTAAGGCGCTTAGGATTCTTTACATCCTCATAGGCTTCTTCTATCATTTTCCGGTATTTAGCCTCATCCTTTTTAACTGAATAGCCGTAATGATACATATCAGCCAGCTTATATCTGCACCAAAGGCTTCCGTTATCAGGATCCCGCTCCGCACCCATAGAAAAGTATTTAAAAGCCTTATCGTAATCCTGTTCACCATGCTGTCCGTAATACCACATATATCCCAGCTCTTCTATTGCCGGAAGATACTCGTACTCTGCCGCCATTTCCAGATACTTAATTTCCAGGTCAAATCTTTTGTTAGAGCTGTAATACCAGCCCAGCTCGCACATATACCTTGGATCCTTTGTTTCGTCTATCAGGAATCCCAGTGCCTCCGTATACATGAAATCATCATCCGCTGTGGGATTGAGTTTATCGTAATAATCCTGTAAGGCCATTAATGCATCCGATATTTTCATGTTTCCCCTTTCTGCCAGACATTATGCAGCCCCTTAATTTCAGCCTTCATTCCAAACCTTGAGATACCATTTACTTTTTCATTTAACGGTTCTTATACCCCTATTGTAATTATTATTAAGTCCCATAAAAATACCTTGATCCACGAAACGCCACCCGCAGAACAAAAAAACAACGCAAACAAAAAACTGTTAAAAATAACAGTTTTTTCATGATTTTCAATATTCAAAATTTAATCAGTGGCATTTATATGCTGTAGCGCCGATCATTGTTCACGCTTAAGGCTCTGCTTGTCCTCGTACATTTCCTTATCAGCACGATCAAAGATATCAGATACCAGACTGTCAGCCTTTGGCGTATATTCGGCAATTCCCGAAGCTAAGATCGGTCCGGATCCGGACTGCATATTCTCACGGCTCTGGCTATGCAATTTCTCCATCAGCTCCGCTCTGTTCGTATAGTCATCGCCACGTAAGAATACAACAAATTCATCTCCTCCCACCCTGAATATAGGGCTGTTTCCAAAGGTATCAGACAAAAGTTCTGCCGATTTTTTGATATATTCATCACCGGCCATATGTCCTTCGGAATCATTTATTCTTTTCAGGTTATTGGCATCACATACAACAAGCGCAAAGGGAAGGTAATCCATACCGTTATCGATATTTGTCTGCACGGATTTTACCAACTCACTATATGCGGTCTTATTCTTAAGCCCGGTAAGGGCATCCAGCCTGGCCAGTTCCATCTCGGCCTTCAGGTCTTTTTGAAGCTGTTTCTCCCTCTGAACTTCAGCATCAATATTTTCGATACCGATGATGTAATGAGTACCGTCACTGGTCTTTCTTGCAGTCATTCTGACATAATGCACCTCTTCACCAGCCATGATACGGTAGTCTATACTGTTTCTCTTGCGGTCCGTAAGGGCATCGGCCATATTATCCTTGTCAAAGAATCCAAGCACAAGATCCTGGTCATCTTTATAAACAACCTCCTTGATATCCGCCCTTGACTCCGTATAAAAATCATCACCGGACTGCTTCATATCCAGCTGCCCGTAAATATTCTTGCATTCATAACTTACATATCCTGCATCTTCTGCATCCACATAGTATAAAACATCGTAATTGGCAGCCAGGCTTTCAGCAATCTGGCTGAAGGTTATATGCTGCTTCTGAGTCTCCATCCTAAGGGTCTCAGCCGTTATCTCATCGTCTATGTCTTTTTCGCACAGCACAATATGCCTGTCAGCATTGGCACGCACTACAGTAAACTGGAAATACCTGGGCTTTCCGCCTACCATCACCCTGTATTTATATGAATAGGACTTCCTGTCCGCCAGATTCTTTACTATTGTCTCTTTTTTGTAAAGATTCCAGGCAAATTCCCTGTCATCCGGATGGACAAGTTTAGCAACATTCGCATAAGCGTCGATGTAAAAATCCCTGCCATCTACCTGAACATTCATGGAATCATATTCCTTGCTTGTAGAAAACTCCCTGTATTCCCCTGTCTCTATATCGATGTAATACATTGCCGCATAATCTTCCGCCAGGCTTGTTGCAATGTTGTCATATACCTCTTTTTCCTTCATTTCATCCGCCTCCACGAAGGAATGAATCACGCAGATTCCTATCATGAGGCCCATGGCATAGGAAGGATACTGGGAATCAAGTATCTGCATTATCAGAAAAATATCCATCACCAGACAGGTGACTCCTACAGCAATATGACGTACCTTCTCTCTTCCGTCGGATTTATGAGCCACATAAAGCATATATACGGCAGTAAGCATATACAGGATGATCTGCAGAATAAAAGCGATATGCCTTCCCGGTTCCACTATGTATTCATGGGCATCATTAAATGAAAAAATGAAATGATGAAAACGGTTGATCATCAGATATATAAGTCCCAGTATAAACAATACCCACACTGCACAGAGCAGCATCTTACTCCTGCGCCCTTTTTTGTCCAGATAGGCCACTATATAACGTATCCATGTAAGTATGGTAAGAAACATGAATATGAAATAAAAAACACAGGCTGAATATAAGAAAGGAAAGACTTCCTTTATACCATGATGTTCGTATAAAATACCCCAGGCTATATCCGCAATGAAATAGCAGTTAGCAGCTGTAAGGAAATTACTATAGCGTATAAGCACCTGTGGCTCAGACTCCCTCGATCCGGAAAAGATACTGAAACGCTTAATAGTTTCCCGGTTCATTATGAGATTAAGTATTAATGCCAGTATGCTTATGATTGAGTAATCCATGCTATTACTCCAGGCCTCCATTTGCTCAAAACACTTCCGGCTTTTTCTCCGTAGCAAAAAAAAATCACCTTTTATTATACCAGTTCTTATACTATCTGGTAAGATGTTCATCCCTTCTCTTCATCATTTCAGAAAAGATGACCAAGCCTATGCAAAAGAGGTCAACACCCAGGATTATGATCCAGCCATATTTCAGGAGTTTATTATTATTGTAGAACAGTGAAAGTCTTGTAGCCCCTTTGGTTGTTACACCTATAGTTTCTCCTGTTTTTTGATTAACGAAAACAGTCACCCTAACGGATTCTTTTTTCTCAATCAGATTCTTTATTTCTTTTTCACTGTCCGTACCGAAAACATATTTAGCATCAACCCAGACCGGTTCTATCCCTTTCTCATCTGTCACAACCTTTACAAGGCGTATATAAGTTTCATAACTTTGTTGAAGCCGAAGGTTATAGCCCGAATAATGGGATACCCCCTGTTCGACGGGATACACATCCACAGCCTTTATCACTTTAATATCCGTACCAAATTGCATGAATATCGTAAGTATAATAAACCCGATACAGACAATATTCACTAATACTATGCTGATGATATTTGTTTTCAAGCCCTGTCTCCAGTATTTTTCATTTTGTTATCTGCTTTGAAATCAGTTCAACTTTCCTGTTTGTCACAGACATTTCATATTTTATTCCGCTGAATGTAACAAAGCAGAATGTGTTCTCTCCGGTAACAGTCATACCGACGCAGGTGTCTGTCCTCCCCAAAGCATCTGACATATTCCAGACACCTTCTATATAAAGATTATTATCCTTAAAATTTCCGGCGTTTGTCTCTTCGTCATCCCTTTCCCACACAAGGATGTAACCGCCAACTCTTTTTTCATGTCTTGTGATCATTTTCAACTCCTACTGATACTTTTCCGATGTCCATGTCTTAATAACCCGGAATAATTCATCGTATGATGATGCCGTATAATCTATATCATACATACTCATTGCATTTTCAAGTTTTTCATCCGGCATGAACCATACCGATGTCATGTCCGCATTTTTAGCCCCCTGCATATCCGAAGAAAGTGAATCACCGATAACTAGGCAGGATTCTTTTGGTTCTTCTATTTTTTTCAGAACCATATCAAAAAACATGACTGACGGCTTGTTTACCCCCATATCTTCGCTTACAAATAAATAATCTATAAATTTATCCAGGCCCGTGGATGCTATCCTTCCCTTGGCGTTTATCGTAGCACCGTTTGTCACTATATATATCCTGACATTATCAATTTCGCTCTTTATCTTTTCCAGGAATTCCAACGCACCATCAAGAAGGACTCCATTTTCTGACATAGTCCGTATGAAATCGCTGTTGATCTTAAGTGGGTCTATCCCTGTAGAGTCTCCTTCGCACTTTTCAAAAATATAATTAAATCTCATTGTAAAAAGTTCTGACCTGGTGATATTCCCCTTTTCCAGCTCACCCCAGAGCAATTTGTTATATGCCTTAAAAAGATTGTATATGTCATCCGAATACGATAAACCATTTTCCTGCAGAACTTTTCCAAGTGCTATATACTCTGATGCATGAAAATCAAGCAGAGTCTGATCTAAGTCCAAAAGTAAATTATTATGCATTGTTCTATTCCTATTCCATTTTTCAGAGCTTAAGCATTAGGGGTGTATCATGCCTTTGGGTTGCAGTTTCTGATTATCGTATTGATGCCGCCTGCCTGTCGGAGTTTCTTTCCCAGCATGGCTGAACTGTCCGCCATTTCAGGTGAGTTTAATATCCTATACGCCACTTCACTTATATGATCTGCCCTAAATTTCTGATGATCTACCACAGCCCCGGCATTATTATCGGCCAGGCATCTGGCATTATACCTTCTTTCAAATACCTTTCCCGGAACGATGATCTGCGGGACTCCATGAAGCAGTCCGTCAACCATGCTGTTCTGTCCGCCATGATTTATGAATAATACAGCTTCATCAAGAATACTGTTAAAATCCCATCTTGGGGCTACATTTATATTATCGATACGGCCTTCTTTTAAGTAGGAGGAGGCAATATATACTTCATAGCCTGATCCAGCAAATGCACTCCTTATCACTCTCAGCACATCTTTCGCCGATACAGTTCCATTACCCATATATACAGCAATCTTATTTCGCTTACCGGATGATGCAGAACTTAGATTTACCGTCTTTAACGCTCCACAGTATACAATACCTGGCTTATCTATCGGCTCAAGTTCCCTAATGCTCATGCAAAAACGTTTATCTGCCCAGTCAAACAGCCTCAATGCTGAATCCACCCGGGGAATCTGTAATTCTTCCAGAAGACGGTTAACTTCGCGTTCCAGTCCCTTCTCGTGCGCATATTCATGCTGTGTCGGATAACTGACTGTTAAATATAACGGTATTCCTTCTTTCTTAGCAGCTATGATAGCAGAAATATTGAATTCCGAATAAACAGCATCCGGCCTGTATTCGTTTATAGCCTTCCTTATAGAAGATACGCTTTTTTTCAGATAGCCATAATCAAGATTGCCTGTAAGCTGGAGTACCTGGTCAAAACTTTTCACAGTCTTTCTTGAAGTAATGCCTAGCTTTTGTGCAACTGGAAATGTTTTTGTCGCAATCGTCCTCGGCAATCCCAACGGCATAGGCACATCAAGGTAATAGTTCGGGACTCCTTCTATTGTCTTATAATTCACATCCTCTGCCATGCAGGTAGCAGTCTCATAACCGGCATCACTAAATCCGAGAGCTAATGTCCTGCACCTGGATACCGGACCATGTGTTTCAGCCAGTGCTGCCATTGGCACAATCATAATCTTCATAAAAACCTATCACCCTACAATAGTTTCCAGGACTCTTATAATGTTTTTTCGTTTGGAATCATAATATTTATATCGATCTCCGGATGCTCATTAGCATATGCCGTAAGAAGCTTGATTATCATTCAAATCATTCTGCTATCTGTTTCTCCGCATTTTCCGTCGTAATCCGTCTTTTCTCTAATGTCTTCTCAAACATAAGATCTGCTGTTGCAGGGAAACCTTCGTATATTACTTTCGATCCTTCTTCTGTTATGCCGCCCTTGGTAGCAACACGCGTAACAACATCCTCAAAAGTCATATCCTTCTGAAGCATCAGATCGCCTGTAGCACTCATTGTAGAAAGCACCATCTGAACAATCTGCTCCTTGGGAATCGCTGTATGCCCCTGGGCAGAAGTGCATATCACATCAAAAATAGATGCTATAAAACCCGGCATGCAGCTAACCAGTTCCGAGCCCATTCCCATTTCTTCCTCCGGAAGTTCTATTACATTCCCTATGCATTTCAAAAGATCCGTAAGTGAAACCTTATCCTCTGCATTCACCTTAGCGTTATAGCACACCAAAGTCTGCGACCTTTCTATCTCTGCCGTCAGGCTGGGTATGACTTTGGCCGTCTTGCAATCTGCCAATTTACTTATCGTCTCAAACGAAACACTTCCGTTCAGAGATACAAGCAGCGCATCTTTCCCTATCACATCCCTTATTTCTTCAAGCACCTGTTTAATGTCAGAAGGACGGACACAGACAAAGATAATATCAGCCTCCGCAGCCAACTGTCGACTTGTGACGATACAAGCAATCTCCTCTGCCTCCTTTAGTTTCTCAACAGTTCTATTTGAAACCATTAGATCCTGCTTCGCAATATTGCCTGCTTTCGAAAACTTCCACAGAAGCATCTTGCCCATGCTTCCGTATCCTATTATGCCTGCCTTCATCCTGCAATCTCCTGTTTCATCATTTTGCGAAACTGTTTTCGATTCTTTCTTTTCCAAAACTTCCAGACTTTACGGTCCCGCCTTCCCAAATGAAGTACTTTCCGCAAGCGGTCTTCAGATGTCATCTTTTTGTGTGGATTCCCCTTCATCAGTTTTTACCCATTAAATACTACGATCCAGAAAGCTTTGTGCAACAGCTTCAGATTCTTCCGGAGTCATACCGTCAATTTCTGTTCTATGGCCATTTCCAGGCACTTCCATTCCTCACCCATAACGCTATAAACTTCCGGCTCTTCCGGAGTAACATCCCTGAACCCTGCTGCTTTATAGCAATGGTAAGCAGGCTCATTATTCTCGAAAACACCAAGTGTCACTTTCTTTGCCCCATACACATCAAAGGCATACTTAAGTCCTAACTTAAGCATTTCCTTTCCCTTTCCGGTACCTCTCTGCTCTGAATCCACTACAACAAATCCCATGCGTAATTCATCTAAAGTTTCCCCGGGATGTCTTAATGTGAAAAATCCTACAGGGCCATTCTCATCAAATGCAGTAAATGCCATCATTGAATCCACAAACTTAAATTCTTCCGTAGTTATCGGATAATCGCCCATGATTCCGGCACTCCATTTATAGAAGGACCTTTCATCCTTGCACCATGAAATAATTGTTGCTGCATCTTCTTGCTTGTATGGTCTTAGTCTGAGCATAATAATCCTCTCTTCTGCTGATCTATATTACTCCCTTTAGATCATTTCCACTACACTAATCCAGCCACATTGACAGCTGTTCCAGATTCTCAAGACACTCACAGCCGTCTGCAGCTCCAAAAGTTACGCTTATAAGTTCCAGTGCTCGCAGGTTTTTCATTTCAGAAAATACAGTATAATCCGGCATTTCCAGATATCTGATCCTAAGAACTTCCACGTCCTTGAAATGGATTAAGTCCTTGTATACCTGTCCAAGCTGGCTTTCATAATTCGCCCGGTCTGAGAAACCGCCTTTTACAAAGCTTTCTTTGTAGGGATCCCACTTCTCTGTCGCATCATCCCAGTCGTAGTCAGATTCTTCATAATCAAATCCAAACATAAAAGGACTGTTCAGCTTATCTCTTTTTTCCACAAAAAATCTTTTGATATCTTCCCCGGTTACACAGCAGATCCATTCATCTCCGCCATCTGTATCAATAAAAGGTTTAGGCGGCTCATTAAGCACTCTTCTGACTGCATCTTCGATCCATTCATTTTCAAATTTAATCCCCATAAACAACCCCCTTTCTTTTAAATCTGTATTAGTGATTTTACTTACTCATAAATCTTGCCTACATAAAAGGCCTTAGCCATTTCCTTAAAGTCCGTATGCGCAATCTCTTTATTGTCGTCACTTCTCAGCCAGGCTGATATACTTTCAAGGTAAGCATCTATCGTCAGGTTTTCCCACTCGTCATGATTAGTAACATAATCTTTGGAAAGGCAGTTTAGAAAAACCAGGAATGATTCCTTGTCTTCAACCTTTTCCAAAGCTTCAAATGCAGACATATTCTTTACTTCATCATCCATTCTGTTTCCCCACGTAGTACTATATATACTGTCTCTTATACCCATCTTTCCCTGTTTCTGTCTCCCGGTTCTGACCAGTAATCTATATCCATGCAGGCACGCTCCAGGTCACTCATGTCATCCTCACCGGCAGAATTGTCAAAACCTTCTGATAGCTTTGCACGAACTGCTGCAAGCCTTTCACACACGGCCGCTTCATCTATAAAATCCGTGGTTTCTTTTTCGTATTCAAGTCTGCTACCGTCAATCTTATCTGCATAGTAACTTCCCATCTGATGTAATGATACCAGGATATAATCAATTTCCTTTAAAACATTCACTACATCTTCACCGGTATATGTTATTTTTTCATTACTTTTATTCAACTGATCTCACCCCAAGAACTATCCCGCCGTATTCAGGTAATCTCCTCATCACCTACAGCCGGTGCTGCACCACCACACTCCGGACACCACTGTTCATCATCAATCATACGATATGTTTCCCATTTATATCCGCACTCACTACAGGTATGGTTTCGCCTAATAGGAGGTGGACCATATACACACTCCGCCGGTTCAAATATATATTTGGGCTTACCGTTTTCCTTTCCGCAGAAACGGCAGTGCTTGTCACTTTCCCTATAGGGTTTCCCGCAGTTCGCACAGACTGCTCTTTTAGGTTCTCTGTTAAATAATCCGGATAAAACCATAGTGCATCTCCTTAAAATACAAGTCTATCAATACGCTCCGAAACCTCTTTCACCATCCTTTACCGGTATCTCTGTTACATCCATACTTTCTATCTGCACGAACCTGCCGGCAGCAATTGTGCGGATCACAGCATCTATCTGCTGCTCCGTTCCCTGAATCTCCATGCTGACACTTCCGTCATATTCATTTCTCGCCCATCCGGTGCATCCGGCCTCATGGGCGCCCATTCCGGCACGATACCTAAATCCGACTCCCTGAACCTGTCCGTGGAAAACGATATGTTTCCGTATCATATCAATATTCCTTATCCACCTTATCCAGACCGTAAAGCTCCTTGAATTCAGCCAGATCATCATTATTCCTGATCAGCATGACTTCATGAAATTCCCCGGTCTTTTTATTCTTAAAACCCGCCACCTGCTCTCCGGTACATATGGATGCGTGTATAACTGGCCGTTCATTGTCCGAATCATATTCGTATGGCAGCGCAGGCTTGTTTTTATGTTTAAATAAATATGAAAAAAAATTATTCGTTCCAGCCATTCTCATAGCCTTCTTTCAGGTAGGCCTCAAGCATCTCCATTGGCCTGTTTTCCTTTTTTCCTTTCAACTCACGCTGATGACGGTTATTTTTTAAGTTCACTTCACCGAATCAGCTGACTTCAGATAATCCGGCAGATAAGATCCTTCCTCTATATCATCCGTCCCCAGCAGGATAACTTCCTCACCATCGTATTCCCCGATATAAAAATCATCACTGCACACAATACGGGTAAAACGATTAAAGAACTCGCACAGATTTTCTGCAAGAACTATCTTGCCTTCTTCATCCCTTCCAAAATTAATGACGTGTCCAATGGTGCCATCTCCATCAGGTTCAAGATCTACACCTATGAAATTCCCGCCACCATCCGAAGCGATAGGTATCCGTTTTGTACCGGCGTAACTCCGGCGCCATTCAGAACGCAGGGACTCAAGGCTAAGGAACTGAAAACCGAGCATCATGCCACAGACTGCCCCGGCATCATCGCCGTCATTTGCAAGGTAAAGACCTTTTAACTCATCAGGAAATTGAACACCGAGTTCTGTTTCAGCAGCCTTGATATCATCTGCTGATGCACCGACCCTAAGATTCCCCCGAAGGGACGGCAGCTTTTCGCAAAGCTTTTCTACATAAGTATTCCACTCCTTATTTTCAATCGGTACCTCTGCCTTAGCACTCTTCTTTTTAATTACATCGATTCCCTTTTTGAAACAGAATGCTCCCACCCCGCAGAAGGGTACAAAAATCAAAAGCGCCTGAAGTATATACTGCAGCCTGGTAATCCCCACCATAAGCACTGCCAGACTGAAACCGACAAGCAGAATCCCTATTTTTTCGAGAATGACACCGGGAATAGCGCTATCGTTTTTCAGTCCCAATATGGACATGATCATAAATCCGGCTGCAATGCCTGCTATCATTAAGCTAAATAAAGCAACTGTTAATTCAGACAGTGATGCTACTGCCAATATCACAAAAAGCGCCATTACCGGAACAGATAATATGATTGTCAAAATAAAATAGATTTTTTTCATTCAATCACCAGCTTAATATAGGTCTTCCCGTCTCTCTCTTCAGCCCTGTTATAGACATGCTTCCCGACTATCTGAAGCAGGTTTTCTATATCCTCTATACCAGCGCCGCTAAACTCCAGATAACATGTATTACTGCTTCCGTCGTTAAGTTCAGTATAAAAATCTTCCACCGCTACATAGAATTTATCCAGAACATCCTCAAGGGGATACTGGGATATATCACCGGAATCAGCGCCTTCCTCAAATTCCGGTTCCTGTTCAAATGACAGGGATGTCACATACGATTCCGCATTCATAAAAGAGTCAAATGTCTTATATATGTTTGCTTTCACCTCAACATAATCATCACTGCTGTATTTTTCTGCTTTGTAGATCTGAATGTTTTTCATACTGCTCCTTTCCGTGTATTTCCCAACCGCGCGCTGATTAATGCTTATTTATTATATCCCGCAACATCTATCCTATACACTAAACTGTCTCATCCGGATAATCATAAAATCCACCCTTGTGGAAGTTCTCATTTCCAAGCTGTTTGGCAGTCAGCTTAAATATCACGCAACCGTCAGGACAGACAACAGTCTTGGAATACTTACCGTCACCGCCTAAATTTTCCAGATTGCCTCCGCTTCTTACAGCTTCCATCAATGGATAGAGCATCATCATTGTCTTGGAGCAGATGCCAAATCCCTCATCATTAACAGGACAGCCGTATGTACAGGTATACTTGTCCCCTATTTCTTCACCGTTACGGCAGTAGCGCTCCGTATGGTCGCTGTGAAGGAATCCGGTTACTTCTACAGTAAATTCATATTCTTCGTCATACCATTTTTTCATTTTGTATTCTCCTTATAGTGATGGTTTTCTTACGATTAAAATTAAAACTTTTCTATCATTAAGCAATCCGATTCCGGAAAATCAGGTTCAGGTTTGCTGTGTTTCAAATATGCATCAAAAAACTCCAGATGACATTTGCATACATTCTCATGAGCAAGATCGGGATCAAGCTTTCCGACCATCATACTTACAGGAATGACATGCTTTAAGTCCGAAAAGCCTAGGTGCTGCATATTTTCAAAGATGATCCGGTAGGCAGGTGCTTTCTTCTGTACAAAACCACGATATATCAAAGGAACATTCGGACGGCAGTTTATCTGAAGGTATGGCCTCTTCATGATTTTCCCGTCATGATCACCGAACAAAGCACCGTCAAGATTTGCAGCACACACAAATTCAGGATCATCCTGACACAATGCGTACGCTACGGCCCCGCCCATTGAATGACCGGCTGCTCCGATACCACAGTCAAAATCTATGAAATCACTCAGATTTTCCTTAGCATATTTTACAGCCGCATAAACATCTTTTTCCCATTCCGGGATACGGCCATTTAAATATCCGGCACTGCCCTTCTGCCATTTATCTATGGCACTTACCCTGTCCTCCAGGCTTCCTTTGAACTTTTTAAGACGATTCATTTCACAGACAACTTTTAATGTGCTTTTGTTGTACATCCATTTCTTGATTTTATTTTCAAACAGTACATTCGTCCCGTCATCAAATTCAGTAGCGACGGCTTCATGGGAATGGGCGACGGACATGACCACATAGCCATGAGACGCCAGTTCGAGACAGAGAAAGGAATTGCCTTCCCTATATGAATAGTATCCGTGATTAAAAACGATCAGCGGAAATTTTGTTTCCGGTACATGGGGAGCATTACGATAGCAGTTGGATCTGTTTTCTCCTTTGGCTTCACTCTTGTCATAATCCACTTTCACCATGAAGGCCTTGCTAATTCCTTCAGCCATTACATGGCTTATGTTTTGTTCTTTTTCCAGCCCCGTAACACTTTCTTTTTCCACAGGATAGTAAACCCTTACCGCAACACTACGCATTTCATCTTCATGTTCGGGAAGTGTTTCTTTTCTGTCGTTATATACAGTGTAGGTCAATGTACCTACTGCATATTTTCCTTTGGGTTCCGGTGTCTGATATTTTTTCATTTTTTTAGATCATTCCCAGTTGAACCTGCCTATTCGACGGCGTTTTCATCTTCAATCGTCACTTCAGCATTTAAAGATTGTATCTCACCCGTCTCAATGTCATAGTCCACATCATAGGAAATAGACCGCATATAATTATAAAAGGCTTCCATATCACCGGGACTGCTTAATTCTTCCGTGCAGTAACCTGACGCACTGCAGGGTATCATCTGCCATGTCACATAATCCGAAAGATCATCAGCACCTGCTGCCTCGGCAGCCTCCATATCAATGGTCGCCCGGATAAAAGCAGTCCTGCTGATGGTTTTATTGAAGACGAAATTTCCAAGACTGTAAAATATCGGCCTGCCCTGGTAATACTCCACTCCCTGCATTACATGGGGATGCGAGCCGATGATGGCATCTGCCCCCGAATCTATCAAGAGCTGGGCAAGGCTCCGCTCATAGCTTTCCGGATGCTCTGCACGCTCAATCCCCCAGTGAAGATAGATCATCAGGTAGTCGCACTCCTTAGCCTTTTCTTCGACCACCTGTGCAAGATAAGCAGGATCATAGGCAGGTAGCATTCCCGGCTGACGGTTTAGTACATTCCACTCCACAGTCGGATAAACTCGGGAAGCAGCCATATAACCTATCTTGTAGCCGTTTACATCCACAGTTATCATCTCGGCGGCGCGCTCCTCTGTCTCACCGGCTCCCATGTAGGCAATCTCTGCATCGTCCAACGTGACAAAGGTATCAGAAAGAGCCACTGTTCCGTAATCAAGTGCATGGTTATTTGCAAGACTTACCAGGTCCACTCCCATCTCTTTTAAAAGACTTACATCCGCAGGATCAGCCCTGAAGGTATACTGCTTATCCTCAGGGGCTCCACCGGTACTAAAACAAAACTCATTATTTATCACTGTATAGTCAGCACCCGTTAATTCCTTCAGAAGTTTTTCTCCTATGACTCCGTTCACTCCGGAAGACCTGTATGTATTTGTCACTCCGCTCTGCAGGCACACATCTCCTGTATAGACAATAGTATATGTTGATACTATAGGAATCTCAGGCTCTTCCTCCTGCTCAGGTAGCTCATCTTCTGAAACAGTTTCGTTTTCAGACACGCCAAGCGAAGATTCAGTCTCTATAGTAGTTTCCTGTTCCTCTACTCCAATCTGTGAAGAATCCAAACTCACCGTCTGGACCTCTTCCGGCACTTCAGCAGGTGTTTCTGACTGCTCGCAGCCCACAAGCACGGTAAGCACTCCAAGCAGAATAAAAAAATTTCTTTTCTTAAGCATTTTTATATCCCTCTGTTTTCCATAATCCGCGCAAATACACTTACGTTCCAATACTCCTGTAGGCATGTGATTTCAATCGGGCCTGAGGACCGTATCAATCAGATTATGTATTAAACTCAAACAATAACATTATACCAAAATGAGATTTCTATTGATGTATTTTTCATTGACAATGAAAGCTTAAGCTGAATATCCGCAATAAAAATAAGGGCTGCACATTCCGTGCAGCCCCGGTAATTAATCAATCTTATCGTTCTCTATCAATCATACGGATTTTCCGTAGGATAGCATACACCGGCGGGCTTATTGTAATCAAGATCCTCGATAGGAACTCCGATATACTTAAATACCTCAAACAGAGCCTTACCATAATGACCGAATGCTACGGCACCGTGATGAGGGAAGTTCTTCTCTATGAGTACATAGCGATAGAATCGTCCCATCTCCTTGATTGCAAATACACCGATTCCGCCGAATGATCTGGTAGCAACAGGGAGTACTTCACCCTCTGCCACATAAGCCCTGAGTTTCGTATCAGCGGTAGACTGTAACCTGAAGAATGTGATATCACCGGGAATAATATCGCCTTCAAGGGTTCCGTTTGTAACTTCAATAGGAAGTGCCCTTGCCATGATCATCTGATACTTCATCTCATGGAATGCAAGTTTTGTCGAGCAGGTATTTCCGCAGTGGAATCCCATAAATGTATCCGTATGCTTGTAATCGAATTTACCTTCGATAGATTCTTTATACATATCCTTGGGTACAGAGTTGTTGATATCAAGGAGTGTAACTGCATCTTCGGAAATACAGGTTCCGATAAATTCGCTTAAGCAGCCATAAATATCAACCTCGCAGGATACGGGGATACCGCGTCCTGTAAGACGGCTGTTTACATAGCAGGGAACAAAACCAAACTGTGTCTGGAATGCGGGCCAGCACTTACCAGCGATAGCTACATACTCCCTGTAGCCCCTGTGTGACTCTACCCAGTCAAGAAGTGTAAGCTCATACTGTGCAAGCTTTGCAAGTACCTCAGGTTTCTTATTGCCTGCACCGAGTTCTTTCTCCATATCAGCAACGACTTCAGGAATACGCTCATCACCTGCATGCTTATTGAATGCCTCAAAAAGATCCAGCTCGGAATTTTCTTCTATCTCAACGCCCAGATCATAGAGTGGCTTGATGGGAGCGTTACATGCAAGGAAGTTAAGGGGCCTGGGTCCGAAAGATATGATCTTTAACTTAGAGAGACCTACTATAGCCCTCGCAATAGGGATGAACTCATTGATCATCTTTGCGCAGTCTTCAGCATCACCTACAGGATACTTAGGGATATAAGCACCTACATTGCGGAGCTTTAAGTTATAGCTTGCATTAAGCATTCCGCAATATGCATCTCCTCTTCCGCCGCACAGGTCATTCTGTGTCTCTTCAGCAGCCGCACAGAACATCTTAGGTCCGTCAAAATGCTTTGCTAAAAGAGTCTCTGAAATCTCGGGGCCAAAGTTGCCGAGATATACGCAGAGTGCATTACAGCCTGCCTTCTTGATATCCTCCAGCGCCTGCACCATGTGGATCTCGCTTTCCACGATACAGATAGGGCACTCATAAATGTCAGAAGCATCATACTTTGCCTTATATGCCTCCACCAATGCCTTTCTTCTGTTTACCGACAAAGACTCCGGGAAACAGTCGCGGCTTACTGCAACGATACCAAGTTTGATCTTAGGAATGTTGTTCATCTTTTTGCCTCCTTGTTTTAAATTATATTAGGTTGTCGTTCCTTGAATGACTATACTTATAAACTTCCCCGCACCGATAGATTGCCTAACAGTGCGGGGAGTCTAATAGTTCACTATATATCAAACGAAAGACTTTACACCCTCTGCGATGCCTTCAGCATCCAGCTTATATTTGTGGAGGAGTTCTGCAGCGGTACCGGACTCACCGAATACATCCTGCATTCCGATCTTCTTAAGGACAGCGCCGCCGTTTTCTGCAATGACATCGGCAACAGCACTTCCAAGACCGCCGATAACAGAATGCTCTTCAACAGTCACTACCTTGCCGGTCTTCTTCGCGGATGCAAGTACCAGTTCCTTATCAAGAGGCTTGATTGTGTGGATGTTGATAACCTCAGCATCGATTCCGTCAGCCGCAAGAGCCTTTGCTGCCTCAAGTGCGCCGCTTACGCATACACCTGTTGCGATGATGCTAACATCCTTACCTTCCTTAAGCAGAACACCCTTTCCGATTTCAAACTTATAATCAGGGGTATCATTTATCACGGGAACTGCAGCTCTTCCGAATCTCATATATACAGGTCCCACATATTCAGCAGCAGCCTTTACGCAGGCCCTTGCCTCTATATCATCAGAAGGACACATCACTACCATCCCCGGAATATTTCTCATTAAGGCAATATCCTCGTTGCACTGATGGGAAGCTCCGTCCTCACCGACCGTGATACCTGCATGTGTTCCGCCAATCTTTACGTTGAGATGGGGGTATCCAATGGAATTCCTTACTTGCTCATATGCACGCCCTGTAGCGAACATTGCAAATGATGAGCAGAAAGGTATAAGTCCTGTTGTGGAAAGACCTGCCGCAATACCCATCATATTGCACTCAGCGATACCGCAGTCTATATGTCTGTCCGGAAATGCCTTTTTGAATATGCCTGTTTTTGTTGCACCTGCAAGATCGGCATCCAGCACATAGACTTTATCATTAACTTTTCCGAGTTCAACTAAAGCGTTGCCGTAACTCTCTCTTGTAGCTATTTTATCAGACATATTCCTTACCTATCCTTTCCAAATCTTCAATTGCGACAGCAAATTCTTCGTCATTGGGAGCCTTTCCATGCCAAGCCACACTGCCTTCCATAAAGGATACACCCTTGCCCTTTAAGGTCTTGGCGATTATGGCTGTGGGCATTCCCTTCGTCTCCCTTGCCTTTTTAAACGCATCTTCGATCTGTCCGAAATCATGTCCGTCGATCTCAATTACATTGAAATTAAAAGCCTTAAACTTATCGGTGATAGGATACGGTGAGCAGACATCCTCGATCTTTCCGTCGATCTGGAGTCCGTTGTTATCTACTATTACGCAGAGATTATCCAGCTTTCTGTGTCCGGCAAACATCGCTGCCTCCCAGATCTGTCCTTCCTCTATCTCGCCATCTCCGAGAAGTGAATATACCCTGTAATCCTTGCCCTGAAGCTTTGCGGAAAGCGCCATACCGCAGGCTGCTGACAGACCCTGACCAAGAGAACCTGATGACATATCCACGCCAGGAGTCTCCTGCATACAAGGATGTCCCTGAAGCCTGGAACCAAGCTTCCTTAATGTCTTAAGCTCCTCCACCGGAAAATATCCTCTGTTAGCAAGTGTAGAATAAAGGGCCGGAGCAACATGGCCCTTTGATAATACAAAGCGGTCCCTGTCTTCCTTCTTAGGATCCGCCGGATCAATGTTCATCTCCTCGAAGTAAAGCCATGTCATGATGTCTGCTGCGGAAAGGGAGCCGCCCGGATGCCCTGCTTTTGCAGAGTGCACAGCGGTCACAATGCCGATCCTCACATCATTGGCTTTTTTCTTAAGTTCCAATTCGTTCATACTGTCCTCCTATTTTGTTTTATTGTATCAGACCACAATCCACTAGCCTTAATTTCCTGACATTTTCCGGAGTTTCCAGCCGGGCATAACGGTCCGTACTAATGGTACAACGCTTCATGTATACAGACAAGTTCATAATGTTAAACAAACGTTTAACAAATATTAAACAAATCGGAAACTTCCAAAACAATCTTTAATCTGCAGTTTTCTGTCCATAGTAAGCATTTGCTCCGTGCTTCCTGAAATAATGCTTATCCTGGAGCTCAGAGGGTGCAGGAGCTACATCTTTATTGATCTGCTCCGTAAAGAGAGCCATCTTTGCCACTTCTTCCAAAACTACCGCATTATGAACTGCGTTCATTGCGTCTTTGCCCCAAGCGAAGGGACCGTGGTTCTTGCAGAGAACTGCCGGCACCGCTTCCGGATCCCTGCCCATTCTTTCGAATTCACTTACAATGAGCTTGCCGGTATTCAGCTCATACGCTTCGTCTATCTCTTCTTTTGTAAGGCATCTTACACAGGGAATGTTTCCATAAAAATAATCAGCATGAGTAGTACCATAGCAGGGAATATCCCTGCCGGACTGGGCAAAACTAGTGGCATAGGTGGAATGGGTATGCACCACTCCACCTACTTTCGGGAAGCCCTTGTAGAGCTCCAGATGGGTCGGGGTATCCGATGAGGGATTAAGCTTCCCTTCAACCACTTTTCCGTCAAGGTCCACTACCACCATGTCCTCCGGCTTCATAACATCATAGTCCACGCCGCTAGGCTTAATGACAAAAAGCCCTGACTCCCTGTCAATCGCACTGACATTGCCCCATGTAAAGGTAACAAGCCCGTGTTTTGGTAAAAGCATATTTGCTTCATATACTTTCTGTTTTAACTCTTCTAACATCTCGTCTCCTTATCTATCTTACAGAATATCCACAGCCGCACGCTCTATTGCAAGGCCCTTCTTGTACTTTTCTATATACTCATCAAAGCCCTGCACATCTTTCGCATCCGGTGCGCATTTTTCACACTTCGCATCCTTAAAGATAACATCTGACAGGTACTCGCTTAAGCTCATGTCGGCCTTTTTATCCATGTATGCCGCAAGAAGGGCTATGCCCCATGCTCCGCCTTCAGATGCCGTCTCCATAACAGATACGGGAGCATTGATGGCTGCCGCAGCAACCTTCGTGCCTACGCCCTTAGTCTTAAAGTATCCTCCATGGCCATACATTTCATCAACTTTTACGCCTTCTTCCTTAAGCATAAGATCCAGGCCCACCTTAAGGGTAGCCATGGCAGAATAGAGATTAGATCTCATGAGATTGGCAAGGGAGAAATTATCCTCAGCCGTTCTTGCAAGAACCAGTGCGCCCTTTTCAAAACCGGTCACAGGCTCGCCTGAAAGATAGTTATAAAGAAGCACGCCACCGCAGTCAGCATCCCCGTCCAGGGATACTGAGTACAGCTTTGTGAAAAGTTCATTCATATCCGGATTAATTCCGTAGAGCTCACAGAACTCCTTGAATACCTTAACCCAGTTGTTGATCTCGGAAGTACAGTTATTGCAGTGTACCATTCCCACAAGCGCGCCATCAGGAGTCGTAACAAGGTCAATTTCCGGATAAACCTTTGAAAGATCCTTCTCAAGAACAACCATCGCAAACACGCTGGTACCTGCAGAAATATTGCCTGTACGCACCTTAACTGAATTGGTTGCAACCATACCTGTGCCCGCGTCACCTTCAGGAGGACAGAGGGGAATGCCTGCTTCAAGGGTTCCGCTTTCGTCCAGGAGTGCTGCGCCTTCTGCCGTAAGAGTACCTGCATCTTCCCCTGCACTTAATACAGCAGGAAGCAGGTCCTTTAAACCTTTCGAAAGGGCCGTATCCTTTGCAAGGACATCAAACTTTGCAATCATCTTCTCATCATAGCTGCCGGTACTTATATCAATGGGGAACATCCCCGAAGCATCGCCTACTCCCAGCACTTTCCTGCCGGTGAGCTTCCAGTGTACGAAGCCTGCAAGAGTTGTGAAGAAATCAACATCTTTTATATGCTCTTCTTTATTGAGCATTGCCTGATACAGATGTGAGATGCTCCATCTCTGAGGAATATTGTAATTAAATTCTTTTGTAAGTTTTTCTGCAGCCTCGCCGGTAATGGTATTTCTCCAGGTCCTGAAGGGAACAAGTAGATTAGCACCAGCATCAAATGCAAGGTAACCGTGCATCATTGCCGAGATACCGATTCCAGCGAACTTCTTTACCTTTACTCCGTATTTATTCTCTATATCCTTTGCAGTGTCTGCGTAGCAGGCTTTAAGCCCTGCAAATATCTCATCCTCGGAGTATGTCCAGATTCCATCCTTTAAGCTGTTCTCCCAGCCAAAACCTCCCATTGCAAGGACTTCACCCTTTTCATCACATACAACGCCCTTTATCCTGGTTGATCCGAACTCTATGCCGAGATACGCTTTTCCCTCTTCCAAACACTCTTTAGCACCCATATCTGCCTCCATTTTCTATGATGTTAATACGCCCTCGGCAGCATCTGCCTCGGGCGATCTTAAACAATTACAGTTATTCCTTCTTCTTGGATCTGCGGCTCAGTACCACGCTCTGTAAGAGTATGAAGAAACATAACATACCGCCGGTCGTAATGCTCTGCCACCAGGGATCGTTCAGTCCACTGGATACAACGATCTTCTTGATGGTTGTAAGTGTCATAGTTCCGAAGAATGTTCCTGCCACATTACCTACACCACCGGTAAGAAGTGTTCCGCCTATGATGGATGCTGCTATTGCGTTCATTTCCATTCCGGCTGCATTTGTTGCATTTCCTGCACCGGTATGCATCATGAAAACATATCCTGAGATACCGCTTAAAAGCCCGCATAATACATAGGCAAAGAATCTTGTCCTCTTTACATTAATACCCAGCATAAGGGCCGAAGTCTGATTACCGCCAATAGCGTAGAATCCGCGTCCCAGCTTTGTAAACTTAAGGACTATGAAGATAACCACTACACAGAGAAGAGCAACCACTACGCCCAACTCCAGACGAGCCGGAACTAAATTGCCGTTCTTTGCAGTATATCCCAACCAGGGGATTACTATCTTAGTATCCATGAGCTTTGAAAAGCCTTCATGTTCAACCTTCTGAGGGTTAACCGAAAGGATGGTAGTCAGTCCTCTTGCAAAGAACATTCCGGCAAGGGATACGATGAAGGGCTGAATATCAAGGTAGCTTACTAAGAAACCCTGGATTGCTCCGAATGCAAGTCCGATTCCAAGAGCAAGCAGTATCGAAACAAATATGTTTCCGCCCTTATTCAGATACAGTACACAGCTCATTACTACGAGGGATGTCACCGCACCAACGCTTATATCGATGCCGGCTGTGATCATGACTATTGTCAAACCGCAGGCTACGATTATCAGGCTGGCATTGTCGTTCAGCATATCGAATACCTGCTGTACATGAAGGAAACCGCCCTTCAGTATCAGTATTGCCAGTACATACATTCCTATGAATATACAAATTGTAATGGTCATCAGAAGCTGGTTATCGGTTAACGGCTCCCTGAATACCTTCTTTTTCTCATTCATGTTTATTGAGCTCCTTTCATCGAAACTTCCTGCTTACGGTTCTTCATCTGTGTCATAAACTTTGTAAACTTACTCTTGATCACAGGAGATCCGATTACAACCAGGATAACGATAACTATAGCTTTATACGCCTTAACGTCCGTAGAAGGAACCTTCATAGCATAAAGTGTAACGGTAAGCATGTGGATTACGTATGCACCTATGATACTTCCGCTAATCTTGAACTTACCGCCGCCTAAGTTATTGCCGCCAATAGCAACTGCAAGGATGGCATCCATTTCAACATCCAGAAGAAGTGTTTCGTGATTGATAAGTCCCAAACGGCTAACGCCGATGATACCTGCTACAGCTACGCACAGACCAAGGATGACGAAAGTCAGCAGCCTTATGAATGTAGCATTGATACCGTTTAAGCGGGATGCGCTTCCGTTTATACCAACTGACTGTGTAAACAGCTCAAGTGATGTAAAGTGGAACACCAGCTTGAAAATGATAGCAACAACGATAACGATCAGAACAGGTGTGGGTACCGGAATTCCCGGTATGAAACTTCCGATTGCCTTTATTATAGGGCTGTCTACCGGAACGGATGCACCGCCGTTGATCCAGTATGCAATGGAACGACCACAGGTAAACAGGATCAGCATCGCGATCATAGGCTGTATGTTAAATACTGAAACCAGAGTTCCGTTGAATGCTCCGAAGATCATTGCCACACAGCAGGCAATTATAAATGCCAGTATTACAGAAAAACCTGTTATCTCAGGTCCTGATTTTAAAACTTTTACGAATGCGCTGCCTGCGATGGCTGCTGCAGCGCCCACGCTGATATCCTGTCCGGCACAGGCTGCGGTAACAAGCGTCATGCCCATTGCCAGGACTGCAAGCTCACTTGCTGCATTGATGATACTAATAAGGTTACCTGCAAGCACTATGTTTCCGTCATTGTTATGCGTAATGCCTACGCTGAAGAACGAAGGATCACGGAAAAGATTGAATATTACAAGCATGCAGATAGCTACAATGGGGATTGTCAGCTGACCAAATCCACCTTTAAAGATGTTTGTTATTTTATTCTTCATTTGCGGCTTCTCCTCCTGCTATTGTTTTCATAACCTGTGTCTGGTTCAGGTCTGCGCCTTTCAGCTCACCGACCACATGCCTGTCTCTCATTACGATCAGGCGGGAGCATGTACGCAGCATTTCTTCTATTTCGGAAGATATGAATGTAACGCTCACTCCATCCTCAGCAAGCTTAAGAACCAGCTTCTGTATTTCCAGTTTAGTTCCTACATCGATTCCTCTTGTAGGCTCATCAAGGATCAAATAATCAGGATGGGTCAAAAGCCACCTTGCCAGTATAACCTTCTGCTGATTACCACCGCTAAGAGAACCGATAGGTGTCTCACGGCTGGCAGTCTTTATGTTGAGAACCTTAATATATTCATCCGCAAAAGATTCTGCCTCGCTCCGGCTTATAGGTCTGAAGAAACCTTTCATAACCTGAAGAGCCAGTATGATGTTTTCACGTACACTCAGATCAGCAATGATACCATCACGCTTTCTGTCCTCTGCCAGATAACCGATACCATGCTTCATCGCATCAATGGGCTTAGTGATCTTCACAGGCTCGCCCTTTATCTTAACGGTACCGCCGTTTATCTTGTCGGCACCGAAAATTGCCCTTACACTTTCACTTCTTCCCGAACCAAGCAGTCCGGTAAATCCGTTTACTTCGCCCTTGTGGATGGCAAAATCAAACGGAAGTGCATCACTTGATGAAAGTGACGATGCTTCATAAAATATGTCGCTGTCATCAAAATGCTTTTCTTCAACTCCTTCGAAGGAACTTAATTCATCAAGATCCTTACCTATCATTTTTGCGACCAGTTGTACCTGGGGAAGCTCCTCAGTCAGATACTCTCCGACTAACTCGCCGTTCCTGAGTACCGTGATACGGTCGCATATCTCATATACCTGTTCCAGGAAATGAGTAACGAAAATTATTCCTACTCCACGTCCTTTAAGATCCCTCATAAGATCGAAAAGAACCTTTACTTCTTTATCATCCAATGAAGATGTAGGCTCATCAAGAATGAGAACCTTACACTTCATGTCTACCGCCCTTGCGATAGCAACCATCTGCTGTACAGCCAGTGAACAGCTGCCGAGTATCTGTGTGCTTCTGGCAGGTATTCCAAGTTCGCCAAGGATCTTGTCCGCACGCTTTTCATAATTCTTGTGCGCTACCAGGAAGCTGTCTTCTCTTCCGATAAACATATTCTCAGCTACGGTCAGATTGGGACACAGTGTAATTTCCTGATAAACAGTACTGATACCGTTATTCTGTGCATCCTGCGGTGAACGAATATTGATCTTCACTCCGTCTACGCTTATCTCCCCACCGTCATTCTGATATACGCCCGTCAACACTTTAATAAGCGTTGATTTTCCGGCACCGTTTTCTCCCATGAGTGCGTGTACTTCACCTTTTCTTAAGGTAAAATCCACATCACTTAATGCCTTAACGCCCGGAAAAAGCTTATTTATATGGCGCATCTCCAGCAAGCTATGTTCCTGTTCCTGCATTGCATTTCCTCCTGCTACTCGTATGAATACCTTCTTAAAAAATGTAGCTGGGTGATTCACCCAGCTACACCGTTTTTACTTATCTGTTAATTATTCGCCTAATCCGTAGGTGTCGATATCAGCATCGGTAATTGTAGTTGCATCAAATCCCTTTTCTTCGTTGATGATCTTCTTTGAAGCAGGTGCCTCACCGCTCTTGATCAGGTCGCTGATGATCTGAGCCTGGAAAGGTGAGCACTGTCCATCATAGTTCCAGTTGCCTGCCTTAAGCTCTCTGAGTGCCCACTTGTTGCAGTCAAAGCCCATTACGATAACATCGCCGCCAACACCGTGAGTGATACCAGCTTCGTCAAGTGCTGCTACAGCACCCTTAGCCATACCATCGTTCTCAGCGTAAATAACGTTGAACGCCTGCTTTGAGTTGATAGCTGTCTCAACGATCTTTTTAGCTTCTGCTTCATCCCAGGTAGCCGTCTGCTGTACAACACAGTTCATCTTGCCTGCATCGAACTGAGCCTGAAGAGCACCTGTACGTCCGATCTGAGCATCTGAACCCATAGCACCCTGGATGTGGATTACATTGTACTCATCAAGATTCTGATCAAGGAGCCACTGAACTGCTGTATCACCTTCAGCTGCCATATCAGAAACTACTGCTGCCTCATAAAGGCTTTCATCAACATCGATCATACGGTCGAAGAGATAAACCTTAATACCTGCTTCCTGAGCCTTCTTAAGAACTTCGTCCCAGCCTGTTGTCTCAGCTGCGGAGATGAGAAGGTAATCAACGCCTTCTGTAATGAAACCCTGAGCTGCCTGGAGCTGCTCATCGTTCTTTAAGCTGTAGGATGTCTTTAATTCGTATCCGTTAGCCTCTGAGAAAACTGCTTCCATATCTTTTACGTTTGCTTCACGGTAACCGGACTCTGAAGGCGGGTTGTTAACTACGCCGACCTTTATGAGCTCGCCGGATGCATCTGCGGGTGTATCTGCTGTTTCTCCGGTATCACCGGTATCAGCTACTTCTGTAGTCTCGCCTGTATCACCGGTGTTTCCGGTATCAGGTGTAGGTGTGCCACCGTCTGAAGTACATCCTGTGAACACAAGGCTCGTTGCAAGTGCACTTGCCATGATCATGCTAACTAATCTTTTTCTCATCTTTATATCCTCCTTGTTTTGTAATAGCCACCAGCGGCTATCTGTAAGTAGGATATCGTATCTTTCATGGAAGGTAAATCGAGATTGATTTTGACATGGTTGAAAATAATACCGACTTAAAACCCATTTCGGGCAAACAGTTAAAAATTATCCTATAACGGTTAATTTTGATACTGCGCCCGGTATTCAGAGGGTGTCATTCCGGTATTTTTCTTGAAAATATAACTGAAATAATGAGAATCGTTATATCCTGTTTCCTGTGCTATCTGTGAATTCTTATAATTCGTAGTCTTAAGCAGTTCCTTTGCGCGATTTATACGTAGCTGTATAAGGTATTCCGTAAATGTCTGGCCGGTATACTGTGAAAAAACAGCAGAAAACCTGCTTTTGCTCATATTTACGGCTTTTGCCACATCCGGCAGCATAAGGTTAGGATCAGTATAATGCTGGGACATATAAAGCTTTGCATCATTTATAACAGAAGGCATTTCTTCATTAACATCACCCATTTCCCTTACGCCCAGTATCAGGGCTCCCTCATCTTTCCTTTCTACCAGAAGATGGCGGATATGCCTTGCGGCCTTGAAACTTTGAAGAATCTGCTCCGGCTCCTCCACAATATCACCTATGCCTATGCGTATCTCACTACAGCCTGCACGTTCCAGCTCATGAACTAACGACGAGGCGAGGGAATAAGCCTTCTCTTCCGTATCTTCAAGGGAATCCCCCAGAACAAGCAGCCTGGTGCCTGCCCTTCCGGGAGAAGGATGCACCATCCCATTATTTGACTCAGCTAAAATGATTACCGCATCCTGCCCTGTCGCTGTAGGCTCAAAAGCTGCATCTATAACAGTATAAAAAGGCGCAGGTACAGGACAGCCCATAGATGCAAGCTGCTTTAATACATTTTCAGCATCCTCAGGTGCCGCCTCATCGGAAAAAAGTGAACCTATGAGTTTCTCCTTAAGAAATTTCCCATCATTGCCCATACGAGCCCTAAGGCTTGATGCATGCTCAAGGGATTTTCTCTCTTCACTTATCTGTTTTCCGATCTTATCCAAGGCCTCCTTCAGGTCACCGGAGCTGATAGGTTTCAAAAGATACTCCCTTACCCCCAGCTGTATGCACTGTCTTGCGTACTCAAACTCATCATAACCACTTAAAACGATTATCCCTATCCAGGGCATTTGGACGCGAAGAACCTTGCATAATTCCAATCCATCCATGAAGGGCATTTTGATATCTGTTATAACAATATCCGGATTGGTATCCCTGATCATAGGAAGTGCCATCTCACCGTCAGGTGCCTCCCCTACCAGCTCATAAGGGGTCTCATCCCAGGGAAATGATTCCCTTATGCCTTCTCTAATAACGATCTCATCATCAACCAGAAATACTTTCATCTTCAAAAATCTCCTCTTTTGTCCTGCAGGGAACCCTAAAGCTTACTTCTGTTCCGCCAGGTCCGCTGCTTATCATAAGCCCCTCAGGCTCGTTATAGTAAAGCCTGATGCGCATGTTGACATTTACAAGGCCAAAACCCCCGCCGCCTTCATTTACTTTAGGCTGCTCCCTCTTCATGCGCAGGTTTAATTCTTCCAATTGTTCAGGAGTCATTCCACAGCCTGAATCCTTAACACTGAATAAAAGATAACCGTCTTCCTCTCTTGCCGAAACCCTTATCACGCTGCCACCACGTTTTATCTTTATACCGTGATAAAGCGCGTTTTCCACAAGGGGCTGCAGGAGAAGTTTAAGAATGTAGTACTTTCCGATTTCATCCGGAATATCAATCTCATATTTCATGATATCACGGTATCTGGTCTGCTGTATCTTAAGGTATCCCTCGATATGCTTTCTTTCCTGACTGACAGGAATCCAATCGGCGCCGGATGAAAGGCTGATCCTGAAAAAGTCACTCAGTGAGCTGGTAAGGCTTATTACCTCGTCCATCTCACCGCCTTCCGCCTTCCATACTATAGCATCAAGCGTATTATACAGGAAATGTGGATTTATCTGTGCCTGAAGAGTACGGAGCTCTGCCTTTCTCAGACGCTTTGCGTCATGATCGCTTTTTTTCATCATGGTTTCCAGCTGGTCCGCCATGTTATTAACCTGCATGGTAAGATTTCTAAGCTCCGTGACATCAGTATCGGTAATTCTTGCATCCAATGCTCCGTTTGCCAATGCCCCTGTTACATCTTCCAGCTTTTCGATAGGTTTCCTTACCATTGCAGCCGTGGATCTCATAGATATATTCCTGCCCCATATTGCAATAAGCACTATCAATATCTCAACAATAGCTGTAATGATAATGACAATATGAAGAGTCATGCTCATCCTTGCAGTGGAAGTGATCTCCAGCTCTATGTAGTCATTCAGCATGCTGTCTACCAATGCTGATACATTCCTGACTTCTACAAGCACCGCCTCGTTTTCAACAACAGGAACCTCATCATTAACATTATCCCTGATCTGGTCCACATAGTTTTCCAGCGTCTCCATTGTACGTCCGGCCACCACCAGGGACAGTCGATTTTCTTCCTTTGCCTGCAACGTAACCTCATCAATCCTGCTCTCCACTTCATGGATGACAATGTATATGTCACTTCCGGGCAACGTTTCCCGGCCACTGACTATATTCCAGGCTTTCTCCGGGATTTCCTCTGCCACAACAGCCTTGAGTTCGGTTATCTCCTCCATCCTGCGTATGGCACTGTGATATTCCCATGCATAAAAAAGCATAAGGACAAGGCTTATTATAATGGGAATAACCAAGAGAAACACCAGCCTATGGGTTAAGCTGTTGATAACTCCCAGAATACTTTTTTCTTTTTTAATTCTCTCCATTCACTATCCTCTAATAACCCCTTGGTCCTATAGCAGAAAGATCCTGTTCATCCGAAAAGATCTGCTCCTCAGGATGGATCACGTCATCTACTTCTTCACCATTCTTAAGTTTTATGGCGGTTTCCATTACTTCCCTGCCAAGCTTAGGCGTACACTCAACAACGCAGTTGATCTTACCTGCCTTAAGCACATCTATGGCATCTTGTCCGCCGTCTATGGAAATTATGATGATATCTTTTCCAGGAATAAATCCTGCCTCCTCTATCTCGGGAAGAGCGCCCAGGGTCATTTCATCATTGTGGCTGTAGACAACATCTATCTCATCCCCATATTTTTCAAGAAGGGATCTCATGCACTCGGCACCGCGGCTTTTAATGAAGTCCCCGTCTATACTTTCCAGAATGTTCATCCTCTCATCTGAAGCTATGGTATCCGCAAACCCAGCCTGTCGCTGCTCCATCGGTGTAGAATTGTCTGTACCGGTGATCTCTACTATATTGACCTGCTCAAGCCCAAGCGCATCTGCCTTTCTGATAAGATACTCTCCGGCCATTACGCCTTCCTCATAAAAATCCGCTCCTATCAGACAGGCTGTAAGTTCCTTGTCCTCACTGCTGATATCACGGTCTACAAGGATCACGGGAATGCCGGCATTCTTAGCCTCCGTCAGGACATTTTCCCAGCCTTCCTCAACGATGGGTGAAAACGCAATGACATCAACCTTGTATGCAATGAAGCGCCTTATTGCTGCAATCTGGTTTTCCTGTTTCTGGTTTGCATTTTCAAGCATCAGGCTTACGCCAAATACTTCAGCCTGTTCCTCTATATCATTTGTATTCCCGACTCTCCATGCACTTTCTGAGCCGATCTGGGAAAAACCAAGAAGAAGAGCCGGCTCACTTTGTGTGCTGTCATTTTTTTGACAGGCAACAGAAAAAAAAGCAAGCAGAAGATTGCTTACTATGACCATTATTAACCATTTTCTTTTTCCCATGGTAATCCCCCGGAGTTTTATATTTTTCTTAATTTTAGCATGTTTTCCCCCACATCGGTAGCTTGCCTGACGGTGGTGCCGTTTGCCGGGGCTACACGGTGTGGGAAGTTTAGTTACTAAATCTTCCAACTTGCCTCAGACCATATTGTATGTAAGCAGTAGTAAAACCGTAACCGTGATCAGGGATACTGCCGTGGTCACCACGATTGCAGATGACAGAGTCGTGGTATCTTCCCCCATCTTTTCTGTCTGTATCAACGGAAGATTGCCCACAGGAACGGCTGATAACAGACACATGGCAAGGATCGAAGTACTGTCAAATTTTAGAGTCCGCATAAGCATCACAACTGCGACAGGGAATAATAGCATACGTATCAGGATAAAAATCCATATCCGAATATCCCGCATGCACTTTCCCAGATTTGAACGGGCTATGGATACACCGAGAAGGACCATGGACAGAAATACCGTAGCATTTCCCACATATGAAACTGTGTTGGCTATGATAGGCGGGAGCTCAAAATTGTACCAGAAAACCACCAGACTTAAAATAGCCATGATCGTACCGGGGTTCAGCACATTCCGGATCGATGCCACAACATTCTCCTTTTCACCGGCATCTTCCGAACCATTTTTCCCACTTCTAAGCACCATCAGACCGTGGGTATAAAATAGAAGGCTGTAAAAAACATTAGCCACGATTATATAAATAAGAGCATTTGGCGGGAGAGCTGCCTTCGCAACCGGGATGCCGAGAAAACCGATGTTGGTATATACGGTCATCAGATGATAGAAACGGCTTTTCCCCTTATCTGACCTCAGGATAAAGGGCATAAGCAGTCCCAAAAAGATCAGCACAAAATAAAATACGGCACCTAGGATCACCGCCATTATCAGGTCGCGGTGTCCTGCCGTAATATCTCCGCTAAGTATTGATGACATGATCAGTGCAGGATTGCAGACATCTACTACGATCGCAGATATCTTCCTGGATGTCAGTGAATCCACCACACCTTTTTTCTGCAAGCCGATACCGATAGCCACCAGAATGCAGATCATGCCCATCTGTTGCAGAATGACCCCAAATCCCACTTTATCTTTCCACCACTAAATTATGCTAAAGCTTCCTTTATAGCCTTGGAAAGCTGGTCTGCGCAGGATGTGCCTTTCATGCCGCACAGATTTCCTGCCAGAATATCTGAAATATTCTCTGCATCCGCACCTTCTACCAGTCTGCCGATAGCCTTCAGGTTACCGTTGCATCCGCCGGTAAAACGGACATTGTGGAGCTTTCCATCCTCCATATCAAATTCGATCTTGGTTGAACAAACTCCCTTAGGGATATAAGTATAACTTGCCATTTTATCTCTCCTTTTATATTTTAGAAATTTATTTCATTCATTACTCAGGCTGTCTGCTGCTCCAAAGATCCAGGCTGCTGCAGCCTTTTCCGTGATCTTCATTTCCGTCGCCATTCATATTATCTTCAGATGTCTTCTCCCAGCAATACTTATTAAATATGCCAGGGATTGCCAGCACCTCTGCCACATATTCAGATTTTAATACATAATCCTCTTTCCGTGTGACTTTTCTTGCAGGAATCCTCTGACCGCTTACCATATCCATTAGGGCACTTACCTTCTGCCCGGTATGGAACATTACCCTATCGGTATGAATATCTTCCCTTACATAACGGTAAAGCATCATGCTGCCGTCATCATAGTTAAATACGGAAACATTTCGCCCGCTGACAAAATCACCACCCGTAAGAATCCGCCTTGCAACATCCAATACGCCACTTGGCATACGGTACAGGTCACCGGCATTATCCGGCACTGACATGATATAGAGCCGTCCCTTTCCGTAAGTACAGCGCAGGAATATGGATGTGCTTAGCTCACCGTCGCCACCGTTTAAAAGTGACCAGGATGCGTTATTCCCATGCACGATCTCAGGGAAAAGCACAGGTTCCCTATGCTCATAATAGCCTGCAGGATCATCCGTAACATGATAACGGGTAACAGCATAACGGTTTCCGGATAATCTTGCCTCCGTAAGCCCTACACCACGCAGCTTATCACCTGCAGCCTTAAGGAATCCGGTAGTTATGATTGCATCACCGCCATTCCGTACAAAGCTCTCAATTTTTTCTACTATATCTTTATCTGCAAGAGCACTTTCGGTAAAGAGTATCCTCTGTGCGCCTTCCGGAAAATAGGGCGTTGGCTCCATAGGAATGCCCAGCATGCCAAGCCGCATCTCCAGATGATTATCTCCGTTTGATGCATACGGTATATACACTGGCACTCCCACAGGCTTTGTGCCTTCGCTCAGCAATCTGTCTATCTTTCCCAGCTGTATCCCCATGGCTGCAACCAGATGGGAATCTATCAGGTCCTGCCACATGAAATGCGTAAGCTCGCCGGCTCCGGCAAATGCAGTCAGATAAGCCTGCTCAAGATAACGGTCAACCGACCAGCACTGATATGTATCAAACCATCCGCCACCGTTTTTCCCGGGCCATGCGTTATCTAAATAACGGAACAAGCTATAGCTTAGATATGGCGGAAGGTGCTGATCCGTATAAGACTCGCTCCTTGTCTCCGTTCCCGTATATGTAGCATCAAAAACCTTATACTCAACTTCGGGTACATAACCGGTAAAGTGATATGACTCGCGCCAGTTTGGATATTTTATTATAGTCCGGACCTTCGGATTAACAGCCTTCATAGGCTTTACCACGAGATTCTCCGACACATCCATCATCAGCTCGCGCCTGAAATCAGTCCAGCTCCTGTCTCCCCTTGCTTTATTGCATCTTTCACAGGTACAGTTTGTAAAATAAAAATCATCAAGTATTACTTCGTCAAATATCTTCGCGGTAAACTCACATATTTCTTTAAGCTTTGCCCTCATGGCAGGATCACTGTAGCAGAATACCCCAAAAAGCCTCTGCTTATCAGGCTCCGCGCCATCGAAATCATCTATAACGGTAGTAATTCCGCCGGATACTTCAACTCCCTTTCCTTCCAGAAAGGACTTTACAATCTGCAGCTGCTTTTCATCCACATCACAGTTTTCCCTGTGAGTTTCCAGATAGACCTTATCCAGCCCTATATATTTTTCAATGAAATCATAATCGGAGGCTAACTTTTCTTCCGTAAAAGCCTCGGCAATCTGTGCCGGAATATAAACTACTGCCTTGAAATTCCTATAATGTCTGCCCATGCCGTCTGCCTCCTTCCTACAGTCCCCACACCGATAGCTCACCTGACGGTGGGGTCGTTCACCAAGCAGTTCTTACGGAAATGCCCAAGTATATGGCATTCGTCCGGAACCGTTCACACGCTACATCCATGTAGCGTTGTTCACTCGGTCCAACCTCCATGTTGGACCGTTCCTAGTGAACTTAGCATTTCCGAGAACTGCTAAGGTTCACTTTACACCGTCAGGTGAGTCTATACGGTGTAGGAATCATTGTAAGTAATTATAACTTTCAGCAGCTTCCATTAGCAACTCAAAATTAAAAAAGCTATGGACGGGTTTCCTTTATTCATAGTATGATTTAAAGGCTTGTTAATGCAGCGAAAGGAGAGTTACATGGCAGCATTTTTCGGGGCTGATGAAATATGGAATATACAATCTTCTGAATGCAGCGAGGAACCTGTAATACTTGTCGGTGTCTATAATACCGACGGATCTGAATATGCATCGGAAAAAGATTTTTATCATTCACTTGATGAGCTGGCAGAACTGTCAAAAGCCTGCAACATGACTCCCATCTATACCATTACACAGCAGCTCCCCCAGGTGGACAAAGCCCTATATGTAAGATCCGGCAAAGCAGAAGAAATAGCATTCTATGCAGAGGATATGGAAGCTGAAAGGATCATTTTTAACGACACTCTTTCCCCTTCACAGATAAGGAACCTGCAGAAAGTAATAAATAAACCGGTTACGGACCGTACCCGTCTGATACTTGACATATTTGAAAGGCGTGCAGGATCAAGGGAAGCAAAGCTCCAGGTTGAGCTGGCAAAACTCAGCTATCTAAAACCCCGTCTCATTGGCATGTGGGAAACCCAGAACCGCCAGGGCGGCGCATCCGGTGCCATGTCCAGCAAGGGCGAAGGCGAAAAACAGCTGGAGATAGACAGACGTACTATCGACAGCCGTCTTGCTGAACTCAGGCGCGAGATAAAAGAAATCAGTAAGGAAAGAAAAACACAGCGGAAAAAGAGACAGAATTCCGGAATCCCTATGGTAGCGCTTATCGGTTACACAAACGCCGGTAAGTCAACCATAATGAATTCCCTTATAGAAGGTTTCAAAAATGAAACTGCAAAAGCAGATAAAAAGGTATTCGAAGCCGATATGGTATTTGCTACCCTTGATACTACCGTAAGAAAGATACGCATTGAAAAAGGAAAAGAATTTCTTTTATCTGACACAGTAGGATTTATAAGGCACCTTCCTACATCCTTAGTGGAAGCCTTTAAATCAACACTTGAAGAAGTAACCGAAGCAGACCTGCTCCTGCAGGTTGTTGACGCTTCGGATGAATATGCCCATGACCACATAGAAGTCACAAAGAGCATAATTACCGAACTGGGTGCAGGCGGAATACCTATGATCACTGTATTCAACAAGGCTGATAAATGTGATCCACCCATTGATTACCCGAGGCGGGGACTAAAAGAAACCACGGTTGACGGTGATATAAATGAGAATATCTACATCTCCGCAAAGGAATCTGAATCGATCACTTTTCTTACTTCCATAGTAACCGAAAAACTGAACGCCGGAAATATCAACATGGAATTAACCATTCCCTACAGCAAGGGAAATGTCCAGGCATATATCATGGATAATTCAGTGGTATCCAGGCTTGACTATCTTGATGAGGGTATCTTTATGCAGATACGCTGCAAAAAATCCGTGGCCGGCAGGATAGCGAAAATGTTAGAACAGTGACTATTAATGCTCTCTATACAATATCAGGCAAAACTACACTAAGCGGAATGCTTTAGTTAATTGTATCATACATCCCCCACAGCGTGGATTATCTCAGGCAGGAGCTGTTTCTTTCGACTCATCACATGGGGCATGTCATATACATTCTTATCAACAGCTTCATAAGGCAGACGTCTGTTGCTCCTGTGCTCTGTACACAGAAGTGCACTATGTTCATGTATGACATCTGTAACCATAAGCACAGCCCAGTTAAGTCCCTGTGCTACTCTTACTTTTTCAAGAGCCGCCGCATAATCATTCTTATAATCCGCAATATCCTTAAGAGTCGTAACCTCGCACTGTCCTATTCCTATTCGCAGACCGTTTTCCGTATAGGTCTTGAAATCCGACAGTATTGCGGTCTCAGGATCACGCTCCTTAAGACCTTCAACACGAGAGAACATTGAAAGACCGTACTCTTCAAGATTAACCTTACACATAGATGCCAGAACATGAGCCGCAACAACATCATCCCCGGTAGTGGTGGGACTCTTTAATATTAGTGTATCAGAGATAAGTCCCGTCAAAAGCACCTTAGCAGTAGCAGGATCAGGTGTGCGGTTATTCCTTATATATTGCTGATAAACTATGGTACAGGTACTGCCCAAAGGTTCCGCGCAAATAAATATGGGCTGCTCGGTCTTGATCGCATCAAGCCTGTGATGGTCTATTATACCTACGATATTTGCAGTTTCTATACCGCGTATGCTTTGCCTGGATTCATTATGGTCCACCAGTATCACATTTTTCCTGGGAATATTTAGGAAACACCTTCTGGTAACATAGCCTGCATATCCCTTTTCGTCATATACCGGCAGTCCGCGTTTCCCGGAATTCTGCAGCATTTTTTTTGCCTCATCAAAGAGTTCATCCGCATCTATAGCATCTCCATGATTGGTCATAATCTCACGAACCTTCGGGATCGTGGTGATCTTGTTATCACGAGAAAGCTCGCGCATCGTCCAGTTAGTAATATCATCAACGGTAAGCAATCCGTAAAATTCATCATCCTCATAAACAGGAATGGCACTGGGAGTATCTTCTCCGTATACAGCAGCAACGGATGTCAGCGGGTCGGCGGCATTTATCCTGTGCTCGCTCTGAAGCATCACATCCCCGACCTTGGGATACACATCACGCAGATATATCGGAATGTCTATATCCAGCTGTTCAAGAATGCTTCTGATACTGTCAGAAAGATGACCGCACCTGACAGGAATATATGTATTATCCGGATCCTGCAATGTCATAAGCTTTGCATATCCGTATGCACTGCACACACTGTCAAGATCAGGATTCTTATGCCCCGTAATATAAATAGTTCCCATGTTTTTATTTCCTCACACTTTCAGTGTAAAATCGCTTCTGTCCAATGAGAAATTCACATTGTAATATGGATCGCCCTTTTCAAGCATAGCCTTCCATTTTGTCCTGAAATGCTCAGCCTCTTCATCATATCGCTTTGCTTTTTCCGGATCAGGTTTCTCCACATCTGACCCTCTGGAAGCAGATTCAAAATGATAAAGCTCACAGAAGGGTGTCCAGATATTCACATATCCCTTTTCAAGCAGACGCAGACAGAAGTCCACATCATTGAGTGCCACTGCGAAACTTTCATCCAGGCCACCCAGCTCATCATATTTCTTTTTGCTGACCATAAGGCAGGCACCTGTAACTGCAGAGAAATTCTGGGCATAGCAAAGTCGTCCCATATAGCCTAAGTTTGTATCTGCACAGCGGTAATGCACATGTCCTGCTGTCCTATGTGCACCCAATCCAATAACTACTCCTGCATGCTGTATGGTATGGTCGGGATAGTAAAGCTTTGCTCCTACTGCTCCCACATCATCACGCTGTGCATACATTAGGAGTTCCTCCAACCAGTTAACTGTAATGACCTCCATGTCATTATTCAAAAGCAGTATGAATTCGCCTGTGGCAAACTGCTCACCGTAGTTGCATATCTTTGAAAAATTAAAATCACCGCTGTACCGCACGTATCTTACCTTGTCCGATGCAGCACAGACTTCGTCATAATATGCAAATGTAGTCTGGTCTGTTGAATTATTCTCAACGATTATGATCTCATAATTCTCATATGTGGACTTATTCAGAATGGAATCCAGCAGGCGTTTCAAATCAGAAACATGGTCCTTATTAGGTATCACGATGGAAACTTTAGGTATGGACCTTATCTCATACTTTATCCTGAATATGGTCTCGAAAGCCTTAGTGCTTGTGATTTCAAAATTTCTATAACCATTGCGGGTTAAGTGATCCGCAACTGCACCCTTGGCCGCATCTATGGCATAGCTCTTTGCGTTGATATCAGAGGCAACTGAGCCCGCATGGGAACGCCAGTAGTAAAGGATCTTCGGAACATGCACTACCTTTTCAGCCCTGGATGTCAGGCGCAGTATCATGTCGTGATCCTGGCTGCCATCAAACTTTGTCCTGAAAAGTTCTGTTCCGTCAAGCAGTGTTCTCTTAAACACACTGAAATGACAGATATAGTTATTCGCCCTCAGATTATCCGGCGCAAAGTCCGGCTTAAAATGCAGGGTCAGCATCTGGTCTATGGTCTTATTGCCCTTAAAGGTAGTCTCATCGCAATAGATATAATCCGCATGTTCCTCACATATGCGTTTCATGTATTCGTAAAGAACTGACGGATGCAACACATCATCATGATCAAAAAGTCCTATGTAGCTTCCGGTAGCCATCTTAAGACATTCGTTAGTATTGCCTGATATACCTTCATTTTTCTCAAGCTTTTTATACACTATCCTTTTGTCGTCCTTCGCATATTCCATACAAATATTGCCCACAAAGGAATGTGCATCGTCGGAACCGTCTGCCAGGCACAGCTCCCATCCCCCATAGGTCTGGGCCTTTACGGAGTCTATCATCTCCCGCAGGAAATTCTGGGGTGTATTGTATAAAGGCACCAGTATACTTATCTTTATTCCTTCCGGAAAGACAGTCTCTTCCTGGCGTTTCCTCTCCTCTGCATCAGGAAAACTTGCAGTACCGTGCTGAAGTCTTGCCTTTTTTTCAATGGACTTGGAAGAAAGTTTCCTTGCTATACCCTTTATAGAACCATACCTTGTAACACGGTCCTTCGTTCTCTGAAGAAAGTGGTAAAAACTTCTTGCCGGACCGGAAAGTTTCCATATGCCGGTGGATTTAATTTCAGCAAGACGCTTGCCGGCTGCCTCTGCCGCCTGCCTTTCCTGAAATATGCGGAGCCTTAATTTTTGCGTCCGCCAGCGTTCACTCATGTACAGTTCAATGTAGTCCGTATCTGAATCCTCAGCTGACAAAGAACCACTATCATCACCGGCAACACTGATTTCACTTATGGCATCATAATATTCGTTACTGCTATCATTGAATTTAAGAAGTGCCGCTCTTCCACAGGTAATGCACTTTGAGCCTGCCTTTTTGATCTGTCCATAAATTATTTCATACAGGTCCCCTGTATTATTTGCTAATTCCAACAGTTCAAGACTTCCAAACAATTCCCTTTTTACGAGCATGCAGGCAGCTACCCCTATTTCTTCATCTGTGGTTTCCCTGTTCTTCGGCACGCGCTGACAATAGCTCTCGTCCCATGCCCCTGCAACTACTGCCGAAACATTTTCATCAAATGCCGCAAGCATATGGTCAAGCCAGCTTTCTTCTATAACGCATGCACCATCACCCATGATGAGAACATAACCATCCCTGGTAACAGCTGCGCCTTCCATGACTCCATCGGAATAAAGTTTCTTTTCCGCTATGCTTATATGATCTAAACGGAGACTACGATTTTCAATGTAGGATGCCAGAAGCCTGGTAACATTTTGCTTGTCAGCCGCACTGCTGCCATCAACTATTACCGGCGTAATAGCTTTATGTTTTGTTCTTACAATAAGATTGTTGACACATACCTTTAGATATTCCGGATGTCCGGATGTCAATAAAAGCACCGATACATTGTCTGTACTCTCAGGAATTTCTTCCCCGACAGTTTCCGGTCCTTTCTCAGATTCAAAATTCTCCGGGGTTTCCGCATCCTTTTGATCCGGAACCGATACACCACTATAGAACAGCTTAAAGGGAAAGCGTCCAACGATCCTATTTAACTTAAACTCATTTTCTGACCTGAGCCGTCCGGCCTCTGCCAGGTCAGATGTCAGATTCATATTCAGATTCTGCTGTTTTATACAGACATTTTTATACCAGTCATTCCATGTGTAACTCATATTTCTATTCCTATTCAGCCCCCGAACAGGCCCTTCTTCTTTTTAAGCTTATTAGTAAGTCCTTTAGCCATAGCCTCAGATAAAAGCTCCCGTTCATACACTATGCTGATCTGCATCTCACCTTTAGACTTAAGTGTTTCTATGTTGCAGGATATGTTGGGATCACTGCTGTCAAATACAAAAGCATTGTCATCAATATCAGTACCGTTATGTCCGCTTATTACAGATGCCACATTACTGATTTCCCGCTGTCCGCATACAATCTTTACTACACGCAACATACATGACTGCATGGCGGGATCAAACCTGAAGGCTTTTACATCAGCTCCCGTTTCAAAGCTCAGAGTGAAAAGATTCTTTTCACGGCCTTCACATTCCTCTTCCTTGGGAAAAATAGAATCAGCCTCGCTGTATCCTGCTCCCCTGTCAAAATATATCTGGCACAGGGCAGCCGGAACTTCCTTTACATCCTCACCGTATTTCTTTACATCATAAACCGGGTGCTTCAGGTTAAAACACATATCACTTAACGAAGGCAGTCCGCCGGAAACTTTTTTCTGGAATGCCGCCTCATTCTCCGCAAGCTCGGCTTCTTTTTCAGATGCAAAACCAAACTTCTGAAGTGCAGCTTTATAGAATTCCTCCGTTGCAGTCCGGTCCTCAAGGTACCAGCAGTAGAGTGCCCTGAAGAGTATCATCTTGACCGATATCCTCTCAGTGGTTATCCACTCATAGTCAATGATGTTCCATATATCTTTATCTTCGCCGGTGATTATCACATTGGAAAATGCCATGTCCAGATTTGAGATCTCGGCATTTCTTCCGGCATCCATCCTTTGCACAAACTCATCAAGCAGCTTAAAGAAACCTTCTTTATCACCATTTCGTCTGCACTCATGGAGCAGGTTATTTAGGGATACGCCTTTTAAATAATCAAACTCTGCTGATGCCAGCCCGTATTTCTTATAGACTGCAGCATGATTTATTTCGAAACTTCCCTTGTATATCTCTGTCAGTTTTTTATCAGTATCGGCAAGCTGTCTAATATGGTCCTGTGCCGCATCAGTCAGGGCACGCTTTACAACCATCCTTCCTGCAGGCCTTGAATCATCCTTTACCATCTCTGTAACGATACTGTACTCAGGTGCACGGTCGTTGGAATACTTGGCATATTCAACATCCACGTCCTTACCTAAGATCAGCAGGAATGAATTCGAGAAATCAGGGAAATACCCGTCACGCACCAGGCTGTCGTATACTCTGGTCTCGTCAAAAAGAGCCATCCTTGACCTGTCGAAATTCCTGATGTTTTCATAAAGCATGCCTTCCCCGGGCAGAATTTTGTCCGAGAAAATCTGCGTCGTAAACTTATAATCCGGATAGGGATAATAAAATGAATATTCGGAAATAGAATTCTTTTTTAATCTTTCTTCAAGGGAGCGTCTGGAAAATGTTCTTACCACGCCGCCATTAGGATAGTCTTCAAGACCTTCAAAATATGTACCTAAATGGTCTTCCCTGCAACCGGCGAAATACTTAAGACCCATGCGGTTTTCTATGGCAATAACTATACGTCCTTCCGGTGCAAGGTGTTTTTTCAGTATCCTTAAGAATTCATCATAAGGGTCCTTAGCATGTATATATGCCTGACTATATTCGTACACGCCGATCAGGAAAATATAATCATAGTCTTCCGGAAGGCCAGGCTCTATATCCTCGAAATTACCTACGAAAATCTCTACATTCTCTGCCTCACGGTTTCTCCATGCATTGATGCTGCTGCGTTTCTTGGAAAGCTCCACACAGGATACTGATCCTGCCTTTGCGGAAAGCATGCCTGTAATAGCACCGCAGCCGCTGCCAACCTCCAGAACCTTTGCATCTTTTTCAATTGGTATCCATTCGATTATATTCTGTCTCTTATCAGAGAAATGATAGAAGACCTCCCAGCTGTTTTCCTTTGCAATGATCTCAGGATATTCGGATGCCTCATGGTCACGGGCAATCTCAAGGAGCCTGTCCTCTATCGCACCATCACAGTAAAAATCCTCACCGGGATATTTTTCAAGATTAAGTTTTACTTTACCGATAAACTCTTCTTTCACTTTTTATCTTCCATTTCCTGACAATATGACTTTCAGTTATAGACTTACTACTACTCCACCTTCACTTCAGAACCGGGGTCAAAATAGCCCACGGTATTTTTATCCGAGATGACTTCCATTGCTATGGCATCGTAGAGTCTGTGGTAAACGGTGAATTTCTCGTTTTCAAAACCGGTCACACCGAAGGAGACCAGATAGTTTCCGCCCTGCAGCATCATTTTCTGCCTAAAGGTTATGGTCTTTTTCTCGCCGGCTTTAACAGACGAAAGAAAGGCTTTTTCGTACATGGTATTGGTACCGGTTATGTCCGTACCTTTTACATCTTTAATGGTAAATGCAAATATCGGTGCCGGGCAGTCCTGTGAGAAAGTGACATTCATGTGAATGGTATAATAACTTTCCTTTACGATAGCATTTACCTTTCTGTCATTTTCGTCAGTAAGGTAAACATCCGTAATGGTTGCCTTTCCGCTTCCATACTCAAGGGTATCTTTCTCTAAGTTAGAAGGACCACTTGAAACACCGGTCTCATTTTCTGATGAAATATTATCTGACTTAGCATTATCCGTTTCTGCGGCCTTATTTAAATCTTTACCGGAATCATTTTGAGATCCTTTTTTCCTCTTGTTCTTTCTGCGATTCTTTTTATTCTTCTTTGAATTATTTTCTTTATTGCTTTCGTCTGTCTTTTTTTCTGAAGAATTCACTTTATTACCGGCAGCCTCTGCACTCTTAGCCGTATCTTCCATTACAGAATCTTCAGCCTTGTACTGGCCCACCAGCACCTGCTTATAGATATCGATTACTTTCTTGGAATCGCCTTCAGCAAGCTTTGTACCTTTATCAAGCAGCACTACCCTGTCGCAATACTTGCTTATGCTGGACATGTCATGAGAAACAAAAAGTATTGTCTTACCCTGCTCTTTGAATTCCTCAAACTTATGGTAACATTTTGCCTGGAAGAATACGTCACCTACTGACAGTGCCTCATCCACTATAAGTATTTCAGGATCGATATTGATGGAAAGTGCAAATGCAAGACGAACGAACATACCGGAAGAATAGGTCTTTACCGGCTGGTAAACATAGTCACCTATATCCGCAAACTCAAGTATTGAATCCAGCTTTTTATCTATCTCCTCCCTGGAAAAACCGATCATCATTCCATTGAGATAGATATTCTCTATGCCGTTATATTCGGGATTAAAACCCGCACCAAGCTCTAACAGTGCGGATATGCGGCCGTTGATCTCCACTGTTCCCGCAGTAGGTGTAAGCACTCCGGTGATGATCTTAAGTATGGTGGATTTTCCGGAACCGTTAGTTCCTATTATTCCCACGCACTCGCCGGTACCTACATCAAAGCTCACGTCCTTTAAGGCATAATGATCCTTATGTCTTTTCTTGGCCATAGGAAGCAGAGCTTCCCTAAGCCGGTCCGAACGCCTGTCGTACAGCTTGTAGATTTTTTCTATATGAGATACTGATATCGCTTTTTTATTTTTGCTCTCGCTCATATTATTTTTATTTATATGCTACATCAGCTTTTTACCAATGACAGCTTATTTCTATACGATTTTAAAGTACATCCGCGAAATGCACCTTCAGTTTCTTAAACACATATGCACCAATTACGAACGTCGCTATAGTAAAACCCCAGAAATACATGGTGCCGGATAGATCCTGCCAGAACCAGGCTGTCCCGGCCACAGCATCCCTATAACCGTTTACGATGTAGCACATGGGGTTTAACTCAAGTACAAAAGTAAGTTTCTTATGACTTGCAACATTATTGATATTCCAAAGAATCGGTGTAGCCCACATTCCTATCTGGAGTCCAACCTGGATCAGATGGCTTAAATCCCTGAAAAATACCACCACTGCCGAAGTAGCATATGATATTCCAAGCACCAGTATAAACAGGCAGAAACCATAATAGAAGATCTGCAGTGTATAAATACTGGGATACATGCCGTAAACTGCCGCAACTGCCAGCATTACCACAATGAAAAATGCATGGACAAAAACAGCCGCCGTAACTTTGATAAGCGGAAGTATGCTTATCTTGAAAACAACCTGCTTTACAAGAAAGACATATTCCAGTAAAGCGTTAGTTGCCTGCTGCAATGCTTCCGTGAAGAAAAACCAGGGCACAAGACCTGCAGTAAGATATACCACATAGGGAAGTTCTATCCCTTCTTTTACTAACTGTGCCTTCTGTCCGAAAAAGATATCAAAGACAAACCAATACATAAGAACCGTTACTACCGGCGGTACCAATGCCCAGGCAAATCCCAGGTAAGAACCGGCGTAACGCTTCTTGAAATCATTCCATGATAATTTCCATATCAGCGCTCTGTTGTCTATAAGCTCTTTTAAGAGTGAGACAGGCTTCATCAATGTTCCTCTATATATTTTGCAAATGATTCCCATTTGGTGTCCTTATCAGAAAGGTTAAGCTCCACACCATCCTTAAAGGGCCACTCTATCCCTATATCGGGATCATTGTAGGGCAGTCCGCCCTCGTCATCCGGATGATAAAAGTCAGTACATTTATAGCAGAACTCCGCATAGTCCGAAAGCACCAGGAAACCGTGGGCAAAATTCTTCGGGATGAAAAACTGCTTTTTATTCTCCTCGGAAAGAACCACTCCGAACCACTTTCCGAAAGTCTCGGAACCTTTCCGCAGATCCACAGCCACATCAAAGACCTCGCCTTTTATAACCCTTACAAGCTTATCCTGGGGGAAGTTTTTCTGGAAGTGAAGGCCCCTCAGCACTCCGCCCTTTGAGGCAGACTGGTTATCCTGTACAAAAGTGCAGTCAATGCCTGCTGCTGCGAAATCATTATAGTTATATGTCTCCATAAAGTATCCGCGCTTATCCCCGAACACTGTAGGAGTAATAACTTTAAGTCCCTCTATCTCACATGTTTCAACAGTAATTTTTCCCATTTTATCCTCCTATATTATATTCATTGCGTCCTTCACTGGAAAGATGGTAAACGAACTTGCCTTAGCACTTAGCGAGTTCGAGCAGCCCACTTCCCCGCAGCAACTGTTTGAGCGCAGCTCGCGCTACGATAGGCGCGAGCAAGCGAGTTTGCAAGGGGAAGTCGGTTTTAGGGTTGCGATGAACGAGCTTAGTGCAAAGGCACCGTGAGTTTACCGCTTTCCAGTGCAAGACGCATTATTATCATCTATTCCACACAAGGTCTAAATCAACTCTCGTATTTATCCCGTCAATCGTCCCCGATGATGTATACTGCCACAGTGCGAAATCACCGGTATATAATGGTGTCTTCCTATATTCCGCAAGCCAATGAGTAATGTCATTTAACTCGCTGTCATTGAGTTTGTTGTAGTACCATGACCGGCAGGTATATATGCCGCCGTGATAGCCGGCATTTTCAATGGTCTGGCAGAAAGCCCTGCAGACTGCCGTTCTGGTAGCATTGTCCAGCGAATCGGCACGGCCGCCACTGGACTCCACATCTATGAAGATGGGGAAATCAATCTTCTGTCCCTGAAGAAGGGCCACTGCCATGGAGGCTTCTTCAACAGCTTCCACTTCGTTTACTGCCTGTGAGAAGAAGTAAAGTCCTACATCTATTCCGGCTGCCTTGGCTCCCGCAAGGTTCTGCTCGAAATAAGGATCAACCACAAGGCTTCCGCTGGAAGATCCCCTGTATCCACAGCGGATGATCGCAAACTCTACACCGGATGCTGCCACCTTTTCCCAGGCTATGTCTTTCTGCCACTTGGAAACATCTATACCGAAGACGGCATCCGATCCTTCCCATCTGGTACGGACTTCCGTGTCATCCACGTCCTCTATCTCATTCTGATCCTCCGTGTCTTCCACGGCAGCATCTATTTCGCTTTCATCATGCATATAAAGGCGGATGTCATCTATCACTTCATATTCAATCTGATCCTTCACCGCCACACGCATAGGTTCATTAGGAATGACATAACCATCAACAGGTTGCAGGGTCACAAAATAATCTCCTGCCTTTATCTCCGGAACATAGATCATTCCGTCCTGGTCCAGGTCCTTGTACTCACCTAAGCCTTCTATGCTGACATAAAAAGACTGACCTGTCACCGGGTTTCCCCTGGAATCAGTAACAGTCAGTCTGATATCCTGCATCACGCTGTATCCTTGCAGATAAAGCCTCGGCACAGATTCCGTCTGTGACTGATCGGATCGCGATACCGGATCCGGATCAAAAAAATTTTCATCCTTCAAAAAGTCCCTGTAACCGTCATCCTCCTCCTTGGCTTCCTGAACATTTTCAGGCTGCCCGTTAGCCGGCGTGGACGGCTTATTCGTATACCACACCAGTGCAAAAGCAAAGAGCACGACACTCACTGCTGCCACAATGGCAAAGAACTTTACCTTAGAGTCCATTAGCAACCTCAGTCAGATATTTGCCGTAAGCAGTCTTCATCAACGGCTCGGCAAGTTCCAATAGCTGTTCCTTGGTGATAAAACCTCTCTTGTACGCTATTTCTTCGATGCATGAAATATACAGTCCCTGTCTCTTCTGGAAAGCAGCAACAAAATCCGCAGCGTCCAGCAATGCATCGTGGTTTCCTGTATCCAGCCACGCAAAGCCACGTCCCAGCGGTTCTACATGAAGTGTTCCACGATTTAAGTATTCATTATTGATACTGGTTATCTCTATCTCGCCCCTTGCGGAAGGCTTGACATTCTTAGCAATTTCAACAACATCATTGTCGTAAAAATACAATCCCGGAACAGCATAATTGCTCTTGGGATTTTCCGGCTTTTCCTCAATGGAAACAGCCATTCCGTTCTCGTCAAACTCTACCACGCCATATTCCCTGGGGTCACGGACATAGTAACCGAATATGGTAGCTCCCTTTTCCCTGGTAGCTACTTCCCTTAAAAGTTTAGAAAAGCTCTGGCCATAGAAAATATTGTCACCCAGGATCAGGCATACACTGTCATCACCTATGAAATCTGCACCTATAATGAAGGCATCAGCCAGTCCTCTGGGCACTTCCTGTACCGCATATTCAAAACGCATTCCCAGTTGTGAACCGTCTGATAAAAGCTCCTCAAATACAGGAAGGTCACGCGGTGTGGAGATTATCATTACCTCCCTGATCCCAGCAAGCATCAGGATGGAAAGAGGATAATATATCATAGGCTTGTCATAAACAGGCATTATCTGTTTTGACACAGCCTTTGTTAACGGATAAAGTCTGGTGCCGGATCCGCCGGCCAATATTATTCCCTTCATCAGTTACCTCCGTACACAGTCGTTAGTTATACATTGTACATAGTCTCGTAGTACTTCATGTAATCTCCGCTGGTGACATTCTTCATCCAGTCCTCATGCTCGAAATACCACTTTATGGTAAGCTTTATTCCATCCTTGAACATGGTCTCGGGCTCCCAGCCGATTTCTGCCTTTATCTTGTCAGGTGCAATGGCATATCTTCTGTCATGTCCCTTACGGTCCTCCACGTATGTAATAAGATCTTCCGAAACATTTGCTTTCCTGGGATCGGAATCCGGAAGCATTTCCTTTAAAGTCTCAAGTATTATCTTTATTATTTCTATGTTCTGCTTTTCATTGTGTCCGCCTACGTTGTAGGTTTCGAAAAGCTTTCCTTTCTCCTGAACCATATCTATAGCCTTAGCATGGTCACGGACATACAGCCAGTCACGGACATTTTTTCCATCTCCGTAAACCGGAAGTTTCTTGCCCTGCAGCGCATTGTTGATAATAAGCGGGATCAGTTTCTCCGGGAACTGATAAGGTCCATAGTTATTGGAGCAGTTTGTTATATTCGCCGGGAAATGGTATGTATCCATATACGCTCTTACTAACATATCAGATCCTGCCTTACTTGCAGAATAAGGTGAATGGGGTGAGTATGGTGTAGTCTCGTAGAAATAACCATCACCTTCCGGAAGTGATCCGTATACCTCATCCGTTGAAACATGCAGGAACTTCTTGTCAGGCTTATAATTTCCCAAAGGATCGGGACCATCCGGCAACTCCCACGCTTCCTTTGCACAGCCAAGCATCACACCTGTTCCATATACATTAGTCTTTATGAAAAGCTCAGGATCCTTGATACTTCTATCCACATGGCTCTCAGCCGCAAAGTGTACCACACGGTCTATGTCATTCTCTGCGAAGATCTTTGATACAGCTTCCTTATCGGTAATGTCAGCCTTTACAAAAGTGTAATTCGGCCTGGACTCAATATCCTTAAGATTTTCCGGATTGCCCGCATAGGTAAGTGCATCTAAATTGATTATACGGATATCATCCCCATATTTTTCAAACATGTAATGAATGTAATTTGATCCGATAAAACCGGCGCCACCTGTCACAAGATAAGTTTTCATCTGCTGCATATCTCCTTCTTTTTAATATCCTAAATAACTGATGTTCATGTCCACATTGCCTTTTATTCCATCCACTGATCCTTTTGCAGTGTGCTGCCAAAGGTCATACTTTCCGCTGAAAGTAGGCTTTGATGCATACTGTGCAAGCCAGATCTTGTATCCGCTCAAAGAACCAAAATTGACATTGTTATTATACCATGCCTTTGATGCATATACGCCCGGAGTATATCCACCACTCTTTATGGTCTCACAGAAAGCCCTGCAGACCGCAGTCCTCTGCTCAGCACTTATGCCATCAGCCCTTCCGCCGCAGGCTTCCGTATCAATGAATACCGGATAACCTATACCCAGTCCCTTAATAAGAGAAAGGGTCATGGAAGCTTCTTCCACCGCCTCTACTTCATTTATCGCCTGGGTAAAGAAATAAACACCAACCTTAAGGCCTGCAGCCCTTGCCCCCTGGACATTGCTCTTGAATTTCGGATCGGTTACCAGTACTCCGGAAGACGAACCCCTGTAGCCGCATCTTACTATTACAAAGCTAATGCCGGAATCCCTGACAGCATTCCAGTCTATAGTGCCGTTCCACTTCGAAACATCTATACCGATCGACCCATTCTTATCAACCGAAAGTATACCTTCATCAGTAAACTTATATTCAACACCCTGGATGATCTGTGTACCGGTAACCTTATTGCCGTTCTTGTCATAGTAGTACACGTTGCCGTTTATTGTCTGCCATCCCTTGTAAATATAGGCACTTTCGTTCTTGATATAAAACTTCTCTGCAGTATAATAATCCGCTACAACTGCTTCCCTGTGCTTGCCATTTTCCTTTACATATACCTGATTGCCCTTGCTGTCCTTAAGAAGTGTCTTCTTATCATCCATTCCCTTGGGCGTAGGTGTAGGAGTTGCCGTTACACTGGCACTTGGGCTTGCGCTGGCACTAGGCGTTGCAGTTACAGATGGTGATGCCGACGGTGTAGCTGTTGCTGAAGCCTTAGGCGTTGCAGTTGCCGTAGGCGTAGGCGTAGCTGTCGCCTGTGGAACAGGCGTAGGGGTCGGTACAGGTGTAGGTGTAGGCGCCGGTGTGGGAGTCGGTGCCGGTGTAGGCGTAGGTGCCGGTGTACTTGTCGCTGTAGGTGCACTTGTTGCAGTAGCCTCAGGAGTACTCGTCGCCGTAGGCTCTTCAGTAGTCACGGTAGTAGGAGTATCCTCAGATGTCTTAACCACAGTGCCTAACACATATTTTGCCCCACAAGCCGAATCTGCTGCCATGGCAGGAAGTGTAACATCAGCTGTATTCATTGCACTGCTGGCAGGATCAGGTATATCTTCTTTTTTTATTTTCTCATACTCATCCGCCCCACTCTTTACACTTCTGCTGGATTCTACAAATTCAACAGTATCGGTAACTGTAGGTGCCTCCTCAACCACAGGAGGAGCACTGTTTTCCTTATCCTCAACAGCGACATTGACTTCAGTTTCCGTCTTTATTTCCTGGGTCACATCAATCTGTTCGTATACGATCTTGTCTTCCACATGTATCTTTGTATCATATTCCGCAAAAACAAGACCATCCACAGGATCTATTTCAACTGTGTAGTCTCCACTTTCTACATTGGTCTCATAAATGATTCCGTCCAGGTCAGAGTCCTTGAATACCGTCTCTTTATCATTTTTGTCTGTCAGATGCACGACGAATTCCGTATCTTTGACGAGTTTGTCAGTCTCATTATCTATGAATTTTATTTTGAGATCCTTTTCAAGAGATGTGAAAGTGACTTTTACTTTATTACCTTCCTCATCATCGTCATCATCCTGATCTTCATCATCTGCCTGTTGATCTTCTTCTGCCTCAGCCGCTAACTTAGCCGCAAGTTTTGAATCAGCCACAGCCATAAGCCCGGCCTCTCCGGCAACAGAAACATTCCCCAGCATTGCCCCTGTGTCTGCAATCTTCTTTGACATGTTCTTCTGGTTCCTGCCGGAATTGATGGAAAAGACTGCGATCAGACACACCAAAAGCAAGGCAACAGCTGCAACAATTGATGCAATCTGCTGCGTCTTCTTATCGTGCATAAGCTTATCAGCGATAAAGGTAACCTTTTCCTTGAAATCTTTTTCCTTAAAAGGCTTCTCTACAACGCCGTTCTTGTTCTTCTTTAGTGAAGGATCAGTCTTCTTTGCTGCTGTTCCTTTATTTTTCTTGTCTGAAGGATTTTTTGCGTCCTTTTCTTTATCTTTCTTTAATCTGTTATCTGCGGACTTTTTTTCTTTCTTATCTTTCCTGGCTACGGGATCTTTTCCCTTATGTTTCCTTTCCCTGCTGTCCGCTGCCTTTTTCTCTTTTTTATGCTTTTCCTTTCCCGCTTTTTCGGATTTCTCTGCTTTATCCGCTTTTTTCTGCTTGTCCTTTCTTCTGACAGGCGCAGCATCTATTTCTGCATCCGAAAAATCGTCATCCTCTTCCCCGTATTCTTCCTCATATTCATCGGTATCATCAGCGGAATTTTCATCATACTCGTCATCGTATTCATCGGAGTCATCGTACTCCTCTTCATATTCATCCAAGTCATCATCGCCGTCATACGCGTCATCTTCCGGTTCAGACTCTGCCTCGTCTCCATCAAATTCATCTATGTTTTCACCAAACCCGTCTTCAGGGCCGTCAAAATCATCGTCCGCGATTTCATCGTCTATTTCAGGCAGATCATCATCTTCTGTGTCATCTGCTCCCTCGAACACTTCCGGCTCATCATACTTATCCAGATCCGCAAATTCGTCAGTTTCAGGCTCATTCCGACGTACCCGCCTTACTTTACGGCCCTTTTTTGCAGCTGACTTGTCTGCAATCCGGGGCTCTTCCGCACTGTCTTCAGGCACAACATCATCCACCAGGACATCCTCTATGATCTCCCCCTGGAAAATTTCACTACCGGCATGTTCCTCATCTGCCCCACCATTTTCGAAAGTCTCGACATGGCTGTCATACTCAGGCGTTTCTTCCGGCTCATCGTAATCATCGAAACCTTCGTCACCGTTTTCGGCATAGTCTTCATCCAAAAAATCCCCATCATTTAAGGGTTCAGGATCCCTGTCGTCACGCCCGTCAGAAACCATGCGCTCAAGTACGCCGGTATCGTCAATGTCTATGAATTCAATTTTGTCTTTATTCTTACCCATAAGATGCTATTTTAACATAAATAAGCTTTTTTTGCCATCTCAGTTACCTTGTCTCACCGGTCCCGACCACCTTGCCGTCAGTCGGAGCATACTGATATATGCTGTAACCGGACACTTCAGCCACGCGCCTAAATGCATAATGCCCGAATGGACGCTTTGGCTTTCTGTCTGACGGAAGCACTATATACTCCGTTCCGGTATGTATGCACTTCTGCTCCAATTGGGAAAAATCTACCACATCGCTGCTCATCAGCAGATAGAATTCTGCCGGCCGGTCAGATGTAACCACGCTGTATCCGTAAGGCATTATGATATTTGCATCATACTGTCGTACATAGGGAAGGAATTCTTCGGTAAAAGCTGCATGCACCACTTCTTCATCAGAAAGGTCATGGAGCCTGTCCACTACCTCCACCACCTCTGTCGGCATACGATATACATTTGAAAGGTTTGACAGATCTTCATCCTCTATGGATGTGGATATGAATTCACCACCGAAAAAAAGCACAACCAGTACAAGTACCACGCCACTTATTGTATGCTCACGTATAAGCTTGCTGGCTACATAGCCCAAACCTATTCCTATGGGGAGCATCCAGAAAAGCTGCCAGTATGTTCCGTCACTAATGAACTTTGTATAAACATAATAAACAGGCGGCAGGAATATTCCCAACAAAAGCAGAGCACTGACATCCACCAAAATGGTGCGTGTCCCGGTATTCTTTTCTGTCGCAGCAACATAAACCAGTCCCACGAAAAAGATGATCATTATCACACCGCTTCCGCTGTACTGGGAATATGCTGTAAAAATACCATTAAGTATCTCTGCCATTACGCACCTCGTCCAAAAACATCAGGTCAGATAAAACATCATGCAGGCAATACCGGGAATTGCCGATAAAACCCACTTTAGGATCATGATCGGTCTTTTAGCCCTTAATGCAAGCAACGCCACTAAAATAAGCTCCATGAAAAGCATAATGAAAACCGTCTCCGTACCTATAAGAGCCGCTGCCGTATTAAGTATGAAAAGCATTACTCCAAGACCATTCATAGATTCGTAAACAGAGTCATCATTTCCTGCACTGTAACGCTGTGATATGGTACACAGTATTAAAAACGCATACAGGACAAAAATACCCGCTGTCAGTCCCTCGCTGCATTCCGCAAAAATTCCCTGATAAACTTCCCTGGTGTATTCCGAATATCCTCCAAGCAGATTTATCATGCTCATTATCATCATGAAAACAGGAATTTTCCTTATATTCCCCTCAAAAAGCCTTATGGCAATCTCCTTATATATGATACAGGACACTATACCGAGAAAAACCGGCATAACTGTATGCGCTATGATCAAAACATGGAGCCCGCTGACATTTGAAAGCGTAGCAATAAACATCGGATAAGGCGAAACAATATCCCTTAACAGATGTCCGCCGGGCATTCCCGTAAATGGGTAGACCGTATACATCTCGCCGCCTGAAGATGCCGCAACTGCATCCGCGATCCAGGCTGCGTCATCTGAATAAGATCTGGCTGCAAAAAGCGAAAGGAAAAGCTGCAGGGCAAAAACCACGCCAAAAACCAGCCAGACAGCCGCATCAGCAAACCTGAATCCCTCAAATGACGACAAGCGAAAATATGTATTTATTGTTCTGGATGCAAATGCATAGGTTATGATAATAACTGAAGCTATACAGAACACCGTCATTACCATCATTACCGTTACAGTCAGGAAAACAAGACTTTTATGCAACAGAATACACGGAACAGCACAGACTTCAAAAACAGCGAACATAAGAAACAGTCCGCACAGATATATCTCTGCCAGGGATTTGTCCCTTTTTTTAATGAATTCAGAAGGGACAATCCCCGAAACAGCCGGAAAGATAACCAGCCATATTAAGAGATTTATTATTGTCTGCGGACCTAAAGCCAAATCAGAGATACTCCTCTCTGCCCTTACTCCTGAGTTCCTCAAGAAGTTTCTTTATATCGGCAGTATGCTCAGCCGAACATATGAGAGTTGCATCTTCAGTATCTACTACCACTACATCTTCAAGCCCGACAACAGCTACCAGCTTATCACCGGCCTTAACAATAGTCCTTTTAGTGGATGTGCTCTCTACATTTCCCATGAACACATTTCCGTTTTCATCAGTAGCATTGAGACGGCTGAGTGCCAGCCAGGATCCAACATCATCCCAGCCAAAATCTCCCGGACATACGAAAATAGAATCTTCCTTTTCAAGGATGCCGTAATCCACCGACTGGGAAGGCATTGCCTCAAATGCAGACTTAAGCACCGCATCTTCATCTCCGGTTCCTATTGCAACCTCAATATCGGTAAGCCCCTTATAAACCTCAGGCATATTCTTTTCCATGGATGAAAGGATGGCCGAAACCTTCCATATGAACATACCGGAATTCCAGAGATAGTCACCTGATGCCAGATACTGCTTTGCCTTCTCAAGATCCGGTTTCTCAACAAACTTTTCAACCCTGCACACACCGCCATTCTCAGAAGACTTATCAAATTTAATATAGCCGTATCCTGTCTCCGGCTCATTCGGTGTGATTCCCAGAGTAACAAGACGTCTCTCGCCGGAAACCCCATTTTCCGCAGTCTCAACAGCCTTCTTAAGGATTTCCGTATATTTATCCTCGTATGCAATCTGATGGTCACTGGGAAGAACCAGCATTACTGCATCGCCGTATTTCCTGCGCATATAGACCGCCCCTAAACCTATACCCGGCGCAGTATTCCTGCCCACAGGCTCACAGATAACATTTTCTTTTGGGAGCTCAGGCAACTGTTCATAAACAAGCTGTCTGTACATTTCATTAGTTGAAACATAGATATCTTCCATATTTACTATAGGCAGAATACGCTCCACGGTATGGCGTATCATTGTCTTACCATCCCCTGTGAGACACAAAAACTGCTTTGGATGGGAAGTCCTGCTTCCCGGCCAGAATCTCTCACCTTTTCCACCTGCCAGTATCAGAGCTGTAGTCTTCATACTTCCTCCTTCATTTCATAAAAACTCCTAAAAAATTATACCATATATTTCAAATATGGAAAAACCGCCGCCTGATATGGTAAAATAAGGTCAGTTATTCTGAATGCCCGCAGGTAACGCTATAGCAGGCATATAAAAACGATAACGGAGGTTATTATGATATCTATAGTTGTTCCTACATTCAATGAAAAAGGAAATATCAATCCGCTTCTTGAACGAATCGATAAGGCACTTCCCGGGATAGACTATGAGGTCATCTTTGTGGATGACAGCAATGACGATACCCCTGAGGTAATAAAGCAGGCCACAGAAACCAATAAACACGTGGTACTCCATCACAGAGAGAATGAAAAGGGTCTTGCTACTGCAGTCGTTAAGGGCTTTAAACTTGCCAAGGGCGATTTCGTTGCCTGCATGGATGCAGACTTACAGCACCCGCCCGAAGTTCTTCTCGATATGTATGCAGCAATGTTAGCCCATGCAGATATGGCAATCCCCAGCCGCCTGATCCCCGGTGGTTCCGATGGCGGACTGGACATAATCAGAAAGATCATATCCGGCTCTGCCAGATACATTGCAAAGATCATCCTGCCCTGCTTAAGACCTATATCAGACCCCACCAGTGGACTTTTCATGGTCAGAAGAGAACTTCTCGAGGATGCTGACCTTAATCCCATCGGATGGAAGATAATGGTTGAGGTTATCTCACAGTGTAATGTAAAGAAAATCCTGGAAACCCCTTACTCATTCCATGACCGTGAATCCGGAGAGTCCAAGATTTCCTTAAAGGTAAGCTTCGAGTTCATCCAGCAGCTTTTCAACTTAAGGTTCAACGGAAAGAACGATGGAAAAAATATGAAGGTTGCCCGTTGGAGCCCTTCCAAACTGGCTGAAAAGAAAGCAAAACTTACAGCTGAGTAATGATCATCCAATCGAATATGACATCAAAAAATCCGGCAACATCGCCGGATTTTTTAATGCTTTCAATTCATGATATTGATTTCGTATTCTTACAGACTTCCTGCAAGCTTTATTTCCCTGCTTACCAGCGCCAGATCAGTAGATACCATTCTCTCTACCATCTGATCAAAGCTGATCTCCCTCTTCCAGCCAAGCTTTTCCTCAGCCTTCTTGGGATTACCAATGAGAAGTTCTACTTCTGCCGGACGGAAGAAGTCAGGATTTACTTTTACTACCACCTTACCGGTAGCAGTATCCGTTCCTATCTCATCCACGCCTTCACCGGAAAACTCAACATTCATTCCGACTTTCTCGAATGCGATCTTTGCGAAATCCCTTACTGTCCTGGTCTCGCCTGTTGCAACTACGTAATCATCAGGCTCATCCTGCTGAAGCATAAGGTACATAGCCCTTACATAGTCCTTGGAATGCCCCCAGTCACGCTTTGCATTGAGGTTACCAAGCTCCAGGCAGTCCTGGCATCCCAGCTTGATCCTTGCCACAGTATCTGTGATCTTCCTTGTAACGAATTCTTTACCCCTGCGCTCACCTTCATGATTGAAGAGAATACCGTTACAGGTAAAGAGACCAAAACTCTCCCTATAGTTCTTTGTTATCCAATAGCCATAAAGCTTGGATACACCGTAAGGGCTGCGGGGATAGAAAGGTGTATTTTCATCCTGGGGTATTGCCTGTACTTTACCGAACATCTCTGATGTAGATGCCTGATAAAAACGGCACTTGGGATTGATAAGCCTGATAGCCTCAAGCATATTGGTAACACCGACCGCATCTATCTCTGTGGTTGCTATGGGCTGTTCCCAGCTGGTAGCAACGAATGACTGTGCAGCTAAATTGTACACTTCATCAGCCTGGGATATGCGCATTGCATTGATAAGACTGACAACGTCCGTCATATCCGCATAGATGAATTTGATCTTATCCTTTATATGTGCTACATTTCCGTAATCAACAACAGACTTTCTTCTGAGTATTCCGTATACTGTATAGCCCTTTGAAAGCAGCAGCTCAGCAAGATAGGAACCGTCCTGTCCGTTGATACCTGTAATCAATGCATTCTTCATTAAATAATCCCTCCTAATTTGTTTGGATCAAACCACTAACTTATATTTTATCAAAAAAAAGGCAATTCTTCCACTCTATAATAATCCTGCACCGGAGATCAGTTTTGCCAGAGCATCCGCTATACTCTCTCCCCGCTTTAGTATCAAAACCCTGCTCTTATCCCTGTACATTTCCAAAAGGATATTCATGACATCGGCTATCTCTTTTTTTTCAATACCGGTTTCGCCGAAAAGCTCATCATAAGTGAAAATAACCCTGGGTTCCTTATCAAATAAGAGCTTGGGAGTAAGCTGTGCCGTAGAGCAGCCACCTACAAGAATATGCTCATCGCCGATCTGCTCCATCGCTGTCATTTCCCACTGTCCGGATACCATATCCACAAAGCCGTTTTTCGTTTCCGGAATGGCGTTTTTTTCCTTCGGATGAGGTCTTATCACAAAACCATCGCACACTGAATCAATGTCCGCGCAAAGCTTTTTATTTCGCTCTGCCACTATTTCATAATCAGGATTGTCGCCAACTGTCAGCGGTGAAAAATAGACTATTTTATTGTCCGCATAAATCCTGCTATCCACCGACCCGAACACAGCATGTAGTGCGTTCCTTATTTCAGTCGATTCCGAATCTCCGCAGTCCATCTTTGTTATCCTCGGAGCAGTTTTGCTTTTGCTGGACTCCGGATAGCTTACCATAATTTCGGAAGGCCTGAGACTTTCAGGATCTATACCACAAGATGACAGCTTATCCGAAAGGCTCCGGAAATACTTTCCAAGTACAAACATGTCCCCGTAGTATCCGCCTATTCCATCCTCATAATATATTATCTCAGCCCCCGGATTTATCACGGAAAGTGCCATGGTGAGGCCGGTTCCCGCAGGAGCCATTATCCTGTCATAAGCCACCAGGCTTTCACCTGAAATATTCCCGCCCGTCATGGACAGCGCACGCTTTACGAAATGTGCAAAAGCTATCTTTTTTTTCAGGGTACTGTAATCAGCTTTTTTTCCGTACTTTCCGCTAATTCCGGAAATAATACTTTCGGCATGATTTACCTTTACAGCTTCCTGATCGAATCTTACGACCTTTTCAAACAGGCCGCAGCCTTCCGCATCAACAGATTTTCCGCAATCCGTATCTGCATTCTTATTTAAAAACAGGTCGTAAGCATCACCGCCCTTATTATGGCAGACATACCTTACGCACTGAAACAGATGAAAAGATGTCTCACATATATAGGCTACTCTCACTCCCCACAACCTTTCCTTCCGAAACCTCGTATATCCTGTCGCACACAGTCAGCGTTTCTCTTCTGTGTGCTATCAGTATCATGGTATTATTTCCCTTAAGGGCTCTCACCGCTTCCATAAAATCCGCTTCGGTTTTATTATCTAAAGATGAAGTGGCCTCATCAAAAATAAGCACTTCCGGTTTCCTGTACAAAGCCCTGGCAATTCCAAGACGCTGTCTCTGTCCGCCTGAAAGTCTTATGCCGTGTTCACCAATTACTGTGTCAACTCCTTTTTCCAGTTTCTCCACGAAATCATAAGCCTGAGCCATCTCAAGCACTTCCTTTATACGCTCACGGTCTATTTCACTGTTTTCCGTGCCGAAGGCCACATTTTCAGCAACGCTTGCATTGGCCAGGTAGATATCCTGTGGCACATAGCCTATGGACATCATCCAGGTTCTTTTTACATCTTCAATATTTCTGTCATTTATGCAAACCGCACCGTCAGTAGCAGATAGTAAACCCATCAGAAGATCCACAAATGTAGTCTTTCCGGCGCCGGATTTTCCAATAATGCCGATGGTCTCACCCTTTCTTATCTCCAGATTTACTCCGTTAAGAATATCCGCGCCTGTTGCATATCTGAAACTTACATCCTTAAATGCAATCTGTCTGAAATCAAGTTCTGTAACTGTCTGTTCATCTTTGTTGTCACCATGCCCCTTCGCTTTACTGTCAAAAGTTCTTATCATGTCTATCTCTTTGTAAAGGCTTTCAAGGGCAGGCCTGTTAAATGCCATCTCATTAATAAATCCGTTTATCTTTCCTACTGATGGAAGTAAACGGAAAGCTGCTACAGCGAATACGGCAAAAACAGGAAGCATGGTATTTATATCCGTCCCCGAAACAGTTACCGCTATCATGGTTATCATCAGTGCAATTATGCACAAAGTCTCTGTCAGCAGTCTCGGTATCTGAATATAGAACTGCTGCTTTTCCTCGCAGTCAGCGGCGTGCTGCCTGTCAAAAGAATAAAGATCTATGAAATAATCCTCCGTACCAAGAATCTTTAATTCCTTTATTCCACCGAATGCGCTCATTACATCACGCATCATCATGGTTCTGGCTTCTATGTCCTCATCTCCGAGTTTTGCAACCATTTTCTTGGAACGAAGAATGAAGAAAATATCAATGACTCCAATGAACAAAACCATAAAAAGGCTCATACGCCAATCGGTGATAAAAAGCAGAATGCCAAGGATCACACAGATAAGGACCTCCGACAAAATCTGGAGCAGTGGCTTAAGTACCCTGTACATTCCCTCCACATCTGCCCTGACAATTCTCTCCAGCTCCGCACTGTCCCTTTCCATAAAAACATCATAAGGCGCTTTAATAAAAAGTGAAAACATCTGTCTTGAAGTGTGTACTGTGCCATTTCTGACAAACGAAAAAATCCTATGATACATAAATGACAGGTAGAGATTCTTCAGGATATATACAACTATCATAAAGACTGCCAGACCGATTATCAGCTCATACCGCCCAGCCACAAGGTCTATCCCTGCAATCCCTGAAACAAACTCAGACATGGCATTGTCACTGTTCATAACTACGGAAATAAGCGGAAAAACCGCAGACACACCCACAAGTTCCAATATTCCGCCTATGAACATAAGAAATATTAAACCTGCGATATGTTTCTTTTCTTCGGCTGTAAGAACGCCGTTAAGTTGTTTTACAATGGTTCTCATTTAGTTCTCTCTCATACTCCTCAAACAGACGGGCGCCTTCTTCAAAGGACAATTTCTCATATACTGCGGTCTTTGCACGCTGTCCCTTAGTAATACGGTATTCTTCATTCTCTCCAAGATGCTTTATAGCCTCTGCCGCAGCCTCTATATCAGGTTCTGCCCAAACCGTTCCCTTTCTGTAGGCAGTCACATCATGGGATATCTTGGTCAAAGTACAGGGTATGGCAACAGCCCCGTCATCAGACACAAATTCAGTAGTTGATGAATAATCGGTAGCCACTGCCACACATCCCAGCTGCATTGCCTCCGCTATAGGAAGTCCGAAACCTTCTGCACGATGAAGAGACAAAAGTATGTCGGATGATGCGATCAGTGCATCAGTTTCATGACGGCTCATAAGCTCTTCTATCCATACTACATTTTTATAATCCTTAAGCAAAGACCTAAGGAGTTTCATCTGTTTTTTATCTGCACATTTTGCTTTTACTATAAGCCATGTGTTTTCTTTTTCAACAGGGTAGGCCATCGTGTATGCTTTTATTGCCCCCTCCGGATTTTTCCTTTCAAATCCGCTGCGACCGTCAAACATCACCAGATGGACCAGGGCATCCGCAGCTATATTATATTTTTCCCTTAACTGCAGCCTGTCATTTTCCGATACGGACTCCGCCTTGGCAGGATTCAATCCGAACCGAAGTGTCCGTACAGGCCGGTCAGACACTTTACGCACCGCATCCGTAACAAAAGATGACGGAGTCCAGATCTCATCAAACCATGCGCACAAGGGTATCCACTCTTCAGGTATCTCCGGTGTTTCCCACAGCCAGAAACCTATATTTATCTTTCCGTCAAATACCTCCGAAGAAAGCTTTGAAGAAACTATTGGCCAGACAGGAGGCTGAACCACAAAAAGATTTATAAGCCAACTGTCATCCTTAAACTGTTCTTCATCAGGTATGATACATTCACCATTCTTATTTATTTCTATATGAATACTTTCTACGTCCGATGTTTCCAGCATATCCCAGAGCATCGCTGCTCCGTTGCTGAGCCCTGTACCTGATTCTGTATCTGCAAAAAACCTGATTCCGCCCCGCGCTCTGCCATCACTTACCCTCTTAGGCAAAACACTTACAGATGCCTTTATTCTTTTGCTGTCACGAATCCTGTTCCTTTCATTTATCCATGAAGGTGGAACATGACTCCTGATTGCCGACTTTATGCTCATTAATCTTATCCCTGTATGGCAGCATACACCGCTGCAGCACTCTTCGCCCATGAATACTTTTTCAGACATGAGTTATCTTTACTGTGACCATGATCATCCCTGCACAGTATATCCAGCTTTGCAGAAAGGTCGCTTACGTTATGCAGCCTGAAATACGACGCATCATCCCCTAACACTTCCCTATGGGCAGGTATATCCGAAACCAGCACATGTTTTACTCCATATGATAATGCCTCTAAAGGCGGCATACCAAAACCCTCATAAACAGATGCATCCACAAAAACATCTGCATGTGAATATACGGCCTTTAAGTCATCTTCATCAATAAATCCCGTAAAACAGACGCAGTCGGAAAAATTCTCATTTACAGCAGATAACTCTCTATCCACCATCCAGCCCTTTCTGCCGGCAACCACCAGCTTGGGTGCATCAGTATTTTTCGATACCAGATCTGCATACGCACTAAATACCTGACCTATGTTTTTTCTGGGTTCCAGCGTTGACAAAACCAGAATATACTTCTCCGGCAGGCCATATTTTTTCTTTATCTCAGTCCATGTTTTTTCCGATGATCTTCGACCATCTTTAACAGCTGTTCCATCCGACATAACACCGCAAGGGGCGTAGATCATATTCCTTACATTCTTAAAATGTTTCCGTATCCGTTTCTCTGAAAAACGGGATATTGTGATCACGGATTCACATACACGCACACTGTGCCTGTATCCCAATCCGAAAAGCAACCTTGATTTCAGTTTCATGGTCTCCGGCACATCCATCACGGCAGCGTCTGCAATGAGCGAGTATATTTTCCTACGCTTTCTTCCGCAGTCGCAACAACCGCCAAAAGCATTTCCAAATAAAAGCGGCACCGGAAAAGCAGGAAACAGATACGCATCCGCCTTGATGCGAGACATAACAAGTGGAAGCTTTACCTGATTAACAATAAGTTTCCCACCGCTTATATGTACAAGACATACCCTGTCCGGATAAGTCCTTTTAAGCTGCTTTATCCGCTCCGGCACATCATTCTTTACAACTAAATACCACTTATCCCGGCCAAGACCTATCATCTCACTGACAATGCAGAAGGCATAGCGCTCAAGGCCTGAAAGATTATCTGATAATGATGTCATATCTGCCGCTATACGCATCATCAGATCTCCTTCCTGTATTTCCATGCCAAAAGGAAAATCTGCATGTCTTCAATAAAATATCTGTGAAAGAGCCTTCCCGGCTCCTGCAAAAATCTGTAAAACCATTCCAGTCCGCATTTGCGCATCCAAACTGGTGCACGCAGACTTTTCTCTGCCGCAAAATCCACAGCCGCTCCAAAAGGAAGGGCTACATGGAACTCCAATTCATCTTTATTTGAATAAATAAACTTCTCCTGTTTTGGCATTCCCAGGCATACAAAGATTATGTCAGGCTTTGACTTGTTCACAGCCTTTATGGTTTTCTTAAGCTCTTTCTCATCCTTATCAAAATCCATAGGCGGCTCATAATATCCACAGATATTCAGCCCTTCGAATTTCTCTTTCATTTTTTTTGACGCAGTCTCAGCGCTGCCTCCGGTGCCACCAAGAATAAAGACTGACTTTTCATTTTCGGCAGCTCTCTTGCAGATTTCAGGAAACATGTCTGCTCCCGTCACCCGTTCCTTTATGGGATGTCCCAACGACTCAGCAATCCATAAAAGCGGTGTTCCGTCCGTGATCACCAGATCTGCAGCTTTATAAATCTTCAGGAACTCTTCATCCTTCTGGAGACGCATCACGTGATCCGCATTTGGCGTAACCACATAATGCCTGCCATCTTCTGCATACTTCATTATGCGCTCAGCTGCTTCATCAAAGCTTATGTCATCAAGCTCGAAGTTCATGTATTTTCTGCGTCCATGCTTTGAATCATCCCTCTTCTGCTTAGCAAAAAACTTAGCCCTTATGTTGCCGCATATCTGCCATACAAGCGCAGCGATCATAAGACCTGCCATGTCTATGGCAAAATCCTTTACCTCACCGTATCTCCCCGGCACAAAGATTTGAACAAACTCATCAGTCAGGGATATACAGGCTCCAATAACACAGATATAAAAAACACGCAGTTTCTCCCTGAATCCGTTTACCGTAACAGCTGCTCCGAGAAGAAGCCCCAGTACGATATATTCATTCATATGGGCAAAAGTGCGTGTTATTCCATCAAAACTTTTTAAGCCGACGTCCGTAGCAGGAATCTGTGCCACCGTCTCAGTTCCAAAAAACATCCCCCAGATCCATCTGGTAACATGAAGGCTCGCATTCTCTGAACCTTCTCCCGGCTGAAGTGAAAAGATAAAGATCACTACAATCCAGAAAACCACGGGAATCCATATAACATACTCTATGGCAGAAGTTTTTTTAGACGGAGCCTTTTTCATTGCAGTTTATTGACCACTCTTTACACAAACTGCTTGAAATACTCAATAGTCTTGTCCAGTCCCTTATCGAGAGGAATAGTAGGCTCCCAGTCAAGCTCCTTCTTTGCCAGATCGATAACGGGTCTGCGCTGTATGGGATCATCCGAAGGAAGCGGCTTATATACGATCTTTGAGTCTGATCCTGTCTTTTCAAGAACCATCTCTGCCAGTTCCTTAATGGTGAACTCTCCCGGGTTACCTATATTGACAGGTCCCGTGAATCCATCTCTTGAATTCATCAGCCTTACCATACCTTCAATAAGGTCATCAACATAGCAGAAACTTCTGGTCTGTGAACCGTCGCCGTAAACTGTTATGTCATCACCCTTAAGAGCCTGCATTATGAAATTGGAAACAACCCTTCCGTCAGCAGGATGCATATTGGGACCATAGGTATTAAATATTCTCATTACCTTAATGTCCACCTTGTTCATTCTATGGTAGTCGAAGAAAAGGGTCTCAGCCACACGCTTACCTTCGTCATAGCATGACCTGATGCCTATGGTATTTACGCAGCCCCTATAGCTTTCAGGCTGTGGATGAACTTCAGGATCACCGTATACTTCCGATGTAGATGCCTGAAGGATCCTTGCATGGACTCTCTTTGCCAGTCCCAACATGTTCATAGCACCAATAACGGATGTCTTGGTAGTCTTAATGGGATTATACTGATAATGAACCGGGCTTGCAGGACATGCTAAGTTATAAATCTGATCCACTTCAATAACGATAGGCACAGTAACATCATGCCTTATGAATTCAAAATAAGGATTGCCAATAAGATGTCTTATATTATCCTTGGTTCCCGTGAAAAGGTTATCAAGGCATATAACATCATTGCCTTCCTCTATCAATCTGTTACATAGATGCGATCCCAGAAAACCTGCTCCGCCTGTTACCAGTATTCTCTTACCCATAGTATTTCTCCTTATAACATAATTTATTATTAATACTCCCACACCGATAGCTCACCTGCCGGTGGGGTCAGTTCGCAGAGTCTCACTTTACACCGTCAGGCGAGTCTATACGGTGTGGGAAATTCAGTTGGTTAAATTCCTAATATAATCCTCAAATATGGTGTTATCGAGTGATAAATCGCCGATAACATACCGTAGTTCTTCTTTACAAAATAAAACCAATCCTTCGCAGGCAGACCTTTAGGATTCTCTTTTTTCATTATCCTCTCAAATATAGGAAGTTCGGGATCCAGCCAGCTGTCTGCTATAGGATTTGCTTCACATATCCCAACATATCCTGCACTGCTTATAACTTTAAGGCCTTTTTTCTTCATGCGAAGACCATAATCGTAGTCACCCATGCTGTGAGTATATTTTCCGTCAAGGTTTCCGTTTTTCTTCATGCACTCCAAAGACATCAACAGGCAGTTACAGTTAAATGTATCGCATGGCACAGGCTTATTTGAAGGAGAAATCACCTCAAACTTTGCAAAGAATTTCGACAAAGTCCTTACGCCGCCATATGTCTGCTCTCCGTTTTCCGAACACACCGCACCTACCACGGCTGCTGCCCTGTAGCGTTTTCTTCTCTTCATAAGGGTATCGATGGAGTCCTCATAAAAGACCACATCGTCATTTACCAGCAGTATATCATCACCGGGCTTAGCATGCTTTGCGGCATAGGACATAGCATAGCGCATGCCCTGGTTCCAATACACATTTTTTTTGCAATGCAATATCCTGAGACTGATATCCCGGCTGCCGTAGCGCCTGCTCTTTTTTGCATTCTCCATGCACTTTCTCAGATAGATGCCGGTGCCATCAATGCTTCCGGCATCTACATCCACTACTGTCATGGCCCCCCTATAAGCACCCAGCAGTGACTTAAAACATTCCACCGTCTGCTCACGTCTGTTGTATGTAGTCATTAAAACCCAAAGCATACAATTTCCCCCTGTTCTGCCTGCATTTTAAAATCCCGCTATCTTCTTATCCGTCAGATGAAAAAGCACCTTGCTCTCAAAATCTACGATATCCTTGAGCCAGGGCCATCCGTTTTTTTCCGCACTGGCATATGCATGATACACATGTCTGCACCAGGATATGTTCAGCTTATCTTTCCCGATTTCCTTCTGTAGCCGATATACTTCCTTGCGTCTTGCTGCATTATTTAAGCCGGTCTTATTATCCTCATACATCCGGTAAACCGCATATGGCTTGTGGGTATATACTTTTCTGCCGGATGCAAACAGGCCAATGAAAAACTTCCAGTCGAAAACGTAATGATACTTCTCATCTAAAAGCTTATGTTCATTTTTCCAAAAGCAGGCAGGCTGCACTATGTAGTACCAGCGTCTGATCACGTCATCAGGCACATTCCTATCCGATTTATTGTACTCAGTAAATTTCTTATTCTTATCACAGTACCAGGCATCACCTATGGCAAGTTTCAGATCCTTGTTGTCGGAAAAAACTTTATCTACATTCTCAAGCACATGCTCATCGTAATAAAAATCATCCGAATTAAGCCATGCCACTATCTCGCCCTTTGCCAGGCGCAAGCCCTTGTTTATGCCATCAGCCTGACCACGGTCTTTTTCACGAATATAATGTATCCTGCTATCCTTTGCAGCATAGGACTCCACGATCTCCTTCGTGCCATCTTCAGAGCAGCTGTCGATTATTATATACTCGAAATCCTTAAAGCTCTGATTTAATACAGAATCAATGGTATCAGAGATATATTCAGCCTGTTCAAATGTAGGTGTTATTATAGAAAATCTGCACATATCAAATACCGCTTATTCTTATTTGCATCTTTCATTAGTTAAAAGCCTGGCAAGTTCCCGCACTACGCCATAACCACCATTCTTCCCGGATATCCAATCAGCTATCTCAAGGATCTCGGGTTCAGCATCCTTCGGCGCGCCCTTTATGCCAACACATTTCATGGCATCTATATCATTTATATCATTTCCAAGATACATAACTTTATTTAGGCTGACAGATTTTTCCTCACAAAACTTTTCCAGGGTTTCCTTCTTATCCGATACGCCATGAATCACTTCCAGGTTAAGTTTTTTAGCGCGCATTTCTACCACAGGATTAACCTCAGTGGACAGTATCACCTGCTCAATGCCAAGTTTCCTGATCATGCCTACACCGTAGCCGTCGCCGCGATTTGCCATGATGCTTTCGTTTCCATTCTGATCCACCATGACCCTGTTATCAGTCATGACTCCATCAAAATCATATACTATCAATTCTATGTCTTCAAACATATCCGGTTATCTCCTGACCGTCAAAATATATTGAGTCTTTTTTTCACGGCCTCTATAAGTTTCTTCGTTCCGTAATACTTTTTAATATAGGCCTTATCGTATTCGGTATCGCGGCGTATAGTCTTTCTCTTTCTCATAGGAAAATGCATTTTACCATATGAAAAATCTTCCTCACAATGCCAGTTAGTATGCGTGGCATCTTCCCTGTCAAAACCTATATTACGTATCATATTAACGGCAGGAACTATTCCCAAGCCTCCATGGGTATGTCTGCAATAGTCCCACTGTATATCCCAGGTATCCTTTTTATGTGTATATACACTATTCACATGCTTTTTAATGAACAAATATGAAATACCGTTCTGGACTTTCTTGAGCTCACCTTTTTTCTTCACCTGAGGCCAGGTCTTAACATCCGGATCATAGTACTTCCAGGCTCTTGCCCAGGTCGCCCATCCCCATATGCTTGAAAAACAAGAGAAGGTATATGTCCCCTTTACTTTTTGTCCCTTAAGCAGATTAGTACCGGACACCATCATTACCTTTTTGTCATTCTTGTATAATTCCAGGAGTTCATCACAATACCTGAAGAATTCCGGTGCAGGCACCACATCATCTTCCAGTATTATGGTATGAGGTTCCTGGGAGAGCACCCAGCTGATGCCGGTGTGCATTCTCTCCTTGCAGCCCATATTTTCTTCTGCATAATTCTTTTTGAACTCACAGGGCCAGTCTATATGGGACTCCACATACTCACGGCACTCCTTCACCTTATCTATGTCATCCGGCCTTCCCCTGCGGGGAGCATCAGAAACCAGGTAAAACCTTGAAGGCCGCGCCTTCCTTATCTGCTCAAAAACTTCCTTTGTAGTATCAGGCCGATTGAAAACTATCATCATCACAGCCGTTTTTAACTTATATACTTCCCCGTTCATCACTTTGAACCCTTTCCTAATAAAACAACTCCCACTGTCTGCAGTAGTATTTTGCAGTCAAGCAGAAGCGACCACTGGTCTATGTACTCCAGATCAAGCTTTACTACTTCATCAAAATCAGTTATATCACTGCGTCCACTTACCTGCCACATCCCCGTAAGTCCCGGGGTTATGGACAAGCGCCTTCTGTAATGCGCATTGTACTTCTCATACTCATCCACTGTAGGCGGCCTTGTTCCCACCATTGACATATCACCCTTAAGGATATTAAAAAACTGTGGCAGCTCATCTATACTGGTCTTTCTAAGAAAGCGTCCCACTTTTGTTATCCTGGGGTCATCCTTCATTTTGAACATCAGACCTTCCATCTCATTTTTATCATAAAGGTCTTTCTTTTTTTCTTCCGCGTCCACATACATTGAGCGGAACTTATACATCATAAATTTTCTGCCACTCCGGCCTACTCTTTCCTGCTTGAATATCACAGGTCCTTTTGATTCAATTTTTATTGCAAGAGCCACAAAAGGATAGAAGATCAAAAGTATTATTATCCCGAAAAAGCTCCCGATAATATCAAAAAGACGTTTTATCATAAGGCGTCTGTAATCCAAGTTCTTTAACGAGAAAGAAAGCACAGGATAGCCTGCTATGTCATCTGCTTCCTTGCCTTCGAGATTGAGTTCCTCAAGCCCTATGTCATAGTGACAAAGCACACCCATGCTCTCAAAATCGAAGATCATATTCCTGATAGTATTAATGGGCACTTCTCTTGGCAATGAGATAAACACACGATCAACCACTTCTTTAGTGGCCATCTCCAGCATATTGTCAGAGTCGCCCACTACCTTAATGCCTTCAATTTCATGACCCACCATTTCAGCATCTGTAATGACAAGACTTTTGACCTCATAGTTCCATTCATTGGAATTTATGAGTTTCCTTATTATTTCAGCTGCACGGTCCTTAGTAGTCACCACCATAAGCTTATCGCTGTCCGCACCGTTCCTGTAGCATTTCAACATATACTCCTTGAATATAAGGTGGGCTGAAAATGTTATCAGGATATTCAGCAGTATAAAGAAAAAAAGTACAGTTCTCGAAATAGGACGGTCCTTAAAAACCGTATACATCACAAGTGCCGGCAACGCTATTGTGATGGTAAGGCATTTTGTGATGGCAATAGTTTCCTTGAAGAATCCCCGGATAAAAAAATCCCTGTTCCAGTCAGTAAAAATGTTATACAGCAGTAAAAAAAGGATATACAGTCCGCCAAAACTGATATAAAGCTCATAATATCCGTCACAATACAGACTTCTGTACCTTATAAACAAAGCCAATGTAAGCGCAAATACTCCTGACAGAATCTCTATCAGTATCAGCCCATAGGTCTTTATGACATTGTTCTTTTTATATATCCTATTCATTTGCTGTATTATTTTCTGCCTGTAACAGTATTGTACAAACCTTCAAACCTGCTTATAGCGGAATATAGACTATGGCTTGTATAAAACGCCTTCATCCTAACTTTTTTCCCTAAGGGCCATTTTTCTTTCACGAAGTATTCCTTATAAAATCTGTCAAAGGCTTCCTTCATTTCCCTTTTGCCTTCTGCATCAGACGACTTCTCATAGAAATTGATCACCGTATACATAAGGCTGTTCAACTCCAAGCGGTATAACTCTTCCTCTTTGTATTTTGCAAAGAAGATAAGCTTCCCTTCCCCCGCCTCAAAAGCGGCATGGTAATTCTTGTTTCCGTTCATCTGCATTATGCTGTCGTTCCGCTGCCTATAGGCATACATAACAGCATCCGTTACTACTACCCTTTCAGCCTTGTAGATAAGCCTGTATGTAGTGTAGCCATCTTCAAAAATCTTTCCGTAAGGGTACCTTACCTGGGGCATACCTTCAAAGAGACTTTTGGAATAAATCTTATTCCATGCCACCATGCATTCGCCCATCATGCCCATGCGATAGAAAAGATACTCCGCATCCCTTCCGCTGTAGATTTCTTCCACGGATCCCCGGCTGTCAAAAGCAGCATCTTCTTCATCCGCCGCTGTTTCCTTATATCGGCACCAGGCTATGTCAGCAGAGTTTTCATCAGCCACAGCTTTAAGGTAGCCTATCATCTCTGTTGATATGTAATCATCAGAATCAACAAAAACTATCCACTGTCCTGTGGCCACCTCTATTCCCGCATTCCTTGCGTCTGAAAGTCCACCGTTCTTTTTATGAATTACTTTTATCCTGTCATCGCTTACGGCGTACTCATCGCACATGTGCCCACAGGAATCCGGCGAACCATCATCAACAAGTATTATTTCAAGCTCCGTATATGACTGTTCCCGTATGCTCTTTATGCACCTGTCTAAGTATTTTTCAACCTTATATACAGGAACTATTACACTTACAAGGTCTTTGTTATCTTCCATTAGATTCCTCTAAAACATTCCAAACATTTTTTTTATGGCTCTTTTTAGCCTTGTGGCATTATAGCCAAACCAGCCTCGCTTTAAGCTTGGAGCTATCCATTCACCGCACATTGAATAAGCATCAAGGGCTTCCTTCATATCGTGGGTCTTTGCGGTAGTATAAAATGGTTCCAGATCTGAAGGTTTCAGCTCATTTCTATGATCTGAGAGGTACTTTAAATCAGGATAATGCCTTATGTCGCTTAACTTTCTTAAGCCCGGAGCCACTTCCCTTTCCACGCTGTAACCCACCATGTTAGATGCGCTGCGCTTTAATAAATCTATAGCACTCCAGGAAGATCCTTCCACCTGCCTGTATGCTCCCATGAATTCCGGGATGTAATACATCTTTCCGCGCTGCATAAGCCAGAATACGATATTGTTATCATCGAATGTTGCTGACAGCCGCTCCCCCGGAATATTGTCCGCATATATATTCCTGAACATCATAGCATTGGCCTGAATGAACATCATGGTCCAGTACTCTTTAAGGCCAATCTTCCTTTCCTTTTTAGCTGATGACAATGGTTCCATCCTGCCATCCTCATAAGAAAGATAAAGGTTATGGGCACATAGTACGCAGTCTGCATTAGCCGGATCATCCAGTATGTCAGCCTGTCTCTGCAGCTTCTTTTTATCTATGTAGTAGTCATCCCCGTCAAGGAAACAACAATACTTTCCCTTAGCCTTCGCTAAAAGCCCCAGGCGGTTTGCCGCTGAACGTTCTACCCTGTTGTACTTTTTATCCTTCTCCCTGGGATTTTCATACAGCTCTATACGACCGGGATACTGTGAGATAAAATCCTTTACTATATCCACTGTTCCATCATCAGAGCCGTCATCCCCAACCAGGATCTCAAATTTAAAATCCGTCTCCTGCTCAAGCACACTTTCCAAGGTCCGGGCAACATATTTTTCCAGGTTATAAACTGTTACCAAAACACTTACACGGATATCATTATCATCTTTATGCAGATTTTCCATATGGTTGTCCATCAGCCGTAACGCGCCTTATTTCTTCTGCAAATCATGAATAGAAGGCACCCATTTAAGGAAGGGTACGCTGTGTATCCCATGCATGATGCTTCTTATCCGTTTATTGTTATTATCCATATTTGCCACAGGCTTTCTGTAGGCGGCCTTCTTTCCTTCAGACACCTCGGAGATCAATCTCTCCCATTCGGGAATCAGGAGCTCTGGCCTAAAATCATTCAAGGCAAATTCCATGGCATTCTTTGAAAAAATCTCACGCTTTGCATCATCTGTCAAAAGATCAGCAAGCATATCCGGGAACTCACTTATGTCTTTATACAAAGTTCCGGTTTTTCCATCCATAACAGAATCGCACAATCCGTTCTTCCTGCGACATACTACGGGAAGTCCACAGGCCTCCATCTCTACCGCTGCCAGCCCGAAAGTCTCAGTGGCCATGGGGTTTATGGCGCCTATGCTGCACTTCCTGAACACGTCGTATTTCTCCGCGCCAAGTATCCCGTGAAAACGGACATTAGGAAGTATCTCTCCCTTTTCATCCGTTAGCCACTTCATAAACTCCTGTTCATAGGACTCTTCTGCTAAACCGTACTTTCCGAGTTTTGCATTTTCGTCATATAGTCTTCCGGTACCTATAACATCAAGTCCTGCATCCGGAACCTTCACCCGTACCTTGCTCCATGCCTCAGCCAGCATATGGAAATTCTTGTCAGGTATAAGGCTGCCCATATATGCAACAGACTTTTCCCTGCTGACATCATTTTTTCTTATATCCTGTACCAGGTCCTCCGGCATGATAAACGGATTATTTATATAATCCATCTTTTCGATCACTGCATCATCAATGTACAGGTCATACATCTCACGGCAGACCGCTATCACCCGCTTTACTTTTTCCTCTGCCGAAAAGAGCCTTATTTCCGGATAGGTCAGCCTGTTATGCATCCAGAAGACATAATTAAGCTCGTATTTCCCCAGGATGGCATATACCTGATCATCCTGATGGTTACGGAGTATAACCGTTTTTCCGCCATCGCTCTGCGCTTTTGATAACGCATCTTCAACAGAGTCAGCCTTTATTACATTATCGCAGTGCAGCTTTACATTCTGTACCGAATATACACTGACAGTATTCCCGGCATCCTCTGACAAATACTTAATTATGATGGCAAAGCAGTAAGCCGTGCCGCCTACACCGGGATTACCCAGCTCCGGCATCGACAGATCCTTGCCATCTGTCTCCGGTTCGTGAAATATAAATCTAAAATCAGGCATGATCCCTTATCCTAATGTTACACATCTGTTCTCGCCATTTCCGTTATACTCCGCAGACAGCATTTCATCGAATGCTTCTACAAGGTCCTCCGGTGTCATAAGACGGCCCTTCTGATACACAGCCATCTCCTTTATCCTTGAATCCATATTCTTTAAAAATGATGTATCCATCATATCCGGCGAGATTCCGTTTATCATAAGCTTTCCCCCACCATACTCGGAAGCGGCAGCCTTCATGGCACCAAGCAGGGCATATTTAGCCACGATATAATCTGTCATGAATTTAGGCGGCAGGTCATCAGCCACATATTTGGTAAGCATGACCAAAGCCCTTGTGCCTTCCGTCTTCTTCATATCCGGGCAGAATTCCGATGCAAGCATAAGAAAACTCTCTGCCTGTATCCTAAATGACTCATCAACCCTGCTTATATCCAGGTCTTTTAGCCGCATATAAGAAAAAGCAGGGGCCGGCAGGAACAAAAACTTTTCCGGCACCCTGCCAGTATCCCGTATATCCTTTATGAGTTTCTCCGTTTCAGACAAATCCGAAAGGTCAGCCTTGAACACTCTTATATCTAATTCAGGAAACTCTGTCTTTATGGCATCAAACTTTTCCGGCCTTCCGAAACAATGGGCAAGAATACACAAGCCTTCTTCCTTCCTGCCTGCCAGATGCCTTATATATGTGCTCCCCACATCTGAAGATGCACCGATCACAAGATACGTATTGCTCAATTTTCCTGTACTCCCGCAGTTATCATTGCTTGCGACACTTTCTGCCCGTCCTGATTCACTATCACAGCTTTAATCCTGATAGTCCTTACCGCTTCATGTACCTCCTCGACGGTTCCCATCACCGTCAGCACATCGCCGATATACACCGGATTGTGAAATCTCGACTTCACCTCGTGCAGGATGCAGTGCTCACCGGGAAGATACACACCTGCAAGTCTTGAGTAAAAGGATGAAGTAAGCATTCCGTATACAAGCCTTCCCTTACAGCCATGATTCTTTGCATATTCTTCATCTATATGCATTGGATTTATATCTTCACTGATCTCAGTGAATTTATCCTGCATCTCCTCCGTAACCTCTACGGTGAAAGACTCTGTCATGCCAATGGCAAGCTCTGAAATAGTATAATGGTTCATATTCAGGATACCGCCTTTTCGATGATGTCGAGCATTTCGCCGACATTCTTCATTCCAACTACATCCTTCATCTGGAACTTCATACCGAAGGCGGACTCGATCTCTGATATGAGAGTGATGTGCATAAGGGAATCCCAGTCCTCTACATCGTCAGCAGTGGTAGACTCCACTACTACTATGCTGTCATCATCAAAAACATCATGAAAAACATCATTCACCTTGCTAAGGATCTCTTCTCTGCTCATGCCATCCCTCCATACTATCCGCGTATAGTTTCCATAACTGAGATATTATAGCATAAATCCACAAATTCTGCCATCTATGGCTTGATGTACGTATCCCTTACCTTGTATTCATCTACCTTGCATATGTACTTACCGGGTTCTGTTTCAGTAAAGCCTTTTTCTTTGTAGATGTCTTTGACCATAGAGTTCTTGGCTGTAGGAAGGTATTCGGCGCGGATTTCATTGAAGCCACTGGATTTGGCCGTGGAGACGATTGTATTTACGATGTAGTCTTCCATGGTGCGCTTGAGGACACGGCAGCTCATAAGCCATGTATCCACGAATGCATAGCCATCTTCCTTCTTCATTATGACCACGCTTACCAGACCATGGTCGCCGAAACGGTCCTTAAGGGTAAAATAAAGCGTGATATAGGAATCATCTGCTGCCAGAGCCTCTATCTCCTCCTGGGTATAACGAACGGTCCTAAGATTAAACTGGTTGGAACGCTGGGTAAGCTGTGCGATCCTGGGATAGTGGAATTTGTCAAAAGGACCGGCATAGGCCTCCATCTGAAGGTCTTTCAGATAATCCTCATAGCTGCCGAAACTCTCTCGCACCTTTGTACGCTGAGCCTCTGCCCTGTACTGATCTGTCCGCCCTGCATCCTCTGCACTGAAAGCAACTGTTTCAAAGAGATTCAATCCCTTCAGGTAATTCAGGTACTCTGCCGGATCTTCCGGCATTTCGGGAACTGTTATATCAGGGATAAGCTCGCGCACAAGATTCCTTTCAAAGGGATTGTCATCGATAAATACAAAGCTATCCATTCCGAGATTCAGAGTTTCCCGGATATATTTTATATTTGATGCCTTATCCTCCCAGTTTGCAACAAAGCATGCTATGTCTTCCAGGCGAATCACCATCTCAGGATGCTTTTCAAAGGGTTCCTTCGCCTTATCCTCATCATTCTTGCTGCAAACCGCAAGCAGGATACCGCGCTTCTTCAGTTCCTTAAGCCAGACCTGGAATTCCCGGAACGCCCTTCCTATGCCCAATTCACCTACCTGTATTCCTTCAAGTCCGTCATCACCAATTACGCCGCCCCACAGAGTATTGTCCAGGTCAAGGACAACGCATTTCTTTATGCATCCACGCATTGCGACTATCACCTTCATGAGTTCTTCCGCAATATCAGGAAGTATTTCCGTTGAATAGGGCATTCTGGCAGCAAAATAGAGTTTGCTGTCGCAGAACCTCTCCACGCCTACACGGCTCTGTAATGAATTAAGGTCTATGATGTAGACTCCGGGGTGCTTTGCAGCCTCCTCCATCAGCACCAGGTTAAGTTTTCTCTGCTGGAAAATAAATGAGGCATCTATGGAATTTGCATAATTTCCGAATACCCGGTCATCCCTTTCGGGGAAATTGAACTGCAGGACTTTGCATTTTGCATTGCTTAAAAGCATTTCCCAGTATCCGGCCATCTGATTTATTTTATCGTCTGCAAAATTTTTTCTTTCGTTTGCAGATAGATTGCAAAAATCCGCATAAAGCTTTTCGGTACACATATCTATGAGTACAACTTCCGGTCTGTTTTCATAAAGCTCAGATGAAGGATCGGTTATCTGCGCTCTGATTTCATCATAGTCCGCATCAAATACTGACATATTAAGACCATATTCATATGCAGCTCCTGCTACTGCTGTTGCAAGATGCTGGGTGGCACAGTCTCCGGTTATGGCCATCCTTATTTCCGGAAAACCGGTCATATCCTTTTTTAGATTCTTCTTCAACTCGATAAAAGTGCTCATGAGCATTACCTCAGAAAATGTAATAAGCGAATCCCGCTGCGCTTCGGTCTCCCTTGCACACATATATCAAAACTGCCACAGCTATGTATATAGTCCATCTGAATACAGGATTCAGGGAATGGATCATAGTCAGTATATCCTTTTCCCTATACTTGAATATATCAACAACCAGAAGAATCACAAAAGGGATCATGATCAAAAACAGATCATAAATATTATTATAAATAAAATTCGCACATCCGCTAATATCCGTCTTTATGAATATCTCCTTCATCATAAGGAACGATGTTGATAGTTGTGTCGGTCTGAACATCATAAAGCTGAACATCACTATAATGAATGTACGCACTACCCTGAGGGCATCCATAAACTTAGACTTAAAAACCTTTGGTGCCTTATCATTTACCGAAGCATACACCGGCCGCATAAATTCCGAGAAGATGATAACTGCCCCGCAGAACCAGTCATAGCATAGATAATTGGCATCAAAACCATGCCAAAGTCCTATAAGCGTCCAGTTCACAGTCAAGGCTATAGCCGTAGGAAGGGTCTTCATCAGGTATTTGTTTTTCTTCTTTTTAAAATAGAAACTTACCCCTGAACAGAGCTTAGTTCTTAACATGGGATAGAAAACATAAACCTTAAACCACAAGCCAAGTGACATATGCCACCTGCGCCAGAACTCCGCCATGGACTTTGATGCATAAGGAACATTGAAGTTTTCCCTTATCTCTATCCCCAGCATTTTTGACATACCCACAGCCATATCCATGTAACCGGAAAAATCAGCGTAAAGCTGTATCGTATAAAGAGCCATTACAAAAACGATGGTAAAACCGTAGTAACCGGAAGCATTATCAAAAACAGGATCCACAACATAGCCTATACGGTCTGCCAAAACAAGTTTCTTTAAAAGTCCCAGCGCAAATCTTCCGGCGCCATTGCATACATTCGAATAATCAAAATCGTGACCTTCGTTAAGCCGTGACTTAAGTTCATTATAATCTTCAAAAGGTCCCTGAAGGATATGAGGGAAAAATGATACATACAGGAGTACACGCAGTGGATTCTTTTCCGCATCGGTGGAACCGCGATAAACTTCCGTCACATAACCTATACATTGCAGGGTGTAAAACGAAAGCCCCAAAGGCATCACAAGTGAACCGAAGGGTGTACGCATAAGTACAAGGACTACAATAAATATCAGTACAGACACAGCGAATATAAGCGATGCCTTATTCCTTGCTTTTTCTATAAAAAGCGCAGAACCCCAGCTTACCAGAACACTTAAAAGCATCATAATGAATCCGGGAATTCCTGTTTCAAAATAAAAAAACAGAGATGCTAAGAGTGTAACGATCCACTGCCATTTCTTCGGCACTATATAGTACAACAGGAAAACAGCAATAAAGAAATATGCAAATGTAAGAGTCGTAAATGTCATTTCACATTCCGGCCTTTCTTATCTGCAGACCCACCGTCAATATCAGGTTTGCGATGATACCCATCACAATAACCGCATATACCAAATATTTCTGCCATTTCTTATCCAGCTTTTTATAAAGCAGATAACTGTCAGCCAGAAAAGCAAAATACATAAATATAAGAACACGGTGCCAGGATGCAAACATTGTAGGAGAAAGCATAAGCGCCATCCTTACTGCAAAACCAACACCCACGCACCATATGCTTATAAGTTTTTCATTAAAATCAGCACCCACATTCCAGAGAACGATAACAGCAGCAGCTATATATACCACAAGGCCTGTCACTTCAGACAGTTGTATAAATGCAGTCTTTGCATCCGTCATATATACGGATGGAAATGAAAAATCATAATTTCTTTTATGCCCGATAATGAAATCAAACACAAAATATACAGATGTGAAGATAACATCTATGAGCAGCGGAACAAACGATACTATCCGCAGCCAAAGCTTATTTTCTTTTTTGACTCCCGCGAATAAAAGCAACAGTGAAAAGAGAAAGAAAATAACATCAGGTATGGCAACGAAATGCTCGAATACGAACACGCTGCAGAGTCTCGCTTTCTCAATAATGGAGAGATCAAAGAATTCCGGCATCCAGTTTGCCGCCTCCATCGCAGTACGCTCTTCATTGCCCGGTGCGGACAGTGCAAATATGAGTCCAAAGATTCCGATGCAAAGGGCAGTTATCTCAAACCATTTACTTTTTTTCTCCTTTATCATAAACCACAGAACAAGGGCAAAGGACATGATGATAACTGTAGCAGACTGTTCGCAATTGGCTGCAAACACAAGGGCTATAAGTCCGCACCTGACAGCACCTCCGCTCACTTTTTCATCACGATATCGTCTCATGCTGCGGCTCAAAGCATAAAGAAAGGCCGCAAGTGGCCAGATGTAATTAAGGGATGTGCATATCCAGCCTGCGGATCCCATATGCATATATGGATAGCAGGCAAAGAGCCCGAATACCAGATAGTTCTTCTTATCATACTTATCATTTACAAGGATAACTGAAGCACTGTGTGCGATAAGAATGCAGATAAGGGTATCCAGTATCTGCCACACAATAAAAGGCATCCTGATCAGAGTGAAAAGTATCGCCTCCGACAGCACCCTTGAAGAATCAGTCTTATATCTGAACAGCAACAGCTCAGTCAGTGAAGGCCACTCCTGCCGTACCAGTACAAAATATGAATCATCATTGGTAAAGCCCACAAATGTTAAATGCATAGCAAAGAAAAAAACAGCCGTAATGATCATCATACGGAGATAATGATTTTTATTTTGCATATTATCCGCTGCTTTAATCTCTGTCATTTATATCTACACCAGCTTTTCCTTTGTCTTCATCTGCGCCTTAACCTTGTTCATCAGATGCATAGGTTTCTTCACCACATCAAGGGCACGCTGTACTTTCTTTGCATCCTTCAGTTTCTTCTGGTAATCCCTGCCAATATAAACCATATTTCTGCGCTTTGCATCTTTTATATCCTGATCAAATATGTTACGCAGGAATGCATCCGCAAAATCATCACTTAAGATCTTCTTGGCGCCGGTATCATCTGTAAGGATCGGAGCCTTCACCATCTTAAGAAAAAGCTCATCATCTGCATCTATCCGCTTTACTTCCTCTATTGCCGCTTCTACACTGCCAAAGGATGAAGCATCTATAAAGGACTCCGGATTGAATTCTTCCTTTATCCGGGGATTACCCCAGTAGATCGGAATGGTATCTCCGGCAAATGCCTCGAGAATTTTTTCCGTGGTATATCCGCTCATGCCGGAATTTTCAAAAGCAAGAGTAAACCTGTAATCCTTCTCGAAAGCTATCTTATCATCAACGGGTCCGCCAACATTATTTCTATACCTACCGCCGGAATCAACCTGCTTGTACTCAGAAAGTTTCAAGTACATCTCATCACGCTCACCCATAGCATAAGGATTTGAGACAACACGATTACAGAATTTCTTTTTGGCAAGATAATACTCGTCGCTATAGGTATGTTTCTTAAGCGCCGGCTCTATTACCTTGTCCTTGGAATAGAGAGCATACAGCGGAAGTCTTAAATAACGGTCCTCAAAATCAATATAATGAAATCCCATAGCATAATCATAAAGATTGAAATCCGGAATGATATTTTCTCCGGTAAAATAAATCTTTACACAATCCTGATAATTAAAATGCTTATCAGAAAAACAGCTGCAGAATACATAATCAGGAGTATCACTCAGCTCTACATCATAATACCTGCAAAGGGTGTTATAAAACAGATTATCGGTTTTATCAAGGTCAGACCAGAAGTCTATGAAATCAATCTTTATCTTTTTCATCTTTTCTTTCCTTATATCTCTCGTCCACTTTTTCTTCTATAAGATTCTCATAACCTATAAGCATCAACCATAAAGGATTCTTATTAAAGTATGCCAAGTAGCTCTCGCCCATGGAATATGCTGCACTTCCCGCAAATACTGCCTGTGCAGATTTATCCCTGTATTTATTCGCCTTTATGCAAAGGATCATGAACAATGCCGAATACAAAACAAAAAACACAAATCCCTGCTGTATATTGGTATTTGCAAAACCCATTTCAGTCAATGGCTCAACTATCTTTATTCCAAACAAATTAAACCTATTCTGCTGCAAAACCTCCGCAGCACCCCATAATCTGCCGGTAGTCACTTTATTCAGTAAATCCCAGAGATTTTTCTGCTCGCCAAAATTCGGTTGCGGTATTGGCAGCAGCATAAATATAAGGACCATGATCATCTGTACTGCAGCCGTGGCTACACTGATAATAAATAAGACCATTCCGGAAATCTTATCAGGAAAAAATCTTTTTATCGCACACATGAATAACGTCAGCAGCAAAGCAGCTATACCCATTTTAGAAACAGACATAACAATGAGTGTTCCACAGAATATGGTCAGCAACCAAAAGCATAACGTCTTCCATTTAAAATCCCGATCCAGCAAAAAACAACCAAGTATAAAAACACGATATGTAAAAAATGAAAGACTGTTGGGATGATAGAATCCCAGACACAGTCTGGTCTCTTCATCACTCCTGAAGTTATCCGTCATTGTCACGGTATTATGAAGTCCCAGCAGCGAAAGTACAGCAGTATAAACCACTATAAGCAATGTACCATAAAAGAAAAATCTTACCACATGCTCCCTTTTCTGCCGTCTTCCCGCAAGTATAGCCAGGGCTATTCTTAGAATAAGTGCCGAATTCTGAAAATGGTAACAAGCAAGTCCATAAGCTCCACATATACAATAAAGTTTCCAGTTCTTTTTAAATTCCGGAACACACAATATGGACAAGGCAAGACAGACCATTCCCACGACTATATATACTTTCTCATGATACCATCCAAAAGCATAGCCTGACGGGGTAACGATCAGCTCGCATACCATTCCTATCCAGAAAAGGACAGCCGATATTTTCTTTCTTATTTCAAGGCTATTACTCATCCGTCTATTTCATCACTTCTTCATAAACAGCCATTACGCCGCCGGCATTTTTCTCGGCAGTAAAGCATTCTTTTACCCGATTCCTGCCCTTTTCGCCCATGCTCTTCCCAAGTTCATGGTCATCTATGAATCTTTGCATAAGTGCTGCCAATCCATTTACATCATCAAACAAAAAACCGGTGACACCATCAAGGATTATTTCCGGTGTCGCGCCGGACCTTCTTCCCAACACAGGCAAGCCACCCAGCATATATTCTGCTGTCACCAGACCAAAACCTTCATACTCAGAAGCAATAACCCCCACATTGCTCTTCTTTATCAGCTCAGAAACTTTATCCGTAAAGCCAGTCATTGTCACATAGTTTTCCAGCTTATTTTTCTTTATATAATTTTCTAATGTCCTGCAATACCTTTCATCACCGTTTCCTGCCAGTGTTATATGAAATGTAGAACAACCACCATTTAACAGTACAACAGCTGCCTTCAACAGATCCAGCTGATGCTTGGCCGGAAATATATAGCCGGTATAAAGGAACTCGGTTACTCCATCCTGCAAAGCACTTATTTCACCTGCATCATCTGCAGCCGTTATTTCTATCCCATCGTACACAACCGTCGCATTCGCCCCGGGATACTTCTTTTCCACAGACTTACTAATAGCATCGGATATCGCAATTACCCTGTCTGCTTCTTCGTAATATTCCTTCACCACGCTTTCAGGATAGAAATACCTCATCCCGTAGTGTTCCCTGGCAAATTCCCTTACATGCCATATATGCTTACAATTAAAACACCTTGCAAGCATTGCTCCGGTCCCTATCACACTGGAATTCGAATGTATAATATCAGGAGCATTATCCTTAAAATGTTCATACAGGATCTCTAACTCCTTTGATATAGCTTTTTTTCTCTTGTTCTTTTTTATTTCAAAGCTTATAGCTTCAGCATATACTGCCTGCCACTGTGTTATGGGACACACAAAATAGGATATTCCTTCTTTATCAAGAATATCCGTAAAACTACCTTCAGCAGGTATCACAACGGTGGGCTCATATCTTCCGCTTGCATGCATCTTTAGCACCAGCTTAAGAAGTGCTTTATTTGCCCCATACATATTGTCATAATGGGTAAGCAGAAGGACCCTTACCATCAGTTACTGTCCTCCGCAACTGCATTCTCTATTTCTTCATAGGCAGAACGGATCACTTCTTCTTTGTCTCGCTTAACAGCCCTGCCATCCTTGATCTCGAATATCTCATCACAGTTCCTTATGGTAGTCAGCCTGTGAGCTACGATTATCATAGTCTTAACCCCATGCAGGGAATCAATCGCTTCCATAACGGCAGTTTCAGTCTCAGTATCCAAAGCACTGGTTGCTTCATCTAACACGAGAATGGAAGGATTCTGGTAAAGAGCCCTGGCTATTGCTATCCTCTGACGCTGTCCTCCGGAAAGCCTTACGCCTCTCTCACCCACCATTGTATCAAGCCCGTCATGCAAGTGCTTTACGAAATCTGCCAACTGCGCCTCTTCCAACGCACGCCACACTTCCGCCTCATCAATCTGATCCGCATAAATACCGAAGGCCACGTTATTCCTTATGGTGTCATCAGTAAGATACACTGTCTGGGGAACATAGCCGATTATCTTTGCCCACTGGGGAAGGTTTTCATATATGTCAGTACCGTCAGACTTAACATGTCCTTCCTGGGGCTTTAACAGACCAAGTATCACATCCGCAAGGGTTGTCTTTCCTGCACCGGAAGGACCAATAAAAGCAACAGAACTGCCCTTCTTTATGGTCATGGACAGATGCTCAAGGACATTTTCATCTCCGGCAGGATATTTCATATTTATATTATCCACTACAAGCTCTTTTTCGAACTCTAAAGGAACATAGTTTGATTCATCAATATGCTTGACCCTATACATCTCTGTTTCCTCGAGGAGCTTTAACATATCATAAGTGGAATCGAGCCTGGGCTTATTATAAAGAACAGAGTTCATAGCATTCGTAAGACGACCCACGGCAGGGAAAAGCCTAAAAGCAGCAACAGCAACTATGGCCACCTTAGTCAACATCTCCGAAACATCCTCAGAACTGTTGATCCTGAGCACAACTATACCGATGAGTCCGCCCACACAGGCTATCTCATATATATATGACGGAATACTGTTTAAGAATCCGTTTCGTCTCATGGTCCTTGCACTTATGGTACAGGCTTCCTCAAAACTCTGCGAAAAATATTCCTGCCTGTTCATTACCATTATCTCTTTTATACCGTTGAAGGCCTGGTTAAGATACTGATACATCTTTGTATCATATTCAGCACCGATCCTTCCGAATTTCTTTATCAGACCCTTTAATCCGAAAAATATCATCAGCATACAGGATCCAAGTATAGCTGCAAGAGAAAATGCCAACACCGGATCGAGAGTCACCAGATAGATAGTAATTGCCAATACAGTAAATGATTCTGCAAATATACGGAAAAGATGAAGGAACAAAGCGAAAACGCCGTCCACGTCCTGACGGATGCTCCTTATCAACAGGGATGAATTGACACCCAGATGAAACAGATAGGAGCTATTAAGATAAGCCTTTTCCATCTTTATGGAGAGATCCTTTTGCACAGTGGTGGAATACCAGGACTGCACGTATGATGAAAACATGAGATACAGATTCTTTATTATGAAAACAATGATTATCAGCACACCAAAAACGGTAACTGTCTTGGTCTGACTATCAAAAAAGACATAGCGGGCTACGATCTGATAATACCACTCGTTTACCAGGTCATCAGGCATCATTACAGACTGGATAAAAGGAAGGACTGCGGATACGCTTATCAGTTCGCAGAAAGAACCTACCAAGGCTACCAGCATTACAAAAATATACTGGAGTTTCTGCTTTGATGTCATTACATAATGTATTTTTTTCAGTATGTCTGAGATGCTTCTCATAAATGCTTCCTCAAAATATTTATTTCATATCTGCGTTCTGCATAATCTCTACTCTTCTCTATCAAGCAGATCTTTTTTCCGATCGTGTATATGATTTAATTCTATCTCAAAATTCCGGCGGTTCTTAGTTACCATGTCGGACAGGATCAGGCCGGAGAAAAAGGACTGGATCGCTGCCAGGGCGATAAAGCCGCTGACTATCAGGGTGGGCATGTTTTCAACCAGATGGGTATTAAGGAATTTTGCAAATACCCAGAGGAACATTACCGCTGCGACGATCAGCATCAGGACTGCAAGGGTGGTGAAGAATTTCATGGGCTTGTAGTTCTTGTAAAGGCTGACTATGGTTCCCAGGACTTTTGCGCCGTCGGAGTAGGTGTTCAGCTTGCTTTCGCTGCCTTCAGGCCTGTCTCGGTAATCTACAACCACATTTTCTATGACCATTTCGTTGAATACGGCATGTATGGTCATCTCTGTCTCTATCTCGAATCCTCTGGACAGGACAGGGTAGCTTTTGACGAATTCATAGGACATGGCCCGGAAGCCTGTCATGATATCCTTTACATCACAGTGGAAGAAACTGTTGATGGTAGACCTGACCATGGAATTACCGAAATTATGGAAAGGACGCTTGTTCTCCTTGAAATATGTTGAAGACAAACGGTCACCGACTACCATATCCACATTGTGTTCCAGCACCTTATCAGCCATCTCCCTGGCTGATTCCATGGAATAAGTATCGTCACCGTCCACACAGATATAGCACATGGCGTCAATCTCACGGAACATCCTTCTTAATACGAAACCTTTCCCCTGCCTTGGTTCCTTCCTGACTATAGCCCCGGCCTTCAATGCGATTTCTGCCGTTTTATCGGTGGAATTATTGTCATATACGTAGACCACCGCCTCCGGAAGTACCCGTTTAGCATCTGTCACAACTTTTTCAATTGTCGTTTCCTCGTTATAGCAAGGAATCAGCACCGCTATGCGATCCATATCCATCTCCGTTACTTATCAGCTATCTTTACCTGTCACAGTGTTCAAATACTTAACCGTACTTTTGGGCAGACCATGGGGATCCTTTTTCAGCACTTCCCGCATGTGTTCTATATCCGTTATAACAGCAGGATGTACGTTTCCTGTAGAAACGCCCCCTATGGAATGTTCCACTGTGACAGTGTTCATAAAATCAATCCGCACACCATTTCGCAACAGATCCACAGCATAGGGATAATCCTCTACCAGCCTGTATGAAGTGTCATACTTTCCATACTTTTCAAACAGCTCCCTGTTTTCGAAAGTACAGCACCCGCTGATAAGGTTTCTTTTCCTAACCATATACCCTGCCAGTGCCCTGGGACACAAGCGGAGCGCAACACCTAATATTGACGAAGGCCTTTTTTTGACCTTGTCAGGATAGACATCAAGACGCCTGCCGGTCATGATCAGCGACTTCTTTTTTTCCATCGACGACACAATGGCTGACACTGTACCGGTTGTATGAAAGCGTTCCCCGGGACAACAGCTTACGAAATACTTGCCATCCGACCTGTCTATCACGGAATTAATATGTGCCACAGTCCCTACATTTTCTTTGTTAAAGAAAACCTTTGTGGCATATCCGCGATTCCTGACCTTTTCAGCCATTGCCTCCACCTTGTCAGGATCAGTTACTTTTGAACCGTCATCACTGAATATAACCTCAGCATTCGGATAATCCTGGGATATAACGGAGTCAACCGTTTTATCCAATTCAGACGCATTATTATACATCAGTATCCATATGCTGACCAAAGGGGCATTCTGCTTATCCATTATGACGATTCACCAACATTGCCGTTCTTAGCAGCCTCATCCAGCATGCTTTCAGCCTGAGCACTTGCAGCTTCCTGCCAGACTTTTGCGGAACTCTCATCGTATGTAAGTTTTCGCACGTTATACTGAACGTCCTCCAGAATCTTTCTGTTAGCAGAAATAATATCCGCCAGCATACCGATTATAAAGGTCATAAAGCCTATGATCATCAACGTACACGCAAGTATAAGTGACTGTACATGTCCCCCGGCCTGATGTTGAAAGAATAGTATCAAAAATCTCACACCAATGCCAAAACCTACGGCAAAAGGCATGAATCCAAGAACGGATAATACCATCAAAGGTCTGTACATAAGGAGCGCCCTTAGTATGGTCAACATGGACTTCTTGATATAACCCCACATGCTGTTGAAAAGCCTTGATTTTCTAAGTTCCGGATTGGTCCTTACGGGAACTGATGTGATAGCCATCTTATTCCTTCCGGCCTGCACGATGGTTTCGAGGGTGTATGTATATTCATTTACTACATTGATATGCATAGCTGCTTCACGGGAAAAAGCCCTGAATCCCGAAGGTGCGTCAGGTATATCTGTCTTTGAAGCCTTCCGTACCACCCAGCTACCGAAATGCTGGAGCTTTTTCTTTATCCATGAAAAATGCGGTGTCTCGTCTATGGGACGTTCACCTATAACGACATCTGCCTTTCCTTCCAAAATAGGTGCAATAAGCTTTTCTATGTCAGCACCACAATACTGATTATCTGCATCCGTATTGACTATGATATCTGCACCATAAGACAGAGACGCTTCGATTCCGGCCATAAAACCTTTTGCAAGGCCCTTATTTCTGGTAAAACTCACGATATGATGAACACCCCACTCGGCAGCGACCTTAACGGTATCATCAGTACTTCCGTCATTTATGATCAGATACTCGATCCGGTCTATGCCGTCAATATGTTTCGGCAGGTCATTCAACGCTATTTCCAATGTTTCCGCTTCGTTATAGCAGGGAATTTGAATTATAAGTTTCATAGTTTTATTACCTCGACTTCACGTACAGCGCCACGGGCGAATCAAACACTTCAGCATTTGTCGGATATGTTCCTGAACGTCTGTAATATGTTTCATACATAGAGCTGTGCATCATATCCCTATAGACAAGATTCCATGATTTATCATCTGAATACTGTCCTACATCATATGTCAGCAGGAATACGTCATCATAAAGCTGATCATATATCTGCATCTGTATTTCAAGATTATCCTTATCCACAAAATATACATCAGCGCCGCTTAGCATCTTCACAGGAAGGAGAAATACCGAATGACACTGGTATCCTTCTTCATTTACAAGCACCACATCTTTTGAAGATATGCAAGACACAATCTTCTGTATCATATCGTACTGGCAGTAGGTCAGATCCTGATCCTTATACAAAAGCCTGCTCTGCCACATCATCACCAGCGTCCCCAAAGCTATTATCGGCGCAAGAATCTTCGCATTAAGTCTATTCAGTATATATCCCGCCGGGATAACGGCCATAAAGATAAATACCGCAAGATATCTGGCAAAATAGTAGTAAAAATATATCTGCGGTATGACTATTATACAATATAGTACCATCACAGACAAAAGGGCGACCACTGATGTAGCATAGAGCCTGTTGGTAAACCACTCGTTTCCCTTTTTTATCATAGCGACAAGACTCAAAGGGAAAATCACAAAGCCGGTCATCTGCATCAGTCCCATAAACGACATTCTGCTTATCTCAAGTTTATGATTATGTACATGTACTATTCCGTAATATACAAAATATACGAGCAAAAGTGCTATTGCCAGAGATACCAGCAGTTTCATAAACTTACCGAGCCGTTCCTCATGCCGTGCCGCATGTACAGCCTTTACTATAATTCCCTTCGCCGCAAGAATGCGGAGTGCTACAGTCAACGCTATGAAAGCGATCACAATAAGCCATATTATCAGCTTAAAATTACCCATATAGAACAGGTACCCGGTCTTATAAAACAGGTGACCAAAATTCTTTTCCACGTAGTCATATGCCACGCTATGCATCATGGAAAAACCAAAACCGAAGGATACCATTACCATTATAAGTGCATTCAGGTATCCCTTATGGGATGTCCGTACATAGTTTATAAAATATATAACTATCACCACCGGTATAAGCATTGCCATCTGTATATGCAGGAAACATGCTCCCATAATAGGAATCGCGGATATAAAAGTCACACGCTTCCTTGCATTCTCCGTGACCAGCGCATAAAACAATGCCATGAACATTCCGAGCACCGTTTCGCTCAAGGAACTCTGCGAACACCAAAGTATTATGGGGCAGAGCATCATGACAGTAGTCAGTGTGATCTTTACCCAGGGCTTAAACTTATAGTTTTCACATATGAGCCATATACAGCAAAGGAACAGAAGATAACATATCGTAAGGATACCGGTCACTTCCTTTATTCCAAACATCTTTCCCCAGAGCGCCATCATGGCCGGAAAAGTATTTATTCCGTGGGTCAACCCCGTAGCTATTGACTGTCCGCTTGTTTCATCCGTCACATCCCAGTTATAATATGCAGTCAATTCACCCAGCTTTTCGAAATAAAAGTCCCGCTCCCAGTCATTCAGGACATTGTTCATTTCATAGAATGTGATCCTATTGTCATTATATCCGCCCATATAGCTGAAGGCCCTTACCACATAGCCACCTTCATCCTGAGTCATGTTATAAAGACCTGCACGGTTTCCACAGGATATCAATGTGGCAACGCCAAGTATTATTGCAAGGGGGATATATTCTTTCCATTTAAAGCTGACCTTGGGGAAACCGCCGGTCCATGCCAAAAGCAGTACGATATCAATCAGGACAGCAACCGCCAGGACGCAGGCGGCTCCACGCTTGATTGAAAACGCATTCCACCATATGAGCATTCCCGACATGACAGCATAACCGGCAAGGTACAAGCCGGTGCCCACTGCTACCACTCGCAGGACATCACTTTTTCTGAATGCCAGGGCTGTGAGGAACCATGTCCCCAGGAGACCCAAGATGAAAATAACTAACAGCATTTTTCCACCTATTTCTTATCAACCCGCACCGATAGCTCTTCTGCCGGTGGGGTCAGTTCGCAGACTCACTTTACACCGTCAGAAGAGTCTATACGGTGCGGGAGCACAAGCATACAACTAATCGAAGAACCCGCTTCTACTTACCCAATAGGTCGTCGTAAATTTCGTTTAATCCCTCATACATGGCCTCATGGGTAAATACTTTCTCAGGAATATCGATAAAGGCGCTTTCGCCGCTACGGATTACGCTTTCCAACTTGTCAGCGAGGTCTTCGGCATCGCGATTCTTAAATATAAGGCATTTGCCACTGACAACTTCAGGCAAAGCGCCGGCATCGCTGCATATAAGTGGTGTTCCTGTCATACAAGCCTCTGCGGCACTGAATCCGAAGCCTTCCGTAAGGGAGGGTACCACCACACAGTCTGCCTGTTTTATGCACATCCCAAGCTCATCGCGGCCTACTGATTCCCTTATACGCACCATGTCCCTGAGGCCGTTCTTTTTTATGAAACTTAGGAATTCGTGCCTTGGGGCTGCAGGTTCCTTTCCGAGTATGAAACAAAACTTAACACCGGATGTATCAATGCCACGTTCTTTTAAAAGCTTAAGAGCATCGGCATAAACAAATATTCCCTTGGTACGGCCCGGCCTGCCGTAGTAAAGGAAGATGAAATCTTTCTTTACCTTGAAATACTTCCGCAAGGAAAAGACCTTATCATCTGATGTGATGTCACGCCACTCATTGTCTGTAGCGTTATATACGCGCCTGATATTTCCATTGCCGATGAATTTTATGAAATCCCTCTTTGTTGCATCCGATACCACATGGTAAACATCAAATTTCTGCCTGCAGCTGAACTGCTCCACTGCCCAGTAGATGCATGCCTTATACCAGGCATCCGACCAGAACCATTTATCGCCCCTGATCTCATGTACGGTAAGCACTGAGGGCTTATGGTACTTCTTAGCCAGTGCACTTACAACAGGAGAGGTGGTAAAAGTTGATGTGTGCACAATGTCACACCACTTTATGTGTTTCTCAATATCTTTCTTCCTTGGGAAGGGGTGGCCGAACATGGATTTCCAGGGACAATACCAAACCGTCATGCCGTCCAGCTTATACTTCCCATTATGCTCCTCATCAACCTTCTCCGCCACTACCCTGACTTCATAACCGGCCTTTACCATCTGAACAGCCATCTCGTAAAACAGTTTTTCCGCTCCACCTACATAAGGGTAGAAATGGGGCAGTATAAATGCTATTCTACGTTTCCTGGCTTTAGCTCCGGATTTATTTTTAAGGCTTTTTTCTTCAGGCATTTTGAAGCTCCGTTATATTTATCTTGCCATTCTCTACTTTGTACAGTATGTCGCAGTTCTCTACAGTTTTAAGCCTATGCGCTATGATCACAAGGGTCTTGCGTCCCTTAAGGGAATTGATAGCATCCATAATGGCTGATTCCGTGTCATTATCCAATGCACTGGTAGCCTCGTCAAATACCAGCAGCTCCGGGTCATGGTAAAGGGCTCTGGCAATGCCTAAGCGCTGTCTCTGACCGCCGGATATACGCACACCCCTGTCTCCTATAACAGTATCGAGGCCCTCAGGAAGAGACTTAACAAAGGTATCCATCTGTGCTTCTTTAAGGACTTCCCATATGCGAGCCTCATCCACATCCTTTACTCCAAAGGCCACATTTGCACGGATCGTGGTATCCAGCATATATATATTCTGCGCAATATAGCCGGTATTATGAAGCCAGCCGGGCATATCATCCTCTATATTAACCGAATCCGAAAGAACTTGTCCTTTTTCCGGTTTAAGCAGACCTAAAAGTATGTCGATTATGGTGGTCTTGCCGGCACCGCTGGGACCTATGACACCCACGCTCTTTCCTACGGGGATCTCCATATCAGCGTCATCAAATATGGCCTTCTCTGTATTGGGATATCTGTAGGTAATATGTTCAAGAGAAATCTTCTTCTCTGAACTTATCCTGTTTTTGCTCTCAACTATCTCAGTATCCTTAAGCTCTGTTATGTTCAAGTTATCGCATACATAGTTAAGGGATGTCTCGTAGTAAGCGATAGTAGAAAGATGGGTGGATATACGGTTAACACCCGGCATAAGCCTGACAGCCGCAAAAGCAAAAGCTGACAGCTGTGGAAACATTGCCATCATGTCCTTTCCGCTTACAACACAGATGTACATATATGCGAGGGCTCCCACCATGCATACCAGCTCGATGGCCAGCCTGGGGGAATTATTATATACAGTGTATTTTCTATTGGCATTTGCCAGTTTGTCATATGCTCCGGAAAAAGCACTTAAGAAATGCCCTTCCTTTGCAGCAACCTTCACATCCTTTATGCCGAATACAGCCTGCTGCATCCACTTCATGGTAGCGACCTGCTGCTGCACTCTTTCCTGCCCCAGCCTGCCAAGGAGAGGCTTTATTACCAGCACTATCACCAGTACCATGGCAAACATAAGTCCTGCAAAGAACAGGGTCATTGCAGGGTCAACGATCAATAAAAGCACACACAGGCATATGGACACAGCCACTTCAGTAAGCAGGAGCATTACTTCCTGCAGAAGCAGGAATACATGGGGTATGTCCTTATTTATGGTCTGGAAGATGGCATTGACATCAGCATTCAGGTAATACTCATAGGGACGGTTAAGGTACTCCCCCAGGAGCCTGGATGATGTGCGGCTTTCCAGTCTGTTGACATATTTCGACTGCACATAGTAAAGGAAAAGCAGATAAAGATTCTTGATAAGGTAAATGGCCATAGCCACTATAAGCACGATCTTTACAAAAGACAGATTGTCAGCTGGTTCCAGTCCTGCCCGGAGCATCACATCCTGTACGATTTCGTTTGAAAGTATCTCATCAGGAGTCACAACGGCTGAAATAATAGGGACGATAACAGAAACCCCCAGGGTCTCAAGCAAAGCACTTATAAAGATAAGCACCAGCATCCCTGCGAACTGCACTTTTTCCTTTTTCCCAAGCAGAGTATTCAGCCTGCGATATACGTTCATCTAAAGTATTCCTTAGTCTCTTTATTGCCGTTTACATAATATGGCACACACTTTCATATTATAAGCGAAAAATGCCCTAAAATCAAATAAAAAAGGCGGTATGGATAATCATCCCATACCGCCCTAAAGTCACATTTTTAAGCTTATTTCAGTGTAGAATATCCGAAACCGTTACAGATGGCATCCACAGGTACCCCGTTCTTGCAGAGCGGACAGTTATCCGTGGGATAGCTGCAGTAATCCGACAGATCTGCGTTTGAATAAAGAGCACGGATCTGATAGCCGTCCAGATGGCTTGCTACGGAGTAAATAGCTGAAATACCAACTGTCTCGCCGCCATAGTACCGGATGGAACGGATGGCACTCTGAAGGGTAGCACCTGTTGTAGCTGTATCTATCAGAATCAGAACCTTCTTGTTCTTGATCATGTGCTGATTGTTCTCACGGAACATCATCTGGCCGCTGCTATTATACTCAGGAGTGGTAATATATATGGTCTGATGACGGTTTGCAGAAATGATACCCGCTTGGGTCAGCTTATTTGCCATATACGCACCAACAACCTCCATGCTGTTCAGACAGAGTATGGTATCAATAACATCAGAGTAATTATAGAACTCAGCCAGCTCTTCGCCGGTGGCCCTGGCCTCACGCTGCCTGGACTTCATATCACTCAGGTCCATGTAGTAATTAACATGGGAATTAGGTGTGATGAAATGCCCCGGAATGTAACGCAATACCACATCCTTGTTTCTCTGATAGTCAATCTTCTTGTAATCCTGCATAATCATTTACCCCCATTCATTATTTTGCCATAAACCAGCCCGGACTTAAGACCACACCGGACAATTTACGCCGTCTCATACTTGAAACTATAACATATTTTGCCCTTTCCGTCCAATGTAATCGACTTTATTTCACCTCTTCTCCGCCCCACTCTACTACGGAGAATCCGTTCCTTTCAAAGCCGTCAAAGCTCTGGGGCTCTATCTCAACATACTCGTCAACAGCCTGCCATGCCATCATTACACGCAGCATATCAGCTTCTTCACCGTCAGCCGCAACGACTTCCAGTGGGCAGGACTCAGCATAGCTGTCAGCCTGGAATGAGATCAGGTTGTACTCATTGTCCTGCATCCTGGGCAGCCAGTATACTATGAACTCATTAGCCTCATCCGTGTTAAGTCCTATATCAGCAAGGGCAGTACGCAGGAACTCGGCAGTATCCTCGCCCTTTACACAGAAACCCTGTGAGAAATCAGGCTCTGCATAATTAGAAGCTTCCCAAAACAGGTATGAATACTCTGTTCCGTCTGCATCATAAAGGGTACCGTCAGGAAGTGCATGCATGTTCCATACATACTCGTCCCCATCCATCACGGGATCAGGATAAGTGCAGAGCATCTCGCCGTCGTTTAACTTAAGCCTTACCTCTACATCTGTTTCATTTTCCGGATAAACATAGATAACCGGCTTTTCTGCTTCCATAGGATAAGGATCGTAATAAGGATCGGCATCGGTGTACGGATCATAATAGTATGAATACTCTTCATTCATGTAGTCGACAATTGCTTCCATTCCGCTGCATATCTCATTTACTGTGCGCTCCTGCTTGGAGATGCTCTCCGCACAGTTAGACAGGTCCATGGACATCTCATCCATCACTATGTCCAGCCTGATGAACATTACCGTTGTAATGCCTGCAAATATGATCAGGAGCAGAGCATTGATTACGAGCGCGGCTATCATTATCCCTTTCTGCTTCTTTAATTCCGACACAACACTGTCGATAGAATGGACAGTCTGCGGTGCAGGAATATAAGAATTGTCCTGATAACCATTATAGCCGCCGTTCTGATACGGATTGGGCTGATACGCATTCTGTACCGGAGTGTAGCCCGGCTGATTCCCCATGATATTACTCTGATTATCCATTTCCTGTCCTTTCTCCCATCACTTTTTATGCACGCTTGGTGTTAAGCTTGTCGCTTACTGCAATATAATCGTCAACCGCAACATGAAAGTCTCTTACAAGCTCTTTGGCCGATGAGCCCTCGTATGATATAAGAGATCGTATCCCCTGCACTTTACCGAAAAACATCTCATCAGCTTCAGAAAACTCCACACTCCCGACATAGCCCTTATATTCCATTACACTGCTCATATAAGCCCCTCCTGTTGCATTACTTTACTTCTTCTCCGCCCCACTCTACTACAGAGAAACCGTTTCTTTCGAATCCTTCAAAGCTCTGGGGCTCTATCTCGACATACTCGTCAACAGCCTGCCATGCCATCATTACACGCAACATATCAGTTTCTTCACCGTCAGCCGCGATGACTTCCAGCGGGCAGGACTCAGTATAGTTCTCAGCCTGGAATGAGATAAGGTTGTACTCATTGTCCTGCATCTTAGGCAGCCAGTATATTATGAACTCGTTGGCCTCATCTGCAGTAAGTCCTATTTCTGTCAGGGTAGCGCGAAGGAACTCGGCTGTGTCCTCACCCTTTACACAGAATCCCTGTGAAAAATCAGGCTCTGTATAGCCGGAAGCCTCCCAGAACAGGTATGAATATTCTGTACCGTCTGCATCATAAAGAGTTCCGTCAGGAAGTGCATGCATGTTCCATACATACTCCTCTCCCTCTATCACAGGATCGGGATATGTGCAGAGCATCTCGCCTTCGTTTAACTTAAGCCTTACTTCCACATCTGTTTCATTTTCAGGATAAAGATATATTACAGGCTTGTCTTCAGTATAGGGATAATAAGGATCATAAGGGTCCTCATAATAATACGGATCACTATATGAATACTCACCATTTATGTATTCAACGATACCTTCCATACCATTGCTTATGGCTGTAATCGTGCGTCCCTGCTTGCAGATGCTTTCCTCGCAGTTAGACAGATCATACGCCATATCCTGGGTAACAATATCAAGACGGATGAACATCACCGTCGTAATGGCAGCAAATGCGAGCAACAACAATGTGTTTAGAATAAGCGCAGTTATCATCACGCCCTTCTGCTTTTTTAATTCAGACACAACACTGTCGATACTGTGAGTGCTCTGTGCCGGCGCCGGAATATATGCACCGCTGCCATATGAAGCGTTCTGATAAGCATTGCCCTGATACGAATTAGCTGAATAACTATTGGCGCCGTAAGAACCGTTCTGGTTCGAATTCGGCTGATATGAATTCTGAACAGGGGTATAATCCGGCTGAACGGCAGTCTGTCCCTGCACACTTTCACTGTTCAGTGCCTGTGTATTCGAAACATCCTGAGTAATCCCGGATGTCTCCGTATTCTGTGTGTTCACGCTCTGGTTATCCATTCTCTCCTCCTATCACTTTTGTTTAATAACCATATTCATTGCAGGCTTTCCGCTGCATTCAATTACAGATACGAACCAAAAGAAGCTTTTTATGGCAGCTCTTCCCAATTTTCTTCATCTGAAAAATCATCCCTGACCCTAAACCACCGGTTATCATTCGAAATAAATGTATAACCGTTATTTATTGCCACATTGTAGTAATCGCTGCGAACCACTAATATTCCATCCTTCTTCCCGTCCATAGTAATCTCATTGCCCGTGAAAGGATTTGCCGTCACGCCATCTCCAATACCTGCAGTTGCCAGCGCCACAGTATCAGCATTTGTCATAAATGAGGTATCTGTAGTGAATCCGCTGTCGCCAAAGTCCTTCACCATAAGAAGCGCGTTAATACCCTCGGCATCTATACCATTATCCATAACTAAATCATCAAAATGATGCATCTCTCCACCATGATCAGATACGAGTATTATCCTTGTATTATCATATACACCCCATTCCCTTAATTGGTCAAACCAGTCCCCGAGTTTCAAAAAAGCAGCCATTGTAGAATGATATGATCCAAGATTTGACTCAATATTATCCGGATCAAACCTAAGAGTCCTGCCATCAATAGTCCGTTCAGTAAGTACAGCTTCCTTAAGCATCTCCGGATCTGCCGGTACAATATCATAGTCCGGAAGGCTTAATAATGCAGGCTCATGCGGGGTATTATTACATAGGAGAAAAAAGCAGTCTCCAGCGTTAACAGGGTAACACAATGCTTCAAGATTTTCCAATACAGAATAGGCATTATAAAATGCAACACCTCCGCATTCCATAACCCGGTTGCCGCTTAAATACTTACCCCTGTCGTAAATCTCATCCTGAAAAGTAGCCGGAGTAAGCTTCATTAGGCCATAGAAAAAGAAATTCCTTTCACGTGTCTTACGAAATGATGCCTCGTCGAAACCCGACGGCAGATTTCCGGCATATTCATGATACACAATATCCGGATAATCCTCGAAAAGAGGGGCACCATCCTCGTCATAATGGATATAGGGCAGATCAGCCACATTCACCTCATAGCCTGCCGAATCAAAAATGACCGGCATAACTTTAAGTGCCTCATCATTCTTGTCTGCCAGAAGCACATCGTTCCTTTCATTCATAGAGTCAGGCGTATACTCATACCCGCCATACAGGGGAGGTGCGCCGAAATTCGTATGGAATCCCGGTGATACTGTATTAGGATAATATGTAAAACCGTCGAATTTCTCCAATAGTTCCGGCTTTTCATCCATAAGGAACGGTACATATGCGCCCACAGCCCTATCAAGCATAATAACAACCACATTCCTACCATTTTTACTAAAAGGTAATTCTGCCGATCCCCCCTGTGATTGGTCTGCCCTGCTAAATTCCACGCTGCTCTTATTGACCGCATTCTGTATCCGTATAGCATAGAATGCGAATCCGACTGATAAACTGAACGCTATTACAGTAAGCATCAGCCGGGCCACTCTCGGCTTTTTGATCACTATCACAAATGCAGGTATAGGAAGTATGCAGACCAGCAAGAGATTAATCAGCTGATAGTTCCTTTCAAAATAGGGGATCAATGTGCATACAAGATCTGTAGTAATAGTTCCTGTCTGTGCCCTGAAAAAAAACAAGTCAACAATAAAGACTATTATGAATGCACACAGCACCGCCTCAAATATCCGCTTCCCATTAGGAGATGAAAAATAATAGACTATGTTTCCCCATACAAAACAGGCTCCAACCGCAACGCAAGCAGCTGAGAATACATAATGCAGCGGCGTAAGTCCTTTGTCGGCTACATAAAATTCAAGCGGAGAGGCTCCAATAAGAAGAAGCTGCGGAATACAGGAGATAACCAGCGTCAAAATAAGCTCCGCAAGCAGAAGAATTGTAATTCCGGTACGGGTGTCTATATCATTCGCTTTTATCCGCACGAATCTTCCGGCCAGTCCGGTACCATAGAATGCCACCGAACACAGAATGATAAAGCCGGCAAAATAAAGAATTATCTCATCATCCCGACCAATGAGAGCATCCTTAAGCTTACCGCTCGCAACGGTATAAACCAAAAATGCTGCAGCCAGAAAGCCATAAAGCGCCGTAATGGCATATCCCGGATGCTTCATATACTTTTCAGCAATATTCTTACATAAGGAATATACATTATTCATAGTCCAGTAAAGCACCAACAGTGCGGGACTTTTATATAAAAGCACCAGAAACACAAGCGCCATTACATAAGGCTGGATTTTTTCCCTTGCAGATAAGCCTTTAGTATAAATTGCCGAAGAAACCATATTAATAAAGGTCATCAAAATAGGCAGCACATTTATAGAAAAGCTCCCAATCTGAAAAAGCCCATCTTCATGCATAAGATCAGGAATTGGTCCGAAGGCAGATATCTGTCCCAAGTTAATTCCCGAAAGAAAATGGTATGCTGCAAGAAAAAAAGGTATCTGTAACAATAGAGGTGCCATACCTTTGATAGAAGAAAGCTGACTATACCCCATCTCATTATAATATGCTGACAGGATTAACATCCTCTCATCTCCGGAGAAAGCCTTCTTGATATGCTGTATCCAAGAAGCCATCTCTTTTTGACGGCATCGTTCTTTCTCTTGAACAAGTTCAGCCTTATTGTAAAGCGGCAACACCAGTGTACTAACCAGTATACTTACAGCAATCACCGCAAGGCCGGCATTGCCAAGAAAGCCGTACATCGTGATGAAAACCACCTCTATGAGATATTCTATTGGCTGTATAAAAATATCATAAAGTATCATATAGTGTACTATTTTACCCAATTCCAGTTATCAAGATCAAATATATCATCATGTACAGAAATCCAGTGCTGAGATTCATTATCATATGTTATTGCATCCGGCTCTTCAAGAACAATACTTCCCGGGAAAATGATTACCTGATCATGGGAATACTTTTCCGAACTATCAATTGCCACACCTGTATATGGATTGATGGGATTCTCTATCAAACCCGAAACAGCTATCGTCGGTGTATCCGCATTTGTCATAAACGTATTGTCTTCCGAAATATCTCCGTGAGAGTTAAAATCCTTCACCATAAGTACGGGCTGAAACTGTAAAACATCGCATCGATTCTCCAAATCATATGGCTCATCTATTATTAGATCCGGAAACTCGAAAGTAGGCTTCCCATGATCCGCTACGATAATTATCCGCGTATTATCATACAGATCATTTTCCCTAAGATAATCAAAATAATCTGCCAGTCTCAGATATGCGGAAACACTACTATGATAGTAACAACTATCCATATTCAGGTATATCCTATTTCCCAAATCATTCTCTCTATAATACTCACTTTCATCATCCACATAGGTCAACAGATCCAAATCTTCATTATAATCCGGAAGGCTCAGTCGTATCGGCTCATGTGCTGTATCATTATTTAGTAATAATAATGTATTTACATCGTCTGAAGTTATTTCTGTCAGTGTAGAAAGCTTTTCCAGCACACTCACAGCCTCAAAATATCGAGATTGTCCACCTGATAATTTCAACAAGCCATCTGCAGAATAATACCTTCCTGCATCATAAACTTTGCTCTGAAGGATCACAGGCATACATTTCATAATCGAATACATAAAAAATGCACGCTGACGATTACTTTCATATTCATCCAGACCATCCATATAATATCCCATTGTGTTTAATGCTTTTACACCGGGAATCCCATCAAAAGCCGCCGGATCAGATACATTTTCAAAACCGGCAAATGGTATATCACACGCGGTTACCTCATAACCCGCGTTTGAAAAAACTCTTGCCAACATGGTGTCTGCTTCATACCTTTTTTGCTCCTGATTCTTCGTAAGATCACGATCCGACACAGAAGGAACATATTCATATCCTCCCCACACTCCCTGTGAGCCCACGGAAGTAAATCTCCCGAAAGAAACGGTATTGGGATAAAAAACAAATCCCTCAAACTTGTTTTTAAGTTCAGGTTTCTCATGCATAATATATGGCACATACACTCCCATCGCTGCATCAAGACATATTACCATAACATTCTTCCCTGTTTTACTCAGCCTGAATATAGGTTCATTTTGGTCTCTCTTTTCTTTAACCGAAGGGTCTATACTTTCAGCAGCCCGCAATGTAGTGCTACAATCTCTCAGCGATATGATAACCATCGTTGCAGATAATATTAGCAATGCCGCCTTCACAATTCCTTTTTTATATTTCCATAGCAATATACCAATAACAAGAAATACTACCACCATTAATAAATTAATTATCTTTTCCTTATGATCAAAAGAAATATAATTATTCTGGTACAACAAATCTGCAGAAATTATTCCTAACTCATGTCCAAAAAACATATAATTAAACACCGCAATACATCCAAATACAGAAATTATCATACAAATTAGTTTTCTTACTGAAGATACACTCAGTAAATAAAAAACCGACATCCATACAATGAAATATCCCATAGCAATACAAAATGTGCTGATAACATAATGTATCGGATGTCTATAATCAACCATCAAAATAAATTCTAACGGCGAAGCTGCCACCAATGCAGCCGGTATTGCAAGTCCGCAAAGCATTGTCAGACATATCTGTGCAGGCACAATATCATTGAAATTAAGACTATCCTCCTTCTGCTCAGCTTTTGGTTTTTCCACTATTCCAATGGTTTTCATCACAACATTCTTACAAAGGGAAAAAAGATTATTCAGAGTCCAGTAGAATACGAGACCTGAGGGACTACCATACAAAAAGAATAAAAATAATAAAGCCAAGCCATATGTCTGCAGCTTACTTTTAAGCGGGAATCCCTTTAAATAAATAACACCGGACAATACATTTATTAAAGTCATTAAAATAGGCAATAGATTAACACTTATTCCATAAATATCAATCAAGCCATCCGGTTTGCTGAGATCTCTCAATATCCAGAATGATTCACCTTCCAGAATATCCAGACTACTCAAAAAATGGTATGCAGCAATAAAAAAAGGAATTTGTAAGAAAACCGGCAGTATCCCTCGTAATGCATACAATGGACGATACCCCACTTCTTTATAGTAAGCTGATAACATCATATATCGTTCATCACCACGGAAAGCACTATTGATTTTTTGGATATACGGCTTCATCTGCTCCTGTTTTTTCCGCTCTTCCTCCTGGGCTGCATCTGCCCTTCTGTAGATCGGCAACACAAGAAGATTGACAGCTAAACTGACACCAATTATAGCTAAACCTGAACTTCCGAACTGACGATACAGGATTACAAAAATCACTTCCACAATTAACTCTATTGGTTTTATAAAAATATCATAAATATACATCATACTAATCCTATCCGCATATAGCTATATACTCATCTTAGCCCATTATATGCAATATATCCTACCTCGTATTATATAGTCATACCCCTTCTTTACCTTCTCTATAGGTATAGGGTATGCTGTTGAAGATGCTGTGGATTGGTTTTTGTCCTCCTACCGCATAGACGGTTTTGAATAGGCTCCAACCACAGCCTCTTTGTCAAAGTGTTAATCAGTTAGATACCGCATGACGGTTTATGTAGAACGAGGTTACATCGGCAGAGAGCCCTGTGGATCCAATACAGCGTCAAATACTTTTAAGGAGGATCATGTGTATGATCTATGTTGGTATCGATGTTGCAAATGATAAACACGATTGCTGCATCCTGGGATCAGAAGCCGATAATCTCTATCCGGTATTTACTATCCCGAATAACAAGACAGGCTTTGATGAGTTGTATGAGAAGATTTTCTCAGTGACTGATGATAGGACCGAAATAAAAGTAGGTCTTGAAGCTACCGGTCACTACTCACTCAATCTTCTCGGATCGCTCACTGATAAAGGTCTACCCACCTGTGTTATCAACCCGCTACATACAAATCTTTACAGAAAAGGTCTAAGCCTTAGAAAGACGAAAACGGATAAAGTCGATGCTGGTTCGATTGCTATGATGTTGATGACTGATAAGACTCTCAAGCCCTACTCAAACACATCATATCACAGCGAAGAACTCAAGTCATTAACCCGTTACCGTTTTGACAAGGTTCAGGAGCGGGCCAAGCTTAAATCGTCTGTGGCTCGGCTTATTAACATCCTGTTTCCGGAACTGGAAAAGCTCGTTCCTAATCTTCATATGGCTTCTGTGTACGCCTTACTTTCTGAGTTTCCCGGTGCTTCTTACATCGCTGAAAGTCACCTTACACATCTAAGAAATGTCCTTGAAACAGCTTCTAAGGGACGCTACGGACGAGATATGGCTGTCACCATAAGAGATGCTGCAAAGGATTCAATCGGTTCTGTTATGCCGGCGAAATCAATGGAGTTGAAGCACACCATCCATCTGATCAAGGTGATGACGGATGAGATTGATGAAATCGAAGCTTCAATCAAATCCATTATGGATACTTGCAACTCTCCGATTATGACAATCCCTGGTATTAGCTACCGTATGGGAGCCATGATTCTTGCAGAGATTGGCGATTTCAACCGCTTCAGCAATGCCGATCAGATACTTGCATTTGCAGGCTTATCGCCATCTACATATCAGTCAGGGCAGCTTGATTCAAGCTATTCCCATATGGAAAAACGAGGATCCCGTTACCTGAGGTATGCTTTGTTTAATGCCACTAAGTTCGTCTGCAAATGGGATGAAAACTTCGGAGCTTACCTTTCTAAGAAAATAAGCGAAGGCAAGCACTACAATGTTGCAGTCGGTCATGCAACGAAGAAGCTGATACGCACCATCTACCGAATGGAACTTACAGGCGAAGCCTACCGAAAATAGACCTTTAACTCATATCCTTTTCTGTGAGCACCTGTTTAGATGCTCTGTTTGTCATACAGTTTTCAAGGTACTGATTGAGGCTTAAGCCTGCCTCCGGGCTATATAAAACATCCGATGATGTTTTATCCCAAAAATCATTTTTTACTATTGACTTTTAATAGTTAGTCTATACTATCAGAAATTTCCATGCTCATCGGCTACGAACCAGTGTTCATTTTCAGGATAATCATGCCAGAAACCCGGCGGGCATATCCGTATCCCATCAGATATCAGCGCAGGCTTGTATGAAAATGAGCTCCTACTGGTAATCAATATATCAGCCCTGACCATATGCAGAAATGAAGCTTTTTCTTCCATATCAAGGCAGAAATGAAGATCACCATCCTTTTCAAAACGTTTAAAGCTTTCAAAATCAGATTCTGATCCTTGGGAAAAAATGTAAATCGAGGGTCTGCAGTCCTTTTTTCCGGTTAACGAAACAAATCTGTCATCCTCCGAGATTCTCTTTATTGCGTTTTCAAGAACATTCTCGTAATAATCATTATCCAACCAGCGTTTTTTTAGATTGCTGTCAGCCGAACTCACGACATTTATATCACCACGCCTTACATGCACGGCAATATTTAGCTGTTTTTCATCATAAATCAGTTTATCCTTACTGCGCGCCATTGCAGAATTGAACTTTTTCTTCGCGTACTCGGCCACACCATACTGTTCCTTATAGAACTGATCCAGCTCATTGAGAAAAACCACACGCTGTCCAGAATAGGAGGCTATGATATTACGCACCATTTCATAATCCGCAGCATCTTCGTAATATGGAAGCCGCAGCACCTTATATCCTTTTTTTCTAAGTTCCTTTAATGAGACCTCGTTCTCACCCAGTCCTAAAAATGATTCCCAATCCTTTTTCCTAAATCCCGGATAGGCATATTTTACACCAAAAAAAGACGCAAAATACAGCCCTGCATTGTAGTTTGCGAGCTGATGTCCGATGCCAGCACCTTCATTTGGAATTTGGGTAAGAAAAATATGAGATAAGCCATCATTAGGATGCTTTGAACTATAGCTTTCTGACTTTTGTCTTTGTTTTCCCTTCAATGTATACGCATGCCGCCACGACGCATAGAAAGGAGTCGCCCATTTCTTTCCATCCAGTTTGTTAAAGACGATCCAGTGAAGTTTGCGGTATATTTTATTTCCTATACTTGCCTTGTTCTTCATGAAATATGTCCGTTTGCAAACCAATAACCATCCTCCCCATTCAATTGGTGCAATTGTTTTACTAAGCGAGATATGGTATATTGTTCATTGTAGATCTATCGTCTACGATTGTAACAAAATCATAAGGAATGTCAATCTTATGACGCGACAAGAATTGTACAACTGCATTAGGATAGAACAAAAAAATTATCCTTCCATGTCCACACCAATAAAGCGATTGTACGCTTTTTTGTGCCAAGATCGGGATTATTATGTATGTAAATATTTACGTTTGCTCAGATACACTGAATATTTTTATTTAAAAAAGAAACATTCCAACATAAACTATATCCCTTATATTTTCTTTAAACACCAAAAAAACAAGTTAGGAAGAAAATTAAATATCGACATGGGGGAATGTGCTTTTGCGCCTGGCCTATATATCGCTCATACTAACATTATTGTTGGAAGTGCAAAAATTGGTAATAACTGCAAACTTCACGGCCAAAACTGTATTGGAAGCGGTGCTAAAATTGGTAATAACTGTGAGCTGTGGGTTGGAGCAAGGATCATCGGTCCAGCTCACTTAGCAGACGGAATCACTGTCGCTGCGGGAGCTGTCGTTGTAAACTCATTTGAGGAAGAAAATATTACAATCGGCGGTGTACCCGCAAAAAAATTGCACTAAATACTATTAGTAAACCATTTTGTCCTTTGATATAACTTAGTTTATTATTCTCTATAAGGAACTCACATGAAAAAAACTATTACCTGGCTTAAGCACGCTATCAAACATACCATAAGGAATAAGATACCTACTCTTGGCAATAAACTAAGATATGTCCATAGGGAAATGCTAACAACCCAAGAGGCATCTGATGCTCTGGCAAATATGCTTAAGTCTGACCAACCCTTTATGGCCGGACGGCTCGGTTTCTCTGAAACAGGGGTAATGCGTATGTTCGAATTCGAAATAAAGAAAAAATACGCACTTACCATAAATATACTTTACAACTGGTCAGGTTTTTTCCCAAACGATCCCGCACTCGGTAAAAGATTCTTGCAGTTAATGACGGATGCAATAGCACAGACCGATCTTTTTGCTTGTAATAAGCAGTTTTTGGAAGACTATTTCATTGATACCTATCTTCCTACCCAAAGTAAATCAGTAGAAAATTTCAGAGTTTTCGAACCTTATTCCCTTGATAATTCATGGACTGCTGCCCTTAAAGGGAAAAGGGTCCTCATAGTATCATCTTTTTCAAAATCCGTTGAACATCAATATGCCAGACGCGAAGAAATATACCCGGGAACTGATATTCTTCCGGAATTTACACTCTTAACCTATCAATCACTTGTAACACTTGGTGATATGGATGATAATCGATTCTCAGACTGGTTTGAAGCACTGGATTTCATGAAGAATGAGATATTAGCAATGGATTTCGATGTTGCCCTGGTGAGCTGCGGCGCATACGCTTATCCGCTATGTGCAGAGATAAAAAAAGCAGGAAAGCAGGCTATATGCATGGGCGGAGTTCTGCAGATTCTGTTTGGAATCATGGGCAGACGATGGGATGGATCCAGATTCGGTGGAATAGAGCATATGGATGAAAATCTCAAAAAATATTATAATGACTCGTGGATCTATCCTTTGGAAGAACGGCCTAAAGCTGCTGACAAAGTGGAATATGGTCCCTATTGGAAATAATCAGCCCTCGTGCTATGAATGTAAACTAAAATTCCTTAATAGAAATCGTGGTTAATTTATATGAAACATTCAGATAATATACAACTGGAAGAAGATTTGGTCAGCATACTGGTACCGGTTTACAATATCAGCAGATACATAGGTGAATGTATTGAATGCCTTTTAAACCAAACCTATAGAAATATTGAAATCATACTTGTAGACAACGGTAGCGATGACGGCAGCTATGAGATATGCCAGGAATACGCCAAAAAAGATTCCCGGATCCGTCTCTTCCGTGCCGGCGTAAGGCAGCAGTACATCGCAAGAAATAAAACTGTGGAAGAGATACGTGGAAAATATTACTGCTTTGTTGATGGGGATGATTATGTTTCTGTAAATTATGTTAAAAAAATGTATGACGTAATGAAAGAGTATGATGTTGACATCGTACTTTGCGGAATGACTGCAATGGTAGAATGCAGAGATATAAAGTTAGATGTCACACATAAGATTACTCTTACTGATGATCCTAAAAATCTTCGTAAATGTATTGTATGCAAACTTTTTAAAACAAGCGTATTTAAAGATGTAAGATTTAGCAATGTTCGAATGGGCTGTGATGCGGCATACAGCACCAACATTTTTAAGATATCAACAAAAGCAGCTATATGTGGCTATAATTTGTATGGTTACAGATCATACATCTCCAGTGTAACTCATATGCTCCTAAACAAATCCTTTTTTTCCGAATTGGACGATTGCATAAGAAATAAAAATGAACAGCTATTTCTAAACCATGTTGTAAAATGCCTTCAAATTGTTTCACATCGTCATGAGGAACAGCTTTTCCATAAGGAATTACTTACACTCAAAGAAAAGATAGATACGGCAAAGGCAAATTCCATTAATGTAAGCGATGAACTCTATCAGCAGTTACAGTCAGTAATAGAAAAATCACAGGTGAGTATAATGAAATACACCTATCTAAAACTAAAATATTTTTACACCTCACATATGGCTGCCTATCGCCGAAAAACCGACTACCACTGCCGATTAGACTAAACTCTCTGTAGTGCTATTCATCCATTTCCGGATCTGCATAACTCCAATTCTCCGGTCTAAAAATATCATTCTTTACATGATAAAATAATGGATCATCCCAATCACCTTCCAAAGACACAATATCAACCCCATTCTTTTTCCCCTCTGTTGAAATCGGATGGTCAGTATAAGGATTCACCGGATTTGATATAATACCATCCATCGCTAAACTTGGTACATCCGCATTTGTCATAAAACTATTGTCTACCGTAAATCCCTTGCTGTTATAATCCTTAACCATTAACAAACAGTTATATGTCTGCATATCTTTCCCATCTAAAGCTCTGAGATTATCAAACTGGCCCAACCAGTAGCCATGGTCTGAAACCAGTATAATCCTTGTATTATCGTACACCCCATTCTCTCTCAGATAGTCAAACCACTCTGCTAAACGTAAAAGTGCAGCAACGTTAACAAAATAAGATTTTACTCCAAAATCATCTCCATTTCCGGCATCCTGGCTTAAATCCATCCGTATCCCATTTAATTCTCTTTGAATTTCTATATCATAGCCACTATTATCTACCTTATCTGTCAGCTCATAATCGGGAAGCTGTAGCCAATTGGGCTCATGCGATAAAAGGTTAGTATACATGATCAAGCCCGGCTTTCCATCGTCTATGGTGGTATACGATTTGAGATTAACCAAGGCTCTATATTCCTCTTTGTACTCTCCAATGCGAACATCCGTTGATAATTCGGGATACATATACCGACCACCATCATAAACATTGTCTTGAAATTCTGCCGGCACCATTCTTAGAAAGCTGTACATAACAAAATTCCGTTCAATCGTCCGCCACTCATCTTCCCAGTGATACTCTTCCGTCTCTTTAAAACGTCCTCCATAATGAAAAGCATTCACATAATCATAATCATCATAAATACTATAATCAGAAACCCCTTCCTGTCCACCTGCACAGGGAACATCACCTATTGATACACGATAATCGTTTTCGCCAAACAGATACGGCATCACCGTTAATGCCTCATCTGTCAACGTAGTCCACTCGTCCCGATCCTGTACATACGCTGATAGCATTCTATCACCCAGATAATCATAACCACCAAAAATAGCCTGTGATCCACATCTAGTAGAGTATGCTGTCGTAACTACATTAGGATAAAATGTAAATCCATCCATTTTTTCCATCAAATCCGGTCGTTCTTCCATTATAAATGGAATATATGCACCTATTGCACGATCCAGCATGATAACAACTACATTTTTCTCTGTACGACTCAACGCAAATTCCACATGCTCCTCACCCGCATGCACCTGTTGTATCTGTTGAACACTTTTATAAATATCAATTGCAGAAACTGCAATAAAAGAAACAATAATTCCGTTTATTATCATTTTTAATATATTCTTTTTTTTATAATACAAAATAATAAAAATGAAAAAAACCAAAATATTAATCACCAGATTCCCATATCTGATCAGGGATGCCAAATGCAACTCTTTTGCAAACCTAAGACGCATATCGCACGTCCCCATATCCGCATTTACAAAGAAAAAATTGACCATAACCACAGGTATAAATCCATACAACAAATATTCATACCAGACTTTTCCTTTTTCAGAAAGCATAATATAAAGTATGCTCCCCCATACACCAAAAAAACCTATACAAGTCAATGTTGTAGTCAACACATACATCAATGGGGATCGATAACGAAATATATTTACAAAATCCTGTGGAGCAGACGAAATTACCCTTAATGGGATAACCATACCTGCAAAAAGGATCAATGCTATCACCGGCTGAATCGGATATGCCCTTTTATTCATTACCGGTAAAACACCCTTTTCTTTCTTATAAAATTCACGTATCACACTCCAAAGCAGTGCTGCAACAATCAAGAAAACAACAGCCAGTTCCTCCCTATCTCTTCTTTGAACTGCCCCCATCATATGGCCCGATAAAACATAGTACATTGAAACAAAGATAGTAACCAACAAAAGAAGATATTTTTTTATATTTATACTTTCTGGAATGCACTTTGTAACAAGATTTTTTAATAACGAAAAAAGATTATTCACGGTCCAATACAGAACCAATCCCGATGGACAATCATATAACAAAAAAAGAAAAATGACTGCCGGAAAATATACCTGAAGTTTTTCCCTAATTCCACTACCCCGTGTATAAATAAAGCCAGAAAAAACATTTAGCATCGTCATCAAAACCGGCAAAAAATGTATCTGAAGATTGCCTACTTTGATAATATCATCCGGTTGACCAAGATCTGCAATTATACCAAAAGTAGTTCCCTGTATTAAATTAAGATTACTGAGAAAGTGGTATGCCGCAATAAAAAAAGGAATCTGAAGTAATAAAGGCAAAAGACTCTTTGCCGAAGACATAGGATGATAGTCATTCTCCCTATAAAAGGTCGATAACATCATAAAACGTTCTTCTCCACGGAAGGCATTTTTTATATGTTTCACCCACATCTGAAGGGATTTTTGTTTCTGTATTTCTTCTTCCTGAATCTTATCAGCCTTCAAATATATGGGTAATGTAAGTAAACTTACGGAAATACCCACGAAAATAATTGCCCATCCGGCATTTCCCAAAAATTCATACATTACCGTGAAGATAATCTCTAAAAGGATCTCTATCGGTCTGATTATCAGATCATAAAAAAACAACGCTATCGTCCTCCCGTACCATGATCATCTCACTCTTTAATCATATACAAACTCATCATAGTACCAATTCACTTTTTTTCAGATGCACTATGTTGCAATGCTTCGTCATATGAAATCAGCTCTGCCGTCCCATAATTAAGCCTGTAAATAATATCACAGTTCCTGATAGTTGTAAGACGATGCGCAATAACAACCATTGTAATCTTGCCTGAAAGACGGTAAATAGCATCCATAACAGCAGCCTCTGTGTCATTGTCCAATGCAGATGTCGCTTCATCAAGAATGAGCAACTGGGGATCTGTATACAACGCTCTTGCAATTCCAATTCTCTGACGCTGTCCACCGGAAAGCTGTACGCCCCTATCACCTATATTTGTATTCAGACCATCCTTCTGTTTTCTCACGTAGTCCGCCAGTTGTGCTTCCTCAAGTACCTGCCATACTTTATCATCATCAATCTGGTCAGATGGAAGACCAAATGCCACATTTGCTCGAATCGTATCATCCATCAGATAGATGCTCTGGGGAATGTATCCTATAAGAGAATGCCAGGAATCAATGTTTCTGTATACATCATAACCATCAGACAATACAGCCCCTTCCTGTGGCTGATAAAGCCCCAGAAGAATATCTGCCATGGTAGTTTTCCCTGAGCCGGATGGACCAACGAATGCAACGGATTTTTTGCTCGGGATTGATAAAGAAATCCCCTTCAAGACATCAACATCCGGTTTTGTGGGATATGCATACCTTACAGCTTTTACTTCAACTGAATCTTCCAGCGTCATGTCGTGTCCCTGCTGTGGTTTCATCATCTTTCTATCCATCTCCAACTGTTCTATATCTTTCACATCACGATATACAGCATCCACCGATGGCATATTAAACATAAGTGAGCTTAGACAACCGCTTATTCGATTAAACGACGGAAGCATACGAAATGCAGCCATGGCAAACACAGATAACACCGACACAAACTGTGCCATATCAGCACCCCTTATAATACTGACAGACATATACAGCAAAATAGATGATACAGAAACCATCTCAACTACCGGCTTGGTAAGATTTGAAAGGGTTATATTTTTTCTCATAATATCCGCATTATCGTAGGTTGCTAAAGAGTACTCACCAATAAAGAATTCCTCTCTATTCATTGTCTTAATCTCTTTAATCCCGCTTAATGACTGTAAAAACCATTTATTGGACAGAAATGCGGTTTCCCTATTTTTTTCACCCAAAATACGAAGACGTTTTTTATAAAATTTAAAGAAAATCAGCAACATAACCACCATAGCCGCCGATACAACTACTGTAGTCAAAACATCCGTAACCAGCAGAAAAAAAACAAGTGCCAGACAGACAAATACCTCAGTTATCAATTGAACCGAATTCTGGATAACGGAGAAAAACTGCGAAACATCATTATTTATATTTCGTTGTATCTCTGCCATATTATGCTTTACATGGAATATATAATCCTGACGCATATAACAGTCCATCATTTTTATAGATAACTTCGCCTTATTAAAATATATAAACTTATATAAATAGACATTCATCCATATGATGAAAAGATTCTTTGCAATATACACAACCAACATAAACAAAGATGCGTACAGTAAAAATCCCCCCACATCCCTAATGTGAAATGTCTGCATTATACGACTATATACAACATTAGTATTAACCTTTTCCGGTTCAAGAACAATTGACATAATTGGCAGTATTGCAGAAACTCCCAAGGTCTCAAGAGCAGTGTTTATCAGAACCAAAATCACAAAAAAAACAGTCTGTCTTTTCTGCTTGCGATCCAATATATAGGCTACTTTATTCAACATTTGTATAGAATTCTTTATCATTTATTCATACACCTGTCATTTATTTGGCATATCCATCGCTATATTCTATCACAATCAGAAATCCTCCGCCAACTTTCCCGCCTGATAAAAAGCCGTTTTTCTATAATCATTTTCTAAAAGATACTTACACGCCGCAATTGTAATCTCATCATTATATTTCATAGTTCCATCATTCTTTTCAAAATAATCTATTGCCATCTCATCAAGCATTTTTGTATATCCGCCGCCAAGGATATTTGCAAATTCATCATTAAAATCATCATAGGGTCCTTCTTTTTTCCTGATATTTTGAAGATAGAAAACTTTCTTGGCCTTGATCACCTGTTCATCGTTAAGCGGCTTTATTTTACACATTTTCTTAAGACAACTCTCATACTGATCAAATGATTTTGGCTCTAAAGTATACCCAAATCCCTTGTAATACGGCGTACCCACTATTACTGCAGGTATGCCGAAACATGCGAATTCCGCTCCGGCATTTCCACCTATTGTAATAATTGCATCAGCAATATTCTTAATACTTTCAGCACTCACTTCATCAGAAAGAATGAATATATTGTCCTTTTTGTATTTTTCATACATATTTTCAATAGAATCTTTTGATTCATGGTAAGCCCTTCTGGTCGGATGTGGTTTCAATATCCAGTTCACATCATTAATCGAACCGGCTATACGCAGCGTCTGCTCAGTCCAATCATAGTAATCCCTAAAATAAATATCTCCATAGTTGAAAACAGCATCTGTAAATGTATGGGCCATGATCACGATATTCTTTTTAGCGGGATCAAGACTCAATTCCCTGATTCCATCCTCTCTGCTCCACACTTTTTTTCCTGCAAAAGCTCCCTTGTCAATATTTCGGCCATTCTTCCCTTGAAAACGTTCTTCAAGATATTTTTCAGTTGCCATGACACCATTATCATCCACTTCATGAATATGTTCATGACAGTATTGATAATCCATATAATGCCAACGCACTGTACGAAGATGCTCGTCAAATTCAACTTTCCCCATACCGGAACCGCTTACATTTCTTATTCCTGCTCCGTGACTGTGAAAAAGCGCTAACTGCATCCCCTCATGATAAGCCAGATCATCAGACACACAAAAAACAGGTGGATGATTAGTAAGATAGCGATTCAATGAGTAATGCATCCACAATAAGTGAAATATTTTTTTTACACACGTAAAATTAAAAACGTTGTATATTGTTGAGAGATCTGATGTTCTCAGAATATCCTCATAAATAGCACAGCCTACCGGTATGTTGTCCAGTTTAAGTTTCTTTAGTTTTTCACCACTTCCACCATGAAACATAATACCCATAGTTTTCAAACCTGCAAAAAGAAAAGACTTCACATCCTTCCTGCAGGTTTCTTCCAAACTAATCAGGGCTATACCGTATGAATCAAATAATCTTTTCAAATCTGCATTAGGATGCCAGGTTACTGCAATGACTTTTGCACCTGATTGTTCAGCCATCCCCAACGCAAACAATATCTTTGGCATTATCCAAGCCGTCTGAAGACGAACCATGGACAAATTTATATAAATATACCTTTTTGTTTTATCTCCATCCGAACGAATAATTGTCGTCTTATTATGATTTATCCATTTTTCAAGTACATTTCCGCTGATAGGAAAATCTTCCGTTTTCATTTAATTACACTCCAATTGTCCATATCAAAGATATCATCTTCTACATGATACCATACAACATCACCATAATCATGTACAGTTTGTCCTTCATAATATGTTCCAAAACTCTCTGTTATAAAAACATCTGCGCCATTGTTCTTTCTATCAGTATTTATCGGATTACCCGTATAGGGATTGAATGGTTGATCTATTATACCCGACAACGCTATTGAAGGCGTATCTGCATTGGTCATAAAACAATTATCCGTATGGAATCCTGTCGCATCAAAATCCTTTACCAGCAACAACGGATTCAATGCCGACATCCATCCGCGTAGCGGGAGTGAATCTGATCCGTCTGATGGAAGTCTAAACTGTGTAAACTGTCCGGTAGAGCTACCATGATCCGCAACAATAATAATGCGTGTATTATCATACACCCCCTGTTCCCGCAGCCAGTCAAAATACTCCCCTAACATAATGATTGCCTTCATGTTTACACAGTAATGTCCTGGACCAGACTCTCCATCATCACCATATTCAAAAACAATGCCATTAACTTCCCTAGTTTCCGTCAGGTCATATGCACTATTATCAATAATATCCTCTACTGTGTAATCAGGAAGCTGAAGAATGGCTGTGCTATGAGCAATATTATTATCATACATAAACAACGTGTCCGAATCACTATCGTTAACAACTGTTATATCCTTAAGACTTCCGAGCGCTGCATATGCCCTATAAAAATCCTTAGGAAGAGCAAGAGTTTTATAGTTTATTGATGATAAGTAGCCTCCAGCATCATATATATCATCCTGAATCACTGTCGGAGCCATCCTATACAGACTGTAAAAGAAGAAACTTCGCTCCATATTAGTCCAGAGCGTCTCTATATTTTTTCCGTCATTTGTAATATTCTCCAAATGGAAAACATTAACCCCCTCCATACCGTCAAAGGCATGCATTTCAGATAAAGCAGTATAATCGGGAAGATCACATACGGTAACCTTAGCTCCCTCTGCCGAAAAAAGCTCAGGCATCATACGCAGTGCCTCATCCACCTTGTCTGTCATCAATTCGTCAGGCCGCGAATCCATTGCTTCAGGAGTATAATCATAGCCACCGAATATCGCCTGCGATCCGTAGTCCGTATATGGACCGAATGATACGGTATTAGGGTAATAAGTAAAACCATCCAGCTTTTCTGCAAGTTCCGGCTTCTCTTCCATAATAAATGGTATATATAATCCCACCGCCCTGTCAATCATTATGACCATTACATTTTTTCCATTCCTGCTAAGAGGAATGGTCCTGTCCTCGTCCGAAAAACAGTTTTCGGGATGGACATCTTTAAGTGCCTCCCTTACAACAACAAATTCTTTCAGCGACATAACCAGCATGCTGACACTCAAAACCAAAACAGACATTACCAATACTTTACTGTATTTTTTCATAAGGATTATAATTGCCGTAACTATAGCAAGAATCAGAGCCAAATTTATCAACTTAATGCTCCGCTCAAAATGAGGATAATGATCAAATATCAACTCCATTGTAAGCTTACCCACATCAGCCCTAAAGCAAAAATAATCAAGAACTGAAACAACAAATAATGAAAGGAAAAAACATAGGCATACCTTTTTTGCCTTTTCTGAACAAAGCCAGTAAATTATCCCCCCCCATAAAAGAAATACTCCGGCTGACACAGAAAAGGTAGTCCATACATAGTGCAGCGGAGACCTATAATTAATGAGATCCACAAATTCCAAAGGAGCCGATCCTATTACCGTAAGAGGAATTAGGAGACCGCAAAGAACGGTAAGACCTATGAGAATAATCCACTGATCCCCCTTTTTAACAGTTGATTTAATTATCTCCACTTTCTTCACCTTACGTGATATAAACCAAAGTACCAACGGAGTAAATGCACATAAAAATATCAATCCGTACATCATTAATGTCTCATAATCCCTAATCACAAGCAGATGACCTATTTTATCAGTCAAAACAGCATATGCAATAAAAGCAACACCAATGGTGCATATCACCACTGCAACAAAACGTTTCCGATCCTTAACATATGAAGTAACGGTATTTTTGATAAGTGAGAACAGATTGTTACACAACCAATATAACACCAAGCCAGAAGGGCTATGATATAGAAGAATAAGAAATATCAATGCAAGAGCATATGGTTGAATCTTCTGTTTAAGCGTCAGATCTTTTGAATATATGAAGGTGGAAATACAATTTACTGCCGTCATTGCGATGGGCAGTAAATTTACAGGAAACGTGCCGATATACAGCATCGCATCCTCAACACCCATATCACGTATGAAAAAAAAACTGCACCCCTTTAATGCGTCCAGACCAGAAAGGAAATGATAAGCCGCAAGAAAAAAAGGAATCTGAAGAAGTAACGGAACTGTACCATTTATAGCATCATATGGTCTGTATCCATTTTCGTTATAGTAGCAAGTACGGACAAAAAGCTTTTCCTCGCCCTTAAAATGACGATTAATATGATCAGTCCATTTTTTTAGCCGTTTCTGTTTCTCGCCTTCGTTCCTTTGCAGTTCTTCAGCACGCAGATATAACGGAAGACACAAAAAACTCACTGTCAAACTAACAGCTATAACTGCGTACCCCGGATGTCCTAGGAAACGCTCCATAATGACATAAATAACCTCTATCAGATATTCAATAGGGCGAATGACAATGCTATATAACGATTCCATATTCCGTATAAAACTATAAGCAAACTATTACTTTAACATAAGTGACATCCATTCAGTCCTGATACTTTCCTTGAAACTTTGTCTGTCCATACCATCAAAATACTGCCTGATCAGACTAAGCTCCTCTTCATTTGCGTCAACTGAATCATCTGGTTTAAAACAGTTGCGTTTATCTATACTTTGTTCTTCAAAAAGCGCTCTATTACTAAAGTCACAATTCTCACCGCTGCCATCATGCCCCATGTTCCTAACCTTAGAAACATAAGGAAGAATCACATTTTTTGACATAATATATAGATAAACATTAACAATAAAATCATCGTCCATATACATCTTGCCGACGCCATGATTCCTATATATTGGGTAATAATGTTCTTCTGTGGCTATATAAAGAGCCTGTCTATATATATGCCTGCTCCATTTTTTCAGCTTTTTCTTATTATTTGCATTTTTTAAAAAACCTACCAGATCTTCCCTTCTAAATCTGTCAAACTCCTCTATTCGATCTGACCATATGCCATATCCCCATGCGCCAAAAAAAGGTGCCTTAAAGGTTTCTGCTCTTTTATTTATTTCAATTGGCCATAAGTAACCATCTACAGAGTATATTGTCTTATCCTCCTCATATCTTTCAAGCATCAGATTTGTATATTCTAAATAATTCAACGAAAAAACATTGTCATCCTCTGTATATATCAGCCTGTCCTGTGCATTAAAGGCCTTTTCGTATAAAAAGCGTACATTGTCAGATGTCCCCAAATTCTCCTTTTGAATAAAAACATAAACATTCCTAAAACCGCTTATTCCCGCATTAAGGAACGAAACTGTTTCTTTATATCCTTCACGATATCTTTCTGATGGAGGATAATCTATGGATATATATACATCCGTTTCGGATGCATACCTATTTTTCTTCAAAGATTCCAGACATTGTTTCAGATGTCCACACCTATTTAACGTTGGAATCACTATTGGACTAATTACCATGTATATAATCTCATTTGACTGTACAGTAAAGTACAAGCCCATCTACAAGTGGATAGTTATACCTTAAATATATTCTATATCCAATATTAAAAGAATCTATAAAAATTGGTAGTCTCAGCAGATCATCAGGACTAAAACCAACAGCCGCTATGATATCCGGGGCATCCTCACGGATTATTCTTTCTGCTCCTTTAAGCACATTATACGATCCTAGGAAATTAACTTTTAGTAAATCTAACACTTCACGATTCTCTAGAACACTATCCAAAGTAGCGGTAATACTTGTTCCGTTCTCATCATTTTTTATAAGAGATTCTTCCTGAGACTGATGTTCATCCAGGGTTCCTATGCTTACACGTTTCACATCATCCCAAAGGCAGATATTATAAGTCTGTATTTTTTCCTTGATGGTATCAGGGATTGAATCTATATAATCCCTAAGCACATCATATGTGACAGGATTACCTTCGAATGCATATATCCTTTTCATTGTCTTATAATTGCTTTTCAAGTAATCACGAATCGTATCACCTGTATATGCACCAATATCGCAGAACACCCTTGCTTTATTTACGGAGAAAACGTCATTATCAAAATATCCCTGTTTCTTATATTTGTTTAAAATAGGCTCAACATCATTTGTTTTCACTGCCTCTATAAATGAATGCAGATTTCTGACAGATATTTCATCAGACAATAAGATCCTCACCTTATCAATTGCATCTATAGGATATTCTTTAGTAATATCAGAGTCCATTCCGATAGTGCCATATGATATTCTGGACAAATAATACACATTTTCTATACCTGCCCTAACACATGTACTCCTGATTCTCTCGTAGTCCGCATTCCCGGCGATAACCGATATACCTTTCTCCGGAATACGACTTGCAGGAATAACATCAAGCTCTCCATCAAGTTTTTTACTGCTCTCATAATATTCATCGTCTACGATAGCGCCTGAAAAAACAATTCCCAGTTTTGTAAAAATCCTATATATATCAGTCGCCAGTGATCCAGCTCCATAAATATATATATGTTTACCTAACTCCATATCACATTTAATCTTCTCTTCTATTTTCATATTTCTCCCCAAATAACGTATGCAAGTGTCTATTATTGTTGATTTTATAGTTTTATAGCATTTCTAAAAACACTATACATATTGTCTGTATTTCGTTCTAATGTGAACTCTCGTTTCACACACTCATATGAATTTCTACCCAGCTCACAAAGCAAATCTCTATTTTCAATAAGCAGTCTTAACCTATCAGAAAGAACAATAGCGTTTCCAGGTGGATATAAATATCCATTAACGCCATCTTCCACAAGTTCCGTTGTAGCACCGCTGTCAGCACCTATCACCGGCAATGAGGCTTCCATATATTCACAGGTGACTAAGCCAAATCCTTCCAATCTGGAACAGATCACACCTATGTCCATGGTATCCAGCAAAGACCTTACATCCGACCTATATCCACAAAATTCTACTACACTCTCAATACCATTATCTGTAACATATTTTCTCAAAAATTCTTCTGTGGGACCTGAACCAACTATGAATACCCTAATGCTATCCACGCCATCTGCCGATTTTCTTTCGCTATCAGCAGATTCTCCCCAAACAAGCATTTTAACAGCCTCCAGCAGTACCGACTGTCCTTTTCCGGGCTGCAGAGTGCCTACACAAACTATATTAATAACTTCTCTCTGTCCCGGTACTCTCAGTTTCTTATCAAAATATATGCCGTCATATACACGTTGTATATTTGCACCCGGACACAGTTCTTTTCTGGCATACTCAGCCACAGCATCTGATATAGCGACTACAGCACTGGCTCTTTTAAAAAATGCAGTTCTTATTTTTACAGGATAGCTGAACTCGATGTCGTAATCTGCCTTACCAAATTCTCTGACATGCCATATATGGGGAACCTTCCACTTTTTAGCTAATATAGCGCCATACTGCACTGTAGAATTATTCGTATAAACCAGATCATATCTATTATGTCTCAGTAGCTTGTCTATGCTATTCGCAAAAAAAAAGGTCTTTATTCGGGTTGAAATTCCTCGCAAGCCTTTATGCGTTGCATCAACAGGATACACCCACATTTTCATCGACATTTCATAATGAATAAAGCCCTCGGCATCCAAAACTTCTGCCAGCTCCCCATCATTAACAGCAGGCATCAAAACCTCAAATTCCACGCCGTACCGTTCACGCATATCCTTCATCATAGAGAACAATGCTCTGTTGGCTCCAAACATTGCGCGGCAGTATGTTATCGCAAGTACACGCATATTATTGTCCTGTTTCTATATCGGATTGCTTATTAATTATACCAATATTATCATACACACTGTTAGCCTGCAGTATCTTATCCTTATCCAGAATTTCTCCTGAGTCCTTATTCATAACACATACATCATCAAATCCGTCTGAAAATAAATACGCCCCTACAGCTCCAGTGGTTGATCCAGTAAGCAGACAGTCACATTGTCCCAGATAGTACATAGCGGCTAGGTAGATACGGTTCATCTCTACAGCACCCTGCTTATAATCATCAAGATGTCCAAGCTTATCCTTCTGCACACCGCGATAACGTTTTTGCTCGAGATAAAATAATCTATCTCCATATATGTTTTTTAACCCATCAAGAATATCTGCATCCTCAGTTGCAACAAAAAACCTGTTGCAATTATTCCTTTCACTCACCTCGTCAATCTTTGCCACCAGTTCTTCCACTCCCGGCTGCATGGGATGACCGACTGCTACATTCAGATAATCTGTCCCTCTTGCCAGTATTCCCAGCCATCTATCTTCCGTTTTAAAAATATCTATATCCTTATCTATGATTTTCTGCTGTTCAGGAGAAAAGGCTATAAAACGCCTTACAACAGTACGCCAATAATCAGAGGCTACATCTGAACTTATCAGCTCACCGATGCTGTCTATACTTCTTGGATTTTCGAGAATGACTACATTTTTTTTCGATTTTATCTCGGAAAAATGAATTCCTCCAGGCTGAAGAAAGAAATACTCCCATGCATTGATATACTTCCTCTCCCTATTGGATACTAGGATATTCTCCTTAGTCTGCATATCTATCACTGGAATCAACCCATTCCTTATGCTATAACTTATCCCCGACAAAGCTTTCAGCCAATGACAAAACAGCCCACCTTCATCACTGTAAAGGCGGATGCTACAGTAAATCGGAATATCAGAATTCTGGTAATTTTCAATAACTTTTTTATTATGATACTCTATGTAATTCCGCTCGAGCTCCCTATAATCACCGCTAATAAGGGTTCTTGCTTTCCAATATACACTCATAATCAATTGAATTATTTATAGTAACCTATTTATGATTTCCGCTATCCATCTTACGCACTCTGGAATCATACTACCATCAGATATCATGCTGATATTATATAGTTTGATTTTGTTATACGCAACCAATATCTCTGCAACCAAAAACAAATTATCAGCCACTCCATTCATGCCCATATAAGACTTTTTAATAATATTTTTTATTCCAGAGGTTTATGGCCAATAAAAAGTAAGTTTATGTATCCTTTTCCGGCATCCATTTTATCTGTTCCACACTTGTCAGATCTTCTTGTAATTCCGAAATATGGTCTTCAACCATTTCTCTTGTTACTTTTCCCCAGTCTTTCTTTAACAATTCCGCGATAATATCTTCTGAAAATCTATATTTTATAACTCTTGCAGGTACCCCCCCACATATAGCATATGGGGGTATATTTTTCGTAACCACAGCTCCAGTTCCAACCACAGCCCCCTGTCCAATGGTTACTCCGGATAAAATTTTAACATGATCTCCAATCCAGACATCATCCCCTATTATAATATCCCCCTTTGAAAATGCATCATTCCCATTTTCTTCCAAACACATTCTATAAAATGGGAAAGTTGAAATCCTATTTGTATAATGTTGCTCATTAAGATAAAATATCACATCTCCGGCTATAGAACAAAAATGTCCTATTTTTAATTTGGAATCTCCAGGAAACATTTTCACCTTAAAAAAACCATACGAAAAATTACCTACTTCTATTCTATCAATGGTAGCTGGGTTTAAATCTATAACGGTTGTTGTATTATGCCTATTCTTCTTTCTCCACAGTTCCTGCGCGAGCTGACTTTTATCTATTCCCAATAATCTTTTTATTCTACGAACCATTATTGCTCCTTTTTTTAGCCTCCAGAACTCCTCTTCGCATATATGGGACTACTTGTTTTCCGAGTGACAATGGAGTCATATATCCCGGTCTGATCTTATATTCATAATTATTTTCAGACAAGAACTCCGTGATTTCCTTTTCTGCTTCCTGTGTATGATACAGACAAATAAGTAAAATTGCCTGCGGATTTGTTTCCAGTACCTTTTTCATTCCACACAATGCACTTAGCTCTGCTCCTTCTATATCCATCTTAATTACACTTACATTTTTGGGCATTACATTTGCACTAAAGTATTCATCCAAGCTTATACAGCCTTCTTTAATATCAGTATGATCCGAAACATAATTATTTACTATTTCTATCTTCTCTATTTGATCTGAAAAAGTAGCTTTCAATGATTCATTCCATGAGTTATCAGCCTCAAACAAGAATACCTTCCCCACCTTATCAACAATCTCCGCAGCAAAATTCCCCTCTGCTACTCCCAGATCAATTACAACACTGTTCTGCATTCTGTCTATATGCTCGGTTATCCCTTTATTCATATACCTATGCGGAGACTGTTCGTCTTGCTCTTTAAGAATGCTCTGCCCATATGTTTGACATAATTTTTTTCGCTTACCCCTTTTTAAATATATTCTCTTTTTTCCATTTTCTGTAGGGTAGATAATGTAAGGCAAATCTAATTTCTTATCATATCCATATGGAGATAGATAGTAATCATATTTTCTTGCCCATTTTCCATGGAATATATACAGTTCTTTTTCCTTCTTAATCTGAACAAAACAAGTTTCTTGTTCAGCATCTAAAGAACTCACTTTTGACAATTCAGCAATAATCTCTTTTCTCTTCTTTTTATCCAAAAAGTAATCTTCAATATGACAGTAAAGTAAATATAATTTACCTGGTAATAATTCCGCATAATATCTAAGCCGCATATGAAATCAAATATCCTTTCCATAATGGTGCATTTTTAATACATATCCTTTTGAATTGCTAAAGCTTTTATGTTGAAAAGCTTGAATAACATTTATTCCTATGCCGAAATCTTTGTATTTTTCTACTAAGTTGCAAACTCTAAGATGCATAACTATCCTATGTATTGTCTCCATTCATATGTACTATTATCAAGTCCTTTATATAGTTCTTGATACTTTCCCACTTTTTCAAACTGCTCTATCAGCTCCAATGCCATTTTATATAATTCATAGGATTCTTTAAACTGTTCTGGTCTCCTATGTTTCTTCCTTGAGTCTTTCTCAGAAACTTTCCCCGATGCCCCTACCATGTGTATAGTCGAAATTTCAGGCATATACACCATCACTTCATCATTCATAAGCATCTCGATGTATAGTAATAGTTCCTCCCCCCCTAAGAATGTTCTTTCATTAAGACCATCATAACAATCCAGATATTTCCTGCTAAAAATAAAACACGCCCCCTGTAGTGCAACATTATACATTTTCTGTTCATGAGGCTGTTTTGCAGCATCATTTCTTATCAAATATGGAACCTTTGGTGGGATAAAAATGCCTAATTTAGGATAAAGCCTTCCTCGTAAAAAAGGACACATCTTTTCATATAAACCAAATCTTGCCCAAAAAGCCTCTTCCTTTCTCTTAGCTATCATATATTTAAACCATTTTTTTGTTGGAATAAAAGTCTTAAAAGGATTAGTTTTCTCATTTCCATCACCCGTTATCATATGTGGTCCCGCTACTGAGAACCCGCTTTTTTCATATTCATTCTTCAACTTAGAATATAACCGCTTTTCTTCAATAAACAAATCGCTGTTCATCATCACAAGAAATTCAGGCTTATAATGCATCTCGGAATACCTAAGACCATAATTATTTCCACGCGCAAATCCTATATTCTCATCGGTTTTTATTATATCTATTTTTGGTTCATTCTTATATTTCTGTTTCAACAATTCATATGCATGGTTTGGGGAATCATTATCTACAACAACTATTCTGTATTCCTCAACATCACAATTCTCTTTTATATATTTTATTGCTTTTTCTGTAACATCTGTTACATAATAATTCAATATCAAAAAAACGACTTTTATCACTTCGTCCTCCTAATGTCCAGACTCATCTACTTTTTTCTGAATCTGACTTCTTCTCCGTCAACGATTATATCATAAATAGCATATTCACTTATACTATCAATACCTCCCTCAAACATCTCCTGATACTTATTATTAAATCTTTCTCCACTATCCTCGATCACAAGATATTTATATTCTCCATCTATTATACTTTCGCTCCACTCCTCAACTTCTAACCCTCCATTGTGCACTGCTAGCTCCCTTGTTACTTTTGCAGGGAAAAGCGCATAGTCGCCATATGGATCCGGAGCAACATAAAGAACCTTATCCTGAGGAGTTAATGTTAGTCCCGCATCAGCACACATACTTTCATAATTGTTCCAGCGGTTTCCGTTTTTATTAAGGAGCACCAGAAAATCATCATTAGGCCTTAACAAAACAAGCGATGCAACAATACAAAGCATTATGTACATCTGTTTTTCACCTTTGATACATAATAGCACATATATGATCACGCTCGCCAATACGGATATTCCCGGACCTAAATATCTATAATAATCAAGTAAGAATTCATACGCTACTCCGTATCGCGCTGTATATATATAACAAAATAAAAAGACAAAAGCCAAATATCCCATAAACATAGGAAGAATCACATTATCCAAATTTATTATAAAGTGCCCATCGAGCGAAATACGCTTGTTTTTGTTCAAATGCTTTACTGTTAAAATCCCCCCAAAAACTAACACCGTCCACAAAAAATCTGAAATGTACACATAATCCCCAAATCTATTCCCTGTAAACCACTGTTTATAGTAATCCCAAAAGATCATGACTCGTATTTCAGATAAATGAATCGGATCGATAGTCGGGTCATCAGGCGGCTGTTTCATGGAAACTACGTATGTAAGAATACCCGCAACTATACATGTCACTCCCAAAATACTCAAGGCAGTAATGTGCCACCCCTTATTGAATAATTGCCTTATCAGGAAACAATATATTCCAATCGCAACCATCAATAAAAAACCTGTTATCGGGAAAGTGGTATATAGTGATATATCCGCTCCTGTATATAGCCTAAAGGAATAAGCAACTAAAGATGCCATAAACATACACAAAATCGGCATTATTTTTTCAAAAAATGCAGTTTTATCATCTTTCATACGTATCCTGTCTATAGTATACATTGTGGCAGGACCAACAATTCCAAAGAGAAATATCCCACCAATACGTTTCAACATACAGGTTGCCATTATTCCCCAACAGCATGCAGCAATATAACCGATATCATTATATTTCTCCTTATCACTGTACATTCTAAATGACATAATCATCCCATATATAGCAGCATTAGCTACAGTAACATCATGGAGAAACCTATACGGAGTCACAAATATCCCCGATATACCAAATAGAATAACTGACATTATAATTATTCTCTGCCATTCATTTTTTCTGATAAAAGAATAGAACGGCAAAAGAGCAGAAATAAGCATTACACCTCTTGCCCAGGTATTTATCCCATCCGAATAATAAAACCATAATTTATTACAGAAATAGCACCAGCTTTCAGTGATGGGGGCCGTATAGCCCAATGAAAAATTACGCACGATTTCCGGATCAGAATTAGTGAGTTCATTATATCTGTACATATTGATTATCCGTGGAGCATAAGTCCTATATGTATCTGCTGTCTCACCGTAATCCGATCCACCCCAAAATATGATTCCCATAATAATAAAGCATATAACTCCTCCAAGCAGCCCCGGAGTCATGACATGCTCCCTAAACCGACCCCTGTCTTTAATAAAAACATAAAGACAATAACCGACAGAAACTACTCCCAGCAAAACACCGGCATATACTCCTGGTAGAGTACTGCCCATGTACCCCGTCGCAAAAATGATCGACACTACAATGCCAATCGCCAAAAAAACATACTCTTCTATTTTTCTTCTGTCCAATATGGCAATAGCCGCTGCTATAGGCAGAACAATCAATAAACCCACTGTTATGTTTCATCCTCCAGAGCAGTTCCGGCAATATATTTTATCTGTAACCGACCGGACTCATCATATTCTACATGGTATATCGCATCATTTCTTATATCCGCCCCCCAGTTATCAAAGACAGGATAATATGTCTCCCAAAAATAATCATCCACATTTTTAAGATAAACATATGTATAGTGTCCCTCTTTTATGATATCTGCCAGTCCCTCCGGTGTAATCGGTTCCTTTATAGCACTCCACTTATACGGCTCCGGATTATAATATAATCCACTTATATGACCTGCACCGGCCGGAAATACAGCCCACGAAAAAGCCGCTGGAAGATTCAAAACCAAATCTCTATCAACATAAAACACCCTATCTTCAGGACTCAGTTCTAACACGCCTGCAGCTTTGCATGCACCGATCAGTGGATACTCATCTTCCTGTTCCGGTCTGTTAAATACCGCCCCCACAGGATCTGAATAGACACAAACTGTAAGTATTATAGTTCCAATGATAAGCGTCCATTCCTTTTTCAATCCCGTATAAGCATACATAAATACAACGGCAAACAACAATATCATCACCGGCGCTATATAATAAGCTGTGACCGGCTGCACTGGAGCCTCGGGCTGTCTAATAACTGTAATATAATAAACAATAAAATAGACCATATATAAAATACAACCTACTATACATGCAATATCAAATGTAAATATATCAGATGTCTTCTCTTTGTCCATTACCCTGCGCCTTACCACGCCGGACACAATCAATAAAAGGAAAAGGAAAGATGCATCGTATATACGCAACACATGCCTGCCTATGATGTAATCTTCCTCTTCATCAGTTCCCACAAAAAATTTGTCAGCAAGTTCCCTTATCCATTCAGCAAGATAATCACTATTCGCACTCTTTTTCATTATGAGCATTGCAAATGCCACAATACCGACAGCTGACAAAAAAACTATAATAAAAGCAGTCTTTTTCTTATCTTTTTTATATAAATCAATTACAACCGTTAATAACAAAGCACATACCGCAGTACCCATATAAATCATTGGTACAAGCAGCAGTCTGCGTACACTAATATCGTGCTGCCAATAACGAAAAATGTCTGTTATTACCTGTCCCATACAACCGCTAATAACAGCAATCAGCAGTGGTCTGCGTTTAGAAACATTTGAAAAAGCAACAACACACGCCCCAAAAATCAACGGTATAGATGTAAACACACCCAAACTTGTCAATGTACATGATGCCCAAAAGCCATATGCAGTAAATACCACATACCATGATCTAGACTGTTCTTTGCATCCCCTACGCTTATCAAAAATAATCTGATACAGCATGAGAAAAGTATATACTAGAGCTCCTGACTGAGAAACAGACATATCAAAACAGCTATATGCTTCAGGAATCTTGAGAATAGGTAGCAAAATACTAAAAAGAATAAACAAAAGCCATTGCCAGTATTCTTTTTTTATAGAATTAACATAACGCAGAATAGGCAGTATAGCTGCACTAATGAAGATATCATTTGCAAATATGCATACCCATTCGGAGAATCCCCCCCAAGTGTATGTACAATAATAAGCCCATAGCGTTGCAAAGGGAAATGGCGAATTTAGATTGTAATAAAGTGTATCATCCCTAATTCCACTTGTCTCATATATATGTCTGACCACAGGACCATACTGTGATAAAGCAGCATCAGAAACAAAAAACCTTCCATATGAGAAAAAAATAAAGAAAATGAAAATAAGAAGTTCCGCAGCAAATCCCGGAGTAATGACATATTTCCTGATTTCTTCACGCTTTAAGATAAGTATGATAAAAGATGCAACAGCATAAAATGGGATAATAAGGACACCAGCATTAAGAAATCCTAATGCCCCCGCGAACATAAGAGTAATTATGATAATCCCTATAGCAGGAAAGACTGTCTCCTCAAATTTCTTTTTACTAATTACCGCTAACGCAGCCGTAAGCGGAAATAATACTATTGCGCCCATGCTCACATCCTTCCATCCAAGAACTCCCACTAACCTTCATTTCACTATATTATATTAAATAAGATAGGAATCTACTTTTTAGCATACGCTTATTATATCACGTTCACATTTTACCCACAGACTTTTTTCATTAGTCTACAGCATCTTATCCCAACATATTCGCCGACAGTCTGTCTCATAAATGCACACCATCCCCCAAGATAATAAATATATGTCCGCTGTCCTATTGACAAAGCCGATCAACAGACAGTCGCACTGCCCATACGGTTACAAAGCAAGCAGAACACATAACCCATCCACACCATGCCTATAATCGTTAATAACAATGAGCTTGTCTTGCAATATATGCTCACGATATCTCGGTCTCGGTTGATCAGCTTAACTTTCCATCTGATTATACCTTCTTTTTCTGATCTGCTCTGTATAATATTCACGTTATTCTTTTCAACATTGTATACCGCTGTGAATCATACACTCTTTCATATCCCATTTTTTCAATCTGTTCCCTTAGTGCATCAGATCCAGCACATATTACATAGTCATGAACAGATGTATCTATACTCTCCAACTTTCCTCCTGTTTCAAATATTTCAACCGGGGATATATATGACCTTAGCCCTATCCGCATCATTTTTTCATATGACCATGCCCCTTCTGTAGCATAATCAAAATCATCTCCTGGTTCCTCATCCGCAATAAGAGCTACACATATATGGTTATCCTTATCTGCTGTAAAATACTCCTTATTGTCCTCCCATAAAAAATTGCCCACATCCACAACATCCTGTGGCACCTTATAATACAAATTGTCTACATCTCCATTTTGTTGTAATAGAATCTGAGTTCCACTGCCATGAATAAAACAAATTATAAAAATCATCAAGAACAGTATAACTTTCCTTTTGACATTCATTCTATCAGTTGCCAAAATAACAGCACATGAAACCAGTGGCACAGTAAGGAATAGCCAATGCATTCTTGCAAAAGCAAAACGATTCAAGATATGAACCATCATTACATACGTATATGGGAAAAAAAAAGTTAAACCGATATATATATACGTATTGGGAAAGAAAAAACTATAGATATTGTCAGCTTCTTTCCTTCTCCTAATCACGACAACAACCGATAGTACAAATATCGCTACCCATATTGGATCCAGTTGCACTACTGCACGATAAACCTCACTGTAAAAGAATCCTATGCCAAACTGTTCAATAACATTTCCCTTCAATGATATCCCATCCTCTTTAATTCAAAAAATGTGCCATAAGATATACTACAGCTTCCACTACAATCGGTATAGACGCTACACCTGCCATTATCAGCATCGATGTCTTTTTTCTTTTACAAATATCCAACACCGCTGCAGTTCCTAATATTATAGGAAATAACATAATTGTCATAACTGTCATACCGATTCCGGCGGCAGTAACAGTTAATAATAATATGCTATCCCGCATTTCCATACTTTCTTTTTTACATATTACGTATAATATATAAATCAACAGTATAACACAGCCGAATTTGATCACAAATTTCCCCCAGCTTGCCCCCATGGCTACTTTTTCCCCTTTAACTTCCATAAATATACCGTTAAAGAACAAAAACATCCAGCGCTTACTCAATTCCCCCTTCCAAAACACACCCGATACCACAAATAGTGTTAGGTAATAGAGCATAAGAAAAAAACAGGGAAATACAGTCCGCCACAAAAAAAGAACATGAACACCCAAAGCGTCCGCCCAAAAAGCCATCATTGCATACCAAGACGAACCAACATATTTTCCACGACCGTTCCAGACACTTTCAAAATTCACCCCTGTCGCATGATCATACATCAACAGTTTGTCAGAATAGATTATATCATTCGTAAGCGGTATGTATACACTATCATCCATTGACATCACCAGTCTTGTGCATATACGAAATAGCTGAGCCAAAAATAACACCGAAAAAAGTATGATCCATATCCAACATTTAATCTCTATTTTTTCTATCTTTATACTATACTTTTTTTTACTCATAATCTTTCCAAGACAGATTACAAACACCACAAGCAAAACAACAATCATATAGACATATTTCAATTCATGGAATTTTCTTTCCGATAACGTCATAGGAATACAGACAAGCGTAAAACACGCAACGCTAGCATAGAAGCCTATGATAAAACGAAAAAAAATATCGTTCCTGATCTCATCACTTTTCCCAAAACATACCAATTCACCAAAGCAAAATGGAACAACCCCCCAAAAGAAAGCTATACCTGCTACCATATGTAATACCGACATCGTCAAACTCCTCCCCTTGTGAACATCTGTGGTTCGCCCCATAAAGAAGTGTTGAATATACACATAAGAAAAAGCATGATAAAGAATCCTACAAATACACATATCCTCTTCCACGCTTTATCACATAAAGAAATCCCCCGCGCAACAGTATACGCAAAGAAAATAGGAACATTCCACAATAATGCAACATCCGCATATCCCTGACAGCCATAGTTTTTTATATATGGTCCAGCAATAAATGGCATAAAATATATCATTAACACTACAAAGCCATACAATAGCATCGGGCTCTTCTTATCATCTTCTATATAAAACAAAATCAGCATCAGCAACGGAAGAATAGCATAATGGAACCGGCCGACTCCATACACCTGCAAAATTCTCCTTACAACATAAAAAGTATTCTGATCAACATATATTATTTCTTCAATGGGTGTCTGCGCCACATGCTGTTCTGGCAAACCACACAAATTTCCTATGCCAATAACGAAAACCAATGAAATCAATAACCAAATCATACCGTAATAGTCAGCCCGTTTATTTTGACACATCTTCCTTATTAGTAATATAAAATATAAAATCCACAACATTACAAGTGGTGCATATATGCATGACACAAATGTAAGCGTATCCCACAACCTTCCAAAAAAATTATATCCGTTCCATTCTGGCTTCCATACTGGAAACAAATAAATGAAAGCCAGCGCAAACATAAACCACGCCACAATCTTTTTTTCAACATGCATCTGACTAATTAGGTTTTGATATACCGCATACGCAAACAATAAAAGCACTATCGGTATGAAATAATAAACCAGCTTCGCCTCCTTCATACCTGTTAATACATATAACAAGTTGTAGAAAGATTCCCCCAAACCAACAGACAAAACATCCGAAACGTTATCACTATAATATGCCGTATCTTCTACCACAGTGGAAACAAAGACAAACAAGAATGAATATGCTGCAAACACGATGCTACCAATTCTTATATCCATACCTAAATCGTTATCAAGCATATTCCGCCAGATTTTATTTTTTATTGCCCACCACATGCGATACGGTATAAAAATAATCGTAACAGCGACCAGTAATACATAAATGCAGAGTTTTACCGATACCACGTTAGGAATTGCCCCAAATACTATTCCACATATCCCCATAAAACAAAACATACCCATGGCCCAGCAGTTATACAAGCCATGTTCCTTTGTTTCCCAACGGTCGCCATGTTGTTTTTCAAAAACAACATTAATGACATACCCCAGCGAGAAAGGCAAATATATTAAAAAAATCAATATTGAAGCAATCTGTTTCACTTAACACCCCAATTCAATTTGACAATTACCATAGTGTTTTTCCGCGTCCACTGTGTCAACATAAGGCAATACAACTAAATCCTTATGATAATCGATCTGATTATACCTTTTAATTATCCCACACATTATATTTGGCCCAAAACAAATACTCTGATACAAGCTGTCATATAGCGTAACGCAGCCAAATAAAATGAAGATTACATCCTTCCATCCAAAAAACGTCCTGTCTCTTTGTGATTAAATTCCGGCAACATCTTATTAAACAATTCCACCAGCTCCTCTCTGGTCCAGCTTCCTTTTTCACGCATCCGCTTAATCCGTCCTGTAAAATACTCAAGCGTCTCTTCCTTGTAATCAGCATCCTTCTTTACAATACCAATAGACATAAACTTTTCCATGTCTAGCTTCTCGCCATCCATATAGAATTCTTCAAAATCCTTTTCACCGGTAGTATCACTCTTAAAGAAGTAGACGGGATACTTATGCTCTGCCTTTAGTTCTGCCACCCTTGAACGAGCTTCATCTTCGGTACCACACTGTACCGGTTCGTAACCTAGATTTCTCAGGTATTTTACAGCTATATCGCTAAACGTAACCAGATTCAGTTCTGCATCTAACTTTGGAAAATATATATCTCTATTTTCTCCAGTCAGACAGGATAAAATACAAAGCTCACCAGCCTCCTTAGGCGTAACAAAATACCTGCGCACATCATTAGGGGCTGATATAGGCTGTTCCTTCTCCAGTCGACGATTAAATCCGTATAAGAGACTCCCATCAGAAAATGCCACATTGGCAAACCTTGCGGTGGATACAGGCATTTCAAGACTACGTCTGTTGAGATACATCTCCATTATACGTTTGGATGCTCCCATCATATTAACGGGATTGGCAGCCTTGTCAGTAGAAACGCAGAAATACTTCTTTGCTCCACATTCCTTTGCAAGCAGCATAGTGGAATCAGTATTGAAGATATTGGTATCTATCATACGCATCAGAGTGTAAGGATCCTTTTCAGATCTGACATGCTTTAAGGCAGATGTGTTGAATACATAGTCATAACCACCTATGCGTTTTTTCTGCTCCCTAACGAAAGACCTAAATATATCACTACCACAGTCTATGGCAAAGGTGGCAAACTCACCACTGCCGTATCCTTTCGATGACCTGATATCCCGGACCAGCTCCACCATATTGTTCTCGCTGATATCCACCACATGAAGCACTTTAGGATCACGCGCAAAAAGTTCCCTACATATGGCACTTCCTATAGTACCAGCACCGCCAATTACAAGGAAACGGCTTTTCTTTATGATTTCACTTAACTCTGATTCCCTTTTGCCAAGGTCATCTGTAAATAAAGGTTTTGTACGTCCGATAAATGACAGGATGTTGTCGTACATTTTTACCTCACCTCGCTATCTCACATTCCACCAGCTTTATCTACTAATAGATCAAAAAATATATTTCAGTTCATAATCATTTTCCCCCAGAATCCTCATCATCAAACCCTTCGGTACTTTCCTTCTTAAGAAGAATCCGCAGGGTCATGAGCATGAGTTTCAAATCCAGAAGAAGGCTGTATTTTTCTATATATATAAGGTCAAGCCGCACTTTATCGTATGCTGATGTATTGTATCTGCCGTAAATCTGTGCATAGCCCGTAAGTCCTGCTTTCACCTTATTGCGGAATACAAACTCAGGTATATCCCTACAGTATTTTTCGTGAAACTCCTTGCATTCAGGTCTAGGACCAACTAATGACATATCACCTTTTATTATATTCAATAACTGCGGCAGTTCGTCAACGCGGTAGCGCCTGATGACATTCCCTACCTTCGTCACCCGCTTATCTTCCTTAGTAGTGCCTTTTACTTCGCCTTCCTTGTTGGCATTCTCTATCATGCTGCGAAATTTCAACATGCTGAATAACCGTCCGTCCCTTGTCACCCGCTCCTGCCTAAAGAATACCGGTCCCCCATCCTCTATCTTAATGGCAATCGCAACAATAAGCATAATAGGCGAAACTAAAATAAGCGTGATAATACTAAGTATCAAATCCACAGCTCTTTTGACAACCCTTTCAGAATCTGAAAGTCCCGTACCATTAACCAACTGAATAGGAGTATCAAAAAGATTGATATCATCAGATCCCCCCATGATAATGTCAGAAATCTTAGGAACAACATAAGTCCTTATCCCCTGCTCATAACAGTATTTAAGAATCGCATTTCTTTCATCAGCAGGTATATCATTCAATATCACTGATTCATGTGCAGATATTCTATCAAATACTATGCCTAATACCTCATCAAGCTCTTTTTTTTCATCCCAAATATCATCTAACCGTATACTTTCAGTAATCAGATATTTGTCATCCCTTCTCTCGATTTTTTTCTTAACTGTGAGTCCCTTTACACCGCCAAATATAAGTATCATATCATGAGGCGGATTCATCTTATAATATAACAATGTGTAGAAATAATCTAAAGTGCCTACTATCACATACTCCACCAATGTAAGCAACAAAATAGGATAAAAATAAACCATCTTATTGGATAAAAGACAAACCTGAAGATATGAAATAAAATTGACCAAAATCAGAGAAATACACGAAGATAATACGACATCCGAATAACGAAGAATCCCGAATTTAAAGCATTCGCTTAATGTAAACGTAAACAGCACCAGCAATGCATATACTAACATTAATACAATTTTTCCACGACCATGGAAATTTTGGATACTATCCGGCCTATAGAAAAATTTCCACATCAAATAATACAGAAGTGTCATCACTGCCACTTCTACTGCACTTTCAAAATGCCTCAACAGATAATTTATATCACGGACTTTATTTCGGTTCATTAGGACTCCCGAAATCCTCTCAGTTCACAATTTCCCAAATATTTATTATATCCGATTTGATGTATTTAAGCAAATTCCGAAAGATTGCATTACATATAAAAAATCTGCTATAACACAGATTGCATATAGTTTATAACGTGCTTTATCATCTTATTGTAGCGCCTTGCGCCTACTTCTATATTCCATAATAGGCAGGTCCGCTACCACAAGATTCTCAGACATATACAGGTCCGATGCTTTCGGAAACTGAGTTTCCACTATCCGCTTACCTAACTCTTCGGTGTAGCACTCAATTCCAAATTTATTAGAATAATGTTTCTTACAATTAATCAGCCACCACAGATCCATCTCCGAAGGATCCAGACCAAGTCTCACTATATAAACATTGCCAATCATAAAATAGTCAATCCATGACAAAGGGCTGTATTCACCTGTTTTACGCAAACCATTGTATCTTCTGAGCAATGTCGGGATATAATTTCTTATACAAGCAATCATCTCCCAATAATAATAATGACTAAGTACAACAGATGAAGGCCTGCCTATTTCGCCATGTATATGCCAAACATTTACAGAATCACCATTTCTGTCAGGAGACATATATCTGTATACTCCCAAACGTTCTTCCATTTGTCGACTCTTAATCGTAGCCTTTCGGTACTTACAACTCTTCTTAAGCTCACAGTTAAAAATTTCCCAACTATCTATCCCGCTATTCACGCCACATTATCTATTACTTTTACAAATATTATTTATAATGCCCCCTTCAGCTTTTCCACCACAAACCTGACCTCATCATCCGTCAAATATGGATGTATTGGCAGACACAGAACACTCTTGCAAAGTTTCTCTGTAGTCGGACATTCTGCCATAGAACTTCTGGTGCCTTCAAATGCTCCCTGAATATGCATCGGCTTAATGTAGTAGATATTCGTAGGAATACCATCTGCTTTCATAGCCTTTTGGATTGCAGCCCTGTCTGCGCCATCCGGCAGCTGTATTGTATACTGCGCCCATGAAGAATACATACCGTCTTTTACAACAGGCACGGTAAGCCCGGAGACATCCGATAAAAGAGAGCTATAAAGTTCTGCCACATGATTGACAGCATCCAGTTCCTCATCCCTAAATACCTGGAATTTTCCAAGAAGAACGCCTGCCTGTAATGTGTCCAGTCTGCTGTTCATTCCCAGCCGGATATTGTTGTACTTTGCATTAGGGTCATCAAGATTCTGCGTGTCCTTACCGTGTACTGCAATAGACCTACATAGCAGTGCGATATTATCATCATCCGTAAATATTGCGCCGCCATCCCCGTAGCATCCAAGAGGCTTAGCCGGGAAGAAAGATGTAGTTGCTATATCTCCAATTGAGCATGCCATATGTTTCTTACCTGACTCATCCGTATAAGAGCCACCAAATCCCTGGGCGCCATCCTCCAGCAATAACAGATTGTACTTCTCACAGATTGCCTTGATTGCCGGAACATCAAAAGGCTGCCCGAAGAGGTCCACAGCCACTACTGCCTTAGGTGTCAGCTGTTCTTCTTCGCGCACTGCCTGTATAGCCGCCTCCAGGCTTTTCGGATCCATATTGTAAGTATCCTTCAGTACATCCACAAAAATCGGAGTAGCACCAGTCGTAGCCGGACATTCACCTGAACTAAAGAATGTAAAATCCGGAACAAACACCGCATCACCATCACCCACACCATGTGCCATCAACGCGATAGTTATCGCATCAGTACCGTTGGCACAGCTTATACAATGCTTTACTCCAACATAATCCGCAAGAGTCTGTTCCAGTTCTTTTACTTCCGGTCCGGAAATAAAATGCGCCGAGGTCACCACCCCGGCGATCTTTTCATCAACCTTCACTTTGACATGATCATACTGCCTTTGTAAATCTCTAAACTGAATCATCATAAAAGCCTCCTAATTTTCTTACGGCAAATTTATAACATTTTTTTCAGAAATACAACTATCCTTTATACTCTACCAAGTTCCCATTTTCTTCACAATACTTTCTTCCACAGTCTGGACACACCAATGCATCGCCGTTCTTTTCAAGCACTTGACCGCACTCACACACCCATCCGATCTGTCTCGCCGGTACTCCCGCCATCAGCGCATGCGGGATCACATTAGACGTCACAACAGCGCCTGCAGCAATCGTCGCATGATGACCCACCTCATGGCCACATACCACTGTACAGTTCGCACCAAGGGTTGCATCATGTCTGATGACCGTCGGCAAATACTTGTGATTTTTAGGATAGCGCGCTCTGGGTGTCAAGTCATTTGTAAATACACAGCTAGGACCACAAAAAACATAGTCCTCTATAGTGACACCCTCGTAAATGCTCACATTATTCTGCACTTTTACACCATTTCCAACAATGACATTGTTTGAAACATTCACATTTTGACCGAATGAGCACTTGCTCCCAATCCTAGCACCGGACTGAATATGGGTAAAATGCCATACTTTAGTATCCTCGCCAATCTCAACATTATCATCTACTATTGCTGTCTCATGCTTAAAATATCCCATCGAATAAACCCTTTCATACACGTGTCTACCAAAAAAACACTTTTTACAGTCTCCAGTACTCATAACCTGCAGTTTCATACTCCTTACGGTTAAGCAGTCCCTTAATATCCAACAGGACATGTTTACCATCAGAGAAGAATCCATCAATACGTTTCTTATCCAGCTTTGTAAAAACTTCATGGGCAACTGCCAGTATAACAGCATCCATTCCATGGATACTGTCCATATCCACAAACTCTATACCATATAGACGTTTCGCTTCGGCACTATCAGCTTCCGGATCCGCAATCACCGGAGTAATACCATATTCCTTTAGTTCATTCACGATATCTATTACCTTGGTATTCCTAGTATCCGGGCAATTCTCCTTGAAGGTAAAACCTAGTATCGCAACCTTAGCATTCCTTACTGTCCGATCAGCCTTAATAAGATTCTTGATACAGCTTTCTGCCACGTACTTGCCCATATCATCGTTAATACGCCTGCCAGACAAAATAATCTGACTGTGGTATCCCAGTCCTTCTGCCTTGTATGTAAGGTAATAGGGATCAACACCTATGCAGTGTCCACCTACCAGACCTGGATAAAACTTGAGGAAATTCCATTTAGTTCCAGCAGCCTCAAGCACAGCCTTCGTATCAATTCCCATACGGTTAAAAATAATCGAAAGCTCATTCATAAAAGCAATATTGATGTCACGCTGTGAATTCTCTATTACCTTAGCAGCCTCAGCAACCTTTATACTATCAGCTCTGTATACGCCGGCATCTACCACAAGTTCGTATACCTTAGCCACGCAATCCAGAGTCTCCTCATCCATACCTGATACAATCTTAGTAATGGTTTCCAGCCTATGTACCTTATCCCCGGGATTTATACGCTCCGGACTATAACCGATCTTGAAATCCACTCCGCACTTAAGTCCCGACTCTCTTTCAAGTATGGGCACACACACATCTTCAGTAACACCTGGATATACAGTGGATTCAAACACCACAACACTTCCCTTGGTAAGATTCCGCCCCAAAATAGTGCTAGCCCCCTCTACCGGGCTCAAATCAGGGGTATGGTCATCATTTACAGGTGTAGGTACCGCCACGATGTGAAACTTTGCTTGCTTAAGCGCTGATTCATCTGCTGTGAACTGAACTTTAGTATTCTTTATCGCCTCATCACCTACTTCCTTGGTGGGATCGATACCATTCTGATACATATGAATCTTTTCCGCATTGAGATCAAAACCAATTACATCAATCTTTTTTGCAAAGGCTACTGCAATGGGCATTCCCACATAACCTAGTCCCACCAGAGAAAGCTTCTCCTCATGATTTACAAGTTTTTCATACAAATCCATTTAGCCTTTAACCTCCATAATAAACAAGAAACTGTCCGAACCACTAAATAACCCGAACAGTTTCTCACGATTTCTATATAGTATCAAATCTTCCCATCAAATCTGCCTTTGAAATCCAGCGTACTGCAATCCTCCAACGGAAGTTTTACCGGCTTACCTTCAGCTGCAGATTTATATATTGCAAGCACCATTTCCAGGGCACGTCTGCCATCTTCTGCCGTAACATATGGCTGTCTGTCATTATTAATAGCATCTATAACATCTGCATATAATGGTGTATGACCGAACCCATATACATTAGGGGGATTCTCACCGAACTGCTTCTTGATCACTTCGGGATCATCAAGTTCATCAGCAAAACGCCACTCTTCAATCAAATTGACAGAACTGCCGCCTGCTTTTACCGTACCCTTTGTACCGAACATATACAGGGTCTCCTCCAGATTTCTCGGATATACATCCGTTGTCCCTTCTATTATGCCGTAGGCACCATTCTTGAATTTAATAACAGCGATTCCCAGGTCTTCTGCCTCGATGTAATCATGGTTCAGTTTATCAGTATATGCAAATACCTCATCGACTTCCCATCCCATCATCCAGCGCAGAAGATCGATATTATGAATACACTGATTCATAAGCGCACCACCATCCTGCTCCCAGGTTCCGCGCCACTTTGCCCTGGAGTAATACTCCCAGCCACGATTCCAACGGATGTGAGCAGTACCATACATCAGTTTACCAAATCGCCTCTTGTCCCTTGCCTCACGAATCTTCTGGATTGACTTATTGAATCGGTTCTGGTGGTTTGCACAAACCTTCACGCCTTTTTCATTAGCCTTTTTAATGATCTCATCGGCATCCTTCAATGATAATGCGATAGGCTTCTCTATAATTACATTACATCCACTGTCAATACAGTCCAGCGCAATAGCTGCATGTTTACCACTTTCCGTACATACCGCAACTAATTCAGGCCTTTCAATTGCCAGCATCTCCTTGTAATCAGTGTACTGGCGCACGCTACCAGGGAGATTATGCTTTATCGCTTTATCCTCCATATTATCAGTAACAATATCACAAATTGCTACGATGTCCAATTTGTTGTTTTTTGCCGCCTCAATGTGGTTCGGAGATATCCTTCCACACCCAATTAATGCATACCGCATAAATTCTTCCTTTCTTTCACTAACTCAAATGAATATTTTCACCTTCCATTTTATCGAAAACATTATCTATGTATTCCAACCACATATGACAACCATGATTTTACCATACCCCCCATATTTGTCACTCAATTCATTTAAAAGTATTATAGTCCACTTCATATTTCACAACAACTCCCGACGCTCCTTTTTCATATGTTCCAACATTCGTATAATGTGTTTCTATGAATTCATTTAATTCCGGATAATACGGTTCATAAAACTCCACCTGCTGGTCTGCAAAATCGTGTTCCTGGGGAATATCTATAATTAAAATATTTTCCGGAATATTCTCTTCATGCGAAAGGTACTCCATAATAAGACTTTGATTATCAAAACCATAATTCCCTACATTTACGCACCCCCAGGTGGAAGGGATTTTAGGAATCATATCCAGCATCAAATAAGCATAACAACAATGATACAAAATCATAACTGTTTCACCCTTATCTTCAACTTCGTTCATTACATCTTCCAAATCTTGAATATGTTCTTTCCTTTCAGGTGATGTTTTTAATCCTTTATACACACCATATTCTACACTATCTGTCAATTCTGTATATGATAAATCTCTATAATTTTTTTCATAAAACAAAAATATCTCACAAAATACACTTATAACCAGCAATACAAGCAATACATCCAATTTTTTTTCTGCTTTATCATGATGTATAGATTCAATAATCAACTTAATGCTTATTGTGACAGCAAATCCGAGAGCTGCACATGCATTTAACGCTGCTCCTCCAGAAGAAAAAGCTATAACAAAATATATTACTACAGATAATCCCCACTCCAGTAAAAATTTTTTAAACATTTGAATTCTATCATTTGCAAGGGCTATTGATAGCGGACCTAACAGCACCATTGCTAACATATACCTCATCGTAAGTGTTCCACCCTCCTTTATAACATAATAGAAACAAACCAGTGGATATAGCACAAGAAGGTATTTACATAAAATTCTTGTTTTTTTAAAAATCGCCGTCAAATAAATCACTATAAATAATATGGTATATCCTAATCCATATTGAACAAATGGTGAATTTAAATATAAAACAGCAGAAAGAATTTTCTCAAATACAGCACCAAATGAAAGGCTAGGGGTAACACCCGAAGACGTTATAAGTCTCAAGTTCACAATAACACTATCCAATCCAATCGTAAAAGCTAAATGAATCAATATCGGTATAGCCGCAAGCACACCTCCTGCCACAAACATCCCCACCACTTTAAATCTATCTTTTGGGGCAATCAAAAATAACACTCCCATTATAATCACAGCACAGAATAGCATAGTGGGATATACTAAAACAGCAAGAGCTACAGAAAAACCGGCTACTAAAGAACAATATATTTTTCCTTTGTAATACGTTAGCAATACCAAGCATATAGAAATTTCTATAAACAAAGCCGCTAATGTACCATAGTAAAAATCATATATTTGAAACGGGGCATAAAACAAAGTCAATTGTGCCAAAATTAAAGAATATTTTGTCTCCAGATGTTCCTTAAGAAACAAAAAACAAACAACAGTTCCAACAAGATTCATAAACAAATTGCAAATTCGAAAATACAACTGTATACCATCCATATTACTTGTAAAGATCCACTTTACAAGCAAGAACGGTGCCATTACATATGCATCACCTGCACTTGCTTCCCACATATCCCCAAATGGAATATTTCCCTGATGCAATCTATAACCCGTTGCATTATAAAACGCTTCATCAGAGGTTTCGATTCCATACCTAAGACGATTCACAAATAACACAACAAAAAAAAGCGTACAGATTGATATAAATACATATTCTAATGCCTGTTTCTTTTCTATCTCTAAAGCACTTTTCATTTACCAATCCTCCTTATATCATATATTAAATATTAATACCCCACTTACAACGATGATATTCCCAATTATTTTTTTTAACGTTAGTTTTTCTTTTAGGAAAACTCTCCCCATAATCATAATATAAAAATAAGCCAGAGACTCAAGAATTACCCCCACTTTATACGGAAGTCCCTTGTACGCAAACACCATAAGAAACATACAAAAAACAGTAATCCCATAGCCCACGATAACATAGGGATTTAAATACTCTTTTAGCTTAGAATCTCGTTCAATATTGCTACTCTTCTTTAACAAAATCTGAGAAAATGATGATAACAATCCTGATACTATAACAATCAGCACATACTTAATCATCTCTTGCCACCACCATTATCCCTATTATCACCAAAAGCACGCCTATAATATTCCATATGGTAAGTGATTCATGAAAAAAGAATACTGACCAACACAATGCATATAATAAAGTCACACCTTTACATGACATTGCAATCGTCAATTGAAACTTCTTCAACACTTGTTGCCAGATTATTGCGTATACTCCGAACAAAAAGAATTCAACAAAAATAAAGAACACCGTATTGATTATAGCATCCTGACTAGCAGCAATCTTTGCAAAAATCCCTGCAAATGAATAAATCAAAAATGTTCCCAATAACTGTAAATAATTTTTTAAAATCACTACTCGTTTCAACTAATCATCTCAATCTTCATTTTTTCTCTAACTTTACAGGATATCAAATCAGAAATTATAAACGCCGGTCTCTTTCGTGCCGCTTCCAATGTTCTCCATAGATACTCCGCAATAATTCCTAATGAGATGTTTGTTGTTCCAAACCCTAATGCCAAAACACAAATCAATGTTGAATAACCGGCTGGCACAAGAGGGTTCAACAACTTGTATACAACCGTGAATCCACATCCAACAACGCCTACAATGAAAAGCATCATACCAACAATACTAACCAATCTTATTGGAAGGAATGAATACGATACAAAAGAATCAATAGCTAATTTAACCTTTTTTGAAAAAGTCCACTTTGATTTTCCTGCTTCTCTTGCTTTAAAATCCATCAATACAGTTTCCATATCAAATCCAGCATTCAAAATCTGAAGACCAATTGATGAATTTGCTTCGACATTGTTATTTAAATAATCAATTACTTTTTTGTTATATGCTATTGTCTGTATTCCGTTTTCTTCATATCTTTCCACCGCATATTTTCTTATTAGTCTTGAATAAATTCCTGAAAATAATTTGGTTAAAGCAGGAACATCTGTACTTGTTCTTCCAAAACAAACTATATCAACCCCACCGTTGGTAATCTTATCGAAAGCAATACTAATTATTTCAAATGGATCCTGTAAATCCGCACCGAACCACGTACACATACCATAACGGATATTTTTTATCCCTGCGCGTATTGCTGCATGAGATCCAAAGTTTTTGCTCAGACGTACAATTTTTGCACTATCGATGTTGCTAAAAACATATTTTTTTATAATATCAACAGACCTATCCTTTGATCCGTCATCAACAAAAACAACCTCTATTGGAAATTCAACTGTCTTGGCATATTGATCAATCTCAACGCAAAATTTTCCTATTGTTTCTTCCTCATTCAAAAAAGGGACTATAATTGAAAAACCTTCTGACATCTTATTTCATCCTTTTAACACTATATTGTATACTTGTACGAGTAACCATTGTGTTCTGGATAAAGACGTACAATATACTCGCAAATTTTAGTATTCTCTATATTCATTATATTTGCTAATGCTTCCTTTCTACTTTTTTCATCCTTATTCCACCATACAGGATGAGTAAGAATCTGAAGTCCCTTTTTATTCTTTCCTTCCCTGATAAGATAATCATAATCTTTTTTCCAACACATCATGGAATCAGAACAATATTCCATTTCAGAAAAAAAAGATGCGGCATATGTATTGATTAAACCAGGTATCTCGACATTTTTTTCAATAAACTCTTTTGACGGTTCATGCATTGAAACCACATCTACTCTCCCCCCGACATAGTACTCCAATAACTCTTTTTCATGAATAATCTCTGATATTATATCTCCGTTTTCATATTGAGTTTCATCAAAATGAAGTCCTATTCTATGTCCTAATTTATATATAAATCTTAACTTATCCATATTTTCTTTGGACAGAGAATTATACATCTTTGATGTTAGCATCGCAAAATATGTTGATTTTATTCCTACACTTTCCTCCATTTTAGCAAATTCTATCGCTTTATCTATCGAAAAATCTATATCATGTCTAAGAAGGCAAGGGAACTCTTTTTGTTTGTACTCATCATAGAAACATAATTGGAACCCATCATTCTTAATTTTTTTTATAAGCTCAAAATAGTCATTGTATGTAAAATTCATTTTTCGTCCTTCTCATTTTTCCTTTAATCATTCATTCATTAAGTTCATTTAAAACTAAATCTGATAAACGAGTATTATATTTCATTTTATGTCTTTCAATTATTCCTTGTATTTGAGATTTATAGTTCACACTTTCAAATACCATTCCTTCATAAATTAACCCTTGATTTGTACATTCTTTAATCAATAATAAACCACTTTTACACTTAACCAGAACACATTTATCAATGACAGATATTACAGTACCTGGTTGTACATCATTTAATAAATCAGTTTTACTATTATCTATAGGAATTGCCGTTTCAATAATAAACTCCATTCCCTCAATTATTGTATAAGCCCCCGGATATGGTGATGACAACGCTCTTATAAAATTGTAAATCCGATGGGCATCTCTGTTCCAGTCAATCAATCCATCTTCCCTCACACGTTGAGGCAAATAATATTCCTCGCCAGATTGCGGTTCTCCTGCCTTTTTTTCTATCCGTCCATTTTGGATATTTGTTACAATCATTCTTGCCATACATAAACTAAGTTTTACATAACTTGACATTATGTTATCTGTATTGTCATAATCAAATTTCTGGGTATCTATGATATTTCCACTATCAACCCCCTCCTCTATCCAGAAAATCGAAAAAACAAATTGCTTTTGCCCTGTCAAGAGAGCCCAGTTTTGAGGACTTCTCCCCCGTCCCCTTACTATTCCCTCATGACTCCCATGCGCACCTATAACTCCAATTGTACACTTTTTTATAAGCCACCCTGGCACCAATCTTTGCCACCCAGCAACTAATAACAAATCAATATCTACACTTTCTAAAATTAATTTATCATCTTCTGTATTTAAGCTATATGATTTTAACGCAATAAAATCAAGCCTATGTCTTTTACAAAACTCCGAATAGTCATAATATTCATTCGTTTTCATTTTCCCATCTGTTCCCAGACCAATTATTCCTTTTATCTCTATATTTGAAGCAAGTAAATCAGCTAATAATTTTCCGCTCTTTATTGTATTTAACAAATAAATTTTCATACTTATACCCTTTGGTAAATTACATAAAAACCCAGCGTTTTTATAGTAGTGTTTAACTACTCAATCAATGTTATTGTATTGCATACGAATCTATTGTTCTTCATAAAAAAGAAAACGATTAACGATATTCTATCCTTAATTTTTAATAATAGTTGGATTCTATAAAAAGATATGGCCTATTCCATCTATATATTTTATCGCTTTAATTTTCTTGCCATCTACTTCTATCATATCTAACACTAATCCTGTATTGTTGCCACAAACCACCACAACACTGTCACCTTCAATCAATCCTATTTGCCCCGGATTACCTTGAATAGGATAATCAAAACATCTAGACTGAAATATCCTGACTATATTACCCTTGTATTCAGAATACGCCCCCGGATAAGGACAAGACTGCGCTCTTACAAAATTATATATTTCATAGGACGTTTTATTCCAATTAATCCGTCCATCCTCTGGCAATCTACGAGCTCCATACGATATACCATCATGCACCTGCGAGCTTGGTCTTAACTCTCCCGACAATATTTTTAAGTAATTATTGCAAAAAAACAACTCTATCTTATTATCTATTTTGCTAAGTATGTCCGATATATAGTCTTCCTCTCCAATCTCAATCTTTTCTTGATACCAAATATCCCCAGTGTCCATTCCCTTATCAAAAGAAAAAACAGAAAACCCTGTCTCCTTTTCACCTGCAATCATGGCCCACACAACCGGAGCAAAGCCTCTATGCGCAGGAAGAAGAGAATTATGAATTCCTATAAATCCACCTTTTACATTACTTAACACACTCTCTGATATTATATAATACCATCCCATTACTATGCATAAATCAGGACGATATTTTTCTATAGAGGAGGACAAATCACATCTTCCGGTAAGTATATCAATTGGTATATTATTCTCAATACAATATTTATATATTTCATTTCTTTTTGATCTGGTATCAGTAATGTCATCTACTGTAACACATCCAACCAATGTCTCCGAAGATAATTTATTTAATATCTTCAAAACATTGAATCCTGATTCTTTACTTCCAATAAATAATACTCTACTAAACATTCTTAAATCACACTATTATTCTTATACCAGTCAAGGGTTTCCTTTATTCCGTCCTCAAATTTCATCTGAGGTTCAAATCCAAGCACATTCCTTGCTCTGTCAATATTAGCGCAGAGATTTCTAACATCGCTTGTACGTTCTTCTCCGTGTTCCCATTCTCCTTTATATCCCATATAATCACATATACCCTTAAGAAGTGAATTCATGGTCATGTCTATTCCGGAACCAAGGTTAATAATTTTACCTCTTGATTCTTCTTTTTCATACGCTAATAAGAGACCTCTTACTGTATCCTTTACATATATGAAATCTCTTGTCTGCTCACCGTCTCCGTTTATAATAGGCTTCTCTCCGTTCTTTATACGTTTCGCCGTTACCGGTATAATCCCAGCCAAAGGGCCTTCTGCATTCTGTCTTGGTCCATAATTATTAAACGGTCTGATAATTGATATATCCAAATCAAGCACTTTTGAAAATGAATGAACCATCATATCAGCTGACGCTTTTCCCGCAGCATATGGTGTCGTCGGATCTGTAGGATGATTTTCATCCATCGGTGAATACTGAGCCGTTCCGTACGCTTCAGAAGATGATGTATGAATTAATGTTTTGTATGCACCTACCTTGAGAAGTTCAAGTAATGTATTAGCTATCTGAACATTTACCATATATGCATCAAACGGATTAAAGAATGAGTAGTTAAGGGCAATTGTCGCCATATTAAACACAACTTCAATTTCCTCTTTCTCAATAATCGACTGCATTACACCAAACTGTCTGCAATCATCTCTATAAAGCACAAAGTTTTCATGTTTTAATGCATCTGATATGTTTTCCATCTTACCAAGGAAAAAATTGTCAACGCATACTACCTTTGATGCTCCCCTTGATAATAATTCATCGCAAAGGTGGCTTCCGATAAATCCTGCGCCTCCTGTTACTAATACATTTTTACCTGTTATCTGTGGCATCTCATCCCTCTACATTTCTTTAATAGTTTTGCTTATGGTATCAACTATATATTCCTGATCTGCTTCTGTGATTCCTACATACAGGGGAAGTGTTATTGACAAATGATCACATGCATACGCATTGTTATAGTCTCCCGGTTTATATCCAAATCTGTTTTTATAGTATCCAAGCATATGTACAGCATGCGTTCCCTGTCTTGTTGCTATTCCGATATCCTCAAGCTTCTGAAGAAGTATATTTCTGTACTCTCCACCACTTTTAATTGAGTCTATTCCAAGTTTCGAGATATTTAACATGCACACATATGACTGATATGTGTGATAATATCCTTTGGGCTGAGCAGGTGTAACAAACTCCGGCAATTTCTCTGATATAAATTTATTATAACCGTCTGCCCCTTTTCGTTTTGCATTTATAATTGTATCAAGCTTCTTAATCTGCGCCAGGCCCATCGCCCCCTGGATATCCGTCATACGATAATTAAACCCAGCTTCATTAAATTCAGGAAGCAAAAAGCCCTTACCCTTATCTCTCGCATCTGCTGAAACCGTACTGCCATGAGTCCTAAGTTCTCTCATCCTCTTTGCAAGAGCCTCATCGTCTGTAAGAATCATTCCTCCCTCACCGGTTGTAATGGATTTTCTGGGATGAAAACTGATGCAGGATGTATTACCAAAAGCTCCCTGATGCACATCTCCTATCTTTGCTCCCAGTGCACAGGCCGCATCTTCTATTACTTTTAGTCCATATTCTTTTGCGATATTGTTAACCTCATAAATATCACAACAAAGACCGAATTCATGTACTGGAACAATACCCCATAGTACATTTCCGGTCTCTTTATTTACTAACTTACCTTCTTTGCTTGTATACTTGGATTCTATAATGTTTCTTAATTGAATTGTATCGATATTGAATGTCTCTCTACAAATATCGCACAAAACAGGTGTTGCCCCAGTCATTACGATTGCATTCTCGGTTGCAACAAATGTAAATGCAGGTGCTATGGCATCCATCCCTTTACCAAGCCCTTCTGCCACCATAGCCAAATGTAAAGCTGTTGTGCATGAAGTAGTAGCTACTCCCTGGTTTATTCCTTCGTGAGCAGCTACTTCTCTCTCAAAATCAGCTACTCTTGGTCCCTGAGCCACCCAGCCGGATTCCAAAGATTTTGACATCAGCGATATCTCTTCATCTGTAAAATATGGTTTTGTAACGGGATACTTAGTCATTCTCTATTACCATTCCTTAAGATTATATTCTTTTCCACATTCGGGACATTTTCCATTCTCATCCAGCTTGTATCCGCAATTACAAACCCATCCTATTTGCTTTGCCGGATTGCCTGCCATAAGTGCGTTAGGTTTCACATCCTTTGTAACAACACTACCCGATCCAATAGTTGCGTACTCTCCTATAATCACACCACATCGTATGGTTGCGTTTGCACCAATTGATGCTCCTTTTTTTACTATTGTATCAGTAATCTTCCAATCGGTACTAAAAGCTCTGGGATACATATCATTTGTAAAAGTCATGGAAGGTCCCAAAAAGACATCATCTTCAACAGTTACTCCATGGTATACATTTACATTGTTCTGGACCTTAACGCGATTGCCTATCTTTACATGTTCGTCTATATAAACATTTTTACTGATAATACAGTTTTCGCCTATTACAGCGTCATTCCTTACCTGAGCCTGATTCCAAATCTTTGTTCCGTTACCTATAACTGCAGAATCATCTACCTCAGCTGTAGGATGAATATATACTTCACTCATTACTTATCCTCATAAAACTTATTCACTGTCTCTATTACATATTCAACCTGCTCTTTTGTCATTTCCGGAAAAATAGGCAGGCATACTGACTGTGATGATATCTCCTCTGCAACAGGAAGATTTCCCCCAGATACTCTGCTATTCGTTTCATTAAACGCTTTCTGCTTATGAAGAGGAACAGGATAGAATGTTCCATTTCCTACACCGTTTTCTGAGAGAAACGCACAAAGATCCTGTTTATATTCTGACCGGATAACAAACTGGTGCCAGCATGGTTTAATATCCTTGCTGTAGACCGGTAGTTTTACTTTATCAGTAAGTCCTTCAAAATACATTTTTGCAATTTTTGCACGATTGTTATTATACTCATCAAGATGTTTTAACTTAACAGACAATACTGCTGCCTGAATAGCATCAAGACGAGAATTATATCCTATTACATAATTATAATACTTGAAAGGATTGTATAACTCTGTTGCCTTTTCGTTAGTCTCAATTGTCTCCTTAATTCCAGTCTGAAACTCAAGGGTTTTTGCTCCGGCTTCTCCGGCTCCATGCTCCTTGTAAGCCTTTAATGCGGTATAAAGGTCATCATTGTTTGTTGTGACCATACCACCATCTCCAGCTCCCCCAAGATTCTTGGTAGGATAAAATGAAAAACAACCTACATCTCCAAGCGTACCGGCTTTCCTGCATTTATATTCGCTTCCTATAGCCTGTGCATCATCTTCGATTACTTTCAGGTTGTGTTTCTTAGCAATATCCATTATTTTATCCATATCACATGGCGCACCAAAAATATGGACCGGAAGAATCGCTTTTGTCTTTTCTGTAATCGCTGCCTCTATCTTATCCGGATCTATATTGTAGTCATCAAATCTAACATCCACGAATACAGGAATTGCTCCAACTGATGCGATAGATTCAGCCGTAGCAAAGAAGGAGAACGGTGTAGTAATTACCTCATCACCAGGCTTTATATTACAAGCTTTGAGTCCCAACGCAAGTGCGTCTGTTCCATTTCCACATCCAGCCACATGATTGATATCCAGATACTTTTCCATATCTCTCTCAAAATCACTGACATACTTTCCACCGATGTAGCAGCAATTCTCAAGGATATCGCTTACCAATGGTTCTACTTCTGCTTTTATTCCCTTATATTGTGTGCTTAAATCTAGAAAAGGTACTTTCATTTTAGTTGTCTCCTATTTCTTTTTTCTTTGATCTGTTTGCAACAATCTCGCATATTTCAATTGCCCGGACTCCAACATTTCCATCAACCTCAACAGGATCATCATTAACTATCGAATTGTAAAAAGAAATCAATTCCATACGTAGCGGCTCTTCGATAGGTACATATATTTTCTGAATCAGACCTTCCTGTCTATAGTTGTTATCTTCCTGAAGATTCATTACCATATTTGTACTTTTATACACTTCAAGTGTTTTGGCCAACAGATCCGCCCGTATACAACTATCTTTTGTATGAACAGTTATGCTACGCTCTTTATTCTGCGATACACGACTGGCATTTACAACAGCATGTTTAGTACCACCAAAATCCATTAGACATGTCGCGAAATCCGTTTGCCCGGAAATTACACTTTCTCCTCTTCCATGAATCGATGTTGGAATTTCTCCCATAATGCTACATACTAAATCAACATCATGAATCATTAAATCCTCAACCACTGTAGTATCCGTTATGCGACCACTTCCACTAAAAGGACTATATCTACTCGCCTCAATGTAATATACATCCGATGTATCAGTTAATTTTTTTAACTCCTTAAATACCGGATTAAATCTTTCAATATGACCAACAGCAAGCTTAAGATTATTTTTGTAAAAAGCATCGACAATTGCTTTAGCATCAACACTTGTTAAAGCCAGTGGTTTTTCCACCAACGCATGAACTCCGAATTGAGCCGCCTTAATTGCAATATCTTTATGCAGCGACGATGGAACTGCAACAACCACCGCATCCGTTTGTGACAAAAGGTTTTCTAAAGTATCAAAGGCTTTAACATTATACTTTCCTGCCACTGCCTCCGCCTGCTCGGAAAATGTATCATAGATACCTATGAGATTAAATCTGTTATCTTCGGATAATACTCTTACGTGGTTGCGGCCCATGTGACCTGTTCCTATGACTGCAATTTTTAACATCTTTGCTCCCCCTCACGCTTAATAGTATTTTTTAATTCCAGTAAAAAACTAGCTGTAATTAAGAAAACGGATGCCGGCATCACTTGAACAAGAAGTCGCCGGCAAGAATCGCCTATTCCTTCTCTTATTGGCAAATCTTTTCTAAACAAGAAAATCAAAAATAACAAGCCTAAATATCCCAATATAAAACCAGCTGACACTTCTGATGGTTGCTTATTAATTACTATTAATACTGCTATCGATAAAATAATCCCCCCCATAAAAACCCCGAATTAAATCCCGGCTCAATATAACTTGAAAGATGACTTATATATACTTTCCAATTCACTTTTGCCATATCCATAACACTAAAAGAAACCACAACAACGCTTCCTAGTATAGCCAACATATACTTGATTGAATAATTCCTCGTATTATATAGTCATACCCATTCTTTACCTTATCTACAGGTTAGGGTATGCTGTTGAAGATGCTGTGGATTGGTTCATTATTCCTACCGCATAGACGGTTACAGAAAGGCTCCAACCACAGCCTCTTTGTCAAAGTGTTAATCAGTTAGATACCGCATGACGGTTTATGTAGAACGAGGTTACATCGGCAGAGAGTCCTGTGGATCCAATACAGCGTCAAATACTTTTAAGGAGGATCATGCGTATGATCTATGTTGGTATCGATGTTGCAAAGGATAAGCACGATTGCTGCATCTTGGGATCAGAAGCCGATAAACTCTATCCGGCATTCACTATCCCGAATAACAAGGCTGGCTTTAATGAGCTGTATGAGAAGATTTTCTCTGTGACAAATGACAAGACTAAAATAAAAGTAGGTCTTGAAGCTACCGGTCACTACTCACTCAATCTTCTCGGATCGCTCATTGATAAAGGTCTTCCCACCTGTGTTATCAACCCGTTACATACAAATCTTTACAGAAAAGGTCTAAGCCTTAGAAAGACGAAAACGGATAAAGTCGACGCCGGTTCGATTGCTATGATGTTGATGACTGATAAGACTCTCAAGCCCTACTCAGATGCATCATATCACAATGAAGAACTCAAGTCATTAACCCGTTATCGTTTCGACAAGGTTCAGGAGCGTGCAAAGCTTAAATCTTCCGTGGCTCGTCTTGTAAACATTCTTTTCCCGGAGTTGGAAAAGCTCGTTCCCAGTCTTCATATAGCTTCGGTATACGCTTTGCTTTCCGAATTTCCCGGTGCATCACTCATCGCCGAATGTCATCTTACCCATCTCAAAAATCTTCTCGAAACAGCTTCTAAGGGACGCTACGGGCGAGATATAGCAATCACCATAAGGGAGGCAGCAAGAGATTCCATAGGCTCTGTAATGCCTGCAAAATCAATGGAATTGAAACACACCATCCGTTTGATTGAAGTGATAACGGACGAGATTGATGAAATTGAGGCTTCAATCAAATCCATCATGGATACCTGTAACTCTCCGATTATGACCATCCCAGGAATCAGTTACCGTATGGGCGCCGTAATTCTTGCAGAGATTGGCGATTTCACTCGCTTCAACAATGCCGATCAGATACTTGCATTTGCCGGATTATCGCCATCCACCTACCAGTCAGGACAATTAGAGTCTAGTTACTCCCACATGGAAAAACGAGGATCCCGTTACCTACGGTATGCCTTGTTCAATGCCACAAAATATGTCTGCCACTGGGATGAGAACTTCGGCGCTTACCTCTCTAAAAAGATAAGTGAAGGCAAGCATTACAATGTTGCTGTCGGTCATGCAACGAAGAAACTGATACGCACCATCTACCGGATGGAACTTACAGGCGAAGCATACCGGAAATAACCTTATTAGCTTTACACCTTCTTCTGCGAGCACCTATTAAGATGCTCTATTTGTCATGCAGTTTTCAAGGTACTGATTGAGGCATAAGCCTGCCTCCGGGCTATCTAAAACACCTACTGATGTTTTATTCAAAAATCTTCATTTTCTTATTGACTTTTAATAGTTAGTCTTTCTACTATAAAACACAATTTATTTTTTGATATCAGAAATAAATATAATATACTAAACAACCAACAGCCTATAAGAAGAACTGTAGTGGTCAAGCATTTTTGTAGCACTACCACCTAATTATTCCAATCCAAACCGTTTCTCCATCGGTGTCAGATATCCGTTTCGTGAATGAGGGCGGATCTGGTTGTACCAGATATATGCAAAGTAATTAATCGCCACATCCAAGTCCTCAACGGTATCATACCGGTGCTGATAGACCTCTTCAGCCTTCAAAGTGTTGTAGTAACGCTCCATAGGCGCATTATCGTAAGGAGTACCTGCACGGCTCATGCTTTGCGTGATACCCCATTCGGAACAGAACTGTGTGAATTCGAGC
>JHYJ01000008.1 GCA_000621425.1 Lachnospiraceae bacterium AB2028
TTCCGGCCTTCGGCATCAAGAATACAGCAGTCATGCTTGTCCTTGGCAATATCGATACCAACATAGATCATAAATGTGATCCTCCTTAAAAAGTATTTGATGCTGCTGCTATAAAGATCCACAGGGCTCTTTGCATGCTGTAACCTCGTTCTACATAAACCGTCATGCGGTATCTAACTGATTAACAATTAAACAAAGAGACTGTGGTTGGAGCCTTTCAACAACCGTCTGTGCGGTAGGAGGCTAAAACCAATCCACAGCATCTTCAACAGCATACCCTATACCTATAGAAAAGGTAAAGAATGGGTATGACTATATAATACGAGGATGCTATGCCGGTGTACATAAGGCACCTAATAACTAACTTTTCCCGGGTAAGCCGAAGTGAAATAAGAAATACAAGAAGCACGGGCACAAGACCCAATGCCACATAAAATGCTTTCTCAGGTCCCATATTTGAGTACACATAAAAAGCATGCAGAAGCACCGCACAAAGAAACTCTACTATGAATATTGTGACATTCGTCCTAAAAGGAAGCATAATTTTAGTACCTTGTATATTTTCTAAGTTCCGGCAATTCTTTTGATATCACATCAAGTGTATATTCGATCTCTTCTCTCGTAGTAAAAACTGAAAATGAGAATCTAAGTGTGGAATCCATCAGGGATTTTTCCAGTCCTATTGCCTGAAGCGTATCAGAAACCGTAGCCTTATGCGTCGCACAGGCGCTTCCTGCCGACACATATATTCCTTTCTCTTCCAGCGCATGCAACAACACTTCAGACCTGACTCCACTAAATGATACACTTAAGATATGTGGAGCACTACCTTCGGTCATTGGTCCGTTCAGCTGTACGCCTTCCATCTCCGACAGCCTTTCACCAAAGTACTTTTTCAGACTCCGTAAAGATTCTTCTTCTTTTTCCATTTCTCCACAGAGCTTTTCTGCCGCCAATGCCATACCGGCTATTCCCGGTACATTTTCCGTTCCTGACCGCATTCCGGCCTGCTGGCCACCACCGAATATGACCGGTGCAAGTTTTAACTTTTCATCCGCAAACAAAAAACCAACACCCTTGGGTCCGTGTATCTTATGCCCACTTACACTCATCAGGTCTATTCCTGCGCTGTGCGGAAATATAGGCATCTTTCCGAATCCCTGCACTGCATCCACATGAAATGTCACTCCCGGATACTTTTTCTTAAGCACCCCTCCAATGGTTTCTACGGGCTGAACTGCACCGATCTCATTATTTGTGTGCATGATGGAAACAAGCACTGTCTTATCGTTTATCGCCTTCTCAACAGTTTCAACAGATACGTGTCCCTCAGAATCCACAGGCAGATATGTCACGCTGCAGCCTTCTTCCCTTTCCAGATATTCCATTGTTCTGAGAACTGCAGGATGTTCTATCTGCGTAGTTATCAGATGGTTTCCCTGACGCCGCTTAGCATGTACGGTACCGATAAGTGCCAGGTTATCGCTCTCCGTCCCGCCGGAAGTATAAATGATTTCCTGTGGCTTACATCTAAGTATCTTAGAAAGCGTCTTTCCTGCTTTTCTTAAATAATCCTCAGCTTCGACACCTTTCCTATGTGCACTGGATGGATTGCCGTAATCTTCGGTATAAATTTTATTCATAAGTTCCGCCACTTCAGGAAATACCCTTGTGGTAGCCGAATTATCAAGATAAATTTCCATTTCGTCCTCTTTCATTTACAACCCTAATTCACAGATCCTTTTTCAAGCTCATACATAAGTATTGAAAGTATTGTAAGCCCGGCAGTTTCTGTCCTTAGTATCCTGCGGCCAAGAGATATAGGTGTGATTCCCTTTTCTTCAGCAAGCTTTATCTCATCTTCCGTAAAGCCACCCTCCGGGCCGATAAATATTCCAACCGTCGGTCTTTTCTCACTTTCCGCCGGTTCTTTCACTCTATTTATAAATTCTGCAGTAGCTCCCATTCCTTCTGCCAGTTCATAAGGGATAGCTGCAACAGACATTTTTTCCGCCTCTGCCACAGCCGCAGAAAATTCTATCGGCATCAAAACTTCAGGGATAACACTGCGCTTGCTCTGCTCTGCCGCTGAAGACGCTATCTTCTGCCACCGTTCACGCTTTGCCCCCGCCTTCTTATCATCTAATTTTACAACACACCGCCCCGTTGCCACCGGAACTATCCTTGTGGCGCCAAGTTCAACCGCCTTCTGTACGATCAGATCCATCTTATCAGATTTAGGAAGACCCTGAAAGAGAACTATCTCCACCGGCAGCTCCACACCTGCTTCCTTTACAAACATAAGCCTGCATATAACTTCATCGTCCTGAATACTGGCTATTTCCGCTCTGTACTCATTGTCATCCACACCGTTGCTTATGCTTATCTCTTCCCCCGTCTTCATGCGAAGTACGTTCTTTATGTGATTTACATCCTCGCCACGGATAATAATCTCGTTGCCGTTTATATTTTCCGGTGCTGTAAAAAAATGCTGCATTTTAACCTATCCCTTGTATACACCCGTCACGCTACGCCATTCTCCCTGGGCAGAAATATCCACCACATCAAAACCGTTAGCCTTCATTGTATCAGCCACCAGATTTTCTTTTCCTTCTATAATGCCGGATGTTATAAATACTCCGTTCTTTTTTATGAACCGGACCACGACAGGAGTCAATGGTACTAATACATCAGCCAGGATATTTGCACTTACTATATCAAACCGACTGCCATCATTACTTTCCAACACACTATCGCATACTGCATCATCTCCGATGACATTTCCTATAATGAGATCAAAGTTGCTTTTATCTACACTATTCTGCTCCAGATTGTCCGCTACTGCTGCTATCGCACATTCATCCAGATCGGTTCCTGTTACCCGCTTTGCACCAAACATCAATGAAAGGATTCCAAGAATGCCACTACCAGTCCCCACATCCAGCAAAGTCTTGCTGCTGTCAACATACTTCCTTAACTGCCTAATGCAGAGCTGTGTTGTCTCATGCATTCCTGTGCCAAAAGCAGTACCCGGATCTATATGAAGAATCATCCTATCTTTATCTTCCTCTGATGCAGTTTCCCAGGAAGGTATCACAAGTATATCGTCCACATAGAACTGATGGAAATACTGTTTCCAGTTGTTGATCCAGTCTATATCCTCTGTTTCAGACACTTCCACATTTCCGGTACCTATATCAAAAAATGCAGAATTATCATCCAGCACTTCCCTTATCTTAGCTATTGTCTCTTCTGTAAGATTTTTCTTCTTCGCCTCATCAGCCGGCGCCTCTACAAAGAAACTTAAATACGCCTTACCATCGTCAGGCTGTACGTCCGGCAGAATATCAACAAACATCCTTTCCTTATCTAACGCGCTCAACGGCTGTTTGTCTTCTATCTGCGCCCCTTCCAGGCCGCAGTCATACAGGTCGGATATAAGAATATCCTCAGCTTCCTCCGTTGTCTCTATCCTGAATTTAAGCCACTTCATATCCCCGCTCCTTTATCTTTTGATTGCCTCAAAAATTATTACACTACGTTCCATAATACGGTACTCATCAGAATGCCGCTCGCCGGTTTCCATTTCCGCCATCTCGTCATCCATCCATCCGGCCATAGGATCGCGTTCATATGTATCCACTACCCGCCTCCAGCTGTAACCTGATTCTGCAGGTAATGCCGGAAGTCTTACAGTAAGCGGTTCCCAGTAAGAATTTATCGCAAGATATACCGCCTGATCCACCTGCGTCTTTTCATTTTCTCCGGCAAACATAACGCCTATATAATGTGAATCAGCCGCATACTTCCCATCCCAGGGCTTTGTCCCATGATTGGACATCTCAGGATATCCGAAAGCACCGTTCCTACACTTCTTTCTTATGCAGTCATGATCTTTACGGAACCTTATCATGTATTTGAAGAAATCAAACAGCTCACCGTTCCTGCTTAAGTCTTCCCAGTTAAGCCAGGAAATAAAATTATCCTGACAGTATGCATTGTTATTGCCGCCCTGGGAATTACCAAATTCATCTCCCATGTAGAACATAGGCGTTCCCCGGCTGCACAAAAGCACTGCTGCAGCATTCATCACCATTCTCTTACGTAACTTGTTTATCTCCGGATCCGAAGTTTCTCCCTCTACACCGCAGTTCCAGCTCCGATTATCATCCGCTCCGTCCGTATTGTCCCAGTTGTTTTCCTCGTTATGTTTTCTGTCATAAGTATACAGATCATGAAGAGTGAAACCGTCATGGCAGGTCAGGAAATTAACCGATGCAGCAGCCCCCCTGTTTTCAGGAAGGTACATATCCGGCGAACCCATTATCCTGCATGCAGCCGCAGCAGCAAATCCATTATCACCTTTCAAGAATGACCTCAGGTCATCGCGGTATCTTCCGTTCCATTCTGCCCATCTGTTCCATGAAGGGAAAGATCCCACCTGATAGAGACCGCCTGCATCCCAGGCTTCGGCTATAAGCTTTACGCCGCCAAGTATTGGATCAAAAGCCAGTCCCTGCAGCAAAGGCGGTTTGCTCATGGGAGAACCGTCCTCGTTTCGTCCCAGTATTGTAGCAAGATCGAACCTGAAACCGTCCACATGGTAAACAGTCACCCAGTACCTTAAGCAGTCCATGATAAGACGCTGCACGATAGGATGATTACAGTTAAGGGTATTTCCGCAGCCGCTGAAATTATAATACTTTCCATCCGGAGTAAGCATGTAATAAATATTATTGTCTATGCCCTTAAAGCTGAAGGACGGGCCTCTCTCGTCCCCCTCTGCCGTGTGGTTGAATACAACATCTAACAGTACATCTATCCCATGCTCATGGCATACTTTGACAAGTTTCTTAAGCTCTGTTCCTTCCCTGTTATATTCAGTGTCTGCCGCATAACTGGTATTAGGGGCAAAGAAACATACCGTATTATATCCCCAGTAATCTATAAGCTCCCTGCCGTAAAAATCCCTGTGGGGAAGGGTCTCATCAAACTCAAATACAGGCATCAGCTCTATTGCCGTAACGCCTAAGCGCTCAAGGTACGGGAGCTTTTCCATTATGCCTTCAAATGTTCCGTGATGTTCAACACCTGATGATCCGGCCTGGGTAAAGCCCCTTACATGCATTTCATAGATTATAAGGTCTTCCATCTGGTTGGCAGAGTTGCCCTGCACGCCCCAGTCAAAATCATTTCTGACAACGCGGCCCTTATATAAACCCACATTGTGGGATCCCCACTTGCTCTGGCCAGTCACGGCCCTGGCATAAGGATCCAGCACCACATTGTTCTTATCAAACAGCAGTCCTTTTTTCGGATCATAAGGTCCGTCAAAACGGTATGCGTATTCAAACTCTTCAATATCAAGGTCAAAAACTATCATCGACCAGACATTACCGATACGGTATTTCTCCGGAAACGGAAGGACAGCATAAGGTTCATCTGCTTCCCGCTTGTACAAAAGCAGTTCACAGTATGTTGCCTGATTTGAAAAAATAGTGAAATTAACGCCGCTGGGAATAGCGGTTGCCCCGTTTATCTCGTAAAAACCGGGCCTTACATCAAAGCCCGAAATTTTATCATAGGGCCTCATATGCACATGCCCGTATATAGACGCAGATGCAGGCACTGATATCATGCTTTTTGCCGTATCAAGTATTGCAGCGGCACTTTTGTCCCTGTCTGAAACCTTTTTTTCGGCTTTACTTTTTTTCTGTGCCATATGTAGCCCCCACCATATTTCTGTATTTCATCTCAGCGATCACCCAGTCTTCCTCATTATCTATATCCTGAACCTCAGTTTCAGGGACAATAAGGGGTGCATAGGTTTCGACGTTAAATTCAGTTCCCTTAACTTTATAAAAATAGAACTGACCACAGTCATGATAAACAGGCTCCAGGTCCTGAGATCTGGCAGTACGGAATTCGGGATACTGATATACAAGTTTCCCGTCCCTTATCACATTTGCCCTCTGGGGCGGAAATGAAAAACGCACAACAGGCATAACACCATCAGCATCAGATGACACCAGCAGTTCGTATGCCGCCTTGAGCTTATTCGCATTAACAAAAGGAGCCGTAGGATAGATACAACAGAGCTCACTAAAGCTCTTCCCCTGCGTCTCATAATTAACAAGGACTTCCTTCAGCACATCAGCCGTAGTCGCATGATCCCCTGATGTAGCTTCACTACGCATAAAAGGAATCTGTGCACCGGCAGCTCCGGCTATATCTGCTATTTCTTTGCTGTCAGTACTAACCATCACTTCATCAAACAGTCCGCTCTCCAAAGCAGCTTCTATGGAATAGCATATTATGGGCTTTCCGCAAAAATCCCGTATATTCTTTCCTTTTATTCTCTTAGAACCGCCTCTTGCGGTTATAACTGCAATGCAGCTCATAACTACACCCTCACTTCAGGAATAAATATCCCCGCCTACACAAATCGAGTAGGGCGGTATGACGCCCTACTCGTTACATATCAATGATCATTTATTATGTTTTTAATTACCGGTAGCCACCTGTATCTGTACTTCTACGGAACCTTCACGGGCATTCTGTTCAGCCTGCTCAACATTCATCATGCCCTCAACCCATTCCTTCTGAAGCTTTGAATCCTTTGATTCCGGACCGAAGGCTCCATTTATCATAGCCTCAGTCTCTTCATTCTCTTTGGCAGCTTTTACCCCGTTCATCATGTCCTTTGAGAAGGCCTCATTTTCATCCTGCTTTGCGCTTATCTCATTTTCCTTGGCCTCTACTGCCTTATCGTAATCCTGCTTGGATACTATACCGTCCCTGTACATCTGCTCTAACTTGCTGTCACTTAAGCCGGTCATTGATATCTCGGCAGCTTCACGGTCTTCCTCGTTTTCTTTGATTTCTTCACGAATCTCAGAACGTCTTTCTGCACGTTCTTCATTAGCCCTGCGAAGCATTTCAGCCTTTGAATCATCAGAAACAGGATTTTTATCTTCTGTCTCTGTTTCAGCAACTTTGCCTACTTCCTCCGCCTTTTTTTCGTCCTCATTACCGGTCACGCCTTCATTTTTAGTTCCCTTGTCAATAACAATGCCACCTGCTGATAACTCAGCCGCAGCCTTATCAACTTCTACGGTGTCACCGTCTTCGGAAACAGACACTACGTCCTTGTTCAGTGCCGCTGCCCTTTCAGCTGACTTGTCAGGCTTTAATTCCTGAGTATGGTCAGGATTCTTGTCCGGTTTCTCAGCCTGAGTAACAGGCTTATTAAGCTCAACTGTATTTGCCCCTTTTATAAATGTAGGGGTAACAGCCGGTGAACTGGCATTTATAGGTGATATATTCATAAGCGACGCCTCCTTCCATGGATACATTTGCGCTCAGCATAGCTGAACAATACACATTCAGCCACAAAAACAGATACCTACTGTCACTTTATCATATTTTTTAATATTTTTCCACAAAATTAATGTATTTTATTTGCATTTTTTCATTATTTTCAACAACTGTTCCGTTGTCATATGCAAAATAGGATGAACCATACCCGGTGCCAGCTCATTTAACGGTTCCAGTACAAAATCCCTGTTCTGCATATCCGGATGGGGAACCGACAGCCGATCCGTATCTATTACATCATGGTCATAATATATAATGTCCAGGTCCAGCGTCCTGTCCCCCCAGTGCACTTCACGGGTCCGTCCAAAACCCTGCTCTACTGAATGCAGGCAGTCAAGCAGTTCCTCCGGCTCGTAAAAAGTTTCCGCCATCAACATTCCGTTATAGAACTTATTCTTAGCCACTCCGCCATAGGGTTCAGTAACGATATCGCTTGATTTTTTTATGATTTCTATCTCAGGATCATCGGACAGGAGTTTTACGGCACCTCCTATTATCTCAGGGCTTTCAAGAACCTTTCCGGCCATCTCATATCCCATGCTTGAACCATAGGCTATGAAAACCTTATGCCTTCCGCGGCTCATTTTCACGGACACAGATTCGAAGTTTGCGTTAATCGGTGCATCAGGCTTTCTCATCTCTATGGTAATGCGTTTTATCATTTTGTAATTAGACAGAATATGGACTATCAGATGCCTTGTTGCCGCCTCTATGAGATCATAGCTCCCGGCCTGCATTTCCTTTACCATCACCTCGCAAAGTTCTGCATAGCTTACCGTATCATTCAGGTCATCAGACATACCTGCCCGCCCCATAGGAAGTTCAATGACAGCATTGATGTAGAAATACTGTCCCTCCTTTTTTTCGCTCTGCAGCACGCCATGATTGGCAAACACTTTTAGATTTTCTATCCTTATCTCGTCCAAGCTTTAATCATTCCTTTTCCTGAATTATAAGACCGCCACATCTTCAGATTGCTTGACTCTATACCTGCATATGCTCAGCCATTACAGCTTCCAGCATCTTTATGACTCTATAATTTTCTTTTACATCATGTACCCTGACATAATCGATTTCCTGTAAAAACGCATATGCGGTAATCGCTAAAGTCCCTTCTAATCTCTCATCAACAGGAAGATCTAACGTATTTCCTATAACCGATTTTCTTGATACACCTAACAACACCGGAAAGCCTTCTTTTTTAAGCACTGCCACATGCTTTATCAAAGACAGGCACTCATTTGTATCCATACCAAAACCGATTCCCGGATCAAGAATGATATTCTCACGTGTTATGCCTGCCGCAAGAAGTTCATCAATTTTAGCCATAAGGCCGGCAGACACGGTCTGTATATTCACGTCTTTTTTCCGCTCATTAAGATTCTTTATTATCCCTGTGGAACCATCAAACGCCGCAGACGGGTTATATGAAAGACAATATCTGCAATTTCTTTCTGCCAGCAACGGTATCATCTCCGGATCAGCCGCTGCGGAAATATCATTTACAATATCCGCTCCTGCATCAAGTGCAGCCCTTGCAGTTTTCGCCTTATATGTATCTATAGAAATAACAGCAGTCGGAATCTTCTTCCTGACTGCCTCTATTACCGGCACCACTCTTTGTATTTCTTCCTCAGCAGAGACAATTCCCGCCCCCGGTCTTGTGGATTCACCGCCTATGTCTATTATATCCGCACCTTCTTCAAGCATTTTTTCGGCATGGGCTGCTGCCACATCCGTCAGCGCAAACTTCCCACCATCCGAAAATGAATCAGGTGTTACATTCAGTACTCCCCATATCTTCATCATTCTTTTCCTCAGACTTTAAGTAACTCTGTAACTTCTGTGCAGAGCTTTTCATCATCCTTAAATAATCCACGCTTTTCAACAGTGACAGTCCGTGTCCCCGGCTTTTTTACCCCACGCATGGTCATGCACATATGCTCTGCACTTATAATGACCATGACGCCTTTCGGTGCAAGTTCACCGTCATCCATTATCGCATCAGCTATCTGGGCAGTCATATGCTCCTGTATCTGCAGACGCTTTGCATAGACCTCCACAGTCCGTGCAAGTTTACTTATACCGGTCACTTTACCATTCGGAATATAGGCTATATGAACAGTGCCAAAGAAAGGCAACATGTGATGTTCACATAGAGAATAAAACGGAATATCCCGCTCAAGGACCACGCCTTTTGAGTCAGATTCAAAAACCCTGCTCAAATGAGCATGGGGATCATCATCCATCCCTGACATAAGCTCTGTATACATCCTTGCTACACGGCATGGTGTTTCTTTTAATCCGTCTCTATCAGGATCTTCGCCTATCGCTTCTAACAAAAGCTTTACCGCTTCTGCCGCTTTTTTTTCATCTACCATTTCGTTCCTCCATAGCAACGGCTATTTTTCATAAGCCGTTTTAAACCGCCATAGCCAGGATAGGGATCCTGATGCTACTATTGGGCAACCATCGTTCATTTCCGATAATAGGTACGCTGTCTCTAGAGCTTCCTCGATGCTGTCTGCCGCAGTTACATTCTCAAGATAGTTGCACGCTTCTTTAGCCAGCTCATATGAAGGGAGCGCTCTTTCGTTTTCAGGCGGTGTTACCGTTATGATGCTCACTGCCGCCCCCGACAAAATCTTTAATATTTTATCATATTCCTTGTCTTTAAGAACCCCCAGTATAAATACGGACTTTTCATCCGGGAAATAAAGATCCAGCGACTCCTTAAGTCTGCATGCCGCATCAGGATTGTGCGCTCCGTCCACTATTATATATGGTTTCCTCCCCAGTACGGAAAAACGACCAAACCACTCCGTAGTTTCAAGCCCTGCCCGCAGAGCCTTGTCGGATATCTCAAAACCTTTTTTTGACAGAACATCCAAAGCAGCTACTGCAACTGCAGCATTTTCAGGTTGGTTGAGCCCTGCAAGACTTATAGCCAGTCCTTTATGCTCCGCAACATCGAATTTCTGTTTTTTTATTGAGTACCTGATTTTTTCAGGAGCAGCGAAATAGATATCAGTCCCCTTTTCCTTGCACCTTTCAGAAAGTACTCTTTTCACTTCGCCATGCTGGATACCGCTTACTACAGAAGTACCTTCTTTTATTATCGCACCCTTGCAGTCAGCGATTTCCTCAAGAGTATCCCCGAGTATCCTTTTATGATCAAGATCTATATGGGCAAAAACAGCAACCAAAGGTGCGGGAATAACATTTGTGGAATCATCCCTGCCGCCAAGTCCGCATTCCATCACCACAATATCACATTCCTTCTCTTGGAAATAAAGCAGCGCTACTGCGGTTTCTGTTTCGAAAACGGTCGGACGGCCAAGCCCTTCAGCCACCATCTCATCAGAAGCCATCTTAACCTTTGTCAGGATCCGGCAAAAATCCTTTTTTGATATAGGCCGCCCGTTTATCTGTATCTTTTCTCTTGGGAAAGCAATATGCGGTGAGAAAAACCTTCCGGTCTTATAACCGGCGGTTTTCAGAACTGTTGAAATATATGCAAGTATGGATCCCTTACCATTAGTTCCTGCTATATGGACAAACTTAAGCGACTTCTCCGGTTCTTCCAATCGCCTTAAGAGCTCTTTTATGCTATCCAGCCCCAGTACCATTCCCGATACGGATATCTCATCCATATAAAGGGCTGCTTCCTTTTCCGTCAGAATCGTCTCTTCACTCATTTCGGTACGCTTTTATGAGTCCATCATACCATCAGCATCTATATCTATGCCGTTTCCTATATCCAGCATGTTGACGGTGCGTCTCTTTATCCTTGCCTTTTCTGAAGCCGCAAGAATAAAATCCTTTATTTCCTGGGCATTCTTTACGTGACTGATATACAGCTCCTTATCTGTGGTATCCCCCGTAAAGCATTTCACTGTACCAAGCCCCATCATTCTCTCACCTAATGTTCTTATGAGCTCCACATCCTGAACCTTGTACATATAACAGTCATTCTGTGTCTTCTTTAGAACACCGGCATCTATCCTGATAAGATCATCTTTTATGGTATAAGTCGTAAATGTCCAGGGCAGTCCTAAAAACATAAGCCTTTTTTTCTCACGATACTCAGCCATACTCATCCTCCGTCTGTTTCATCAGCACCAGGGAGTTCCCGGTAAACTTTCTTCCATCAACAACCTCTTCCCATAACAAGCTGTCACTAATTACTTAGGCATGTACTGCTCATTATCATTTTCATCCTTCTTAAGGGAAAGACGTGCCAGATAATCTATAACATCCTGGTTCTGCTCCGGCGACCTGCAGCCATAGAGAACATACTGGTCAGTTCTTTCCTTACGGATTATCTTTCCCTTCATACGGATCTGCTGTCCGCCCCTGTCGTTGAAAGTACAAGTCACACCGGTTCCCATGACGATCTGAACACGCTTTTTAGGATCCATAACAAAAGCAAAACCGCTGGGGCTTACATCCTTAAGTGTGGTGAACACCTGATCCACCACGCCCTCGATATTGAATACTGCCGGCTGCCATACATAGGTACGCTTCTCACCACGCCTGTTCTCTATACCGGTAGTCATGGAGCTTACGATCCTGTGATATACCAAACCGTCTTTCCTGACTGTAGCGATATGACAGTTTTTAAAAGTCCAATTATTTCCCTCCGCATCCGTAGCCTGCAGATGTATACGAATATTTTCACCTGCAAAATTAACCCTGACGCCTTTATGCATGAAAGGTATGACAAGCAGCCCCTTATTTCCGGACTGCATTACACGTGAAACAAACTTGGCCTGCATGTCGCCGCCATTGTTCACAGTGATCTGTACTTTTGTCCCCATCGAGATATCAGCAAAATTCATAGTGTTTATTTTAGCATAATTGCGCGTCGTTCGCCATCCATGGCTCACTGTTCCCTCGCAATTATGACAAGCATCCGTGTTTTACCACATTTTGATTATTTTATTTCACAATTACTTTATATATCCTTGCCTCGAACGCATCAATATCTGTTTTTATGATACCTTCTTTGGAATTGAGTTTCTGAGCTTTCTTTGCTTTTGAACCGCCGTAGGCTTTCCAATTGGTGTCTGCCACCAGTTCCCACTGCTCATCTTTGATCTTAGGTATCTTCTTGGATTTTTTTGCCTTTTCCTCTGATGTATCAGTTTTTTCCTCATCCTTCTCTTCAGGGAGCTTTACTGCGGTAAATTCAAAATCCTCCACTACCTTATCAGAGAAATTAAGTACGGCAGCATATCCACCCTTCTTCACATTCCTCTTCATTACGAACAGTACCCTTCCGTCCTGCTCACAATGGAGCCACTCAAACTGCCCCGGCTCATACTCATCCTCATAAAAAGCAGGATTCTCTGCATATAGCTTATTCAGTTCACAAAGAAGAGTGTACAGGCCTTTATTTCTTGCATTCTTTAAAAGATCAAACTCAACCTCCCTGCTCTCATTCCACTCAGTCTCTTCACCCACTTCATTGCCCATGAACTGGAGTTTCTTTCCGGGATGCATCATCATGTATACATAGTAAGCCCTTAACTGCGCAAACTTTTCTTCTTCCGTTCCGGGAATCTTATTTAATATGGTGCCCCGGCCTCCCACTACTTCATCATGGGAAAGCGAAAGGATAAAACGCTCATTATAGAAATACCACATTGAGAAAGTCATCTTATGGTATTCCCTTGCCCTTGCTTCGGGATCAAGCCCCATAAAGTACAGGCTGTCGTACATCCAGCCCATGTTCCATTTATAATCAAAGCCAAGTCCGCCTTCTTCTATCGGTTTCGTTACGCCCCCCTGCCAGGATGATGAATCTTCTGCAAAGAGGATTACATCAGGATACATTTCCTTAAGGGTCTTGTTTAAGGTTCTGATAAAGTGGCGTCCGGATCCGTTCTCACCCCGGTTTTCCTCACCGCCGTTATAGATAAGGCAACTTACCGCATCCGTCCTAAGTCCGTCAAAGTGGAATTCCTTTATCCAGTAGTTGGCCGCTGACATAAGGAAGCTGGATACCTCTCCCCTTGCATGGTTGAATATACAGGTGCCCCACTGACTGCCCATCTGTTCATTCTCGTATAGTGCAGTAGAATCATATTTCTTCAGTGCGAAATCATCTATTGCAAAATGAACCGGAACATAGTCCATTATTACACCGATTCCGGCTTTATGACATTCGTTTATAAAGTACTTGAGATCATCAGCATTTCCATACCTGCAGGTAGGTGCAAAGAATCCGGTAACCTGGTAGCCCCAGGATCCGTCAAAGGGATACTCGCAAAGCGGCATAAGTTCTATATGGGTAAAGCCGCTTTTCTTCACATGCTCAGTAACAGGCTTTGCCAGTTCCCGGTAGTTAAACCAACCGTTTTCCTTGTCTTTTGGATTTCTTTTAAATGCCCCCATATGCATCTCATATACTGCCATGGGGCCGTCTATGCAGAGACTTCTTTTTTTCATCCACTCTGCATCATCAAAGACAAAGCCTTTGGACGAACTTATCTTTGATGCACTGCCGGGACGAAGCTCAGCCTCAAAAGCATATGGATCCGCATGCTCCATACGATATCCGTTTGCTCCATAGATAACATATTTATACATCATCCCCGGCTTTGCCTTTTTAGATTCAAAACTCCAAATGCCCCTGTCATCCCTTGTCATAGGCTCTTCCTGCCAGGAATTAAACTCTCCGAAAATATTCACTCCGGATGCAGACGGTGCATATGTCCTAAATACGGTACCCGACTTTCCTGCATGTGCGCCTAAATACTCATATGCATCCGTACATGTTCCTTCGTAAAATCCTTTAAGTTCTTCTTTTTTCATAATTCCCCTTTCTGCCGCTTTAACGATAATCTACCGCCAAATTAATCATTATTTATAGTTACAAACCCCACTCTCACATTATTCCATAACTCATCATTAACCGTTATGGAATAAGCCCCCAGCAGGTCTGTATAATAACTTCCGCCTATATCATAATATTTTGTGACTGCCTCAAGCACACTTGATGCGTCACCATTCTCTACATCACTCTCCGCAAGTGATCTCATATAGGCGTGGGCAATATATTCCCTTTCAACCATTTCTTTCATGAGATCCTCATCTAACCCGGTATTCTTTCTCGCCTTATCGGACAATTCTGAATACATTTTTTCAGCATCATAGTCAGCATCTGCCAATTCATCTGTGCCTAAGGAAAAGCCTGCTTTCTTTGCCTCCATCTCATACAGGGTATCCCTTATGCAGTAATCAAGAGCTGCATCCCGTGCTAAGTCAGAAACATATCCCGAGTTACTGCCATCCTGGTTCATATACAGATTCCAGTAGGCCTTAGGATCATCTGCATCATAATTAAGCGCCGTAATATTACCCTCTGTTTCAGCTTTGTAAATATAATATCCCAGTTCTTTTAATGTAACATCTGCCACATTCGAAGCCGTCTTATTTTCTACGCCGCCCACTTGTTCTACGCTTACTATAACACTATCCGTATGCGCAGATGTATCAAGCTTTATCGCTCTTCTGTACAGCAGGGTCGCTATCATAACTATCGCAACACTGAATATGATGGGCCTGTAAAGCTTTATCATACGCCCCGGCCTGGCTGCCCCGGTCATACCACTCTTTGCCACTTCAGGCTTTATATCACCGCACAGGCTATCCCTTATATTGTGTCCGGTCCTGGGCGACTTGCCATCCTTAATATAACGGAAAGTATACTCAGTATCATTTACCGCAGCATTCTGTTCACTGCTTTTTCCTTTTTCAATCACATCTATCATAAGATTCTTTAATGCTCAAACTGGCTTCTGTAAAGTGTCTTGTAAAAACCGTCTGCAGCCAATAATTCCTCATGTTTTCCCTGCTCTATTATATTACCATCTCTCATAACAAGTATGCAGTCAGCGTTTTTTATAGTGGACAATCTGTGCGCTACAATAAAGCTGGTCCGTCCCTGCATCATCTCTGCAAAAGCATCCTGTATCTTAAGCTCTGTCCTTGTATCGATAGAGCTGGTTGCCTCATCAAGGATAAGCATAGGCGGAAGCGTAAGCATGATCCTTGATATGCATATAAGCTGTTTCTGTCCCTGTGACAGGGCGCCACCATCCTCACCTATCACCGTATCATATCCATTTTCAAGCTGCCTTATAAATGAATGGGCATGGGAATTCCTGCAGGCCTGTATCATTTCTTCCTCGCTTGCTTCAGGCTTTCCCATAACTATATTTTCCCTGATGGTTCCCGGCTTAAGCCAGGTGTCCTGAAGAACCATGCCATACTCTTTACGAAGAGCACTTTTTTCCACATCCATTATATCAGTTCCATCCACCAGTATCTTTCCGGCGTCAACATCATAGAAACGCATCAGCAGGTTTATCAAAGTGGTCTTGCCGCAGCCTGTAGGTCCCACTATCGCATACCTCTCGCCGGGGTGAACATGGACATTTACATTCTTCAGCAGTTCTTTATTTTTATCGTAAGAAAAAGATACATCCTTTAGTTCCACTTCGCCTTCTGTGGAAAACTCAGTAACAAGAGTAGCACTGGTTTCATCTGTTTTTTCATCTATGAGTTCAAACAGACGGCCTGCGCAGGCAAGTGCATTCTGAAGTTCCGTAATCACTCCTGATATTTCATTAAAGGGCTTTGTATATTGGTTTGCATATCCTAAAACGGCAGTCAATGCGCCCACGCTCATTTCGCCACCGACAACAAGTATTGCCCCGAATATAGCCACACAGGCGTATATCATATTGTTGATAAATCTCGTAGACGGATTGGTTAGGGACGATACAAAAGTTGCTTTTAATGAGGCCTTTGCCAGTACATCATTGTTTGCATCAAAAGCTTCCGCTGCTTCACCTTCTGCCGAAAAGGCGATCATAAGTTTTTCCTGCTCTATCATCTCAGTAATGATCGATGTCTGCTCGCCGCGCTTTTCCGACTGCTCCTTAAAGAATTTAAAAGATGATGATGCAATGAAGGATGCCACAAGTATAGAAAGTGGTGTCATAACCACCACTAAAATGGTAATCCGCACATCTATAGTTAACATCATTACCAGGGTTCCGATTATGGTAATAAGTCCGGTAAAGAACTGCGTAAATCCAAGCAGCAGGCCATCAGAAAACTGGTCTGCATCAGAGATCACTCTGTTAACCGTCTCTCCTGTTCTATGCGCATCATGGTATGCGATAGAAAGTGCATTTACCTTTTTTATGGAATCGTTTCTTATATCCCTTACCGTGCTGTATGCCACGTGGTTATTGCAGGCATTGGTTATCCACTGGGATACGGCGCACACCGCTATTATAGCTGCCATCTCCATAAGGATTAGCTTTAAGCCGTCAAAATCAACTCTGCCCTTTGTCACTATCAGATCTACAGCATCACCTGTAAGCACAGGAAGATAAAGAGCTAACACTGATGAGATGCCCGCAAAAATAAAAGCTGCGATCAGGAATAAAATATATCTGCGCAGGTAATGCAGGATACGCCTTATGATACGGAGATTTTCCGCTGCCGTATATTTTTGCTGTTTTTTCTTCGAACCCTTCATTCTCTTATCTTAATTTTGTGACTCGTATATTTCCCTGTACACAGAGCAGTTTTCTAAAAGCTCTTCATGGGTTCCCTGCCCCACTACCCTGCCTTCATCTAAAACGATTATCTTATCCGCATGCATTATGGATGCGGTACGCTGTGAAACAATAAACACCGTGGGTGCCGGTTCCATTGTCTTCAGATTCTTTCTGAGCGCTGCATCAGTTGCATAATCAAGCGCTGATGTACTGTCATCCAATATGAGTATCCCCGGTTTCTTAAGCAGCGCCCTTGCTATACATAAACGCTGTCGCTGTCCGCCTGAAAAATCAGTTCCGTCATGGGATACCATATAATCCAGCGCGCCCTCCTTACCCTTTACTATCTCGTAAGCCTCTGCCGTTTTCAGCGCATCGTAAATCTCATCATCTGAAATTTTATCTGATCCCAAAATCATATTTTTTCTGATGCTCCCCGAAAGCAGTACTGATTTCTGCGATACCACAGCAATCCGCTTTCTCAGTGAGCTGTATTTATATTCCCTTACATCAGTACCGTCCACTCTAATGCTCCCGTCACAGACATCATAAAATCTCGATATAAGATTAATAAGCGTAGTCTTTCCTGAACCTGTACCGCCTATCACGCCAACAGTCTCTCCGGGCATAACGGAAAATGTTATTCCTTCAATAGCCTTCTCATTTGAGTTGCCATACCTTACAGCACAGTCTTCAAAGTCTACCCTGCAGGCGTCACCTGACCATTCCTTATCCAATGTACCTTCTGTCATTGATGATTTGGTATTTAACAGCGCCGCTATCCTGTCGGCACAGGCTAAAGACCTTGTGATCAGTACGATCATGTTTGCAAGCTTGATAAGCTCCACAAGTATCTGTGACATGTAATTTATGAGTGCAACAACAGAGCCCTGGGTAAGCGCTCCCGTATCCACACTCACTGCACCGCTCCATATAAGCCATACAGTAGCTGCGTTTATCATTACGAATGTCACAGGGTTCATAAGCGCTGATATCTTACCTGTTTTCAGCTGAAGCTGCACAAGATCACCATTTGCGTCTGAAAACTCTTCCTGCATGCTGTTTTCCAGGCCAAAGGCACGGATAACGCGCACACCGTTTAAAGAACTCCGCAGTGATAAGGTGACCTTGTCCAGCTTTCCCTGAACACTTCTGTGCATAGGGGCCGTGATGAACATCACGCCATATACCACGACTGCCAGAAGGAACACTGTCAGCACAAATATCCCTGCCGCCTTCAGGTCAATAAAGAAAGACATGATGACTGCACCGAATACAACAAAGGGTGAACGGAGCAGAAGACGGAGGCTCATGTTTATCCCGTTCTGCAGGGTATTTATATCACCGGTCATTCTTGTGATCATTGTGGATGTGCCGATATTATCGATCTCAGAATATGAAAGAGACATTATATTTTTGAATACATCACGCTTGATAGCAGCGGATGCAAAAACCGCAGCCTTGGCAGAAAAATACTGCGCGGCCAGCGAACACACAAGGCCAATAAGACCAAGCGCCACCATCAACGCACCGTTCTTAATGATGTAGCCCGCATCCTTATCTGCCACGCCTATATCTATGATCCGGCGTACCAGCAGAGGAATAAAAAGCTCAAATGAGGCTTCGAGCAGTTTGAACAACGGCCCAAGCACACATTCGAGCTTATAGTTTTTCAGATATTTTAATAAATGTTTCAAAATCCGGGTACCATTACGGATGCGGCTATCTTATCAGCATTAGCCTTATCCGTAAGCACTTCCAAAAGCTTTAAGCCGAAATCAACGCTTGTTCCCATTCCCCTGGAAGTTATTATATTTCCTGATACCACAACACTGTCGGTAAGCTTGTTTGCTCCTTCAAGAGCCGCTTCCATACCTCCGTAGCAGGTTGCATCATGACCTTTAAGGATTCCCATCCTGCCGAGTATGGTAGGTGCCGCACATATGGCTGCGATATATTTCCCTGACTCGTTAAACTCAGCGATCTTGTCGGTAAGGGCTTTGCAGGCCTCAAGATTCTGATGGCCCAGCTTTCCGCCGGGAAGAACTATCATATCCACGCTATCGAAATCAAGCTCGGAAATCTTTATATCAGATTTGATGTCGATATTGTGGGATCCGTGTATCGTAAGATCATCGCTTATGGAAACAGTAACCGTATCGATGCCGCCCCTGCGAAGTATATCCACAGGCGTCAGTGCTTCAATTTCTTCAAATCCGTCTGCAAAGAAAATCGCAACCTTGCTCATATGCTGCTCCTTTCGTAGAAAAAAAATTCTTTTTACATTTTATACGAATTACTTCGCAATTCGTCCCTGCATTCGCAATCCGTGGGGTTCCCCCACTACTTGCTCATGCAGGGGTGCGCCCAAAGTAATTTGCGCCATTGCAAACAAGTTTGCATGGCGCCATTCACTTTTGGCGCTTAAAATTACATCTTTTTAATCCTGTCAATAGCCTCTACTGTATTCTCGTAGCTGCCGAATGCAGTCAGGCGGAAATAGTGCTCACCGCTGGGACCGAAACCGGATCCGGGTGTACCTACTACATTGGCTTCCGCAAGAAGCTTGTCGAAGAACTCCCAACTAGTCATATTGTCAGGTGTCCTGAGCCAGATGTAAGGTGCATTCACGCCGCCATATACTTCATAGCCTGCTTCCTTAAGGCCGTTAGAAATGTAAGCGGCATTTCTCATATAGTAAGCTACCTGTTCTGCAAGCTGTTTCTTTCCTTCTGCGGAATAAACAGCCTCGCCTGCTTTCTGGATGATGTAAGGCGCACCGTTATACTTTGTACCATGGCGTCTTGCCCAGAGTGAATGGAGCTGAACATCACCGCACTTAAGATCCTTAGGTATTACGGTATAGCCGAGACGGACACCTGTGAAGCCTGCATTCTTTGAGAATGAATGAATCTCAATTGCACAGGTTCTTGCGCCTTCACACTCATATATGCTGTGAGGAATATTATCTTCGCTGATGTATGCTTCATAAGCAGCATCATAAATGATAACTGCCCCAACTTTATTTGCGTAATCAACCCACTCCTGAAGGGCAGATTTTGTTATTACTCCGCCGGTAGGATTGTTAGGGAAGCAGAGATAGATAATGTCAGGTGTCTCTGCGGGAATCTCAGGCATGAAGTTGTTCTCTGCCGTGCAGGGCATATAGATCACATCAGACCATGTCTCGCTTGCCTCATCAAATACTCCGGTCCTGCCTGCCATAACATTGGTATCAACATACACAGGATAAACAGGATCGCAGACTGCAACCTTGCATTCCTTTGCAAATATCTCCTGGATATTTCCGCAGTCTCCCTTAGCTCCGTCAGAGATAAATATCTCATCGTCTGCTATATCGCAGCCCCTTGCCCTATAATCATTCTCCGCTGCAGCTTTTCTTAAGAATTCATATCCAAGGTCCGGTGCATAGCCATGGAAAGTCTCTGCATCAGCCATTTCATCAACAGCCTTGTGAAGGGCATCTATAAGAACCGGTGCCAGGGGCTGCGTAACATCACCTATGGACAGTCTTATTATCTTCTTGTCAGGATTTGCAGCCTGAAATGCCTTTTGCTTGTTTGCTACTGTTGAAAACAGGTAGCTTCCGCGCAGTTTTAAGTAGTCTGAATTAGCCTTGAACATTTTTCTCTCCTTTTCTTATGTATGCCTGTATATCATTTTTAATAATTAACGCTGGTTGATTTGCGGCAACATTTACCACTGATCCTTAAATCAGATTTCAACGTCACCTTCGAATACGAACTTTGCCGGGCCGGTCATATAGATATTGTTATCTGACTCACGCCATTCAACATTTATCACGCCACCTTTAAGCTTAGCATCCACTTTCCTGCCGGTCTTACCGTTCAGGATGCAGGCTGTCACGGATGCGCAGGCGCCGGTACCGCAGGCTAAGGTTTCTCCCGTACCTCTCTCCCAAACACGCATATCGATGTGGCTTTCATCCACCACTTTGACAAACTCAACATTTATGTTATTCGGGAAACGCTCATGACACTCTATCACAGGTCCATCCTGTTCCAAAGGTACGGTCTCCGTATCATCCGTAAAAATGACTGCATGGGGATTTCCCATTGAAACACAGGTTATCCTGTATGTTTTTGAGTCTATCGCCAAAGGACAGTCAATAAGCACTGAATCACCGGGTGTCTCAGGTACAGCAGGTATCTTTTCCGGTACAAGGATCGGTGCGCCCATATTGACAGTAACCGTTTCCACCTTATCATCCTTAAGATGCAGGTCCACAGTTCGTGTAACACCGAAGCTTTCTATAGTCAGGGGATTGCTCTTTGAAAGTCCCTTGTCATGAATATACTTTGCCACGCACCTGATGCCGTTTCCGCACATCTCGGATCTTGATCCGTCAGCATTGTACATCTCCATTTCGAACTCGGCATCCTTACCGGGATTGATGAAGATTATACCGTCTCCGCCTACTCCGAAATTTCTGTCGCTGAGTTTCCTTGCAAGGCCGGGCTTGTCCTCTACTTTCTCTTTACTGCCGTCAATGTAGATATAATCATTCCCGCAGCCTTCCATTTTCGTAAAATGCATAGTCCCCCTCCTTCCGTATGGTTAGTACTTGTATAGATACCTGTCAGTCTCCCACTGGGTAACCTGCTCGCTGTATTCAGCCCACTCTCTCTTCTTTCCGCTGATATACAAAGGTGCAACATGGGGACCGAGAGCAGCTTTTATCAGTTCATCCTTTTCCAGCTCTTCCACTGCATCCAGCAGATTTGAAGGAAGAGTTTCTATCTTGTACTTTTTGCGTTCCTTCTCAGTAAGCTCAAAAATATTCTTATTCACAGCTTCAGGGGGCTCGATCTTGTTCTTTATTCCGTCAAGTCCTGCCTGTAAGCATATAGCTATTGCAAGATAAGGATTGGCAGCTGAATCAGGACTCCTTAATTCCACCCTGGTACCTTCGCCCCTTGCTGAAGGTATACGGATAAGCGGACTGCGGTTCTTGCTGCTCCATGCAATATGCACGGGTGCCTCATATCCAGGAACAAGACGCTTGTATGAATTTACAAGTGGGTTCAGTATAGCTGTCATACCTTTCATGTGCTTCATGAGTCCGCCTATAAAATAATATGCCTCTTTGCTGAGGCCATACTCATCCTTTGGATCCTGGAATATATTCTTTCCGCCCTTTGAAAGGGAAAGATTAAGATGCATGCCGGATCCTGCAGTTCCGTACTTGGGCTTAGGCATGAAAGTTGCATGCTGTCCATGACGCCTTGCGATAGTCTTTACAGCAAGCTTGAAAGTCATGATGTTGTCGGCAGTCTTCAGGGCCTCATCATACCTGAAATCTATCTCATGCTGTGCAGGCGCACACTCATGGTGGGATGCCTCGATATCAAATCCCATTTCCTCAAGAGTAAGTACCATGTCACGTCTTGCATTCTCACCAAAATCCACGGGACCAAGATCAAAGTATCCGGCGCGCTCATATGCTACCGTCGTAGGCTGTGCATTTTCATCCGTCTGGAAAAGGAAGAATTCACACTCAGGTCCCACATTGAGAGTGTATCCCATATCGGCAGCTTCCTTTATGGCACGCCTTAGGATATAACGTGGATCGCCGATGAAAGGCTGTCCGTCAGTACCGTATACATCACAGATAAGCCTTGCAACTTTTCCGTGCTGGGGACGCCAGGGGAATATCTCTAAGGTATCCGGATCCGGATGAAGGTACATATCTGATTCTTCTATACGGGCAAATCCGTCTATGGAAGAACCGTCAAACATGCATTTGTTTTCGAGTGCGTTTTTCAGATGTCCGGAAGTGATTGCAATATTCTTAAGATTGCCGAAAACATCGGTAAACTGCAATCTTATGAACTCAACATTTTCTTCTTCCGCAATACGGAGGACATCCTCCTTTGTGTATCTGGCCATCTCTTTCTCCTTTTTTATGATTTTAATAAAGCCCTTAACCCTGATAATAAATCTTCCATGCTATCCACAGGTCCGCTTTTTTTCATCGGCAGATATGTCACACCACAATTTACCTGAAAACTGTCAGTAGCGATAAATCCGAGTTTCCTGTAAAAACCGACTGCATTCGGTGCAGAGTTTACTGTAACAGATCCGTCACTTAGCCGATTATAGCGGTAATCCTCATCTTTATCCCTATCCAGCCTTGCATCCTCACCGTCAGGTCTTAAAAAATCTATCGCACGGTCGACTAGCCTGGTTCCGATTCCTGAATAGTGAAGGCCGGTCTTAACAAATAATAACGAGATGAAATTATTTTCTCTCATGGATATCATCCCGACTATCCGTTCTTCATCACTTATATCATCTTTGCATAAAGCTACAAAGACCGGATATTTTCCGCGAAGGAAATGTTGTCTTAACGCCTCATCAGTTATAAATTCCAGGAAACTGTCCGTTCCTTCCTTGCCATAATCTTCTGCATGGAATTCTTTAAAAACCGACCATACGAGATGCATTATTTCATCCCATTCCTCAGGCTTTGCGGCCCTTATGGTAATGTCCGACTCTTTCTTTTTGCTTTCCGTCTCCACACCTAATCACCAAGATTTTGATTTAAAGCGCCATACTCGGCATTTTTCTCATCCTGCATCTGCTGCAAGGTATCCCCCAGCTCCTGGGCATGAGCCTCACCGGACGAAACCTGCTGCATTGTCTTATTGTACTCATCAACCGTCTGTTTCGATGACCACACCATTATAATGACCGTGACCAGAACGGAAACTATCAGTATCACAAGAAAAATGCCGGTACCTTTTTTATCCATAAGAATGCTCCTTATGTTAAATGCTCAATCAGCCGATCTCGCTTCCGCTCTCGACATCGGTCTCAGGTGTCATAAGTACTACATTTCCTTCGGAATCCTCTGCACAGAGAAGCATTCCTTCGGAGTCAAGCCCTGCCATTTTTGCAGGCTTTAGGTTAAGCAGTACCATTACCTTTTTACCAACCATCTGCTCCGGCGAATACCATGCCTTTATTCCGGAAAGAATCTGCTTTGTGGTATCACCGATCTTAACCTGTGAGCAGAGAAGCTTCTTGGACTTAGGAACTTCCTCACATTTAACGATCTCACCTACCACAAACTGGCACTTTGCGAAATCATCATAAGATATCTGCTCCTTAAGCTCCACATGTATGTCTTTCACATCATCTCCAACTGCTGTTCCGCCTGCTGCCGCACTGGGAGCCTCAGCAGCACCTTCAGCCTGCTTTCTGCTCTCATAGAGTGCATCTGCCTTTTCCGTGATCTCCTTTATGTCAAGCCTTGCAAAAAGGATCTCAGGCTCAGCTGTTACTTTAGTTCCGTTAGCAATACCGCCGAATTCACCAAGCTCATCAAAGTCACGAAGCTTACAGTTAAGCTCAGCAGCTATCTTCTCTGCTGTTTCAGGCATAAAGGGCTGTAAAAGGGATGCACCTGTAAGTATGCCCGTAGCAAGATTGTACATTACGGTTGAAAGCCTGTCCTTATTTGCCTCATCCTTTGCAAGTACCCAGGGCTCAGTCTCATCAATGTACTTATTGCAACGCTTGAATACATTGAATATCTCCGTAAGGGAATCAGCCACGCGGAGAGTTTCCATCTTCTCCTCCACCTTAGCATAAGCACCTGTGACAACAGCCTTTAAGTCATCATCTATTGCTTCGCTTGCGCCCTTGTCCTCAAGCACACCATCAAAATACTTGTTGCTCATGGAAACTGTACGCTTTACAAGGTTACCCAATGTATTTGCAAGGTCTGAATTTATACGCTCTACCAGAAGATCCCAGGAGATCTGTCCGTCATTATCAAAAGGCATCTCGTGAAGTACGAAGTAACGTACCGCATCCACGCCGAAGAAATCCACAAGGTCATCTGCATAGAGAACATTTCCCTTGGATTTGCTCATCTTTCCATCGCCCTGAAGAAGCCAGGGATGACCAAATACCTGCTTGGGCAGAGGCTCGCCTAAAGCCATCAGGAAAATAGGCCAGTAAATCGTATGGAAACGGATGATATCCTTTCCGATAAGGTGCAGGTCTGCCGGCCAGTTCTTTTTATACTGTTCAGTGGAATTTCCGTCCGTGTCATATCCGATACCGGTTATGTAGTTTGAAAGAGCGTCAAGCCATACATAAACTACATGGTCAGGATCGAAATCAACAGGAATACCCCACTTAAATGAAGTTCTGGATACACACAGATCCTGAAGTCCCGGAAGCAGAAAATTGTTCATCATCTCATTCTTTCTTGCCACAGGCTGTATGAATTCCGGATGAGTATTTATATGCTCGATAAGGCGGTCAGCATACTTGCTCATCTTGAAGAAATATGCTTCCTCCTTTGCCGGCTTTACTTCACGGCCGCAGTCAGGACACTTTCCGTCAACCAGCTGTCCCTGAGTCCAGAAAGATTCACAGGGAGTACAGTACAGCCCCTCATATGAGCTCTTATATATATCACCTTGATCATAGAAACGTTTGAACATCTTCTGAACCTGTTTCTCATGATAGTCATCCGTTGTACGAATAAAGTAATCATATGAAGTGTTCATGAGATCCCAAATACGCTTGATCTCAGCAGCCGTTCCGTCAACAAATTCCTTAGGGGACTTATCAGCAGCCTTTGCCTTTTCCTCAATCTTCTGGCCATGCTCATCAGTACCCGTCTGGAACCATACATCATAGCCGTCTTTTCTCTTATATCTTGCGATTGCATCAGCAAGCACTATCTCATAAGTGTTTCCGATATGCGGCTTTCCTGACGCATAAGCTATCGCTGTTGTAATATAATATCTTCCTTTATCCTGCATTGCAGTTCCTCCCAAAATTATCTTTTTATTTTCAAAACCGGATAGTCATTTCTAACCTACCCATTTTAGCACAAACTCATTTACAAATCTATCTCAAGCTCAACCGGGCAGTGATCCGAGCCCATTATATCACTGTGGATCTTCGCTTCTTTTATGGCAGATTTAAGTTTCTCGGATACCACAAAGTAATCGATACGCCATCCCGCGTTCCGCTCCCTTGCCTTCATCCTATAGGACCACCAGGAATATGCACCGGTGGTATCAGGATACAGATACCTGAAGGAATCCACAAAGCCTGCAGCCAGCACATCCGAGAACTTTCCCCTCTCTTCGTCTGAAAAGCCGGCGTTCATATGGTTGGTTGAGGGATTCTTCAGGTCGATCTCCTCATGCGCCACATTCAGGTCTCCACAGTAAATAACAGGTTTCTTCTTGTCCAGTTTCTTAATATAGCTTAAAAAATCATCCTCCCAGCACATTCGGTAGTCCAGCCTTTTCAGCCCGTCCTGTGAGTTCGGGACATACACTGTTATGAAATAAAACTTGTCGAACTCAAGAGTGATCACGCGCCCCTCATGGTCATGCTCCTCTACCCCTATGCCGTAGCTTACACTTATTGGTTCTGTTTTACTGAATATCGCCGTGCCGGAATACCCCTTCTTTTCAGCATAATTCCAGTACTGATGGTAACCTTCAGTATCCAGTGACAGCTGACCTTCCTGCATCTTGGTCTCCTGAACGCAGAATATATCCGCATCCGCCTCATTAAAATACTCCATGAAGTTCTTGCCCACACAGGCTCTTAAACCATTTACGTTCCAGGATATAAATCTCATGTCATCCCTCCATGCCAAACACTATTACTCCGGTTTCTTTGCCGCCTTGCGTACCGACTTGACTATAAGCGCCGGCGCCTCATCCTTTATATCACTCCGCCCTGCAGACTTGCCGGTACTCTTTATCGGCTGACCTTTCTTTACCGTTATCGTTGCGTTTCCGCCCTTTTTAAGTTTTCCGAAAAGTATCTCGGATACAAAGAGCGGTTTTATCTGTGAATCGATCACACGCTCTATTTCTCTTGCGCCATATTCCCTGGTAATACCCTTTTTTCGAATATAGCTCAGCGCATTCTTATCCACAGATACATCAATATTCTTTGCATTAAGTTTCTTTGTTAGCTCGCTCAGTTTCTTGTCCGTAATCTGCTCTGCCATCCTGTCGCTCATATGGTTGAAAGAAACAATGGCACTCAGACGGTTACGGAACTCCGGCGAAAATACCCGCTTTACTTCCTCCATCATAATGCTGTCATTAAATGCAGCCGCACCAAAACCTATGGATTGTTTTCCAATAAGCCTTGCTCCCGCATTGGAAGTCATGATTATTATCACATTCTTAAAATCAGCCTTAAGTCCCTTATTATCAGTTAGGGATGCATAGTCCATAACCTGCAGCAGTACATTGTATATATCCGTATGTGCTTTTTCTATCTCATCCAAAAGCAGCACACAGTGGGGTGTCTTCCTGATGGCATCCGTAAGAAGTCCGCCTTCCTCATATCCCACATATCCGGCCGGACTGCCGATAAGCTTGGATACCGTATGTTTTTCCATATATTCACTCATATCAAAACGGACAAAACCGATGCCTAACTCTGAAGCAAGGACCTTGGCCACTTCCGTCTTGCCCACGCCAGTAGGACCAACAAACAAGAAAGACGCTATGGGCTTATTGTCAGCTAAAAGTCCTGCACGGCTCATAAGGATGGCATCAACGATCTTGTGTATAGCCTCGTCCTGGCCAAATATCTGGCTTGATATCCTTTCATACAGATCCTTTAATCTCTCTACTTCAGACTGTTCAGCGGTGGCCTTCGGAATATTACCAATCTCAGAGAGCACGGTTTCGATCACATCCTTGCCCACAGTCTGTCGTTTCTTGTCAGCAATGGGATGCATCTGCCTGTATGCACCAGCCTCGTCTATCAGGTCGATAGCCTTATCCGGAAGGTACCTGCTGCCGATAAACTCCTTGCTTAAATGCACCGCATGGGGAATCACATCCTTTGCATATTTCACCCCATGATATTTTTCAAAACCGGGCTGTAAACCTTCAAGTATCCGTATAGCCTCTTCCTCATCAGGTTCCTTCACATCTATGTTCTGGAAACGCCTTACAAGAGTGGTGTTTTTTCTAAAATACTTCTTGTATTCATCATAAGTAGTGACACCGATAAATCTTATGGATCCTTCTTCCAGGTATGGTTTCAGCATATTAGACGCATCCATTGAGCCGCTTCCCATTGCACCTGCGCCTACGATATTGTGTATCTCATCGATAAAGACTATCGCATCCTCTATTTCACTGAAAGCGTCCATAACTTCCTTGAAACGCATCTCAAACTCGCCCCTGTACTGGGTTCCTGCCAGCAGTTCTGACAGATCCAGCCTGTATATCACCACATCCTTAAGGGCTGCCGGTACATTTCCTTCATTAATGCGTGCAGCCAGGCCATTTACAATGGCTGTTTTTCCCACACCTGACTCGCCTACTAACAGAGGATTATTCTTATCCCTGCGAAGCAGTATACGTATCATGCGGTCGATTTCTTTGTCCCTGCCAATAAGCGGACGGGATTCCGAAACCTTTTCATTAAGCACATCCGCATATGACTTTACGAACTCTTCCGGACCTTCCTCCGCGCTTTCTTTAGCCTCATCATCCTCCCCCTGGTATAACAAGTGAACTGCAGAATTGAAGTCCCCTGCATCACCCACTTCGTTTTCCAGATAAAAGAGAGCAAAGCTGTCGCGCTGGTTCATAATACCCCAGATGATATGGTAAAGGAAAATGCTCTCACTGCCGTTCTTAAGTGCTGTTTCGGCAGCTATCTCAATAGTTGATGCCATAGCATCAGATATGTGGTTTTCCATATCTGTATCTTCAAGGTCCTTACGCTTTGGCAGTATATCCGTGATAAATTCCATCAGATTGTCCCGGAAGGAATTTACATTTCCGCCGCACATCTTCATTGCCCTGGCAAATATTGGATCCTCAGTTGCCGCTGCCAGGACATGCTCCGGCGTAACATACTCGCTTCCACAGGTAATAGCAAGCTTTATTGCCTTTTTTACAGTTATATCCGTATGCTTGTCAAATAACATATTTCCTCTTTCTGTCGCTTTAGTTTCTACGCGACCGTCAGGTTTCATCCAGTCTCATTTGGAAAGGAAATCCCGCGGCCCTGGCCTTTTCTATAGCCAGCCGCCTCTTGGTTGCAGCTATATCATAGGTATACTTTCCCACTACAGCCTCGCCTTCATGATGCACCTTCAGCATAAGTGCGACTGCAGTTTCCGAATCCTTGTTAAAGATCTCCTTTAACACATCCACCACAAAATCCATGGTAGTAACATCGTCATTTAGCATGACCACGTTGTACATGGACGGTTCCTTTAATTTTACTTTAACATCTGCCTGTCTGCTTTTTTGTCTTTTAGACTCTGCCATCTGTCCGATACCTTTAATTTCCTGCACTGTCCTGTGCAAAAAAGGGGACTGCATTGCAGCCCCCTTTCACGATACGTTTTTTTACCGCTTACTCTGCTGAATCATCATCATCCACCACAGAGGCTATGGAGCTTACAAATGTTGAAACCACCGACAGTACAACCGCCAGTATAACTATGAGTACGCCGCCCATTATAAGAAGGAGCATTATTGTCTGTTCATCGCCCGGGGCTGATGCATCCTCCGCCGCTGCCATTACCGGCATTGCGTACATGAGGCCCGACATAACTGCTGCCATCATCATCATTATAGTATTCTTGATCTTTTTCTTAATTTCGAACATTGTCATTATTCCCGTATGGTCTGTCGCTTTTGGGTGACCCTTCACCCCATGACTCTGTTATTCTACCACAGTTTTGCTTTTTTTTATAGCCAAATTTCCATTCTGCCTATTCGAATGAAGGTTTAATCCTAAAGATTAAGCCCCTTTGCAGGATCCACTCCCATGGAAATATTCATGCACTCTATTGCCGCTCCCGATGCACCTTTGCCCAAGTTATCAAATCTTGAGCCTATCATCAGCCGGTCTGCGTTGCCGCATACAAATATCTCCATGCCGTCCCAGCCTGCACAGGCATCGGAAAAGAGTGCCCCGCCTGCATCCACGTCAGCGCCGAAGGGCATGACCTTTATGAACTTCTTTCCGTCATAAAACTCTGCAAAATAATCCCTGAGTGCTGAAGGAGTCATGCTTTTCTCCATAAGGTCTCCGAATATGGGAAACTGTACTATCATTCCGCTATGATAGTTGGTTGTAAAAGGCGAGAATATGGGTTCCTTATTCAGGCCGGTGATCGCCTTCATTTCCTTGAGATGCTTATGAGCCTGCCCCCAGGCATACATCCTGGCTGAATCATATTTTGCTTCACGCCCCTCTTCTTCATATGCGGCGATCAGCTTTTTCCCGCCTCCGCTGTAGCCCGATGCAGCAAATACCGCAGCAGGGTAGTCAGCAGATATGATACCGCCCTTCACAAGCGGATATGCCAGTGCAATAAATCCCGATGCATAGCAGCCGGGCACGGCTATCCTTTTGCTTGTCTTTATCTTATTTTCAAATTCATCCGAAAGCTCCGGGAATCCGTATGCCCAATCGGGATCAGTACGGTGGGCCGTTGAAGTATCGATTATGACAGTATTGTCATTTTCAACATAGCTTACAGCTTCCCTTGCCGCATCATCAGGAAGGCAGAGAAAGGTGATATCCGACTCGTTTATGTACTTCTTTATTTCCTCCGGGTCCTTGCGCTTTGCCTCATCAATGTGCATCAGCTCGATATCGTCCCTGGATTCAAACCTTTCATTTATGCGGAGTCCCGTAGTGCCTGCGCTCCCGTCTATGAATACTCTTTTCATCTTTTTGCCCTCCTTATATATCCCTGCAGCCTTATGCTCCTGCCGCTTCACTTTTTGCGCCTGTATAAAGGGTGTAATACCTGCCCTTTTCCTTTATCAGCTCGTCATGGGTGCCTCTTTCTATGATACGCCCTCCGTCAAGAACCATTATACAGTCTGAGTTCCGTACAGTAGAAAGCCTGTGGGCGATAACAAATGTAGTCCTGCCTTTCATAAGCCCATCCATACCGGCCTGTACCAGCTTTTCAGTACGGGTATCTATGGAACTGGTAGCTTCATCAAGTATCAGCACCGGCGGATCCGCAATTGCGGTACGGGCAATGGCTATCAGCTGTCTCTGTCCCTGGCTTAAGCTTCCGCCGTCACTCTTTATAACCGTATCATAACCATCTGGCAGCCTTCTTATGAAACCGTCTGCATTGGCTAACTTTGCCGCAGCCTCCACTTCCTCATCCGTTGCATCCAGCTTGCCGTATCGGATATTGTCCCTTATGGTTCCGCTGAAAAGATGTACATCCTGAAGAACTATTCCCAGCGAACGTCTTAAGTCATCCTTCTTTATCTTATTGATATTTATACCGTCGTATCTGATCTTGCCATCCTGGATATCATAAAATCTGTTCAGAAGATTCGTGATGGTAGTCTTGCCTGCACCGGTGGTTCCTACAAGGGCGATCTTCTGGCCCGGCTTCGCATAAAGCTTTATGTCATGAAGCACTGTCTTTTCCGGCACATATCCGAAGTCCACTCCATCAAATACCACATCACCGGTAAGCTTTACATAGGATGTGATGCCTTCAGCCTTATGGAAATGTTTCCATGCCCATATGCCAGTTTTTTCTTCTGTCTCAAGCCACTCGCCTTCCGATGCGATAAGAGGAGCCGCATGCTCATCCGTTCTTTCCGTGCAGGTAGCCTCGCCCCTAAACTCCGGATTCCTTTTCACATTTACAAGGGTAACATAGCCCTCATCAGTTTCCGGTATTTCATCCAGAAGCTTAAATATCCTTTCAGCTCCTGCAAGTCCCATGACTATGGCATTGAACTGCTGGCTGATCTGGTTGATAGGCATGTTCACGCTCTTGTTAAATGTAAGGAAACTTGCAAGGTCACCTACGGACAGGGCCAGTATGCCGGTTCCGCCGTTAAATACAAGTATGCCGCCTACGATGGCACAGAGCACATAGCTTAAGTTTCCTAACTGGGCATTTATGGGACCCAGTACATTTACATACTGGTTGGCTTTTTTTGCGCTCCCGAAAAGTGAATCATTCAGTTCGTTAAACTTATCAATATTTATCTGCTCATGGTTAAAGACTTTTACAACTTTCTGGCCTTCCACCATTTCCTCGATAAAACCGTTAAGGCTACCCAACTGTTTCTGCTGCTCTATGAAATACCTGCTGCTGCCTCCGGCCACCTTGCCCGTGATAAAGATCTGCACACCTACCATCAGAAGAGATACTCCCGTAAGTACCGGGCTGAGTATTATCATACTTATCAGGGTACTTACAATAGTAATGCCGGAATTCAACAGCTGCGGTAAGCTCTGGCTTATCATCTGCCTGAGTGTATCTATATCATTCGTATACACGGACATGATATCGCCGTGTGAATGTGTATCAAAATATGATATTGGAAGCTTTTCCATTTTTTCAAAAATCTCTATCCTGAGATTTTTAAGAGTTCCCTGGGATACATAAACCATTATCTTGCTCTGGATATATACCGCAACTATTCCGACCACATATACTACGGCTATCGACAGTATCTCATGCCTAAGCAGGGAAAAGTCCGGATTTTCCGCACCGATAAGCGGCGTGATAAAATCATCAATAAGTGACTGCAAAAAGAAAATTCCCTTTATAGAACACATTATGGAAATGACTATGCAGACCACTGCCACAATAACATGAAAAGCATAGCCCGATAATACCCTTGCCATCAATCTCATAAAGATCTTCCCCGGATTATCCAGCTTAGGCTTAGGTCCCATATTGCGCTGCCTGCCGCCCATTTTTATTTCTTTAACTTTTTCTTCAGCCATATTCAGTCACCCTTCTCGTCAAAGTCGCCATTGCCACCTGTCTGAGACTCATATACTTCACGATAGATCATATTGCTCTCAAGGAGTTCTTCATGAGTTCCGAATCCGCTTATCCGTCCCTCATCCAGAACGATTATCCTGTCGGCATCCATAACGCTGGATACTCTCTGTGCTATTATGATCTTTGTGGTTCCGGGAATTTCTTCCCTGAAAGCTTTCCTTATCTTTGCATCCGTTGCAGTATCAACAGCAGATGTGGAATCATCCAGTATCAGTATCTTCGGCTTTTTAAGGAGCGCTCTTGCTATGCAGAGCCTCTGCTTCTGACCGCCGGATACATTGGTTCCGCCCTGTTCTATCATGGTCTCATACTTATCCGGGAAACGCTCTATGAATTCATCCGCACAGGCAAGCCTGCATGCCCGTTTGCATTCTTCCTCCGTAGCATCAGGATCCCCCCATCTCAGGTTATCCAGGATGGTGCCTGAAAAAATAACATTCTTCTGAAGCACAACTGATACCTGATCCCTCAACGCTGCAACAGAATACTCCCTGACATCCCTGCCGCCTACTTTGACACGGCCATCCGTAACATCATAAAGCCTGCTTATCAGAGATACTAATGATGACTTGGCAGAACCGGTGGCACCGATGATGCCAATCATTTCACCGCTGTTTATGGAAAGGGATACATCCTTAAGCACAGGTATTCCGCTTCCGCTCCTGTCATAAGAAAAATCTACTTTTTCAAAAGCTATTCTGCCGTCGCTGACCGTCTGCACAGGATTCTCAGGATCCTTAATATCAGTCTCTTCGTCCAGAACTTCTACTATACGCTCTACACTTGCTGTTGACATGGATACCATTACAAATATGAAGGACATCAGCATAAGGCTCATAAGTATGTTCATGCAGTATGCAAGAAGGCTCATGAGCTCACCTGTCTGAAGCTCCTCAGCCACTATCATGTGTGCACCCAGCCAACTGATGGCAAGGATACAGGAATAAACAGTGACCTGCATAAGCGGTGCATTTATTACCACCTTGCTCTCGGCTTTTACAAACAGTTTATATATATTCTCTGCCGCTTTTCTCAGCCTGTCGGTTTCGTATTCTTCCCTGACATTAGCCTTTACGACACGGATGGCGCTTACATTTTCCTGAACCGCCGCATTCAGGTCATCGTATTTCTTGAACACTTCCTTAAAGCACTTCATAGCCGCACGCACTAAGAATATAAGCACCACGCTAAGGATAAATACCGCAATGAGATATACACTGGCAATCTCCGGCTTTATCAGAAAAGCTGCGATCATTGCAAATATCAATGAAAAAGGCGCCCTGAAGCACATCCTGAGCACCATCTGATAAGCATTCTGGACATTGGTAACATCAGTCGTAAGCCTGGTCACCAGGCCTGCAGTTGAAAACTTATCTATATTCATGAAGGAATAGGTCTGTATCTTTTCAAACATGGCCTTCCTGAGATTCCTTGCAAGACCGGTTGCTGCCTTCGCACCGTATATTCCGCCCATGACACCGGAAAACCAGCCAAGAAGCGCAAGGCAAACCATTACAGCTCCCATGACATATATGTGCTGCATGTTACTCTTTCTCACGCCGTCATCGACTATGGAGCCCATGCACATAGGAATCAAAACTTCGAAGATAACTTCGAAGATCATCCAGACGGGCGTTGCAATTGATGCCGCCTTATATTCTTTTACATTACTGAGAAGTTTCTTGTACATTCAGTAAACCTCCGCCTAAGCGTTCCAAATAAAATCCGTACCATTTTATCACAGACCGAAGTCATTCGCCACTTTTTACCTTTATAAGGAGGCTGGCAAACTACAGAACCTTATTTATAAAAGGAATCTTGCGCAGCAGAATTGCCACGATAAAAGAAAGCAGTGTGAGCAGGATCAGCATAAGTGGTAAGCCGATCCATACATTTCCTATAGTCGACATAAAACCGACTTTTACCATGATGTCCAAAATGAAAGGGTGTATCAGATACACTCCCAGGGTAGCAGCAGAAAGCACTGCCGGCAGCGAAACTGCAAATCCGGTACGTTTCTCTTCCGCAGCGCCATCGTTTTTTTCTGAAGACTCATCAGAATCTGTTCCCGCTGTTTTATTGCCAGTTCCCACAAATCTCTTCAGTGTAAGGAATACCGCCTCAGACAGAAGTATATTATGGATGGAGAACGGAGTGGAAAACAGCTCGCACACCACTCCGTCCACGGCACTTCTCCGTCCTGCCACCACGCAGGCTATGACAAATGCTGCAATAGCAAAAACCCACTCAATTATGATGAACACATTGCTTTTTTCCCTATCGTTATGGGCTACTAAAAAATATCCCATTATAAAATATCCGAGATATCCGGCAAAATATGAAAGATCAAATAAGCTATAGAAATCTTCCAAAAGATACCTGAAGGGAAAATCAAAAAGAAACAGGGTCGGAAAAACTATTGATACCAATACGAAAAACATCAGGTATAAAACACAGTTCTCCTGTTTTTCACAGCCTTTCTTGATAAGTGGCACCATAAGATAGATTATTGCTAACATCGGCAGGAACCACAGATGATAATGCCCCGGTTTCCTGAAAAGCTCCAGGAAAAAATCCTCCTTCCAGCTGACAGACATGCCCGCCGCCTTAAACTGCCACATATCAAGCAGTCTATACATAACCTTCCACAAAACCCACAGTCCCATCAGCCGAAAGCTCTTGTAGAAACAATGTTTCACATCAGTTTTGTATTCCGGAGAAAGAACAAGTGCTCCGGATATCATCACATAAAGCGACACGCCCACAAATGCAAGAATGTTCCCTGAAAGGGCGAAGAAAGAACCTGCACTTCCAACAGCCTCTCTCTCAAGCCACATGGCAGAAACATGCACAAGCAAAACAAGGACACATGCAGCTATTCTTGCATAGTCCAAGAAAAGAATACGCTTATTATTCGAGAACTTTTTTTTAACAGAATCTTCAGGCATAACTCACTTTACCATTAGGAACCCGCAAAGGCCGCCACGCTGTCCCTTTGTATACCTGTGGGAATGCAGCAACTCAGGATTGCAGCAGGTACAGAGATCAGTTAAAAATACACTGTCTTCAGGTACACCGGCATTTATGAGATTTCCCCTGCAGGCAAGCTGAAGGTCAAGGTAATACTTTTCTTCTGATGTCTCACCATTACCGGACTTTCTGCGTAATATTCCCTTCTCTATTGCATCAGGGTATTTCTTTTTAAACTCATCAGCCACATCATTGCCGACTTCGTAATGTTCGGCGCAGATTCCCGGTCCCACAAAAGCCCTGATATCTTTTGCATTCGTGCCGAAATCTTTCTCCATCGCATGTACCGTAGCTCCTGCGATATCATTCACGGTGCCTCGCCAGCCGGAGTGTGCCAGGCCTATTGCTTTTTTAACAATATCGATAAAAAAGACGGGAATACAGTCGGCAAAACCGGCAACAAGACAGACTCCGGGGGTATCCGTAACAAGGGCGTCTATATCTGTGTAATCGCGGTCCCGCGTAACTCCCATTCCTTTATGATATTCATTTACATGCAGGACATTGGCTGTATGGGTCTGCTTTGCATAAACCATGGATTCAGGAGAAACACCCAGGGAATCTCCCATGATCCTGAAATTCTCAAGTATTTTTTCCGGATCATCTCCCCTTCCACAGGCAAAATTCATACTTGAGAAGATTCCCTCCGAAACGCCTCCAAGCCTTGTGGAAAAACCATGAATCACAAAATCACAGGCCCCATTCCCATAGGGGAGACCTGCGTTATCAGATGTGGAATTCATATTATTTGAAAAGGGAGTAAACCTGATGAAAGGCGCCTTGCCCGGAACACAGACAAGTTCAGTTGTCCGTTTCCGGCCTTCAAGGTATTTTATTTTTGGAATATCTATGTTATTCAAATCTCTTTTGTATAAAAAACCTAATCTTAATGGCAGTAAAAAAATTATTCAAGCGCCTCATTATAGATAGCCCTTGCTCCGCCCACATATTTAGGACGCCTTCTTGCTGCTATGACAACAGCCGAACCGATATTGCGCTTTGTTATCTTAAGGGGTACTACCACAGGTTTTATGTGCATGCCTACCATTACACCACCGATGTCCATGCCAGCATCAGCTTTCTGCATAAGGCTTTCCACAACCACCGGTGACTTGCAGTTTTTATAAACGGTGGTACCGAAAGACCCGCCCGCCTTAGGCTGCGGCACAACATTTACTTCTTCTAAGCCTAACCTGTCTGCAGTTTCTTTTTCCATTACAATAGCACGGTTAAGATGTTCGCAGCACTGTGCGGCGATTACAACTCCGTACTTTTCAGCCACAGGCTTTATGCCTTTATATAAAGCACCTGCCACATCCATACTGGAATGCGTTCCTACACGCTCACCCACAACTTCACTTGAAGAACATCCTATCACAACTACGCTGCCCGGCTTGATACCTGACATTTCACAGACCTGGTTCATTACCTCTGCCGCATCTTTTTCTATAGCAGCCAGATCAACATTCTCATCATTTTCGTATGTCATAGTTCCGCTCATTATCAATAGAACCTCGTCTTCTGTATCTGTCCAACAAGCTCCCTGTTGCTGGTGCTCTTGGAGAACATATCAATTACCTTATCAACAATCTCATCCGGATGTGATCCGTTAACAGCACGCCTTACGGTAGTGATAGCTGTCAGTTCTTCCTCTGTAAGAAGCAGATCCTCACGCCTTGTGCTGGACTTAGGAATATCGATAGCAGGGAATATTCTTCTCTCAGAAAGCTTTCTGTTAAGAACTATTTCCATATTACCGGTTCCCTTGAATTCCTCGTAAACAACATCATCCATCTTGCTGCCGGTCTCAACCAATGCAGTTGCAAGGATGGTAAGGCTTCCGCCTTCACGCATGTTTCTTGCCGCACCGAAGAAACGCTTAGGCGGGTGAAGAGCCGCAGGATCAAGACCGCCTGATAATGTACGTCCGCTGGGCGGAACCACCTGGTTGTATGCTCTCGTCAGCCTGGTGATGGAATCTAAAAGAATGACAACATCCTTCTTGTACTCTACAAGACGCCTTGCCCGCTCAATAACCATCTCGGCTACTCTCTTATGGTGTTCGGCAGTCTCGTCAAAAGTAGAATAGATAACCTCCACATCAGGTCCGCCTACGGTTTCCTTCATATCCGTAACTTCCTCGGGACGCTCATCTATGAGCAGGATTATCATATGTATCTCAGGATTATTTATCTTTATGGATTTTGCCACATCCTTAAGGAGCGTGGTTTTACCGGCCTTAGGCTGGGATACGATAAGACCTCTCTGTCCCTTACCTATGGGGCTGATCAGATCCATTATCCTCATGGAAACAGGTGCGCCGGGATACTCCAGTTTGATCTTCTCATTCGGGAATATAGGCGTCATGTTCTCGAAATTGTAACGGGCTGCCGTTGTATCAGGCATCAGGTCATTTACACGGCTGACATAGAGAAGCGCCTGGAATTTCTCATTCTGAGTCTTAACCCTTGTATTACCGGATACGATATCACCGGTCTTAAGAGAGAAACGCCTGATCTGGCTGGGAGCCACATAGATATCAGCATCGCCCGGCAGATAATTGTCACTTCTGATAAATCCGAAACCGTCCGGCATTACTTCCAGGATACCGCGAACCATTACGCCGCTATCGAGTTCCTTAAGAGCCTCTTCTGAAAGTTCTTCCTTTTCGTTTACCTGACGGGGAATAGGCTTAGCATCAGGCTTTCCGCCTTCATTTTTTGCCTTAGGTGAAGCATCCTGCTTAGTGCTTTCAGCTCTTGCAGCCTTTGCTTCCTCTGCTTTTTCCCTCTCATCCTCACGATCCTTTATGAGCATAGCTTCCACAAGATCAGCTTTCTTCATGGACGCAGCCCCCTTGATCTTCCGGTTCTTTGCCATTTCGCGAAGATCAGTCAATCCGATGGACTCGTATCTTTCTCTCATATTTACCATGTTTTACCTCCGACATGATATTTTCTTCCCGCATCCTCCACTGTCACTATAACAGCGTCATCCGCAATTGCATGTTTATAAAACTTGTCTATTTCTTATGTAATCAAAAAGTAATCAAAATGTATGCAAAAGTATTCTTTGGAAAAAAAATGATATGCTTTTGAAACACCACAAATGTTTTTACAAACTACTCGTTCTTAATTCAAGATGAATGATAACATTTTTTTTTAGATCATGCAAGAGAAAGGGGAATATCCACCTATGGCGTACATCTGCCGCTTATGTTATAATCCTAAATCGAGCGGAGCAGATGATCGCATGCGAAAGCATGAGGAAAGTCCGGGCTTCACAGGGCAGGATGCCGGATAACGTCCGGCGGAGGCGACTCCCGGGAAAGTGCAACAGAAAACAAACAGCCGGATAGCGCAAGCTTTCCGGTAAAGGTGAAAAGGCAGTGTAAGAGACTACCGGTCGTGTGGTAACACAGGACGCATTGTAAACCCCATCCGAAGCAAGACCAAACAGGGGACCATGGGTTGGCCCGATCCGTCTCCAGGTAGGTCGCTTGAGCTGTATGGCAACATGCAGTCGAGATAGATGATCATCCCGGCACTTATGTGCTATGACAGAACCCGGCTTACAGCTCCACTCTTTTTTTATTTCCGTTTTCTGCTTTATAAATCCTGACTTCAATTTATTATTCAGCAAACAGCATAAAATCTTTCTTTTGGCTTATCCACTATAATCTACATTCGTTAAGTAATACCAATTTTTATAGAACATATTTCCTGACTTATCGCTATAGTTCTCGTCTATATAGATTAAGAGAAGGTACACCGCATCCTTTTCTTCCGCACTTTTTCCTTTTATCTTTTTTGTTCTTACCGGAATAATCATCTTCATATTTCCCTGCGAATCATAATAAACAAAAACACTGTAGAAACATCCCCTATCTGAGTCCTTCTCATATTTTTCCTTTAACGATGCTAACCCTGAACTCAAAAGTTTATCATCACATTCGACAGTAACCGTTTCCCCACTATCATACTGTTTCAGCATAGCATTACCATCTGCATCGTATCTTATGTAATTAAGAGATGGTTCATATAATTCCGAAAAAAACTTTTCTATGTTGTTAAATGTTTCTTCATTATCAAAAAAACAACTTTTAATATATCTCTTGTCTTCAGTCAGATCCAACAAAACATACATACCTATCAATACAAGAACTAAAAATATAGCACTTCCGACAACAATAAATCTGTAATTCTTCATTTATACCGTACTCCGATAAATTATTTATAGTCTGTAAATAAAAGGACGATTCTCCTGTCTTAGTAAAATAAGAAATTCTTTATATCATTCAATAAGCAATCCCATATCTGATATCTCCCCCCGCATGACATTGCCGTCAGTAAATTTCTCCTGCCCCTGCATACCATCTAATCGCAGCCGGTCACTATACTGCCAGACAGTCCAATCCTGTGACGGCGGAAGATATACATTCCTTATCCAGAGCGGATAATCCTCATATCCACCCTTCAGGTATTTATTATAAAAAGACTGAGTGGAATAGATCATAGGCTTCCTGCCATAATACTCTTCTAAATACTCAAGCATATCGGTTAATTCTTTATTTACAGCCTCTTTGTCAGGATTCCTCTGACTGCCATAAAACTCAACATCTACAACAGGTATCAGCTTTCCCTTAAGATCACCTACGGTTTCAACGTAGTTCTCAGCCTGTGATATTCCGGGGCTTTCAAAACTGAAAAAATGATAAAAGCCTATATACATTCCTGTTTCTTCTGCTTTATTTCTATTCGTCTCATAATAATCATCTACATATGAACTTCCCTCAGTAGCCTTTATGTATGCAAAATCAATTCCCTGCTTTTCAATACTTGCCCAGTCAATATCCCCCTGATAATGCGAAACATCTATTCCATGATGCTCATACCCCTGTGCGATCATCTTGTTGGACAGCTGGAAATAAAACAAGATAGCACTAATGCAAAACAACAAAAGCACTGATAAAGCTATAACTACAGCTATCTTCTTTTTACCGCTCATCTCATCACCCTGAAAAACATTTTTTCTATTTGCTATTATAACACTTAAAAAACACCTAAATTATTCCCGATAAAAACAGACATTTTTCCGTACAAAAAAGACAATATCCTTAAGTCGGTATCTGAGCCACATCCAACTTTCAGATGGCTAATCCTGCATAAATATGCTATAATTTAGCAACAAATGAGGCAGACAAATGCATACGATTACGATGCATCAGAAAATTATCACAGTAACAAAACCGTGAAATAAAAAATCGAGATATGTCTAAGAGTTCCAACGAAACCATTGATCTTTTTTCATATATGAGTTCCATTTCAGATGAGAATGAATCGCCCTTAGCTGCAAGGATGCGTCCCGAAACGCTGGACGAAGTTGTCGGGCAGTCACACATCATCGGTCCGGACAAACTGCTTTACCGCGCCATAAAAGCCGATAAGTTAAGTTCCATTATCTTTTACGGACCACCCGGAACCGGAAAGACAACTCTTGCAAAAGTAATCGCAGCTACAACATCAGCTGACTTCAGGCAGATCAATGCGACTTCTGCCGGAAAAAAAGATATGGAAGAAGTGGTGGACATTGCCAAGAACAACAAGGTAATGAATGACACCAGGACCATACTCTTTATCGATGAGATACACCGTTTCAATAAGGCACAGCAGGATTACCTCCTGCCCTATGTGGAGGACGGTACCATCATCCTTATCGGTGCAACCACGGAGAATCCTTACTTTGAAGTAAACGGAGCTCTTATCTCCAGGTCAATGATATTTGAGCTCTATCCACTGACGGATGATGAAATAAAGACTCTCTTAAAGCGGGCTCTGACGGATGATAAAAAAGGACTTGGGTCCTACAAGGCTGATATAACTGATGAAGCCCTTGATTTCCTTGCAGACCAGGCCGGCGGTGATGCAAGACATGCGATAAATGCATTGGAGCTCGGTGTGCTTACCACCACACGTTCAGAAGACGGAATGATCCATCTTACAGCAGATGTTGTAAGTGAATGCATACAGAAACGCCGCCTACGGTTTGACAAGGATGGAGATAATCACTACGATACTATTTCAGCATTCATAAAAAGCATGCGTGGTTCCGATCCCGATGCCGCAGTCTATTATCTTGCCAAAATGCTCTACTCCGGAGAAGATATTAAATTTATTGCACGCAGAATCATGATATGTGCCGCAGAAGATGTGGGACTTGCTGATCCTAATGCGCTCAATGTTGCCACCTCTGCCGCCCTTGCGGTTGAGCGTATAGGCATGCCTGAAAGCCAGATAATACTCGCGGAAGCAGTAAACTATGTTGCTTCCGCTCCCAAGAGCAACAGCTCAAATAATTCAATCGAAAAAGCTATGGCTACAGTACAGGAAACAGGCAACCTTCCTGTTCCCGATCATTTACGGGATGCACATTATAAAGGTGCCGCAAAGCTGGGGCGTGGAAAAGGATATCTCTATGCACACGATTTTCCCAACCATTATGTGGATCAGCAGTATCTTCCGTATGAGCTTTCAGGCACAGTATTTTATGAACCCTCCGAGCAAGGTTATGAGAATAAGATCCGTGAACACCTTGCACGGATAAAGAAAGAAGCTTCGACCCCAAAAGGAGGTGAAAAGAAATAAACCTGTACACTATCAGGCACGCCCGGAGGGGGACGGCCAAGGTGAAGGGGCGCAGGAACAGCTATTCCTGCATTAAAATAATCTAATATGGGGGTACAAATGAATATCGAATTTTATGACGATGAGTTCAATGATAGCAAACTTGTCAAAGCACAGATCATACTCTACCTAACCAAACTTTCAGCAAAAGAAAGAGACGACCTGCTTAATACAATCATCTCTTCAAAGACAAAGGCCGGTTCATATCCCACTGTTAAGGAAATCATTTTTGAGAATCACCCGGAAAAAGCCGGCAATCTAAAATGCATACACTTCAAGAGCAGGCTGTACATAGTAGAAATTGAGCAGATAACACGAATTCAGCATCTGGGCAGAAATGCCTTTTTTTATTTCAGAAATTCCGATGAATTCAAATTCAGATGCCGGCTGACAGAACTTGAAAATGCCCTTGAAGCATATTCGGATATGTTTATACGCATAAGCAATACTGAGTATGTAAGCATTTCCCAGATCCGGGAGATCCATGATAATATTATACTTCTTGATACCAGGGAAGAATGCCCCATCTCCCGTTCATATGTTATATATGTGCGTAACCGGCTGAAGGAGTATGACTTTCTTCCATAAACAAACACCATTCCGCGTTTAACTCCAAGCAATCCAGTGACCCACTATATCATTGTGCAGCATTTTTATTCCACACCGCTTTATAACATAATCTTCGCTGCATCCTCTGCACAATTTCAGACAACAAACGCAAAACTTGAACGATAATACGCAATAGTTTACATAATAAATAATTATGTAAACCGTTCCATTATAATACACACATGGCGTGTTATTCGGATCTCCCCAGACACATCTTGATCCGGGGCACACATCTTTCGCGGGGGCGAAGGCCATAGCTGACGATATGGGGGAAGGGCGGCGGCATGCTAATGATAAACAGCCGGTGCATATGCACCGGCTGTTTTCTTTTACTTCTCTATCAATCCTTTTTATACAGTCGCCCCTGATAGCTGTTTCTTTTCTTCATTTCCGAATGGATACCGTTCATCACAGTTTTCTTATCACCGCTCCATCCCGGTGCTATCAGTATGCTTTTGGGTCCGTCCCCTGTCAGCCTGTGTATTACGATCTCCGGCGACAGCAGTTCCATACAGGATATCACTATATCCGTATACTCTGATCTGGTAAGCACATCAAACTTTCTTGCCTCGAAATCATCAGCCATATCGGTTCCGCTCAGTACATGAAGGAGCTGCAGCTTTATTCCAAATATAGGAAAGGTATTCAGATATTCTATAGTGGAATGCATCATCTCCACCGATTCCCCCGGCAGCCCCAGTATCACATGCACAACCACTGGTATCCCCATATCATTAAGCCTGTGCACTGCCAGTTCAAAAACTGATGTTTCATATCCCCTTCTGATATATTTCACCGTTTCCCTATGGATAGTCTGAAGTCCAAGTTCGATCCAGATAACTTTTTTAGGATATTCCCGCTTAAGCTCATCCAGAAGTTTTAAGACTTCATCCGGCAGACAGTCCGGTCTCGTAGCTATCGAAATCCCGATCAAATCCCTGTCATCAAGGGCAGCCTTATACAATGACCGCAGTTCATCTGCCGGAGCATAGGTATTTGTATAAGCCTGGAAATATGCCAGGTACTTTACCGGGTTCTTTGAGCTGACCAGTTTCTTGCCTTCTTCTAACTGTGCCTTTATGTCCGGCTTTCCGTTTATAGCTGCAGCGGATGCAAAATCTCCCGAGCCGCCTTTTGAACAAAAAATACAGCCTCTGCTGCCGAGAGTCCCGTCCCTTACAGGACAAGTCATCCCGGCATTGAGGGCTATCTTATATACCTTCGTTCCAAAAGTTTTCTTGAAATAATGGTCCAGGGAATAATAGGGTTTATCCCCCCACAATTTAACTTGTTCTTCCTGCATCATTAAGATATTTATTTACGATTTGTCTCTGTTATATGGCTCTTTACCGCTTCCGCAACCACATCCGCTACAGAAGGATGGAAAGCTTCGGGAATGATATTTGTTTCGGAAAGCTCAGCCTCAGGTATGAGTGATGCAATTGCCTTTGCAGCCGCCATCTTCATGTCTTCAGTGATCTGCTTTGCCCTTCCTTCCAGAGCGCCCCTGAATATCCCGGGGAAAGCTATTACATTATTCACCTGGTTAGGGAAATCAGACCTTCCGGTTCCCACGATACGTGCACCGGCTTCTTTTGCAAGGTCAGGCATTATCTCAGGAACAGGATTAGCCATTGCAAGGATTATAGCATCCTTGTTCATGCTCCTTACCATATCCTGAGTCACAACACCGGGTGCGGAAACACCGATAAAGATATCTGCACCCTTCATTGCATCAGCCGTAGTACCGCTGATATTTTCAGGATTGGTTATATCTACCATCTTCTTCTGCATCCAGTTAAGCTTCGGCGCATCCTTTGAGATTACTCCCTTGCTGTTGCAGAGAATGATATTTTTGAAACCATAATTCATAAGAAGCTTGCAGATAGCAATGCCGGCTGAACCTGCGCCGCTGATTACAACCTTGCATGCAGCAGGCTCCTTGCCTACTATCTTTATTGCATTAATAAGAGCAGCAAGTACTACTATTGCCGTCCCGTGCTGGTCATCATGGAATACAGGAATATCAAGTGTCTCTTTAAGCTTCTCCTCAATCTCAAAACACCTGGGAGCGCTTATATCCTCAAGGTTTATTCCACCATAACCGGGAGCAAGCCAGGTCACTGCCTTTACGATTTCCTCCGTATCCTGGGTGTCAAGGCAGATAGGCACTGCATTTACTCCGCCGAACTCTTTGAAAAGAATTGCCTTTCCTTCCATAACAGGCATAGCGGCCTTAGGGCCGATATTTCCCAGGCCCAGCACTGCACTTCCGTCAGATACCACCAGAATGGTGTTACCCTTTATTGTATATTTATATGCCGCATCCGGATCCTCTGCGATCACCTTGCAGGGCTCAGCTACACCCGGTGTATAAGCAAGCGCAAGCGCCTCCCTTGAATCCACCGGTGTCTTCGATACGGTCTCTACCTTTCCTTTCCACTCCTCATGGAGCTTTAAGGCTTTTTCAGCATTACTCATGATGTTCCTCCTTAGTTAGTTAAGTAATATATTGTCCCGAAACCGGGATAAATAATCATACTTTGAAACAGCTTCCTCCTACGAACTCCCTTACTATGGAATTAAACGGAAGCTTTTCACTGCTTATGCTTAAGAAATAATCTAAGAACTTAAGCAGTCTCTTAGCCTCCTGGTACTCCGGCATATCCGGTGTAACAGAATAAAGCAAAGGCTCTGCAAATGGCTTAAGGGCAGCCATCTCAAATATGGACGCAGAATTAAATGTCGCATCAACATTTTCCTGGAAGGGGAAGATGTTTTCCTCTTCGCCCCGTCTTACGGAAGGCCACATTCCTATAGTCCTCTGTGCGGAAGCACCTCTTGTTCTCGCATCACGCACCATTCTGCGTAAGAGCCTGTTGTCAGTCGTAGGTATCCTGTTATGCTCATCAATATTGAGACTGGTAAGCGCACTTATATAAATCTTATACTTGCTGGATACCGGCAGCGCGTAGCTCATCTTATCATTCAGTCCGTGTATGCCTTCGATGACAAGTATGTCATCAGGTCCCAGCTGTTTTACATTGCCCTTATATTCACGCTCGCCTGTAACAAAATTAAATGTAGGCAGCTCCACAGCTTCACCGTTAAGAAGCTTCAGCATATCTTTATTGAAAAGCTCCACATCGATTGCCTCAAGACATTCGAAGTTATAATTGCCGTCTGCATCCTTAGGCGTATCCTTGCGGTTTTTAAAATAATCATCCACGCCTATGGGATGGGGTGTCAGTCCAAAGCTTGAGAGCTGTACTGAAAGCCTGTGTGAAAACGTAGTCTTTCCGGAAGATGAAGGTCCCGCTATCATTACGAACTTCACTCCGCCGCGCTTTACTATATCCGATGCTATTTCAGCAATGCGTCTTTCCTGAAGGGCCTCCTGCACAAGTATAACACTGTCCATTGCACCGGTGCAGATTTTTTCATTAAGGTCACCTACAGTGCTTATATGAAGCTTCTGTCCCCATTCAGTTGCAGTGTCCAGTGCGCCGAAAAGATTCTTCCTGGGTTCAAAAGGATCAACGATAGTAGGCGTGCCGGCTGCCGGAAGGATAAGCATAAATCCGTTTTCATATTTCTCAAGTTCGAAATACTTTACATAGCTTGAATTCGGAAGCATGTATCCGTAGAAATAATCCTTGTAACCGTCAAGGTCATAGATATTTACGCTGGAGCCGCGCCTGAACTTAAAGAGCCTGCTCTTATCGGTCATGCCGTTCTCCTCAAACAGGGTCCTTGCTTCTGTCGTAGGATAAGATGTCTTTGTTACCGGCAGAGCTTCATCTACCAGCTCCTTCATATGAGCTTTCAGCTTTTCAAGGAAGGCATCATCAATTTCCATATCAAACAAAGGCCTGATAAACAGTCCGTTTCCTATGGCAAATTCCACCTTGAACTGCTTTGACTTATCGTGACCAAGCACGTCATCAAGTGCCTTCATTGTAAGCAGTATGGCACTTCTCTCATAGGTCTTATGTCCGCCTGACTGGGAGAAAGTTACAAACTTAACGTTCGAACCGTCTTTTGCCTTTCTGTAAAGCTCCCGCAGTTTTCCGTTTTCAGATACAAGTGCTATCTGGTTTTCATACTTACCCTGGTACTCCTGTATGATCTGCTCATATGTTGTTCCGGATTCGTATTTCTTCTTTTCACCATCGATTTCAATAATGATCTCGCCCATAAGTAACCTCCTTAATGTTTGTGTAACCCGTGTTTTGTTTTATGCTATAACTTTCTTTCTTTTGCTATATTATCATCGGTCAGACAACCGTAAACGGCGGTGTCTGGGATCCAATATTTACTGTCAGTTCCGGAATCTCTTTTCTCATAAAATCCTTCATATATGTACAGAATATCTTCTCGATTCCCCAGTGGCCTGCATCAATTATTGCCAAGCCCTGTGCCACTGCATCTATGCCGTCATGGTGGCCTATGTCCCCGGTTATCAGCACATCCGCACCGGCCTTGATTGCATGCTTACTCATGCCCTTCCCTGATCCGGGAGATATTGCTGCCTTCTTTATCCTTTTTGAAGGATCGCCGAATATCCTTACGCTGTCAATCAGGAATGCATCCTTTACCATCTCCGCACAGTCCTCAAGGCTCATTTCCTGTGGCAGCTTTCCTACCCGTCCTATACCTTCTTTTGATATGGAGTCCTCACTGGTAACCATCAAGACTTCCCTGTCTGACAGTTCCATCCTATCGGCTGCATCATCTGCCATTCCTATAACATCAAAGTTGGTATGCATGGCATAGCAGGCTATGTCTGATGAAATAAGTTTTAAAAGACGTCTGCCTGTCATATCATCATCCGTCACATGGGATATGGATCCGAATATCAGCGGATGATGGGTAAGCAGAAGATCGACGCCTAAAAGCACTGCCTCTTCTACCACTTCATCTGTAGCATCAACGGAGATCAGTACGGAATTAACTTCCTTCTTTCCCCTGCCGCACATAAGTCCCGGATTGTCCCAGTCTTCTGCAAATGATACCGGTGAATGTTCTTCGAGCTTTTTTATCAGTTCTTCAAGATACATAAGCCCCTCCTTACAAGATCCAGTTCCTGGTTCAGTTCACCCAGCCGCTCACTCTTCCTGTCCGCATCCATATCAGTCTGTTCTATATTAGCTATAACACCAGTCAGAATGTCTTCCCTGTATTCAAGGAAATCTATTAGAACCGGATGCTTCTTTGCTATAAGGCATTTTCCGAATTCGTATGTTACATCATCATATCCTTCCGGATTCAGCCCATTGTTTAAGGAATCTTCCGTCCTATATGTCAACGACATCATAGGATAATATTTGCCGTCCTCAAACACCATATTCTCATCGGTAATTTCAAAACCTTCGTCTATGAGAAAGCGCCTTACAGCCCCCACATCTGACTGGGGCTGAAGTACGAAACGGTCAAGGGCCTTAAATTTCCCGATATTCTTTTTAACGATATTTATTATGAGATGCCCGCCCATTCCGGCCACTATTGCTGCATCACATTCATTTTCATTTAACCCGTCAGCCCCGTCGGAAAGCCTGCACTCTATCCTGTCCGAAAAGCCGGCATCTAAGATATTTTTCTTTGCCGCCTCCAATGGTCCTTCCCTAAGGTCCATCGCCAGGGCTCTGTCATATAAACCACGCTGTACAGCCGCCATGCTTACCAGCGCATGGTCACAGCCTATATCAGCTATACACCGGCCGTTTCCTGCAAGTCCTAAGACTGCTTCCATTCTTTCAGACAGCTTTATCTCCATATTCCTGTCCATTAAACATTATATTTTTTCCGGGAAAGCTCTTCCACAAGACGCTTTCCTGCTATTAAACGCTCCAGCTCCGCGCCGGGATCATTCGACATATTCGTTGATGCACCCAGGCCGTTCTGTTTTACTTTTATTACAAGACTCTTAAATCTTTCCGCACTGGATTCCGTATCAGTATTCTGTTCCAGTTCCTCCGGCGATGAAAAGAAAACTTCCGTCACCATGCGCTTTTCTTCATCCTCATCAAACTGTTCTATAACTGATGTCGGAACAACCTTGCCGTTAGCAATCTGTCCGAAAATGATTTCAGCAGTCTTGCGGTATACATCGTCTGTAAAATCCGATGCCGTTATATCATCCTTTATCTGTTCATATAATTCAGGTCTCTGCGCGATCCATGCAAGCAGTGTCATCTCGCACTTTTTCACACTGCCCTTTATGCTGTCCTTTCGTTTTGCACTTTCTTCATTTCCAAGGTTCCTTACTTTAAGTGCAGCCTTTGTCCGTTCACTGGCACCGCGGCTTGCAGCGCTCATAACAGCCTTGTGCAGTGTATCCCTGTCGATATTATAAATGGATGCAACATCCGTCAGATAATTCTCTCTTTCGATCTCATCCTCGAACCTGCAGAGCATATCCACAAGAGTCCTTGTGAATTCCGTCCGTTCCCTTGCGCCTGCGCCTTCTACTTCATACGGAACATGCGCCTGTCTTACCTCGAACATAAAACCGTCTTCAGCGTGGTCTATCCTTTTCTGGAATTCCTCAACACCCAGTGCCTTTATAAACTCGTCAGGATCCTTATACGGCTTCATGTTTATCACACGGCCATGCATATCCATTTCATTAAGTATAGCCAGTGCCTTCAGTGCCGCCGACACGCCTGCGCCGTCACTGTCATAAGCTAAAAGCACATCCTTGGTAAAACGCTTTAATAACATCGCCTGCTCAGGAGTAAACGCAGTACCAAGGGATGCCACTGCCTCCGTAAATCCTGCCTGATGCATGGCAATTACATCCATGTACCCTTCGCAGAGTATCATATGTCTCTTCTTGGTCCTTCGCGCATTGTTAAGTCCAAAGAGATTCTTGCGCTTTTCAAATATAAGGTTTTCCGGTGAATTCAGGTACTTGGGCTTTGCATCTCCCATTACCCTGCCACCGAATCCGATAACCTTTCCGTTGCTGTTCTGTATAGGAAACATCACACGGTTTATGAATTTATCCACCAGGCCTTCCTTGTCATAGAAAACACCGAGACCGGCCTCTCTTATCAGTTCATCATCATATCCCTTTTTCCTGAGATACTTTACGATATCGTTGCTGTACTGAAGGGAATATCCCAGACCGAAATGCTGTATGGTTTCCGGAGCCAGCTGCCTTTCTTCAAAATATTTCATTCCAAGCGCACCTGCTTCCGTTTTCAGCTGGTAGAAGAAATATTTTTCAGCATCCTCCATTATCTCGTACAATCTCTCGCGCTTGCCCATTTCACGCCGCATTTCAGGAGTGTACTTCACCTCCGGAAGTGAAACTCCCGCACGGTCAGCAAGCATCTTTACTGCCTCAGGAAAAGTATAGTTTTCATACTTCATCACAAAAGAGATGACATCTCCGCCCTCTAAGCAGCTAAAACAGTGGCACATCTGTTTAGAAGGTGAAACTGAAAAAGAAGGATCCTTGTCATTATGAAAAGGACAGAGTCCCTTATAACTACTACCCTGTCTTTTCAAGTGCACTCTTTCGCCGACCACACTCACTATATCTGTTTTGGAGATTATCTCATCTATGATCTCCTGCGAGTAAAAAGGCATATGCCCTCCTAAAAGATCAATACTTCCACGACTTAGGTATGAAGAGTTCTTCATACTTCGATATAGCATACCGGTCTGTCATCGTAGCTATATAGTCACAGGTAACCCGCCATACGGGGTCACCCTTTTCCATCAGTGCCTGGTATTCCTTCGGCATCTCGTCATGATGCTCATAATAATATTCATACAGGGTTTCTACCAGCGCTACAGCTTTGTATTCCTCACCCTTTACTGTCTGATTGGAATAAACCCTCTCAAACATGAACTTACGCATATCCAGAAGCGCCTGCATAACTTCATCATCCATAAGGATGTCGTCCTTGCCGATACTTGTTCTTATGGTATTATGTATCAGCTTATCAAGTCTCTCCTTAGTGGTCTTTCCAAGCACTTTTCCTATTTCAGCCGGAACATCTGCATCCGTAAGGATCTTTGCCCTAAGGGCATCATCCATATCATGATGAATATATGCAAACTTATCCGAAAGCCTTACTATCTTGCCTTCAAGAGTAGAAGGCATCATACTGGTCTGATGGTTTCTCATGCCATCCAGTACCTCCCAGGTAAGGTTAAGACCCTCGCCTTCCCTTTCAAGCACTTCTGCCACACGGACACTCTGTTCATTATGCCTGAATCTCATCAGGCTGTCATTGATGCTGAAAACATCCCAGATATCATCTGATGTAGACGGTGCTACAGCCAGCATATCGCCGCCTTCACCAACACATTTTTTTATAGCGGTATTCAGCGCCCGTTCACCGGCATGTCCGAAAGGCGTATGCCCCAGGTCATGTCCCAAGGCAATGGCCTCTACTAAATCTTCATTAAGCCTAAGCGCCTTCGCTATGGTCCTGGCTATCTGGCTTACCTCAAGGGTATGGGTAAGCCTGGTCCTGTAATGGTCTCCTTCAGGATTAAGAAAGACCTGAGTCTTATCCTTAAGCCTGCGGAAAGCTTTTGAATGAATGATACGGTCCCTGTCCCGCTGAAAAACGGTACGGATATCGCACTGGGGTTCATCCTTTCTTCGCCCCTTTGTATCAATGCTTTTGGTAGCAAAAGGACTTAAGGAGCTCTCCTCAACCTTCTCCAGTTCTTCCCTTATTGTGATATCTTCCGGATTGTTCATCTGTAATCCCCCAGCCTGCAAAAATCACTCTCTATATTACTTAAAGTAATTTACACCCGACTCAAATATCTTAAGATCCTGGTCACCGTAGATATTTGTTGCAATGTGGTCACCCTTTCTTTCCGGATGAGCCATCTTACCGTATACCCTTCCGTCAGGCGATGTGATACCCTCTATTGCCTCGTAGGAACCGTTTACATTCCACTCGCCATCCATGGTCACATTGCCGTCGGGATCTGAATATACCGTAGCGATCTGGCCGTTAGCCTTAAGCTTATCGATCCATTCCTTAGGTGCTACAAATCTTCCTTCACCATGAGATGCAGGCGAACAGTATACCTTGCCGTTCTCAGCACATGAAAGCCAAGGACTTAAGTTGGATACAACCTTTGTATATACGATCCTGGATATATGTCTGTTGATGGTGTTGTATGTAAGGGTAGGAGAATCAGCCTTCTGTCCTACTATCTCACCACCGGGCACAAGTCCAAGCTTAATGATAGCCTGGAATCCGTTACATACACCAAGCACCAATCCATCACGCTCATTTAAGAGACGCATAACAGCATCCTTGAGCCTGTCATTCTGGAAAGCAGTAGCAAAGAACTTAGCTGATCCGTCAGGCTCATCACCCGCAGAGAATCCGCCGGGGAACATTATTATCTGGGCATTCGCTATATCCTTTACATATTCCTCAACCGAATCCCTGATGTCAGATGCATTCTGGTTCTTGAACACCTTCGTAATAACATTTGCACCTGCAAGTTCAAATACCCTTGCGGAATCATACTCGCAGTTAGTACCGGGCATAACAGGAATGAATACTGTAGGCTTTGCTACCCTGTTCCGGCATACATGAATCTCGGGTGCGGTATATACAGGCATGTCAACTTTCTCTGTGGAATTGCCTGCCTTTGAAGGATAAATCTTCTCAAGCTTCTTCTTCCAAGCAGAAAGCGCATCAGCCTGAGCGATCTTAACATCACCGTAGATAAAGTCACCATCAGTAACTTCACCTATGATCATTACATCAGATTCAAACTCATCCTCTGTGGCATCATCGATCTCCACAAGGATATCGCCTATCCTGTTGGCAAAGAGATCATCAACTTCTATGTCCGTATCGATCTCTGCACCGTAGCCATTACCAAAACCCATCTTGGAAACAGCTGCAGGAATGCCATATGCATCCAGTACATATGCGGCCTTTACCCTGCCCTGAGCTATGAGCTGGCTTACCTCATCATACATAGCCATTACATCCTTATATACAGGGATGTCAAACTCATCCTTAGGTACAGTAAATACTGCCAGCTTATCGCCGGGCTCCTTGAATTCCGGAGTGATCAGGTCATTCTGGCCTGCCACATCAACAGCGAAGGAAACGAGCGTAGGCGGAACATTTATGTTATTGAATGTTCCTGACATTGAATCCTTACCGCCAATGGATGCAAGACCGAAACCGAGCTGTGCATCATAAGCTCCAAGCAGAGCAGTAAAAGGCTCGCTCCAGCACTCAGGATTCTCTGTCATCCTTCTGAAATACTCCTGGAAAGTAAAGTGTATCTTCTTGTAGTCTCCGCCTGCTGCCACGATCTTTGCAACAGAAGACATAACTGAATATATTGCTCCGTGGTAAGGGCTCCAGGATGAAAGATAAGGATCAAAACCATAGCTCATAAGTGTTACGGTATCTGTGTTCTCCTTGTCAAGCATGGGAAGCTTTGCCGCCATTACCTGGGTTTCTGTCAGCTGGTACTTTCCGCCGTAAGGCATGAACACGCTTGAAGCTCCGATGGATGAGTCAAACATCTCAACCAGGCCTTTCTGTGAGCATACATTAAGGTCGCTAAGTGTATCAAGCCAAGCTGCAGCAACATCTCCCTTTGCAAGGTCATCCTTAACTGTCTGGGAAGCTGTCTTCTCTAAATAGTTATCATTCTTTTCAGGTATGTTTATCTTAACCCTTGTTTCCTGGTGGGCACCGTTTGTATCCAGGAAAGCCCTTGAAAGATTTACGATATCCTTTCCGCGCCATCTGAGTACCAGACGTGGCTCCTTTGTAACAACTGCAACTGATGTTGCCTCAAGGTTTTCCTCGGCAGCATATCCCATAAAGGTATCAACATCCGCAGGATCTACCACTACAGCCATTCTTTCCTGGGACTCTGATATAGCTAATTCTGTACCGTCAAGACCTGCATACTTTTTAGGCACCTTATCAAGATCAACCTCAAGTCCCGCAGCCAGCTCACCTATGGCAACGGAAACACCGCCGGCACCGAAGTCATTACACTTCTTTATGATGCTGCTTACCTCAGGCCTTCTGAAAAGTCTCTGGAGCTTTCTCTCTGTAGGCGGGTTACCCTTCTGTACCTCCGCACCGCAGACCTCAATGGATTTCTCTGTATGAGCCTTTGATGAGCCTGTAGCTCCGCCGCAGCCGTCACGGCCTGTGCGTCCGCCCAGCAGGATTATGATATCTCCGGGATCGGAATTAAGGCGCTTTACATTCTTCCTGGGAGCCGCACCCATTACGGCGCCTATCTCCATACGCTTAGCCACATAATTAGGATGGAATACCTCTTTTACATAACCGGTAGCAAGGCCTATCTGGTTACCATATGATGAATAACCTGCAGCTGCACCCTTTACAAGTTTCATCTGGGGAAGCTTGCCGCTTAAAGTCTCTGCTATGGGAATAGTAGGATCTGCCGCACCGGTGATACGCATTGCCTGGTATACATAGGACCTTCCCGAAAGTGGATCACGGATGGCACCGCCTAAGCAGGTTGCCGCACCACCGAAAGGCTCTATCTCTGTAGGATGATTATGAGTCTCGTTCTTGAAACTTACCAGCCATTCCTCTGTATACTTATCAGAACCGTCGCCCGGATCTATCTCTACCGGCACAACGATCGAACATGCATTGATCTCATCAGATACTTCCATATCTGTAAGAAGACCGTCCTTCTTAAGCTTCTTCATTGCGATAAGTGCAAGATCCATAAGACAGATGAACTTATCTTCCCGGTCACCATACAGTTCCTTGCGGGTATCAAGGTAACTCATATATGTGGTCTCAAGGGGAGTCCTGTAGTATCCCTCGTCAAATTCCACATCCTTAAGTTCTGTTGCAAATGTCGTATGTCTGCAGTGATCTGACCAATATGTATCCAGAACCCTTATCTCCGTCATCGACGGGTCTCTTTTTTCTTCAGTCTCAAAATACTTCCTGATATGCAGGAAATCATTGAAGGTCATTGCAAGACCTAAGGAATCATACTTGCTCTTAAGCTCGTCCTCGGACATCTGACAGAAACCGTCGATCACGGCAACATCCGCAGGATCGTCATACTTTGTGATAAGTGTCTCAGGCTTCTCAAGGCCTGTTTCCCTTGAATCTACAGGATTGATGCAGTGGGACTTTATCCTTGCAAACTCTTCATCGGAAATATCGCCTGTCAGCACATAAGTCATTGCAGTCTTTACGATAGGTTCTTCATCTTCCTTAAGGAACCTGATGCACTGCTCTGCAGAGTCAGCACGCTGGTCATACTGTCCGGGAAGGTATTCCACTCCAAATACCCTTGCCCCTTCAGGGATATCTATCTTTTCTTCAAATAATTCATCAACAGGCGGCTCGCTGAACACTTTCCTGCAGGCTCTCTCGAATACTGTATCCGATACATTTTCTACATCGTAACGGATAAAGATCCTTACAGATTTTAAACCGTCTATCCCGAGATAGCTCTTAATCTCATCAGTTAACTCTGCTGACTTTACAGCATACTCAGGTTTCTTTGCTACATAGATTCGTCGTACTTTTTCCACTTTGTTTCCCTTCCGCCCTATAAGGCATCAAAATTTTTTATGTTTAAGCTCTTTAAAAAGGTTTTGTCCAGAATTCTATCAGCTCTTTCATTTTGCTGATTGCCGCATAATAAACGCCGTTGCTTACGCCTTCGCTCCACATAGAGCCCTTGGTCCTTCCCTTTATTATATACTTTGAAAGGATATCTCCCATGACTTTTATGTCCTTTATTTCAGCCTTCTCTATGAAGGAAAGCTCATCAGCCACGGTCCTTATACGGTACTTGTTAAAGGTATACTGATAATTCCTGTTTATGAATTTTGTTTTTTCCACTGCCCTGACAAAATTCATAAGGGTTCCGTCATATACAGGAAATTTTATGGTGCCGCCTTCGCCCTTGCTGGGATCATAGACATCCATAAGATTCTCGCCCCTTTTGCTCTCAAGCCAGCCAAGGTAACGCCCCAGTTCTAAAACATCCGAGCTGTATTCGTCTATAATTGCCATTATACCCGCTTTGTTTTTTAAATCCATAGCATATCCTCTCTTACATCATCAGCTGCACCATTTCCATTGCTTCATCATAATCAAAATTTCCTACTGCCTTCTTTATCTCCAAAAGCTGAGCCCTGATTCCGTCATCCATAGGATAGGATAGCAGTTTTTCCACTTTACGTAGCGCCTCTGCCTGCTCCAGCATTTCAAGACTTCCCTGAAGCGAATTCATCTGTCCCAGGAACTCATCCCAAGTAAGAGACTCACTTCTCATTTCTATATCCGCTTCTTCCAGAAGACCTGCCTCGTCCAGCGCAGACCGTATGGTGAAAAGAAGCTCCTCGTATGTATCTGCTAACAGAAAACCTTCCCGTTCTATCTCTTCAGTATTACCATTCCTGCCGGCATATTCCTGGAGTCTGGCAAACTCTGAAAGCTGCTTTGCTCCAATGCCTGCCATAAGGCCTTTCAGTGCATGTACTTCAAATACATACTGCCTGATATCCTGCATTTCTATGCACTGGCGTATGCGTTCCACATGGGCATCACCGTCATCACAGATATATTTTAACATCTGTATATATCTTCCGGTGTCATTACCGTAATTTTTCATTCCCTCTGCTATATCCACACCGGGGAGTGAAAGATCCAGGTCACCAAAATCCATATCCGACATGGGTCTGTCCACATAATGCAGGATTTCCGGCGGAAGGAATTTCTTCAGCACTTCCTCCATTGCTCCTATATCGATAGGCTTGGAAATGTATTCCTGAAAACCGTTCTGTAAAAACATCTCCCTTGTGCCGCTTATGGCATTAGCGGTAAGCGCTATTACAGGCATGGAGTTGACCCTGGGATCCGGATCCTCCCGCAAAAGTTTCGTGGTCTCAATACCGTCAAGCTCCGGCATCATCTGGTCCATAAGTATCATATGGTAGTTATTGCGGGCTACTTTATCCAGGCATTCTTTTCCGGAAAGTGCCGTGTCCACCCTCACCTGGTACATAGCCAGTATTCCCTGGGCCACCTTGATATTGGTAATATTATCATCCACAACCAGGATACGGGCAAGGGGTGCAATGAAAGTCTTTCTGTCCCTTTCCGTTTCCATCGGAAGCTCTATATAATCATAGTTGCCTAACGGGGTAGGATCAGCGATTTTCTGATTATAATAAAATGAAAATACGCTGCCAACACCATAGGTACTCTTTACATCTATCATGCCGCCCATGGATTCCACCAGCCTCTTGCATATGGCCAGTCCCAGACCGGTTCCCTCTATGGTCCTGTTCTGGATCATATCCGCACGCTGGAAGCTCTCAAAAAGCGTCGGCAGGCTTTCCTGCCTGATGCCGCAGCCGGTATCTTCTATTGAAGCACTCACACATGCTCCGTCGGGAGTTTCTTCCCAGTCCACGCTTAAGCGTATATATCCCCGCTTCGTATATTTTACGGCATTTGTGAGAATATTTGTATATATCTGCCGCACATGTGTCTCATCCCCAAGAAAAAGGCTGGGCATGTTCTCATTTACATGCACTATCAGCTCAACATTCTTATCCACCAGCTTAAGGCCTATCATATTGCAGATATCCTTAAGGACCAGTCCTAAGTTATATTCGCTCTCATTATTTTCAGTCTTGCCGGTCTCTATCTTGGAAAAGTCAAGGATACCGTTTATGAGTGAAAGCAGGGTATTGCTGGCACTGCGGATGTTATTCGCATTCTCCTCTACCTTGCTGTTAATGTTGTCATTAAGTATCAGCTCCGTCATGCCTATAATGGCATTCATAGGGGTACGGATCTCATGGCTCATGTTTGCCAGGAAAACAGACTTAGCCTGGTTTGCCTTTTCAGCTTCATTCTTAAGCTCGATCAGGCGCTGGGTAAATTCATGTTCATCTGTCTTGTCATTAATCCATATGGTGGTTCCCTTGTACTTTCCCATATCATAAAAAGGAACCAGAGAGATCAGATATATCCTCCCGTTAACTTCCATCTCTTTTTTGTCATTCTTGCAGAGTTTCTTAACCACATCCAGCCTTGTAGCCTCGTAATTGAGCCGGGGGAAGATCTCGCCGGCCTTTTCATTTGTGAAAAGAATCCTTTCCGCCGCATCCACCACCACGAAACCTTCCTCAATGGTTTCAATGATGTCGTCCCGGGCCATCTGCATGGAATCAAACATCCTAAACTTAAATACGATAAATATAGCAATAGTCCATGCCAAAACAAGAGATATCCTCAACGGCATTACATCCTTGGCATAAGGTACTACGCTAAGTATCAGTCCCACAACAGGTATAAGCCCCGTAAAAGCAAGACAGGCAGCTCCATGATTAGTCTCAAGGAAAGCATTCCTGTAATTCTGGAAGGTGATGAAGAAACCGAATATGCCTATCAGCACCGTCGGCACAAGATCGATATAGTAAATAGTGCTGTAGCTGATATCCTGTGGAAAAATATTCCTGCCGGAAGCGACTATAATGGGATTACCAAGGATTGAAAGAACAGCCACCAGGCCACAATGGAAAAAGAAATATACTAAAATCGGAACAGAAAACTGTTTCGGAATCTTTACGCCGCAGGTGCTGATTGAAAAGAATGCAAACGCCGTCACGAATCCGCAGACGCCCATATGCTCCATGGCGATGGAACCGCATGCAGCTGATGAATCCCCGGCAAGAAGACCTGCCATGGCCGCAACCAGCACAACAACAAGGGATGCCCCCGTAAAATTAAGATTGCGAACAATCTCAGAAGGCTCCGACCTATTTATCAGAACCATTGAAAGTGCCAAAAGAATCAAGCCGGCAAGAACTGCCGATAACATAATATAGTACATCATAACATGGATATTTTATCAGATTTGGATAAAAAAAACCACTTGCCAAGATAATTCGGATTTGCTATTATTACATTTGTTGTTTAGGGGCATAGTTAAACGGTTTAACATCGGTCTCCAAAACCGTCGAAGAGGGTTCGACTCCTTCTGCCCCTGCTAATACTAAAAAGGACTGCATAAGCAGTCCTTTTTGTATGTCTTATCACATTTCCCCTAGTTTTTCGTTCAGCTGTTCCCACTCGGCCATATACTCATCATCCTGCTGACTTAAGGCATCTATCTGTGACTGCAGCTCCTCGAGTTTTTTATAGTCGCTGGCATTTGCGGGGTCATTAAGCTCTTCTTCAAGAGCAGCTTTCTTTGCATCGTTTTCCTCAAGAAGGACCTCAAGCCTTGCCACACGCCTTTCCATACGGGAACGTTCTTTCCCCAGGTTAACAGATTTCTTTTTGGGTTCCGCAGGCTGCTCATTACCTTCTGCTTCTGTTTTTTCCGCATGGCCTATATTCCAGACATTCTCCGGCTTGTCAGCCTTCTCCCTGCCCCGTTCACGCTCATACTCCTCATAGTCAAAGGGGAAGTACTCTGCGCCGTTGCCTTCAAAGATGATAAGTGAATCAGCCACCTCACGCACAAGGTACCTGTCGTGAGTAACAAATATGAGGGTACCCTCGTATTCCTTCAGCATACCCTCCAGGGCTTCCTTGCCCACTATGTCCATATGGTTTGTGGGCTCATCCAGCATTAAAAGGTTGGGCCTGGTCTCAAATATCTTGGCAAGGGCAAGCCTAACCTTTTCACCGCCGGAAAGGAGCGATACTTCCTTAAATACATCATCACCGGTAAAAAGAAAGCCGCCCAGTATATTTCTGACCTCCGTTTCCGTAAGTGTCGGATACATATCCCAGAAATCATCCAGGACGCACTTATCGCTCACATACTGTGCCATCTGCTGGTCAAAATATCCGGGCTCAACACCGTGGCCGTAGCTAAATTTTCCCGACTTTTTAGCAAGCTTACCGGTAAGGGTTTTCAAAAGTGTAGATTTCCCAAGGCCGTTTCCGCCTATCACACCTAACTTCTGCCCCTTCTTTACAGAAAATGAAAGTTTCGCAAGTGTGTCGTCATAACCGATCCCTAAGTTATCAACGCTAAGCACATCGTTGCCGCTTTCCTTTGCAGGCTTTGTCAGAGTGTGGAAAGCCTTAAGCTCGTACTCCTCCGGCGCCTCGATCTTTTCCATATGCTCAATCTGCTTGAGCTTATTTTTTGCCATGGATGCCTTGGTGGCCTTATGGATAAAACGGTCCGCCACCGCCTGCAGTCTTTCTATCTCTTTCTGCTGGGCTTCATAGGCTTTTTTCTGCTGTTCGTATCTTTCCTTCTTTACTTTGACAAAATCAGAATAGTTTCCAACATACCTTGTCATCCGGGCATGCTCTATCTCGTAGATTTCATCTGCTACCCTGTCCATGAAAAGCCTGTCGTGGGACACCACGATTACAGCTCTCGGATATTCCTTTATGTAGCCTTCCAGCCAGCTTATGGTGGATATATCCAGGTGGTTTGTAGGCTCATCCAGGATAAGTATGTCAGGCCTTGACAGCAGAAGCTTTATGAAAGCAATCTTGGTCCTCTGTCCGCCGGAAAACTCGGAAAGAGGCCTGCTTTCATCCTCTTTAGTAAAGCCAAAGCGCTCAAATACGGTCTCATAGTCCTTTTCATAGCGGTAGCCGCCCATGTAATTGAACCGTTCCTCCAGCAGGGCGTATTCCCCTGCCAAAGCCTCGTCCGGAGCCGTATCCAGACGCTTAAGCATATCGTCCAGCTTTTTCTTCATTTCCAGCACAGGCAAAAAAACCTTACGGATCTCATCGCCGAGAACGGCGCTGTCATCCGTAAAGGTCATCTGGGATAGCCAGCCTATTGTAAGTCCCGGGGACTTTACAAAGGCCGGCTGAATATTTCCATCTCTTTTGTCTGCTGAAATCTCTCCTGAAAGAAATCTCAGGAAAGTGGTCTTGCCGCATCCGTTTCTTCCTACTATGGCAATCTTCTCGGTATTCTTAACCTTGAAAGAAATATCCTTTATAAGGGTTCTGTCACCGTAGGAAATATCGGCATTACTGACCTGAAGCAACATTACATGGTGCCTCAGACTTTCGTATAAATCTCAGTGTCAATGCTGTCCTGGCCATCACGGAAAGTGAAGGCAACAGCAGGGGTCTGTACATTAAGACCTACAAATGCACATGTTGACCTGATCTTCTCGCTTACAGCAAGCATTATGTGGTTAAGGAAATTCTTCTTGATGACATCATCAAGATTGTCAACGAAAGTGCTTACGCTTACAGGCGTAATGGTTTCGATCTCCATCTTCATGATCTTGTTTTCCTGGTCAGCTACAGTATGCTTTACTGCAACCATGGCAACCGTAGGTGCTGAAGGGTTCAGGTTCACTGAAACCTTTGTGCTAACCGACATCTGGATAGCCTCACCTGCTTTTGCATTGAAACTATGGTCGTAATGCAATGACTTGATAGTTGTTGCTCCTATTGTTACTTTTACGTCTTTCATGTTTTCCCTCCTGAATTAACTGTTCTCAACTGTTTTCAATGTTTTCATTCTCTCGCTTAACTTCTCAAACTCCTCCGGAAGTCCTTCCGATCCAAGAACATCCCCCCTGCCCTGGTCACAGAGTCCTGACAGTTCAGGATTCATAGGCAGCCTTACTACTGTATCTATTCCATATTCATCAGCAACTTCTTTAACGCGGCTCTTACCGAATATCTCATGAATTTCTCCGCAATCCGGGCACTTGAAATATGACATATTCTCAACTATGCCCAGTACCGGCACGTTCATCATTTCAGCCATCTTAACAGCCTTGGAAACGATCATGCCCACCAGTTCCTGCGGTGAAGTAACTATCACTATCCCATCGATAGGAAGGGACTGCATAACGGTAAGGGCTACATCACCTGTTCCGGGCGGCATGTCTACAAACATATAGTCCACCCCGCCCCAGGCAACGTCTGTCCAGAACTGCTTTACTGCATTTGATATAAGTGTCCCTCTCCATAAAACCGGATCCGATGGATCATCAAGGAGCAGGTTTATGCTCATGAGCTTTATGTCATTTATTGTCTCTGCCGGCAGGATATTCTTTCCGTCATAACCTGCCTTTTCCGTTACTCCATACATCCTGGGAATTGACGGGCCGGTAATGTCTGCATCAAGTATGCCAACTTTATTGCCCTGTGCCTGCATGCTGTTTGCAAGAAGGGACGTAACCATTGACTTGCCTACTCCGCCCTTACCGCTTATAACAGCAACAACATGCTTAATATCCGATGCCTCATTCTGGGGTGCTTTTGCTATTCCCCCATTTCTGCTATTGCAGCCGCTCACTCCGCATGAGCTGCAATTTCCTTCACAACCTTCAGCCATTTATTTCCTCCAAACTAAAGAGGATCCGAAGACCCTCTGTCTCTATCATTAATAAAGTTTTATTTAGTATCCAATCTCACCTTGTTGTTTCTTCATAAGGAACAGGTCGGCGATAGCCTTGGCCAGTCTGTATGGATAGAGCTGCATCATCTGGGTCTGTATGTGAGTTCCCATCTTTACATCGAATGTGATCTGTACAAAACGGTCATCATTCTTGAAGGAGTCATCAATGAAGACCCCTGCCTCCATCATTTCGGTGGTAGGAGTGGAAATATCCACCATCTTGTTAAGCATCATGCCCATCGCAGTAGCAGCAGAACCCATCATCTGGTTCATTGACTCTGATACGGCACTCATGTGAAGCTCGGATATGTCCTGCTGATAAAACATGCCATGTCCATCACTTCCCATCATAAGATCCGTCATGATCTTTACATCATCTTCCTTTAGGAAAAGTACGCTGAAACCATCCAGACCTTTTACATAATCCACTCTGGTAATAACGGATTTTTCCTTATGTTCTTCAACGGCCTCACCCTTGTTTTTGATCATAACTTGGGGTGTAGAGATATCAATATCACCATGAATGAGCACCGACAATGCCGTCATAGCATTACCCAAAGTGATATTTGCCACCTCACCTATGGCAGAAAGCTCCATAGCATTAAATCCGCTGGCATCAGCCTTTTCGATAGCTGCTTTTGTAGCTGCATTATCCATATTGCAGTCTCCCATCCACTCATATTAAAACTGTACAAACAGACTACTTTCAAAAACTTATAAACCATTATACCAAAGCAGCCATTTTAATGCAAAAAACTTTTTGCGTCAGATTTCAATTAAATTTAAATTAGATTTCAGTTGTCAATTTTCAGCAGTTCAGAAAAAGAATAGGAAATATTATCCTTCTCCGAATCTACGCTGATTGTATAACTTCTGGTCTGACAGCCGTTCTTCCGTAATGTCACCACATATGTTCCTGCCTTTTTTTCAAATTTGACAGGCGATATGCCAAGGTATGTTCCGTCAAGATAGACCTCAACCCCCGAAGGTGATTCTATGGTCACATAATACACACCGGGCGTTACCACATTTGAAACCGATGTCGGAGTAGGTATCGCTGTAGGCGCAGCGGTTGCAGAGTTTACCGATACAGCAGAATTCGTTGAAGCGCTGTTTTGCGACGCACTGTTGCTTGATGAACTATTATTTGAAGCACTGTTTGCTGACGCAGATCCAAGGGATGGAGTTGGCGTAGGGGAATCCGGAGATGCCGTAGGACTTCCGTCGCTTACAAGAGTCACTCCCAGTGTAGCATGTGGTTCGGCAACCCTTATGTATCTGCTCACGGTCTCATACCCTTGGGCAGTCACCACCATCTGATGGAGACCGTATGACAGCTCTATTTCATCCGTTATATCTGCCTTTTCCCCATCAATATAAACATTCGCATTCTGGGGTGTAACTGTAAATATTATGCCGCCGTACAAAGGCTCTGTCTGATACTTGCTAAGGTCCATGCTGATCTCTGCGCCGTCTGAAACCTTAAGTGTTTCTTCGCCGGATACTCCGTTCTTCGAAATATACGCAGTATAATTGCCCGTCGGAACAGGTATGAACATGTCCTTTGTAATCTGATATACAAGCGCATCACCGAGCTGTATCCAGCCGCCTTCGAAAGCGGCGGTATTCTCAAGCCTAAGATACCCGTGGCCCCTGTCCACATTTATGCTGTATATGGTGTGTTCAAGGCCGCATACCCGGATATTGTCAGCAACGCTTATGTCCATCATCTCACCGATCCCGGAAGGAAGTATCACAGCCGCGCTTTCCGCTATGGAATAGCGTTCGCCGTTTATCACCACGCTCCTGCCGCCATTTTCCGGTTTGAAGTTTTCTATGTCCTTTATAGAAAAACCTGCGGAAGATACCTGCAGGGTATTAAGCCTTTTCCTCATATGCATGAAAGTCACGTCCACCATCGTGCCATTTTCAAGCTGAGAGAGTGCAATACCCTGGCCATACTTATTCGTAAACACTGTGGCTCCGTCATAATTGAGCGTATACCTTTTCCCCAGCTCAGGATTCAGAAATGTAATGGTCTGATTTTCCGTATCCCGGCTCACCACCGCCGCCGTATCCACTGAATCATAATTTCCCGCCACTGCCGGAATGAATCCGGTTTCAGCATAACCTTCACTCTGGGCCGAAGGACTATTTTCTTCTTTTAACGTATCATTCAGCAGATAAATGGCAATTGAAAAAAGAAGCAATGAAAGAATCATTACCGCAATGACATATACAGGGCTCACCCTGCGTTTGTTTCTTTTTTTTCTGCTGTTACTCTGATTCTTCATATAGTTGTCGTAAGCTTATCTACGTCGCCTTCCACCGTAACGATTCCGGATTTTAAATAGTATACTCTGTAAGGTGGGACATAAGATATTCCCTGTCATTATGTACCGGCTCCTCTATCACATCTTCAAGCATTTTCTGAAGTATACCGCCAAGGGCAGGCCCGGGCTTTATTCCTGCTGCAATTAAGTCAGCACCTTTTACTGCAAGAGTCTTAAGGGACACGCACTCGTTATCGCTTTTTATTTCTTTATACAGGTTTCGTATATCCTGCAACCGTTGCAGCTTTTCTTCCCGCATATACATGCTCTGTGCAAGAGCATCAGCCTCATTCACATAGTACAAAAGGGGGAAATAATCCTCTCCCACCTTTCCTATTATGCGCCTTACATTTTTCTTTTCAGCAGGATACCTGATCTCATGTGCCGCAATAAGCCCGGATACCATTTTTACTGTATCATTGTCGTATCGCAGGCGCCTTAATATTTCTCCTGACATCTGCGTACCAAGTTCCGGGTGTCCTTTGAAATGTGCTATTCCTTCTTCATCCACCGTCTTTGTAGCTGACTTACCTATGTCATGCAAAAGCATTGTAAGACGCAGGATTCTTTTATTCTTATCAAATTCTTCGCCGGAATATTCTTCAGCCAGCCGGTCAAGATTTACCGCACTTACGGCATGGAGCATATGGTCACCTACATTGTAGGCATGATGCGGATTTTCCTGATCGGTCACCATACAGTCATCGAATTCAGGCAGAAACACCTTTGTAAGACCGGTTTCATAAAACAGCTTAAAAAACTCCGGATTGGCACTCATTAAGAGTTTCTCCATTTCCACCCTTATCCGTTCAGCACTTACCTTTTCAAGAGTGGGAGCAAGTTTTTTTATTGCAGCGTAAGTATCAGGCTCTATTTCAGCTCCAAGCTGGGCTGCAAAACGGATGGCGCGCATCATCCTAAGTGCATCCTCACCGAAACGTTTCTCTGCATCACCAACACAGCGGATAATATTATTTGAAAGATCTTCCCTTCCACCAAAAAGATCCACTAAACCTTTTTCCGGATGATAAGCCATTGCATTGATGGTAAAGTCCCGGCGCTCCAGATCCTTTGAAAGGTCTGAAGTAAATGTCACGTTCCGTGGATGTCTGCCATCATCATAGATGCCGTCTATTCTGTATGTGGTAACTTCGTATCCGTTCAACATACCGTCCGACTTCATCAGGACAGTAACCGTTCCGTGCTTTATCCCTGTGTCTACGGTACGCCGGAAAAGCTCCTTAACCTGCGCAGGTGACGCAGATGTGGTGATATCCCAGTCGGCAGGATTGCGCCCTAAAACAGAATCGCGCACACAACCACCAACCACAAAAGCCTCGTGGCCGGCATCATTCAATATTTGGATTATCTTTCGTGCGTCTTCGGGCACGGTGATCTTTATATCGTCCATATTGCGAAAATTGATATACTCGCCTTACTACGTTCTTCTTCCGGCTATATGCTACAAATCACACAATTCTATTTAAACGAGTTTATAGCATCTGCCACATACTGCTGTTCTTCCCTTGTGATTCCGGTGTACATGGGGATTGACAGCACCTCATTTGCAAGAGCCTCAGTGACCGGAAGGCTGCCCTTCTTAATCCCAAGGTATTCATATGCCTGAGACAGGTGGGGCGGTATAGGATAATGGATTATGGTCATAACACCTTTTTCCTTAAGGAAGGCTGCTAAATCATCCCTTCTCTTACTACGCACCACATACTGATGGAACACATGGGTAGCCCCGGGTCTGCGCTTAGGAAGTTCCACAAGGGGATTATTTATGGCGCTGTCATAAAAAGCCGCAGCAGCTATCCTTTCTTCCCTGCACTCGTCCTCATGAGCCAAGCGGACTTTCAGGAGAGCCGCCTGTATCTCATCAAGTCGGGAGTTCATTCCCACTTCCTCGTTGTAATATCTTACCGCACTGCCGTAATTACGCAGCATACGGATCTTCTTGTCATATTCTTCCGAGTCCGTGATAACAGCACCACCGTCACCAAATGCACCGATATTCTTTGATGGATAAAAGGAAAAGCACCCTATATCACCAAATGTTCCCGTCATCTTATCGCCAAATTTTGCGCCGTGAGACTGGGCACAGTCCTCAATAAGCTTAAGACCATGTTTTCTGCATATAGCAGTTATCTCATCCATCCGGGCTGCCTGGCCGTACAGATGGACCACCATAACAGCCTTTGTATTCGGAGTGATCTTCTTTTCTATCTCAGCAGGATCCAGGGAAAAGTATTCATCGGGCTCAACAAATACCGGAGTAGCGCCTGCAATGGTTATTCCCATTACGCTGGCAATATATGTATTGCCATGCACTATCACTTCATCGCCTGCTTTTAGGCCGATGGCTCTGCAAGCCAGAGTCAGGGCATCAAGGCCGTTACCGCAGCCCACACAATATTTTGCCCCCATATACGATGCATACTGTTCCTCAAATTCCTTTAACTCTTTTCCCATTATGTAATAACCGGATCTTAAGGCACGCAATGCAGCATCTTCAAATTCCTGCTGGTATCTGAAGAAACCCCTGTCCAGTCTGTTCGTCATTATTTCCTGCATATTTTTCCTTTCTGTCGCTTTAGCAACTATGCGGAATACCTATTAATCATAAAGTGGCTTATCATTTATACAATTGATAAGATCGGCCACCGTTTCCAGTGTTGCAAATTCTTCCACACTTATCTCAATGCGGTATTCATCCTCTACCGCCATGATAAACTCTGTCATTTCAAAAGAATCCGACAACAGGTCATCCTTAAAGCTGATATCATCTGTTATTGCCATCTCATCAGGAACACCAAGCTTATCCCGCATCAGTTCACTTATTCTTTCGAGCATATCATTCCTCCATGCATAAGGAAACTCATCTGAGTTTCACAGCGCCTTCATTTCCCAGATATCCCGGACCGAAAAGATATATCAGCCAGTCCGGATCTATTTCCTCTATAATACCATAAACATCCTCATCTGCAGATATGTATCTCAGATCCAGGAGATGTATCTCACTGCAGCCATGTATCAGGAATGGTGATACAGCAACTGCAGTAGAATCACGCACAATGACCATTTTCAAATCATTCGACGAATTTTCATTCCTTAGGATCATATGATCATAGTCCTGGTGCAGGTATGCATAATAAGCATAGTAGTCAAAACTGTATCCTGCAAGATTCTCATAGTATACAAATGCATCCTCAAAATCACCTTCCCTGTGTATTCCCTGGGATGGCACATCTAAAGACATTTTTGTTTCCCATTCCGGCAGCCACAGCTCATAGTCATCAAGCCCCGTAAAGAAACGGCCGGTCATTCTTCCATGAGTTCCCAAGAATACATCCTTGTATTCAGTCCTGGAATAATTGTCCGCATTCATCCAGTCTGCATTGGTTTCCATGCTGCTTTTTTCATTAATGTATTTGCCCATCTCGCAGGCTATGAGGAAAGCTGCATTGTTACGCATATGATGGTCAGTACGGTAAAAATATCCATACCACTCTCCGCCGTCACGCTCCAGCATATCCCTTACACTTAAGTTAGGTATCTCCTGCTCATTTAAAAACTCCGTCATACGTGCGGCTTTATCTCCTGCGCTGCTCTCAACTCCAAAGGGAAGGTCTGCATCCGTTTCTTCCTTTCCGCAGGCCTGGACATAAAGGAATTCCATATCATGTGCTTTTGCAAATTCATAGGCATCCGCCGCGCCCTCTTCTGCCGGGACTATATCCGGATAAAGGTCAGGCATGGTGGCATAGCCGTTATCAAGAATTGCCACATCAGAATAAACCGTGCTGCCGAAGGCCATGCGCTTACACATAAGCTTCTGCATTGCCCCCCAGGCATCCACGCCATAATTACGAGCAAGCTCAAGTTGGGCGATTCCTTTCACATGACCGTCAGGCTCCAAATCAGCTACAAATTCATAGCCATTAACAGCAGTAAAAAATGAAATGATCAGGAGAAAAGCACATATGAAAACCATACCGGATCGGCATTCTTTTTTATTTATGCATTTTTCTTCAGATAGTTTGTCTGTCTGTGTGTTTTTCATTATATCTCTGATTCGACCTTACTCTAAAAATTAAAGTATATGAACGGACTATATCCGCCTTTTAAAATATAAACTATACATACCATAAATGCCGCAATCAGCAGTATTCGTTTTATAGCTGGTGTACTGTCAATTTTTTTGCCCACCGGGGTTGAAAAAACCGCCGCCGCAATAAAGAATAAAATATTATCTTTTAAATAAAACAGCGCGGAAACAGCGGAAGCTCCGAGTACCGGCGTCCCCTTCGTATAAAACATCTGGCCTATATAACGAAAGGCCGTGGGTAAATCCGGAGAAAAGAAAATGACCCACCCGAAAACTGCCGCAAGCAGTGAGTATACATAAGAGAAAAACAAAGGAAACTTCCACTTTTTTCCATACTTTGTTTTTCTCTCAAAAAGCAGTAATGCAAAATTCTCAAGTCCCCAAAAAATAAAGGTCCAATTGGCACCATGCCAGAACCCTGTCAAAAACCAGACGATAAAAAGATTAAGAAAATTCCTTGCTTTTGAGCAACGGTTTCCGCCAAGCGGAATATATACATAATCCCTGAACCAGCTGCCCAATGAGATATGCCATCTTCTCCAAAATTCTGTCACGCTGGCCGAAACATAGGGATAGTTGAAGTTCTCCGCAAACTTAAAACCAAACATTTCCCCCAGTCCGATTGCCATATCAGAATATCCTGAAAAATCAAAGTATATACAGAATAAGAAACATACAGCACCAAGCCACGCTGCCGCCGGCGATATGTTGTCCCCCGCCGCCACATGTCCCATCATACGGTATGCAAAGAGGCTTACAGTATCTGCTATAAGGATCTTTTTGCACACACCGATGATAAACCGCTCCGTACCATCAACAAACTTCTGCACGCTTTCTTCACGATGCACTATCTGTGCTGCTATATCCGCATACCTAACTATAGGTCCTGCCACAAGCTGTGGAAACAACGCTATATACAATGCAACATCCAAGGGATTCTTCTGTACCTTTGCATTTCCCCTGTATACATCAACCACGTAGGAAAGAGCCTGGAAAGTGAAGAAAGATATGCCTATGGGAAGTGCGATGCCTGCCAATGGGATATCTGATTTAAAAATAAAATTAATATTGCCTATAGTAAAATCAAGGTATTTATATATAAACAATACTCCTATATTACATACCACTGATACGGCAACCACTGCCTTTCGTGCCTTTTCAGAGAGCCGCTTTTTCTCACTGTCAACAAGCAGGGCAAAGACATAATTCATTGCAGCTGAAATGATCAGCAAAATGACATTCTTTCCTTCACCCCAGGCATAGAAAAACAGGCTGCCCGCAAGCAGCAGCAAGTTCTTTATCCTAATATTCTTTCTGCAGATGATATGTCCGAAAAGATAATACCCGGCAAGCATTGCCGGAAGAAAAGCGAACAGGAATACCACGCTGGGGAAAATCATCCTTCCCGCCTCCGTTCACAGATGATATGTCCGTCTTCAACCCTATAGACCATATCGCACTTTTCAATGGTCTGCAGCCTATGGGCGATTATCACAAGAGTCTTCCGTCCCATGAAACGGTTTATGGAATCCATTATGGCCGCCTCGGTATCATTATCAAGGGCAGATGTAGCCTCGTCTAAAATAAGTATCTCCGGGTCATCATAAAGCGCCCTTGCTATGCCGATACGCTGACGCTGACCGCCGGAAAGCCTTACGCCCCTTTCGCCGATGCCCGTATCAAGCCCCTCCGGAAGGGACTTTACAAATTCATCAAGCTGAGCCTCAGCAAGTACTTCCCATATGCGTTCCTCAGAAATCTCATCTTCCGGTATTCCGAATGCCACATTACGGCGAATGCTGTCATCAAGCATGAAAATTGTCTGGGGGATATAGCCCACATTCTTAAGCCACCTGCGGTAATTTGCGGTCTCCATCACATCCTGTCCGTCAGCTTTTATGGTACCGGACTGCATCTTGAGAAGGCCCAGCAGAACATCCACTATGGTGGATTTTCCGGCGCCGCTGCTGCCCACTATGCCTATGCTCTTCCCCACCGGAATGGTGAGACTTGCATCATCGAATATGAGTTTTTCCGTATTCGGATATTTATAAGTAATATGTGAAAGTTCCACTTTTTCATGTACCGGGAGCTTATCCTTAACAGGCATAAGGTCTGCCATGTCGGTATTCTTATCATCAATGTCCCCCTGGAGATTATCGGAAACTCCCATCAGGAAGGGTTCGAAATATGCAATGTTATTTATCTGATTGTTGATACGGTTGGCACAGGGCATGAGACGTACCACAGCCACGCCGAAAGCTGAAAGTATGGCCAGCATATCCGTAGTGTCCTGGCCGTTCAATATTAGTATCAGCATGTAAAGTACCATTGCCGCTACGCAGATGGTCTCTATCAGGAGCCTGGGGATATTGCTGTAGAGTGTATATTTCTGGACAGCATCCACATAGCCCTTGCCGCAGCGGATGTACTCATCCACAAAGTAAGCCTCCCTGCCGCCGACCTTTACATCCTTTATGCCGGTCACGGTCTGGCTTATCCACTTGAAGAGCCCGCTGTAGTAGTCCTGGTTGTCTTCACCGGCTTTACGCATGATGGGCTTAAGCACAAGCTTTATGATAAAAAGCACAGCACCTAAAAGACCGGATATCATTATGGTCATCATAGGCTCTGCCCAGAGCAGGACAGCTATAAGGAAAAGCGCCACTATAGTCTCTGAAACAAGGGTCAGGAGCGAAAGTATCAGGGCGTACATATTGTTTACATCAGAAGTGATGCTCCGCTGTATTACGGCAGTATCCGCATTAAGGAAGTATTCGTAATTCCTGCGGATGTAGTTTTTCATCATCCGCTCGGATGTACGGAACTGATTTGTATAGACGAAACGGTAAAGAACTTTCTGCTGGACATACAGAAATATGTTCTTTACGACGAAAGCAAGTATAAGAAGTACCATTACCAAAATGGTAAAGTCCCTGGGAGACTGCATTCCCAGGGCATTATATACCGGGGCAACATACTTATTCCCAGTTACTGCGTCCTGATCCATTACTATGGAAATAACTGGAATGACCAGGGTCACGCTGGCAGTCTCGAGAATGGCGCCGATGAGCATCATTATCACAAGGACTACCATAAAGCCCTTCTGCTTTTTGTCCAGGAGTTTATTAAGTTTATTGACTATTTTTAACATTCGGTTCTGTTTTATCCTATTTTTCTTTTTATTATCCGATATTCAGATTGCTTCGCTGCTTTCGCAGCTCTCGCAATCTGACGGACATTCGCAATCCGCTTCGCTACTTGCTCATGTCCGTTCGGGATTTAAGCGCATATGGCTTTTCATGCAAGCATGAAGCCATATGCGTTTCAATCCCTATATCGCTCATATCTTGTGCCTGTGCATCTCCACCGGCTCGTACTTATCCATGAAATCATGTCCCAACCGTATCTTTTCATCAGCGAAAGTTATCGCACTTAACTCAGTATATACGGAAACCACTGTATCGAAGTGCAGGTTCTCAAAAAATCCCAGCAACTCCATTGGAACCTTTGACGAAATCTGCGGATACTCCGGAAATTCTGCCTTATAGTCCAGCACATCCCTGGGGTGCGGCTTTATGAAAACAATGCAGCGATTGCCGTCATTATTGCGTCCGTAGGTATCTATCAGATCCTGCATTATCTTCTTACGGGTCTCAAGATCCGTCAAAGGATCGGACAGAATCAGTACCGCCCGGTTGCCGCTCGTTTTAAGCTCCTCTGCAATCTTCTCTATCTCAGCCTTATTCTCCACAAAAGCAGAAAGCAGGATTTCTTTATCAGACTGAGTCAGGCGGTCATACAGGGGTTTGCGGGGTACTACTTTATACTTCTTATAGTCATACTGCAATACGGACCTGTCATTTATCTCCATATCCATGCAGTACTTTGAGTAACCGTTTTCTATAAATATAAGGTTAAGTGCGGCAAAAACAGTCTTTAACTTAAAATGCCCCGCATTGCTTATCCGCGCAAGGTCCAAGGTCTTTAAGCAGTCAAGCCCGTCCTCTATCGCATGGTAGTGAATCTTATGCTTATTCAGGTAAAGACCTATGGGATCAGTATCGCAAAAGACATACACGTTCTTATATTCCTTGAAATCAACCGGCACAAAGGGCTCCTGGGCTTTGGCAAAAGCTGATGTGAACTTGATCCTCTGGATCATGTTCGATACGATATTGCCCCGGTCTTTTTTCAGTTCCGCAAGCTCAGGAAAGAAACTCTCCCGCTTTTCGTCAAACTCTATGACCTCCTCAAAGAAGGACAGAGAATCTATACGGTCCTTAAGTCCGCCAAAATTATTTGACATAAGGCTCAGAACCAGTGTCGCACCTTTATCGCTGTCATCTTTTGCCCGAAGTTCAAATTCTTTTAAGAATGTGATCAGCACATGGTAAAATGTGTGACACACATAAATTCTGTCTTTCATTAAATCCTCCGGCTCCGGTACGTAACCGTTACAACGCTTCTGACACTCCCTGACAGGCACATTACATACCTGCCCTGGAACAGTTAACCAGCTAGACAATGATCTTAAGGATAATTGGCAACTTTTGTCACGATAATTGTACAAATAAGCCACATGACAGTATAACATATTTAAAAAGTACTGGGAACAATAAAAGGGAGGCTGTCGTTTAGGCGAAACCACCTGCCCGACGCCTCCCCTGTAATGTACAAAGGCCTACTCAATAAGGGCTGTTCATATTCTCAGCAACCGCTACAGCCTCCTCAAGACTCTTGTCATAAAACCGGTCCGCAGCGAATACCCTTCCTGACTTTCCATCATCCACAAAGGCTCCCACTACTACTCCGGGGATAGCTGACTCCGGCGCATTAGGAGCATTCGGTCCCCCAAGGTCTGTACGGCACCAGCCCGGATCTGTAAGATTGATCAACACATCCGAGCCCTGAAGCTTCGATCCTAAATCTATGGTCACCTTATTCAAAGCAGCCTTACTTGCGGAATACCCCGCCTGCTCTGGCTCAAGTGCTATTCCGCTGGTAGTATTTACTATCCTCCCGAAGCCGTTTTCCTTCATTTTCGGAATAAAGTGATAGCAGATCATCATAGGTGCAACAGTGTTTATAAGGAAACTAACAGTATAGTCCTCTGTAGGGGTTTTCAGGTAATCAGTCCTGTATGCTATCTGCATGCCCGCATTATTCATCACTATGTCTATCCTGAGATTAAGGGAATCAATCTCTTCAAGCATACGCTTTACACTATCAAGATCCGAGAGTTCAGCCTCTACCTGAATGCACTTCACCCCAAGATCCTCTATCTCGGATTTCACACTATCGGAGTTTGCCTTCTTTCTGCTCTGCACTATGATATTGCAGCCTCTTTCTGCAAGAAAAAGTGCCGCAAGTCTTCCTATACCTCTTGCTCCACCGGTTACGAGTGCCCATCTTCCTTTTACATCAACCATAAAAAACTCCCTTATTACATGAATAGAATTTTCATAACATGAATTACCCACAGTAGCAACTTCCACTGCTGACACAATCAAGATGATACTCGAACAGAATCGGCAATTCTCCTAACCTGCTCATCGGGATAGCCGCAGAAATCTACTATTTCTTCCACCGTCTTGCCACGGCGCAGCATTTCGGTGATCTTTTCTCTGTCACGTATCTCACGCCCTTCTGCAAGTCCTTTCGTGTGCCCTTCTTCAAGTCCTTCTGCGCGACCTTCTTCGCGGCCTTCTTCCTTGAACATCTGCATCGTTTCGGCTTCGTTATATTCTGTCAGGCACATATTCTTCACCTCCGCCTACGCCTCAAGGGCATCTGCAACTTTCCTTACCTGCTCACAGGGATAACCGCAGAATTCAACTATTTCATCAACTGTCTTGCCACGGCGCAGCATATCGGTGATCTTTTCTCTGTCGCGTATCTCACGCCCTTCTGCAAGTCCTTTCGTGTGCCCTTCTGCAAGTCCTTTCGTGTGCCCTTCTGCAAGTCCTTTCGTGTGCCCTTCTGCAAGTCCTTCTGCGCGGCCTTCTTCAAGTCCTTCTGCGCGACCTTCTTCGCGGCCTTCTTCTTTGAACAGCTGCATAGTTTCAGCTTCGTTATATTCTGTCAGGCACATATTCTTCACCTCCGCCCTATTGCCGATAAGGAATTCCCTGATGTGGAAATCCACCGGCATCTCGTCAAGGGTACAGTCCACAGCTTCCTCCAGGGACATTTTCCCATGATCCTTCTTATTTCTTACGCTGTCCACAAACCACGAGTATTCCTTAAGCGGCCTGCAGCTTTCAAGTAATTCCTTGTTTCTGCCAAGATTAATGTTTATCAATCTGACGCTGACTTCCACATCCGACAGCTCGGCATTAGCTGAAAACGAATCACTCAGCCGCAGTATCTTATCCGGCACATCTTCCCTTCCGTTGTAGAAGGTCACCAGCTTAGGAACCGGCAGCTTAATCTGTCTGGTACCGTATAGGTTCTGCTTGGTAGCATCAATATACTTGTCATACAGGCGCCCGAGGTACATAAGCTGTCTTACCGGCATATTTGGATTATAGGTACTTTGTTGCTCGAACAGGCTTATGAATTCCGTGATGATGAACGACACGTCATTGTGCATCCCCATATAGACTGCATCTGACATAGTCGTGATCTCTATCGCATTCTCATCCGTGTAGTCCGTGCCGTTTACCGCATTGTACAGCGAAAGCGTCCATTTCCTGTTCTCTTCCCTGCCAAAAATAAATACAAAAAGACGGTCCTTGTACTCTCTGTTGATTTCACTCATTCATTTCTCCTTTCATTATAACATAGTAAAAAAAACAACAACTGCAATTTCTTGGAAAAATGTGGCGAATGCCTTAGATATTTCCAGAAATGTAAGACAAATATAGCATAGAGACAGGCGGATGTAACGGAAAAAATTCCTTGCACTTAACGGGCAGATTTTGATAAGACATAAATGCCCCCGGTTAAGCCGGAGGCATTCATTGCTTTATGGTGTTAGTTGCTGCGTATCAATTCTCCACTGCTGCCAGGCCCGCTTCTGCTAAAGCTTTACGAAGTCTGGCATTTTCATCACTAAGAGACTGGATCTCTTCTGTAAGAGTTTTATTACCAGCTATCAGAGCTTTATTGTCTGCCTCCAAAGCTTTATTATCTTCCTTCAGCGCATCGATCTGAGGCTGCAGCTCTTCTATAGTCTCATCGCGTCCTTCAGCCTTTGCATCCCGGCGGATCATTTTCTCCCTTGTCTCAAATGTGAAATCAAGTCTTGTCACTTTTTCCACCTCATTCCTTCTGGTGATGAAGAAATCCTTCAGGATATCTTCGTTTATGCATTCGTCTACGGCGTTTTTTATTGCATCCGCTAACTCATTATTCGCAAGATTATTCCTGACTCTGTCTACAAAATACGAATATCCGTACAGTACTCCGGAGTTTTCCTTCAGTTCAGAATTGAAACCCGGATTTATATTGTATGCGGTGCAGACCACTTCCATATTCGGCTCATCGGTCTTGTGGCAGAATGAATCCGAAAGCCTCATCACTTCCTTCTCAGGACGGCTCCCAGTACCATTGTAGAAAACCACAAAATGAGGAGTAGGCAGTGCTATGCGCCTGTGTCCGTACAAATCCTCTTTTACATATTTTACATCATTTTCTATATCATTTACATAGTAAATCAGGCATCTGAGGGGCATGTTGGGATTGAAAGATGCCTGATGCTCGTAGTAATTGATATGCCTGTCGATGAGGAAAGAAGCATCGTTCCGAATGGACAATGATATGCCATGGTCTGTGGTTATTATCTCCACGGCATCAGGATCCGTGTAGCTGGAATGATTGAGGGCATTGTAGACATCCAATGCATTTCTCCTGTCCTCAAGCAGCATTGAGAATACGTCGCTTTTGTACTCACGGTTTCCTTTTCTACCAAATTTTCTTCCGGGTCTTCTGCCCCGCTTCCTACCGGTTCTTTTCTTTGACATTTACGCCTCCTTCTGCAGGAGCCGACACTCCCGCACTTTGTTGTCTGTGTGCAGGAAATGCGGGAAATGCGTAAACACAAGAAGCATAAAGCATTGAAGAATAAGGTCAAGACATTTCCGTATCCCATGCACGGTTAACGTTTAAATCAGGAAAAACTCTGAATGGATGGATACTGTACTCCAAGAACGGGTACACCATTTTCATCCTGTGCCGGGATTCCGGCCTGATATCCTGTAATAAACTGTTCAAAAATAAATTTACAGATTTGCCGAAGTATTTCTGCTGCAAAAGAGAAAAATCACAGGCGCAACGGGCTACGTCAAGATTTTTAATGAAGCAGAATGGCTAAAAGACGAAGCAAAATGTAATATTATTTTGTAACAGCTCCTAAATATGGTCTGAATTCTACCACGGCTGAAAAACAATTTCAACTGCAGTGCAGCAATGCTTTATGTGAACACAAAATGCCCCCGGGATCTAACCCGAGGGCACCGCTTTATAAATTCTTTCTCAGAAATGAGCAGGTATCCTTCTAAAGATCATTTCTCTACAGCTGTCAGACCGTAGGTGTTTCCGAGATTCATGAGACCGAAGAAACGGTCCTCTGATGCAAGGATGCCTGCAAGGGCGGGATCACCGCCGGGGATTGCAATAACATAACCCATGCCCTGATACTCAAAGTTAACGGTAAGTGTCACGCCGGGCTTTTCTGCAAGGGCCTCAAGCACTCCGCGGCGCACGCTTACCCAGCGGGAAGTCGTGATTGAAACTGTTGCGCCGGATTCAGCTGCCTTCATATTGTTCTCAAGAGTGTCGTTGAAAACAGTATATGCAGAAATAACTACCTTTTCGCCGGGAGCCGCATTTTCGTGCTCATTCCAGTCAGGAATGCCGCAGCGCTCGCAGCACCACATTCCTACGCCGTCTTTCTCCGTGGTAGCTGCCTCAAGCACCTGGAAGCTGAATATATGTCCGTTCTCGCATTTATGGTGGTGATGACCGGAAGATGAGCTGCTGTCGCTTCCGCTGTTATTATTTTCCTCAGATAAAGTAACGTTGACAGAGGTAAAGGAAATGGCCTGACCCGTAGCATCAAGAGTAACAGTATTACGATTAATACCAGATATTGTATATGTAATTCCATTTGGAGTAACATTAACATTACCTGCTGTAGTTGTTAAAACACCCCCAAGATTTGTACTGTTATTAAAGCTTATTTCCGTAATGACGAAACCCTGGTGTGCTGCGAAAACAGCTGTATCACCCCCCAAAAAGATTCCATAATTCTCGTTAGTACATGTAGCGGTAATATCACAATGAGGACCATGAAATGTATGCCCAACGCCTTGCGGCTCGTCAGGAACTACCGTGGATATAGAATCAGTAACACTATTCGCCGCATCCGTCACCAGACTCATACCCGGCATCAGCCCCAACACCATCACGATACTGAGCAGTATGCCCAAAATCTTTTTTTTCAGTCTTTTCATAAAATCACTTCTCCTTTACCTCTTTTTTTTACCTACTATATTTATGGTTGTTATGTCCGTCGCTCACTATGGTTCCATAAATACATTACCTCGTCATTGTACCCCCCCCCCATGCAAATTAAGTCAAGTTTTTATTTCTGTCGGGACCACAATATTTTGTGGTTTTTTATTGTCATAAGCAGCTTTTTATCTAAATATAGTATTATGTAAACCACATCAGACCCATGCATTTCATTTTTCCAGCACGCCTGCGTAAATTTTTTCAGTTCGCCGCATGCTGTCCGATGAACAAATCTCTTGACACCGGTCCGAATCAGTGCAATAATTCCATCTGTTTACTATTAAACATTTATGAATAAACATTTGAAACTAAACATTTAATTTTAAACAAGCAGGGTGCAAACATGAACAAAAACACAGATACCGACACCGTTCCCGGAAAGTCATATACCGAATTCTATAACTGGCTTTTCTGGAACAGAAAACTGAGAAAGCTGTTCAAAAAAATCGATGACGAATCGCGCAGACTCTATGACCTTAAGCAGATAGACTTAGAGATACTCTTCTATCTCCGCTATAATCCTTCAGCCTCCCTTGGGGATATAAGCCGGAGCGAAGGACTCAACAAGGCCCAGGTTTCCATGTCTGTAAACGATCTGAAAACGAAGGGCTACATCGACATAACGGAGAGCGAAAAGGATAAGCGCTATCTTATCTACCGCCTCACTGACAAAGCAGAAGAGCTCTGCGAAACGATCAACACCACGCATTTTAAAAAATGTGAGATGTGTTTTTCCGGATTTACGGAAGAAGAAAAAAACGCTTTTAAGATACTGGCAAAACGCATAAGCAACAATATTGATGACTTTCTGGAGGACAAGCTATGAAAAAAACAACAAAGATCAGAGGAACACTGCTCACAGCATTTATGGCCGCCGCTCTCGTAGTTAACGCCTGCGGCTCCGAAAAAAAGGCGGAAGAAACCTCATCTGAAGAGGCCGCCGTTATCGAAGTATCGGTATCGAGCCCCCAGGTGATGACGCTGTCCACACAGTCACGCTACATCGGTACCGTAGAGGCTGACAGCACCGTAAATGTAATGGCAAAGGTATCTGCCGAGGTGCTCACAAAGAATTTTGAGATAGGCGACCATGTAAATGAAGGCGACCTGCTCTTCACCATGGATGACACCCTGGCACAGATAACCCTGTCCCAGGCACAGGCGGGACTCTCAAGTGCACAGGCCGGCTTATGCGCTGCACAGGCAGGCTACAATGCACAGACGGCTACCTACCTTGCTGCAGAAGCACAGAACGGTGTCACTCATGCCAGTGCAGAGGAAACATTAGGGACAATGGATACAACAGAACAGCAGATGCGGGCAGCACTTGAAACCGCAGAAGCAAAACTTACCCAGGCAAAACTGGCTGCAGGTACTGCAACAGAGAGTTACTACAACGCTGAAACAGCACTTGATAAGGCCCTTGATAAATACCATGACAATAAGCCGGGATATGACAGGGACATGATCGATAAGCTGGAGCTTGCAGAACTTACCGCTCACAACCAGGCGCTTTCCGCTGCCGAAAATTACAATATGGCACTTGACGCATACAATCTCGCCAAGCAGCAGCTTGATGACTACTTAGAATATACCCAGAATACCATAGCTCTTTCCGCAGAAGCCCAGATAGTAGGTGCTGACCAGCAGCTTGCAGCCAGCGCCGCACAGCTTGAAGCATCTGCCGCTACCATTCAGACCAGCCGTGCCGCAGTTGCTACTGCAGAATGCGGCGTCAGAAATGCAGAGACAGCTCTTGATTACTACACGGTATTAAGTCCTGTATCAGGAACAATTACTGCCATCAATGTCTCCGAATACAATATGGCCGCACCTTCCGTAGCAGCATATACGATCCAGACTGATGCTCCCGGAAAAGTCGTATTCTATGTAGCAGAGAAAACCATGCAGGAAATGTCACTTGGAAATACAGCCATTATGGAACACGACGGCACAGAATTCACAGGAAAAGTGGTAGCCATATCTGATGTTTTAGATGCCGGAACCGGTCTTTATAAAGTAGAAGTCCAGGCTGATAATAACAGCCTCCTTCCTCCCACCGGCTCAAGTGTAAACATCCTTACTGTAGCACGCCAGTCCAATAATGTCCTGACAGTTCCCGAAAACAGCATATATTATGACGGCGAGCAGCCCTATGTATATATACAGGACGGCAATACAGCAAAACGCAGGGACATAACCACCGGCCTTATGGAAGACGGCAATGTAGAAGTAATTGAAGGACTTATATCAGATGATAAAGTCATCGTCAGCTGGAACTCCAACATGAAGGACGGCGCCGGCATAAAGGTAAAATAAAGCGTAACAGGAAGAACCGACAGGTTCTAAACGGTTACAAATGATCTATAGGAATGATAAAGATAGACTCATAACAAATTAAGGAAAAGGATTACATCATGTACAGACTTACAAAAATGGTTATAAAGCGTCCCGTAACGGTTATCGTGACGCTGATCGGACTAGTACTTTTTGCCATAGTATCAGTCAGGAGCATGGACTTAAAGCTCATGCCTGACATAAACATCCCCATGATGATCGTTACGGCCACCTATCCCGGTGCATCCCCCGAGGAAGTGGATGAAAATGTAATCGAAAAAATCCGGGAGAGCTGCTCTACTATCGGAGACCTGAAGAAGACTATCACCTATTCCTACGACAGCTACGGCTATGTGCTATTCCAGTTCAACTATGGTGCTGACATGGATCAGGCCAGGGAAGACATCCGTGCACAGTTAGACAGGATAATGAGGGATATGCCTGAAGGCGTTGAAAACCCCACCATTATAGAAATGGACTTTGATGCCATGGACGATATGGAACTGTCCGTTTCGGCGAAATCCGAAGGAACTGATGTACTGAAGCTTGTAAATGACCAACTTGACCCGGAGCTGCACAAAGCAGCCGCAATGGCTGACATGACGGTTACCGGCGGTACTGAGTCCTATATTGCAGTGCGTATCATTCCCGAGTATGCTGCACAGTATGGCGTAAACGCGTCAACTTTAGCTGCTGCCATAAAGGCAATGAACTACACCATGCCTGCAGGTACCGTATCCTACGGAGACCAGACCCTTAATATGGAATCCACCGTAAAATACAATGACCTGGAAAAGATACGCCAGATCCCCATTACCACAGCAAAGGGACAGACCATACACCTTTACGATATAGCGAACGTAAGCTACGGTGTTTCGGACAAGACACAGCTTTCAAGGTATAACGGCAACGAGACCGTCTCCATAGGATTAAAGAAAAAATCCAACTCAACATCCGTTACACTTTCACATGAAGTAAAAAAGATCGTGGAACAGTTCAAGGCTGAAAATCCCGATATCGAAATAGAGATAATCTACGATGCAGCCGATGAAATAGAAGATACGATATGGTCTGTTGCAAGGACACTGACTCTCGGTATCGTATTGGCCATGATAGTACTGTTCATCTTCTTCGGCGACCTGAAGGGTTCGCTCATAGTCGGCGTCACCATGCCTATCTCGCTGCTGACGGCCCTGGTACTTATGAACTTCGCCGGCATATCCCTTAACCTGGTTTCGCTTAACGGCCTGGTGCTTTCAATCGGTATGATCACGGATAATGCCGTGGTGGTAATAGAAATGTGCTTCAGGAAGCAGGAACAGGGAATGCGTTTCAAAGACGCTGCATTGGCAGGTACAAAGACGGTGGTCAACTCAGTAGTAGGCTCCACCATTACTACCGTTGTCGTTTACCTTCCCCTGGTATTCCTTGCCGGTCTTTCAGGACAGCTTTTCAAGGAAATGGGACTGACTATCGTTTTCGTGCTTTTAGCTTCGCTTATTTCCGCCATCACCTTCGTGCCTTTCTTCTTCAGCATATACAGGCCGAAAGAACGCGTAAACAATCCTGTCACAAAGCTCATTGAAGCTGTTGCCAAGGTATATGCCAGTGTCCTTGCCAAAATACTGGACTTCAAGGTACTGGCCGTTGTCATAGCAATAGCTTTATTCGGACTGTCCATCTTCATAGCAACTACGCTTCCAACTGAGCTGCTTGCCTCCACGGATGAGGGTGTCATCAATATCGACATGGTTTTCCGTCCGAACTTAAGCCTTGAAAAAATGGATGAAACGGTATCCGCAATTGAAAAATATGTTACGGATTCCGGCCTTACTGAAAAAGTAAATGTTACCATCAACGAAGGTACCTGCAAGGCAACCGTCACAGCCTACAAAAAGAAAGACACGAAGGAAACCACCCTGGAAGTAGTCGATATGTGGAATGCTGAACTGCAGCAGTTTGCTGAACTTTGTGAAATCACAGCAAGCTCCGGTTCCACCGGAATGTCGGCTGCCATGACCGGCGGTGCCACAGAAGAAATAGACATAGCCGCCGATGACCTGGATTCTCTCAGGGAAGCCAGCAAAAAGATCACAGCACTTATGGATGCCACCCCCGGCGTACTGACAGTAACCTCTACACTGGATGATGCAGGCGCCAAAGTCCTGGTAGATGTCGACCCCGAAAAAGCAAGTGCCAAAGGCTTTAATGCCTCAATGGTATCCCAGAGCGTCTATGCCAATATGAAAGGTACAAGCGCAGGTGAAGTGACCATTAATAAAGATACCTATGATGTCAAGGTCGAATATCCTAAAGGATACTACACCACCCTTGAGGACGTGCAGTCTATGACACTCACAAGTCCTACAGGGTTGTCAGTACCTCTGACTGAAATAGCGGACATCCGCATGGTCCAGGGATCAGAAATGGTATCCCGCACAGATGGCCGTTTCAGTGCCACTATTACGGCTGTTATGACCGAAAAGGACAAAGATGCGATAATGGATGAAGTACAGCCTAAACTTGATGTGCTGGACCTTGGTACCGGAGTAAACTACATTACCAGCATGACAGACGAAATGATGAACGAAGAGTTTGCCGCTATCGGTCTTGCTATCATAGTCGCACTCTACCTGGTATTCATGGTAATGGCAATACAGTTCGAGTCAGCAGCTTATTCGGTGCTCATAATGCTCTGTATTCCCTTCGCTTCCATCGGCTCCGTATTCCTTCTGCTGATAATGGGAGTAAAGATATCAATGACTGCTCTTTTAGGAGTGTTGATGCTGGCCGGAATAGTGGTTAATAACGGTATCATATTCATAGATACCGCCAACCAGTTCCGGGACCAGGGCGAAGAGATCCACGAAGCTCTCATACATGCAGGAAAAGACAGACTCCGTCCCATACTTATCACTACTCTTACCACAGAGCTTTCAATGCTTCCTGTAGCATTTAAGCTTGCAAAGAACTCAGAATCAATGCAGGGCATGGCAGTGGTTATCGTCGGAGGTCTCCTTGCATCCACCCTGCTGACACTGCTACTGCTTCCTACCTTCTATCTGATGTTTGAATTCTTCAGGAAGAGAAGAAGAACCGACGATTATCTGACTGAAGAGCCTGCGGTAAATACGGAGGAAGCGTAAGTAAAACTGTTAAATCGCCAACAGCCCGTAATTATCCGTCGCTTGCAAGCAGTTTTAAACGAATTAACTAAAACTTCCCACACCGTGTAGCCTTGTCTGACGGTGTTTAAGTGAGCCTTAGCAGTTCTCGAAAATGTTACAATACACCAGGAACGGACCGCCATGGAAGGCGGGACGAGTGAACAACGCTACATGGATGTAGCGTGTGAACGGTTCCGGAAATATACCATAGATAGGGGCATTTTCGTAAGAACTGCTTGGCGAACGGCACCACCGTCAGGCAAGCTACCGGTGTGAGGAAGTTAGTGGTATACAACAAGTGGGAAGTTTTAGTAATTAAGAAATTGCAGCTTGTGAGTGTGTAGTTTGATTCATCGGATTTTCATCGCAGGAATTCGAGAATGACATAATCAGCAACATCAAGGCCTCTTTCCGTAAGGGCGGCATGTCCGTCCTTTACAGAAATGAGGCCTTCTTTAGTAAATCGCCTGATCCTGTCATAGAACCGGACCTCGAAGTCTTCACCAAACTCTGTTTTGAAAGCATAAAGATCTATCCCTTTAGTCAGCCGGAATCCCAGCATTATGCACTCAAATATCCTGTCTTCTGCCGAAAGGTTCTCAATTTCATGCATGTCATGTTTGGCGTCTGAAATGTACTGATTTAGATCTGCGCTGTTTTTCCACCTCACATTGTCCATGCAGGAAGATGCGCCAAGTCCCAAGCCCAGATAATCCTTTCTGTTCCAGTAAACAAGATTATGCCTGCACTCATACCCTTCCATGGCGTAGTTCGATATCTCATATCTTTTATAGCCCTTTTCGCTGAGAATCTTTGAAGTCAGGTGGTACATCTCCCGGTCCTCATCCTCGGAGGGAAGCTGCACCGAACTTAAAGCCCTTGTCTTTTTTCTTAGGTCATCATAGCCATCTGGTGTCAGAGACGGTTCCGATTCGTTTTCTCCGTACACATCGCCGAATACCGTCCCATCCTCTATTATCAGGGAATAGGCTGAAATATGTCTGGGCTGCGTATCCAGGTTAAGCACTGTTTCAAGGGTATCTGTCCAGTCCGATACCTTCTGCCCCGGCAGGCCACTCATAAGGTCTATATTGATATTGTCGAAGCCGTTTCTTAATGCTCCCTGATAGCACTTAATAAAGTCATCATATGTGTGGATCCTGCCAAGCAGTTTCAGTTCTTCATCATGAACCGACTGAAGGCCTATGCTCAGCCGGTTTACTCCGGCTTCTTTCCAGATCCGGAACTTATCTCCGTCCGCTGTACCGGGGTTTACCTCCAGCGTGAGCTCAGCGTCCCCTGCTATCTGCCAGTACTTTTTTAATTCGTCGATTATTTCTTTTATGTACTTTCCATTAATGACCGAAGGAGTACCGCCACCAAAGAATATGCTGCCGATAGTACGGTCCGGATAGGATGACGCTTTTTCCCTGATTTCAGATTTAAGGGCATCTATATATGCCGGTACAGTTTTGTCAGCATCTATCGTCAATATTCCCTTATCTCCATTTCCATTACCGCAACCGGACTGACTGTCATCTGCGGCTGCCATGCCACATGAAAAGCCTCCATCCTTCCCCCGCTCTCCACATAAGGGGAACGACAGAAAATCACAGTATAGGCACTTTCTCACGCAAAAGGGTATGTGGATGTAGACTGACATTAACGGCATTATATTCTGGCTCCCTGTTAACGATTATGCATAAATATGGTTTGACTTGTATATGGTATTCTTGCTATCATTACAGTTAAGCGAATTAAGTTTTCTTTGAAATAAGTTTTCTTTTTTCGTTTGCTGCAATAGTGACTAAAATTTAATGCAATGCTATGATTTTAACATATAATCCTATGCATTCGCACAAAAAGACAAGGAGGATTTCATTATGGCAAAATGGGTATGTCAGGTATGTGGTTATGTACACGAGGGTGATACGGCTCCGGAGGCTTGTCCCGTATGTAAGGCTCCCGCTGCAAAGTTCACAAAGCAGGAAGAAGGCGAGCGCGTATGGGCTTCCGAGCATGTTGTAGGCGTTGCCAAGGGCGTATCTGAAGATATATTAAAGGATCTCCGTGATAACTTCACAGGCGAGTGCAGCGAGGTTGGTATGTATCTTGCAATGTCAAGAGTAGCATTCCGCGAAGGTTATCCCGAAGTAGGTCTTTACTATGAGAAGGCTGCTTTCGAAGAGGCCGAGCATGCTGCAAAATTCGCAGAGCTTCTTGGCGAGGTAGTTACAGACAGCACCAAGAAGAACCTTGAGATGCGTATAGATGCTGAGCACGGTGCTACTGCAGGCAAGACAGACCTTGCAAAGCGCGCAAAGGCTGCAAACCTGGATGCGATCCATGACACAGTTCATGAGATGGCCCGCGACGAGGCAAGACACGGCAAGGCATTCGAAGGGCTTTACAAGAGATATTTCGCATAAGCCAAATCAAAACAATTAGAAATAAAAACACCGCTTCAGCATCATGCTTAAGCGGTGTTTTTTCTCGCTATCACCAGGCCGCTAACAGTATTTAACACAATGCAGGCAAGCAGTGACCAGAAGAAAACCGGAGTTGTATCGGCGTTGGCTACACGGAAGGTGTAGGCCGACAGGGCATCCACGCCGCTTCCTAAAATGAAATATGAGAAAATGAAAAAGAATGACATCATGAAAGCCTGCTCAACAACTGCCCCAAGTCCGTAGAATCTTGACCTTACAAGCCTTCTTTCTTCAAAAGCAAACCGTTCATCCTTAAGATAAGCAGATATGCTTCTGCTGTTTCCCATGGAAACAAATACAACCGTAATGAGGACTCCTGCCATATAACAGACCTTACCAGGAATAAGCATCAGACAGGAAGCGGCATTTGCAGCAACAATGCAGAAAAGCTCATATTTATCTTCCGGGATCTTTTTCCTGCAGACAGGTGCTACCGCCTTAGACAGCCCCACTCCAAGTCCTATCATGACATAGGCTGCTGTAACCTTGCCATACTCACCTATCGCCATAAAATATATCAGTGAAAAGATCGTTACAAAATTCCTCTCTGCACCATACCACAGGGTTCTGATACTATGTCCCCTGTAAGGTTTTTTCCGGGTAACCAAGGCTGTGGCCACTAACAGGATCATCCCCGCAGCGATCCACATTATTAAGCCCAGACCGGCTGTCTGCTTATAAAGACGGATCACATATGTAAATAAAAGGATGATCATTGCAAGCAGAAACTGATCCCACCTGACGGTATTCTTCTCATGAACAGGCTCGCCCTTATAGGGATTGTGGCCTGCAAGCAAAATACACTGTATGGTTGAAACAGAAACAAGAATTAATATCGCCGTGATCACGGTATACATATTTACATATCTGAATGCCATGACAAGCACTATATATATTCCAAGGATAAGATATCCGACATACAGTGACAAACCGAATAGCCATATCTTTTTTTCCCGGATGGCATCCCTCACCGTGCGGTAGGATGATGCAAAGCAGGACAATCCCAGGCCTATCACGATTGCCCCTGCATCCCACAGAAGATGCACACTATTTCCAAAGTACATAAGAACACACCCCAGTATGGCTGTTATATTTCCTGCCAGCCACACTGAGTATGGATTTTTCAGCTTTCCAAAGCCGCTTAACAGAAAAGGTCCTGCCTTCTCAAATGCATACAAAAGCACAAAAGGCATTATGAACTCTGTCTGCCCGTAATGCTCATAGTACAATCCTACAAACATAAGATTCGGCAGCATGACCGCACCTTCTGCAAGGGCTTCGGAAAAAGCGCCAAGAATCGAATGAATCACCTTCATCTTATTCTGTTTCAGTCTCTATGAGATTAAAGAAGAATTTCTCCTTCATAGGCGTATCTATCGCCCTCACAGGCTTAAGCTGATTCTGGGAAACACCCTTCATGATCATAACATCTCTGTAAAGCATATATGTTTCCTGCTGTGTAATGCAGAGCTTTGTCTTTCCAAGTGTTCCGTTCATGATCTTCTGGCCAAACGAAGGATTTGCCTGTCCCAGCAGCTTTTCAGCCACATCCCTGTACTCCTGAAGCTTGCTTTCATCAATCTCTTTATCCGGCTCCATCAAAAGTACATAACGGCCAGGCTTTGAATCCGTATCAGCATATACACTGTAGTCAGTGATAAGCAAACCTGTTTCATCCTGGAATCTTTCGATAGTCCAGCGTAAAGCTTCTTCGTTGGTCTTCTCACCTGCGATAGAGATCATCTGGTTCTTGCGATAAAGGAATGATACCATTGGCGACTCATTGTAAAATCCCTTTACCCTGACCACATCCTTGATCCTGTATCTGTAGAATCCGGAAAGATTGGTCACTACTATTTCATAATCCTTTCCTTCTTCCAGCTGATCTATTGTAAGCGTAGTCTCGTCATCATCCGCATCGGCAGGAATGAACTCATAGAATCCGCCGTCAGGAAGCAGCACAAAGCCATCCTCACCGGTCCTTCTTGCCACTGCCATCAATGATTCGGATGCGGCATAGTTAAGGAAACTGTATGGCACGTTCCTTCCGGTATACTTTCTCATCTTCTGTGTATACTGTGAAAATCCGCCGGTACCTATAGCACCAAGCCACTGGAAATCAGGCCATATCCTTATAACGATTTCATCAAAGCCTTTCTTAAACTCTTCCCTGAGCTCGTCAGCACGCTTGGGATCCGGCTCGAACATAGACTCAAACTTGCGCCTCAGCTCAGGGGAGATCATAACAGACTCACCGATCACACCCTTTTCAATATCATCACACATTTCTTCCCAGTTAGACTCAAGCCATGTCATAAGATCCACAAGCGATGTCATAAATGCAGATGTCATGCATGTCACTTTTCTATTAGCAAGCGCAAATCTCAGTTTTAAGTACTTGCTGTCCATCGACTCGGTAGGGAATACCAGCTCAGCCGGTGATGTCATAAAGCTTAAAAGGTGGTCTGCAAATACACGCATGCAGGTACCTGATATAGGGCCCTTTGGTATGCCGTTTTCCGTAACCATGGGTGGTGCTTCGATCGTATTGAGACAGAAACCATCCTTATATGACTTTCCGGTTGTATTCCTGAAATACTCATCCATTACGCCGAAAAGAATACTTGCACCATAGATTGCATAATTATCCAGGGTAGCCTGGGTAACAGGTATATGCTTCGGTACTCCCACGCTTCCCGAACTTAATGCATAATGCCTTACGGGATAGCTGGTTATAAGATCCTCTTCATCATTATTTATCATCCGTTCAATGTACGGAGCATAATCATCATAGTTTGAAAAAGGAACTTTCTTTCTATATTCGTCTATACTGCTGATCCCCGCAAAATCATATTTCTTTCCGTACTCGGTATCTGCATTATCTTTCAGGATCTTGAGAAGAGTTTCTTCGCTTGCCGAAACAGCTCTACGGCTGACCTCATCAAGATGCCTCAGGGCATTTGCCCCCCTCTTCTTCATCACTGTACAAAAAACATGATTTGTTATACCTCTTACTATCGCCATAACCCACCTCCTGTTTATGCCTACTCAACCGTCAGAATACCATCAAATCCCGTAACCTCAAATATTTCTTTTATGCTTTCACTTGCATTTTTTACCACCATACTTCCCTGCTTGTTCATAACCTTCTGTGCAGACAGAAGGACGCGAAGTCCCGCAGATGATATGTACTCAAGCTTTTCAATGTCAAACTTAAGTTTTTCAACCCCGTCAAGGGACTTGATCTCCTCCGCCAGTTCCGGTGCGGTCGTGGTATCAAGCCTTCCCTCCAAAGCAATGGTCAGCTCACTTCCGTTACGATCCTTACTTATAGTCATTACTTAACCCTCCCTGTTATTTTTTTAATAATTATAACATAATAACCCCTGAAACCATGAAAAGAATCCTTACTCAGCCCCCGGCTCGTATCCCTTTTCCTTAAGGTATTTTTTAAGGGCAGCAAAGCTTTCTGCGCTTATTACATGTTCTATTCGGCAGGCATCCTCAGTTGCCACATCCTCAGCTACCCCAAGATCCTTAAGCCACGCTGAAAGGAAAAGATGCCTTTCGTATATTGTCTCGGCTATGGCCTTGCCGCTGTCGGTAAGATAAATATAGCCTGCATCCATTACTGTGATGTGATTCTTTTCCCGAAGGTTCTTCATGGCGATGCTGACACTGGATTTCCTGAATCCCATTTCGTTTGCTATGTCAACAGCCCTGACAACAGGAAGTTTTTTGCTTAAGATCAGTATTGTTTCAAGATAATCTTCTGATGACTCGTTGGATCTCATATGCTGCTCTCCTATCTTTAAGCTTACGCAAGTTTTATTTACCTAACAACTGTACCATAAACTAACTGGGATTGCAACTTGAAACCTTCGTTTTATTTAACTAAACAGCGGCCGCTGCTCCGTCGTTTTTGCGGATTTTTAGAACATATATAGTCCTGCACATACCATTGTTATATGCCTTCATGGCTGTCAGAGGATCAGGATAGGGCTGCTTTTCAATAAAGCCGTTGTGAACCCTGAAGCTGTCCCCCTCTTTTGTTACACAAAGCGTATGGACCATATGGAAAGGATTATAACCCCGGTTAAATGCCGTATATATATATGCCGCCCCGTCATCTTCATCCTTAAGTGTCTCAATCCTGCTGCCCCTGTATTCCGTCACATCATAGCCACGGTTCTTAAAATACCTGTATATAGCCAGGGGATCGGTTCCGAATATTCCTTTAAAACAGATGCCATCGCCCGAATATTCATACAGAAGTTCCGGGTAACTTTTTTCATCACCTAATGCAATAAGGGCATTGTATGTTGCTATCACTTCACAGGAATTGCGGGCCGCAGTCAAAGGCAGTCCCCTGAAAAAAATCCTGCATTCGGTTTTACTTGCAACACCATATAAAAAACCCGTAAGAGCCGGCTGGTTCTCCAGATAGCTCCCCGGGATTTTTTTCCTGTACTCACGCCATGCGATCCTGTTCAGCCGGTATTGACTTTCCCTTGTGTCCTGCTTAAGTCTCCCGGCCAATACATGAAAAACCTGTATTGTACAAGCACCTATGATTCCCACATTCTCACGCCTTCTTGAATAAGCTCTTAAGACCGCTTATAACACTGGGCTTCTTGTCAGACTGCACTATCACGGTAGGACTTGGAACCATCATCACGCCTACTGCGAAACCAACTAAAAATGCTACTATGAAAGCTAAGATGATGACCTTCTTGGAAACAACTATCTCGTCGTCTGCCACCCAGTCCTTAACCTTCTGCTGTGCGCTGTCAATGCTGTCCTTTACGCTAAGTATTGCATCATTCATTTTTAACTGCCCCCTCTCTTTTTATGCTCCGTAGTTCATTGCTCTCTTGCTTCTTGCATGAACTGCCGCTGCCTTCTTCTTTCTCATTATGCCGTCGCCGACTGCAGCATATTTATCTGCTATGGAAACTATCATGCTTTCCTTTGATGTAGGAAACTTCGTGATGGTCATGGGCCACATATGGCAGCGGATGATCTTCTCTGTATTGTAATTTATGTCCGGTACCAGGCGCCTTGCCACATCAAGAGACCTGGCGGGATGCTCCCTGTAGCATTCAGCATTGTTCTTGAAACACTTATCCCTGTCAAGTATCCCAAGGTCATGGCAGAGCGCACCGACTACTACATCTGATTTCTTGGTAGATATATGAATCTTTTCAAGAAAGTTACATATGGTCAAGCTGGTGTGCGCCACCCTGATGGTGTGGTCACCTACTGTAGTACGGTTATGGTGTTTCTGCTTCATCGCCTGCTTAAACTCGGCTGAGTCAAATATGGAAGCGCCATAACGGTACAGGACACTGTTTATTTCGTTCTCGGACATCTAAACCTCCGTGCATCCAATCGAGTAGGGGCGATGAAATCCCCCTGCTCGTCTGCCGGGCTGCGTTCGGCGCAAACCAAAAAATTTCCTTATGCAGCCCGTCCAATATATAGCAAACGACAAAACTTATCAGTTTTGCCGTTTACTCTTTTTCAATATTTACATTCTACACGCAAAATCAGATTTTGCAAAGTGATATATTGATCACTTTTTATCGTCTGCCTCAAGGAACTTGTATGCAAAACCGCCAATAGCCGCACCAAACAGAGGACCAACTATGAATACGACCACCTGTTTTATTGGCTCAAAATTAGATCCGATGGCTGCTGCTATAGCAGGACCAAGACTCCTTGCAGGATTTACGGATGTACCGGTAAGTCCGATGGTGCAGATATGGATAGCCACCAGAGTAAGACCTATTATAAGTCCACCGAATGAACCGTGGCTCTGTTTCTTGGATGTAACTCCAAGTATGGCCATTACGAAAATGCAGGTTGCGATCACTTCTACAAGTATGCCTGCCGCAAATGATCCGGATACTCCGCCAAGACCGTTGGTTGCAAGTCCGCCTGTCATATCGGTAACATTTCCAAGACTGAATATGCATGCAAGTGCTTCGGAACCTACAAATGCACCAAGACACTGTGCAACTACATAACCTGCAAAATCTACAGGAGTTATGCCGCCGTTTATGAATACCGCAAGAGATACGGCAGGATTAACATGACCGCCGGAAATATTACCTACACCATAAGCCATTGCTACGATCGCAAGACCAAATGCAAACGCTGTAAGAATGTAACCACAGCCATTTACTGAATCACAGCCTACCAGCATTGCTGTTCCACAACCTACAAATACCAATATGAATGTTCCGATAAATTCTGCGATATATTTTTTCATTGCCTTTTCCTCCTTGAAAATGCAAGTTCCTTCCGGATACCGCCGGAAGGAACCACCTTTAATTATTATTTACTTAAAAACTCTTGTTGCACGCCAGTAACCATCTGAACCTGTCATAGCTGTGATAGTCACATTACTATCACTTGTCTTTAATATACGATAACCGTCAAAGTTTGTTCCGTTATCATACTTAATGGTCATATTTCCTGATGCGGTAGCTAATGTAATCTTTGATCCATCAATCTTTGTGATCTTACCTACAAAGTTAAGCTGCGTTGTTGCATCAAGGGTAGTACCTGCTGCAGGATCAAGATTTGATGTAATGCTTGCTGCATGCATATAGGCATCAGCACCGCCATAAACCTTAGCCTTCACTGTATCACCAACTCTAAACGCCTGGGCAGCTTCCCATTTTGTATTTACGTCGATACGGATGATCATTGTACCCTGGCCATCTATATTAAGATACAGAGTGTTGTTGTCTGTCTTCTTATCAACCTTTCCCTTTACCTCAACTTCATCAGAACATTTTGTTGTGGCAGGCCAGAGATTCGATGAAGGCTCCGAATAAGTTGTTTCCTTTCCTGTGATCTTGATTGCATGCATATACGAATCTGCACCATGCTGAACAACAACATCCACCTTCTTGCCAATAAGCAGAAGTCCGCCTGCACCGATGACGGTCTGTGTATCCATACGTATGGTCATGTTGCCGCCTGAAGTTGAAAGCAGAAGAGTGTTGTCATCAGTATTTTTCAATACAGTTCCGCTTACTGTTACAGCTGCTCCATCTAACGCTACCGGACCATTTGTTAAATTCCCACCCAGTTTATAAGCATGGAACTGGTTATCAGCCCCTGTATATACAGCCGCACTTACTGTCTTTCCTGAGTTCAGTACATGAAGCTGGCTTAAATCTGTTGAGCTGTCTATCAATATTGTAAGAAGGTTGTTATTTACCTTAAGTACGAATGAAGCGTCCGAAGGATTATCCTGTACCACTCCGGTTATAATTGCAAGTGAACGGCCATCAGGAGTCTTTTCAGGAACGCCGGTGATGGTGCTTGAAGCTGATGCAGATTCAGCAGCTACGATATTCACTGCGTGAAGATAACCGTCTGACGCACCTGCTACAGTTACATTCAGTAACTTATCTTTATGTATGATCCTGCAACCTGTAAAATTAGACGCCTTGTCCAAACGGATGTTGAACTTGCTACCGTTGCAGTCAAGAATAAGAGTACTGGGATCAGACCCATCCATAACCTTACCTGTAACAGTTATCTGATTTGTGGTATCAACAGTTGCGCCCCAGGTTGTTCCACCTGATGCCTTGATGCATGAAGTATGAAGATATGAATCACTTCCATACTTCCACTCAACCGTGACTTCCTTTCCTTTCATCAGGACAGGTGCATCCTCAATATTTAAGTCTGCGTCCATCTTGATCTGCATTACGCCTTCAGAGGTGGTAAGCTTAAGCAGATCATCAGTAGTACCGTCTGCCACCTTGCCCTTAATGCTTCCGTCTGCTGCGTTAGCTTTTATGGCTAAAACTCCGCCACAAATTCCTGCAGTGAGCACCACAGCCATCAACAGGCTGACGAAACGGTGCAGTTTTCTTGCTGTTCTTTGTTTCATTTTTTCCTCCTTACTTTGTACAAACGCCATAACCGTGCTAAAAACGCCGTAAAGCGTGAGACAATATACCATTTTATGTAAATAAATTATGTAAACTTATTTTATAATAACACCATCGCTAAATAATTGCTATACTTTTTTTCATTATTTGCTGCGTTCTAAATTGTCTTTGTAAAATATTGATTTAACAAGCATTATGAAGATTATTCTGTAAATAGTTGTTTTTTAACCGCAAAGTATTATAAAATATATCGACGGAACTAATAGGATAATTTATGGTTACATAATATTTTTTATATTTAACATAAATTAATCCGCCATAAAAATTTAGTTAAAATTTCAAGGAGCGACATATGAAACTTGTTTTTATCAGGCACGGCGAACCCGATTACGAGAAAGACTCCCTTACAGAAGTTGGCTTTAAAGAAGCTTCCCTTCTTGCAGACAGGGTGGCAGGAATGGAAGTTAAAGATTTTTTTGTATCGCCCTTGGGAAGAGCAAAAGATACTGCCGCACCTTCGCTTGAAAGAGTTGGCCGCAGTGCAACAGAGCTTGACTGGCTAAGAGAATTCGACGTTTTCATCCACCGTCCTGACAAGGCCCCCGGAGAATCCGGAATGGCTTGGGACTGGCTGCCTGCAGACTGGATGACATACCCTGATTTTTACGATAAGGACAAATGGATGTTTCATCCCCTTTTCGAAGATAAAAATCTTAAGGACCGTTATAAATACGTGATCAGTTCTTTCGAAGAGTTCCTTAAGGCACACGGTTACAGCAGAAACGGGCTGTATTACAATGCCGAAAACGCAAATAATGATACCCTTGTCTTCTTTTCGCATTTTGGCTGTGCCACCCTGCTGCTAAGTCATCTCTTAAATGTATCACCCATGATACTTTGGCATGGCATGTGTATGGCCCCCACTTCCGTAACCACCATAGTTACGGAGGAGCGCAAAAAAGGAATCGCCCAATGGCGATGCATCGGGTACGGCGATACCTCACATCTGTATGCCGCCGGCATGAAACCGTCCTTTGCCGCCAGGTTCTGTGAATGTTTCGATAATGAAAATGAAAGGCACGGATAAATCCGTGCCTTTTCCTTAATTTCTGATATCAAACCAGTATTTCAATCAAAGCTTTATTGTCTTTTCCAGCCTTACATCAACGGATGATGCTGCAGCATAAACCTTAGCCTTCCCTTTCATCATCACCCATTCCGCCTTTTCCTCATCATAATGAGCAAATGCCTTTAAAGGAAGAACCACACTTACCACTTTTTCCTCGCCAGGCTTTAATGATACCTTGTCGAAACCCTTAAGCTCTTTTACGGGATTTTCCTTAGAAGGAACTTCCTCGCCTACATAGAACTGGACTGCCTCGCTGCCTTCACAGTCGCCCACATTCTTAACCTTTACGCTGACCACATACAGGCCGTCCGTAAGCTTTCTCTTATTTACAGGCTTTCCTTCCACATTCTTTACAGCAAGCCCTGAATACTTGAATGAAGTATAGGACAGACCGTGACCGAAGGGGAACTGTACAGGCACGTTATACTTTTCATAATATCTGTAGCCTACGAACACACCTTCTTTGAAAGTCTGTGTCAGGTGAGCATCGATCCTGGATGCCTCTTCTTTGTTGAGTTTCCTTCCCGGATAGTCACCGAAATGACTAACAGGTGTGGACTTGAAATCAACAGGAAGAGTCTCCGGAAGCTTACCGGAAGGATTAACTGCACCGGTGATAACCTCACCCAAGGCGGTTCCGCCTTCCATTCCGTTGTATCCCATCCATACGATGGCTTTTGCCTTGTCAGCCCATTTGGACATTTCCACGGGGCTTCCTGCTACCATTACGATAACTGTATTGGGATTTGCATCCAGCACAGCACTTATGGTTTCATCCTGACCGTAGGGAAGTTTCATGTCTGTTCTGTCATGGTCTTCCACGTCATAATCATGATCAAGGCCGCCTACGAATATTACTTCATCATATTCCTTAGCAAGTCTTACAGCCTCATCCCGAAGCTCTTTGCCTTTCTTTTTATCAGCCGCAGAATCCTTCTTCTGTGCCACCGCCTGATAAACATCAGCGATATTCACACTCTCAGCCTGCCAGTTGTACTCTTCGGTTTTCTTAGGCGGCACATAATAGCCCTTGGTATATTTTACCTGTGTATTTCCGCCGAAAGCCTTGGTTATTCCAAGCAGAGGAGTGATTTCATAGAGAGCCTTAATCTCAGCGCTGCCGCCGCCGTTAGCCTGCTTACGGTTTGCATTGTCCCCGATCACAAGGACCTTTCTCGTCTTATTAGGTTCGATAGGAAGGCGTCCATTTTCATTCTTAAGAAGGACCACTGCCTCCCTTGCGGTATTCAGTGCCTTTTCCGAATGGCTCACTGTAGAATAGCTGCCCCTGTCGCGATCCGCAACGGGCACTGCCTTAGCCTTTATGGACTTGCCCCCCTTGGTCTTTACTTCCTTAATCTCTACATCGATCATGCGGATATAGAGCATGAAACGAAGAATGTTCCTGATCTTCTCATCGATCAGCGACTCATCGATTTCACCCTTCTTAACCAGCTTAAGCAAGGGATCAGCCATAAAATAGTTATCAAAATCAGGCTTAACCCCCATCTCCACATCCAGGGCACTTTCAGCCGCATCCTTTGTATTATGGTTTCCGCCCCAGTCTGAAACTATGAGTCCGTCATACTTCCATGTACCCCTGATCTGCTCATTTAGAAGCCAGCTGTTCTCGCAGCAGTGCTTTCCCCTGATAAGGTTGTATGCTGCCATCACGGCACGGCTCTTTGCCTTGCGTATTGCCGCCTCAAAACCCGGCAGGTAGATTTCCTGCAGCGCCCTCTCGGAAAGCTCTACATTCACCATGTAGCGCTCCACTTCCTGGGAATTGCATACGAAGTGCTTAACGCAGGCAGAAACATCCGACTCCTGTATTCCTTCTATAAGGGGAACCACAAGTTCTGATATCAGGCAGGGATCCTCACTCATATACTCAAAGTTTCTTCCGCAGAGCGGATTTCTCTTGATATTGATTCCCGGTGCAAGAAGCATGTCCTTGCCGCGGCCCCTTGCTTCCGAGCCTAGCATCCTTCCCGAGCTCCATGCTAAGGAACGGTTCCATGTTGCGGCTATAGCTGAATTACAGGGAGCATAGCAGACCTCATCAGCCGTAGTACCGATGGTTATCCATTCATCCGGCCTGAAGTCATTTCTCACACCCATAGGGCCGTCAGAATACATAATAGGCGGGATTCCCAGTCTCTCCACTCCCGGGCTCTTAAAGAACTCCGATCCGTGGATCATGCTTATCTTCTCTTCGAGAGTCAGTTCGGAAAGCAGCGCTTCAACTTTTTTCTCTCTTTCTTTTTTATTCATACCGGTCCTCCTGTTATTTTTCAAAATCCGCAACCGTAGTTTGAAATTTTTTGATGTATATGTCCGTATCAGTAATTTCCTAATATACGAAGACTCCGAGCCTCTTCCCTGAGACCACACAGTGCATTCCTTACACCGGGATCAGAAAGATTCCCTTCAAAATCAAGGAAAAATCTGTACTCCCAGTTCCTTCCCTCTATGGGACGGCTTTCAATCTTTTTCATATTAAGGTTATTATATATGAAATGGGACAACATACGGTATAGGGAACCGCTTTCGTCCGGCACTTCAAAGCATAAGCTTATCTTCTTCGCATCCTTCACAAAAATTTTCCGGTTGCTTACCACTATGAACCTGGTGGTATTTGTATCGGAATGGTTTACCCCTTTCTGTATTATATCAAGTCCGTAAACCTTTGCGGCATGTTCGCCTGCTATCGCTGCCTGGGTGACATCCTTTTCATCAGCAACCTTTTTAGCTGCAAAAGCATTGTTGCTCATGGAAATGATCTTCCACTCGGGGTGGTTTCGAAGGAAACGCTCCGACTGCATAAGTGACTGGGGATGGGAATAAACCGTCTGTATGGTATCCAAATCAGTTCCTGCGTTTCCCAATAGGCAGTGTTCTATCTTTATCATCTGTTCGCCGACTATGTAATGCTCAAATTCAGCCAGCAGGTCATATATCTCGCTCACTATACCGGCGGTGGAATTCTCTATCGGGAGCACAGCATACTCTGCCCTGCCTTCATCCAATGCAAGCATGGCATTCCTAAATGTATCCGTGTGGAAAAAGTCTGCCGTTTCCGAAAAGAAGGCATGGGCTGCCGCCTCGGAATAAGACCCTTCAGCGCCCTGATAAACAACGGTTGCCTTTTTATTCAGTGCGTCAACAGGCGCAAAAGGAAGGCTCCCCTTATCATCTGCAGCCAGGATGGAATACTGCAGCTTTCTGCTGCTTCCCATAAGCTGCCCAAAAAGGTCCTGAATCCCCTGCCTGTATTTCGGTTCCTTTACAAGTCCGGATACGCTCTTGAGCTTTGCATCCTCACGCGCTTTGTCAAATACGTTTTTTCCGTTTTTTCTTTTGGACTCGGCCACCTCGCAAGCAAGTGCCATACGTTTCTCGTACAGCTCTACAATCTGCCTGTCCACCTCATCCAGTTCTTTTCTTATATCTTCAAGTTCCATATCTAAATAATCTTACATCTTCTCTGAATTTTTCTCGTCACAGTACTTGCATCTGTAGATTTCCTTTTCAGGATCTGCCAGGTAAAAGATATGTGGCAGCTCCTGCTCTATGGATGTGATACAGCGGGGATTCCTGCAGCGCATTACTCCCTTCAGCTCCTGGGGCAGCTCCAGTGGCTGCTTTTCAAGTATCTCGCCATCCTTTATAACATTTACTGTGATGGTATGGTCTATGACTGCCAATACATCAAGGTTGAGCATGTTTATGTCACACTCCACCTTTATTATATCCTTTCTGCCAAGCCTTTTGCTGTGGGCATTTTTTATGATAGCCACCATGCAGTCCAGCTTATCAAGTCCCAGATGGTAATATATGGACATTCCCTTGCCAACGGGAATATGATCTAAAACAAAACCTTCATCAATCTTTCCGACGTTAAGCATTGTATTTCCTCCTTTAACCTGCCAGTCCGAGAAGCGTTGCAATAAGCGCCATTCTTACATACACGCCATACTGAACCTGCTCAAAATATACTGCCCTGGGATCCTCATCAATCTCCACCGATATTTCATTTACACGGGGAAGAGGATGGAGAACCAGCATATCCTTTGGTGCAAGCTCCATCTTTGTCTTATTCAGTACATAGAAATCTTTAAGTCTTACATAATCCTCTTCGTTGAAGAAACGTTCTCTCTGAACTCTGGTCATATAAAGCATGTCCAGTTTCGGCATACTGTCTTCCAGCCTTTCCACTTCCTCGAATTCCACATTCATACTCTTAAGTTTCTCACGCAGGTAGCTGGGTATGCGCAATTCCTCAGGTGAAATGAACACATATTTGTTATTGGGATAACGGAGCATTGCATTTACAAGTGAATGTACCGTCCGTCCGAACTTAAGATCCCCGCAAAGTCCTATGGTAAAACCGTCCAGCTGTCCCTTAAGGGATCTGATGGTAAGCATATCCGTAAGTGTCTGGGTGGGATGCTGATGTCCGCCGTCACCTGCATTGATCACAGGGATCTTGGAATGAGCAGCTGCAACCATAGGCGCACCTTCCTTCGGATGTCTCATGGCACATATATCTGCAAAGCAGGATATTACGCGTATAGTATCAGAAACACTTTCGCCCTTTGATGCCGATGATGAATTTGCATCAGAAAAACCTATAACCTGACCACCTAAGTCTAACATTGCTGTCTCAAAAGAAAGCCTTGTTCTGGTGCTGGGTTCATAAAAACATGTTGCCAGTTTCTTCCTTGCGCACAGATCCTTGTAATCATCCGGATGATCCTTGATATCCGAAGCAAGATCAAAAAGCTTATCCAGCTCATCCACCGAAAAATCCAAAGGTGTCATCAGATGTCTGAGCGGTCTGCCGTCTTTTCCGATCACTTCCATAAATTTTCCTCCCTAAGATAATCGATTAGCGATGATGAAATCACCGTGCGATAAATAAACAAAAAAGAGAAACAAAACGTTTCTCTCAAATACTGTAAATAATTAAAAAAATATGTGCTTCGACAAGAGCATTTGGTTTCATGAAATTATGTCTGTCACATCTGCACATACTTTTCTCCAACAAATCCGTACTGCGATATATGATACCATATAGGAGCTCTACATTCAATGAAAATCATCATATATACAGGGATAAATAAGCCGCAAAACATAGCCGGAAACTCAAACTATAGTTCAACCGGAAACTCTTGCATGATAGAACAGATATTGCTGCAGTATTCCGGCATCCTTCCTTCCGCTTAAGACATCTTCCCCACCGTACTGCTCGTCAAACACCCTCTTTATCCAAACATCCACAGGTGCAAGATCCACCCTTGAATAAGCAAAAAGTGCAGTACAGGAAGCCACCTTTATACCTACGCCGTACATTGCTGTCAGGCTCTCCATCAACTCCTCATCAGAAAGTCCCGTTAAGCTCTCCATATCCGGCGCCTCAGAAACCGCCCTTCTGATATATTTCTCGCGGTAGCCCAGCTTAAAAGCCTCCCACTGCTCATCGGAAAAAGTGCGCATCCGTGCAGCGCTCGGGAACTCATACTCTCCCGTGCCATCAATCTCAAGCCCGGCGCTCCTGCACACGGACTCCACTGCTGCCGTTATGGCAGGTATATTTTTTCTTTGGGAAATAATAAAAGAAATAAGACATTCCCACGGATCCTGCTTTAGTATCCGTATGCCTTTTCCGCTTTCTGCGGCAGCCCTTAAGTATGCATCGGAAGGATCGATACGTCTCCTGATAGCCCTATAATTCCTGTCCAGGTCAAAATAGTCATGCCAGATATCAGCAAACTCTTCATCCCTGCAGCTTATATCATATCTGTCGGTGCCGGACATCTTCATGTCCAGCACGTGACTGCCCTTTATAAAGCGGTAAACTCCGTCAGGCAGGAGCTTTATCCTGAAACACTGACCACTGATCCTGAGTTTTTCAAGATCAAAGTCATCCGTAATCTTTACACTGTTGATAAATGCACCCTGTTCTGACATATACTGCCACCCCAATGTATCAGCCGAATCCAACTATCTCATTCTTAGGTTTCTGGGTCTTCTTCACGCTGATTGCATGCAGCACAGGCCCTTCTGCCTGGTAATCCGAAAAATATTCCTTATTTACCTTAGCAGTTATCCTTATCCAATCCCTGTCCTTTAATTTGTCTGCATCCTTATACTCGCATGCATATCCTAAAAACTGCATATCGTCGGCACAGCAGGTCATGGCAAGACGGCCCGGCACAAAATATCCCTTGGGGAAGGTCTTGGGCTTAAGCACCATAGCATCGAATTCTAAAATCTTGCCCTCGTACCTTTCGGCATGATCCATGGTATCCAGGTACCATATTCCGAAAGTCCTTTCATCTAAGACTATCTTGTCAGCCTTAAGATCATAAGGCAGGTCTTCTTCAAATATCTGGTTTATCTCGCCCTGGGCATTTTCGAATATAACATCCGCATTGGCGTTCACAGCCTTAATGTTACGCCTGAAACTTGCCAGGTTGTCCATCACATTGTCGCAGCGGTTGAATATGATAAGCTCAGACTTCCTGATCATTTCAGCAAGCAGAGACCTCATATTCATATAGTATGTCTCGAAGGTGGATGCATCCACGCAGGTAATCTGCTGCTCTAAGTTCCAGTGGAAAGGCAGCGTCATATCCTTCATGTTCCACATGCCGTTGTACTCAATGATTATGCGTTCCGGATCAACTTCCTTTTCCAGTGCCATAAGCTTTTCGGTGGTGAAATCTTCTTCATCCTCGATAAGCTTTACCACGGTATTGGATGCCTTCAGCACATTTTCCTCATACTCCTCCTCGCCTTCTTCACAAAGGATCAGAAGGGTCTTACCCTTTATCTGGAAATAAGGCTGGGCGATCGTAAACTTTATGAACTGTGTCTTTCCGCTTTCAAGAAAACCATTTATAAGATATACCGGTCTCATACTTCCCCTTTCCGCTATCACTTCTTAAAAAGTTCTCCAAGCTCTTCTTCATTGAGCTTTGATCCTATCACACAGAATTTACCCGTAGGCTGGGGCTCACCCTTGCGGACATTGCTCTCGCCGGGCACATAGTCGAAATAGATCCAGCCGCCGTCAACAGAAGGAACCATGCCCTTCGCACGGAGTACTGTTCCGTAGGTCACTGCATCTACCAGCTTTGCAAGAGCATCGCTGATCTCTTCTTCCGTATACTTCGCTGCGGTCTCCATTCCCCAGCTGCCAAATACCTCGTCAGCATGATGGTGATGATGGTGGTCATGATCATGATGATGGTGGCACTCGCACTCGGGATCATCACACTCCTCGCCATCATGATGGTGGTGATGATGCTCGTCGTGATCATGATGATGCTCATGCTCATCGTGGTCATGATGATGGTGCTCATGTTCGTCTTCATCATCGTCATCATGATGGTGGTGGCAGCAATGATGCTCGTGCTCGTCTTCATCATCGTCGTCATGATGGTGATGACAGCAATGCTCATGCTCATCATGATGCTCGTATTTCTCAATAACCTCTTTTAAGAGAGTGTCCATAAGGTCAACACCTTCCATTGTATCCTTTATGGATGCTCCGGTTATCTGATCCCAGGGTGTGGTTATGATAGTTGCCTTTGCATTATGCTCCTTCAGGATATCCAGGGTCTTCTGAAGCTTCTCATCCGAGATATTATCAGTACGGCTTAAGATAATGGTTCCCGCATTCTCAACCTGGTTTATGAAGAACTCACCGAAATTCTTAACATAGAGCTTTGCCTTATTGGCATCCACAACAGTAATTGCAGAATTAAGCTTTGCACCTTCACCGAGATCCGCCTGCTCAACTGCCCTTACCACGTCAGAAAGCTTTCCAACGCCTGAAGGTTCTATAACAATACGGTCAGGTGTAAATCTGCTCATAACATCCTTAAGTGCTGTACCGAAATCGCCCACCAGCGAGCAGCAGATACAGCCGGAATTCATCTCCGTGATCTCCACACCGGCTTCCTTTAAGAAACCGCCGTCTATTCCTATCTCGCCGAATTCATTCTCAATAAGCACTACTTGCTCACCCTTCCAGGTTTCTGCAAGAAGTTTCTTTATAAGAGTGGTCTTTCCTGCACCAAGAAATCCTGATATAACATCTATTTTTGTCATTTTTTCCCCTTTCTGCCACTTTAATGGCTATGCGAAGAGAATTTGCTCATTCGCATAAAACTCTAAAAAAGAGGCTCCCTTTTCCGGCAGCCCCTTGTATCATCAGCCTGCTTTGCCGCAGCACTTCTTGTATTTCTTTCCGCTTCCGCAGGGACAGGGATCGTTGGGATAAATCTTTTCAGGTTTCTTAACTGTTCCCATTTCCCTTGCTTCCTTGGTAAGTGCCGCACGCTTTTCCTCATCAAATATAGCGTTCCATTCAGGCAGTGTATAAAGCCACTCAGCCTTGGCATCTACCATATTCTTGAAAAGCATTTCCTTATCGAAAGCTAAGGATACTTCAGTGTTCTCATCCATTGTATCGATAGGATTCTCTACCTTAAGGCTTTCCTGAATGCCCTCAAGGAAACCTACCATGTACATAAGTGAAATGTCATACTTTTCTGCCAGTCCCTTTACTGTTCCCTTTACTTCAGTATCAGGCTCTTTTAAAAGCTGTGCGTAGATTGCCTGCTCTTTTGCAAAATAGTCATCCCACAATCTCTTAAGGGACTCCCTGCTGTGATTCTGTGTATCATAGGCTTTACTGTGCCATTCTTCAAGAAGTGTCATGCTTTATCTCCTTTATTTATCCTTATTGCACGCCAGGCTGCATCCACACATCCTAAGCGTTATTACCGTTTCATCCGACAACATACTATACCACAAACAGCGTCTGTTATCAATCCATTGTTATTTAAGCCCGGGTATCACTTTACCTCGCCACTCATGTCGTTTATAACTATGGACACCATCCCATTCTCCTGCTTGAAAGAAAAGACATTCTTATCCGACAGAAGATCCACGGGTACCAGAAGCTCTATGCCGCTCTTTGTTGTGATTTTCTGTTTCTTTGCAAGACTCCGCCTCGTCTTCGGGCTTACATACACTGGCTGCTCCTTTATCTCCATGTCAGCGGCCTGCTGCTCGTAACGCTCCATAGCCTTTTCATTCCCGGAGAAAACCGTATCCCTGATACGCTTGGGATTGATCTCCCCTTCTTCCCTGGCGGTATCGGCCACCACACGCCTGTACTCAAAGATCTTCTGGGGCGCCTCATCCTCGTAGCACTCCTTTATGGTATTGGTCATGACATCCTGTATTACCTTTACCACTTCCTTCTCGGACTTACGAAGGCTGATCTTCAGGATGCATTCAGCCATATAGTTTACATACTGACCGTCCACCATGCACTTGGAGTCAGACATGGAAACTCTGTTTTCGAATACATTTATAAAGAAATAGTCATATTCTTTCTGAGTATGGGACGGAAGCAACCTGTAATCCTTGGTCCAGGTAAGCTCGCCATCCGAATTCTTCTCACATGAAAACTTTGTCTGATAGTTCAACTTGAAGAAAGCTATGACCGGCTGCTCATCAACAGTTGCATAAACAAATAACCCGCTGCCCGGGCTCATTTCAGCCACCTGCTTTAACAGATCATGCATTTCGTCAGCCACTACGTCCACAAAAGCATCAAAACCGTCTGCATTTTCTGGAACTATGGCTGCCAGAAAAGAATCCTCATCATAAACAGCCTTCCTGGAAGCAACATTATCGTAGTTGTATGCGATCAGCTGCAGGATATAGTCATATATCTCCCCGTCGGGATCAAGCGTATATTCATTATAATCCACAAAAGTTGCCCCGGCATCTATGGAGCTGATGAAACATCTGTGGGGCTCTATCTTTGATTTTGTCATTTCTATCCTCCGGAAAATAATAATAAATCATGATAACACCCAGAAAAATATTTTTCAATTTTTCAATTTGACATTTTCTTTTGCTTGTGCTATTCTACCGCATGGACGTTTTTCGTCCCCAATATTCGTGCGTGTAGCTCAGCTGGATAGAGCGTCTGGCTACGGACCAGAAGGTCGTGGGTTCGAATCCTGTCACGCACATATAAGCCGGTTCCCTTGCGGAACCGGTTTTATTTTTATATCATATATTGAGTATGAAAAAAGACTTCTTCGACAATCATTTTGAGCATACTGACTTAGACTATCCGGTGGGAGTCTATTACATAGACTTGGACCGTATGTACAGTAACTGCGTCCGTTCCCACTGGCATGAAGAAATGGAGATCGACCTGGTCAGGGAAGGCCAGGCTGTCTTTACCACGGGGGGCAACAGCTTTACCGTGTCTGCCGGCGAAGGCGTCTGGATAAACAGGAACCGTCTCCATTCCATTAAGCCCTGCGAGGGTTCCCACTGTGTGATCCTGTCCATCCTTTTTCATCCTTCATACATTTTTGATCATCCGGATGCATTCCTCGGGGTCAAATACTTTAAGCCCCTTATAGAAAACACAACTCTTACGCATCTCATACTCACAAGGAATGACCTCTACGGACAAAAGGCTCTGGAGCGTATAAATGAAATCCTGGAGGCAAATCTTAATTCTGCTTTCGGCTATGAGCTTGAAACCAAGAGCAGTCTCTGCTCACTTTGGCTACAGTTATTGGAAATGAGCAACCGCACCGAATATAATGCTGAAGAAGCCGACAAGGTGGCAACTGACGAAATGCGCCTGCAGAACGCCATTCTATTCATCCATGATAATTTCACCCAAAAGCTTACACTGGATGAGATAGCAGACTCCATTCACGTAAGCAAAAGTGAATGCTGCCGGTGTTTTAAAAGATCCATATCCAGCACTCCCTTCGATTATCTAATGCAGCACAGGATATACAAATCAGCGCTCATGCTACAGCGTGATACCCACGGCGCCATGAGCATTCAGGAGCTTGCGCGTCAGAGTGGTTTCAATAACGCAAGCTACTACAACAAGATCTTCAAAAAATATCTCGGATGTACCCCCTTGGAATATAGGGAAAACATAAAAAAAAGCCACAGGGACGCACTCAATCCCTTTGGCATTCCTTTGGCAAGGCTATAATCTTCACTCTATTCTTTTACCAATCACAACAAAACGCCCTGTCTCAGTCTGATAGGAGCATGTGGAGAGCGTGATAAATTCATCGCCATAGACAGCCGTCACCCCGGTATCATACAGGGACAGCCGTTTTATATTGTCATAAAAATAATTAAACTCTTCTTCCGTGTCAGCCTGAAAGAAATCATAGTACTTGAATTTATCTGAATCCTTCTCATAAACCTGGGTATAGAAGGCAGCAATCAGCTCATACTTTCTCTTTTCATACAGCGAGTCGAAACATATGATCGAATGTTCCTTGCCGTAGGCTTCCTTTTCGTACCTTACCAGCTTGCCGAACATCGCATTCACTATCAGGTGATGCCCATGAATTATCAGGTTAGTCCCCGGCGCAGTACCGTCTGTATAGAAACGCTTTGCGGTTCCCGTTCCCACAACGGAATCCGTATCCATTATCAATGAACCATTTGCATTTTTCTTCTTGTAAAAATCCCTGTACAGATAATAATTCTCATCCTCCGGAGTCTGCATGACCGGGTAATCAATAACAGTCCCTTCAACATAGAGCCATCCGCATATATCCGGGTTCTGTTCATACAGAGTTTCATACTCAGGCAGCATCCCCGGCTTGTCATCCACAGTGATGCCTTCTGATGCATACATCTCCCGCATCATCTTAAGTGCTGCACCGTCGTAAGGAACAGCCACGTCACCGGAAACTGCCGAAAGGTCATCGGACACAGAACCAGCGGACACCTGGTCCCTTACTTCCTTCAGCTCTTCTGTCTGCCGCCTCACCTGCAGCACATCATAATAATGCTTCCCTAAGACTATTATTCCTACGGCAAAACAGACACAGGATATCACTAGCAGGATATCCCTGATTGTATCCGTGCTTATCTTATTTTTATCTGTATCCCATATCTTTTTCATACTGTACGATCAGGTCCCTGTTTGCCACTTCATATTCATTAAATATGGACTCGTCAAAGTCTTCGGGATCTATGGTACCGTTATACCAGCTCAGTGAATCAAAATATGCCTGAAGGGTCTCATCCTGGAACCTCCTGCCATGCCTTGCAAACAGTTCGTTTCTTGCAAGCCTGCATTCCTCAGCCGTAAGCCCCATCAGCTCATCCATTGTATAGTACCTGCTGTCGCTTCCGGGAAGAATGTATTCGTTGTTATTTCTTACGTTGTGGTAATCCGTAGCATAGGTGGACTCGAATCTCTTGTGGGTAACCTTTCCCCCTTCTGCAAACAGATAGTTTATTTTGCCTAAACAGCTGATATCCCCCGTAGCATAATAGTCGCTTAATTCCGAATATGGTTCGTAAACTAAAGGATTCTCTCCACGCAGGCCTACAAGCCTTTCCAGACCATCCTCATCCTCGATCTGCATTGAAATGTAAGAAAAGACATCTGCCGTGTTTTCAAATCCCAGGTGCTTAAGCCTGCTCTTACATACCCTTGCCGCATCCTCCGTGCCCGAATCATCGCTTCCGCAGAACCTTTCATCAAAATCCGGAACGAAAGCACTGCCGTCATAATGTGAGACGTAAAGAACATTCTCTATTCCATCAGCAAACAGACAGCTGACCCCCATGCAGTCAAGCGCAATGTACTTTTCATTTTCAAATTCATTGATGCAGATATTCAGCTCCTGTATATCACCGTAAAGGCATTCAAGGGCAGAAGCGTTAACCACCTCCGCACCTATCACCGCAACCGGCACTGATGCAGAAAGAAATGCCTGAGACATGGCATCAACCTCAAACATCTCAATATACACGGTACTATGCTCCATGCGGACCACGAGCATCTCGCTTCTCATGTCGTTATCAAAGTCAGCGATCTTATAAGTCATCACGCCTTCTACGCTGTCATCAAATGACTTGTAAGATGGAGAAATATAGCCGCTGTAGGATTTTTCGAAATAGCTAAGCCCTATTGACTGATCCATATCAAAGATGCCACAGCCGGCTATCAGCTTATCCTTACAGTATTTTTCCAGCACATCCACATCATCTTTTTTATTCAGCCCGGATCCCGGATCATCCGGCAAAATCCCAGAACCATCTCCTGTATCCGAACTACCGGAAGTACCGGTATCCCCTGTAGAACCGGCGTCAGGGACATCTCCCGGATCGGTATCACCGCCGGTATCCGCCACCGTATTTCCCCCGGGTTCACCCTGCCCGTTTCCCCTATTCCTCAGCGTAAAAGCACCTGTTATGACCACAGCAGCTACTACGACCACTGCTGCCACAAGCACAAAGGCTCCGATTCCTGCAATTATCCAGGGAACAGGACTTTTTTTACTGCCATTATTCTGCCGGGATGCAGTCGGCTGTGGTGCGCCCTGAGCAGCCATCCCTTGTTCAACAGGCGTACTCACAGTTTGCTGAACATCATCAGACTTTTGCGTCACCTGCTCCACCGTTTCTTCAGCAGGTGCTGATCCATCATTTCCACTCTCTGCCAGGCTGCCGCATCCCGGACAGAACATCATGCCTTCCTGTATTTCTTTTCCACAATTCTTACATATCATAAAAACACGTCCCCGCAAATTTACTCAATAAACAATACGCCAAGAGTGCCATAACCGCAATGGGATGAGATAACGCCCCCGGCTCTTGTAACCAGTACCTCATCAAAGTAGCCCAGATCAAGAAGATAGCTCCGGACACTTTCAACTATCACATCATCACATCCCGCATGAGTTATAAACACCCTGTCTTTTTTCGCACTCTTAAGGTCTTTCTCCAAATCCTGTACATATTCGGAAACAACCCTGTGCATTTTGCCACGGTATTTCTTTTCCGGCCCCATGACCCCGTTGGTAACGGCTATGCTGGGATGGAGCTTGAGTATGCTTCCTAACATGGCTGTCAGGCCGCTGCACCGTCCGCCCCTATGAAGGTACACAAGTGTATCCACGACAAAACTTGCACGTACCCTTGGAATAAATTCTTCTACTTTTGATACGATCTCACCTGCAGCCATGCCGTCTTTCGCCATTACAGCTGCTTCTATCACCAAAAGACCGATACCGGTAGAAAGGCTCCTTGAATCCACCACATGGATATGGTCTGTATAGTCGATTTCCTCTGCCGCAAGTTTCATCACATTGAATGAAGTAGACATTTCCGATGATATGGTAAAAGCTACCACATCGTCACCGGAATCCTTATACCTGCTGAAAACTTCTATTGCCTTATCTATGGCCGGTGCAGATGTCTTAGGTGTAGTCCCATGCTCGTCTGACCACTTGTATATTTCATCCGGCTCAATATCCACCCCGTCCTCATACTCTTTCTCACCAAGAATGATATGGAGCGGGATGATCTCAATTCCATACCTTTCCACTAATTCTGCAGACAGATCACAGGTACTGTCTGAAACTACTTTTACCATCTCATTTATCCCCTTAAACCAAATTCAATCTATGTTATATTTTATCTCAAACCTTTTTTCATTCAACCCTTTTTGCATAACAGGGCATACTTCATGATTATAACGCTTTATGGTATTATAGTACGATGAAATCAAAAATAACTTCCAATACAATTTTTTCAGTCTGCGTAGGCGCATTAATGATCCTTATTGTCATAGGGCTCATGGATATCCGTGAAAATTATGAACATCATGGAATCAACCCGCCTGACAGATTTTCTGACTGGACAATGACCGACGATACCGGCAGTACCCGGGTAACTCTTCCGGTCCGTTTCTCCAAAAAAGGCGCCACCACCTTTGAAACTACCCTGCCTGAGATCACGCCGGGGCAGGAACTCTGGATACATGTTAAATTCAATTCCATGAAAGCCTATGTGGATGGCAAGCAGATCTGTGAGATAATGAAGATCGCTGGCACTGAAATGTATCATAACAAATCCGACTATTACAAAAAGAGCGGATTAGACAGGCGCAGATAATAAAGCCCTGGCTTCTTCCAGGCTGATTCCTTTTTCAACAGCTATCCGGGCCAGGTCATCATACTCTGTTTTCCGTCTCTCCACTCCGAATCCTGATGAGATCTTCTGATGAACCACGCCGTACTCTGTATCTATTTCTTCGCCATGGCGTCCAAGGGTATATCTTTCCATGACGCAGTGCCTTATGCCTATGGTCTTAGTATATTTAAAGATACTATGCACCATTTTTTCCTTGTCAGCATTTTTACACAGGACATGCAGGATCTGACCGGGACGTCCCTTTTTCATATATGCGGCAACAGTATAGACATCCAGCGCGCCCTCTGACATAAGCCGTTCCGTTGCAAAGCCCAGCTCTTCTCCTGTCATATCATCTATGTTACATATCATTTCAGTTATGCTGCCGTCCGTATTCATTTCATTTGTAGTACACTCACCGATGATTGCCCTGACACAGTTTGCAGCCTCGAAATCCTTCTTTCCCATTCCATAACCGATGCCTGAAACCGTCATGGCCGGCATGTTTCCGAAATCATCCGCAAAGTATTTAAGAAGAGCCGCACCGGTGGGGGTACAGAGTTCTCCCTTTATATTGCCGCCATAAACAGGACAGCCTTTTAAAATATATGCCGTCGCAGGTGCAGGTACCGGAAGCAGGCCATGGGCACACTTTACCTGGCCGCTGCCCACGTGAACCGGGGATGCGGTAACTTTGGGCCGCCCCAGCTTGTCCATCAGATAACATACCGCAGCAATGTCAGCAATAGCATCCATCCTGCCAACCTCGTGAAAATGTATGTCAGAAACAGGGACTCCATGCACATGGCTTTCAGCTTCTGCTATCAGATTATAGACAGCGCATATGTCCTGCTTTATTTTTTCAGCTATACTGAGCCCGGCTATTATTTTTCCCATGTCAGCTAAAGAGCTGTGATGGTGGCCATGGTCATCACCATCATCATGCATATGCTCGTCTTCTTCAGTGCCGTTAACCCTGACAGTTATATGTGTTCCGCTGATGCCGCACTTGACGGATCTTTCCTTCTCGTAACAGACTCCGGGTATACCAAAGGAATTGAGTTCAAAAATGACAGCATCCGCATCAGGAAGAAGCTCCATTAAAGCTCCGGTAAGCATATCCCCTGCCGCACCCATTGAACAGTCTATGTATAATAGTTTCAAGCTTTTACCCCCATATGATTGATCATGTTAGCCATATACCCTGCGCCAAAGCCGTTATCAATATTGACTACAGACACGCCGCTCGCACATGAATTAAGCATGGAAAGCAGGGCTGACAGTCCGTTAAATGATGCGCCGTATCCCACGCTGGTCGGAACCGCTATCACCGGGCAGTCTGCCATTCCGCCTATAACACTGGCCAGAGCGCCTTCCATTCCTGCAACGGCAATTATCACTGATGCGCTCATAAGCTCATCCTTATGGGCAAACAGCCTATGTATGCCGGCCACCCCCACGTCATAGACCCGTACTACCTCATTACCCAAAAACTCGGCAGTAACAGCAGCCTCTTCGGCTATCGGAATATCGCTGGTTCCTCCGGTGGCCACTACGATCTTTCCTATGCCGTAGGCCTTGATCATTTCTCCTACAATACCTATACGTGCATCTTCATAATAGCTAAGCTTTACTTTTTCTCCTACTATATCAGCCGCTTCCCCGGAAAGACGTGTTATTAGAATCTGATCCTGTCCGTTTGAAAGCATCGTTTCCACTATGCCAAGTATCTGCTCCGGCTTTTTCCCGGCAGCATATATAACCTCTGCCACCCCCTGCCTGACCTTCCTGTGAAGATCAACCTTGGCATAGCCTATATCCGCAAAGGGCTGCAGCCTTAAGTCCATAAGTGCTTCATCCACGCTCATTGATCCGTCTTTTACTTTTTCCAGTATCTCTTTTATATCCTCATTCAAACCCAGCCCCGCCCTTCCGGTCTTTTATGAAATGTCAAACACTACGCAAATAGAATGATCGTTACACTTAACATCATAGTATGATATCGTTCTTTCAAGGTCAATCAGATTTTTACTTTTTATCTGATGTTGAAAACAGTATAATATGAGCATAACTACAATTTCCTTTGACGAACCAGACATCCTATATGAGGGCAGCCAATGGAGAGCATAAATAAATACAGAGAAAAAGACCTTTCCTTCTTAAAGGTTCTCATACCAATGATTCTGGTAGTTGTCGGCGTGGTTTTATACCTAAACGGCAACATCGGTGGAAAAGGAAGCCGACGTTCTGTCCCGAACATTCCCGAGCCCAAACAGACTGAGGCAAAAGGCGGAACAGATTTCGTTGTGTCAGGATATAACGTGCATGCAGACTATCTGTATGCCTATGAGATAGAAGCGCTGGTAGTACATACAAAGAATTACTACGGAACAGATTTGGGCACAAAACTTGCTCCCAGGGACCTTGCCCTTGCATGGGGAAACGTTGCCAGTTACAACAGCACGGTTGATTTCCACTGGGATCAGCACGGACGATGGTACTTTTGGCAGGTTAACACATATGAGGAACTATCAACTGTAGGCACGGTAGATGACGTCAACAGACAGTCATCCAATAACCACCTGATACCCGCTAACACTTCCGTAAGGAAAACCATAAAAAAAATACGCACCGGAGACCATATAAGGCTCAAAGGATATTTAGTAAACATCACAGCCACTAACTCCAACGGCAATCCCTATTACTGGAACAGCAGTACCTCCAGAAACGACACCGGCGACGGTGCCTGCGAAGTCATGTACGTTACAGAAGCTACCATTCTGAAATAGGATTTTTATTTCCGCGTTTTCAGCATATTCTTTAACAATTCATAACGTGCCTTCTTTTCCTCTTTGGAAAAGTGGACTTCCCTGAACTGTTCCGGATTGTTTTCATATGACAGTTTCTCATCGCCGAACTGTTCGCTGGTAAGGTCAAATACATGGCCGTCAACATCATTGTAGCAGTGGAAATTTCCGCCGGATCTCGGTATGCCGTACACTTTTCCGCCAAAGATGTCCTGCACCAAAAAAGCAGTTATGGAACACTGTCCAAGAGTTCGATTGTCTGTGCTCCACTTTTCCCTGAGCCTTGGCGCACAGGTTTCTTCACACCATATTTCCGAAAGGGCATCATAAAGATCCTGTGGAGTTTTTATTCCCTTATACTCATCATTTTTTGCCGGTACAGTAGCCTGTTCCCATCCGTAAAATGCATATCCCATAATCCGTTACGCTCCTTTATCTACCGTTTTTATCCACTGTCCGTATCATACCATATCAGTCACAAAAACATGAAAGTTCTATTCCATCCTTATGTTCCTTTATTGTTATTGCACCGGACTCATCTGTCCTAAACACATCCGCCCCATGCTGTCCAAGCCGCTCTAACACATCTTCATGCGGGTGTCCGTATGAATTATTCTCCCCCACGGATATAAGCGCAACAGAAGGCGATACCCAGGAAAGCCATTCTTCACTGCTGGATGTATGGGAGCCGTGATGCCCGACCTTCAGTACAGGGTATCCCCCATCCGGGAATCTCAGGATTCCCCTTATTTCCGCATCTGCAAGAATTTCAAAAACGTTCTCTTCGCTTTCAATAGTGGCATCCCCCGTAAAGATTCCCGCAAAAGAACCGCTCGAAATCTCCAGGATCTCTGAATAAGTATTTACATCATCCGTCCTATATCCCGCAGCCGGATGCAGACATAACACTCGCATTCCGCTTTCATCCGACAACTGATCGCCTGCTGCAAAATAAACCACATCAACATTGTGGTTCTCCGCAAGGCTTATAAGTTCCCCACAATCATTATGCACGCCATAGGCATCCGGCAGTATTATCCGTCCGATTTCAATACCGCCCATATCCTCTGTTTCAAGCATCTCAATAAGTCCGCTGGTATGGTCGTTGTCAGGATGAGATATGAACCAGCAGTCCACTTTTGAATAACCGTTGTATTTAAGAAATGGCATTATCGTATATTTAAAAAGATCCTTTTTCGATGAACTCCCACCGTCAATCATGCATATTGTTTTTTCCGACGAAATACATATGCCATCCCCCTGGCCCACATCAAGCATGGTCACAAAAAAATCCGACGGAAACCTATAGAATAACACTACAAGCGCAACAGGCATCGCCAGTATTCTTTCATAAAGTTTTAGTTTCTTTCCATAGGCAATGACCAATATAAGGATTCCGTAAAATAAAACCACCTGCAAAGCACTGGGGGCACCGCATATATAATTGTGAAAAGGCAGTTTATCTATAGTCTCACAGAGAAAACTGTACAAGGACATTACTAAATGGCAAAGAAGTGCAACGATACCCCCCATATCTGTACTTATACACCCAACGGCAAGTGCTAATAATCCCACTACCATAAGCACCGTCATAAGCGGTATGACCACAAGGTTAAGCAATACCGAATAGACGGGCACCTCATAATACGAAAGCGCTATCAGCGGCATGGTAAATACCGTAACACATATTCCACTGCATACTGCCGACAACCCTTCCCTGAAACATTTGTTCTCAATCCTTATTTTCTGCTTTACGGCAGGATAGAATATGGCCACTCCACCCACAGCCATATATGACATCCAGAAACCGGATGTCATGAGTTCATAGGGATTCGTAAGTATACAGGTCAATGCAGATAGCATAAGAGCAGTAGGCAGGTCATAACTTCTGCGAAGCACATCGGCACCTGTCATTATAAGAAACATTGTCACTGCCCTTAATGTAGATGTACCCTGTCCGGTCATCTCAGCATATGAAAGCATGACTATGGCTGAAACACATACCGCAGGAGTAACGGGCATTGTAGTCCTCCGCATGAGTTTATATAAGCCAAAGCCTATTATGGAAATATGAAGTCCGCTTATAGCCAGTATATGTGCTATACCATTCATGCGATAAAGCTCTTTTACATCATCCGAAAGTTCACTTTTATCCCCCAGTATCATAGCACGCATAACGCCTGCATCATCCGGATCCATGATACTGTCATAAACATTTCCCAGATAACATCTTAGCCGCCACAGCCACTCCCGATACAAACTATATTCATCTGACATACTTTCCCAGGTATCAATATACATATTTGCACCATATCCTTTGTACAGATAATAATTCTTCATATCAAACTGGCCGGGATTTGTAGCAATATGGAACTCTCCTATTTTCCCCTCTACGCTGATTCGCTCTCCCATACGTGGGAGTTCATCATAGGGCCTTCCTTCATTCCCCAAATAGCACACTATCCCTAAGTCCATTATGCAGGACTCTCTGTAATCATCTGAATCTAATCTTGTTTTTTCGAATTCATCTCCGGCACCCCCGGAGACTCCAGCGATATGAACATCGCTTAAATAGATTGCATAAGAATTAGTTTTGATCTCTTTCCGGATCACTTTTCCTGATACCATGACACTTTCACCATAGTAAGAATCATATGTATCATCCGGCGGGCCTGACAGCATAAGCGCCATCCAGACCGCAGCCAGAAAAATAATGCCGAAAAAACAAAGCCTGCGTCGCAGCAGCTCTTTCATGATCTACCTCCACAAAATGAAATACGGTAAAAGCGGCACAATGAAACTTATTCACCCACGATATCAAGATTTCTTGAAAATACCTGTGACAGATCCACACCATCCCTGGTTATTTCCGTAATATTACCGTCTATAAGGATCTGTACTTTTCTGACACTGTTAAGTTCAGCCAGAGAATTGACTATGGAATATACTGTCAGGTTCATTCCCACAGGTGCGTTTCCTGTCAGGAATTCATTACTAAGGTCTATATAGCAAAGACCGTCAGCTACACTTACGGAATTGACCTTTGTTCCTTCCGGCATAACACCTCTGAAGTTACCAGTAGTAGGACCTGCAATAAGCTCTTCTATTACGATCTGTTCCCTTGAAGCATCCGTATTCTTACTTACTTCCCTGCTTATACTGCGTAGATAATCTTCTTCAGCATCTGCAAAATATAATACAAACTGCAGCGAATTTTCATCCGACACAACCAAGCCCGGATTGCTTACAAAGCTGTCCGCCGTCATTACAGGAACTTCAGCCCCCAGATGATCCGTAAGCGGAAGTTCGCCCAGCATAAACTTTACTCCTGATACATCATCAAGCTGAGTCAGGGTCTTCACAACTGCAGCCTTAACTAAAGTCTGCCCGGCAACATCCAGGTTTTCATAGCCACCGGAAAGTGATACGGTTGCAACACCATCCACCACTTCAAGCCCCACGGTACTCACTCCCAGTTCACCTATTCCCCTGGCGGAAGGATTATCTGTAACTATACTGAGTACCCGCAAAAGCTCGTACATATCCGTATCTGCAGTTCCTTCATATTTTCCAGGTACCAGCGAACTGTAATCCGAACCAAGATAATAAACATTATAGATTACCTTCCCGTCATCCTTGTTTTTTCCACATGACGAAACAAACAAAGTGCCAACAAGTAACGCACTCAGCAATAACAGGCATTTAATATTATTTCCGTGTTCTTTTATTTTCACTTTTTAATCCGCACCTGATGTATTGTCCGCTATGTAACTCAAAGGAATCCTTATGGTAAATGTGGTTCCTTCTCCCGGTTCACTGTCAACTTTTATGGAGCCCCTGTGAAGCAGTATTGTTCTTCTTGCAATAGAAAGTCCCAGTCCGGAACCACTTATTTCCTTTGAATGAGACTTATCAACTCTGTAAAATCTTTCAAATATATGTGCCTGCTCTTCCTTTGGAATACCTATTCCTGAGTCAGATATTGTCAACGTAAAAAATCTGTGATCCGCATCAAGATGGGCCTTCACCCAGCCCGGCTTTTTATTATATTTTATTCCGTTCTCTATAAGGTTTGTAATGGCACTGGCAAGTTTCAACTCATCTACATCAGCAGTAACATTCCGCATACTTTCCAGGATTATATCCACTTCACTTTTCTTTGCCAGCGGTCCCAGTCTTTTGATCAGATTCTCCAGCATAAGGTTTATATCGCACTTCTGGACATCAAGCGCGCCGGCACCCTTGTCCATTTTTACCAGGGAAAGGAGATTAGATATGATTGCATTTTCCCTATCTATCTCGGCAGATATATCCTGCATAAAATCCTTATACATTTCTATCGGTGCATCAGGCATCATATTGATGGAATCTGCCAGAACTTTTACGGATGCCATGGGCGTCTTGAGCTCATGCGAGACATTGCTGACAAATTCCTGCCTTGATTCATCAACAGCCTTCATCCTTGTGCGGAGATCATTAAAGGCATCCACAATCTCCTCCGTCTCCATGTAGTCTGACACCACCAATTCCGAATCCTCATAAGAGACTACGCCACGTATAGCTCTTGTTACCCGGTCAAAAGGTCTTACTACTATATTCGAAACAATAAGAGCTACACCTAAAAGTATCACCGCTGCTAAAAGTTCTATAAGCAGTGAGCGCTCACTTTTCTGTTCTACCGCATTAAGTACCGGTTTTGCAGAAACCTCTGCAAGAATCACAGCATTGGCGGACTTTTCCGCATCCAAATCCACTGAAGAAGAATATACCGGAACGGCAATCTCTATAACACCTTCTTCCTTATCAAACTCCGATACAGACTTCCCCCTGAACGCACTTATGGCATTACCTGCTAAAAGATATTTTCCGGTATCTACATCTGCAGTATCAAATACAATCCTTAATTCAGAATCCGTAACAATAAACCTTGCGTTATATACTTCCGCCAAAAGTTCAAGATCCCCTGATATCTCGCCGTCAGATATATCTTCCAGGAAAAAACTGCTTCCGATGCGATTGGACAAAATGCGCATCATTGACATGACACTTGAAGAACGCTGGTCGATAGCTGCATTACGCTCATTGGCCAAAAGCCCTCTTCTCATAATGACAAGTGAACACATGCCGATCAGCATGATGATCAGAAATATGCGGAGCCTGAAACTCCGCAAAAATTTATACTTTAACAGGAAAGACTTACCCTTTGTAGAAGTAGCCTGATCCCCATTTGGTCTGTACATACTTAGGCTCTCCCGGAGTCTTCTCTATCTTTTCACGGAGTCTCCTGACATGCACATCCACTGTACGTGCATCGCCCGTATAATTCTCACCCCATACTAATCTGAGCAGATCGTCCCTGCTATAAATCTTTCTGGGATGCGTAACAAGGATCTCCAATATCTCATATTCTTTGGACGTCAGGTTTATCTCCCTGTCAGCAATTGTAAGGCGTCTGTTATCCGTATCAAAACAGAATTCGCCATTAACAATAAGCGTCTCCTTCTTTTCAGGCTTTGGTGCGCGTGTCCTTGAACGGCGAATAATACCTCTGATACGAGCCCGTACTTCCAGCATGTTGAAGGGCTTGGTGATATAGTCATCTGCACCGGATTCCAGTCCAAGGATCTTATCCATATCATCGCCCTTAGCCGTTAGGAACACTATAGGAACCTCGGAAAACGATCTAACCTGCCTACATACTTCCATTCCATCCATTTTGGGAAGCATCATATCCAAAAGAATTAGATCAAACTCACCCGTTTCTATCTTCTCTAAGGCTTCTTCGCCATCATAGGCTGCATCCGTCTGCATACCATCAGCTTCCAGCGCATACTTAAGTCCCTTTACAATGGATTTCTCATCATCAACTATCAGTACCTTTACAGACATCTTTCACCTCTGTTATTCATCTCGCGATTATATAATCTTTAAGACTCTCGTATGTGGAATCACCTATGCCCCTTACATTTTTTAAATCTTCAGGTGCGGAAAACCCTCCATTCGAATCACGATACGCAATGATCGCATCAGCCTTAGAGCCGCCTATTCCCGGAAGAGTCATAAGCTCATCCCTTGATGCAGTATTGATATTTATCCTGCCATCAGCATCCCCAGAGCTTCCGACTGACAAGTCCTGTCCCGAAGACACAATATACGCTGTCGTACCGCCTGCCGCTTCTGTCTCGGCATATGTGGGAAAATAGTACTGAACACCGTCCGATACCTCTGCTGCCAGATTGCAAGCTGAAATATCAGTCTCCTCGGTAAATCCTCCCGCCATTTCCACTGCCTCATACAGCCTCGAGCCAGCCGGAACAGCATATACCCCCGGAACACATACTGCTCCTGTCAGGTATACATAAAATTCTTCTGTATACTGATCCTGCACAGCACTCTCCCTGTTATCATCAGGGATTTCATCGTCAGAAACAATGCCTGCTGCCGTCGTTTCCCCGACAACACTGTCATCACTTACCGCATGTTCTTCCGACCGGTCTCCTGTCATGTAAACTTTGGAATCACCGCATCCGCCAAGGACAAGAACTGCCGCCAGCATCATAAACACAGAATAAATATAAGATTTAAAACTAATCATATGTAGCAACCTCCGGTATGAATGTAGACCTATCTACATCTGCAACCGAAGACCTTCTCAGACGCCACATAATCATTCTATTACTTTTCGGAAAATCTAACAACCGTGAATATTAAATTTCGGTAAAAATTAATCAAAAAATAATATTTATCAGAGGCAGGAATTTAATTTATCGATCATCTCATCCACATCTGACTTTTCAATCACAAGTGGCGGAATGAAACGGATAATATTTGTTCCAGCATTTATAAGTACAAGTCCCTTATCAAGAGCCTTATTTATAATATCAGCAACAGGATGATCAAACTCAAGTCCCTGCAGCAGCCCCACGCCACGATGATCCTTTATGTCATCATGAGCCTTTGCTACTTCATCAAGTTTCTCATAGAGATACTGGCCGACTTCTTTTACATGGTCGGTAATCTTCCGCTCCTCAAACTGCCTAAATACTTCCACTATAGCTGCACCGCCAAGAGGGTTGCCGCCGTAAGTTGTACCGTGATCACCTGCAACAAGCGAGTTCTGACCTACCTTTTCGGTCATCATGAATGCACCTACAGGCACACCGCAGCCGAGAGCCTTAGCAGATGTCATTACGTCAGGCTTTACACCATATCTCTGCCATGCATAATATTCACCGGTCCTGCCCATTCCGCACTGTATCTCATCCAGCATCAGCAGGATGTCATTCTCGTCACAGATCTTTCTTACCTCCTTTATGAAAGTTTCATCAGCGGGATGTATGCCGCCTTCGCCCTGAACAGTCTCAAACAGTATTGCGCAGGTCTTTTCATTAACGAGAGTCTTCACGCTTTCGATATCGTTAAGCTCAGCGAATTTTATATTTCCTATCATGGGCTGAAAAGCCTCGCGGTACTTAGGGGTACCGGTAACCGACAGTGCACCGAAAGTCCTGCCGTGGAAAGAGTGTTCCATAGCTATTATCTCATGGTCTGTTTTTCCGTCCTTAAGATAAGCATACTTCCTTGCAGTCTTTAATGCGCCTTCAACAGCTTCAGCGCCGCTGTTTGTAAAGAATACCCTGTCCATTCCGGACGCCTTCTTGATAGCCTTTGCTGCCTCTATAGCCGGAACATTATAGTAATAATTGGATGTGTGGAGAAGCTTGTCCACCTGGCTCTTTACAGCCTCATTGTATTCTTTGTTGCCATAGCCAAGAGCAAACACGCCTATACCCGATACAAAGTCCAGGTAATCTTTTCCGTTTATATCGTAAAGACGTACACCGTCACCGTGATCAAAAACTATCTGATAACGGTTATATGTATGGAGCAGGTCACGCTCCGCTTCTTCTATGTAATCCTGCATCATTCCCATAGTTATTTCCTCCTGTAGTGTTTATGCGGCTCTGACTTAATCTATAACTGCATCATCCGGGAATATCATGGTACCGATTCCCTCTTTGGTAAATATCTCAAGGAGCAGGCAGTGTGCCAGTCTTCCGTCTAAGATATGCACTCTCTGCACTCCATTTTCTACAGCATCCACACAGTTGCCCAGCTTAGGAAGCATGCCGCCTCCGATGATACCGTTATTAATAAGCTCCATAGCCTGTGAAACCTTTATTCTTGAGATAAACGATGACTTATCATTTATGTCTCTGTACAAGCCTTCGATATCCGTAAGGAAAGCTAACTTCTCTGCTCCTACGGCTTTTGCCACTGCACATGCCGCATCGTCCGCATTTATGTTATAGGTATCAAAATTATCATCCATTCCTATGGGACATACGATAGGAAGGAAATCCTTCTCCAGCATATCGAAAAGGATCTTGGGATCCACATTTGTTATCTGTCCCACATATCCTATATCCTGACCGTCTGACAGTTTCTTTTCTACCTTAAGCAGACCGCCGTCCTTGCCGCTGATACCTACAGCACGGACACCAAGCTCTTCCACCATGGTAACGAGGCGCTTGTTGACTTTATTGAGAACCATCTCTGCAACTTCCATCGTATCTTCATCCGTTACTCTGAGACCATTTACAAACCGGGATTCCTTGCCGGTCTTTTTAAGCCACGCGCTGATTTCCTTACCGCCGCCATGAACGATTATAGGCTTGAAGCCTACAAGCTTTAAGAGTGTTACATCCTTTATGACATTGCGCTGGATCTCCGGATCAGCCATTGCGGATCCGCCGTATTTTACCACAATAATGCGTCTGTTAAACGCCTGTATATAAGGCAGTGCCTCTATAAGTACTTCCGCTTTTTTCGCAACTTTTTCGTATTCCCTGTTTTCCATTTTTTCCTCCGAGTCCGGAATTTAAATCCAGCTAATATTTTTATGATCCATCACATATCCTATCACGATCAGGATCTGTAATCAGCATTTATCTTAACATAATCATAAGTAAGATCACATCCCCAGGCAGCTGCATCCTCTGAGCCTTCGTGCATATCCACAAAGACAGTGACCTCGTCTTCCTTCATTATCTTCAGGGCTTCTTCCTCATCAAATACTATGGGAGTTCCTTTATCGAAAACCTTAAGCTTTCCAGCCCTGCTCACAAAGAAAAGCTCCACATCATTCTGGTCAAACTCTGCGCCGGAATATCCCATTGCACACAGGAATCTTCCGAAATTTGCATCACATCCGAATATGGCCGCCTTTGAAAGATTGGAACCTACTATAGCCCTTGCAAGTGTCCTTGCGTCATCCTTGCTCTTGGCATTTACCACACAGGCCTCGAAAAGCTTGCTTGCGCCCTCTCCGTCTGCTGCCATCTTTCTTGCTAAATATCTGCAGCAGAATGAAAGTGCCGCAAAGAACACCTCGTAGTCGGCGTTTTTCTCTGTGATCGGATCGTTGCCCGCAAGGCCGTTAGCCATGAGAAGCACCGTATCATTTGTGGAAGTATCGCCGTCAACGGTTATCATGTTGAAAGTATCTTTAACAACATCTGAAAGAGCCTCCTGAAGAAGTCCCCTGTCGATTGCAAGGTCCGTTGACAAGAATCCCAGCATAGTACACATATTGGGATGTATCATTCCGGATCCCTTGCTCATGCCACCGAGAGTGACAAGCTTGCCGTTTAATTCAAAGCTTACAGCCACTTCCTTATTTACGGTATCCGTCGTCATTATTGCCTTTGATGCAAGCGTTCCGGCCTCTGCCGTATGCTCAAGTATAGGGCACATAGCCTCTACGCCTACAACGAGCTTATCAACAGGAAGCTGCATTCCTATGACACCGGTGGACCCTACAGCTACGCTGTCTTTTGAAACGCCAAGATGCTTTTCAACAGCAGCAGCCGTTGCCTCACAGGCGTCCCAGCCTTCCTTGCCGGTACAGGCATTTGCGATACCGGTATTGACCACAACAGCGCTGAGTTTTCTGCCGGACTTTACAAGCTCCTGATCCCACTGCACACAGGCAGCCTTTACACGGTTAGTGGTAAATGTACCTGCGCAGTCACAGGGCACCTCAGAATAAACAAGTGCCATGTCATATCTGTTCTCATATTTTACGCCTGCCATACAGCTTGCAGCCTTGAAACCTTCCGCTGCTGTAACGCCGCCTTCTATCTGGATAAACTTTTCCATGTTTCCTCCTTCTGCCGCAGTTCATACGGCTGTGCAAAGAGAGTAACGCTCTTCATTATTTATTAAATGCTGTTATATTCGCCTCATTAAGAGTAAAGTCGTAATAGTTTAAATCTTCCCTCTTAGTCCATCCAATGCATTTCCAGAAAGCATTTCCGATATCATTCTGGGTAAATGCGATAAGGGATACCTTATTTATCTTCTCTTCCCTAAGGGCATTCATGCAGAATACAACCATTTCCTTGCCGATACCGTGAAGCCTGTATTTCTCCGCCACGCACACATGGTAAAGACATCCGCGTCTACCATCATGACCACATAGAATAGCGCCCACCACATGACCATCCTCTATGGCAACCACGCTGGTAGTAGGATTACGCTTAAGGAATCGCTCTATTCCTTCCCTGGAATCATCCACACTCCTTATTCCGAAACCATGAATAGTCATCCACAGTGCCTTCACTTCATCATAATCTTCTATTGTCATTACTCGGATCATATGCTTCCCTCCGGGATTTTAAAGGATGATTATAGCATATATAGGCTTTTTCGTAAATAAAACGAAAATAACAATAATCTGTGATATACTTACGCTCGGGCATTTTTCGCCAGGAATAGATTTTGAAAAAGAGGTCAAGTGATGTTTTATAAATTATCCCAGACAATAGGACTTAAGGATGTAGATAAAAACTGCAAAGTAAAAAATGTAGCCATTCTGGAAATGCTGGAAAACGCAGCCGGCGGCCACTCGGATGCCGCAGGATACGGAATGCTGGATATTAACAATAAGGGAGTTGCATTTGTCCTGCTGGATTGGTACGTGCGCGTCCTGGACAGACCGGGATACGGCGAAGACCTTACGGTATCCACATGGGGACGCCCTGAAAAGCGTATGATGTCACTTATCCGTGACTATGAGCTTAGGGACTCTAAGGATAATCTCCGTGTCCTTGCTACTTCCAGATGGGTAATAATAGATATAAACAGGCACCGTATCACCCGCGTCACTCCTGAAGTACTCGAAGCTTTCGGCGCAGAAGAAAAGCAGGCTTTTGAAACCGATCCCATGGTAAAGATCGACAGGCCAAAGGCAGCGTCTAAAGACACCCCTGATACAACTCCCGTAGAAATGGGAACATCCATCATAGGCCGCAGCTCATTAGACTTAGTCGGCCATGTGCATAACATAAAATATATAGATATGGCTGAGGACATGATGCCTGATGATATCTGGGCGCAGGCTCCCTTTGACAATTTTAGGATACATTACAGAAAAGAAATAACCGAAGGTGAGAAGATCAGGTTTAACTATTCGTTTGTAGATGATCTGAAACATGAAATCCGAATGGAAAATGAAGACGGCGAACTCAATGCAGTAGTAAGGATGTGGAACACGCCCCTCACATGATCTCGATCTGCCCGGATCCTATGATCCAGCATGCAATGCCTATCTGAACAGCCATAATAAGGGGCATTCCATATACGAAATACCAGTGCTTTGTCTTATGCCTGAAGGTATACATTCCTATTATGGATCCCAATGATCCACCGAAGATGGCAATAAGGAAAAGAACCTTTTCCGGTATTCTCCATGCATGGTGAACAGCCTTCCATTTGTCTATCCCCATAGACGCAAATCCCAAAATATTCAGCACGGCAAAATATATGATTATTACAGTAATAACACCCATGGCCGTTCCCCCCATAGATCATTGTTAAAAAACAGGCTACCGAACATATGCGTCGGCAGCCTGTTTTTTTAATTATTTTCTAAATTAGTTGTTAGCCTTCTCAAGTTCCTGGTGCTTCATTCCGCGAACCTTGCTGGAAAGTCCGAAGAGATTGATGAAACCCTCTGCATCACGGTGGTCATAAAGATCACCTGTTGTGAAGGAAGCAATGCTCTCATTGTACAGTGAGTAAGGTGATGTCTCACCGGCCTTGATGATGTTGCCCTTGTAGAGCTTGAACTTAACATCACCTGTAACGTACTGCTGTGTTGACTCTATGAAAGCCTGAACAGCTTCGCGGAGAGGTGTGAACCACTTTCCTTCGTATACGATCTGGGCAAAGAGATTGCCCATATCCAGTTTCATCTTTGTTGTCTCCCTGTCAAGGATAAGCTCTTCAAGCTGCTGATGTGCCTCGTAAAGGATTGTTCCGCCGGGTGTCTCATATACGCCGCGGCTCTTCATGCCTACCACACGGTTCTCAACGATATCAACAATACCGATACCATGCTTTCCGCCCAGACGGTTAAGCTCCCTGATAATATCGGAAACCTTCATCTCTTTTCCGTTTATGGAAGTAGGAACACCCTTCTCAAAATGCATTGTCACATATTCGCCTTCATCAGGAGCCTTCTCAGGAGTTGTGCCAAGTACAAGAAGGTGCTCGAAATTAGGCTCATTACCGGGATCCTCAAGCTCAAGACCCTCATGGCTGATGTGCCAGAGATTTCTGTCACGGCTGTATGAATTGTCAGCAGAGAAAGGAAGATTGATGCCCTTTTCACGGCAGTATGCGATCTCATCCTCACGGCTCTGCATTGTCCACTTTTCATTTCTCCATGCAGCGATGATCTTAAGGTCAGGAGCAAGCGCCTTGATGCCTAACTCAAATCTGATCTGGTCGTTACCCTTACCGGTAGCACCGTGGCAGATAGCAGCAGCACCTTCCTTACGAGCGATCTCAACAAGTTTCTTAGCGATAAGAGGTCTTGCCATAGAAGTTCCCAGCAGATACTTGTTCTCATATACAGCGTGTGCCTGTACACAGGGAACGATATACTCGTCTGCAAATTCATCAGTTACATCGAGTACATAAAGTTTCTCGGCGCCACAGGACTTTGCTCTCTCATCCAGTCCGTCAAGCTCGGACTCCTGGCCGCAGTCTATGCATACGCAGACTACTTCGTAATCAAAATTTTCCTTAAGCCAGGGGATGATGGCTGTAGTGTCAAGACCACCGGAATAAGCAAGAATGACTTTTTCCTTCATGATAAGTTACCTCCGTAAGTATATATAAATTAAAAGTTTCGTCCTTTCAGACGCATCTATGATACAACAAACACCGTCACTTTGCAATTATGCCCAAACGCAATTTCTAATTGTCTTTACTATAATGATTACAGCGGATGCTGGTGTCGTATATGTCAAACTCCCACTCCCCTTCGCCTGTGGAATATACGCACTCGTATGTATTTTTTATATTGTCTTCATTCAGCTCAAACCACTGGCTGGTCCTGGCTGACTGGTCCACAATGATGTAGCGGATATTGTTCTTTTTTATCAATGACCTGAGTTCTTCCGGAGTATCAGCCCCGAACATTGCGATGACCTCTGCCTCCCGGCCGGCTGTATCATATCCGGCGCTCCAGGCAAAATAGGGCCATCCATAATAAAGCATTGCCCCGCCCATGGTCACATTATTGATAGCATAAGTATCAGCAAGGAAGATGTCTTTTGAAGTGCTGTGTTCAAGCACCCATTTAGTTACAGGATCATCCCTTTTGAAAACGAAACCGCTGTTCATTTCATAATTATTCTGTTTCATTAGGCAGTTCAGGTCATATATTCCCGTGGATGTCAGGAGTACAAGTGTTATCACCACAGCAATCCTCATAATGATATTCTTTTTTTCCCACATAACGCAAAGCATGGCCGCAATCGGTATAGTGCAGAGCATTGCACCTATCAGTACATATTTATGGTTCACATTAACATCCGTTGTCATCTGGAAGCAAAGGGCAAAAAATACAGGTGCCGCAAAAGAAATCATCAGCCAGCGCCTGAATGCATCAGACAGCAAAAATGCACTAAGCGCAATGAAAAAGGCCAGACCGAACAGCATGCAAAGGAAAAAGATCATTCCCGGCAGGTTTTTCTGCTCAGCAAGGTATCCGGGCTGCCACCTTAGATCCGTCACGCTGCCTGAAACAAAGTATGCAGCTTCAACCGAACTTATGGCCACTGCCAGGACTGCCGTTATAAGATATTCCAGCCTTCTGTCTGCAGCAAAAGCAAGAACAAAAAGCACCAGAAGACAGCCTATAAGCACTGCACCGTTAAAGAAACCGCTGAGTCCAAGCAGCACTCCTAATGCCACAGCCATGCCGGTATGTTTAGGAAGCCAGGCCTCCTTCTTAAAGATAAAGCGCCGTACATCATCAATCAGCTTAACGAAAACAGATGATTTCCCGGCCGGCTTAACCGCATCACTTCCGGATACGGCATTGCATGACATCCGCGCCTTCATAGCAAAACAGTTTTCAGTAAGCAGCAGCAGGGCCGACAGCATACCGGTCAGTCCCACGCAGAAATGCCTCTGGTTAGTGAATACATTAAGATTGTATAGTCCCCAGCTTTCATTCAGTGTTTCTCCGATGAATGTAAGGTTCTCCGACAGTGCCCTATATATCTCATCAAAGCTGTTACCAGCCTTAGAAACAAACAGCCAGAATGCAGGGCTGCTCCTGAATAGAAACAGGATAACACTGATCGTACCCACTGCTTTTCTTCCTGTGATCTTTACCGCATATGCATAAAGCAGCATACATACGGATGTAAAGAAAAATATGCTCGGCAGATTGAAGGCAAGATCCAAACGCATTCCTAAATGTTCGAGATTGCCCACAAAGAACTGATACATAAAATGGTACTTAAGATCGGCCCCCGCAAAATGGGAATACTGCGTCGGGAAGTTATCGCCATAGGCAAAGGAACGTATCATATCCAGGTGCGTGGCAAAGTCACCAAACACACTCATGCCGACATAATATTCATTATCTTTCAGATAGAAAGCAGAAATCATTATCAGTGAACCGATCACTGCCGAAAGAATTATAACAACGATCTCAGTTATTCCGCAGTTCCTGAATATTGACAGAAAAGAATTTAAAAAAGATTTTCTCTTAAAATAAACAACAGCTATATCAAAAAGCAGTGCCACGGCACATGCCACTATATCTGCAGTTGTCAAAGGCTTTGGAACGGTTCTTAAGACACACGCCGGTATGTATGTCATCCATGAAAGAAGCATGGTACCGGCAAATCCGGCGAAGGGTATTATAACCATGAAATCAGGAACCCCTATCTGCTTTTTGCCGTAACTCTTTTCACCAAAGCCCCAGAGTATTCCGAAAAAAACAGACAAAAAACAGTATCCGGTCAGTATGCATATTATAAGATACACTATCGCAGCCATAGGGGTATTATACCAGAAAAATATAACAAGGCGGCTGTCCGATACGGCCAGCCGCCCTGCGTATTATTTTTAATTCTTATTAACGATGGAACCTTTTATTCCTGGCTCTCAATCAGATCTATGCAATGAGTCTCATTCATCTTCTTGCAGATCTCAATGAACTTATCAAGGGGCACATCACGCATCTGCTTGTTACCGCGGATATTTACCGATACAGTACGGTTCTCAGCCTCGCTATTGCCAAGTACGAGAACATAAGGATCTCGGTAATTCCTGAAGGTCTTGATCTTATCCTTCATGTTCTTGTCACTGTAATCTGCCTCTACTCTTATGCGATTCTTCCTGCAGATCTCAACTACTTCTTTTGCATAGTCATTATTCTCCACACGGATAGGTACCACGCCAACCTGATAAGGACTTAACCAGAAGGGGAAGGATCCCTTGAAGTTTTCAATAAGTATTCCGATGAAACGCTCAAAGGAACCGAAGATAGCCCTGTGCACCATTACAGGACGCTGCATTGAGCTGTCTGATGCAACATACTTCATATCGAAATTAAGGGGCAGCTGATAGTCAAGCTGTATGGTTCCCATCTGCCACTCACGTCCTATGCAATCCTTCATCTTAAGGTCAATCTTGGGACCGTAGAAAGCACCGTCCCCTTCGTTTATTTCATAGCCGCCCTCGCCGTACTTATTATCGAGAATTCTCTTCAAAGCAGCTTCTGCAGCATTCCAGTCATTGATATCACCCATGTAGTCATCAGGCCTTGTGGAAAGCTCAGCTATGTAGGAAAGGCCGAAAGTAGAATAGATTTCTCCTGCAATATCCATGATATCACCGATTTCTTCCTCTATCTGCTCCTGCATGATAAGGTTATGTGAGTCATCCTGACGGAATTCCTGTACTCTTAAGAGTCCGTTTAACTCACCGGATTTTTCCCTTCTGTGGATCACATCCAGCTCGTTAAAACGCAAAGGAAGATCCTTGTAGCTGCGCTGCTTGTTCTGATAAACCTTTATCGCATTAGGACAGTTCATGGGTTTCGCAGCAAACATACGGTCCTCGTCCTCTATATCTACGAGAGATGATGCCCTGTCGTCTACCGGGTTATCTTTAGCAGGGGGAACAAGGAACATGTTCTTTTTATAATGTCCCCAGTGGCCTGATGTTTCCCACAGGCTCTTGCTGTTAAGAACCGGTGCGGATATCTCTGTGTATCCATGTCTTTCATGGATCTCACGCCAGTAGTCGATAAGAGCGTTATACATCTTCCATCCACGGGGAAGCCAGTAAGGCATGCCGGGTGCAGTCTCATCAAACATAAAGAGTTCCATCTGAGGCCCCAGTTTCTTGTGATCACGCTCCATGGCCTCCTTTATCATGGCAAGATGTTCCTTCAGTTCCTTCTTGTCAGGGAACGCATATACATATATACGCTGCAACTGGTCTCTCTTCTCATCGCCTCTCCAGTATGAACCGGAAACGGACTTGATCTGAAAAGCTGCATTCATCAAAAGCTGTGAGTTATCAACGTGAGGTCCGCGGCAGAGATCCACGAAGTCGTCACCTGTATAATAAACAGTAAGAAGCTCATCCTCCGGCAGGTCGTTTATCAGTTCTAACTTGAACTTCTGGTTCTCAAAAAGCTTAAGGGCATCGGCACGGGATATTTCCTCCCGTCTCCAGTCCTCACGGCGCTTTATGATCTCACGCATTTTATCCTCGATGGTCTTGAAATCGTCATTTACGACAGTACGGGGCAGTGTGAAGTCATAATAAAAGCCGTCACCTATCTGTGGGCCAATAGCGTACTGCACATTTTCCTTGCCAAAGATCTCTATCACAGCCTTAGCTAAGATGTGTGCGAGAGAATGGCGGTAAACTTCCAGTAATTCTTCTTTTTCCATGATCATTCCTCCTTAATGGTATATAGTAAAATAAAAAATCCCCTGCTAAAGAAGCAAGGGACGCATATTCTGCGCGGTTCCACCCAAATTGCTGTATGTCCATACAGGACGTACAGCCACTCTTTATGACGGTAACGGTGTCGGCCGGACTTGATTGGAGTCTCTCAGAGGTGGTCTTCAATGACGTCCGCCAAGGCTGCTCTCAGCTTATGCAGCCATCTCTGTTGGAGGATGATGCCATCTACTCTTCTCTTCATCGATTTAGGCTATTCAATTTTAAGACAGATCTAAAAGCAAGTGACGGGAATCGAACCCGCGTCCTCAGCTTGGGAAGCTGATGTTCTACCATTGAACCACACCTGCGCGACAGTTGTTATTCTATGACAACTGTTCGAAAAAATCAAGCGTAACTAAGCAGGTCATGACAGGGTTGTCCCTGCGTTAATTACGACGTTTACGGTCATCTCGCTGGGATCTTCTGCCGTTCTGGTTCTTCCCCCCCTGCATGAGTTCCTCATCAGAAGGAAGATTCATAGTCTCGACTATCTTCCAGGATTCTTTCATAGGAAGCTCACCATTTACACGGGCTATGTCATCCCTGGTAGGCTCCGCTGTCAAACCGGCAGCCTTGCGGCTCTCCACATATTCCATAAGATCCTTCTTGTGTATAGTAAGGGTTGCAAGTTCCCACTCTATACGTTTCAGGGTTGCCTTATCGTCCAGCGCAAGTGCACGCTCATATTCTTCTATAGTTTCAAGCTTTATGTTTTCTACAAAGTTGCTCTTTACCGGTTTCTTTGCATCATCCTCATGTTCCGTGAGGACTTTCTGTTCAAATATATCATCCATAACTAATTGCCTCCTTCGGGGCATTATATCAGAAAGCAGATTCTTTTACCATATCACCCCTTCGGCATCATGGACTTAAGCAATGCTAAAAATTCCAGATCCGATTGTGTTAATTTTAGATTTGACTCTAATTTTTTCCCTTCCGGTGTAGTTACTGCGACCTCGATCACGCTGCCTTCAACGAGAGCCCCCTGGGATACAGCATTAACGAAAGGAAGAAATTTGGGATGGTTTGCAGAGAAAGTCTGCCAGGCCTGTGCAATTTTCATCATTTCCATAGGATTCATAACGTTTACATAACCTCCTAAAATCTGAATTTATTATTTCATTTTAACCTTGTAAAAACCCAAAGTCGGTTAAATCTGAATTTACAACCATCATTTTCAAATTTATGTTAATTCAAAATTATTAAATCTTGTTTTAATTCATTATCAACACTTTATTAATTCCATCATAAACAATCTATTTGTTTTCAGTGGAACTACCTTTGCGTTTTCTTGTTTTTGGCCTGTGTCCGATGAGCAGCATCAGGCTTCTTGGCATAAGTTCCACAGTTTCTTCAGCCTTCCCCCTGCTCTTACCCGCTTTCTTTCTGTCACCGGAATAAGCAACCACCTCCCATTTCATACCATCCGGAATGTCAGGAAGAGAGAATGTCATCTCTTCCCAGTATGCATTTACTGCGCAATAGATAAATACATCCTCATCGGTCCCATAATCTGCAGCAGGTTCTGCATACATAAATCCAAATGAAAGAAAAGGAGCATTTTCGTCAAAATCCCAGGGCCTTGTTCCATGAAATGAAAGTTCCGGATATCCGGACGAATTCTGTTCCGTACAAAAATCGCTCCGCCGCAGAACAGGGTGTTTTGCCCTAAAATCTATAAGCGTCTTAAAAAAATCAAATATATCTTTATTTTCTTCCAGATTGCCCCAGTCAAGCCATGATATCCTATTATCCTGGCAGTATGCATTATTATTGCCAAACTGGGTATTTCCGAACTCATCACCGGACAGTATCATGGGGATACCGCGGCTCAAAAGAAGCAATGCAGCCGAATTCTTTATCTGCCTATTTCTTAGACTGTTTATTTCAGGATCATCAGTCCCACCTTCAACACCGCAGTTCCAGCTGTCATTATCATTACTTCCGTCCCGGTTTTCCTCACCGTTAGCCATATTGTGTTTCTCGTTATACGAAACCAGGTCACGCAGAGTAAAGCCATCATGGCAGGTTATAAAATTAACGGATGCCTCAGCACTCCGGTTGCCGTAAAGATCCGGGGAGCCCTTAAGCCTCCATACAAGCTCCGGTCCGCATTCTGCGGAACTCTTAACGAATTTTCTCAAACAGTCACGGTATTTACCGTTCCACTCTGCCCATCTGCCCCAGGCAGGAAAACTGCCCACTTGATACAAGCCGCCGGCATCCCAAGCTTCAGCAATAAGCTTACTCTTCCCCAAAACCGCATCATGGGCCAGCGTCTCCAGAAGGGGCGGACTAGTCATAGGCGCACCGTTCTCATCACGGGAAAGAATAGCAGCAAGATCGAAACGGAATCCGTCAATATGATAATCCGAAACCCAGTACCTTAGCGCATCAAGAATGCAGTTCCGTACTATCGCATTATTGCAGTTCATGGTATTCCCGCATCCGCTGAAATTATAATAGTAACCGTCAGGGGTCAACAGGTAATAGGTTTTATTATCTATGCCCCTGTATGAAATATACGGTCCCTGCTCATTTCCCTCTGCGGTGTGATTGAACACCACATCGAGTATGACCTCAATTCCGGCCCTATGCAGACGCTTTATCAGATTCTTAAGTTCATCCGCAGCCATGCCCATAGGAGCCGATGCAGCATATCCTGCCTTTGGTGCAAAGAAACAAACAGTTGAATAGCCCCAGTAGTTATAAAGCCGTTCACCTTCCACTACCCTGCTGTTTTCAAACTCATCAAACTCAAATATAGGGAGCAGTTCTATGCAGTTGATCCCAAGCTCCTTAAGATAGGGAATCTTTTCAATAATTCCCGCAAAAGTCCCTTTATATCGTACACCGCTGGACTCATCCTTTGTAAAACTCCGTACATGTGCCTCGTAGATAACAAGATCCTTCATGGGAATTTCCAGCGGCTTGTCCCCTTCCCAGTCATAATCTTCAAGTATCACCCTCCCCCTATGCTGGAACGGGTCATCCGGATCAGGATCTTCTCCCCACACATCCCTTCCGCTCACCAGTTTTGCATAAGGATCCAGCAGGATTTTTTCTTTATCAAAGCGGTATCCGTTTTCCGGGTCATATGGCCCGTCCATGCAATAGCCATACTCCAAATCATCTATGTCGAGCCCATATACTATCATAGAAAATACATTGCCTATTCTGAAATCATCAGGGAAGGGAATCCTTGCAAAGGGAACCTTCTCACCATGATGAAAAAGCAGCAATTCGCAGGAAGTCGCATCCTTGGAAAAAACAGAAAAGTTTATCCCATCATTTCCAACAACAGTTGCCCCGAAAGGCTGAACCCTTCCGTGGCGATATTTTATTCCATTTAGTTCATGTGTTGGAAAGTCATCAATTCTAATCATGTTATAACATCACCATAAATTTATCTTTTATAACCACTCAAAACAGTACAAATTCTGAAATATTGCTACCTTTTTATCAATCTGCCTGCCAGTTCGCATACGATATACAGAATTATGTCCATCATCACTATGGTTGCCCCAGGCGGAAATGAAAATACAACGGATATACCGATTCCGCTGACGGCACAGATGACAGCCATTATGGAAGAAAATAATACTACGCTTTTAAAACTCTTGAAAATCCTCATGGCCGATAAAGCCGGAAAAACAACCAGTGCCGATATCAGCAGTGATCCCACCAGTTTCATCCCCAGCACTATGACTACAGCCGTCAGAACTGCAAGGAGACCGCGATAGAAAAACGTCTTCATGCCTGTTGCCTCGCTGAAATTTTCATCAAAGGTCACAGCAAATATCCTGTTGTAGAAAAAGATGAATACTATCATCACCACAATTGAAAAGCCAAGACAGATAAACACATCCGAAGACTTAAGCGTAAGAATGGACGTGGAGCCGAACAGCGTCGTGCAGACATCTCCGGATACGTTAGACGATACCGAGAATACATTCATTATAAGATAGCCCATGGCAAGTGCTCCGGTAGAAAGCATGGCAATGGCAGCATCGCCTTTTATTCTCGCATTCCGTCCCATGCCTATAAGAAGCATGGCCACAAGTACGGTCACCGGCAAAACCACCAGGGTATTCTGGGTAACACCCAAGGCAGTGGCAACGGCCAGTGCGCCGAAAGCAACATGAGATAAACCGTCGCCAATGAATGAGTACCTCTTTAAGACAAGAGTCACACCAAGCAGTGCCGCACATAATGAAATAAGTGCCACAACGATCAGCGCAAACCACACAAAGGGGAATGAAAGATAAAATAAAAACTGTTGTATGATATTTCCGCCCATTATTAACCTCAGTTCTCCGGCTTATGGTATTCTGCCATGTAATGTTTCCTGGTATCTCTCGGATGAGTGTTAAGCCCAAGTTTATAATATGCCTTGCTTCTCACATAATCCTCTGTCTTGCCAAAATAAAGCTGTTTGTGCTCTCCTATCTGGAGTATATGGTCAGAGTCGCTTAATGCGGCATGCATATCATGGGATACCATGATTATGGTCACACCTTCATCATGAAGTTTCCTTACCGATTCATAAAATTCCTTTGCAGCCTTGGGATCCAGTCCGCTTACAGGCTCGTCAAGAATCAATAGCTTATCAGCCGCGCAGAATGCTCGTGCCAACAAAACCCTCTGCTGCTGCCCACCGGAAAGATTCCTGTAGCTCTTTTTGGCAAGGCCTGTTATATCCAGCTTTTCCATTGCATCATCCGCACGCTTCTTTTCCTTCTTTCCGTAAAAAGGTTTCAGTCCCATCCTGGAAAGATTCCCGGACATTACTATCTCCCGCACATTAGCAGGAAAATCCCTCTGCACAATTGTCTGTTGGGGGAGATAGCCCACCTCATTCCTCTTAAGTTCATCGCTGAACTTAAGCTCACCGCCGGCAGGCTTTATAAGACTCAGCATAGTCTTCATAAGGGTGCTTTTTCCTGCACCGTTCTCTCCCACAATGCAGAGATAATCACCTTTTTCAACAGTGAAATCAATATGCTCTGCAACTATGCCATCATCATATCCCAATGTAAGGTCTTTGCATTCAATGTACGTCATTGCTTATTTTTCCTTTTTATCCTATGAAATTGTGGCCTTATGACCAGCTCCTCTACTACTACTCCATAAGGTCTTGAGAGCACAAAGAGTACAGCATCGGCAACATCCCGGGGTAAAAGGGATGCTCCCTTTTCATCATCCGCTTCAAAATCCGCATTTCTGTACAAATCTGTGTCTGTCATATCCGGAAGAATGGCAGTTACCTTCACGCCATGTTTCCTGGCCTCCTCAAAAACACTTCCCGAAAAACTTAACAACCCCGCCTTTGCAGCACCATACGCTGCACCATGGGGATTTGCATGGGAAATGGCCGTCACGGAAGAAATATTTATTATACTTCCTCCATTAGCTTTCATATCCCTTAATAGCATCTGGGTCAAGATAAGTGGTGTTTCCAGATCAGTCCGTACTATATCCTTTATCTTAGATGCATTTAACTCCTCATGAAGCCCATAGTATGCACAGCCTGCATTATTTATAAGCACATCTATATGATGCAACTTCCGAATCTCATTCACACATTTTTCCAAGGCGTCAGTGTCTGTTATATCACATATAACACAGTGAAAATTTTCAGGACCTGATGATGCTTCATCATCAAAGTTTCTTCCAAAACCGTATACTTCGAAACCGTTATCTGCAAGAGTCCTTGAAACAGCAAGTCCGATTCCTGATGATGCACCGGTTATAAGTACTGTTTTTCTTTCATTTATTTTCAGCTCGTTCATTTCCATCTGAATACCTTTGCTCCGGGAACACTTTCTGAAATCAGTTCTTCCATATAGCATTCCATTTCATCTGCTATCTTCTCCGGATACTGGTAGTAACCGGCCACCACATCATAAGGATATTGAACAAGTGCGGAACCGGAAAATCTTACACGCATGTTTTTCAGATAACTGTCTGAAATCCTGAAGCTCCCCACGCTGTAGTCCCTTATATGCATAAGGTCGATTTCATTCATGACACGCTCCCACATATCATGATACATTTCACGCCAGTCCTTCACATATATCATAGGATCGAAGCACAGTCTGAAGGGATAAGCTTCTGATCCGTCATTCACAGCAGATGCATAAGATTCCATCCCTGAAACTATAGCACTAATACGGTGTTCAAGATCAGGCGTACACTTCTCATACCTTTTTATGATATCATCCGGTGACAGTGTGTAAGCAAATATCACACGGTCACACCATTCAATATCTTTCCACAGGTCCGTCCTGGCACATTTGGTTCTTATTTCAACAGTAAGATCCTTATGTAACTTTGTGAACTCACACCATCTTCTGACATATCCGGTAATGTCTTCCAATGCCATCAGGTCTGTGTCATAGGAAACACAGAGATGCACCGGAAACGATTCCAAAAGAGACTCAACCTCTTTGAAGATATCATCAAGATTTATGAATACCACCGGAACATCCGACGGATACATACCCTTCAGGTAACAGTATTCACAATCATACAGACAGTTCATCACGCATGAAGTGTAATAAAAATGACTGTTTCCGAAATCCTGGCATACGGGTGCGCCCTCGTACAAAAGCCGTCCCGTCTTGTTAGCCAGTACCATACTCTTCCCGGTGGTTTCAGCACAGCCTTCTGATGACCCCCGCGCTAATATATCCTTGTAATGCCTGATGTATATTAATTCCGGAAAGTTAAGTCTTTCCGTTATACGTTTAACATCTGCATTATCCTTTATGTCTTCTTCAATATAAAGGTGCATTCCGGAATTCTTACTTTTTTTCGCAAATCCTTCCGGATCATTACCGGCCAAAACTTCCCGGCTTTCCCGCGGCTGATCAATCCTAACATCCTCCGGATCAAACTGCATCAGTTCGCATAGCCTGTCTAAAGCCGCCTTGCCTGCCCTTTTGTCCCTGCATGGAATCAATCCTTCATTACGCAGCTTTTCCATGTAATCCGGGATATCCCTTCCTGCCGCATCAGCATACAAGAAGAGCTGCCTTATGCGGTTTTCCATCGCAACGGATGCATGTATTTCCTTTGAAAAATAATCAACCATCTGTCATTACACTTCCGAATAAAAACAACGACTTTGTAACCGCCGTTGTTTTTTCAGCCCAATATAACCGTTACGAACAATGACGCTTATATTTTCTTCATTATCGTAAGTATGTTTTTGCCATCCTCATTCCTATAACTTACATGGTCCATGCTTTTCTTTACCATAAATATTCCAAGGCCGCCTATCTCGCGTTCCTCTGCAGGTTTTGTCACATCAGGCTCAGGACGCTCCAGCGGATTAAAGGGCTTTCCCGTATCAATAAACTCCAGCGTTATCTTTTTTTCATCATCATCCTCAACTGTCACCCTTATTAACGCCTTATCATCCGCCTTCAGTCCGGAGTAAAAAATGATATTTGAAAAAATCTCATCGATAGCTACATCGATGGATATGATCTTTGCCTCTGAAGCCCCTTCTTCACGCATGATATTTTCTACAGTTTCATTGAGTATCCCTATGCTTTCTGTTTTTACATCTACATTAATATCAATTTCTTTCATATGCTACACCATACCCCCCCGCAACGATAACGGTAAAATCATTAATATACATCTCATTCCATATACTTTTTATAATCAAGGCATAACATTGTAATATCATCAAACTGCGGTGCCTCGCCTACAAAAACATTTACATCTTCAAGAAGACCCTCTAACAGTGGCTTGGGACCAAGTTCCCTGTTTTTATTAAGATACTCGTTAAGTCTAACCATACCATAGAGTTCTTCCTTTGCATCCGTTGCTTCCGGCACGCCATCTGAATACTGGACAAGCCTGTCACCCGGTTTCATCTCAAAGCTGGCTGCAGTATACGGTATCCCCTCCATTCCGGCAAGAACGAACTGCGGGTTGGTCTTCTGCTCCACATACGCATACTCTCCATCCTCTACCCGCTGCAACAGGAAAGGATGCTCATGACCGGCATTTACATAGTCCACCCTTCCGGTCTTTAAGTCGATCACAGCCTCATAAGCAGTGATAAACATCTGCTCTGAATTATTATCGCACAGCATGTTGTTAACTTCGTAAAAGACTTCACCTAAATTGTCTCCTACATTTGTGTGGTCCTTTATTAAATTCTTTCCTATAACCATGAACAAAGCTGCAGGAACGCCCTTGCCCGATACATCAGCAACAACTATAGCAAGATGGGATTCATCCACGAAGAACATATCATAAAAATCTCCGCCCACTTCCTTAGCAGGTTTCATGATGGCATATATATCTATTTCATCACGATCCGGAAATGCCGGGAATTTATTCGGAAGCATAGAAGCCTGTATTCCCGTAGCAACAGACAGTTCAGCTCCGATCCTTTCTTTTTCAGCAACAACGCGTTTAACTTCCTCTGTATAATTTTCTATACGCTCTGCCATCATGACAAAGGAATCTGCTAACTGCCTCAGCTCATCATTATGGGGATAGTCCTTCTCGTCTATCTTTATTACCCCATGGTCATAGTGTTCAACCGTGTTGTAAAGTGAACTGAGCGGTTCTATCACGCCCTTTCTCACATGAATGAGCATGAAAAGAATTATCACTGCGGCACATAACAATAATACCGCTGCAATCTGGAACATAAAACTATTTATATCATGATATATGTCATCCAGATAATAGTCTGCTTCTACCACAAGCCGTATATCACCGTTATCGTCAAACACGGGAGCCCACACGCTTATGGATTTTCCGTATGTGGAATTGTTGTTGTAATTAACACCTACAGAGCCTCTCTTCTCCTTAAGCGCCACCACTAATCCCTCATACTCCGTCTCACCGTAATCAAAACGGTCACCGTATGCAGAGATTCCTGACATATCATCCCCTTCCCTGACAGAATCGTAAACATAGACAAAGTGATCGTCATAAGGTACAAACATATACAGAAATGAGATATTCGGGAAATTTGTCTTAAACATATCAAGATAATCACATGTCACTTCAGCATATGTGTCTTTCTCTCCGGTTTCCGCAAAATGGTCTATGCCGTCATCCCACACTATGCTGTCCGCAATGGTATTTACCGCTTCCTGGGCAGACTCGCTGTAAAATACGATATAAGTATCCCGCAAGGCAAAATATGCCACTACCAGCGTAATGCCGGTCATGATAAGCATCATTATGATGAGTGTTAAATTAAGCCTGTGTCCTAAACTGCCATACTTCTTTTTATCTTCCATATTCTATCTCCTCAAACCCCTTATCCTTTATTCCACTTCAGTCCTATGCAGTTCGATGCATGCACTGCAGCTACAGTGATCACCGCATATCGGACATGTCATTCCGTATTTATCCAGATCCTTATAGAAATCCTCTATATACTCGCGGTAAACCACTCTGCCCAGACTAAGGACTGAATCTTCTGCCGGTATATCTCCACCCGGATATATCCAAAGTTCTGTGAGAATATATTTTGCTTTTCTCTCGCACATAAGCTTATAGCATTCCTCAAACATCCTATGGGAAATGCCATTTCCTCTATATTCCTCACGCACAACTACTGCATCACCGGTATATGCAATGTCATCCCCAACTATTGCTTTCAGTCTTTCTTTCAAATCTGGATGCGGATAAGTAAAATCCAGCCCCTTGGCCATAGAAGCAAATCCAGCCATCTTATCTCCATCTACAGCCTTTACTCCCGTATAATCACACTCGGCATATTTCCGCCTAAGTTCCTGCTCAACATATTCACCGTCATTAAGATACTTTTTATAGAGCTCTATCATGCCCTCCAGATCATCGTCATTTATATACGAATAATCAATCATTAGCCACCTCCGGCTTTTTGTTTCTCTTCAGTAGCTTTCCTATGCTGTTCTTATCAAAAGTAAATATAAGGAATAAGATTACAAGCACACCCATAATGACCATGAAATTCCTTATTCCTTCAACCATACCGAAAGAAAGCAGGAATCCGTAAACTATAGGGCCCAGCGTCTGTCCGGCACTTTCCATCATGGAATAAATTCCCATGGCCTTTCCGCCACCATACGCCTTTACCTCGTTCAGTTCGCTGAAATAAGTATACTGGCAGGTGTATGCAAAGGATATGATCAGCGATAGGATGACCACTCCGACGATGGCTGAATATACAGTAGGGAATACAACATATATAGCCATATTCGCAGCCATCAGTATGCTTGAACAAACCACTGAGCTACCTGCACCATATCTCTTTATCATGACGTTTGCAATATACGGTCCAATATACAGTACAACCATTCCGCAGAGCAGGTAAATCTGTCCTATCCTTGTTTCCGAAATTCCCGCACCATCCGCAATGATAGGGAAAAAATACTCCCTATAGGACAGAGACATCATAAAAGGGAGCAGTATCATCAGGAAAAATGCCACAACTCTCCTTCTGGTAAAAAACCATATAAATGACTTGTGTGCATCACCGTCTTCATCTTCTTTTTCTTTGGCTGATTCCTTAGCCCTAATTGTCGCAAGCAGGGCTTTTTCTTTCTTACGGAAGGGAACCATGAAGAATGAGATAACAAGGCCTAAACCTAACAGCACTGCACCAACAATATATATAAGTTTATAACCGCCCATAGAAAGCAGCACGGATGAAATACCGGCACCTATGGTCAGTCCAGAAAGAGTTCCTGCTGAAACTCCGGCAAATGCCTGCTCGGAGCTTTCTTCACCGTCAGCCTCTGATGCCGCAGTATTACACGACACATATACGACTCCCATGCCCATTCCTATGAAAGCCTTACCAATGAGTAAGCCATAATAATTTCCGCTGGCAAAACAAATTATGAAACCTGCAGCCTGAAGGGCAAATCCGGTTATAAGCGCAAATTTCACTCCAAATTTTTCAGCAAATCTGCCTCCAACCATTGAGAATATAGCCATAAGCAGCAGCTGCATTGACATCGGCAGCGCTATAGCTACGCCGCTTGCGATAGGAAGGGAACCGTCATACAGTTCCGTACAAAGCAGGACCATAAAAACATCCTGCATGGAATCTGCCGCATAAGAAAGGAACATGAGTGTCCTTAAGGGAACACGCGACGGCATATCATTTGCCTTGATTTTATTTTTCTCAATTCTCTCCTCAACAAAATTAAACAGGAACAGGAACTCAAGCATAAACATAGTCATGACAACTGCACAACAGATAACATTAAGTACCATTTCCTGCATAAGTTTTGTCTGTTCTCTCTGCATCTTGTCAAGATTCTGACCCACTTCAAGAAGTGCCACTATCCTTCCGGAAGAATCCCTTACAGGCTCAAGTACAAATGACCAGGCACCATAACTACTGGTTTCAGTTGTATTTATCGGCAATCCAGTCCTCAGCACCTCAGAATAGTCATTATCACCATATTCATAAACAGCTCCACCTGTGGCAACCGTCTCCTCATAATCCATGACAGAATTGATATTTACCTTATCAGTGGTATATATTACATAATAGTAGTAAATGCCGCTGTTATATCCCACCTCTATCATTTCATCAAGCGGCTCTTTAACAGCAAGGTAATCTTCACTTCCGTATGAATCTACAGAATCAATATTAGCAAGCTTTTGGGTATCTATCGCTGACAGCATCAATTCTGCAAACACCCTCACGCTGTCATTCCGGATCAGCAGGCGTTCTTCCTGTGCTTCTCCCATCAATATATAAGTAATAAAAGCAGCTATTATGATGCTGGCAATAACAACCATCAGGATTCTCAGCACGGACTCGCTCTCCAGTGCCATATAGAGAAGTTTGACACCGGCAAAGAGCAAAAACAGCAATCCCAGGACACAAGTGAATATCATCACTATCCAGACAATCACAGTCATATAGAAATCATTATTGCCCAGCATATTGACATATTCCAATGAACCAACATCGGAAAATGATGACCTTATTACTGCAGTATTATCAACACCTACAAACAGGTTTGCATCTGCATCCACGCACATCTCATAAACCGGGTAACCTGTCTCCATCAGTTCCGTTGCTTTTCCGTCACCATGAAGATCATATGCGTATATAATGCATCTATTGGGGTCAGAAATGTAAATAACTTCATCTGCCACATCCAGTGTCCAAGGATTCGTTCCTTCAGGAAGATCTATGTCCACCCCGGTCGTATCGCCACTATCATACTGCACTACACTGCCATTACGATAGGCAACCACAAGTCTGTCATGCCCTGAGTCATACATAGCATCGTTTATCTTCATCCGTGCAGGGACGCTGCGGCACATCACGGCATCACGCGATGCATTGAAAAAATAAACCTCAATGTTCTCACCCGTATCCCTGATAAAATATATTGTTCCCGCCTCATCATAAATTGTCTTTATAGTACTGTACTGAAGCGGTCCATCCTCGACCTCTGTATAATCCCTTTCCCAAAGAGTCTCATAACCCTTATCTCTAAAAAGCAGTATTCTCTCCTTGTCTATAAGATTGCCGCGGCTGCCATATTCAACATCCACAATGTAAAGATTCTCTGCCTCATCCGCTGCCAGATGCTGCGCATAATAGAAACCGTATTCGCTCTCTCCGCCTGTCAGTTCATAATCAATCCTGTCATTTTCATCCATCACAAGCACAGTCTTCATGCTATGGTCAATGACAAGAAGATGCCCCGTTGCTCCCACGGTAGCCTCACTCGCCGAAGTCACTTCATATGTCAGTCCATCATCAAGATAATCACAGAAAAAACTTAAAAAAATGAGCAGTATGAGCAGCACAAAAAAACATGCCAACACAAGCACACGGTTTTCTGCAATCCGCTTTATCCGTTTTACCGACTGCATTCCTTTGCCCATACTATCTGTCCATTACACTTAAACAAAAAATAACACACAATTATCTAAATATGGTATCATAAAATCGTTGAAAATTAAAGCTAACTATTCAGGACAGCACCATACACCTATTGCTGATGGCGTAACCAAATTTAGCTCTCAATTATAGAATAATCCAGGAGTGTGTCACATGAAAAAAAGTCATGCAAGTCTCTTATTCCCCGCCATAGTACTATTTGTACTTACTTTGTTCGGACTGTTCAAGTTCGATGTATTTGTAAATATAATACTAATCACCCTTCACAGCATCCTTCTAATAATAATGTGCTGGCTTAATGTTTCTGAATGCAGTGAATCAATAGAAGACACCTCCAACGATGAAGAGTTTGAAGAATTGCAGCGAAAGAATATTGAATTAAAGAATATGCTGCAGGTAAGCGAAAAGAATGCCCAGGAAAAGGACGAAGCCCTGACAGGAATAAGGGAATTCAGTGAAAAACTCGGTCAGGAAAAGGAAGCCCTTGAAGCTGAAATTTTTGAGCTGAAAAAAGCAAAATCCGAATTAGAAAAAGAACTGGAAGAGAAATCAGCTGTCAAGGTACCTGAGAAGGCAGAACCCGATCTTTCCTCCCTGCTTCCTCCTATAAGTGAATCAGAGACAGCCACTGTAGATATAATCGCCATTGCCAACGAAGCGGTCAACGAACTTAAAGAAAGTGCAAGGGATGCCGGTCTTGCCGTACATATCTCAACGGTAGCTGAAAGCATGATGGTAAAGGCTTCCACCACCAGAATGCGGATCCTTTTCAAAAACATCATTGACAACTCCATAAAATACATGAAGCGTGCCGGCTCACTTACCATTACAATCTCCAACATTGGAAGCGATATTTTCATTGTAATGAAGGATACCGGCGAAGGCCTTTCAGAAAAGGAAACTGACAGGATATTCGAGCTGAACTATCAGGGTGCAAACAGAATAAGCGGCAACGGACTGGGACTCACCCAGGCACGGGCCATAGTAAATTACTACGGCGGTACGATTTACGCCAGAAGCAATGTCGGTGCGGGAATGGCTATCTACATCCAGCTTCCCACAACTTAAGGATAACAGTCAGGCAGAAGGCAGATTATGGATAAAAATAAAAAATTACTATTTGCAGGAATATGGATTTATCTCGGACTGGGCTGTTTTTCAGCTTTGTTGTACTGTTTTTTCCCTTCGCTTTCAAGCAATGCCAGGGACAAGTTTGAAAACGATACCACTATAGTGGTAGACACTGACATGCAGGCGGAAAACATCATTACAGATACTCCTGCTGCAACAGAAGAGACTCCGGCCCCCACTGAAGAAACGGCTACGCCTACTCCGGAACCCACAGCTGAGCCTACGCCCGAACCTACTCCGGAGCCTACACCTGAAGCAACTGAAGAACCTACAGAAGCACCCGTAGATGACAGTATCGTGGGACCTATATATCAGGGAACCGTAAATACCGGTGGTCTCTCGCTCTGCCTGCGTGACAAGCCTGCTCTGGACGCTGCCGTACTGACTCAGATACCGAATGACTCCATGGTATACGCTTTCCCCACGGAAGAGGAATCCTGGTACAAGGTAATAACTCCCGACGGAAAAAACATTGGATACAGCTATAAATACATCAAACTTACTGAGATAAGTGAAGATGATCTTCCTGATGCCGTAAAAGAAACTTTAAAAAATTCAACTGAAGAAAACACGGAAAGCGAAGAATCGGAAAATGACGATTCCGCCGAAGAAACTGATGATTCAGAAACACCAAAGGGCTGAGCAGTTTTATTCTTCAATATAGTGCCCTGTATGATCTGACAGGACAAACTCTTTATATATCAAGCCTTCTGTGGCATCTACATTATGAGTAGCTACCAGGACAGTTATTCCCTGACTCCTTATAATGCTAAAGATTTTCATAATCTCCCTTGAATTTGCGGGATCAAGATTACCAGTGGGTTCATCGGCTATCAGTAACCTGGGATTGTTCATAAGTGCCCTGCCAATACAAAGCCGCTGCCTTTCACCGCCCGAAAGTTCCAGCGGAATGTTGTTGAATTTATCCTGCATTCCCAAAAGAGTCAGAATGCTGGTTATCTTCCTTTCAGACTCCTTACGGCTTAAACCTATAACCTGACGTACTATATCAAGGTTCTCATATACCGTGGACTCCTCCAGCAGTCTAAAATCCTGAAAGACCACTCCCATATTTCTGCGATAAGCCGGCAGATCCCTGTCCTTAAGCTTTGTAATATCCTTACCATCAACAAGAATCTTACCCGAATCAGGTTTTAATTCAGCAGTTATAAGCTTGATAAGCGTGGTTTTGCCCACACCGCTCTCCCCTGTTACCAATACAAAAGAACCCGCATCAACCGTCATGTCGAGACCGGAAAAAACGGGTTCTTCTTTATATGCAAAATTTACATTGTTAAATTCAATCACTGTATCGTAAGAATATTCTTAAAGCCGGTCATCTTAAGTACTTCCATCACTGCATCGTTAACGTTTGTCAATACCATGGAGCCACCCTTTGACTGGGCTGTTTTCTGTCCAAGCAGTAGACCGCGCAGACCGGCACTTGAAATATACGCAACTTCCTCAAAATCCAGAACGACATTGCTGCATTTCTGAAACGCACCAAGAACTGCATTCTGAAACTCAGGTGCAGTATTTGTCTCTATACGTCCCTCTATGGAAAGGACAAGCTTGCCCTCTGCAAATTCATCAGTAATTGTCATCAAGTTATACCTAAATTATGTTCTACCGTTAGTCGTCCTATTCTGTAAATCCTAACGATTCATTATAATATATTATCTTTCCTATGTCAAAATCACAGCCACAACAAATCGTTTTATCACTGCAGCTTTATCCTGTCGCTGATACCCACGTTCTCATCAAGAACAACAGCCTTATCCTCAGGCAGATTTGCATTCATATCAAGGTAACTGCCGGAATCCATAACCGAACTCTCTCCCAAAACATCTATATGCAGAACCGTCCTGGCAGGGACAAACTGGTTAGCTAAGAAAAGCAACTGCTGGTACATGGTTTCCGACAAGCGTTTTCTCACTAAAACATCTACATCAAAGGGACCTCTTTCCGCATTTCCATAAGGCAGACCTTCTACAATATCATCCGTAAAGTTTATATTTTGGTTTTCGATTATCCTGACATCTTCACCTAAGATTATCTGAAATACTCTTTCAAGCGCATAACGTGTCCCCTTGTAGCCTGTCAGAGTATACAGCTCTTTTACAAATGTCCTGAGAGTCTCTTCAGGAAGAAATTTACTGCTGATTTCTATTCCCATCCACGAAGCATATACAGGCAGCAGTTCAACCGGGCAGGTATCAAGATCCAGTATCTTATCAAGCTCTTCTATTTCATCCTGAAACTCCCCATGAACAGTCGAAAAAATCGACATATACCTATGTATGAAGGAATTCCTATCCCTATAAATTTCAGGGAGTTCTTCCATAAAGGTATCGCCATGCTGGTATACCTTCATATTCTCCAATATGCAGCTACCGGTTTCTTCGATTGTTATCGCAAGATACAGATACCTTCCTTCCAGCGAATAAAGCAACACATCCTTCATTCCCTTGGTGCACTGTATGCTGTCACGCCTAAAGAACTCTATATTTGAAACATCGTCATCAGGAAGCTTATCGTTAACAGCAAAAGCAAAAACCGTGATCAGCATGTTTGAATCCATCTGTGCCTTAATAGCCAAACGTCCCCATTCTGAATCTTTTTTCCCGCTATCTATAGGTTTAAAGATAACAATATTTCTATACACCGACTCATCAGCAACTAATGAGTCACCCTGTACGGTAAACCCTTCCAGAATAGCATCCTTTATTCGATTTTTCTTAATGGAATAAGTCTTTCCAGCCATTTTTAGCCTCCCTATCAGTCAAAAGTGACAGCATTTACGTATAGTCTGCCGGGATAAAGCAATACATTTTTCTTCGGAACCAGCTCAGACTCCGAAACTTTTGCTGAACCGGCTCTCTGAACTGTCATGGAAATATCTGAAACATACTCAACACATTCCAGTGATTCCACATTTCTTATAACAGTTTCGTACTCCAGAGGATCACCAAAATTACTGTCACCATCCACATAACGAATACTGTCACGCAACACTTCTTCTATGCTTTCCTTGTAATTATCGAAATAAGGCTTAACATATACATTTATGCGTATATCCACACCTACATACTCTGGATCAAGAATCTCAAATTTGGTGGTAAGTATACGCCTTTTCTCAAGATATTCGGATATCAGTTTCTTGTATAACGAAGAAAGCTTTGGGCACTGTGCTCCGGTTCCGGGCATTACAGCTAAATAAACCGTATTATCTGCCGGTTCAGGCCATGCCCTAACCTTCCCTATGCAAAGCCCCGGGGTTTCCCTGACTATACGCTCATAGTCTGCTCCTGTTACCGCGGTGTTTGGATTATCCATATCCAATATCAGACGCTTTCTGACATCCTCAAATGACTCCCTGAACGCACCGCCTGTACCTGCAGAACAGTTCCTAAACTTTAGTCCCGGCAGAGCAGGAGACGTAAACTCACAACCTGAACGGATATTACCTGCAGAACCCCTTGTTACTGAAACACAGCCCATGAAAAGCTCCGCCCCGATGAAATCACCGGCATCCTCTATCACTATTCTGCCAGTTTTTTCAAGCAGATGATAATACAATCCATTTTCAACAGCCTTGTCCGGTCTTACGAAATCATACAGGTATTCACCATTCTCGTCTTCCCTTCTGGCAATCAAAGTAAAGCTGTCCTTAACTACATTTTTCATCGGAAGTCTTATAGTCTCATTATCATAGCCATAAACCGTTCCAACGCGGTAATGTTTCATTACATCCTCTGAATAACTGATTATCCTTATAGGTTCTTTATAGTCACCCGGTGCATAGCCAAACTTTTCTTTACTAAAAGACACCTTATAGCTTACGCCATCATCACTGTCGATATCACAATATCTTCCAGTGTCCTCGCTGCCATTCGATATCTGATAGCGCCTATAGGAAGACCCTTTTTCCTCTTTTCCGAATATCAGGAAATATGGTTCCTTCGAAAGAACTGATTTAAATCTGAATTCTTTTTTTGATTGTATAATAAGCGATGCCCGGGTATCCCTCTGCCATGCTTCAAAAAGAAATCCGTCTACCTGATAAAACTCCGGCGTCACATCATAATCAGCCCTTTTTACTCTCACCCTGAGACAGAATCCGCTTTCCTCAACCTTTTCAAAAAGTGCAGGACTTCCCTCAGGCATGCGGATCTTTACTTCACCGCTTCCCATGAAACCGGCGGTATAGTCATGTACCTTTATCGGCAGAAAACCTGCTGCAGTATATATTTCCCATTCAAGGGATGCAAAAACATCATTTGCCCGATCAGTAAAAGGTGTACGTCCTTCAACATCACGCATAGTGAAATAGAAAATACATTCATTTCCTGCAGCTGGCAGACCATCGCAGATAAAATAGAGAGCTGCGCCTTCACTTACCTCGGAACCAAGAGCCTGTATGGGAACAACCGCATCTGCCTGCGTAAGGGTAGGCAAGAGCTTAAAATCTTCCTCGTTATCTGAAAAATAAACGGCATTCAGATGGCTTAAGCCTATATCCAGCTCCTTGCGGGTCTCAAAGCACATATCGCCTATCATAAATTTCTGAGAATCATCAATATGCACTGAACGTCCTACACTATCTGTTGTCAGCAGTATACGCGCACATTTTCCTTTTCTGGGCATAAAGCCGAAAAGTTTCATAAGTGCCAGCCTCTGCTTATTAGTAACCGCAGGAATTGTAGCTCCCTGTATGGCTACTTCATTTAAGAGTTCCTCCAATATGGTTACACCCGGATCAGAAGGATTGTAATTTGTCCACTCCTTTGAATACATGGGAAGCCTTATAAGGGCATCCACGTACCTCGCCGTTAATTCTCTGTTTTTTTCATTTCTGATCTCAAGCAAGGTTATCGCCCTCCCCGCCTTCAAAATTTACGTATATATGATGTTTCGCATTTCTTACACACATATCCGGTCTTATAGCTAAACTATCAAGATCCGTCTCGTGATCTCCGGTTTCATCAGTATAGGTAGCGGAAACCGTCATCTTTTTAAGTGATGCCATTCCTCTTACCGAATTTACCTTCATCATTATCTGTGAACGTTTCGGTATAACACCTATCCTCCAGCCGTCTCCCTTTCCACCGCTTACCGGATCAATATAATCCTCAAGCTCTTCGGCAATATGTTCCTGCAGTTCAAAACAGTCTTCAAGATCATTCACATCAAGCCATGCGCTGACACTCAGGCTGACAAATATTGGCTCTGAAATATGGATATTGGATGCAGCAACCGTAAGCTCGCATTTTTCTAAAAGGTAATTCTTAAGCTTTGCAGAAAGCATATGGAAGGAAAACGCACCATCGTTATAATCCTTCATAAGAAGAAGTATAAGCACATCATCCTCTTTGGAAAGAACATCTGCCTTATCTATTCCTTCTGAATATCCTTTAACCAATCTCAAGTAATCTATCTTGCTTATAAGCCGTCTTCTTGAGCTGATAATGTCTGCGCCTCTGGCAAGCGCCTGTGGAATAGTTTCCATAGCAGATCCGCCATAGGACTTCACCGGATTGTCAACCAAATCTAAGAACATAGCGTTTCCGCTCTTTCCCGTAATTGAATGTTCCGGAAGATTACCCCTGTCGCCGTCACTCCTGTATGTCTTTACTTTGAATGCAACATCATTGGTAACGGTAGGAATATCCTGATTCATTCCGTCACCGAATACCACCTCATTATTCAGGCGGTCAAGACAGTATATCCTACGTCTCTTATCAAACAGGAAATTCTCTGCCTCCTCCCATTTAACATAGAAGGCTGCTAAATTACCAAGCACATCATATTCTGCCCTTGCAATTTCGGGACTATGCTCTAATATATACTCTCTTTCTTCAGCTGTAATGGCACCGATCTCATTTACCCAGAGATCAACTTTTAAAAGCTTATCCTTACCTAAAGCAAACCTCATCCCTGGAAGGGATTCATCCATATAGAAATCTTCTTCTATACCGGTGCTTATATTGGTAACAGTCATTCCGTTCATAAAAATACCGTTTACCACCGGTAGAAAACTCTTTCTGCTCTCAAGGACTCTGTGCTTTTGTGTAGCAACTATCCTTATCCAGTATCTTTCTCTGTCCTCAATTCTGCTCTTTATAAAATCCGAAGGCGGATCGAACATTATGATGCCGGATTTTGAAAAACCTTCTGTCAGATCCAACACCCTTATTCTGCTGAAACCCCTTGTGGACCTATATTCAAAACGAAGTCCCAGAGTCTCATGGTACACACTGTCCTTGAGCATAAAAAGTATGCTTGCCGGACCTGCACCAATAGGCTTGTCAAAACCAAGATAAAGTGCATCATCCATATACTGTGAAGGTGCAAAAAGAGCTACACCTTCACTTGTTTTCTCCAGCTCCTGAACAGATTTTTTCTTTGTCCCCGATATGACTGAAACATTATTGCAGGGCATAAATCTGCCTTCGTAGCTATAAGATATCATCATATTCTTTATACGGGGATAATGATGCACCGCCGGACGCATATAACAATTGTCCGCTCTCACACATCTCATACGTATCATACGACCTTCAGAGCTGCCGGCCTGTATTGCCTGCCACTCATCAGGGCAGATAAAGGACAAACTCATGTGTCCGGCCTCTCCACCTGCTAAATCGTAAGCGTAAAACCTGTCGCACTCAAGTTTCTTCCATCCCATTCCGTTAAAATACTCAAGCACTATTTCGTTAACATATACATCTGCAAATTCCAGCCTGTTAACAAGCTTGGGCTTTCTTTTGATTATCTTCAGTTCACTGTCAATCTGCATCTGTGACACATCGATACGGTTTTCTTCATAGCTTATATCAGCCGAAATGGTAACCCTGGAACCGGCCTTTGCAAAATACGTATCAGATGCTATGTAACATTCCTTAGATGGAATAATTTCTTTATCAAAGGGCAGGAAATCATCCTTATCAAACTCAAAATCACTGTCACATACAGCATCAGGTACAATTGGCTCGCCCTCTGAAGAAAAGCCTATTGACTTTGTAAACATTATCTCCTTTATAGGATCCGCTGCCTCGATAGCGATGACAGAATATTCCTCGCCATTGCTGCTGTACTTATCACACTCGCCCTTGAAACCGACATTGACAACTTCCGGATCACCAGTAGCCTCTACGCTGTCAGCAGGAACAAATGCACCATCATCAAATCTGGATACGATAAACTCCCCATCCGTTATTCCTTGTACGATTCTTTCACCGCCTTCAAACTTAAGGCTCACCACACCATCAGTCTGGTCAAAAGCATTTTTATGCATGACAACAAAAGCATTCCTGCTTACACTGTCTTTTCCATCAAACATCTTAAAAGGTTTAAAGCCATTACCCTCTTCCTCGGAAGACCGATCATCGTCAACTGAAGGTTCCAATACTTCTTCCTCGGCATCTTCTCCGAACACGGCAGTCCCCATCTTTAAAAGTTCCGGCTTTTCAAATTTTCCAAGAACAGGGTATACATTTCCGTCCTCTTTATCCGTCAGGAATATATCCTTTACAGCAGCGGAAGTAACACATAAACTCCTGTCGGTTTCAAAAAGAACCGGCTCCGAATCGTCACCTTCGGTCACATCAGCAGAAAGAACAGTTCCCTTTGCCACAGGCACGCCCTCTCCATCTGCTGCCGCAGACTTCATGGTAACAACGCTCACTGCAGGTTTTACGCTCTTTAATGTAAGATCTAAAAGATTTATAAACTCCCCATGAAAACGGTCCATTGTTCCGTTCAAAAGCTTTATGTTCTCACATACATTATCCGCATACACGTGCGCAATAACCGAACCTACATCAGGATTTGATACTGACTTATCAAGTATCCACTCCGGTGTATAGCTTACCCGCAGCTCATCAATCCGATCAAGGATATCATTTTTTGTTCTTCCGTCTATTCTGGGATTATTCATTATCATCCTCCGGCTCATATTCAATACCAAAGTCATCAGCCTCTTCAGGCACATCATTCCTATCCGTATTCAGGTAGAACGGGAATACAAGATTATCCTTGGTATTTGTTTCCGTAACGACATAATCGATACTTATTATCAAACGCCCCTCTAACGACTGATATTCCGTCGAAATTTCCACATTGGATATGCGAGGTTCCTGACTCATGATCTGCCTTCTTAAGTCATCCTCCATAATGTTTATGCTTGTCACATTAACATCCATAAAGACATAATTCATTATATTGCTGCCAAAATCCGGCCGTGCTATCCGCTCCATCTGCTGAGTCATAAGTATGATATATATGGACTCGCGGACACTATCCTCATATGAAGAAAGCCTGAAACGTCCTGTTGTAGGATCTATGCTAACAGGATATGCTGTTCCGGTTCCAAGAAAACTCTTGTCTTTTTTTTCTATCATTTTTATAAACCTCTTTACACTGCTTACTTATTCTTTATCATGGAGCCTGTGACTGTGGTGGAAGATGCACCATCACCCACTGTAGTGCTTGCAGAACCTGATCCTTTAAAGGTTCTTCCCGATGCAGAGAATTCTCCACTGGTCTTAAGCTCTACCTTCGCACCGGTTCCTGACGAATCAACTATGAACTTGGTACATTTAAGATTAACCGTACCGCTGCTGTCGTTCATGGTAAGCTCTATGCTGTTTCCTACCTTTATGGTAAGTTTCTTCTCTGTCTGAATTGCTATATTTCCGTTATCGTCCGCTGTCTTTATTACAATTGAATTCTTTTTGTCCTTATCCGCAATGGTAATCAATCCCTTATCATTATCAAGCTCAACAATATGGGCCTTTGCGGCTGTCTCTATTTTGATCTTGTCCTTAGTACCGTCTTCAGTCTCATTGTCATCCGTAAAGGTGATGGTAGATCCGTGCTTTGTGGTAATTGCCTTGGTTTTGTTGTTCTCATCAACAACATCCTTTAAAAACTGGTCCTTATCGTACTTGGGAACACATCCTATTATGTAGGGCCGCTCGATATTTCCCTGTTCAAAGGCAAGGAGTACCTGATCTCCCACTTCAGGAAGGAAATAATGTCCCCACTTATTACCGGATGACGGCTGTGCCACTCTTACCCACATAAGCATCTGATCCTGCTCCTGGTCTTTGGTAGTCACATTGACACAAACCCTGCCCGGCATCTTTGCATCATACTTATTCTGCACGGTGCCCAAAAGCACGCCGTATATACGGTTATCGCCGGTCTCTGTCTTCTGGGTCTCAGCCGCAGATATATCGCTTATGATGTCAAATAATTCCATGCTCTTTCCTCTGACAATTCCTAAATTATGTTGTATTACCGCCGGCGGAATCCTGCACGGCGCCTACTACTTTAAGTCACTTTATTGTTGCAGTTCTGCCTTCCAGCACTGTCCTGAACTTTCCTGTTTCACCCATCTGGGTATGCCTTACCCTGGTCAGATAAAACTGGTTGGACACCGTTGTTCCTAACTCTGAAAGTTCTATAAAGCAGCCCGGTATAATTTCCGGAAGACCGACCATTTCAGCCTTTAATGAACCAAATCTATATGCTACCCTTTCCGCAAGATATTCGGACCTATACTGTGCAACAGTTTTGTCTTCAGCCGTAGGATCTATATAAACCTTCTTCTGACTGCCGATTATCTTCCTAGCCTTTGACTTCTGGGATATCTTGTTGTTCATCGTAGACGTCGAAGAAAACTGCTTAGCCTCTCCGGGGTTCTCATTCCTTACTTCTACCGAACCCACCAGACCGCTTATGTCATATGTCACATCAAAGCTCTGCAATAAAGTCTCCGGAGTAATTTTGATAAGAGGATTCTTATTCTCCTTGGCCTTCCGGAAATAAACCGTACCGCCTATGGTATAAAACTCATAATTAAATTTCTTAGCAGCCTTAACCACAAATTCATAATCGCTTTCACAATTCATCTCCAATGTATAGGCTGATGGATTCTCATCCGTATTCTCGGGAGTTTCGGTAATCTTTGCTGCGCCGTTAAGATAACTTTCATAGAAAGGCTGCTCAAGTATCTTCTTAACAGCTAACGAATACTTCATATCTCCCGTAAACTGCTTGAAAGAGCAGTTAGCCATCATAGCCCCCTTGACATCCATTGCAGTGACAGTGATACACGGGGCATCCATCTTATGGTAGTTAAAATTTACCCTGGTTATGATTCCATAAAATACTTCCCTTGCAGATTTGCCGTATCCCATGAATATCTGTACAACTGCGCCCAAAGTTATGTATTTCTGCACATCCTCGGTAATGAATCCCGTAAGATCCCTGTCAAAGGTATTGTATAGAGAAAAGGATGCAACAGATGCTTCAAATCCGCTGGTCAGTTCTACCTGTATATCAGATATTGCAAAGCCAAGCTTATCATCCGCTATACTTTTGCCGTCCACCCTGATGACTGACACCGGAGTACTAAAATTTCCATATGTCTTTTTTAATGAATCAAAATCCAACATAACTTTAATCCTTACATATTGAATAATGTTTCGCCAAATTGCTTTACCGCGCTCGATCCAGCGTTGGAATCCTCAAATAACACAGCGTATGCCTTTTCCCATCGGCCCATACTGGTCGGATCAACCTCTTCATCCAAGAGTACCAATTCTAAGTCCACGTTAGACCTGAGGGGCTCACCGTCTGATGTGAACATCGTATACTCCGCCGACACATTGCTCACTACTCCTCTATAAAGCATATGCCCCCAGGCAAACTCAATTGTATTTGTTTCATCACGTCTGCAGATTGCAAGAAAAGCTTCAGTCCTTTCCTTTACCTTATGTGCACCGGTCTTTGCGCGTATCGTTGCTTTTGCAGTTATTTCAAATGCATCCATCGCTGTAACCGCTGCAATCTGTCCGGCACTCACGCCAAAACTTCCGCTTGTAAGCGCTGATCCTGCTGTTGCTGCTACTAAAGCCTGCGCCTTTGAAATCATACCATAGTCCATATCTGCCCAAGTAACCTCATCAAATATAAGACGCACCCTCATAGTTATACGCGGATCTACTTTCTCATACGAAACCGCCGTTGACTGTTCTTCGCCTTCCTTTGCAACAGGATTAAAAGCTGTCTTATTTACCAGGTCACCGCCCATTCCGCTAAACTTCAGGGTCGTGGGGTTGAACTGGACAGTAAAAGCCAACCGCTTGACATTACTTCCATTTCCGATCATGTTTCCTATAGATCCGGAAGCCCCACCGGTCCCACTGGTCGCCGGCTCCTCACTAACTGCCTGTTTATCATGGGCGCCATATAATACAATTATCTGAGCCTTCTGTATTAGTCCTAAATTAGCCCTTGTCTGATCTGCAAAATCCATATAATTCCTCTTTAAAGATTTAGGTTTATAAGCTTGTTATTTGTATTTTCCGTAAACTTGCTTGCAAGCCCGGTATCTTTATCTTCTTTAAACACTTTATTAAAAGCTTTGTCCCATACCTCATCGGATCCCGGGATAGAGGTACGCTGCCTGATCCTGATGTTAACAACAGCCCTTACCGGTTCCCCTGCCGGATTAAACATGGTATATGAACCGCTTACATTAACTAACTGCCCCCTAAAACACATACCCGACCAGTAAAACATAACCTGACTTGAAAAAGGACTGACTAAGAGCGCCATAAGTCCGTCAAGATATTTCTGGACTGAATGATACTTATCACCGCTCCCCAGCACTTGGCTTTTGGTCATTTCATTTACTGCCTTCTGCGCTATTCCATTTATTAGATTGTCCGTATAGGTTTGTTCCGTGAACGCATCATTGATCAACATATCTTCAAATACTAATTCACAGTTCATCACCACATTCGTGGACACCTTATTCTGTCTTATGTTTGTGGTAGCACCCGCACCCATTCCGGAGCCCTCAGCCTCTACCTGTTTACCACTGGCAGCACTGAAAGACAGGCTCTTGGGATTATACTGAACCTCCAGTATGGAAAAATGATCCCTTTTAGCCATCATGGCCGCCCGCCTGGAATTTGAATTTGCCGAAGCCAGCTCAGCCCTTGAAGGATCAATACCACTCAATCTACTGGCATAACTCGGATCCGTTACTTTCACTCCTGTAAGTTCTTCACCGACACCGTCATTTAATTCCTTTTCGAGCTCCCATAACTCATCAGCCGCTGTCTTTGTAGCAGATTCCCTGGCCTCGTCACTTTTATTAACGATATCCCTATACTGATCTCTGAAATATGAAAATTTTGGAACACACAACAATGCTCTTTCCATAACTCTTATCCCTTATAACCCACGCCTGCTCTTTTCTAACTGCATCCGATTTTCCAGTTTCGATACCACTGTCTCCGAAATGGTATTCATCTGCTGCCTTACACTCTGCTCTATCATACGTTTCAGTTCCACATCGCTTCTAACCGTCTCACTGATCATATTGGCATTCTCGATCTGCCTTACCGATGTGGTATCCATACGGTTCTCAATTGTCTGCTCCTTAACCACCGTGTTATTTTCAACAGACCTCTTTAACTGACCTATGGTCTCTATTATCTCTTCTTCATCTATTGTCTCATTAATACGGTGTACCATTGCAGGATTTGATCTGAAAATATTTTCATCAGCCCTGCGAACAGGAATATCAGCGTTTCTTCCGGTGATACGGCCAAGTTCTTTCTCTGTCTGTTCAATGTTCACCTCGCTCACATGCTGCTCTGTATATTCCATTGGTACTGATGCTTTAGGCTGCTCAGGAATACGAGTCTCCTGCATAAGCTTGGCTATTGCATTTCTTGTCTCATCCTCTGCACGCTTTGTGGTATCCCTGCCCTGTACATACTGCTCAATAACCTGCTTGATCTCGGGATAATCATCGCTGCCTGACTGAAGAGCCTCCATTATCGCCTGCTGCCTGATATCCTTTTTGACTTCAGGCTTAACTTCCGAAGGCGCCGGCTTGTAATTTCTGTCCAGAAGCGCTTTTACCGATTCCCTTCTTGTTGCCGTAGGACCATCAATTCTATCCCGCTCCTTTACGCTCTCCTGCTTCATGAGATTGTTCATTATCTCAACATATTTATCCTGCCTGAGAACATTCTGCTCGTTTATCTTAGTAAGCTGCTGCTGTAAAAGATTAATATCCTCTTCAGGTGAGATACGCTCCTTTACAACTCTTGGAACAGGTTCAGCCGTATTAGTTATATTTACAGTCGTGTTTTCCGCCTGTAAACGTTTTTCCCTTATCTCACTCCTGTTAAGCTGTGAAATCTTCTCCTCCGTCTCACGCTCGGTAAAGCTCTTAAGTTCACGCTCAACACGGTCTATTTCCGTAACTACAGGCTCTTCCGTTTCTTCAGGAATCACATTTTCCAGCTGAACGATCTCTATATTGCGGGCACCTTCATTTACGGTATTTACCCTTGTAGTAATATAATTATTAGCCGTCCTTGCTGCATCCGCTTTTATAAGTATGCGGTTAACGGTATCCCCTGCAGTCTGATATAAAGCATTCGAAATATCAAGGTACTGTGTGTTGCGGCTCTCAACCTTGTCAAACTGGCTGATATATAGATTCCTTATAGTATCCAGCAATACAGATGATGTGATCTGGTTCTTAACATCAGGAGCTTTCCCTTCTTCACCTGCTTCAAAGATCTCATCCTCGTAGAGATTTTCATTTTTATAAATGAGCTGTGAAGGGTTTCCCGATGCATTCTCACGAAGCATATTCAGCATTATCTGTGATGCAGTATAATCCTGTGCTGCAAGGGTAATCTCATTATTCTCTACCTGCGCCGGATATATACTCTTCCTAAAATTATTTATTATCCGGTAAACAGCCCCTGTCTTTAACCTGTTAAAAATATTCTGATAAAGTTCTTCATGATATTCATCAGAGTAGGATATGTTCTCCGGTGTTTCGACATCTTCAGTATGTATGTTTTCCTCATACTGCTCAAGGACCATGCGGAAGTTTTCCGCCTGTGAAAGATAATATCCTATCTTTTCCTGAGTTTCGTATATATCATTCTTAGTGTTGCGCACCTCAGACATGAATGTCTTCACATCCGTTACGCCCATGCGCATAAGCACATCAGTTATATATACACGATCCTTGTATGTAAGCTCAACATTGCCGTTGTAGAGCACCGTATTCAGGAAATGGTTTATTATCTCAGTCTTTTGGGCAAAGGTTCCTGTATTGCTTATATTGTTGAATATACTGGTACTGTCACCCTCAGCAAAGATTATCTCGGGAGGTGTATTCAGCACATGAAGCAGATCCTCCCCCGAAACCTTACTGCTCATAAGCTTATACGGTACTTGGAGACGCTCTGCGAAACTTTCATTATCGCTGATCATCTGCCGGCTGCAATTCAGTTCGATTGGTGCCTTTATCGTTAGCATTTAAGTCTGTTCCTCTTAGTTGCCGCTAAGGAAAGCCGCCGACATACCTCTGTATCCCTTAGACGGATTACCCTTGTCATACTTCCATACGCCCTGGAAGGAAGCTGCCTGCCAGCCGTTACCATGGAAAACCTGTCTGGACTGAGCCCTAGGGGTCTTTACTGCATTATTGTTGCCATGGTCAAGCGGCGCCTGTATTGATGACACAGCCTTTCCGCCCTTCTTGCCATAATCCACCTTTCTGGTGAGAGCTCGCTTATTCTCCGGCGGAATCTTGCCTGACTTATATTCCCACTTTTCCTTAAGCTTAGGATCATTAGTCTTGGCAGTATAATCAAACATGCCTGTAGACATGGCACGTTCATTCTTTGTGCCATTCTTAGAATCCCACTTAGCTGCATTTTCTGCTGCTGACCATCCTCCGCCATGGTATACCTCGCGGCTAAGGGCGCGGACATTTTTCTGTGGACTAACGCCTGACTGGTATTTCCACTTCTCCGCAAGCTTAACATCTTTAGTCTTGGCAGTATAATCAAACATGCCTGTAGACATGGCACGCTTATTCTGTGTACCATTCTTTGAATCCCACTTGGCTGCATTCTCAGCCTGCTGCCAGCCTGCTCCGTGATAAATCTCACGGGAAAGGGCACGGACATTCTTCTGGGGACTTACACCGGACTGGTATTCCCACTTAGCCTTAAGCTTAGGATCAGTCTCAACAGCAGTATAATCGAATATACCTGTAGACATGGCGCGCTCATTCTTTGTGCCGTTCTTAGGATCCCACTTGGCTGCATTTTCAGATTTCTGCCATCCGCCACCGTGATGTATCTCACGAGAAAGGGCACGGACATTCTTCTGGGGACTTACACCTGACTGGTATTTCCACTTCTCCGCAAGCTTAACATCTTTAGTCTTGGCAGTATAATCAAACATGCCTGTAGACATGGCACGCTTATTCTTTTTGCCGTCCTTTGAATCCCATTTGGCCGTAAGTTTAGCATCTGCTACAACAGCCTTATAATCCGTATATATCTCCTTAGTATTCATGGCACGCTTGTTCTTCGTGCCATCGCTCTTAGCATCCCACTTTATCTGAAGCTTAGGATCTTTTTTAACAGCCTTATAATCCTTATAATAACCTGTATTCATGGCACGCGCGTTCTTTGTGCCGTTCTTAGGATCCCACTTTATCTGAAGCTTAGGATCTTTTTTATTCTTGGCAGTATAATTCAGTACAGCAGCAGACATGGCCCGGACATTTTCAGTACCGTCATCCGGCTCCCACTTGGCCGCAAGATCTTTCGCATCCCACTTATCAGCATGGTACACGCTCCTTGTATTAGCCCATTTAGTCTTATTTCCGTCAGTCTTGAAGTCCCAGGGCTCTTTTCCGCCGCTGTCATTCAAGCCGTCAGGAATGTTTATGGGAGTCAGGGTCGTGTAGCCGATAGTAATGGTCTCCGTAAAGAGGCCGGCCTTTTCTGCAGAAAGCTCGCCGTACTCCTTTTCCATTACCACACAGCCGGAAAATGAAAACATGGAGGCTAATGACCCCCTGTCATTCCATATGAAAAGAAGTACCGGCAGTACCAGTTCCGCACCGTTGGGAAGCGGATCTATATAGTCGGTACCCGCATATCTTTCAACCACAAGCTTAAAAGGCTGGCTGATGGGCTTTCTCCTTATATGGACATAGTCATTGAGTCCGCCTTCCTGGATAAATTCATATTCATTCGGTTTTGTAAAAGCCCTTATGCTTCTGCAGGGAACGTCAAAAATACCCCAGACCCTTAACATGAATCTGAAATTTATCGTAGGATGTAAACCCTTATTGCTGACTAATATATTATCAGAAGCCATGCGGTCCTCCTTCTTTATCTGTTATATGCGTCTGTCAGGCTTCATATCTAGTATGCTCTTTTCCTTCTTCTTTTTAGAGGGATTAAGGCTCTTATTGATCTCCGAAATCTCCGAGCACCATCTGCGCCTGCTCACATGATCCAGGGACAGGACCTCATCTTCACTCCAGTGGAAGTAGTAGGAGATAAAGGACATTTCCCTGTACAGCTCATCCTTCGGATAAAGCCTCAACCCTCCCCGGTAAAATTTAGCGGCACCTCAAATGTCTTGCCGCAGTCGGGGCATACTGCCGTCATTACCGGAGGCTCAATATCGTTTATCCTCTGATACATATCCTGAAGGAAAGCAAGATCCGCTGTAAAAAGCTTTTCTATGACGGTAGCATTTACCATCTCTAAGCCTTCCAGCTCTGTAACCACGCGGCTTAAGATAACTATCGTGAGATAAGAGGGGTTGGATAAAACCCTGGGATCCCTTGTGGCAGATATCTCATCGCCTGCGGTTGCAAGACGCATCTTGCCGCGCCTGTGGAGCTCACCTGCTCCGTCCATGTAACCCTTCGGAAGTTCGAACTCGTAAACTGTTTCCATTTCAATTTCTCCATTCTTTTTTAGTGATCACTTTTTTCGTTTCCTCACACCGTAGCACAAGGGTATTCCCTTGTGCTACGTCCGTCAGAAAACGGATTTCTTGATTAGTTAGGAATTACAAGTTCCTCGTATGCGATCTCGATAGACTCGATAGCAACATCGGAATTCTTTGCATCCATATCAGGTGCATTGTACTTAGCAACCCATGCATTGGTAAGTATCCATACCTGTGTACCGCCGGTAAGTGCTTCAAGTGCAGCCTGGGGAGTACCCTGGTTTACATCGATAAGCTCGATGGAAACGTTGTGACGGGGAATCTCACCTCTGATTTCGGATACACACTCCTGTACCCATGTCTTAAATGCTGTACCCTGTACATAACCAAGCTTAAGTGTTACATTACCATGCTTTACGAGACCGGGAAGCTTAACAGGTGCCATGCTTCCTGCATTACCCTGTCTGAACTCGATCACGTCTACTGATGACTCAATGCCTGTTACTTCACTGAATGCAGCTGTTCCGTCTATACCGTCAACCTGAACGAAGAAGTTCATTTTTGTCAACGGATAAGCTGAACCCCTGCCATTTGTATAAGCATCCTGAGCTGTACCTGCCATAATTTAATCTCCTTTCAAATCTTCCTCGTAACTGCCCGGCCCGTTACGGGCCGAACCATTACTTATTCTTTAACTTTAGTCAATACTCTCGTCAGCCTTCTTCTCCGCCACCACCGGCTTCAGCTGTATGCTGAGTTACACGGAAGATAACGAATTCGGCAGGCCTCGAAGGAGCGATACCGATGTTGCAGATAAGTCTGCCGTTCATGATGTCGTCCCTTGTCATTGTCGAGGTACCGATCTCTACGAAATAGCTCTCTGATGCAGTGCTTCCTGCTAACATGCCGTTTCTCCACAGACCATCCAGGAAGGAAGAAACAGTAAGTGCAACCCTCTGCCACAGCATCTGATCGTTGGGCTCGAATACAACCCAGTTGGTATTTGCCTTGATGCTCTCTTCCACGAAGATAAACAGACGGCGAACGTTGACATACTTGAATGCGGAATTGGAGCTTGCAGTCCTTGCACCCCATACTCTGATGCCCTGTCCGGGGAATGCACGTATAAGGTTGATTCCTTCAGGATTGAGGATATCCTGCTCATCCTTGTTGTAGTTGGTCTTAAGACCGGTACAGAAGATAGTCTCGTTAGCAGGTGCCTTGTGTACGCCACGAGCGATATCGGTTCTGGAGTATACACCCATGATTGCTCCCGAAGGAGGAATGAAACCGGCATTGCCTGTTGAGCGGTCAAGTACCTGGATCCAAGGATGATACATAGCTGCATAAGTAGAATCAATAAGTCCGCGATAACGGATGAGATCCTCTGTCTTATACATATCACCAGGCATATCGATAACTGCGAATCTGTTCTTTAAGTTCTCGCAGTGTGCAACAAGTGCAACTACTACTTCAGGATCTGTAACACCGGGTACAGCGATCATTGAGATTGTGCTGTTCTCGATGAATGCCTGAAGACCGGTTCTGTTGCCGGGACCACCGTCCTCACCGATGAATGTTCCAGCCTTAACCTTAGCGATGGAACCATCAGAACCGCCTGCAAGAAGGAAAGCTCCGCTTGTAAGGCCCTTGCCGAGGATAGACTCTACAGGGCTTAATGCCTTGTCAGTATCCTTAACTTCAAGCTTTACGATAGCGCTGTGCTTCATGCGGTTTGCGATGAATGCAGGTGACTGGTTGTTCAGTGTCATATCTGTGTATGTCTCTGAATCATCACCAGCTGTTACCATAAGGTCGAAGGTTACAAGATATACGAAGTTCTTAGGAACTGTGCCGTTATCAACAGCGCTGTCCGGCATCTTGTCATCGAATACAACTACGTCATCAAGGATAGCCTTGATCTTGTGGAAAGTTCCGTTGTACTCTACAACGTCACCCTCTCTGAAGCCTTCGGTCTTCTTAGCCTTGTAGCCAACCTGAGTCTTCTCAATGAGCTGCATCTTTACCTTCTTAACGGTTGTTAAAGCTACCTGGATCTTGTCGCCCCACTTACCAGGGTTTGCAGCGATGAACTTTACAACGCCCTTGTCTGCGCTTGCAGGAAGAGCATCCTGTGGAGCTACACGCATTACGTAGCATCTTGTTCCTCCGTTGTTAAAGAACTGCTCAACGCTGTTAGCGAGATATCTGTACTCGCCATATTTGAATTCACTTAAGAAACCGCCAAACTGCTGACGGAAGCTCTTGAAGCTTGTCACAAGCTGAGGAATTCCTGAAACAGGACCTTTTTCAGCCATGCCGACGAAACCGGCTGTGCTTGTTCCTACACCCTCGATACTTCTGGGTGAATTATCATATTCCTCAACATAGACTCCAGGTGAAAAATATTCTGCCATAATTCTTACCTTATCCTTTCATTGTTATTGATTTTGTGTCTTAACTTGTCCGGCACTGTCAATTGTGATAGTCCCGCCGTATGCGCACATTGTTGTGCATGTGTCTGTAAGTATCGGATAGTTTCCTGCCATGTCCTTCGGATTTGCTCCCATCCAGGGTGTTCCTGTCATCGGAGTGCAGGGTTGGGGTGCTCCCAGCGCTGCTGCTACCGCCGGATTAGCCGGATTAGTACACATTCCGAATGGTCCAATGTTGGCAAAAGGCTGATTGTCACATATTGTTGCCACCGGCTTTCCCTCGATACTCAGTTTCATCTGTGATGTAACCTTTAGTGGGGCTGTCGTGGCACTGAATGCACATCTGCACATCGCTCCGTTTGTTACAACATTCGGCATTTAATCCTCCTTTCCGTTACTCGCTTTCTTCTGCACCATCCTGTACGTTCACAGGTTTTCCATCATCCCCGAAGACAATCATTTCAAATTCTTCATGATCATCATATCGTTTGCAGATGATGTATCTGTCATTCGGCCTTCCTGCCCTTACACGTATGATATAATGTCCGTTCTTAACCTGACCAAATATGATCCTGGCTATCGGTACATTTTTCTCCAGTTCTTCGGGCGGCGGTGCGTCGTATAGACGAACCTTTTGTGTTGACAGTACCTCTTTGATCCTGACTTTTACATAGCCCTTTCTGTCCGGTTTCAGGATTGCGTAGTACTGGTTGTCGAATGTCAGACTGGTTCTTGCCTGACTGAAAAAATCCATTGAGTTGTCACGCTTGGTAAAGGACGCGAAGCTTATGTTAGTAGTATCAATGTTGATTGCTTCGATGGCCTTGATCATAGGATCGTTGCCTGAGTAATCCATTACCGGTATTCCGCTCTTTTTGCTCTCTGAAGGCATCAGGAACAATAGACATTGCGGTACTCTTTCATCGAGCTCGGCATACTTTATAGGCACATCGCAGGACTCATATCCCCTTACCTCCACTCGCATGAGAAAGTCTTCTCTGTCCGTGTTGATAAAAATGTAGTTCCCGCCGCCTCTCGAAGCAGGCCTGGTCAGCTCTCCGTTGCGATAGATCCTCACATCAAGTGTGTTAACCGGTTGCCCGGTAGTCGTGTCAAGAAGTGACACCAACAGATCCAGTCTCGCTCTGATTACAGAAATGCTCACATTCCTCCTTTCTTCCCTTCAACCCTGCCACTTTACGCCTTTGGCAGAAGTCAGGATTCATTTTGATCACCGGTCACGCCCAGATTGAATTCGCTATCAACAACCCGAGGCGTATTGATAACGATCTCACTCGACAGGTAAACAGGTGCCGCCTTATAGAACAGGCTTATCTGATAGGGCTTATTGATAGCCTGCCACACCCTTACCTTCTCCTCCAGACTTATCTTCGCTTGAGACAGTACTATCGGAGGTTCCTGCGTATCCAGCCAGCCCTGGAGCTCGTTGGGGTACACAGAGTTGTTGTCGTTGACGATCTGTGCAGCTCGTCCGATGATTTTTTGTATATCAGGGTCTTTCAGGCCCATCTGGCCTCCCCCGTTTATAAAGACCATATAGAATAAATCATACGGTCTTGGCGGCTTTTGAAGCTGGATCCTTCCCTTCTGGATCCTCTTTGGCTGTGCCACTTCCATGTCCTCTCTTATGTCATACAGGTAAAGTCCTACTATGTAGTCAACATCCTGTGATGCCGGAGAAGATATCTCTATATTGTTTGGTGAAGGAATAGGCTCCGGGCACATTTTTTCACGAAGCATCCTCACGATATATGAGCTAACGTCCGAGATTATAGGATAATCAGCCATCTGTTATTCTCCCTTCAATTCGCTAACTTTGCTCTCAGCATCATCCATTTTTTTGCTGAGCAGACATACTGCATAAGCACCGTTGCAATCCGGAACATTTACTGCTCTGCAGTCAAATATTGCCTTTGCATCTTCACTTCTCAAATACATGCTATTCTGTATTACCACTGTATGCAGAAGATCCTCTTCACTTGACTCGCCACCTTCAATCTTTTCATACTTAAGACCATAAGGCGAGAATGTATAAGTCAGTGAACCTTTGCTCTTTACCAGTGTACAGTTATCTCCGGTAGATACATATCTGTATCCTGCTGCTGCTGATACGGACACAAGAGATATATAAATATTGTCCGCATCATTTTTATACGGTGTGTATATGTACGGATTACCTTCTTCGTTAAGCTCCTGGGCAATCTTTGCAGCCAGTGCAGCAAAATTGTCATAGCCTTCATTACCAAGTATCGAAAGGACTGCTAAGAATTCCGCCTTCATTCCGGGGCTCATATCCTCAAATGCCATTCCGAATAGTCCCTCTAAAAGAGACATCATTTCATCATCGGAAAGTCCAAGAAGCCCTGTCTTATCACCGTCACCATCAGTTCCGTCTCCCGCAAGTGAATCCGGACCGCTGTTTGCTTCAGCTTCTGCAAGTGCTGCTTCCGCTTCAGCCATCACCTCCGCATTTGCGCCCATATCTTCAAGCTTGTCAACAAGCTCCGCCATCTGATCAGCAGCACCCATCTCAGCCAATGCATCCATGGCATTTGAAAGAGCATCTGCATTGCCTTCCGCAGCCGCCTCCTTTGCCTTATCAAGCAAGCTGTCTGCCAGGGCAGCGTTGTTACCTCCCAGCTCATCCATCTGCTTATCTACAGCAGCGATAAGTGCATCGTACTTTGCTGCGCCGGCTAAGTCATTATTATCCAGCGCATTCTGGCGCTTTGTATTTAGGTCATCCTTCTGTTCCTGCAGCTTTTCCATATCATCCCGCAGGCTTCCGTCGGAATTCTTGATAGTGCTTTCCAAATCCTTCAGGTACTTTATGAACTTATCCAAGGCATCCTCTGCATCACCCTTAAAATCATCATTTGGAATAGTACCCTTTACTTCTTCAGCCCAAGCTCTTATGCTCTGTACATACTCAAGAGCATCAGCTGCATCCATTCTCTTCTGCTTTGCATCAATGAGTGCCTGGTACTGAGTACGCCTTGATTCAGTCTCATTTGCAAGGTCTGTCAAGATCTGGGTCGTAACTGCCTTGGACTTGCCTGCAGCTACCGCACTTCTGTAATCATTACCTTCACCTGATGTAACTATGGACTTAAACTGGCTCTGACCGTATGGAAGAAGGTCGCTTTCCAAAACTGTCAGTTCCTTGCTCTTGTCTGCGATAACATCCTTCTCAATATTCATGAGAGAACGGAGCTTTGTAAGTGACTCCTCACTCTTGGATTCCATTACATTGTTGCTGTAAATATACTTGTAATGACCAAGCACTGTATTCTCGTCTGCAAGTGCCTTGGATGAATATTCTATATAACTGGTCTGGCAGGCACTGTTTGCTTCATTAATGGCATCCATTATTCCACTATCCTGTTCGAAGGGATCATCTTCATCATACTGACTTCCCGAACAGATATCATACAGGGCTCCAACCAGGCTGCCGGTACGTGTATCATAGTTAACAGGATACTCCACCGGTGCGGAAAACCATCCAAACGAATTATTATCGGATTTCGGCATTACGGATGTGCCAAGCGCAGGATTTGCTGAATGCCAGTTTTCTGATTCTGTTGCCAGCTTGTCATATACTATGGCGCGTCTCTGTGCATCTATCATGGCACAGATGGAGTAAACCGTCTCGGCATCCTCATCGCGTCCTGCATTCATCAGTTCCTGTTTCCATGCATACATATTGGCAAGCTTAGCATCAAGCGCCTTTGTATCATCATCAGTAAGGTCAAGCTGGAAGAATGTGGATATAGCGTCGTACAGGTAATTGTCAGAATCCTCTACATTCTTGTCCTCTGAAAAACGGTTCTCGAGGAACTTATCTCTTGACACAGGATCATGTGATGTTGACTGTGCGTACTGGAACCAAAGCTGTTCAAACTCAGGAAGGTTTGAAAGATCATAAGGTGAAGGTACATCAAACGGATTAATGATCTCATCCTTATAGTTCTTTACAACGCCGTCCGCACCGACATAAAACTGTACGAAGAGGGGATCGATCTCACTCTCATCCACCAGTGCTGTACCGTCTGCAGTAATATCGCTTACATTTTCAGCCTGTGACAGGTCATACCATTCACCGTTACCGATTTCAGACTTGTAATAAGGTATGTCCTGGCCTGATGCTGCAGCGGAATCATAAGCCTTCTCGTAAAGCTCTTCCGTCATTGCATCCTTGTGTATGATGTAGGTTCCGATAAAGAGTACGCTATTCTCTATGTTATGAGAAACCTTATACTCTTGGAAAGTAATGGCATCCGACTCATCAAATGCACCCCTGGCAGACGAACCGTAAATTGCGATCACAGCTGAAACAACCATTACAACCATTGACAGTACGGCAATCTTTCCGAAACCGTTTTTAGCTGCGGTGCTGGATGCTTTTTTTACTCTCTTGTTCTTCTTCATTGCAGTTCCCTCATTATTACAGAGCCTGAAGTTGCAAAATATCCTGTTTCAATAAGTGCTTTTCCATCGTCGTAAAACTCTACTGTCAGTGCCGACATATCACCGGTAATAAGATTCAGATACCTTAATGATTTGCCGGCCGCGATGTAGTCTTCACTGCCTATAAACTGTCCATCCGCGGTCCTGATCCTATAGAAGGCTGCATTGATATTTGCTTCTGGAGTAACAGTTATCGTTGTCATTCCCACTGTATCCGGGCCATCGGTTACATATGTTGCCAGTACATCACTTTCTACAGTCTCTGTTCCTCTGTCAACAACTATATCCAGATAATCACTGGTCTTGTTGGGAGATATCTCACAGTCATCAATGAATTCATCTCCGTTATAAAATCTTATAAACGCTTTATTTATGCAGTTCTTTGCTACCGACACATGACGAAGCTTTTCATCAATAGCCGTTCTCGGACCAACCTGCACACCGTCGAGCCACAGCTCATAATCTGTTATTTCAGTATCAAAATCTTCAGGAATGGTGATCCTCAGTTCAAATTCCTGATTCTGGATTATGGACTCCAGCGTATAATAAGCACGGTCTGAATCTTCCTTGTAGCTTATGCCGTTTGAGCCTGTGCCAAGTGTTGCAGACTGGTAATCCAAGTATCCGCTTACCCATCCTTTGGTAATGTCATCAAAGTTATTCAGTGTATCGGAATATGACTGAAGGGACTCTATCATAGTATTCTGTGCCTCTTCATAGCCTTCGAGCACCTGCTGGTACTCTTCAAAAGACATATCCCCTACCGCATTCTGGACTTTTGCCTTTTCAAGCAGATCCCTGTTGGTATTGACATTTTCCACTGCTGTTTCGTAAGCGCTCCTTGCGGAAACATATCCGTCAAAAGTATCCACAACAGAATTCTCAAGCTCAGTCTCGGCAAGTGCCCTGTCAGACCTTGCTGACTGGTAGTTCAGTGCATCCTCCTGAAGTACATAGGGATCATCCTCTACAAATCTTGTACCTGCAGTTGAACCCTTGAACCAGATCCTCGGTATCTTTATGAAAAGAATCCTTTTCTTGCCTTCCCAATAACTGTCTACTTTCTTAAGGAAATCCTTATAGGACTTCTTGAAAGCCTTCTTATTTATATCCTGGCCGTTAAGTGCCTGTGTAACATAGCCTGAGATAAGGTTTATATCGCTTCCGTACTTTCTCTTCATGATGTCATAATTTGTCTGAAGTGAAAGCTTTGCAGTGGTCTCAGCCATGCATACATCGTAATAATTTTCATCCTTGTCCTTGGTCCACTGTATAATGGAATCAAGCCTGGAATCAGGAGCATTATACAGGTATTCCCTGTTTATATCAGCTGCAAGGAAGGGTTCCTCAAAAGAATACCCGGTACTTACATCTATACCAGTCTTCTGTGACATCTTTCTTAAGGAAGATGCAAGGCTTCTCTCTTCAGCTGCGATGGTCTTTTCCAAAGTATCATGCTTGGCCTGGAGTGCATCAATATCTGCCTGTGATGCTTCACCGGTTGCAAGCCTTGCCTTATTCTTTGCAAGAGCTTCATCTACGGACTCAAGCTTATCTTTATTGAAATCAAGCTGGACCTGGGTGGTATAAATGCTGCAGTAAAGTACATTTACATCGTCGTAAACCTTATACTTTACATTTGCAAGTTTTCTCTTTGCAACATCTATGTCAGCCTGCTTTTCTGTTATTGAAAATTCCAACTCATAGAGATCCTGCTGCTTAGGTGACTCCGGAAACTTAAAACTAAGCAACGGGGTCCAACTGAAAGTGTTCAGCCTCCTATATGTAAGTTCCATTGCCTTTTTAGCACTCTCAAGAGCGATATATTTTGTTTCAAGGTCATCCTCAGCGCTTTCAAACTCTGAGCTGTTTGCCAGCGCCAAAGTCCTGGCGGTTTCAATGGTGAGAACCTTATTCTGAGTTCCGGCTGCATCAGCCTTGATCGTCCCGGTCCCCTGTACCATGCCGGCAAGCAGCGTTAAAGTAAGCATGAGTGAAACCATGCTCTTTACAAGCTTTCTCATATGGACTTTTCTATGCCTGCCGGATCCTGTAGAATTCAAAGGCTCCCTGGGCACTGCCGCATATGAATTCATAAATCAGCCCATCCTTCTCAAAACTGTAAAGGTAAACAACTGCTTCCCTGTTATATCCTGTCACCGTCGTCACATCAGTAAACTGCTCATTGCCGGATAACTTCACCTCATCGTATATCTTGCCATCCCTGCTCAGCTTATCTATCAGCACTGCCTCCGGGAAGATCACTGCCGATTCACCATCGTATAGCGGTGTTCCAAGCAGCGTTTTGATCTCCTCTATAGTACGAACACTAACCTTGCCTGCTTGGAATGAATCTGACATAACATACACTTCGCTGGTGGTCAGGTCATCTGACAGGGCTTCGGGATCAGCAACAGCAAAATACATTGCATCTATATCATCAAGTACTACGCAAACCCCTTCATCAGACTGGAAAACTTCACGCTCACCGCTGTATTTCTTTGCTGCTTCAGATGTGGGTATGCCCAGAAGGTCGGAATAAACTATGCTGTCGTAGGAAAAGTTTCCGTTATACAGTTCATCTCCTGACGCATTGTACAGGATCCCTTCACCGTTACGATACCCTTCCATGAAGTTGCCATCATATTCAAGGGTTCCGCTGCTCCTGTACTCCTTTCCTTTGCCGTCATACAGGTTATTATGGAAGTTTCCCACATAACATACTGCCCCATCTTCGTAGTAAGATGTTCCCTTGCCTTCATATTTGTTACCGGAAAAACTTCCGCTGTATGCGGTATTTCCGTTCGGGTAGTACAGCGTCCCGTTACCGGATACGCTTCCATCTTCTACATTTCCGTCATAAGCTATGTATCCGTCATGAGCTTTTATCCTCACGTGCCCCGATACAAATCTTAATATGATTGAATTATACGAGTACGTGCGTACCGTATTCTGACCTTTTCCGTACCCAAATGCAGAAATATTTGAAAAAATGTACCAAAGACTGACCACTCCCAGGACAAAAAGGACCGCATGAGCCAGTTTTTTGCTTATCATCCAGCCAAAAATGGTGTAATAATCATTTTTATCCTTAGGCTTGATATTCAGAATCTTGGTTGCAAAAGTCCTGAACTTATCAATTATACGTGCCTGAATAAAGCCCCTGCTGGTATAAAGCCTGAATTTCGCTACCAGCCTGGTGACCCTGGACTTAAGGACTGTAATTAATGTGCTTAATATGTTCATTTATCCTCCGAAAGTGGCAATCCTGCAATCAGATATCATCGTTGTAATCAAGTACCATTCCTTCTTCGCCCATATAACCGCCGCTAAGGCACTTTTCACATTTGAAGAGATACCATTTTGCCAGCCTGTCTGCAGGACAGTTCTTCAGCAGATCTGAAAATCTGTTTCTTGCCAGATAGAAATCCGACTTATAAAACAGGTCTATGGAATCCTCAAACTTCTTTCTGTATTCCATCTTGAGCTGCCTTTCCCTTGCATCACAGGCATCAAGAACTTCATACATATCCTCCCTGCTTCCATCCGGAAGGATTATGTATCCGATATACCTTACTTCAGCCTGTCCTGCATCGCGCTCCATTATCTTCTTGGTGATAACCATATTTATGCCCATATTGCTGAACCATTCACCAAAGTGCTCATATATTCTTACCTTAGGAGACGATATAAATGTCATAGCCTGGGTACTGTTACCTGCAATTCCTACAGTAAACTCTGAGTAGTACACCACAAGTCCCATGCTGCTGTTCATTTCTTTTCTTACGGAATTGGTGTAGTATCCTACACCTAACTCAAGCATACGCTTATTGCTCTTGTCAAAGAACATTTCAACCTTGGACAGCATGCTGTCATTGGATACGACCGTACCTTCCATATCTGCTGTTTCCATATAATCCATAAGGAATTTCATATTATCAAGGACTTCCCTGTTTTCCGGTGTCGAAGATGTTGAAAATACAACCATAGAGCCCTTTGCAACTGCCGTATCACCTTCATGTACCTCCGTAATGGAGTCCTTATGCATCAGCTGTTCAATGTTCTTCGGTGAAAAACGATAATATGCCGAGTACATCTGGTACTTTGCATAGTTTATTCTGTTGATCCGTCTGACAAGTTCCCTGATAGCCGTATAGATCAGTTTCTGGTCATCGCTGACCTCCTTGGAAACCTCAGGTTCCTTTCCATCCTCAACAGCTTCCATCAACGCTCTCTTTATAAGGGCAATATCCCTGTATACTCTTACATCTACCGTGAAATAAACGATAAGGAAAATAATCGCCATCAGGCCCACACAGTTATTGATAAGCAGGGCTCCTACCATCACATCACTGTCTGTCTCAGGGCTTATATACATACCGATAAGGCAATATGAAGAATTTCCGGCTGACATCATAGGTGAACATACAATATAGTACCTTGTACCATGAATGGTATTGACATCTACTTCCGAATCCTTGTCTATAGCACATTTTTCTACCATATGTCTATAGGAATCGCCCATAACCTCGCCGATATTCTGACGGTTCATAAGCTCAGTATCGAGTATGATATTTCCATTCTGTGCATTAACGATCAAGAATCTCTTGCAGTCTACCGTACCATATCCGCCAAGCTCATCCGTCACTGCCGAGTAAAGTGAATAATATCCGCTGCTCTCATAAAAATCCGCATCTCCGACACCGTAGTTCTCAAGCATACCTATGTCGTCTACGCTGTAAACATTCTCATCAGTTGCCAGCACCGTTGCAGAGTCCTGGGTTATTTTTTCCATAACAGCATTAAGCACAAAAGAAACATTAACAGCTATGAAAATTACCCAAACCGTTCCGGAAAGGATCAGGCCCAGTACACGGCTCTTCTTTTTCACAACAAGCTGTACCATGATGCCCGAAAGAATCACAAGGCAGGTAAAAGCAAACACGCCTGCAGTACGGGCACCACCGGTCTTCATTTCAATACCTATATTTGAATTTCTTAAATTGTAGATTTTTTTGATCTCATCAGGAACTGCAAATACTCCTGCCGGAGCATCTGAATCCATTCTTGTAAAAAGTTGTCCGTCCTGATAGCATGCCGAAGTAAATAAACGCGCCCCTTCACTTTCCTTTGAATAGATCATTGACAATGATGATGAAGATTCGTTTTCCTCCTTATCTTCAAAAATATCTTTCCCCAGGAGGTAAACATTCGCCTGAGTACGCTCCTCATCCATCACGGTAACGTACAGATCACCATCCTGCACATCAATACTGCAAGCCCATACATCCTTGTCAATTTCAAATAACGCTGATGCCACAATAGGTTTCAAGCCCAGATCATACTTGAGAATCTGGAAATATGATTTTCTGTCCTGTGTGGTCTTTGTGTACAGAACATAAATATTTTCCTCGTCTGCTGCTATGCCTTCTATCGAAGCCGTCTCATTTTTCTTACTATCCAAACGTGTGCCATACTTTATTTTCTTATTCGGCTTTATACCGTATATGCGCACATTATTTCCACAGTCGGAAGAATAATAGTATATGCCATTCTGTTCCACATACTTAGTGGTCTCGTTGAATTCTGATTTATCAGTATTCAGATCTATAAAAATACCAAAAAACATCAATGGGAAAAGAAGAACAATTATTATTCCTATAATCTTTTTAGCCATAACATTAAACCTCAGATAAACTATATTTCATCATTCCAGCGACTGCGTACCTATCACTTTAAAATTATTATAAAAAATTCTTAACCAGGGCTGATCTCCAAAAAACAGATTTGAGAGCAGCATGACTAACGCAACAATAGCAACAATAGTACACAATACAAACAGTATCCTAAAGAGCAGATCCGAATGCCTTGAGAAAAACTTCTTTATCCGTTTGAATATGCCTATCTTTCCTTCCGGAGCAGAGGCGATCCTGACATCACGGTACAGCTCAATAAACTGTGCATAACTCTTATTGGCACTCTTTTTCTCCAGTATCTGACAGGATATTGCTTTCTCAAAGGATGCTTTTTTAAGCAGTTCCGTAAGAATCTCTGCACAACATACAACGCACTCCCTTTCACCAATCTTTTCATCCATTTCGGAAAGGTCCACGCTATAGCTCAAATAAATTGAATCATCCCTGGAAATATTTACCAACCTGTGTTTCAAAATCAGATAAAGCAGCGGATAAGGAATCCCTGATGTAATACAGGCCAGAATTACATTGCAACATATGGTCTCACACTGATTGATGGACATTCCTTCGCCCACAAAAAACTTATCCAGAGCCCTCTCCTGTCTATACGGAAATACGAAAAAATGATCCTTTCCGGTAGAAAAGTTTTCTATCATTACAGCGTTGCCGCCATCCGGAGTTGAATTCGCATCAAGCATTACCAGCAGCCTTTTTATCAGCTCATGAGAACGCACCAGGAAAACAGTATACTTGCTCCTGTTTTCCCCCGACAGGTCATCACATATGAGCACATCAAAATCTTCCGTAGAAAGGACGGTACTCAGGACCTCATATTTTGCATTTTCGGATTCATATATCATTATGCTTCTGTCTCATCCCCTGTTATCTTCTTTACGATTGCATAAGCATAAGTGCATACTACAGGCATATCGGTGCAGTAGATCCTTATCTCATATACACCTTCCTTAGCAGGAGCCACATAGATACCGTCAGCAGATATCTCACCGCTTCCGGGTGCAGTAAGCTCATAAGCTATGCTGCTCTGGGGCATATTGTGGAATCTGACACCGAAATAGTGGCTTTCCTTGAGACCAAGCACAACTGTAGGTGTCTCAGCCGAAATGCTCTTATCATAATAATCACCGGGCATATCCAGATCATTCCCTGCAGGGAATTTGATTGCAACCCAACGGTATGTAAGAACAAGGTAATTTACGCTGCGATTCATCTTTGCAGCAGCCACAAAGCTTCCCTTGTCATTAAGCACCTTTACAGCCACCTCGGCATCAACCTTCTCTTCACCGGTCTCAAAAAGTGCCGGATTACCATATACCGTATTCTTGGCATCCATCCCCAATGATTCATCATGGTCTATATGCTCATATCCCAGCTGTACATATACATTACCCTTACCAAGACCATGAGTGATCTCGCCTGAGAATTTCACATCACCGGGCTGAACATTTCTGCCAAGGGGTATCTCCAGTATGCCGGTAGCCACCTCAGGGCCTGACTTTCTTTCCTTGGTTTCACTCCGTACATCTGCAGGACCCTGCTGTACCTCAATCCTTTCCATGATGTCCACATCCTTCTCATAGTATGAGATGAAGTGATTCCTCATGTACTCCTGGCCGGGTGCCGTGATATATTTCTTTACGCCATCCTCTATGATGCGGTCAATGACGTATGCATTATCGGTACGAAGCAGCTTTATCTCTGCCAGCCTGATGTAATCATTCCTGCTGCCTATAGCCATCATCTCAAGATTAAGCATGCTGATACGGTTGGTAACCAGCTCCAAAGGTGTTGCATCCGACATTATGACTTTGATATGGAAACTATTTGCCGTAGGCACTGCCGTATCGTTTTCGTACGCATGTGCTGAACCGCTTCTGAGAATAACAGCTGTATCCTCCACATCAGCCGGCATAACCTTCATCCAGTACTCTTTTGACCAGGTCTCACCCTTCTTAAGCTTAAGACCTGAACACTCAACCGCAATGATATTCTCTCCGGTGCTGCTCATGAAAAGGGGCGTCTCTAAAAGTCCGTCCATTGTCAGCTCAACATCTGCATCCGTAAGCTTTGTCACTACCAGCTCAAGCCTTACATTCCTGTCCTTGCTCACATAACCGGGGAGCATTACCTCTACCAGGAAGTTGTCAGACTTCATGATCCGCTCCCTTACAAGGAATTCCGTCTCAGCCACATAATCAGGCTTAAGGTCATCCTTATCGGTAAGGAACAGCTCGTATCCTTCGGAAATACGGTTATATTCGTATTCCTTGCTTGCATTTCCGGTGGAATTTACGGAATAAACCGAATGAACTTCCTTCTCATTATATTTGAGGCAAAGCACAGCCCTGTCGGTCTTCAGCGAATCGAAACCATCAATTGCTGACAGTTTCTTAACCACTGAATTGTCAACTATAATCTCCCTTCCTTCGCCGTCTATGGCAACACCGCTCTCTATCAGTATTGAAAGGTCATCCAAACTGAATGTTCCCAGTCCGCAGACGATACCGCTTCCATACATAAGTACATTGGAAAACCTCATACGATTAACAAAGTAATCCTGCTCTGCCTGAAAATCCGCACTTGTAAGCATCTTTCCCGGGTAGTAACGATTTTTTTCAAAAGGATACATTTGATTTGCCATAGTGTTCTTCCTTCCTCATAAATTATATTTTTATGCTGCCTTTACTTTTATATTTATTTTACAGACCGATCTGATCCGCATAGGGTTCAAAATCCGATCTGGTAAATACCTTACCAACCTTAACAAACTCGTACTTTATTGCGCTAAGATAATGTCTCATGCATACCTTCCCATGTGCTGTCTCATCTGCTGCCGCAAGGAAAGCCGCATTCAGGATGCAGTTCTTGATATTACCACCGGCAAACTCGTACTTCTCTGCTAAGTACCTGATATCCACATCCTCATCCAAAGGAGTGGTCTTGGGTATCGTAGTCCTCCAGAGCATCTCGCGGGTATCCGCATTGGGGAACTGGAATTCTACGATGTACTTCATCCTTCGGAAGAAAGCCGGGTCGATGTTGTGCTTGTAGTTGGTTGCCAGTACGCACACACCGTCGTATGCTTCCATTTCCTGAAGGAGCAACGCTGTCTTGTTGTTGGCGGATGCCTGGTTGGAACCGCCGTCGTCGGAACGCTTCGCAAATATGGTGTCGCACTCATCAAAGAAAAGAACGACGTTACACTTCTTTGCTTCACGGAATATCATGGAAAGTGATTTTTCCGTTTCACCGACGTACTTATCTACAACCTTCGAAATATCTACCCTGTAAAGCTCCAGGTTCAGCTCATGGGCCAGAACCTGCGCCATCATGGACTTACCTGTACCGGGAGCACCGAAGAGCAGAACCGTAAGGCCTCGTCCGTAAGGATACTTCTTTGTGTAATCCCACTGCTCATATACCTGCTTCTTGAAGTTCATCTGCTCTATGGCATGGGTGATGGTTTCCCGCTGGCTGGGGTTCATAACGATATCGTCGAAACCGAATTTTGCTTCCACTCGGGTAGCCTTCTGGGAAAGCTCGGATGACATCTGTCTGTTGCATCCCTTGAAGAGATTCTTTCTGGATATAACCGTTTCCTTATCCATAAGGGAAAGGTTCCTTGCTTCCTTAAGGGCGTCCTTAACCTTGCCGGCTGTAAAGATGAACTTGGTTGACATTTCCAGCAGATCCACATCATCATCAAATGAATACTGCTTTGCAAAAAATTCCCAGCATGCAAGTCGGTCGGTAGTGGTAGGTGCCGGAAGTTCGAATTCCGCAAAGGTCTCCTTCGTGATCTCTTTCATGGAGATGTTCAGCTTGGACATTGCGAAAACGGTGATGTTTTTCTCAGTAAGCTTTGAGAACGCAAGATCCATATAACCGAAGAACTTTTCCTTTTCCTCTTCCCTATATGAAAGATCTGTCAGACAGCAGCACGCATTGGTAAGGATACACTCTCTGGTTACAGCCCAAAGCGCCCTGTTAACAAACTGGAAATCATAATCGAAAAGTTTCTTACAGTTGATGGTGATGGCACGGAGATTATTCTTCTCGCAGAATTTCTTAACGAAGAACTTACGTCCGCTTCCCTCATCGCCATAGTAATAGAAGATCCTGGTGCCTTCCGCATAAGCTATCTCCATAGCCTCTAAGACGGTAGCATTTGCCATTATGGGATCAAGTTCTTCTCCCGGCTTTGTCAGGGTACTGAAGAACCTTGAATAATCTTCATCAAGCTTGAATGGATCCCTACCGAAAAGGAAGTCGATGACCCTTTTATCCGGTGATACGGCGGTAGAGAAAGGCATGCTGTTTACCACATGCAGGTCAAGTATGGGCATAAGCTGTTCAAGGCAGGCACTCATTCCGCCGTAGGCGCCTGTCACCGAAAACTTGTCCCCGTAATAAAGTCTTGCTGCTGATTCTATGGTCGGACAGGAAAGTCCGCCATTTTCATTGACGATCTGATATACGCCGGCATAGTCAGTCTGAGTACTGGACAGGATTCCGGCAGTAAAACAGAATATGGTAAAAGGTTCAAAATCTAACTTCTTGCATAACTCATAAAGCGGAAGCTTTACCCCTTTTTCAATGGATGCCTCTGCCCTGCTGATGATGAATTCTAAGGTTTCCTCCGCCCCCATTACATCGGATCTTGTAGGGATTTCCTTTACTTCCTCTTCATCATCTATGGCTTCTGTCAGGCTGGAGAAGAGATCCAGAAGGTCATCGCTTATAGCCTCTGTAGGCTCCTTCTTCTCGGCCTTCTTCTTTTTCTTTCCGCCTTCTTCATCGCCATCCTCATCAGTATCCTCTTCTGCTTCGGCGGACGGATCACCCATGACGAACTTCTCAATCCGTTCACGGCAGACATCACTGGCCACTTCGATATCGGGATATAGAACATTCTTGTACTGGCCCTGTCCTGTTGAGAAGACAGCCTTCATCCTTTCCAGGTAAGCATCTATGCATGTATTTACGCAGTCGAACATATACTGCATAAATTCATTATAATCCGCAAACGGCTTATTTTTTAGTTTATTGCTATATCTATCCATTAACCCTCACCCTATCTGTTCCAGAACTCAATCATCCGTCCTGACTGATTTAAAAATAGCCCCCCTGTCAAATACCGACGGCGCTGTGTTCAGCGATTTTGTATCCTTTTGTGTAAAGACATCATCAGTGTCATTGAAATATTTTCTGCGCTCAGCAGGCTTGTACATAAGTGTCTCTTCATCTTCGTCAAACACTTTTGTCTGCTTTTGCCTTTGCTTATTCTGTTTTATAAGCTCGTCTGCAAGCATAAAAACACCCCAAAAATTTATAGCAAACCTATGCTACATTTTACCATAAAAGGTGTTTTTTTTGAAAAAATTCTGATAGTTTTCCAAAAAGACCGCTTTTTTCAAGACAATTAGATTAGTTGAGTTTACATAACGTATCACTCATTCGCCTTGAGACTGGCAACCATGTCGATTTTCCTAAGGCTCTGGGCCAAAACGATGCTGGTAATGACCATTACAAGTATGGTTCCTGCAGATGCAATGATATACGCAGAAGGGTCTATATGAGCGTTGAAATCGTACTCCTCGCCTATGGCAAATACGAACAGGAAGTCCGTGAAACAATAACCCATAGGAAGTCCGATCGCAATTCCGCATAGGGTGATCCAGATATTCTGCATGGTATATATTCTCATGATCTTAGGGAAGCCGAAACCTAAAACCTTAAGAGTCGAAAACTGGTACATCTTCTCGTTCATAGAAAGCAGGCCCATATTATATATGATGATAAAGCCCAGTGCCCCGGCCACTACTATAAATAAGCCAAGCATTCCCTGTATCATGGACAGCATCCCGCTCATCTGCTCCCTTAGGGACGGAAGCGTACTTATGGCACTTACGCCGTCTATGTCCTCATCGTCCACTCCGGTAAGGTCCATATACGTGTAAAGGGTATCCGGCTCGTACTTCTCGCCGAGGTTTTCAAAAGCCTGCCTGGTCATGGCAAACTGCTGGGCCTGGGGATCCCGGTTTGCGGCAGCTATACTGCTCTCGTACCAGTCATCGCTTCCCAGTATATGCCACTTCAGCGGTTTACTGATATCCAGGTTCTTATTCTTTATGAGCTTTTCCGTGGCAAAAAGAGCCCCGGGTGCGTTTATGTCGCTGTAGGTTGCTCCCGGTATGCCCTCATTGATATCATGGGAAACCTTGTCATGGTCACACAGGGCGATCATCCCCTCCGAGTCATTTACGGTTATGACCGATGTCTGCAGCAGCCCGTTGCCGTCATAGTACTCTATGGGCACGCTCTGGGTGGTGGCATTTCCGTACTCCCTGTAAAGGTCGCTTCTCTCCACATTTGTTATATCCGAGTCAAAGGTAAGCTTTGATGTGAACCTGAGTATCCCGGAGAACTCCCAGTCAAGGTAATTTAACATAGAGTCTTCCATTCCGTAGGCCATTACTATCAGAAGCGTGGATCCTGCCACACCTACGATACCCATTATGGTACGGGCTTTGCTCCTGGCCACATCCCTTAAGTTCCACTTGACTGCAAAGGAAAGCCTGGACATTATGCCACCCGGCTTCTCGCTCTTCTTTTTCTGCTTGATCTTGGGTACTTCCAGCCTGAGAGTCTGGGCCGCAGGTTCAGAAAGGATCTTCCGGCTTGAAAAATAAGTAACTATCGTGACCATGACCACAATTACCGCAGCTACGATATAGTTTTTTTCAGCTATGTACAGGCCGCCTACCGGCACATCATAGAAAGCCATTTCTTCCGCATAAAGGCTCACGCCAAGAGACGGTATACCCACCGCAAATCCTACTATCACACCGACCAGGCTGACAAAAAAGCCGTAAGAAATATAATGCATATATATCCTTGAGTTACGGAAGCCCAGGGCCTTAAGCGCACCGATCTGCATACGCTGTTTTTTTACGAAACGGTTCATGGTGGTTATTACGGACAGCGATGCTATGAAAAGAAAAAGGAAAGTAAACATACCCGAAAAGGTATCCCCCTCTTCGGATTCCGATTTATATGCCGAATATGAAGCACACATATCCCGGCCGGTGACAGAGTCCACTGCATCAATCTCATACAGTTCCCTTTTTATACGGTCCAGCTTTTTATCAAAGGATCCGTCATCCTTATTGCCGCTGTATATTCCCGGAGCCTCGCCTTCCACATCCACGCAGACCATAGGATATACATAGGCCTTCTCCAGATTGAAATCGGGATCCAGGGCCTTTATGAATGCATGTTTCTTTTCCTCACCTGCAGTATCGTTTGCTATGTCAGGTGCCAGCTCAATTGCTGTCTCCAGGTCCACATCCGGAGACATATCCCCTAACTGCGTCACAAGGATATCCCTCCATGACATGCCGCTTTCATGCATCATATTCAGTGAATCACTGGCCGAAAGGAAGCCCTGCATGGCTTCGCTTTCTATCATACTGTCATACATGGCTTCCTGGGGAAAATAGCGCATGGACATATATGCCCATCCATAATTCTCAGCCTCCTGGAAAATAACCGATGCATCCTGAGTCACATATACATGATCAGGAACAGAGATGATACCCAGTACCTCTTTGGAGATCACGGCATCTTCATACTCAAGGGTTATGATGTCACCGGGGTGGATATCCCTTGCTTCCGCAAACATACGGCCAAGCCACAGTCCATCCGTATCCGGGTCATAGCCTTTCCCTTCCTCAACCCTGAATTTATTGACAGAGAGTTCCTTTACAGACGTATCAATAAAAACGCCTTCCATAGGCACGGAAAAAGACTCCCTACGGCCGTCGGCATACTCAACAGTTCCCGTCATGGAAAGGGGCATGTAACGCATGGCATCCTCCACGCCGTCCACAGCCTTTATCTTATCCATGTCAGACTCGGAAAAGCCCGGCCCCGAAAGCCAAAGGTCAGCAAGATTAAACTCTGCATACAGCTCGTCACCGGAGACTTTCATTCCGTCTCCGTAGGCACATATGCCCACATATACAGCCATTGCAATAGTGACCATGGCAAAGATTGTCAAAAATTGCGTGAAGTTGCTTACTATGTCACGCAGCATTTTTCTGATCAGCATTAGTCCGTTTCTCCGTTCCTACCAGGAAACATCATCTATGTCCATAGGCGAAGGATTTTCATCCACGCTTACTATATGTCCGTTCTTAACCCTTATTACCACATCCGCCGTATCGGCGATAAGTGCGTTATGTGTAACGATGATCACCGTATTGCTTCCACGGTCCGCATCGCACTGCCTCTTAAGTATCTTTAAGACCATGGCACCGGTCTGTGAATCCAGGGCTCCGGTAGGCTCGTCGCACAAAAGCAGTGCAGGGTTCTTTGCAATAGCCCTTGCTATGGACACCCTCTGCTGCTCGCCGCCGGAAAGTTGGTTGGGGAATTTATAAAAGTGGTTTTCAAGCCCCACATCCCTTACCGCCTGCTTGGCATCCACCTTGGTCTTTGTTATCTCCTTTACAAGCTCCACATTTTCAAGCACCGTAAGCGACGGGAGTATGTTGTAAAACTGGAAAATAAAGCCTATGGTATGGGCCCTGAAGTCGCTTAACTGCCTGTCATTGTACTTTGAGATATTCTCGCCGTTTACAATGACATCGCCGCTGGTGGGATTGTCCATTCCGCCGATAAGATTCAGAAGGGTGGACTTGCCGGCGCCGGAAGGTCCAAGGATTACCACAAAGCGGCCTTCCTCTATATTCAGGTCCACATGGTCCAGCGCACGGTACTCAGTCTCGCCGGTCTTATATATCTTTGAAACATCTTTTAGAATTACTTTGTCTGCCATAAGGAACTCCCTTAATCCATCCTCTCAAAATAACATTCTTGAGTGCTATCGCCACCCGTAAGCAGTCCTGCGAAGAAGTCGTCCGGCAAGCGAATACCACGAAAACGCCCATATTTATACTAATCTTCCGGAGCCGTTCACATGCTACATCCATTTAGCATTATTCACTCGGCAGCTACCGCACCGCTTATTATGCGACAGCTTGTCATCACCTGACGGCCCGTTCCTATTCCTACGATGCATTTCCGGGATTCGCTAAGCCTCACTTTACATCGCAGGACCGCATTACGGTCGGCACCCGCACTACACGACACTACCTTAATCCACCACATCCACGCTGCTACCGGAGTATTCCATGTAGTTTGCAGCTTCCGTTATGTACTTGGTGCCGTTCTTTACATCGCTGCCTTCTATGACGCTCATATTCTTGCCGGCATAGACTATGGTCACAGCTGATTTCTGCAGCGTTACTTTGCCACTGTCTCCGGAAGCTGTCAGTATAAACTTGTTTCCGTTCTCGTCTGTGAATATGGCTTCGTTAGGAACTGCAAAGCAGCTTCCCTTTGAGTAAACCAGAAACTCCGCTTCGCCATTCATTCCTATCTTTATCTTTTCGTCAGGGTTTTCAATGGTAACGGTTACCTTATAGTCTGCGTCCTCGCCTGATGTGTCGGTCTTGCCGGATGCATTCTTATATGCTGAATCGGCAACACGCTTAACACTTCCGCCGTAGGTGTCCGAATTATCCGCCTTTGGAGTGACAAGGACGGCCATGTTTTCAGAAATGCTGTTTATGTCCTTCTCCGGGACTTTTGCCGTAAGCACCAGTTCCTTGGTATCTTCTATAACAAACAGAACGCCGGTAGAGTTTTCACCAACTTCTATATTGACTGCTGTTACCGTTCCGGAAAAATCAGCCAGTATCTGGGCATCCAAAAGCTTTTTCTGCAGCTGGGCCATCTGGATCTCGTCAACCGAAAGATCCCCCTTCAGCTGTGCCTGCTCAATGGCATCTGCACTGAGAGCCCTTGCATTTTCCAATGCCCTCACTGCTGCGTTATATGCGATCTGCGCCGTCATATAATTAAGATTTGCATCCTCTGCGCTCTTGGCATAATCAGCTAAGCGGATGTCGCTCTGACGCAGAAGGTTTTCCCTGCTCTGTACAGCCTGGACATATGAAAGACTTGCGCTGTCCACGGCGTCCTCAGCTTTTTCCTTTTCTATATCGCTTACGCCGTGCTCATCATCCAGCTCGCTCTGCATGGACTTGGCCTGCTGGACTGCCGTAGCTGCCTTAGCCACAGCTTGGTCTGCAGCCACCAGTGTCGGATCCATGCCCAGGTTCAGTGACTCCTTATAATCATCATAAGCTTTCTGGGCCGACTCGTAAGTCTCCCTTGCTACCTGCAGGTTAGCCATAGCCTCCACAAGGTTTACATCAGTTCCGTTATTCAGCCCTTCCGTATATATGTTGTACTGATGCCTTGCCGCCTCCACACTGGTGGAAGCACTTCTTTCCGTCAGGTCCATTGCAGCCTGCTTGACCTCTATCTGCTCTTCGATGGACTCCGTATCCAGGACGCACAGCAGGTCGCCTGCCGATACCCGGTCGCCTTCCTCAACAAGTATTTTTTCAACCGGAAGTGTAAGGGTTGAATAAACATAGTAAGGCTTCGCGCATTCCACAGTTCCGTCGGCCTTCACATACTCCGTGAAATCCGCAGCTTCCATGCTGCCTATGCTTCCTGCAGGCATACCTTCTTTTTTCCCGCATCCGGTAATGGCAAACAAGGTTAAGACCGAATAAATACCAAGGACCAGGACAGCCTTTTTTCTGATCTTTTTAAGACTTCTCTTCTCTGCCGTATTTCTCATAGCACTCCTCCACACTCACATACTTTGTTCATTCATATGTAACTACTTAGAACATATTACTTATTCTTTTTTTTTAATATCTTTTATTAACCCTTTGAAACATTGGTTAGTATATGCTAACTATTGTTTGTTGTCAAGTCGTATATTTTAATTTCACTAAATTGATCAATTTAACCAAATTTATTTTGCGGAAACCGCAAATTAAGATATTCTAATTTATCAGAAAAGGCGAAATAAAAAAAACGCACCGGCAGTTCAACTGCCGATGCGGAAAATTATGGTCAGTAAATAAAACTTCCCACAGACTACATTTGGGAGGTTTTAGTTAATAAATATCAGCCGGTCATCCGCCTCATTATATCATCGCCATGAGTTTCCAGCCATTTCTGCCATTTATGATAATCGGGATAAACCCGCAATACTTCCGCATAGAATTTTTTGGAATGGTTCATTTCTTTCCTGTGGCACAGTTCATGGACTACCACGGAATCCAGGACTTCCGGCGGCATCAGCATCAGTAGGCAGTTGAAATTAAGATTCCCCTTCGATGAGCAGCTCCCCCACCTGGATACCTGGTTCCTTATAGTGATCCGTCCATATGTCACACCAACAAGTGGCGCATAGTAGGCAACCCGCTCCGGAATAACCCGCATGGCTTCATCAGCTAACTTATCTATATCAGCGCGGGTAAGATGTTCGACGGGCTGCTGATTTTTCTTCTTTTCATCAAGAAGTGCGGTTTTCTTCCTGATCCAGTCCTTATGGTCTATTACAAATTTATCGATTTCCGCCACGGACATTTTTAAAGGCGCCCGGACTGTTACTCCCTCGTCTGTTACCTCGACGGAAATAGTCCTGCGCCTGCTGCGCATCAGTCTGTATTCGATTATGTTCCCATTTATTTCTGACGGCATGAATTACTCCGATATCATATCCCATGAAAGCGGTGTGCCATATTCGATGTCACATTTTGCGGTCTTTCCTAACACATCCTCAAAATGCTTAGGCTCCATACCATAGCCCGGCCTGATGACACGGATATTCTCCGGAGAGAACGTCTCTCCCTTCTTTACATTCTTCACCACAAAGATGGACTTCCTGAAATTCCTGCTGGCTTCCTCCTGGGGGCTGGGGCCGTATTTTACGCTGCCTATGGCTTTTTCCGCCTGTCTGATATCCTTTACCATCCGGGCAAATTCCGCCGGTTCCATTGAAAAATGGGAATCGGCAGTCTCTATGGTACGGTCAAGGCATATATGCTTTTCAATGATGCGTCCGCCTAATGCCACTGCCGTAACAGCTCCCACTGAACCTGCGGAATGATCCGACAGTCCCACTGTCACACCAAAACGTTCACCGATATCCTGCATGGTTTTTAAATTCATCTGATCCGTTATCGCAGGATAGGCACTGGCGCATCTCAGCAGAGCCAGTTCATTATTTCCGGTAGAACGCACAGCCTCTACTGCATCTTCTATCTCGGAAAGCGTTGCCATTCCGGTGCTCATGATCATGGGCTTTCCCTTTGATGCCGTATACTTTATAAGGGGAATATCAACAAGCTCAAAGGATGCGATCTTATAGAACTCCACTCCCAGGTCTTCAAGGTAATCCACGGAAGTATTGTCGAAGGGCGTAGAGAAGAAATCTATGCCTGCATCCTCAGCCTCTTTTTTTAACTCTGCATGCCACTCCCAGGGAGTATAGGCCCTTTTGTAAAGGTCATGGAAATTCTCACCGTCCCAGGCACTTCCGTTAATACAGAAATACTTATTACGGCAGTCAATGGTAATGGTATCCGCAGTGTAAGTCTGAAGCTTTATGCAGTCCGCACCGGCATCCGCTGCAGCATGCACGATCTTCTTTGCTGTCTCAAGACTGCCGGCATGGTTCCCCGACATTTCAGCAATTATGTATGTAGGATGATCGATATCAATTATCCTGTTTCGTATCTTCATTGAATCTTCCTTCTTTGTACCGGAATATTACATCTGCCTCATAAGGTTTACCATCTCAACAGCACTGAGCGCACAGTCATAGCCCTTGTTTCCTGCCTTGCTTCCTGCCCTTGCGATAGCCTGCTCGATATTATCTGTGGTAACCACACCGAAAAGTACAGGTACCTCTGTCTCAAGTCCTGCCTGGGCGATACCCTTTGCTGCTTCATTGCATACAAGGTCATAGTGGGAAGTCTGTCCCCTGATCACTGCACCAAGGCAGATAACTGCATCATATTTTCCGGACTTTGCCATCTTCTTGGCTATCACGGGAAGCTCGAATGCGCCGGGCACCCATGCTGCAGTAATATTTTCCTCCGCTACGCCATGACGCACAAGGCCGTCAACAGCGCCACCAAGCAACTTGTTTACGATTATCTCGTTAAACCTTGATGCAACGATGCCTACCTTCATTCCCTCGGGTGCTACAACTTTTCCTTCAAGCAGATTGATTTCTTTCATTTCTTTTTCCTCCTGATAATTAATTGCAATTTTACAGCTTAATATTTCATACGTTAAGTTCAATCTTATACTTTGATCTCATTAAATATATGCCCCATCCTGGTCTTCTTGGTCTTAAGGTAATTCTCATCATACTTTTGGGGCGGTATCTCAATGGGTACCCTTTCCTTTATGTCCAGGCCAAAATCAGATAGACCGTAAACCTTGTCCGGATTGTTGGTCATAAGCCGCAAGCTCTTTGCCCCTAAGTCCTTAAGTATCTGTGCACCAACCCAGTACTCGCGAAGGTCAGGTGCGAAACCGAGCTTTACATTAGCTTCAACAGTATCGTACCCCTGCTCCTGAAGTGCATAGGCCTTTATTTTATTTATGAGTCCTATGCCCCTGCCTTCCTGCCTCATGTATAATACTATGCCCCTGCCGGCATTTTCTATCATCTCTAAAGATTTTTTAAGCTGCAGCCCGCAGTCACATCTGTATGAACCGAAAGTATCTCCGGTAAGACATTCTGAGTGAACCCTGCAAAGCACATCTTCTCCGTCGCCTATCTCTCCCTTTACCAGTGCTACATGGTGTTCGCCGGTTATGTCATTAATATAGCCGTACATTTTGAAATTGCCATGCTCGGTAGGGAGCAGCGCCTCCGCCTCTCGGACCACATGCTTGTCATTTATGCGGCAGTAATCCTGAAGATCCTTAATGGTAATGAAAGTCAGCCCGTATTTATCGGCTAACTTCCAGAGTCCCGGAGTCCTCAGCATGGTACCGTCCTCGTCCATTACCTCGCAGCACACGCCGCATTCCGTAAGCCCTGCTAAACGTAACAGATCAACAGTTGCCTCTGTGTGTCCATTTCTTACCAGTACACCGCCCCGTCTTGCAGTAAGCGGAAATACATGTCCGGGACGCCTTAAGTCCGTGGGCTTGGTATCAGGATCCGCACACTTCATCATAGTAAACGAACGCTCAGCCGCACTAATGCCTGTAGTGGTATCAATATGGTCAACGGAAACCGTAAAAGCTGTCTGATGGTTATCTGTATTCTCCGCAACCATAGGGGGCAGCCCTAAACGTGCAGCTGTCTCTATGCTCATGGGGGTACAGATAAGTCCCCTTGCTTCCTTTGCCATCATATTTATATTTTCCTGAGTGGCAAATTCAGCAGCGCATATCATATCACCTTCATTCTCACGGTCCTCATCATCGGTGACAAGTATGATCTTTCCCGCACGAAGATCGGCAATCGCCTGCTCTATAGTCCCATACTTGTGTTCATTTTTTTCTTCAGACATTTTTCTTCCTCCCGTCAAAATCCGTTATCCCTAAGGAAATCCAGTGTAATTGAACCGCCGCTTTCTGACGTATCCGACGCATTTCTAAGCCCCATCATTTTTGCCACATACTTGCCGATGACATCAGTTTCTATATTTATGATGTCCCCGGGTTTCCTGAGATACAGGGTAGTTGCTTCCTGGGTATGTGGAATTATACTCACCTTGAAATCATTGTTACTAACCGCAGCCACCGTAAGGCTTATGCCGTCCAATGCAACAGATCCTTTTTCCACTATATAATCAAGCAATGACTTATCTGCTTCTATGGTAAACCATATTGCATTCTCTTCCCTTACTACAGATGAAATCCGGCCTGTCCCGTCTATATGTCCGGAAACTATGTGCCCCCCAAATCTCCCATCAGCTGCCATAGCCCGCTCTAAGTTGCATCTGTCACCGCTTTTTAATTTTCCTAAACTGCTTCTCCTTACAGTTTCAGCCATGACATCAGCAGTAAAACCATCGTCTGACAGGAACGTCACCGTCAGGCAGACACCATTGACCGCAATACTGTCTCCTATCTTTGTTCCTACGGTTACAACTCCGGCCTTTATGGAAATAGTCCCGGATGTTCCCTGTAGGCTGATATTATTTACTGTTCCTATCTCTTCAACCAGCCCCGTAAACATTTAATCCTTCTTTCTCTTGTATGTAATGCAGACATCATCATCTATTTGTTTTATATCTGCTATAACAAACTCCCATGCGTCTGAAGGAAGTTCCACTCCTTCACCGGCCACCGGGGATTTTGCAGCACCACCAAATATCTTTGGTGCCATAAAGACTCTTAATTCATTAACACAGCCTGACTTCAATATGCTGTAATTAAGCGTCCCGCCACCTTCAACTAAGATGCTGTCTACACCTTCTTCTCCCAGATCATGCATGAGCGCCTTTATATCTGCTTTTCCGTTTTCACCGGGCTTTATCAGCACCCTGCATCCGGCAGTTTCCAGTTCCTCAGCTTTCCTTTTGTCATAATCCTTATTTCCGCTTACGATAATCGTATCAATATCATTGGCGGTGCGAACAATCTGAGAATCCATCGGAATCCGCAGATTGTCATCACAGATTATCCTTATGGGATTCCTGCCATTTTCCATCCTGCAATTAAGCAGGGGATCATCAGCAAGAACAGTCCCTATTCCGGCCATTATACCCATGCAGGCATGACGCAGCTCATGAACTATTTTCCGAGAACTTTCCCCGCTTATCCACTTTGATGCACCGGTTACCGTTGCAATCTTGCCATCAGCAGTCATCGCATACTTCATGACAACGTAAGGAGTTTTAGTAGTTATATAGTGGAAGAATACAGGGTTAATAGCATCACATTCATCCCGTAACACATCCTCCGTTACTTCGATGCCGGCATCACGTAGTATCTGATTGCCCTTTCCTGCTACAAGGGGATTAGGATCCCTTGATCCAACTACTACCCGGCTTATACCGCTTTCAATAACAGCTTCTGTACATGGCGGCTGTTTGCCATGATGACAGCAGGGTTCAAGCGTACAGTATAATGTTGCACCTGCCGCAGATTCCTTAAGTGCCGCTATGGCATTCCGTTCAGCATGCTTTTCGCCATACTTTGCGTGCCACCCTTCAGCTATGATACGGTCATCCTTAACAATGACTGCACCTACCATGGGATTGGGATGGCACCAGCCTTCGCCGCGTTTCGCAAGCTCGATGGCACGTCTCATGTATTTTTCGTCAACACTTCTCTGATCCGACATAAAAATCCCCTGAGAGCCTCAGGGGATTTAATGTTTAAACCGATGCCAAATGCCAGGATCAATATCCTGCCTTTCACACCATCAAATTCCGCAGCATATACTCTGCTGCGAATCTCTCATGCCTCTTCCATCCGGACTATACCGTCGGCTCCGGAGTCTCACCGGATCCTACCATCGTGAACCAGATCATTCTCTGCGTTCCGTCAGGTGTTGCGGGCTTAGGAGCTGCAGCCTGACCACAGTCCCTTACCGCCGATAGGGAATTTCACCCATCCCTGAAGCTATTCAATTTGTAAAAATTCTCATCCGCATCAGGCGGATAACTTTTTGCAGATTACTCTTCGCTGTCGCCTACGAGTACGGAAACGTTTTCCGCTACAGCACCTGCGCCTTCAGAAACAGCCTCAGCATCTGATACATCAACATCCTCACGCTGTGCGAAATCAACCGCATCATCGTCATTCTGTTCTTCCTCGATGCTGTCAACATCAAGTCTTACATCACGATACATCTTAGTTCCTGTACCGGCAGGTATAAGCTTACCGCAGATAACGTTCTCCTTCAGACCTCTTAAATGATCAACCTTGCCCTTAATAGCAGCATCTGTCAGCATCCTCGGTGTTTCCTGGAAAGATGCGGCTGACAGGAAGGAATCGGTAGCAAGAGCAGCCTTGGTGATACCAAGAACTATATCTGATGCAACGATAAGATTCTTTCCTTCTGCTGCAAGTGCTTCGTTCTTTTCCTCGATATCAAGTCTGTCAACCATTGTACCGAGAATTGTATCGGAATCACCCGGATCCTCGATGATCTGCTTTCTGAGCATCTGTCTGATGATGATCTCGATATGTTTATCTGCAAGATCAACACCCTGGAGACCGTAAACCTTCTGAACCTCACGGATCAGATAGTTCTCAACAGCATTTATCTTCTTGATCTGGAGCAGGTCATGAGGGTTAATTGAACCCTGTGTCAGCTGATCACCAGCCTCTATTACCTGACCATCTTTTACCTTTATGGAAGCACCGAAAGGAATATCGTATTCCTTCTCTGCATCCTCGCCCTTAACAACAAGCTTACGCTTAACGCTTCCGTCCTCGCCCTGCTTGTCTTCCTGTATCTCTACAGTACCTGATATAGCGGAGATGATCGCATTACCCTTAGGATTACGTGCCTCGAAAAGCTCTTCTACTCGGGGAAGACCCATGGTGATATCGTTACCTGCGACACCACCGGAGTGGAAGGTTCTCATGGTAAGCTGTGTACCGGGCTCACCGATGGACTGCGCTGCTATGATACCAACAGCTTCACCTACCTGAACAGGCTCACCTGTTGCCATGTTTGCGCCGTAGCACTTAGCACATATACCGAACTTACACTTACATGTAAGTATTGAACGGATCTTCACTGAAGTAGCGCCGGAGTTGATGATAGCCTCTGCACGCTTAGGTGTGATCATGTGGTTAGCCTTAACGATCAGGTTACCATTCTCATCCTTCACATCCTCAGCTGCAAATCTTCCGCGGATACGGTTCTCAAGACTCTCAACTACTTCCTTACCGTCTACCAGACCCTCTACAGTAAATCCGGGAATATCCTTCTTACCCTCTACGCAGTCAGTCTCCCTGATGATAAGCTCATGAGCAACGTCAACCATTCGTCTGGTAAGGTAACCGGAGTCAGCGGTACGAAGAGCGGTATCGGAAAGACCTTTACGAGCTCCGTGTGCTGAAATGAAGTACTCCAGAACGTCCAGACCTTCACGGAAGTTGGACTTAACGGGAAGCTCAATGGTACGACCCTGGGTATCACCCATCAGTCCACGCATACCTGCAAGCTGTTTCATCTGCTGCTTGGAACCACGGGCACCGGAGTCAGCCATCATACGGATGTTGTTGATAGCATCAAGACCGTTCATCATCTCATCTGTAAGGAGAGCATCGGCCTCGTTCCAAATATCAATAACTTCTTTATGACGCTCTTCATCTGTAGAGCATCCCATACGATACTTTCTGGTGATCTCATCAACCTTCTTCTGAGCCTCATCCAGTATAGCGGTCTTAGCTTCAGGAACGATGATATCAGATATGGAAACTGTCATCGCTGCCTTGGTTGAATACTTGTAACCTATAGCCTTGATACGGTCAAGCACTTCAGCGGTCTTTGTTGCACCGTGAGTATTAATAACCTTCTCAAGGATCTTCTTGAGCATCTTCTTGTCAACCAGGAAGTCTATCTCAGGAAGAAGGTATGAGGTAGGATCCTCGTCAGTTCTCTTTATAAAGCCAAGATCCTGAGGAAGAATCTCGTTGAAAAGAAGTCTTCCCAGTGAAGTATCAACCATATCTGCAACTACACTGCCGTCAGCCATGGTCTTCTCCATACGAACCTTGATAGGCGCATGAAGAGAAAGAACACCATTCTCATAAGCAAGTATAGCTTCGTTCATATTGCGATAGCTGTTACCTTCGCCCAGCACATTGTCTGCCCTGAACCAGCCGTTGTACTTCTTCTGATATGCCTTTAACTCATCCGGATCTTCCGGTGCTGCAGGAAGGTCCTTTCCTGTACGGATCTGTGTAAGGTAGTAAATACCAAGTACCATATCCTGTGAAGGAACGGCAACAGGCGCACCGTCTGAAGGCTTAAGCAGATTGTTAGGAGAGAGCAGCATGAATCTGCACTCAGCCTGTGCCTCTACGGAAAGGGGAAGATGGATAGCCATCTGGTCTCCGTCGAAGTCAGCATTGAACGCCGTACATACAAGGGGATGAAGCTTAATATCCTTACCTTCTACAAGAACGGGTTCAAACGCCTGGATACTAAGTCTGTGAAGAGTAGGAGCACGGTTCAGCATAACAGGATGCTCACTGATAACATCTTCAAGTACATCCCACACTGCGTCCTGCTGACGCTCAACCATCTTCTTAGCATTCTTTATGTTCTTTGCAAGATCCCTGCTTACAAGCTCTTTCATAACGAAGGGCTTGAAAAGCTCGATTGCCATTTCCTTAGGCAGACCGCACTGATAGATCTTAAGCTCGGGACCTACGACGATAACTGAACGTCCGGAATAGTCCACACGCTTACCGAGAAGGTTCTGACGGAAACGTCCGCTCTTACCTTTAAGCATCTCGGAAAGTGACTTAAGTGCACGGTTTCCGGGGCCCGTTACAGTACGTCCCCTTCTTCCGTTATCAATAAGTGCATCAACAGCTTCCTGAAGCATACGTTTCTCGTTCTTTACGATGATCTCAGGAGCCTGAATCTCCTTAAGCTTCTGAAGTCTGTTGTTACGGTTTATTATCCTTCTGTACAGATCGTTAAGGTCGGATGTTGCGAAACGTCCGCCATCAAGCTGTACCATAGGACGAAGATCGGGGGGCATAACCGGAATGGTATCAAGTATCATCCACTCAGGCTTATTCTTTGACTCCCTGAATGCCTCAACTATCTCAAGACGCTTAGCGATCTTGGTACCCTTCTGGCCCTTTGCACCATCTTCAGCAAGTTCGTTCTTAAGCTCTTCTGCAAGAGCGTCAAGATCAAGATCCTGAAGCAGAGTCTTGATAGCCTCTGCACCCATGCCAACTTTGAAGTCGTAACCGAACTTTTCCCTTGCTTCCTGGTACTCATGCTCAGTAAGAACCTGCTTGAAGTGAAGATCACTGTTTGCAGGATCAAGTACTATGTATGATGCAAAATAAAGAACTTTCTCAAGCACCTTGGGTGTAAGATCCAAAAGCAGGCACATATACTTAGGATTACCCTTGTAATACCAGATATGTGAAACAGGTGCAGCAAGCTCAATACGTCCCATACGCTCACGACGTACAGAAGCCTTTGTAACTTCTACTCCACACTTGTCGCAGATAACACCCTTATAACGGATCCTGCGATACTTTCCGCAGTGGCACTCCCAATCCTTGCTGGGTCCGAAGATCTTCTCTGCAAAGAGACCGTCAGCCTCGGGCTTGTATGTACGATAGTTAATGGTCTCAGGCTTGGTAACAACACCAACCTCGGGATCATTATTTCTCGTGGACCATGCCCTGATCTTCTCAGGTGAAGCCAGCTTTATATGAATTGAATCAAATGCAACCGGCTGGTACTCTATATTCCTTGTCTCAGACATTTTGAATACTCCTTTCGCTCAGGTGACCTTTAGATACTTTAAGTCTCAAAAGATCACTCATCCTCCTGTGAATCACCTACAAAGCTGTAATCCTCGGCCGCACCACTGAGTTCAGCCTCATCCTCAAGTATGTCTCCTGAACTCTCATCCAGGGTACCCTTGCTGAAACCGTCTTTATAATCTTCAGTGTCGCTCTGATTATTGCCATTCAATTCCATGCGGAATTCGTTGTCATTGTAATCCACATTTTCCTTGAGTTCGATCTCGTTGCCTTTCTCATCCAGCACGCTGACATCAAGAGCCAGTGACTGTAATTCCTTAAGCATAACCTTGAAGGACTCAGGGATACCGGGCAGAGGCAGGTTCTGTCCCTTAACGATAGCCTCGTATGTCTTAACACGTCCTACAACGTCATCAGACTTAACGGTAAGCATTTCCTGCAGAGTATAAGCTGCACCGTAAGCTTCCAGCGCCCAAACTTCCATTTCTCCGAAACGCTGTCCGCCGAACTGTGCCTTACCGCCGAGAGGCTGCTGTGTAACAAGTGAGTACGGTCCGGTAGAACGGGCATGTATCTTATCGTCTACCAGATGGTGGAGTTTCAGATAATGCATGTGTCCAATGGTAACAGGTCCGTCAAAATACTCACCGGTACGACCATCGCGAAGTCTTACCTTACCGTCTCTGGAAATAGGTACACCCTTCCAGAGCTTTCTGTGATCCTTGTTCTTCTCGAGATACTCCATAACCTCAGGAAGGAGTTCAGCCTTATGTTTCTTCTCGAACTCACTCCACTCAAGATTTACATAGTCATTAGCAAGATCAAGAGTATCCATGATGTCATTCTCGTTAGCACCGTCAAAGACAGGTGTTGAGATGTTGAAACCAAGTGCTCTTGCAGCCAGGGAGAGATGTATCTCAAGCACCTGACCTATATTCATACGGGAAGGAACGCCCAGAGGATTCAGCACGATATCCAGAGGACGACCGTTGGGCAGATAAGGCATATCCTCTACAGGAAGTACTCTGGAAACGACACCCTTGTTACCGTGACGTCCGGACATCTTATCACCAACAGAAATCTTTCTCTTCTGTGCTATGTAAATACGAACCTTCTTAAGCACGCCCGCATTAAGCTCGGAATCTCCTTCTTCCTTGGAGAATACCTTGGCATCTACAACGACACCATATTCACCGTGAGGTACACGAAGTGATGTATCACGGATCTCACGTGCCTTATCGCTGAAGATTACACGAAGGAGCTTTTCTTCAGGAGTAAGATCAGTCTCGCCCTTAGGTGTAACCTTACCTACCAGGATATCACCGGCACGAACCTCTGCACCGATACGGATGATACCTGACTCATCCAGATCCTTAAGGGCATCATCGCCGACACCGGGAATATCACGGGTGATCTCCTCGTCGCCAAGCTTGGTCTGTCTTGCCTCTACTTCATGCTCTTCAATATGTACTGATGTATAAACATCTTCTTTAACAAGACGCTCACTGAGAAGTACAGCATCCTCGTAGTTGTAACCTTCCCAGGTCATGAAACCGATGAGCGGGTTTCTTCCGAGACCAAGCTCACCTTCATGTGTGGAAGGACCGTCAGCTATAACCTGACCATCAGCTACATGGTCGCCAGTCAGAACGATAGGTTTCTGGTTGTAGCATGTGGACTGGTTACTTCTCATGAACTTCTGGATGGTATAATCTATAACCTTACCATCATCATCACTCTTTATCTTTACAAGATCGGATGCTACATAGGTAACAGTTCCGGCCTTCTTAGCCACAACGCAGACACCGGAGTCAACTGCTGCCTTTGTCTCGATACCGGTACCTATAACAGGTGCATCGGTGAAGAGAAGCGGCACTGCCTGACGCTGCATGTTACATCCCATGAGAGCACGGGTTGTATCGTCATTCTCAAGGAAAGGAATGAGCGCAGCTGATACAGAGAAGACCATCTTAGGTGATACGTCCATGTAATCATAGATCTCACGAGGATAAGCCTGAATCTCTGTACGATATCTTCCGGCAACGTTCTTATTTACAAAGTGGCCCTTTTCATCAAGCTTTTCATTAGCCTGAGCTACATGATAGTTATCTTCCTCATCTGCTGTCATGTATACAACTTCATCAGTAACCACAGGGTTGGCAGGATCCTTCTTATTGATTTTTCTGTAAGGAACCTCTATGAAACCGTATTCATTAATCCTTGCATAAGAAGCAAGTGAGTTGATAAGTCCGATGTTAGGACCTTCGGGAGTCTCGATAGGACACATACGGCCGTAGTGGGTATAGTGTACATCTCGAACTTCGAATCCGGCACGTTCTCTTGAGAGACCGCCGGGACCCAGTGCGGAGAGACGTCTCTTGTGAGTAAGCTCTGACAAAGGGTTGTTCTGGTCCATGAACTGTGACAGCTGTGAGGAACCGAAGAATTCCTTAAGGGCTGCCTGCACGGGCTTGATATTTATAAGGCTCTGGGGAGAAATCTCCTCAGTAGCGTTTGCATCATGTGTAGTCATACGCTCCCTGACTACTCTCTCCATCCTGCTAAGACCTATACGGTACTGGTTCTGAAGAAGCTCACCAACCGCACGGATACGTCTGTTTCCAAGATGGTCGATATCGTCATCATTACCGATGCCATACTCTATAGCAAGATTGTAGTTAACTGATGCAAGTACATCACACTGTGTAATGTGCTTAGGAATCAGGTCGTGTATATTACGTGCAATTGCACTTTCAAGCTGTTCAGGCTTGTCGCTGTACTCTCTTATGAGTCTTCTGAGAGCAGGCCAGTAAACTCTTTCCTTAATGCCAAGCTTTTCAGCATCGATATCGAGCCACTCCTCAATATCAACCATCTGGTTGGAAAGAACCTTTACGTTCCTTGTATCTGTTCTGATTACAACGCTCTCAACTGCAGCATCCTGAATTGTATCAGCAAGCTGCTCATCAACAACTGTACCAGCCTTAGCGATTATCTCGCCTGTGAAAGGATTCATTGCATCCTCTGCCAGTACATGGCCGCTTATACGGTTACGAAGAGCAAGCTTCTTATTGAACTTAAATCTGCCTACCCTTGCAAGGTCGTATCTCTTGGGATCAAAGAAAGTATCATCAACATACTTCTTTGCAACTTCTACCTTGAAAGGCTCGCCGGGACGTACCTTACCGTAAAGCTCCTTGAGACCGCTCTCATAAGATGTAGCGATATCTTTTGCAAATGAAGCCATAAGCTTAGGCTCATCACCGAAAGTCTCAATGATCTGCTCATTGCTGCCAAGTCCCAATGAGCGAAGAAGTACGGTAATAGGCATCTTCTTATTACGGTCTACCTTAACATAGAAGACATCGTTTGAATCAGTCTCGTATTCAAGCCATGCTCCGCGGTTAGGGATAACCTGTGTAGAATAAAGCTTCTTACCGGTCTTATCTCTGGAAATAGTATAGTAAATACCAGGGGAACGAACGAGCTGGCTGACAACTACACGCTCAGCGCCGTTTATAACGAATGTTCCGGTGTCCGTCATAAGAGGGAAGTTACCCATGAAGATCTCATGTTCCCTGATCTGATCGGTCTCTTTGTTGTAAAGTCTTACTTTGACCTTGAGAGGTGCCTCATAAGTAAGGTCTCTCTCTTTGCATTCCTTGATGTTGTGCTTGATCTCATCCTTGGCAAGATAGAAATCAACAAACTCCAGGCTTAATTTTTCACCGTGATCCTTGATTGGAGAAATATCATCAAAAGCTTCTCTCAGTCCTTCTTTAAGAAACCACTGATAAGAATCCTTCTGAACCTCGATGAGATTAGGCATATCCTGCACTTCTCTCCTGCGCTGAAAGCTCATTCGCATCGAGTTTCCATGTACAATGGGTCTAATTCTGTTTTTTTCCATTCTGACATTCACCCCGTCTGTTAGATTGTTTACGCTACCTCGTCATAAAGACATGCAAGGGCATAATACACCCATCACATCATAATGACGCATTTTCCATAATATCATTTTGGGAATTCTAAGTCAATAAGAAATTTTACTTTTTGAAGTAAATTTTTACAAGAAATGAACCGGGATGTTATGCAAGTTTACATAACACGATTATTGTTAAAAACAATAAAGAGGAAGTGCCGTTTCGACACTTCCTCCAAATTGATCTAATAGCAAATTACTTAAGAGTAACAGTAGCGCCAGCCTCTTCGAGCTTCTTCTTGATGTCCTCAGCCTCTTCCTTAGAAGCGCCTTCCTTAACCATCTTAGGTGCGCCCTCAACCATCTCCTTGGACTCCTTGAGACCAAGACCTGTGATTGCACGAACAACCTTGATAACTTCCATCTTCTTCTCACCGAAGCTTGTAAGCTCAACGTCGAACTCAGTCTTCTCTTCAGCTGCTGCTGCACCTGCACCTGCTGCTGCTACAACAACACCAGCTGCTGCGGATACGCCAAACTCTTCCTCGCAAGCCTTAACCAGCTCGTTTAACTCAAGAACGGAAAGCTCTTTAACTGCATCAATAATTTCCTGTGTGGATAACTTTGCCATTTTATTTTCCTCCTAATTAGATTTGCAGAAATAATTCTGCCTGTTGTTTGTTTTTAACTAAGCCGCAATTAAGCCTCTGTTGTTTCTGTAGCTTCTGCGGGTGCTGCAGCTTCTTCTGCAGGAGCTGCTGCGCTCTCGCCTGATGCGCCGCCTTTCTCGGCAAGCTGATTCATAACGCGAGCAAAATTTGTGATCGGGCTCTGCAGTGATCCGAGCAGCTTTGAAAGAAGCTCGTCCCTTGAAGGGATCTCTGCGATAGGCACAATGCCTGCTGCATCATAAACAGTACCATCTACAATACCAGCCTTAACCTCAAGAGCAGGTGCCTTCTTTGCGAATTTAACCAGTACTCTTGCTGCTGCGGTAGCATCATCCTTAGATACTGCCAGTGCGCTGGGGCCCTCGAGATACTTTGTCAGCTCCTCACAGGGTGTTCCCTGGAAAGCACGTACCATCATGGTGTTCTTGTATACCTTATAAGTAACACCTTCAGCACGAAGCAGTCTGCGGAGCTCAGTATCCTGAGCAACGGTAAGACCTCTGTGGTCTACCAGCACAACGCTTGCTGCATCCCCTATCACGCCGGAGATTTCTTCAACCACCGGTGCTTTAAGTTCAACCTTTGCCATCTTTCTACCTCCTTATAGATTTTGTAGCCAAATCTGAGGAGTCATTGAATGCTATAAAAAACTCCGGTGCGAGACCGGAGTAAGTTCATTCGAAAATGTAAAACATTAACTGACTTCTCCTCGGCAGGCCGGATGATAAATCATCTCGTTGCGGGTCTACCCGCCTGCTGTCTTCGGCATGTCTTTACAGACGAAAAATATATTACCATCTGCAATTCTTGGTGTCAAGGATTTTTTAGCGCAATTTTTCCTGCAAATCCGATAAACTGCTCATTATAGATTTTCGAGCTTGTTCACAGCGCGATATTGCATACCATCACTTAGGCGTCACATAGCCTTCTTCATCAATATTCACATTAGGCGATATTGAACGCATATAATCCAACAGCCTGTCTGCATCAGCACCGTCCAGTTTCTTAACAGTACAGCCGCTCTGAAGGCAGGGAATAAACTTAAGTCCTGCAAGTTCACCATCCTTCATTTCCAGCTCTATCATACAGCTGTCCAGTGTCTTGGAGTTGAACCAGAAGTTGCCCATGCTGTATACCACCGGCACTCCATCCACATAATCGATAGGCTGTAAAATATGGGGATGTGCGCCTATGATACAATCGGCACCGGCGTCAATGAACTGAGGCAGCTGCTCAGCCTCGCACCAGTCAGGATTCACTTCCTTCTCCGTTCCCCAGTGAATAAAAAGTATTACGTAGTCGCTGTTTTCTTTAGCTTCTCTTATAGCAGCCAGAGTCGGTTCGATATCAGCATATGAACGCAACATTCCCGGACTGTCGGCAGTCGCTCCTTTTGAATGTGGCGTTCCCATTCTTTCTATCTGTGAGGCAGCCACGATAGCCACTTTGTAATCATCCATATAAAGGTAAAGCGGCCTTGATGCTTCCTCGAGATTCATACCACCGCCCACATGCGGGATTTCATTTTCTTCCATAACTTCAAGCGTATCAAGAAACGCAGCCTCACCATAATCGAAAGCATGATTATTAGCCACAGACGCAGCATCAACACCCATGCCCTTCATATATTCAATAGCCTCCAGCGGCGCCCTAAAGGTGTAGGTCTTGTTCGCCGCAGGCGAACCTTCATCCGAATAAGGGAATTCATTGTTCACCATCATGAAGTCCACGTTGTTCATTTCATCCAGAAGGCCATTCTTTACGCAGCTGTTCAGATCGAAACCGGTCTGCCTGAAATGGTTATATATCGCATAGTTAGGATCAAAGAGAATATCACCAACAAATCCAAGGGTATATACTCCATCCGGATTGCTTTCAGTCTCTTCCACCACCATTTCCATAGTAAGCGCAGGATTTCCATCCTTTATAGCCTGAAGCATTTCCTGACGCTCCTGCTCAGCCTTTAACAACTCATCCTCCTCGGAAAGAGTATCATCAGAAACCGTACCGGCATCAGCACCACCGAGCCCTGCAAGATCCACTGTTGCATTCTCACTCACAGCATTCTCTGTTCCGTCGCCTTCCGCGGACGTCTCTTCATTTCCATCCGCATTAGCCGGCTGTGCGGCAGCCTCCGTATTGGTATTCACATTTTTCCGGCTATTCATGACATACAGCATTACGCCGCCTGCTGCCATCACCAGGGTAAGCGCCACTATAAAAATCAATAAATACTTTTTCATAAAATCTTCCTCATTGGAAATAATTTAGAATATTACATTTTCACACGACAGACATTATAACAGATATGAACTTTTATTCCATCGGAATAATAGCAAAAAACAAACAAAAACCTGCCGGCTTTCACCGACAGGTTTCATTAATTTTGTTATCTTGGATTGCCACTTTCGCAGCGCACCCTTATTAATACTTAGCAGTGCTTACTCTTACACCAGGGCCCATTGTTGTAGCAAGGGTGATGCTCTTTAAGTACTGACCCTTAAGTGATGAGGGCTTAGCCTTTACGATAGCTTCCATGAAAGCATCAAAGTTCTGTGTAAGCTGCTCTGTGCTGAAAGATGCCTTTCCGATAGGGCAGTGGATGATGTTAGCCTTGTCAAGTCTGTACTCAATCTTACCGGCTTTGATATCATTAACAGCCTTTGTAACATCCATAGTAACTGTTCCAGCCTTAGGGTTAGGCATGAGACCCTTAGGTCCGAGTACCTTACCGAGACGACCTACAACACCCATCATGTCAGGTGTAGCAACGACAACGTCGAAATCAAGCCATCCGTCGTTCTGGATCTTCGGGATCAGCTCCTCGCCGCCTACGTGATCAGCTCCAGCTGCTTCAGCCTCAGCGATCTTGTCGCCCTTAGCGAATACAAGTACACGTACAGTCTTACCGGTACCGTTAGGGAGTACTACAGCGCCGCGGATCTGCTGCTCTGCGTGACGTCCGTCACATCCGGTTCTGATGTGTACCTCTACGGTCTCATCAAATTTTGCAGTTGCTGTCTTCTTGACAGTCTCAATAGCTTCTACTGAATCAAACAGTGTTGCGCGGTCATACTGAGAAAGTGCCGCATTATATTTCTTTCCGTGTTTCATTTATCTGCACCTCCCCTTATTCTTCTACCGTAACACCCATGCTTCTGCATGTGCCTGCGATCATTGACATTGCTGCTTCAAGAGATGCTGCATTGAGATCCGGCATCTTGAGCTCAGCGATCTCTTTGATCTTATCCTTAGAAATTGTAGCAACCTTGTTCTTGTTAGGTTCGCCGGATGCTTTCTTCAGATTGCAAGCCTTCTTGATAAGTACAGCTGCAGGGGGAGTCTTTGTAATAAACGAAAAGGTCCTGTCTGCATAAACTGTGATGACAACCGGGATGATCAGATCACCCTGATCAGCTGTCTTTGCGTTGAACTGCTTTGTGAATTCAACGATGTTGACTCCGTGCTGACCAAGAGCGGGACCCACGGGGGGTGCCGGAGTTGCTTTGCCGGCCGGAATCTGTAACTTAATGTAGCCTTCAACTTTCTTTGCCATTTTGGCTTCCTCCTATAAATAAAGTGGTAATGTCGCAAGCCGCTTATGCGACCTGCTCCCACGAAGGGACAAAATAAAATCTAATAAACCAAACTAAATTTATTAGTCAAGTTTCTTAACCTGGGAGAAACTGATCTCAACAGGCGTCTCCATACCAAACATCTCGACCATGATTGTTGCGGTCTGCTTGTTCTCGTCGATCTTGGTGACCTTTCCGACAGTATCCTTCCAGGGACCGTCTATTACCATAATGGTATCGTCCACTGCAAAATCTGCCTTTACTACTCTCTCCTGCTCCAGAGAATCCTTCTCTGCCTCGTCGAGGGGTACAGGTTTGGATCCTGGTCCTACGAAACCGGTAACACCTCTGGTATTTCTTACTACATACCATGCATCGTTATCATCGGCATCCATCTGGATAAGCACATAACCGGGGAAAACTTTACGCTGAACCTTCTTCTTACCGGTAGACTTTACTTCCATTACTTCCTGGGTAGGAACCTGGATCTCAAGTATCTTATCCTCAAGATGACGGTTTCTTATAGCTTTCTCGATATTGAGCTTTACCTTATTCTCATAACCGGAATATGTATGGATTACATACCATCCCATGCCTCGGCCGCTCTTGTTTTCGCTCGCTCCGATGTCCTGATCCTCTATAGCGCGGACTTCTTCTTCCGATGCTACAACAGCAGGAGTATAAGCCTCGCCGCTTACTTCCGTATCATCTGCCAGCAGTGCCTTAAGCTCTGCCATACGCTTAATCTTTGCCATTATTGAGATAACCCTTTCATTAATTCGTGAAAAACACCGGTCTATTGCAGTTTTATAAGCCAATCTATACCATACTTGAATATCATATCAAGTAAAGCAATCAAGCCGGCAAGTACCACACTGGTGGTAACAACTGCAATTGACTGTTTAGTGAGTGCTTCCTTATCAGGCCATGTAATCTTCTTGAATTCCTGCTTCACACCCTTCATGAAACTGACTTTTTTCTTGCCTTTTTTTTCCTTCTTGGGTGCGGAGTCTTTCTTTTCTTCTTCTGCCATAGTCAAATCTCCATAGCACGATAGTGCGGATTACTTAGTCTCCTTGTGGGCTGTATGCGCCTTGCAGAAAGGGCAGTACTTCTTGGTCTCGATCCTCTCGGGATGAGCCTTCTTATCCTTTGTTGTATCGTAGTTGCGACGCTTGCATTCTGTACAAGCAAGAGTAATTCTGGTACGCATTTTGTCTTCCTCCTAATTGCATATATCACAAAAAAAAGAGCCGTTCGCTCTCAGCAAAAGAAATATACCACGCCCCTTCCCCTTTGTCAACAGCAAATTGGCAAAGGGGCTGTGATTCCATAAAAAAGGTATAAAAAATAACAGCTTTTATGGCAAAAATGATATACTAGGATGACAATCAACAGAAGGGAGAGAACATATGAAAAAACAATTGATACGCGGACTGTCGCTTTTAACGGCAGGTATACTGCTTGCCGGCTGTACAGGACAGGGAAGTAATCAGCAGGAAAACAACGGCACATCAGATGAGCCGGCTTCGCAGGCACAGACAGCGGAGGCTTCAGATTCTGCATACAGCGTGCTGGTTGTAGATGAAAGCGATAACCCCGTTCCCGGAGTAACGGTACAGTTCTGCGATGATACCACATGTAATCTTGGCACCACCGATGACAGCGGCGTGGCAGTTTTTGAAACCGAGGCTCCCGGCGTATTTACCGTTCACATGCTGGACGTGCCGGAAGGTTATGCAGAGGATGAAACAGAATATGTTACAGAAGATACCTACGGCCAGATCAAGGTTGTATTAAAAAGTTCTTCAGCCCCGGAAAGCAATGCAGAAAAACAGGTTCTGGCGGAAACGGGATTTGAAATCGTACTGCCGGAAAAGATGCAAGATCTTCATGGCACTTTATCCTGGATCGAATATACCGAAGAAGAAGGTGTTGCTTTTGCACGCCTGGATTATATCGGCAGAACCCCGGAGGAAAATGCGGAGTATGAAAGACGGTATGAGGAAGCCCTTGATAACCGTGATAATGAAGAGCTTGTTAATGAGTTTATCGCATATATGGAAGAATATGATAATACAATTAACACGATATTTTTCTACGTATGTGCAGTCAATAACGGAGAAAGCATAGATGAAATACTTAACAGAGCTCCGGAAGAGATAGCTCTTAGTGAGTATATAGGCGATACACTTGATTTAGGAAAAAAAGGAGATTATCAGTATTATCTTTTAGCAGTAGATCAGGATAAACTATTCAGCCTTGCCTATGCTTCGGAAGATGAAATTCCCGTTCCCGAAAAAGAGATTGCAGATGAATATGCCTCTCTTAAAAGCGTTGACATAAATGAGTTTGCAAAAGGGATCACCCTGATCGAGGCAAAACCGGTAAATCCTCTTGCAGTGGGTGACGTAGTCGAATTTGAAGGGACGGATTTTGAAGGAAATGCAGTCAGCAGCAAAGATTTATTTGCAGGCCGCAAATTAACAATGGTCAACCTCTGGGGAACCTGGTGCCACTGGTGCGTGGAAGAACTGCCGGACCTTGAAGCATACAGCAAAGATCTTGAAGAACAGGGATGCCACCTTATCGGGGTCTGCCAGGACGGCGTAAAGAAAAAAGACAAGGCTCAGGAGCTGCTTAGTGAAGCCGGCGTTACTTATACGAATGTGATCATTGAAGACTATGAAGCAACATTCCCGAAGGTAAGCGGATACCCTACTACATATATTGTTGACGGCAACGGAGTTATTGTAAGCATTATAGAGGGAGCTGATTTTGACGGATACAAGACAGCCGTAGAGGAAGCACTGAAATCCGCAAATTAAGAATCATCTAAAAGAAACATTGAATGAATAAGCATTAAAAAAGGCCTGTCCCGCAAAGGGCAGGCCTTTCTTATAGCAAGCAGTTTTTCTAATTTTGCTTGCCATAAACGCTCCGTGAAGATGCTATATTCTATTCAGCTGCTGCAGCTTCTTCGTAATAGCTTTCAAGCATTTCTTTTGTAACGCTTCCGCGGTGGTTCTCTACAACGACACCGTTTTTGTCAATGACGATCGTCTGCGGCATTGCCGTTGTTCCTCCGACTTTATCCCATACAATTGTCGGTTCTTTTTCATCGATTGCAAAGGGAATGGTCCATCCTTTTTCCGCAATGAAAGGTTCCACTTCCTTTGTTACAAGAGGGTGATGAACGGCAAGCAGCACTGTGTCATCGGCATGAGTTTCGGCAAATTCACAGAAATAAGGAAGCTCCTCCACACAGGGACCGCAATAGGTTGCCCAGAGATTGATGACGACAATCTTTCCTCTGCATTCATTCAGGTGGAAGGTGCTTCCGTCTACGCAGGTAATCGTAAAGTCTTCCAGTATCTCTCCGGGTTCATAGCCAATAGTCTGCGCACCGGCATCAGCGGAAGGTGAGTCTCCGACATTTGCAGCCGTCAGATTTCCGTTTTCATTTACAGACGGTTCAATAATGTTAAACCACAAAAGCGCAAATACCAGTATGACAGCGGCAACGCCCCAGACAACTGCAGAAACCGTCCTGCGTTTCTTCAATACTTCTGTCCGTTCCTCGTCACGCAGTGCTTTTGTCCTGACTTCATTTTCCTTAAGGACGATTTTCCCGGCCTTCAGGGAAAGGGCACCCTGAGGACAGACATCGACACATTTTCCGCACTGGATGCATTCATGATCGCTTACATGCAGGACATCCATCTGGCATTTTTTAACACAAAGTCCACAGTTGTTGCATGCACCCACGTCCGTTTTTACACCTATTAAGCAGAATCTGTTAAACAGACCGTAAATCGCACCAAGCGGGCATACAAAACGGCAGAAACCGCGATAAACAAAAATGCAGGCCAGAACCAGAGCCGTTAATATAACGAATTTTCTCGTAAAATATACGCCAAGCATTCCGTATAAGGAATCATTGGCCGTATTGGACAGAAGACCGATGGCACCTTCAAATGTTCCGGCGGGACAGATGTATTTGCAGAAGCCCGGAACGGTCATGCCTTCAGAAAAGCCCATATAGAGGGGAATAAAAATCGCAAAAACAGCTAAAAACACATATTTCAGGTAAGACAGGATCCTTGTAACTTTGCTTTTTTTAAGCTTCGGTGTGGGGATCTTGTGGAGGAGCTCCTGAAAAAGCCCCAGCGGGCAGATCCAGCCGCAGATGGTACGTCCGGCAATGAGCCCGTAAAGGAGCAGGATTCCGAATACGTAAAATCCCGCACGGTCATGCGCGGTTGCCAGCGCCGCCTGAAGGGACCCCAAAGGACACGCCCCCACGGCTCCCGGACAGGAATAACAGTTGAAACCCGGAACACAGGCATATTTTGCCTTGCCGGTATAGATTTCACCCTTGATAAAACCTTTTAAGTAGGCATTGTATAAAAGGGCAGCATACAGCTGAACAAGTTTTCTTTTTGACGGTCTGATCTTTTCCCAGATATTCTTCACCCTAAGCCCACGCATTCCGTGCAGATAGTGATTGCTTTATAAAGCGTATCACGTGCACTTCCGTTTACAATACCGATTATTATCAAAGCGACGGCTGCAGCCAAAACCACGCAGCGTGTTATAGTGAGTATCGTATTTTTCCTTTTTCCTGAAGCTTCATCATCCGCCGGATTCTTCTTCATTTCGATACTTTTCGCCGGCTTGTCCTGATCCTCATCACGGATACCTGCCAGAATCCCGACTAAAGCCATGATGCCGGTTGCAATGGTAAGAAGGATAAAAGGCAGCATATATTTCCCGACAATTTCCCGAGAATAGATCCACGCTGTCGGATCTGCAGCTTTAGCAGCAATTCCCTGAGTATAGATAACAAGAGCGCAGACAGCAGGATATGCCATAGTCAGAAAACAAAGGACCGATTGAATCATCAAGAATACTTTCTTTTTTTTCATTACATCACCCTTCCCCGTATACTATTTATGAAATATGTTTTCTTTCAAAATCCGTGTGCATCCATGAGGAACTGTTGTAGTAAGCAGAATCATATATTTCACTTATATTAACTTCCCACTAACTGAACAAGATAGAACGGCACTCGCAACTGCACCGGAACAGTCACGATGCGGGAAGTTTCAGTTACTTATTGTAATTTATAACACTCACAGATTGATTATAAATTATTATGATGACATGGTCAAAAAATCTTCCGCCCACTGGCAGCAGATTTTTCAGTTAACATAACATTTTCATTGCATAATCGCCCTCTAAATATAGTAGAGAAAAGACTGCGAAAGCATACATTTAGTGCCCCGAAAAAGGTCGGAAATTTTCTTCAAAAAGCCCTGAAAAGCCCTTGAATGCTTGATTTTTTCGTGATATGATTGTAGTAACTATAAAAAGGACAAATCTGCCTGCTGCATTGTTTTTACTTCCGGTTATGGATTTCCGGAGAATGCGGCAGCCGGTGCAGGAAGTACCACCGGTTCATCAAGGAAGAAAGGAGGGGTAGATATGGCCATTAATTCTGCTATATACAGCAACGTCTATAATTACTACCGGTCTGAGCTGACGCCCCGATCTTCTTCGCGTTTTGATTCGCACAAGAAAAAGGATCTCCAGGATGTTTATAAGAGCATTGTAAATATCAGTAAGGATGAACCTGTATTTCTTCTTGACCGTTCCAAAGAACTGGAAGACTACACTATACACATGAAAGAAAACGCTCTGGCGTTTTCCAATAATGTATCGTCCATCATCGGATCAGCTGACGGTGAGCTCTTTACCGGACAGACAGCCTACTCTTCTGATCCGGATTCTGTCGAGGTTACGGGATTTACACAGAAGACCACTGAGCAGGCCGCAGACAGCGAAGTATCCGCAGACACCGCTAATACCCAGTATGAACTGTCAGTAAAGCAGCTCGCCAGCTGCCAGGAAAATACCGGCAAATTCTTAGACAAGATTGATTCCGATCTGCCAGGTGGGAACTACTCCTTCGATGTAAGCACTGCCACTTCAACGTACGAGTTGCAGTTCACGATTTCCGACGGCGATACCAATTATGATATACAGCGCCGCATGGCGAGACTTATTAACAACTTTAATCTCGGACTTAATGCCGAGGTTGTTGAAAATTCCAATGCCGAATCAGCACTTGTCATACGCTCTAATTCTTCCGGTGATAGGGAATCTGCCGGTGGCCACTTTATCATTTCTGATGACAATACCAGCCAGCAGGCCGGCATAGTGGATTATTTCGGAATAGGCGAGGTCACCGCTCACGGTCGGAACGCAATATATGAAGTCAATGGTGTGGAACATTCTTCTGCTGTCAATGATGTTTCTTTGGACGGGGTATTTAATGTTTCGCTAAAAGAGACCACCCCTGATGGCAAACCTGTTACTATCGGTTTCAAGCCCGACTACGAGGCAGTTAAGGACAATATCATTTCCCTTGCAGGATCCTACAATGATTTTCTCCGTGCTACTGCTGAGTATGTGGATGTTCAGCCACGCACCAACCTGTTTGTTGCCGACATGAAGAATAACAGCAGGTACTACACTTCTACTCTTGAAGATATGGGTGTTACCCAAAACGATGACGGCACATTATCAGTTGATGCGGAGAAACTTTCCGAGGCACTCAAGAATGATGACAGGACTGAAGACCTTGATACTTTGAAGAATTTTACAAAATTTGCCCTGCGTAAAGCAAAGGGCATACAGCTGAATCCTATGGACTATGTGGACAAGCGGATCGTGGCATACAAGAATCCCACTACTGCCCACTATGCAAATCCTTATGTAACCAGCGCATACAGCGGCATGTTATTCAATTCCTACATGTGATGCCCTGTATTTATATTCAGCTGCAATATTAAGAGCCTGTTCTCTCATAGCCGGATCTAATCCGGCTATTTTTTCGTATACATGGGCAAGCATTTCCAACGGAATCCTTCCGGCAGACTCTACGCTGAGAACTGCCTCCGTCTCTTCGGATGCATTCATGAACCACACACTTGCTTCTTCAAGAAAAGATGATGCTGATTTAAGATCCCCGCTTTTTTCACTTTCGCAGGCAGCATCAAAATAATACAGTCCCAACTCCGTACAAACTTCCGCAACAGGCATAGTGCTTATATTCTTAAGACTCCATCGGAAGAAATCATCACGCCTCCCCGCAAGTCTTGAGCCTTTCGCAAGCACACAGCAGCACTCAGCCTTAAGTCTGCTGTCAGCATTTGGCGAATGCATGGCCATGTCAAAATAATCATATGCCTTTTTTAAATCTGCCGTATCACCTGAAAGCATCAGCTCCGTTGCATACATATTGTGAATGCGCCTTGACAAGAGCTGCCCTTCTTCAAGCTCTGAAACCATTTTTTCAAAAATCCGGAAATCCCTTTTCTGATGAGCGCTTATAGGCATGTGCAGGATCTCAACATCACTGTCAAATACCACAGGATCAAGGCGCACTTCCTCATGCACCGGCTCTATCCAGGTAAATTCCCTAAGTCGTTTATAAAGTTTCGGCCGCAGATCCCGCTCATAATTCTCTGTAGTTTTAAACTCATGCCGGTTGATATACCACATCTGGACAATCTCTATCTCGGGCAGCATGGCTTCCTTCAATATCTTAAACTGCTCACGATTTGCCTCGTCCAGCACTTCGTCAGCATCTGCGGAATATATATAATCACAGCTTGCCTTTGAAAAGGCAAAATTCCTGGCCGCTGCAAAATCATCTATCCACTCAAAATCATAAACCTTGTCAGTATACTTATACGCAATCTCCTTCGTCCTGTCAGTAGACCCGGTATCAACGATGATGATCTCATCACATACGGGGGCAAAGCCCTCAAGGCAGCGTTCCAGAACCGCTTCTTCATTTTTTACTATTGCGCAAAAACTGACTGTGATCATTTCGAGCTATCCCCCTGCTCCGCATTATCTGTCTTAACCACACGAACCATCATAATGCATATTCCCATAATAATGAAAATCTCCGGTGTACATATGCACTGCTGATAGCAGAAGAAATTATGTCCTATGTATGCAGGTATTGCTGCCATAAAAGCAACCACTGCCGGCTCTTTCCGGGCAATCTTCATACTCTCCCTGAAGGCAGTAATGAATATACCCAGATACGCTACCAATCCAAGTACTCCTTCAGTGATCAGCATGTTAAGAAACTCGTTATGTGCGCAAGCCAGTTGCTGTCCGTGCCAGTATGTGGACACATCTTCATAACAATACTTATTCATTGCCACCGCAAAACAGTCAGGACCTATTCCCACAAGTATGTCCTTTATCGAAGCATGAGTGAAAGCCCTGGCCGCCATCCGCCAGTTAAATCCCCTGTGGTTTCCCCATTCATTCGTAAAATTAAAGAAATTGACATTATTTACTGCCCATTCTGCAGGAAGCTTGTGGTTGCTCACCAGCAGGATCATCATCAGCACGCCCCATATAACCAGTATCGCTGCGACGAGCGTTACCCGCCAGATGATATCGCTGTACTTTGCGATATCAAATCCGTCAGTCTTTTTCACTTTTGTCTCTGCCCATGGTTTGTCAGCGCAAAGCACAAACCTGAAAACAGCATATGCGATGATCATCACTATAATGAGTATAAGCATTGGTGTCGATCTTGTCGCAAACTCAGTTATCTTTTCATCCCCGCTGATAAGATTTGGAGTACGTTCCGGGAAAAGCAACCGCATCCAGCCTATAACACGCATTGACAGAAGTCCGATGATCGCCATCTCTATGAAACGGTACATCTTTTCGTTGCTCTTTAATGAATAGCAGAAAAATACCATAAACATCAGCACAAAAGCCACATATGCACTATCTGAGTTAGTAACGGTCAACATTCCAAAGGATAACGCAACAAAAATCCCCGAGCATATCCGCATCCAAAGTCTGTCATCCTCCCAATAAAGGTACATGCCTATCGGAACAACAAGCACGGCATATGATGAAAACCACGTAGTCTGTCCCAGTGTACCTACGAATTTTTCTATTGATTCAGGGGCAACATTCACGTACATACCCATAGGATCAAAACCAAACCTCTGTAGTATTACCATCTGGAATATACCCGCAGCAGCCAGTACCGTAAGTCCAACTGTCCATGGGCTCCATACCCAGAACCTTGATACAAAGAAATAAATAAGCACAAAAAATACCTGGGTTAAAAAGCCCATGTTCCAGTTATCATAGCCCCAAAAAGCCATTGACTTATCTGATGCAAAAAGATAGCTGATCCAGCTAACAAAAAAATATGCCACCACAAAACGATCCGGAAGAGTTGTATTCTTTACAGCCTCCAGAAAGCTTATTTTGTCACTATATACATAAACATAAAATATTCCGCCCAGTATCATGGCAGCAATGCCGAAATACGAAAACCACTGGAAAAACAGGTACTTGGTTTCACCCATTGTAAAGTACTTGCCGGTTGGTGCAGTATCGTAGAACATCGGATAAATCACCAGCATTACGAACACATAAAAAAACAGCACGATCTTCATTATATAATCCGCTGCTGACTGTGCCGGAGTTTTAGCCGGCTCTCTTCTTTTCGGCGCTTTATTCTTTGCCATTGTCTTTCACCTGATGCTTAAAAATCTTTCAAGCACGCTTTCTATTATATTAAGATCAACAGTATTCCCGCAGAAACCCCTACCCCATCAGGTCATGTATTGCTCCATAAATACCCTTCGGCTCTTATCAAATGTCCATCGGTTATTTATGCTCTCATCATGCGCAACCCAGGGACGGCGCTGCTCAGGTACCACCACCTTGAATCCTGCTTTCCTGAATTCAAAACACTGGGCCATATCATAATAGTCCCAGCCTTCAAAAAGATCGTCTCTCCATGGTATATCCGTACAGGTAACCAAAAGAAAACCTTCCGCTGCCTCCACTTCCGTAAGGCCGTCATCCGTCTTATATGAATACCCTGAAAAATTCACATTATCCCGATCCAGTTCATAGATATTTCCCACTCTGTCAGAATGCCAGGGCAGAGCATCCGGTGCAAGTTTCTTGCTACCTATCATGCCGATCATGCCGATCTTCTTATCAGTTGAAAAAATGGTAAGGATATCGTAAAGGAAATTAGGATTCAGCACAAAAACATCCTGATGCATATAAATCTTATACTTGGCGGTAGTTGATGTCATGCCGGTATTGTAACCGGCCGCCATCCCGGGAATATCCCTTACAGGAAAAATCTCAACAGAATAGCCCTCAGGTATTTTAAGCCTGTTGATGTAAAAGGAAGCCTCATTAAAATATGCCTCATTACTCACACAGATAATGAAACAGAATCCCTTTTTATCTTCATGCTTTTTTCCAAACAGATCCCTAAGTCCCATCTGTCTCCCCTAATGATAATTATCTACACAAACTTTGCCACCAGATCAGCACGCTTGGCCGCGATTGCCTCCTGTACCTCATCCTCGGTATGCTGCTCCAGGAATGCAGTTATGAACAGTGCTTCATTTTTCCTGCCCACACTCCAGTACATATCTGCCACTGCAATGGTAACACGGTCCTTATTGCCCACAGGCATGTCGCACAAAAGCTGAGCGATAAGGAAAACCGACAATCCTTTTTCCCTTATATAACTAAACAGTCCCAGAACGTCCGGACCCGTAAATCCCATCTGCATCCTTCTGAAATAGAAGAGCAGGTTCATATACAGGCTGTGAAAATCATTTATATAATCGATGCAGTCATAAACTACTAAATTACTGTCTCCCGCAGAGCGCCCCGTTATACCTTCTTCGCCGCCCTTTTCGCACTCCATCATGTAAATAGGAATGGTCTCGGCAAAATAGTAAAGCTCCGAGTCGTACCCCATGACATTCTTGAATTCATCGGTATTGCAGTAAGTCACAAGCTCATCATAAGCCTTGCGGCTGCGTTCCTGAAGTTTCTCGTTTATACGCCCCTTCACCACGCAAACAGCAGTATAGATGGCAGATTTATTCTCTGCCCCTTCCGCGTAAAAACGGTCCGTATCAGCACGAAGGCGTGCAGCACCATCTACGGTGAATTCACCATGCTCGTCCTTATATTCAGATAAATCCTCAGACGGAAGTATCAGCATCCGATAATCTCCACAAAAAAATAACTTTGGCACAAAAAACCAAAGTTATTATACTACATTTTACGTCCTTATGCACTTGGTTTTTTCACGAACCTATGCCACTTCCGTTTTACTGATCTGTCAGCACCTTCTCCGCATATGAGCAAAGCGGGATCACCCGCATTTTCCTCTTCTCAGCCGTTTCCACTACCTTATATACCAGGCGCTTGGCAATATCTTTGCCCCTGTAGTCAGGATTCACACCTGTATGAACTATGGTCCAGGCATCATCTGAAACATCATAAGAGCACTCGCCGATCTCCCTGTCGCCATCAAAAGCTATGCTCCGGTTTTCATCTTCGGAAAATACTACACGGATGTCATGATTATATACGCAGCTGAGCGCTCCCGAAGGGCATTTTGATATTGCACGCCACAACCTCGGATTCGACGTGGCATTCACATCTATCCAAGGGCGCTTGTTACGGTCAAAAGCCTGAGGCGCACCGTGCACGCACTCTTTCGCATGGCGGCACTTTTCGGAATCCCAGAAGACTGTTATGTCATTATTTTCATATATTCTGTGCATAAATCCTCACCCTTACCCTATAGCGTTGAATTCACCGTCCGTATCATCTCTGCAATCCTTGCATCGTAGGTATGCTCGGCTTTTGTACGCTCATACCCATGCAATGCAATAGCCTTCCGTTCCGCATCATGCTCAAGGTAATATCCGATCTTGTCGATAAGTTCCTCCTGCGATGTGAAATACTCCGTTTCCACTCCCGGCTCATAGAGTTCCGGCAGTTCCTCCTGCCAATTAGTCATCAAAAAGCCTCCGCAGCCGCATATGTCATACACGCGCAGCGACAGGCCTGTCGCAATTGGGCGCATAGTTATATTCAGATTGATCAGACTCTCGTGGAACACCAGCGGCATTTCGTTCTGTGAATTTACGCCCCCGTGATTTCTCACACCAGCCAGCTCATCGGTATTGCTAAGCGTATAAAGGTCTACATCAAAATGTTCCGCCAGGGCATTCAACAAGCGCACTCTTTCCGTCTGCGCCAGTTCTGAACCGATAAAGGAATTGGCTATAAGATATTTCTGTGCAGCCTTATCTCCTTCGCATAGCGGCTGGTGCATATCCGGCACCAAAGGCTCCAGCTCCTTCATTAGTTCCTCAGTAAGCGAACTTTCAATAAAATTAGCACCGTAAATCAAAAGCTGTGCTTCAACCAGGCCGCTTATATATCCCTTTGCAAAATCACTCAGACCTTTGATCTTTCTATAGGCGTTCTTTTCACTATACAGGGAACCCACAAATGATATCCCTGATGCAAATTTTTGCCGGTCAGAATCTGAAACGCTGCCAATAACCTTATCCCATCTGTCAGGATTCGTCGCAAGGGGAAGGTAAAATATCCCTTCCGGATTCCGTTCCCTGAAATACAAATACTGGGAACGGTCAAAGAGAAATACCCGGTTGCACTTATTCTTTAACGATTTGGAAAACAAAGTCAGAACAGGAACGTCAACAGTCCAGCAGATGTATGGCACCTGCAACAGCTCACATATATCCGACAAAACAGGGAAAAAATTGATGGAAAAAACAAACAAAAAACTGTGATTCCGGATCAGTTCGGCAGTCTGCTCCGCCAGCTGCCCCTCCGAAAGATCATTACCGGAAACCTTAATATTTTTCTCCACCACAGTGATACCCAGCTTACCAAAAGCGGCTATCACATCAGGCTCACATATGGAATTATAACGGTAAAACAATATCTCCACGGCAGTCTCTCCATCAACAATCAATTAAAGATCATATATCCGAATCCATTATATATTTCCAGAAAGTCCCTTGGGGATCGCTATCATCAGCTTTGTATGTCAGTTTATGAACATCACTCATTCCCTTTATCTGGTCCCATCTCTTATCTGTGTACTTGTTGAATAATTCATGCTGAAGTACATGACAAGGCTCATTACTAAACATAGGAATGTTTCCATATTCCTCCGGAAACAATTTGCATGCCATAGTCATGAACAGATGCATGAAAAAATAATGCTTGGCTCTGTCCTCTTTTTGCCAGTACGCGAAAAGCATTTCTTTCGTTGTTTCAAGCAGCATACTCTTCTTTTTAGACATCATGAACCAGTTATCGAAAATAATGAATTCACTTACGTTTCCTGCCCTGAACATGAACAGATCTTCCTGCTCCAGAAGTGGCACGATTCTTTCCGTTCCTGTTATCAATGCAGTTGAGTCAATCCATATGCCCCCCAGTTTTGTCAGGAGTTCCAGGCGGACAAGATCTGCGTAATGCGCCTTACTGATAGCTCCGCTTTTGTACTTATCCTGAATATATTCCGGAAGTTCTATATATTCGTTTATATTGCCATCATGCAAAACGACCACTTGTCGATCAAGTTTCGTTAATGACTGATAACAGCTTTTGACTATCTCCGGCGCGTTATCATACCCTTGAAACCAGCACCACCATATCGTATCTGCACAGGGGAGTGCCACATTCTGTTCAGAGTTGTTTCTGCAGCTCCTTCCTACCTCCATGTACTCACTTTCCAGATAACGGTACATCAGAGAAATGGATCTTAAAAAGTCAAATTCTCTTAAGGCTTCCTTAGACTCCATATTCTTCAGAATGAGGAAAACCTCCATCTGAAAACGTTCATCTACGATTTCCGGATACTGTTCAACTATGGATGCTATCTTTTTCTGTACCTGGTCAGATTTCTTTTGCTCGATCAGATCCATACATGACGATAATTCACTGACCAAATATTTTTCCTTATCCGAAAGCATGAACGACCCTCACCATTTGTGTAATAGCCCGTCAACAACTACAATCGTAACTATAATCAATTCTATCATAATGTTTTTTATAAACAAATCAAAATAAACCACATACTATGCAAAAGCCCTATTCATTCTGATATAATGAACAAAAAAGAAAGCAGGCAGACATATGAATAATTATAAATGGCTTTTTTTCGGACAGCAGCTATCAGTTCATGAGGACATACTGTGGGGCGCAGTAGACAAGGGCTGGAATATTGAGCGCAGCGGCAGGCTTGTTCCCGACTGCGAATATACCGAAGAGGACCTGGAAGTTGTAAAAAAGGAACTTGAAAACTACAGCATAGCACTTACCATCAATTTCTCTGCTGTCGTTGCTGAGGCCTGCCACCTTTTAGGCCGTCCTTATGCCTGCTGGGTATACGACTGCCCCCAGAGAGCGCTCTACAGAAAGGAAGCCCTCTATGACGAAAATATCATCTTTCATTTTGACAAAAAAGAAATAGCCCAACTGACCAGCCTCGGCATAAAGAACGTCCATTATCTGCCCCTGGCTGCAAATTTCTACAGGACAGCTACCCTCAACATATCAGATTATGAAATAAAAAATATGCGAAGCGACATCTCGTTTGTTGGCAATCTGTACAACAACGCAGAGCTGACGTTGGCAATAGATACGCTCAGCAAGCAATATCCAAATGAAAGCGCTGCGCTGAACGAATACATGGAATCCGGCCTACTGCACTGGAATAGCCGTTCAGCAGGTATCCCTGATGATGATCCATTCATCAACATTTTCTTTAACAGCATGGACAAGACCAATATGGAATACTATCCCCATGCCACACCTGCTTTCTGGGTAAAGGGACTTCTTGCAAGAGAATTCACCCGCCGTGAAAGGTATGCTATCCTGACTGCACTGGCAAAAAAATTTAAAGCAGACATCTATACAAGCGATCCCGAAGCCGCAAAGGAAATACCCATGCTTAAGGCTCACCCTTCTGTTGACTACGAAACCGGAATGTACAAAGTCTTCTTTGCATCCAAGCTGAATCTCAACATTACACTTAAATCAATTGAAAGCGGTGTACCCCAGCGTATCTTTGACGTGATGAGCGTCGGCGGCTGCGTTATAACAAACTGGCAGCCGGAAATAGAAGAATTATTCAGGCCCGGCAAAGAAATACTATGCTACCATTCCATTGATGAACTCATGGATCTGACAAGCTTTTATCTTAATCATAACAAAGAAAGAACACGCATCGGCATAGCAGGCTACCAGCATGCACAGAGAGAATACAACTATGGTGTTGCGGCCATGAAAATTGAAAAGATAGTCTCAGAATCTGTCGGTTAGTATCAAAATAAGCACTTGATCATTCCCCCTCTGTCAGATAGAGCAGCTTACCTCCAGGCTTAACCAAAGTAGCAAATTTTGCCTTTGCATTTTCTGGGGAAACGAATCCGGGAGAATTCTCTGCCCCACCACCATAATCTATTATTCTTACAAACACATAATCAAACTGCGGCGGAATGCCACTTGCATCATCAGAAAGCAGTTTTGTTATATCCATCCCATCATCTGAAGGATCATACTCAAAAATCGGCACATTTTTTACTGCATGTTTTATTTCAAGCGCAACAGCAGAGGTCCCACACACATACGCCTCTGGGAAAAGGAAGTTTACATGCGATAAGAAATTACCACTTCCACAATTGACCTCAAGAAGGGTGAAGTCCCTTTTTCTATCCGACCTTATTGAATTAATCGCACTAAGCTCAGATTTTAATATTATAGCCGCAACAAGATTATCATAGCCGTTCTTCTCAATACTATATCTATGATTTCTTTCAAGCGTTTCATTTATCTCAATCTGTGTTTTTTTATTAAAATTCACGCTTCCCTTGTGATATATAAAACTGTTATGCACAACTATCTGTCTGTAGCCTGCCTCATTTATTCTTACAGACAAATCATCATCCTCAAAATAACCAGGTGAAAACGCCTCATCCAAACCACCAATCATGTCAATAACAGGACGCTTAATAATCATTGCGAAACCACACAGCCGGCTTTTCTCCTCGCATGGATTCTCCATATAAATATTATTTCGTTCAGCAAAATCAACTATTGCCGTTACATTCTCCGTCTTTAGCGATATCATCTGCTCATTCCCCGCATAAGACCCCATGCAGCCAGCTGCACCATTATCAAGGTCTCCATATAAACTATACCGCAACCAGAACAATGCATTATGTGTAAGCCTTGTATCATTGTTCAAAAGGAATATGTCATTGTCCGGGGATGAATATTGTATACAGCAATTGCATCCAGCTGGGAAACCCAGATTCTCATCGCAAAGCACCAGAGTTAAATCATCGGAGATTTCCATAAGATAATCCCTGACAGAATCCGTAGATGCATTATCCGTTACCACCAACTCATACGAACCTGGTGCACAAGTAAATTTTATGCTCCTAATACACTCTTCCATATATAGTCTGCTATTATACGAAACAATACATATAGAAACCGGACGCACAGAAAAGTTAGATTCCTGTTTCAACTGCTCCATCCTAGCTTTATATTCAACTACCCGCTGTGCATCATCAGAGAGAAACGCCGCCTGTTCATAACAAAGATAAGCCTGATCCACATTACCTACACTGAACCTATTTTCAGCAAGCGCCACAAGTACCCTATCCTCAGACAAATTCTTCGATGCACCTTCCACAGCGGTTTCCGTGGGATCGAGACCGTAACATCCCTTTGTGTCTCCCCAGACCTCTATGTAACCGCCATTAAACTCTTCCTGTGCAACTTCCAGCATCTTTCTTGCAGAAAGCTTTTTCTGATATTCCGGATTGTCGAAAAGATTTTTATTATCCTCCCTTACAAACTGATTCTTTTCAAAGGATATGGCCTGGAAATCCTTAGCCAGCCACTCGTAATCCCTGTCACAGATCGTTTCTGGATCAAAAAATTCCCCCCCCAGCCTGAATGAATGCCATTCACGAAGCTTATAATGATTCGGATCCGTAAATGCCACGTAGGTTCCATAGGTCTCAAATTCACTAAACCCACTGTCGCATATCTGCTCAGGTCTTATTGCGTGTATTATCTTTTCCCAGTATCTTGTACCAGGAATATTGTCATTTTCCTCAATCTTTGCAATAAGATCCTGCATTATAGCCTTATTAAAAAGCATATGTTCCGATATAAACGATCTGCCTATAATCTTTCTCATACCGGGAAGAATCTTTTCCAGTGTAGTAAAATACAGTGCATGGTACTCCTGCTTAACATCCAAATAGGGTAGTCCCGTCTCTTCCTGAAACATTGAAAATGGGGCGCATGGAATGGTATCACCATCCCAGACAAGATAGTACTCATCTTCACAGATACGCGAATACTCCATTTTAAGGAACTGCTGATAATACCAGCCCACGGCTCCCCGGGGAACAGGCTCACTTCCAAGCAACGGTTTCAAATGCTCGGCCATGCAGGCCCTTACGCTCTCAAACGTAAGCAGTTCATCCTCATGTACAAAACTCACATTACTGCCAAGTCCAGCCCTGTCCAGCTCATCCTCTATACCGTCACCGGATACAAAAAGCAGCCTGTCTGAAGGCATATTGGCCACCAATCTCTTATATTGATTTACAAGTCGTGGAAAATCTTTTGGGGTAATTACAATTATTGTAGAATATTTCAATTTATCTTTATATACAGAGTCGCCCATTTATCTGCTCCCGTCATACCACACCATTACTGTAAAGAGAAATCTCCCGGTCCATTTCAGCCCGGATAACCTGTGAATCACCGCCGCCCAGCCATACTTTAGTCCAATTAACGGTCTCACTTATTGCGTCATTAATATGCCATACCGGGTTCCATCCAAAAACTGACTTTATTTTTGAACAATCAAGCCGTAGGAAATTTGCCTCATGGGGCGCATTTTCCTCGGCCCGATCAACCCAGTCTACCTTTTTATCAGCACCGCAGCTATTCCAAGAATCACAAAACATTGAAACAAGATTTCCTGTATTCACACAGTCACAGTCATCCGGTCCCACATTATAGTATCCGGCATAACTTCCATCTTTATACTGCGCTGCTGCAATCATCATATATGCAAATAGAGGCTCCAGCACATGCTGATACGGTCTTGTAGAATATGGATTTCTCACATTTATCACTCCGTCTGTTGCTATCGCCCTTACACAGTCAGGAATGATACGGTCATTGCTGAAATCACCGCCACCGATCACGTTGCCGGCCCTGGCCGTAGACACTGCCACTCTTCCGTCAGTAAAAAATGAATTTTTATATGAATGGGTCACCAGTTCAGAGCACGATTTCGAATTGCTGTAGGGATCGAAACCATCCAGTTCATCGCACTCCCTGTAGCCGTACTCCCACTCACGGTTTTTATAAACTTTATCTGTGGTAACATTAAGAAACGACCTGATGGATGCGGTCTGTCTTACAGCTTCACAAATATTTACTGTTCCCATTACATTGGTGGAATAGGTCTTCACAGGATCCTTGTAGGAATCCCTGACTATCGGCTGTGCTGCCAGATGCAGGACTATTTCCGGTTTATGTTCATTGAAACTTTTCAGCAGGGCATCAAGGTCGCGGATATCAGCATAAATCTGATGCAGGCCTTTTTCTGATTCAAGATCTGCAATGACAAACAGTGACGGATCCGTAGGAGATTCAAGCGAATATCCTATAACCTCTGCCCCGAAGGAAAGAAGTATGTAGGTAAGCCACGCCCCTTTGAATCCCGTGTTTCCCGTCACGAGAACTTTCTTGTTACTATAAAAATCCTTTAACTCTGATATGTTCAAATTCTCACCGCCCCAATTTCTTCAATCGACATCTTTAAGAGAAAACCGCTGTGAGACACTTAACCATGTAGTCCATCTTTTCAGCCGTCATCCCCGGATATACACCTACCCAGAAAGCCTTCTCCATCACCCGATCCGTATTTTCAAGACTTCCCACTACACGGTATGCATCCGTCCCTCTGTATTCATCAAAACAAGGATGCTTTATCAGGTTACCGGAGAACAGCAGCCTCGTCTGAATATTATGAGCCTCCAGATATGCTGTTACTGCATTTCTTTCCTTACCCGCACTATCCTTGACCGTAAGCAGGAAACCGAACCATGAAGGTGAGCTGTTCTCTGCTGCTTCAGGCAGAACAAGATATCTATCCAGCCCCTTTTCAATAAGTTGATTCCTGAAATACTCCCAGTTCTTCTTTCTCTTTTCAATAAACTCCGGGAACTTCTTAAGCTGCTCCACGCCAATGGCGGCCTGCATATCTGTAGCTTTCAGATTGTATCCGAAATGGCTGTATGTATATTTGTGATCATAGCCCAATGGCAGTTCACCAAACTGTCTGTCAAATCTGTGGCCACAGACTCCGTCATGCCCGGACGGACAGATGCAGTCACGCCCCCAGTCACGATAGGATAGCAGCAGCCTGTGTAATACCGGATCATCTGTGTAGACAGCTCCGCCTTCGCCCATAGTCAGGTGATGCGGCGGATAGAAGCTTGATGTTCCTATATCTCCCCAAGTACCGGTATATTTAGTCACACCGTCAATGGTATACTCCGAACCCAGTGCATCACAGTTATCTTCCACCAGCCAGAGACCATGCTCATCACAGAACCTTTTCACAGCTGACAGATCAAAAGGATTTCCAAGAGTATGTGCTATCATAACAGCTTTTGTTTTAGGTGACAGTGCCGCCTCAAGCTGATCAACATCGATATTATACTGGGGTATGGTTATGTCCACGAATACCGGAACCGCACCATACTGAATGACGGGCGCAACAGTTGTAGGAAAACCGCAGGCCACTGTAATCACCTCATCACCGCGCTTAATACTCCTATCTCCCAGTTCAGGGGCTGTCAGCGCCATAAAAGCAAGAAGATTGGCAGACGAACCGCTGTTTACAATATGGGAATATTTAACGCATAAGAACTTTGACAAATCTTTTTCGAATTGATCTGAAAACCTTCCTGAGGTCAGCCAAAAATCAAGAGTCGCTTCCGTAAGGGCCTTCATCTCACATTCGTCAAAAACCCTTCCTGCATAGTTTATACGGTCGCCTTCCTTAAAACCTGTATCAGCAGTTTTGAATTCCCTGTAATACTCGCTGACCAGATCCAAAATCTCCTGTCTGGCTTCTTTTTCATCAGCCCATCTGTTCATGTTCACCCTCACAATGCACAATTATCCATAACATCCTATTTTACTACTCCCACACCATCCAAGGTGCCCGTCCTTCCGCTATCAGCTCTTCAAGAACATTCTTTTGCCGTAGGGTATCCATGCACTGCCAAAATCCCTTATGCTCATAAGACATCAGTTCACCTTCCTTGGCAAGTGCCTCAAGTGGCTCAGTTTCAAACGGGGTACTGTCTCCATCTATATAATCAATTACATCCCTGTTAAGCACCATAAACCCCGCATTTATGGGGTGGCCATCATTAACAAGTTTTTCCCTGAAAGAACGCACTACACCATTCTGCGCAATGTCAAGCACCCCCTTATCCTGTCTCTGTATAATTGAAGTAAGTGTTGCTTTCTTACCATGCGCATAATGAAAATCAAGAAGTTTCTTCAGATCCACATCACATACACCGTCACCGTATGTCATCATAAATGTATCTTCATCAATGTACTTCTTCACCCGTTTTATACGTCCACCTGTCATGGTATTGAGTCCGGTATCCACCACCGTAACCTTCCAAGGTTCAGTGTGCTTATCATGCACGTGCATCTTGTATTCTTGGGTCAGGTCAAATGTAATATCCGATGTATTGATAAAATAATCACGGAACCATTCCTTGATCTTGTTCTGCTTGTATCCCGCACAAATAATAAATTCGTTAAAACCATAGTGCGAATAGTATTTCATAATGTGCCAGATTATAGGCATACCGCCAATCTCTATCATAGGTTTAGGCGTACGTTCAGACTCCTCTGATATCCTGGTACCTTCACCACCTGCTAGCAATACAACTTTCATATAATCCCCCTCTTAACACATTTTCTCCGTGTTGTCTCGTATTTTATACTTTGATATTGTTTTATACTCTTTATACTTCATTGTCAACTATTCTAAGCCGGGTAGGATACAGCAAGACTGACTTATTTTCAACTTTCAAAAAAGAAATTAGTTTCCATTGTCTCATCAGTTATAGATTCTATTTTTTTCAATTCTCCATTATGCAGAACTTTACAACTGTACCCCAATTCTGACATATAACTAATTACCTCATTCGGATGGTAACCAAATCGCTTTGCATGTTTTCTTAATAATTCACAATAAACTAATGGTCTATACTCTAATAATGAATGCCTTGCTCCTTTTAACACATTTTTTTCATTTCCCTCAACATCTATCTTTATAAAATCCAGTCTTTTAATTCCGTGTTCATCTACAAAATCATCTATTGTACTAACATCACATAAAATCCTATCTATATCAGTATTTCCTGTATATTTTCCACTTTCATCAGATTTTTTTCTATAAAAGGCATCTTCATTTGCAATAAGTGATGCAGCCTCATTAGATGCCGGTACCCAGAACTCAAATTCTCCTTTTTTATCTGACATTCCAATATTGAATGGATGATAATTTTCAAAAATCACCCCATCCATATTCAATTTTGCATTACGTAATAAATTTCTATATGTAGATGGAACTGGTTCAAACAAATAAAAGTCTATATTTTTCTGCTTCAAACAAAATTCCAAACTAAAAATACCTACATTTGCACCAACATCAAAAACAATGGCCCCTGTTTTTTCAGAAATATAATCACTTACAAATGCCATATCATCTTTTTCTGGATCTCCCTCCAACAGAATATCCGCTTCTGCTCGGCAAATAGACTGACAAAAATCAAAGAATAAGCTTACTCCACTAGTTTTCTTCAACACAATTCCATCTTTTCTTATTTCTATAGATTGAACCTCTGGATTGTTTTCTACAATTTTTTGGATATCTGTCAGGATATGCGTATAATCATCCCTTGCAATCTCCCAATAAAGTTTTTTTTCAATCAGTCCATTTAAATACGCAGATCTTAATTCCTCTAATCTCATAACAACCTCTTTATTCTTTCATAATGACAAATTCAGAGACAATCTCTTTCACCAAACAGTAAACTCATATACACTCGAAAAATTATCTGATATTATTTTAGCCTCTCTGATGTTTTCCTTCAAAACATGTACACAAAAATTTACTATCCCATTTTTTTCCCTCAAACAGCAGTTTAGCAGCAATTGATGTACTATTACCAGTTGCAATCAAGTAAACACCATTACAGTCGTAATGTTTTATATCTTTTGTTTGCATTCCGCAAATTTCAATATTTCTGTTGTTATCGTAGACAGCTACTAATTCTGCCCTGGGATAATTGTCTGAAATATATTTATATGTTTTTGCAGTAATTTGTGTTACTCCCCATAGCGCATATTTGAATACTGATGTATCAGAGCATACTTTTTTCAAGAAATCTTCTATCCACATCATCTCTAGATCCCTAAACGGGTAATAATTAATAGGTGTACTTGGAAGTAAATTCTCCACTTCGTTCTTTATAGGAACATTGTAAAATGCATTTTCTATAAGTTCACAATCATGCTCTATTAACCGTTCCTTATATTTCTCAAATTCCACTACGGTCGGACTCCAGTCAATATTATTCCAATTATCCTTATCATAAATAGGAATGTATCGATGAATCCACGAAAATGTCGAGGCATATTTCGTCGGTGCAAATATAACAGGAATCCCAAGAGCCATACAGGGACTAGCACAATGTAATCTAGATGTTACAACTAAGCTTGCATTTTCTTTATATTCATTTAATACAGCTTGCGCATATTCTTCCCACGTCTCTCCATGAGTACATCCACCGCTAGAAAAAATCTGGTGGGACAATACTTTATACTCCATTTTATGCGGACAATTCTTAATTAGAGATTCATCGGCATCTACAAAATAAATACAATTACCTTTATTATGTCTTCTCGGAAAAGTTGCAGTTAGACAGCCGTGCAAATAAACGCGAATCCCAAGATTGCTTAGCATATCATATGTAAACTCATCTCTGCAACCAATTGGTTCATATTTCCTTAGATATTCTATTTCATCCTTCGTAAATTCACCACCTATGCAATGAATTCCAAGGAAAATAGGTCGAATTTTGTCAGAAAGAATTAATGGACGTTCCCCCCAAAATGGATTAAACCAAATGAAATTTATCGGAAGAAGCAATTCTTCCCCATCATATTCAAATAAATCGTAATATTCAATTCTAACGACATCTTCTTCTGGAATCCCTAATTTCTTATACAACTGCATAACCGCTAATAATTGTATTTGGTCTCCAATATTAATAACTCTATTGCCCTCAGGATTCATACTCCCATATTCATTTATAACACATGCATATTTCACTACTTATCTCCTTTTATATCAAAATTGTAGGAAAGCATATCCACTGTTATTTCTGAAACATCATCTTCTGGGCCGTCGCGCAATGGAATCTCACAGTTTCGACAAGCTTTCCACTTCATGCCCTTTGTTTTAAGCATATCACAGCGCAATTCATACATAGAGCTTGATTCCCATAGTTCCTTCAAAGTGTGATCCATAACATTTCCAATCGACAGCTCCTTTAACCAATCTGCACAGCACACAATAACAGTTCCGTCATTTCTGATTGTTATATGCGAAAACGGATATCTACAAGGACGCTTTTCATTAGTTTTTATAAAGTTTGAATCAAGACTTTTCTGATGTGCTTTTTCAGCCCCATCCTTATACATCCTATCAAAAACATCAGTTTCATCCCCTATGCCTATCTGAAAAACTTCATCAATTCCAACTTCATCAGCAACAGCCTTATACTGATCTACAAACTGTTCATTTTCATCCGTATTTGCATCAAGCATTTTGGCATAAATCTTAGGATAAGCCACACCTTTACTATCACGATATTTTCTTAAGTATAAAAGATTATTCTTTATCTGCTGCGGAAGCACATCTGAATTCGTCACATATTTCATTCTGTCATTTTTTACTGAATATACAGAAAGTCGCAGTATATCAAGTCCATAATCAACAAGCTTCTCCGCTACACTCTTTGTCAATAAAGAACCATTTGTTGTAATCTCTATTGCATCACATATACCAAGTTCCTTAATTACTTTTACCATTTCACATATGTCAGGATTAACCAACGGTTCTCCCAGTGAATACAATTTTATTAGCTTTATTGGACAGCCTGTTTCCGAAACCCATGCTTTTATATCATCAACCGATTTTCTAAACACATCATTATCCATGTTCTTCAACGGAAGTGCCCTTGGATCCGATTCATTATTTCCGTGAAAACACATAGCACACTTGAAGTTACATATATTTGTGGGTTCTATTGAGACACACAACGGCTGTTTTAACGGAATAGCATCCTTAAGTATAATCTTGCCACCAGCATGTATATTTTTTTGCAGCATAACAACCTCCTAATAATTTGTCACAAAAAAATTATATACCCGTGAAAAACCTTCTCGCACATCTACCATATGATTCCAGCCTAATCTAACGAGTTTTTCTTCTACAGGTTTATTTGCAATATTTACCGTATCAGTTTGATAACTGTCATCGTTATGTCTTTCCCGAAAAACAACATTGACTTTATCCTTGGGCAGACTAGCGATTATTTCAGCAACACTTCTTATCTTCATCATTTGATCTGTATTAGTGACATTATAAGCCTCCCCTCCCTCTCCATTAAAAAGAATAAGAAAATATCCCGCCACAGCATCACTTAAATAACAAAACGGCCTTTGGGCAAGCCCATCACTATGCAGAATAATATCCGTTCCGGATATTGCATTATTCATAAAGCTGGCAAAAGTTCGTGGATCATTTTTTATATCCATAGTCGGGCCATAAGTATGTCCTATTCTTGCTATCAGAGTTCTAATGCCATATTCCCTGTTATATGCGGCCAGCATCGTTTCAGCCATTCGCCGACTCTCATTGTAGCAGCTATGAGGATCTAAAGGATCTACCCCTCCTACCGTCTCCTCTGTAATCAGCTCAACATTACCGACGCTGCCATAAACATCACAGGTACTAAAAAACAAGAAACCTAATAGTCTCTCCCGATCACAGTTACAAAGCAGTTTGTATGTGCCAATCACACTCGGTTCAATAACCTCAACAGGATTGGTACCATACATTCTGGGATTCGCTATTCCGGCTGCATGTATAATATAGTCCGCAATAATCTGCTTCGAATAACCAGCAGCCAAAATATCATCACGCAGGAAAATAAAATAATCCCTGTCAAAATATTTTCCAAACCGTAACCGTGCCTTATTCTCATTTTTTCCCTGAGCAACGATATTTAAGGATATCCCCTTAATTTCTCTTAGATAGATTAGATAGTAAGCCATATAGGAGGCCAACATCCCATACGCCCCTGTTATCAGAACAGTTTTGCCATTTAAGCTGTCCCACTCATATCCTCTTGCGTATATTTCTTCCATATCCGAAAGAATAATTTTATTATTCAGAAAATCATCCACGTTTATTATGTTATCCTCTTATTTTCTTTGTATTAGTTCTATCCAGTTTCCTTCTGGATCAGTACAAAAACAGCAACTATTTCCATTCTTCATTATCTGAATATCTGTCTTCTGTTGACCGCCATTATCTATTATTGCTCTGACAACAGCTTTAATATCATCCACGCCAAATGCTATATGTGCATTCCCAATAGTATATATCGGATGATCCTTGGGAAAATCTGATACTCCCGTATCAGTAAGTACTTTTACAAGTTCGATCATGTCACCCTGACCTTGTTTTTTTCCATATGGGGTCACCAGCTTTGATGTCATCAACTCAACTTTCATGCCCAGCAGTTCATCAAACAGCCTGCCACTGTCCCGCTCCATACTGCATATCGGGATCATCTCAAAAACAGTCCTATAAAAATTCTCCAACAAAACAATATCTGCAACATAAATCCCTGTATGTCTTATTGCTATCATACTGCCATATCCTCATTTCAGTGACATTCCGCCGTCCACCGGGATCACGGCTCCGGTAATGTAATTTGCATCTTCAGAAGCAAGGAAACGAATTACTTTTGCTATCTGTTCCGGTTTCGATATGTATCCCATCGGTATAACTCCATCAAATCTTGAAAAATCCCTGTTTTCAAAAATCTCTGTATCCACTATCCCCGGACAAACAACATTAACCCGGACATCAGGGGCATAATTCAATGCACAGAGCTTTGAGAATTTAATCAAAGCTGATTTAGAGGCACCGTACATATAATTTTTTGTCCCGCTTGTGAATATATCCAGCCCACTCACAGAAGCGTTATTTATAATACAACCCTTTCTTTCCTTCAGATCAATTATGAATTCCTTGGTCATCAGCATTGCACCATCTACGTTTGCCCTGAATGATGCTGTCCAGTCAGAATAATCTATATCCTCAAGGCTCTGCGTGATAAAAATCCCTGCATTGTTTACCAGGACATCAATTTTTATCGATTCGTTTTCAAGGCTGTTCTTTAGGCGTACCACATCTTCCGGAATAGAAATATCACAGGACTCAAAAACAGCATTTCCTCCATTACTGCGGATTCTTTCAGCTATTTTTTCTCCACGCTCCCGATTTCTTCCTACAATAATAACCTTTGCACCAGCCTCGGCGAAACACACAGCCGTTTCCCTTCCGATTCCCGATGTAGCTCCGGTAACAAGAACATTTTTCCCGCTAAATCCACTCATAAATCACTCCCCAACAAGATCAATAATCATATTTTTCTTCAGTTCTTCCCTTGGCAAAAACGGCGCCAGATCCTCTAACGGTGGAGAAACAAGCGTACCATCCGATAATCTTTTTGTTGCAGACTTTGGCTCAAAAATCTGCCCCTTATCACACATCACTTCGCATAAACAAAACGTCTCACTTTCAAACACAGCTACTATTTTTTCCCTAAGCTGCTCATTATTTTCTATGCGTACATAGGGGATACCGTATGCCCATGAAATCTTCTCAAAATCGGGGAAACCAAGATCCCGGCTTTCCGGTCCCACACCAACCAAACCATTGTGAAAAATATTATTCTGTGTCTGCCTTATCTGATGATAGCCCTCATTATTGATCACAAATATTTTGATCGGGAGCCTGTTGGTCACAACCGTCTGCAACTCCTGTATATTCATCTGAATGCTTCCATCACCTTCGATACACACCGTCGTCCTGTAATCGTTGGCTATACAGGCCCCGATAGACGCAGGAAGCCCATACCCCATGGAAGAAAGTGCGCAGTTCATTATAAATCTCTGTCCCTTTCCTATGTAGTACGACTGACTGCCCACTACGCTTGCAGACCCGTTTGAAGCTACAGTAATATGCTCTTTTCCACACCCCCTGCTTAATTCGTCCATAAAGGAATAAACATTTGTCCTGCCGGTCTGTTCAAAATGCCTTTTCATCACCACCGGATAAGCCGACTTCCAAGACTGACAGCGCTCAGACCAGTCCTTTCTCTTATCCGGATCAGCTGCATCTATCCGTTCAGAAAGAGCCTTCAAAAACACTTTCGCATCGGAACATATCGGTAGATCTACTCTTATTGTGGGTTTCTTTAATTCATTCGGATCTATATCCACATCAACTACATAGGCCTGTCTTGCCCAGGTGTTCACATCATATCCTACCTGCAATATGCTCAGCCTGTTGCCCACTGCCAATATCATATCGCTGTTCTGGACCGCAAAGTTTCCGGCACGGTCTCCCATTGTTCCGCCACGACCCACGTAATGCTCATCATCCGTACTTATGAGATCAATGCTATCCCAGCACGTAACAACCGGCAGATTCAATTTCTTCACAACATCATTGAATTCATCCATCGCTCCAGCTATCCGTATGCCATTCCCGGCATAGAACACCGGACGGTTTGATGTGTTTAATTTATCAATGACCATTTCCACAGTTTCGATCAGTTTTTCAGGCTTTATTTCTGCTTCAGGATACTTATCATCATTCTCACTGATATCAAATCCCCGTAGAGACTCTTCTTCGATCCTGGCCCCCTGAACATCTACCGGTATATCAAGCCAACATGGCCCGGGACGTCCATTTGTTGCATAATAAAAAGCCTTTTCAAGGCAATACCGTATATCTGCGGGATCATCAAGCATCTCCGCATATTTAGTCATATTCGAAACAGCAGAAATAATATCAAACTCCTGTCCACCTAATGTTCGAAGATCCAAGCCACTATTTTTGATGGTAAGGGATCTTTTTACCTGACCGGAAAAGACAAGCATCGGTGTCGAATCCTGATAAGCCCCCGCCACACCATTTAATGCATTTATGCCTCCCGGTCCGCTGGTTACGCATAAGGCCGCCATTCTGTTATTAACTTTAGCATAGCCTTCTGCAGCCATGCTGCATGCCTGCTCATGGTGCTGATATACACAGTGCAAACTTTCATTATGGCCAAAGCTGTCATTTAAATGCATTGCTCCACCGCCAACCACGGTAAAGACGGTCGTTATTCCATGCTCTATCAAAAATTTTGCTATATAGTCAGATACTTTGATCATCATGCATTATCTCCCATAAAATAACCATCTGCATATCTGAGCAGGCCTTCCATAGTATCTCCGGTCGAATAAAGACTCTGGGCACCTTTATAATGACCACTTATTCCATCACGCAACTCTGTAAAACGTTCCGATACACCGCCGGAAAAAAGCACCTTCTTCACATTTTCACGTTCCGGCCAAATCCGGTCTGCCGCAGTGCAGAAATTTTCAGTCATCTGCATAATGACAGATGAAAACAGATTCGCCATAGTAAAGTTTCTTTCATCTATGTTCCCTATACTGCCTTTTACACTGTCAGTGATCGCATTTTCAAAAAATCCCATATCAAGTTTCAGGAACCACTCATTATCTGCATTACACGAATCAAAAATCCCTCTCCAGATTTCCTCATCCCCGATATTAACATTGTATGTTTCAAGAACGCTCTTTATAAATCTGAAATACACATTTAACGCTCTTCCAGAGGGGATATGCGGAATTGTCACCAGATATTTTCCATTAAAAAATGGCCGAAGCTGCCATTTTTCATCATAAGATATTTCACCGGATAATCTCGATACCTGTGCCCCCGTACCCATATTAAACGAAATTGTATCCATACCGCTCAAGCCTGCCCCCAGAAGTGCCGCCTGCTGGTCACCGATTGCCGGTAAAGCGGTAACCTTTACATTATCAAGCATAAACTCCGTTGCTTCAGATGATACCGTCGGGAAAAGCACATCCGTAGCACCTATATAGCTGATTATTCCAGAACTCCACTTTGAATCTGTTATATCATACAAGCCTGTTGCTGCTGCATTTGTCGGATGAATCTTAGGATCCTTACCAGACAAAAATCTTATCAGATAATCCCCCAGAGTATAAAAATATATGTTGCCATCATGTTTACAGTTATTCAGAAACCACGAAAGATTACTTGACGGCAGCCCCCCCCTAAATGGCATTCCTGTTCTGATTACCAGATCCTGTACTTCCGGGGCATTCAATAGAGACCTGTCTCCAAAGTCCGTCTGCCATGATATATAATCAGTAACAGGACTACCATCCTTATCAGTTATAACAAATCCGTGCATTTCATTTGAAATACAGAGTACACACTCATTAAGGCCGTCGCAAAACTCTGAAAGGATTTTTTCGACAGTTTCACACAGGTGTATTATCTTGTCAGTTGAAGACAGAGGATCAAGCGCTACCCCCGGTGCCTGTACCCTAATATTTCGTTCTTTTTTCCCATTTATGACCAGGGCTGCCTTTATAAAGCTGGCACCGCAATCAATTGTTATAATATTCATTCGTTGACCTTAGATAATCCATGAAAACATTTTCCAGTTTCTGACCGATCTTGACCGGATGTACACACAGATGGCTTTTCCCATCAAGCAGAGCAAAATACAATGTATCGTTTCTTACTTTCTTGTCTTTTTTTATCATTTCAAACAGTCTTAACGGATCATCAACCACAATCTCATCCGTTAAGAAACACGTCTTTATAGTTTCCTTTATTTCTAAATAATACGCCTCATCAATAAGCCCCTCTTTATAGGCTATATAGTTGGCCACATCGATTCCCCAGATTACTCCCTGGCCATGTGGGATTTCATTATGTGTGTACGCCTCCAACGCATGTCCGAACGTGTGCCCATAATTAAGAACACGCCTGTAATCAGATTCAAATTCATCAGCCTCGATGACTTCCTTCTTTACTTCCAGACCCCTTTTAACATAATATTCAATGTTGTCACAGGGAATATATGATTTTTCCGATTTCAGTTCTTCATAAAAATCAGCGTAATTTGTAAGAGAAAACTTAAGAATCTCACCCCAGCCGTTCAGATAATCTCCGTGCGTTAAGGTATTAATAAAATGCGTGTCAATGAATATTTTTTTCGGAGGATAAAAAACACCAAGCTGATTTTTAACTTCACCGAGATTAATGCCACATTTTCCCCCTATGCAGGAATCGCACATTGAAAGCAGCGTTGTCGGGAAGAAAAACCAGTCCACATTTCGCAGAAACAGGTTTGCCGCAACGGTTGTAACATCCTGAGTAATTCCCCCGCCGAAACAGACTACCTTCCAGCTCTTCTGAACCGAAAGCGAACTCCAAAAACCGATTATTTCCATAACCGTTTCCATATTCTTCTTACTTTCAACAGGTTCCATTAAATAGATTCTGTCTTCCGGAACAACTGTAAATTGATCTTTGTATAATCCATATACATTTTTATCAATTACATAAACACATTTTTCTCCAAGTCCCTGTAGCACATCAGTAAAATCCTTTACAAATTCCACCTCGTAATCATATAGACTTGATTTTATTTTTATGCAGTCATTGCCATTCATAGCCTTCCCCCTACTGAATTTCATAAATACTTTCTGTCAAAAAAGAAATTGACATTGAACCGACAACTGAATCATGAAACTCCCTGTACATCTCCTTTATCTCCTCATTCAACTCTTCCCACTTATTGTCAGGGTTCAGTGTCGGAAGATTCTCGTCTGCATAGCTTTCATTGTATTTCGTCTTAAAACCATCAAAGCCTGCAATATATACATCCGTAGCATTAAGTTTTTTCATAAGCCTCAGGCATAGGATCATTGAGTTGTCAAAATGTTCCCATCCCCTTTTTATAACAAGGTTATAGTTGATTACCATTTCTCCGTCTTCTGCATTTGTTTTTATACAGGAAAGAAGGATTTTTCTCATGCCGCCAAACGTCTCCGGATAAGCACCTTTAGCATACTCATACCGGACTGTATTGGTAAAAAAGATATAGTCACAGTCGTATAGCTTATTGACGGCATTCACCTCAATCACGACAGGATTCTCTTCTTTAATAAACTTTCTTATCTTCTCATATTCCACGGATGCCGTTTTTCCAGGTGCCAATAACAGCACTTTCCTGTCTTTTACGGTATCCCGAAGCGAACTTATTACGGCATCATCATCAACTATTCTGCTCTGGTTTTCCAGGAATTTCTGTTCCAGAAGATCATAATCATATTTCCTGCGTTCTTCTGCTGAAAGTGATTCGATCACGTTTCTCATGTCCCTGGCATTAGTCCGGTGGTTTGTAAGAAGATATGCAATATTATTCACATGGCACTGGTACAATCCTGCAATAAAATACGCCGTTGAGTATCCCCAGGTATATTCTTCATGGAATCTTTGCATATATGTGTCAATGGCATCCATTATTGCATTCATGTCATAGCTGCCATGCTGCTTTCGGTTAAGATAGCTTGCCACCAGCTCTGTAGTAGCATTGCCTGCTCCTCTCCCCATCCCGCTAAGCGTTGCATCCACGATTATCGTTCTTTTATCTTTCATACTTTCAACAAAATGGATGCTAAGAGCAAAAGCCAGCTGCTGATTATTATGTGAGTGGAATCCGATACTTATTTCTTCATCAAGATTATCATTAAGAATCTTTGTGATTCGGTCAAGATCATCAAAAAACATTGCTCCGAAAGTATCCACAACCGACAAAGAGACCGGTTTGAACTCATTCATATCCCTCGCCAGTTCAACCAATTCATCATCAGAGTATGCCAGTGTATTCGCGGCCTGAAAAAGCACCTGGTATCCTTTTTCTTTGATCCTTCTTCCTACTTCTATTCCTTCGCGATGTTTTCCGTGCGGAAAAACCACTCTGACCGCATCAATCCCCTTACCGTTGTTCTGTGGCAGGACATCTGTGTCATATCTGTCCCAGTCTATCATTGCGCAATATAGTATTTTACTGGATTTATCTGTGTGATACGGCTCAATATCCGACGGAATATGAAAAAAAGACGAACCGTCCTTATGATCTGCGTTTTTTAACCACCCACACTCTATTATATCTACATGAGCATCCTGGAGCTTGGATATCAGCCCTCTTATAACGGGCGTCCCAAAATTAGATTCGGTAATATATGCACCATCACGAAGGGTGCAGTCTAAAAGCATTATTTTCCCCATAACACCTTCCCCTAAAGCTTCAAACCACGATTACATTATATCAAATATTCCTTTTTCTGTATAATTCTATATGCAAAAAACTCTTCTTTGACATATATCGGCTAAAAAAGTAAAATAAATGATAATGAATCTATCACACTAAGCGAGGACATGATCATGAAATACAGTCTTGCATGTTGTTATATGACCCATAATCACCCTGAGGTTATTGAAGAAATATTAAGCCGCTCTATAAAGGACTATGCAGATCACGGCATAGATATCTGCATCTGTGACGACAGTGATGATGACAAAACAGCCAATCTTATAAAAGATTATCAATCCCAAGGCTTTAATAATTTACACTACGTTGATTCACATAGAGCACTTGATGGATCCCACAAATACCTCCTTGTAATACAAGGAGATTTACTTCCTAAAGAGTACGACTATATCTGGATTTCAAAAGATAGGGTATGCTTTAGTAGTTCATATCTTGACAAACTCTGTACAGAAATTGACGAAGGACATGACATAATAATTGGAACAAATGAAGCACAAAGAGCTGACGTTGGGGTATGTGTGTGTCAAAAACAATATACAGACCCTACAGAATTCTACAGACTTTATGGAGCTCATTCCACTAATTGGGAAGCTTTGATATATAATAATAAAACCTTCCTAAAGCCTATCAATTTTGAGAACTATACCCAAATATATGGGTTCGGCAAGGGATGCAGCTTTATTCAGCCTATTGTTCTTTTCGCAAGACTTGCTGAAATGACTAAATGTTCTATACGTATTTCCAGATACGAATTAGGTGATCGATTCATATCCGAAAAGGCAGGTTCAAATTGGGGTGATGTAATGTTTTCACTTTGGATCGACCGTTGGGTAGCTACCAATTTTTCCCTGCCTAGCATTTATGACAAATACAAAGCCGAAGTAATAAAATCTGAAACCAATCTTGCAGAATTATTCGGTTCCTTTGAACGTATGGTCGGATTTCATATGGCAAATCTATACAACAGGGAAATCTTCGAAAAATACCGTGATATGTGGCCATTTGTTACAGATATTCCGATTGATATACTAGAACTTATTGCGGATGGTGATTATAACAACGCTCTGAGGCGCACAATTGAAGACTTTGATAATTCTTTTGCAACCCATGACTTCAAGAGAGCCTGGTGGATTATAGCAGGAAATGCATGTTTAAAGGGATACTACGATGCGACTACATACGGTCTTCTTGTAATGTGTTTTAATAAGTATAGAGAGAACATGCAGCTTATCGGTGCTTCCGCTGTATTTGACGGGGTCAGCTCTATAGATGATTTAAAAAAGAAATATGGTGTAACCTGATAAGTCCTTGTTGGTTAACGCCCCGTTACGCATCCACCAGAAGCTTATCCTCAATTTTCTTTACCAATTCATAAGGATAGCCGCAGAAATCCACAATCTCTTCTACGCTCCTTCCATTACGGAGCATCTTCTCTATACTCTGCTCTATTCCCTCCTCAATACCTTCATCCCTTGCATCCTGTATAACAGTCCACTCCTTCATATACTGTGTCCTCCATAACGCATTCTTTCTGCCCTTTTCTACCGCCTGTTCTATCTTTTGTGTCAAGCCACTGTCAGCTTGACCTCTCTCCACATATGTGTATAGCTTCTGCAATTCCTCCGGAAGATCTCCGCCCTGATAGCGGCAGTTGCAGAATATCTTCATCGTGCCATCCCCCAGCCTTAGATCCAGGCGCTCCTCACAACATTCCCTAAATGTGTACCTGCTTAGCCCCAATCCAAACGGATCAAATGTACAGATAAACATCACGCTACTCTCTGGGAGTTTCCTATATGAATTACCCTTATCCATAAAATCAATGTCTATTGCCCCCTGATAATACCGGCTTCGCTTTGGAAGCTGATGAGATTCAACCGACCTATGGTTCAGATTTTCCATCTCAGCATCATATAACGATCCATTGTTATCTTCATTATAGACATCCAGTCGAATTGGCTTGCCGTCTACCGTATAGCGAAACTCTCTCTGTGTCCGTACCTCCTTCAGTTCCCCTACAGGTTCCTGGAGCAGACATTCCAGCACTTCTCTGCACAGCTCCGGATCCTCCATTACCTTGCCGAACATGAAGTCGTCACAGAACCGCAGTTCCTCGTAATTCTTCATTACCCTCTTTTTTCTCATATGAACTCCTCCTTTTTGATACCGGCAGGAGCTTAGAGATATAAAAGGGCACTTACCCCAGTCCATCCAATTCCTGCCTATAAATAAATGTGGTTATAAGCAAGAATTTTCGAACTGATTAAGATCTGATCATAGAATACTATAAAATAAGTCTGATATACGAAAAGTTGCTTATGTTTGAATTATAGCACGTTGAACCGTATTGTAAAGTGCGGTCTATGACAGCACACATCATCATTAAACACTCTTCAGCATACTTTCCAGACGTTGCTGATATGTAAACTCTCTTCTGACTTTTTCATATCCTGCTTCGGCTATGCTGATCCTTTCTGAATCATGTGACATATAATAGTCTGCCTTATCAAGAGCCTCTTCAACACTATTGTAAGTTGCTATTTCCACATCCAGCTTAAAAAATTCCTCTAATTCCGGTCTGAAGGGAGTCAACACAAATGAATTACAGCCCATAACATCAAGTATACGTAAAGGGATTCCGGAAACATTCCCCCTAAAAGTCGGGCATAGATTTATCTTGCTATTCTTGAAAACTAACGGCATTTCTGTGGCATAATCTACGGTCCCATGTACCCTGACATTTTCAAGCATTTTTTTCTCATCATCAGTTACCTTCTGGGTATACAGGTGAGTATCATATTTCTTTGATACCACTCTGAGAAGCAGCATACGATCAAGATGCGTCACATAGGTTGCCGTAGAATATATGAGCTGCTTCGTGGTAGGCCTTACACTATCCGGATAGTTCTCCGATATGGTACGTGACACTTCCGCTGCTATACCGTCCGTTATAAAATCCTTCAGCACATACTTATCATAGGACTTTAACTGTATGTCTGAAAGTGTCTTAAAGAAAAGTTTCTGCTCATCTGACATCATATTCATAAGCCCAGGCAGGGTAGAACTGTACAGACTGCCCACAAGTGATATATCAGCTCTATACTTTGCGACGTCACGATCTGACACCTTTACAGAATCCCATTTTCCGGTATCAACCGCCAATGGCATATAGTGAACCGTATCCAGTCCTTGACTTCGAAAATCCTCCACATCATCCCTTGAAAAAAAGAAGATATGGTTGGTTGAATAATCCATATATCTTGTATCCGGAATATTTGGTGGACTGTCGTATGACCACGCTATATATGGTACTTCTTTTTCGTGGCACACCTTGGCTATCAGCGGATGGAAGTTGGTTGTAAGAACACAATCACAGTCTGTGTTTCCCAGCTCTTTTGAAAAACTCTCACAGAAACGGTCATTATTATAACGATCCGAAAGCTGCAGTACCTCATTTCTTGTTCTTTTGCACTCATGTCCCATGCGAAGAAGGTTCTTTTCAATATCATCATCCGTATATGATCCGAACCATGTATAAAGAAGTATTTTCATAATGTCATACCTCCATAACATCTCAAAATGCTTACATTTTTACTCTACTTTATCAATCATTTTACTATTTTTTCCACTTTTAAATCAAGCAATCCATTCCACACCAACTCCCAATCACTTCTAAAACTAACCCTTGAAAGCTATACTATAAGTGAGTATATTATAATTAAGTGTATGGAAATAGATATTATTCAGAAAAACGAAGAAGCTTATTATAAGAAATATGGTATATCCCTTAGGGAACGTCTGCATTATGCAACAGAGCGTGGGGATATATCTGATGCGATGATTGCTTTCTATGATGACCAATTCAAAAAATCTACTAAACTATGCAGGCTACTTGACGCATCGTGTGGAACCCAAAAGCTCATATGGCTCTTATGCGGATTTGCTGATGGAACCTATGTCCGTTTTTTTCTTGAACATATACCCCCAGCCACGAAAATCCTGCTTTACGAACCTGATGAAGCTTCTTTTTTGTACTGCTGCTGTATCAAAGATATCTCTGATATTATAAAAAATAATTCACTCTGCATTATTGTATATGACGAGAATAATCAAAACTGCCTGGACGACGCCTTAAAGAGAGAAATAAAACCTTATAACGTCGAACATATCGGAGCGATGATAGCAATTGGCTACGAATCACTTTATAATGAAATATATGATGTAGTGCTTCATACCGTAAAAGTGATAGCCTCTTTTGCAAGCAACGATATCGCCAACACTCTTCGTTTTAAAGAAGATACCTGTCTGAATGAGCTTTTCTCTCTTTCCATAATCGCAGGAAATTATCTTGCAGAAGATTTCATAAAAAAACTCCCTACAAAAGACATTCCAATAATCATCGTGTCGGCCGGCCCCTCCCTAAATAACAATGTTACCATGCTCAGCCACGCCAAGGGAAGAGCACTGATCATAGCCGTAAGCCACGCCGCAGGAACACTGCATTACAATGAAATAACACCTGACTTTGTAGCCGTATCAGATCCGCATCCTGAAGCAGATTTTATGCTGCATGACAAAGACAGAGTTTACCGACTGATAGTCTCATCAGCAGCAAGCAGAAAAGATCAGGCAGATTATAATGGAAAATTATTTTTTCACTCTTTTTCAAAGGAAACATTTCCATACGATTTTATTCAACGTATGGGTGACGAAGTCTCTACCGGATCCGTTGCAACTGATATTTTCAAATTATTCATAAATAACGGTTTTACCAGATTTATTCTTGTCGGTCAGGATCTGGCATACGGAGAAAAAGGTGAAACCCATTCCAACGGGAACGAAAAAAAACAAGTACCTGTCGGTGAAATATATGTAAGAGGAGTCTGCGGCGAGAATGTAAGAACAAGAGATGACTGGCTTGGATTTAAATCATACTATGAACAACAGATCCTGACTCACCCTGAAATTACAGTCATTGATGCCACTGAAGGAGGTGCATTTATTGAGGGAACCAAGTGTATGACTTTAGAACAAGCAATTGCAGATTTCTGCTATGAAAAATATGACATAGCTGAATACTGTCATAATATAAACCTCGCCATATCATTCGAAGAAAACAAAAAAATAAAAAAAGACCTGCTCAACTATGCGAATACCATAAACCATTTCACAGAGCTGGTAGAAAAAGCTATCGAACTTAATCTCCAAATACAAGGTGTTATGCTTGGAATATACGAACGAAACCACGATTTTGCTGACTGCTGCGCATCCTATGATCACTTATACCATGAACTTCTTGACAACAAGACAGTCACTCTGATTTTCCGTTATATGTCTGAAGCGCTCACACAATATAATAAAAATGCTATGGTTTACGAACAAACCCAAAATATGTATGGCAGACTAAAAGAAGAATTGGAATTATTCAAGGCATTTCAAGATAAACTACCAAAACTAAAGGACTACATCATTAACCTGATGGTTTCTCCTTAAAAAAGACTATCACACTACTGAATACGCTCCAGATCATCTTTTATACAGTAAACTCTATCTGCATAACTTATGCCAACCTTCCTTCCACGCAAATCAGCTGATGTAATCCCTTTTTCCAATAAAAAACTCATCCGGTAAAGACATCCTTCTGGATCTATCCCCAAAATGCCCTCTTTCCACACACTGTCCCTCATCTGCTCATTTTCGATAGTCATAACAAAATCCGTACCAATATAGCTAATTCCATATGTGACCATATCAACATCTGAACATTCTGTTGCAGCATTCATCACGCGAAGAGCATCCCATTTCAACAGCCTTCCGCTATCCAAAAATATCACATTCTCAGATACAGTGTAGCCAAACGCTGTGGAAACACACTCATCTTCACCTGTGTCTTCATCAGGATATAACAGACACACTGAATTTTCATATTCTCGCTCCGCCGCTACCAGCGTGGAAAGTAACTCTTTGTTCGTTGTCATAATGACAAAGATAACCCCGAGATGTCCTATTCCTATGGACTGGTCCCTAATGCACTCCCATAGTCGACCGATATACTCACTATCATCTCTTACCGGAACTACTATGCTTATAAGTTTTTTATTGCTTTTTTGCTCAAATTCTGCTGACAACAGCGCATTTAGCCTGCTACGAGCCTCACCATAATCGTCTGCCAGTTCAAAATACTTCCTTGCTTTTAACTCATCACCAAGCGCATCATATATGCACCCGAGATTATATGATGGAATTTTATCTGAACTGCCCTCTATGCCAATCCTAGCTGCACCATATGCTCTATTGTAAAGTTCTATGGCGGTCTCCAGATTCCCCATCTTCATACAAGTATATCCTGCAAAGCAAAGGAAATCCGCAAATGAGCCATAATTAGGCAGTTCATTTTCAATAAGCTTCAGTGCCTCATCATACCTTCCCATATCAGTCAGAAGACAGCCCAAATGATGTATCATCGTAGCCCCATAATCAGCAGCTCTTTCCGGATCCAGCCTGTAGCCCTTTTCATAATATTCAAGAGCCTTTTCGGAATCATTAGCTAGTTCATAGCTCTGCCCAATCTGATAATAGATATATGGATCATCAGAATTTCTTGACAATTCTTTAAACAGCAATTCATTATTTCGTTCTGCCTTTTCTTTTAGTTGCTGTTTTGTCCCGAAATACCCTTCGTGATATACGGTAAACGGGATAGGATAGCCGTAAAGCTTTCCCGCGTCCTTTTTTACAACCTGTTCGTGGATAATTCCCTCATACCGATACAGGCGTCTGTCAAAAAAACGCTCTACCCGGTCCACCAGTATACATTCACCACCGGAAGTACTGTTGCACCGATTCCTTCTTTCAATCCGGCCTATAGCTTCAGGGTACTTATCCCAATGCTGTTTTATCTCTTTTATATCTGCTTTTTCCGGAATTTCATCAGCATCTATGAAAAGAATCCTGTCATGTTCAGCTCTTCTCATTGCTTCATTTCTTGCAGCAGAAAAATCATCAATCCATTCAAAATATTCAACTCTTGCTCCAAAGTTCTGAGCTATCTCAACAGTCGAGTCCACTGAGCCGGTATCCAGAACAAGTATCTCATAGTCCTTTTCATCAGGCCTGCCAAACAACGAGATGAGACCTTTTAAGGATTTTTTGATGTTCTCCTCTTCATTTTTTGCTATATAACATACAGAAAAGTTATTCATCCCATTCTCCGATCATAAATTCTTATAAATTTCCGGGCAGTCTATCCCCATATTTTTCAGATCTCGCAGCATACGTGCATGTTCTGACTTGTAATACGGATATTCATGATCTCCGGGCATCCTCTTCGGTGTCATATAGTCATCACCGAATTCGGCAGTCAGAACTTCTGCGTAGTTTTTGGGACAAGGTAACTTTATACTCTCAAATTCCAGATAAACACATTCCGCAAACCATTCCTTATTAAATATCTTATGCGGTGACTGAGTATAATACGACCACTCTGCAACAAAATCCGCATCTTCTTCATCATAGGTACCACCAAGTAGATCTGTAAGTCTCCATAACTGGTTTGGAATCTGCTTTTCTTCCACAGATTCAAATCCAAGCATAGATCTCAGCTGCTCATAAGTTTCTATTTTTTCTTTCCGAGATATTTCAGGCTTTACCCATTCCTGAGCCAGAACATTGGCTGATACCATAACAGTACAAAGATCTTTTAACTGTTTTTTATCCCTAGGCACATAATTTAGTGTAAAAATATCTAACCCTGCCATGAAGGGAAACATGTGGTATTTTTTCAGAAATTCTTCTCTTAAGCAATAATTCCTTGTATTAATCAGACGAAATGCAAGATTATTATATGTCTGGTCATTATGCGGAGATACAAACTCAAGTCCGGCAGTGATCAGTTCGGTAAGTGCTTCATCAATAAACCGCTCACGGTCTCCTCGCAGCATCCAAATGTCTATATCATCATCCCATGGAATAAAACCTTTATGTCGCACTGCTCCCAGAAGAGTACCGTACCCAAGGAAATACCTTATAGCATGCCTGCGGCAGATTTCATCAAACCGCTCTAAAACCTCCATCTGCGCCGCTCGACAGCATTTCATCATTGCCGATACTTCAAAGCCATCTATTATTTCTTTTTTGAAATATTCTTTAGGATAATTCATAATGACCCACTACCGATTTATAAATTTTTTTCACACATAAATAATATAATACATTTTCTATTAATATATTACAAACAGAAATGCTAATTGAGATCTGTCACAACTAAGTAAAAGGGCTGTCCTTTCGGACAGCCCTTTCTTTGGTAGCTTTTTGAATTGATGGTAAAATCAGCCAAGCAGTGAAAGTACGTTCTGGTTTGCCTGATTTGCCTGAGCGAGCATCGAAGTACCTGCCTGAGCCAGGATGTTGTTGTTCGAGAACGCAACCATCTCGGAAGCCATATCCGTATCACGGATCTGGGACTCAGCTGCTGTAGTATTCTCTACTACGTTGTCAAGGTTCTTGATAGTGTGCTCAAGTCTGTTCTGAACAGCACCGAGATCTGCTCTCTGTGAAGATACAGAAGCAAGTGCAGTCTTAATCATAGAGATAGCAGCCTGCGCATTAGAATTTGTAGCACCTGATACGGTAACGTTTGTGATACCGATAGTAGATGACTTCATAGCTGAAATGCTGATGCCGATGAACTGACCGGACTCTGCACCAACCTGAAGGTTCTTTCCTGTGAAAGATCCATCCAGAAGGTTCTTTTCATTGAAAGTAGTAGTGGAAGCTACACGATCAATTTCGCTTACCAGAGCCTGTACTTCCTGATCAAGATATCCACGGTCTGCAGATGTCATTGTATCGTTGGAAGCCTGGTTAGCCAGTGTGTTCATTCTCTGAAGCATATCATGAACTTCAGTAAGAGCACCTTCAGCTGTCTGTACGCAAGAAATACCATCCTGTGCGTTGCGGCTTGCCTGTGTTAAGCCCTTAACCTGACGACGCATCTTCTCGCTTATAGCAAGACCTGCTGCATCATCTGCTGCTCTGTTAACTCTGTAACCTGAAGATAACTTCTCGGTTGACTTAGCCTGAGAGCTGGTCGTGAGACCTAACATTCTGTTGCTGTTCATTGCTGTTAAATTGTGCTGTACTACCATAACTTTTTCCTCCTTGAAAATGTTTTATTGCGACATCCTTATCGCAGTTATTGTGTCTTGAGGTTCTCTCGAACCCCTTGTATTAAATATATCGGAATTAACTCCCGATACTTAATACCATTTTTAAAAATATTTTGAGAATTTTTTTCTCGACTACGCTACACCTAAATATTACCAAAAAGAAAACGTTTTTTCAAGTTCTTTTTGGTGAAAATTTCCCCAAGTATCACTTTAACACTTAAATCATAGTCCTATCCGCTTGATATCATCAGCCCATTGGAAGAAATGTTCTTTATCCATTCCCATATATACGCCATCTATTATCAGCCTATGCAATTCCGGAAAGTCTTTGGCATTGTAATACTTATTATCACGCGGATCTGACACATGCTCAGCAGCAAACGCTCCCAGCAAACGGTATAGTTCATATGGCGGGGGGGCAAATCGTAGCACTATCACCTTCACAAATGCCAGTATACAGCTATAGAAGAATTCATACTCAATTTCTTCGTGGTATTCCAGCCAAAACCCTCTTGCAATCACATCCCGCCAAAGCATTGAATTGACAGTCAGCATATCGACATGATATCCGCCTTGTTTATTAAGCACGATAGAATTGTCATTTACAAAATAATGGTAAAGCCTGATACCTGTGAAACACACCTTGCTTACGTAATAATTAATGATACTTCCCCAGTATATATCTTCATAAATCAGTCCTTCCGGGAAAAAGACGTCATTTTGTTCCAGAAACGCTTTACGTATAAGTTTGCTATATGCTACGAAAGGGATATCATTGCAACGCACCAAATTTTTTCGCTGTTGTACGTCGCATACATTTAATGCTTTTTCTTTTTTGGATGATTTACGTTCCTCGTCGGTAAAATAGTAGGCATCCTTATGGAAATCCCGTCCGGTCTCACAGCAGACCATATCCAGACCTTCAATATCTGTTTTTTCGTACAACCTTTCCAGATAGTCCGGTTCCACCCAGTCATCAGCATCCACAAAGGCTACCCACTCACCGGAAGCATATCCCATGCCGATATTTCTGGCAGCTCCCTGACGGCCGTTTGTTTCTGACCTAACTACTATCATATTCTCCGGATACTTCTGCTCCCAATCAAGCAGCTTTTCTACAGTATTATCCGTAGAAGCATCATCAACGCATATAATCTCTACGCTTTCTATCCCGATGCTCTGTCCCACAATAGAATTCAGGCACCTGTCAATATAAGCCGTGACATTGTAGCATGGAATAATAACACTTATTTTTATCAATTTACACCTCTGTTCTTTCGTATGATCTACCCGGTGTGTCCACATTTATCTGTCTCTCTACATTTTATGACAATTTCGATTTTTCTTCCACATTATATCTCTCCATCTTTTAGCATGAATATTGTATAATCTGAATAGTGCTCATAAAACACTTTGCCGGAATTCCTGTTATAATGGATTAAGCAACGGCTATAGGAAAATTATTCATATGAAGATACTCACATTAAAATGGGACTGTTTCGGATACTCCCACATAAGAAAAGCCTTCAGCCTTGCCGGCTTTGATCTCTGTGAGATTGACTTTCCCACTAAGGAAGAAAGCACCAAAAACAGCGAAAAGCTTGCAAACATGGTTGTAAAGGCAATCCTTGATAACAAGGCTGATGCCGTTTTTTCCTTCAATTATTTTCCGGTAGCTGCAATAGCCGCCGCCGCTTGTAAGGTAAAATATATCTCCTGGACCTATGACAGTCCATATATTCTTTTATATTCAAAGACTATCGAGTTTCCCACAAATTACGCTTTCGTCTTTGACAAGAGTGAATACCTGAATCTCAGAAGCAAGGGAGCCGAAACCGTTTACTACCTTCCTATGGCTGCGGACACGGATTACTTTGACAGCATAGAGTTAACTGATCCTGAGAAGAATAAATACTCTGCAGACATCGCACTCATAGGCTCCATGTACACAGAGGCAAAACACAACCTGATCAGGCACTTTAATGGACTCGATGACTATAGTGCCGGGTATGTTGACGGCATCATGAGCATCCAGAAACAGATATATGGGGCTTCGATCCTTGAGAAAAGTCTCACACCCGAGATTATTAAAAACATCCAGAAGGTCTGCCCTATGTATGAAAGCGGCGACGGCATAGAAGACGCATCATGGGTACTGGCCAATTACTTTATTGCAAGAAAGCTTACATCCATGGAACGTCAGGAGCTGGTAGGCGCGCTTTCGCAAAAATACAGAGTTGCCCTCTACACCCCGGAAGAAACGCCCTTGCTTTCGCGTGTTGACAACAGAGGAACCGTAGAATACTATAAGGATTCCCCCAAAGCAATAAAGTGTGCAAAAATAAATCTCAACATCACACTCCGCAGCATAATAAATGCCATCCCGCTTAGGGCATTCGACATAATGGGCTGTGGCGGTTTCCTGCTCACCAACTATCAGGCTGACTTTGAGGATTATTTCATTCCCGGAACTGATTTTGTTTATTTTGAAAGCAAGGATGATCTCATTGAAAAGGCCGGGTACTACCTGGAACACGAAGATGAACGCCGGGCCATAGCCGATTCCGGTTACCGTAAAGTAAAAGAAACACACAATTTTAATGCCAGGGTAGAAGAAATGATAAATATTGCAGAAATGAATCCGACTTCATAATGCAAGTTAAACACAGTATAATCATCGGAGCAATATATGGAAAATATTATCTTATTCAAAACCATAGACATATCCCAGGAAATCATCAGACAGATCCGATGTCAGGACTATCACGAAGCTGCACTGAATATAAAAATACTTTCAGATCAGATTCAGACCCTGCCTGAGGCGTTCTTTAATCCGGGGGATGGCAGTGATTCACTTTTTGCATGCATTAACGCCATGTCCGATGCGCTTGCCAACGGTGATATGATACTCTATGCCGATATATTGGAAGAATCCTTTATCCCGTTTATTAAGTCTCAGATCCCCCCTGCAGAAAGTATCAGCCTTAAAGACTACACATTAGAGCCTACGTCATCCGGCGCAATGACACTTTACTACAACGCCGGCAAAATATACCTGCACTCTAACTGTAATCCTATGGAAGAAGCAAGGCAGATGGTCGGTCTGTATTACGAGGAAAAATATTCGGAGTACGTTGTATTCGGGCTCGGACTCGGTTACCATATAAAAGCATTGGATGATGCATCCTTAGGCACTCTCCGTATCAAAGTGTTCGAACCCCATGCGGAGCTGATGGAATATGTAAAGGCAAACGATGAATTCGGCCTCTTTTCCAATGACCATATCAAAATTTATGACGATCCTTCTTGTGCAGGCTTTTCAAAATGCCTTGGCAGCCGGAATACAGGCATTCTTTTCCACTACCCTTCACTGCTAAAAATCGCAGACCCCGGACAGAAAGCATCCTTACGAAGATTCTATATGAGCTGGAACTCCTATTATCAGTTAAAAAAACGGCTCATGATCAATTTCAACAATAATATCAAAAACTGTCCACACAATCTTTCTGAAATCAGGGATAGTTTTTCAAAAAAACGGACATATATTATAGCCGCAGGACCTTCACTTGACGGACGGCTTGAATACCTGAAGGAACAGGCCGAAAAAAATGACACCGTAATAGTCTGCGTTTCAACTGTCTTAAAGAAACTATTGGATCACGGAATAAAAGCTGATTATGTCATAGTAATGGACGCGCAGGAGAGAACCTATAGACATATCGAAGGAATTGAAGATTGCGATATTCCTATGATAATTGACTCAACGGCATACTGGCGCTTTGCAGCAGACTACACCGGTGAAAAATATATCGCACTCCAAAACGGATATCTGCCCGCCGAAGAGTTTGCCTCTAAAAATAGCTATCCCCTGTTTAATACCGGCGGCAGCGTCACCACTCTTGCAATAGACATCGCCCTACAGTTCGGCGCTAAAGAACTATATCTTGCAGGCGTCGATATGGCATACCTGGGCGGAAAAACCCACGCCAAGGGAACAATGGATGAAAGTGATGTTTCCAGGGAAAAACTGATCAAAATAAAAGATGTAAACGGCGATACCGTTTACACCAGTGAACAATTATATTCATATTTAGCCTGGATAGAAAACCGGCTCACCCAGTCTCCGGATGTGAAAGTGTACAATCTTTCAGACTGCGGTGCTATGATAAAAGGAACATCAAAACCTACTTCTTAGTATCCATCAGCTGCGGATCTATCAGATTTATCTTGTTCATGGCATTGTAATACTTGCCGGTCACATTAATGGACTTTCTGTCATGCCTGATTTTCTGACGGCTTTCGTTTATTCGGTTTGTAACTAAATCCCTGTTGCGCAGCTCATCAGCCTGTATTGAAGTACTTAAAGACGTCACTTCACGGATCTGCTCCTGCAGTCGATTGATTTCCGTCTTATACTTCGGTTTATTAGCCACCAGATCATCCTTTATCCGGTCGAACATGGCATTGAACGCGTCATCAAGGGCGTTAAGCTTATCGATCAGCCCCCCCTTCTCATCCAGCATCGCGTCAAAAGCTTTCCAGTCAGGATCTTCTTCCTGCATAGCCTTAGCCTGCTTTGCAGTACTTTCCTTTATGGATACAAGCACAGCCTTCTTCTGCTCCATATTCTCGATAAGTTGTTTCAGATACTGTTCGGTCATTTTTACCTTTCCGTTTTATCATTCGCCCTGTTTAGCTCTCTTCATTACCTCTTTCCAGGTATCGCGCATGGAACGGATATGTTTAACCACTTCTTCCATGATTTCCTTGTCCTTGGTCATATTGGCCTCTACAAGCCTTCTCTCAAGGTACTCATATACCCTGTCAAAATCCTTTGCTACAGGATACTTGAAATCCAGGGTATTTCTGAATTCAGAAATAATATTCTGAACCTTTACGATATTCCTATATGCCTTCTCAATATCATTTTCTTCTATAGCCTTTATTGCTATATTGCCAAACTTTATTGCTCCCTCATAAAGCATGAGCGTAAGTTCCGCCGGAGTAGCTGTTGCTATGGCATTGTTTTTGTACTGTTCGTAAGGATTCTTAACCATGTTGTACCCCTTTTTTATATTACTTATATTACAAACGCCAAAACATATACCGTTTTGACGTCCGCTATCTTTTATTACGGCCATCTGCACACGGTACAGACGGCCGTTTAATTTTATGTATTGTTCCTGCTTATCTATCAGCCACCGAGCATTCCCGTTACTGCGGAAGAACTGCCGTTTATCTTGGCAAGCGCAGTTTCCATTGATGCAAATCTGTCATACCACTTATCTTCTATCGCAGAGATTTCATCCTCTATGGTCTCTATCTTCTTCTTCCAGTCAGTCTCATCAGATGCCAGCTGCTTATCATTATATACCTTGTATATACTGGACAGGCTGCTTGTTCCCATCTTCGCATAGAGGTTATTGTACATCTGAGCTGAAAACTGTGTAAAGAATTGGGTAACCTTCTCAGGATCTGTGGCAATCATGTTCTTAAGCTTATCTGCATTGCCCGAAGTTACGCTGTCATCCTTATCGCCATCGATATGGAGTGCATAACGCTCGTTCTCATCAGTCGAGAAGTACCCGCCTGTAGCTATACCGAAATCAGCCAGATACATCTTGGTCTCATTTCCATCAGCATCCTTTACGGTATATGACTGTAAGGAAGCATCGATCAAAGCCTGCCTTGCATCATACAGATTGCTGTCACCGCTAAGGAGTCCATCCTTGATCTTGTTCTCCCAGTCCTCAATCTCCTGATCGGACATTTCCTTCTTCTGCTCGGCAGTCAACGGATCATAATCCTTAGCCTTATCTGCACCATAGAGCTTGGACATCTCATTTACAAGAGAATTGTACTCCTTGAGCATATCCTTTATGACATCATATACGGCATCATAGTCCGTGGCCGTAGTTACAGATATTTCCTCATCCGTTGCCGGCATATGGTTAATGGTATATGTACTGCCATTGATGTTAAAGGAATTCGTATTGCTCTCAAACTCGGCACCATTCAATACAAGCTTTGCATTTGAGCCGTCAATTTTGGATGCAAGATTCGTCCAGCCAAGTTCCTCTTTGATCTCGTCAACACTCTTATCATCATATGCAGGATCACTTTCCTTTAGGGATTCGGCATACTTACCAGCTGCTTCCTTACTAAGAAGGCCAAACTTATTCAAAGTATCAAGAGAAGCCTTTGTATCAGCTCCGCTTACCGTAAAATTGAAATCCTGCTTTTCACCGCTCTCCTTTGCGCTGACAAAAAGTCTTCCATTAGCCTCGTCATAATTGGCATTAACACCCAGATCCTTAAGGCCTTCTACCAGATCATCCATAGATGAAACTGCAGTAATATTGTTGTCAGCCATAAGCTGCTTATCTTCAGCAGTCAGAGCGTCATACTCCGCCTGTCCCATAAGCTTGAATGTCTGAGTTCCGCTTGAATTGGTAAACTGAAAACTGTTATCGTCTCCGGAAAGATTAAGTGCCTCAACAAGATTCTCACCAGACTTAATATTGCGCTCTTTGCTGGTCTCCGCATCAGTAGTCTTCATAGCTGCACCGGTAAAATAAGCTGCCTTAGCAGTTGCCTTGATCTGTGCAGTCTGAACTCCGTCAACGGCATTCTCGCCTGCGATCACGCTGAGCGCATCATTCGAAGTCTTGGTTGCTTTCTTCTTGTAAGCACTGCTCATTCTGTTCACACCGGCTGTACCGGTATAGAATGAGTAGATCTTTGTATTAAGTGACTGCCATGCCGTCTGAGTCCACTGATTCCTGGTCAGGGAACCCTTGGCTTTTTTCAGTCTTAAATTTGCTTTTGATGTATATGCGGATATTATGCTCTCGGTATCAAGACCTGAGTTTATACCCGTCAATCTGATTAAATCTGAAGACATAAGCTCACCTCCTGACCCTTATCGTTTCTCATCCACAACAAGACCTGCATACTCCCATACCCTTGCGATCATATCCAGAGTCTTTTCAGGAGGCAGTTCCTTTATGACCTCCTTGGTCTTCTTATCTACGATCTTTATGGTTATACGGTTGGTCTTCTCATGAATGCCAAATTCTGAAATGTAATTGGTATTCTTCTTCTGAAGCTCCTTCATGGCACTCTTGATAGCCTCATCGCTTACCTGCTGAGGCTGGCCTTCCTGCTTGGAAGCTCCGTTTTTGCCGCCATTACCGGTACCCTCACCATCAGTCTGTGCCTTAGATACAGAAAGAGTCTGAGCATCAACCTGAGGCGCATTTACCTCAATGCTCTGGCCCTGTTCCGATGACGGTATAGGCTGCGGTGCGGACGGTTTTGCTGCGGGCTGCGCCGTATATGACATCGCACTGCTGATAGGTTCTATTGCCATTTTTCTCACCTCCATGTGAATAACTGCTATTCCATTTGCAACAAAATATATTGAAAGCTTCTGCAGCTTATCATATTTATCGGCAGGTATTCCCCCTTACTTTAGTCTTATTACAAAAAAATATAAAAAATTATTCTCCACCGAACAATTTGCTGAGATTATCCGGTGTCTGCTCGGTAAGAGCCTCTTTATTGGCCGCCTGGATCTGCTCGTATACCTCACTTCTGTATATAGGAACCTCCTTAGGCGCCTTGATGCCAAGCTTAACCTGGTCACCCTTTACCTCCAGCACGGTAACCTCAATATTATTATTTATGAAAAGTGCCTCGCCTTTTTTTCTGGATAAAGCAAGCATTTTTTACCAACCTTTCCTGATATTCTATATCATTCTTTCCTATTCGTTTCACACTACAGCTGTCTTCAGTCTTTCTTCTCGTTCTTGGCATTCTCCTTGCGCGCCTTCAGGATATCATATACATAGAACTTAACGGGAAGATCATCCTCAAGCACCACCTGAACAGCCTTGCGGGTATCAACATTAATAACAAAGGGGGCTTTTAGATTAACGCTCATCTTTGACAGATCCGTAGGCACCGTGATAGTTGTCATCACAAGAAGATTCTCGCCTGCACCGATAACAGAAAGCAGCTCATCATCCACCATAGGATCGTAATCTTCCTTAACTACAAGAGGATTGATGACAGGCATTGCAAAATTAGGCTCCTGAACGGACTGCATCCATCTGATTCCTGCCTGGTCTCCCTGCTCCTCATCATGGATAAGTGCAAAATCCTTCAGGTCCGGAAAACCAACTATTCCATTAGGAAAGCTGATCATCTTATCATCACTGATAGAAACATCCCCAAAAATCCTTGTTTTAATCTCCATAATAACCCTCCATTATATTTTCGTGCATTATATATACTAACCCCGTCGTTTTGTGTAAAACACATAATCTGACGGGGTAATTTTAACATATTTTGTGCAAAATGTAAATTTAATTTACATCAGAGATAGTTAAGCAGCGTCGTACTGATCATCTTGCTGGTAGCCATAAGCGCTGCCTCGTATGACACCTGGGCGCTGGAAAGCTGTACGGCCACCTCTGTCGCATCCGCGTCCTCGTTATTGGACTGCAGCTCCTTGAATGTGGTCTGCTGGTCGGACAATCTGTTTGCCACCAGGTCTACCTGGGCACCCCTGTTACCTATTTCAGCCACTGCCCTGTTGGCAAGGTCAAGATACCCCTGCATCTTGCTTATATATTTACTGAAAGTCTTCTGCAACTGGTCTGTCAGATAGGTCTTAGCCTTATCTGCTGCCGCCAGCTCACCCTTTATCGTATCAAGCTGTGCATCAGAATATGTAACGGTATCCTTGGACATTTCCTTGAGCATATCATATTTTTCCAGCACATCCGAAAGCTTTTCCGCCAAGTCGGTTATCTCGTCCACATCCCTGCCCACATCTGTAACAAAGATATCTGAAGCATAGGAATTAACCTGTATATTCTGGTCAAAGCCGATCTGGTACTTTATGGGCTGATCCCATTCGCCCTTATCCAAATACTCTGCATTATATTCTATATTCTTTCCTGTAGCATCCTGCGTCGTGCAGTGATAATAATGTTCAGGCCGAAGGTCCGTATTTCTCCATTCGGTTTTGTCATATGACAGTGTAAACTTAGCCTTCGTACCGTCGGGATTCAAAGTGTTATTGATCTGATCATATACATCCGCACCCATAACTATCTCACCGGTCTGAGGTACAATGTAGCAGCCGCTTGGATTATTTATGGAATCCTTATAAGCGGTCTCTGCATCCGCAGCCACAGTCATAGCTATGGAAACAGAACCGTCCAGAGTCTGAATCGAAAGATTTGACTGCGTGGTATCAAGTCCGTCATAGCCCAGACGGAAACGATAATAATCCATGGACGATATCTTCTGTTCAGTAACCGCAGTCGAAGTCGCCTGATCATAATTAGCTTTTGTTATACTTGACAGATTGTCGGTATCCACAAAGGACATCTTCTCCAGATCATCAAAATCGAATGCTTCGGTAATGGTATATTTCTGGTCCTTTACTTCATTTCCAAACGTAAGTGAAGTATTGGTACGGTAACCGGTAAATATATACCTTCCGGCATAATCTGCATTACCGATATTGTAAACCTCGTCCTTCAGCTCCTTTAAGCTGTCGATCATAACAAGCTTATTCTGTACGGTATACTGGTCGGAAGCACCGGTCTCACACTGGGTGATCATGCTGGTCAGCGCCGTAACGGTCTGCTTAACGGAACTTTCAGTCAGTTCAAGCCAGCTCTTTGCATCCTCGATGTTCTTTTTATAGTACTGGTCAATCTGGGATACATCGCTCCTGAGCCTCAGTGCACGGATTGCTACTACAGGATCATCAGAAGGCTTGTCAACTTTCTTACCTGTTGAAAGCTGGGTGTTCAATGTGTCCTGAAGATTCTTGTTGTTATTGATATGGCGCAGCGAATTGTTCTGCATTACTTTATTAGTTATTCTCATATAGCCCCTTTCCGCGATCCTTTATCGTGATCATACACCTGTCTGCAGTATCAGCCTGTCATATACTTCAGTAAGCACCTGTATCATCTTGGATGCCATGTTGTAGCCCTGCTGATATTTCGTGAGATTAACAGCTTCTTCATCGTTATCCACACCGCTTATTGAAAGTCTCTGGTTTTCTATTGAAGTCTGCAGTGTCTCGTAATTCTTTGTGAAATTATTTGCCCTGTTCGCATTGAGCGCCACATCGGAAAGTACACATACCAGATACTGATCTGATGCACAGCCCCTGAAGGCCATCTTCTGTTTGTTTGTCTTAAGGTCGATTATATCTGTAATGATATCATTCTTACTCTCGCCCTCGAACTCACCGTCAGTATATGTATTATTCCCCTTCTCATCAGTATATATACGCTTACGGGTAGCAAGGAGATCAGCATCCTCGATCAGCTCTTTATTTACCATGAAGTTTCCGGCAGTCATATTATAATAGCTGTCATCCGTTGACTTGATCGTAATGGTATGAGTCGGATCACCGATCTTTTCATAGGATTCGGTAAACTTATAAACATTTCCGCTGGCATCTTCGCAGTTAAAGAAATCTATGCCGTCAGTTCCCTTATCCGTAACACCTTCCTTGTATATATTATTGGTCGCAGTGGAATACATACGCACCCATTCATTCATCTGGGACAGATAGTAGGGTATTCCCTGATATCCAACTGAGTGGCCTATCTCAGCAGTTGATGCGTTGGTCGCCGCAGAAACACCCACCTGATTTGAGCCATTCTTGGCCTTGTCCAGCTGGAAGGTAAATTCCGCATAGTCATTGCCTTCGGTATAATTATATGTCCAATCCCCGGTTATATAATAATTCTTGCTGGCTATGCTTATGATACCGCCGTCCTGTGTAAGGTTCAGCTTGTTCAGATCCATCAGGTAATCCTGAGTAACCCTTACTGTAACTGTCTGCGCTTTGGCATCCACAGCTGACACCTTTCCGCTGAAATTCTCTGAATTGTTTCCGTCTCGCATCTGTATGAGGCCGGAAATCTTGCCGGAGGTAGACGCACCATAAATATTGAGGGCGTCGCCCTTTCTCAGATAATCATCGTAGGTCCAGGTCTGATCACCGGAGAAGTATATATCATACAGTCCGTTGATATCCGTCTGGTTTACCTTATTGGTCGTATCCCTTACTACGCAGGTAAGTGTCTTGTAATAATTTCCGTCTACCAGCTGCTGTCCGCAGATTTTTACCGTATAGCGGTTTCCGCCGGTTTCCCTGTCAGGATCGTTAGCATCCACAATAGGAGTTTCCTTTACTTCCACATCCACCAGTTCTGAAAGCTCATCTACAAGCAGATCTCTCTGGTCACGAAGCTCATTGGCAACTGCGCCGGTATTCATCTCTATGACATTGATCTGCTTATTAAGAGAAGCAATTTCTTCAGAAATGGAATTGATCCTGTCGATGTCAACCTTCAGCTCCTGGTTGATGTCATCCTGCATCTTCCGAAGGCTGGTATACATATCATTGAAATATGTAGCGAGATTTCCTGCCTGGCCTATCATCTGCTGCCTGAAGGTGGTATCTCCCGCATTCTTGGAAAGTTCCTGCACAGAACTGTAAAACTTCTCATAAATAGTGGTGAATCCGTGTATCGTATTATCATCGGTATAATAATCTTCCATGACCGTCATGTAGTACTGCTTGGTCTCATACTCACCCAGCTTACTCTGGTTGCCCCAGTATTTCTGGTCATAGAACTCATCACGGACACGCTCTATCGCTATGGTCTCTACACCGGCACCCACACAGCCGTATGTGGTAAATGAACGTATAGCCTCAGCAGCCTGTGTTGTAACCTGCTGTCTGCTATAGCCCTTTGTTTCCGCATTGGATATGTTGTTTGCTGTGGTATTTAAAGATGCATTTGAGGACTGAAGTCCCGTATATGCTGTATTAAGACCTAAAAATGTAGATGACATAGGCGCTCACCTTTCATGTATTATTATAACTACAGTCAAAGTATATATCGGCCGTTACGCTGCCTTAATTAACCATTATGCATGTCCTAAAGATGTAATGATATGTTCCGTACATTCATCTATGACATTTATGAAACGGCTGCTGGCATTATAGGCATTCTGGAACTTGATCATATTCGAAAGTTCTTCATCCGTGGATACGCCTATGGCTCCCTGTCTGGTAGCCTCTATCTGATTTACAGTCAGCTCCTGGTTATCCCGCAGATTCTGATACACATTACCTGAATTAGCCACCTGGGCCATGAAGTTCGAATAATAATCCTGTATGGATATCAGATTGGTCAGGGTAGGATTTATTACATATTTAGCTTCCGTGAAGACATCCCTGAATTTAGCTGCAGTATCATAATCCACGGAACCGTCTTCCTTTACCAGTCCCAGATGTGTAGGATACTGCAGAAGATCAGCGTTCACGCAGATATTCACTGAAGAAAACCAGGTGGAAGAATTCTCAACATCCTCCGGAAGAAGATTTCCGGACGCATCAAATTCGTCACAGGCAATACGTTCAAAAATCAGAACAGGATTGCCGTTAGCATCACGCATATAAGTTGATGCAGGGTCTTTGGCCGTTGCCGCCTCAGCCGCATCAATAAGTGCCTGGTTGATGGCTGTTACCACGTTGTGTACCAAACCGTCAAACTCAGCCATGGTATTCATCATTACGGAATCCTTTACCTTGGCATAGTTCTCCTCTGCCGTATAAGTTACCTGTTTCGTTCCTGTGCCATACCTTTCCGTAACTGTCTTCCCATGAAGATCAGTATAATTTCCTCTGTGGTCACCTCGTGCCAAAACCAGTGCCTTCAGCTTGCCCACATCAGTATTCTTGGATGCTGAAATTGGTACGGAAAAATCAAACACCGGCGCAGAATCCGGATCATATATAGGATTTCCGTGTTCATCGCGACCCTTCATGTTAGCCGAATCCGGCCAGAACACCTTGTAAAAACCTTCATTTTCCTCGTCCTGAAGAATTCCAATCTCATTCACAGTATTCATTGTGACAAAGTCATGGTTTTCAAGACTTACCAGGACATTGCCAAAATAGTCTGTACGATAACTTATATTTGCAAGATTTGCCAGCTCATCCAAAGCCTGGTTTCTGGCGTCCTTATAGTCGTTCGCATTCTCTATGCCGCCCGCCTCAATAGCACGGATCTGTGAATTAAGGCTGAATATCTTCTTTCCCAGCTCATTGATGCGGTCAACGGTATTGCCAACCTCCACATTAAGATTGTCCTGATACCTGCTTAAGTCTGCATAAACATTTCCCGCAGCCTCAGTAAATGACTGGGCATACTGTATGAGCATGGACTGGCATACTTCATTATCAGGATCTTTAGCCAGCTCCTCTATTGCTGTCCAGATATTGTTAAGAGACTCGTAGAATATAGGACCATCCAGTTCGCCCATTACCTCTTCGATTTCCTCTATGGCATCATAGGAAACATCATAGAATCCCTGTCTGCCATACTCATTACGGTAAGACTCATCCACGAAACGGTCTCTTACCTGCCTTACTTCAGCAATGTAGACACCTAAGCCCGTCTGCCTGTAGGAAACGCCGCTGGCATCCAAAGAAAGCCTGCTGTATTCCCTTGTATTATAGGAAACCTGCTGGCGTACATAGCCTTCCGTATCGGTATTGGTGATATTGTGGGCAACAACATTGAGTGCTTCCTGACTGGACTGCAGTCCCGATGTTCCTACATAAAGATCTCCAAATAATGACATATCCTACCTCACTGTTTTGTATCGAAACGCTTGGTACCACTTCCCATGATAGTGCCCGTTGAATAAGCATTTTTATTGTAGTCTGCTGTCTCCGGTGCCTGTTTCATGGACTGTAAGAGATTTATCTCGAATTCCACCATATCAAGGGAACTCTTGAGCAGCTCCCTGTTCCGGTCATTGATCGTTCTCATTTCATCCAGGGTAGTTTTTAATTTATCATGGACTTCCCTGAGCTTACGCTGTTCGTCCGGCCTGTTTCCCATGAGTTCTATCAGGTCTGTGAGTTTCAGTTCTTCATCATTCCTGTTAGTAACCTCGGCAATGTCCTTCATGACGCTCATCCTATCCCGCTCCAGTTTCTGTATGTGCGCCACTATAGCCTGTTCCTTTTCAGTCACTTCATTGAGCTTTTTTAAATCGCCCTTCACTATGACCGGTGTCTTTTCCTTTGATAAAGCTATGAGCTCGATATATGCATCATTCTCCGAATTCAGGATCGTGATGATATTTTCCATCAGACTTGCCACTATCAGGCCTCCTATTTTTTAAAATAAGCCTTTTCCTTTTATTAAAGGAAAAGGCTTGTTAATCATTTACATATGGGAATTCTGTCACACTTCTTCGTAGAACCGTGATGCAATCTTTTCGGCAAATGCAGCCGAACTTACATTATATGTACCCTGGCTGTACGCATCCTTAAGGGCAGATATTTTATCTTCCCTAACATCTGATGCAGCAGCAACAGCATCCCTTGCAGTCTGCAATTCCCTTCCTGCCCCGGAGATCATAAGTGAATCCCTGAAATCAGAAGGAGCTTTAGCAGGTGCAGACCCCGAACTCTTTCTTGGTTGATACAGATTTTGGATCTGTGAATACGCTTCTATTCTCATAACATCGCCTCCTTGGCATAATAAGTGATTCTCATGTCTAACTGTACTATCTGACTATATTATCGTCAGATATTTGGGAAAGTTTACCTTGCAAGGAGATAAAATTTCTATATTTTTATTTTTTTCGGTTTTTCTCAGATTCCGCCGGCCTCAATGGTAGCTTCAACGATCTTATCAAAGTCGTCCCTGTCCACATCACGCCACAAAGCGCTGATCCAGAGTTTCTGGAAATCCGTAAAATAAGGACTGTTCTTCAGATAGTGCTTTTTATCCGCTGCAGGAGTAAGGGTAAGCACCAGTTCCTTTATAAGAAGGAAATATGTATAAGGCAGCACATCCTTTCTGGAAAAAAGCATCCTAAGGAAACCAATATAGCCCACCTTGATGAATTCCGCGGTCAGCTCGTTCTCGTATTTTGAGAAATATCCGCGACGGCCCCATTCCTTCCAAAGCAGCATCATTATGGTGAGATAATCAGCATAGCTCATCACATCAGATACTCTCTTTTCTTCCTCAGGCCTTACATAGAAATGATAGAGCTTTTCATTTACGATAGCACCACGGCTGATCTCCATATGAAGGAGCTCCTTATAATAGATATCCTCGTACATAAGTCTTTCCGGGAAAGTAATCCTATGTCCCGTCAAAAAATGTCTCTTGACGATGCTGGGATAAACCTTTCCGAAACGCTGCTCCCTGAACACTTCCTTACGTACCATATCGTCCGTTACGAAGACATCCTTGCCTTTTCCGTCCATATCACCTGCCTCAAAATATGACAGTTCAGCAGATGTATCCTCGGCGTAATTGCATGCTACTATATCATAAGTATTGTCATGAGACTTCTTTATGAGTTTTTCAAAGAAATCCGGCTCAAGCCAGTCATCAGCATCCACAAAAGATATCCACTCGCAGCTGGCATACTGTATACCGATATTACGGGCAGCACCCTGCCGGTTATTACGCTCATTGATAATAACCCTGATATTTTCAGGATATCTCTTCTCCCAGTCCTTAAGTATTGCCGTAGTTCCATCCGTAGATGCATCATCAACACAGATAACCTCTATCTTGTCGCGATCCGTTCCGTCAAACGAATACTTAAGCCCAGTGGACTGCCTGATTATGGATGTCAGGCACCGCTCAATATGTTTCTCCTCGTTGTAGCATGGAATGATCACGCTTATGGAATCTTTCATAACCCCGTTCCTTTCTGATACGCCTTAATTTTATGCCGGTTCAGTTTATATCCGTTATGCTTCACCTTCAAGTTTCTTTTCTGCTGCAGCTGCTGCTTCAGGATTCTGTTCCTTCATGATGGCAAGCATTTCTTTAAGAAGTTTAACCTCAGCCGAATCCTCAGCAGGCTTTGCTGCCTCTTCTTCAGCTTTTTTCTTTGCAAGTTTCTTTGCTGCTTCCTCTGCGGCCTTGGTTGCTGTATTTATAGCCTTAAGAAGAATGAAAAGTATCAGCGCAATGATAAGGAAATTAACTACTGCAGATACAAATGCGCCATAATCGAACTGGACATTGTTGATCTCCCATACACCGCCGACTACTTGCATCACGCCGTTCTCATCCTTCGTAGCGCCGCCGGTAACAAGAGCAATAAGCGGATTTATAAAACTGTCCGTAAGTGCAGTAACAATGTTTCCGAATGCAGCACCGATGATGACACCGATAGCCATATCCATTACATTTCCTTTAAGTGCAAATTCCTTGAACTCTTTCATTAAACCTTTGAACATTTTTATACCTCCACTTTTTCTACGGGCTTAAAACCCTTTGTTTTCTTGAAATCCATGTTGCATTTAAATGACCCCACGGTATCCGAAGGATCTATGCGTTCAAAATTAATACTATCAAATGCCGGCCTGTCAAAAACAGCTGACACGAAAGTCTGTTGCTCATCATTTCCCGTAGCAGTGTTAAGGACTGTATCCGTAGCATGCACCACTACTTTTTTTACCGGGAGCAGGGCGAAACTATCTCTCGCGATCCTAAGCATCGTACTGCACACATAATCCTGCAGCAGTTCATAATGCATGGTGGCACTCATCTGCTTTTCGGAAAGCTTTCCGGTCTCCGTAAGTGCCAGAACCTTTTCAGGTATAGTATCTTCTGAATTGATGCCAAACTCAACTTCCAGCACATCAGGATCATCAGTACCTATCTCAAATTCACTTCCATACTCCACCAGGTCATCAAAGGGACCTGCTAATTCCACAGCCTCAAGGTACGCATCCGTATCCCCTTTTAGTATCCGCTCACTTAAAGCCTTAAGCTCAGGTTCCCGGACATTATTCCAATCTACGGAAACATCACATACCTTATGTATGGAACGAAGTTCATCAACAGCCGCCTCAAACTCAGCCACCTGCTGCCTTGCAGCTTCCGCAGACTCATTCGCAGCCTGCAGCTTAGCAGCAGCCTTAGCTTCTTTGTCAGACTGAGCCTGCTTTGATGAAGACTCTTTCTTGCCGCCAAAAAGCTCATTGAACTTGTTTTTTAAGCTGAAACTTTTCTGATATGAAACACCGGTACCCGGTATGCCTACTGAAGATGTGGTGCGTCCGGTTGTAGAAAAAGTCTGATGAAAGCCCTTGCCTCCTACACTGACACTTGCACTCTTGGTACCAAGATTAAGCTTTACGCCCTTGCACAGTTTAATGCTCTTCCTGAAACGAAGTCCCATCAGTTTTCATCCCCTGTTCCGCCGCCTATAAGGCCATTATTTTCAACACCGTACTCAGACCAGATATCATCTCCGGAATCCTCAGTGCTTACGGCGTCATCACTGTCATCTTCGCCTTTTGCATGTTCGGTAAAATAATTATCTATCGTCTCAAGAAGTGCATTCTTGCCGATGGTTTTCAAAAGATATCCTTCCGGCTTAAGTGATACACCCCTGAGAACACTCAGCTTGTCAGACTTGCCCGTAAGGAACATAACCGGCACTCCTGCAGAATTAGCCTCTGCCTTAAGCATTCTGAGAACCTGCGGTCCCGATGTGACAGGCATATCATAATCCAAAAGAATCAGGTCTGCCTCATTTCCCGCAAGCCAGGTCAGTGCCTGCATTCCGGAATTTGCCATACCCACGCGGTAATGGTCCTTAAGCCAGCCCCTTATAGTACGCAGATAAGTAGGATCATCATCAACGATAAGGATACATTTCTTCCTTGCCTGCATAGACTGCTCGTCAAGAATCTCCTCTATATCACTAAGCAGCCGCTCTATATCCACCGGCCTTCCGATAACGTCGGCAATAAGCTCCTCGGAAATATACTTGCTGACAACCTCATATTCCATTGGATTGGAAATAAGAATGAGCTGCTTGTTCTCCTCAACGCAAAGTTCTTTGATATAGATCATCGGCTTAGAAAAAGCCTCGAGATCTTCAGTCACATAAAAAATAATAACACTGGCATCATCCTTTACGGCACGGATTTCTTCCTCATCTATGCCACACTCAGTAACAGTGTATTGCTTCTGCGAAAGATTCTTCTTTATGTTATTTATTATGAACCCTTCGGTCCTTCTGATGATCAGTATGGTCTCAAACATTTAAAACCTCTGCCGGGCCTGTATTTCGAGCCTCGTAACGCTATTATATTATCATCCCATATTACACTATTATAGCAAATCCGTTCTCCAAAATATACAGACTTTTTAACAAATTTCAACAACCTCTGAGAAAGTCCAGATCTTTATGTTAAACTCCGCTATAGGGCATCCGCAGTACTCGCACTTCTTTGCCCCCAGCATCTTAAGAGGAGCTCCGCAACTGGGACAGGTTAAGGATTTTGCACCGTCTATGTAATTATCATCCCCTGCATCTCTGTCCTGGATGTATATCATCTTTACTTCGTATTTTTTCTGTTCGTAAATATATTCATCACCTTCCAAGAGTTTTCCATCAAGGTTCTTTAATGTATAAAGATACTGAACGGCTGACTGGAAAGTAACTATGCAGCGTCCGTCCTTCTTTACATAATCGGATATGGCGGTCTTATGCACATGAACAGAATCAAAGCGTTCCTTACGTCCCTTTGCCTTGACGCCTTCTATGTGATCCTCAGTCTCAGAAAAAAGTTCGGCATTAGCGAATTCCAAAAGTGCGGTATTTTCTTCAGTTACCGCTTTGAAATAACTTCTGAGTACAACCTCAGCCCGTTCTTTCATCTCATTATAGTTAAACTCCGGGAAATCCTTCACAATGGCAGGAAGTTTTATTGATGAGACGTCTGTAACAGACTTCGGCATCTTAGAAGCCTCCACCTTTGACTGGTCCAGGGCCTCCTTAGTCTTTATAACGGCATCACCGAAATCCTTTGCCCCAAGCTCCCTGGCAAAGCGGTCAGCCTTAATCTTGAAATACAGAAAAATGCCCAGCAAAACCAAAATAATGCCAAGAACTCCAAAAACCGCAGCCAGGATTATTACTAAAAACGTAACCATTGTTCCTCCCTCTGTACAAAGCACGCAAAAAACAGACTGATAAGACTTTCACGATAATTATACAAGGCAATCCCGTTGTTTTCAATTTGATAATCACTACCTCGCGGCAACTCCCTCGGTGATGCGTTGTCGGTCAAATGTCTGCCATAGAGACAGACATTTTGCACAAGGTAATCCTGTAGGGCGTTCATGTAAACATGGCACCAATTGAATTGCCTTGCGCGAAGCGGCCGCCCTTGACGGGCAGCCGCTTGACCGACTTATCGCACAAAAAACCGCAGGAGTTTTCACTCCTGCGGTCTTGAAAAACCTGTACTTTATTTGGAAATTACAGCTGAGGACCTGCTGCAACGAGTGCCTTACCAGCCTCGTTTGTCTCATACTTCTTGAAGTTCTTCTGGAATCTCTCTGCAAGATCCTTAGCCTTTGTCTCCCACTCGGAAGCATCAGCATATGTATCTCTGGGATCAAGGATATCGCTGTTAACTCCGGGAAGAGCTGTAGGAACCTCGAAGTTGAAGTAAGGAATTGTCTTTGTCTCAGCCTTAAGGATGTCGCCGTTAAGGATAGCATCGATGATACCACGTGTATCAGGGATGGAGATTCTCTTACCTGTTCCGTTCCAGCCTGTGTTTACAAGATAAGCCTTAGCGCCGCTCTTCTGCATCTTCTTAACGAGCTCCTCACCGTACTTTGTAGGATGAAGCTCAAGGAATGCCTGACCGAAACAAGCTGAGAATGTAGGAGTAGGCTCTGTGATACCACGCTCTGTACCGGCAAGCTTAGCTGTGAAACCGCTCAGGAAGTAGTACTGAGTCTGCTCAGGTGTAAGAATGGATACAGGAGGAAGTACTCCGAAAGCGTCAGCTGAAAGGAAGATTACGTTCTCAGCTGCAGGACCGGAAGAAACCTTGTTTACATTCTTAGCGATCTTCTCGATGTGGTCGATAGGATAAGATACACGAGTGTTCTCTGTAACTGACTTATCAGCGAAATCGATCTTGCCTTCTGCATCAACAGTAACGTTCTCAAGAAGAGCATTTCTCTTGATAGCGCCATAGATGTCAGGCTCATGCTCCTTGTCAAGACCGATAACCTTTGCATAGCATCCGCCCTCAAGGTTGAATACGCCGTTGTCATCCCAGCCGTGCTCGTCATCACCGATAAGAAGTCTCTTAGGATCTGTAGAAAGTGTGGTCTTACCTGTTCCGGAGAGACCGAAGAAGATAGCTGTGTGCTTACCTTCCATATCTGTATTAGCAGAGCAGTGCATGGAAGCGATTCCTTCAAGAGGAAGGAAATAGTTCTGCATTGAGAAGAGACCCTTCTTCATCTCGCCGCCGTACCAGGTGTTAAGGATAACCTGCTCTTTGGATGTTACGTTGAAAAGAACTGCTGTCTCAGAGTTAAGGCCAAGCTCCTTGTAATTCTCAACCTTTGCCTTGGAAGCACAGTAAACCTTGAAATCAGGCTCGAAAGCAGCCTCTTCTTCTGCTGTAGGCTGGATGAACATATTTCTTACGAAATGTGCCTGCCATGCTACTTCCATAATGAAACGAACTGCAAGACGTGTATCCTTGTTAGCGCCGCAGAATGCGTCAACAACATAGAGTTTCTTGTTTGAAAGCTGCTCAATAGCAAGTTTCTTACAAGCTTCCCAAGCTTCCTGAGTTGCAGGATGGTTGTCGTTCTTGTACTCATCTGTTGTCCACCATACAGTGTCCTTTGACTTGTCATCCATTACGATGAACTTATCTTTAGGTGAACGTCCTGTGTAGATACCAGTCATTACGTTAACAGCACCAAGTTCTGTAACCTGTCCTTTGTCAAAGCCCTCAAGTGAAGGATCTGTCTCATCCTCGAAAAGTTTCTCATAAGAGGGATTGTAAATAACCTCTGTTACACCAGTGATGCCATACTTAGTTAAATCAACATTTGCCATAGTGTTTTTCCTTTCTTACAGATAATTATATTAGATGTGTCGAACCCAACAGCAATAAGTATAAAATCAGAGGCACCAAATGTCAAGGAAACTAGGCCTATTTTTGCACACGTTTTTGCACAATTTTTATAGAAACTTTACATAAAAAAAATAAGTAAACCTTTTTTCATCAAACACAAATTTTAAAAAAAAATTCTTGACACAAAGTTTTCTATTTGGTATTATTTGTTTTCGGTAGCCGAGAATTGTCGGATACAGCTGCTGCCGTGGCTCAGTCGGTAGAGCGTCGCATTGGTAATGCGGAGGTCGGCGGTTCGATTCCGCTCGGCAGCTTTTTATATCGGGGTGTGGCTCAGTTTGGCTAGAGCGCCGTGTTAGGGACGCGGAGGCCGCAAGTTCGAATCTTGTCACTCCGACATTAAAGAGGGATTGTAGGAAACTACAGTCCCTTATTTTTTGCATTAAATAATCTCCTCACCTTGAAAAGAATCAAAAAAGAGACGGGATATGAACTGAACCCCAAATGTTGGACAGTTTTATTATGCAACTAATGAGGATTGAATCCGGTATTGCACCGGGCTCAGTCCTTTTAGTTTGCACTTAATTCTCTTATTATTGTAATAATCTATATAGTTTTCTATTTCAGTTATTAAGTGTTCTACTGAATTAAAACTATGCTTATAATACATTTCGGTTTTTAACAAACCAAAGAAGTTCTCCATTACAGAATTATCTAAGCAGTTCCCTTTCCTGGACATACTTTGAATAATGCCTTTCTCTTTCAGTCTAAGTTGGTATCTTTTCATCTGGTATTGCCAGCCTTGATCCGAGTGTAGTATTAGGCCTGTATTATCGGGTATTTTTGCAAAAGCTTTGTCTAACATATCCATTGTTTGATGGAATGTTGGACGTAAGGAAATGTTATAGCTAATGATCTCCCCATTGTACATATCCAGTATGGGTGATAAATATACTTTCTGATCCATTACGGCAAACTCGGTTACATCGGTAGCCCATTTTTGGTTTGGTCCATCTGCCTCAAAGTTTCTCGCGATAATATTAGGTGCAACTTTACCCACTTCTCCTTTGTAAGAACGATACCTTTTTCTCCTGATTTCACACTTCAGACAACTCTGTTTCATCAACTTCTGTACCGTTTTATGATTGATGCGATACCCGC
>JHYJ01000009.1 GCA_000621425.1 Lachnospiraceae bacterium AB2028
GGTTCTGGCGTGGATATTTATTAAGGTAAGGTGAGAAGAATATAAGAAGGGCCTGCGGGAAATCCGCAGGCCCATTTTAACGTCATCCTTCGATGAGTATTTGTTTCTTTTCGGGGAGTTTCTCTTTTTCCTTCTTAGGAAGGGTGAGGTTCAATACACCGTGTTTGAAGCTTGCCTTGATGTCCTCCTCGGTGATGTTCTCGCCGACATAGAAACTTCTCTGCATTGATCCGGAATAACGCTCCTGTCTGATAAGTTTGCCCTTCTTATCCTTTTCGTCCTTATCCAGACCCTTGTTTGCACTGACGATGAGGTATCCGTTGTTCAGCTCCAGACCGATCTCTTCTTTCTTGAAGCCGGGCAGGTCGATATCTACTTCGTAGTGATCGTCATGCTCATGAACATCGGTCTTCATCATCCTGTCGGCATGTCTGCCGTACAGTTTTCTTTCGGTTCTGTCCAGATCTCTGAAATCCGGGAATGAGAACCAGTCGTCAAATAAATCTTCTCCAAAAATACTAGGTCTTAACATAATGCTTACCTCCTTTTCACTCAATACTGTTAATAGCTACTGAGCAAGGGGAAGGAGGGATTAGATCATTGGAACATCCCGTTCTTTTGGTCTTCTCTGTTCCTCTGTTCGATTATGTTATAGCATTTAAATTAGCACTCGTCAAGGGAGAGCGCTAACAATATTTGTGAAATATTTGTGAACTGTCTATGCCGCGTGAGCAGAATGGTTATAAAGAGGAGACCGATGAAGAGTTTGTGCCTAAAAAAGCTGAAAGTGGACTTCAGGGATGGATTGAATGCTTTGAAAAAGCTCAGTTTTCAGGCTCCTTATTCTGCGGTGGCATAGGTGATACGGGTGAGGCATCCGGGAAAACAGAAGAGTTAATAATGTTTTGTATCTCCGAGTCCGTTTTCTTTTGCAAAAGAATACCGGCAATGGTGAGCGTCAGATCATGACTTCGAAAAAGGTTGGATTAGTTGGAATTGCTGGCGACTACACTTCAGCACTGTGATAGAAAAAATGCGGTTATCCGCAAAAATTTCATGGAAATAATTGACCGAGAGAATGGCAGGCGATATACTATACATGAAATACTTGCGGATAACCGCAAAATAGTCACGAGGTGCCGATATGTATCCCAGAGAGCAATACTTAAAAAAGATTATTTCAAAGAAGGATAATGGACGTATAAAGATCATCACGGGACTTCGCCGAAGCGGTAAATCAGTATTGTTGTTTCAGTTGTATCGAGAATGGCTCTTGGGAGAAGGTGTGAAGGAAGATCAGATCATTACCCTTGAATTGGACATATTGGAAAACGCCAGGTATCGTAATCCATTGGAGCTTAATAAGTATATCCGGGATCATATGATCGACCCGAAGAAGAGGTACTATATTTTCATAGATGAGATCCAGTTTGTATCTGAGATTCAGAATCCATACGTGGATAATGATGATGCCAAGATAACATTTATCGATGTAATCCTTGGATTTATGCATATGGATAATGCCGATGTGTATGTTACCGGCAGTAATTCCAAGATGCTGTCTTCGGATATATTGACTCAATTCAGGGATAGAGGCGATGAAATTCGTGTATATCCGCTGTCGTTTGCGGAGTTTTATAACGAATACAGCGGGGATAAACGTGGAGCATGGCAGGATTATTATACTTATGGTGGGATGCCATATGCTGCTACTCTTGAGTCACATGAGGAGAAAAGCAGATATTTAAAGGATCTCTTCGACAGGACATATATAAAAGATGTACTTGAAAGACATGAAATAAAGAATAATACCGAAGTACTGGATATATTGCTTGATGTCCTCGCATCAGGGATTGGCTCGCTTACCAATCCCAGTAAGTTGGCTAATTCATTTAAAAGTGAACGACAGATTGGCATAGGCTCCGAAACAATTGAAAAATACATTGGATATTTTGTGGAATCATTTCTTGTTGAGAAAGCTGCTCGCTATGATGTTAAGGGGAGGAAATACATCGGAACTCCTGCCAAGTACTATTACACTGATATGGGGCTTCGCAATGCAAGGCTTGGATTCAGACAGTTGGAAGAGACTCATATCATGGAAAACGTACTGTACAACGATCTCGTCCGTAGAGGTATGAATGTTGATGTTGGTGTGGTGGAATACAATACCAAGGATACAACCGGTAAGAAGATCCGAAAGCAGCTGGAAGTAGATTTTGTTGTAAACGGGGCAGGCAAACGGTTCTATATTCAATCTGTCTTATCTATAGCTGATCCTGAAAAAAAGGAGCAGGAGATAGAATCATTGAAAAGAATACCTGACTCTTTTAGCAAGATTGTTGTAGTTCGTGATTACCTTATGCCTTGGCAGGATGAAAACGGGATTACATATGTTGGCATAGAGCAATTCCTTTTGAATGAAGATCTTTTGAAGTGATGTTTTACTATTTGGGGTAAAGGTGCTTATCTTTTAAGGAAGCTTGGCTGTAGGATCTGACAACAAAAATCCGAAAAGACAACAATTTGACAACAAATTCATTTATAAGATGCGTCGTTTGTCTTACTGCATACGTTGTCGCATATATTGATTAAGCCGTTAAGCTATGAGTGTGGATATAATATTGCCTCCTTAAGAGAGAGAATCTATTGCATGCCTGAAAAAGATCCAGAAACAAAGATGGCTGGATTGTTGATATATACAGCGAGTGGAGACTCAGAAGGAACACTAGGAGGATTAGTGCGACAGGGACGTGAAGATTGCTTCCCTAGAATTTTCAAGGAAACTATTGAACACGCACTTTTATGTTCAAATGATCCAGTATGTATTACTAGCAAAGGACAGGGGCGAGAGTCACTCAATCTTGTTTCATGTCATGCCTGTGGCCTTATTCCAGAAACAAGTTGTGAGGTTTATAATATTATGCTTGACAGAGGCATGGTAATTGGTACATTTGAGGAGCCAGAAGCAGGCTTTTATAGTGCATGGGTAAATAATAAATAATAAGCATTTGAAAGGGTGGATTAAATTGAACAAATATACATTTTCAACTCAAAACGGAAAAGCGTATTACTGTAATTCGATTCCTGGGTTCATACGTGATAAATCGGAGTCGATTATTGGACAACTTGTAAAACATTCATTCGAAGTGAATAAAGAGCAATCAGATGCTTGGGATAATCAGATATCTGAACTGCAAAATCGATTAGAAGAGAGTGGAATGGAGGGAGATATCATATTTGAATATGATATCGTTCGTTTAGGTAAAAGAATAGATGTAATTCTGTTGATTCGTCATATGGTCTTTTCGCTTGAATTCAAAAATGGAAAGAATGTCTTTGTCGCTCAGGATGCCCAACAGGCAGAAGATTATGCAATCGATATAAAGAATTTCCATAAAGAATCAGAGGATTTATATGTATGTCCAATCCTAATAGCAACAGATGCTCCGAAGTATAGGAAGGAGCAATCAATAGATTGTTATCCGGACAAGCAGATTTTCCTTCAGCGAGAAAACATAGAGACTTTTACACCAAAAGTTGCTCAAATAGTTGAAAGATATGGAGAGGACAAAGAAATCGATTTTGAAAAGTGGTTTAACTCACCATATCATCCTACACCAACAATAATAGCAGCTGCGGTTGAAGCATATACTTCACACGATATTAGTCAGATAGCACAGTCAGAGGCTGGGCAGGATAATATAGATAAATGCGAAAATAGGATCGAAGAAATAGTTCAGTATGCACGAAGCAATAAGAAAAAATGCGTATGCTTCGTGACCGGGGTGCCAGGCGCGGGTAAAACTCTTGTAGGGTTAGACGTTGTAGCTAAGAATTTAAATAAAGGGGTAGAAAATCTTAGTGTATATCTTTCTGGAAATGGCCCTCTGGTTGAAGTTTTGAGAGAGGCACTTAAACAAAGCGTGAAAGAAAAACTACGCACAGAAAGTAAGGAGGCTAAGAAGGAAACGGAAGCTGCTATAGATACACTTATACAGAGTAGCTTTGCTTTTAAAAATGACAATGCTAGAAATAATAATGTAACTCCTGAGCATATTATGATTTTTGATGAGGCTCAACGAGTATGGAATCAAGAGAAAATGACTAGGAAACACAACAAAGATGACGTATTGTCTGTTAGTGAACCATCACTGTTGTATCAGATAATGGATAGACATAAAGACTGGGCGGTTATGATTTGCCTTGTTGGTCTAGGCCAAGATATCTATGACGGAGAAGTTGGAATTAATGAGTGGTTTAGATGTGGTATTAATGAATATCAAAATTGGGAGATGTTTTATTCACCAGATATTTTCACACAAGTTGAAGATAAAGAAATCGATGCTTCAATGATTAAAGGATGTAGCCGATGTCATGAAGTGCCTGAACTACATTTGAAAACCTCAATTCGGTCATTTCGTGCAGATAAACAGAGCAAATTTGTAGATAGTCTTTTAGACAACAGGCCGGAAGAAGCAAAAGGAGTATATAAAGAAATTAGCACGAAATACCCAGTGTTCATAACGCGTGATATTGATGTGGCCAAGAAATGGGCAAAGAAGCAAGTAAGAGGTTCTCAGCGTTGCGGGGTTTTGGCTTGTAGTAGCGCTCAGCGATTGAAACCTGAGGGTATATATGTTCCTACAGAGATTGATGTGAAAAATTGGTTTCTTGCGCCCGGTTCCGATTTAAGGTCATCCAATATGATGGAAGTGGTAGCAAGTGAATTCAAAGTACAGGGACTAGAAATAGATTGGGCTGTTGTATGCTGGGATGCTGATTTGCGTAGAAAGAGTAAAAACGAGTGGGACTATTATAATTTCAGAGGAACCAAATGGATGCACAGAAACAAAGCTGAACAGCAACGATATCTTGTGAATTCTTATCGTGTTCTTCTTACAAGAGCTCGACAGGGAATGGTCATTTTTGTTCCGAAAGGTGTAGATCCAGAAGAGGATGATACCCGTAGTTGTTCCTATTATGATGAAATATATAAGTATTTACTATCATGTGGTATACATGAACTTTAATTAGCTTATTTTGGCTAGTGATGATGAATACTGGATATACTCAAATACGAGCCTAATGTTGAACAAATTGATAATCATAGAAATCTAAATAATTGATAATGTTAATTAAAATTATGTGTAAAAGGGGAATATAGCCATGAAGGGTTCAGAAACAAAACTTTTGGAGTATATGGAAGGGGCAAGGGGTATTTAGTTCGATTGATGAAGTGAGAGAAATATTCCTTTATACGGAAAACTATCTCTTCAGGAGAAGCATCTGTGATCTTCCTACGAATGAGCCACCGCACCCTGAAATATGGATTAACTATTTTCTTCGGATGGTCCAGCTTTATTCAAATAGGGTGTGCGAGCTCTCGGAAGATTCGAACACCGAGGAAATAACAGGAAGTCTTTCTTATCTGAAAGGCAAAGAGAAAGAACTGCTTCTGTTTCTTATGAAGCATTATAAAAGGGAATTCACTCCGATTGAAGTCAGTAAGGAATTTGCTGTAACAAATAAGACAATAATAAACAGATTGTCAGTTCTTGTTAAGAATGGATTTGTTGAACCGGTCATGGTAAACGAACGTGTTAGATCATATAAGCTTAGTACTTTCACAAAAGATCATGAAAAAGAATTGAAGAAATCACTACAATAGTTATGAGTGTGTACCGACATGGGATTAATCAAAAATGAATTATTTACAAGGCACATACAGGGGGAGTTATTATGTCAAAATTGTTCAGATTTAAATGTCCAAAATGTGGTAGGGTCCAGGATGCACCGGGTGATAAAGCTTGTTGGAAATGCCATACTATGGTAAGTCTTCCCCGGAATGGTATTATTCAAATCTACCGTCTGCCTGCTTGTCTGGGGATAGGAAGAAGCATGGAAATATATATTAACAATATTCGTTTCGGATGTTTGAAATACGATGATAGCATCAGGATTCCTGTGCCATATGGTCACTATTATGTTCTAATGAAGTTTCTCAATTATAAACTGAGTAATTATAAAGGTATTGGTCAGGAGTTCGATATCACTCCCGATAACAGGATCGTGTATCTTAGGGCAGCACGCTGTATTCCGGGATTTATGACCAATACTGTGATTCTGGAACAGGCTTCTGCGGAAGAGATGCCGACGCTTTGACCAATGCGGAATCGTAATGTATCTTGACAGCGATTCCGGCCGATGCGGGGTGCTGTAATGAAACATCTGAGGACATCATAAGGATGTATGAATCCGGAAACAAATCTCATATCGCTTTTCATTTCTTTATGCATGGCAAAGTTATATTCGAGACCTCTTTTGGCATCTACAACAATGCATGCCAGATGTTCCCTGGGCCCCATAACCAGCTCGATCATATCATCGGTATCACACGCTATCACAGTATCATATTTTTCAGACATTTCTTATTTCTTTAAAGCAAACGATTTGCCAACTTTCATCATACCACAAAAGCCTTCGCTTGTTTCCAAACCGGCGCTGATAATGTTTGTAGCTGCGCTGAAAAAAGTAGAAGGATGAACTGCTGAATCATGTTATAATACAGAGAATTCGGCGAAATTAATAAATTACGGGGAAACTAAGATGTTATATAACGTAGCGTATGAAATATCGGCACAAATATTTGTTCTTTTTATATTTGTGTACTCCTGTATCGAGTATCCGATGAGAAGCAGGAAAAATATGTTTTTCAGAATTATGAGTATAATTCTGATCGCTACGCAGTCTTTCGATATATTATCTGCTTTTGCAATATCGTATAATCATATCTTCCCAAGGATCAGTAATATTGTAGTGAACACGGCATACTTCTCTTTTGGTACGGTACTCTGCTATATGCTCGGTGCCTATATTGATTATCATATCATTCCTGAAAAAGGGAAGAAGATCTTTCTAAAAACAAAGTTAATAGTATTGATAATAGAAGAAATTGCAATTATTGCTAATGTTTTTGGCGGCTTTTTCTTTTATATCACAAAAGATAATGTATATACTCATGGCGACTATTTTTATGTTATGCATTTGGTTTCGATCCTTTTCATTGTATTGGCGGGAATAACCATGTTCATAAACATAAAAATACTTGGAAAAGCACAGATAATATACGGGACCGTTATCATAACACTGTATGTTCTGCCGATAATATTGCAGGTCTTATTGTTTGAGAACACCTTAATAATCATGTTTGGTGCTTCGCTGATCATGCTGGTTACTTTCTTTTCCCTGGAAACTCCGGACTATGTGAAACTGCAGACAACTCTCGAGGAATTGGAAATAACAAAATCAGAGTTAGAAAAGCTGAATAAAAGGAATTATAGGCTTGCTCATTATGATCAGATGTCTGAATTACTAAATCGTACTGCCTACGAAGAAATGATATCAGATCTAAAAACAGATATGCAAAAGATCAGAGAAGAAAAGAACATTATCGTTTTTATGGCTGATCTGAATTTCCTGAAATATCTGAATGACAATTTCGGGCACAATATAGGTGACGAAGCAATCAAAAATGTCGCGCTGATCATAAAAGAAAGCTTTTCAGATAAAGAAAAATGTTATCGCATCGGCGGGGATGAATTCTGTATTATCAGCATTGGAAACGATCAAAGCGGATTTGAGACTATGTATCAGAATTTCATGGATAAAGTAGAAGAAAAAAGCAAAAAGGTAGATTATCCCTTTTCCGTGGCCAGCGCCTACTACATTATTAAGGATGAAAGTATTGGTGACGCAATGCAGATCGTAGATAATATGATGTATGAAAATAAGAAAGAGATCAAGAAGAATTATCCCCATTTTGCAAGGGCATAGGAAAAAAAAGGAGAAATAGGATTATGGATAGAAATTTACTGGTTACCGTTATGATCGCGATCGGCGTAATACTTCTGATCGTTGTCGGGATCATTATGGTCCTCGACGGCTCCCGGAAAAAGAAGAAAACTTCATCAGCGTCCGGATCTAAGCAGAAAAGCTATACCTACAAAGGCGAAGAGCTTTGGGAGGCAGCGGCAAGGGAATACAGGCGGATTTCAGGGAAACCCGGGGATGCAGAGCTGACAGAGGAAGAGAAGAAAAAGGTCTACGAATATACGATAATGCCGTTGTCGTATTTCTTCGGATGGCTTTGCGAGAGAGACCTGATCGGAGAGGGATTTGCAAAGGAAGTCGGCGAGGAGAAAGCGGCAGAAATCCTGGAGGGGATCAGGACCGGCAGGAGTACACCGCAGGAGGCATTGGCAGGTTTGGGTTATTATTTTACGGAAGACTGGATCAAGCCTGATGCGAAGCGCTTATTATTCAGTTATTTTAAGGCCGGTGAAGGCTGGTACGATTGCCGGGACGAACATTACCTCTATGATTATTTCGATTGCAACGGAGAGCAGGAAGACCGCTACTTTTGCATGGAGTATTCCCGGGAGGTACAAAAGAAGATCTATGAACGTATCGATGAGCGCTATGTGAAGTTTAAGCCGCTCAATTTGGAGGATTTTAGGATAACTGATTCTGACTGCGATGATGAGGAGAGTATCGGGAGTATACATTCAGACTTTTTTGATACGGAGCTGGAAGTGCGAAAATACGGCCGAAACCAATTTCCGGAGGATTATGCGCAGAAATGTGTAAAGAGTCTGGAGCAGATGCCGCAAAAGGAATGGAACCGTCTGGAACGTCGGATATTATCAATCTATGATGTAGACGAGGAAATGGTGAATATAAAAAATTTCAGGGCGTTTGAAATCGATTTATATGAACCGGAGTCGGAAGGGGACATTGCCTTTGCAATCAACGGGGGAACGGATTATGAGCCGGAACATGGCGTTTCCTTCACGGTAAGGAATGGCATCATTCTGGGCTGGGGGCATTCAATGGAGAGCGGCGATCCTTATGATGATGAGCTGAGCAAACGTTATGAGATATTAACGAGTGGGATTGATTTTGAAAGCGTCAAAGAGCAGAAGGATCTGGACACACTGGTGGCAGAGGGAAAACTAATCCCTACAACGGCACTGCCGGAGTGGCTTGGCGGGGAGGATACCGGCAGCAACAGGATCTGTGTGACAGCGGATGCCTTTGAACAGATGCAGACGATCTGGAAACGGCTTAAGGTGATCAAGGCATATGCAGCAATAATGTATCCTGATTGGGAGTTTCACGTGGGGGCCGAGGTGACTTATTGTGAGGAAAAAGATGGTACGAAAGCATTGATCCCTATGTGGATCTATTATTCCCACTCTGACCGCCCGGTCCGGATCATTACAAAGGTGGAAATCTGGGAGTAAATCAGAGAGTATTATGAGTGAATTGATCAATAATTTTTCAAACGATCCCATCGTTCAGGATTTTGGTTTTGCGCTGATATTTTTTGTAGTCTTTGTGGTCGCCCGGTTCCTGACCGATCAGGTGCATGCACCGTACCACAATTTTGAGGACGGTGTGTTTACTGTTTATCTTTATGTTCCGGCAAGGAACGGTTCAAGATACCACGAATACCGTTTTGTCCTTAAGGAGGATGGCAGACTTATCTATGTGAGTGACCGGATACTTCCAAAATGTTTTTTGATCGGTGCAGTGGCGCTGTTCGTTATTTATCTTTTCTTAAGTATATTTAAAGTCCCGATTTTGATTTTATATGTACATGGGGGTTTTCTTCTCTGTCTGCTCCTCTCCACCATCCTGCTGCTTCATCCGCTCAGTGCCCGGATCTACTTAAAAAAACAGGGAGTATAAAAATGAGAGTGATAGACTTAACACATGTGATAAAAGAGAATATGCCTGTTTATCCCGGAACAGAGCCTCCGCGGCTTGACCCTGCCAACAGCTATGAGCGGGATGGCTTTAAGGAGACTAAGATATCGATGTTCTCCCATACCGGAACACATATGGATCCGCCTGCGCATCTGTTCCCGGACAGGACAACCCTGGATCAGTTCCCTCCCGATCAGTTTATCGGAAAGGCGGTTGTGATTGATTGTCATGATCTGCAGGAAGGGCAGGCTATCACCATGGCACAGATCCGCCAGGCCGGAGAGCTTGCTGACAGGGCTGATTTTTTACTCTTCAATCTCGGATGGGACAAGCGCTGGGGTGATGAGTCATATTTTGACGACTATCCCTGTCCGGACGACGAGGTAATGGATTACATTCTGAATGGCAGCTTCAAGGGAATCGGATTTGATGTGATCGGGCTCGATCCGATCGCGGATGCCAATCTGACAAGACATAAAAAACTCTTTGCGGAGAAGGAAATCGTAAACATAGAAAACCTGTGTAATCTTGAGCTGTGTGGCCAGGGACTGTTTTGGTTCAGCTGTTTCCCTTTGAAGATAGCTGACAGTGACGGATCCCCTATACGCGCCGTTGCGTGGTTTGAATAACGTTCAACGGCTTTTAACATGATCGTTTAACCGCCGTTGACAGATTGCCAGGGCTGATTGGCAGAGTTGGGGTTTAAAACATATTTTATACAGGTACCTGAAAGCCTGATCTGAAAAAGAAAGGGGCGTTCATTACTACGAGAAGGATGTACAGGACAGAGTGGTAGAAATGGGCCTTTTGACTGAAAAGGAAATAAAAAGGAATAAGAGCCTGTTAGCTATACCTTTCTTTGTTATGATGATCATAGTATGTCCGGTCATGGTATTTTTTCTGAATGGGGCTGCCGGTTTTATTGAGGGCTTCATTCATCTGCTGATAGCATATATGATATGTAACTTATTTGACCGTATTTTCATTGACTGGTACTGGGTTGGCCATACAAAGGCGTGGATCATTTCGGGAACCGAGGACCTTATGCCATATATTCCTAAAAATGTAATGATTAAAAAATGGGTGATTTCTATGATCATGTATACGATATTTGCAGCTCTTATGTCATTTATTTTTTCCAGGTTTATAGTATGACAGAGTAGCGGATGAGTGTTAGCCGCCTTGTTTCTGTATTCGGTGCAGAAACTTGTTCTTGACATTATATATTGCGTACAATATAATTGTATAAAATATACAACGAATATATTATAATTTCGGTATGGATAAGTTTGAAGAGTTCATTAATGAATTGTTGTAAGGAGGTATTGCCATGACATATGCGGTAAGATATTACACAAAAACCGGAAACACGAAGAAACTTGCGGAAGCTATTGCTAAGGAACTGGGGGTAGAAGCACTGCCGATCAGCGAACCAGTGAATGAGCCTGTTGATTACCTGTTCCTGGGCAATTCATATTATGCATTTAACATTGATCCCGAGGTGAAGTCATTTGTGACATCACTCGACAAAGAAAAGGTTGGAAAGATCGTTAATTTCGGCTCTGCGGCATTGCTGAATTCAACTTATAAGAAGGTAAAAGAAGCAGCCGATAAGGCCGGCATCGCCATGGATGAGAAGGAATTTCACTGTAAGGGAGTGATTTCGTTCACTCCCTTTTTTGTTGGAAAATGTAAAAGATCCAATTGACGGCATACCCCTACAGGGTATATCATGTAATTATTCGAAATACCCCAATGGGGTATACCGGGAAAGGAGACCAAGCATATGTCAGATCATTCACATGATGTTGAAAATATAGAGCAGTCCTGCCCTTGCTGTTGTTCCGGGAAACACAAGGAACGGGATGAAAAAGAGTTTAAGGACCTTATGAACAGATTAAAGAGGATCGAGGGACAGGTCAGGGGCGTTGAAGGCATGCTGGAAAATGACGCTTACTGTACCGATATTCTTATTCAGGTCTCGGCCATCAGCAGTGCGCTGAATAGTTTTAACAAGGCGCTTTTGGCCAATCATATGAGAACCTGTGTTGCAGATAATATCAGGCAGGGCAATGATGAAGTGATTGATGAACTGGTTACGACATTGCAGAAGTTAATGAAGTAGAGCAGGAGATACTATGGAACAGTACAAAGTGACAGGGATGAGCTGCGCTGCCTGTCAGACCAGAGTCGAAAAGGCGGTAAGCGCCGTGGATGGCGTTGAAAGCTGTGCAGTCAGTCTCCTTACTAACTCCATGGGAGTTGAGGGCTCTGCCAGGCCTGAGGATATAATAGCAGCTGTTGAAGCTGCAGGTTATGGTGCCAACCTTAAGGACGGCGGCAGCTCTCATGCGGCATCTGCTGATGATTCTTTAAAGGATACCGAGACACCAATAATGAAAAAGAGACTTATCGCATCGGTAGCTCTTTTGCTCCCTCTTATGTATGTATCGATGGGACATATGCTATGGGACTGGCCATTGCCCGGATTTATGGATGGAAATCATGTGGCGATGGGACTGTATCAGCTTTTGCTGTCAGGGCTGGTGCTGGTTATAAATCAGAAGTTTTTCATAAGCGGATTTAAAGGACTCGTTCACAGATCGCCAAACATGGATACCCTTGTGGCCCTTGGGGCTACTGCCTCTTTCGCTTACAGTGTGGCGGCACTATTTGCTATGACCGGAGCTGTGATGGATGGCAACGATGAGCAGGTCATGTACTACATGGACCGGTTCTACTTTGAGGCAGCAGCCATGATACTAACGCTGATCACTGTGGGCAAGATGCTGGAAGCCGGATCAAAGGGGAAGACCACAAATGCCCTTAGGGGACTGATGGATCTTTCGCCTAAGACTGCAGTGGTATTACGGGGTGGATCGGAGGTTACGGTTCCGGTTGAAGAAGTGAAAGTTGGAGACCGGTTCGTAGTAAGGCCCGGAGACAGTATACCTGTGGACGGTATAGTTACCGAAGGTGAGAGTGCAGTTAATGAATCGGCCCTTACGGGAGAGAGCGTTCCGGTGGAAAAGAAAATAGGTGACGGAGTATCTGCAGCTACCATAAATACCTCCGGATATATGGTATGCGAGGCCACAAGGGTTGGCGAAGATACGACTCTTTCGGCTATTATCAGGATGGTGAGTGATGCAGCGGCAACAAAAGCGCCGATTGCCAAGATTGCGGATAGGGTATCTGGTGTGTTCGTACCTGCTGTTATCATAATCGCGCTTGTAACTTTTCTGGCCTGGCTTATGGCTGGTCAGACCGTGGGCTACGCTATAGCCAGAGCGGTATCGGTCCTTGTAATAAGCTGTCCCTGTGCCTTGGGATTAGCCACACCCGTAGCAATCATGGTTGGAAATGGTGTAGCTGCTAAGACCGGTATCCTGTTTAAGACCGCTGCTTCCCTGGAACAGGCAGGCAGGACTCAGATAATAGCTCTGGACAAAACAGGAACCATCACGACAGGAGAGATGAAGGTTACTGATATCCATCCGCTGGAAGGAGTTATGGAAAATGATCTCCTGACGGTGGCATACGCTCTCGAGTCAAAGAGTGAGCATCCGATATCCGGGGCAGTTACTGCTTATGCCGGGGAAAAAGGGGTTTCCCTTGAAGCGACAACAGAGTTTGAAGTTCTCTCAGGAAATGGACTTAAAGCCAGACTTGGTGCTGATGAGATATGTGGCGGAAGTGCAAAGTATATAGGAAGTGTCATAGGTGGCTTAAGTAAAGAGACGGAAGAGTTTATAAAATCCCTTGCCATTGAAGGAAAGACACCGGTTCTTTTCTCAAAGGGTGATTCACTCATAGGAGTCATCGGAGTATCGGACGTGATAAAAGATGATTCGCAGGAAGCTATTGCAGAACTGAAGACGCTGGGAATCCACACGGTTATGCTTACCGGTGATAATGAAATTACGGCCGCAGCCATTGCAAGACAGGCGGGTGTTGATGAAGTGGTCGCATCTGTTAAGCCGGACGGTAAGGAAACTGTCGTAAGAGAGCTAAAGAAACATGGTGTTGTGACCATGGTAGGAGACGGTATAAATGATGCCCCGGCTCTTACTTCCGCAGACTTAGGTATAGCCATCGGCGCAGGAACCGATGTGGCAATAGATGCGGCGGATGTTGTTCTTATGAAGAGCAGCATCAGGGATGTTGCGGCCGCCATCAGGATCTCAAGAAGTACCCTTCGTAATATACACGAGAATTTATTCTGGGCATTTTTCTACAATGTTATGGGAATACCGCTGGCAGCAGGCTGTTATGTGGCAGCTTTTGGCTGGGAATTGAATCCTATATTTGGAGCTGCAGCCATGGGATTATCAAGCTTTTGTGTTGTGTCAAATGCGCTCCGGCTCAACTGGATAAGGCCTTATGATAGTAAAAAAGATAAACCGCTTAAAAATCCTGTCAAAGGAAATTTAATAGAACAGAAGATAAATATTGAAACAGCAAAGGAGAACAAAAAAATGAAGATCAAAGTAAACGGAATGATGTGTGGACATTGTGAGGCTCATGTAAAGAAGGCACTTGAGGCTATTGACGGAATTGAGAGCGTAGTAGCATCACATGAGGAAAATCTGGTTACGATCACAAATTCCAAGGATATTGATGAGACAGCAATCAAGGCTGCTGTAGAGGAAGCCGGCTATGAGTATGCCGGATTGGTGTGATACATATATAAAGAAACGGGACGGTAATGCAATTTAACGGGCGAACTCAGGGTGTTTTTTGTAGAATTCTTCTTTATCCTTGTACATCCTTTCGTCAGCAAGACGCATTACCGTTCTTATGTCTGTGCTTTCATCTGCAAAGCATGTGCCTATGGCAACCTTGACATCATTCGAATTTTCTGAACTTGCTTTCAGTTCATCGGCCATAGCATTGAACTCATCTTCGCTATTCCCTGTAACAAGGATCAGGAATTCGTCACCGCCTACGCGGAAGATCTCGTAGTCTGAATAGCACTCCTTAAGCATTGCTGCCGCACCCTTCAGCAACCTGTCACCTGCCGTATGGCCTTCCTTGTCGTTAACGGCCTTCAGTCCGTTCACGTCAACAAAAACAATGCCATAATTTCCGCCAAGCTTTGCGTTTCCGGACACAATATCCGCAACACGGTTATTCATAGCATTACGGTTAAGCAGTCCGGTCAGAAGATCCGTATCGCTCAGAACCTTCATCTTTCTGAGCAGCTGGTGATTGGATGTTTCAGCAGCCAGAAGAAAGGCGGTGATCTCCAATGTCGATTTGATACGAAGTGTATTGTCGCTGTTAAAGTTTACTGCCCATATATAGCCTATGGTCCCGGCAGTTGTTTTCAGCGGATAGATTACCATGCTGTAAATGCCTATTTCCTTAAGGATATTGTACCAGGCAGGGTTTACTTCCTTCACGGTCTCCATCTCATTTTTATCATGTACTATATAACAGTTGGTCTTCTCAACCAGTTTTTCCCAGTTTTCAACGATATGATAAAAGGCCTCTTCATGCAGGAATTCCAGATCCTCTTCCGAAGTATACTCATCCGAGGCATCTGCAGCAAGAACAGAACACCTTTTCTCATTGTGGTCCGTTAGCAGGAGGCAGCATCTTTCTGCTTCACAGCTCAGCCTTATCTCATGGATGACGGATTTCACGCCATCGTGGAAATGCGAGCTTTCACGAAGTTTCATGGTCATCTGCAGTACCTGCATCGCTATCTCCGGCTCAAGATCCGCAAGCTTTTCAGCCTCCGGCCCGGCATTCATATCATAAGAAAAAAGGTAATAGCCCTTATTCGGATCTTCAGACTTTAAGGGTAGCATATAAACTTCCATCCAGGCATTGTACAGACCTACATGGATATAGAAATGTACCAGACGGTTTTCCTTCACGCAGCGGAAGCTCATATCCTCATAATTGCGTGTAGGGGGAACATAGTAGCTGTAGGACCTGCCGGGGACGAAGTCTTCACGCTTCATATGCACGGATTCCAGATAGCTGTCATTGGCCGCTTCCACACAGATCTCGCCGCAGGAACCGTCCGGATTCAGTTGCACGGAAAGAACACTGGCTAACTTGTTAAGACTGTTAACTATCGGCTCAAAATCCATGGCAGTACACCTTTCCTATATTCTTCCCAACATTTTATCCTAATTCGGGGGCTACTACAAGTCAGCAGCGACAAGCTTTGGCTGTAAACCGTTTGAAGAATTTGAAGAAATATCATAATATTTTATATGTAGGAAAAAATTGCACCCTACCAGGGGCTCGAAAAATAGAACTCTGCCGAGGAAATCCTATGGATAATAACTCTGTGGATAAAAATAAGAATAGCGTATTACCTGTTTTAGCGCTTGTTTTTGCGTTTCTTTTTCCTATTGCCGGATTCATATTGTCTATTATTGCATTGGCGAAAAAATGCGAAAAAAAAGGCCTGTCAGTTGCGGCACTGATCATATCCTTCATATGGACAAATATTATAGTTTCTGTGATATCGGTTATCATAGTGGTTATAGGGTTGTCTGTAGGTTTGGGCAGTATGGTCGTAGAGGATTTTAAAACCTATGAACAGAATGAGATGAATAATGTCGAAGGGAAAAAACTGACGGATTATTACTATGACAGCCCCATAGTATCCGCCAGATATTTTCACAGGGAAGATGGCGTACTTGTATATGAAGACATACCGGAAGATCAGATAGAAGATCTTGTCGATACCCTTGACTCACTGACGATAGAGCAGACACGCGGACTGCATGTAGATTATTATTACGGTATGCAAAGAGGCGTTGAATGCACTCTTGAAGATGGTACCTACTTTACGTTTGACGGAGAACGTCTGGAGTATTATTCAGGTGACGAAATCCCCACGGGCAGATTTTTATATCTGGACAGACCTTTTGATGAAGTGATGGACGAATTTTTTGAAACCCATAATGGCTGGGAATGAGCCGATTATTTTTTCCCCTTCTTCCATATAAGCGTCATCAGCAGATTCAGTCCGTATGCGATGGGAATCGTCAGCACAAGCGATACCAGTATATAAAGAAACTGGTTTTTAATATAAAAGACAGGTTTCGTCGCATCGTTAACAAAGGCAAATCCGAACATCTGGATAAATAAAGTATGTACAAGGTAGAATTCCAGAGTAAATTTTTGAAGGAATCTCAGAACCGGATTGCCTATGCGTATCTTCATACCAAGCAGTAAAACAAACCATACAAAAGTCGCGGCACTTATCACTTGTCCGATCAGTTCCCCCCAGAAATGTCCCTTATCTGTATAATGACTTCCGAGAAGCACGATGATTGTTGAGTAATAGTTGGCAAACGCAAATCCACATGCGGTAATCACAAAAGATAAGATCAGCCACAGCGGATATGCTTTTTTAAAAACGGTAAGCATTCCATCCTTATGGCGCGCTGCGATAATACCCAGCAGAAAAAGAAATGGTGTGTTGTACCACCAGGTCCCGGGGCTGAATAACATACATAAAATAAAATACAGTATCGTACTGAAGATCATTACGGCCATGGACAGCCGGTCCTTTTTTATGAGCTTAAAACACAGATAAAATAAGGCATAGGAATAAATTACTGCTACTACATACCAGATATAATTATAAGTATTTAGCCACACCGGCTTGTCAATTGGTACCTTTCTAACTTTTTCGATCACAAAAAAGACCAGCCAGATAATGATTGTCGGCGTCAGAATCGGCATGATCCTGCGTTTTATAAAATGGTCAAAAAATCCTTCCTTGAAGTGTGCTGTATATACGCCATAGCCGGAGCAGAAGAAGAAAACGGCCACGCATAAGTATCCGATAAATACGAAGGCATCCAAACCGTGATGGATATTGGATGGCATAAGCCAGGGAGCACATGTCCTTTGCGATGCATGATGAAACAGGATCAGGATCGAGCAGTAGCCAAGGAATGCTTTGGTATGAGAGAAGGAAAGCACCTCTTCATTCCATTCTCCTTTTTTGCAAAGATGGGCGCCCCAGAATAGAAGTACCAATAGGGCTGGATAAAATATTATATACATAAATAGGCCTCGTTATTTTTGCGGATAAATGAAAAATTTCTTCTATAAGAGTATCATTCGGGACGTGTAGCTTCAATAGAATTTTTCCGTGTTGCGTGGTATAATTCTTTCAAGCATGTAGCATGCCTATTAGGAATCGGGGAAAGTATATCATGATCTATTATGACCATTTGCCATTACGTGAAGATATATTGAAAGCCCTTGGTGAGCTGTCTATAAATTATGTTTTTCAGCCTATTTTTCAGCCTGATGGCAAGACCGTCTATGCCTGGGAAGCCCTAATGCGTCCGACGGATATGACAGTAACCGATCTTATTGATGAGTACACCAAAAGAGATAGGCTTCATGTACTTGAAGTAGCAACTTTCTTTGGTGCCATGCAGGCCTTTTTCCTGAGAGGATACCCTGAGCGGGTTTCTATCAATTCGTTCCCCTGTGACTGTATGGAGCAGGCAGAAGCAGATGCATTCTGGGAGTATTTCGGAGAAGAGATTCGGGGCAGGATGATTATTGAGTGTCTTGAGTATCCATACTTTTCATTGGAGCATTGGGAAGAAAAGAGCAGATCCGTAAGGTACATGGATAATCTTTTATCGGTGGACGACTTCGGCTGCGGGATCAATGATCTTGAGATGGTTAAGCTCATGTCTCCGCATATTGTTAAGCTTGATAGAAGTCTTATATCGGGAATAGATCATATAAAAGAAAAACAGGAGAATATAAATAAACTTGTGCTTGAGTTTCATTCGATGGGGTTGTTGGTAGTCGCTGAAGGTGTAGAAGAAAAAGAAGAATTTGATTATCTTGTTGGACTGGGTGTTGATCTCTATCAGGGATATTACCTGGCCAGACCGGCGTGATACATATTAAATAAGAATAGCCGCCCAAAGGGGTGGCTATTTTAGTTAAGCTTTATCTTATAGCATCAAATAAACCTATGGATTCCCAGTCGAAGTTATAACTTCCGTTTGCGTCCATCATGAGGGTGGTCAATACTTTTTTAAAATTTTTAAGAACTGAAAAAATTGGTATAATGTAAAACAATTATCAGACATATACATAGTCACAAAGCTTTAATTTATGGCAGAAAGGATAGGCTATGAACATAGTACTTAAGATAATCGGACTCGTTATTGCTCTTGGCGCACTGGGGTATAGGATATTCTGCAATATCTATTATTATGATTCCATAAAAATGGAATGGGGCAGAACTACTTATATGTTTGGAGTTTTATATCTGCTTAGTCTCCTGGCTATCGCAAATTCTTTTACAAAGGGATGGCCTGCCATGATCATCGCCTATGCCGTTGTCTCGTTATCTATTCTGCTTCTCGGTGTGGACGGCTTATTCTGGGTTGCAAAACGGTTTGATCCCTCCAACAGGACCATGACAGAAATGGGATATTTACCCCTCGTACATTTTCTGAATTGCATAGCAGGAGGATTTAATATTTTTGGGGCCACAGTTGATCTGGCTAAGAAAGGAAAGAAGGATTGATATACAGATTTGCAACGAATGAAGATATAGATGAATTGATGCGTATACGCCTTGAAATGCTGCGTATCGTCAATGATCTGCCTTCCGATTATAATTTCCCAGAGGAAATGGTATCTTCCAGCCGCAGGTATTTCCTGGAAGGTAATCAGGTTACTATCCTAGCTGTTGATAATGGAATTACTGTGGGCTGTGCTAGTATTTCTTATATAGAAGTCATGCCGACTTTTTCACATCCGACAGGATTAAGATCGCATCTGATGAATATTTATACAAAGGAAGAGTACAGGAGGCAGGGCATAGCAGGGAAGATGATAGAGATGCTGATCGATGATGCCGGAAAAAGGGGCGTAACCGAAATCCGCCTGGATGCTACGGAAGAAGGACGGCCGCTGTATGAAAAACTGGGCTTTCATGCATCAGAGGAGTGCATGGTAATGGATCTAAAATGATACTGTCTTTTATATTACAGGTATAATGACAAACTAAATTTTTTGTGGTAAAGTACGATACATAAACATGAGAAGCGGATCTGAAAACAGATTCGGGAAAGGAAAAAGCTAAAGATGTTTGCAGTTATTCTATCAAGTAATTTTAGGCCGGATAATCTGGAAGCAACGCTCGAATACAAAGATGAGCGGAGCTTAGGTATTATGCATTCAAATGGGAATAAGCTTGAAGAGAATACTGTAGTAGAGGATGTGGGAATGTCCGGGTAAAGACGGACAGCAACAGCCGGATACATAGATTTCAGAACCGCTTATCTTGTGTGAATGCACCGGACAGGCGGTATTTTTTTGCAGGGAGGTAACAAAATGGATTTAATCGAGATAAAGGGAAAAGTAAATACAGCTATCTGCTACGCAAAGGTGGTGGAGGATGAGGCTATAGAGCAGATCAGACGCATGTGCGATTATCCAATGACCGAGGGATCAAAGATAAGGATCATGCCGGATGTTCACTCTGGGAAAGGCTGTACGATCGGTACTACAATGACGATCACCGACAAGGCTGTGCCTAATGTTGTGGGCGTGGATATCGGCTTCTTTTTTATTTTGATCGGAAAACGGTTTGAGTCAGATATATGATATACTGTAAAAGAAGTTTGATCCTTTGATCAGAAGCTTGATTCGGAAAGGCCGGGGGGGATGGTCTATGGCAGTGATCCACATTATTTCGCTGGACGCGGACACGGAACGCGCAATTAAAAATAAGCGTTACAGCGAAGAACAGGTTTTCGAACTGAGTGATAAGCTGCAGGCTGACAATGCAAAGAAGAAAAAGATTTTTTGGATCGTCATGATATCTTTTTCTGTGTTCTTCTTTGCGTACGGAATATTTGTACTGAACCGTTCGGTAGGTTTTCCGGAGGCAATCCCTATAGTTCTTTCTTTTTTCCCGATCATTGCAATTGCAGGTTTTGTGATCTGGTTTGCATCCATAGGCAATATCATGCGGCAGTGGAATGAGCTCATCAGAGTCTATTATCCCTCTGTTTATACAATGTGTAAGAACAAAACGCATACTAATGCTACTCGGGATACATCAAGTCTCTCTGATACATCGGATAATACCGATGAAACGTCTGTCCCTGATTCCCCGGAGAATGATGAAAATACAGAGTTTATCGCTCTTGAAAAAGATATTGAACAGCTAAACAGAATAAACGTAAAGGCCAATTATACCAGCCGCGACAGATATCTAAGTCTTTATCAATCCATTTATGAGAGGTTGCTCGAGATGGACAAAAAAGGAAAAATCGTTTTGGAACCCGGGACAAAGGGGCTGGGTTATCTGCAGGAGTTACTCATAAATGACGGCCCTGAGTTTAGTTATACCATCAGATTTTGGCGAAAGGGTCATAAAGGAAAAAGGTACAGGATAGGAGTTTGTGTAAGGGGCTTACCTATCTGCAAACCGGATAAATAGGAATTAAGGAGCTTTAGGATGAAGAAAAAGTTTTTGGGTTTAATAATGGCCGGCATGGTTATTACAGTGACAGGATGTAAGACTGCGCCTGAACCACCGCAGGAAGAACCGGATGCGGAGACAGTGTCTGCTGATGTCATCGCTGATGAAACTGTATCTGAAGATAATGCCGGGGATGATGAAACGTCACCGGTATCATTTGATGCGGCACTTGAGATTCAGGATGATGATCAGAATGACGATCCCGAGGCGATCATTACGCCTGAGGATTTATTGAGCAGTTATATGGATTCAAATGATCTTTCGTCTGATGATATAGGATATATCATGTTTGATGTGAATGCCGACGGCAAAGAGGAAATGATATTTACGCTGGACGACCGTATACGGGATATATACGGCAGTTATAACGGGAATATGCAGCTCTCGATCTCTGCTTCGGAAGATGTGGATGTAACACTGTATCCGGAAGGAATGCTTAAAATAACACAATCCGCGACATCTGAATATAATGATGTCACCTGGTTTCAGTACTATGGGGAACTGGGGGATTACCTTCCGGTATTTCAGGAGGTCCAGGGAGAATACTATACATTCTGTTCTTATGACCTGAGCAAAGAGGATATGGATGAGATTAATAAGAGCCTGGAAAGTACAGGGGATTATCCTGTCTGGCTGTGCGAATGGTTTGATATGATTACAAAGGAAGAATATGACAGTATCGTTCCAAAATCAGAGCCTGTCATACTGCCTGCTGCAGATGATCTTTCAGATATGAGTGCGCTTGAAACCAGACCTGAATATATATTGTATGTAAATTCTGCGGATGGTTATGCGGATCTTCGTACAGGTCCGGGGACTGAGTATGAGATCATCTGCCGGATGCCCAATAATGATGAAGTGGAAGTGTACCTAAAAGACGCTACGTCCGGAAATGGTGAAAAATGGCTTAAGGTGGCTTACTATATAGTAACTGACGATGAAGAAGGATATGCATGGCTGACAGGATGGGTAGAGGAATCACAGGTAGAATAAGATTAGCCGGTTAACCCGGAGTAAGAAGTGGGAAACCCTATGTATAAATGCGATTATAAGGAACTTACGCTGTCCTTTAATGAATTTCATAATGCAGAAAAAAATGACATGCCGGAAGCAAATAAGTTTTGCCTTCTTGAACTGAAAGACGGAAGGTATACCGCAGGCAGGTGGATACCTGAGTACGGGAAATTCCTCCGGGGTAAGGATGATCTGGTTTCTGTTGATGAGGTATCCAAATGGCATTTACTGCATTGCCATGATCTTTCTGAGTGCCTGGAGAAAGAGACGGTTAAGTATATTAATATCGGTGAAGAAAAGGACGACGCTTATAATGTAGAAATCGCGGGCTTTAAGTCTATGAGTGACGGTGACTTTCCCAATGCCGACCAGTATTGTCTTCTGATCCTTAATAACGGTGGACTGTCAGCAGGGCGATGGTTCAAATGGATGGGTGAAAACCGGGGGTGCTTTTACCACGAATCGGTAATTTCTACTTTCAGTGTGGACGAGGTGTGGGCGTGGACTGCTTTAAGTACGGATGTTATCTATGCCGTGGAAGAGGAAAAGATAAAAGCAAGGAAGCATGAAGAGGAAATCAACAGGAATCCATACGTAGATAAGGAGAAATTCAAATACGGAACTGATGTTAATGTATATTACGAAAAAGCCCGGGAAAGACTGAGCAGGGAATACCCCTGGGCATCACTGCCGCAGATGAAGAAGGACAGGCGCTGGGACATACTGCCGTATCACGGCAAGTGTGTTTTCGGGTACGTAAGCGGAATGTATGACGGAATGAAAGTCGTTACTGAATGGAAGGCCGGAAATACTGCTGATGAGTTCATAGATTTTCTGTATGACTATACAAAAGATGTTGTAAAAAAATCCGACCCGAAAGAAAAATTCAAGTACGGTACGGATATAAAAGTGTATCTGGAAAAGGCATATGAGAATGTCAAAAAGGACTATCACTGGATTGATAAAAAGATGGTCGATGAATACGTGTGCTATGAAATAAAGCAGATAGACGGGGACTGGGAATATTTAAGGAAGTATAGTGGATCTGAAGACTATAGTGTTTTTGACTGTTATTCGGCTGATCGTTTTATAGAATGCGTGGAGTCTGATTACCGGGAGGCTGCACTTAATGCAAATCCTGTTGTGGCCGAGCTTGAAGTTCACGCAGGACAGGTTGAAATACATGGCTGGTATCTGGAAAAATATATTGTTTATAAACTTAAGACCGGCGATTACAAGGTAAATGTTCAGGCCGGAAACAGGTCTACAGGCGGAAACAGGGAGTTCTTTATTACCCAGGACTGTTTCGAGGCTGAAACATATGAGGAGTTTCTTGACAGATATCAGGAAATTGTTCCGGGAGCACATTTTGGTCTGGGAAAAGAGGATCTTCTTCCCAATGAAGAACTGAAAGCTTTCTTTGGATATTGAGGTTAGAACTATGATAAAAGCAGTACTTACAATTGATGACATAGCATCAAGCAATACCCCTGCACTGGTGGATTATCTGGTGGAAAAAGAAATCCCGGTGCTTATGTTTGCTGTGGGTGAGCATATAGAAAAATATCCGGAAAATGTAGCCTATGCCCTGCAGCACGGAATGGTTGTAGGAAACCATAGTTATTCCCATCCTGACTTTGCGGAAATCTCTTATGAAGAGGGCATCAGGGAAATTGAAAAATGTGAAGAGCTGCTTAATGATATTTATAAAGAAGCCGGAGTAGAGCGTAAGTACAGGCCATTCAGATTTCCATACGGAAGCAAAGGCGGGGAAAATAAAGAGCGGTACGAACAGTATTTCAGGGACAAGGGGTTCAGCAAACTGGATGACAGGAAGATAGCATACCCTTGGTGGAAAGAGACAGGACTTGCCAAAGACATAGACACTCTCTGGACTTTTGATTTTGCTGAATATCAGATCCGTCCGGACAGCGGCTTTACAATGGATGATGTCATGAAAAGAGTGCATGACGATAAGCCGGAAAGCGGCGGCGTGCTTCTTGAGGATGGAACATACCACATCATCCTTATGCATGACCATGAAGAGACACTTGCCATGGTTCCGGACTATTATAAGATAATGTTAGAACCTGTTATGGAAAATGGTGTTACTTTCGTAAGGCCTGAGTTTTTATGAGTGGGGAAAGAGGGGGAGATCATTATGGAAAAAGATAATAAAAACAAAGGAAAGCGTCTCGGTCTTCCGATCATCATACTGATAAGTATTGCTGTTTCACTGCTGGTAAACGGTGCATACTTAGGAGTGGAGACCGGCTGTATTAAATCCGGAAAGAGACTTCCCATACAGCATGAAGTGATGGGAGGTGACTGTATTGAATACGTTGGGATATACTGGACCACGGTGATCGGCACCCCTGCGATGTCAATTGATGAAGCTCCGCCTGCCAATGATGTCTCGCAGTATTTTTCAAAAGAGCATTTCATCTTATATACAGTCACACTGGTTTGTGTACTCTGGCTTATACTTTCGCTTGTAAACAGGCATTTTAAAGCCGTAGTCATTGTGGCGGGAAGTGCATTGGTTATCTGGGGCGGTTTCAATTTATGGAAGAAACTGAAAAAGATGTCGGATGAAACTCCTGTAAGGCTTCATAACATAACCATCGTTACTTCGGACCTGCATCCCGGTGTTTACAACAAAATGTGGTATCCCCATTATGCCTCTTATCTTGTTCCTGCCGGTGGGGATAACCGGTACGGGTATTCCGAACGTGAATATATGAATGATTACGTTCCGGCTGAAGAGATAACGGGTGCGGATCTTATGAAGATCATCAATACGGCAAAGGCTGTTAAGGAGAATACCAATACCGACTATAATGATGATTTTGCTTATTATGTCTGCATTGTTTATGAGACAAGAAAAGGGCATGACAGCATCAAGATCAACGGATATGGATCCTTCCCGGAGGAGTGGGACGAATTTATTGTGTCTGTCAATGAAACCTGCGGCATTGATTATCTGAGGGAAGATCCGGAAATGCAGGAGTTTTCCTATGAGTGGTTCAGTGAAACCTATGGGATATATGACTGTGACTTGCCTGACGGTTTAAGCGTGGAGCAGATCATTACAAATCTCAGGATCGACATGAAGAGAATCTGCGGCCTGTCTTCTTCCGGGGAGTATTGGGATTTTGTTCCGGAAAAGATCCTGGATGAAGTATGGAGCAGCGTTGATGCAGAGACTGGAGTAACGAAGTGAAATAATGCTGTGAAATAAAAGTAGTTGTCCGGCAGAGATGGTTGTGATAAAGTATGCGGGGATAAATTTTTGAGCCATTATATATGGCAGAAAGCAGAGAATCTGACTGCGCAGGTTCTTTGCGTATAGTCGTTAAAAGCGACGGAAGGGAGTAACATGAAGAAGTATGTTTCGCTGGATAAGCGAAGTAAAAAAGCTCAGCGTGAGTACTATTCCGAGCGGAGACGCACCTGGGGAGAGCTGAATCCCGTAACACGGAGCGTGCCAAGCGGAAAGGCCTACAACCGCAAGAAGGAAAAGCAGAGAATCGGCAGAGAGTTCAGGGATGGATTTGATGCCGGTTCTTTTTTTGAAAAAAATCTAATATTCGTATAGAATATAACCTGCATGTAGCCGCTAAAGTGGCAGAGAGGGGAAATGATGAAGAGGATATCAAAATACATTCTGATAATTGGTTTGTCACTGTCATGTCTGTTTATGTCGGCCTGCAGTAAATCGGGAAGAAGTGGGGACCAGCCGGAGGAAGTTGTTGAGCTTTTTAACAATGCCTGGGTCATGGAAAACTACATGAATGCCGTACAGGATTATGACCATGTCATAAATGAGCAGGTTTATTTTGATTGGGGTGAACGCTCCATGGGGCCTACTGAATACAGATACAGGGGAATTGTTTATCTTACCGATGAGGAAGCAGATAGGCTTTGGAATGCATATACCTGGGATGAGGCGGATGATGTGCAGTTCGAGTTCGGAAAGATGGAGACTGATTTTATAGGCGATGGTCCCTGGTATTCCAGCCAGGATTTCAATACGGACAACTATTCCACAGTCATTGTAAATTATACGGTCTTTGACGGTGAGAAACTGGTATTTGATTTCAGCCAGATGTGATTTCGGTATAATCATATGAATTTTGTGTAACAAAAAATATTTGTCTGGTAGAGGACGTGTCGGTCAGCTCACATAAAAAAGAGGTTTTTAAAAATTTATGATTTATTTTGTTAGGCACGGTGAGACCGTGTGGAATGTGGAAAATAAGATATGCGGTGCGACGGACAGCCCGCTGACGGAACTGGGACATAAGCAGGCTCTTGAAACGGCTGCAAAGATTAAGGAGCTGGGCATAAGCGCAGACATGATCCTATGTTCACCATTGTCCCGGGCAAAAGATACGGCAGTGCATATTTCTGAGGTCTGTGGGATTCCTTTGCGTGAGGAAATGCGTCTCATAGAGCAGAATTTTGGAAAATACGAATCCACGCCCAGGAACGGAGCGGAATTCTTAGAAGCAAAGAAGCAGTTCCTGAACCGTTATGAAGGCGGTGAGAGTATGTTCCGGCTGGCACAGCGTGTGTATAACCTACTGGATGAGCTTAAGGCAGACGGCGGTGATTACATACTTGTAGCCCACAATGGGATTGCAAGGGTGGTGCAGTCATACTTTTATGAAATGACTAATGACGAGTATGCATCCTTTGGCATAAAAAATTGTGAGATCAGGGAATACCGTTTTTGAGAAGAAAAAAGCCCCATAAAAGGGAGGATGCCGGGAAGACTTTCGTCCACCCGGCATGAATTATGAAAAAGTTTGTTATCGTCACTTGTTATTTTAGGAAACCGTTTTCCTATCTCTGATAGTTATATAATAAAAAACAAAAATGGAGAAAGAATGGTTAAAAATTAAACGTTTCAGCAACAAAATGTAAATAAATTATGAACTACCAAATTATGTAAACGAGATTTGTATTAAAGGAGATTTTTACGAAAAAAACAGAGATAGTATCAATAGTTTTATCAGCAATTGCGGTTATAATCGCGGCCTGCAGCCTGATCGTTAGCAGGCCGGCAGCCGTACCGGAGCCTGAACCGGTATCCGGGGATGACGGCGATGTGCAGTATGTCTTGTATCTGGGAACAAATGATAAAGATACCAATGATATAAAAACTGCTAAGAAACTATGTGTTTCTTAGCAGTTTTTGTTTTATCTCTCAGAAATTATCTTTCAGGAAGTTTTTCAGGTTCGGGATATTCCACACCGAAAGTTTCTGCGGTGATGGATTTGATGCGCTGGTCTTCCAAAGGCCTGTCGCTGTAATCTGTACGGACATCAGCGATCTTATTTACTACATCCAGACCTTCGATTACCTTTCCGAATGCTGCATAATCGCCGTCCAGATGGGGTGATGTCTGATGCATTATGAAGAACTGGCTTCCTGCGGAGTCAGGGATCATGGTGCGGGCCATTGAAAGGACTCCGGGAGTGTGCTTAAGGTCATTCTTGAAACCGTTTGATGAAAACTCACCCTTGATGGAATAACCGGGGCCGCCTGTACCGTTGCCCTTGGGATCTCCGCCCTGGAGCATGAAGCCCTTTATAACACGGTGAAAAATAACTCCGTTATAGAAACCTTTGTTTATGAGGCTTAAAAAGTTGTTGACGGTATTGGGAGCTATCTCGGGATAAAGCTCAGCCTTCATTACGCTGCTGTCTTCCATAGTGATCGTTATTATAGGATTTTGTGCCATTTTTATACCTCCATGCCGAGCACTTTGTGCGAGGCACGCACGGCGAATGTTGATTCGCCGTTGCGATCGGGCGATTTGGGCTCGGTACAAATCGCTGGTGAAAAAATCGACTCTTTCAGAGCGATTTTTTCACACTATTTCCTCCTGTTCGATTAGGAACTGTTTTTTATCGACGACTTATTGTAACATAATTTGCATAGTTTCGCACGGTCCTGGCAAGAGCAGATGATTAAAGATGTATTGCCGCTGTGTCTGTTAGTCAGAATATAATGCATGGTATATTGAGGATCCTTCCATTGAAAGAAAAAATATACACAACATTAATAAATGGGAAAAGCAGCGAACTCTGGATATCGGATGAGCCGGAGTTCATAAAGGAATGTATAGAACGACGTATTCCTATTATTGAATATACCAATGCTGATTGTGACCGTGGGAATGAAGGCTCTTCAGATGCACACCGTGATGTTTCAGATAGTTTTCTTACTCCCTGGGCTGCGGATTCTGTTGATGCGGTAAAGAGTGATACTGAATATATGGAAAAGGTCATCCATCGTTTTGCCGGTATTCCGTTAGTGGTAGCGGAAACAGATATGCTTATAATTCGAGAGCTGTGTGAAAGTGACGCTGAGGATGTAGAACGGATATTTTCCGAAGGCAGTGCATCCGGATACATAGGCATATGGTCAGGTGATGTAGATGACAGGAGAGAGACGCTAAGGAATTATTGCAGTCTCCATTATGATCTGTATGGCTATGGGTATTACGGGGTAGAAATAAAAGGGGATAATGCCGTTGCCGGCATAGTCGGATTCAGGGAATATGATGCCGGATCTGTGGAAAAAGATAAAACAGTTTTTGTCATTAAGGGGAATGATTCGGATGAAATATCCCTTGAGCTTGGTTATGTCATGGAAAAAAAGTACCGTAGGAAAGGTTATTGTGTATCAGCCTGCCTGGAGCTGATAAAAAAAATACCCGGGAATATTTTTATCGTGGTGGATAAAAACAATACCCCGGGACTGAGAGCTGCTGAGAGAATTTACAGTCAGACAGATATTTTTAAAAGTGATTCGAGTGCATGATCCTTTATCATCATGATAAAGTGTTCGTCTATGTAAGCCTCGCACATTCCGGATAAGAATGTGCCGCTACAGAAGTCTGATATTACCGAACATACGCGCTGATAGTCCTTGACGCTAAGGCTTTCAGGCTGCACTACCAGGCAGTACATATCCTTGGCAGGACTGCAGTAAAGGGTATTGCGTCCGCATGGTCTGCCTGCAACAGCGGCTGCGGCCTGCATCACATCATTTAATGACGCAAAGCAGAAGAAACGGTAATTTTTATTGTTTTCTACTGAACCGGAAGAAATGGGAATTGCGCCATTCTTAGTCCTGCTTACTGTAGCGTTTCCGGAAGACTTTCCGTTTCCTGAAAACATTTCGCGGAAAAGATCGTGGATTGAATTCATGACCGGATTGATGGAGTCGGAAACATTTCCGGTTGATGCTATGGAAAGCGTGAAAGGATCTCCGTCATCGCTCTTTTTAACGCGTCCGCTTATCTCTATAGTATTTTCCCTAAGATCGTCATCATCCTCCAGATCATCATCTTCCTCCAGAAATGAATCGGAATGGATATTATCTGCAGAGTTCCTTCCGGAAACCTTGGTTATGACTAAAACTATGATGCCGGACTGCATGGGAACAACCTCTATCATAAGGGGCTTGTCGTCGGCTTCAAAGCCGAACTCACAGCTTGCCTGCTGCATCATATCCCGCAGCAGACCATTAGCCTGGGCGCTTCCAAAGGTGAGCTCGCTGAAATTGATCTTGCGGGCATCTAAATCCTCTTTGGTAAGTATGCACTTGATCTGATCATCACTGATCTTCTCAATCCTCATGATACACAGTCCTTCTTTGAATAATCACAAATCCTGCTAATTATAACACACGGTTATATCGCTGTTTTCTACTGTAAGTATAAGGAATTATGCGGTAATAGTCAACTTTTAAGGCTCTTATTCGGGCGCACTGTTTTTTAATAGTTTATACAGTATCCTGTACAGTTCGGCAGATTCCTCCTGGGTCAGAGTGACACTGCACTTCATTCCTTCAGGTACTGCCAGTGCATCATCCCGCATTGCCATTCCTTCTTCTGTCAGTGTGACGAAAAGTACTCTTTCGTCCTCTTTGGACCTGCTCCTTGTGATGAGATTCTTTTTCTCAAGCTTTTTCAGCAGCGGAGTCAGGGTGCCGGAATCAAGGTAGAGATATTCGCCCAGCTCACTGACGGAAATCCTGCCGTGCTCCCACAGAACCATCATGGTAATATACTGGGTGTAGGTGAGGTCCAGCTTGTCCAGGAAGGGCTTATACCTTCGGGTGATCTCTCTTGAAGCGGCATACAGCGGAAAACAAAGCTGATTGCATAATTTCAGGGAATCATATTTTTTATCGCTCATATCATTCACGCTTTTATTTGTACTGTTCAACCAGCTCGGTGATCTTGTCTGCGGGAACGAAACCGATATTTGAACCTGCTACGGCGCCATCTTTGATAAAGAAGACAGCAGGTACGCTCATTATGTTGAACTCCTCTGCAAGCTTGGGGCTTTCATCCACATCCACATTGTAGAATTCAACGCTGCCTTCGTATTTCCCTGATACCTGCTCAAGTACGGGAGCAAGCATACGGCAGGGGCCGCACCATGTAGCTGAGAAATCGATGACCTTGAGTCCTGACTTGTCCATTGCTGCGTAATCTTTTTCTGAAATCTTTTTAACCATGATCATTTCCTCCTGTTGTAAATTTGATTTTTTAATTGAAACTGCTGTTTACTAAAATTCTGTGGCGCGTAGAGTTTAACTTACTTCCCGGACAGAAAGCTTACTGCCGACAGTGCTGCCACATTTCCTTCACCGGCGGCCTTTGCATACTGATAAGGTGTGCCGGTTATATCTCCACAGGCAAAGAGTCCTGCAAGATTTGTTGCCATTTTTCTGTCTGTGACCACATGTCCGTCCTTTATCTCAAGGCCGGGCACTAAGTCTGTAGGTGCAATGTTTTCCCTTAATATAAAGATGCCGTTAGCTTCTGCGGTTTCGCCGTTATCATACTTAAGTGCCATCAGGCCGCCTTCAGCCTTTTCAATGGCTGTGGGCTTAACCCCTGTGATAAGCTCTGTTCCGGCAGGCGCTGTGTCGCATCCGTCATATACGGGAAGGTAATAAACCTTATCTGCAATCTCAGCAAGGAAAGCTGCTTCCGTTTCTTCCTTTGCGCTGTAGCCTACGACTATGGCACTTTTCCCCCTATACAAAGAGGCATCGCATGTAGCACAGTAGCTTACGCCACGGCCCAGGTTTTCTTTCTCGCCGGGGAAGGGCTTTTCGGCAGATACACCGGTTGCCAGTATGACGGTGCTTGCTTCGTAGTTTTCCGCATGTCCCTGGATGGCGAAAAAGTCACCCATTGCGTAAATGGCAGCAGCCCTGTCTGTAGTAATGGATATGTCCATTGCCTTTAAGTGTCCGGCGAAAGCAGATCTCATATCACTACCGCTTACATTCGGTAAACCCAGATAATTCTTTATTTCGTGGGCAGAATCTATTTTGGTGCTTAATTCTTCATTGCCCAGAAGAAGTATGTTTTTATTCCTGAGCTTTGCGGTGATCGCTGCTTCAAGTCCCGCAGGGCCGGTGCCGATTATTGCTATGTCGTATCTTTCCATAATTCAGTCTCCCGTGTAATTTCTGTTAAGCTGTTAATTGCAGTTAAAATATTATCGTGCTGTTGTTACAGCGGGGATTAATTTGCTTACAAATAGATTTTACACAATTTAATTTTATATGTCAAGCACAAAAGCGGTTTTGTTTGCTCAGGTTTTTCAGCCGGAGGCATAAAATATTTTTCTGATGCGTAATCATTTGATAAAATATGGACAGTATTATTGCAACTACTAAAACATATATAAATTTAACGAGGAGGAGATCAAAATGCCTTTTATTGATTCAAAAGTAAGTGTAAAAGTAACACCGGAGCAGAAGACAGAGTTAAAGCAGCGTTTAGGACAGGCCATTGCCCTGATTCCCGGAAAGAGTGAATCCTGGCTTATGGTGAATATAGCTGATGAGCAGAGCATGTACTTCAGGGGTGACGACTCGGAACCTATCGCTTTTGTTCAGGTGAATATCTACGGTGGTGAAAACGATGCTGCATTCCGGAAGATGACGGCAGAGCTTACGAAGATCTATGGAGATGTGCTGGGTGTAGCGCCTGACCATATGTATATCAAATATGCAGCGTCCATGGACTGGGGCTGGAACGGCAGCAATTTCTAAGAAGATTCTTATAAAGCAGGGCCTTGATGACGCTTTAACCTGAAAGCAGGGGCGTATATCCGGCCCCTGCTTGATTTTGAGGCTGAATTCTGTTATAATGCTACGCGTAAGATGAGTGCGGAAATATGCGTGCCGGGAAGGAGCGTTGATCTGCCGGAGTTTATTTAAAACTTCTATTACATCTGAGTCCCCTTCGGGACTGTCTTACAGGTATTTATACCTGATCGGTGATCTTTATTTCTATAAGAATTGATTTCAAGTTGGTTTCAAGTGAGTTCACTTTTTTCTGAAATTATTCTGGAATATTGAATCCTGAAGTAGCACAAATAATACAAAATAATACACTTAATACATTCTTAAACTTTTTATTTGGCACTTCGCACTTCTTACATTTCCACAGACCGCAGCAATAGCTGCCTGACACCGCTGCATGGGATATTTCACGGATATCTACTTTTGGAGATGCGGGGTGGTATTTTCGGATAAAACTGTTCATGTACATCTGCGGCAGGACCTTCTCAGACAAAATGCCGTGATAAATGCTGTCCGAAGATTTTAGGTGACTATAACGCTGCGGTCTGTTATACTATAGTGGTGTTATGTAAAGTGGTGGGGTATCGCCTTGGAACATTATTGTTAATTTATAAGGGCGGTGCATAAGGTAAAACACAATGAGCGAAGAAAGAAACGAACATAAAAGATCAAGAAAGGTGACCAGGAAAAAACGGACACCGGCATATGACGATTCGGATGTAAGGGAGTATGTCCCTTCCGGGAAAGGAAGGTCTGCGTCAAAGTCTTCTGACAGGCCGGGCACGAAGTCTTCCGGAAAGAAAAGCGGAAAGCCTGTAAACCGCAGGCGTCCGGTACAGGATCCTGATGAACCTGACCGGGACATGCTTAAGTCATTTTTCCATAAGCTGATTGCGGCACTTATTGCCATACTGCTTATAGTGGTGGTTATAATAGTTGCCTTCGGTGACAGGATAAAGCTTGCCATGGCCAGCGGAGAAGGCTTTGGCATGCATACCATACTGATGGTGCTTTACCCGGAAAAATATTCATATTCCACAGAGATGGCGGATATGAATGAATATTTCAGGCTCTTTTCTGACGAGGATATAGCGATCATCCTGCAGGATGAAAGGCTTGAATCCAGGGCCAAGCTTTATGATGGAAAGGTTTATTTTTCATCGGATACGGTTTATGACCTTTTCACAAAGAGATTTTATATTAATGAAGAAGAGGGTGTGCTGCTTTATACCACCTCTAATGATATATACAAAGTTTCGATCGATGATGCAGGCAGTTTCTACCAGACCTTAAGCGGCAGGGTGCAGACGGATTATGATCCGGCAAAGCGCACTACGGAAGGCGTGGTCTATATTGCTGCGGACTATGTGAAACTTTTTGATGATTTTTCATACGAGTTCTTCCCTGACCCCAACAGGATGCAGGTATATACCCAGTGGGGTACCGACAAGGTGGCAACTGTTGCGGAGAATACCCATGTAAGATACCAGGGCGGCGTAAAGAGCGATGTACTGAGATCTGTTGATGCGGGTGAAAAAGTTGAGGTCCTTGAGACCATGGAAAACTGGACCAAGATAAAGACTGATGACTGTTTCATTGGCTATGTGGAAAACGGAAAGCTTAAGGACTATGCGGATGAGAATCCGGCGCCTGTTACCGGTGCCTATGATCCGGTGGCTGACTATGGTGCAGCAGCGCTTACATCAGACAGCCGCATACTGATGGGATTCCACCAGATAAGTGCAGGTCCTGATAACGGCAAGGCAATGGAGAGCCTGACCGTATCGGCGAACGGACTTAATACGGTGTCGCCTACATGGTTTTACTTAAAGGATGAAGAGGGCGAGTATACCGACCTTGGAAGTGCAGCTTATGTTGAGGCGGCACATGCCAAGGGATATCAGGTATGGGCGCTTTTTGAGGATATGACCAATGATGTTGACGAATACGCGCTTTTCTCGTCATCGGCAAAGCGGAAACAGCTTATAGAAAAGCTGATGGCCAGCGTTGAAACATACGGGCTTGACGGACTGAATATAGACCTGGAGCGCATAGATTCCAGAACCGGTCCCCACTATGTGCAGTTCCTGAGGGAGCTGTCCATAGAGACAAGGAAGGCCGGCGTGGTGCTTTCAGTGGATGACTATCCGCCCAACCAGGGCAACAGGTATTATAATTACGGCGAGCAGGGACTGGTTGCGGACTATGTTGTTCTGATGCAGTATGATGAGCATTGGAGCGGTTCGGATCCCGGATCCGTATCTTCTCTTCCTTTTGTTGAAAAGGGTGTGGACGATTCACTGGAGCTGGGAGTTCCGGCAGAAAAGATAATCAGCGCTTTGCCTTTCTATACAAGGATATGGCGTGTTGAAGGAACCGAAACACATTCCGATTCTGTAGGAATGACGGCAGCATCCGATTTCCTGACAAACAGGGGTGTTACTCCTGTCTGGGATGAGGAGCTCTGCCAGAATTATGGTGAATTCCAGGATGGCACTGCAAAATACATGATATGGCTTGAGGATGAGGCATCCATGCGGGCTAAGCTGAATGTCCTGTCTGAAAGAGGCATACACAACATAGCCGGATGGCGTCTTGGACTTGAGGCTGAAGGAACCTGGAACTGGATAGATGAGATCATAAAGTAGCAGTAATAAAATAACCTGATTTCTTGCCTATTTCTGCTCTTTAGTAAGTGCTGAAATAAAACAAGCCGGATAAGTATTAATAGAACAAATGGAAACTGAATTTTTGGCCATCAATCCTAATGAGGTTGATGCAGACATTATTTTAAGAGCCGGAAATATCATAAAAGACGGCGGTTTAGTGGCTTTCCCCACAGAGACGGTATATGGCCTTGGAGGGGACGCGCTGCAGGCAGAGTCTTCAAAAAAGATATATGCGGCAAAGGGACGGCCTTCGGACAATCCACTTATAGTTCATATCGCGGATATGGAGCATCTTCCGTATATATGCAGGGAAGTACCGGAGACTATGAAGGTTCTGGCAGATAATTTCTGGCCGGGGCCCCTTACCATGATAGTAGAGAAAAGTGACGCCGTGCCCCGTGAGACCACAGGCGGGCTGGATACAGTGGCCGTACGCATGCCGGACCATGCTGTTGCGCTTGAGTTCATAAAAGCAGCCGGCGGATATATCGCGGCTCCCAGTGCAAATGCTTCCGGCCGGCCGAGCCCTACCCTTGCAACGCATGTGCAGGAGGATCTGGACGGCAGGATAGAGATGATACTGGACGGCGGTGAAGTGGGGATAGGAGTTGAATCCACCATAGTGGACCTGACGGTGAATCCGCCCATGATACTGCGTCCGGGCTACATTACAAAGGAAATGCTGGAAAGAGTGCTGGGACAGGTGGATGCCGATACCACAATAATGTCCGGAACTGATAAAAAGGCGCCGAAGGCTCCGGGAATGAAATACCGTCATTATGCACCCCATGGGGAAATGACGATAGTAGAGGGCGGCACGGAAGCAGTAATAAAGACCATAAATGAAGAGGCCGAAAAGGCTGCTTCCAAGGGTCAGCGTACAGGTGTATTATGTACGGATGAAACAGTTTCACGGATAAAGGCTGATGTCATAAAAAATGCGGGCAGCAGGTCTGACGAGCATGAGATAGCAAGAAACATCTATCGCATCCTGAGGGAATTTGATGATGAGAATGTGGATGTGATTTTCTCTGAGGGTTTTAGTGCAGACGGATTCGGACAGGCAGTAATGAACAGGCTGCTTAAGGCAGCAGGATATAAAGTAAAAAAGATATAGGGGGCATTATGCAGGTAAAAAAGATTTCAATCGGAAGTGACCACGGCGGATATGAGCTTAAGGAAGCTGTTAAGGAATTCCTTATTCAGAAAGGTTATGAAGTAAAGGACTGTGGCTGCTACGGCCTGGATTCCGTAGACTATCCGGTGTTTGTAAAGCCGGTGGCTGATGATGTGGTAAGCGGTGCTGCAGACAAGGGAATAGTCATCTGCACTACCGGAATAGGAGCAAGCATTGCGGCAAACAAGGTGAAGGGCATACGCTGTGCGCTCTGCCACAACGAGCATACTGCAAGGATGACCAGGTTGCACAATGACAGTAACATACTGGCGCTTGGCGCTGCAGAGATATCCGTGTTTATGGCGCAGACCCTTGCCGAGATATTCATGACCACTGATTTTTCTGGCGAAGAAAAGCACAGCAGAAGAATCGCTGAGATAAGCAGGATCGAGGCCGGCGAGGAGCTGTGAGCTGAATCTATAGTATCGGAAAGCGATGCACGGATCACTGTTAAAATAGCAGTGACAGCATAATTTACAGGGAGGGGAAAATGAAAAAGAGAGACGGTTACATCACATGGGATGAGTACTTTATGGGAGTTTCAAAGCTTTCAGCCATGAGGTCAAAGGATCCCAACACGCAGGTAGGTGCCTGCATAGTCAGTGATAACAATAAAATATTATCCATGGGATATAACGGCTTTCCCAATGGCGTAAGCGACGATGAGTTCCCCTGGGACAGGGACGGCGATGAGCTGGAGACCAAGTATCCTTATGTAACACACAGCGAGCTTAATGCCATACTGAATTACAGGGGCGGATCATTAGAGGGAACAAAGCTTTATGTTACGCTTTTCCCTTGCAATGAGTGTGCAAAGGCTATAATCCAGGCCGGGATAAAGACCGTTGTTTATGCCTGTGACAAATATGACGGAACACCTTCAAATGTTGCGGCAAAGAGGCTTTTCAATGCGGCAGGCGTAAGATACTATGAGTACCAGCCTACAGGAAGAAAGACAGAAATAGATCTCTAAATGAGCAGGCCTAAGATTAAAAACATAATACGGGTTTTTGGGGCGCTGTCCGTATCAGTGCTTTTCTTCTCATACTGTCTTGATGTTTCTGCAAAAACAGAAACAAGCGGGCAGGATTATTATGATGTCTCCGATACAAAGGAAAAGCTGGAAGAGGCTGAGAAGGAGAAGAAGGAGAAAGAGGCAGAGCTTGATTCTGCCAGGCAGGACCTTGCACAGACCCAGGCTACTCTCCAGGGACTTGAGAATGTAAAGGATACCTATCAGGGGCAGATGGCCATCCTTAACGGAAACCTTCAGGAGGTGGCTGCGAACCTTGAAGTGCTTGAGGCTTCCATCGACATTAAGGAAATCGAGATAAACGAGACAACTATAGAGCTTGAGGAAACCCGTGAGAGCAGGATAAATCAGTACGAGAGCATGAAGGCAAGGATACGCTTTCTTTATGAAGGCGGCAGCGACGGATATCTGGCTATTCTTTTCTCTGCGGATGACTTTGGTGAGTTCTTGAACTATGCTGATTACATAGAGGCTCTTTCCGCATACGACAGGAAGATGCTGGAAGAGTATGTTCAGACAGAGCATGAGATAGAAGAAAAAGAGGCAGAGCTTGAGGCGGAGATGGCAGAACTTCAGGCTATGCGTGAACAGGTCGTGGAGGAGCAGAACAGGGTAAACGGTCTGATAAGCGTTACGGCTGAAAATATAGCCATAACAGCAGACAACATCAATATGACTCAGGCCGCTGCTGATGCATATGAACAGGAAGTGGACCAGAAGGCTGCTGAGGCTGCGGCAGCAGCTGCTGAATATGCTGCAATTAAGGCACAGTACGAGGAAGAACTAAGATTATCCCAGCTGGCTGCACAGTCTGCATGGCGGGATATTTCTGAGGTGACATTTGCAGATGGTGACAGATATCTTCTTGCTAACCTGATCTACTGTGAGGCGGGAGCTGAGCCTTATGCCGGACAGGTGGCAGTTGGAGCGGTGGTTATAAACAGACTGCTGAGTTCGAGATATCCTGATACAGTGACAGGCGTTATATATCAGCATAAGCAGTTTTCGCCTGTGCTTGACGGACATTTAGCCTTAGCTCTGGCAAACGACAAGGCAACAGCAAGCTGTTACCAGGCTGCGGATGAGGCAATGAGCGGTAAGACGAATGTAGGAAACTGCTTATACTTCAGGACTCCCATAGAGGGGCTTACAGGTCTGCAGATAGGCCACCACATATTTTATTAGAAATCCCTTTATTTTATGTAAGGATTTAGGTAAAATTATACATAGTCGGTTTACAAAAGGGCTTTTTATCAGTATAGTGCGGGGGGCAGTATATGGAAAAGTTACCGGTACTTTACAGAAAGCGGCTTATTCCGCTTGAATGTGTGCAACTTAAGGATGATGTGATCCTTGAATGTGATGATGAGGTCATCCTTACGAAGTGGTCTGCACTTAAGCCTAAAAAGGATCTGCACCACGGCTATTCCTGTTATTTCAAGAATAAGGGATATAAAGTGAGTAAGTTCTATACCGCAGACAATACGCTTATGTATTGGTATTGCGATATCGTGGATTTTGACTACAATGAAGAGACTAATGAGCTTGTTGTGACTGACCTGCTGGCAGATGTGATAGTTTATCCCGATGGTTTTGTTAAGGTGGTTGATATTGATGAGCTTGTAACAGCCCTTGATGACGGACTTATTACACTGGATCAGCTTAAGAGTTCGCTTACCGGATTGGACAGCCTGTTACAGTCCATATATAACGATAAGTTTGATCTTTTGACAATATACATTGACAGAGCGGAACAGAATGAAGAGGTTCTGAACTAAATATCAATTTAAACAAAAGAGGAGGAATCAGAATGAAAAACAAGATTGCTAAAATCGTAGGCCTTATGGCTGCGACAGTTCTTTCACTGTCTGTATTTGCGCTGCCTACCCAGAAGGCTGCAGAGGTTGATGCTGCACCTGCAGCAACAGGAACATACATCAGTGAGCTTACAGGTCTTCCCATAAGTGCCGCACTTCAGAATCAGCGTCCTATAGCTGTTATGGTGGACAATGAGAAGACTGCACTTCCCCACTATGGCCTCAATCAGGCTGATATTGTTTACGAGATGATGAACAGCACAGCTAATGGCCGTATCACAAGACTTATGGCTATCGTTAAGGACTATGCTTCCATCACACAGTTCGGTAATGTAAGAAGTACAAGACCTACCAATGTTATCCTTGCATCTGAGTACAATGCTATTCTTGTGCATGATGGTGGTCCTTACTATATCAACCAGTTCCTTGCAGATCCTTCCAGCGATAACTTAAGCGGTGGTTTTGCTCGTTACTCAAACGGCAAGAGATCTGAGTTTACGGAGTATGTAACATACAATTCATACACCAATCCTAAGACCGGAAAGTCATATGCAGGTCTTGCACAGCGTATTGCTGCAGCAGGTTACAGCACTACATACAATCAGTATTACATGGGATCAGGACTTAAGTTTGCAGCTGCAGAGCGCAACCTTGGTGCAGGTGCTGTTTCAGCTACATCTGTATCACTTCCTTTCCCGCATAACAGCAGTGCACTGTACTACAATGCAGGAACAGGAACATATGATTACTCTGAGTATGGCATGGCTCACAATGATGCCCTGACAAACCAGAGAACAACTTTTGAGAATGTAATCATCATGAATTGTGATTTTGTACAGCTTGATAACCACGGATACATGGCTTACTACATCCTTGGCGGCAATGTTGGTTACTACCTTACAAACGGCAAGGCTATTCCTATCAGCTGGGCAAAGGCTGCTGCAAACTATCCTACTGTATATACCGATGCTACTACAGGACAGCAGCTTACACTTAATCCCGGTAAGACATACATCGCTATCGTTCCTTCAGATGTATGGACCAGCCTTGTAATTAAATAATTCAAAAACATCTGCTCAGGGCCGAATGGCTCTGAGCATTTATTACTGAAATTGATCCATGAGTAAAGACAAAAAAGAAACATTAAAAAAGAAAAAGAGGAGAGGATGTCCGAAGATTTTCAGGCATCCTCTTTTGGGGTTATTGATACTGATAACAGGAATAAGCACTTTTCTGCTGCGCAGTGTCCTGCCGGATTCTACATATGTTTTGGGAGAACTTTCTGCTCCGGAAATTGTTAAGGAATTAAACGGGGACATGCTGTCTGTATACGATGACTTCGGTATATATTTTTATAATAAAAATGATCTCTCGTTTGACCATATGATATGCCCCGCTGTATTGGAACCCAATGGTTATCCCTTTATGGATTCTGTAGCGCAGGGGGAGGGCGATCATATATATGCCCATGTTTACCTGATCGGTGAGACTGATGAGGTTGAGAAAGAGTATATTGCCGAGTTTGACGGAAAGGGAAAAATGCTGCGGCAGCTGGTTACTCTTTATTATGGCGATACTGACAGACTGGTCCGTGACAGGGAACCACGCATAAGGACATTGGACTGTAAGGATGGAGACCTCCTTTATGTCTACACATACGAAGAAGAGAACAATATAGTCCGTATAGGAGAAGACGGTACTACACTTGACGTGGTGAAAATAGATTGTCCCGAAGGCTTGGGAATATCGGAAATCTGTGCTACGGATGACGGATATGCGGCAATACTTACGGATCTGTCGGTGGTGAATATATCTATGGATGGAGAACTCGAATGTATTGCGTATCCGGATTTTTCCAGGGAAGATTTTCATGATAGTGAAGGTTTCTATCCCAAGGATATCTTTTTCGCGAATGGAAAAGTATATGTTACTGCAGGCAGTATATTGCAGAGCATATATGTTCAGACGGATGAAGGGTTTGAGTATTATAGAAATACTGAATACTATCTGGGCGAAGCGGAGGATTATTTCTTTAATCATATGATACGGGGAATCACCGGAGTGGACGGCGATCTATATATCTCCGTTGATGACTGCATTGTGATAGACAAGGGCGATTCTTTTGAAATTGCTGATACGGATTTCGATATACCTTTTAAGTATATGGCGATGATGCTGCTCAAGTTTTTCCTGCCTTTTATAGGTGTTCCGCTGATACTTTATGGCCTGACCTGTGATGTGGCATTTCTGCTGGGCTATAAGGATTCCATTATGTTTAAGCTCCTTAAGGTGCTGATGCCTACAGTTCTGATAATGTTTGCAATACTCAGTGCGGTGCTGATCTACAATACCTATAAGATAAACAGAAAAAATACATCTGATGCATTGAAGATATCGGGATCTTATATGGCCGAAGTCATAGACGGAGATGAGATCAAGGGATTTGACCGTATAGACACTGACATGGCAATAAGGTGCCATGAGTATAGTAAGAAACTTACAGCTATACTGGAGGAGATTGGTGGCGAATGGGCTAAAACCAGTGATATATATCTTATGGTTCCTGATGGAAACGGCGGACTTGTTTCTCTGGTCTGCTCGCCGCAAAATAACATGCCGGTTTATTCCATGGCATATGAGTCAGATTTTATGCTGGAAGAGACAGATAGTAAAATCGTAGAATATACGTCACAGACGGATGACGGCGAAGAGTATGAGGATGTTTTCATCAGGATCTATGATTCGGACGGCAATATGTCAGGAGTCCTGGTTGTATCCACGGCAATGTATTATGTCAGGGAAGCTAGTATAGACCTGATAAAGAAAGCCATGCTTGCAGTCGGCATCTTTTCACTGGTAATGGTATTCTTTGTATGGCTGATATGCCTGTATATTTCAAGGTCTCTTTCAAAGGCAGGAGCAGCTATTTCTAAGGTTGCTGCCGGAGATTTTGATGCGCATATTGAAGACATTTCAGATGATGAGATAGGCGTTATCTGTTCCGGCGTTAACGAAATGGCGGAACAGCTGCAGAACATGTTCGTACAGAAGGATAAGAATGAAAGATTCTATTATAAGTTCGTGCCTGAACAGTTCAGGGAGCTGCTCCACAAGGAAAGCATTACGGACCTTGCGCTTGGTGACGCGGAAAGTACGGATCTTACAGTTCTTTTCTGTGATATCAGGTCTTTCTCACTTAATTCCGAGATGATGACGGCAAAGGAGAACTTCGAATTTGTAAATGTGATATATGGAATAGCAGGTCCCATAGTGAGAAAACACGGCGGATTCGTAGATAAGTATATCGGTGATGCTGTCATGGCTCTTTTCCAGAATGCAGATGATGCAATTGCAGCGGGTAAGGAACTGTATAGCAGTATTGTGCTGGATAAGGGCACGGCTGAGCATCTGGGTATGTCTTCCATCAATATAGGTGTAGGTATACATTCCGGAATGGCCCGTATCGGAATAGTGGGCGAGGATGAAAGAATGTCCGGTACAGTAATTTCAAATACCGTTAATATTTCTTCCAGATTGGAGTCGCTGACAAAGCAGTATCACACGGCTATGATCATAACAAAGGACACTCTTGACCGTATGACGGATCCGGATTCACTGCAGATAAGGTATCTGGGCATGGTACAGGTGGCCGGCGTAAATGAAGTGAAAGCTATATACGAAGTGCTGGATGCACTGGATTCTGAGCGCCGTGAAGAGAGGATCCGTACAAGGGATGATTTCAAGGAAGGTGTAAGGCTTTTCCACCTGAAGGAGCCGGAGAAATCCATAGAATACTTTAAGCGGGTAAAAGAGGCGTCTAAGAATGATCCCGTTGTAGATATCTATATCGAGTATATAGAAGGATTTATAGAAAGCGGACGCAAAGATAACTATGTCTTCAGATTCAACAAAAAGTAATAAGGCTTTCAATAAGGCTCTTGATAATTTTACATTCGAGATGGCGGGGCGCGGTGCGGTCCGTCATCTTTTTGATATCGGTATGTCTGTTTCAGAGATCCATAATGAACTGCTTTATCCCGTGCCGGAAGAAAAGATAAGGGAAGAAGTCTGGACGTACCTGCTGGAAAAGGGCGTGATACTTTTGGAAGAACCTGATGATGGCCATAAAACACTTCAATACGAATTTGTGAAGGAAACAAACGAATACGGAAGGGTGAGCTTTAGGCGTGTGGAAAAGAAAATGCCGGAAGAAACTGATATGGACGGAGAACATGAGAGCAACGCATCTGCTTATGTCAAAGCAGAATTCGGAAAACTGCGCTATAAAGATCCTGAAGATTTCGAAAGAAAGCTTATGAAACTGGATGGCCGTGACAGGATATATATAACAGACCTGCCCTGGCCCCTTCAGCCCGTTTGGCATAGGAAGGATGAGAGAATTCAGCGGATAATGAAGGTTTTTGAACCTGCGGAATAGTATAGAAATCCGGGCCTGCTCTATATGAGCAGGGGCTAACCTTGAAAAAAGCCTGTATGTTGCGTTATAATAACATCTGTTGTTATGTAACCTTAATGGCGGTTACATGGAATACAAAGTGTTCCGGACCGCTGCTGTTTAATATAAGTTTGGACTAAAAATAAAATGCCTGCAAAGAAGAAAAAACTGCCTGCATGGGAAAAACTTGATAATACGGCGCTGCTCTTTCCGGTCATTGCGACGGAAGGAATGAGCAATGTATACCGTATCTCGGCTACCCTTACGGAAGAAGTGGATCCGGAGGCTCTGACGGAGGCCCAGGATAAGGTGCTTTCCCATTTTCTGAATTTCAGGATGAGGCTCAGGTCCGGGGTTTTCTGGTATTACTTCGAAGAAAATGATATGAAATATCCCGCAGTAAAAGAGGAAAATGATTTCCCGGGATCTTATATCAATAAAAGCAAGAACAATCAGTATCTTTTCAGGGTTACCTATTACAAAAAGAGAATAAATCTTGAAGTTTTCCATGCACTTACCGATGGATTTGGCGGTCTGGTATTTTTTAAGGAATTGCTTTACCAGTATCTCCGCATAAAGCATCCGGAGATACTTAATGTGGAAAAAGACCAGATTTCATCAGGCATCTTTCTCGATAAGGAAGACAGCTATCTTAAGAATTTCAAGCAATCCAAGGATCATAGTGCGGCATATAAATCCAAGAAAGCGATTACCCTTAAAGGTGAAAAGCTTCCCACCGGAACCATGGGTGTGATCCACTGCTACCTTCCTTTTGTTGAAATGAAGGCGGCTGCAAAAAAATACGGCGTTACCCTGAATCAGTTTTTGGTGGGCACTTATGTTTATGCTATATATAAAGAGTATCTCAGGGGGGATGTATCAAAAACCCCCATAAACTGCTGTGTGCCTGTGGATCTCCGTTCATATTATAATTCGCATACACTTAAGAATTTCTTTGTAATGATAGCAGCCATATTCAGGCCCGAGAAGGAAGATTACAGCTATGAGGAAGTCCTGCATATTATTGCAGACTGCCTGAAGAGCCAGATCAATCCGGAGCATCTGAATGACATACTTTCATACAATGTTTCAAATGAAAAGAATAAATTCCTGCGGCTTGTACCGCTGTTTTTAAAGAATATAGCCATAAGGCATGTATATGAAGCTACGGCCTTCGGTACCACTTCCACACTTACAAATGTCGGGAAGGTAGAGCTGCGGGAACCCTATGAGCCTTATGTGGAGCATTTTTATGCAATGCTTTCCATGTCAAAAGGCCAGAATATGAAGGGGGCAGTTGTTACCTACAAGGATACCATGATACTTACATTCAGCACCATACTTGCGGATCTTTCGATACTGCGGACATTTTTCGCATGCCTCAGAGATGAGGGGGTACATGTTGCCGTAGATACCAACGGAGTATGGGAATAGGGGTATTAGTTTGAGCAAAAAAGAGAAAGCAGAAAAAAAATCCAATAAAAAGATGCAGCCTGAGGAGACTGTGCGCTCCATAAAGAAGTGTCCCCAGTGCGGCATAATCCTTTTGCAGGGCGGTGAAACCTGTCCTTTCTGCCACTGTGTGCCGGAGGACCAGGATGAGGAAACTGTTGCCCAGATAAAGAAGGATTTTGGCCCGGGGGCGCCTTACCCGGATATCATGAAGAAACAGAGACTGGTAAGGTTTGCCCTGCGGCTCATACTTTTTATAATGATAGTGATAACAGCCACATCCATAGCTTTGAATTTCGCATTCACTCCTACGATATGGTGGTCATTAATAGTAATGGCCAGTATGATATATGGATATGTCATGCTTGATTACTGGATAAAGCATGATTCAGGTTTTGCCAATAAGATAGGCGTGCAGATATTCGTCTCCATCCTGTTCATATTCCTGGCAGATTATCTGACAGGAAACAGGGGATGGGCATTGCAGTGGGTAATACCGAGTTTCATTCTTTTTGGCGATGCGGTGGTATTCTTCCTGATGCTTTTAAACAGAAGCAGGTGGACCAGCTATCTGCTCCTGCTGATACTGATGGAAATAGCAGGTGTAGTCATTCTGGGGCTGCTTTTTGCGGGAATTATACAGAACGGTATACTTGTCATAATCAGCATAGCCGTCACATCGGTATTCCTTCTGGCGACCGTAATATTCGGTGATGCCAAGATCACGACTGAACTAAAGAGACGATTCCATGTTTAAAAAGGTATTCTGATATGCAGACTTCCGATAATGAAGCAAGCCGTTTAGGAAAGACGGCTTTACAAGTAGTAAAGATGATAAACAGCATTCCGGGAGCATCAGATCCGGATGCAAAGATCCGCAAATACGAGAGGGAGCCGGCCTGGAAATGTCCTGAAGGCTTAAAGCTTACTGAACTTGATTTAGGGATGTTTAAGGCAGACCTTATGCAGAGCGGACCCACTGATGGTATCATCCTGCAGCTCCATGGCGGCGGGTACTATGAGCCTATGCACAATCTCTATAGGGATACTGCGGCTCTTTATAATAAGCTGAGCGAAGGCTATGACATTCTTACTCCTGATTACCGTGTGGCTACGGAAGCTCCGTTCCCTGCAGCCTTGGAGGATGCGCTCTGTGCATACCGCTGGATAAGAGAACACGGATACTCCCAGGACAAGATCATATTTGCAGGAGACTCAGCCGGCGGCGGCCTGGTGCTGGGGCTTACGCTGTATCTCAAGGATCATGATCTTCCCCTGCCGGCAGGCATCATAACCATGTCTGCATGGACTGACCTTACCGGCAGCGGAGAATCCTATACGGCTAATTATGATATTGATCCGATTTTCGGCGGTACGAAAGACTCCCTTATATACAAGAACGACTATTATAGGAATGATTCCCCGGAAAATCCGTATATTTCTCCTGTGTTTGGAGACATGACAGGATTTCCGCCTATGCTTATGCAGGTAGGTGATCAGGAGATGCTTTTGTCTGACACTCTGACTGTTGCAGAGAATGCAAAAAAAGCGGGCGTAAAAGTGAAGCTCCATGTTTATCCGGGCATGTTCCATATATTCCAGATGGGATTCACACTTTATCCGGAATGTAAGGCGGCCTGGGAAGAGGTAAGGCGGTTCCTTAGGGTTATGAAGAATTTCGGGATCGAGGCAGATCCTAACAGTGAAACAGACGAATGAATCAGAATACCAGATATATAGATATAGGACTTAATCTTTTCAGTGACCAGTTCCGGGGGCACGAAATCGAGATAGTTGAAAATGCCCGGGCGAAGGATGTCACTTTCATAATAACCGGCTCTTCCCTTAAGAGCTCACGACTTGCTGCAGAGTTCTGTGAAACGCACCCGGACAAAAACATATCTTTTACTGCGGGCATTCATCCCCATGATGCGAGAAACTGCGAGAAGGATACCCTGAATAATATCAGGAGCATTCTGGCTGCCCACCGTGAGCATGCGGTGGCTGTAGGCGAGTGCGGCCTGGACTATGACAGGATGTTTTCGCCGGCGGATGTGCAGAGAAAAGTTTTCGAAGAACATATTGCCCTGGCAGAGGAGCTGGGACTTCCACTTTTCCTTCATGAGCGCAGCGCGGCAGAAGATTTCACAAAGATACTGTCCGGGCATCCGGAGGCTGCAAGTAAGGCTGTGGTTCACTGCTTTACCGGCGACAGGGCGACAGTGGAAGGATACCTGGAACTTGGCTGCATGATAGGCATCACCGGCTGGGTATGCGATGACAGAAGGAATCAGGAGCTGCTGGATGCGCTGGAAGTGATTCCGGCGGACAGGCTTATGGCTGAGACTGACGGACCCTATCTCCTGCCCCGTGGGATAAAGGGGCTTAAAAATCCGAATGTTCCCGAAAATATTGTTTATGTCGTAAGGAAGCTTGCAGAGGTAAAGGGCGTTGACGAAGAGGAACTGCGGGGGCAGATATTGGACAATACTGTAAGGTTTTTCAAAATTCTTTAAAAGATGACAGAAATACTATCCAAATACATTTGAAATATGTCAAAAAAGGGCTTAGTTACAGGGCTGTTGCACATTGCTGTGCAGCAGTCTTATTTTTGTGCGTAAAAAAATTTTGAGAAAATTTTGAAAATTCATTTACAAAATTTTGCGAGTTTGATATTATGCTTTTGAATAGATGAAATAGCTGAAATAAAATTTTGCAAACGGGAAAGGAGAAAGCCATGAGATATTACAGTTTTATTCTGGCAGTAAACGAAGAATACATTATAAAGAACACAACCATTAGGCTTAAGGACTATTACTACGATAATGCTATCGGTGCCATGAACACATATGTGGTCCGGAATATCGAGAATGATCTGGCATTTTTTGCATACAGGGAGGAGAATAACAGAATTTATTCTTCTATGTCATATGACGAGCAGAAAACAGACTTTCAGGCTGCGTATGATCATATTACAGGAATGTTGGAAAGCGTATTCAAAATAAGAAAGTTCGCAGGCACTCCCGAAGAGATAACTATGTTTGAGTATATGGATAATCTCAACGAGGCCACAAGAAGGGATTATATTCAGATGCGTCACAGGATAGTCGAGGCTGCTAATCTCTGGATGTGGGGGTATTACAAGACCGATCAGAGGGATAATATCCGTTACGATTTTAAGGAATATATGATTCCTAAGAAACCGCAGGCAAAACAGGCAATATACGATGAAGGTTTTATTGCGGAACTGGACAAAATAAAGAGCCATAAGAATACAGAAGAATTTAAGGGTAATATGGTCCATTATGTCATATCAGCCGGAAGCATAGAGGCGGCAAGGGATATGACCGGGTGCCTTATGCAGAGCCTGTCCGAGGCAGGGCGTATAAGCAGCGGTCGTATGGAGATCATAAGCGACATCCTGCCGGAAGCATATAAGGGGAGCAATTATCTTGAGGATATAATAGAGAACAATTTCGGCGGCGTGGTTGTTTTTGACCTGACGGAAAGTTTCGGCCATGATCCCGTGGAGTATGTTCGTATGAGTGACTATATCGAGAAACTCCTGAAACAGTACCGTAACCGCTGCCTGTTCGTATTCAATTATAACGTGGATCATCCTGGGTTTTCGTATATGATCCTGCCAAAACTGAGTAAATATGTGCTGCCGGTTGCCCTTAAGGAAGGCAGGGGTGACAGGAAAGCATCCGTAAAATATCTGGCATCCTTAATAAAGAATTCCGAATATTCGGAATATTCAGGACAGGCAGCAGAGTTCCTGAAGCTTTTCCCAGGGGATGATTTTTCCCAGACAGACATATTGTCTGCATTTGAGAAATTCGGTCCGTGGTGCATTAACAAAAATGTCATAAAGGCATATGATTTTGACCTGTCCGGGGATTTTATGCTGGACCGTTCTGAACACGGCGAATCCCCGTCTGAAAAATTAAAGAGCCTTATCGGGCTGAATATAGTAAAGCAGGAGATAGAAAAGATAATCTCAGCGGACCTGGTTGAAAAGGAACGCAGAAAGCAAAAGGGGAATAATTACAATGCCGGGTCCATGCATATGGTTTTTGCAGGAAATCCCGGCAGTGCAAAAACAACAGTTGCCAAGCTCTTTGCCGGTATTGCAAAGGAAAAAGGCATTTTAAAGAGCGGTGCTTTTGTTGAACGGGGCGGGATGGATCTGTGCGGTCTGGATTGCGTAACCGCAATAAGGGATGCCTTCATTGCCGCAAAGGGCGGAGTACTTTTTATCGATGAAGCCTACTCTATGAAATACGATACACCGGTTACGGTGCTGATCCAGGAAATGGAAAACAGAAGGGATGATGTCATCGTGATCCTTGCGGGGTATAGTGAGAGAATGAAGGCTTTCATGGAAATAAATGAAGGCCTGAAAAGCAGGGTTCCCAACTGGATAGATTTCCCGGACTATTCGGCAGATGAGCTGACGGATATATTTCGGCTCATGATAAAGGAACGTGGATTTTCCGCAACGGAAGATGCCGTGAATGAGGCTCATTACATATTTGAAAAAGTACGCTTCCTGGAAGATTTCGGTAACGGAAGATACGTGCGCAATCTTGTAGACCGTGCAGTGCGTGATCAGTCCAACCGTCTGCTTGCCGATGGAAAGGGTGTGGAGAATGTCAGAAAAGAGGAACTGTTCCTGTTTACAAAGAAAGACATACATGCCCTGGATGACGGGCTGAGAGAAGAACGCGAGCCGGGTACAGCCTTAAAGGAACTGGACGAAATGATCGGGCTCTCATCAGTAAAGGATGTCATTCACAAGGCTATAGCAAATTTTAAATTCAACAAGCTGTGCATGGAGAGAGGAATTGCCAGGGACAGGGCATCTCTCCATATGGTATTCATGGGCAATCCCGGTTCTGCCAAGACTACGGTGGCAAGACTTTTTGCCGAGATAATGAGGGATGAAAAAGTGCTGCCTTCAGGAAACTTCGTGGAAGCGGGGAGAGCCGATCTGGTAGGACCTGCCGTAGGCTCCACTCCCTATATCGTTAAGAAAAAATTCAGCGAGGCCCGGGGAGGAGTGCTGTTTATAGACGAGGCGTACTCACTCTGTGATGGAGCACACGGTGCAAACGGAGATGAGGCAATAAATACCATAGTGCAGGAAATGGAAAACCACAGGGAAGACGTGATCGTAATCTTTGCAGGATATCCGAAGCCCATGCAGGAGTTTCTTGACAGGAATCCCGGTATGAGGTCAAGAATTGCATTCAACGTGAATTTTGAAGACTACTCGGCTGACGAACTCTGTGGTATCACAAAGCTCATGCTTTCAAAGAAGCAGATGAGCATAACGGACTCCGCCATGGATAAGCTTAAGTCCATGTACGACAGAGTGTGTGGCAGCAGGGATTTCGGCAACGGCCGTTTCGTGCGAAAGGTTCTGGAAGAAGCACAGATGAATCTGGCGGAGCGTGTGATGAAACTTGATATAGCGGAGATCACTACAGAACTCATCACTACCGTAGACGAGTGCGACATTCCGGCAACGGATTTCTTCGGTGCTGTGACGGTGAGAAAAGTAGGTTTTTTCTGATACCGGATATTATATTCTCACAGCGTCAGCTATTCCGGCACTGTGAGAAATTCGGTACATATTTAAAGCGTTGGGAATAGTTGTCAATAGAAAAGGATTGTGCAACAATAACAGAAGTAAATTCAACGGAATTCAACATTAGAGGAGACGATTATGCAGGATCAGAAAGGCAGCAGAGTCTTGGCAATATGCTATGACTTTGACAAAACTTTATCACCCACCGACATGCAGGCTCAGGGCTATATTCAGTCCGTGGGATATGATGTGGCTGAGTTCTGGAAAAAGACAAACGAACTGGCCGAAACCAATGATATGGATAAAAACCTTGCTTATATGTATGTAATGATGGATGAGGCAAGGGGGCGGCTGATCTTTAGCCGTGACAAGCTGGAAGAATACGGCAGCAGGGTTTCGCTATTTTCCGGAGTTGCGGAGTGGTTTGACCGGCTGAATAAATACGGGGAAGACCATGGCATATGTGTCGAGCACTATATCATTTCTTCCGGATTAAAAGAAATGATAGAGGGAACGGAGATTGCCAGAAAGGGAGCATTCAAAAAAGTCTATGCCAGCAGCTTTTATTATGATGACCGTGGAATGGCGGTATGGCCTGCCCAGGTGGTCAATTATACGAATAAGACACAGTTCCTTTTCAGGATAGTTAAGGGAGTACTGGATGTTAATGACGATAATGTAAATGAATACTGTAAGCCTGAGGATCTGAGGGTGCCCTTCAGGAATATCGTATACATCGGTGACAGTGATACTGATATTCCCTGCATGAAGGTGGTTAATTCCAATGGCGGTCATTCCATAGGCGTGTATAATCCTGAAACAAAGAATGTGGACCGCGTCAACAAGATGCTCCGTGAGAATCGCATTCGCTATATCGCACCTGCAGATTACAACGACGGCTCTGAACTTGACAGGCTGGTCAAGGCGATAATAGACAAAACGGAAGCATACGAGGTGCTGGAAAGCAAGCATGTGAGTGATATGCATGGCGCAGTGGAAGGCTAACAAGCTCATTATGGTGTCATAAGGAAAGCTGGTATAGTGATATAGACAAATTTAATAAAATATGGAGGAAAGAAATTGAGTTTAAATGCATCAAATAATAATTTTGTGCTGAACTATATTTGTGAATTGGTGTCCATCGAAAAAGAGAGTAGGAAATACGCGAAAGATAAGAGAAAATGTCCAGAAAAAAGGGATTTTGAAAAGAAATATCAGAGCTATAAAGGCAATGTTGGCGGTGAAAACTATATGTTCACGGGCGTCAAATATCTGCTTAATCAGATAATCAGGCAGTATATTCCTTCAGATGAGAATTTTCATATTTCGGAGGATGGATACAAATTGTGGAGAAGTTTATCAAAAGAATCAGTCTGGGGATATGTTTATACTAATCATATAGTATATGACGGAACTGAGGATATTGAATTAGGTAAGTATATCGGCAGATCGAAGAAACCAGAAAGCACAGTTCTGCATCCGGGAGAAAAATTTACTTTCAATGATTTCTATACAGATGAGCACATGATTGATGTGGCGTCAATCATTGAAGTTATGGTCCGGCTTGATGACATCACACCATTAAACATTAAGCATATTTTGGATCAGATACATATTGCGCGAATACTTAAAAGTGAAGACAAGATTTTAAAGCCGAACCATAAGCGTCTGAAAGGTATAGGTTATGAAAGTATGGATATTCAGTATATATATGACAACACTTATAAAAATATAAATCTGCTGTCAAAATGCGAGACGATGTGAGGTATAGGGTTAGTGTGGAACAGACAAGGTATCTGCGTTTCGCAAACACAAAATATTTTATTGACAACCCGTTGCATCTGATGATAATGTAAAATCTGATGGAATAGGAAAATGGCTGAGGTTTATAAGCATGACTAATCTGGAACTGAGAAAAAAACAATGGGACGACTCCATGAGTGTTGCTGATCCTAATGATTTTGACTGCAAATATGTGGCGGCACTTGTGCCGGACAAAATGAAACTTGCATACTATATAAAAGAGGCAAAAGGCCCGGGCAGGACTATGGCTGAGTTCGCAGAGGCCTGCGGAACTCTTTCAGCACCTTCTTTTTCAAGGATCGTGCATGGCAATCTGAAGAAACCGCTTACCGTGGAGGTCATACAGTCTATCGTAAAAAATGCGGCTCCAAGGGCAGATATAGACTATGACAGCATAATGCGGGCAAACGGCATGGTTCCTGCGAAAAGCGAATCCGTTGTCAGGGACAGGTATGCCGATGCAGCTTACCGCGAAGAAAAAGAAGTAAAGACCGCTGATATAAATGCAAAAAATATAATAGTAGAAGAACTGTTTGCCAGAGGTCATATGATCCAGATGGTCCCGGGGATCAGCATCGGAAACTTTTACAGTGACGATATCCCACAGAGCAGATTTTCATTTCCCGTTCCGGCATCTTTTGTGCTGAGGATAAAGGGAATGGAGCCGAAGTACTGGGTATTTAAGCTGCCTGAAGGTATTCCGCATGAGAACAGATTTATAAAATTTAACACCGCACTTTTTTTGCGGGACCAATGGGAGCCGGAGACCCTGAAAGACATAAAGTTTCATGCTGTTTTTACGGATAAGGACGACTATAAGGAAACGATTGAAAAGATGAAGGGAATAAAGGTAAACAGCTATTTTTCCTTTATTCTGGTGGATACTGAAAAAAACAGGGTAGTTGAGGAGCGGATGCTTACAAGAAACGATGGGAAGACAATGGAAAGTATTTTTGATGAACCAAGAATTGACGGTTAACGGATAGGACAGCATAGTCTGTCAAAGTATCAGGGAGCTGCTGCACATTAATGTGTGGCAGTTTTTTTGTGCCGTAAGTCGGCAAAAATCAGGTCGGCAAAACTGTCTAAATACAAGGTTTCGAAATAAAATTCTGAAAATATTTCAGAAACTATTTACACGCTTTCACAAATATGATATATTGATTTTACAAACACAAAATTCACGAAATTTAATTTTGAAAGGGGTAAAAATCATGGTGAAGAAGAATATTGATCCGATAGATAAATACATTATCGGCGATTCTGTAGCTTTTGCAAAAATAAGCCGGATAAAGAAAAAAGCGCCGGTTCTTCCGGATATTTACAGGGACGCCCTGGTTTTAGCCTTTGGCCTTGACGGTGCCGCTCCCTGTTCAAACAGGAATATAGCCCATGTATTCAAGGAAAAATATGACATTCCGTTCAATGTATTGCATATTGACCTGATCCTTAACGATGCCCTTCATATGGTGAATTATAAACATGCGGTTTTTGATGAAGTACCTTTGTTTGAGGATATTCCTTTGGGGAAATCGCCTGATAAACCTTTAAAAAAAGACAGACTTACATGGAAGATGGTGATTAAGATCCTTGATTCCTATACCGATGAAGAACAGTTCCTGGAATTTTTGACACGCAGATTTGCCGGCAAGGATGTTGTAGCGGTTCCGAAAATTGAAGACCTGTTTTTTGTAAATGACTGCGGCTGGGGAGACCTGGGTTTTGAATCGGGATTTCTTGAAGCATCGGATTTTTGGGACATACGGGGTATCTCGCAGTTTATTCTGGAAAGTATGGAAAATCAGGGCATTTTACTTGTAAGCGATGCTTTTGAAACGGGAATTATAAAACCGGAAGATATTTACAAATATGCTTATCTGCCTGAGAAATTTGCCAGGAAAATAATCTACGACAACCCGATAAGCTATATTGCAAAAATTAACAGCAGTAAATAACAATACAACTATCATCAAATGAAGGAGACTATGCCATGAGAATATTGAGTGATGCAAGCAGGCCGGCTGAGATAAGCTGCAATGAGATCTGGGAGCTTTACAAGATGCTTAACTCTTTAGAGCGTCCCTATGTGCGGTACAGGACGGGGCATGGTGACAAGGAATATCATGAAAAAATCTGGCACATAAAGCACATTGGTATCGGAACTGATGATATGGTGTATTATCACGATCCCATTGGCATGGATCTTCCGGAACGCAAATACGAGTGGGTAAGACTATATCTGGATCATATGGAAAACGGTGAAGAAAAAACGGCCGACCGCTATATTCGTGTTAATGTGATGTATAAGAACAAAAGAAGTGTTTCAGACCTGCTGACGGATGCAAATATATCCCTGCCTACGGACAGTGAAATTAATGCTACTGAATTTCAGGGCCTGCTTCCTATAGATAATTACCCTGTGAAATTGGAGCCCTTCAGGCCAAAGGATGCCAGGGAATCTATGCTGTCATTCATGAGCCGGGCTCTGGGGCAGTCGAGTTACACCCATACCTTTGGCAAGGAAAAAGATTCGGCTTTTGTCCGCATTGCATTTATAACGGATAATGTGCCCGGTGGGATCACCGAGGGATATGTGCGTTTTCGCGACAAGGCGGCAGCGGTGAGGGTGTCATACAGCGGCCTTATGTCCGAGTTATATAAAAACAGCAAACATAAAGAAGATTTTCTGCATCTGTTGAATTTTATCAATGCCCGGATGATGGATGTGACGGCCTGCAGCTGCGACAGTAAAAATAAGTTCCCGGCAGGGCTCTGTGTGCTGGAAGACAGTGACTGTCAGATCTGCATTAATTCCGTATTTAACTATGAGGTGTGGCAAAAAGAAAAATATACAGGATACGAAAGTATTACTGAGTATTATCCCAGGCAGCTGGCATTGCTTTCTCCCTATCTTATCGATGTGTTGAAGGGCGATATGAGTGCCACAGAGGCTGAGGAAAAACTGAAAGCCGGCCGGTAAAAGTGCAGCGGTATGTGAAATGCATTGGGTGACTGAAAGCTGAACTTGACAAGAAAAGAGCTTTTTTATAAAGTATTCGTGTCGATTGTTTATCATTAGCCGGTCATTTTATGACTATGGCAGGGAGGGAAAACTATGAAAAAGAGAATCGCAATGTTAATGACAGCGGTTATGTGTTTAGGTATGCTTGCCGGATGTGAAGGCGGCACTACTACTGAGCCGGCCGCAACAGAGCCCGCAGAAGGCGGCGAGACAGTTGTTGCAGATGGTACTGTATATCAGGTAGGTATCTGTCAGCTGGTTGAGCATGTTGCGCTTGATGCTGCAACAAAGGGTTTCCAGGATGCACTTACAGACAAGCTTGGTGACAACGTTGTATTCGACGTACAGAATGCACAGGGCGAGCAGACCAATGCTACTACCCAGATCAATGCATTCGTTGCTAACGGATATGACCTGATCCTTGCAAACGCTACATCACCTCTTCAGGCAGCAGCAGCAGCTACATCTGATATCCCTGTTCTTGGTACATCAGTTACAGATTATGCTACAGCTCTTGATATGACAGACTGGACAGGTACAACAGGAAGAAACATTTCCGGTACATCTGACCTTGCTCCCCTTGATCAGCAGGAAGACCTTCTTCTTGAAATCTTCCCTGATGTAAAGCAGGTTGGTATCCTTTACTGCTCAGCAGAGGCTAATTCAAAGTATCAGGCAGAGGTATTCGGTGCAGAGCTTGCAGCTGACGGCATCGCATACAAGGAGTACACCATTGCTGATACAAACGATATCCAGACAGTAGTAACCGGTGCTACACAGGAGTGTGATGTTCTCTACATCCCTACCGATAACACCATGGCTTCAAATACTGAGGCTGTTAACAATATCTGCCAGCCTGCAGGTATCCCCATCATCTGCGGTGAGGAAGGCATCTGCAAGGGCTGCGGTGTTGCAACACTTTCAATTGATTACTATGACCTTGGTTACACCACAGGTGAGATGGCATACGAGATCCTTGTAAATGGCAAGGATGTTTCCACAATGCCTGTTCAGTATGCACCTAATGTAACAAAGAAGTACAACGCAGAAATCTGCGAGGCACTTGGTATAGAGATCCCTGAGGGATACGAGGCAATTGAATAAGCCGTTTTAAGAACAGAAATTCTTAAAAAAATATTACAAGGGGCCGTGTTTCTGCCATATGGGCAGGGGGGCGGTCTCTTTTTTTGCCGGTTTTTCCCATTATTGCAGACACATTCTTCCGTTTTTTATTGCCGACAGTGTGTTTTTATGATAAAATACTTAATCGTTGCGGATTTTGATAAAAGTAATGATTTAGTAAGAGGATAAAAATATGCTGCTTACGGCAATTAAATTCGGTTCATTGTTAAATGCCCTTCCGGGAAGTGTGGCACAGGGGCTTATTTGGGGAATACTGGCTATTGGTGTTTATATGACATTCAGGCTGTTGGATTTTGCGGACCTTACGGTTGATGGTTCCTTTGCAACAGGTGCAGCAGTGGCGGTCATGCTCATAAGGGCAGGAGTGAATCCCTGGATAGCGATTATTGTAGCTTTTGTGGTGGGCGGCCTTTGCGGCATGATCACGGGCCTGCTTCATACCTTATTTGGTATACCTGGAATACTTGCCAGTATACTGACGCAGATATCGCTGTATTCTATAAATCTTACGATAATGGGTAAGGCCAACCAGCCTGTTGTGGCTCAGGAAGGCAAGTACCTTATAGCTTCTCTTGGTTATGTAAATAATAAGGATTCATTTGTAAAGACTTTGTTCTTTGTAGGACTTATAGTGGGAATAATCGCGTTGATCAGCGTGACATACTGGTTTTTCGGAACTGAAATAGGTCAGGCCATAAGAGCTACGGGCTGTAACGAGAATATGTCCAGAGCACAGGGAATAAATGTAAACTTCATGAAGGTTGTGACCCTGATGATCTCCAATGCATTCTTCGGTCTTTCCGGTGCGCTTTATGCACAGTACCAGGGCGCTGCGGATGTGCAGATGGGACGAGGTGCTATCGTTATAGGCCTTGCTGCTGTTATCATAGGCGAGGTGCTTTTCGGAAGTTTCTGTTCAAAGCAGAAGATGGCTTTCTGGTATACCCTGGTTTCGGTGGTTATCGGATCAATCCTGTATTTCATTGTTTATGCGACGGTTATCTGGCTGAGACTCCCTTCAGAGCTGATGAAGATGTTCTCTGCGATAATAGTTGCCATATTCTTAGCGATTCCTTATCTTAAGGCCAAGTACACCAAGGCTCCACCTGTTAAGGTGGCAGCACCTGTACCTGAGAAGGCTCAGGAAGAAACTAAGAGTGAATAAGAAGACTGAAGGGATTAATGTAAGCAGAGTGTGATCACTTTGCATTTGGACTCGGCGTGGAGGTTAATATGTCAGAGTACATGCTTGAATTAAGGGATATTCATAAGGTATTTAACAGGGGCACCATAAATGAGAAGACGGCTTTATGCGGTCTCAATCTCAATCTTAATGCCGGTGACTTTGTTACGATAATCGGTGGAAACGGTGCAGGAAAATCCACTATGCTCAATGCCATAGCCGGCGTGTGGCCCGTAGATGGCGGACAGATAATAATCGGCGGAAAAGATGTCACAAAGCTGCCGGAGCATAAGAGGGCGGTCTTTCTTGGTCGTGTTTTCCAGGATCCCATGACAGGTACAGCAGCTACTATGTCCATAGATGAAAATCTTGCGCTGGCATCCCGCAGAGGAAAGCACAAGACTCTCAGATGGGGCGTAACAAAGCAGGAAAAAGAGCTTTACAGGCAGAAACTTTCAGAGCTTGACCTGGGACTGGAGGACAGACTCAGCAGCAAGGTTGGTCTTCTTTCCGGAGGACAGAGACAGGCTATCACTTTGCTGATGGCGGCTTTTCAGAATCCGGACCTTCTGCTTTTGGATGAGCATACTGCGGCTCTTGATCCCAAGACTGCAGCAAAGGTGCTTGAGATATCAGATAAGATCGTCGAAAAAAATAAGCTGACAGCCCTTATGGTTACGCATAACATGAAGGATGCCATAACTCATGGCAACCGCCTTATCATGATGCATGAGGGACATGTTATTTATGATGTAAGTGGTGAAGAAAAGAAAGCACTTCATGTAAGCGACCTGCTCAAGAGATTTGAGGAGGCAAGCGGCGGCCACTTTGCAAATGATAGGATGATGTTAGCGAACTGAACGCTGACAAGGCGTCAAGCTCATGCGGCGACCATGCTTGCATGGTGAGCCGCATGAATTTGACGCATGTACGAACATGAGCAAGGAGCAAGTTGCACGCTTTGCGTGCTACGCAGCGGATTGCGAATGTTCGTAGGATTGCGAGAGTTGCGCAGCAACGGAGCAATCCGTCAGCGTGTATAGGATATTAATATGCGTTTCGTAATACAGGTAGTATCCCGGGGAAAAGTTGAAATAGATGGTGCGGTGCGTGGCGAGATAGGCAAGGGCTACGTGGTGCTTATCGGCGTTGCACAGGAAGATACCAAAGAAATCGCTGATAAGATGGTATCAAAGATGCTGGGACTCCGTATTTTTCCGGATGAGAATGGTAAGACCAATCTTTCAATTCGGGATGTGAACGGAGCTCTCCTGCTTATCAGCCAGTTTACTCTGTATGCTGACTGCAGGCATGGCAATAGACCGGGATTTACTACAGCAGGCAAGCCGGACATGGCGGAGCCGATGTATGAATATATTATCTCAAAGTGCAAAGAAGAAGGCGTCCCTGTGGAGCAGGGTGAGTTCGGGGCAGATATGAAGGTGAGTCTTGTGAACGAAGGTCCTTTTACCATAGTGCTGGATTCTGCGGAGATAGTAAAATAAAATCGAACTATCGGGTGCGTTAAAGAATTGATCCGAAGACGGCAGTACGCAATTATGTATTGCAGGCTGACAAAACCGAAAAAAACAGTTGGAAACTGAATATTTCGATCATATGCGGGGGTGAAATTAAGGACATAAGATCAGATTATTTGAGATTGGAACTAAAATATGAGCTGGATGTTATATACTTTATTCTACGGCGTGATAAAGGGCGGCCGTGAAATAGTTAAGAAGAAGGCTTTGGAGAAGAGTACAGTTTTTGAAGTACTCTTTTTTTATACTTTGTTCGGCTTTCTGTTTTTGCTGCCTACGTTGCCGTATGTCCTGGGGATGACACCGCTTCAGTATCTGCTCACGGCAGTTAAGGCATTTGTTATCTTTATCGCCTGGATATGCGGGTTCAAGGCAATAGAAAAGATCCCTGTAAGCGTATTTGGAATACTGGATCTTTCCAGAGTGATCTTTGCAACGCTTTTAGGGGTATTTGTCCTGCATGAGACTCTTAAAGGTACGCAGATAGCCGGACTTGTGGTGGTGGCCGGAGGGCTTCTGCTGCTTAAATTCGGCACAAAAAAGCAGCCGGAGGAGGCGAGTGCCTTATATGTATTTATGGCTCTGTTTTCCTGTCTGCTCAATGCTGTGTCGGGACTTATGGACAAGATCCTTACCAATATGGATCTTCCCATATATATGACACCGTCACAGCTTCAGTTCTGGTATATGTTTTTCCTTACATGTTTCTATGCTGCGTACTTTCTGCTGTCAAGGACAAAGGCGGATGTTAAGGGAGCTGTAAAGAATTACTGGATATGGATACTGAGTGTTTTGTTCATACTTGCGGACAGAGCACTTTTCATAGCAAATCAGGATCCTGATTCAAAGGTGACTGTGATGACTTTAATCAAGCAATCCGGATGTATAGTCACTATCCTTGGCGGGCGTTTAGTGTTTAAGGAAAAGAATATAGTACATAAGCTTATATGTGCGGCCGTGATAGTAGCCGGTATAGTGATAGGTGTGCTGTAAAATTCTGTTTTTTATTCGATGTATTATTCTGTGAAAGGCAGCCTTATTGTAGTAAGTGTAATATAATAAGCGGCTGTAGAAAACGGACAAGTTGTAAAACACATCAGGAGATACCATTCTATGTCGTTGAATCTGACGGGAATAATAGAGATAGATCTTCACGGGCTGCGTACTGGGGAGGCAAAGAAGAAGATAGATTCAGCACTTAACCGTGCAGGCAGCGGTACTTACCGTATCCGCTGCATACACGGATACCACGGCGGTGTCCGCATAAAGAACATGATCCGCGAGGAATACAGCTATGGCCGTGAACCCCGGATAAAACGGATAGAAGGCGGCAGTAATGATGGCATAACGGAGCTTGTGCTGAAGGAGTATTTCTAAGATCCGGCATACCGCTTTTTATGGAAAAAACTCTCTCGTAATGTTAAAATATAAGATGTTATGCGGTAAAGCATAAAAATACAGTTTTGAGTCGGGGTTTATGAATAGACTTGCAAACAACAAAGGAAATATACAGCATTGGCAGGTAATAGCCATATTACTTGCCGTGTATGATGCTATTGCGGTAAGCGTAGCTTTCTTTCTCCCGCTCTGGCTTAGTGCTGAGGGTGATATTACTGCCATTGAGGATGATTATATGCATCCCTTTCTGCAATTCGTTCCGATCTATGCCATTCTCTGTCTTGTGATATTTGAACGCTGTGGTCTGTATAAGGGCGTGTGGCGTTTTGCCAGTTTCATGGAGCTGGAGCGGATAGTGGTCGCCACAGCCATAAGCTTTGTGGTTCAGGTCATCGGTATAGAGATTTCCCTTTTCTGTCCGAGGATGTATTATGTCAGGATGCCCTTTTCATATTATGTAGTGGGCATCATGTTCCAGTTCATGTTTATCCTTGTGGTCAGGTTTTCTTACAGGTTTATTCTGTTGTTTAAGGGATCCAGGACACAGCATACCAGCGAGCTTGCACCGATCCTTCTGGTTGGCGCAGGATCAGCAGGCAGGGCTATCATACGCGAGGTTAACCGTATAGGACAGAACAGGGAGCGTATCGTATGTATAATTGATGACAATCCCAACAACTGGAAACGTTCGATCGACGGCGTTCCTATTGTGGGCGGCAGGGATGAGATACTCGCGTCGGTAAAAAAATACAAGTGCGAAAAAATTTATATTGCGATTCCTTCAGCTACACAGACCGAGAAAAGGGATATCCTGAACATCTGCAAAGAGACAGATTGTGAGCTTAAGTTATTAAGAGATGTTTACCGTATGGTGGCTGAGGAGAATATCTCTGTTGCCGACCTGAAAAATGTTTCTATCGAAGACCTTCTGGGACGCGAACCCATAAAGGTTGATATGACAGAGATTTATACGTTCATATCTGCCAAGACCATAATGGTTACCGGCGGCGGTGGTTCCATTGGTTCAGAGCTCTGCCGTCAGATTGCAAAGCATGGTCCTGAAAAACTCATAATCTATGATGTTTATGAAAATAATGCCTATGACATACAGCAGGAACTTAAGCGGCTTCATCCGGACCTGGATCTGATAGTTCTCATAGGCTCAGTGCGTGACAGCCGCAGGCTGGATGAGATTTTTTCAAAGTATCATCCCCAGATCGTTTACCATGCCGCAGCGCACAAGCATGTTCCACTTATGGAGTATAGTCCTGCAGAGGCCATAAAGAACAATGCCATAGGAACTTACAAGACTGCCTATGCTGCACTGACTCACGGCTGCGACCGCTTTGTTCTCATAAGCACTGACAAGGCCGTTAATCCCACCAACATTATGGGCGCCAGCAAGCGCCTGTGTGAGATGGTCATACAGACTTTTGATGCTAAGGTTAAGCAGGGCAGGACGGAGGATCTGCCTAAGCTCTTTACCCACTTTGACAGTGAGTCGGATTACGAAAGCAAAGCAACATCCGATACGATGGAAGGCACTAAGCCCCATACTGAATTTGTGGCAGTAAGGTTTGGAAATGTACTTGGCAGCAACGGAAGCGTTGTACCTTTATTCAAAGAGCAGATAGCTCAGGGCGGACCTGTAACGGTAACTCACCCTGACATCATCAGATATTTCATGACCATACCGGAAGCCGTCAGCCTGGTAATGCAGGCAGGCACATATGCAAAGGGCGGCGAGATTTTTGTACTGGATATGGGCAGCCCCGTAAAGATTGACACTCTCGCAAGGAACCTGATAAGGCTCTCAGGCCTTAAGCCGGATGAGGATATACAGATAGTTTATACGGGACTCCGCCCCGGTGAGAAGATGTATGAGGAAAAGCTCATGGCTGAGGAAGGGATGCAGACTACTCCTAACCACCTGATACATATAGGCAAGCCACTGGAATTTGATACGGATACATTTATCAGGGATCTAAAGGACCTTATGGATGCGGCCTACAATGATGATGACCATATAAAGGAAAAAGTGGCGGCCATAGTGGGAACATACCATCCTGAAGGAGAGGTGCAGGCCTGATAATGACTGCAATAAAAGCGCAGGTTCGTTGATTATAGTAAAAGTAACAGGAAAACATAAGGAATAAGATTATGGAAGAGAGAAAGATAATATTCAGTCCACCTGACATTACGGAAGAGGAAATAGCAGCCGTAGGTGATGCCTTAAGGTCAGGCTGGATCACAACAGGTCCCAGGACTAAGGAACTGGAAAAACAGTTTGCGGAATATGTGGGCGTATCTAAGTGTGTATGCCTTAATTCTGCCACGGCAGCAGAGGAGCTGAATTTCCGTATTGCCGGCATAGGTGAAGGGGATGAGGTGATCGTGCCTGCGTACACATACACTGCATCTGCTTCGGCAGCGTTGCATGTGGGCGCAAAGATAAGATTCGTGGATTCACAGCCCGATTCTCCAGAGCTTGACTATGATGCCTTGGAGGGAATGATAAATGAAAAAACTAAGGCTATAGTTCCCGTGGATCTTGCCGGTATCCCTTGTGATTATGACCGCATCATGGATATAGTGGAGCGTAAGAAAGCTTTGTTCAAGCCTGCCGGGAATACTGATCTGGGACGCAGGATACAGGAAGCCATAGGCCGTGTACTTATCATTGCGGACGGTGCACATGCTGTAGGATCTGTATACAAGGGCAGAAAGATAGGCAGCATTGCCGATTTTACATCTTTTTCTTTCCATGCGGTTAAGAACCTTACTACCGCTGAGGGCGGAGCCGCTACATGGAAGGATATACAGGGTATAGATAACGAAGAGATTTACCATCAGTATCAGCTCTACAGCCTGCATGGACAGTCCAAGGATGCGCTGGCAAAGACTAAGGTCGGTGCTTGGGAATACGATATAGAAGGCGCCTGGTACAAATGCAATATGACGGATGTCTGCGCTGCTATCGGTCTGGTGCAGCTTAAAAGATATCCGGACATGCTGGCAAGAAGGAAAGAAATCATCAGCAGATATGATGCAGCCTGTGACAGCATGGATATAACACATCGCTGCCACTATTCTGATACATATACATCAAGCGGACACCTTTATCTGTCCGGGATGAATGGTGCTGATGATGCTATGAGACGCAGGGTGATAGAGGAGATGGCAGTAAGAGGAGTGCCGTGCAATGTTCACTACAAGCCGCTTCCCATGATGACTGCATATAAGGCTCTGGGTTTTGACATAAAGGATTTTCCTAATGCGTACCGTGCGTATGAAAACGAGATCACATTGCCTTTGCACACGAAACTCAGCGATGAGGATGTGGATTATGTGATCAGGACTTATAAAAAAGCATTGACAGCCGTAAGGGAAGGATAAAGTATGCCGCTTAGATGCTGGTCTGACATGCCAAAAGGCATGCGCAATGATGAGGTCCTATATTATTACAGAAGGCTTCTCAGGAAAAAAAGTGAATTAAAGATCAAGTTTGCAGCAGACAAAATTCTTGCGGCTATTCTTCTGGTAATCTTTGCAATTCCCATGTGTATAGTGGCAGTTATGATAAAGCTGGATTCACCGGGGCCTGTTTTCTTCAGACAGAAGCGCATCACTTCATACGGCAGGATATTCAGGATACACAAGTTCCGTACGATGGTTACGGATGCTGATAAAAGAGGCAGCAGCGTTACCGTAAAAGGTGACAGCCGCATTACGAAGGTAGGACAGTTTATCAGAAAATACAGGATAGATGAACTGCCCCAGCTTATAGATGTGCTGGAAGGCAATATGAGTTTCGTGGGCACCAGACCTGAAGTGCCTGAGTATGTAAAGAAATATACCAAGCCCATGCGTGCCACCCTTCTGCTTCCGGCGGGCATAACCAGCAGGGCAAGCATAGAGTACAAGGATGAGGCGGATCTTTTAGACGGAGCAGATGATCCGGACAGGGTGTATATACAGAAGATTCTTCCGGAGAAGATGAAGTACAATCTGGAGTCGATAGAGAGGTTTAGCCTGATCGATGATATGAAGGTGATGCTGGAGACGGTTGCGGCAGTTATTCGCTGAAAATACGTTCTTCGGTAGCGTTAGGCCGCAATAAAGAATTGTAGAGTAGTTAATATCGAGGAAATATGAAAAAACTGATTGCCCTTCTAACTAATAATGATGATGATATCTATTGTTTCCGTAAGGAACTGATAGAGTCGCTTATCGCAGAGGATTACGAGGTCCTTATATCCTGTCCCTATGGCGAAAAGTTCGAGCTGATGACGGATGTGGATTATATCTATGATGATCCCGTTATCGACCGCCGCGGAACGGATGTGGTTGCAGATGGAAAGCTGCTTCTGCATTACATTTCGCTTTTTAAGAAGTACCGTCCCTTTGCAGTCCTTACATACACAGCTAAGCCCAATGTATACGGAAGCATGGCGGCCCACCTTCTTGGCATCCCTGTCATAAACAATGTGACCGGTTTCGGTTCCGTGCTTAATGAGTCCGGGCTGAAGGTTAAGCTTATAATGGGACTCTTTAAGTTTTCATACAGGCAGTCCGAGTGCATGATGTTCCAGAATTCAACGAACATGCGCCTGGCTGTTACTTCAGGTATGGTAACGGGTAAAAAGAAAAAAGCCGGCAATGTTCTTATGTCTTTGAAGTACGGAATCTTCGGCGGCTGCAAGGCTATGCGTAACAGGGATTTCATACTTATCCCCGGGTCAGGGGTAAATACGGAAAGGTTTTCGTACATGCCCTATCCTGATGGCGGCGATGGCATTGATGGCGAGAAGATCGTATTTAACTATATCGGCCGTATCCTTCATGACAAGGGCGTGGATGACTATATCGAGGCAGCAAAACGCATACACGCAAAATACCCGAATACAGAGTTTAATATGCTGGGGTTCATAGAGCCTACGGAAATGCATTATGAGAAAGAGCTGGCAGAGCTTGAGAAAGGGGGGATAGTTTATTACCGCGGTTCCCAGAAGGATGTGAGACCGTATATTGAGCGTGCCCATGCGCTTATCCACCCATCTACCTATGGCGAAGGAATGAGCAATGTGCTGCTTGAAAATGCGTCATCCGGAAGGCCGCTTATTACTACTGATAATCCCGGCTGCAAAGAGACTGTTCTTGACGGAGTTACGGGATACATATATCGTGGCGGAAGCGTGGAAGAACTGGTGGAGAAGATCGAGAGATTTCTCAATATGTCCCAGGAGAAAAGAGAGCTTATGGGAAAGCGTGGCCGCCAGCGTATGATCCGGAATTTCTCAAGGAAGAAAGTGATAGCTGCATATCTTAGCAAGCTGGAAGAACTGTAATATCATGTCTAAAACCGAATTCGCAAAACCCGGAAATTTCATATACCCTGTTCCTGCAGTGATGGTAAGCTGCGGGAGCATGGAAGGTGAAAAGAACATAATCACTGTTGCCTGGACGGGGACAGTGTGTTCTGATCCGCCCATGGCTTATATTTCCGTACGTCCCGAAAGACATTCATACGATATCATAAAAAAATCCGGAGAGTTTGTTATCAACCTGCCGGATAAGGAGCTGACGAAGGCTCTGGATTTCTGTGGCTGTACTACCGGAGCAAAGATAGATAAGTTTAAGGAATGTCACCTTACGCCGGAGGAAAGCAGTAAAATATCTGCACCTTCAATCCTTGAGGCCCCGGTATCCATAGAATGTAAGGTAACACAGGTACTTGAGCTGGGAACCCACGATATGTTTTTAGCAGAAGTGGTTGCCGTAAGGGTTGATGACCGCTATATGGATGAAAAGAACTGCTTCCATATGGAAAAGGTTGGACTTTTAGCCTATGAGCATGGCAATTACCGTGAGCTGGGAGAAAGCCTGGGGTCATTTGGGTACTCTGTACGGAAGAAAAAATCCAAACATAAGAAGAAAAAATAACTATTTTTGTATTGCTGAGTCGCACATGCTGGCTAAATCGAACCATTTTTTCTTTGAAAAATGCCCGGAGAACTACTATTTAGCCAGATGTGCTGCCGGTGAACGATGTACGATTATTAAATTTAGGGACGAATTATGGCAAGATATTATATAGCCGACCTTCATTTCTTTCACGATGCCCTGAATACCAGGATGGATAAGCGGGGTTTTTCTTCAGGGGAAGAGATGAATGAATATATGATTGGGAAGTGGAACGACCGTGTCCGCAAGAAGGATGAGGTGGTGATCCTGGGAGATTTTTCTCTGGGGAAGGCTGATGAGACCATGGAACTGTTAAAGCGCCTTTCCGGAAAAAAGATGCTCATAGAGGGCAACCATGAAAAGTATCTTAAGGATAAGTCCTTCGATAAGTCGCTTTTCGAATGGATAAAGAGCTACGCCGAGCTTCATGATAACAACCGCAAGATAATAATGAGCCACTATCCGGTGTTCTGCTACAACGGCCAGTACCGCAAATCTGCATCGGGGAATCCGCGGACTTATATGCTATATGGCCATGTTCATGATACCATGGATGAGCGGCTGGTGATGCGCTTCCAGAAGGAAACCAGGGAAACGGTCCGTGAAGTTTTCGGCCAGGATGAAAAGCAGGCCATTCCCTGCAACATGATTAACTGCTTCTGTATGTACTCGGATTATACTCCGTTGACACTTGATGAGTGGATTGAAGTGCAGAAGAAGAGGGAAGAGGCGGAACCGGGTATAACAGATATGGCGAGCGCAAAGTAAGCTGGCTCCATAGCAGGGAACAGAGATTTATGTGAACTTGTATATCATGTGTCTTCTCTATTATAATATTGTATTGTCAGGTTCCCAAACTCATGTAGCACACCTGCGTATTTGAAGTGATATGTGAGCTTGGAAACTTATACAAAATATAAACAAAACGCTAACCGGAGGAAGAAAAATGGAAACTATGAAACCCGTTAAAGAAGGAAAAGTAAGGGAAATCTATGATAACGGCGACAGCCTTATCATGGTGGCAACTGACAGGATCAGCTGCTTTGACGTGATACTTTCCAACAAGATCAATAAAAAGGGAACAGTTCTTACCCAGATGTCCAAATTCTGGTTCGACATGACCAAGGATATCGTTCCTAACCACATGATCAGTGCTGACGTAAAGGATATGCCTGAGTTTTTCAGACAGCCCCAGTTTGATGGCAATTCCATGATGTGCAAGAAGCTGAACATGCTTCCCGTAGAGTGTATCGTAAGAGGCTATATCACAGGTTCCGGCTGGGCAAGCTACCAGAAGACCGGAACTGTATGCGGCATCAAGCTTCCGGAAGGCCTTAAGGAGTCAGATAAGCTGCCTGAGCCTATCTATACCCCTTCAACCAAGGCTGAGATAGGCGACCACGATGAGAACATTTCTTTCGAGCAGAGCATAGAGCATCTTGAGAAGCAGTTCCCCGGCAAGGGCCAGGAATATGCCGAAAAGCTCCGTGACCTTACCATTGCCCTTTACAAGAAGTGTGCGGACTATGCGCTTACAAAGGGCATCATCATAGCTGATACCAAGTTTGAGTTCGGTCTCAATGAGGATGGCGAGATTGTGCTGGGTGATGAGATGCTTACCCCTGATTCTTCCAGGTTCTGGCCTGCTGACGGATATGAGGCAGGACATTCACAGCCTTCCTTTGATAAGCAGTTTGCAAGGGACTGGCTTAAATCCGATGAGAACAAAAATGAGCCCGAGAACTGGTCACTTCCCCAGGAGATAGTTGACAAGACTATCGAGAAGTACCTGCAGGCTTACAAGATGCTCACAGGCGAGGATCTGTAATACAGTTCTGCTATCTATAATCGTAATCTGATAAACTAAGATTTCTTCGGACGGCTACATGCACATCGTGATCTTTAGCATGTAGTCATCCGAAGTGTTATATTAGCGGAAATGTTATTATAATATTCTGCTTATCAGATATCTGATAAGTTGCAAAAAAAATTAAAAATTTCCCATAAAAACATATTTTATATCCGTACCTATATCAGAAGGATGAAAAAGACAGGCTGATCGGAAGAAAGAGGCAGCCGCAAAAAGAGTACAGTTCTTCAAAAAGGGAGGAAAGATTATGAAAAAGAATATCATTAAGAAACTTTTACTTACCGCATTGCTTGCAACAACACTCTGCGCTACAGCCTGCGGCAGAAGCTCAGCTACATCCGAAGGAACCTATAGTTTAAAGGGTGCTGATTATGAAGCTGCAGCCATGGCCGCCGGAGATTACTATTACGACGATTATTCAAACGGCGCAACTATGGGAATGTATGAAGCCGCAGATGCTGATTACTACGAATATGAAGAGAGCTATGATTATGAAGAACCCCGGGCAGCTGAAAGTACAGGAGATACCGGAGATGTAGATGTACAGGAGACGGCACAGAGCACCAACAGGAAGCTTATCCGTACAGTTTCCCTTAATGTAGAGACACAGGAATTCGAAGCGCTCCGCAGTGATATCGAAGCAAGGATAAATGCACTGGGCGGCTATGTAGAGGACGGATATGTATATAACGGAAACCTTTACAGTGAAGGCAGCCTCAGGGAAGCAACCATGACTGTAAGGATCCCTTCAGACAAGCTGGATGAGTTCCTGAATATGGTGGCTGAGAATTCAAATGTAGTAACACAGAATGAAAGCGTTCGTGACGTAACTCTTGACTATGTGGATATGGACAGCCGCAAGAGCGCACTGAAGGCTGAGGAGAAGAGACTCCTTGAGATGCTTGAGTCCGCAGAGACAGTAGAAGACATGATCTACATCGAGGACAGGCTTACCGGCATCCGTTACGAGACAGAGAGCATTGAGTCACAGCTAAGGACATATGACAACCTGGTTGATTACAGCACTGTAAACCTTACCATCAAGGAAGTTATCAAGCTTACAGAGATCGTTGAGGAGCCCACAGTAGAGCCTACAGTCGGCGAGCGTATATCAAAGGGATTCTCAGAGAGCCTTGAGGATGTTAAGAATGAGCTGACAGATTTCGTTGTAGACTTCATAATATCCCTGCCTTACCTTGCAGTGATCTTCCTGCCTATCATCGTAGTTTTGATAGTAGCAGCAATAGTGATATTCATCGTAGTAAGGATTATCGTTAAGTCTTCAAAGAAGAAGGCAAAGAAGAATTCTTCAGAAACAAAGGCAGATGCAAAGAAGGATTCAAAGCCTGAAGAAAGTACAAAGAAGCTTGAAGAGGAAAAAAAGTCAGAGGAAAAGAAGGACACAGCAAAGTCTGATGACAAGTCAAAGGCTGACAAGAAGAACTAAGATGGGGTCAGACCCTTTGGACTAAAGGTCCAATGTACACAGCCCCTTGGGACTAAATCAGAGAAAGGACTGCCGTGGAACGGCGGTCCTTTTTTTATGCACAGGGATTATTTTCGAATTACAACGACAAAAGGTATAAATTTGTCTCTATTAGGCCAATGCTGCTTTGATAAGATGGAAACATCAGAGTTTAAAGAGATTCATGTAACAGACTAAAAAGAAAGGAACAGGTAGAAAACATGTTGAGGGAGCAGCTGAGCGTAATGGAGCAGGAGAGTGTAGTGATGACAGTACGGAATATCATTTTTATCGCAGAGTGCGATGACGGGTCCGGAGACTACCGCTACCGTGTTTTCAATACAAAGGGGGAGTCGGTATGTCCTCCCGGTATCGTCAAGGCAAAGAGTGTACCATACCTTCAGATGGTGTTCCGGACTGCCCTTTGTAATTATCGGGTCGTGGATGGCAAGATAACCATCGGCTGGTCTGAAAAGCTGATGGATGCAATAGACGAGATGCTGGTCAATCTTTATGATGAAAGGCACCCCTCAGAGCCTGGGGATGATGACTGTTATTATGTGGCAGACTGGTTTGATGATGATCTGAATAGAGTTTTTGCTCCGTAACTGCAAAAAATTTTTGTATTTCACACAATCTTAAACACACATTTGAAAATAGACTTCTGGCGAATTATAATGCAATTAATAGCTATAAATCGCCAAACAGATAGTTTTATAAGAATGCGTGGCGATTTATAAAGGAGAATGTGCTTATGAAGATTGTGGGAAGAAGATATGAAAAAGAGATCCTGATGCAATGCCTTAAGTCAAATAGACCGGAGTTCGTTGTAGTATATGGAAGGAGAAGAGTTGGAAAGACTTACCTGATTAAAGAGTTCTTTAATAAACAGTTTTCCTTTTATGCAACAGGACTTACGGATGAGAAAATGAAGGGTCAACTTAAGGGATTTAATGCAAGCCTGAATGAATACGGATTTGAAGATAAAAGTATTCCTGAAGATTGGTTTGAAGCGTTTGTGCGTTTGAGGAAACTTGTGGAAAGCGACAAAGTTTATCGGGAGCCGGTAAACAATAAACGCATTATATTTATTGACGAACTGCCGTGGATGGATACTGCCAGATCGGATTTCAAGAGTGCTTTAGATTATTTTTGGAATAGCTGGGCTTCATCACAGGAGGATTTGGTTTTGATCACTTGTGGGCAGAAAATATAGTATAATTATCTGCGGTGGTCTGTCATACCTGATGACAGTGGAAAAAGAGGAGCCTGAATGAAAAAAGCCATAATACATCTGAATTGTCTGGGACGGGGTGGCGCTGAAAAGGTAGGCGTCACGCTTGCTGCTGAGATGGTGAAAAAGGGTATTGATGTCATAATTGCCACCGAATGGACTGATAAAGTGGAGTACCCGCTTCCAGAGGGTGTAATCAGGGAAAATGTGGGATTATCTGAAACAGAGGAAAAGTTCTCACGTTTAAAGAAGATAAATCTCCGGAAAGCCAGGCTTAAGGCTCTCATTGAACGTACATCCCCGGATGTTGTATTTGCTCTTGGCGGCAACCTGAATTACAGGGCTGTGTCAGCCACCAGGGGTACCGGGGTGCCTGCGGTAGTATCTGTAAGGAGTGATCCGAATGTTTACTATGCATCACTTTCTCAGAAGGTTCTGAGCAGCAGGTATTATAAGACTGCTGAAGGCATAGTCTTTCAGACCGAAGGGGCAAGGGATTTCTTCGGCCCGGAAATAGCTAAAAAGTCAGTCATAATTGTCAATCCCATTGATAAAAAATATATCGGGATCAAGGCCCCGGAAAAGCGCAGGAAGGTCATAGTCAGCGCATCCAGGTTTGTGTATGTCAAAGACCATATGACTATGGTAAAAGCTTTTGAGAAGACTTTGGAGAAACATCCGGATGCCACAATGGAGCTCTATGGCGGCAAGGGTGCAGATAATGAAATCTTTCAGGTAAAGGAATGGGTACGGGCTCATGGACTGGCTGAAAAGATTCTTTTCATGGGCAGCAGCATAGAACTTGAAAAAAAGCTTTATGATGCGTCTGCCTTTGTTCTTTCATCTGTATACGAAGGAATGCCCAATGCCCTTATGGAAGCTATGGCAATGGGACTTCCCTGCATATCATCCGACTGTCCGCCCGGGGGGCCGCGGGCTCTTATTGAAGAAGGCAAAAACGGCCTTCTTTTTCCCGTTGGTGATGTTGATGCCCTGTCTAAGGCTATGGTAAGGATCCTGGATGATCCTGAGGCGGCAGAGAAAATGGGAAGAAAGGCTGCTGAAAAGACAAGTGCCTATACATCGGAAAATATAACTGCTATGTGGATTGAATATGCAGAGAGCGTTATTAAAAGCAATAAGTAAGTTCTACTGATAAGCAGCTTGACCGTTAGTGCGGTCTGCGGTAAAAGCTTATTGGAGAGCATAGGAGTGTGGTTATCATGCAACCAAAGAAAATTCTGATTATATCCGAAACTGTCCTTTTTCCCATGGACAGGGGAAACAGAAAACGAGTAAAAAATCTGATAGATCTTTTACGGAGCGAAGGGTGTACCGTAGACTATCTTTTTATGGATACCTATCCTGAAGATGATCCGGAAAAGACTCGTGAATGGATAGGCACAGATCACTTTTTCTCTGTAATGAACAGGAAACGTTCTTTTTCTGTATGGTGTAAGCGTAAAGTTCGCAAAGTCCTTGAGATACTGCATATCCCTTTTGCCTTCAGATACTTCAGTCTTGATGAGAGTACATCCCCTGACCTGGGCAGGGATCTGGGAAAGTTTTTCGAAAGTCATAGCTATGACCAGGCCTGGGTGGTATGTACATACAATACCAGAGCTTTCCTTTCAGTTCCCCGGGGGACACTTAAGGTGCTGGAGACACAGAATGTTTCTTCAGTGAAACGACAGGAGTATGATGCTGTTAATTATAAGAATTATATTTTTGCAATGACCGAAGCAACTGAAAAGGCAGCCCTTGAGCGCTCTGATGTGGTGATCGCCATCCAGAATGAAGAAGAGGAGTTTTTCAGAAATATGCTTGGTGCAGTCAGCAGTACCAAGGCTGTTACTATCGGCGAAAATATGGAGATAAAGGAACCACATGTTGCCAACACCAAGAAAGTGGTTTTCCTGGGCAGTACCTATGTCATCAACAGGGAAGGTGTGATGCATTTCATAGATGAGATCCTTCCTGAGCTTAAGCGGATCTGTCCCGAGGCAGAGGTGATATTTGCAGGTTCAATATGCAAGAGCCTGCCTGACAGCGATGCTTATACAAAGCTTGGCTGGGTAGAAGATTTGGAGGAACTTTATCGGGATGCAAGAGTCATAATAAATCCCGTGCGTCATGGTGCAGGCCTCAATATAAAAATGGTTGAGGCACTTTCACAGGCGAAGCCTGTGGTTACCCATGTAAAGGGAATGCGTGGCTTGTCATACAAAAAGCCTGTGGCGGTGATTACGGATGACAATAAAGAATTTGCGGAAGCCGTTGCCGAGATCGTAAGGGATGATGCGAAGGCACTTGAAATGTCGCAGACCGCCGTAGAATTTATGATGGACTATGAAAACAAGAATCTGCAGGCTGTGAAAGACCTGCTGGCAATGAAACCGTAATATTTATTTTCGCCTTACGAAATACATGAAGCTCAGAATCTTATCTATAAGGCTGTATTTTCTTTGAACCTGCTCTGTGGGAAAGGATTTAAATTTTTCTTTGTGCTCGGCAAGGAATTTCTCCAGCGTTTCGAAGTCTTTATCTTCCATTTCATTCGGATGATAGCAGAAAGTCACTGTATTAAAAGGCAGTTTCCGTACCTGCCCTGATTGCTGGGGGATGAAGGTGAATCCCCATCTGCTATATGGTTTATCCGCCACCGTATCTGATATGATCCGTATGTTGCTTTCGGAACTCAGGGCCTCCAGCGTATTCATGTCAAAAGTGTGGGCAGGTGAAAAAAACACCTGCGGTTCTATATCATGCGCACGGAATACTTCAATACCTTTTTTTATCTTATCTTTCTGTTCATCAAGGGGAACTCCTGCAAACTCTGACAGTTTGTTGACAGGGTTTAATCCGCCTTCGGTTGTGGTGTATCTGTGGGAATAGCCGTGAAGGGCAATAGTCCAGCCCTTGTTTATCCACTCATGAACTCTGTCCCAGAAATGGTCGTCAAAAGCATACTCATCCATCATGGAATCCTCGCAATGGGGAATCACGCCGATCAGAGGCTTTATGCCATATTTATCAAACAGAGATTCTATCCTGTTCCATTTTTCAATATTTCTTTTTTCACAGGCGTCATCAAGACGGATATAATATGTCATGAAATATTTACACTATCTTCTTAGTTATTATCCTATAGGTAATCAGGCGCGGGTGCTTCCGGCGCAGACTACTTGTAAAGTAACATTACGAAACAATATATACCGAATCATCTTTTGTTGTCAAGTCAGCCGGTATAACAAAAAAGAAACGATGTCTGTTATAATATTGTTCGGGTGTCGGAAACAGCCGGCTTTTGGAAAAATCTGTATTTATGTTTTTTTAGAATTATGCGCATGGCTAAATGATTATGAAAAGCGAAAATACTTCAAAAAAGAATATAGCCATCCTTGTCCAGCAGGGAGTGGGGGGCGGTGCTCAGCGCATGGCTGCAAATCAGACGTTGGTGTTTGAAAAGGACTGCAATGTCTGGTTTGTTCTTTTTGAAAATAGCGACGACATCTATGCGCACGGCGGAAAGCTTGTTGATATGAATATGCCTCCGCTTAAGACCGCACCGATTTATAAGCGGGTCATGAATACCATAAACCGTACGAAGTATCTGGCAAAATTCAAGAAAGAAAAAAAGCTGGATGCAGTCATAAGCCATCTTGACGGCGCCAATCTTGTGAATGTGCTTTCTGGACGGGGCAGTAATAAGTGCAGGATAATATGCGTCTATCACTCCATGCCATCAGCAAATGAAAATCCTACTTTTATACACAGGGCTTTTCATCAGTTTATCGGCAGATTCAGTGACAGATACGTGATGGTATCTAAGCTGGCGGCCATGGACATGATAAAGAATTTCGGTGTCAGGAGAAAGGATGTGTCGGCCATACATAACTTTTCCGATAATGAAAAAATAAGCCGGCTTAAAGATATGGAACTTCCGGAAGATGCGCAGGAATTCATTAATGCACATTCAAAGCTGATTATCACAGTGGGAAGGCTGACTTTGGTCAAACGTCAGGAAAGACTCATAAAACTTCTGAAACAGCTGCGCAGTGAAAAAGGGCTCGAAGACACAGGCCTGATGATCCTGGGAGACGGACCGCAGAAAGAATTCTTACAGGAAATCACGGCTGACAACGGGCTGGAGGATCATGTCTATATGCCCGGAAATGTGGATAATCCCTTTATGTACATTTCAAGGTCTGATGTCTTTGTACTGTGTTCTGATTATGAAGGCCTGCCTATGGCCCTTACTGAGGCTGTGGCCTGCGGATGTCCGGTGGTCAGCTGCGATATGAAGTCAGGCGCCAGGGAGATACTTGCACCTGATACGGATGTGACGAAGGTTACAGAGGGCATAGAATACGCAAAGTACGGTATCCTGACCAGGCCATTTGAGAATAAGGCCAATGCTGACGAGACTTTCGGCGAAGCAAAGGAAGCTGATAAGGCCGAGATACTAAAGGAAGATGCAACTGCATCGTCTGCTTTATATGAGGGTGTTATGCAGATGCTTAAGGATGAAAAGCTTGTGTCTGCATATAAGAAGAGCTGCCCGGAATGCGCAGAGATGTTCAGCGTGGAGAATATAGTGAAACGCTGGAAGAAGCTGATGTGAATATGAGTGATAAGATAAGAGAATTTCTGATCGAAAAAAACAATAGACTATTGATCATCCGCTGTATAGTCTGCCTTGCATTCTATGCATCTTTCTGTTTTATCTTCGGACCGACTCTCGGTGCTGATTCCAAGGGATATATAAATATGATAGCAGCCAGGGAACCTGTGTACCCTTTACTGCTTGCATTATTTCGTACCATATTTCCGGAAAGCATCTATCTTAATGCAGTAGTGCTGTTTCAGAATATCCTGCAGACATTCGCTGTATGTTTCTGTGTGGAATTCTTCAGAAAACGCTTTGAACTGAACGAAATAGTGACCTCACTAATGTATATTATCCATTTCGGTGTTGCCATCATGTGCCAGTTTCTTTCTGACAGGGATGCCATTTATTCAAATATGATAATGACTGAAGGTATCACCATGTCCCTTTGGCTTATATTTATCACGCTGCTGATCACGGCTATACTTGACGATTCATTGAAGTCATATCCTTGTGCCCTGGCTGTCCTTACGCTGATGGTTGCTACAAGAAAGCAGATGGCGGTCGGCTACATAGTGATGTGTGCATCAGTAGTACTGTGTCGTATAGGCAAGGATAAAATAAAGAAGTACTTACTCAGGATCGTAATAGTGTTGGCTGCCGTAATGCTGAGTTATCTGGCTGTACTTGGCATAACAGGAGTTTATAATCTTGCCCTCAGGGGGAAATTCGCAAAGAACACCAGGGACATGAACCTTGTCCTTACCACGACTCTTTATGTTGCCGACAGGGAAGATGTATCACTCATTGATGATGAAGTTGCAAAGAGCCTTTTTGAAGAGACAATGTCAATCCTGGATGAAAGCGAAAGCAATATAGCCTATGCCGGGAAAGGCTGGCAGTTGCTTTCGGAGCATTACGAAGATCATTATGATCTGATCACCGTTGATACCACCAAGGACTTATTTGAGCAGTATGCGAAAAATGAGGGACTGAGTGATGAGATGGAAATACAGGCTGAGGCGGACAGGCTTAGCGGCGTTATCGTAAAGAGTCTTATTGCGGATAATCTGGGGAAATATATAAAGATATACCTGTCATCTTTCCTGACGGGACTCGTAAACACCGTTGCACATAAGAATACACTGCTTAACATCTACGCTTTCGTAGTATACCTGATTGCTATTGTTTTAATGGTACTCTGTTATTTCAATAAAAGTCAGAGGGATACGGCAGATGCATCGCTTATCGTCATAGGGGCGGTATTCGTAAATGTGGGTGTAACGGCAGCACTGATCTTCTGCCAGAGCCGTTACATGATCTATAATATGGCGCTGTTCTATATGGTGCTGCTATTGATGTCTGTAAAACTTTTTCTGAAAAAATAAAGGACACTTCTTTTTTGTCTTATTTTTCATGTGAAATATTTTTATATGGCTTTTTCTTTTAACATGGCATCTAAATCTCAATTTGCCCACTTTTTAAAAAGGACAAATTTATACCTATACAGCCCAAATTGTCTGCTAAGATGTGATCATAAGAGTAAAAATGGTTTTAATCTTGAAAGGGTTAAATTTGTCCTTATAACAATAGTGGCTACAGGTTATTATGGGACAGGATCCGATAAAAAGAACGAATGATCAGAGGAGGAAAACAGTTATGGAGAACAGAGATTGTATGATGTATTTATCGCTGGATGATATGAAAAAACTGGGTAAGTGTTATCAGTCCTCAAAGAATGGGCCGGTGCTGAGACTTAGGGGGGTGCTGGTAGAGGCTATGAAAAGAAATGGAATAGCCACACAGGCACAGTTGTGTGCAAAAACGGGCACCAGGATAACTGAGACACATCTGAGTAAATTACTCAAAGAGGGTACCACAAGAAACCGTGATGTGCTTTGGGTGTTGGCATTGGCCCTGCATATGGGGATCGAAGAGACCGAACGGCTTTTTAATTCAGTCGGTCAGAGCATAAACCCTTGTATAAGCAATGCAGTGTCTGACAGAGAGCGTCTTATCAAAACATTTATATCCATCAGGGGGCGAGACTGGGATATTGAGGACCTGGATGAGGAATTGGCTAAAAGAGGCATGCAAAAAATCTGTCAGTAATAAAGTTTCCATTTTTCCATTATGGAAATATTAGGCACTGTTTTCTGTAGTATATTAAAAATGCAGATCACTTATGGCAGGATGACTCAGATGTGAAAAAAGGTAAGGACTTGCCAAAGTGAAAATATGCGAAGCAATTACAGCCCTATAATGGGGATATAGAAATACGCTGCGAGATTGCAGCATCAAAAACAAGAGGATGAACAAAAATTATGATGCGAGTAAGAGTTACAAAGGAGTTACTTGGAGGAGTTAGCACAGATAAGTTTGCTTTAAGCGGATCATTCTCTTTTTCAGAGATGATGGCAATGAAGGCGAGGGGCGAGGAGGCGTTTTATTCCCTCGAATATGTTTCTGAGATCCGAAGGGACGGGAAGACCATCGTTGAGCGCGGAAATAGAATGCTTAAGCAGTTTAAGGATTATCTTGAAAAAGAGACTGGCGAAAAGCTTGACTTCCAGGAGGATTATGCAAATGCAAAAAACTGTGTAAGCCTTTTTGAACAGGTGAAGGAAAAGCTTGATGGAAAAAGTTATGAAATTGTTTACGACACGGAGCCCGGTTCCCGTATTTTAAAGGACATTCCATACGAGGAAGTAGCAGGTAGTGAGTTATACAAAAAACTCAGAAAGATGATATTAGTGGATGGGATGAAGCAGATTGAACTAAGCGCAGGCCCTGATCGCGATGCACAAGTTGTGGCTAAAACTGCCATTCGTCTTGCAAACGAACTGGGAAATATCGGATGCGTGGATAATTTCAATGTAACAGAGTGCTGTGAAGTAGTCTCATTTCACCCTGGATATACATATGAAACGTTTATGGAAAAAACGGAAAACTTGCGTGCATCAAAGGAATCTGTAAGGCATGATGCACTTAACCAGACTTCCAAGCTTGTAAGAATAGACGGGGTTCTGAAAGAATTTTGTAATTTTGCAGCTTTATGTCCGAAAAAGCCCTTTGTTCTTGTGATTGACAACTTTGATTCCGTTAATCTTCAGGAGGTCTTTGGCGAGGCTTTAACCTGTCTGTATCCAGAGTACCGTGGGGGAATGATTAAGGTCAGGACTATGCTTCAGTCATATTCGTGGTTTAACAATACAGATAACAAGCGGAATCGTGATATGTTTGAAGAGGGTTTCTATATTCCGACGAACGTAATAATCATTGGTATTGACAGGAGCAGCAGAAACCTGACAGTTCCGGCAGGTACCTTTGAGCTGTTACAGCTGGACTAAAGACTTGTGCTGTGGGCCAGGTCCATACTTTCCGTCATGGGAAGCATGGACCTGATAAAAAAGTGAAAAACGAGGAGAGAACGATATGGAAAAGTTTCAGATGATAAAGGCAGATAAGCATGTGAAGATGATAAGCTACCCCGGCGGAAGTCAGGCGGAGCGTGCAGAGTACTTTACCTTAACGGATATTGATAAGACTAAGCTTCAACAGGATATAAGGAAGGGTGCGGTTTTTTTGGAGGGTGTTGACAGTCTCCTTAAGGAAAAGCGTATGCCGAAAGTTGTTTATATACATGCAGGTACTGAGGAACTGGGACTGATCGCCTTAAACTGGATTGAAAAATCGTTAAAAAAGGATGACGACTGTTTCGAATATGATCCTGAAGATTTTGACGGCCTGTTTGACGACGAAGAGGACGAGGCATCGGATGACGTTATGGAAATAGAATATGGAACCCCTTGGGGCTTTATAGCAGAAGACCCCAGCCAGGTGCCGCTGATCCCCTGGGATGAAATTGTTTCATATTTCAGGGATGATGATTCGGATTCAGTTGGGATATTTGGGGGAAACGCATTCCGCTTTGCAAAGTCTGGGGAAACCCAGGAGCCTTACTGGACGCATTGCAATACAAACCCGGTCTGCATCGTACAGAGCGGTTATGAAGATTTTCTGATAAAGCCTTCGGTAATGGAACAGTTTAAAGATAACAGCAGAGTGTACATTCTGCGGATTGATCCTCTGCTTCGGAATATGTTTAACACTGTGGAACTGGATTCCTGTGATGATGATGATTTTCCATTTGGCTGCGAAACAACAGTCGCAGGTGAGAATATGCGGAAAACAGTAATAATGTGTAATGCTGACTATGTAAAGATCAGTATGGATGAGGATCAGACTAAAAGGTACTATACAGAAGTATTAAAGCAGATCGTATCAAATTATAAATTCAGGCTGGATACAAAGATAAATAAGGACGAGCTGGTTGATTGTCTGATGAATCTCTGCAACGATCCCCTTGGGAACCCGGAGTGCTCATGCGGTGATTTCATTGAAAAAGCACTTTGTCATGTAATTGAACGAAAGAAAAAGGGCAAAGTGATAAAGGAGGGGGATCTCCGTTATATCCTTTCGGAGCGGGACGACAAAAAGAAAGGTAATGTCCGCGGATGGGAGAGACTGGACAAGGAACTGATCGGAATGCCCGTCATAAAGAAGCGCATACGCTCAATCGTCAATAATTTTAAGTTTGAAAAAATCCGTGCTGAAAAAGGGCTTTCCTCACTGGGGTATCACAATGTTTATATGATGCTTGGCGCACCGGGAACAGCCAAAACAACAGTGGCTCAGATCCTTGGTGACATCATGACTGAGGAAAAGCTACTGAGTGGCAAACGTTTTATAAGTATAAACGGTGCAGAACTTAAGGGAAAGTATGTCGGATGGACTACAGACAAGGTTAAGCAACTTTTTTCCCAGTATGACATCATCTTTGTAGATGAGGCATATTCTCTAGTAAGCACTAGTGGAGATTCGGATGAATTTTCCCAGGAGGCGGTAGCACAGCTTTGCATAGAGCTTGAGAAACACGCCCAGGACCGTCTTGTTATCTTTGCAGGATACGGTGGTGATGATGTGGGGGAGAAGAGTAACCTGATGAAGCACTTTCTGGATTCCAATCCGGGTATTACGAGCCGCATAAATTCCACTATCTTTTTCCCATCTTATACACCGGATGAGATGGTGGAGATCTTCCACAAACAGGCTGATATAAAAAAGATCAGCATGGACCGACAGGCGGATGAGGAAGTACGAAAGTATTTTGAATGGCGCAGAAAGGCAAAGGATTTCGGAAACGGACGTGAGGCGAGGTCGCTTTTCGAAGCTTCGATAATGAAAATGGCAGAGCGCATTTCTGCACATAAGGGAAAGCATTCGGTAAAGGCACTGAATACGATGACAGCAGAGGATATCCTGGGGGCACTTGAAGAAAAGCGGATGGTTGCATCTAAGCTCACAGGAAAAACTAAACCCCTTGGCTTTGTAGTATAGGAAAAAGGAGGAAGAGTTATGGAAAGGTTTGAGAAGGAAGAAATTATCAGCGTTTTACTGACTACGTTAGCAGGCGAAAGCTGTTTTGATGTGACAGGAATGGTTTTTGAACCCTTGGGACATCCGACCCTGAAACTGCTTGATCGGTTATCCGTTGAGGCTCCGGAATTATTTAAGGACAAGGGGTTTGTGATGGACATCATAAGGATTCTTTCCGAAAAGGAACATATGGATAGCACATATGACTGTCTCTTTATGAGCATGTATGACCTGATTGGTCAGGATCGTATGGATGAATATAAAAGAAGGGTATCTGAGGATGTCTGCCGAATCACAAAGGAAATTGCCTTTTTTCTGGACTGCCTTTTTGAGGAGTATTTAGATGACTCGCTTAAAAATGACAGAGACGTAGTGCTGGCTGTTTTTGAGTACTTGGCCTATCTTGCAGAACGCAACGGACAATATTTAGCTGTTCCCTGTATCTGTAGCGAAGTGCCACACGAACTGTTGATGGATGATGAGGTTTTCAGCCTGTTGATAAGGACTGCTACTCCGGCAACCATATATACTTCATTACTCACAGATAAGGAAAAGCTTGATGATAACATTATCTTCAGGCTTACGGAGTGGTATGTGCTGAATAATGCATTTGAAACTTACGGAAACGATGATATCAAAAAGGATTATATGGTGCTACTCAAGGAATGGGCAAGTGCCGTATACCATGCGGCCAGGTATCCGGAAACAGACTGGCTGTATGGGGAGAAAGATCCATATACAGAGAGGGTGTTTGAATTCAAAGATATAGCGTGCAGACTGTTCCTTTGTGAGCTGAATGATCCCATAGATCCGGATATTATGCTTATGAGAGTGATACATGCTTACGAAGACTTGATGCGTAAAAAGGATGAGGAAGAGACTACAGACTTCTGCTGGTATGAGTCCTTTATGAAACTGATAGAACCTTATACGCGTCAGATACGTCTGCTGTCAGCTGTTACTCTGAATGATGAGTCGTTCTTTTATGCCGTAAATAAAGTTGCACTTGGTGAACCATTGGATCTGGATGATGATATCGCAGGGGATGGGCAGAATGATGGGAAGCCTTCCGGGGCTTTGGAAAGTGCAGATGCAGATGATGGGGACGCCGGCTTTATGAATATTCCGGGGTGGAACGATGATAGCCAGATTCCGTTCAGTTGATATAAGAAGGAGGAAAATAAAAATGAGAACTGATGAAAGGTTTTGGATAGGCGAAGTGGGACCTTTAAGAAAAAGACGGGCGGCTTTGGAGATCATACGAAGTGCTGTTGGTTCAGGCTTTGATACATTTGAAAAACTGTCAGAGCTGCTCAAACCTGTTTCAAAAGAATTTAGGGAGCTTCCTTTGATAACGGATAGTATAAAAGGAAATTCTGCGGACAGGTATTTTATAAATCATCCGCTCATGCTTGAAGAAAAGCTGTACTATGTCAATAAGCAGTGGGACAGAGGAAAATCATTTGATGAGCTGGTAAGGGTTGCAATAGAAGAGCTTGAGTGCGATGTCTGTGAAGAAATACCTTATGATGAGCTTACGAATGAGGGCAAGGCATTGCTGGAGAGGATGATGCAGTAAAAGATTTTGAGAGGTTTGAACAGAGGGATGTTAAGGGAAGAGTGGGAGTTATTTTCAGCAAGGGAAAAGAACATCATAGTTGCAATCATCCTGACAGCATCCGCTGTCGTGGATATGATGATTGCAGTGAGGCTGCTGGAGGTTATGAAGGTTACAGGCATTCTGGATTATGTCATGGAATCGTCAACTGAAAAAATGATTCAGATCGCGCAGACCTTATGGAAGCTCTTGATTGGGTAAAAATCTTAGAAATCTGAAAGGAGAATCAAAATGGTAATCAATCCTATAGTAACTGATGAAAGAGGCAGAAGTAACGATATTTTTTCAAAGAACCTGGAGAACCGTGTGATCCACCTGGTGGGTGAGGTGACGGATGAGATGTCAGCATCCATAACGGCACAGCTCCTTCACCTTGCTGCGGTTTCCGATGAGGATATCCAGCTCTATATCAATTCTCCGGGTGGATCGGTGTCAGCGGGGCTTGCAATCTACGACACAATGCAGTATATCAAGCCGGATGTGGCTACGGTGTGCCTCGGCAGGGCGGCAAGCATGGGTGCTGTCATTCTCTCAGGCGGAGCAAAAGGAAAGCGTGCGATACTGCCTCATGGTGAAGTAATGATACATCAGCCATCAGGTGGCATGGAAGGACAGGCAACGGAACTGGTCATAGCGGCAGAGCATATCAAGGACACTAAGCAGATCCTGAATGAAATCCTTGCCCAAAATTGCGACAAGGATATCAAAAAGATTGCCAAGGATACCGACAGGGATCACTGGATGCGTGCAGAAGAGGCAGTAGCTTATGGTGTGGCAGATATGGTGCTTAAAAACAGCTAATGGAGAGAATTGTGATGGATAGAAAAGAACAGAGAAAAGATGTTGCAGAACGTCATACATGGGAAATGGAAAGGCTGTATTCAGATGAAATCAGTAAGTGCGTAGTGGGAACAAAACTGTATGATGTAGATTTTGAACGGGGAGACAAAATCGGTGGGAAGGCTGTGTTTACTTTGGAACAGTCCTACACCCAGGACAGTATTTTTAAGAATGCGGGAAAAGGAAAAGTGGCTGTCTTGAACTTTGCGAGTTACAGACATGCCGGAGGCGGATTTATCAGGGGCTCTATGGCTCAGGAGGAATCGTTATGCCATGATTCTTTTCTTTATAATGTACTCAGTAAGTTTCCTGAATATTATGAATGGAATGAGTCGCATCTGAACAAGGCACTTTACCGCAACAGGGCGCTTTATTCACCTGATGTATGCTTTTTTCCAAAGAAGGGTGAATCTGTGAGCGTAGATGTGATCACCTGTGCAGCGCCGAACCGTTCACAGATATCTCGTAATGCATTGACAGAGGAGGAAAATGAAGAAGCGTTGCGGGATCGGATTCGGTTTATCCGTGATATATGTGATACGGAGGGTGTGGAAACATTTATCACAGGAGCCTTTGGCTGCGGTGTGTTTGCCCAGAAGCCTGAGATCGTAGCAACGTTGTTCCGTGAGTACTTCGGCGATACCAAGGTAAAACAGGTCATATTTGCTGTCCCTGCGGATCGTAATTACCCTGCTTTTGAGAAGGAATTTTCAGGCTAAAGTTGGCTGAAAAAATGAAAAGTGATCTGACGGAGGAGGCAGTTTTTGTCTCCTTCGTTTTTTAGCGGATTACAGAAAGAAATGCGAAAGTTGAACTCTGATTGTGGTATAATCCAACTTGTGTGAAAAACATGGCTTGAAGATCTTGGAATATGAAATAAATCACTGAAAAAGGAGAAAGAAAATGGCGAGAAAAAGCAGTGCCGAAAGAGCGAACAATCTTACCGGAGGATTTGCTACCGCACAGAAGAATATCGTGATCCAGTTCGGTAATAGCGAGAGAAAGACTGATGACATCCTTAAGGCAATCAAAGAGGATGCGGTTTCCAAGGGCATACAGGATAACGATTTTTCTAAAGTTGACGTATATGTAAAGCCTGAGGAACACAAGGTTTTCTATGTGATAAATGATGAAGTGAACGGCAGCGTGGACTTCTGATATCGATTACATGTATGGTCAGATTGAGTCTTGGAAGAAATACAGAAACGACCGGAAACGGATATGATAGGCAACGGTCAGAAAGAGGATAAAAATGGCAACAGTTTTTGTGATAGCAAACCAGAAGGGCGGAATCGGGAAGAGCACCACTGCTACAAATCTTGCGGGAATACTCGGAAAGAAAGCAAAAACGCTTCTGATAGATGCGGATCCCCAGGGAAATTCCAGCAGTACTTATGATGCAAAGATAAAGGATGTCGCAACGCTTTATGACGTAATGATAGACTCCGACAAGCTCCCGATTTCGGAAGCAATACAGCACACGGAAAACGGCGACATCGTCGCAGCCGATCCTCTCCTTGTGAAGGCGGAGAAGGTGCTTGACGGTGAAGTGGAAGGGTTTTACCGTCTGAAGGATGCGTTGGAAGAGATTGACGAAGAATACAAATACATCATCATTGATACTGCTCCTTCGTTGAACATCATTTTGTATAATTGCCTGATCGCGGCGGACAAGGTTATCATCCCTGTCACAGCAGATTTTTATTCCATGCAGGGAATCCGGCAACTCTATGATACCATCATGGCCGTAAAGCGCCGCCAGAATAAAGATCTTTCCATCGCAGGTCTTCTTCTTGTAAAATACTCGGGAAGATCCAATCTTGAAAAAGAAACAAGGGAAGACATCGAAGCCACTGCAAAGCAGATGGATACCAGGGTGTTTAAAAGCGTGATCAGGGAATGTGTCAAGACCAAGGAGGCACAGGAACACAAAAAGCTTCTCATTGACTATGCTCCTAAGTGTACGACATGCCTTGACTATATTGAATTCTCAAAAGAAATCGCAAAGGAATAATACCGTATACAATCTGGTTGTATAAAAAAAAGAGACCGATATATTTCCATTATGGAAATTCAGGTCTCTTTTTTTGCATTATATTTATTATTAGCAAGTAAGAATCCTATAGGCATAAAGGGATAAATTTATACCTATAGGGACTACTGTAATATTGTACGATGAGGTTACAAAGAAAGGTGTAAGTAACCAGGCAAACTGCAGAACAATGGAAAAATGTGATGGGAGGATGTGGATATGTGTGATGACAAGGCAAAGGTTATGAAAATGGTTAAGGGAAACGGCTGGAATCTGCGTACTGCAAGTGAGGATCTGCGCAGTGACAAGGAAGTGGTGCTTGCAGCAGTAAAGCAGAATGGAAGGGCTTTGAAGTATGCATCCGATGATCTCAAGGCTGACCGCGAAGTGGTACTTGAGGCGGTAAAGCAGAATTGGATTGCTCTTGGATATGCAGCAACGGAACTGCGCGATGATGATGAAATAATGCTTGAAGCTGTAAAGCAGGATGGAACGGCGCTGCAGTACTATAGGAGAAAAAAAGGGGGGGAGTGGATGTACCAGTTCTTTCCGGCTGCGATACTGAAAGAGGTAAATTCACAGGATTGTTACAATGCTCTGTCAGCAGCTGTTCCACATGGTGGAGTTGGTTTTGAGGAAGACTATGCAAAATGGTGGGGTTTCCGAGAGAAATTTAAGCCTAAGGAGATGCCGGTAAGATCAATGGTGGGCATGGAGCATTGGAATAGGGAAGAGACGCTTGATGCAGTAGGCGTATATGGACTGGCATTAGGAAGCGCCAACGAAGCTTTTAGGACAGACAGAGAAATTGTGCTTGCGGCGGTAAAGCAGAACGGTCTTGCAATGCGGTACGCGAGTGAAGAACTGAGAGCAGACCGGGAAGTGGTGCTTGCGGGAATAGAACAGAATGGTATGGCCTTAGCATACGCAAGCGAGGGGTTATGGTCAGACAGGGAGATTGTACTGGTAGCGGTAACCAATTATGGTTCGGCTTTGCAGTATGCGAGCGAAGAACTGAGAGCAGACCGGGAAGTGGTACTTGAAGCAACCAAACAGAATGGTCTTGTAATGCAGTATGCGAGCGAAGAATTAAGAGCAGACAGAGAAGTGGTACTTGCGGCAGTAAAGCAGAACGGTCTTGCACAGCAGTATGCGAGTGAAGAACTGAGGGCAGATCGGGAGGTGGTACTTGCGGCAGTAAAGCAGAACGGTCTTGCACTGCAGTATGCAAGAGAAGAACTTATGGCAGATAAAGAACTGGTACTGGCTGCCATAAAACAGGATGATGATGCCTGCCGATTTATAAAGAGCAGTCTGTTGTCTGATAAGGATGTTTTGATGGAGCTTGCCAGATCATATAAAGGTTCCTTATATAACCCATTCACTCCGGTATATTATCATGAAAATGCATTAAATGCTGCTTATGGAGACCGTGATGTAGTGATTGAATTGGTAAAGCAGCATATCTGTGACTGGAATGAGGTAAGCAGGGATCTGTGTGCTGATAAAACGTTTGTAATGGAGGCACTTAAGTGTATAGAACAGGGACATAAAGAATCCGTAAGCAGAAATCAATATGGGAAAGACTACAGTTTTTTGGAATTCTCTGCTCAGTTTGAACATGCGATGGAAAACATAGATGAGGAACTAAAAAAAGACTTGGAAATACAGCAAGTTGCGGAAAGTCTCAGGGCAATGTTCGATATCTGGATGTCATCCGATGACAATGTTTTTGATGTTCCGGATAAAGAAAGCAGTCTTTGGAAGGATAGGGAGTTTGTCCTCAACGCCGTAAAGCGTATAGGAACACTCTTAAAGTACGCGCCTGATTTCCGGAGTGATGATGAGATAAAGTTTACGGCTGTAAAGCAGAACGGAATGGCCCTGGAGTTTGTGGATGCCGAACTGAGTCCGGGATTTCTGGACAAGGAATTGGTTCTCGAAGCCGTAAAGCAGAATGGAATGGCGCTAGAGTTTGCGGATACGAGGTTGAGGGCTGATAAGGAAGTAGTGCTTGCTGCGGTAAATCAGGACCGAAATGCGCTGGATTTCGTACACCCCAGTCTGAGGCATGATAAAGAAGTGCTGCTTGCGGCAGTTTCAAATGGTGCCTCACTGTACCAGATTGCAATGGAAAGGTGGAGTGTTGTGAAGGCCGGTGATATAGATTTGTTAAGAGCACAGGAAGATTATAAAAAAAGGATAGGATAGTAGATCTTAGGGAAAAGATATACGGAGGAAGAATACTATGGGTATTTCAAAGTTTGAAAAGGCAAAGCAGGTTTTAAGCAGCATTCTTGTGGGGGATGTCTGCAAGGATGTGCCCTTTGAGGAGTCTGCCGCAAAGATTTATCTTGATGATATGGCAAAGGAGATGCCGGAGTTTTTTACGGACAAGGCATCCGTTCTCAGTCTTATACGCGATATATCGCCTTCTGAGGATCTTATGATCAATATGGCATATGGTTTGGCATATGGTATTCCGGCGTCCAGTGATGCACATGATGCTGTAAATATGTTTTATGATAATTATTGCGGGTTCATTGACCGTATTGTTTTGGAATATGCGGGTGATGTTGTACAAAATGATAAAGATGTTCTAAGGGTGGTGCTGGAGCTATACTGCGACAAAAGAAAATACATAAGCCCATATTATAAAGGCATATATGAACTGCCACAGTTATGCTACGCTGTTCCCAATGAGGTTCTGATGGATAACGGGATTTTTGATATGGTTCTGTACTTTGCATCCCCTATGGAAATATATAACGGTTTGCTTACGGATGCAGAAAAGCAGGATAAGAATATTATATGCCGCCTGCTGAAGGAATTAAGTGATCCCGCTATCAGAAACTATGAAGAGGAGTTCAGGGATATCTGCATTAGTGTACCCCGGGATATCCTTATGGATAATGATGTGCGTGCGCAGTTCTTTAAGTCAGGCATACCTTCGGTGATTTACGATGAAGTCTTTACTGATGAGGAAAAGCTGGATGATGACATGATTTTTGACCTTTTAAAGACTTATAAGAATCCGGCATTCCCGGGTTATAAAAAGGATTTCCTGAGACTTAAGAAACTCTGGGCAGAGGCAATAATTGAGGATTTCAGGAATAATGAATATGCCGGAAGAATTTGCGAACTGAATGAACCGGAGGCAGCTGAGGACTTCTTTTTGATAATTGAGGATTTTCTTAATACCATTGCAGATAGTTTATGTGTGGATATTGATCAGGAGAAGCAGGAGTTTCTGAGAAGTATGGCTAAAAAAGACAGGGAGCTTTGGGAACAGTATGTAAGGGATGTGTATCCTGACGGCAGAGAGTTACCGGAGAATTATTATGCCTGGGAGAGCCTGTTCATAATAGGGTGTCCTTATTATGATTCATTTACCCGCGTGCTGGATCCGTACTTTTATCAGTTCATGCTCTTTGATAAAGTCGCAGCCGGGAATTTCTCGTTTTTTGTTGAAGAGGACAATGATGGTGAGGTATCTCAACCGGCTGATCAGGGGGAAAATGAACCTTTTATGAATCTTCCGGACGGCTGTGATGATGGAATACCGTTTGCATGATCAGTTCTTTAGGCTGTGTATACTATTTTTGTAAAAGGTATATATTTGTCGCTATGCAAGGGCGGTTATGATATAATTTAGTACAATAGTCACAAAACATAAGGACAAATGCGTCGAGTGTAGAAAGGGGTTATAAAATGACGGATATTAATGAATGGCTTGGATCAAATACTGCCAAGATTGTTATTTGTAATAACAAGACAAATGCAGGTGCATGGGTTAAATGTAAAAACAGATATGACGCAATGGTGCTGGGGGGGATAAAGGTAAAGACCATTTCAGAACTAGCGGCTGAAGTAGTAACATCTGCACTGGTCAGTGATAATAGTGGTATTCCGGAAATAACCATATGTGATGATTCTACATCTGAACTTGTCATTAGGAAGATAATCAAAAAGATAATATCAGCTCCAACATATAAAGGTAATATAAAACAGTCTTCCGTAGATGCGGCTCTCGGTAGGGAGGCTCTTCGTGTTATAAATGAGCTTCGTCTGGGAAAACCAAAGGAAGGCGGAGCTCTTAGCACGAAGGAAAAAGACCTGTTCGATTTTGTAAGTGATGTAAGGGCGGAATATGAAACTGTACTTAAAGATAATGATTTCTATGATAACACGCGTCTAATTATAGAAGCAGTAAGATTTCTTGAGGAATTTAGCAAAAAAGGAAAAATACTATATCAGTATAAGCAGTATGAAATGGGGGTTCTTATACCATGGGATATAAGACCTGCTGAACAGGCATTTATTGATCTTTTTAAGACTCATTCAAAAAATGGGAGCTACAAAAAGATAGACATGCGTGAGAAAAACATCTCTGAGCAAAATCTTTCATTCTTTAAAGCATATACCTTTTCTGGAGAAATCAGGAATGCAGTAAATTGTATAAAGGATAATAATCTCCCGGTATCAGATGTTGAGATTCTCTGCATGAATCGTGGACTTGCCGATATTTCTATGATGGTTCTTTCTGAAGCTGGTATAGCTTCTGATATGAAGGGGAATGCTGATTTTGGATCTAATGGCATACTGAGATTTACGGTGGACTATTGTAATTGGCTGCTGAATGGAAGGGTAGAAGATCTCGGATACAGACTTCGCAACGAAAGAATAATTTATGCCGGGGACATTTTTGATAAAAACAGAACCGGCGTAGACGGAAAGGCTAAGCAAAAGGAGTTTGACGCACGCATCACGGAAGCGGTAAATGAACTCAATAGTTTGGCGGAGGGTGATGCCGCCAGCGTTTTAATACTTTTGGATTTCCTTCATAAGTTTTTCGAAAAGTATTCCAAAAAGATAAAAAGCGCATGGAACGAGTACAAGCCGGTATATGACAGAATGTCAGAGCGGTACAAGATTGCGGATGAAACGATCACATTAAAAGATGCTGCTTTTGAATTGAAAAATGCGGTTGAGAGAATAAAGATTTCAAATCCTCCCAAAACAGCAGCCGTCAGAGTTTCTGTGTTTTCAGACAGATTTACGACGACAAGGGATAATCTATTTATTGTAGGCATGGCAGATATGCATTTCAGAGTGAACAACGCGGATTCCCCTGTTCTTCCTTCATCGATAGTTCAAAAGATTAATGAAGAACCTGATATTTTCTTCAGATCTGCAGAGGAAATGAAAGAAGAATACCTGACAGATTCGTTGAAGATGATCCGCTCATCAAGAATCGTGATTTCCTATGCTTCGTATGACATTGCATCAGAGATCCCAAAAGAACTGTCGGTATCTCTTTATCTTAACAAGCTTATGAGAGAACTTGACAGGTTGGAAGATAACATTTTAAAGCCGGATGACGAGGAAAAAGGTTTTATATTCCCTGATTATAACTGTATTAAAAAAGAAGGATTTATCAAAGCTACTACACAGGGGAAGACGACTACTCCAGCAGCTCAGAAAATTGCAATAACATCATCGGCATTATGCGATCTTCTGTTGTGTCCGAGGAAGTATTATTACAATAAGGTCTGTGGTATATATGTATCCGAAGAAAGAGAAGTGGATGCCGGAAAATGGCTTAATCCTGCACAGAAGGGACTGTTGTGTCATGAAGTGCTTGAAGAATACTGTAGAGAAGAACTTTTGAATAATAAATCGGTTTCCGCAGAAGTGAATGAAGCATCTTATAATGACATATTTAAAAATATCTCAGATAAATGGAAAAGCACTGTCCCGCCCGTATCAAGGGAAATATGTGATAAAGAAATCAAGGAGTATAAAGAAACAATTCTAAATACCATACAAGCGCTGCATGAGGAACTTAGCAGTGATACTTCAGGGAAAAAATGGGTGGTCGTTGGTATGGAAAAAGAGGTGGGAAAAAATCCCAATGATGCATATTGCAGTGTAATGATAAAAGAAAACACATCTAATGAACTCTTTTTCTATGGAACGATAGACAGGATTGACTGCTATACAGATGAGGATAAGCTGGATCATTACAGGATCATTGACTATAAAACAGGGAAAAAGCATAAGAAAGTTAAGGAAATAAAAGCTGGCTTATGGCCTCAGCATATTGTATATTCAAAGCTTCTTGATGCTTATTTGCGTAAAGAAAAGGGTGAGGATTACAAATACAAGCTGGATGAGTTTGTTTACCTTTTCCCGTTTGAAAAAAAAGAGCAGATGCATACATTAAAAGAAGATAATGCTGAAAAGAAGGTTTTTGAATTTGATGATGAAACCTCGGACAAGATCGTCAATACGCTGTTTAAAAAGTGTTTCAGCTCAAATGAGACTAGAGAAAATCTGATGAAAGGCAAGCTGAAAGCTGATTGGAGGTCTCAGCCCGGGTGCTGCATGTACTGTAACTATAAATCAATCTGCAAGGATCGTATGGGGGATGAGTTATGATCATTAATAAATCAGAAGAAGATAAGAGAAAAGATATTGTTGAAAATATCAGTAATAGCGTGTTTGTTGAGGCGGGAGCCGGAGCTGGAAAGACTACCCTGATCATCAAAAGAGTGGAAAATCTTTTGAAGAGCGGTGTTTCTCCTGAAAATATAGTTGTCATCACATTTACCAATAAAGCAACGGAAGTACTGATCAGCAGACTAAATGATAAGATCATGACACTTATCGGAGATGAAAATCTGACTGATGCAGAAAGGCAGAATCTGGAAAATGCCAGGCAGCATATTTCCCGAATGCAGGTTTCAACCATTCATGGTTTTTGTTCCAGACTGCTTTCTGAAAATGCGTTGGGGGTGGGACTTCCTATCGAGCAGTCTATAATCGATGAAGGACAGTCTGAATCAGAGCAGATGGTGCTGTTTGAATCGTATTTTAAAAAGGGTATGGATTACGGAGATTTTGATGCTCTGCTAACGACATATGACTCTTATTATGATATGAAGAATAAACTGTATGAACTATACAGTCAGTTTCTTAAAGTATGCAATAAGGATGTAGCTCTTCCAAATGAAAATGATGCTATCCCAAAGATGAAGGATTATAGCACTAAAGCAAAGAAATGCTTTGACGATTTGCAGGAGGTCATAAATAAGGAGGTTTCCGAAAGGTTTGAATGTGCGGATATATGTGCTGATGAAAACCGATGTAATTTTCTGAAGGATTTTAGGGAAGCGTATGAGACCGTTTTGAAAGGTAAGGAAATGTTAGCTGGTATAAAAAAAGTATACGAGCTGACAGATGCAGGCAAAGTGGTTAAAACAAAAGGAGTCACGATCAAAGCAAAAACCATTAAGGATGGTACCGGGAAAAAGAAATCTCAGACAGTTCTTCTAGGTGAGGTAAATGCAGGTATCAAGAAATCTAAAGCGTTTAATGAAATTAAAACTCTCCTGGATGATGTTTCCAAAGTGCAAAAGATTCTTTTACAGAAAAGCCTTCGTGCAGCTCTTATTAATTACTATGAGAGCAGAAACAGTTCGTTGTTAACAAACGATTTGCTTCTCGAAAAAACCAGGGATCTTCTCAGGGATAATCCGGACCATGTAAAGGAACTTGCTGTAAAGTTCAAGCATATTTTTGTTGATGAATTTCAGGATGTGGATCATTTTCAGGCGCAGATGGCACTGAGTTTCCATCGTGCAGGTAGCATATTGTTTATTGTTGGTGATCCTAAACAATCAATATACAGATTTCGTGGCGCGGAACCTGTTATCTTCGACGAGGTTAAAAAGCTGTTTACCAATTCTAAATCAGATCAGGTTTTTGTGCTAAATAATAATTACAGATCTGCCAAGCCTGTCCTGGATTGGGTCAATGACAATTACAGCAAGATATTTGTAAATAAATATAATAATATGATCGTCGGGAAAAGGCCATATGAGGGAACCATAAGCAGTACAACTCTTCAGGGCGTGTATGTGGAACCGGACTATACTGGTGAAAAGTCCGATGCAGAGAGAGTGTCAGATATCGTAAAAAAACTGATCGATGAAAAATATACTATCCTGGATACCAGGCTTGTCGATGGCGAGGAGGTATATGAAGAGCGCCCTATAAGGCCAAAAGATTTCCTTGTCCTTGCGTGGGATACCACTAATTTTCCTGAGCTTGTAAAATGCTTCAGGACAGAGCAGATTCCCTGCATACTTTCGGGTAATCTGCCCCTTGGCGTTTATTGTGTATTAGAAAGATATATGTACTTATACAGGCATCTTGCGGGAGCAGGGGATTATAAGCTTACTCTCGAGGGTGCGATTGAAGCGGTTTTGCATTCAGATTGTGAAAAGCAGGAAGAACGGGAAAAGGCAGAAATAATTCTTAACGCATGGAGCAAAGAGACCCATAAGTTGAATGGCATGCAGCTTGCAGGTTTTCTGCTTGGTAAACTGCACTATATGCTGCCAAGAGATGATGAGAAAATGGTTATCTCAAGGGATGAAATGATATCATCTCTGGGCAAAATACATCAGATGATAGAGACAATAACAATTGCCGAGGGAACTGCTGATCCGAAGTGTTTTTATGACTGCATCAGGAATTATTTTTCAGGAAAGCTGAATTATGAGATAGAATTTGGTGACGGAGCAGATGATGCTGTCAGAGTGATGAATATAGATAAGGCTAAAGGTCTGGAGGGTAAGATTGTCATATTGATGTACCGTGGTGTCATGAATGATAAAGACAATGCTTACTATATAAAGACTATAAAAACAGATGATGCCAATAACCCGCTGGATATAATGGATTGGAAATATGAGTACTACTACAGTGATATTCTTACTTCATCAGAATCTACTTTGGAAACGACGGAAAACAGTGAAGAAATAAAGCGGAAACAGTATGTCATTGTAACGAGGGCAGAAGAGGCACTTATAATTCTGTCAAAACCTTCAGATAAAGAAAAGGATTATCTGAAGGAATTGTGTTTTGATGCTTCAGAGGAGAAAACTTTATCAAATTATCTTGAAGAGGAGTTTTTTGAAAAGGCAGTATCCATGAATGATGGGGATGAAGATGACACACTGAAAGATGTAAAAACTACGGAGATAACACCTGAAGACGGAGTGTCTGTCGTTGACGAGACTTCTGCGGATGATGTGAGACTATTTGACGAGAAAAAAGATCTTAGTCCTGTTCCGGAAGAACTGAAACGGAATATTCTTGTTTCCGTCACCCCCAGCGGACTTGAGCACGAAGAAAAGAAAACAAAAGCTGATGACGTTGTGGATGAAAATATTTTTCAGGGGTCTGAAGAGGAATCGGCAACTGAAGCAATGCAGGCTGATGAATCCGAGGATCAGGACGAGGATCGTGATGAAACACTTGAAAAACGACCAAGCGGGAATATCTTCGGAACTGTGATGCACAGATCTTTTGAAATGTTCATAAATTACATCAGAGAGAAAGCTGATGTTTCAGATGATGATATTTCTGAGTGCATTAGGATTGCAATCTCCGAGAGTATGAGAGATATTAAGCAACGTTATAGAGATAATTATAAGGAAAAATGCTGTGAGTTCAAAGATTATCTGACGAAGGTGCTCTGTAGATTTGTTGCTGAAAAAAACATAAAGGAATTACTTGGCAGGACAGAGCAGTTTTATACGGAGTATGATTTTTCGTTCTGGACGAGTATTGCTGAGCTTGGTGATGACTACGATGTTCTTAAGCCATATCTCGAAAAAAAGAAGATACAGGTTTCGGATGATCAAAGGATATACATCAATGGAGTTGCTGACCTGATGCTGCTTACGGATGATGGATGCCTTCATATAATAGACTATAAGTCAGATACAAAGGTGAGAAAAGCCGATGGCAAATATAAAACTTTGGCGGATGAGGAATTCAATGAACATCTGAAAAAATATGACGGCCAGCTGACGCTGTATAGGATTGCTATGAGTAAAGTGTTTGGCATACCACAGGATAAGATATCTACAGTGTTATATGATATGTATAATGGTACAGAGCGCAAATAATAGGCCATATATTAATTGTGTCATTGTTGAACTGCCTTTAGGAAGAGGTGCTTTTGTATGAAAAAGGAAAAATCGGATAAAAAAATGCAAGGGAAGCAAAAATGGGAAAAATTCATTGACCAGAACATAGATATCATGATCGTGAGTGTACTGAAGACCTGTTCTGACAAGGAACATCCGAAAACAATCAATTTTATCAGGGAAGAACTGGGGAGGCGCTTCTTTGTAGATGACGAGAATAACGGTTTCGGACATAGTACCGACAAAGAACACCTTAATAAGAGACTTAGAAGAAAACTTACGGAACTGTGTGATCTCGGAAAGAAATATGTCGGTGAGGATATTTTGGATATCACATGGCCGGAAGGCATGCCGGATGGCCTGCCCCTGGATATTTACCGTATTCTCGGCGGTCGTGTCGTGCTTGCAGAGGATTCAGGTATGAAAGGAAAAAAGGAGAAAGGCGAGACACATTCGAATTATTACTATTTCGAGCCTATCCTTTCTGAAAGCGATGTGCATTACATAAACTCTGCGGTGGAGAGCAACCATTATCTGTCAAAAGAGGAAAAAGACTACTTGACTGCCAGAACAGCTGTGGCCGGTGGATACTGGGGAAGAAAAGGGGATAAGAAAGACAGTGATTTTGGTGATATATGGAACACAAAACTCACTAGTATTCCGCAACTCTCAGATATGCTATTGGCGGATGCCGATGGTATTCCTGAACTGACGCTTGAGGACAAAAAGGGAAAGCTGCCGTCCGAAGGTTCTGCTATGCTGAAGAAGATAATGATCCTCAGATATGCGATAACAAATAAGAAACAGATTGAGATAGTACAGGGTAACTATGTTCCCGGAGAAAAAATGCGGTTGCAGTTCGCAAAGCGTAATGGTGGAAATAAGCTCTGTCTGAACCCGTATGCTATGGTTTCGCAGAAGGGGCAGCTTTATCTGATAGCTACATGCAAAGGAGAAAAGAATGCCAAGCATTACAGGGTGGACCGTATTATGGCATTGAAGGTTCTTGATGATAAAAAAAGAGAGGCTATTCCTGACCGGCTTAAAGAAAATTTTTTTGATAAAAAGAATAAGTTCATGTCTGAGGATTATATTTCTGTTAATCCCTTGATGAGGTATGACGATAAAGACAGGCGCATAGACTGTACATTCCGTTGCAGGGCCGATGTTGTTTCGGTTGCGGTAGATAACTTCGGAACGAAAATAAAAATTGAGAAGGATGACTACAAAGGGACCGGGGCGCAGGAGTATGTGAAAATAACAGTTTCGAATAAAAGCTATGTAAATGTTAAGCAGTTTCTTCTTCAGAATTGTGATCTTGTTACACCGCTGGATCCACCTGAAATGGTAAATGACGTGAGAGATACTTTAATGGATGCAATTAAAAGAATTCCGAAATAGAAAAACAGAATTCGGATGGTACTTTATAAAATTGCATTTGTGTCCGATATATGAAGTACATGGAGCTTATCTACCGGCCAATAGGTGGGATCCGTGAATAAAATAGCGGACACAGGGACGTGGATGAAACAGGAAAAAGGATATTCTTGTTTTGTCGGCGTCTTCTTATTTTACGGGGACGGAACCTTTTAGGGTGAGAGGTGGCTGCTTCATAAGGAGGTCATTATATGATCATTAGTTCCGGTACCGTAAATATGGGATCGGCACGGAGCTTTTCCAAGGCCTCAAGCCAGGGGCGGAGTATGACCATTACAGGTACTTCCGGATCTGCCACTATGTGGAATTTTTCCGGCAGGCTTATGTCCGGCAGGAGTGTCAATGGAGTCAGCGGCGGAGCTGCAGCCGATCCGTATGTACTTGCAAGTGTAACGGATCAGAAAGGTAAGGAGAGTTTTAAGAACAGCTTAAGGTCATTCGCGGACGGAACTGTCAGCGGAATGGATGAAATGTCTGCGGGGGATATGCTTTACAGCAACCTTAAGACATCAGTTTCCAACAGGTATCATGCGGAGGACGAGGAAAGATCTTTGGAGCAGATAAGGCATGAGAGCCTGCTATATCTTTTGCAGCGGCTGCGCCAGATTCTCTTCGGTAAGGGTCATGATGCGAAGGCAGGTGCAGAGGGAGTTAAGTCATATTCTTCAAATTATGGAAGTGACGGAAGGGCGCCAATAGCTTCATACAGCGAGTATGCTTCTTATGAGGAGACTGAAAGGACGGATTTTTCCACTGTCGGTAAAGTCATAACGGCTGATGGCAGAGAGATTGATTTTAACTTAAGTCTCACCATGAGCAGGAGCTTTAAGGAAGAGTACATGCGGCAGACGGATATTTATGCAGACAATGCCCTTAATGTATTAGATCCCTTAGTCATTAACCTGCGGGGGAATATTGCAAATGTATCTGATGAAAAGGTATTCTTTGACCTGGATTCAGATGGGGAGCCGGATAGTATATCCAGGCTTAATTCTGACAGCGGTTATCTGGCACTTGACCTGAACGGAGACGGTATCATCAATGACGGCAGCGAGCTTTTCGGCACATCATCAGGAGACGGATTTGCAGACCTGGCAAAATATGATGAGGATGGCAACGGCTGGATAGACGAGGCGGACAGCATATACAGTAAGCTCCGTATATGGGTGACAGAGGCTGATGGATCCCAGTCATTGTATACTCTTAAGTCTGCGGATGTTGGTGCAATCTGTCTTCAGAAACAGTCTACGGATTTTGCCCTTAAGTCCTTGTATGATAACCATACCAATGGGCTTATAAGGGAGACCGGAGTTTTCCTTCATGAAGATGGAAGCGTGGGCACGATCCAGCATTTAGATCTGGTGAGATAGTTTCAGATCGCTAATAGGATGCATACAAATAGTGTTGTATCCGTATGAAAAATTAAATAGTATTTCCATTTGCAACAAATTAATAGGGCAGGGATTGAATCCCTGCCCTAATTTCGTTTTATATTTAGTTTAGCGTTTGTGTCTTATGCCTCAGATGTTTTCTTCTTATTTACCAGTACTGCACAGATCAGCAGTGCTACTGCATACAGCACACCTGCAACCACAATGACTACGTTGTAATCGGTATTGGTGTGGTTCAGTATGATCTCGGACAGGTTGTTTCCGGTGATGCCGGCTACTGCCCAAGCGGAAAGTGCCAGGCCGTGTATCTTTGAGATGTTCTTCATTCCGAATCTTGAATCAAGAAGGGCAGGCAGTGTAGAGAAACCGCCACCGTAGCCTAAGTTTATTACCATGAGCATCAGGATCACCAGTACCCCAAAAGGAAGGAATCTTGTAAGCAGCGTCACCAGGATACATGAAATGAAGATGATGTTATACACGACAGCCCTGTCCTTCATTTTGTCTGATATGGTTGAGTATCCGATTCTTCCCAGTGCGTTGCACAGTGCAGTTACGGAAGGCACAACGCTTACGATAAGGGGTAGTATGGCGAGTGCTGCGAATTTGTTATTTAAAAGCTGTTTCTCATAAGGGATGAGCATAAGTCCGCAGTGTATATTGATATAGAAGATAAGCCAGATGCCGACAAAGGTTTTATCCTTAAACATGGACATAACATTGAATCCGTCATCGGCTGCTTTGTTTTCTACCCAGCCTTCAGGTTTCTTGAGGAGCATATGTCCCACATACATCATTATGAAATATGCGGCACCAAGTATAAGGAACATGGGCGCAATGCCGAATTTGTTCTGAAGGAATTCCATGATGGGGGTAGCGATAGCCTTTGCCAGTCCGAATCCCATGATGGAGATGCCGGTAGCAAGTCCCTTGTTGTCCTTAAACCAGAGCATAAGTGTTTTTACGGGGGTAAGGTATCCTATTCCAAGTCCTATGCCCATGATGCATCCGTAAAAGAGATATAAAAGAACCAGCGCCGGTATGCCCTTGCAGAACATTATCGTAACGCCTGTGCCTATCATGCCGGTGGTAAAGAAGATGGCTGACATCAGTGATGATACGTGGATATTTAATTCTACCAGGCGGCCTGCAAATGCGGCGGACATTCCTAAGAAGAATATAGCCAAGCTGAAAGCCCAGCCGACGGAGAAACCGTCCATTCCAATGGTCTGTGCAATTGACTCTTTAAAGGTGGAAAAGCAGTAGACTGTTCCTATGGAGCAGTGTATCAACAGTGCCGGTACGGCAGCCCTCATCCACTTGTTGTTCATGACGATCACCCTGTGTCCTTTCATCAAAATGCTTTGAATCCCTAAAGATAGTTACGGTTGCCCCCCTGCGACAGTATGATTATATAGTGTACTGATAAAAATACAATGTCAAAGGAAAAGAAAAAAAGGGGGAATGTGGGCTGTTTTTTGTTGATTATTATCAATACCAGTGATGAAAATTTGTAATAATAATGAAAAAACTATGCTTCAGCCCTAAAACTGTGTAAGACAGTACCCATAAAAAGTGGTAAAATACAATAAATATTGTCTTTTGCGGCAATAATGCTGTAATGATATGCAATCGGAGGTTTTTATGGCTGACAGAGCAGATGTGTTGATAATAGGTGCGGGTCCCGGCGGAATATTCAGTGCGTATGAATTGGTGAAGCTGAATCCCAACCTTAAGATATCGGTTTTTGAATCGGGCAATCCCCTTGAAAGAAGGAAATGTCCCATAGACGGAGTGAAGGTAAAAAGCTGCGTAGGCTGCAAGCCCTGTTCCATAATGAACGGTTTCGGCGGAGCAGGTGCTTTTTCCGATGGAAAGTATAATATCACGAACCAGTTCGGCGGTACTCTTTTTGAATACATCGGAAAGAAAAAAGCCATAGAGCTGATGGAGTATGTTGATGATATCAATATGAGTCACGGCGGCGAGGGCACAAAGCTTTATTCCACAGCAAATACTGAGATCAAAAAGCTCTGCCTTCAGAATGACCTGCATCTTCTGGATGCGTCCGTAAGGCATCTGGGCACTGACATAAATTATGTAGTGCTTGAGAATATTTTCAATGAGCTTAAAAATAAGGTGGATTTCCATTTCCTTTCCCCTGTTGAAAAAGTAGAAAAGACAGAAGACGGCTATAAGATAAAAGTCGGCGACGATTACTTTGAGGGAAAATACTGCATTATCTCTGCCGGCAGGAGCGGAAGCAAATGGATGGAGACAGTCTGCCGTGATATGGATATCCCTACGAAATCAAACCGCGTGGATATCGGTGTCAGGGTGGAGCTTCCCTTTGAAGTATTTTCACATCTGACAGACGAGCTGTACGAGAGCAAGATAGTTTACCGTACCGCAAAGTACGGCGACTTAGTCCGTACATTCTGTATGAATCCCAAGGGTGCTGTGGTTAATGAAAATACCAACGGTATCGTGACTGTTAACGGCCATAGTTATGAGGATCCGGAAAAGCAGACAGAGAATACCAACTTTGCCCTGCTTGTTGCGAAGCATTTCTCGGAGCCATTCAAGGACAGCAACGGATACGGCGAAAGTATTGCAAAGCTTTCAAACATGCTGGGAGGCGGTGTCATAGTGCAGAGATTCGGTGACCTTATCACCGGACACAGAAGCACCCAGTCCAGGATAGATGAAGCATTCATCACGCCTACACTTGCGGCTACGCCGGGCGACTTAAGTCTTGTAATGCCCAAGCGTATACTGGACGGAATCATAGAGATGATCTACAAGCTGGACAAGATCGCGCCGGGTACTGCCAATGACGATACCCTGCTTTACGGCGTGGAGGTTAAGTTCTACAATATGGAAGTTGCAATTGACGAGAATCTTGAGACACCGTACAAGAATCTCTTTATAATAGGCGACTGCAGCGGCATCACCCACTCACTTTCCCATGCATCTGCCAGCGGCGTGCATGTAGCAAGGTATATAGCAGGACAGAGTGATAAATAAAAATGTGTGCGGTGTGTACCGCGGACGTTTAAAGAATATTTTTGCAGAGGAGTTTTTACAATAATGAAGGTTGTAGTTTTAGCCGGAGGCACAAGCACTGAACGCGAGGTTTCACTTATCTCCGGTGCAGGCATATACAGGGCACTTAAGTCAAAAGGACACCAGGCAGTACTGCTTGATGTGTATCTCGGAATAGATATTTCAAGAGAAAAAATCGGAAAGGTTTTCGACACAGACAAGGACTGGGCTGAGGGAATAGAGGATATAAAGGAAGAGAGTCCCGATCTTGAAGCAATAAAGAAGATGCGTACGGACAGCCTTAAGACATTCTTCGGTCCGAATGTTCTGGAAATCTGCTATATGGCGGATGTGGTGTTCATGGCGCTGCACGGTGCGAACGGCGAGGATGGCAAGATACAGGCGACATTTGAACTGCTGGGAATTCCTTATACAGGAACAGATTATTTAAGCAGCGGTATCTGCATGAACAAGATAATCGCAAAGGATATAATGCGTGTGAACGGCCTGCCTACTCCTGAAGGTTATGGACTGTTTATCGGGGATGAAGTGCGTGAGATCGGATATCCTGCCGTAGTCAAGGCGAATAACGGCGGATCATCTGTAGGAACATATATAGTAAATAATCGCAAGGAAATGGACGAGGCCATAAAGGCAGCATCTGTTTACGACGATTATGTTGTAATAGAAAAATTCGTAAAAGGCAGGGAATTTACCTGCGGCCTGATAGACGGAAAGGCACTTCCCATAGTAGAGATAATGCCGGTGACAGGTGGATACGATTATAAGAATAAATACCAGAAGGGCATGACCAACGAGGTATGTCCTGCCGAGATTTCCAAGGAGAAGACTGAGGAGATACAGCGTACAGCCGAGAAGATATACAAAGCCCTGAGGCTCAATGCTTACGCAAGGCTGGATTTTATGATGGACGAGGATGAAAACATTTACTGCCTGGAGGCCAATACCCTTCCCGGCATGACTCCCATGTCCCTGCTTCCCCAGGAAGCTGCCTGCGTGGGAATGGACTATGCGGCATTATGTGAGAAACTGATGGAGATTGCACTGAGAGATTTCAAGTTAAGGCCCGGCCTGTAGGAGATGCATAGCCTGCCGGTTTTATTTTAGACCTGATATGGCGGAAAAGCAGTGAGGTGAGAAACCATAATGAAAAACATGACAATCAAAAATATCGCAGAGGCATGCAGCGGCGAGATACACGGCGAGTACAATGAAGAAGCCGAGGCTACCTGCGTAGTCATTGATTCAAGGCTTGTCGAGGAGGGAGGCGTTTTTATCGCCACGAAGGGTGAGCGTGTGGACGGCCACAGTTTCATAGGACAGGTATTTGAAAAGGGCGCCCTTGCTGTAGTATGTGAGGAGCTACCGGAGAATCCTGCAGGTCCCTGCATCCTGGTTGAGAACAGTCTGCTGGCACTTAAATATATTGCAGCATTTTACAGGGAGCAGCTCACCTGCCATGTGATAGGCATAACCGGAAGCGTGGGCAAGACCAGCACAAAGGAGATGGTAGCGTCCGTGCTTTCCCAGGGAAAGAAAGTCTGTGCTACCGAGGGCAACCATAATAACGAAGTGGGCGTGCCTCTGACAATCCTGCGTATACGGGATGACGATGAATGTGCCGTAGTGGAAATGGGCATAAATCATTTCGATGAGATGACAAGGCTTTCACATATCGCAAGGCCTGATACAGTAGTGATCACAAATATCGGCGAATGCCATCTGGAAAACCTGGGCGACAGGGACGGCGTGCTGAAGGCTAAATCAGAGATATTCGAATACTTTACCGGAAAGGGCGGCATCATCCTGAACGGCATGGATGACGAGCTCAATACAATAACAGAGGTGAAGGGCGTAAAGCCCATAAGGTTCGGATTTTCCGGGATGACGGAAGGCCGTGCACCTGACTACAGGGCAGACAATGTACAGGACTGCGGTCTGTACGGAAGTGATGCGACCATAAAGGGACCGAAGGCTTTCAGGATAAATGTCCATATCCCGCTTTCCGGAGACCACATGATACTTAATGCTACAGCTGCGGCAGCAGTGGGCAAGCTGCTGGGACTCAGGAGCAAGCAGATAAGACTTGGCATAGAAAAGGTGAAGGCAACGGGGGGCCGGAGCAACATAATAAAGTCCGGAAAGCTTACCATAATAGATGACTGCTATAATGCAAATCCCACATCCGTAAGGGCGGCCATAGACCTTCTGTGCAAGGCTGAGGGCAGAAAGATGGCAGTGCTGGGCGACATGTACGAACTGGGCGGCCACGAGAACAAGCTTCACGCTGACATCGGTGCCTATGCAAAGGAAAGAGGCGTGGATGTGCTCATCTGTGCAGGACCGCTTTGCAAATCTATGGCCGAAGCCTTCGACGGTGCGCTCTGGTACAAGGATACTGACGAGGTATGCCGCATGATAAGAAGGCAGATCAGGGCCGGAGACACGATCCTCATCAAGGCTTCACATGGTATGCACTATGAGAAAGTGGTGGAGAGTATAACCTAAGTATTAATTTGACATCTCAGAGCGATAATACTATAATTTGTTTATCAAGCAGCCGGCAAGGAAGAGCTACCTTCCCGACCCGGCGACAAATGTTACTATAAAAGCAACCGTTTGTTTCCTAAGTCGAAGCGGTTGTTTTTATTTGTTCTTTTTACAAATAATAACCAGTGTGATTACTGCACACAACATGATCACGAACTGAAACAGATCTGTGAATGTCACATACATCATTCATCGGCACCACCTTCCCTTCAAGCTCAGGTCGATAAGTGCAACCCACGAAAGTTGTAATTACTTGTCCGTCTAATACAGTTGGCTGCCGGCCGTATGAAGATGTCGGTGGAAGGATTCCGGTATGAGCCGGCCGTTAGAGTCACGGATGGCAGACAAGACACAATTATGGTAAAATAGGGGATGTTTGGAGGTATTTATTATGAGCGAATTAAAGAAAATTGATGTAACAAAATTTATAGGAAACCCTTTCACTATGTATGATAAGGGATGGGCTGAAATATGTGCGGCAAAGGCTGACGGAAGCGTAAATGCCATGACTGCATCATGGGGTGCTGTCGGAACGATCTGGAATAAGCCTACTGTAACCGTTTATATCAGACAGACAAGATTTACAAAAGAGTTTGTTGATGAAACGGGCCGTTTTTCCGTAAATTTCCTTAATCCGAAGAACTTCAGGGAAACACAGCAGTATCTGGGCAAGGTTTCCGGCCGTGATGAAGATAAGATCGCAAAAAGCGGACTGAACATCATAAAAGAAAATGACCTTCCCTATTTTGCGGAATCATCACTTGTAATGCTCTGCAAGACACTGTGCAGGCAGGACATCACCTTAGAGTCCTTAAATGAAGATATCGTGGGTCAGTGGTATGACAATGATTCCATACACACGATGTATATCGCAGAAGTAACAGGACTCATGATCCGTTAAAAATAAGATAATATTACTCTGTAAGGAGAAGTAAAATGATACGCATAGTGATTGCAGGAATATTCATCGCCATATTTTTGATCATTTCCATTCCCGTGCAGGTGGTTATGTTCCTGTACAGTTTCATTGATAAGGATGGCTGTGACAAGAAGAGCCTGGAGATAGTCAACAAAGCATTCCGTACAGTAACAAAGATAGCAGGTGTTAAGGAAACTGTCATAGGGCTTGAAAATGTGCCTAAAGATGAGGCAGTTCTTTATGTGATGAACCACCGCAGCATCTTTGATATAGTACTTACCTATGTCAAGGTACCCCGGCCTACCGGTTATATATCAAAGAAGGAGATGAACAAATTCCTGACGCTCAGCACCTGGATGATGTTTCTCCACTGTGAATTCTTAGACAGGGGTAACCTGCGCCAGGGAATGAAGGTTATTAAAAGATCCGCTAAGAATATTCAGGACGGCATCTCAATGGCTATATTCCCGGAGGGAACAAGGAATAAATCTGATGAAGACATGCTGCCTTTTCACAAGGGAAGTTTCAAGATTGCGGAAATGGCAAAATGCAAGATTGTTCCAATAGTCCTGAACAATACACCGGATATACTTGAAAACCATGTTCCGGCACTAAAACCCGTACATGTGGTAATAGAGTATCTTCCGCCTATCGACGTACCGGCAATGTCCCGTGAGGAAAGAAAGACTCTTACGGAAAATGTCCGGGCACAGATGATAGAAACTTACAACAAAAACAAGGCTCTTGTATAAGAGCCTTATTTATTATCTAAACTGTGGGCGCCTTTACATCCTTATAATATCTATATGCGCACTCAAGATTTTCCCGTACATTCAGTGCGGCTTTGAGTGCAATCGTGTTTTTGACATCAGGTGAAGAAAGTATGATCACGTCCCTGCAGTACTCAGTTGCAAAAAGCACTATTCCGTTGAATGTAGATTTTACCTTTATGACAACCCACTCATCCTTGGTGCCGGGGTCTATATTGCATGATTCAAGTACATCCTGTCCGGGCTTTCGTGTGGAGAGATTCCGTCCGAATACATCCACTATGGTATTCATCATATTGGGATTGGATGCATTGACCAGAAGTTGAAAGGTTATAGGTTTACCCGCATACATCACAGGATGCTTACTGCGGTATTCTGATTTGGAGGTGCTTACCTGGTCGGCTTCCGTACCGGAATAGCCTGAGTATTCCTTGAGCTCGTCTTCCTTTGCATCCACCGGATCTATGGTATCCATACGGTCTATACGGAGATTTTGTACGTTATCGTGTTCTTTTATTCCTACGATACAGTAATAAAAACCGTTGCTCCATATTATCTTCAGGGGGCGCACTTTTTTTGGCTTTTCATATCCGGCCTTGGGAACAAGTTTTAAATTTGCATCATAAGTGCAGTAAGTTATTTCGGCTAGCTGCCTGTTTTTTATGATGTGTGCCAGATCGCTTACATGGCTTAGCACAGTAGTGTCGCTGTCTTTCAATTCCCTGTCTATTGATGTGGGCAGGTATGTAAGGAATTCATTGGATAGTGGTCTTATAGAACCCAGCTTGGCAGAGATTTTCTTTATATCATCCACAGCAAAAAAATTGTATGTTTCTATGGCATCATACAGAGTCTTTAATTCACTCTCAAGGATTGTAGATTCATAATAGTAGAGCTTGTTTCTTTCACTGACTTTGGATCCTTTTTTGTCTTTTTCAGTTATGTCCGATACATTTACGTACTCTATGGTGCCGTCTTTTTTAGTGGTGGCTACTACGCAGCGCAAATAGAATCCGGCGTTGAAAGTATCGCTGATATCTTCGGGCTCTGTCAGCTCATAAATGTCGTTTCTTCTGAACAGGTCTAAATAGTTATCATCCATCAGTGCGGACAGCATTTTGCTCACTGTAGTATGTGCAATGGGAGTTCTGTTAAAAGGAATATAAAAAGTTTCGTTAAGTTTGTCGGTGATCTGCTGTAGGGTAAGCGGGTTATTTCGATCACTGTAATTTTTCAGCGTGAGTATCAGATAAAGTATATTGTTTCTTGATGATTCTGTTTTGGGCATTTCTCACCTTTCTGCCACATCTATGGCTGCTTTGTGAAAGAAATCGTGTATTTATCTATAGTGGAGATGATGTGCAATATTGCACATCACCTTATTATATCATTTTTTCAGAAACGGAGCGGAAGAGATCAATTTGGATAAAATGGGACAAATTCGTCCTGATTCATCAATGGTTTCTCTGGTATTGTGATGATATAGACAGTGTGAGAACGGTAATAGAAGAATGAAAGGGAACGATGATATGGCTATAAGTAAGGAGCTAATAAACCTAAAAAATGGGGAGTCGGCTGTGATTTCTCCAGAAATAGAAGAGAAACTTCGTGAGATAAAAAGACATCCGGAAGCCTATAACGTAGGGAAGACTCTTAACGGGCTTAAGCAGAAAAAGGCAGCCGGTAAGCCCTGCCCGAAGGACCTTATATGGGTTGCTGAAAAAAAGGGTCGTGACTATTTTTGCGGTGAAATAATGGAGGAAGTTTCCATATGCTGTATGACACCGATGGTATTTGCAGTTCTGACTGATCCTGAGGGACTGATTCCCTGGATGCTTAAGACTATTAAGGACAGGTCAGTAGAGGACTTTGATGCGCCGGTTTTCTATAGGATTAGTGAAGATTCTTCTGATGTTTGCGCAGCTGACATTTTTGCGTCTGCTGATGATGGGGAATCCTCATCACACAAAAAGGATTCATCAGAAGGGGGGGTGATATTTGAACAGATCCCCTGTTTGGTTGATCCCTGTGCAGCCATATTAGGTGCTTATTTTGCGGACCAGAATAATGAAATTACGCTCTGGTATTCACTGTTGAAAGCATATGGAAAGGGTAGGTCAAAGAATTGGTTATCCATTTTGCCAATAGTGCAGGAGCTTTCGGGGAACTTTTCCTTCTATCTGCGTTTTCCGGTTCTGTCAGCACGTGCTGATACAGGAAAGATGGTGGATCTTTTGCTTTATATTAAAAGGCGTGACAGCAACGTGTATGCGGAAATGATGTCTCCATATGTTTACCTGTCGGTTCTGATATGCGGTCTCGATGCCTGCGATGATAGGACAGCTTTCATAGCTAGTATGAAAAAGCTGTATCTTGAGGAATTTGGTGTCGAGAACCTGTTTTGGGATATCATGCTGAAAAAAAGGGCATGTCAGAATAATGATATGTTCATGAGCAACCCTTTTGGATACCATGATCAGAATCTAACATACTCCGAAATGTGGAAAAGGATCACCGGGCGTCAGCTTATCCTGGATGCAGATGAGCTGGACTTGACCGGTATGTATCAGAACTATGATGATCCCTTAGGTCAGATGCCTCCTTTTGGAGTTTCTAATTACGAGCAGGTGACTGATGACGGGAGGCTCACGGGTTTCCTTCTTATGGACCTGATCAGAAATTCAGATATGGCAGTATATGGAAAACACTCAAGAAAAGCCGTGTTTGATGTTGAACATATACTAAAGGAGGGAACGGAAGAATTGGTATTGATGGCGCTTAGGAAAGACTTTATCCGAAAGGACGATATGGATGAGTGCTTTAGGTACATAAAGGAAATAGGAAGATGTGGCATAGCACCGGCGCTGGTGCTTAAGCAGAATGACGAGTGGCCTGCATATGGGGAAGGCGGCAGGGGGGAAAAGCCTGCAAGAAGACGGAGGAAATGTCATGATTAAAAGGCGATATCGTAAGGAACTGACACCTCTTAAATCGAGGAATGGTGCTGTCCGGGATGCAAGGGAAAAGATAGAAGGCGTAAAGCGCCGGATAAAGCGAAATTATCCTGCGCTTGTGGAAGCTGTTAATTACCAGGAACCGGCAGCTGTGGAAGAGGATATAAAAGGGTTATGCACTGACGGAAAGCGGCTGTTTTTTAATCCTAAAGACGTGTTGGAAAGAACGGATGAAGGAATGCTGTATTTTCAGATACTGCATATCATATTTCATGGTCTTTTAGGCCATTTTGAAAAAGGCTCGGCCTATGACCACAGGGCACTATCCTGGGATGTAATGGACCTGCAGGTGATGCGGGCGTTTAATGAATCCGGAATATCAACTGCTGACATGGAGCGTTATGACAATATTTTTTACGGATTTCCTGATGTAAGGGGAATGTTTGCTGATGAAAGCGGCTTTTCCCTGTACTACAAAGCAGTAAAGGATCCGACGGTTCAGATAAACATAAAGCGGAAGATAAAGAATATAAAAAGGAATATTCCGTTGGCAGGATTAGATGATCATACCACATGGGCTTTGCCAAGACTGGAGCTGAAGGTTCAGCAATTGCCGACTGCAGGATTAAACGGAAATAAAAATGGAGCCGGCGGCTGGAACCAGATAGTGATTTCACTTACAGGGGCAGGGATTAATGGCATTATGGGCTTAAGTCCCGGCGATTTAGAGAAAGCCATTGCAAGGGCCATAAGAAATTCCGGTATGAAATGCTGGGGCAAGGGTTCAGGAGGCCAGGCCGGAGAAGAGGTCATGGCGGATGATGAAGCGCTTATGGATTACAGGGAGCTCATAAAGGAAGCTGTGTCCAAGACGGAAGTCTGTAGGGAGTCTGAGGAACTGGATCCTGCACTTTATGAGTACGGACTTGAGCTGTATGGGGATGTACCTATCATAGAGCCGCTGGAACAGAAATACGAAAGCAGGATTTCGTCAGTAGTGATAGCCATAGATACCAGCGGTTCGTGTATGGACAGGCTAAAGGATTTCTGGACTGAAACCCTGGAGATCTTCCGGGAGATATCCACGCAGGCTTCCATAGACAGGCTCCATTATCTGGAATGTGATGCGGATATCAACGAGGAAAAAGAGTATACGTCCGTAGAAGAGCTGGGCTTGTCCGGAAATAGGTACCACAGTTTCAAAGGCTATGGCGGGACAAGCTTTGTCCCGGTATTTGAGAAAGCCCGGGAGTATGAAGAAGGTGGGGAAAAGATCGATTTCATGGTCTATTTTACCGATGGCGAGGGGGATTATCCTTTCGGTGATCCAGGCTTTCCGGTGTACTTTGTTTTTTCGGATAAAGAGGATGTGGAAAATACAGACAGCTACAGGCCGGAGTGGATAAGGACGATGGTGCTGGACAGCGCAGGAAGATAAAGGAGGAAAGAAAAATGTTTGATCTATATAAGGATTTTTACACAGGCAGGATACCCTATCTAAAGCCGGAGAACAGGTTTTTCGGGGGATACAGTGCGGAGCGGATAGTGCTTAAGAACGGCAATCAGTCCTCGTACTTTGATGCCTATTCTAAGCCGGTCGAGGAGTGCATAGTAAGGTATAGGAAGAGGAATGACGGGCAGACCTATGATCCTGATGTACTTAATATGCGGGTTATCCTTGTCAGCAACGATGTTAACAGGGTGCGCAAGTCTGCCATGTGTCTTGCAGATGGTGTAGAGACAGGCACATATGATGAAGAGGATGATTTTGGATATGATGACGAGGATATGGATTCACTCAGCGATATCGTAGAGATTGAATTAGGCCGTGACCTGGCTGATGAGAGAGTGGCAGGAAATCCATACATCATCAAGACACAGACAGTGCTTGCCGGTGCGGAAGAATTCAAGGTCGGCGGGGTTCTCTTCAGGGGACTTGAGACAGGAAAACTTGCAGACCAGTGTGCAGCAATATCAGGCGTTCATAAGCAGAATGTTTTTGTGGGAATAAGTGCTGCTATGGTGGGAGTGCCTGAGATCCAGAGGCTTGTACTGGAAAGAGGCTTTGATATGGTGCGGCTTCCGGATGTGGACAGTGCATATTATAAAAAGATATCCGACGAGCTTATAAACTACGGAGGAGTACCCTTTGAGAGTGATGCGCTGAAGGAGACTGTAATCGGCTCTGTCATAAAGAAATGCGGAAGACATATCAGCGAGGAACAGATAAGCAGGGCCCTGTCTGAAGCACGCCTTAAAATGGACAGCGGAGATGAAGTTTTTAAAGCCTGCCATTTCCCGGAGTATGTAAATACGGCTTCATACAATGCTTATGAGAAATTAAGTAAGATGACGGGGCTTGATAATCTCAAAGCTGCCGTCAAGGAATACATAGCAGTGAAGAAAGAAGCAAAGAATAATCCTAAGGCAGAGCCTGAATGCAGGCATATGATTTTTGAAGGAAATCCCGGCGGCGGAAAGACCATGGGTGCAGGAATCTTTTCAGAGATTATGGCTGCGGAAGGGATTTCTAACGGAACGTTCGTTGTTGCTTCGAGAAAAGACATCATAGGCGAGTATGTGGGGCATACTGCGCCGAAGGTTGAGAAGCTATTCAGGGAGGCTTCAGGGGGAGTGCTGTTTGTGGATGAGGCAGGGTTCTTTCTGGATGATGGCAGCGGCGGATTCGTGAAGGAAGCGATAAAGGAGTTTGTCAGGTACATGGAGCTTTGCAGGGATGTTACGGTTATTTTTGCAATGTATCCCGGAGAAACAAAGAGATTCCTTGGACTTGATCAGGGCCTATCATCAAGGATCTCTTCAACGGTCAGGTTTGATGACTATTCGGAGAAGGAACTGGCCGCTATATTCAAGGGAATGCTTGAAGATAAGGGTTATGTGGTTCCTGCAGCGATTTCCAAGAACGCCGGAACGTTCTTAATGAAGCTGAAAGCCGAGAAAAACGGACGTTTCGGAAATGCCAGGGAAGCAAGGAGGCTGGCTGATATGGTGATTATGGCTGTTTCACTAAGGCACGAAAAAGAGTCAGCAGAAAAATGGGATGGCTGTATAAAGAATTCGGATCTGCGCGAAGCAATCAAAAAGATGGAGAAAGAGACAGCTACAAGCAAAACGGTAGACTATGGTTTTTCAAATTATAAACCGGCAGGGAGGTGCGCTAATGCTTTTTGAGGATGCTAATGAATTAACATTTGAGGGAGTGCTGTCAACAGTAACGGACGAAGATGACAGTGGCCGTGTATTTGTAGATATAGATGACAAGGGTAACTACGGTTTCATACTGGCTTATTTCTATGATTCCCAATGTTTCTCTGATATGGAAGAGTTTTTTGGCCGTATCGATTATTTCAAGTCATCAGGCAAGGTACGGAAGGATAAGCTTATGGAGAAAATGCTGGATATCTGTGCAGAAAGGGATGACAGGAATGCTGAGATACGCTTCTTTAAAGATTTGTTGGCGAAGGGTTTCATAGAAAAAGCGGATACTTCCATGTGCATTAAGAAGATGCGGGCAAAAAAACGCTATCAGCTCATTCCTTTGATGGTACTTAAGGATGCAGGCGAGTTTAGTGTAAACAGCTAATCACCTTTGTAAGAATGGTTTAACACTGCGGGAAGAATGAGCGGGGCAGGGAAGATAAAGAATAAGGAGAGAATACAATGGATATGAGATCAGAACAGACAAGCTATAGCGTAGCAGAGGCAAAGAGCGAGATGCTTTCGGGAATAAGGGCCTATATGTCAAAGGATAAGAAGGGAAAGTATTTTTATGATGTGATAAATAAGCTGCCTTTCTATCTAGAGGGACCTCCCGGAATAGGAAAGACTGAGATCGTTCGCCAGATCGCAGATGAGCTGGGGATCGGCTTTGTCAGTTTCTCAATAACACACCATACAAGGAATTCTATGATAGGCCTTCCTGTAATAGAAAACCTGGAAAATGGCAGCAAGTATACTGAATATACCATGTCGGAAATAATAGCGGCAGTCCTTCGGGAAAAGGAAAAGGGAGCAAAAGAAGGAATACTTCTTTTGGACGAATTCAACTGTGCATCAGAAACTATCATGCCTGTCATGCTGGCCTTCCTTCAGACCAGGAACATAGGCCTGTATCATCTTCCTGATGAATGGGCTATAGTCCTTTGCGGTAATCCGTCTGAATTCAATGATAATGCGAAAAAGTTTTCGGCTGCGATCACCGATAGAGTGAGAAGGCTGGATATTATACCTGATACAGAGTGTTTTCTGGAGTATGCGAAGGGAAAGGACTATCATCCAATGGTCCTGAATTATCTGGAGCTTTTCCCGGAGAATCTTTATCTCGTAAAGAATGACAGGAACCGTAGTGAAACCGTCACCGCAAGGGGTTGGGAGAACCTGTCACACACCATAAAGGCGTATGAGGAATGCGGCATAGCCCTTACCCTTAAGACTATAATGCAGTTCATAAAATCCTATACCATAGCTTCGGATTTCTGGACATATTACTGGCTTAATAAGAATTCCTTCACAGAGGAACAGATGCAGCAGGTAATAAACGGAAAGTATACTGATGATCTGGTGGAGAACTTTAAGGGCGGAAAGGTGGAATTCGTAGAGAGTGCACTTGGGATAATAGAAAAGGGCTTGACGGCAAATATTGCATACGAGACCTCCGGAACTATGTCAAAGAAGATAAGCAACGTGTTTGAATTCCTGGACAAGATTGGAACAGGTGCAAACGGGCGCGAGAAGTTTTTCTTCTATATCACTGAGACGGATGGCCTGCTGGATGCAGTCCGCAAATCCGGAAATGCCGAGTACCTTGCAGAGGCCAGGAAGATATACGGTCTGACGGCATGAGGAGGGTGCGGAGAAAATACAAAGATAAAGAAGTGATATAAATGTAAAAATGCGACTGGTTTGGAATCTGATTCCGAATCAGTCGCATTTTTTCGGGATATAACATCCCACCGAATCCATATACCGGGAATGAATATAAGCGATATCATCGGATGTGCTAACCTCCCTTTGCGGAATAATGTTATAATTCTATAACACATAGCAAAATAGGATAGAAATAAAATGTTGCTGAAATCATTAATCAAGGGAGATTATTATGTTTGATTTTAAATTTGAATTGGATAAGAACAATATCTCTACTTTTCTGACACCGGGGTGGCGTCTGCTTACTATTCCGAAGAGTCAGTATAAGGGGCGTAATAATTTGAATGCTGATGCTACAAAAAAATTAAAGTTTACGGTAGATGAAAAACTTATTGAGAAATACAAAGATAAAGGTGCAGTTTATGATGCACTAAAGGCGATTCAGGAAGAGTGTGGGGAGAGTTATGTTGAGCTTCAGTATAGGATTACCCAAAGATCTGATACATTAAAATGTAAGCTTCCGGCAAGAGCGTCAGAATATCTTATGGCTGTTTTCGTAGCTTCGGCTGTGAATTATCGTGATATCTTATTAAGTAAAGGTGAGGAGAAAACAGAACTTAAGAAAAGTCACCGGGATGCCATTCGCTGGTTTTCGGAAAATAAAGAAGGGTTCACTCTGAAGATAGATTCTGAAAACGCAGTGATTACAGAAATTAATATATACGATGCTGAAGGCAACAATCCATTTGTTGAGTATTCCAGAAAAGCTATGCTTCAAACGTCGTACAGTAACGTGCTTGATCTAAAATTTGATATGGAGAAGGACTCAAAATTAAGGGATTTCTATTCTTCGGTAAAAGGATGGGTAAGTGCATCAGAATTGAAAAGTATAAAAAAGGGTGATGTAAAAAATGTGATCTATATGCTTTATGACGAAAATAAAGAAGAGATTTATGTTGGAAGAGCGGATGATCTGAAGGAAAGATTGGAACAGCATCAGAATAAGACGGATGACCCCATTCCTGAATTCACACATTATCGTTATAGCATTATAGATCAGCAGTATGTTGACTATAGCTATTTTATAGAAGACGCGGCAATCCACGATTGCGCTGCTGTTTTTGAGATGAAAAAGCGTAAAAACCTTAAGGAATCCTTGCAAAGTGCCATTAGCAAAAATAGAATAAAGGGCGATATGAATTCGATTGCTATGGTGAATACGGCTGAAAGTCAGGCACATTTAAGAAACAAAAAATAGATTGTGTATAGTCAGGAGGAGAATAACATGTCGGACACAGAATCAAACACAAACAGCACAAAAAAGCGCATCATCTGTTTCGGTGATTCCCTTACCTGGGGATATGATCCGGACAATAGGGTGCGTTTTGATGAGAACAGCCGCTGGCCGCAGGTAATGCAGAAGGCTTTAGGGGAGGGATATACTGTCATTGAGGAAGGACAGAACGGGCGCACTATTGCTACGGATGATCCGGCAGAGGGCGAGAAGAACGGCCTTAAGTATATAGGGCCATGTATGGAGTCCCATACGCCTTTTGACCTGCTGATAATAATGTTGGGCTGCAATGACTGCAAGCGTAAGTTTGCTTATTCTTCAATGGATATAGCCGGCGAGATGCAGATAATGCTTGAAAAGGTTCAGAGCTATAACCGGTTCAGATGTCAGGATGCCTTCAAAGTCCTGCTGGTATCTCCACCGACAGTATCGGAGGCAATCAAGGATTCCTGGCTGGGGGACAGCTTCGGTTATGAAAATGCGGTGAAGGTTTCTAAAGAGCTGGCAGAATGGTATAAAACTCTTGCAGAGATGTATAACTGTGATTATCTGGATGCTGCACAGTATGTGAAGGTGAGCGATACGGATGGAGTACATCTGGATACGGAAAATCAGAGAAAGCTAGGCAAAGTGATAGCAGAACGCATTATAATACCCACATCAAAGTAGATGTGTTAGTAATTTTGGGAGTGATATAAATGTAATAATGCGACTAATTTGGAATCGGCATCCAGATTAGCCGCATTTCTTGTGGGATTTTTTCTATTTTATGAGAGTGCTATTTATCATCCTGTTTAAAATACATGAAATCACTTCCATATTTTCTCAACTGGTCAAAATGCTCTTTACCGATTGCAAAATACTCTGCTACATTTTTTTCCGGAAAATACCAGCCCCCTCCATCCATATATCCGGAATGAAGATATGCTATGTCATCGACTGTGATCCCCTCTTCCTGTGGAATAAAGCATTTATCTTTAGCTGTGTAGCTAAAATATTTTCCAATATCGTGATACTCTACAAATCTGTATATTCCTTCTTCTATTTCTTTACAGATGACCGGTCCGTTGGTGTTAAAGGTTTCTTTATCTTCTTTCATTCCATAATAAATAAAACCCGGTATACCTTCCTCAGGCCACTTCCATTCAAAAGCTGTTCGCAGCTCAGGCTGCTTCATTCTTTTATAATACCCGAGTTCCGAAAACACATAGCCGCATAAAATGTCAAGCACGCTGTATCTTCTATAGCACTCCATGATTTTTTTTAGATCAGCGGACATCCGTGAATCTTTGAGTGCGGAAGCCCTGTTAATCGGATAATTCAGATAGTCATCCAGGTTCGGATCTTCATATCCCCTTGCATATGCATAGAGCACACGGTAGACAGGGTAATGTCCCACTTCCAGTGTGCAGTAACTCGATTTCTGCCTCCAATTATAATAATCACTGTAGACTCCCCGCTGTCCATCCTTTTTCCTTACAAGCAGTCGAATCTGCCGGTACTCATGCAGGATCTGCCGTGCTTCCTTAGCTGAAAGCTCGAATTCCTCCTCTGCTTTATAAAGGCCGCCTGCTAGATGCCGGAAAGTATGCCCCGCAAATTCCTGCGTGTCCGGATACTCACATCTGAATCCGCACCTGATCTTACCATTTTTTTCATTATACATATCTGACATATACATCGCCTCCTTTTGGGTTCTGTTAAATCATTTTCAGTAACTGTTCAGAGCCCCCGAGGGGGGCTGCAGTTACCGTTTTTTTCTTTATCTTATGTTATAAAAAGAGCGTGTGCAATATTGCACAAGTTCCTGTTTTATTATTAAGAAGAACATAGCTGGGAGGTAATAAACATGGGAAATTGCACACATAAAACCAGTAACTTCAAAGGAAAGAAACTACACAGAAATATTGATCGCGAACCATTTCTTCCATACTGTTTTCATTCTGAAGATGCTGTCCCTATAGAAGTTGAGGAAGGCATATATAAGTATGAGGCGTCGGATGATAACGGAAATTACCGTCAGGTATGCGTATGTATTGAGAATCTTATTTTTGATGAAGGGATAACACCTGATGATGTTGCTTACATCCAGGCTTGTTACTGGGATGCCGGCGGGTGCTGTCTGCCGGAAGATAATTATGCCGTGTATGTTGCAATCGGAAAAGAACATTTTCCCAGGCTGCTAGATCTTGGCGGTCCGGATTTTATGTACCATAAGAAGTCGAAAATGGGAAGTGAGGAAACACGTATAGAAAGGCTGAAGGCCTTTTTCGAAATAGAGGATAAGCTAGTCTGAATGGTTATAGCTGATTTCTGTTGATATTGCTGATATTACTTTGCATGATATCATCACCTGCCCGTGCAGGATGGCAGTTATCCTTAAGTTGTGGTAAAATATCCTCCGTATGCGATTTCATACGGAGGGGATACTCATATGAAGATAGTTATCGTCGGATGCGGCAAGCTGGGTTTTGCACTGGCAAGGCAGCTCAGCGAAGAAAAACATGATGTTACCGTAATTGACCTTAATGGTGAAAAGCTTGAGCGCGCTCTTGCCCAGCTGGATATTCAGGGGGTAGAAGGAAACGGCACGTCATTCAGGACACAGATGGAGGCCGATGTAGGGGGCTGCGATATCATTATTGCAGTTACCGGTGCTGACGAGGTCAATCTTTTATGCTGTCTCATCGCTAAAAAGGCCGGCGTAAAGAAGACTATTGCCAGGGTGCGTAACCCTGTATATAACGAAGAAGTAAAATATTTTTCACATGAGCTGGGACTGTCAATGACAATAAATCCCGAGCTTGTCTGTGCAGGCAATATAGCCAGGCTTTTAGAGGTGCCGGGCGCCCTTGAAATCACATCATTCGCAAGGGGGCGTATAGACCTTATCCAGGTGCCTATCCCTGAAGGCTCAGTCCTTGAGGGCATGAGCGTATATGAATTTTCATCAAAGATACATAAGGGCACTCTTATCTGTGCCATACTCAGGAACGGAGAAGTAACGATACCTGACGGCCGTTCCGAGCTTCATGTGGGGGACAATATGTATGTCATAACGCCCCCGTCCCAGATCCATAAGCTTTTATCCAAGATAGGAATAAAGGAAAAGCCCATCCGTTCCGTCATGATAGCAGGCGGCGGTACTACGGCTTATTATCTTGCAAAGCGTCTTGAGAGGGATGCGATGGAGGTTAAGATTATTGAGCTCGATAGAGCTCGCGCTGAGGAACTGAGTGAGCTGCTTCCGGATACGATGATAATCAACGGAGATGCATCTGACCGTCAGCTTCTTATGGAAGAAGGCATTTCAGACAGGGACGGTTTCGTCACACTTACCGGACTGGACGAGGAAAATATGGTGCTTAGCATGTTTGCCGGCAAGATGGGACATGCCAAGACTATCACTAAGCTGAACCATGTTTCATTCGAAGAAGTAGTTTCTGATCTTCCTATCGGAGCTATAGTAAGCCCGAAGGCGGCCATAGCTAAGATGATACTTCAGTATGTGCGTGCCATGGAAAATTCCTACGGCAGCAATATTGAGACTCTTACCAGGCTCCTGGACGGAAAGGTGGAGGCCCTGGAATTTGTCATCAGGCAGGAGTCTGATGTTACGGGCAAGCCACTTATGGAGCTTAAGCTTAAGAAGGGGATACTTGTGTGTGCAATAGTCAGGGAAGGCCGCGTCATTACCCCCGGCGGTCATGATGATATAAGGCTTGGGGATAATGTTGTGATAGTTACGACCAACAAAGGTCTTAATGACATCAAGGATATACTGTTATGAATTACGCAATGATCTTTTATCTGCTGGGGAGAGTAGTGCAGGTGGTCGGCTCAATGATGGTTGCACCTTTCATTGTTTCCCTGGTGTATAGCGAGAAGGCAGGATGGTATTATCTGTTCTGCGGCATTGCCATGTTTATAGTGGGGACGCTGCTGACTATCAGGAAACCCAAGAAGACCGCCTTCTATGCAAAGGACGGTTTCGTGATGACATCCTTAAGCTGGATAGTGCTTTCGGCGGCAGGTGCACTTCCTTTCTGGCTTTCCGGAGAAATCCCTTCATATACGGATGCTCTTTTTGAATGTATATCAGGTTTTACCACAACAGGTGCATCGATTGTTCCTGCGGTGGAGGATCTGTCCAAGTGTACGAATTTCTGGCGCTGCTTTATACAGCTGATAGGCGGAATGGGAGTTCTGGTATTCCTTCTTGCGCTCCTTCCCCTTACTGGCGGCAGGGACCTTTATATAATGAAGGCAGAAAGCCCCGGTCCCAGTGTGGGCAAGCTTGCACCTAAGGTCCGCCAGACAGCATATTATCTTTATGTTATCTACTTCTTCCTTACGGCCGCGCTTTTCATATCCCTGCTTATAGCAGGGATGCCCGCCTATGATGCCCTTTGTACGGCTTTGGCCACCACCAGTACAGGTGGCTTCGGTGTGAAAAACGATTCGCTTGGGGGCTATAGTCACACCATACAGTATATCGTGGCCGGTTTCCTTTTCTTTGCGGGCTTAAACTACAACTTCTATTTTTTCCTTTGGACGAGGCGATTCAAAGAGGCTTTTTCTATTGAAGAGATAAGGGCTTATGCAGTTGCTTTCTGGGGGGCTGTAGTGCTTATCGCCCTGAATCTCATATCTGCAGGCACTTATGGTGCTGAGCCTGCGTTCAGGCATGCATTTTTCCAGGTCGGATCAATAATGACAACGGCAGGCTTTTCTTCCGTGGATTTTGAAAACTGGCCTGCCTTGTCGAGGGATATCATTATCTGCCTTATGCTTGTGGGCGGCTGTGCCGGAAGTACCAGCGGCGGCATAAAGGTAAGCCGTATCCTGATATATGTTAAGATGCTGGCAAGGGAGCTTTCATCCCTATGCCATCCTAAGTCTGTCAGGGTAATCTGCATGGACGGAAAAAGGGTATCTTCGGATGTGCTTAGATCTACAATGGTATTTTTGGCTGCATATGTGGTGATATTTGCGGTATCAGTACTGCTTGTAAGCCTGGACGGCAGCGATTTTACTACGGATTTTACAGCAGTGGCTTCAGCTTTGGGCAATATCGGACCCGGTTTTTCGCTGGTTGGACCTGCCAGGAACTTTGCATTTTTCTCGGATTTTTCCAAGGCGGTGCTTATGTTTGACATGTTGGCAGGACGTCTTGAGCTGTTCCCCATGCTGGTACTTTTGTCACCTGCCACATGGAGAAAGAACTGATATAAAAAAAATTCGTATTATTTGAATTTTTATGGTAAAATGTTATTACTTATCTGAAAGGAGAACGGGGGTTTTATGTTAGCGACACTTATTCCGCTTTTTGACCATAATACGAATGTCTGTGCTTATTCTATTTTTGCACAGAAGGAGAACTTCCTCTTAAATCCCAGAATGCTCGGTGTCGGACGCTATGACGGCGCTTCGAATATTGAGGGTATGGAGATTGTTGAGAATATGGGCTTGAATACCATTTCGGATGATAAGATGGTATTCATTGAAATGAACAATGTTTCATTATTCTCCGATATCTCAGGGCAGTGCACCGCTCCGCATGACAAGCTGGTCCTGCTCATAGATAAGGACATTCCCCCTGAAGAAAAGTATATTAACAGGATACAGGAGCTGCGCAATGACGGTTATAAATTTGCCATCCGTAAGCTTCCTGTTAATCAGTTTGAGAATTATAAAGATATACTCAAGCTGGTTGATTATGTCCTGCTTAACCATAAAAAGATAGACATCACCAAGGCTAAGGTTTATTTCTCCAGGATGTATCCTAATGTTAAGCTGGTAGCCGTAAATGTTAACTCCAAGGATGACTTTGAGGTCCTGAGAGAGGGCGGCGGTTATGATGTATACGAGGGAGAATTTTTCCGTACCCCTGTTAAGCATGGTGAAGAAGAGATAGCACCGTTAAAGGCTAACTATCTTGAACTCTTAAATATCGTTAACGATGTTGACTTTGATCTGTCAGATGCTGCAGATATTATAGGCCGTGACCCGGCTCTTGTAATATCCCTGTTGGAAATGGTTAACAGGATGACAGTAAATGCAGGTATCACTTCCGTAAGGCATGCGGCAGCAATGCTCGGCCAGAAGGAACTTAAGAAGTGGATCAATACAGCTGTTACCAAGGAACTTTGTGCAGACAGGCCTAGCGAAATCATGAGGGTATCGCTTATCCGCGCAAGGTTTGCAGAAAATCTTTCTGTAGTATTTGAAATGGCCGGACTTTCATCAGAACTTTTCCTGATGGGACTTTTCTCAGTGCTTGATGTAATACTTGAACAGCCTATGGCTGAGGCACTGGAGATGGTTAAGGTTTCCAAGGAGATCAGGCAGGCACTGGTTGATAGCACAGGTTCATTTGCACCGGTTTATGATTTTATCCTTCAGTATGAGAATGCATCATGGCAGGAGGTATCCAGACAGATGGTACTCATGAACATCAATGAGAATACTATCTACAAGGCTTATGTCGATGCACTCCGCTGGTATAAAGAGCTTTTTGAGATAAAGCGTAAATAATAGCGTATCATTTTATATACAATAAAAAGCCGGCACTTTTGCCGGCTTTTTGCAGATTATTGCAATAGTTTAGATGGCAAAAAAAAGAAAAAAGAAACTGAATAATAATGGCGGTCGTATTCCCGGCTCATGGAAGATTGAAAATCAGAAGCATGCTAGAGTAAGGCACTATGTCTTCGACATGATCGAAGTGGGCTATGACGAGGACTTTGTCGGCAGGGGCTATGACATACTGAACCTGGTGGCTATCGTAATCAATCTGGTAGTTTCCATACTCATGACATTTAAAGAAATAAATGTTGCGTATGGTGAACTGCTCCGCAGCATAGAGTACGTGACCATCATATTTTTCACTGTGGACCTTGTTCTCAGGATGTGGACTTCATCATTCCTTTACACTGAGATGCCGGGCTGGAAGGCGCTGCTCAGATACTGTGTAAGTTTTAACGGTATTGTGGATATACTTTCATGCGTGCCTTACTATCTGCCTGTGATCTTCCCGGGCGGTGCAGTCGCATTCAGACTCTTCCGGGTATTAAGAATATTCAGGCTCTTCAGGATAAATGCATACAGCGATTCTCTGAATGTTGTAATAGAAGTAGTAAGGAGCAAAGCACAGCAGCTGCTTTCTTCCATGTTCATAATCTTTCTCCTGATGCTGGCAGCAAGCCTCTGCATGTACAGCGTGGAAAATGCGGCACAGCCGGATGTTTTTGATAATGCGCTTTCCGGAATCTGGTGGGCATCTTCTTCCATACTTACGGTAGGCTATGGCGATATTTATCCTATCACTCCTTTGGGTAAGATACTGGGCACGATAATAGCTTTCCTTGGCGTAGGCCTGACAGCTATCCCTACCGGTATAATTTCTGCCGGATTTGTAGAACAGTACGGCAGGCTTCAGCGGATCGGAAACGGCGCGGACCAGCTCATGCAGTTTATCAGGGTAGAGCTTGATGCCAATGATTCCTGGATAGGAATGAAGATCGCGGATATAAAGCTTCCAAATGACATGATGGTTGCGGCAGTTTCGCGAAATGAAGAAGTGATAGTTCCCAGGGGGGAGCTGGAGCTTTGCCGGGGCGATGTCATGGTCATTGCGGCAGAGCCTTATGTAAAAGAGCTTAATGTGACATTACATGAGGTAGTGATAGATGAAGGAAATGAATGGAAAGACATGATGATAAAGGACCTGGATATATCAAGGCAGACTTTCATAGTGGCAGTTCACCGCAGGGGCAAGTCCCTTATCCCCGGCGGAACATTAAAACTTCGTGCCGGCGATACAGTCGTGCTGTATGAAAAGAACGGTAAGAAATTACGGTCATAAACCGACGCTTATTGACAATTGTAGTTTCAAAAGGATATACTTAGTGTTGCCGTATGGATATCAGACTTTGGCCGGTATGGCCGCCCGGTATAAGTGGCGTCGATCTATGGGTCTTGCACAATGCGTGCCTGTGAACCGTGTCAGGGTGGGAACACAGCAGCACTAAGCGGGAATGTCGCATGTGATGCGAGGCAGCCTGTGGGTAGTTAACTGTACCGGTAACGCATGCCGGTGTCATCTGGTCTCCATGCGGTTTTTTATGTTGATAATAAACAGTTTAGGTCTGGTACCAGACTGTCATCATGGGGATTATCAGAGAATATCCGTGAGTAAGGAAATATAAGGATGGCTGATGCAGCAAGCAAAAAACTGAATTTCCGGCCGATAATCTATTTGTATATATACATACCGATTCTTCTTTTTGTAGTGGGATGGTACAAATGGTACATTTCTATTCCGCTTGTCTGTGGGATGGTCTATGTTTTTATCCGCCTGTTCATGCAGGACAGGAAAGACAGCGGTGCCGAATCTGCTGTGAATTATAATCTTAGCGTTCCTGATATAATATCATCTGTGATAATAGTGCTGCTCCTTTTATTCTGGTGCTTTGTTTCCGGACAGGGCGGCTTTGTGTCCCAGACCGGGGACTGGGATAAGCATAATACGGTGCTTAATGTGCTGACTTCAAATCCCTGGCCGGTAAGGGGCAATTTCGACGGAAAGGAAGGCGTCCTTACATATTATGTGGCGGGGTACCTTGTTCCGGCGGTCTGCGGAAAGATATATGGCGGATTCCTCACGGCACAGCTGGTAACCCTTTTTTGGACGCTGGCTGGACTGGTTCTGATCATGCATCTTATAGCAGACATTCTAAAAATAAAGAATCCCTGGTTAAGGATAGCTGTTGTTCCTGCATTTGCATTGTTTTCATCTTTTTCAGTGATGCTTAGCATGACTTACAATACCGTAGTTCCGGGGGATCTATACTACAATACAACACATTTCCTGAGTAGTTCTATATTGGTACAGTTTACATCTAATATTTTAAATCTAAGCTGGGTTTATCCCCAGGCCTTGGCGGGATGGCTTTTAACCCTGCTGCTTTTAAAGGATATCAAAAGGATAGACCGCTGGGGCGTGATCATTGCACCGGCAGCTATTTATTCTACTTTTGTATTCGTAGTCTTGATAGTTTTTGCTGCAATGCTGCTGCTTTTTAAGGAAAATGAAAATCTTGTTAAGGGGACAGAGATAAAGGGGCTGCTTAAGGATGTGTTCGATGTATCGAATATCATAACGGTTATTCTGGCATCTACTTTTGTCTGGTATCTGATGGGATCGATCCTGCAGGATAAAAAGGGCTATATGGATATGGGATACAGCCTTATCGATTACAGGGGGCATCTTAGGACCTTTGTATTTTTAAGCCTTATGTGGGGGCTTTGGGCCTTACTCTTAATAAAGAAGGAATACGATAATTTCATTTTCTATGCTGCATCTCTTATGTTCTTCCTGCTTATGATGGGAAAGATGGGCTTTTTCAATGACCTGTGCATGAGAGGCAGCTTGGTTCCGGTTACTGTTTATTCAGTGCTGGTAATAAAGAATCTGCTGGATGACAGCAATGACAAATGGTACAGGGTATTGTTGGCGACGTTTCTTATACTCAACTCGCTTGGTGGAATATGTGAAGTAATAGGCCTTGTGAAAGCAGATGGCATAGATTTTGCGGCAACAGAGCGTGGATATTCTACTCTTTCTGAATTTGTGGCGATGCTGGGAAGGGAAAAACTGATGCTGATGCGCTACCAGTATGTTAACTGGGAGCCTGACGGTTTTGTACGGTTTCTGCTTAAATAAGCAGGTGAGCATTTGGGGTACAAATCTGATATAATATAATGTTGTGGTTATTTGATTGGTGATAGCTGATTATCAGGGGGCAAGATGGCAAAAAAACTTAAGATACTGCTGACTGCCGGGGGTACCGGAAGTGCCTGGCAGATAGCACGGACAATAGACAGGTTTTATAAGGACAGGATAGAGCTATATCTTTGCGATACCAACGCGATGGAGTTGGTAGCCGCATCGGTTTATTCTGACCATTTTTATACTGTTCCGCCGGTAAAGAGCAAGGGCTATGCTGAATATATGTATAGCCTGATAAAGGAAAACGGCATTGATATTGTCATCCCGCTGATTCCCTGGGAGCAGGGATATTTTGCTGAAGACTATAAGCGTTTTCATGAGCTGGGGATAAGGAGTACTGCACCACTTGTCAGGACTGCCAGGTCTCTTAATCATAAAAAGAGGCTGCATGATTTCTGTGTGGAATGCGGTATCCCTACCATCCGTGTTTTTGAGGCTGATGAGATAAAAGCGGGCGACACATATTTTGTCAAAAAGCTTGACGGATTCGGCTCAATGGGAGCAAAGAGGATAAAAGGCGCAGATCTGCTGGCTGCTGACAAGAAAGTGCTGGACAAGCTGGTCATCCAGGAGGATTGTACCGGAAAGGGCAGCAGGAAGGATGAAACGGAAGAAGTCACTGCGGAGTGCTTTTATGACGGTGTAGAGTGTCAGACCGTAATAAGGGAGCGGCTGGAGACTAAGAGCGGTGTTTGCACCAAGGCAAGGTTTAGGCATGATGAGGACATCGACAGGACGGTTAAGACTTTTACGGAACTGCTTCCTTTCCCGCCTATATTCAACATACAGTTTGTACGCAAGGGAAACAAATGGCTGGTAATGGATGTTAACTTAAGACTTGCTGCAGGAACCGGTCTTTCGGCAGCGGCAGGCTTTGATGCCGTTAGGGCGATGCTTGCAAATATACTTGGGGATCAGGTGGATCCTAAATGGCTTACGCTTGATACGGATGTGAAGACCGTGCTTAGGGTATACCAGGAGGTAGTAATAAAATAGTTATGGGCGTAAGGGAAGATCTTTTACAGAAAAGAATATTCGTAATGGATTTGGACGGGACCCTGATCGATAGCAGGAAACGTCATGCTATCGTCATGCAGGAGGTTCTCTCACATACAAAGCGCAGCCTTAATGCTGAAGAGTATATGAATTACAAGGCAGAAGGCAATTCGGGCCTTAAGTACCTTACGGAGATCCTGGGTATAGATATGCCGGATGCCCGTGAGATACAGCAGGAGTGGATGGCGAGAATAGAGTTTTCCGGATACCTTCTGACTGATGAGCTGTATACGGATGCTGTTTCATTTTTGAATACGGTATTTGAAAAGGGCGGCGTGATATTCCTTACCGCTAGAAAAAACAGACTGGGATTGGACGGGGAGCTTAAGCGGCTTGCGATCCTTCCTTATGCGGACTATACGATAGTGGCTGATCCGGATGATGCTATGTCCCAGAAGGAGAAGGCGGTCCGGGTAATAAGGGAGGCATATCCCGAGGCGAAACTTACTGTAATAGGCGATACGGAGAATGAATATGAACTGGCCCGGAAATTCGGGCTTGAGAGCAGGATCGTTAACTGCGGTTTCCGCAGCAAGGCCTATTGGGAAAACAGGGGAGTTAAGACATATTCGTCTCTTGGTGAAATCCTGCGGAGCATAGTATAGGAGAACATAATTGAATTTATTTATCAGGACAGAGGCAAACCGTACCACTGCAATGGGGCATATGATGAGATGCTTAAGCATTGCTGATGCCGCAGTAAGGTCGGGAATTTCAGTTACTTTCATCGTTGCGGAGGAAGGCTCGGCAGAACTGCCTGAGGAAAAGGGATTTGAAACCATAGTCCTTGGAACTGTCTTCGATGCTCTGGAATCAGAACTTCCGTTGATGAAGGAAATAATTGAAGAGCGTGCGGTGTCCGTACTTCTTGTGGACAGCTATTTCGTTACGGAAAAATACCTTGCAGGTTTGTCGGCTATGACCCATGTGGCATATATTGACGATCTCTATGAAGCCATATGGCCGGTGCAGACCATAATAAATTATTCAGTCAATGCATCTGAGTTCCCTTATGAAAAAGATTATCCGGGAGTACAGAAACTAATCGGCTGTGCTTATATGCCCCTGCGGCCTGACTATTCTTTGGTTACAGGCGCCTACGGCGGCTCCCCGGTAATCCATACCATAAAGAGCAGTGTGAAGGAAATACTTGTTACAAGCGGAGGTTCGGACGAGCATCACTTTCTGCTGAATTTCATAAAGCAGGCAGGGAACCGTGACTTTTTTAGAGGCGTGCGTATAACGGTCATTGCAGGAAGGTTTAATGAAGACCTGCGGCTTATGAAGGAAGAGGCATCTGCCTTGAAGAACGGCCCCTGGATCACTGTGTATGATTCTATACCTACGCTTAGGGATGCTTTTCTTAAAAGCGATATTGCAATAAGCGCAGGTGGAACTACATTATATGAGATAGCGGCAACGGGAACTCCGGGAATATGCTACATAATGGCAGATAACCAGAAGAAAAATGCCGAAGGATTTTATAAAGGCGGCTATCTGGAATACGCCGGCGACCTTAGGGAAGAAGGCTTTTATCAGCGGCTTTTTGAAAAGCTGGAGTCCTTGATGGCAAACACATACAAGCGACAGGATATGTCACAGAAATTAAGGAAACTTGTTGATGGGCGGGGCGCAGAGCGGATAGTGGATGCGCTGTTCGAGAGGAGCATACCATAAAGAAATAAATTTAGCATAAAGCGGTTATCCGGTAAATCATCCGGATGATTGTAAAGGGTTATAACAAAAATAATGAGCCTGAATAAAAAAGAAACTGTAAATATTCCGGAAAGCACGAATGTTTCGGAGCAATTGCAGGGAAAAAACAGAATATCATCCAGGGATGCCGGAGTAGAACTTCTCCGTATAGTTGCAATGTTTATGGTCATTACCCTTCACTATATGGATAAGGGCGGAATGCTGGCTGACTGGAATGCCGGTGTTAAGGGCACGGCAAACATATACTGGCTGCTTGAATCTGCGGCGCTTTGCTGCGTTAATGTTTATGTGATAATAAGCGGCTACTATGCCAGCAGGTCACGCTTTTCAGTCAGGAAACTGATAATACTCTGGATGCAGGTGCTGGTATACAGCGCCGGGATCGCAACCATATTCTATGGGATTGCGTTCATTACCGGTGATGAAGTTTTCAAGATACAATGGCTGAACCTTTATAATCTTCAGTTTTTTGTACTGCCTGTATCAAACGGACACTATTGGTTTGCCGGCACGTTTATAATGCTGTATATACTTACTCCGTTACTGAATGCATCCATGGATAAACTGGACAAGAAGACTCTCGGCATAGTGGTGCTGCTTATGCTGGGTATATTTTCCGCTGCCAAGTCCATGCTTCCCTATGTTTTGCCTATGGACGACAAAGGAAACGGTCTTGTGTGGTTTGTTACCTTATATGTGACCGCTGCTTACATTGGAAGATACGGGATGAGCTTTATAAAAGGCAAAGCAGTCACCGCAGCCTGCTATGTTTTGTCAGTTATTTCAGTCTTCATATCCTATCCTATATTTGTTTCCATAGGAAAGTATGTGGGGGATGAGGTTTATCCGGTTCAGATTCCGTCGGCATATAATTACATATTTGTATTTACGGCAGCTTTATCTTTATTTCTTTTTTTCAAAGAGATTGATATAAAGAATGCTTTTATAAAGAAAGTCATATTTGCGATATCGCCCTGTGTGTTTGGAGTATATCTTCTCCATGAGCATCTGTTCTTAAGATATGAGTGGCCAAAGTTTTTCGGAGTGTCTGCAGATGAAAATCTTGGGTATGCACTGCTTAGGTTTGTCGGAGTAAGCGTGCTGATATTTACGGCCGGAGTCGTACTTGACCGTATCCGTATAATAGTATTTGATATCTGCGAGAAGATATATCTTTCAAAAAAGGAAGTCTTTGACTATCTGATAACCGGTGGACTTACTACTGTCCTTAACTGGGTGGTATATATCGTATGCGCTCATGCTGTGCTGTTATACCTTGTGCCGGGAGATAAGCTGAGGGAGAGTATAGCAAATTTCATAGCCTGGGTAGCAGCGGTTATCTTCGCTTATGTGACAAACAGGATATTTGTATTCCATAGCGACAAGACAGGTTTCGGACCCATTATGAAAGAGTTTGCAGCATTTGTCAGTGCAAGGGTGATATCCTTTGTGATAGAGCAGATACTTTTTGTGGCTGCCCTGTATGTTATTGATGATATTGTGGCAAAGCTGCTTATCGGTATAATTGTTGTAATACTGAATTATGTTTTTAGCAAGCTGTGGATATTTAAGAAAACACCCGAAGAAAAAAAGGATGTGCAATAATGAATAGGATTTCACTGTCGGATAAATATGTTCTGATAACAGGTGCGGCGGGGTTTATCGGCGCCAACCTTGTAATGCGCATAATGAAGGAAGAGCCGACCTGCCGTATTGTGGGCCTGGACAATCTCAATGACTATTATGATGTGTCCATAAAGGAATACCGGCTGGAGCAGATAAAGAAAACTGCTGAAACAGCCGGTGCATCCTGGGAGTTCATAAAAGGGAGCATTGCAGATAAAGAGCTGGTAAATGAGCTTTTCGCAAAGTATTCTTTTTCGGTAGTGGTAAATCTTGCGGCACAGGCAGGGGTCAGGTATTCCCTGATAAATCCAGATGCATACATTGAGACAAACATAGTCGGATTCTATAATATCGTGGAAGCCTGCAGGCATTCATATGATGATGGAAAGACAGGGGTAGAGCATTTGGTTTATGCGTCATCGTCTTCCGTGTACGGTACAAACAGTAGTATTCCATACAGTGTGGAGGATCCGGTGGAGCACCCGGTATCTTTATATGCTGCCACCAAGAAATCTGACGAACTTATTGCCCATGCTTACAGTAAGCTTTATTCGATTCCGTCAACGGGACTCCGATTCTTTACTGTGTACGGACCGGCAGGAAGGCCGGATATGGCTTACTTCGGATTTACTGATAAGTTGAAAAATAACGAGAAGATAAAGATCTTTAACTATGGTAAATGCAAGCGTGATTTTACTTATGTGGATGATGTGACACTGGGAGTGTTTAAAGTGATGCAGGGCGCACCGGACAAAAGAACCGGTGATGACGGTCTCCCGATACCTCCCTATGCGCTTTACAACATCGGCAACAGCTCGCCGGTAGAACTTATGGACTTCATAGAGATACTGGGGGACGAGCTTAAGAAAAACGGCGTCCTTCCTGAAGATTTTGATATAAAAGCGTATGAAGAGCTTGTGCCTATGCAGGCCGGGGATGTGCCTGTGACCTACGCTGATACTACAGCGTTAGAAAGAGATTTTGGATATAAGCCCAAGACGCCGCTTAGGGATGGACTTGAAAGATTTGCAAAATGGTATAAGGAGTTTTACGGATAATTATGAAGAAATTAATAGAACAGATGGTTAAATTCGGGTTCGTGGGCGCATTCTGTTTCGTGATAGATTTTGCCATTACCATGGGGCTTACATACATAGGAGTTTATCACCTGATAGCAGCTGCGGCTGGCTTCATCATTTCTGTAGTGGTAAATTACCTGCTGAGCTTTAAGTTCGTGTTTGAAAGAAAGGAAGACATGGACAGAAAAGCGGAGTTCGTTATTTTCGTTATACTGTCAGTGATCGGTCTTGGCCTGAACGAACTGTTTATCTGGCTTTCTGTGGATGTGTTATATATGCACAGCAGCCTTCTGATGAAATATGTAGAATACAACATTGCAGTTGCAGGCGGAAAGATCTTTGCCACAGGGCTTGTTATGATATATAACTTTGTCACAAGGAAAATATTCCTGGAAAAGAAGAATACCGGAGAAGATGGAAAAGAAGGAAAAGAAGAACAGGTGGTATGAAAATGCCGCATACATCATAATACTTGCTGTTTTTTCCTTGTGGGGATATGGCCGTGGCGGTGATCTGAGTGACACGACCTACAGCCTTGCTAACTACCGCTTTATGGATGAGATGACCGGCAGCTGGAAATATGCCACTTTTCTTTCTAATCTTATCGGATCTGTTTTGCTTAAACTCAGCTGCCGGGCAGGTGATATTCTCGACAGGATGAAAGGCGACAGCCCGCGGATTGACCTGCTGTTTAGTATGAAGTTTATGAATTTATTCACTGCAGTTCTGCTTTTGGCTGTGGTTGTGGTCATATTCTTTTCAATGCGGAAAGTCATTCCGACACCGCTTCTTTTCCCGGGGCTGCTTACGGCGACCGGTCTCTGCCTTATCCCAAAGGTGATCCTTTATCAGTATCTGAGCTTCTATCTGTTTGCACTGACCTGCATTCTTCTTCTTTACGGAATAAGGAGCGGAAAAAATCTTTATTATATTATTGCGGGAATTGTGCTTGGAATAAACCTTTTTGTGCGTATCTCAAATGGCGTGGAAGTGCTGCTCATAGTGTGGGTGTGGTATGGTGAGTTTTTAAAGAAAGATGGTACATCAGACAAGCCGCTGTTTAAAAGGATCATTTCGGATACCCTGCTCTGTGTGGCGGGCTATGCTGCCGGTGTATTTTTGGCTTTCATAATATTTGTCATATATGCTTTGTCAAATGGCAGCAGTCCCATTGCGGAGATGCAGGCTGTTACTGAGTGGGTAATGGGACTTCTGTCCGGAGAGTCAGGATCCTCGGCGGGGGGATATTCTGCGGGCGGCATGATACTGTTGATACTGGACAGCTACCTGGGAAATCTTAAATGGGCGTTACTGTTAATGGCTGAGCTGGTGCTGGGTATGCTGTTTTTCAAATTAGTATTCCCGGACAAGGCGACGGTTAGTGAAAATGAAACTTCAAATGAGTCTGCTGAACAGACCGAGCAGAATAATAACGGCCTGACCGGTTTTATCAGAAAGAATGAAAAGTTTTTAAAGATAGTTTTCACAACACTCTATGCCGGAGGCGTACTGCTTACATTCGCCTATCTTGAGCGGAACGGTATGTTTAATTTTGAGTACTGGAATACGGGGAGCATATATAGGTTATATGTAGTGTTCCTTATCATCAGTATTGTACTTTTTGTCATTGCAATTGTGGGCAAACAATTTGGGATTGATGAGAAACTTCTGTCTTTTATGAGCCTTATGATAATCTTTATCACGCCTCTCGGAACAAACAATCACCTATATGCAGTGATGAACAACTCTTTCCTTATAGTTCCGGTGGCGTTTTTTATCGTGTATCAGATAGTGACTATGCTAAAAGGCAAAAATATGCTCTATCCTTTTGCGGTAATGTTTTTGGTGCTGACAGCTGCGCTTGTGATCCAGTCTATGTTTTTTGGGATGACCTATACATTCAAGGACTGCGAAAACGGGGAAAAGGAGAGAGCAGGTTTTGAACTCTGGGTGCCGGCACTGGCAGGGATGGAGGCAGAGGCAGGACATGCAGATGCCGTGAATGAATTATGTTTTGCACTTGACGGACTTTTCTTTGATACAGACAGGTCACTGTATAATGACGGCCTTATCGCATGGGGCCCCATACCGGGACTGCATTATGTACAGGATGTGCCCCCTGCACTTTCGACTTTTTGGCCAAGCCTTGACAGTTATTCAGGGGATGATATGTTTGATGAGCTCATGGCTATGATGGCTAAGGGAAAACACCCGGTAGTGATAGCATCGGCAGACGAGGCGGAGATATTATCCGGATTACTTAACGGTTCGGTGACATCTGATGAGGAAAGCGCTATTGCAAGCAAGAGGATCACGCTGGGATCATTCTTGTTAATGAATGGATATGAAGAAGTATTTTCCAATGAGGAGTTCGTGGTTTACTACTAACTGATACCAATTTGGATTTCGCCCGGAACGTATTTATGCAAATTATGTAAATTTACATAAATAATGGTATAATATAAGGTGTTTTGTGATTTTTACTCTTGGTGCTTGCACGAAGAGAATTTTGAATTTGAAAAGAGGTTAGTGTGAAAAATCGCTTTTAAAGAGCCGATTTTTCACCAGCGATTTAGGCTTGGCACGGAGGATAGTATGATCAATTTCAATGTACCACCGCATACGGGAAAAGAGCTTGAGTATATTAAGGAATGTGTGGAAGCACAGAAGATATGCGGTGACGGCAAATATACAAAGGAATGCAATAAGTGGTTTGAGGAACGGACTGGGGCGAAGAAATGCCTGCTGACCACATCCTGTACCCATGCAACTGAGATGGCCGCGCTTCTTTCAGGAGTCGGCGAGGGCGACGAGGTGATAATGCCTTCATATACCTTTGTATCTACGGCAGATGCTTTTGTATTGCGTGGGGCAGTGCCGGTTTTCGTTGATATAAGGCCTGACACTATGAACATTGATGAAAAGAAGATAGAGGCAGCTATTACGCCTAAGACTCGTGCCATCGTACCGGTACACTATGCCGGTGTGGCTTGTGAAATGGATACCATAATGGACATAGCAGCCAGACATAATCTTCTTGTTATAGAGGATGCGGCACAGGGTGTTATGTCCAAATATAAGGGCAAGGCCCTGGGAACCATAGGCGACATGGGCTGCTACAGTTTCCATGAGACCAAGAACTACAGCATGGGGGAAGGCGGTGCCCTTCTGCTTAAGGATGACAGATTTATTGAGGAAGCGGAGATAATCCGCGAAAAAGGAACTGACAGAAGTAAGTTCTTCAGGGGCCAGGTGGATAAATATACCTGGGTTAATTTTGGGTCTTCTTATCTGCCAAGCGACATGAATGCAGCATACCTTTATGCCCAGCTTGAGATGGCTGATGAGATAAATGATTATAGAAAGAACATCTGGAATACATATTATGATGGACTGAAACCTTTGGCAGAAGCGGGACTTATTGAACTCCCGGTGGTGCCGGCAGAGTGCGAGCATAATGCCCATATGTTTTACATCAAGCTGAAAGATATAGAAGAGCGTGGAAAGCTTATAGCTTTCCTTAAGGAAAAGGATATTCTGTCGGTTTTCCATTATATTCCGCTCCACAGTGCACCGGCAGGAAAACGTTTCGGAAGATTTTCAGGCGTGGATGAATATACCACAAAAGAGAGCGAAAGGCTCTTAAGGCTGCCACTGTACTATGGACTTACAGAGGAACAGAATGCTTATATCATAAGCAAGGTGAAAGAATTCTTTAATGGAGAACAAGCGTAACTAATGTCATCAAACAGGGTGGAAAGAAAAAAGACTATTGTAGCGGCGACAGCGACCATTATTGTTTTCGCTATAACTATCTTATGCTTTGGTGTAAGACTTTCGCTGAATGATGACGTTATGATAGGGGATGTTCTAAGTGGATACTACTCAGGCGAACCTTCGGCTATGACGGTCTATATGCGTGTCCCTTTAGGTGTTATACTGACCATTTTCTATCGTATTGTTCCGGTTGTTCCATGGTTCATGGTCTTTCAGTGTGCCTGCTTTGTCATTGGGTTTTACCTGGTTTTAAGAAGGGCATTGGCACTGTGTGACTACAATAGAAAAAATGTGATATTGCTGATAACCACATTAGTGCTGATTTTCTCAGGCCTCTACATCGGTAGTCTGATAATGCTTCAGTACACTGTTACCGCGGCAATGGTCGGGACAGTAGGTATTTTCCTGATGCTTACTACCGATACAAAACTCAGGGACCGCGCATCAGAAAGACCGGAGACGGAAAAGGAAAAACATTCCCGGAATAAAAATGAAGAAGTGCTCACATATGAGCAGATAGGACGACTTTTAGGTGCAGGCCTGTTGTTACTCCTCTGTGACCAGATAAGGCCGCAGGTTTTTGAAATGGTTCTGCCTTTCTTTTGCATATGTGGCGTAATGATGTTTTTCGAGAGGTGGCTGCTTGTACAGCGGACAGGCACAAAGCAGAGCAAGAAGGAGCTCATGTATCTTGTTGAGGTTTCCATGGTATTCTTAGTGACCTATCTTACCCTTCTGGGAGCTGACAGAGGTTCCTATGTGGGGGATGAGCTGGAATACTATGAGAAATACAATGCTGCCAGAACGGATCTTTATGATTATGCAGGTGTATGGGAAAACGAAGAGGCGGTTGAATATTATAAGAAGATAGGTGTAGATGAGACTGAACAGGCGGTCCTTAAGAATTACGCTATCGCAATAGATGATACTGCCGGTGTGCAGACCTTCGAGGCGATGGCGAGATACTCGTTCAATAATAAGGAAATATTCTCAAAAGACTCAATAAAAAATGCTGTTTGGATTCTTGTGCATAGAATGTGGCTCTTTGACGGTGGGGACGGAAGTGCCGGGGACAGCATTTACGGATGGATATTTACGCTGTTCTGGCTGGGAACTGTTTTTTTCATGATATTAAACAGAGATACTATTTCCCTTGTGTTCCTGTTTCCTGTAGGCGCGGGTTTTGTGAGTATGTATCTTTGGCTTATTCTGCATGGAAGATACCCGGAGCGGGTTGTAATTTCTCTTTATCTGATCGGAGCAGTTACTGTGCTGGGAATACTGTATAGGTCAAGGTTCAGGGCAGATATGTATAATGCATTGATTGCAAAAAGAACGGACGAAGAAAGAAGAAAAATAAAGCTGCCAACACCGGATAAAAGCATAGTGCTTAAGGTTATGATAATAGTTGTTGTAGTCATGTTGTCGGCAGCATCTGTTATTTCGATTAAAACGGCACATGAAGAGAAAAATAAGCTGGATGCCATAAATAGTGACTGTAAAGAGTTATATGACTATATGAATGCTAATCCACTGGATGTTTTCATAACGGATGTATATTGCTGTGTGGATTCATCCATAAGTCCGCCTACCAACCTTGTTTCTACCGGCGGCTGGATGACTAGGACGCCGAACCAGAGGATCAGGCTTGAAAATTTGGGAATCATGGGTCTGGATCACTTGTTTACATCCGGAAAGGATTTCTGCTACGTCTGTCGTGAGGGAAAGGGAATGTCCCCGGAAATACTGAGTGATTATCTCGTTTCAAGGTATGACTGGAATAAGGAGTTTATACTTGATGAGTGCATAAGTACGGACTATGGCAACTTTATGATATACAAGACAGCTGAGAAATAGAAAGTCAGGCAAATGAAAAAAATAGATCTGATAGAAGGAAAAAAGCTGAATCTTCGCCGCATGACTGCAAGCGATACGGAAAGTATTGTTGCCTGGCGCAATAAACCTTTTGTGGTGGAGCATTTTATTTATAAAAAACCGATTACTGCAGATGATCACAGGAAGTGGATAGCGGAAAAGGTTGAGACCGGACTGGTTGAGCAGTTTGTGATAGTCGTCAAAGAAAGCGGGCAGGAAATAGGAAGCGTATATCTTCAAAAAATAGACTATGAGAAACATAGTGCAGAATATGGCATATTCATAGGTGAAGAGGGTGTACTGGGAAAAGGTTATGGAAGTGAGGCTATGCAGCTGATTCTTAATTATGCTGAAGATGGCCTGGGAATAAGCACAGTGGATCTGCGGGTTCTGGAGGACAACGGAGCTGCTATGCATGTATATGAAAAGAACGGTTTTAAAATTGTTGAAGAAAAAGAGTGTTCTTATACCGAAGACGGGAAAAAGATCATTCATATGTTGAGAGGATAGTATGTCAAATAAGCTTGTAAGTTTTGTTATACCATGTTACCGGTCCGAAAAAACACTGGAAGGTGTGGTTAATGAAATAAGGGATACGATAACTAAGTTAGATGGTTATGATTATGAGGTTATTCTTGTTAATGACTGTTCACCGGACTCTACCATGGATGTTATCCGGTCCATTTGCGAAAAGGATTCCAAAGTAACAGGAATAGATTTCGGCCGTAATTTCGGGCAGCATTCTGCACTTATGGCAGGACTCAGACAGTCTGTTGGGGATATTATAATCTGTCTTGACGACGATGGGCAGACCCCTGCAGACCAGATGGACAGGCTCCTTGATGCTATTGCAGACGGAGCGGACGCGGCATACGCCAGATATGATAAAAAGAAACATTCTCCCTTTAGAAATTTTGGCAGCTACGTTAATGAAAAGATGGCTGAGTTCATGCTGGGCAAACCTAAAGAGCTTTATGTGTCCAGCTATTTTGCGGTGAAGAGATTTGTTGTTAATGACATGATAAAGTATGAGAATTCTTATCCCTATGTTATTGGTCTTGTACTGCGGGCTGCAAAAAATATAGTGAATGTAGACATTGACCATAGAGAGAGACAAGTGGGTTCATCAGGATATACTTTGATAAAGCTGCTGGGACTCTGGATGAACGGTTTTACTTCTTTTTCCGTAAAGCCTCTGAGACTGGCCACTATAGTCGGGATAGGTTCCACTATCATAGGTTTTATATACGGGATAGTGATAATAGTCCAGCATTTTACACTTCCTGACAGAGTTTTGGGTTATGCATCCACTATGGCGGTACTGATATTCTTTGGCGGTATGATAATGATAATGCTGGGACTTATCGGTGAGTATGTGGGGAGGATATATATAAGCATAAACAATTCGCCCCAGTATGTTATAAAGGAAATCGTGGGAAACAGGACAGACAGCATAAAAGATGACATCAAAGGTTAGTGCATTTTGTAACGGAATAATAGATAAGGTCTCTGTTATCAGAGGAGTTCTTTTGGCTGTTCTTTTTTACATGTGTTTCTGTGCAGGTGTAGCATTCGTAAATTCTGCCAATAGCTATGAACAGGCGGTAAATTTCAGGCTTTTCTGTATTGGAATGGGTCTGGTAACCCTGATTATCATGGATTGGAAAAGATGGATAAGTCTGCCGGTAGTTATTTGGATCCCCGTATGGTATGTATTTACCCATTTTGCGTATGAAAAGCACTGGATAGCGGATACCTGTAATTATGAATTTGTTGATGTTATCAGATACGGAAAGCTTGTTATACTTGTCTGGGGAGCAGTGCTAATCGCTAATCTATTCACGATCCCTAAGATGATAAATAAAGAAAGCCTACTGGTGGATTTAAAGAAACCTTCGCATATCATCAGACTGCTCTGGATATTATGGATTATCCTTCTGGCGATATTCAATCCCGGATACGGATATACGGCTTTCATTGTTATGGGATACAGCCTGTTTTTTTATGTTCAGGCAGATGCGGGAATAAGGTACGCTTTAAGGAATGCGTTTTTTGCGGGGACTATAATGTCTTTTGCTTTTGTTTCAGCACGGTCGGTTTTTCAGCGCCCCTTTGACACCGAAAGATATCAGCTCTATTTTCAGAATGAGAATGCGGCCGGTGAATATCTGGCGGCTGTAACTGCGGTCTTTTTTTGCAGACTGGAAATGTTATGGCATGCGGGAGATGGTGATGATATATTGCTGATAAACGGGCTGATACCGGACTTTAAATGGGTAAAAAAGGGCCGTGGTATAAAGATTGCGGCATATGTGTTTTATTATCTGTTGATAGTCTGGGATCTGGTGCTGGTAGTGCTCAATTATACCAGAACCACCATACTGGCAACCGGTGTCGCATTTTTTGCTGTATTTGTAATAGATATCATAAAGTCGCGTAAAAAACTTTTTGTTATATTGCGATATTTTGCAATCCCTATTCTTACGCTGGTATTGCTTTATCCCGGATTCCTTTTGGTAAGATATATGCCGTCAAAAGTTGATAATCCTTATTTTTATACCTGGGAGTATAATCCGGAGCTTAAAGTTGTCCAGGGAGATCCTGCGGAGTCTCCAAAGTATACGGAATTTACAGACCTCTTAAGGATCGTTTTTGGAAAGTGGGGAATACTTATAGATTTTGAGGGCGACGGAAGTGCAGTGACTCATGACGGAAGCGCACAGACTGAAACTATAGAGATTGACCACAAGGATGTATCAAACGGACGGAGCACCATATGGAAGGCATATATACCAAAGATATCATTTAGTGCCCACTATCCGGGAAATATTTATCTGGATGACGGTACGTTGATATATCATGCACATAATACATACCTGCAGGTTGCGTATCAGTATGGCATATTTGCCGGTGCAGTTTTGTTTTTACTTAATGCTGTATCAGTTATCGTGGCTGCAGTACTGTATTTCAAAGAGGGCGAAAAAAAGGGTTATCTTTCATATCCGCTTTTTACTGCAATAACGGTGTCCCTTGGGATGATGACAGAGTGGATGGGACATCCTGCATATATTATATTTATTGCATTGATTTTTGCTATGGGAATACTTATGCATGAAAGTATTTCGAAAAAACAGAGTGTTAAAACAAAGGAATAAACTATGAATGACAGAATAAAGCTTAACAAGCCTTTTAATACGTTTTTATTCACCATGATACTTGGCTTTATAGCACATGGTTTCCGGCTGACGAATAAATTTTTCTGTGAGGATTCATTTAATTATTTGAATACAATATCGGCGTCGTGGACTATTTCTATCGGAAGATTTCTTCTTCCGTTAGTGGAGAAGGTCAGGGGACCGAAAGAAGCTACATGGGTGATAGGCGTACTCTCACTGATATGGATATCATTTACGGCAATTGTAGTAATCAAGCTATTTGACCTGAAAAGCAATCTTTATGTGATACTGGTGTCGGCGATCCTTGTGTGTAACCCGGTAGTGGCAGGAACATTTTCTTATATGTACACTGCCGATGGTTATTTCTTCGGATTGTTGTTGTCTGTTCTGTCGGCATATATTGCGGTGAAGGCTAAGAAGTTTTGGGAACTGGTAATTTCAGCCGTTCTGCTGGGACTATCGATGGGGTTCTATCAGTCTTATGTTTCGGTGACTGTACTTCTTTTGGAGTTGTGGATTATTCTGATGTTGAATGACAGGGCGAAAAGCCTAAAGGATTTCTGGAAAAAGACAGGTAGTTTTGCGGCTATGGGAATAATGGCTATCGTTGTTTATTATCCTCTTATGAAGATTGTCATGAAACTGACTGACCATGAAGTTGCCGGATATATGGGGTTAGACGGAGAGCAGTCCTTTTCTCTTGGAAGGATAGCTGATATATTCATTAATTCTTACGTTGAATTTGCAAGATACTACCTGGTTCATTTCGAAGCGGACTTTTACAATGTTTCGAATGTGTTGATGTTCATTCTTACGGCGGTGCTGTTGGTAATATTGGTGTTTGGCCGGAAAGAGGATAAAAAAATAGGAGCAGGTGAGACCGCGTTAAGACTTGTATTAGAGACACTACTTCTATTATTCATACCCCTTGCGACACATATCTTTTTTGTGCTGTCTCCGGATGTTAAGTATTTATCCGCACCGATGCTGTACAGCATGGGTATCTTCTATATATTTCCGGTCATACTTATGCAGATATTGTATGAGAGATCCGGTGACATAGATTCATGGAAGAATAAGCGTGATGTATTAAAGCAGATTCCACAGGGAATAATGCTGGCGTTTATGTTTACTATCTGCTTTCACTTTATAGTTATAACAGATCAGGCATATGAGAGCATGTACCGTGCCAATAAGAATATGGAAAATCAGTTGAACCGAATACAGGTAAGACTTGAAATGACTGATGGATACGAGGAAGGTATGCATCTGGCTGTAATAGGGTGTACATATCAGCTGCCGGATTATCTTGAAAGCGCGCCAAGGCTTTCTGGTGTTGTATCAAATCTTTTTATGACCGGTGCGAATGAATACGTAAGTGGTCTTAACTGGTTTTTATCAACGGATTACGGCGGAGCAACTTTTGAAGAATATAAGGAGATTGTACGTTCTGAAGAATTTGCCGAGATGAATATGTGGCCGCAGGAAGGCTGCACGAAGGTGATTGACGGTATAATGGTACTCTATCTGGACGACAGGGATATAAAACAGTATTACGAATGACTTTTTCAAATAGCCTTTATGTATAGGCAGGAACGATATGAGCGGTGAGACTCAGAATAGAATGAACAACGAAAATACGGATAAGCCCCTTCGTGTACTTCATGTCATAGGTGGACTCGGCATGGGGGGCGCGGAGAGCCGTGCCATGGATATGGTGCGGAACAGTGATCCATCAATTCTTCATTATGACTTTTTGCTGTGTGAACCTGTTGGCATATATGAAAAGGAAGCTGAGAGCCTGGGATGCAGGATATACAGGGTGCCAAGATTTTTGTTTTATAATTACTTTTCCTATGTGAAGGCACTGAAAAAAGTATTTTCGGAGCATCCTGAGATTGATGTTGTGCTGGGGAGCATGACAAGTACCGCCTCCATTTACATGCCTGTTGCAAAGAAATGCGGTGTACCTTTGACCGTAGCGTATGCAAGGTCTGCCGGAGTGGATCCCGGGATCAAGGGGACGCTTACTAAGATGCTCAGGAAAAATCTGTATAAAAAATGCGATGTCTGTGCTGCGGTTTCTGAGGAAGCAGGAAGAGCTGTATACGGAAACAAGCGGGCTGATGAAGGAAAGGTCTGGATCCTTCACACAGCAAACAACCTGAAAAAATTTGTCCATAACGATGAAAATATAAGGCTCCGTGAGGAAATACGTGAGAAATACGGTCTGCAAGATAAATTTGTTATAGGTCATGTGGGAAGGTTCCACTATGCCAAGAACCATTTATTCCTTCTGGATGTTTATAAGGAATACCTGAAAAAAGATGAAAACGCCAGGTTACTGCTTGTGGGTAATGGTGGTACAAAAGAGTCTGTGGAAAAGAAGGCTGCTGAACTGGGTATTTCGGACAAGGTGGTCTTTGCGGGAGAAACAAGTGAACCATCTGGATTTTATCAGGCTTTTGACATGGTAGTGTTTCCTTCGTTTTATGAAGGCCTGCCCGGGATGATAGTTGAGGCTGTATCAGCAGGACTGCCATGCCTTATTTCGGATAGCATCACAAAAGAGGTGGATGTACCTGAATATGTGGAATACTGTTCTTTGAATGAGAATGCGGAAGTGTGGGCAGATAAGGCTGCAGGTCTTTATGGGCGCGTCGCAGCAGGTAGACCTGCCGGAAACAGACTGAACGACCTGCGGGGATATGAGAGTCTTAAGAAAATGGGATTTGATGCCGGTGAACAGGCGAGGGTCCTGCCGGATGTTTTTAGGGAGTATATTAATAAGCTTTCAAAATAGCCTGTAATGTTTGGGAAAGTACTGCTTAATTCGGTATGAATTGCGTGAAGAGTATGTGAGGTAAGTATGTGCGGAATATGCGGTTTTATCAGTAAGAAAAAAATTACATATGACGAACTGAAGATAATGAATGACAGTATGGAAAAGAGGGGGCCGGATGATTCCGGCGTGGAACTTTTTTCCGGTGCTGATGATTATAATGTAGGCCTTGCACAGCGCAGGCTTTCAATATTTGATCTATCGCCCCTGGGACATCAACCTATGTCCTCTCCTAACGGCAGACTGACGCTTGTTTTTAATGGTGAGATCTATAATTTCAGGGATCTCAGGGAGGAACTTTCAGAGTATACATATAAGAGCAGCGGATGCGATACTGAAGTGATCCTGGCGGCATACCTTCGCTGGGGGAAGAAAATGTTTTCCAGACTGGAAGGCATGTTTGCCATTGCACTTTATGACCGTGATACGGATGAGCTTATTTTTGCACGGGACAGGATAGGAAAGAAACCGCTGTATTACTATCACGAGAATGGGGATATCGTATTTGCGTCAGAACTTAAGCCCATCATGCTTTATCCGGGGTTTAAGAAAGATATTAATACAGAAATTCTTTCAAGATATCTGTACCAGAATTACATAAATGCGCCGGACAGCATATTCAGGAATGTTTATAAGCAGGAGCCCGGAACTTATTCCGTATTTAAGAATGGTACCGTCAGTTCGGTTAAGTACTGGGATATAGCTGATGTATATGCAAAGAAATCCGCAGCCAAGGCACTTGATTATGATGAGTATAAAAAAGTTTTGTATGACATTTTGCTGGATTCCGTGAAAAAAAGATTGTCGGCAGATGTGCCTGTGGGAACTTTCTTAAGCGGCGGTTTTGATTCATCCCTTGTTACTGCTCTTGCAGCTAAAGTGTCGGATACGCCTGTAAAGACTTTCTGTATAGGTTTTGAAGAGCAGAAATATAATGAGGCATCCTATGCGGCTGCTATTGCGTCATATTTGGGAACGGAACATAGCGAAACGATCATCAGTGAAAAGGATATGCTGGGACTTGTGGATGCGCTTCCCTATGCATTTGATGAACCTTTTGCAGACTCGTCACAGATACCTACCATGCTGGTATCGAAGGCTGCAAGAGAAAAGGTAACTGTTATTCTGTCAGGAGACGGCGGTGATGAATTTTTCTGCGGATACGGTGATTACGATAAGGTAAGGATGGCCCAGTTTCTTGACTTTCCCGGTGCCATGGCTCATGCTTTCGGAAATATCAGCATCGGTGGAAAGAAACTGGAAAAGAAATATCCCGGCAAGATAAAAGTAATATCTGCCAACAGGGATAAGCGCAGACAGACACAGCTTCAGGCTGACATAGTAAGGGCTTACGCCTCATCATTTCCATTGGAGAAGGACGGGCTTTCCCTTGATTATCTGACAGAGGATAAGTATGACACGAAGAGCTGGGTGCAGCGGCGAATGCTGCTGGATATGGATAATTATCTTCCGGGGGATATTCTCTGCAAGGTTGACAGAGCCAGCATGTACTACTCCTTGGAGGCAAGGTGTCCTATCCTTGACCGCAAAGTGATGGAGTATTCTTTTTCAATACCTATGAAATACAAGCTTCACGGCAAGGAGAAAAAGTATATTTTAAAAGACATAACTTACGACATGATCCCGCAGGAGCTTTTGGATCGTCCGAAAAAGGGCTTTTCCGTTCCTTTGGATAGCTGGATGCGGGGGCCGTTAAAAGAGCGGTTGATTTCTGCGGCAGATGCAGAAGGGCTTAAGAGCCAGGGCCTTTTTGATGCTGACAGGGTGTCCGGAACGGTAAGAAAATATTTATCATCAGAGCCGTCATCAAAGCTTGGATATAATTCCTTTGTGCGTCTACTCTGGGCTTTCATGATATTTCAGGAATGGTACGAGGTATGGATGTGAAGAAAAAAGTTGCGATAATAGGTCCGGTTTATCCTTATAAAAGCGGAATAGCCCATTACACCGGACTTTTATCCAAGGCGTTGGAAAAGAAATTTGAAGTGGCGGTTTTTTCTTATTCACTTCAGTATCCCAGGATAATGTTCAAAAGGGAGCAGAAGGATTATGAGAATAAAACTTTTCAGGCTGGAGATACCAGATATGTTATAAATACTGCAAATCCCTTTAATTGGCCCGGTGCAAAGAAAAAGATACTGGACTGGAAACCGGATATGCTCATAGTCCACTGGTGGCATCCCTATTTTGCGCCCTGCTATCAGGCTATACTTTCAGGAATGAAAAAGAAGTTTCCTGTTATATTTGTGTGCCACAATGTGCTGCCCCATGAACGTTTTCCTATGGACAGGATACTTACAAAAAACACACTTAAGCTCGGAACCTTAAGCAGCGTGCATTCGAAGGAAGATGCCGCAGACCTGGAGATGCTCCTTCCCAATATGCCCTATAAGAGGACGGTGGTTCCTACATACAATGCTTTCAAGATAAAGAATATGACAAGGGAAGAAGCCAGAGGGCTGCTTGGTATTCAGGAAGATGAGCAGATGCTTTTGTTCTTCGGCATAGTGCGTAAGTATAAGGGATTAAAGTATCTGATAAAAGCCGTTCCGGATATAGTAAAAAAACTTCCTAAAGCTAAGATATATGTGGTTGGAGATTTCGGCGGGCAGAAGGAAGAATATGATGCCCTTATGAAGGAATACAATACCGACGGATATGTTAAGGTATATGACGAATATGTTCCGGATAATGAGATAGAGAAATTTTTCGCGGCCGCAGATCTTAATATCTGTCCCTATGTTTCGGCAACACAGTCTGCTATAGTGCAGATTGCTTTCGGCTTTAGTCTTCCTGTCATTGCCACAAATGTAGGCGGCCTGCCGGAGGCAGTTACTGACGGAAAAACCGGAATCATTGTGCCGTCTGAAGATGAAAAAGCGCTGGCGGCTGCAATCGTCAGATTTTTTGTGGAAGATAAGGCTGATGAATTCAGGACAAACATTGCTGCTGAGGCAGAAAGGTTTTCCTGGGACCGTACATCCGAGATCGTGGAGGAACTTTTTGCAGAATACGGAAAACAGAACTGAATATGCGGTCGTGATACCGGCGTATAAAAAAGCCTTTGATGTTGATGAATGCAGCTGCGTGAAGGCTTTTTTTGAGGTGCTTAAGGGAAAGAAGTATTTCGTGGTTCCGGAAGGATTGGATCTTTCATGGTATAGGGAGAATTTTCCTGCGGGTGAGTATAAGACTTTTCCGGATAGGTTTTTCACAGGTACGAAGGGGTACAATAGACTGCTTTTGAGTGAAGGCTTTTATGACGGTTTTTCTGACTATGAATATATACTTATAGCCCAGCCGGATGCAGCACTGTGGTCAAAGGAAGACAGGATACCTGAATTTATAGGTAAGGGATTTGATTATATAGGAGCCCCCTGGATACCGGAGAGACGCATATGGGAATGGACTTTTCCTAAAAAGTCCGGCGGACGGATAAAGTGCCTGAAAAAAGCCGGACAGGGGATCTCAATGGGCAACGGCGGCTTTTGCCTGAGGAATGTCAGGAAATGTAAGGCGCTTATACATGAGTTCAGATGGCGTAAGGTTTACTGGTTTTTCAAGAGGAGCGAGGATATATTTTTTGGTGTATTTGGCCCGGAGAATAAAAGTGGGTTTAAACCTGCGGATGTGGAAACCGGAAGGAGTTTTTCTCTGGAATATGACCTACGGGACAGTGTGGTGAATTGCAGGGCACCTTATGCTACCCACGGCTGGTCAAAGGAGTTCGGAAGTTATAGCGAAATGAAGGCCTTTCTTGCAGACAACGGAATAGGTATATTCTGATAGGCGCATTTGGGAAAAATATGAAAAAGTAGTATAATCGTATAGGTTATGGATAATGCTCAGTGAAAGTGGGGGTAAATATGGGCAGTACGGTATTCGATAAGAATTCAATAGACAAGATAAGCGTCATTGTACCTGTCTATCAGGCGGAGGCGAATTTAAAAGCCTGTGTGGACAGCATATTGGCTCAGACATACGGGAATTTCGAGATTATACTTGTTGATGACGGCTCCAGAGACGGTTCGCCGGAAATCTGTGATGAATACTCGGAAAACGAGATAGTTAAGGTTTATCATCAGGAAAATAAGGGTGCGGCGGCTGCCAGAAATTTCGGCTTGAATAAAGCGGATGGTCTTTATGTAAGCTTTGTAGATAGTGACGATACGGTGGAGCCGGAGTATCTTTCATATTTGAAGAACCTGATCGATAGGACAGAATCTCAGGTATCCGTATGTGCACATGATGATATTTATCCATTGGGTACCGAGGGCTCAAATGAATTTAAAAAGGGCGCCAAGGGCATAACTGAAGGGCTTAAGCGCGGTGCGGCAGATGCTAAGGATTATGTTAAGACAGAGGTACTGGAAAAGCCGAAGACTTCCGATGAGATTTATTTTTACTCAGGAAATTCTGCCATGGAAGAACTGCTTTATCAGAGATATTTTATGTCCGTGCCCTGGGGAATGCTTTCCGAAAGGAAACTTTGGGATAATGTCCGTTTCCCGGAAGGGACTGAGGCAGAGGACATGGGAACGATATACCGTCTCTTTGCTGCAGCAAACGGTGTGGTATACGGCTGCAGAAATATGTACAAATACTACCACAGAAAAAGCAATACCATGAATTCAACAAAGGTCAGCAGGAATGTGGCTTACTACAAGCACAGCCGCGACATGCTTAAGTTTGTCAAAGAAAAATACGCGCTGTATTATCCGGCTGCGTTGTCCAGGCATTTTTCTGCATGCTGCCAGATACTTGCGGAGGTGGAAAGTGCTGACAATGAACTGCTGATAAAGCATGTGCGCAACGATATAATGAAGCTTGCTCCAAAGATCGCACATGATCAGAAGTGCCGTGCACAGAATAAGTCAGCGGCAATGCTGGCCATGATGAGCGTTGATGCGCTTAAGGGGACACTTAAGACATACGAAAAGGGCAGACAGCTATACTTGGATTGATGATGACGCAAGAGATAGTAGTGAAAGATAACAAATAATAATTTAATCATATCGAGAAAAGAGGATGAAAAAAAATGAGTCTTTATGATGAAATCAAAAGCGGAAAAGAAAAGCTCTCCCTTGTGGGACTGGGATATGTTGGAATGCCCATTGCCGTTGAATTTGCAAAGCGCGGAGTGAAGGTAATAGGTTATGACCTGAACGAAGCAAAGATAGAAATGTATAAAAACGGCTTCGATCCCACACACGAGGTTGGGGATGAGGTGATAAAGAACTCAGCTGTTGATTTCACGGCAGATGCTGAAAAGCTTAAGGAAGCAAAGTTCCATATTGTTGCTGTTCCCACTCCTGTGAATGATGACCATACGCCGGATCTTACTCCCGTGGAGGGTGCAGCAAGGATACTGGGAAAGAATCTTACAAAAGGTTCCATAGTAGTATTTGAATCAACTGTTTATCCGGGGGTAACTGAAGATATCTGTAAGCCTATCCTTGAAAAGGAGTCAGGCCTTAAGTGCGGTGAGGATTTCAAGATCGGTTATTCTCCTGAGCGTATCAATCCCGGCGACAAGGAGCACAGATTAAATACCATAAAGAAGATCGTTTCCGGTATGGATGAGGAGACTCTGGATATCGTGGCAGATGTGTACAGTATTGTTGTTGATGCAGGCGTGCACAGGGCTGAGTCCATAAAGGTTGCAGAAGCTGCAAAGGTTATCGAGAACAGCCAGCGTGATATCAATATAGCCTTCATGAACGAGCTTTCAATAATATTCAACAAGATGGGAATAGATACCCTTGCAGTTTTAGAGGCAGCAGGCACAAAGTGGAACTTCCTGCCCTTCAGGCCCGGATTAGTAGGCGGACACTGCATAGGTGTGGATCCTTATTATCTGACATATAAGGCTGAGGAAGTTGGATATCATTCACAGATAATCCTTTCGGGACGCCGCATCAATGATGACATGGGAAGATATGTTGCCGAGAGCTGTGTCAAGCAGCTTATTCAGCTATCGAAACCTGTAAAGGGTGCAAAGGTGGCTGTGCTCGGATTTACATTCAAGGAAAATTGCCCTGATACCAGAAACAGCAAGGTCTTTGACATAATAAAGGAACTTAGGGAGTATGGCATTGAACCCGTGATCGCAGATCCACAGGCTGATGCTGACGAGGCAGAAAGACTTTATGGCATAAAGATGAGCCCCATGTCTGATGTAAAGGATATGGATGCTGTTATACTTGCAGTAGCACACAAGGAATTTGCAGGCTTATCGGTAGCTGATGTAGATAAGTATTTTAAGGATAATGATAAACTGCTCCTTGATATAAAAGGCGTGTTCAATAAGAAAGAATACGAGGCGGCAGGATACAGATACTGGAGATTATAGGATGGGCTATTCAGATTTAAGATTTCCTGAAGATACTCTTTTTCTCGTAACCGGTGGAGCCGGATTCATAGGCTCTAATCTGTGTGAGGCCATACTGAAACTGGGGTATAGGGTCAGGTGCCTTGATGATCTTTCCACGGGCAAGCAGAAAAACGTGGACATGTTTGCCGGTAATGAAAAGTATGAATTCATTAAAGGCGATATAAAAGATCTTGATACCTGCCTTAAGGCCTGCGAGGGTGTGGACTATGTACTGAATGAGGCAGCATGGGGATCCGTGCCCAGGTCTATTGAGATGCCGCTTTTTTACTGTATGAACAATATAGTGGGTACCCTTAATATGCTGGAGGCTGCCAGGCAGAAGGGCGTAAAGAAATTTGTATATGCGTCCAGTTCCAGCGTATACGGTGATGAGCCGGTGCTTCCTAAAAAGGAAGGCCGTGAAGGCAACCTTCTTTCGCCCTACGCTGTATCAAAGAGGGCAGACGAGGAGTGGGCTAAGCAGTATACCAGGCATTACGGACTGGATACCTATGGACTTAGGTATTTTAATGTATTCGGAAGGCGTCAGGATCCTGACGGAGCCTATGCCGCTGTTATTCCAAAGTTTATCAAACAGATGATGAACGGTGAGACTCCTACCATAAACGGTGACGGGAAGCAGAGCCGTGATTTCACATATATAGAAAATGTAATCGAAGCTAATCTAAAAGCCTGTCTTGCAGGACATGAGGCTGCCGGTCAGGCATTCAATGTTGCATATGGCGGACGGGAATATCTCATAGATATATATCATGATCTGGAAGATGCGCTGGGAGTAAAGATGGAGCCGAACTACGGACCGGACAGGGCCGGTGATATCAAGCACAGCAATGCGGACATCAGCAAGGCAAGAGAGCTCTTGGGCTATGATCCTGAGTGGAGTTTTGAACGCGGCATAAAGGATGCCGTGGAGTGGTATAAGGAAAACCTTTGATAGCCATAGAAAGAAGGAAACAGAGTGAAGTTATCGCTGGTTGAATATCAGGGCAGACAGGATACCACAGGCCGTCCCGTGGGGCATGCACCCAAGGTTCTGGCACAGTACTTTGAGATGGTTCAGGGTTCGTTTGATACGGATATTTTCGCACCGGAGTGCATCCTTAAGGAAAGCGAAAAGAAACTTTCGGACAGGAAGGCCTGGGACGAAAGAAAAAAAAGCAAGAACATACACATCCTTCCAAATAGCCTGACTATGAAGGGGAAGAACTCTTTTTCGGATAAAGTTCTAAATAAATTCCGCATGTTCTCAAATATAAATAAGGCATTAAAGAATTCACAGGCTGATGTGGTATGGTTTTTTAATACGGAATATTATCTTATGCTTTATCTGGCCCTTGTTGGAAACCACGGGAAAAAAGTATGCGTGACTTCTTTTATGGAGGGTTTTACGGCAAAGAAGAACGGAAAGTTTGCCGGGATAAAGCAGAAGATATTTGAAAAAGCGCAGAAGAAGATCTCGGTCATTATCGCTACGGGCTACGGATATAATTTCAAAAATGCGAAAAGTGTTTTTATTCCTGACTATACCTACGATGAGCGTATTTATGGTAAATTTTCAGATGGGTCATATGAGTGTGAAACAGAACTTGCAATCCCTGATGGCAAGTATGCTGTGTGTCTCGGAACAATGAATCCGGAAAAACAGCTTGAAGAGATGACAGAGGCTTTCAGTCGTATCGGATATCCGTTGGTAGTAGCAGGGAGATTTTACGATAAGGAGAGACTTGAACGGCTGCGTGATAAGGCAGCGGATAATGTTACTTTTATAGATTCTTATCTTTCTGTGGATGAGTACTATACGTTGCTGGCGAAGGCTGAATATACGGTACTTCCTTATTCACCGGAGCAGTACGGCACCCAGACATCCGGCGTGCTGCAGGAATCTGTATTCTGCGGTACCATACCCGTATCATACAGCAGGGTGCTTGATGGCAACCGGGTAAATGGCATAGGTTTTGAATGTTTTGATAAGCTTAGGCCGGAAGATCTGGAAATTACTGCGGAAAAGCGGCAGGAATATCTGGATGAATATGCGAGACTCCGTAGAGATGTTTATGATAAGTATAAAATAGAGAAGGATCTTAGGGCAGCACTGGCAGGTTGCTAATAATCACATTTGTTATAGTTTTATTCCACGCAGTTATTTATATAACCTTCCGTGGCATTGTCCTTGTGGTGGATCACAGCAGGATTTCCGATAACTATGCTGTGGTCGGGGACATCCATATTTACAAAGGCATTGGGGCATATCATCACATCATTTCCGATGTGGACATTTCCTGTTATTACGGCGTTGGTGCCGATCCATACATTGTCACCGATAACGGGGACGCCTTTGCGTTTTCCCCTGTTGGCCTGGCCGATGGTCACGCCGGTGGCCAGATTGATATTGGAACCCATTTTTACATCAGGATGAACTATCAGCCTGCCCAAGTGTCCTATATAGAGACCGGGGCCTGCCTGGATCTCTCTCGGGAGAGTGATCTGTGTGCGTTCCTGCATTCTGTCAAGTTTCAAGCCATACCACTTCCTGAAGAAACCGCCTTTTTTATAATAGTATGCGGCCTTTCTCCAGAGGATCAGGTACTTTGCCTGCAGGGGCAGACCATTACCGAATGCAGGGATATTCTTTATGCCCAGCCTGTGCAGGTCTGAGCGTATGAGTTTTTCCAGTTCTTTATCCATGCTGTATATGATAGCATAATCAGACAATATCTGCCATCTGTATTGTGCTGTGTAAAGACGGCCTAAAACCGCCGGAGGAATTATGAACAGTGAAAGCCCCTGCGGTGCCTGATATCTTGAGAATAATCCTGAAATAAGATATAATTGACGCTGAGGTTTTGTTTTTTGTCATAAGTGTTCTTGGAGTTCGCTGAAGGAAAACATATGGCAACATAAGATCAAGGAGGGTTACGATATGAAGAGAATAGGTATGCTTACAAGCGGTGGCGACTGTCAGGCTTTGAATGCTGCAATGAGGGGCGTGGTAAAATGCCTTTATACCAGTGGTGAGCAGGTTGAGATATTCGGCTTTTTATCCGGATACAAGGGACTTATAAAGAGTGATTTTAAGATGCTTACCGGTGATGATTTTTCCGGTATCCTGACCAAGGGCGGTACCATACTCGGTTCATCCCGTGTACCTTTCAAGACAATAGACGAGCCGGATGAAGAAGGCAATAATAAAGTAGAGTGCATGAAACACACTTACCATAAGCTTAACCTTGACTGTCTCGTGATCCTGGGCGGCAACGGCACACATAAGACTGCGAACCGTCTGCGTAATGAAGGGCTTAATGTCATCACCCTTCCCAAGACCATAGATAACGATCTCTGGGGCACAGACATGACCTTCGGTTTCCAGAGTGCTGTAGATATCGCGACTAATGTCATGGACTGCATCCACACAACTGCGGATTCACATGGCCGTGTGTTCATAGTAGAGGTTATGGGCCACAAGGCTGGATGGCTTACTCTTAACGCAGGTATGGCTTCCGGCGCCGACATCATTCTGATCCCTGAGATCCCGTATGACATTGACTGCATCATAGAAGCTATCCGCAGACGAGAGAAGAGAGGCAGCAAGTTTACCATACTTGCAGTGGCTGAAGGCGCTATCTCTAAAGAAGATGCAAAGCTTTCGAAAAAAGAATACAAAAAGAAAATAGAGAAGAGAAATCATCCAAGTGTTTCCTATGAAGTGGCAAATGCCATAGCGGAACAGACAGGACTTGAAGTCCGCGTGACAGTTCCCGGGCACATGCAGCGTGGCGGAAGTCCCTGCCCTTATGACAGGGTATTTGCATCCCGTCTTGGTGCAGAGGCCGGAAAGCTTATCCTTAAGGGGGAATACGGATTCATGGTAGGATACAAAGATCGTGAGATCGTAAAGGTTCCCCTTGAAGATGTGGCAGGAAAGCTGAAGATGGTTTCTCCTGATGCTACTATCATAAAAGAGGCTAAAATGCTGGGCATCAGTTTCGGAGACGAGTAATGTCATATACAGCGTTATACAGAAAATTCCGTCCTGCGGACTTTGATGATGTAAAAGGGCAGGATCATATAGTAACTACATTAAGGAATCAGATAAAATCAGGAAGGATAGGCCATGCCTATCTTTTCTGCGGTACAAGAGGAACCGGTAAGACCACTGTGGCAAAGATCCTTGCCAGGGCTGTTAACTGTGAGAACCCAAAGGACGGGAGTCCCTGTGGCGAATGTGCCATGTGCAGGGCTATCGCAGCCGGTGAAAACCTTAATGTAGTGGAGATTGACGCAGCATCCCAGACCGGTGTGGAAAATGTCAGGAACATAATAGATGAGCTGGCATACCCGCCGGTTGAGGGAAAATATAAGGTTTATATTTTGGACGAGGCTCATATGCTTTCGGAAGGCGCCAGAAATGCGCTATTGAAAACATTGGAGGAGCCTCCTTCCTATGTTATATTTATACTGGCCACAACGGAGGTACACCGAATCCCCATAACTGTAATGAGCCGCTGCCAGCGCTATGATTTCCGCAGGATATCAATAGATACCATAGCTGCCAGGATGAAGGTGCTGATGGAGACAGAGGGAGTGACTGCCGAGGAAAAGGCACTGCGTTATGTGGCAAAAGCTGCAGACGGGTCCATGCGAGACGGCTTAAGCCTCCTGGATAGGTGTGTTGCATTTAACTATGGACATGAACTGACATATGAAAAGGTCCTGGATGTGCTGGGGGCTGTGGATACAGAAATCTTCAGCGAACTGATGAATGTGATCGTGGCAGATGATGTGCTCGGCGCCATGGATATCATAGAGCGGGTAGTTATGCAGGGACGTGAGCTGGGACAGTTCGTTACTGACTTTATACAGTACCTGCGAAACCTGATGTTATTGAAGGCATCCGATGATCCAAAGATGGAGGATCTCTTAAATGTGTCAGGTGACCATCTGCAGATATTAAAGGCAGATGCGGGCAAACTTGAAATGGAAGCTATATTCAGATATATCGGGGTTTTTTCCGAACTACAGGGCAGGATGAAATTTGCATCCCAGAAACGTATTCTTTTTGAGATGTATCTGATACGCCTGATGCGTCCGCAGATGGACAAGGATGACGATGCCCTTCTTATGAGGATAAAGAGGCTTGAGGACCTGATCGAGTCCGGATCCTTTGTGCAGGCGGTACCCGCGGACGGCGGCGTTGTTGATCAGGTTTCATCTGTGGTGGCTGTTGCACCTAAGTCAAGCGGTAAGAAAGTAGTGCTGGACAGGGCTCTTCCTGAAGATATAAAAAGGATATGCGAGGAGTGGAATGAGATTGTAAACGGTACTCAGGACATGCTGGTAAAGAGCGTGCTGAAAAGGGCCGAGCTTACTGTGAGCAAGGATGACACGCTTGTGCTGGGGTTTAGGGACCAGGTATACGCGGATCAGATAAATGACGAAAATAATAGAAAGGTCCTTCAGTCGATCCTTAATGAAAGGATAGGCAAAGAGGTTGAATTTGAAACAACATTGTATAAGAGCGATGTAAGATTCGATGAACAGTTTGCGGACATAATGTCCATACTGAAGATCGATAAAATAAATACTGTGGAAGAGTAAACAGGAATAAGAAAATTTATTAATCGGGAGGATTAAAAAATGGGTAGAAGAGGCGGATACGGCGGAGGCTTCGGCGGAGGAATGCCGGGCAACATGACAAACATGCTTAAGCAGGCACAGCGTATGCAACGCCAGATGGAAGAGGCACAGAAGACTATTGAGAGTAAGGAGTTTACTGCTACTTCAGGCGGCGGTGCTGTAGAAGCGACCGTTACCGGCAAGAAGGTTCTTACTAAGCTTGTTATAGATAAGGATGCAGTGGATCCTGATGATGTTGAGATGCTTCAGGATATGGTTATGGCAGCAGTGAATGAGGCTCTTAACCAGGCTGAGACTGCAAATGATGAGCTTATGCGGGGAATCTCTTCAGGGCTTGATCTGAGTGGATTGCCTATTTGACGATACAAGGGAACAAAATGCGGGCGACAGTCATGCTTGCATAAACTGGCGCACATATTTTGTTCCCGCACGAACACGAGGAAGTAGCAATCAGTCTGCATGCAGGCTGATTTGCGGATTCCGAGTGTTCGCAGGATTGCGAGAGTTGCGAAGCAACGAAGCAATCCGTATCAAATTAGAGATTTAGTGATTATATTATTTTATGGAATTATACAGCGGTGAGATAAACAAGCTGATAAGTGAACTGGCTGCTCTTCCGGGCATCGGCTCCAAGTCCGCCCAGAGGATGGCCTTTCATATACTTAACCTGCCACATGATAGGGTTAAGATGCTTTCTGATGCCATAATAAATGCCAAGGAAAATGTAAAGTACTGCAGTGAATGCTGTACACTGACTGATGGTGATATCTGTCCCGTATGTTCAAACACAAAGCGGGATCACGGCCTTATAATGGTGGTTGAGAATCCACAGGATATGGCGGCTTATGAAAAAGTCGGAAAGTATGACGGCGTGTACCATGTGCTGCAGGGCGTACTTTCACCCATGAACGGCATCGGGCCTGCGGACATTCGATTAAAGGAGCTGATCGTTCGCCTTGAGACACATGATGAGGTCCGGGAGGTAATCATCGCTACTAATTCATCTGCTGAGGGTGAAGCAACGGCTATGTACATAAGCAAGCTTATCAAACCTGCAGGCATCAAGGTTACCAGGATAGCCAGTGGCGTGCCGGTGGGCGGTGATCTCGAGAATATCGATGAAGTTACCCTATTTAGGGCGTATGAGGGCAGGGTTGAGCTGTAAGTCTGCAGAACAAGTCTGCGAATGAAAAAGTATTTTTGTTTTGGGAGGATGGACGAAATGTCTGTGACCAGTGAGTTTTTCGGAAAGACAAGGGATGGCAAGGATGTGATCTGCTATACCATTACAAATAAGAATGGTATGAGTGCCGTTATCATGAACTATGGAGCAAACTTAAAGAACCTTTATGTGCCCGGTAAAAAGGGCAAGGTGGATGATGTTGTCATCGGTTACGACAAGCTCTGGATGTATTTTGCAAACGGCAGCAATTTTGGCTGTACCATCGGACCTGTTGCAAACAGGACTGCAAACGCACAGTATAAGCTTAATGGAAAGACCGTTAAGATGGCAGTAAATGACCATAAGATAAATAACCTGCACACGGATCTTAAGAACGGTTTCCAGCGCAGAATATGGGATGCGGAAATCGGCAAGAATTATGTGGATTTTTCCCTTGTCAAGAAAAATGGTGACCTGTGTGCCGGCACCATGAAGGTAAGTGTAAGATATACGCTTACGGATAAAAATGAACTGAAACTTACCTACCATGCCGAGTCGGATAAGGATGCGGCAATAAATATGACGAACCATTCATATTTCAATCTATCCGGCCAGAAGAGTATGTCCATACTGGATACAAAGATGACCATTTTTGCAGATCAGATCACGGAAGTGGATAAGAGGATGATCCCTACCGGAAAGCTTATTGATGTAAAGGGTACGCCCTTTGATTTTAATGCGGCGAAAAAGATAGGCAGGGACATAGAAAAGACGGAAAATGACCAGCTGAAGAAGGGACACGGTTATGACCACAATTATGTTGTGAAGGGCTATAATGGAAAGATGCGCAAGATTGCTGTGGCTGAAGATGCAAAGAGCGGACGCAGCATGGAGGTTTATACCGACCTTCCCGGAGTGCAGTTTTATTCAGGCAACTGGATAGCGGAGAACAACGGCAAGGAAGGCTATAAGAACGGCAGGCGCAAAGGTTTCTGCCTGGAGACCCAGTATTTCCCTGACGCCATGAACCAGGATAACTTTGAAAAGCCTGTATTCGGTCCCGGCAGGAATTATGATACGGAAACAGTTTACCGTTTTTACTGGACTGACTGATGAAGATAGCTTCTTTTGAAGAATATGAAAAAAAAGCAAGAATGCACAAGCTGCATGTGACACTGGTAACAGGTGTCATAATAGCAGTTGTGCTTTCTTTAGTTGGATTTGCGGCAGTCTATATTTATAACAAGGTTTATGACAGATACGAAATAGTGGGTGAGGAAAAGGAGTATTCCACCGGCGAAGTAACACTTCTTGCTTTCGGTACGGATTTTCTTACATATAATACAGACGGAATTCATTGTGTTAATCCTTCCGGCACTGACTTATGGACCGGAACTTACGAGATGCAGTCGCCCATGGTTGAAGTGAACGGTAATTATGTGGTAGTGGCAGACCGTGGCGGCAGGGAGATTTTTATTTATGACAAAAAGGGACTTTGCGGAAAGATAAAGACCGGCAGCCCTGTGATCGACATATCCATATCCGGCGGCGGAATCGTTGCGGCTTCTGTTGATGAGGGTGATTCCATATCAATATATGTCTATGACTATGCTCTGGATAAGGACGATAAATGCGTGTCAAAGGTTTATTCCACTATGGAAGGAAGCGGCTACCCGGTTGCTTTTTCCTGTTCGCCCAGAGGAAATCTTATGGCGGTGTCCTATATGTCTGCGTTAAACGGAACATTAAACAGTTCTGTGGCTTTTTATAATTTCGGTGAGGTAGGAAAGAATACCAAGAATAATCTGATGCGTTCATATTCTTATATGAATGAGTCCGTTCCTATGATAAGGTTTATGGATGACAAAACTGCTTTTGCCGTTTCCGGCAGCAGACTGATGATCTATTCAGATGATGCCGGACAGGACCCTGAAAGTATAAATGATGTACTTATAAGCAAGGAAGTCCGGTCTGTGTACTACGACAGCGATCATATCGGCCTTGTATTCTCAACGGAGTCCATTGAGAATAAATACAGTATGGATATTTATGATAAAAAGGGAAATGTGGTCTCGACAATCCTTTTCAATACGGATTATGAAAATATTTATTTCCAGGGAGACAAGGTTGTGATAATGGACGGAGATGAATGTTTCATATATAAAGTAGACGGGCGGAAAAAGGCAGAGCTGGAATTTGCGGATGATGAGATAAGGCTTATGCTTCCGACGAAAAGTTATCTGGATTATACCCAGGTGACGGAGACCGGGATAAGAAGGATACGGTTAAAATAATCTGAATCTTTGCGTTTTCTATAAAGTAAATAAAATTTTCTTGTGCAAAATCACTCAATCACCACATTAAAAATTGCTTAATTATTATGCAATTTTATGCTATAATAGCGTCTATGTAGTATTACAAAATTCTAGGGAAGGAACCCAAAAGAAGGAGGAAAAAGTAATGAAGAGCAAGAAGAATGGACATCTGGTGGGGCATATCATTACCATAGCGATCATTGGATTTGCGATTTATGCGATAGTAATGAGTGTCGCATCGGTGATCATGATCAATGATGCGTACCATAAGACATCTTTAGAGGAACTCCAGGTAGCATGTTCACATTTAAGCAGTGAGTTCGAGGGACGATACGCCGGTGACTACCATATGGAAGGTGATGACCTCTATAAAGGCGACACCAAGATATCCGGGGACTATTCGGTTATTGATAACCTTAAGTCCAGAACAAACGTTGACTATACCATTTTCTACGGAAAGACCCGTATGATCACTACCATCACCAAGGCGGGAACCAGCGAAAGAGTTATAGGAACTGATGCATCTGATGCAGTTATCGAAACTGTTCTTAAAGGCGGTGAAGGATATTCCAGTACAAAGGTAGATATACAGGGCTCTAACTACTATGTATTCTACATTCCTATGGTGGATTCAAAGGGTGATGTAGTAGGTATGTATTTCGCAGGCCGTCCTTCAGCTGATATTGATAAGGCTGTATTTGGTAAGGTCGCAATCCTGGTAGTGGTTTCTATTGTTGTAATGGTTGCTATCATTATCCTGGGCATAATACTTTCTATAAAGTATTCGGCTATTATGAAACAGATCGCAGACAATGTTGCATCTCTTGCAGACGGCGACTTAAGAGTCGGTGTTGCTCCTGCCCTTAAGGCAAGGAATGATGAGCTGGGTATAATTGCTGTCAGCGTAGATGATCTTTCCGGCAGGCTGAGAGAGGTTATCGGAAATGCCCAGAGTGTATCGAATGATGTTGAGAGCAAGGGCGCAGAATTGGCTGAGTCTTCAGGACAGGCATCTCAGGCATCTGAGCAGGTAACCGATGCAGTAAGTGAGATATCCAAGGGTGCTGTTGCACAGGCAGAGAGTGTTGAAAGCGCAGCCGCTGATACCGATCAGATCGGCAGAAATATCGATACCATTACCGACAATGTAAATCAGCTGAATGCATACACTGCTGATATGAAGCAGGCTTGTGATGAGGCTATGACATCACTTGATAAGCTTCTTAAACAGAGTGAAGAAGTTACCGAATGTGTTGATGAGATCGGCAAGACCATCGTTTCCACTAACGAGTCTTCAAAGCAGATATCACAGTTCTCACAGGCTATTGCTGATATCGCTACACAGACAAACCTTCTGTCCCTGAATGCATCAATCGAGGCTGCAAGAGCAGGTGAGGCAGGAAGAGGATTTGCGGTTGTTGCAGATGAAATCAGGGCACTGGCTGATCAGTCCAGCCAGAGTGCTGATGAGATCAAGCGTATCGTTGACAGCCTCCTTGCAGGTTCTGAGGAATCAGTAGAGGTAATGGGCAAGCTCAATGAGAATTTCGGAATGCAGGCAACACAGCTTGAGTCTACCAAGCAGGGCATGAATGTGATGTCTGACAATGTTAAAAATGTAAGGGATACATCCGAAGATATCGCAACCCGCGTTGAGGATCTTACAGCAGCGAAGAATGCGCTGACAGAGATCGTTACCGACCTTTCCGCTATATCAGAGGAGAACGCAGCATCCACAGAGGAAACCAATGCATCTATGGAAGAACTGAATGCTACCTTTACTGTTATCAATGAGGCAGCATCCACACTTCAGGAGGAGGCTGTACAGCTTAAGGAGGCAATGGCGTTCTTCAAGCTTTAATAAAGTGATTATCGTGCGGATGGATGCACGGTGATATGTAGAATGAAGTTTGACCGCCCTGTCACGGTATGTGGCAGGGCAGTTTTATTTGTGGTGGGGGTGTGAGTTTTCAGCTTGTTAATGATATAGTACGGTGGGGTATGCGGATATTTCATTGCTATAGTTTCTACTATGATAAAAATGACGGAAAATTGATTTATAACGATAGAAAATACAGTAAAAATTTCTGAAAAAAATTGTTGACTTAAAATTTCCTCGGTGGTATCCTAATTAAGTCGCCCGCTTGAGGGCAGACAAAAGCACATTGACAAAAAAACAGTAATGCAACCCCGAAAGTTCCGGAGACGAAACCTTAGGAAACTAAGGAAGAGTCAAAGAGAAATTTCGGAAGAAGTTCTTACAAAGAACGAAACCAAGTAAAACAAGGAAACAAGCCAGAGGAAAGATCTGGACAGTTTCGGACACTTTAATCGAGAGTTCGATCCTGGCTCAGGATGAACGCTGGCGGCGTGCTTAACACATGCAAGTCGAACGGAGCCAAGAGATGCTTGCATCTCTGAAGCTTAGTGGCGGACGGGTGAGTAACGCGTGAGTAACCTGCCCTTTACCGGGGGATAACACTTAGAAATAGGTGCTAA
>JHYJ01000010.1 GCA_000621425.1 Lachnospiraceae bacterium AB2028
CCTTGTATAATGCCACCACGTATGTCTGCTTATGGGATCCAACATTCAAGGCTTACTTAGCCAAGAAACGAGCCGAAGGCAAACATTATTATGTTGCATTATCCCATGCCGCAAAGAAGCTCATTCGAGTCATATATCAACTCGAAACATCTGGTCAGAAATACGTAAAAGCTAATTAATCATTCCAATATCATATCTTCTTGGCAGAGCACCATTACTGATGCTCTATTTGTCATGCAATTTTCAATGTACTGATTGCGATGATATAGTCACCGCCACTATATTCAAAACATTTCTGTTTTAAAAACTTTTTCTTGACTATTTCTAATAGTTAGTCTTTCGTTTTTAGCTGTTTTTCTTTTTTCTGTATAAACAGCTGTCTTTGTTCCTGATAGTTTGAATTTAGCAAAATAAAAAACACGCATCAATAAATCGTGCGTGATCGGTATCTATTTTATGCGTGATCGGTCATATGAAAAAAACTCGATTATACCCATATACCACTTACGCATCAATTATGACCGACCACGCAGGATTTATTGTTTTTGAATCTTGAATTCCGTATAGTGGAAATATCAGAAAACAGACCGGAAGGTCAGATTAAAAAACAGGAGGAAAAAGATATGACAGATAACAAAAACATCCAGTTAACAGACGATATGCTCAGCGAAGCAGTAGGCGGAACATTAGGAGATCTCGGTGAGCCTAAATACCACATCGGACAGATGGTAATGGTACACTTCGGCAGAGAAGTAAACGGCCAGACCGTAATCACCACAATGGAAGGCGAGATAATCGGCGTAAAGGCAAGCCCCGTTAACTGGTGGTACACCATAGAGATTATAGTAGATAACAAGACCTACAATGTAACACTTCCTGAAGACGCTGTTGAACGCGACAATCCGTAATATAAGCTTCATTACATCGTAATTTTTAAGAGAATTCAAAAAGACCAGTCGGATGAACACACAGGCTGGTCTTTGTTACGTTCTCTGAAACTGTTGTCCTATAATTGTAATTCTGCGTATTGCTATTTGTAATACTTTTTGTGGCACCTGTATATTATTGACAATTTTCTATCATTGCTATACACTCTTTCTTGTTGATAATAATTCTGTGATTTCTTTTTTTCGAGACGATTCAGTCAAGACTCACAGACAGTAAAACCACAGACGAAATCATCCATTTTTTTATTTTTTCGCCTGTAGAAAAGGGGGCCTATTATGACAAATATAAAATACATTTTGTAAGACAATTTGTGTTGTAATGTAGCTATTCACTTGTTATAATTTTAATGAAAGGTACTGAAATGGAATTTGAGTGGGACAATGAAAAGAATCTTGCAAACATTAAAAATCACAACATAGATTTTGAAACAGCTGCAAGAGTATTCGGCGATCCTTTTCGCCTGGAAAAGTATGACAAATATCATTCCGACAACGAAGACAGATTTATCACGATTGGCGAAATAAATGGTACGACCTTTGTAGTCATGGTGGTATTTACAGACAGAGGTAGTGTGACACGGATAATCTCAGCAAGAAAGGCAACCAGCCTGGAAAGGAAAAAATACTATGAAAACAAGAAAAAATATAGAACTTAATACACCGTTAACCAAAGAACAGAAGGATATGCTCAAAAAAGCAGAGACCACACCTATTGTGTTTGATGAAGACTGTCCGGAACTCACCGAAGAAGAGCTGAAAGAGTTCAAGATGGTTTCAAATGAACGACGCGAAGAAAGAAGAAAACAAACCGTTACTCTCCGGCTTTCCCCCCAGGCTCTGACTAAAGCCAAATCCTTAGGCAAAGGATACACATCTGTCCTTTCAAGAATGCTGGAACAGGCCCTGAACGACAACGAAATGATCCGAAAATGCCTGTAAGAAGTGCCTATACAGAAAAGCACCCCTGTGCCGATTGATATGCTATGGCATCGGGGTGCTTTCTTATACTACATCTCTTATAGTGTTTCCGGTATGACGGTTGAACCGTCCCTTTAGCTTATGCCTTGTAGAGTTCATTCTCGGGTACAAAGGTTCCATACTGCTGATTAATCTGGCGCTGTCTTGATGTAAGCTGACGGCCTGCAGGTCCATCCTGTATACGGCTAGGGAAAAAAGTTATCTCGTACTGCCACATATTATTTCTATATGAAGAAGTCACTACCTGAGCCGGTTCACGGCCATTATCTCCCAAATGCTCGTATCCTTTTCTGTACACCATGTCGCCTGCCTTAAATTTCTTTTTCGGTTTGCTTGCTCCACCTGCTGCCTGATCCAGTTCCTCATCTGCCAACTTTGCGTTCATTTCCTTATTCTCTGCCATAATGTTTTCCTCCTCTTTTTTTGATTTTGTTTTGCTTTCGGACTTTTCGAAGCTCTTTGTTTTCCTGATAGTTAGACTTTACCATTCAGAAATCGTTTTCTCAACAAATCGTGCGTAGTCGGTCATATTTCGTGCTTATTCGGTAGAATTTTGCGGAAAACAAGCTTTTTTTATATTTGCGAAAACTTTTTATCTTTTCTATATCCTATTATTAGAACGACACCTACACATGTTTTGGAACAGTGCGAGTCATCGTTCTCTTTTCCCAAGACTTTAGATATGTATTCCTACGGCTCCCGGATAACAAACTCCACCTTATGCTTTGCCAGGAACTTCTCCGCAGCGGCCTCATCCTTTACGAACACGCCCTTGTATTTTTCCGGAAGGGAAGTCTTGATTTCATTAAGTTTCTCCGACGAAGAGCATACAACCAGCACCAGCGGCCTGTCTGCATCCTGCTTTTTCTCCTGCTCCTTCTCAGCAGCTTCTTCTGCTAAAACAGAAGAAGAGTCTCCGCGACTTGTAGCCTCACTTTCTATATGTGAACTGTCAATATGCTTAAGCAGTATTTCTTCCAGGTCGGCATACATTACCGGCTTGGACAGGTAATCGGAAAATCCTTCCCTGATGTATGTATCCCTGGCACCCATAATGGCGTCTGCAGTGAGTGCTATTACCGGCGTATCATCCGCAAGATGTTCTTTTCTTATTATCTCCAGCGTCTGTGTCCCTGACATGCCCGGCATCATCTGATCCAGCAGTATCACATCAAAATGTTCATTTTTTATGATCTCAATGCATTCGGTTCCGGAAAGTGCCACGCTTGTCCGTATCCTGGTATCAGCCATAAGCTCCGTAATAACCTCCAGGTTCATTTCATTGTCGTCAACTATGAGAACCTTTGCATCCGGTGCCACAAGGCTGGGCCTGAATTCCTTCTTCTGCTCGTGAGCCTTCATAAGGCGCTCCGTGTAGTCACCTATGGGGGTGTTATCCACTACCTTCTGCACCATATCCACCGTGAACACTGAACCACTGCCGTACTTGCTCTCCACTTTTATACTGCCGCCCATCATTTCAGCCAGCTGTCTGGTGATGTTCAGCCCCAGTCCCGTACCTTCCACATTTCTGTTCTTTGTCTCGTCCAGCCTCTGGAATGAAGAGAAGAGCTTGTCCATATCCTCTTCCCGTATGCCTATGCCTGTATCCGTAACCCTTACCACAAGTTTCTTTTCATCATTCTTAAAACCTGCAAAAACCTTTATGTTGCCTTTCTCTGTATACTTGATGGCATTGTTTACTATGTTCAGTATGACCTGACGTATCCTTATCTCATCACCGTACATCACTGATGGAATGTTCGGATCTACTGTCAACTCATAGATAAGTCCCTTGTCCTCTGCTTTGGACATAGTCATATTTACAATATCGTTCAGAACGGATGCGAAATCATACTCCACAGGTACCAGCTCCATCCTTCCTGACTCTATCTTGCTTAAGTCCAGGATGTCATTGATTATGGACAACAGAGTCCTGCCCGCGCTCTGGATATTGGTTGCGTATTTTCTTATCCTCTTGTCATCAGTCTCCCTGAGTATCATCTCATCCATGCCAAGGATCGCATTCATGGGAGTCCTGATCTCATGTGACATATTGGCAAGAAAATTACTCTTTGCCTTGTTGGCCTCGTCTGCCGCATCCTTTTCCAGCTTCAGAACCCTGGTCTCATACTCCTGGCGCTGCTCATCAATCTTCATCTGTTCCACGCGCTTGGAATAGATCTTTTCATTCCTGTAGCCCAAGTAATAGATAACAGAGATCAGAATAAATACGGAAATGGATATGAAGATATTGATAAAAAGCTGCCTGATAACATCCTCGTACAGCTCGCTGTTGCTGACTACCATGACAACATACCAGCCGTTGGACAGGCGGTTAAAAAACACGGTGCTGGACTCCCCGTCAAATTTGTGTGAAATCTTCCCCTTTTCCTCACCTTTTATCGTGTCCAGCAGTTCTTTTCCACCCTCCAGACCGCTAATGTAATCGCCTTTCTTCGCCTCATCCTTGTGTGCAATGATGAAGCCATCCTCGTCAATGATAAAACCATAGCCCTTACCATTCAGCGTAAGGTCATCCATAAGGTCCTGCATGCCGTTAAGCTTTACATCAAGGGAAATAATATTCTGGCGGTCCGGAAACATCCTGCATACTGAAATGATCATTTCCCCTGTCTGCGCATCAACATAGGGCGGAACAAATGTGATATCACCGTCATTTTCCTTTGCAACGATGTACCAGTCCCTGGTCTTGGGATCGTATCCTTCAGGAGGCTCCCAGTTCATGCCATCCATATAACGGCTCATGATATAACCGTATATTCCGTGATAGTCCTCGCCGAACTGCTTTGTCACATTGTCGGACTCCTCCACCAGAAACTCATGTATCCTGACAGGGGTGCTTCCGCTGATCATCATATGCTGTACTGAATCCGCCGTTATCTGGAGAACGTTCTTTGCAGTGTTCAGATGGTTTTCAACAAGGGAAGAAACATTGCTGATCCTGTCCTCAATGACAGCATTTGAATTCAGCACCGCCACATTATAAACAAGCGTGGATGTATAAATGACCATGACCAAAACAAACACGGAGACCATTATCAGCGGAATTATGGTGCTGCGTTTTTTGTATTCGTTTGCTGTCTTTTTTTCTTTTTTCCCCGTTCTGTCCGCAACCTGCATCTGAATCACCTGTCAAAGCTGTTTTACTCTTTAATACGTCCTCAGCAACAAATGCTTCGGGCTGTTCTTAATATCTACTCAAACTTTTTTTCTACTCTATCGTAAAATATTTCTCGGGCACTTCTACCTGTGTCGAACCCATGTAGTGTCCCGGGTCTCCGAATATATAAGTATCCTGATAAATGAGGAAGACATTGTCTATCGATTCCCCTGTTGAAGAATTTCTAAAATTCGAACCGTTCCATTCGGTTTCCGGCGAATAGATCTTATATGCAGATAAGATGTCGTTTAAATCCGTAAGGCTGCTCTCCCCCTTAATGACATTTAGGGCATGCTCAGCAAGTCCGGCTGAATTCGTATAACCGCAGGAAGATGTCCAAGTTCCGAATCTCCCGGCTCCCCCGTTTGCGACTACCGCATTCTCCACTTCTTCAGTTATCTTTTCAAAATCACCGCTGTATCCTGTAAGGTCAAGCTCCAGTGCCCCAGGATATCCCATGATCGGCGAAGGAAGATCCGCTTCTATAAAGTATCCGCCATTTTCCATAAGGCCTTTTATCAGCGGTTCCGTGTGGGCATCATTTGTACAGAAATATGCCGAATTCTCCCCGTACTTCTCTATCCATCCCGGTACATGCTCGGTTATGTATGCCTGTGCCCCTGGAACACCGACCGCAGTGGTAGGGTCCGGTGCTTCTTCCATTACGAATTCCATCCCGAATTCATCGCAGGCCTCTTTCATAATATTGACACGCCTGGAATATGACTCATATGAAAGGTGCCTTGGAAATGAGATATGCACAAATGTATCGCAGCCAAGCTCGTGGGCAGTCCATATAATAAGATATCCCCGTGATACGAAATCGTTATTAACAACAAGATCCGCAGATTCCTTTATGTCATCAAACTCGTCAAAGCTCTCACCCGCTATGCACAATATGTCAGGCCTTACTTCCTTAACCCGCCTAAATGCCTCAGAAGTTCCCTCTATCGCCTGGTTAACGATTATGGCTTTTATTTTCGGATCATCCGCAAGACCTGCTATGATATTTATTGTGGTTTCATATTCATCAGTAAAATTATCAGGGTATATGGCAAGCGTGACCATATCCTCACCGTACTTATCCCTGAAAGCCTCCGCACCGCGCCTGTCATCCTCGGACTGTGAATAGGAACCCGTCACAATTCCGATGCGGAAATCATAAGCATCTTCCGTACTTTCAGTTGTCTCCTCCCCTTCCGTTTCTTCTGAAGTTTCCGTGGCAGTCGGCTCCTGAGTGACAACAGTATTCTGTCCCGGAGTGCAGGCCATCATATTGAGAGCCATTATTAATGCAAGCATTCCTCCAATAATCTTTTTTCTCATACTTTCCTCCTTCTGCGGTAAGACAGGTGGGCAGTCCTACTGCCTTACTCCCCATCCACAGCCTTCATAAATATCTCTTTCTTCACCAGCACATAGTCAGCATCGTGCTTTTCTAAATATTTGCCTGCTTTTTCCATATCCGTCACAAAGGTGCCTTTATACAGGCCTTCACTTTTTTCCTTTATCTCCCTTAATGCGTCTTTATCAGAATCAATAACAACCACATTCTTTAATACGGCTTTCTCCTGACGGCTCTTTTCCTCTGCCTGGGTGATCCTGTCTACTTCATCTTGTGAAAGCAGAAGATTCTTAGGAAGGTGTTCAAGCAGTATATTCTCAAGAGCATCAGCCTTTACCGGCTTTGAAATATAATCGTCAAAACCGTTTTCAAGATAGTACTCCCTGGCTCCTGCCACCGCATCAGCAGTAAGGGCAATTACGGAAACTCCACGCATATCATATTCCGCACGCATTTTATTAAGCGTGGTTATGCCGTCCATTCCGGGCATCATCTGATCAAGGAAGACTATGTCATAGCTTCTCCTTGCCATCATCTTTATTCCTTCAGGACCTGACAGTGCAAGATCCGTCCTTATCTTAGTCCGCTCCAAAAGCCCTGCTATAACCTCAAGGTTCATCTCGTTGTCATCCACCACAAGGGCTGATGCGTTCGGAGCAATGACCACCGGAATCTCCGCGGCGTTTCCGTTATGCATTTCCCTGATCCTTAGGCTAAAATCACCTATGGGTGTGGGATTTACAACCGTCATGGGCATGTACACCGTAAATGTGGAGCCCTCTCCGTATACGCTTTCCACATCTATATGGCCGCCCATCAGCTCCACATATGTTCCCGCGATGCTGAGCCCCAGCCCCGTTCCCTCTATGTTCCGGTTCTTTGTTTCCTCTAAACGGTCAAAAGGCTGGAAAAGCTTTGCCACATCACTTTCCTTTATGCCAATGCCGGTATCAGCCACAGTAAAGATCAGCGTAACCCTGTCGCCTTCACTTATTTCAGAAGTGTTATTATTCCGTTCCATATCAAGGCTCACCTTCACGAAACCGCTGTCCGTATACTTCACCGCGTTGTTTATGATATTCAGCATTACCTGCCTGGTCCTGATCTCATCCCCGTTAAACCTGACCGGTATATCCTCTGCAGCATCAAAGGAAAACTCAAGTCCCTTATCCTCTGCCTTCTTCTTTACGATATTTGTAAGGTCGTTTATCACGGAACAGATCTCAAAATCAGAAACTACCAGCTCTGCCTTGCCGGATTCTATCTTGCTTAAGTCCAGGATGTCGTTGATTATGGAAAGCAGCATGTTTCCCGCAGACTTTATGTCAGATGCATACCTGGTTATCTTTTCATTATCCTTTGCTTCCCTAAGGATCATCTCATCCATTCCCAGTATCGCATTCATTGGAGTTCTGATCTCGTGGGACATGTTCGCAAGGAAGTTTGTCTTGGTCTCGCTTGCCCTGACAGCCATTGCCGCTTCCTTCTGTGCCTCCCTCACCATATTAAGCTGATGGATTATTGCCAAGGTGATGGTCCAGAAAAGGCCGATAATAACATATGTGCCCACATGCTTTTCATCAACCGTTATTACGCGGATGATCTCGAAGACACAGGACACCATCAGGCCGATCATACCTATGAAACTAATGCGGTAGGACTTATACGCTCCGTTTCTGAAGTCGATTACCATGGTAACGACAGGCACTATTATGATGATGCCTAAAGTAACTGCAATAGAGGGCAACATGGTAAGAAAATCCACCGTGGCAGAAAAATGCAGAAGGCAGGCACATACAGTAACAACCTCAAGATAGAAAAGGCAGAATATATATGCCATCCTATAACGGTGTTCCTGCAGTACATCCAGATAATAGATAAAAGGATAGGGAATGAGCAGCACCATCAGATATGACATGGTACCGTCTATGTAATAGTGCCTGAAAGCAAGCTGGAAAAGGCTGGAATCAAATATCAGCCATATAGTCATGAAGAGAACGCCAACACCCATAGCCGTTATAGGGGATTCCATCTTCCTTGAGAACCGGAGCATAAGACCGATTCCGATTGCAATAAGGGAAATGGAAAGCAGGGCAAAAGTCAGAATAAAATTAACGATATCAAGGACTATTATCTGCTCTATGATTCCTAAGCTGTTTCCAATATAAACAGGACGCAGGTTTATGGTGTTATTCCTGTTGGCATAGAATACTATTTTGATAGTCTTGCCCGCATCCTTGGGATAGAGCTCGACAAAAATATGCAGGCGCTTCAAAGCCCCGCCGATAATGGTATCTTTATTCTTGTCATAGCTTTTGCGAAGCTCTCCGTCAATAAATACGGATGTGTTGCTGTCGCTGAGATAACATACCCAGGTGTCATCATTTATCACATCAGGGAGTACCGTTTCCAGTACAAGCTCATCCCCGGCTTTCATTTTATAACTACTGGGGAAAGATACCGGCTTTCCCTTGTCCCCCGACAGCTTAAAGCCCGTGAGTGCGCTGCAGCTACAGGTTATCTGGTCTGCATCCTTACCCTTAAGCATATGAGCCGTAAAAAACGAAAAGGCAAACACAACTATGGCAATGAAAAAAAATGTGATCATAATGACCAGCATTTTCTTCATTTTTTCTTCCTGCTTATTTGCTAATTCCGTTTTTGCTACACTCATCCTGTATATAACAGCCTTCCATGTGCCAAACCTATAGACTTACTCTATCGTGGGTATTATCTCTTTTATAAGCTCTGCAGCCTCGTCATACATGAAGTCACTTATAAGGCCTGCGGCTTCCTTCAGTTTCTGGCGCTGGGTGATCCTGAAAGGATACCCTCCAAGCTTTGTCGCCAACTCAGCCGACAGGTCATCATCAAAATCATCCAGGGCTTCCAGCAGCTTTTCGGCTGTTTCCTTTGCCTCCTCAGCCGTAATCTCATCACCGGCAGTTACCTTTTCCATTTCACCAAAAGGCCTTATGGCATCAATTACCCTGGCATAAAGATCCAATGCCAAATGAGTCTTGCTATTAACAAGATCTGCGTCTCCATCCTTGGACGCCAGCTCAAGTTCTTCAAATGCATCGCCCAGCGCAGATGCTCCTATCATACGGGAATTGCTTTTTAAAGAATGCACTTTTATGGAATAATTTTCCATGTCACCGGCGGACAGGAAATCCTCAAGTGCTTTTTTGTTTGACTCATATCCCCTGAAATACCTCTGCAACGCAGAAACATATTTTTCATTTCCACCGGTATAGGATATGCCTTCTGTTACAGATATGCCGTTTTCTTTAAGTATGGAAAAATCAAATTCCATCTGTCCCCCCCACTGGCTCAAATGCTTATCCAAGCACATCTATGATCTTTGCTACCATCTCTGACTTTTTCGACGGTTTCAGTATATAGCCCTGGGGCTTAAGCTCCACAAGCGTTTTTACAACAGTCTCCTTATCAGAGACACCGGTCAAGAATACTATAGGGATATCTTTGTAGTCGGGATGAGCCTTTAATAACTTCAGGACCTCCGGCCCATCCATCTCAGGCATCACATAGTCCAACAGTATCAGATCAACCTTGTATTTCTCCAGATACCTGAACACATTTTTTCCCTTATTTATGAGAGTCACTTCGTAGAATTCCGCAAGATTTTCCTTGATGGCCGCAAGCTGGTCTGCCTCATCATCCACTACCAGTATGTGCTTGCGGGTAAATTCTTCCTGCTCGTTTTCAAACTCCGTGATCATGGAAAAATCCATAGAGTTGTTGTCTTTATACTTTTCCTCAAATTCCTCGAGCTTGGTATAAAGGGCCATGAGAGAAACAGGCCTGGCAAGAAATGAGATCTTTCTCAGCTTCGTATTGTTAATGAAAGTTTTTTTGTCCTCATCATTTGCTATAACGATAATGGAAGAAAAACCTGCCTTGGTACTTTCCTTAAGGACATCAAAAACTTTTACTGTATCGGCAGTTTCATTTCCGGCACAGACTATTATCACATGGGGCATTTCCGAAAGGACCATATCGAGAAGCGGTGTCTTGGCAGCCTGACATTTCATGGGAACATAGCCCCTGTCAGTTTCCAAATGACTGCAGACATCACTTGCTATCTTTCTGTTTCTTCCGGTAACCATTATCCTGATCATTTAGCAACCTCTCTGTCGGCTTTCTTGAATTCTTCGAGTTCTTTGTTTATGGCTTTCAGTTCCGCTTTATATGAAAGATAATTTATAAACCAGATAATAAAATAGACGATGGTCATAATGACAAACATTATGAGTGCAGCCTTGATGTCCTTGAAAGTAAACCATCTCATTGAAAAGGCCAGGGTAAAATAGCTGGTCATGGAAAGGATGAAATGGATTACTGTGCATCTGATCAGGCTCCAGTTTTCAATGCTGTATACAGCGGCACCTCCCATGCATATCACTCCGTTTATGCCTGAAGCAAATGCCTGTATCGTGAATGCCAGCAGCGGATTCCCCACGGCATCCGTGAATTCCGATGCACACAGTTTAAGCTCTGTTCCGTCAGAATTAACTACCGTGGCCAGAAAAGCACAAAGCAATACACTGAAGATCACTCCAAAACCAAAACCTATAGATGATAAAACGATTACCCTGTGCGAAAACTTCATCTATACCTCTGAACTATTTATACACCAAGAAATTCCTTAAGCGTCTTTACGCAGCTCCTTGAAGCCCATGACTTAGTTCCGTTTTCAAACTCTACGCCAATGGTTCCGGCGATGTTTATGTCAAAGCTTTTTACTTTGTAAAGGTTGATGATCTCAGACTGCGATATCCTTATGAACCTGGAAGGGTTTAAGTCCGATTCCAGTCCGGTCAGATTCTTTTTGGAAGAATAGCTGCCATTCTCAGTCTCAACGACTACCTTTCTCCCTTCAGTGAATACCCTGATAATATCCCTCTGTGATACGAATTCCACGCCTTCCTCGCTTCTTGCGGGGATGATCGGAAAATCATTCTCAGACACATTTTCTATGGCATAAATAATATTCTCGACCTGCCTGGTCTTTTCCTTCGTCTGAATAGTAACTTTCGGATCGAGGTATCTCTCATCCAGCACTACCTCGATATCAACCATCTCTTTCATAACTCTCCCTCATGTAGTAAACGAAATTAGGCAAAAAATGTCGTAAATATTATATATTAAACCGGAGTTTGAAAACATAACCCATGTTTATTCCGTTGTTTTTTATGCGCATTCGGTAAATAATAGGAACCATCCCCTTTTTATCACAATGCAATTCTTTATGAAAAATCCACTTGATTGTGTTATATTGTGTATAACTGTGTCAAAGCAGATTTACATTATACACAATCGTAAATACATTTGAACCGATAAATACTTTAGGCAGGAGACAGGCATTATGTTATATGGGGCATTGGAAGCAGGCGGAACAAAAATGGTCTGTGCCATAGGTGATGAAAGCGGAAAAATCCTTGAGCAGTGTTCCATCCCTACCCGGATGCCTGAAGAAACACTATCTTCCATAATAGAGTACTTCAGAAAAAAAGAAATATCCGCACTTGGAATTGCGAGTTTCGGTCCCTTGTGCCTTGATAAATCAAAACCGAAGTACGGATATATCACTACTACACCGAAGCCTGGATGGATGAATTGTGACCTTGTGGGAACCCTTGGCAGCGCACTGAATGTGCCCATCGGTTTCGATACTGATGTAAACGGCTCCTTCCCGGTGAAGTGACCTACGGCAGTTCAAAAGGACTAAGTGATGTTGTATATATAACCATCGGCACCGGGATCGGCGGCGGAGTAATGTCAAACGGAAAACTCCTTCACGGAATGCTCCACCCTGAGCTGGGACATATGCTGCTCCGTTCCCATCCTGATGACAGTTTTGCCGGCAGGTGCCCTTTCCACCGCAACTGCTTTGAAGGAATGGCATCAGGTCCTGCCATCGAAGACAGATGGGGAGCCAGCGGAAAAGAGCTGGCAGGACGTGAAGAAGTATGGAAACTGATGAACTGAATGACCTTTCATCATACATTGTTACTGCAAGCCTCAATGATGACCAGGGGATAATGGGCTGCATAAAGCTGGCACAGATAGCAGAAGAGGAAGCACTATTGTAAGACAGCAAAGCATCTCCGTGTCTTGCAACATCTCAGATATAGGAAAACTTAAGAAAAACAATGACAACAGAACACACAAACAGAGAAAAAAATATATATCTCAGAAAAGCCACCGCAGATGATGCCCTTGACATCCTGGCCTGGCGGAATGATCCGCAGACCAGGGCTGCTTCATTTAATAAGGAAGAAATCGATAAAGAATCACATCTGAAATGGTTCGCCGGAAAGCTCACTGACGAAAACTGCGAGCTTTACATCCTGACTGACGGCCAGGATAAACTTGGCCACATCCGAGTGGATATAGATGACAGCACCGGAATCATAAGCTACATGATAAATCCCGCTCACAGGGGAAAAGGCTGCGGTACTGAAATAATCCGCCTCCTGGATGCTGCAGTCGATAAACAGGTATCTGTCCTGTCAGCCCTGGTAGAGAAGGAAAATACCGCATCACAGAAATGCTTTGAACGAAACGGGTATGTGCGGGACGAGGATACGGATGTTATAAAGTATATTAAGGTTCTGTAATTATTATTCTCTTGTATCACTATTATTGATAACTGCTTCGCAGTTTATCTTCTCAGTGACAGCAGCCAGGCTGCGATGTGAACAGCTTGCTGGAATTTTTCTTCGGCAATAAGTTTTTCTATTTCATTTGCTGAAAGCTTTGTCACATTCAAAAATTCCGTATCATCAAGATTCTGATCAGAAACCCTATGACAGTTTCTTGCTACAAAAAGATGGGCATAGTTATCCGCTATGGTCGCATTGGAAGGAACCTTAAGCAATGCCTTCCATTCATCTGACTCGTAACCAGTCTCTTCCCTTAGCTCACGCTTTGCTGCCTCAAGGGCATCCTCCGCTGAAATACCACCGGAGCCGCCGTATTCCTTGCCATCAGACCTCTCGATTCCACCGGCTGGGAACTCTGTCGTCACTTCTTCTATTCCCTGTCTATACTGGCGCACACAGAGATATTTTCCCTCCGTATCCGAAGCCACTATCACCACATAATCCTTCCGGCTGTAGCTGTAATACGGTTCAAAGACACTTCCGTCAGGAAAACGGTAAGCAGACCTGCGGAAGTCGATCCACTCGTCCTGAATGATATGTTCTGTGCTTATTTCCTCCCATGCAAGGGGATCCTTGTTTTCTTCTTTGTCGTTCATACTAGCCTCCGTGTCCGGTATTTTCTACAATCTATTTTATTATAAACCTTTAGATCATGTTTTTATATTTAAAAAAAGAGCAGAGATTTAATTCTCTGCTCTCAATTATCTACCGGCATGTCGTAGAGTATTACCCTTGCATAGCCCTGCATTCTTGTAGTCCGTTGCAGGTACGGCCCGGTTATTTTCATTATATTCCCAACGCACACATTGTCGAGTCAACCGGTAGTTGAAAATTCCTATAATTCTACTTCTACTATGTAAGGCTGAAGAGCCTCTTCTCTAACTAGTCAGGATTTCAATATCTGTCTCACCTGCTCTTGATATTCATCTGAACACTTACATTTCTTTATGGCATCAAGCTGCTTAGAGTACTCAGGATACATACTGCCCATATGAAACCATAATTCCTTCATTTTGAATAAGACATCCCTTTCCCCGGAATAGATTGCAATATATTCGTTCCAAAGAGTGTCTACATATTCACCCATTAGCTTGTTATCGGGGCGGCAGAACCCGGGATTGATTGCAGCACCCCCTATATCATTGGTCAAACAGCTTTCGGCAGATTCTTTATTTGCCATATTTATTCCCTCATACGGTACACCCGCCAATGACTTCCGTATCATATCTGCCAGTGCCGGATCAGCCACCAGCCCCCGGCCTATCATCAGATGATGTACATCAGGGAACAGTTCACAAATCCTTAAGGCATCCGCCACCGTCCTGATATCCCCGTTATAGCATACCGGACACGCTAGTTTCTCCTTCATTATCCTGAATGCCTCAAGGTCAGGCTTACCGGAATAAAAATCATGCCTTACTCTCGGATGAATGATCACCTCACAGAATGGATAATTTGCGTATAGTTCCCCAAGGTATTCCGCTTCCTTCGGATCATCAAATCCTATCCTTGTTTTAACGGAAATCTTCGGAAGGTCTGTTGCTGAAAAGACCCCATCCAGAAAACACTCCAATGCATAGGTATCCGCCAGCAGCCCGGAACCCTTTTTCTTGGTCACCACCGTAGACGCGGGACAGCCAAGATTTAAGTTCACTTCATCGTAACCGGCTGCTGCTATAGTCTTTGCTGCCCATACGAAGTCGTCAGCATTTCCCGTCAGCACCTGAGGAACAAGCGCAGGATCATATGGCATAAATTCTCTTGTCTCCCTGTGCTTAAATTTATGATTTTTATTTGCCGCCAGGAAGGGCGTATAATACCGGTCCACGCCACCGAAGAATTCACGATGAACTCTCCTGTATGTGGGACCGGTAATGCCTTCCATTGGTGCAAAGCTTATAGTCACCATCTTACTTATCAGTTTTCTATTACTCGTACTCCACCGTTGCTGGGGGCTTAGGCGTGTAATCGAAAAGCACTCTGTTGATACCCGGCACCTCTGATATTATGCGGTTAACAAGGTGATCGATCAGCTCATCCGAAAGATGCTCAACCGTAACTTCCATTACATCAGTAGTATTAATGGCACGTATAATGCAGGGCCAGTCAAAAGTTCTCTTTCCGTTCTTTACTCCGGTTGACTTGAAGTCAGGCACTACGGTAAAGTACTGCCAAACCTTTCCCTCCAGTCCGTTCTTGGCAAATTCTTCACGAAGAATGGCATCTGATTCCCTGACAGCTTCCAGACGGTCACGGGTAATAGCACCGGGACATCTTACTCCCAGCCCGGGGCCGGGGAAGGGCTGACGATATACCATATTGGCAGGAAGTCCCAAACGCTCGCCCACTACACGTACCTCATCCTTGAAAAGGATCTTTACCGGCTCAACCAGCTCAAACTTCATATCTTCAGGCAGACCGCCGGCATTGTGATGCGCCTTTATTCCTGCCTCACTCTCAAGAATATCAGGCCAGATAGTACCCTGAGCCAAAAATTCTATTCCGTCAAGCTTTCTTGCTTCCTCGGCAAATACCTCTATGAACTCTCCACCGATTATCTTACGCTTTTTCTCGGGATCGGTAACGCCATCAAGCTTATCTAAAAATCTGTCGGTAGCATCAACATAGATAAGATTTGCCTTAAGCTCATCACGAAATACCTTGATAACCTGCTCGGGCTCACCCTTGCGGAGCAGTCCATGATTTACATGAACGCAAACAAGCTGATCACCAACTGCCTTTATCAGCATTGCCGCCACTACGGAAGAATCAACACCTCCCGACAGTGCAAGCAGGACCTTCTTGTCCCCAATCTGCTTACGGAGCTCTGCTATCTGCTCCTCAATAAAAGCATCCGCAAGTTCATTAGTTGTGATACGCGCCATATCATCCGGTCTTCTGTCTGCCATTTTCCTTCTCCTCTCTTTTTTGTGATTTTTTGTTGATAGTTCGGCACAGAACCATTTTGTAACAGTACTGTGTTAAGAATAATATGCTATATATGATTTTATCATTTTTCTCCAATACCGTCTTGTATACTTGTCGTACAACTATGATCGTGTTTTTGCATTTGTCGTACGACTTTTTATATAATTCCGTGACTTAAGCACTAGTTATACGACTTTTTATCGTCAGGGCTACTCTTTTCCCCCAAAATCTTAAAAATAAATTTTTGCCACTGTAAAATACAATATTTTCAGTTAATTTACAGTTGGTAAAATCCGTGCTAAATGATAGTTTAACATGTTTTTTCCCTTATACTATCAGCAAAAACCAATTAATTTACATTTGACAAAACAAGATAAATCCATCATTTTTTTGTAAATATACTAACCCTGTTTTCAACATTCTGCTGGAGACTCCTGAAAAAGAACTGATAATCATATATATGATATCCGCCCTCCTGAAGGAGATCCAGATAAGCAGGATAGTCTGCAGGAGCAATATCCGTCACCTTTAATACACCGCGCTCTTCATCAATGTAGCAACCACAAAGCCCCTCTGTCTCCATGGCTATCTGGCCGCTATAGTCCGTAAAACATGACCCAGGGTTGAGCGACTTGTCTGCCGGAGTTGAATCTGTTTTCCAGTTTAAAGGATTTATGGTATAGGCCTTTGTCCCGGCAGGAGTGATAAATGTCTCCTTTAAGTCTGGTGACTCACAGTCAAAGCTTATTACCACGCCTGTGTCATCCGCCGATGTAGCAGGCCTTATCTGGGGATACTTTTCAACAAGTTCTTTTGTACAGGGCCAGCCGATTGCATAGACAGCCACTAGCCTGTTACTAAGCTCATCATCATCAAAGTATTCCGCCATCAGGCGATAACACATATCCGCTCCCTGTGAAAAACCTGCCAATACTATCGGCCTGCCGTCATTTTCATTTTCCAGGTAATAAGAAAAAGCTGCAGACACATCACTATATGCTATCTGCATATATGGTTCCCACTCTGTACGCTCTTCACTATAAACCTTCATTGCAGCCTGTCTGTAATATGGCGCATACATTCTGGTACTGTCTTCATAGATACCACGCTCCATATTCAGAGCCCCAAGGAAATTTGCCTTTGTCTCTTCGTCATCAATTGACATATTGTATTCATCATTCATGTCTACCGTAGGGCAAATAAGAAAAAGATCTGCATCCTTGCCCTCACCGATTCCGAAGTAGGCCCAGTTTTCCTCAGCAGAATAATCGACATCTGACTTTAGTGCAGTTTCTTCAACTTCCACCGTAGCTACCGTTTCTTCGGTAACATTGTTTTCTTTTTTACAGCCCGATAAAGAAGCTATGACAATACCGGTTATTAACAGAGTTAGAGTGATTTTTCTAAATTTCATAATTTTCCTTTCTGACGTAAATAATGATCGCTTTTATCGCTTATAATCAACAATCAAGCTCTAAAACAACGTCGGCTACTTAGTATTTGAATCACATTATAATAGATGTAATAACAGATATCAAAAATATTCTTATGGTATAATAATACTGTAAACATTCATATCAATGAATCATCCGGGAGGATCATTATGAGACACGTCATTACTAAGGAAAAAGCAATCGATATCATGGGCAGGATAGACCACACTCAGTTGAAGGCATTTGCCACATGGGATGATATAAAATCACTTTGCGATGAAGCTGTTTTATACAAGACTGCATCCGTCTGCATACCTCCCAGCTATGTGAAAAAAGTAAAGGATACTTATGGTGATTCATTAAAAATATGCACCGTTATCGGTTTTCCTTTAGGTTATTCAACCGGAGCTGTAAAACTCTTTGAGACAGAAAATGCCCTTATGCAAGGGGCTGATGAGATCGACATGGTGATCAATGTTGCCGATGTGAAAAATGGTGACTTCGATGCGGTAAGCAATGAAATAGGTGCAATGAGAAAAGTAACTGCAAATAAAGTACTTAAGGTAATTGTGGAAACCTGCTACCTTAAAGAGAAAGAAAAGATAGAGCTGTGCCGCATAGTTACTGATACAGGTGCAGATTATATCAAGACGTCCACCGGCTTTGGTACTGCAGGAGCAGTTACGGATGATATTAAACTTTTCAAGAAAAACATAGGACCTGATGTAAAGATAAAAGCTGCCGGCGGAATCCGCACTATTGAAGATGCTGCAGCTATGGTCTATGCCGGGGCAGACAGGATTGGATCATCTGCTGTAGCACCGCTGCTGTGGAAGATAGTACGCTAACCAAAGCTACTGGTATGACTCTGCAATAATAGATTACAAAACCCTCGGAGCCTCCGAGGGTTTTTTTATAGTAACAAACTACTGTTTATCGTAATATGCCTTTCCGCGGTCAGGCAGGAAGTATGTCCGGATGTATCCATCCTTTGAAAGCACTACAAATTCATTCGTAGCTTCAACATAATAAACATAATCTCCGTCATCCTTCTCCTGCTTGCTAAGAGCAGCAGGATTTGTGATCACGGCTGATGCAGCTGCTTCGTAATCTGCTGCCGACGAAAAGCCCATATCTATTCCGTGTTTTTCATAGTGCTGGTCTAGTAATTTCTGATTGCGGAAAGTATAGGCAGCGACTACAGGTGCAGGAGCTTCCGTAGGAACCTCCGCCGGTGCCTCGGTGGGAACTTCTGTTGCGACCTCGGCTGCAGCCTCAGCAGGTGCTTCCGTCAATGTTTCAGCAGCGCTATCCTTTGTTTCTTCTGTGGCTGTATTCGCATCATCCGAACTTTCCGTTGCGTCAGGATCAGCTTCTTCCGTAGCGGCCTCGGAGGTTTCAGCCGCCGTTTCCGGTGTCGCAGATTCCGTAGTGGCTATCGTTTCCTCTGTCGGTGCTTCTGTCGTCTGCTCCGTTGCAGCTTCCGCGGAAGCCACGCTGTTATCAACCGGTTTCGAACTGTCCTTGGGCAGATTTTTTAGTACTGCGCTCAAACCAAGCAACAGCATAACTACACCCGCTATAATGAGCCTAAATTTTTTATTATCAGACATTATCCTCTTCTCCCACTATATTTATTTCTGGCATCTCCTCTTCCGGCAGCGGCTTACGAACATGTTTAACCAAGCGTTCTTCACAGGCACCGTACTTTTTATAATTCTCCTTGCTCTCATTCAGGCTGAGTTCGTTTGCCCCGCCTTCATAATCCGGTTTCCTTTTCTGCAAAGGATCATCCTCCCAGAAGCATACCGGGCAGATTTCAAACTCCCCCTCACTATCCAGAGTATAATAACCGCAACAGGGACAGCGGAAACGGCGGGATTTAATTATATTGTTCTCTTCACTATTCATAATTTCATAATTGTAGCACAAGATTTATCTGATGCAATAGCAAAAGCAATAACCATAATAAACTCCACCAAATACTAAATTGCCATTCCCTTACTCAAATTCCCTGATCATATCTAAAACACTGTACAGTTCGATATCATCATTTATCAGCTTCTCCACAAACTCTTCGAAGGAATCTGCCAGACGGTGCGATATCCTGATCACATTTTCATAGGTAAAGGGAAAACTCTTCATTTCACCATCCTTTGAAAAATAAATCTCCTCTTCATCTTCCAGCAAACTATGGGAGCACTGATAGACCGGAAATGCCGGATCATTTATGTCAAAACATATTGCATCTCCGTCCAGCTCTGATGCGAATGTATACAGGCCTAAGGGATGCACATTTGCCCCTGGAACGTAATCATTATTTTCTTCTACGATGCGGTCTATGTCATACAGAACTATTTCACCGCATTCTATCTCAGCAGTCAGGACATGCTCTTTATACATATCCAATAACAATCCCGGCATCTTGCCGCCAAACAGTTCTGACAGGCGATCAACTGATTCCTCAGGTGCCTTTTCACAAGACACCCCTTCAAATTCCTTAAGAAAGTCATTTAGTTTCTTATTTAATTCTTCGTTCTGCATTTTTCACCCTTCTTTTATTTCTTTAAGACACAGGGACAGTTCCTTGTCTTACTTAAAGCATTGATACAACGCCCCAAAATACTGCTCATAATCCTGACCGTCCGACAGGCCTGAGACTTCCTCCATTATTTACAAGCTTATTTTATCAGAAATGGTATTCATCTTCCCTGCACAAAAGCTGCGACCATCTTGCTGAAATTAATTTCGCATACTCTATACTTGGTAGTCCATACGATCCCAAGGAGTAGGCATCATTAAATTCAACCAAAAGTGTTCTTCCATCCTTTGTATAACATATGTCCATGCTGCAGGCCGCCGGTCTGTCCTGCCATTCACAGAATACCTCCATCATCTTTTTAACGGTATTTTCGTCATAGTGATACAGATAACTCTGCCTTGTTCCGTCCAGCAGTCCATAGGGCCTAAGGTCGACGAGTTTATCGTATATGATAAAGCCTCTCCACTCAGCAAGGATATCCAAGGGTTCTGAAACAAGCACTTCATAATTCTCAGTTGAATTGCCGCAGCCAACCAGGTCGGCTATACTTGAAATAATCTTCCCTGTAAACGCTTTATCCCGAGCAGGCTTAACAAAATATCCGGCAGACCATTTTTCTTCATTGGATGCAATACTGTCAATCGTATCCTTCCAGATTTTCCTTCCAAGGAAAGGCTCCATGCTATCCGGATAATCCGGAATATACGGTTCTACTCCAAACTTTCTAAATATCAAATTACACTGGTCTATATAATCCAATACAATGTCTTCCCTATCAACTTTATCATAGATTTCATCTATCGTATGATAAGGAATAATCTCCGCCCCTAACTCCCGGAATCCATACATCGCATTAGCAATATTTGGACTATGGGGAATTTCCATATTCATTTCGGAATCATATCTTGTTTTTAACCATATCCGTCCCATCTTCCATCACCTTAAATTTTTAAAAAATCATAATAATAATCCATCGCTAATTTCAAGAAAGGCTATCGCACAGTTCATGTGGATAGCCTTTGCTTTAATCATATGCTGTTTCCGTATAACGGATTACTTCTTTACCTTTACCTTATCAAGGTGCCAGATGTCATCAACATATTCCTTGATGGTTCTGTCAGAAGAGAACTTGCCAGCACATGCCACATTTAAGATTGCGGAACGAGCCCAGCCTGCCTCATCCTGATATGCCTCTACTACTTTGTTCCTTGCCTCGGTGTAAGAATCGAAATCCTTAAGTATGAAGTATGTATCAGCCTTGGATGTGCACTCAGTGTTGAGCAGTGAGTTGTACAGCGGCTTGAAGAGCTCTGTATCGCTTGAGTATGTTCCATTGATGAGCTGCATCAGTACGCGGCGTACATTCTGGTTGTTGTTGAAGATGTCCATAGGATTGTAACCGCCGTGCTGCTCGAAATTGATAACCTCGTCTGATGACAAACCGAAGATGAATGCATTCTCTGCACCAACTTCCTCAACGATCTCAACGTTTGCACCGTCCATTGTTCCAAGTGTAAGGGCACCGTTCAGCATGAACTTCATGTTACCTGTACCGGATGCTTCCTTGGAAGCTGTGGAGATCTGCTCGGATACATCAGATGCAGCGAATATGATCTCTGCATTTGATACGCGGTAGTCTTCTATGAATACAACCTTGATCTTGCCGCCGATGGAAGGATCGTTATTTACTACATCACCGACTGCATTGATAAGCTTGATGGTAAGCTTAGCATTGTGGTAACCTGCAGCAGCCTTTGCACCGAAGATGAATGTTCTGGGATAGAACTCCATATCCGGATGATCCTTAAGCTCGTTGTAAAGGTGCATTACATTAAGTATGTTGAGAAGCTGTCTCTTGTACTCATGCAGACGCTTTACCTGTACATCGAAGATGGATCTGGGATCAACATCGATGCCGTTGTGCTCCTTGATATACTTAGCCAGACGCACTTTGTTCTGATACTTGATATTCATGAACTCGTGCTGTGACTTCTCATCGTCAGCATAAACCTTCAGTTTCTTAATCTTGGACAGGTCGGTGATCCAGTCGTCGCCGATATGCTCTGTTACCCAGTCTGCAAGAAGAGGGTTAGCATGAAGCAGGAAACGTCTCTGAGTGATACCGTTGGTCTTGTTGTTGAACTTCTCAGGGAAGAGCTCGTAGAAATCACGAAGCTCCTGCTTCTTAAGTATCTCTGTATGAAGTCTTGCCACACCGTTTACGGAATAGCCGGCACAGATTGCCAGGTGAGCCATCTTAACCTGTCCGTCATAGATGATAGCCATCTTGCGGATCTTCTCCTGGTCACCGGGATACTTGTGCTCGATATCAAGTACGAAACGGCGGTTGATCTCCTCAACGATCTGGTAGATTCTGGGAAGAAGTCTGGAGAACAGCTCGATAGGCCATTTCTCAAGAGCCTCTGCCATGATGGTGTGGTTAGTATAAGCACAGGTCTTGGTGGTAACTTCCCATGCCTCGTCCCATGTAAGGTAATACTCATCCATAAGTATCCTCATAAGCTCAGGAATAGCAACTGTGGGATGGGTATCGTTAAGCTGGAATGTAACCTTCTCGTGGAACTTCTTGATATCCTTGTGTGTACGCATGTACTTCGCAACTGCTTCCTGAACGGATGCAGAGATGAAGAAGTACTGCTGCTTAAGTCTGAGCTCCTTACCTGCATAGTGGTTATCGTTAGGATAAAGAACCTCAACGATGTTCCTTGCAAGGTTCTCCTGCTCAACAGCCTTCTGATAATCACCCTTATCAAAGGAATCAAGCCTGAACACATTGATGGGCTCTGCATCCCAGATACGGAGTGTATTTACTACGCTGTTGCCATAGCCCACGATAGGCATATCATAAGGAATAGCCTTAACGGACTGGTAGCCTTCCTGGAAGTAATTGTTTCTGCCGTTCTCGTCTACTCTTACATTTACATATCCACCAAACTTGATTTCCTTAGCATACTCAGGACGGCGAAGCTCGAAAGGATTGCCGTTCTCAAGCCAGTTATCGGGAACCTCTACCTGGTAACCATCCCTGATCTGCTGCTTGAACATACCGTAGCGATAACGGATGCCGCAGCCGTATGCAGGATAGCCAAGGGTTGCAAGTGAATCAAGGAAACATGCAGCCAATCTTCCAAGACCGCCGTTACCAAGAGCTGCATCAGGCTCCTGATCCTCAATTACATCTATATCAAGTCCCAGCTCCTCAAGTGCTTCCTTTACAGCCTTGTAAGCCTTCATGTTTATCATGATGTTACCCAAAGCACGGCCCATAAGGAATTCCATAGACAGATAGTAAACTGTCTTGGGATCCTTTTTCTCATACTGCTTCTGGGTCTCAAGCCACATATCTACAACCTGATCCTTAATGGCATATGAAACTGCCTGGAAGACCTGCTGCATTGTAGCCTCTTCGATGGTCTTACGGTAAAGAGTCTTTATATTATAAAGCACACTCCTTTTAAACAACTCCTTATCAAAGGAATCCCTGATAGTTGCCCCTGATGAGGATGTTACTGCGGTAGTTTTTTTAGCTGCCATATTTACCTCCTATGGACCTAATGGTCTTTCTTTATTGTAAAACAACGCATTCATTATACCAGAATGCGTTGTTTTTTTCAAAATTTATGTTTTTTAGTATGAAAACGAGTAAGCCACAGCTCCAAAAGGCGGGAGCGTGAAAGTTATTGAGTAAGGATGCTTGTCGCACTCGCCCTCCTGCGCCTTTATCTCTGCGGGAAGCTCATGGCCGTTGCCGCCGAAGCGTTCCTCGTCGGAATTGAGTATCAGCTTGTATTTGCCCTTCTTGGGAACACCTACGCTGTAGTTCTGAAGCTCCATGGGTGTCATATTGAACACGAAGATCAGGTTGTTCTTGCCGTCCTTTGACTTACGGATGAAACTGTAGGTGCTACGGTAATTGTCATTGGCATTTACCCACTCAAAGCCTTCCCAGCTGTCATCCAGCTCATAAAGGCATCTGTTTTCCTTGTAAAGCTTAAGAAGCTCTTCGGTATAATTAAGCATTCCGCGGTTCAGCTTATTCTCAAGCAGGAACCAGTCAAGCTCACGCTTTTCGCTCCACTCCCTCTCCTGGGCAAAATCCTGTCCCATGAAGAGAAGCTTCTTGCCGGCATGGCCGAACATGTAAGCATAGCCGACACGAAGGTTTGCATACTTATCCACCTGGTATCCGGGCATCTTATTTACCATGGAACACTTAAGGTGAACCACCTCATCATGTGAAAGGGGAAGAATATATTTCTCCGCACAGTTGTAACTCATGGCAAAGGTCATCTTGTTGTGGTTGTCCTTACGGAAATAAGGATCCAGTTTCATGTACTCGCAGAAGTCATGCATCCAGCCCATGTTCCACTTGAAGGTGAAGCCCAAGCCGTCGTCCTCAGGCCTTGCGGTAACCTTAGGCCATGCGGTAGATTCCTCTGCAATGGTGATTGCACCTATGTTAAGACCATGGATAACGCTGTTCATATGCTTGAAGAACTCTATGGCATCTAAGTTCTCATTTCCGCCGTACTTGTTAGCTACCCACTGGCCATCGCGCTTGCCGTAGTCAAGGTAAAGCATGGAAGCAACAGCATCCACGCGCAGGCCGTCGATGTGGAACTCACGCAGCCAGTATAAAGCACTTGCAATAAGGAAATTCCTTACTTCTGTCTTGGAATAGTTGAAGATCTTGGTGCCCCAGTCAGGATGCTCGCCAAGCCTTGTGTCAGGATGCTCGAAAAGAGGCTCGCCGTCAAAATTAGCCAGACCGAAAGCATCTCTGGGGAAATGCGCGGGTACCCAGTCAAGGATAACGCCGATTCCCATATTGTGAAGCTTATTGATAAGATAAGCAAAATCCTCGGGAGTACCGTATCTCGAAGTAGGTGCAAAGTATCCGGTCACCTGATATCCCCAGGAACCGTCAAAAGGATGCTCCATTATACCCATCAGCTCTATATGGGTGTACTGTGCATGCTCAAAATACTCGCATATCCTGTCAGCAAACTCTCTGTAAGTATAGAAACCATCCTCTGTGCCATCCGGATGTTTCATCCAGGAACCGATGTGGCACTCGTATATTGACATAGGAGATTCAAACGGATTCCTGTCCTTACGCTCAGTCATCCACTTTTCATCTGACCAGCGTATCTTCTTTATATCGTATATTACTGATGTGGTACCGGGACGAAGCTCTGCGAGATTTGCAAAGGGATCGGCTTTGTAGATGCCTTCACCGTTTGCTGCAGTGATGAAATATTTGTACAGCTCACCCTCGCCAAGGCCGGGGATAAAGCAGGCATAGATGCCGCCGTCACCAAGCTTTGTCATGGGATGTGCCGATGTGTCCCAGTTATTGAAGTTTCCTACAACATGGACTTCCCTTGCGTGTGGTGCCCATACACCAAAGAAAACACCCTTCTGTCCATTCTGGGTACAGGGATGTGCACCAAGCTTTTTATATATATCATAGTGCGAACCTTGTCCGAAAACATACTGATCCGCTTCTGATATGAAAACGGGCTCTTCCTGAAGCAAAGGTGCCTTGCCCTTATCTGCCTTCTTTTTTGTTGCTGCCATAAGAAACTCCTCCTAAAATGTAATCCCCTTGTAATAAAATGTCCGTTTCGTCAGTCGCGGGCTTATGCGACTCCGCCTCTTCTGCCCTGGAAATCTCTTTCCCGGAGAATGATCATCGCATCCTCTTTATCATACCGCTTTCCGCTTAAAATCTCAAGGAAAGTTGATACCAGGTGGTGTGAAGACCTGTATATTGCCTCATCCACAATTTCTTCGATTTCTGCAAGAGAAACGTTGTGCTCACCTATCTGCAGCTCGTCTATACGCTGATGAAGCGCAAGCACTGCTCTTTCCTCGTCTATTTTGTATTCCTTGCGGTATGCGTAGTTCTTAGCATACTCAACAAGTGCCGCATCCGTAAGAGGCGCCATATCTATGCGGGCATTGAAATATCCGTCAATCATAGGATACTCGCGGATAACAGCATCCATGGCCTTCTTTTCATCTATGAGCATGATGACTATACCGGTATCTGTCTTTTCCAGTACATTCGCGATCTTTTCAAGAGTCTCACGCTTAAGATCCGACGCACCTTCGATAAGCAGCGCACCGTTATCCAGCTGTGCAAGCACGCCAGCCACATCCTTCTTGTTCATCTTGGCACCGCTGACCCTTGCCACCCTGTCCTCACGGAAATTACCCTCTATAAGCTGCAGTTCCCTGAGCAGGGCCTTAGCCAGGCCGCGAAGCTCTTCCTTTTCACCGCCGGTGATTATCACATTGCCCACATAAGGAGCAAGCGAAAGATTATCGATGGACACAAGTATCTGGTCGCGCATCTTCTTTGAATAGAAGAAATGCTCGAATATCTCTATCTCTTCGTCCGAGAAATCCGGATCCCCGTCCTCGGGATCATATACATCATTGATCTCCTCAACGGTTTCCACGCCTATCCTGTCAGCATCATTCTCAAGAGCATCGCCGATCTGATCTATCTGTCCGGTGCTCAGGGATGCCTCATCAGGTGCACTCTCCTCTTCGCCAGCCTCTTCATCTGTTTCCTCTTCAGCTGCATCCGTCTCTTCAGAATCGGACTCATCAGTTTCTTCGCTGTCCGTTTCTTCGGTTTCAGTTTCTTCTATATCATCTGCTGCAGAATCTTCACTGTCTTCTTCAGCCTCTTCTGTATCTTCAGTCTCAGCTACTTCCTCTTCTTCTATGGCATCATCGCCATCTTCAGCAGTATCCGCTTCCGGATCATCCGGCTCTTCTTCCGGTAAATCAGCTTCTTCAGCATCTGCCTTGTCTTCAGCTGCCGGTTTATCATCAAAATCGTCAGCCAGCGCTGCTGCAACTGCCTTTGCTCCGGGTGAAAGCTCATCGTCATCATCCGAATCTTCTGCCACCGCTTCAATGACATCAGCTACTGCTTCAGCTGCCACAGCACCTGCACCGGCAACGGCAGTTCCTGCTGCTGCAGCTCCACCCATTTCTGCTGCCTCGGCTCCAGCTGCTGCTGTTCCCGCTGCCAACGCTCCGGCTGCTGCCGTTTCTGCCACTGCCTCTCCTGCATCAAGCGCTGCCTCTGCCATTCCGGCCGCTGCCTTTTCAGCCTGAAGAGCAGCATCCACTTCTTTCCATATAGTAGTGCCGTGGGTATCCTGGGATACACCTTCGGAATTATCACCTTCAATTGCTTCTTCCTCAGCACTCTTTGCCGCTTCCTTGTCTGCCTGAAGGGCAGCATCTACTTCCTTCCATATGGTAGTGCCGTGCGTATCCTGGGATACACCTTCGGAAATGCTTTCTTCCGGTTCTGCACTTTCAGTTACATCTTCATCCTCGGCATCATATGTTTCCTGAGCATTTTCTGCTACATCCTCAGTTCCGGCATCATATGCTTCCTGATCATCTTCTGCCACAGCACCATCCCGCTCGTATAACTCTGCCGCTTCTTCCTCATGTTCTTCCAGATATGTATCCAGCGGAACTAAATCAATACCCGCAGTAGTATATTTATCTTCAAATATACGGTCTGCCAGGCCTACCGGAGGCTCAGGCTCTGTATGACGTGCTATGCTCTCCTTTACCTTCTTTTCAAAATCAGCAAATATAGGACCTGTGCTGTCCTGTATACGCTTTTCCGTATCTAAGCGGATCAAATCATCAGTAGAATCTTTTCTGACATCCCAGCTTTCAAGAGCTTCTTCCAATGTAAGCTGACCGGTGATCTGTTTTTCCGTAAGAGCCTGGTCCATGTCGAAACTCATCTGTCCGTCTGCATTCTGGGTAAAGATGGAATCTCCACCCCTTCCGGATGTGTGTATCACCCTGACTGCAGAGCTGCGTCTTGCAGGCTTTTCAGGCTCTTCTTCATAAACATCATCCTGATCCGGCTCCTCCGGAACTTCCTCTTCATATTCCCCGGCAGACCCTTGAGCCGTATCCGAATTCACCACAGCTGCAGCTGCTGCCACTCCTGCTGCCGCAGCTACCGGTACAGCCACATATCCCGGGTTAAGCCCGGCAGGGGGTACATCTATTACTAACTCGTTTGTTCTATCCTCAAAGAAGGTCGGTCCTTCAGCTTCTTCATATCTGCCGTCGCTATAACCGTCTTCTTCATATCCTTCATCACCATTACCTTCATTATCGTATGCGTCCCCGGCATACTGGTCATCCTGATAGCCGCCGGTCCCATGCTGTTCATCCTCCGGATAGTCAGCATTGTCATAACCATCCTCAGCATAGCGCTCATCTTCATTGCCGCCATCCTGATAACGATCATCATAGTTATCATCTGAATAACCATTATCCCGGTACTGGCCGTCACTATATCCTTCTTCGGCATAACGCTCGTCGGCGTACTGATCTTCAGCATAACCATCCCCGGCGTAACGTTCATCCTGATATGCCTCTTCAGAATACTGATCATCCCGGTATGTCTCTTCGGGATAATGATCATCCTGATACCCATCAGTATAACCATCCCCCGCATAGCGGTCATCAGCATACCGGTCTTCACGGTATTCATCCTCAGGATAGGAATAACCGTTCTCATCGTCATAAGGATAGTCATCCTGCTCGTCTATAAGCGGCTGGACTATCTTTCTGGTAGTACTGCGTTTCTTTCTGTCACGGACTGCAGCCTTACCCTCTTCCTCCCCAGCCAGGAGTTCCGCCATGGATGCAGCAAGCTCCCTGGAAAGATTAACTGTATTAAACTTATCCTGATCGATCAGCTTGACCTGAATCTCTTCGGTCTCGTCTCCGTTTCCATCATCATAGTACTCCGTGGAATAATCGTCGGTTTCGTATTTACGGAGCTCAGCCTCATTACGATTATCAAATATGCGTTGCTGCTCAGGGGTAAGACGCTCATGAAGCATCTTAAGCTCAAGAGCCTTTATAACAACCGGTCCCTTAAAAAACCATCTTACTATATCATCGCATGTCTCCACACACTCCCTTGTCGCACCGGCCCTATGATACAAGTATGCCAGCTGATAACGCCACTCAGGGTGTGAAGGCGCAAAATTGTGCATCTGCTTAAGAATATCTATCTGGGACTTAAGGGAACCTCCGCAAAGCTCCACCAATCGATACTGAAGTATCAGTTTTTCTATGCTGTCCGGATCAAGATTCTTGTACAGACGATATGTTTTTTCCGCATTATCCGCATCTCCCCTTTCAAGATAGAGATCACAGAGAGCATAAACAATCTTTTTATTAGGACGCTTCTTGGCCTTCTTATTGTTCTTGTACGCAAGACGAAGCATCTCAACCGCCTCGTCCGACCTTCCGGACAAACGGTAAAGCTGACTGATCTGCATGAGCGTTGACATATCTGCAGGAACACGCCGCCAGTCAATGCGGTCCGCTATCTTCACTGCCTTTTTAAAATCATTTTCCGCAGCCAATGATGATATCTGTTCCAAACGGATCTTGTATTCTCTATTATCCAACTTACTTTTACCTCATTTCCAACTAACGAGTATTGGTGCCCTGCTACACTAAATCTGCCCCCCTCAAGGGCATAAAAACCCAATATCTTGTAAATTCTACCATAGTAAAGATTATAAGTCAAAAAAAATTGCCCCGGAACGGCATCCGCTCCGGGGCATTCTAAAGTACTCTGTTTAATAATCAGTTCCTACAAAATCTTCATCAATACTGCATTCCTTTACCTTTCCGCCGGATATGTCATATCCGATGACTGCGGAATTGTAACTGTCGCCACGCTGATCATATATAGTAGCCATACCGAGATAATAGCCTGAAGGCATGCCATCCATCTTGATATCCATAGTAACACGGTATTTAAAGCTTTTGCCCTCCGTATCAAAGGACTGCCCGTATGCATCGGTAGAATAATACAAAGGGATAATCTCATCTCCGGGCTGAAGCTCAATATTGCTCTTGGTACTAACCATAAAATTGATACCGTCGCTTTCCTCTGCAGGGATCAGCCTTATGCCCTTTATACTAAATTCTTCCGTATCCCTGTTATAGGCAAATACCAGATACGCTTCCTGCCCTTCATACCTGACTCTTGAACGGTACTCCACAACCGAGTATGTTGCCGATGTGATTTCGATGCAGAGCGGCTGACCATCCATGAATACCCATTCGCCGTCAAACTCACTGCAGATATTGCCTTCACCGTCAAGATACATATACTCATCCTCACCATAGTATATGATGGTATCATTGTTTTCATCATATGATGCCAGCAGGAATGAATAGCCCTGTATCATTTTCTGCAGGTCTTCGTTTACCGGTACGGAGAAGGTGTTGTCTGCAATCACGGGATCAGTCTTTTCAAAATCATAAAAATCAGAAACATCTAATACAAGTGGAGTTTCATCCGTCATCTCTGCCAGCTGGTCCTGCATCTCATCATTCAGGCAGCCGGACATCTTATAATAGTAAAGAGCGCGGATGTTATCGTCCTCACAGATATTGTACTCGTAATCCAGGAAATACCAGAGACCAGCAAAAGAATCTATACTTCCCGGGATATAAACGCTGATTCCCTCCGAGTCACAAAGACTTCCGCTCTCACGATGGTAGAGTATGGTCTCGTCCATCAGCCTGTCTATTTCAGCGCACTCATCCGGATATGTATCCGCCATATGTTCAATATAGTTACCCAGATCTACCAGGTTTAAAATGTTATAGCTGTCGGAAATAACATGTGTGGACTTGTTACAGCAGCGACCTATCTCTGCAAGCACACTGATATCTCCGGCAGAATCCATAAGCTGTTTTTCAGCAAGATCACAGTATGCATCATACAGTTCTTCTGCTTTTGCTGCATCAAGCACCGCAAATGTCACATCGCTTGTAATGAGTTCCTCTCCTATATTGACATTCTGAGTCATGTAAAAATCCGTATAGCTGTCCGCTACGGCCCGGGCCACTGCAGCAGGGCTCATTGAAGGATCATCCTTCATAGCGCTCAGCCAGCCGACGTAATCCCAGCCTTCACCGGGCTCTATCTCTTCGCTCAATGCATAATAGGAAGCAAAACCGTTCAACGCATGTGTAACCTCCAGGTTAGACATGAGGCAAGCATCGAAACCAATAATATCAAAAGCAGGATCTTTCATATTCGGCTCATAAACCATGTCCAGGGCTTCCCTGATATCCCTTAAGGACATACCCTTTCCGCCATAGATAGAGTCCACACCGTAACCGAAAGGACCGGCACCATGATCCCAGAGGATCAGCATCTTATGGTCAGACTCAAAATTTTCATCACAGTACTTCATGAAGTCGGCCAAGGTCTGGGGATCCGTACTTCTCTGGAGCGGAAGGTTCTCAAGTTCCTCAAAACCGCCATTTTTAATAAGAAATCTCTGGGTCTTATTGGGATTTATAAAAGTATTGCTCCATCTGGTAGCACCACCGGTCTGAACCACAATTGAAATATTGTCCGGAGCCTTTGCTTCCACCATCTCATAAATATCCGTGGATGCACAGCCTTCCATCTCAGCAACAACTACATCGTTTGTCACATACTCGCTATATGATTCTGTTGGAGGATCCGGATAATAAAGGTACTCCGGCAGCTCTAAGCCCTTTGAATCAAGCTCTGTTGAATACTGCTCCAGAAGACTGAAGATTTCCTCTGTCTCCGCGGTGTTTCTTGCATTCTTTTCCTTTGCAGTCTGATAGAGGGTTGTAATGGAGAGGTCGTTTTCATCGAGATCCTCCAGATCCGCTCCTATCATATAGACACAGATCGTCCAGGTGTCATCAGGGTCAACATCAGGAATGGCCTCTATCTTTTTCGCACCTTCCTCATCTATAGGCGAAAGAGCCAGTATCTTTTCCCTTTCTACCGGTTCATTACGGTTTTCGTACAGATCATTATAGTAGAACATCAAGCCGAAATATCCGCATACGCCAACGACTGCAAGGGCTAACGCTCCTGTAAACAATACTGCCATAACTGCCGACAGCACTAAAGCAACCTGCAAAAGTGGGAAAGCAATCATCCTTGGAATGCGGATGAACCAGGGGGCATCCTTATAATGCTCCTTAAGTTTCCTATGGTCTTCCTTCCTTGTTTCCTTCCAGCGTCTCTTGCGCTCTTTCCGCGCCGCTTTTTTCTCAGCACGGGTGAGCTTTACTTTTGTCTTCTTCGGTGCTTTCTGCGGTGATGCACCGTCAGCTGCGGATGCAGCCTCTGATCCGGCTATTGCACCAGCAGCTAAAGCTGCTGTTCCACCGGAAATATTCTCACTTTCATTTATATCTGACGTGCCTGCCTCAGAAACATTAGCACTACCAGCCACAGGCTGCACCGACAGATCCTTCTTCATATATCCACATGTAAAAGGGAAAAAATCAAATTTTTCAGTGCCTTCATGAACAAAGCCCTGATCTTCATACCACTTCCTGAGCAGCTGGTTTTCTTCAACTATGCTCAGCTTCATAGTCTTACAGCCAAGTGCCTTGGCCCTGCTGAGTGCATCGTCCAAAAGCTGCTGCCCGATCTTTTCGTGGCGGCACTCCGGAAGGACGCTTAAGCTGCCCAGCTCACATTCCTCACCGGATATACACAGATTGTAGTAGCCCACCATCCTGTCATCCTTGAAGAATCCGAACATAGGCCTGTGCTCTTCATCTTTCCACGCTCTGAGCTTGTTCTCATCGGTTGCAAATGCTACGTATCTTGGTGCATTTTCCTCCGTGATCCCAAACTCGTCAGCCACGGTCATAAAGCTTTTCTTTATGACAGCCACCGCTTCCCGGTAATCTTTTTCTTCTATTTCACGTATCATATCAGTTCCCCCTCTGCAACAGATAGTGTGGATTATTGCTCCTAAGGCTTAATTCTACCATAGAGACCGGTCCTGTCATATATGCAGACGTTATTTTCCGTAATTTAATATTCCCACACCGATAGCTCACCTGCCGGCGGGGCCGTTCGCCAAGCATTTCTTACGGAAATGCCAAAGTCTATGCGTCTCATCCGGAACCGTTCACACGCTACATCCATGTAGCGTTGTTCACTCGCAAGCTGTCGCACTTTTTTGTGCGACAGCCTCGTTTCTGGTGTATCTATGCATTTCCGAGAACTGCTAAGGCTCACTTTACACCGTCAGGCGAGGCTATACGGTGTGGGGAATTACGTACTCGAAATCTACCGTTTAGGCACAGAATATATGGTCCAGCAGCTTTTATAGCCACAATATTTACCGCTTAGACACTAAAAACGACCATTTGGGCACGATTTATTGAAGTATGGGCTTTGATTTTGGTATTTTTAACTCATCAAGAACAGATATCCGACAGAAAAACGGCCGGATGAAAACAGAAAAAACTACAAGACTATAAATGTAAGGAGGGTTACAAAATGGGTATGGAAGAAAACACAAAAATCAATGACGAGATGATGGCTGAAGCAGCAGGCGGAGCCAATGGTGAACCGCATACACTTGAAGGTGTGGTATTAAGACACTGGGATGATCCCTGGAATGATAAGTGGCTTGTTGAGACCTCACCCAATAACACAAGAATCGCAAGTTGCGACCTTATCGGCGTGGAACTGCCCGGAAAGAGAATAAAGATCGAGCTTATAGCAATGGGAGCATTTAAAATCGTCGAGATACTGGACTGATAGGGCAGACAGTGCATGAATCAAATTTCACAATAACAAGTCCAAACTGACCTGTTATGTGAGTAAGAAAACAAAAACTATAAAAAACGAAGAGGAAATCATTATTGCAGAGAACAAGAATCTGGAAGGTATCATTGAGGTAACATAGGACACCCCTATCGAGGAGTTCACCGAGTGGAGCACCGAAGAAAATGTACAGCTTAGCGATGAACAGATGGAAGCTGCATCCGGCGGCAAGCAGGCATGGTGGCAGAAGTACTCGGATAAGCCCCCCAAGTTTGCACAGGATGCACTCGTATTCTGGAAGGGACACGAATACGACGGAATCTACCTCGTAAAAAAAGCAGTCTATATAGGAGTACCCAAACAGGGAATATGGGCTTATGACATTCAGGATTCCAGATACAGTGATTCCTGGGAAAAGAAAGTTCCTGAAATCAGCCTTTATAAAGCAAACTAATCTGTAAATGGATCAGACCCTTTGTACCAAAAGTTCAATTTCACCCTGCGCCGAAGAAGCGCAGGGTGTTTTATGTAACCCGGTTTCAAAAGGGCTGAAACTTTTTAAAAAAAGCCCTTGCATTCCTGAAAACAATGTACTATAATCTTCATTGTGCCTTTGATGAGGACACGCGGTATGCACCGCTAGCTCAGTTGGTAGAGCACCTGACTCTTAATCAGGGTGTCCAGGGTTCGAGCCCCTGGCGGTGCACTAAAGCATCATTTTTGGCGAGTAGGTTCGTTGGGGATGGTGTTTTTTTTATACTATTTGTATTATATGGATAATACGAGCCATCCATCCCATAACGATAGCTTTTCTGACTTGGGACATTAGTTAAATGGTTCTTGTAATATGTGCAGAACCGGAACATAAGACTATGACAGATTCTCATGTACACCTTCAAGAATATATAAGACCAGAAGATCTTCCATTATATATGGAGAAATTAAGTCACCTGGATGTGACCGGGCTGCTCTGCGTTTCTTACGATATAGAAAGTTCAAAGAAGGCTGTGGAGCTCCTGAATGCGTATACTGGTTCCGGCCTTCAGATTGCGGTGGGCCTCCATCCCCAGTACATAAGCAGCGATCCGAAGGAGCAGCTTGCCGAACTCCAAGCTATCTTAAATAAGAATAAATCCGTCTCCGCCATCGGAGAGATCGGGCTGGACTACCGCAAAGGCATGCCGGACAGGGAACTGCAGAAAGATTTTTTCAGAAAACAGCTGGAAATGAGCCTGGAATACGGCCTGCCGGTATCAATACACTCAGTATCTGCCTGCGAAGACACACTGACGATACTAAAAGATCATCCGGGCGTGAAAGGAATCATGCATGGCTATGCCTACAGTGCCGAAGCCGCAAAAGAGTTCGTAAAGCTCGGCTTCAAGCTGGGGGTAGGCACTACCCTGCTTAATCCCAGCGCCAAAAAGCTGCCGGAAGTGGTCAGATCCATTCCACAGGATTATCTGGTGACGGAAACCGACTTTCCTTTTTCCTATAAAAAAGGCAGTCCCACCTTTAGTGACGAAACTGCCTTAGAATGCGAATACTTTACACCGGAAACAATAAAGGAAACAGCGAAACTGCACGCTAAGATGCTTCGCAACCTGCTCAATCATCTATAGCCCCGTCCCAGAAATTCTCATACACCAGTTCACCGGTCTTAGCATTAAAAACCACCTGGCTGTACTCATTTACCCTAAAGTCATAGACAAGACCGCCCATGGTCGGATCATAGGACAGCAGATATGTTCCATAGACTCCCTTATCACTGTAATAACCGCCCAGCTTATCCGAATTCTTCTCTGCCTCTTCTTTTACTGTGGCAAACAGTACCTCCGGCGATATGGCCTTGGAGGTGTCCAGATCCGATAACGGTGAAGACGGCGAAGAGTCCGCGGCATAAACAATATTCGGTGAAGGATTATCCCAATCCGTTACATAGAACACATTCGCAGCCACTGCACCGTTTATATACTGCCTTCCATAAAACTTGTGCTCACCTGTCTCAGACCATGTAGTGTGCCCTGTAATATACAGATCTTCATCAAGGGTTGCATCTACCTCTTCCAGGTATTTCAGCATCTCTTTCTCTTCAGCAGAAGAGTAGCCTCTTCCTTCAAAAAGATTGCTTGAATAATATATATGATCACCTACAGTCCCGGCGATATCCTCATGGAAATCAGCACTCTGCGCTAATGTCGCCCTGCCTATTTCCTTAAACAGCTCATCAGCTATTCCTTCTGACTCACCATCCGAAACGCTACTGTCAACAGCTGCCGAAGAACCATCACTCCCCTTATTGCAGCCGCATAAAAGTACCGCCGCCATTACCGCTGTCCCGAATAAAACCGCTGTCCTTTTTCTCATAATTCTCAACCTCCTCATATACTTCCAGATTCTGTCTCGAAAGAGCATAGAATCCCCTCGCTATATATGATACGCTACAGAATCATACTTTTATGGAATTTTTTTCTCAAACTTGCAAAAAGCACAAAAATAGAATAAACTCATGCAAGTAAAACAAGCTTTACAAAAGGAGACAGCCATGGCGTACCTTGCCACACCATACAAAACAGCCGAGACAGTTAAAAAATACAACTTCGCTTTCCGGAAGAAATTCGGCCAGAACTTCCTGATAAATGCACAGGTCCTTGAAGACATACTGGACTCAGCCGGAGTAACAAAGGAAGACACCGTGCTGGAAATAGGTCCCGGCATAGGCACCATGACACAGTATCTTGCGGAAAGGGCCGGCAAAGTCATTGCTGTTGAGATAGACCGTTCGCTCCTGCCCATACTGGCTGACACCCTTTCGGACTATGACAATGTAAAAGTCATAAACGAGGACATCCTGAAGCTAGATATCGAAAAGCTGGTTAAGGAAGAAAACAGCGGAAAGCCCATAAAGGTAGTCGCAAATCTTCCTTATTACATAACTACTTCTATTATAATGGCACTTCTTGAAAAGCCTGTGCCCTTAAAAAGCATCACCATAATGGTGCAGAAGGAAGTGGCTGAGCGTATGCAGACCGGTCCCGGCTCCAAGGACTATGGAGCACTTTCACTTGCAGTCCAGTACTATGCCGATCCGGTGATAGTCCGGGAAGTAAGCCCCGACTGTTTCATGCCTTCACCTGCAGTCACCAGCACCGTCATCCGACTGGACAGATACAGTGAGCCCCCGGTTACGCCAGAAGACCCTGCATATATGTTCAGGCTCATCCGTGCATCCTTCAACCACAGAAGAAAAACCCTGGTAAACGGACTCACTACAGATCCGTCACTAGGGCTTTCTAAAGAGCGTGTTTTTGATGCTTTGGAAAAAATGGAACTGCGTGCCGACATCCGTGGGGAGAAACTCACACTGGAGCAGTACGCAGAACTGTCAGATTTACTACACGCCTGAATAAAACTTACCACCTACAGAACTAAACAAAACGGCTACTTGTGAGAACTTAACAGATTAATTACTAAAGTGGTATACAACAAGTGGGAAGTTTTAATTAATTTCCTGCTACTTTCTCATACAGATCATTTCCCTCGCTGTCTATGACAACGATTACCGGGAAGTCCTTTATCTCCATCTTTCTTATGGCTTCGGTGCCCAGGTCATCATAGGCAATAACTTCAGATGCAGTGATTGCCTTAGACAGTAGCGCTCCGGCTCCGCCTACTGCGGCAAAATATACGCATCCGTTCCTGATTATGGCCTCATGCACAGCCTGAGAACGCTTGCCTTTTCCTATCATTCCTTTCAGACCCAGATCCAAAAGCTCCGGGGTATACTTATCCATACGGCTGGCAGTGGTGGGACCTGCAGATCCGATGACCATGCCTTCCCTTGCAGGCGAAGGTCCCAGATAGTAAATAACATTTCCCCTTATATCAAAGGGGAGTTCCTTTCCGGCATCAAGGGCTTCCTGCATTCTCTTGTGAGCTGCATCTCTGGCACTGTATACAGTACCGTTCAGGTACACATAGTCTCCTGCTTTGAGCGACCTTGCATCTTCATCAGTTAAAGGAACCGTTACTCTTTTTTTATTATCTTCCATAACCTTATTCTCCATTGTCGACCTTACAGCACCCGCACTGCATGGCGGTTTACATGACAGCATATATTCACGCCTACTGGGAGACCTGCTATATGTGTCGCATAGGTTTCTATATTTACTGCAAAAGCAGTAGTGCTTCCTCCAAGGCCCGCCGGTCCTATACCGCTTTCGTTTATCATCTTAAGAATCTCGTCCTCAAGCGCAGTGATACGCTCATCTGCTGCCGGTTCCTCCAAAGATCTGGTCAGTGCTTTCTTGGCAAGCAGAGCACATTTTTCAAATGTTCCGCCTATGCCCACGCCCACTACCATGGGAGGGCAGGCGTTAGGACCTGCATCCTTAACAGCCGTAACCACCGCGTTCTTTATGCCTTCCACGCCATCGGCAGGTTTCAGCATAAACACACGGCTCATATTCTCACTGCCGAATCCCTTCGGCGCAAGAGTCAGCTTTATCTTGTCTCCGGGCACCATGAAATAATGGATAACTGCCGGAGTATTGTCACCAGTATTTACCCTGTCGATGGGGTCGCGGACTACGGATTTCCTGAGATACCCTTCGGTATAGCCCTGACGGACACCCTCGTTTATGGCATCCTCTATCCAGCCATCAGTCACATGCACATCCTGACCGATTTCTGCAAAGATCACAGCCATACCGGTATCCTGGCAGATTGGAATATCGTCCGATGCCGCTATGGAAAGATTTTCCTTGAGCTGTCCCAGGATCTGCCTGCCTAAAGGAGACTCCTCCTTATCCGCCGCATTATTAAGTGCCCGTTTCATATCAGGCGTAAGCGTGCGATTAGCCTCCGTACACATTTCCTTTATTGCAGATGTAATGTCTGATGCTTTAATCTCTCTCATTTTTTTGATTCCTTATTGCTTTAATCCGTCATTAGGTCCGATAAACACTCTCATCCTTTGCTGCTACAACAAACATAACTGCAGAGACATCTGAGTTATTGCACTAAAATAGCCACACTCACTTGAGCATGGCTATTATCATTAAACTCTTTTAAACCTGAACCTGTCTCTCAAAAATAACAACAGTCTGTTTCTGGGTGGAACTGAAACCGGTCATCATGAGCTTACCATGGTTTCCAATAGTTCTGTTGGTGAATCCCAGCACCTTCCAGCCGGCTGCCGCATATCTGTTAAGCAGTGCCTGGAATGAAACGAATTCTATAAGTGATCCGGCAGGCTTCTCGCTGTCGAGCTGGATCTCATCCACAACCTCTACCGCATACTCATATCTCTTGCCTGACACATCCTGAAGCTTATCATTAACTTTAATAAGATTGTCTAAAAGGCAGACACTGAGGAGCTTTTCCATATCCTCAGGAGCAACATCCTGAAGAAGATCCTCAACCATACGGCGCTTTACACGCACACGCACTGTATCTGAACCGTTGGAACTCTGAAGGATATGCTGCTTAGCCTGCTCCATGTTCTGCGGAGTCTTGGCATAACCCTTATCATCCAGATAGTCCATAGCCATCTTCTGGATGTTCTCGTCGGTTTTATCTAAACCGGTATCTACGATCTCCTCGATATCATTAACATTGCTTGTAGCTATCGAGTTACTCTTTTTGATCATGTCATACATGACCTGATTAACTTCTACCATTTCAACAACCCCATCTTTTTTGCAATATTTTAAGTCCCCCGCGCTCATCACGCTATGTTACTAATGATACCATAGCCCTATGGTATTTTCAAGGTAAAATCCATAAGGCGACAGGCTGTGTTTTTGCCGGAAAATATGTCTTATTTACGATCCCATGACCAGCACAAGCCTGTTCTGTCCATCGTACGAATAGCCACAGGATGAGCATATGTTTTTTACAATGGTTGCAGAAAGGGAATCTTCTGCTTCTGTCCGCCGGAAAGCTCGTCAGGATAATTGCCACATAGATGATTCCAAGCAGCAGCCATATAGGGGTACCCCCGGAGACTCCGCCGTTAGTAAAGAACATGGCCGGAAGAAAGATCAGAACAACAACAAAGGATAATCCAATCCTCGCCTTAGATATTCTCTTTTTCTTGATCGACCAGAGTATATACAGAGAAAAAACCACTGCCCCTACAAGGGTAGAAATAGTTGCAGAAAAGGGTTCATGCATTATGAGGCCGCAGGGGACTGCAACGTAAAGCGCCACCAGAACCGCAAGAGAAAACACTACGAACGCCCTGTCCTTTACATCGACAGAAGGATCATAGACATATTTTTTTATTCGATTCCTAAATTTACCGAATATTTTCCCTCACCTCCGGTATTTTGAAACAACTACTATTCTACAACAAACTCAGCGTTAGGGTTACATTCAATTATTTTCGTCTCTTTCTGCGTCTTTTATCCGGAGCGGAATTAACCAGAAGTCTGAATTCCCTGCTGTTCATAAAATTAGCAAGGCCATAGAGCTTGTCAAAGGAATCCCTTGCATCCACCAGATCCCGGTGCAGAAGGTCAAGCACCTCAGAGTCCTTGTGCTTTACTTTCTCAAACTCCGCCAGGCATATATAATAGTAGAAATTCAGTATGCGCCTATTGTTCCTTACCCAATGGAATACAGGACACATATTGATAAATATCATTACCAGCAAACGCATTCTGAATAATTTAGAGGGAGCGTAGCGTTTTGACATAGGCATCCTCCTTTATATAGGGTGGCCTCAGGTTCTTATGGGTCATTTTATCATATCTTAATATCAGATTTTAAAAATATCCGAGCAGATTTTTTCCAATGGTTTCTTATATATGATGTAGCTGTTGATAACCGGAGTATTGAAATCAACAAGCGGAACCTGGCGCAGCTGCTTTCCCTTAATGTACGGTTCTGCCATATCCTTTGGAAGAAAAGTGTAATTGTCCTGATGCAGAAGATAAGGGACGATCTTCATGCAGTCATCTATCTCCAGCTCGAACTGATGGTACTTCGGAAACAGCTTTCTGATGTACTGTCCCACATCCTGCAGCGCGAAATTACACATCAGGTATTTCTCTTCCAGCAGTTTTTCAACCGTGATCCCCTTCCTGTATTTCGTATTTTCAATATCCGTAACCAGCACAAGGGTATCCTGTTTGTAAAGCTCACAGTGGAGGGAATTTTTCTGAAGCGGCAGGTAGGTAAATACCACATCCAGCATATCGTCCTGTATCTGTTCTAAGAGATGTTCCGTCAGTCCGATAGAAATCTTTAAGTAATCCTTGGGATGCTTTTTCCTGTGCTTCAAGATCAGCTCAGCCAAATGTCCTTCGTAAATTGAGTCAGCACATCCGATGCGAAGATAATGATCATACTTCTGAACGGATGAAATCTCAGCAAGGGATGTCTCCGTAAGGTCTATAACTTTTTCAGCATAACGGCGAAACTGCTCTCCCTCTGGCGTAAGCTCCACCAGACGATTTGTCCTGTGGAATAACTGAAAACCCAGCTCTCTTTCCAGTTCGTTGATCCTGTTTGTGATGGTGGACTGTGCCACAAAAAGCTGGTTTGCAGCGCGTGTATAGTTCTTTGTATTTGCAAGTACCATAAAGGTTTTCAATGATTCAATATCCATGATCACAAAGCCTCCTTTTATCCATTATTCGAATATCGAATAATTATTATTTGATATATTCATTTCACAAATAATAATATGTATGCTAAAACTTGTAAATAGAAATTCTGAAATAGGTTTCCGAATAATTTTTAATTAAGATTTTGGAGGTAGTATCATGCGCGATATCAGATTAAGTAACAAGACATTCAAACTGGAGCAGGATCCTTATATTTATCAGCTGCAGGATGTCGCCGATCCTGAACTTTTCCGTGAAATGTTTCCATATACAGAAACTCCGAAGATCGCGTTTAACTACAGACGCGTTCCGGAAAACATGCCGGAAGAGATTTTCATTACAGATACAACCTTCCGTGACGGCCAGCAGTCCAGAACTCCCTATACCACGGAGCAGATGATCCACATATACAAGCTGCTGAATAAACTAGGCGGCCCCAATGGCATGATCCGTCAGACAGAATTTTTCGTATATTCTGAAAAAGACAGGACGGCTCTGGAAAAATGTATGGAGCTCGGTTATGAATTTCCTGAGATCACCACATGGATACGTGCAAACAAACAGGACTTTGAGCTGGTAAAATCTATAGGAATAAAAGAGACCGGTATTCTTGTCAGCTGTTCTGATTACCATATCTTCCACAAAATGGGACTTAGCAGAAAGCAGGCACTGGATAAATATCTCGGTATAGTAAAAGAATGCATAAATGCAGGACTTCGTCCGAGATGTCATTTTGAAGATATCACCAGGGCAGACTTTTATGGTTTCGTTGTTCCCTTCGCCTGCAGCCTGATGGAACTGTCTAAAGAAAGCGGCGTTCCAATCAAGATACGTGCCTGCGATACCATGGGCTACGGCGTGCCCTATCCCGGTGCAGCACTTCCCAGAAGCGTATCCGGAATCATCTACGGTCTGCAGCATCATGCTGATGTACCTTCCGAAATGATCGAGTGGCACGGACACAATGATTTTTATAAAGGTGTCGTAAATGCCACCACTGCATGGATGTACGGCGCAAGTGCCGTAAACTGCTCCCTTTTAGGCATCGGCGAAAGAACCGGAAATGTTCCCCTGGAGGCAATGGTATTTGAATACGCTTCATTAAGGGGACACTTAAACGGCATGAACACACAGGTGATCACCGAGATCGCAGAATATATTCAAAATGAAACCGGCTACGACATTCCGCCTATGACCCCCTTTGTAGGTGAAAACTTCAACCTCACCAGAGCAGGCATCCACGCTGACGGAATGATGAAGGACCCGGAGATCTACAATATCTTCGACACTGAAACAATCCTTGCCCGTCCGCCGAAGGTATCAATTAACAACGCTTCCGGTCTGGCCGGCGTAGCCTACTGGGTAAATGAATACAGGGCAAAACACGGAGAATGTGAACTTTCTAAAAAGGATGCACTGATCCAGAAAATATATGACTGGGTAACCTCAGAATATGAATCCGGCAGAATCACCGTCATCAGCGACCGCGAGCTGATAGACAGGTATACGGAGTATTCGGCGTCATGATTTAATATACAGGTTTTCCGTTCCCGGATTATACTTTAGTGTACAAACTTTCCGTTCTCGGATCCCGCTTAATGAAAGCGTAGAAAGAATTATTGTCGCTTACTATGGCGAGGTCCGAGCCGGGAGTTATCTCAAAAACATTCACATACGTTACATAACCGAAGGGTACCGACTCTCCGTCCCGTATGAAGGCACCCTCTGCCTTTTCCACAACAACATAATCCACCTTCGTGACCTCACAAGATAATTCTTTGGGCATAAGTTTATTTAACTGCTCTTTATAATGCTCAGCCCTGGCCTTTTTGAAAGCACGATCATCAAGCATCATATAGCACAGCGGCAGTATTCCTACCGTAATCAGGATCAACACAACGAATATCACGGAATAAAGCGTAGGATGTTTATTGGCTTCTTCTGAAAAAAACAATACAAAACATGCGCCTGCGACAAGTACCGTCGTCGGCGGGATCAGCGCAAACAATCCGGGAACCACATGAAGCTTCATGGCTGAATAGGGATCAAACATGACCAGTTCCGGGTTGTTAAGAAGCGTATCGATTTCTTCCTGTGTAAGTGATCTTGGCATAAGCGCTCATTAATACGTTGTTTAGAGATGTCAGTTACTATTCTCGTCTGTCTTCTGACTATTGTCTTCAGACTTTATCATACGGGGAGTTCCGCAATCACGGCAGAACTTTTCGTTTCCGGAAAACTTTGTTCCACAGCTCCGGCAGAACTTGTCTGTAGCTTTTACCTGAACTGCTGCTTTCTTCATGGCATTATTCATTTCATTTATGCCCATGAAGCTGTTTATAACCGGCGCTTTCATGAAGCCTATGTTTGGGGCCTGTTCCGGCCTATGCATCATGACATTTCTGGAACTGCATTCGATGCTTACATCATGCTCCGGCATGATGAATTTTATGCGGATATCACTTCCATACTCGTATTTAACATCATCAGCGTCTACCTTGAAACTGTAGCTCGTGTCGGTAGCAACACAATTGTATATGACCAGCACTTCCTCGCCGGCTTCGTATTCGTACCTCTCCGAAATCAGCCCGAATCCGTATTTTGATTCGGGGCAGTTAAGTTTATATTTTTTAGGTTTGTTCTGATCCATCCATGCCTCACTTATAACCTATGTGCAACCTTTCAATGCCGTAAGCAAAGATATTTTCATTATTTTGCTGAATAGTTACCACTCTTTCTTAATCACATCGACAACTTCCATATCTGCCGGGAGCCATTTGACATCGTCAAGTTCTTCCAATGAAAGCCATTTTGCTTCCATGGCTTCCTTTAATACCAGCTGACCTGATTTTACTTCTGCATAAAAGCAGTCCATGGACAGGTGAAAATCAGGATAGTCATACTCTACTGTACTGATCAGATCACCGACTTCTATCTCCGCCGTCAGTTCCTCACGGATTTCTCTTGTAAGTGCCTGCTCCGCTGTCTCACCTGATTCAATCTTTCCACCCGGAAACTCCCACCAGCCCTTGTATTCTCCGTAGCCTCTTGCAGTAGCGAATATCTTTTTCTTTTCATTTATATTATCACATATTACTGCAGCTACCACTCGGACATATTTAAGGAGATCTCCGGATTCGGTAATGCAGATTTTATCACCTTCGGAAATTTTATGAGATGCAAGATACGCTTCGGAGATTTCCTGATACTTTACTTCTTTATCTGCCGAGCAGCTTTCCAAACGCATCAATGCCATAGGAGATTCCCTGCCCGTCTCCTCACACCCATAGTCTGCTTCTGTAATACTTTTTATGATGTAGATTTCCATAATAACCTTCTTATAATGTCCGGCAAAAGTCATTCCATTTAAGTCAATCCATTGATCAGCTCACACTGTTCTTTGCAAACTGCTGGAGTTTATATTTCTTCTTTGCCAAAGACGTGCCTAAATCTTCGATTTCTTTTAAGGCAATAATCCTGTCACATGAAATAAATTCTATTCCGGCATCACGATAAAAATCAACTGCAAGATCCAGAATGTGTGGATACTTTAACTTTAATTCTTTCAGCCTGTCGTCCCTGCTTTCTTCAAACAGTGCAAGAATCTTGAATGAGTACGGCAGTTCTTCTGCAAAGCTGACACTATAAGTATCTGTGTCCTTGATCAATTCCTCATACCCTTTTATAGAAAGTTTCGCCTCAAACAGTTCATTCATATAGTCGCACTCACTCTGTACGATCACTCCATCTGATGCAGAAAGGTACATAAAATACCTGTGCGTCTCCATACAGAACAGATCCCTTACCGACAGATCAAGATCAGCCGGCCTGCCCATGATCTCCTCAATCTCATCACAGGCATTGCAGATTTTCTGTAGCATCATTTTTGTCTCTTGTCCGCACATGCTTTATCATCCTCCGTTCCAAATTCCTATTCATTCACAATTCTATTTTGTATAAAGCGGCTGCCGCTTTATGATATGCGACTGCCGCTTATAAATATGTTTATTATTTTTCTGCTCAAATTCTTCAAGGCTTTGTGAGCGGGCAGCTAACAATAGCAATGCCCGAAGCCGTTCCGGATCAGTCACCTCGTTAATCTTATTACGCAGGTCATCCGGGATTTTCCATTTATCACCTAGCAAATCAAATATAGCATCACGCAATGTTGTCTGGGTTACTTCTTTTCGCTCGTGCTCAAGCTCACGCTCAACCTCGTTCTTGACATATTGGTCGATTAAATCCCCAAAATCCATATAGTCTCCTTTTAGCGTCGCATTGCCTTTCACGCTCTCAACATATCCGTCAAGTTCCTTAGTGGCTTCATGACATTACTATTGATTCCCTGTGAAATTAGACCATTCTCAAACATTCGTCAAGAGCATATGTTGACACGCTTAATTTGGCCCCCCTATGAAATTACAGCGTTCTCAAACACATTTTTATTCGCTGATTTTCAGTTTAGCACATAACATTTATAATTCCACCGCATCGCTAAGCCAGTCAAGTACAGTCTCAACACTTGTACCTGTTATTTCTGCAATGTCAGTCGTTACCATGCCTTTCCGGTACATTCCTATCGCATCTTCTTTAGCCTGTGACTCTTTACCTTCACCATATCCTGAATCATATCCTGTATCATATCCCCTCTTTTCAATTGCATCTAAAACATCACACATACAATGAATCTCTCCTTTCTCTCCATCTTCTGTCTCCGACACTGTTACTGTGGCAAACCTATTGTCTCCGGTCAGTACTGCCATTAGCTGCAACACTTCACGAACATGCTTCATCTCTTCATGCGAACCTGTATAGGTTCCTGTCCGCTGTTTCTGCATGAAATAGTCCGCCACATATTTGAAATCACTTTGAAAACCTTGCAGTTGATCATCCGTCAGGTAGGCAATCTCATACAGATTGATTGCGTAGTCCTGCACAAGTTCCTTAAATTCTATTTTTAGTTTATCGCCGAGTGCCTCGTGCAGTGTAAAAGCTTTATGATCATTCTCGGCTATGCGTTTTCTTCCTCCGAAGGCTAAGTTGTTGACTATGTCAGCAAAGACATCATTACATGATATCAGTGCCTTTTCAGTTATATCTTTTTCTCCCATATAACTTGGCTCCTTTCAGTTTAACACTATTCGATACTGTTCTCAACGCGTATGTGATAGCATTTTTCTCCTTTCCCGATGCAATCTGAAACCAAAGAGATTTGAAAAATGGAAAGGATTATAGGAATCCGACAAAGTCATCTTAAGAACGGTCTCAGGCAACGTTTGATCATTTTTTTGTGGTATGTGCAACAGGTGGAAACCCGATGCAGTTTCCGGCAGACTGTCGGAAACATTCATAGAGTAGCAGAAACAAATTTAGTTGTCAAATATCTTACAATGCACCCCCACCATTTCGGTGGGGGCTGACATGTTCTTTATTCCTTCTCCTTCTCATCCACCAGATAGTACTTTCCGATCAGGCGCATTGCCCGGTCTTCGCCGAAGTTATACTCACGGATGAATTTAAGGGTACTCTTTTCTTTATATTCTTCGTAATCCGAATGCATGATCCTGCAGTAATCGAACCAGTACCTTCCATCCTCCGCCAGTACCGGTGCAGCATCCGGATACACTTCGTAGGCGAGATCTGAGGGCGGTGTCTCAAGACTTAAGTCATAAGCAGCTATCCACCTGTCCGGAACAGAGAATACAAATGCCAGGTACCAGACAGTAACAAAGACTGTTATCAGCCGGAAGAAAGGAAGCTCCTTATATATGCCCACTATCAGGAGTGTAGTCCATACAGCTAATACTACCAATAGCCATAATACATAAACTCTCAGATGGCTTAAGCCATAAACACTTACGTACAGCTCCATCCTGAGCGCCGAAGATGCAATCATCACATATGTACAAAGGCTGATCACTACCAGCACGACTTTCAGGACTGCATTGTCCTTGAAATGTTTTTTACAGAATGACACCAGTATCAGATTCAGTATAGTTACTGCAAGAAGCTGGTAGAAACCTTCATGCGCATACTCCGCATATGTATATCCTCCTGGCAGTTCCATTTTGCCCACCAGGTATATGAACTGTATCCCGCTGAAGAACAGATATACCAGCGCTATCAGGCTATTGAAGGTAATGGCTACCACTGCATCAAACTTATGACCGCCCTTGGACTCATAGAATTTTTCATCCGGGAGGCTTCCGATCCAGCCGTAAAACGCAAGGAACCCGATGAACAGTTTAAAGGGAACTCCGATATAGTCGGCACTGAACTTCGGCAGCTTAACACTCTGAAGTATATCTGAAACTATATCACCGAAAACCAGGTCAGCTGAACTCAGGAGCGCCAAGATTACAACAAGGAGAGGGATGGCAATTACCACGCCTATCAGCACACTCTTGAGAGTCTTCTTTCCTTTAGTCTCCTGCCCTGCATGAGCCTTCCTGTATGCATATCTTTCAGTAAAAGGTCTGGCGATATTAACTATCGGAGTAAAAAGCATTATCAGCATCTTTAAAATCTGGCCGGTTATCTCCGTTGCCTCCTGATCGCAGTACTGCTTCAATAACAGACAGACAAAGATCAGGAATATGCCCACGCCGTCGGCCCACTGTATATCTGCTGACGCTGTAGTGCACTTGGATATAGAAAGCAGCACCAGAGAAATACAGTAAAAAAGCTTGATACCCACCTTGCCGTTGGCTTCCTTTATAAGACTCTTCCCCATGCTCTTCGCATCCCAGGCAAGAATCCCAAGCAGTACAAGGATGAAAACGGGGAAGGTTACGGCTGCGCGGTTCCTGTATAAAAGCACCACTGCTGCCACAGCAAAGATAAGTGACTTTGCGAATACCCTTTCATATACTGAAGGCCGGGCCGGTTTAACGGGCGGCGCATAGTTATAATTTACCGGACGGTCTGCCATGCCGGATGCAGGTACGGCAGGATCCGCTGCAGGCTGGGGCTGTGCAGTTTCGGTTCCCGTTAAGTCCTGAATTTTTTCCTGTGCAGGAATGTAGTCCTGCTGAATATTATCATTATGAACGGCACTATCATTGGCATTTCTGAATACAGAATCCATACTATCTGTGTCTTTGTTTATAGAACCGGTACTGTCGGTTTCACTACTGTTGTTAAGATTATTCTCCATCTATCTCATCCTCCTCCCTGTACTCAAGAATGTCCCCGGGCTGACAGTCCAGTGCCTTGCAGATTGCCTCCAGCGTGGAAAAGCGCACTGCCTTTGCCTTGTTGTTTTTCAGAATGGACAGGTTGGCCAGGGTGATGTCCACCTCTTCAGCCAGCTCCTTCAGTCCTTTTTTTCTTTTTGCCATCATTACGTCAAGATTTATTATTATAGCCATAGTCCGTTTCTGTCCTTTTATACATTCGTTTCTGATCTACATGCGTTCAACTGCTTATACTGCTAATGCCCATATATAGTCCGTATTTCCGACATAGGTTCTAAAACATTTGAAGACCTGTAACTGCTCTATTCCATCAGATCGTCAGGTCGTTCTCCTGCTTGTACCGCACCGCTTCCTCAAACACCAGTGCAAGCACTTTGCTGAAAAGTCCCGCAATAGTAAACACCAGTATTACCACCAGTATCGCTACCGTGGGATAGACTATGCAGCGCACCACGGACATAACCACGATGAAGAAACTCCAGTTTCCCATCTTCTGCAGGCTCACCACATTCGCATCCACGAAGCAGTCCTCGGCAAGCACAGTCCGGAATATCCGGCGCAGCTCCCTTATCAGTATCACGGCAGACACACCCAGGACAAAGTAAATTATGACAGCCGCCTCATAATGCTCTTCCCAGGGCTTATAGTACTTTCCTCCGAAACGAAGTGAGAAGGGAAGGCTCAGCGTAACCACTATCCCTGCGTAAAACATAAAGTCCAGAAGGTACTTTACCCACCTTGTCAGTAACAGTTTCTTTTTCCTTGTGTCCATTGATCAGTTGTCTCCTTTTATTTATTCAGCTCTCATCTGCAGTATATATTTTCACTTTTTTCCAGAATCTTCCTGTAGTCCGGCAGGTACTGCACTGCGATGACATTTTCAGGATGTACCAGTGTCAGGTACAGTACGGTCACGAAAAACCATTCCAGCGGTTTCATTATGAAATAAACGATGTCGCAGGCGGTCTTGGTACGGATGCATCTCGCAATGGGGAATCCGTACTTATCGTAAAAGCTACGGACCACTCTGTGCAGGCGCGGTGTCTTCCACTCCAGCACCAGTTCAAAAGCATTTGCGATTTCCAGCTGCCGGTTGACCGCTACCCTGTGGCCGTGCCTTTCTCCCATACGGAGCGGCTTTACTACATTTTTATGTCCTCCTGCTGCCACGGTGCACAGATAATGCTCGTCCACCTGAACATTTGGCGGAGGGGTCATCTGCGACAGATTCCAGTCAGCCGTCTCGGTCCAGGTTGCAATCAGCGCATCCGGCCGCTGTCCCAGAAGAATCGAGATTCCCAGTACCACTCCCAGCAGCGGTACTGCCGCGATCAGCGCGATCAGTGGCCAGTTCTGTGCCTTTCCGAGTATGCCTTCGTGCCAGGCGAGTTTCTTTTCATCCTTGTCCCCGCTAGCAAGCATGCTGTCATGGGCATCATTCCATTCTTTGATCTTCTCCCGGATCAGTGAACACATCATAATGATCAGGTTGAGGGGAAGGATCATCAGCGGAACTGTATTGACGAAATGTCCCCCTCTGAGCGGTATTATGTGAATACACCAGATTATGCAGGTAACCGCTGCCGGATACATGGATGCGATCGACAGTACAGAGATCAGCGGCGGTGTATTATCCATTCTGCGCGTAGCCAATATCACAAATCCTACTAAGCCAATCAGCATGATCACGATATATATACCCCTGGTCTCCGAATTCAGTATCTGATGTACCTGTTCGTTTATCAACTGTTCGTTCCAGGGTTGATCCTTCACATTTTCCAAAGCAACACCCGCGTATATATAACTCACCAGTAGACCGAGAATGACCGTCAGCGTCCAGCTGAGTCTTTTCAGCTTCATCTTCGGATAAAAAAGACCTATTATATTCGCAATACTTAGCACAACCGGAGATGTCAGCGATACTATAAGCAATGTAACTCCGATAATCATCGGCAAAATATTTTTCATGAACACTTTCCCGTCCTCCTTTTTACCGCTAAGTATACCATCTTAATTTTGTTTGTCAATAAAAAGTTATCGTTTTTCGATAATTATTTATCATTTAACAGAGGTTAAGTCTCTCCATTAAGGCTCCATTACGGCTTTCGGAGCTGCCTTACAACACAAAAAAAGACCTGCTTTTAGGCAGGTCTGACATTAATTCTTAGTAAGTTTTTTGTACGGCTCTATTCCGCCGCACCGCTTTCTGATTCCCCACCGGTTGATTCTTTGGCATCCTTTTTTACATACTTTATCCTGTCATTCTCTTTCTTGGGAACGGGTGCGCCCTTTATCTCGCTCCCCTCCGGGGTGTCAGCAGTAACGCCAAAACGTCTGAACACCTTACGTGCCGTAAAAGATGTGCCGTATGCGATTACAGCAAAAAGGACAAATAGCCAAAGATACCAGGTATACAGGAACACATAGGGGAAATATATGGTCACTCCTAAGGGTACCGTCCACGCTAAAAGGATCTTTATGCAGCCACCCAGATTGCTGATGGACAGAAGGAAGGCATTCTTTATTGTGTCAAAAACCGTATTTTCAAATCTTGCCAACAACGGGAAAAGATAAGGCAGCGTCACAGCCATTACTACGATACCTATGCCCATGAATATGGTATAAAAAGTAGCCAGCGGCCCCTCATAGGTATTGGTATAAAGGAGCATGCCGAACAGCGCTACCAGTGCCAATAATATGATCATCCAGATAATGGTGGCCTTCTTGAAATTTTTCTTGAATGCTGCCCAGAATCCGGCAAACACCTTGCCCTCGCGCTTGTCTATCATACGCAGGGTCACTGTGTACATAGCCGTCATGGATGCACCTATGGTGACAACGGGAAGCGAAAACAGCAGGAATAAAATGTTAAGCGTAAAAAGGCTTCCTAATGTATCCAGCACCGAAATAAGTGGTGATGGCTTGTCATGGGGGTTTGACGCCATATTTATCCTCCTTGCTAGGCGATTTGGGCTCAACACAAATCGCTGGTAAAATTGACTCTTTTAGAGCGATTTTTCACACTATCTTCTTTCTGCCACACTTTTGCGGCTATGCAAAGAGAATCTGCACGGGCAGATTCTCTTATGTATTAATAATAATCAGCTTTGTGAGTAAGACTACAAAATCTTACTGTGCCTGGGTTTTGTTATTTTCTTCAACCTTTGCTGCAACTGCATCGCACATGTCGGCGATATTTATCTTGCCTAAGGTATCCATATTGATATCCAGCTGGTCTACTCCGGACTGCCCCAGCCAGTTCTCCTGAAGCTTCGGGATCATATCCTCTGCATTCTTACTGGCAATATACTCGATAAGGAAGGACTTGTACTCGTCATCGACCTTCTTGTCCATCCTGACTATCATGAAACCTGCATCGGTCTCAACTACATCTGATATCTCTCCATCCTCAAGGCTTTCGATCAGCTCATTTAATTCCGGAGTGTACATCCCGTCAAAGTTGTGCTCCAGGCCGGAATAGTTCACCACTTCATACTCTACTACCAGGTCTTCCATGCTCTCGCCGTTCTGTGCGCGGGATGCCAGCTCCTCAGCATTTGCCTTGTTTGCCGCGATCTCCTCATCAGAAAGGGTAAGGGGAGCACCGTTTTCATCAGTCTTTACAGCGTTGTTCTCATACTGTACTGAAGGGAAGAGCGCATAGTAAACTGTGTGGCAGTTCATGTCCTTGTACTGCTCCTCGAAAAGAGCAACATTGTCGCTTACAAGGTCTTCAGTTGACTTATTGATCAGGGCCTGGATATAAACCTGCCTGTCAAACATCTCGGACACGCATTCCTTGTCTATGCCGTAGCTTTCAAGGAACTCCTGACCGAAATAGTTGTAGAAGTTTTCCTCACCGGAGGCAGCATTTGCCTTTTCCTCCTCAGAAAGCTCCAGTCCCATGGTCTTTGCCAGCTCGTATTCCACATACTCAAGCTTCATCTGGGCAATGACCGAGCTCTTTATGGATGTCTCCATATCAGCTGTAACCATGTCCCTGGTGGTTCCGGTATTGTAGATATACTGGAGCAGGTACAGGTTGTAGTCGTCCATGTTCACCTTGCTTTCGGCTATGGTCATCACTTCAGTAGCCTGGGCGTCAGCAACAGACATTACTTCCTTTTGGCTGGTGCAGGCAGTCACTGCAAGCACTGCGGCACATGCCATTGCCGCAATAATATTCTTCTTTTTCATAATTTCCTCCCGTTGTGGTTAAATTAAACGAACTTGCCGTTTAATATCTAAACCTACAACGCTGATATTACCCCAAAACGCCGTAAAACTCAACGGTTTTCACAAAAAATACACGAAAACGGCCATCCTAAAAAGATGGCCGCCTGCCTTCATTTTTCCGATTTTTCCGACAGTTAGTTCACTGCGTTCATTACATCGTTTACCAGTTTGTAGCAATCCTCACAGATTGTCATATCTTCACCGGTAGCAGTGCTCTTGAATGTATATGATGTACCGGTCTTCTCCTCACCGCACATTTCACATGTAAATGAAGAGCCGCAGGCTGTCAGTGATGCTGTCACCATAACAGCTGCAAGTGCAAGTAAAAGTTTCTTTTTCATAGTTCCTCCCTTTGCGTGCAATCTGTATTGCTCCGCATATTAACTAAAATATTCAGCCGCCACATTATATTACTGCCCCTGCTTGTTGTCAATAAGAAAGCGTCATTCAGCTTTTCGCTATTCTTAGGGATGCCTTCTCACTCCACCGTCACATCAGGGAAGTTGCTCTCAATGATGTCCTTTATGGATTCAGGCCTCTTTTCAAAGAAGCCGCGCATATACTCGCCCCGCTGCCAAACCACCTCTTCTTCGCCATAATTGTAGCGCTTGGCTTCCAGCTCAACCGGGTAGAACATTAGGTTCACACACTTATCAAGTACCGGCTGCACGGTCTCGGGTGCGTAAATCGTCTTGGAGAAAAGCATCAGCCTGTCGGAGAATACCTGCCTGAACTCTGCATTTTCACAGAGGCTGTTAAATATAACATCCCTCTCCCTGGCATGCTCTATGGAATCATAATCTGCATACCACTGGTCCATGCAGTCCTCGTCCGTATCAAAAAGCGTCCATCTCCACTTGGTGTCTGCATACTCGCCTTCACCCACCTCTCGGCTGCGCCATAAACCGAAGTTGGTGCTGGGCCAGTCATGGTTAGCCAGGTAGACTTCTGTCGCATAGTAGTCCAGGAAACTCTCCATATCCACCATAGACTTGAATGCCTCATAGTTTGCCTGGTCCGACATGTCATTCGACTCACAGAAATCCACGAAGTCCTCGTAGATCTGGAAATCTCCTTCCTCGCCGATCTCCAGCTCCCCGCCCTTAACATAGACTATATTGTCCTTATCCATGCCGTAGTGGTTCTTGAAGTACAGGTTGTCGAATTTATCCGTAAACCAGTATACGCCCCAGTATTCTCCGTCCAGGAAAACCACGCAGGGTTCATAAGAAAGGTTCGCTACATTTAAGTCTGCCGTCAACTCAGCCGCAACCACATTTTTAATCTTGGATCTGTCCATGCCGGCACCATAAAGGGCCAGCTTTTTAGACTCATATCCCACTTGAGGGAGATCCGCCTCGAAATGTCCATTGCCGTATTCTTTTCTTGCATAAAGATTGAAGCTCTTGGGAAGACATACGCGTGTACCATGACCTTTTATCCTCACGCCGATCTTCTGGTCCATAAGAAGTTCTTTTTCCGTACTAAAGACGGTCATGTAGGCTTCACGCTCCCACTCTCTGCCTTTCTCACGATAGTTTGCGGGCCAGTATCTCTCGTTCTCGCCCATATCCACGCCGGCCTCCAGGGCATCATTGTAAGTCTTGCCCAGCACGTATATTCCGATTTCATCATCAAACAGATTGTCAGGATCCGTAATAAGGCTGACAAAACTCATATTAAGGTAGCCTTCCTTATCCTGAAAGCCCACGAAATAGCTGGCATATTTTTCCTGAAGAAGATTGCCTGATTCATCATATACTGCTGCACGAATGACATTACACTTGTCTATGGTCACCTCCGGTAAATTATATGTTCCAAGCATAAAATAAACGGAGGTATCATCCCTCATGCAGTATACATTCTCATTCTGGCTGGCATCATCTATTGTTATGGGTCCGCTATATACTTCTGACTCTGTAGTAGGCAGGCTTCCGTCCAGAGTGTAATATATGGTATCGCCCTGGTCTGCCGTGATAGTCAGCTCAAATGCCTCATCGTAAAATCCGCTGGGTTCTGAGAAGGTAATGCGATTCACGCTCACGGTCTCAGCTGTTTCAGTGCTTTCACCGTTTTCAGGACCCTCCCCGGGCTCCACCGTGCCGCCTGTATTCGTACATGCAGCCACGGAAAAAACTAGCATCAGGACTATTACCCATGCTATAAGGGAACGGATTGTTAAGTGTTTCATTCTTATGTTATTTTGCTTTATCATAATTCTTTTCAAATATCTCTATACTATCCAATTTTACTGCAAACCTACGCTGATATCTATTATGCACTTACGCCTCCATGGCATCTGCTATCCCTCGAACCTGCTCATATGGATAATTACAGAAATCGACAATTTCGTCAACTGTCTTTCCACGCCTTAACATGTCAGTGATTTTTTCAGTATCACGCATATCTATGCCCTTATCAATTCCCCTCTTTTCACCAACTTTCATTGCATCTGCTTCTATCTCGTCCATTGCTTTACACATAACATATCCTCCATTTTTGCCCTTTGCTCTCTTTCTATTGTTCCAAAGTGACGGTCGATCCGTTGCCACGGATATGACACGCAGAGTATCATCATCAATTGACTGAAATCTCTCATCCTTACTGAAGAGTTCTTTCAAGGCTATTTTATCATTTTTTCTCGCCAGCGTCCTATATAATTCCCGAAACTCCGTGTGAAAACACGAATCATCATAATCCACCGTTGATATAAGAACATTCATGCGGTAATCAGAGATGTACATATCAGGAATGGCTCCATTAAGCTCAAGTGAATCCTTGAGGCATTGCGGCCCATTATACTCAGATGAGCCGTGATACCACCAGAGAGTAATCACCGGATGCAGCCGATCATCTCTGCTTATGCCACATTCTATCTCATCACCTGTTTTTAGGTCTTTTGCGTACTTATGTTTCTTTTTAAGCAGATCAAGCTGCTGTGAATACTCAAGTGCGTCCATGGTAATCGTCCGAATGGCTGATGTATAGTCAACATAATCCTGATCCTCAAGACATAGTAGCTGCAGGATAGAGCCATCCTTGTAAATCTTTTTCACATCCCTTATTCTCTCAATTTCCTTACTCCTGTCGCCGTTTTTCGGATTCTTTACAAGTGATCCGTTCATTTTTTCACTCACATCCCTCAGATATCCGGCATCAATAATTTGCTCCCCTCTACCGAAGTATCCGTTGAATACATCAGCAAAGCGTCTTGAGTCCTTAAGATACTCAAGCATAACATTATTCTTTTGTCCCATGTTTCCTCCCTTCGTTGCTTCTGAGAAAGACATGATACAAAATAGAACACGCCTTACTCTGTGTTAGTCTAAAATGTGATTTTGCAGTTCCTCCCGAACCGGGACGCCGAACGGCTATGACTTACGATTTACAGATAAGTCCCACTGCTGATAATGAATTTAGCATATGTAAAACAAATTTGCAAGATAAATTTTTTTTATCATGGCTTTCACTTGCTAACATCTGATTTTGTTCGCTACCGGTTAGCTATAAATTAAGCATTCTGCCGAATTTATCTTGACTTCTTCTTTCCTCACTTTTATGGGAGGTAATTGTAACAATGAAAAAGAGATTATTGGCACTTTCTATGGCAATGATCATGGTTGCAGGTACTCTGACAGCTTGTACTACTGAAGAGCCTGCTACAGGCACAGAAGCTACTGAGGCACCTGCTGAGGGTGGCGAGGAAGCTACAGAAGCACCTGCTGAGGGTGGCGAGGAAGCTACAGAGGCTCCTGCTGTTGAGGATGCAGCTACTATGGAAGCACCCGATCCCAGCGGTTGGGATGAGAGCATGAAGATTTATGCTTACTCATGGAACGATGAGTTCGGCAGCAGACTTCAGATGGTACTTGATAAATATCCTGAGTATTCTGACTATGTTGAGTTCATCAACCTTGGTGTAAATGGAACAGGTCCTGACTATAAGACTCAGATTGAACAGGCTACCAATTCTGATAAATATCCTTCACTTATCCCTGCAGATAATGATGTAGCTAAGTATTTCATGGATCAGGTATATGTTCAGCCCGTATCAGAAGTTGGTATCACATCTGATATGTATGCAAATGCTTATCAGTACACAGTTGACTATGCTACTGTTGGTGGCGATCTTATGGCTGTTACATGGCAGGCAACACCCGGATGTCTCATCTACAGAACAGATATCGCTGAGGAAGTTCTTGGCACATCTGATCCTGCTGAGGTTCAGGAAGCAGTTAAGGATTGGGATGCGTTCTTTGAAACAGCAGAGGCTATGAAGGAAGCCGGATACGCTATGGTTTCCGGTCCTGATGAAGCTAAGTATGCTATTTGGGATCAGCAGACACAGCCTTGGATAACAGTTGCCGAAGACGGATCAGAAACACTTTCTCTTGATGATTCTATAAAGCAGGATCTTGAAAATGCTAAGAAGCTCTATGATGGCGGTTATGTAACTGCAGAAGATGCATTAATGTGGACAAACCAGTGGAATGCTAACTACAGAGGTGACGTATTCTGTTACTTTGGATGCACATGGTCCGTTTACTGGTGTATGGCTACTGATATGCAGAGTGAAGAGGATTATCAGGCCGCTTTGGCTGCAGCTGAAACAGAAGCTGATAAGAAAGCACTTGAGGAGAAGAGAGCAATCGACCTTCAGAATCCTGATAGTACATTCGGTAAGTGGCATATCTGCCAGGGCCCTGTAGCTTATCACTGGGGCGGCACTTATGTATGTGTAGGTGCTGATACTCCTAATCCTGAGCTTTGCGGATTCCTTCTTTACGAGCTTTGCTGTGACAAGGATATGATGTATGAAATCTCTGCTGATACAAAGGACTATGTAAACAACAAGGCAGCTATGCAGAAGATTTCCGATGATGGTAAGGGCGTTTCTGAGCAGCTTGGTGGACAGGATGCTGTTGCTATATGGCTTGAGGCAGCTCCCAAGATTGATCTTAGCAATGCAAGCTATCTCGATTCCGACATCAAGGGAATTGCTGACGAGGCACGTAAGAGCTATGTATCAGGTACGTTTGCTGATGTAGATACAGCAGTTCAGTTTATTAAGGATGAAGTAAAGAAGAAATTCTCTAACGTTACTGTAGAATAATTACCTTATTTAAGAAATAGGCAACTGTGCATCGGTATGAATATGCCGGTGCACAGTTTATCCTATAAAAAAAGAAGCGTATACCAAACTTATCCGGATTGGGGAGTGACAAAAGTGCAGAAAAAACGTAAAACAGTTGAGTATGGAAAGTACGGATATGTTTTCCTTGTTCCATTTTTTTTAGTATTTCTTGTATTTCAGTTTTATCCATTGTTATATACATTTTATATATCGTTCATACAAAAACAGGTAAAAGGACATGGTAGAACAGCAGTAGTAAATGCCGTATTTGGATTCGGAAACTATGCTGATTATGTGTTTGGAGATAAAGGTGGCGGTGAAGTTTTTCAGTCCATAATAATAACTGTTGCATTATGGCTTTTGAACTTTGTTCCGCAGATTCTTCTTTCTCTTCTGCTTGCAGGCTGGTTCACAGATGCATTCAACAAGCTCAGAGGGGAGGGTGCATATAAAGTCATTATGTATATGCCAAATATTATCACAGCTGCTACAATTGCCGTTTTGTTTTATACTTTCTTCGAAACACAAGGGCCAGTTACATCACTTTTAAAACATATAGGAATTGTTAAAGAGGAGACGAGTTTCCTAACATCCGGTTATGCATCCATGTTCATTATAGCATTCATACAGTTCTGGATGTGGTATGGTAATACGATGATCGTTCTTATTGCCGGTATTATGGGTATCAGCCCTTCACTTTATGAGGCTGCTATGGTTGACGGTGCTACACCGACTCAGCAATTCTGGCTCATAACACTACCTCTGCTGAAACCTATCCTTCAGTTCACACTTGTGACTTCTGCTATAGGTGGTCTTCAGATGTACGATATTCCACAGCTTTTTAACCAAGGCGGACCTATCGTTATGTGGGGGGATAAGGCAGTTTATTCAACTAAAACAATAGTTATGGTAATTAAGACGTATATTGATGCCGGCCCTGCGCAAGATGAAGGAAGAGCAGCAGCATATTCTGTTATACTCTTTATAGTTACACTTGCTATAAGTATGATTTTCTACTTTGCTACTTCTGAAAAGAAGTCAAAAGCATCAGGTATGTAAATTAAGGAGAGGAGAATATTATACTATGGCAAGCAAAATTCATGTAAATACAACGCAAGAAAAGGAAAAATTCTCATTACGAAAGCCTTTCAGATATTTTATCTGTATTGGGCTCTGTGTACTTGCACTTTTTCCCTTTTACATTTTGATAGTAAATTCAACGCTTACTTCAGATACGATTAAAACCGGATTACATCTGATACCAAGCGGAAATTTTGTAACTAACTATAAAGGCTTGATTGCAAAAACAGATGCTGTAGGAATATCGCTTTGGAAATCTATGCTGAACTCTCTTTTGATTACTGTTCCTACTACAGTTTTACAAGTTTATTTTGCAGCACTCACAGCATATGCAGTTACCGTATATCGCTTTAGAGGAAGAAATCTTGTATGGGCATTCATCTACGCTATTATGATGATCCCTACACAGGTTTCCATCGTCGGTTTCATCAAGGTCTGCAATCTTACACACCTGTATGGTTCCAGACTGGCACTCATCATTCCTGCAATGGCAGCTCCTACAACAGTTTACTTCATGAAACAGTATATGGAGGCAAGCTTTTCTGTAGAAATCGTTGAAGCTGCACGAATCGACGGGGCAAGCGAGTTCTATACATTCAACAGGATTGCTGTTCCGCTGATCATGCCGGCTATAGCTACACAGGCAATCTTCGCATTCGTTGCATCCTGGAACAATCTTTTCACACCTTCGCTCATCCTAGCAACAGAGCGTGAGAAGGCAACAATGCCTATGTACGTGCAGGCATTGCAGTCCAACGATAAGCAGAGAGATTTCGGTCAGATCTATACCGGTCTGTTCATCTCCATCTTGCCTATTATGGTTGCTTATTTCGTTCTCTCCAAGTACATCGTAGCCGGTGTTGCTCTTGGTGGAGTTAAGGAATAATTGTACTATTATAATTAAATGCATAAGATTCATTTGAGTGGAAGCAGCTCTTAAGCGGGATTCCACTCACTTGGACTTTAGAGTTTCCTAAAAAGAATGGGGTATAGAACGTCTAACAAAATAATCTTCTTCCTTACATCTACTTGCTTAATTCTTGTAATCGGTTTTAGTTGCAATGAAAATTTCACCGAAGAAAACGATAATTCAACGAAAACATCATTACTATAGAAAAGCACGAATACTACTTAAGGTTCGGTATGGACATAAAAAGACACAAACCAGTAATCAGACTTGCAAATATTATAATCTAATATTATAATTTCGAAAGAATTTTTCAATAATAAAAAACGGATAGCACTGTGCTATCCGTTTTTTATTATCATAAAAGGAGAATTATCATGAAAAATATCAAAAGAGCAAATGGTACCGGCAGTGTATATAGACTATCCGGCAATCGCAGACATCCTTACGCTGTCGCAGTTACAGTAGGTTGGGATGGAACTAAGCAGCAAAGAAGAATTCTCGGAACATTTTCTGATTACGATGAGGCTCTTCTTATTCTTGCTGAACATCAAAAAAAGAACCTACCGTTTTCAACATCGGCAATATTTCGCGATGTTTACGAGCAATGGTCATTGAGATATTTTCCGGAATTAGCATCATCTTCCCAAGCGGTCTACCGAGCAGCATTCAATAATTCAAAAGAAATATATGACATACCGTTTGATTCCATAAATGTTGATACACTTGAAAAATGCATATGTTCCGCAGGTGTTGGTTATGAAAGTGCCAGAGCAATGAAGAAGCTTTACAGCAGGATGTTTAACTATGCTCTACCAAGAGGAATGGCTAAGACAAATCCCGCACAATATATTGATATACGCTCTCTTCCAGTAAAACAGGGGAAGACTCTTAAAAGAAAACCCTTTACCGATGATGAAATTACTCAACTGTTTTCAGATGCTAATGACTCAGATTTTTGTAAGACCGTCTGCATGCTGATATACTCGGGGCTGCGTATATCTGAATTTCTGAATTTAAAAAAAGAAGATTGTCATTTGGAAGAATACTGGATACAAATACGGGAATCAAAAACAGCCGCTGGTATAAGACAAGTCCCCATAGCTGACAAAACTTTTAGATTCTGGAATTATTTTCTTGAAAAAGAACATGACGGTCATTCACTACTCTATTTCAATAACAGAGATTATAGTGGACGCTCAGGATATGATGCTTATTATGGAAGAAAGAACAGTCCATGGCGGACATATTTTTCTTCATCCGGTCACAGTCATACTGTTCATGAGACCAGGCACTCATGTGAGACCATGCTGCGACGAGCAGAAGTATATCCCGCTAAAATCGATGCTATCCTAGGCCACTCAGGATCCTCACTTGGTGAACGTGTTTATACACATCTGACGATTTCAGATCTTATTCCAGAAATTAACAAAATTTGAAATGTTTGCTACGTGTTAGCTACAATCCTAATTAACCGAATAGATAATACCTATGAATTATCACCATCTTTATTTATGTAATTGCTATAATTTTATTTTTTTCATATTACCTACTTTATATTTAACATAAACTTATTTGCTTATTTAGGGTACTGTGTCTCTTCCTATCGTGTATTCATTTGTAAAAGTGATATCACTTGTTGGATATTAACATGTAAAAAATATTTCATGTCTTAACCACCCAAAAGCCCCACCAAAATGGTGGGGCTCTGAAAGCGTATATTATAATCGTACCAAAAGCATTATTCCTTTACACCACCGAGTGCAACACCGGCTACGATGTACTTGGAAAGCAGGAAGTATGCAACCATGATAGGCAGGATGGAGATGAACAGACCTGTGTAGATCTGACCGAAGTCTCTCTGCTTATCGTTGGACTGCAATGCCTGCACGTACATAGGCATTGTTGCCTTCTCACGCTCTGTTGCCAGGATGAGTGAAGGTGTGTACAGGTTGTTCCAGGATGCAACGAATGCGAAGATTGCCTGTGTAGCTATAGCGGGCATGATCAGCGGAACTGCAATCCTGTTGAATGTATAAAACTCACTTGCGCCGTCGATTCGAGCAGCCTCAACGATTTCTACAGAGAAACTTGCTTCCATGTACTGCTTCATGAAGTAAACAGTTGTTGGAGCTGCCATTGCAGGAATGATGAGTGCAAGTCTGGAACCATACAGATGTGTAAGGTTACAAACCTTGATGAAACCGACGATGGAAACCTGTGTAGGGATCATCATGATAGCATAGATGAATGCCCATACGAAGTTTCTGCCCTTAAAGTGGTATACCGTAACTGCATAAGCAGTAAGTGATGCGAAGTATACCTGAAGAACTACTGTAGGAACTGTGATGAGCAGTGAGTTCAGCATGGACTTCCAAAGGGAAACACCGACTGCCTCTGTCTTTGCTACCAGACCTGTATAGTTCTTTACGAAGTTAGCACCGGGTATGAAATGGATACCCTGCTTGATCAAATCTGATGTCAACGTTGAGTTAACGATCAGGATGTAGAACGGGAAAAGTGCAAGTACGCATAACAGTATGCAAACAGCATATCTGAAAGGTTTACGAAGGGAGAATTTGCCCTTCTCCTGCACTGTATTTACCTGAATACCACTAGCCATTAATTTTATCCTCCTCTCTTACTCAGCCTACGCCTGATGATTTTGACTTCTTCTCAGATGTTGCAAGGAAGAATATCATACTGATAGCAAGTGTAATGATGAACAGGATAACGGAATATGCAGCAGCACGGCCGTAGTCCTGCTTAGGACCTGCATCAATATAACTCTTAACCAGCATGATGATTGTCTGAGTAGAGTTAACGGAGTTAGCACCCCACTTTACAACCGGGCCTCCCTTGTTGAAAAGCTGGGGAATATCGTACATCTGCAGACCACCGATAGCGGAGGTTACAAGTGTGAACTGAAGGATGGGCTTGAGCAGCGGCATTGTGATAAGCCAGAACTGCTGTGTAGGTGTAGCACCGTCAACCATGGCAGCCTCATAAAGTGAAGGGCTGATACCCATGATACCGGCGATAAGAACGATCATCGTATTACCATACCACATCCAGAACTGTATGAATGCGATAATGAATAGCGACGCGTAACCCGATTTCAATATATCGGAATTATCATTAAGAATGCCAACGCTCTTAAGAAGTCCGGTTATAGAACCGTTAACATCAAAGAAGCTGTAGAACAGTACGGCGATAGTTGCTGCCGTAATGATGTTGGGCATATACATGATGACTTTATATGCACCCTCTCCTCTGAGTTTGTTGAATGCATCTGTGAACCAGCCTGCAAGCAGAAGAGAAAGAAGAATCTGCGGTACAAAGTTCAGCAACCACATAACAATGGTCACGATGATAGCATTGAATACCTCACCGCCACCCAGTGAACCGAACACATAATCAGTATAGTTATTAAGACCGGGCACAAGCTCGATCGTAGCTTTTCTACCATGTCCTACCTGAACCTGCTTAAAGAAGGAAATGTAGAAGGTATAAAGCAAAGGATATAACTGAAAAATAAGAAATACTAAAAAGAAAGGAACCAGGAAAATATAACCGTATTTTCCATATTCTACTGTTTTACGTTTTTTTTGCACTTTTGTCACTCCCCAATCCGGATAAGTTAGTATACGCTTCTTTTTTAATGGATAAACTGTGCACCGGTATATTCATACCGATGCACAGCCATCTAATCATTTAAGTTTTACTACAGTCTCTGCAGATTATTCTACAGTGATGTTGGTGTAACCGGAAGCAACTTCGTCCTTGATGAACTGGATTGCATCATCAGCTGTAGCATAGGTACCTGAGTTGTAACCCTCAGAAGCCTTGTCGATGATAGCCTTGATAGCAGAATCCATGTAAGTAGCGTTGCTAAGGTCGATTCCAGGTGCAGACTGAAGCCAGATTTCAACAGGGTTCTGTCCGCCAAGAACAGCAGCAGGATCAGCGATAACGCCGTCAGCAGCGATCTGCTCCATAGCAGCCTTGTTGTTTACGAAATCAGCGGTCTCAGCAGAGATCTTGTACATCATATCCTTATCGCAGCAAAGCTCATAAAGAAGGAATCCGCAAAGCTCAGGGTTAGGAGTATCCTCACCTACGCATACATAGGTACCACCCCAGTGATAAGAAACAGGACCCTGGCAGATGTGGAACTTACCATAGGTGCTTGTTGCGCTATCAGGAGATGTGCTGATGCACCAGTAAACTGACCATGTGCATCCGAAGTAGCAGAATACCTTACCTTCGTAGTTAGCATTCCAACCATCTGACCACATAGAAGACTTATCTGTGTAATCTCCATCATAGAGCTTCTTAGCTGTCTCAAGATAATCTGTTACAGAGCTGTCAAGTGTAAGAGTCTCAGAACCATCAGCTGCGGTTGTTACCCAAGGCTGTGTCTGCTGATCCCACATAGCGTACTTGATTTCATCAGGACCAGATACCATCTTGTAACCAGCTTCCTTCATTGTGTCAGCTGTTGCGAAGAATGTATCCCAATCCTTAACATACTCCTGAACCTCAGCAGGATCAGATGTGCCAAGAACTTCCTCAGCGATATCTGTTCTGTAGATGAGACATCCGGGTGTTGCCTGCCATGTAACAGCCATAAGATCACCATCAACAGTAGCATAGTCAACAGTGTACTGATAAGCGTTTGCATACATCTCAGGTGTGATACCAACTTCAGATACAGGCATGAAACCAACGCCTTCTGTGAAGTTCTTAGCTACGTCGTTATCAGCAGGAACAAGTGAAGGATACTTGTCACCGGAAGTCATAGCTGTCTCGATAGCTGTCTGATATGTTCCGTCTGTTCCGGATACACCGAGGTTGATGAACTCTACATAATCAGCGTACTCAGGATACTCATCAAGTACCATCTGAAGTCTGCTGCCGAACTCATCGTTCCATGAGTAAGCATAGATCTTCATGCTCTCATCCCAACCGCTGGGATCGGGTGCTTCCATAGTAGCTGCGTCCTCAACAGCAGGAGCCTCTGTAGCTTCCTCGCCACCATCAGCAGGTGCTTCTGTAGCTTCCTCGCCACCTTCAACAGGTGCCTCAGTAGCTTCTGTGCCTGTAGCAGGCTCTTCAGTAGTACAAGCTGTCAGAGTACCTGCAACCATGATCATTGCCATAGAAAGTGCCAATAATCTCTTTTTCATTGTTACAATTACCTCCCATAAATTTTGGTATAATCAGACAGCCCTATGCTGTCTGCAATTTGAATATTAGCATAGGCATAAAAAATGTGCAAGACAAAAATGAAATATTTGTGAATAATTGTGAATGTTAAACAAAACTAATTATGAACTTTTATTCATATTTCGTTCATATTCTGTTCATAATTGTGGTGATTTTAATTTTAAATACTACATATTGTGGCTGAAATTTTACCCCTAACATCACTTGCTAAATAAATATGTCCGAATTATGACTATTCGGACATATACAAATTCACTATATGAACTTACTCATTTGCAAGCTTTAAACCACCGTCGCCGCCGTGCCTTAATATGGTTCCGGAAAAAGGCGGCAGGGTAAGTATTATGCGGCCATTCTCCAGCCAGTACTCATGCATGGCATCATCAAAGCCATCCTCCCATGTCAGCATTATCTGCTTTATGGTAGCATTCTTGCGGATACCCAGCTCCCAAAGGGAGATTTCCTCAACTATAGTCTCTGCCGTGTTATTTACGATCACTGCAGACTGGCCTTTTTTGCTGAAACGCCCGAAAGCCAGCAGGCCACGTTTCATCTTCAATACCTTTATGGAACCGTGCTTGAATTCGTGATATTTCTTTCTGATAGAGATCATCTTCTTATGGAACTCTATCATCTCCTTGTCCTCATGTCCCCAGGGATAGGTACGACGGTTATCAGGATCTGTGAAGCCGCATACACCAGCCTCATCACCGTAATATATAGTAGGAGCTCCCACCCAGGTAAACTGTACCAGGACCGCCTCGCGCATTACCGCTTTGTTAACATCCCTATCGGCAGCGTCCGGTCCAAGTGATCCGGTCCTGCCCACTTTGTGGTTTGTACGGGTAAGGAACCTGGAATGGTCATGGTTGGACAGCTCGTTCATCGCCGTGAACATTGAAGGTGCCGTCATCTCTGCATTATGGTATACCATGGCATTCCAGAAATTCTCGGCATTGTTAAGCTGGTCTTCCCTGTACTCATCGCTGTGCTTCTGCATACCGGTAAGGAACCAGGTCAAAGGTTCCATAAACGCGTCGTAATTCATGACCGTATCCCATTCATCGCCCTTGAGCCATGCGTTAGGCGAACCGTAATGCTCCGCAAGTATGACAGCATCGGGATTTGCTTCCTTTACTGCCTTCCTAAAATCCCTCCAGAACTTGTGGTTATATTCCGTGGACTGTCCCAGGTCGGCCGCCACGTCAAGACGCCACCCGTCAGCATTATAAGGCGCGGACACCCATTTTTTTGCAATACGCATTATGTAGTCGTGAAGATTTTCAGATGCTTCATAATGAAGCTTGGGCAGAGTATCGTTTCCCCACCACCCGTCATAGGTATGGTTGTTGGGCCATCTGTCCTCGTAGAATTTAAAATAATCATGGTAAGGGCTGTCCTTATCCACAAAGGCACCCTTTTCATATCCGCTGGCGTTTTCATATATGCGCTCACGGTCAAGCCATTTATTGAAGGAACCGCAGTGGTTGAAAACTCCATCCATTATGACCTTTATGCCGCGGCTGTGGGCCTCTGCTACCAGTTCAGCAAAAAGCTCGTTGCTGGCCTCAAGGTTTTCCTTGTTGGTCACGCGGTCTATGTAACGGGTAGCATGGGTATTATCTTTATCACCTTCATTCAGCAGCTCACCCTCATCGTGGACGATCCTGCCAAAATGAGGATCTATGTAGTCATAGTCCTGTATATCGTATTTATGATTGGAAGGCGAAACAAAGAGCGGATTGAAATAAATGACCTCAACACCTAAGTCTGCTAAGTAATCCAGCTTGTTCATGACACCCTTAAGGTCGCCGCCGTAGAAATTGCGGACATCCATGCTGTCCGGCCTGCGCTCCCAGTCATCTATCTTCCTGACCGGCTCGCCTATATATGAATATTCATTTGTAAGAACATCGTTGGATTCATCACCGTTGCAGAACCGCTCGGTGAAGATCTGGTACATTACAGCGCCCTTTACCCAGTCGGGAGTCTTGAAACCGGGATAGATCCTGAAGCTGTAGTGGTCATCAGGAACCCTGCCTACGCCCCTGGTGTCAAACACTACCGTAATATGTCCTACCGAAACCTCAAAGTAATAGATCAGCGGATCTTCTTCCAGCTGGATTTCTGTCTTGTAGTAGTCAAAAAGCTCATCACGATCGTACAGATCCATTGGGATCTTTTCCTTATCAGTGATAAGGATCACGCTGTCAAGATTATTACGAGCTGCACGAAAACGCACCGTCACCACATCATAGGGCATCGGTTCCGCAGGCGTTATGAAATTCGATGTGGTATCTGAATAGAAAGATGCCTTGCTTATGATGGGACGCATCCCCGCTATATAATATTCATTCAGCCGCAACAAACTTTTTTCGATCATGATTCCCTTTTCCGCTGCTTTTATGCAGCTTCCTTAAGGCCGGCACCGGAACAATCCGATCCCATTAATACCTGCCGTGTGGAAATTTTACCACAAATTGACATCTTTTTTTAGATATTTTGTTATGATTCAAGTCATTATATATGCCATCCGTGTCAGAAATCCTCATCATCTTCATCATCGTCATCATCATAACTAGACTTCTGGTACGAATCCACATCTGCCACCAGCACCTTATTGGCTATCCGCCTTCCGGGCATTACCGCCTCTACCATGGCGTCTATCTCGTCAAGGCGCATAATAAGATGCATCTCGTTTCCGAGCATGTCATTCTTTCTTGCCTCATCTACCATTGCATTGAGCATGGACCGGAGGTCATCCTCACACTCCGCAAATATGCAGGTGGGATAAAGCACATCATCAACAAGCTTTACTAAAAGGGCGCCCGTTATCTCACGCTTTTCCATTACGATGAAACTCAGTTTCGGATCATATGAGCCCGGGAGTCCCTTTTTATTGAAAAAAGTCTGCCCCGTTCTCGTAACGCTGATTCCGTTAAGTATCTCCCTGGTCTTATAGGAAACCTGCCTGCTCAAAGGAATGACAGCCACCGGGTCCTCCCTGTTCTGTTTCATCTTTTCATCCTTTAAGAGCATCCTGACATCCGTGTACCACTCCCCGCCAAGCTTTACCTCCCTTTCAAAGGAATGCTTGCGGAAAAAATCCTCCGCATTGGAAAAAACATCGTACCTGTCATAGTCGGCCGTAAAATATGCGCAGACCCTTTCCATCTCGCCGTCTTCAGCCATTTCAAAAATATAGTCCAAAAGCTTTCCGGCAACACCTTTTCCCCGCATTTCCTTAATAATGAAAAACCACTCTATAATGAAATCCGTGCCGGATGCCGTACAGATGGCAAGACCTACCGGGGTATCCTCCTCGTCATCATCCGTATCCAGCACGCCGATGGCATATACTCCAGGGAATTTTGTCCTTTCCAGAAGAAGGAAGGGATCCATGCCAGCGAAAAACCTCATCTGTTCTTTTGTCAGTGTTACCAGATTAATCATGAATCCTCATCCAAGACTCCGCTGTCCTTCATTACCGGCACGCTCTTTGCTCCCGGGAAAAGCTTTGCCACAAGCTCACTCATAGCACTGTTGTTACGCCTGATCACAATATTGGTATCCTCTGCATAGTAGCCTTCAGCCGTCATGGCTGCATAACACAGCATATACATTATATCAGCAGGATCATCGGAAAAACCTGCTAATAGGCACATCTCCAATGCCCCTTCGGCATTCTTGTGCAGGAGAAAAACTCCCAGCACTTCACCTCCAAAATAAAGACAGCAGGATACATTCCTTTCGAAGAAGTTCATATTGATGGTTTCCAGATCATAAACCACGCCCATGGTACCGCAGTACAGGCATTTCCTGATCACGCGGCCAAGTTCACCAAGGTTCAGCTCCCCAAGGCTTTTCATATATTCAGGAATATCACTACGATACTTCGCCGTCACATCCACCAGGTCTTTTACGCTTATTACCACATCCCTTCCTTCACCCTTTTCTATAGGAAATTCTTTTTCCTTTAGATAATCCTTTGTGGGCTTGGTAACACTGCCGCTGACCTCGAAAGATATTTTCAGATTTTTTTCATCTGCATAATCCAGAAGGTAACTGAATATCTCGTCAAAAGCCTCTATATCATTGTTTATCATATACCGGACATCAGCCCTTTTCTCGCCGGTCTTAGGCTCATTGACCATCTCCCATATAAGGATGGATATGCCTTTGCTGCCCTCGGCAGCCACTCCCCTGTAGCACTTGCGCACCACATTCTCACATGCAAGCTTAGGAAGAAGCTCTTCAAATTCATCAATATTATTTGCGCTTATTTTTCGAACAAGCATGGAATCCTCCCGGCTTACGTGACACTGGTTTTTGATGCTTAAAAAACATTTTACCATAATTATGGTAAAAAAAAACCACCCTGTCTTCCGACAAGGTGGCTTTGTTATGCTATTCAATCTCTAGCAGGGATTAGAACCAGCCCTTGTGACCATCAACATAGATGGACTGGAAATCTTCATCAGACTTTGTGATGTAGATGATACCCTCGATGAAACCGATCAGCTCGATGATAGCAGCCAGTGTTCCGAGTGAAACAAGGCTTATAGCAAGCATGATGATAGCTTCCTTGGTGTAACCAAGATAGAACTTGTGAACACCGAATGCTCCAAGAAAGATACCCAGCAGACCTGCTACCATTTTACTCTTCTGATTTTCCATTTTTTTCCCTCCCTAAGATTTTGTTTTAACAATATTTGGTATGTACCTAAGTACACATCACATATACTATAGCACATCTAGTTGTTTTTTGGCAAGTACATTTTGATATAAGCATCAAAGGTACCCCATCCCATAGGAGATGTTGAGTAGGTTTGTAATGCGTAAGCTTGCTTACAGCAGGACAAACCTACTCAACATCGTGCAAGCCTGCTTGCAATGGGATGGGGTACCTTGGGCGCCCACCCACATGAGCAAGTAGTGGAGCGCAGCTCCACGGATTGCGAATGCTTACCTACGGCAACGCAAAACCTACTCTACACTGTGCAAGCTTGCTTGCAATGATGCCAGATATCTTGGGTGCCCACCTGCATATTACAAATATACAAAAAACCACCCTGCCATAAATGACAGGGTGGCATTTCGTTCTGTTAGCTTTCGTTCAATTAGAACCAGCCCTTGTGACCATCAACATAGATGGACTGGAAATCTTCATCAGACTTTGTGATGTAGATGATACCCTCGATGAAACCGATCAGCTCGATGATAGGAAGCAGTGTTCCGAGTGAAACAAGGCTTACAGCGAGCATGATGACAGCTTCCTTGGTGTAACCCAGATAGAACTTGTGAACACCGAAGCATCCTAAAAAGATACCCAGCAGACCTGCTACCATTTTACTCTTCTGATTCTCCATTTTTTACCTCCCTGGGCTCTGCCCTAAGATTATTTTTAAATAGCATATTGCCTCAAGCAATATAACACAACATAGCGTAATATAGCATATTTATGCTATGAAATGCAAGTATTTTGTACTGAATAACGACTTTACCGACATTAACAATAAAATAATTACGTAAACCCGCTTTCATACCTGCAAAACTTACTTCCGGTATTGCCTGATTAGAACCATCCCCTATGGCCTAATACATAGGTCTTATAGAAGTCCTCATCTGACTTTGTAAGATAAATTATTGCCTCAATAAGCAGGATGGGGCCTGTTATAAAGTAAACACATCCAAGTGTCAGAGGTCCGAGTAAAAGCTGCACAAGCAGTATGATGATACCCTCTGTAGTATAACCAAGATAAAACTTATGTATTCCAAGTCCGCCAAGGAAGAGAGCCAGCAGACCTGCCGTAACCTTGTCCTTAGGTGCAGGCATATTTTGATTCATATTGGGATTGAAGCCCTGGTTGTTAGGACCTCCCTGCATGTTCTGGTTGAAACCCTGGTTGTTGAAATTCTGGTTCATATTCTGACCGTTAACCGGGCCGCCCTGCATGTTCTGGTTGAAATTCTGATTGTTCTGATTCTGATCCATAATGTCCTCCCCATTTTAGATTATGTAGTTAACTGGTTTTCCTTATTCATAAAACCCGACGGTCTCCCGCCGGGCTTTAGTTTCATAATATTATCCGTTTGTCTTACAGATTACTTGGAATACTTACCATCGATGAATACGACTTCAGCATCATCCTTGTATGCCTCACCATAAACCTTGATAAGAGCAATGATAAGATCTGCCCATGTCCAGATTCCGCATCCGCCAACTGTTATCAGCTTAAGTATTCCGAAAGCAACCTGGCCTCTCATAAAACGGTCAACGCCGAAACATCCAAGAAGGAATACATACACCCAAACCCACATATTTTTGTCAAATCTCTTTTCCATGATTTTCTCCTCTCATCCGCATCGCAGATCATTCAAATTCGGTCCTTTTGACCCACGAGTGGAATTCTATTGATTTTTATATACTTTGTCAATAGTTTTTATTGCCAGTATACTGCCAGATCACCAAGGTAATCTATGTGAAAGAAAATCATCAGCAGATTACGGACTATGAAGTAAACAATTATCATTATCAGTATGCCCCAGGCTTCCTGATCCGTCATCGGCGGTACCATGCGTTTTCCCTTTCCGAAGGCTACGCAATTATATAGAAGCGTGCCCCATATCCTGACATAGAAAATGCACATAATTATCGGTGCAGGATTTGCAAGCAGCGACTCCCAAAGCTTGCCCTTTACAAAATACTGAACCGACCTTGTACCTCCGCAGGTCGGACAATAAATATGAAAGTATTTCCATAAAAAACAGGGGCCGCCAAAGGAAATATCATCAGCATGACCGCTTAGGTATATGACAAGAGGTACGGCCGCAATGCCAACTAGAGTCAGAACAGCAAGCCATATCCTCTGCCACCTGATATCGTACATAAGCGCCTGTCTTCTTAGAAGAATATTCCAAGTCCCATTGTGCAAAGGTCAATGATAAACTGTACCGGAATCGCACATATAGCACAGATAAGTCCTGCTATAGCCAGACCTTTCTTTGAACCGTTGTTTACGATACCCACTATGCCTAATACGATCGCTGCCAATGAAAATGCATAAAACGGATCGCAGACAAATGAAGTTATACCGAAAACAAGTGCCAGGATACATACAGTTGTCTGGTCCTTTTTCTCGGGTGTGTAGTAATTGGGCTGACCGTAAGGCGCTGAGTTGTTCGGGCCATAGGAATAACCATTGTTGTATCCCTGATTGTAACCATTGTTATAGCCTGTATTAGTTCCGCCGGATACAGTGTCAGCACTGTTGGTTACATTCGGTATCGGATTTGATGCTGCATTACCATTCTGAGCCGCACTTATCTCAGAACCGCAGCTCTCACAGAATCTATTGGTATCAGGATTCTCTCTTCCACAATTAGGACAATTCTTCATTTTTCCCCTTTCTGCCGCTTTTAGCGGCGTCGCGAAGAGAATTTGCGTATGCAAATTCTCTGATGCGATATAGAACATTGGTGCCGTCTTGCGGCATCAATGTTCAGTTGAAAGAAATACCATCGGGTATTTCTTTCAAACTTTCTCCTTCTTTCTTGAATCTGTCATCAACCCGTAAGGTTTCAAACGGCACACTGTTACACTTATGATTAACATAATCAAACCAATGACCATTTAATCATATCTTATTTTTTATGTCAATTGACATCAAATTTATCCGCTCTTCTTCCACATTCCATACATATCATGCTATCTGGTGGAATAACAGCACCGCATACACAGACCTTATTTTGAATTTCGATACGAGGAACAGTGCCGCAGCCGTTCGGGTCATTTATTTGATTTACCGCTCTGCCGCACCTGGGACAAAACTTTGAGTCAAATGACAGCTCTGCGCCACAGTAACCACAGTTATTCCTGTTTTTATTCTTTTGTTTTTCTATTTCCCTCTCGATATTGTTAATATCCGTATTTACCGCTTTAAGTTTTTCAAAATGGATATCCAGTTCACTCGGTGGCAACTTCCCTTCCATATAGAGGTTATACGCCTCCATTCCGATATATCTGTATATCCTGTCCCGTTCGTTTCTTTTTTCATCCAGAGCTTTTTTATTCTCAAAACCTGTAGAAATATTATTTATGCTTCCGGATATATTTTTGCCTACTTTATCGAAAAAATCGTTTACGTCCATAAAGATCCCCCTCTCAAGGATATACATCAGATCAGGAATCGATCCAATTGCTTTCTGTATTTCTCCGTCGGGCTTTCCGATAAGCTGTTTGTTTCCGTTAAGTTTTCAAACAGAACATCTTTCTGTATGGCATCCAGTTCATTTTTTATGAGAATATTGGTCTGCTCCATATACTCCCGGTCCATCCTTTGAATACGTCCTTCATTAAGCATGACCGCAAGGTTCTTTTTGGCATTTTTTTGTACCTTTGTATATATCTTTCTCTTAAGCGTAGCATTCTGATAAATGAAAAATGTCATATAAAGCGCTACTAATAAGGTAAAGATAACAAGGATAATTATTGCCGCCTGCTTTATAAACAATTGGACAGAAGTGTTCATTGCAAATTTTCTGGTTTTATCCAGAGTTTTGACCACATGATCCAGATTATCGACCTGGTCCATTAATGTCGGAGATGTCTGTTCAACCGTCTGCTCAACCACATTGTTTTCAGCTTTTTTTCTTATACCGTTTGCTATCAGGAGTGTTGTTGAAACAGATACTATCAGCATGATAGCAATGATAATAAAGGGGATCATAAGTTTTATATTCTTTTTGCGCTTTTCTTTTTGGGTAAATACCGTCACATCGTTGCCGACAGACGATTCGAATTCTGTCAGTGCTCCGGATCCGTTATTTACCCCTGCTGTTCTTTCATCTATCCCCATCTTAATATTGTCAAGCTTGGAACTCCATTTGCTGTATGCAGTCTTTTCAGAGATGAGATTGCTGCTAACAGCTCTTTTAACAGCCCTGTCATATTGGGAAACACTATCCTCCAATACGCTTCTTTTATACTGCGCCAGCTTTAATCTATGATTTTCGATAAGTCTGTCAATATTGTTGTTTATAACATTATTCCTTATGAAATCCTCTCCCTTGAACTGAATTGAGATCATGTTGTTAAATTCCCTCTCCGTATGGTTGGAAATGTCATTTATTCCATTTTCGGATCTCAATCGGAGATTATCCAGACTCTCATGACAATCTGAAATGATTCCCTGAAGTTCTTTTTCCTTATTTAAAGATTCAGTCACTTTGACCTGAGACAATTCCGGATGTGAGGCCTCGATATGATCCAGAACATCATAAAGTACTCCCGTTATAGTCCGGATATTGTAATTTCCCTGCGTTACAAGAATTTTGGTATCATTAAGAGAATCGATAACACGGGATTTGCATCCGCACTTATATGCCAGTTCTTTTATTTCTTCGGTTAGTGCAATAAGCTCATTATCTCTGTCGTTCATATCTCTACACACCTTTTTATTCTTTTAGTTTTCATCTGCGGGATGGCTTTTGTCTTCCAGCCTGAGCTGACCTAACAGAAGATCCACTTCATTAATGTGGTCTTCGAGCTTCGGGATATTCTGGCTCTCTTTACTTATACTGATACGATATTCCGCAAAAACCCTGTCCGCACCATTTATCCCCGTAATGAATATCTCATCGATCTTTCTTGTGAGTTCTACCTTCATCTGCTCTTTGATGCGCATTAGATCCTGTTCGAATTCTTCCAGCGCTTTTTGAAATTTCGCATCCATCTGTGAGTCCGCGCAGGCACTGGCTATCTTATGAGCAAGGGCAGCTATTGCAATCGCACCTATTGCACCGACGACTATAGGAATAATCAAACCGCCTACAGCTGCTCCGGCACCTACAGTAGCTACTCCTCCCGCTGTAATAGCAGCAAGACCTTCTGTACCGACAGCGATCGCTCCTGCTCCGAGAAATCCGCCGGCACCACCTACTGCCGCTCCCAGTCCGGTAGATGTTCCCACTACCAGATCAGCTTCTTTTCGTGCCTTCATGCCTTTTTCATATAGTTCCTTTGTGACAACATCAAATGATGAGTATGCTTTCTTTGTGTCATCAATGGTATTTTTTACATTTGCCACTATATGATTTTTTGACTCTGCAATGGTTCCGTAAAACTTATCTTCGATACCTATACAGTTCTCTCTTCCTGATAATTTCTCGGATGCTTTGTCGAGAATGATCTGCATATCGGTCATAAGGGTCTGTACAGAGGAGCTTACAGTATCATTAACTTTTTTGCTCATCCTTTCTTTATAAATGTTATTGACATAATTCAGATAATCCATCAGATCGGAGTATCCCTTGGGAAACTGTTCCTTGACACGCTTGGGATTCATTCTCTTGATGATCTCATTTTTGTATTCTTCTATTTCCCTGTCGACTACATTCTCAATCTCTTTTTTGAGATTCTCAACACGTACAGACTCATCAGCCCTGTAATCGTCGATCATTGAATTAATATCTGCAACGATCAGCTTGTCTTTCTCGTACTGGGAACGACGCAGATCAAATGACTGCCTGATTTCTGTGAACATCTTTCTGATATAGAAAGAGTTCGAATCCTGTTTTGAAATTCCCTCGTTGTTTGCAATGATCTCATCATCAATATAGCTTTTAAGCTGTTCTATTTCGGAACATTCGGAATCAACAATGGAAGTACAGAAAACAGGAGCAACTATTCCCGCCTCTCCCATATACCTGTTTATTCTTTCAAGGACTTCCGTCTTGCGAATATCAGGCACTTCATCAATTTTTGAAACGATAAAGACTACTTTCTTCGGATCAGTGGATTCTATCGCATTCCAGACAGACATGCTACCGGGATTCTGAGCAGACAAAACGACCAAAAGCACATCGCTTTTATCTACATTCTCCTTTATAAAATCCATAGTTTCCGGGTTATTGACCTTATCGGCACCAAAGGTGTCTATTATAGATATGCCCTTAAGTATATCGATATGATTAAATATTCTTCTGCAGAATCCTGTAATCTGGAATTCTGCATATTCATCACCGTATCTGTAATCAATGATCTCATCTCTTTGGGTGTGTGATAAAAAAGGAGCACTGCCGAACAATGCCTTAAGCAGGGATGTTTTGCCGGTACCGGCTTCGCCTATGACCATAAACTGAAAATTGTCCGAGATCTCCCTAAGATATTTTTTGATTATCTCCTTTTCCTCGAAAGCATCAGAATCTCCAAGGATCCTGTTCATGCGTTCGGTTATATCGATCTCTATCTGTTTGTTGCCGTAGTTAAAAGGGAGATTACTGATTTCCATATGGCTTTTCCTCGTACTATTGTGTATATTTTTCTATACTAATGCCACTTACTGCAAAACGTTCTTTCATTGCCGTTTAACCATACAATGAATCCATGATAGCCATGAACATCGGTATGAAAATCCATGGACCTATACCCAATACCACGCTTATTATAGGCATCCACACCAGTTTGAACTGCTTTTTTGCCAGGTCGATTATAGCTACAACTAAGCCCGTCAGCCCGCCAATGGCACCGATGATCAAGAATCCTGCTATAAACAGCACCATCCCTGTAAGACCTATAACTGCCTCATTTGTTACTGCCGTATGGCTGCTGCCTGTCCCGGCAAATGCCAGGCTGAAAAAGACCATGATCCCTGACAGGATCTCCAGTCCCGTTATAACAAGCGACACGATCGACGCTATCAGGCAGCCTTTTGATGTTTTTTTCTCTTCCATAATTATCTCCCTCCTACACCTCTGCTTACCGTATCGGTTTTATTCCTGTTTTAGAATGCCGCAGGATCTCCGGTCACGTGATTCAGCACTCCGGCCAGGGCAACTTTTTTATCCTTGAAATTCTGCTTGATCACATCGATTTCTCCCGTAATGCTCTTCTTCTCGTCCTCAAGACGCTTAACGGTTTCCTTGTATTCCTTATTTATGGGCATGCCGAAACAGAACCAGACCACGCCCGCAGCGATAAGGAACACGATTCCTATAAATATCATTAATGTCAGCACGCCTATAACCGCAAGAACAATAGAAGTTACTATAAGTATCATTCTCTTCGGAGTATCCGCAGCCTTTATTGCAGCATCCTTTTCCGCAAGGAGAGCTTCAAGGTTACTGTCGGAAGGCAGGGCATTATAAGCATAGCTTGCACCGTCACCTGAAAGATATATATTGTATTCGGTTCCGCCGTACTCAACCACTATCTCATATATGCCCACGGCTACCCTGTTCACATCACCCTTTTGGACACTGATGCCGTTCACCTGAATGTTCCTTATTTTCTTTCCATTCAAAGTGCTGTGGGCCTTATTATTGATAGCCTCCTCCATCAGCGCTTTCACGGTCTGGTTAAAGACTACTGCCTCCGGTATATCATTTTCAATGGCAATGCTGTCCGCAGGATAATCAAGACTCTTCATATCAATTATAGCCGGTGAATGAGTATTTGAATAAAGCTGGCTGAAAATCTCGTTATACTGCTTGCTTGCAGATACTAAAAAGTCTGATGACTCACTGACCGCTATGCTCATGGGGAACCATTCCGTGCGATGTCTTGTCTCGGTACGGTAACCGCCATCACCGTCAGGAACCGTTTCCTTGTATTCCTTTTCAATGCCTTTCTCATACTGAGCCGTTGCCATGCCGCTACAATTGTCAAACCAGTATGCCGGAATAATAAACTTATTTACGCTTTTTACCACGCTTTTCTCATAAACATCGGCAGGCGTACACTGGTCCAGCGCAAGAACATCCAATAAAAGGCTGTGGATCCTTGCATCGGTCAGCTCAAAATCAAGGCCTCCCGCTACATTTTCCCCGTTAAAAACTCCTGAAACGCCTGCAGTACTACTGCTTATTATATTTTCTACCTCACAGTAAGGACACTTTATTTTCCTTGCACCGGACTTTGGCATTGTCAAAGGTGCGCCGCATCCGCAGCAGTTTATACTGTTTACTTCAATTCCCATTTTTCCCTCACATTTTTATGTTAAGAACAATACAATGCTCCCTTCCAACGGTTAAAAGTATAGCATATCTCAACTGTCAGAAACAGTTAAAAATTCTATACCGGCGGCAGGGTGTGGCTGATCCATCTCCATACATAGCAGACCAGGTATGCGGCTATGACTATCCCCAGCAGGGTATTTCTCAGCCATTTCGGAAGTTTCAGTATGTCCATCTCATGGAGAACAATACCCACTACTGTCACTATAGTCATAGGCCACAGCGGATGGTGATGGAAAGCCGTTTCTATATCGCCCCTTAGCACAGCCTTGAACGCCCTTGTAGTTCCGCACATGGGACAGGGGATGCCCGCAACAGCCACCAGGGGACACTTGTACAGCCTGAAAGCCATAAGTATCCCCAATACTGCCAGGACTGCAATAGGGATCCAGACTTCCGGTTTTTTTAGTTTTTCCACGATTTTGGTCAAAAACTGTTTCAAGGCACGTAATTCTTTCCTGTAATAGTCAGATATGCAATGACTTAAGTATTATACACCACGAAACAACATTAAACATATTTTGGCGAGCTATTCATAGTGTGCTATAATTAATGAACGAGGGGCATAACAGTATAGGGACTGCATCAGTTTTGTTGTTCCTTATGAAGAAGGGGGGATATGTATGGCTGAGAAACTCAAGCTGGAACTGGACGAATCCACACCATTGCGCGATGTGGTATACAATACTTTGCGGCATGCGATACTCGCAAACCAGCTGCCGCCGGGAACCAGACTTTACGAGGTACATCTGGCAGACGAGTTGGGCGTCAGCCGCACCCCGGTAAGGGAAGCCATCCAGAAACTGGAACGTGACGGCCTGGTAGTCATGAGGGCCAAACGCGGCGCGGAAGTAGCATCCATAACACTTACGCAGATGCGTGATGTTCTCGAACTCAGAATGATACTGGATGCTTTGGCTGCTGAACTAGCCTGTGAAAGGGCAACAGATGAAGATATAGCTGCAATAGAAGAATCAGATGTACAGTTCAGAGAGGCACTTAAAGAAGGAAACATTCATACAATAATAGAGAAAGATACTCTTTTCCACGGCACCATCTCTGCCGCATCCCACAACAGAAAGCTGCAGGAGATAAACCGTGATATGGAAGACCAGGTAAACCGCTACAGGTACGAGACCATAAAGCATTTTTCCGATCACACTCGTCTGGTAAAAGAACACAGCGATATTTTCGAAGCCATAAAGGCACATGATAAGGAAAAAGCGGCGGCAACAGCACGTTCGCACATATCCTGGCAGATGGACTCCTTCCTTAAGAATCTTTCTGACTAAAATATTTGAAAGGGAAACAATGACCAGAGATGTTTTGATTTCATTGAAGGGACTGCAATATCAAGGCCCCGACAACGAGCAGGGCAATGCGGAACTGATAGTGCCCGGAAAGTATTACATAAAAAAGGGCGTTAGATATCTCATATATGACGAACCCGATGAGATGGGGGACAAAACCTGCCACACCATAATGAAAATATTTGATGACAGGATCGAAATCACTCGCAAGGGTTCCCTTTCGGTCAGCATGAATTTCCTGAAGGGCTGCAAGAACCAATGCAGCTACAAGACCATCATGGGCACCCTTATGGTAGGCATAGACACCACTGACATCATCATCAAACAGCCGGATGATGATACTATGAAGATTGACATTCTTTACAACCTTGACCTTAATTATGCTTTCTATGCGGAATGCCATATGGAAATGGATATCAGGTCCAAGGATACAGCGGGAGCATTTTTCGCATAAGTGTATTAAATTTATATGACACAAAAAAACCGGTCTTCCGACCGGTTTTTAATTTGCAATGAATTCAGATTATTTTGAAGGCTTTGCTCCGGCTTTTTCCTGAGCCATTTCAACCGCACGCTTGAAAATATTCTTTTTCTTCTTCTGCTTTTCTGCAAGCTGCGTACCGTGAACGCCCTTAACTGCCGTGATATATGCTCCGCTTACGGTAGCCTTCACTTCCTTCTTTACGGGGATGCTGTCGAATATATCTTCGTCACAGAACATAGTCATGATCTGAGGACCGACTTTTACTTTTACTACAGGAACTTTTACGCCCCTTGATATCCAAGGCACCTGCTTGATCACAGACTCCGGAAGCTTGGTATCCTTAAGTTTCATCTTTTTCTTATCGATTATAAGCATGGAAACAGTCTGCTTATTGGCTTCCATCATGGCCTGCTGCTCTTCCTGCTTACCCTTCATTTTCTTTCCGGCAAAATAAAGTGCCACCATCGCACCTATTGTAACTACCAGTATAACTATCGTAACTATAAGCTGGGGACTCATCAAAAACCTCCTGTAATGCCGACACTTACAATTCACGTACTGTCAGGCTTTCATCCTGTCTATATAAACAACAACATTCTACCATCTAATGTACAGATAAATCAATTATAAATAGTTAATCACCCTATCCGCGCAGTTTTCCCCGGTATATGAAAATATCCGGAAAACGCTTCCTAAGTGCATTTTCGCTCTCCGACGCAGAAACTTCATCCTTATATAAGGCAAAAACTGAGGGGCCGCTTCCGCTCATAAGGGCACCTGCCGCTCCTGACTCAAGCATTGCCTTCCTTATATCAGCTATAACCGTATGGCTTTCTTCCGTCATGGGAGCAAAGACGTTTCCTAAGAAAGGAAGCAAGCTATCAGCCACATCTGCTGTTTCGCGCTGTTCCATATTTTCTATAATAGCTACAAGACCGTCCGTATCGGGATGCTCAAGTGTGCCTGCTTCCAGCTCCTTATCCAGCTTTGCATAACCTTCTGCCGTGGATACAGCCACATCAGGCTTTGCTATGATAACCGGAATAGCCGGAAGGCTGGGTAGTTCAGTCATCTTCTCGCCTATGCCTTCGCACAGAACAGTTCCACCCTTTATGCAGAAAGGCACATCTGCACCAATGGTCTTACCTATGGCGCACAGTTCTTCCGTCGTAAATCCAAAGCTGCAGGCTTCATTTATCCCCACAAGAGCAGCTGCCGCATCCGTACTGCCTCCGGCAAGGCCTGCTGCCGCAGGTATCCTTTTCTTCAGATTAATGCGTACGCCAGGAACCTTATGCCCCCTGCTTTCTGCTTCTGTAAGGATCGCCTTTGCAGCCCTGTATGCGATGTTCTTTTCATTACAGGGAATCAGGTCGTGCCCTGCCGCAGACAGTCCCTGACATTCACTTTCAACCGTAAGTACTATTCCCGGCTCATCAAGTTTTTCCACCGTCACTTCATCGCAGAGATCCACCTGCTGCATGACAGACTTTATGGTATGGTATCCGTCCGGCAGCCTCCCGGTGACATCAAGGGTGATATTTATTTTTGCACAGGCATTAAATTTTCCCATCTGTTATGCCCTCCACTGGTGAGCTGTCTTACTTAGCCTTATTCTTACGCTTCTTCTTGATCCGCAGTACCACGAACACTATAACTGCGATAACCACTATGCCGGATCCGGCAACAATGCCAATAAGCTTGTAATTATATTCATGGACGATACAGTAAAGCGGATATTCCGTCGGCATATCCAGTTCTAAGTACGATCCCATTGCCACAAATTCACAAGGCTCCCATCCTGATCCGTTGAACTTATATACGCTTACATTCTTGCCATAAGGATTCAGGATTCTCAATACAGCCTTTACCTGCGAACCGTCCTCATCCATGCCGCTGCTGCCAGTCAGTTCTACGGCATATACAAGCTGCTCGATATAAGGCAGCTTACGTGATTCACCCAGATCTGCTACAGCCCCATTGAATGCATGGAGCTCTGCGTCCTCGTCAAACTGTCCGCTTACCAAAGCCAAAGCCCGGTTTGAAGATGCGCTTTCACGCTCTTTGCTCTCAACGGTGGTCACATTTTTCTTATATGTTGCTATTATTACCAGGTTACCGTCTATGGTATCAGTATCAAGCTCTGACCAGGTTCCGTAATATCCGTCCTTGGCAGGTATATCAGGATACTCTATCAGATCCACGCTGTCGCTGAACTTAAGTGCCTGAGTGCCTATTTCCCTGAGATCCTCATCTTCATCTTCGTCCACATTCTCATCAACAAAGAAACGCACTGTCAGGTTTCGGAAATCCGGAGGACAGTTACCCATCTTGAGCAGTTCCTCGTAGCTTATTCTTTCAGCAGCTCCTACATAGTTAATGTTATCAATACCGAAAAGATCCGCACTTACGTAATAGTTAAGGGTGACATTCTCAAGCATAAGCTCTTCCGTGTCATCGCTTATCTCTATCTGTCCGGCGATAGCTCCGCACTTTCCGCTCTGTGTAAGAATATGTGGCATTGCATAGCAGGATGAAATGGTGGTACCGTAACCTGTTATGCCGCCGATATAGTCCTCGCCTTCAAGGGTGCAGAGTGAATAGCAGCCTTTTATCACAGAAAGCGACTGACCGGCCACGCCGCCTACATAGCTTCCGCCGGAACTCTTTACAGGACCATATGACGAGCATCCGTTTATGATACCCTGCCTCATGAAACCTGCTATGCCGCCGGCACCGTCATTCTTTGCAGTTACATAGCCATGATTGATGCAGTTGTGAAGGATGTTCCTTGTGGTATACCTTCCACCCAGTTCTGTCTCAACAGTACCTGCAGCATTCTCCTCGGGATCATTTTCATCAATAGCCATGGAGCCGGTTATACCGCCTACATTTATGTCTCCGTTTATGCTGCCGTAATTAACATTTGAAGAAACCTTGCCGTCAACGGCTTTCAGAAGCGTCTCTTCCGAGACGTCACTATAGTATTCCTCAATACCACCTTCCATACGGGTAAGGTCGTCATTTATTATGTTGTAAATATGATCCAGCTGATCGTTTATGTTCCGAAGATCATCGTTTACTGTAGAGGGATAGTCATCAGCATGCTCTGAAAGCTGACTCATGATATCACTAATCTGGTGCATCTGGGCGTTGAGAGTATCCGCATCATCCTCCACGCTCCTGCTGATGCCCACCAGCTCAAGCTCTTTTTCAGCATTCAGGTAAGTAACTATGTCATCCACGCCTTCCTGGGCAACATCCGCACTCTTCTTTGCCCTGTCCGCAGCATCCGATGCATCGTCTATTGCATCAGAAGCATCATCCACACCGTCAGAAGCATAATTAGCGTATACCCTTGAAAGTATAAGAGCCGATGCCGCTATGCTGGATATTGCATCCGTTTCCTTTGTATAGGCTCCCATAAGGACGGTAAGGTCATTAACCAGCTTACCCCTGTCTTCTGCAGCAGCCGGATCCGTCCACAGGCTTGACGGATTGTTCTTATATCTTTCAGTAATTTCAGAAATCTCGTTTGACTTTTCTTCCGTTAGGGCAGCCTGCTCATTCATGATCTTGCGCTGGGCATCTATGTTATCCTGCTCACGCTCCACGGTCTTTTTGTCTTCACCATTAAAATCATTAATACCGTTTAATGCATCACTTAAATCGTCCAGGGCCTTATTCAGATCATCCACATCCTTGCTTGCGGCATTCACATTGTCCACAACCTTCGGAGACATTTCCATGACCTGGTCTGCCCTGTCGCCCAGGTCATTTATGGTATCTGTGTTTGTATTGACATAGTCCTCCACGCCATTGCTGAGCGAATCCATAGTATCTACGGAAGCATCCGCTGTATCACGCAGAAGGTCAAAATCCGCACTGAGATTTGCATTACCTTCATCCATATCATCGTAAAGCTTGTCGATCATATCGTGCAGCTCTGTTACCGAAGTAGAAAGCGACTCAGTGGAATTCAGCTCCAGGAAAGGCTCCATCTGACCAACGATACCGCCCACATCCTTTCGGCCGTTTACTTCACCTTTGTTTGTGCAGCTTATAATTGTTCCGGACTGTCTTCCGGCTATGCCGCCCACATTATATCCTGCGTGGGGATAGCCGACAGTTCCTTGGTTCTCGCACCTTATTATCAAGCCCCTTGAAAAACCGGCTATACCACCGGTGTCCAGACCGCTCTGTATTTTTACTTCTTTTACGGACTGAAGCTTAAGCAGGTCCAGCACATCGCTGTTCATTTCATCTTCGCCGTTTATCCACTCAGCAGACTCATTAAGGGAGCCGTTATTCACGCAGGCAGAGACCATTCCGTAATTCTTTCCGCATATTCCGCCGGTAAAATAGTATCCGTTTACTGTAGCATTATTCTTACAGTCAATTATGTCGCCGTTTGCCTCATTGATTCCGGCTATGCCTCCGGTTACGGACTTGCCTTCCACACGTCCCATGAATTCGCAGTTTATTACCCGGCCCCTGTTTATGCCGACTATTCCGCCGGTCACCTGCATTTCGCCTGTAGCTAATATGGTACCGGCGATATTCATATTGCTGACTATGGCATCATCACCGAGATAGCGGAAGAATCCGGTTACATAGCCGTCTCCACCGTACACATAGCCGTTTATCTTGTGTCCGTTTCCGTCAAAAATACCATTGAAATAAGGTATGCATGTAAAATCCGAACCTGTAAGGGATATGTCTGCGGTCAGCACTACTTCCTTGTCATCAGACCAGGTATCATCGTGGCAGTTTTCAGAAAGATCACGCAGCTCAGACAGTGACGCAATTTCTATGCGCTCCCTTTTCTCTGCTTTAGCCTCATTTTCTGAAAGATCGTTTTCAGAAGCAGCGCCTTCATTATCATCACTATCGTCTTCGTCTTCTTCTTCATCCTCTGCATCCGGGTCATACTCGGTATACCCCTCCGGTATTCCATGTGACGCAGACACTGTCAGGGCATCAAAAGTAATATTTGCGCACAGGACAATTACCATAAGTATTGTAACTATACGGGAAAGCGATATTTTATTTTCAAAATCTAAACTAAATCTTCTCATGACTCTGCATCTCCTTTTCTATCAGATGCATCTGCCTGAGCAGTACTCTCAGACACTCCGTCATCATTTGCTGTTTCTTCCGCGACGGTCAGATCCTCAGTATCCGGGACTTCCACGCCTTCCGCAGTCCCCCCGTCATCCGGCAGGATCACATCCCCCGGCAGGAGATGTTCGGCTTCTTCCGGATCCACAACAGACATACCGCCCATGGATACGATGGCATTTACTTCGCCCTTTACCATGCCATGCATCTCACCTACAACAAAACCGTTTACCTGGCCACGCACCAGACCATCGACCCTTACATAACCCCGTGCTCTGTCCAGCTTGATGGGAACCGACACTTTGAAGCTGGTCTTTTCTATTATCCGCTCACCAATAAGAAGGATCTGAGGCAGAACAAACATAACAAGTATGATGGAGATAATTGTTCCCTGCGACAGGTATTTTCCTATACCGCAGATGGAACCGTTGGAAGAAAGCCGTCCTATAAGCAGACCCGCAAACACCATCATGGATCCACTGGTTATTATGGTAGGGAAAGCAAAGTTCAGTGTCTCGATAACAGCTTCTTTCCTGTCCATTACTTTTCTGTTTTCCATAAACCGGCCTGCTATAACAATAGCGTAATCGATATTTGCACCCATCTGCACGGCACTGACTATCAGCTCACACATGAAGAACACATTATTCTGCTGCAGCGTCGGGGTCGCAAAGTTTATCCAGATGGCACCCTCTATGACTGCAATCAAAAGCAGAGGCATGCCCGCCGACATAAATGTAAAGAGCAGTACCGCCAGGACTATCAGTATGGAACCCACCGTTACTATGATATTATCCCTGGCGAATGTGTTTTTCAGGTCTCGCTGGCTGGTGGAATCACCTGTCAGTATTATCTGGTCTTCCGGATAGTAAACCTCGCCTATCTCATGCATCCGGTCAAGAAAAGCGAAAGTCTCCTCGCCCTCCTGGGGAAGATCAATATACACCAGTATCCTGCTGTATTCCTCACCCTCGAGCATGTTTCGCAGAACCAGCATAGTGTCGTGGGCTTTTTTCAGCCGGTCATATACATCATCATCAAGAGTTACATAGCCTTCCTGCACTTCGTCATACAGGAACATGATCACATCTATTAAGGGGATTGAATATGTACTGATGCCGTTTACCAGCTTGGCGTAATTTTCATCATTCACCGCATAAGCTGTATACAGGAGCTCGGCAACTTCATAATCCACATCCATAAGTTCCGAGAACTCCCTGGCGGTGAGCTTATCTGTCAGGTTATGTCCCATCAGCTTGGTATTGCCGAGACCCATACAATGGTCCACCTGGGGTTCACGCTCAAGATCGGCTATCAGCTTTTTTTCCGATTCATAATTTCCCTTAGGGAAACACATAACCACGAAATTATTACGCCCAAAACTTTCCTCTATCAGCCCATCTGCTATCTGCACTTCATTCTTTATGGGCGTCTTCAGCAGTGAATATCCGAATACGTATGGACATTTATTCTGAAGGAAGAAGGCCACTACCATAACAGCCAGGAATATGATGGGCACAAACTTTCTCGTTGCAAATGCGAATTTTCCGGCAAAATCGATCCTGGGTATGAAGCTCTTATGCTTAGTCTTGTCCATTAAAGGACCGAAAAGCATCAGCAGTCCCGGCATCAGCAGGAAAACCGACATAAGTGAAAAGAAGATACTCTTTATCAGACAGGTAGCAAGGTCGGAACCTATACCATACTGCATCATCATCATTGCCAGCAGGCCGCCGACAGTAGTAAGACAGCTGGAAGAGATTTCCGGTATCGCCTTGCTCAAGGCGACTATACAGGCCTCCCTTATTCCCAGAGTCTGATGTTCTTCCTTGTACCTGTTACAGAAAATAACCGCATAGTCAACGGACAGTGCCAGCTGCAGGACTATGGTTACGGAATTGGACACGAAGGATATGGTTCCGAACTGGAAGTTGGTACCCGCAGAAAGCAGCGCAGCCGCAGCGAAAGTAATGAGCAGCACCGGCACTTCCGCATATGTCTGGGATGTAAGCAAAAGTACGATCAAAACTACGAGTACCGCTATGATACGGATAGGCTTCATTTCCTCCGCCAGCAATGCAGCCTGGGGATCACCCATGGATGTGGAAACATAAACATCATAATCTGACAGACTCTCTTTTACCTTCTCCAGAGCCTCCAGCGCCTTATCATCATCGGATTTATAATTAAATGTAATGCTGTATAAAGCAGAGAAATTATTGTAGTGGTCTGTTGTTTCATTATAAGAAAGCATAGCGATATCGCTGTTCTTCCTAAGTTCATCCGCGATATCGTTTGCCTTTTCCAGGTCAATATTCATGACCATTACCCTGGCAGTTCCATAGGTCACGAACTGCTCGTCCATAAGATCCAGGCCCACACGGGTTTCCATGGAGTCAGGAAGGTATGCTGCCAGTGAGTTTTCTACCTTGGTCCAACTTGCCGAAATGGCACAGAATATCATTCCTAATGCAAAAAGCAGGAAAAAAAGATTTCTCCTGTCCACTATGAAGGTGGCGACCTTCAGCATCGGGCTTTGTTTAGTGACCTGTTCGGTTTCTTCGGGTTCCATTAATGTATCAATCCTCTTTTCTGTTTATAATTACTCAAACTTCCCACACCGATAGCTCACCTGCCGGTGGGGTCGTTCGCCAAGCAGTTCTTACGGAAATGCCCAAGTATATGGCATCCGTCCGGAACCGTTCACACGCTACATCCATGTAGCGTTGTTCACTCTATCAAGCTGTCACGCTGCTTTTGCGTGACAGCCACCCATCACATGGCGGATAGTTCCTAATGAGTCTATGCATTTCCGAGAACTGCTGAGGCTCACTTTACACCGTCAGGCGAGTCTATACGGTGTGGGAAGTCTTTACAATTCACTCTTTCGCTGCTGACCCAGTCGCTTGCTACCGAATTGGAACATACAGCCCCCCGATGAACTTACATAGTGATAGTAACTTAAGAAGTCATACCACATCTATTCATTCCCCTCACCCTCAGAAGAATCCGAGGGAGAGGTGGCATCAGTTTTCTCCGGTTTGATGTACAACTTCTCCTGCAGGTACTGCTTGTTGGCGTCGAAGTCTATCTTCAGGACCATCATGCCGCTGTCGGTGGTATAGTCACTCCAGGTGCCTTCCAGGGGAATGCTGCCGGATTCCCTTCCGTACAGTTTAATCTTCCAGGCCTGCAGTGCCAGGAAATAGCACTCATTCTGGGTCATATTTGTGGTGAGTTCGCTGCACACTTTTTCTATGACCTGCGGACCATTAGTCAGCATGGCATTGGGCAGTTTATCAAGTACATCATTTATGACCTTGCGCTGTCTGTTGGTCCTTTCAAAATCCGTTCCGATATAACGGTTTCTTGAATACGCAAGTGCCTGGGCACCGTTCAAATGCAGCCATCCGCTGGCAGAAGTATCCATGTAATCGGTCGTTATATCTACGCCACGGAGCATATTATATTCATTCAGATAGGCGTTTACCCACTGGACTTCTTCATTGGTGAGATTTAAGTCCACACCGCCTACTGCATCAACCAGAGTCGCAAAAGCTTCAAAATTCACGCTGACATAACGGTTTACCTTTATGCCAAAGTTCTGCTCGATGGTCTCCATCAGCAGCTCCGGTCCGCCGTATGAATACGCAGCATTCAGACGGTTCTTGCCGTGTCCCGGGATATCCACATATACATCACGCAGAACGGATGTGAAAAGTATCTCATGGGTTACGGAACTCATTGATACAAGTATCATTGCGTCCGACCTGCCGTCATCATCACCGGTACGGGAGTCATTACCTATCATGAGTACATTTATGACTTTGCCTTCATAGGGACTCTCGTTTTTAACAGATGCAATCTCGTTGTAGTGCATCTTGCTATAAACATAACCTACACCGGCATAAAGTCCGCCAAAAATAATTGCCAGGAGTAGAAGTATTATTATAATGAAATTTCTGAGCAGATGGCTTTTTTTCTTAGGCGGTTCTACATATACACGCTCGGGTTCCCTTTTGCTCCGCTTACGGCCCGACGTTTTCTCAACAGAATCATTATGCCGCTGTTTCCTTGCAGCTGCTGCCTGACGTTGCCTTTCCTTTGCAGCTGCTGCCGCCATAGCTTTTTCTTCAGCTCTTGCAGCACGCCTTGCTTCAGCTTTTCTTTTTGACTCAGCAGCTTCCTGCCTGCGTTCTTCCCTTTCTTCACGCTTTTTGGCGGCCGATTCCTTTTTCCTTAACTGCTCATTTTTTGCAGCCTCTCGTTTCTTTCGCTCTGAATCCCGGGCTTCCTTCTTAGCAGCCTCACGCTGTTTCCTTTCAGCTTCCCTGGCATCACGTCTTGCAGCATCCTGTGCCCTGCGTTCTTTTGCCTCTGCCTTACGTTCCTCTGCCTGCTGTCGCCTGGCAGCCTTTGCCATTTCCTTGCGTCTTCGCTCCTCTTCCTTAAGGGCTATGCGCCTGGCCTCTTCCTCATCATAGTCATCGTCTTCGTCGTCATCATCATACTCATCATCGTCTTCGTACTCGTCATCATCATCGTACTCATCATCGTCCTCGTACTCGTCATCATCATCGTACTCATCATCGTCGTCGTATTCGTCGTCATCATCGTACTCATCATCATATTCGTCATAATCCCCGGCATCATATCCCCCGGGCCTGCGACGATTCACTATATGGCTTTTTCCGAATGCATTTTTCAGCATAGATTCCTATTCCTTACTTTTTAACAGTTTTTCTTTTATTAAAGTTTCAGCCTACCTCTCTCAGATAAGCGAAAACCACATACCCTATATACATAAGCAGCATGGTGATGCCCCTTACCCTGCCGATCTTCTTTCCGAAGAGACAGTAAACGAAACATATTATAACAACTGCCAGAAGGATAAAAATATCGCACATGGATGCGAAATTCACACCTACCGGAAGGATAGTGCAGGACACACCCAGTATGAGCATTATATTGAAGATACTGGATCCGATAACATTTCCTACGGCCATGTCCACTTCGCCCTTCTTAGCTGCAACCATGGATGTAACCAGCTCAGGAAGGGATGTACCCATAGCTACGATTGTCAGCCCCACCAATGTTTCAGACATTCCCAGTGAAAATGCAATGTTCTTTGCAGATTCTACAACAGCCTCGCCGCCGGATACGATCAGAATCGCACCAAATACTATGGAAAAAATAGTCTTACCCATAGGCATAGGCTCACCTGTATCTTCCTCTTCGGATCCCGTCGGATTCTTTCTCGCAGCCATTACTAAAACTACCATATATATAATGAAGAGAACTAACATTCCGATACCGAATATCCGTCCCAGATCATAAACCTTGTCTGATATTTTGACATTTTCAAGTCCGGCAGCCATTATAGCCTTGATCCCTACAGGAGCCGCAAAAAGCATTGCAAGGGTTGCAAAAATATTAAGCGGAAAATCTCTCTTTAATATAGTAGAATCTACGGGAACCGGATGGAACAGTGCGCACACACCCAGCACCACCAGAACGTTAAAAAGGTTCGAGCCCAGAACATTGCTTATAGCAAGCTCATTTGACCCCTTAATCGCAGATGTAACGGATACCGCCAGTTCCGGAGCACTTGTTCCCATAGCAACTATGGTAAGTCCTATGATCGCTCCCGGCACTTTGAACCGCTTTGCCACAGCAGAGCTTCCGTCCACAAACATGTCCGCACCCTTTATCAATGCGTAAAAACCAACAATAAGAATTTCCAGATAAGTAAGCATTCTTCCCTCTTTCTGTGCATCTGCACACCCCTCTGACCAGCCAACACCGGTTCCTACAGTTTCAGGCCAGACCTTCTGCCATCACAGATCTGCCCTTCATGGTTTAAGGAACTCAATGCTCAGGTGGTTCTGTCACAGTCCCTACGGTTCCGGGGTATAAAAAAAACCTACACCACAGAAAAACCATGGTGTAAGTCTCGCTTTTTAAAACATGTTCCGGGGAAACCGACCTTATTATCGTTGGCCTCTTTCCCGTCCTGACGAAACACGCTGCTGCCTCAACCAAACACCACGGTATTCAAAGGCCCGCAAGCTACTCCCTCAACACGTCCTTATATTAAAGACCATTTTAGTATTTTTGTCAACCATAGGTTGGAAAGTGGTAAACGGGAGGCCTTAGCCTCCCGCCTTTTCAAGCAATGATTTCTACAGAACTTCCGGCAGTCTTGTCCTTTGTGACGATCACCTGTTTGTCGATCCTTTCCTTTAGGTCAGCAACATGTGAGATGATACCCACCAGCTTGTTGCCCTCCGTAAGGTCAGACAGCGCACGATATACCTGATCAAGTTTTTCAGGATCAAGGGAGCCGAATCCCTCGTCCACAAACATCGTATCCACCTGTATTCCGCCTGCTGATGACTGAACCTCGTCAGACAGTCCAAGCGCAAGTGCCAGGGATGCCATAAATGACTCGCCGCCTGAAATTGACTTGACGCTTCTGGTTGATCCGTTGTAGTGATCGATTACCCCCAGGTCCAGACCACTCTGACTCCTTACATTTGACGCATTTTCCATACGTTTCAGTTCATACTGTCCGGATGACATTTTCAGCAAGCGTATGTTTGCCCTCCTGATTATGCGGTCAAAATAGTTCATCTGGACAAAGGTCTCAAACATGACTTTATCCTTCCCCTTGACCTTACCATTTGCAGTATTCGAAAGAGCGTTTATCCACTGAAGTTTTTTCTCAGCATCGGCAATGCTTGAAGACTTGTTAACTACATTTTCCATAATGTTCGTATTAGCCCTTATCCTGGCCGCAACTACTTTGCCACTTTCATCACAGGCTTTCTGCTGATCATCAAGTTCAGTCTTCCGGATCCTCTCTGCATTAATATCTGCAACCTTGCTGGATTCAACAGTCTTCCTGTTGCTTTCAGCCTGTGCATTTAGTGCGGTAGCAAGCTCATGCTGCTTCTTTAAAGCATTATCAGCACTGTCATAAGCCTTCTGGAGCGCTTCAGCCTGACTATCAAGGTTTCCTTTTTCAGTCAGCGCCTCATTTTTGCTTGAATAGGTTAATTCGCCGCGCATTTTTTCAAGAGACGCTTTCTTCTCAGCAAGTGCTGCATTATTTGCTGCAAGCTTTTCATTAAGCTCACGGCTTTTTTTCTCTATTTCCTTTATTTCCGCATCCTTTTCCGGAATCAGCTTTTCTAGCTCTTTTCTGCGATTATCATTCTGCACCTCCAGGTTTAAACTGGCCTTTAAAGCATTAATCTCCCGGGCACACTTATCCCTAGTTTCCTGAAGAATAGCTGCGGCTTTTTCAAGGTCCTCTTCCCCGAGCAATTTTACGGAGCTCTTTTTCAGTTCTTCTTCCTTAGTTTCTACGGCCGTCTTCATACCGCTGGCTTCCTCGGAACTCTTCTCCCTTTCACTTCTCGCCCCGTCAGATGCCTTTTTAGCATCATCCAGTTCTTTTTCCGTAGGAACGCTTTCTGCCAAATGAGCAAGCATGGGATGTTTGGTGGAACCACAGACGGGACACATTTTCCCTTCTTCCAGTTTCTGCGCAAGAATTCCCGCCTGGCCATCCCTAAAAGCCTGATCAAGAGTTTCGTATATTGCATTCAGTTCTATAAAAACCGCGCTCTTTTCACTATACGCATTCTGAGCATTCTTAAGTTTTTCCCGATAGTCATTAAGAATATTAAGGTCATTAGAGAAAGTACCGAGATCCCTGGACTCTGTTTCCTTTTTTTCAATCTGTCCCTTGAGCTTTTCAATCTCAGCACTTGAATCCTTAATGGTCTCCTGCTCTTTCTTTAGGCCGTCAAGTTCAGCCTCCGCAGTCTTTTTCTTATTTTCACTATCCGCAATAGCTGAAGACTGTTCTTCAATGACACCATGCAAATCTGCTATATCGCCGGAAAGCTTATCAACAGCATCATAATTAGAAAGCTGCGCCTCAATAGCAGCAGACGTCTTTTCAAGATCTCTCTTTCCATTCAATGCCGCCCTGGCATCATTAAAATCACTTTCCAGAACAGTAACTTTAGGGTTTTCGACTTTTAGGTCATTGACAGCCCTTTCCCAGGCTTTCTTTGCCGCTTCAACTGCCTCAGCTGCGCCGATATTTGCATTTACAGTTTCAAGTTCTTTTTTTATTTTCGTACTCTGCTCATCAAGCCTTTCTTTTTCAGTATTGTCCTGTTCTATGAGCCTGTTAAGCAAACCTATTACATCTTCTGTAAGCATTTCTCCTGATTTTGCCTTATCAACCTCAATGGAAAGAGCACTGTCCTTATCAACTTCTATCCCGGAGATATACTGTGCCAGGCTCTTTTTTCCGTCTTCTACCTCTGTGCTGACATCTTTTGTCCTCTGGGCAATCTCTTCCTGAAGTTTCATATACTTCTCGGTTTTAAAAAGTTCACGGAATATCTTTATCCTTTCCGTAGTATCAGCGACCAAAAGCTTTAAGAAATCACCCTGTGCCAGCATCACGATCTGTGAAAACTGCTCCTTATCAACATTCAGGATTTCATTTGTTATCTTCTCATTTACTTTTTCAACCTTGGTGATGACAGTGCCATCAGGCATATGAAGTTCAGCAGTTGTCGACTGTTTGGCAAGACCTTCGCCACGCTTTGCTGCCCTCATCTGCTCAGGGCTTCTCTTTATGGTGTACTCTTTTCCGGCATGACTAAACACAAGCTCTACCTCGGTAAGTGTTTTGTCAGATGCGTACTTCGAACGCAGCATTCCAGGTTCGCGGTTAGGACCGCTTGCCTCACCATAAAGTGCATAGCTGACACCGTCAAAAATTGTTGTCTTGCCCGCACCGGTATCGCCGGTTATCAGGTAAAGCCCCCTTGTGCCCAGCTTGTCCATAGGTATTACAACTTTTCCGGCATATGGTCCGAAAGCTGACATTGTTAACTTTATAGGTCTCATTTTTTCTCCCCCCATACTTTTTCGATGCACTCTGTAATGAACTTTCTTTGTTCATCACTCATAGGCTTGTTGTTCTGCTTTTCAAATAACTCCCCAAAAAGTTCTACCGGAGTCTTTTCTTTAACATTTTCGATTCCGCTTATCTCTTTCCGCTCCTTGGTGCGGGTATTGTCATATGTTATCTGCAAGATATTCGGATAAATAACCCTTAATTTGCCCATGGCATCTATAACGTCGTCTTCATCAGTCAGGATAGCGTGAATGTAGTCCTTAGTGTCAGTATTCTCATAGTTTTCCTTAGCGGTCAGTTCCTCATAAGTACCCTTTATTTCCCTCAGATCATGCATTGGCGTGAGGGGTATCTCGTCCAGTGTTATTTCTTTTTCCTTAATATTCACCACCGTTATCGACTTATGGTGATTCTTCTCGGAAAAGGAGTATTTAAGCGGTGTCCCACAGTAACGGACAGTTTCTCTTTTTATATGCTGCTTTCCGTGTATGTGCCCCAAAGCAACATAATCAAAGGCATCAAATACATCGGCATTCACATTGTCGAGGCCGCCTACGACCACTTCTTCAGATTCGCATCTTTCTGCACCGGTGACAAACTGGTGTGCCATAAGGATGTTTGTTGCAGAGCTGTCAATATTTACTTGGCTCAAAGCCACCCTGCATGCATCCGTGTAGTCACTAATCTCTTCATCCGGGAAAAAGCTTCTTACAACTGCCGGCTTAATGAAAGGGAGCATATAAATATTTACCGTTTCCTCCCCTGCTTTTAACACGCAGCACTTCACGTTTCCATCATATACAGGAGAAAAATGTATGCCTGCCATATCAACAAGCTCGCTATGGTCAGCAAGCCTGATTGCCGAATCATGATTTCCGCTTACTACAAAAACAGGAATCTTTTTCTCCGCCAGGCTTACAAGAAAATCATCCCATAGTTTCATCGCTTCCTCAGACGGTACTGACCTGTCATAAATATCCCCGGCAATAAGTATGCCGTCGGGTTTTTCCCTGCTGGCAGCCGTAAATATCTCCTTTAAGATATACTTCTGGTCATCGATAAGGGAAATCTCCTTTAAGCGCTTTCCCAAGTGCAAGTCTGAAAGATGAAATAACTTCATGTGATAACCCTCCTAAAATCGTGTTTAATTTCCTACTTGATGACATTATATCATGGCCATTTTTCTTAATACGGATAAATTTATACCTTTTATTAATTTGGTGATTATTCTATCTTTTGGAGTATTTTATGTTTTAATATTTTGTAAGATGGATCATAAACTTCAAAAATTTAAAAATGGTTTCTTTCGAAACCATTTTTTTCAGAAACATTTTTACGAAATATAGATCCTTATCAAAACAAAAAGAATCTTGCAACACCCAGAATTCCAACGATTAAACCTAGAATCAGCATAACCAGACCGCTTTTCTTTGTCTTGTCTACAGCCTTGGAATCCTCCCGCAGGTCTTTTCTTATAGCCCCCACAGGATTAACAGTCATATATATGCCCAGTCCCAAGATCATCACGCCACAGATTATCGGAATAAAATCGTACATAAAGCCCTCCTCATTAAATACATTCTTCTAAATTATATTAACATTTTTCCTATTAAATACCAATAGCGCCGTCAACCTCAATTAAACATTGTCTCAAAAATAATGTATCATAACTCCGGAATATCTGAAGATGTACGAGAAGAACAGTTATGTTTTCGATGAGCAGTACTTCAGAGAGGAAAAGATCACGGAACTGACTGATGGTTTTTCCTTGTATGAGAGAACCTATATCCACCAGGAAGAACATGCCGTATATGCACGCGGCGCAAAATCCGAACTGCGCAAAAATGGACAGTGCATTTATTCTTATGCACCTTGCGACAACCACCATGTGCCATATAAGGAAATCATCCATCACTCAAACGGTCACCGGTACTATCCTTTCCATGTTAATCTGTACGGAATCAGTTATATCGATGTGGATACATTGGAAGTATTTAATTACGTGCCAAGGGGATATGATAATAGTTACGGAATGCCTAACGGAGAATCCTTTATCGTAACAACGGTGTTTTACGATCCGGCATCAGACCTCGTGGCATACGAGGGCTGTTACTGGGCAGGTCCATACGATGTAATGGTCGGAAATCTTGCCGATCCGATGAATTTTGATCCTCACCTTATCAGTTTAAATCTCATTTTTGATCCGGAGAATGAAGGCTGCTGTGATACAGACTTTATAAGCTGGGACAAGGACGGCATAACAGTAAAGATTATCGGGGACGGCACCAGAACAGAAAAGATCTCATTTGAAGACCTGAAAAAGACGGCAGAAACACAGCATAAACGCAGGTGAAGTCTACCGTCCTTTCGTATTTTTTCATTATCTTAAGAGTTATATAGTTTACTTAGCCTTTATGGGTTTAACCATTTTTCTGATAACAAGCGGCCATATGCAAAGGGCAAAGAGCACCATCAGAAGTCTTGCTATAAAATTCCCCCAATGATCTCCAAAAGCTGCTATGATCGTAGCCGGTGCAAAAAGTTCTTTCCATCCCAACATGATCCCCGCACCTACACATGTCAGTATCGGCAGTTCGGATGTACCGACAGGAATCTCATAACGAATATAATGTCTGTCAATATAGCTTCCGATCATGATTCCGGTAAATGCACCGCAAGCCTTGAAGCTGTCATTCATCATCTTCTGGGGATCAACTAAGAGCTCTCCGTCAACATAGTCCATTGGATAGGGTTTTAAAGTAATGTACAGAATCGCGGCCACCACTACGCCCAATCCTACAAAGGTAAGGATATCTATGAGTTTCTCGTTTCCCTGTACTTTCTTCTGAACCAATCCAACGATCAGTATGTTAACAACCGACACGCTAAATCCGACTATAACATCCTGGGGCGTATGTACACCAAGATAATTTCTTGAAAATCCCGTGAGAACAATCAGTACTGCACAAATAACGGCAAGCCACCTGCGCTTATCCTTCTGCCAGGCAACGACTGTACCGTAAGTAACTGTGGCAACTGTTGTATGCCCGCTTGGAAATGAATAGCCCGTCGCAGCCGTCTTGGAATCTCCGGCCGGTTCGACAAGGTCAGACCGTATCCAGGGACGATAAGCACACACTGTCAGTTTGATCAGTCCGTTAAGAAGCTCTCCTATACCCCATGTATTGATAAATCTATAGCCCCATTTTTTATCCACGCCCCAAAAAATAACAAAAGGCAGGAACGGCATAATATCCACTGCAAATTTTGACAAAGCATTGAAAAACTCATCAAATATGCCGCCGGTTGCATTCCTCAGTTCCTGAAGCCATAACAGATACTGAATATCAATTCCCATGATTGCCTCCCATATTAAACGATATATTAATTTTGAGTTGATTTATCATATACGATCTTTCTCATTATTTTGGGAACAACACATTTTACCCTGCCCCCATATTTTGCGTCAACATAGTCAGCAAAATCATCCGGGTTTTCGCCGTTAACCGCAAACATATCCCAGTGGCCGGGGATTACTATCTTAGTTCCCACATCCCCTGCAAAATCAGCAGCTTCCTGATAAACCATATTTCCTATCCAATGCTCCCTATAGCGCTTGGCGTCACGTCCGTTGATCGGGAGCATCTCGATATCGATATCCCCGTACTGCTTAACTTTCGAAAGCATTCCTTCATACCTTACAGTGTCTCCGGCATGGTGGATCCTTACGCCGTTTCCTTCTATAATATATTGTAAGTATGGATATAAACCTGTCTCTTTATTCTGATCCAGAAATTCATGGGCTGCAGGTATCGCATGAATTATGCAGTCCTTAACCGTTACAGATTCGCCGTCATTTAATCCAACTGCATTGTCCGGATTCACTCCGTCTGCAAGGACCTCGCTCATATGCTCCCTTGGAAAAATGAACTTGGCATCAGGATTGGTTTTAGCCCATATCTTCCACGATTCATGATCAATATGGTCAAGGTGATTATGTGTTCCAAGGAAAGCATCTGCTCCTGTTAATTCATCTGCTTTAATGGGCGGCGCAACAAGCCTGTCTTCAGTGGGGGTTGCGAAATAATCAACGCATACGATCGTATCGCCCATTTTGATCAGAAGGCCCATCTGACCTAACCATGTCAGTTCCACGATACCGTTGCCCTGATAATTACTCATAGTCTCCCCCTTATTTTTCTGCTAATATCTGTACAATAATACAGTCCTGTCATTAATATACTCAGATCAGGTCTCCCCATCATAAACTTCGACATTAACGATGCCTTTATCCTTAAGCATTCCATATACCTCAGAGCCAAGGATATATTCCCTTAAATCTCCGTCGCTTTCATCATAGATCTTATGATCATATGGAAATTTCTCTCCTTTAGTATCTAACTCCACTTCCATGCTAAGCTGATAAAATTCACCATCATCCAATTCTCTGGAATACTGTAGGATAAACTTGCATCCCGGCTGCATAAATATCGCCGGAAGTTCTCCGGCAACATATTCAATCTCACCATTAGAATTTCCTGCCACATCGAAAAAACAGTTGACCAATTCCTCAAGGGTATTGCATACTTTTACACTTTTCTGAAGTTTATCTAACATAAATTACTCCCTGCAGTACTCACTGTATCGTATTTTTAGACGATTCCGGCTGCCCATAGCCAATCCTATCTCCTTTTACTTTGTCCAGAACCACCATGCTATTTTTTATGTTATCATAAAACACAGTCTGCCACATAGAGATAGTTATAAATTTAATGTTTTGAACATCTCCAGTGCCTTATAGTAATACACTTCCTCTGCATGCTCCATTGCATACTCAGGTGAGATACTGTCATCAGCAAGTGTCTCCACACGAGTAATTCCATAATTCATGATGTGCTCATATCCGTCTCCGATGCAACCGCAAAGAGCTACACAGGGAACACCTGCCTTGGCAGCATGCTGTCCCACTCCCTGTACAGCCTTTCCGATACTACTCTGTCCATCCAGTCTGCCTTCACCTGTTACTATTAGATCAGCCCCTTTTATCAATTCATCAAAACGTACAAGGTCAAGTACGCTCTCTATTCCCGATTGCAATTCTGCCCCAAGTATAAGCTTTAGCATTGCTCCAATTCCACCGGCGGCACCTGCACCTTCTATGGTGTCGGGATCCATGCCGGTCAATGCCATCAGTACCTTACGGTAATTCTGCATTCCCTCTTCCAGTTCTTTAAGCCCCTTCTGCGATGCTCCCTTCTGAGGACCGTATACATATGTCGCACCATTAGGTCCACATAATGGATTCCTTACATCACACATCACGCGAATCTTTGCATCCTTTACCTCCGGCAGCAAACCGCTCATATCAATGTTCTTTATTTTGTTGAGATCCTGTCCCCTACCTTCCAGCTTTCTTCCATCGGAATCCAAAAACCTTACGCCAAGAGCAGCTGCCGCTCCCATTCCACCATCATTGGTGGCAGATCCACCGATCGCTACCGTGATATTCTTATATCCTGACTTTAGGGCATCCCTGATCAGTTCACCGGTTCCGTAGCTACTGGTGTTGAGCGGATTTTTTTCATCCGGTAACAGCAGAGTTAGTCCAGAGGCCTGAGCCATTTCTATCACAGCCTCCCGTTCGTCTAATACCCCGTAATAAGCTTCGCACACTCTCATTAACGGATCATGGACAGTCACCGGAACCTTCTTTCCTTTTCCCGCACAAAAAAGGGCATCCAAAGTGCCCTCCCCACCATCTGCCAATATCACAGGAACCGTTTCGCAGTCCGGAAATATTTCAGTAGCCGCTCTCTCAAGCAGCTCCGTCGTCTTTTCACTTGTAAGAGTTCCCTTAAAGGAATCTGATGCAAAAATTAGTTTCATAACAGTCCCACAAAAATTCAGTATGTCTTTTCAGATGGATCTGACTATCAGCCTACAGGGATTTTCAGCGATCGAATAAACTTTCCTCATCCTCATCCCGAACAGCCCAGGCCGATTCGTCTACCTGTTTTCTATCCTTCGGACGATTATCGTCACGCATTATCCATGATACCAATCCAATGAGCATCATATACAATAACGCCATAACCGTAAGTGGCATGATAAATTCAAAAGTATTCTGTCTGAAATACTCAACTATCCTGGTCATATCATAAACAGCTATGTATCCGGCTATGGGTGTGAATTTTATAAGATTTATAACATTCTCCCTATAGCTCTTCCACATTGTTTTTCCAGAACGAATATAAAGGGCTGCAAAGAATTCATCCGTATCTATGTACTCCACGCGGTAGTTCCGCTCCAGGTCACCGTTTATCTCATCCGTGGCACATTCCTTTATTGTGTGGTACACCCTTTCACTGAATATTATGGTAAAACCTATGACCGCAGCAACTATCTCACCAAAGTACATATCCTGATAATAAACATAATATAAGAACATTATAGTCATTATGGCAGGTATACCCCTGATGATAAGAATGGTCAGCTTGGTCAGCTGTCTTATTATAGGATCCGCACGCTGGGTAAGTATGTACATGGTGCAGCCCATAACTGTTCCGGCAAGGACAGTAATGATCGTGATCAGAAGAGTAGTGCCTATGCCCCTCAGGAATAATTTGTAATTATCATTTTCAATAAAGGTTCTGTAAAATGAACGACTGAAATAAGAAACTTCCTTTTTCTCCTGCTCGACGCTGTTTCTCACACATATGGATGCACCGCCGCTATAATCCGCTTCGCTGAAGTACAGCCTCTCTGCTCTCTCATCAGTAACTGTGATGGCACCGCATCCCATATCGTATGTTCCGTCAGCCACGCCATCAAGCATAGCCGTAAAATCCGAAGGACCGGCTTCCAGCGTATATCCGTATTCACGGCAGAAACCTATGGCCAGGTCTATGTCATAACCAACAGGTTTACCTGCCGACATATAAGAAAATGGAACATTACTGATATCATAGACAAGCTTTATGGTACCGTTAGTTCCGTTAAGGTCTGCCATAGAATCACTGGTCTTATTATCTGTCCGGTCACCGAACCATTTTTCATCAAGCTGCTGCAGTTCACCACTCGCCCTTAAACTCCTCACATATGCACTGAATTCCTGCCCCAGCTTTTCTCCTGCCTCATTTTTTGTAAATATAAACGCATAGTCAGCAGGCTCCACATATCCGTCTATCAGACGGTAATTATCATTCCCACGCATGATTGCCCTGATAATAGGCTCATCATCCACTACACCGTCTGCATTTCCGATAATGATTGACTTATACGCATTCTCACGGCTGTCAAAGTGCAGTATCTTTGCTTCAGGGTAATATTTCTCTGCAAGATCGCTAAAGATGTATCCGTCCACAACTGCCAGGGTAATATCGCTGCTGTTAAAACCTTCCACCGTTTCAGGCAGCGTTTTCGTTTTTTCTTTTTTTCCGCAGGCTGCAGGCAGGATCACAAAAAAGGCAAGCAGCACCACTGCAAACATCATTTGCACACTGCTAAATCTTTTTTTTCTTATGCTTTTGTTCCAATTATTAAGCATCTTCATAAAACGCTAAGTTAACTATTAGTTCTCCGACTCATTATCATCAGCTTCAGACCCATTCGAATCCGTATCATTAACTAAAACTCCTCACACCGTGTAGTCTTGTCTGACGGTGTTTTAGTGAGACTCTGCGAACTGGCACCACCGTCAGGCAAGCTACCGGTGTGAGTAAGTTAGTGGTATACAACAAGTGGGAAGTTTTAATCATTAATATTTAAATTTGTCCCCTTAACTGTTTCAGGCTCCGCCTCATTATCACTTACATTCTCACGGTTCAAGCAAGCCTCCCTTATTGCATCCGCACTTGATGCCCTTTCAAATGAAAGAGTAAAGTAGTTGTCACAATAAGGATCCTGAGGTATCTCATACATCTTAAGCCAAAGATAACACGCATCCACTACTTTCTTGCTGTTGCGGATCTGCATGTCCATACTCTTAAATTCATCCGACTCAAGTATGGAAATGACGTAGTGTGCCTGCATTTCCGGGTCGGCTATATTGAACTTATATTCTTCACCGGGTCCCCCGGGTCCGAACCAGACTTCAGCATAGTGATACAACCCCTCCTTTTTAGCATAGGAAGTGTACTGGCCGTAGCCGTAGCCTCCGTCAATATTTACCCATTCGCCGTACTTGTTATAAAAACCATTGGTAGTGTTCAGAAGTCTTGCTTCCAGAAAATCCTGCTTATCGATAGTATGACGGTTTATTTTTTCCGTGTATTCATGATCTTCTATTTCCCAGATCTGATTATTGTAATCCTCAAGATTCCCCGCTTCAAAACGGGATTCAGATTTCAGGTTGCACATTACTCCCAGAGTTGCCGTCTCATTGCCGTCGAAATGTTCCATAAGAAGATCCCATAAAAGCTGTTCCTCGGTTATACCATTAAGTGTATTGTATTGCTTTTCAACAGGAATTTCTTCTTCCATTACCAGCATTATTGCTTCATCCACCGGTGTATCGTCTATAATGCCCCGTGATTTAAGAAAAGAACCCGGAATGCAGATTTCTATCAGGGCAATAATAAAAACAAGTACCGCCGCACCGATGGCACTTCTTATGATAAACTTTTTCAGATTTGAGTTGGTTTTATCCGCCTCTATGCGTTTAAGGCGGTTTTTATCACGGAGCTTTGTCTCCTGATATAGATTCTGCACAAAGTCTTCGTGTGCTTCCCGTTTCTGATCCAGGCGCTCTCTTCGCTGTTCTATCCTGTCATCTATACGTTTCCGTCTGTTGGCTAAATACTTATCGAACCTTGCAGTACGCTCAAGGAAACGCTTTATCTTTTCCGCATCCCCTTTAATAAATTTAGCCCTGATCCGTTCGCGGCGACCCGCTATACGCCGATCCTGCTTTGCACGAAACTCTTCACGAAACTTTGTCCTGCTGCTACGTACACCGGCTATACGCTCATTCCTGCGGTTAATGTAGCCCTGACGCTTTTCCATAACGGCCGATTCACGGGCTGTCTTTTTTCTGTAACCGGCATTCGCACGCTCAACAAATCTATTATGCTGTTCTGCTGTCTTTCTATCGTAATTAATCTCAGGATCTCCAGTTGTTCTATTTATACTATAACAAGCACACTTCTGTTATGCTTCGCCCTTCTTCTTCCTTTTATCCTCATACATCAGGGCATCTGATACCCTGATCATTTCATCTATTGTCTGCGGATCCATGTTCTGCAGCCTTGCATATCCGCAGGCTATCTGTATGGGATACTTAGGATTGTTTGCATTATAATTATTCTCTGCTATTTCAAGCCTGCTCAGGCTGTCCTTGTATCTTTTTTCCATTTCTGCACTGTCAATACTCAGGACTGCGCTCTCTACAGCGGCATTCTTTTTCCTTCCGAAAAGACTGCTGTGTCCGGATGTGCTTTTCTCCATGCTGTCAGGCCTTATCACTACCGCAAACTCATCTCCGCCGACACGGAAACATTCACCCACACGGCCGAATGAATCCCAGATCATACGCGCCGACTTCTGCAGGAACCTGTCGCCTTCCTCATGGCCGCCATTATCATTTACCTTTTTGAGATTATTAAGATCCATGGAAACTATTATGAAATCATAACTTCCATCTTCCATTTTTCTCTCAAGCTGCTCACATTCACATTCAAAGGCTGTTCTGTTGCCTAAATGGGTAAGAGGATCAACATATGCAAGGCGTCTTGCTGATACCGTCTCGTCAGCAAGTTTTTCGTTATCCACATTTCGGATAAGTGAACCGATGTAGACCATGAGCATGAAAACTGCCACGCCCATACGGGAGTACTGTGCCGCATCCACGCCGCTGCGGTTTGCCGCTAAGAAAATTATCAGGTCAGCAAGTATGGAAACTGTAAGGATCGATCCGGCGATCACCGGAAGCTTTCCGATTTTGAGCGGTGTTTTACTTTTCTTTGAATCAATAAGGTTTTTAAGAGCACTGCCTACGACACAAAGGAAAAATACCACCGCATCAATGTACATATATTTCAGCACGTCATGAAAATCAACGGAATGCTTTATATAAACACTGTAGATTATCACTCCGGCAAATATTGTCTGGCACAGGCATACGATGATCTCTGCCACACGGTTTGTAAAAGTAAACATGGATGTGATGAATCTTGTAAGGGGATACCATGCCAGGAAAAGAACTGCGTAGTCAAACATAAGGATAATAGCCGAATATGATCCCATTATCAGCACAGGAATCTGGGTTTCTATGGATGACCATATTCCCACAAGTGTAGTGAACAATCCGAGCGCCAGGAAGTTATATCTCTTATAGCTCCTGATATGAACGAAATACTCCAATACCATCAGGAAGCCAAGTATTATTATCAGTAAGCTTATGAAATAGCCTAAGCCGAAATTCTTAAGATAGTCTTCAAGATAAACCGGGTGGGAACAGATACGCATATAATCAAGCAGACAGGAATCATCATCGTATGCGGGATATACAACTATCTTTATTGTCTTTCCGGAATTTTCCGCACCAAGAAAGATATGATGGAAAAGGGACTCCTGTCCCTTCTGCCCTAAAGGTGCATCTACAAGATGAGTATAGATCTGCTTATCTTCTATATAAACCTCAAAGTGTATATTCTTTCCGTTGAAATGCAGCAGGTCATTATTGGTGAGATTATCAGGGAGTTTTTTTGTAGCAATTATACGGCCTTCGGAATCCTTCGGCGCATCGGAAATATGCTCCATGGAATAAAGTTTTCCGTCACATTCCCAGTTCTCCGAAAAAATAAAGGCCTCCGGCATGCCGTTCTGCGGATAAATCTGTCTTCCCACCATAGTACAAGTCATGATAAGCCAAAGCAGACAGCATATGCCGTACAGCGTGATCATGACCGGCGGGATTTTTTTCATCATTACATCTGTTTTATTAGCAGAATTGTCCATAGCGCCTTATATTATATCATAAACGTCCGAAGTTATGTAAATCATTGTTTTCTGCTGTACGCAAGGCATTTCATAGGCCTATACCGTATCATTTGAATAAAATCCTGTATAAGAATATAATGGTAGCTGTTGATGCAATACAGGCAGCATAATTGCAGAACTACAAACCGGCACAGCCCCGGGCATTTTACCGGGCAGGAGAGATTCCATGAACGAACTCATAAAAAAAGAAAGCAGCAAGCTTGGCATAGAACTCAGTGACAAACAGACAGAGCAATTTGCCTTATATTACGAGATGCTCATAAAGAAAAATGAACAGGTGAACCTGACTGCTATCACTGAAAAGGAAGACGTGGCCGTAAAGCATTTTGCTGACAGCTTAGGGATAGTGCTGTTAAAAGATAATCCTGTAGTTAAACGCATACTTTCCGGTGAAGGTATAAAGATAATAGACATCGGAACCGGCGCAGGCTTTCCGGGCATTCCATTAAAAATTGCATTTCCTAATGTAAATGTCACTCTGCTGGACTCACTTAACAAGAGAATTGTCTTCCTGGATGAAGTAATAGATGCGTTGAAATTAGAGAAAATACAGGCAATCCACAGCCGTGCGGAAGATCAGGCCGTTGCCGGAAAACTCCGTGAAACTTTCGATATTGCCGTATCAAGGGCGGTTGCAAATATGTCCACTCTTTCAGAATACTGCATTCCCTATGTAAAGAAGGGCGGATACTTCATCGCCTACAAGTCCGGTGAATTTGCAAAGGGTGAAGAAAGACAGGCTTCCGAAAAAGCCATCAAAGTTTTCGGCGGAAGTCTCGACACAGTTTATGAATACACTCTCCCGGACACAGACTATTTTAGATGTCTGGCCGCAGTGAAAAAAATACAGCCCACACCTAAGAAGTATCCTAGAAAAGCGGGTCTGCCGTCTAAAGAACCGATCATGTAAATTCAAACATAAGAAAAGCGTGTTACCGTTTATATACAGTAACACGCTTTTTTATTTCTGTCTTGATGCTTACCTGATCACTCTCTGTCAGTGTTCAGGTTTTACCACATATCTCCGCCATAGTACTGTAATGAATAGGGTGACATACCTGCAAGTGCTGCAGTGGATACCGGATCAATGATCCATTTTCCGTTACACTTTATGACATTAACTTTGACAGTTTCGGAGTCTTCATCCTTTTTGCCTTCTATAGTCATCTTAATCTTCAGCTTATAGCCTGCAGTGATCTTTACATTATCTACATTGTCTACAAACTTGCCCATAAGAGCCGCAGCCTTGTCCGGATCTAATTCCGTATCGTACTTATCATCAAGCGCATCGGCTATGTCTTCCCAGCTGTCCTCGTCATCCAGGTTCATATTCTCCAGCGCATCATACACAGTCTCCCAGGAATCCTGAATCTCTTCCAGGTCGTCCTTGTCTAACTTTTCAATATCCTTGTACTCAACGGAAATCTTCCAGTCTTTGCCGTATGTCTTATCATATTCACTAAAGGCATCATCAAACGCATCCTCTATAGCTTCATCCAGCTCTTCCGTAGCATCCCCACCTTTAAGCAGTTTTCTCGCATCCTTATATGTTGAAGATACAAAGCTTGGTGCAAGGCAGTCCATATACTTTGTGACATCAGTATTCCTACTATTAACATTATTTACCAGAGTCTTAACCGGTTTCTTATAACCGCCGCCTAAGGATACAACCACTATGATAGCTATAATCAACAGCAACAGCACAAGTACTGCAACCACGCCACCGATAATAACAGCAATAAGAGCCTTATTGTTCTTTGGCTTTATCTCTGTTGACGCTGAAGGACCGTTCGTCACCTGTTCTGCAGTATCCGTAACATTCTCCATTTGAGGCGCACCATATCCGGTACTGCCTGTATTTCCAACATTTTCTGTATATCCGGTCTGACCCACGTAATCGGCCTGTGTAGTCTCGGATACAACTATCTTTGAACCGCAGGACTTACAGAATACTGCATCATCCGCAACTTCAAAACCACAATTCTGACATCTTTTCATAATAAACCTCATTCCTTCCTGTCAGCCAATATATGCTTTCCTATTGTACCATTCCCCTTTTTTTTCATCAATACACTTGCTATAATATTCAGCGTTGAATGGCGCATACGCTTATACTATGCAGTTCAAACACTTTACTATAAGCGGGGCATGACGATACGGATACAAGCAAGAAGAAAAAAATGAACAGCCATGTAAAGGGAATACTCTGCATAATTGCAGCAGCTTTTGGTTTTTCCCTTATGACTTTTTTTGTGCGTCTTTCCGGTGACCTCCCCACGATGCAGAAGGTTTTTTTCAGAAATGCCATTGCGGCAGTCATTGTGCTGGTGCCGCTTCTCCGCAGCAAGGAAAAATTTTACGTACCTAAGGGAAACAGAGTGGACATCCTTATGAGATGCCTCTTCGGAACCAGCGGCGTAATTGCAAATTTCTATGCCATCGACAAGCTTCCCATCTCTGATGCAAATATGCTTAACAAGCTGTCGCCCTTTTTTGCAATACTTGCTTCTATAATAGTAGTAAAAGAAATCCCGTCAAAGCTGGACATACTTGCTACACTGATAGCTTTCATCGGCGCGCTCTTCATCATCAGGCCTACCGGCGGATTGGAAGCTGTGCCTGCGCTCTTAGGTCTGTACGGCGGTTTCGGTGCCGGCGTGGCTTACACCTTTGTAAGGAAACTCGGGAAAAAAGGGGAACGGACCAATATCATCGTGTTCTGTTTCTCTGTTTTTTCTTCACTGGTAGCACTTCCCTTCATTATATTTGACTACCACCATATGGAATTGAAACAGCTCTTATGTCTCATACTGGCAGGATGCTGTGCCGCCATAGGGCAGTTTGGCATCACCAGTGCATATAAATTCGCTCCGGCAAAGGAGATTTCAGTCTTTGACTATACTCAGGTTATCTTCGCTGCAATGCTGGGATTTTTCTTCTTCGCAGAAATACCGGAATTCTTAAGCTTCGTAGGATACGCTATCATCATAGGCGTAGCTGTTGTAAGATGGAACCATCTGAGAAAACAGGATTAAACGGCAGTTTTATTTCCTGCGTGTTCTTTTTTCCTCTTCCTGTGCTTTCTTTCTTAATGCAAAAACAATTATTGATGTTGTTGCCACAGAACCGATACCTATAGCAATCAATACTATAAGACGGTCATTGCGGTTCTGCTCCGGCTGATCATGATCTGCGTTTTCTGTTTCGGGAGCAGTCGAATTGTCACTGTCGTCAGCACCGGCTGTAGTATTGTCCGAAATACTTGTACCATCTGCAGCATCATTTTCTTCTGAATCCTGAACAATAGGATTCCCCACTGCATCTGTACTGCCTTCCTGTTCAATTTCTTCTTCCCCACTGTGCTCCTGTTCCCACTCAAGGGCTGCTGCCGCCAGCTCATCCTGATATTTAAAATGTACAATTACCGATTCGCTTTCTGTTTTCTGGTCATAATAGTTGTATACCCTTACGCGTACTTCCGTATCTGTTTCCCTGGGCAGGTTCAGATAAAATGTAGCAGTCTCCTGATTTTTTGTGGCATTATAAGCATAGCCAGGCCAGGTAGTTATCCCCTGCCAGGTCTCGCCCCCATCAAGACTGTACTCGTAATATTCCAAAAGCTCATTACTATCAGCGGCACTTATCACAAATGTGGCATCTCCACTTTCTTCATCCAGTTCCGTAAGCTTAAGATCACAAGTTTCCGGCGCAGTACTTAATGTCAGGGGCAGGATGCCAAGATCCGGTAATGCTGCCTGAGCTAAGTCAGTTCCGGAATAATCAACACCAAGCACAGTGCTCCTTAAACCGAAATACTTGGCAACCGCAATGGCATCAAGTCTTCCGAATTCCCTCTCCTTATCTTCAGTATCACAGAAAGCCGCATCCTGTGCCGCGTCAAGGTGGCAATGCTCAAGGATCACAGTAGTGATGCCCCTGTCCTTTCCCTCGCGGATCACTCCGTAATATTCGTCACCGTTATTTTTTATCCTGGTCTTTACTCCACGGTTATGCAGACCTGTCGCAGACATCTCCTTAAGCCAAACATCAGCAAACTGGTATCCGTAATCTATATAGGGAACTGTAGCAGGGATCCATATCTCCATACCATAGATGGCATGCTCTTCTGAAGCGTTATAGTGAATGCTTAAAAGAAAATCAGCCCCGACAGATGCAGCAAATTCTGCCCTTTCCTTTAATGACATATCCACATCATCAGTCCTGGTCATATATACCTTTACGCCGTCATATTTTGACAGCTCTTCATACATGGCCTGAGCGGTGACTAATGTCCGATATTTTTCCAGTACCGCTGAAGTATTCGTTCCCTCATTTTCTCCGCCATGTCCCGGATCAATAACGATCACCAGTTCTTCGCCTGTATCAAGAAGACGGGGAGCCGCATTAGAAATCATCGGAAATGAAAAAGACAACAAAAAAAAGATACTTAGAAATAATAATGTGATAATTTTTCGTATTGTTCTACTTCTTGTAGATCGGTAATTCTTAAATATCCGTTCCATGCACCTACCTGTTTACTATTAAACTGCTATAAAAATCACCAGTACGCTCCGTTATCCTGAAAGGCAGCTCCAACTAATGGTCCTTCCCCGTAAGGACGGATCCAGGCATCATTGTAAAAACGCTGCAGTTCAGGAAAACCGTTGTCCCAGCGTTTGCCCCTTATTCCGAAATATAGCTGTAAATCTCCACCAAGATACACGGATTTCTTTCCCATCTTTTTAATCGTAGTCTGGATATGGGGACCGAAAGTACCACACGCAAGCAGTGCTACATCAAAGTCCAATTTCTCTATGCCACTGCGCTGATATTCAAGTGCCTCCTGCCAGTCTTTAAAACGGGGATCATGACTATCATCAAACGCCCTTGAAAACCATACAGATTTGTATGTCTGCAGGTCAGCAAACTCAGGAAGAAGGTGATCGGGAAAAATTTTATCCCTCTTCTCATACTGATCCATTACCTCCCTATCAAACAGCGTGACAACAAGCACTCTCTTTCCCTTGAGCGCTTCCAGCCAGAAAGGTTTATTTATCTCATACGCACTGGAAAAATTAAGAAATCCGGTCTCTACCCTGGCGGCATTCGGAGCATACTTTTTTACAAGTCCCGCTTCACCTCTCTTAGGCACATACCAACAGCAAATACCGTCGCAAGCACCATAGGCCTCTTCCATACGCTGTCCATAATAATACAAATCATCGCAATCCCACCAGTCCAGCTCCAGTTTGCTGATCTTTTCGGGATCACCACCATTCTGATCATATATATGGAAACGTCCCAACTCTTCTATACCCGGCCGGATCATCATGAATGGCTTATCATCCATCAGGCTTTTATATAGCCAATCGTTTCCTGCCTGTGTACCGCGCATTAGTTTTCCGTTATTAAGATAAAAGGCACGGGCTCCCACCGCATAGCCTTTGTTATATACTCTGCTTAATGCTTTTCTTAAAGCACTTTTTTTCTTAGGTTCAGCCATAAGATCCTCGTGTTTATATTCATTCTCTACAGTATTTTAACATATTTTAAATGGCGTGCCACAAAAAAGCACCTGACAGTTATAATCCATCAGGTGCTCCGCAAATAATCAGTATTTCCCAGATATCCTCTTATTCCTCAATGCTCAGCACAATATCTCCGCTTCCGGATCTTACAGTACAGTTTCCGCCGTCTCCGTCAGCCGGAACGCGGACATCTCCACTTCCGGTCTTCGCATCATACTTCATTGCAGACTTCAGTGTACCTGTTATGTCGCCGCTTCCGGTCTTAAAATCCATCTCTTCGGCATCGCAGGCTTTCAGTTTTATGTTGCCGCTTCCGGTGTCTGCACTAAAGCTTGCTCCTGACGTAACATCCATAAGAATGATCTCACCGCTGCTTGCCTTGGTTTCAAAATCCGACTTGCAGTTCATAACATCAATAGTAATGTCTCCGATGTCTGTCTTGACATTAGCCGAATTACAGGAAACCTGTGAACAGGTCACATCGCCTGAACCCACCTTGCCATTTACAAAATCTTCTATGTTGCAGTCAGCCACACTGATATCTCCGCTGCCGCACGTAAGTTCTGCGCTTCCGGCATTAACACCATCCAGGCTTAAGTCACCGCTTCCTGAATACAATATGATGTCATCTGCAGACAGACTGGCCAGTGCAGCATCTCCGCTGCCTATTTCTATGTCAATGTCTTCAAATGTAAAGGCATCCTTGTTTATGCATATATCACCCGAACCGTTCTTTGCTGTCAGGTTGTCATACACCTCCTCGGGAAGATAAAGTGTAGCATGGTCACCCATTTCGACATTTACCATAATAGTCCAGTGATCATACTGCTTATTATCTATGACCAGTGTGCCATCCTGGACAGATACCTCAAACCATTCGCTGTCGCATTCATAACATACAAAGTGCGTATCACCGTCATCAGATTTTTCTACATGCACATCCTGGCTGTGTATCTGCATATCGATATTGTCAAAATCTTCAGTGATGTCATAGGTCTTTTCCGTATACTTCACCGTTTTGATCAGATTTTTGATATCGAATTTTGCGCTTGCAAGTGCACCGACTGTCATTATCACGCCGATCACAACCATACCCAGTGCTACAAAAATTGTTATTCTCTTTGCTGTTTTCATTTTCCCCTCCTTATACCGCTGTGGCCTCAGCTGAAGATTTCTTCTCGCCTACAAAAAGTTTCTTGAGCCAGAGCACGAATTTCTTGCTTAAGAAAAACATTCCTTTTACAATCTGATTAAATCCGAAGAACAGAAGGACGGATACACCAGTAAGTGCTACACCTATGCCGCTTAAGAATAAGCCTGTCGCAAATCCGTTGGTCTGCATGAATGCTGCCACGATACAAAAGACTCCCGATAAAAACAGGGAAAAGTCCGTAACATACAGGGAAAGTATTATCGTCCAGAATGACATATAGAGCGATAATCCCGTAATGATCAGTGACAGTACTATGGGTACCCACAGTGGAGCACCGATCACTAAAAGTGCTATCTCCAATCCGCCAAGCTTTCTTTTGGGCTTGATCTTTTCCTTAACGATATTTGCAATGGGAATTTCTTTCAGTATTTTGTTCTGTATCTCTTCAATGCTTCCCAGCCCGCTTACGGCTTCTTCTTCCGGAATCCCGTCTTCTATACGGTCATCGATCATCTCTTCATAATAGTCAACTGACTTCTTAAGATCCTCTTCCGACAGGCCGTTCAGTGCCGATCTAAGCTGTTCTATAAATTCAGTTTTGCTCATGGCTTCCTCCCTCTCTTGTTACATACTCGTAAATCTGCATAAGTTCCTTCCACTCACTCTCAAACTGCTTAAGGCGTTCGACGCCGGAATCTGTGATGTGGTAGTATTTCCTGAGCCTTCCGTTATGCTCTGCCGTCCGGACTGTGAGCATCTGGCTACTTTCCAAACGCCTTAGTATCGGGTAGAGCGTTGACTCGGAAATCTCCACGTAAGGACTTAAGTCTTTTACGATGCGATAACCATAGGAGTCCTCATCCTTGATGGCCGCCAGGACACATACATCCAGGAGCCCTCGCTTCATTTGGTTTTCCATAGTTTCCCTTTCTGCCGTTTTAGCAACACCACTGCTTTATTTCAAGCATATACCCTTCTATGCCTTATACTATACGTCGCATAGTATTATGTGTCAAGGGGTATTTTAAAAAAATTATTGGATTCAGCAGCTTTCTTATATTAAAATCAAAATAATATCTGAAACCTGTCTGTATTATGTTTGCTGTGAATACAGACGAAAGTAAGAAACCAAAGAAAGGAACTGACCATGTATGCTCTTATATTTTTGATGATATTCGGTTTCTGTCTGTTACTTGCAGCCGGCTGGCTTGCGATACTAAAAGATCCTAGAAATTCTGTATTTCTCTACAGGGTTTATGGACTAAAGAAAATGTCTTTGGAAAAAGCCAGGGAAATCGCTAAAAAAATAGCCACAATAGTGGCTATAATAGGTGGAATCATAATGGTACTGTGCGGCATAGGACTGTTGGTCATTCTTCTGCTGCCGTCATGATTATTATTTGTCCTTCAGTTTCTGCTCCAGCTCCTCTGCCGAAACAGGCTTACTGTAATAATATCCCTGCATGACACGGATGCCTAAATCTCTCATGAGCCCAACCTGCTCATTAGTCTCTATACCTACCGCAACGATCTCTATATTCATTTCCTTGGCAAGAGCAAGCAATGCATGAATTATCTCCATACGGCCGGGATCCGTTATTCCCTGGGGAATAAGGGTACGTGCAAGCTTGATGGTGGAGAAACCGCAGTCCCTGATATAAGAAATATTGATATCCCCACCGCCGAATTCATTCAGCGAAAGAGTATATCCAAACTGATGAAAGGCACGCAGCGTATCCTTGGCAGATTCCGCAGCACCCATCATTACCTCATTGCTGACATCAAGTATCAGGTCAGAAGGCTTTATCTCAAGGCGTTCAATGACTTTTTCGAGACTCTCGATAAAATCAGCATCCAGCAGCTGCAGCGGCGCAAGATTTATGGTAGTACTAAGGTTCATTCCATATTTTTTATTCCAGGCAGCAACCTGCTCAAGGGATTTATGGGCAGTCCACATTCCCAGCTGACTCATCATTCCGCTTTCTTCCGCAATGGGGATCAGCTCGCCGGGGGTACAGTCCTCAAAACCGCTTACACGCAGGCGGGGGAAAACTTCGACACCCACTATGCTTCCGTCTGCCGTATCAAACTGGGGCTGATAGTACAGAAGAAAATCGTTCTCCAGCTCTGAATGCTTAAGCTGCTTTTCTATCTTCCGGCGCCTTTCCACATCCGCAACCATTCCTTTATCAAAGAAACAGAAGTCATCCCTTTTCTTGCTGCGCTTTACTATGTACATAGCTGCATCTGCATACTGGAGCAGATCCTCAGCATTCATGGAATCATCAGGATAAACGGCAATTCCTATGCTGGCAGACAGGCTGAATATAAAGTTATCAAGCACCAGCGGCCTGTTGAAAACACTCTGTAGCTCCTTTGCCGCCTCCGTAACATCATCCCTGTCATTCACATGGGAGTAGAAAATGACAAACTCGTCACCGCCGTTTCTTATGCAGGTATACCTGGCCGGAAGCTCCCGCATCCTCTTTCCGAATTCCTCCAGTACGCGGTCGCCCATCTCATGGCCGTAGGTATCATTGACAGGCTTGAAGTGGTTTAAGTCCACACCGAATACCGCAAATTTTGTCTGATATTTTTCGGCATCATATATCAAATTGTTCAATACCTTTAAGCCGTGCCGTCTGTTGAAAAGTCCGGTAAGCAGGTCTGTCGATGACAGGTATTCCAGGTCGCGGTTTACACGCTTCAGGTCCCTGGTCTTTTCCTCCACCTGGGCCTCGAGGGAAGTATTCAGTTCCTGCTGCTGCTTCAGAAGTTTCTCACTGAGTCCGCTGTTCTGCAGAAGGGCGTACATAATGAAATATGCCAGCAGAGCAATAAGTATATATGAAAATTCCACCTGTGATAATACGCCGGTCAGACGGAGTACCACCACCACTACTATAAGTATGGGAATGATGAGACGCACATAGACCATGCGTCTGCCTTCCTCTCCGTTTTCCTTCAGGACATATTCATACTTATTATGTGCCTGCGACAATGTACCCCATGCCATTCCCACCATGAACAGCATATACAGAAGGTCCATATATATATTTTCCGGATCCTTGCCGATAGCCTCAATGTAGGAATAACGGAAATCGATCAATATATATCCCATGATACATATGGGTATCAGATTGGTTCCCCTTCTCAGGTTTCCGTAACCGATATAATAAATAACATGGCATCCACCAACCACAATAACGATATTCACGAAAAAATATGCATATGCCCTTATCAGTGCCGGGTCATTCTCCGCAAGCAAGCCTGCGGCCTGAACCAGTTTGGCTACAACCGCAAAACTGATGACAGTTATCAGAAAAACATTGGCAGCGGTAACAAAAAGATCCCTTTTCTTGAGCTTATAATATAAATATAAAACGATAGTTGACCCGTACAGATAGTTCGGGGCGAGATAGATAGTTCTTACCAGGGTATCACGCGGTTCTTCCATATGCCGGAAGATATCATTTACGAACAGGATGATATCCGCCACTGCCCACATACCTATACCAAATGCGAGCAGAATTGCAAGGATACGGAATTTTCCCATATCCTTCATGCATGTCAGTATCACGATAACGCAGAGTATAGTCGTGACGGGAGAAAACAGTTCTATCCAGAAACTGTTCTCTGCAAAAGTCGAGACGGCAAATCCGACATATGCTGCCAGAGCTAATATAGCCAGTACCAGCCGGCCTTTTCTCTTTATGAAACTATCTGTGCCTTTACTTTGATCCAAAGCCGGTCCCCACCTCAAAGAAATTCTGCAACAAATTCCGTCACATTATTTCTGTCATAAAGTGCCGCCATTTCTGCTTGAGACATACTTGAATGTCCCTCACGGAAACCGGCGGCACCTTGAATTAACACCAATTCCTTTATTATCCGGGAATAATTATTATCAGTTGTACAGAGTCTCCGCCATCTTTGCGATCTCATCAGCAGCTGCATGAAGCTCTTCTATGGTCGCATTGATAGTGCTCATCTCTTCGTTCTCTGTCTCTATGCTCTCGCTGATCTGACGGATCTTCTGCAGGATGTCCTTAACGGAGTCATTGACATTATTGAGCTTTTCAGAAATATGGCCTGTGGTCTCCTTGGTAGAACGGGACAGTGTCTGAACTTCCGTAGCAACAACCGCAAAGCCTCTTCCTGCATCGCCTGCTCTTGCTGCTTCAATGGAAGCATTCAGTGAAAGAAGGTTTGTCTTGTTTGCAATGCTCTGGATGCTGCCGATAATCTCCATGGATGCATTTACGGCCTGCTCGATAGCAGTAGCGGCCTTGGTAACCTCTTCCTGCCTCATTGATACATCCTGCATCTGGTTGGTAGCCTTCTCAACATTTGCAGAGATCTCTGCGATACCGGAACGAAGGGACTCGATATTCGGTTCCATCTCTTCCTCAAAGCGTGCCTTATTCTTCTTCTGTTCGGTGATATCAAGTATAGTTCCTGCTGCCATAAGAGGCTTTAAGTCTTTTGACCATACTACATAGCTGGATGCCCTAACCCATACCCAGTGTCCGTCCTTGTGCTTGATACGGTATTCCATATCAAAGACTGTACGACCGGTAGGATCGGAAAGCTGCTTGCCCATAGTTTCTGATGCTGAAGCAACATCATCCGGATGGATCCTGGTGATCCAGGACTGCATTATATCAGGGAACTCAGATGACCTGGGTGTGAAGCCCAGGATCTTCTTGAACTGGTCTGAATAAACCATAGGTGAATTGATATCATCAATGGCATACTTGGTAAGATCCATGCTCCAGCTGCCTTCCAGCATCATCAATTCTACTGCCTGCTGCCTTCTGGAGTCATGCTCAAAGATCTCGGCATTCTTTTTCTGCTCGTCTATATCTGAGAATGTACCTATGAACTCCTTGGGATTTCCGTTTGCATAACGGATGCACTCACCGGCTGCATGGTACCATTTATATCCGTCCTTCTTTGTGAGAAGACGGTAATCTATATCGAACTTTGCACGGCCGCTCTTATCGCCTGCTGCCGCACCGAAACATTCAAATACTGCAGGTGCATCATCCTGGTGCATTACCTTGCCCAATGCATCAAGCGTGTCGGGAAGTTCTGCCTTGCTGTAACCCAGCATCCTGCGGAACTCATCGCTGTACTCAACAGCAGCCTGATTGCCGGCTTCATCATAAAAGCATTTCCAGATACCAAGATGGGTACTGTTGTTTACTGCCTCCAGCTCTGTCCTGCTGTCTGCCAGCTCAGCCTTTAACCTCGCGATTTCCTGTTCAAGAGAAACATTCGTAGCCATATAACCCTCTCCTCCTCTTTTTGGTTTTTGTTTAACCCGTAACAATACTGATTTACGGCCTCATAATGAGAAACCCCTAATGTTAATTTTACCATAAACAGGCCCTGTTACAAAATATTTTTGCAGACAGTTCCTTATTCTTTTATCTTTTCCGCAGGCAGGAATGTCCTGAGTTTCTCTCTCAGATCGCTGCTTACAATTGGCTTGGTAAGATAATCGTCAAACCCTTCTGAAATATACCTTTCCCTTGCCCCGGATATGGCATCTGCTGTCAGGCAGATGAAAGGCGTGCCGGCATTCAGGCTGTCCGGATCTTCTTTTATCCTGTTCATTGCCGTGGTACCGTCCATTTCAGGCATGCGCTGGTCCATAAGGATGATGTCATACTTATTCTCCCTTGCCATTGCAATAGATGCCTCCCCGCTTGCGGCTGTGTCTATCTTTATGCCGGTCTTTTTGAGCAGGCCCTTTACAACAGTCAGGTTCATAGAAGTATCATCAACCACAAGGATATAAGCACCTTCGGTAAAAAGCGTCTCCTTCTTGGCTGACATTGTACTTATGCTCTTTTTGTACTTTTCACGGAAGTCGCCTATGGGCTCGTTTGAAACCACCTTCTGGGGCAGCTTAATTGTAAAGGTGGAACCCTTTCCGTACTCAGTATCCACGTCTATGGTACCGTCCATCATATCCACGAGGCTTCCGGTGATTGCAAGCCCCAGTCCCGTGCCTTCAATGGAACTGTTCTTCTCGATGTCCATTCTCTCGAATTTCTTGAACAGCTTAACCTTTTCCTCATCCTTTATGCCCATACCGGTATCCTTTACGGATATCACAAGAAGGATCATATCGCCACAGCCCATATCCTTATCGGTGGTTATTGATAAGGTAACGCTGCCTTTTTCCGTATATTTCACGGCATTGTTCAGTAGATTCGTGATCACCTGGCGGATCCTGACCTCATCGCCTTTAAGTCCGTCCGGCAGGGTATTGTCTATATCTACCTCATAGCTAAGGCCCTTACTCTTTGCCTTAAAAGAGATCATGTTGCTGACATCATTGAGCACGGAGCTTAACTTATAGTCATTGTCTACTATCTCCATCTTACCGGCTTCAATCTTGGAAAAATCAAGTATGTCATTGATTATGGAAAGAAGGTTCTTGCCGGCACTGTCGATATTTCCCGAGTAATTGCATATATTTGAAAAAATCTTTACTATTTCATCACGGTCCTCCGGCAGCTTATCCCTGGCATTCAGGCTTTCGGTCAAAAGCATCTCATTCATGCCCAGGACCGCATTGATGGGGGTTCTTATCTCGTGGGACATATTTGCCAGGAATTCACTCTTTGCGGCATTCGATTTCTCGGCTGAAAACTTTGCCAGTTCCAGCTCTTCCTTTGCAATATTCTTCTGCTCATAACTAACTATCATGATGAGCATGACAGTGAAGAATACTATGATAAGGGATACAATGAAAAGCACTACGGCTATGATCTTGTAGGGATCGTTTTCAGCCCCTTCAACCACGCCCTGGGAAAGAATATTTTTCATCCAGACAGCAAGGAAAAAACCGCCCAGACAGCAGACGGTGGTCACAATTATAAACAGCGGCCTGAAAACATCCAGCACACGGTTCAGCCTGCCGCCCTCCCGGACCTCCGCTGTCCTGCTGAATTCTTTGGAAAGGGCAACGGGAATGAACAGCCCGCAGATGCAGTTTATGACGGAGAAGTAGTTATAGGGATCCAGCCATTCAGACGGCCAGTCAAAGCAGGATGCCGTCCAGTATCCGAATTCCGTAGCGATATATATGAAAATAACAACGGCAGTATTAGGAAACGTCACGCCGTTTTTCTTATTCTTAAGATAGTAGATTATTGAATCAAGAGCCAGGCAGATAGATATTGTCGCACAGGACACCTGCCAAAGATTATTGAAAATGCCGCCGTACTGAAGATACAGTGCCAGCTGGGCAATATTCAAGGGCACCGGCAATAATGCAAGAATAGAAAATGACTTTATGCCTCTTTCCTTGCGAAGACCGAACTGCATAAAGACCATAACGATAAAGGCAAGGTTCCAGCCAAAATATGCCAGTATCGACGACACATTCGGATCATCCCCCATTACCAGTGCATAAACACACCAGTAATAATTTGAAAGAACTTCTCCAAGGAAAAAAATAACAGCATAAATAAACGGCCTGCGCGTATATTTAAAATAGCCGAACAAGCACAGCATCAGACCTACAAGATCTACAATAATTGTAAAAATGTTTACAGCCTGTTCAAACATGATCCCCCCGCCAAAAGTTGCTTAAGTTACTTCTTCCTTATGACCGCTATGGCGCAGGGCATGCGCCCATCAACCACAGTATATTCCACATCTTCGTAGCCCAAGTCCTTAAAGAACTGCTCATAGGACTCCATATCAAACTGCTTTTCGAAGTCAGCCCCCAGCTTTTCAAGGAACTTCACGGCAGCTTTGCCCGTCCCCTTGGACATATTGATATAGGTAGGGATAATGATCATTCCGCCGGGCTTTACCACACGCTCCAGTTCCTTCAGGGCTTTTTCCGGCTCGGGAAGCAAGTGGATAACATTGCCTGCCACTACTTTGTCAAACCTGTCATCCCTGCATTTGATATCCGTGATGTCAGCCTTCCTGATCAGGACATTGGGATACTTGCGGCACTTCTTTGCAGCCTGCTTAAGCATGCCCGCAGAATAATCCGTAGCCAGCAGCTTCTTACAGGCCGGCGCAAGATATTTGCTTATGGCACCTGTACCACAGGCACATTCAAGCACTATATCCGTCGGCTCTATCATTTCAGCCACTTTTTCACCGGTACCGTTGAAAACCTTACCATTGTACACGGTCTCGAATGCATCATATAAAGGTGATACTTTATCCCAGAACATTTCCTCTTCCCCTCATTTTCGTATAAATCGACATATATATCATACAACAAATACGCTATTTTTGAAACAAAAAAAAGCTCCCCCAAATATTGGGGGGGAGCGAAGCATTCATTATGTGGTGCAAAACACCTTCGGTAAGCGATTAGCGTGTAAGCTCTTCCAGGAAGTCCTCTACATCACCTACTGTTTCCAGATCTGCGATCTTGTCATCAGGTATCTCGATATTGAACTCATCCTCAAACATAACAATAGCGTTAACAACATCGAATGAGCTTAAGTCAAGGTCTGCTACAAGCTTTGTATCCCTGGTGATTTCTTCAGGGGGAACTGAGCACTCCGTAAGCTCTGATAAGATCTCTGTAATCTTCTGAAACATGTTTTGTCTCCTCTCTCTTTTACAATAATCTTTTGTTATAAAACAATCTTCCGGCCACTGACTGTCCGGTGTTAATTCATATTAACTCAGGAATTTATCCCTTCGTTTGTGTCATTATAAACTACACTATATATTGAACGCAATATATAATTATGTTTTTTATAAAGTCCTCTTTAACTGTCCTATTTTTTATAGCGGATTATCTTTTTTGTGGAATTTTTCTCAAATTCCGTATCCCTAAGGGTGATCTTGCGGATCTTCTTGAACTGGGGCTGAGGCTTGTTCCACTTGTCCATCATATCATCAAAGTACTTCTGGTCGCCCCTGTGCTCCTCGTTGGGATAGATCTCAGCAACCAGCATTCCCTTTTCGCCGGAAACAATGATCTCCTCCACGGCATCATCCTTAAGGAACTGCTCCTCTATCTCCTCCGGGGAAACATTCTCTCCGTTGCTTAATATGATGAGATTTTTCTTTCTGCCGGTGATAAAGATGAAACCGTCATCGTCGATGGTTCCCAGGTCACCGGTATAGAACCAGCCGTCCTTCATAACCTCGGCCGTAGCCTCTTCGTTCTTATAATATCCCAGCATAACCTGATCGCCGCGGGTCATTATCTCACCGTCAGGCGAAATCTTCACCTCGCAGCCGGGAAGCGCAGTACCCACGCTGTTCTGACGCACATAGAGGTTACGGTTTACCGACAGCACCGGGGAACACTCCGTGATGCCGTAGCCCACCAGAATCTCTATGCCCCATGTGTGGAAAGCCTTTACATACTTATCATCCATGTATGCGCCGCCGGCGATGATGTATTCAAGATTGCCGCCCAGGGCCTCATGAATCTCCTTAAAGAGCTTTCTCCTGACATCTATTCCGACAGCTAACAGGCCGTTGCTCAGTTTCTCTGCTGCCGCAACTGCCTTTTCCTTATTCTGCTTCTTGATGTTGCTGCGGATCATCTTATAGAAGGTTTCCACGAAAAGCGGCACCAGGATAAGAGTCTGAGGCTTCTCGTTCTTGATGTCCCTGGAAACATTCCTTAAGTTGCCGTTTATGAATACCTTATATCTGTAATTGTATACTGCAAAAAACGATGTCAGCAGGCCGAAAGCATGGTGGTAGGGAAGCGCCGAAATGGAAGGTCCCTCCAGGATAAAGTTCTTGCAGGCTGCATCTATATCGAAAGCCATATTCTTCTGGCTGAGCATTACGCCCTTGCTCTGACCAGTAGTTCCGGAAGTGAAGAAGATGGTAGCCAGCTTATCAGGATCTATCTTGTAGTCCACAAAGCTTGTGTCGCCGCCATCTATCATGGCAGTTCCCTTTTCAATCATTACGGGAATCTCTGACATAGGATAAATTGTCATCTTCTCGCCGTTTTCAAGGGTAAGGCTCTTGCCATTTTCATCATCCTGAACGCCCTCAAAACCGGATATGTACTTGTCTGAGATAAAAGCAGCTTTACATTCTGCCTGGGTAAGGAGCTGAAGTTTCTTTTCTGCCGGCAGGTCTTTGTCGAGACATACGGATACATTGCCGCCGTTGGCCACAGCAAGGAATGCGGTAACCCAGCCGTAGGAGTTCTCGCCCATGATGGCAATGCTCACATCATGGAATCCCTGTGAATACAGGTATGTTCCCAGTCCTTCGATGTCTGCCTTGTACTTGGTGGGAGTCACCTCCACCACGTTTTTCCCTTCGCAATATGCAATGGCAACTACATCCGGCTCTTCCTCCGCACGCTTGTTTATCATATACTTGAAATCCGTATTCAGGGGATTGTCGTAATAAGGATAGGGTTTATTGCGCTTCATGTCTCCTCCTTCTGCCACAAGGCGGTTGCCCATGACATCATTTATTAATGATAAGCTTTCAGCAATATAATTTTCCGTTCAACGAAAAGATAATAACAAATGGGCTCAAATGTTGCAACTACTCCAGTATCACTATCCTGCCATCGCCGTAAGGATCTGCGTACTGCTCACCCACTACGCCGTCCATTGCTCGGGTAATATAGTTGATGAGCACCTGGTTGTCTAAGATCACGTCGTTCAGGATCATCTGGGAATCCTTAAACATCGTGTATCCGTCTCCGCCATTCTTTAAAAGATAACTATGGGATGCAAGCATATAAGTCCTGTCTAAGTCTATGGGCTCACCGCCTATCATTACATTTTTTACGCGGTACGGACCTTCAACACCGGTAAACATTCCTTCATTGTCGAAAGTACAGCTGCTTTCCACGTTCATATCAACCTCGTAAGTCAGACCTGAAACCTGCAGAAATGCACCGCTCTCATCCGTCATTAATCTGGCGCCCCATTCAAGAGCATCCAGTATTTGCTGTCCGGTGGCGTCAACCACGCAGATCATATTTCCGTAGGGATGAACGCTTAATATATCCCCGTATGTGATATCTCCCGCCGGTATATCCGTCTTGATCCCTCCGGCATTTATTATGGCAATATCAGCTCCAGTCTGCTGTCTGTAAGCATCTGCACAGAGGTCGCCTAAGTTTGTCTCCTGCATACGGATTATCCTTATGGGGTTTCCATCCGCATCAACAGCTTCCGGATCATATGCAATAAGATCTACAGCTGTACTTGCCACCACCTCGTTAAGCAGATCGGACAGTTCCGACTGCTTTGCTGCGATTTCATCGCTTATGGGATTTTCTATCCGCATAAGCTCCGGGAGGGATGTTTCACTTTCCCAGGTATACAGACCGGTGGAAAGGGATTCGTCTTCTGCCGATATCCTGACGTAACCTATGCCATCAAACTTTTTTCCGCAGGCAGACCTGAGAACCGTATTACCGGCTTTGTCCTTCATCTCCACCTGATTCTTATCATGACTGTGTCCGTCAAGGAATACATCTATGCCCTCAGTATTTTCTATAACTTCCTTATAAGTATAGGGACGTGACGTCACCTCATTTCCCATATGTCCGAGGACAACCACATAATCAACGCCCTCGGCCCTCACTGCATCAACAGCCGACTGTACAGCTTCATACACCTGAGCTCCGGTTTCATCCTGCATGAATCCGTATATAAACTTACCATTATCATCCTGGAAATATCTGGGGGTCGTGGATGTAAGCGTATATGGTGTGGTAACACCCACAAAACCGATCTTTACACCCTTGACTTCCTTTATGATATAGGGATCAAAAACAAGCTCCCCTTCCTTATTGAAATTGCAGCTTATATAAGGAAAATCTGCCATCTCCGTAAGCTCAAAGAAACGCTCCATTCCATAGTCGAACTCATGGTTGCCGGGGATGGCAACATCATATCCCACCTTGTTCATCAGGTCTATTATGGAACCGCCCTCGGTAATTGTACCGATAGGCTCACCCTGAACAGCATCACCGTTATCCACGAGTATGATATTATCTCCGTTAAGTTCAAGGGTTTCCTTAATCTGATACAGTCCGTCATATCCGAAACCGCTGTCTATGCCGCAGTGAACATCACTTGTATAAAGGATCACTATGTCCCCGGAGCCGGCAGCCGGAGTATCTGCATCTGTAATATTTTCCGGAACATTCTGCTCAATGTCCTCTGTTACTGCAGATTCTGTGCCTTCGGCATTGTCTGACACACTGTCCGGATCACCCTGTCCGGTACAGGATGCCGAAAACAGAAATGTGCCTGCCATCAACAGCGGAAGCAGATGTTTTAAATTCTTTTTCATAGCTCCTCCTCGTGATTCTTTCCTTTGATTTCGTCCAAATTTATCAGATTCCTCACACCGACAGCTTACCTGACAGTGAGAATGTTTCATTATAACTGTTCAGAACCTTGCAGTTTCTTACATTTACGTATCATTCACTTTTTATTAGAATTGCCGGTCTTCCCCGACAACAGCTTCTTTTCCACCAGGAAATACATCAAAAATGATACTGTCAGCACACACACTGAATACAGTATAAACTCCGGCAGCTTATACTCCGTATGTTCTGTCACATGCCAGATAAGATCCAGCAGGTTCATCACCGGCAGGTGCCATAAGAATATCTCAAATGAGGCACCACCCAGTGCAGCCGTTCCGGGAATAAATCCGATAATCTTTGACGGAAATTCAAACTGGGTGAAAAGCAGCAAAAGCAGAACACCTTCCACATAAGCCACTATGAAATACATGTCATCCGTATATTCCATGATTCTAAGCAGAACAAATACAACTATTGCCACAATTGTAAACACCTGCATTTTCTTTTTTCCAAAATAGCCTGCAAGTTCGTGGATAAAGCATCCAAGGAAAAATGCCGCGTAACCGCGACCCATATCTTTATTCAAAAAAGGAATCGTCGTTGTCTGATACCAGGCATAGAATCCAAGAAACATCACAAATGCATAGAGCCACACCGGGCTTACATTCTTTTTTCTTGATATCAAACGGATAAGATAATAAATCATGTAACAGATGATCAGCGCATCCATAAACCATGTAGGAGAATTCACGCCAACTATCGGTTCAGAAGAAAATATGCCTGTATATGTCATGCAGGTCAATGAAAGGATCAGATTTAAGATGCCATGCTCCATGCCATCTTCCCACCACCACATGCCGGTCACGGACTTGTAGATATACATGATCAGCGCTGCCGCAATGGTTGCAATAAAAAACATTGGGTACAGACGTTTGAATCTGTAAAGAAACCGCCTTTCCTCCGGTTTGTCCGAAGATGCAGTCTTGAACCATTTATTATCGCTTACACATACCATGTATCCTGATATCATGAAAAACCACTCAACTACCAGGTTAAAGTACATTATCAGGTCATAGTATGTGTCAGCCACGTGGGCACCCAGTACCTGCTTAAAATGATAAAGGATCAGGCACAGGGCACACACAAATTTCCAAAGATCTATGGCGTGATTCCTATTCAATCACTTCCACCTCAAGATTTGTATAAATAACTTTCTGGGAAAGATCTCCGCTGTTATCCGGCAGGCAGAAATCCCTAAAAGTCTCACCGCAGTCATCAACCGTCAATGTAACTTCAAAAGCACCGGCTGCATAGCTTGCTATCTCATACTGGTCAAAATCCACATGGAGTCCGTCACCGTATACAGCACAGTCCAGAGTCTTGTCCTCTATCTCAGCCTTTATTGTATCAAGAGGTGAGAAATATTCCTCGCCGTTTACTATCTCTTCATTGTCAGCATAGTCTTTCTTGAGCTGATCCATTATCTTGTCGCCTAGTTCTCCGGAATCTGCTATGAAATCAGAAACATCCAGCTGCTCACCGGTAACCACGTCAAAGCTGTAATATGATGATGCTCCAAAACCGTGTGCACCGCCGGCCCATCCATAGGTTGATACACGATAAACAAACATGGACTCATCCCATCTGAGTACCTCTATGCCATACTCGCTGCTGTAAGGAAGTCCCCAGAAATCATCGCCGGAATCTGCAACCATTTCCTGGGCATATTCATAGTATTCAGCAAGCTCAGCCTTAACATCTGCCTCTTTCAGCATAGCATCAGAAACAGCCTTTGCAAGTTCAGGATGATCTTCTGCATACTCAAGGTCAAACTCTATCTCGCAGTAATTGCCTACTACAAAATCAACAGTCTCTCCGCCGGCCTCGCCAGGCATTGTAAGGCTGTGAGTTATGACTTCCACCGTTCCATCCACATTGAAGAACTGGGCATCTCCGGGTATTTCTTCCTCATCAAGCTGATCATCTGTATTTCCGGATCTCTTGGAGGCTTCTTCATCAGATTCTTCTGTTTCCTCTTCTTCAGTTTCTTCCTCTTCTACATCCTCATTTACGTTCTGCTGGCTGTCGGTAACGGTACATCCTGAAAATGACAGCACTGCTGTTGCCATAACGATTGATAATAACAGTTTTCTTTTTTTCACAATTTTCCTTCCTCCGTTTTTATACGGTCCCCTCATTTTAATTAGTACTTTTAGTCATCAATAATCGCAAGTGGTATTATACCATAATCACTCGGCGCTCGCCATCCATGGCTCGCTGGTCCCTCGTGATTAAAGTAAAACATCCTTGTTTTAACACTAAAAAACCTCTCCTGATGAATTTTCATCAAGAGAGGCAGATTATCAAATAGCACTACTCCTCGTAAAGCATGTCGTAGATCTTCTCATCCACCAGTGTATCCAGCATCTGCTGGTCCAGGTTCATGAACTGCCTGTTGAGAAGAGCCCTGATGCAGGCGGATCTTTTGAAAAACCTTATCTCGTCTCCGTCATCCTTCTCAAAGATTATCATGGCGTCTACCTTCTCTGCCGTAAGGTTTTCGGAAACGTAATCCATCAGGCGCTTTTCAATGTTGGCAGCGGCCTTTTTGCCAAGGTCATACTGGTTGGCGATCTTTAACGAATATATACCCAGTATGAACAGCGGGATGCTCACTGCACTCAATATGATGTATCCCAGGATTCCCGAAGTCAGCAGTCTCGCCGGCACTATTAAATCCACTATCATCAGGATCAGCATCGCACTGCTGAGCACCAGCAGTATAATACCGGTATATCTGTGCTCCTTTGCCTTATCGGAGCCTGGGGATTTCTGCTTCTTTTCTGCCATTGATGTAACCTCGCTGTTTAGTTAGTGTGCCCTCAGCAGCAAGTGCCCCGGGCTGTACCGAACAACCACTTTATATAATACATCATAGGCAGTATAAAATCCATTATAAAATAGTAACATTTCCCGGCAGCCCGCAGCTGAAAATTCAGACTATCTAGTCTATCGCATCAGGGGCAAAACCCACCATTTCACCGGTTTCAGCATCAAGCACCAGGGTGATATTATCAAGTACCTGGCCGCAGTCATAGCGGTAGGTGTAAACATAACGGAAAACCGTGTCCTTTCTTGACACACACTTATAACCCGACATCTTATACACATACGGTCTGGTATCTCCGTCCGCAGCTGCGTATGTCTGAAGGGCGTCTTCAGGGCTCATGGCATTGGACTTGTCCGTAACTGTATAGTTAAGGTATTCCGGCCATCCCTCTACTACGGTTCCGTCGTTAAATGCCAGGACAGTAAATTCCGTATTTTCAACGATCTCGCCATCATATGATAAACTGATTTCATACCACATAAATGCTCCGGGATCGTCGTCCGAAGTATCCGTAATCTCGTATGTAAATCCGGTTCCATCAGAGGGAACGCAGCTCTCCAGGTATTCCAGGGCCTCTGTTGAATCATGTATCACAACATCTTTCGAGCGTGTTATCTCATTCGGCCTTCTTTCCGTTCCCAATTCGGAAATGGAATACCCGTGGTTAAAATTCGGGTCATTCTCATCTACAGTGGGGGCTGCCCCGGATCCGTCACCATCGTCCACGGTGTCATCATCCACGATATCAGTGTCAGCACCATCTTCACTGTCATCAAAAGAATCAATTTCAATATCCTCCGGTGCTGTTACATTACCATTACCGCAGCCTGCCGCAAGGCCTGCACCAAGCATAGCGGCTGATAAAACTGCTGCCAGACGGATGGATAAACTCTTGTTTTTCATAAAAACCCTCCCTTTCTTCCTGTTACTATTTAAGATACGTAGGTAAAGGAAAAATTTATGGGTTTTTTTTATCCGTCACAGTCTCCTCAGGTGATGACGATGTTTCAGCCAGTGTCTCACCTGCCTCCGGTTTGATTTCAGACGCTTTTTCCGGTTGTTTCTCATCCTCATCGTCATCATCCACTTTCTCGGATTTGATGTGGTTGCCCACGATCTCGGAAACCTCTGAAATGGTGGTGAAGGTACTGCCCGGCACGGAGTGGATGATCTTTTTTAATTCAAATATCTCGCCACGGGTGATTACGCAGTAAAGTATGCTTTTCTCGTCCTTGCTGATCATTCCCTTTCCGTTTATGAATGTAACCGTGCGGCCAAGCTCGCTTAATATCTTTTCGGCTATCTCATCGCCCCTGTTGGTTATGATCATAACGGACTTCGTGTTGTCCAGGCCTTTTTCTACCACATTGATCACCTGGGATGTAATGAAATACATTACAAGGGAGTACATGCCCCTGTCCAGCCCGAACACGATTCCGGCAGTAGCATAGATTATCACATTAAAGGCAAAAACTATGCTTGAAGTGGAGACCGAAAGTTTCCTGCTCATATATATGGCCACAACTTCCGTACCGTCCAGGCATCCGCCACCCCTAAAAACCAGGCCCACACCGGCACCTAGGAACACGCCACCAAATATGGTAGCCAGAAAAACATCTTCAGTAGCATTGGCAAATCCTACGAAAACTGAAGTCATTACGGAGAATATGATGATGGAATATATGGCCTTGAATATAAACTTCTTTCCCAGCTTAAGTATGCCGAAAATCATAAAAGGGAGGTTCAATATCACGATCAGCAAGCCCAGAGGGACTCCTTTAAGGTAATGCTCCAAGATCATACTGATACCGGTTACGCCGCCGTCAAATATGTGATTCGGCACCAGGAACTCTTCTACAGCGAATGCAGCAACAATCGCCCCTAAGGTCAGCAGAAGACCTGATATGATATTTTCTTTATTTACTATGTCTGTGAATTTTAACTGCTTCATTATTAACCTTTCCACTACAAATAACATTTCCGCATGGCTGTTCAGGGAATCGATTAAAGCTAAGCTGTACCCATACCGCCAGCGGCCGTTATTAGCATACCACAAACGCACCTGATTATCAGCAGAAATCAATCCCTGTCACCTCACCTATAGTGCAGCGTTTGATGTAACACATTTAGCAATTGTGTAACACAAGAACAATCCACCTGTCCTGCCGGATATGATATAATTAGCTAGTAAAAAGGGGGGATCCTTCAAACGGGGGTTGGTATGAAAGATTACCGCATATATTATTTCACCGAAAAGAGCAACGGCCGGGAAGGCAACCAGGATAATTTCTGTGTAAACGGGAAAATCAATGAAGATTCCGGGAATCACAGTGAAGGGACTGAGAATATCAAGGCCCCTTTTGCTGTTGCGGTCTTTGACGGCATGGGCGGTGAAGCCTACGGTGAAGTGGCTTCCCTGTATGCAGCAAAAACCTTTAAGGAACATGAAGAACGCATAAAAGAATGTGAAGACGCAGAAAAGCTCGGTGAATGTCTTAGTTCATTCAGTATAGATGTCAACAAACAGGTTGGTAAATTTTTAGAAGAGCGCGGAATAGACTTTCTCTGCTGCGGAACCACCTGTGCCGGTGCACTTGTGAATGAAGATAAGCTCATTCCTTTCTGGCTGGGGGACAGCCGGGTATATCTGTGGCACGCTGAAAAAAAACAAATCGAGCTCCTGTCCCATGATGATACAGAAGCCCAGCGTTGGATAGACATGGGATGGCTTAGGGAAGACGAGGCCCGGGATACCGGTGCATGGCATACTCTCAATGCCTATCTAGGAAATAGTGATTTTTCTATCCGAATCGGTAAAGAAACTAAAATTGAAAAAGGAGATGCAATCCTCATCAGTTCTGACGGAATCACAGATCTCCTAGTTGATGCTGCACTGGAACAGATGCTGAAATATCCTGTAGAAAAAGCTTACAAGATTTTATTGGAAACAGCCTATAACTGGTCAGACGATAACAGCACTGTCATACTTGTGACGGATGGTGAATAAATCCACCTATTTACACAAATTAAAACGGGCCGTATGGCCCGTTTTTGAATGCTTCATATTTTAGGCGTTCTTGATTTCAGCTCTTAACCAATCAGCTAACTCTTTAACACCCTCGCCGGTCTTTGCGCAGATAGGGAATACCGGAATACCTGGGTGGCGCATCTCGATATTCTTCTTAGCCTTCTCCAGATCAAAGTCAAAGTATGGCATTACATCGATCTTGTTGATTATCACCGCATCAGCAACCTGGAACATAAGGGGATACTTAAGGGGTTTGTCATCACCCTCCGGCACTGAGAGGATCATGGCGTTCTTGGACGATCCGGTGTCAAACTCTGCAGGACATACCAGGTTTCCCACATTTTCAAGGACAACCAGATCATAATCCTTTGAAGGAAGTGAATCCAGGCCCTGGCAGGTCATGTCAGCATCCAGATGGCACATACCGCCGGTGTGAAGCTGAACTGATGCAGCACCTGCCTCAAGTATTCTCTTTGTATCCACGTCAGAATCTATATCTGCTTCCATGACAGCTATCTTCATCTCGTCCTTAAGAGTCTCAATAAGCCTCGTAAGAGTTGTTGTCTTACCGGAGCCCGGTGCACTCATCAGGTTGAGAAGAAAAGTGTTTTCATTTTTCAGTCTCTCCCTGGTCTTTGCTGCAAGGACCTCGTTGTCCTCCAGAACATTTGCCTTTAAATCGATTATGCGTACTTCTGACATTCTTTTTCCTCCTATCTTTTTTATAACTTTAGTGAAATTTCTCCACAAATCTTTCTCTAAAATATAGGCCGCCGGCAAGTGTTATTCACACACATGCCCTGATTTCCTTCAGCACGAACTCCCTTCCCTGCAGCAGCTTTGCAGCACCGCTTCCGCACTGGGGACAGAGATAATCGTTCTTCGCATCGGGATGGTATTCATTACCGCAGCCGTCACAGCGCACCATTACCGGAAGGATCTCACATACAATATCCGAACCTTCAAGAAGCGTACCTTCTGTCGCCTGCTTATAATATTTTTCCATATAAAAAGGTTCTACGCCTACCATCTGCCCTATCTGGACGGTCAGGCCTTCAACCTTTTTTACATCTTCCTCTTCGCATTTTTTCAGGGCCAGGTTCACTACCCTGACCACATAGCTCATTTCATGCATATAATTTTAAGCCACTAATATTGTCCGCAAGGGACAGTCATCATTCTACCACTTCTTTGAAGCCGCTTCCCCGTCAACTACCAGCGTAGCTGAGCCGTAGGCCTTGAGCGGCTTGCCATTCTCATCAAACTCCGTGTTATACCTTATGTGGAAAGGAACACGGCTTATCGTCAGTGGAATGATAGCCTCAATCTTATCTACACCATTGTGTATCTGTTCTAACATATCGCGGTACATATCGGCGTAGTCAGCCGGGAAGAGACCGCTTTCGATAACAGGCTCCGGGTAATTGGGCACAACAGCCGGAAGTCCCAGATCCCTCATGCAGCGGAAGCAGGGATGCATTTCCCTGGTTGAAATAATGTATTCCCAAGCATAAACATTAGCATGGTCAAAAGCCTTACGCAGCAGATTGTCCCCCTGAAGAAGTGTCTCATAACGCTTCTTTTCATTGGTAACATTCTGTACCATGGCATAGATGAGCGCCTGGTCATTAGCCTTTCCTATCATACGGATGGTACTGCGGATGCAAAGCCTGCTCTCGCCACAGCACTTGGAATGGAAAGTCCTCCAGGTCTCGCAAGTTTGCTCCTCACCGGTCTCAATGGCTTTTTTGATAGCGTTCTCATAGGTCATGCGGCTGTATTTCTCGTGATGGTTCCAAGGATTGCAGGTGATAAACTCCTTGGCAGTGAGGTTCATGCCCATTTCCTGAAGATACTTATCATTTACACGCAAGATCTCGACCTTCCCCTCTTCCTTTTCTTTATATAGGAATACTGCTGCCCCGCCCACGAAATTGTTAAAGATAAGGGTTTCGATAGAATCGGGGTTCCAGAACATTCCGCTTTCCATGGATTCCACCAGATTCATGGCAGCTTTCACAGGCTCATGCTGTAGCTCCTGAAGCATACCCAGGAAGACTTCCTCTTCAACAGGCTTGGAATAGAGATAGCCCTGGATGTAGTTGCAGCCTATGCTCTTCATATAATCGGCCTGCTCCATGGTCTCCACACCCTCTGCGATCACAGGGGTATGCAGCCACTTCGTCATCTGAACTACTGAACTGATAATGGTGCCGCCGCGGCCGCCTATATTGCCGCTTAAGAAGCTCATGTCCAGCTTTATTACGTCTACTTCCAGGTCTTTTAAGATATTAAGGGAAGAGTAGCCGCTTCCGAAATCGTCCATCTCCACTACATAACCGTAGGAATGGAACTTTGCCATGACGCTGTTTATCAGGTCCAGTCCGCCTATGGCAGAACTCTCAGTTATTTCCACACGAAGGAAACGCACCGGCACATCAATCCGCTTCCTTATCTTTTCGAGTTCATCCACATATTCCTTATGGAATATGTCATGCCTGGACACATTAAATGAAATGGGAACGGGGGTGATGTTTTCCTCGAGGCATTTTTTCTGAAGAAGGCATACCAGCTCAAAGATCCTTAAGTCTGCCTTATATATCAAGTCGCTTTCCTCAAGCACAGGAATAAAGTCAGAGGGATACTGCATCCCGTATTCGGGATCCTTCCAACGCATCAGCGCCTCGGCACCTATCATTCGTCCTGTTGCATGATTGATCTGAGGCTGATAGACCGCAAAAATGCTGCCATCCTTCAGGGCTGCATCAAAGCTGTTTATAAGCTCATCCTCATTCATTCTTCTCCCCATTTAAGTTACCCCCTTAGGCTGTTAAACCTCATACGTCCTCAGCAGCAAGTGCTTCGGGCTGACCTGAATAATTATTCCACCTTCTCCAGTCTTACATTCCTTATATATATGGTAGCTGTGCTGCCCTGGTTACCCATGTTGAATTCCACGCGGCCGTTGTCGTCGCTTTCTTCAGTCATGTCAAATTCGAATTCAAATGTCTGCCAGTCTGTAGTAAGGTCTATAGCGGTATCCGGGAAATACCTGATCCAGTTTACATCAGGTGCGGTAACTGCAGGCTTCATCTGTCTCTCTTCGTCAGCATACGCCTCGAATGAGAACTTGTACTTGCAGCCCTTTTCCATAGGCATCTCTGGCTGAACCAGCTGGATTGAGTATTCTTCAGAACCGAAATTCTCGGTGGTGATAACGATCATGTTGTCCTTTATCTCTGCAGAGCCCACGCCGTCATTCAGCTCAAGGAACTTCCAGTCGATATCGTCAGTTAGATCCTCTGCCTCTGAGAAATCAGAGTTATGCAGGAAGTTACCGGTCTCGTCAGCTTCCCTGAATTCAAGGACCTTAACAGGCTTTTCTACATTTTCATCATAGCTGTCGCGCTGGAACATGCGCACATAGTCAACCTTCATGGCACCCTTTTCGTCAAAAGGCGTTGTCTCATCAGGGTCTCCCGGCCAGTCGCCGCCCACTGCTACATTGAGTATTACATGGAAAGGCTGGTCAAAGGGTGCGGGGTAAGGCTTTTCCTCCTCATCCGGCCACTTGGAAAACCAGTCGTTTGTCTCAAAATACTGCTCACCGTCCACAAACCATTTGATAAGTCCCGGCTCCCACTCGATCGCAAATACATGGTACTCGTTTGCTAAGTCGCCGGAAGCAAGGGTATATATGCCCTGGTTCTGGAAATGGGGCTCGCCGTAATGGATGGTTCCGTAGTTAGTATTTGTGCTGTTACCAAGTACCTCGGCTATATCTATCTCGCCGCACTTAGGCCACTGTCCATAGTAATCCTCGTCCTGGGGCATCATCCAGAATGCCGGCAGATAGCCCTTTCCCTGAGGGAACTTGATACGGGCCTCTACATAGCCGTACTTGATATCATGCTTGTTCTGGGTATTTACACGGCCGGAAACATAGGAAACATTTCCGTTTTCATCTTCTATCTTGGTAGGCTGGATGATCAGCTCACCGTCCTTAACATATGCATAGTCAGCAGAAGGAACATACTCCTGCAGCTCATGGTTTACCCAACCTACGGGATGCTCCTCACGGTTCCAGTCATCCTCGTTTAACTCTGTTCCGTTGAACTCGTCATGCCATACCAGATGGAATCCTTCGGGCACTTCCACCTCTTCCTCAGAAACATCAGTGGGCAAAGACTCTTCAGCCACTGTCTCCTCAGTTGCAGGCTCCATCGCACCGCTCTCCGGGGTCACATTTCTATTGCCTTCACAGGCTGTCATCCCTGCCATTACCACTGCAGATGAAAAAATCACTGCTGCTATTTTACTCATACGCTTTTTCATATATTTTTATCCCTCTTGTAACCATACAGTTACAAATATTTTACCATATTTATAAGATAATCGCCATCCGTAGCATGCCCGTGCAAAATTTTCCTGGCGTTATCCGGGATTACTCCCTGCACGGATCTGTACGTAAAAAAGCCTGCGAAAATCCGCAGGCATTATGCTGAAATATCTTACGCTATTATTTAGCAGGCATCTTTTCCTTTGTGGAAGGACTGATGTTAATTTGGGTACCAAAGAAATCAACGCCGGTCTTGAAATATGCAACAGGCTCCTCTGCTGACAGGATAACCTCCTGATCTTTGCATCTTTTTACCGTGCTCATGTTCGTGCGCAGCTTGTGTGTTCCATACGGTACCACAAGTTTAATGCTGGAGCTGTCAGCAAGGGGTCCATAGGGCTGGTCATCGATAAAAATATTCATTTTGACTAAACATCCTATGTAATTAGATGGACGGTTAAGCTGAATGATCCCGAATCCTTCGGTAGAATTCTCTTTCTGGCATGAAGGACATGCCATGGACTCATCATTACTGTCATACATTTTTCCGCATTCGCAATTAAATCTGTACTTCATTTTTCTTCCCCCTCTTTGAAAAAAATTCTTTTACTCACAGTAGCGTAGCAGATTAAATATGGTAATGTCAAGGAAGCGAAATGCACTCTGGCTAAATTCGGAAACTACAGTATATCTCCCATCCGATGCAGAAAGCAAACAGTACCAAGACGGCTGCTGAGACGTATTTCCTTGCTTTAGAATCAAACAGCTTTTCCACCGGCGGAATTATAAGTTTCATGAACAGTGCCGTCATAAGGCCGAACAGGCAGCTGCTTATCAGTGAAATCTTGCCCTTGTAGTTAAGGGGCCAGGGTTCATAGGACCACAGCACCAGATTAAATCCGTAATAAAGTATCTCGTATGCCGCGTACTCAATTATAGTTGAGATCAGCGTACTTCCGGCAAAGATGATGAGGGGATTTTTTACTTTGTGGAAAGCAGCGTACAGAAAGAGCATGCCGAAACCGTATATGGGACAGGCAGGCAGATGCAGCACTCCCCGGTCAACATACACCCCAAACATTACATACACACAGAGAACTTCATATAGCCATCCCATGAAGGATGCAAGAAAAAACAGAAGAATGTATTTAGTAATTGAATAATACTGCTTCGGCACGGGGATTACTCCTCCTCCGACAGCATTTTATCATACAGCTTTTCAAATTTCTCATAACAGCTAAGGAAAAGCTCACCCAGTTCAGGATCGAAGTGTGTTCCGCAATCATCCCGGATAATGTTATATGCCGTTTCGTAATCAAAGGCTTCCTTATAACAGCGCTTGCTTACCAGAGCATCGAAAACATCAGCCAACGCCATAATGCGGGCTTCTATAGGAATATCTTTACCCTTAAGCCCCTCAGGATAGCCGGTGCCGTTCCATTTTTCGTGGTGGTAATGGGCAACATTTGTGGCGATTTCCGCAAACTCCCTGTCGTCTGAGTCTTCCAGGAGCTTTTCAATGATACGCGCACCTTCCAGTGCATGCTCCTTCATCTTGTCGTACTCATCCTCGGTATACTTGCCGGGTTTCCTGAGCACATCATCATCTACGGCGATCTTTCCAAGATCATGCATGGGCGCAGCCTTGGTAAGGTCCTGGATGAACTTATCGTTTATACCCAGTGAATGCTCATGTTCCTTAAGCGTCTGTGAGAACTCGTTTATGATCAGGCTGGTACGTCTGATATGTCCGCCGGTGGAGTTGTCCCTGCTTTCTACCATAGTAGACATGCCTGTTATGATGGACTGCTGCTGGATCTTGATCCTGTCGGCCATATTGTTAACGCTCTTCGCAATATCACCCAGCTCATCGTTGGAGATCTTTTCAATCTTTTCGTCATAGTTTCCTTCACCGATTTCCCTGATGGCGACACTGGTCCTGCGCAGGTTTTTGTTTATATATAAGGAAAGGATGATCATAAAGATAACAAGAACTATCATCAATGCCACAGTCTGGATGATGATGTTCATTTTTACTTCATCCAGGTTCCGCTCCAGTTCAGCAAAATCATCGGAAACGTTTACGATTGCCAGTATCTCGCCGTCATCGCCGCGGATCAGGGAAAAGACATCCGTATAGTGATTGTAGTATGCATTGGTATCCGTCACATATACATCGGTATTTTTTATCCGTTTTAACTCCAGCTGGTTCAAGGTCAGCATAAGGTTATAATCAAGGAAATTGTATACTCCGGTGGAGCTGACCAGGGACCTGTTCATTCCGTACTTATCATAGGAATAGATCGTCACCTCTATGCTGTCGCTCCAGCCTGTGCTGTCTGCAGAAAGAATGTCATACAGATTTTCTTCAAGAAGGTCAACATTTCCGTTGTCCTTATCCTCAAGATCATCAATCTCCTTTATAAGATCTGCATCAATATTGCTCCTTATGAAATCAGCTATGGCAATGTATTTATCATACTCTGTTTCGTAATATGTATTTTCAGTCTTCTTTATTACGGTATTGGCTATTACGAAGATAGCGATCAGAACTATGGGAAGGACGATAAGCAGGAGTTTTGTAAGCACCGACAGACGCCATTTCATAAGGCTGCCTAAGATAAGGATTGTGCCCAGGATAGTAAGTAATGTACCTACCACTAACAGTACCGGCCTGGATATGTTAAGGATTATATTGCCAAGCGGAAGGGCATAGCCGCTTTTCCCATCAATGATATGCATATCATTTCCGTCCGTGAGTATCAGGTTGTAATGGGAAATTATCCCCAGCTCACCTTCTTCATTATGCAATGGGAAAAAGAGATTGTTGTAGGTGAAACGGGAATACTCATCCACGCTCATCTCGCCGATATCATATACATCCTTTAATGTAATGTAAGGAACAAGCTCACCGTCTTCATATGTATATACGGTGTCCCAGTATCCTCCGTCCAGGATCATTACCTTGTCGCCGCATGCTGTGACAAGGTCTATCAGGATATTGTCGCTGCTCTTATCTTCACGTAGCCTAAAGTCAAAGCTGTCAGTTTTCTCATATGTTCCGTCAGGACTCAGAACGCCAAACTCGCCGTTATCCCATGTAATATAGTAGGAACCGTCATCTGCAGCGCTGACCCACTTGCTGACTTTTGCTTCTTCATTTTCATACTCTGCCTGAACGCTGTATTTTCCGGATTCTAAATCCACGCGTAAAATACTGTATACTTCATCCCTGTTAGCAACACAGTAGAGATCGTCTCCCTCAAAATGGAAAGCACTGATAGAAGAATCATATACATCGTCGTCCACCGGCGGCAGGGCGATGGTCTTAGCCACATTTCCCTTTCCGTCGCAGCATACTATGTACTCAGAAAGCAGCATCCCGGTATCCGGATCATAATCCATCGCATACAGAAACAATTCGTTTCTGTCATTTAGAATCACATCAAAGATATCGGCGTTCTCGCTGATATCCTCGCTGTCCACCATATACTTGATGGCCTGCGTCTCGTAGTCAATGACGTAAACCTTCTTGTAGCTGTCGTTTATGGCTGCCAGAGTCCTGTCTGCAGAAATATCCGCAAAAACCGGACTGGCAGGATATGCCTTAAGCACGCCTTCATAATTATTTTTGGGAAGATCCACGAACAGAAATAAAAGCAGCGAACCTATAATTGCTGCTGCAAGGCCTATATTAAGGCTTTCTTTCTTTTTGGGCAGACGGAACTTCATTGAGTCAGGTCATACTCCTTGGGGGGATATTATATAGTATAATTCTATCATTTTTTGAGCTTATAGTCTTGTGCAAATTCTATGGAAAGTGTTACATCCACAGGGGCAGATCAAAAAGGAATGACGGCTGTTGCCGTCACTCCTCTCCTGCCATAACTTTCTGCTCATGTTCTTCCTGTATATCAGGGAAATATGAAAGCATGGGCTTTTCGTCCATTCCCCGTATCTTTCTTTCAATGTAATTGCGTGTCAGCCTGTGTACCAAAGGCGCAAGGCTTAAGACACCGATAAGGTTGGGGATCATCATCATTCCGTTGAATGTATCCGAGATATCCCAGGCAAGCGATGATGTGGCAAGGGCTCCCGCAATCATAAAGCTTATAAATATGATCCTGTATACCCAGACAGCCTTTTCGTTTATGAGATATTCTATGGCCTTTCCACCGTAGTGCGACCAGCCGAGAACAGTGGTAAATGCAAAAAGGAAGATTGCTATAGCAATAAACCACTCGCCGGGCGCTCCGAACACATTGCCGAAAGCCTTGGCTACAAGGTTTGCGTCAGATACTCCTTCTGTTTCAATAAAAAGCCCTGTCTCAAGGTCTATATATCCGCTGGTAAGTACAACCATGGCTGTGATGGAACAAACAACGATGGTATCGAAGAATACCTCGAAGATTCCCCAGAGTCCCTGCTTTATGGGCTCCTTTACATCGGAGTTTGAGTGGACCATAACAGACGAACCAAGTCCTGCCTCGTTACTGAAGACGCCTCGCTTGCATCCCTGGGTAATTGCACTTTTCAGCGCGGCACCTGCCGCACCGCCTGCCACTGCTTTAACGCCAAAAGCAAATTTAAATATGGATAAAAACGCAGGAATTATGCTTCCAAAATGGATGCATATGATAGCAACAGCACCGAGAATATAAAGTCCTGCCATAAAAGGAACCACCATTTCCGCTACCGTTGCAATACGTTTCACGCCGCCTATTATGATTATCGCACTGATCAGCATGATGATTATCCCCAGAACAAGCGGAACTATGGGGATAAAGCCAAACAACGGTGGAATATTGTATTTTGCAAAAAAGGCAGAGTCAACATTCAGCACAATCTTATTGATCTGGCCCATATTTCCGATACCGAAAGATGCAAGTATGGCACAGATAGCAAAGATTATCGCAAGAATCCGGCCAAGGATCTGCAAGACCTTCGGCCTGTCCTTTCCACCCAGGCCATCCTGAAGGTAGTACATGGCACCGCCGGACCATTCGCCTTCCTTGTTCTTCCTACGGAAAAAGATACCGAGAATGTTCTCTGAGAAGTTGGTCATCATACCGAAAAATGCAGCAACCCACATCCAGAACACTGCACCGGGACCGCCTAATACTATAGCTGCCGCCACACCGGCGATATTGCCGGTTCCGATGGTAGCTGCCAGGGCCGTACAGAGGGCCTGGAACTGTGACACACTTCCCTGCTCTTTTCTATTGTGGGATGATTTCTTAAAGACACTTCCTATGGTCTTCTGCAGCCAGTGACGGATATGCGTCACCTGGAAGAACCCTGTCAACGTGCTCAAGATGATGCCGGTGCCGATCAGAAGCCATAACCCGATTGTCAGCCAGACGAAATTATTTATACTGTTATTTACTGATGTAATTGCTTCTATAATACTGTCAATAAAGCTGTTCATAAATCACCCATGTCCTTTTATAAAAAATCCAAGCTATTATAACATAGACATAGGGGAAGTTCACGGGGGTATGGGGAGGGGAGTAGATTTTTTTCATTATTAACTGAATTAGCTCTTGGGGAATGATTTTGGGGCTCAGAAGCGCAATTAAAAAGCCTGCTAAACGCAGGCTTTTTTACTATATTGATATTGACAACTCCAGGCAGATTTTGTTAAGGTATTCATGTTTGTAACAGATGTGAATCTCTGCACCGCTTTTTCCAAAGGCAGTGCATCTGCGGAACGATCGTTCCACTATTCACAGACATAAAATTTGCAAAGTGACATACACGGTCATAGCATCTTTTTATGCTCTTTCCGTTCTGTCACGGAAAGGAGAATCAATGTCACCAAAAAAGAAAAAACAGACATCTGACTATCGGAGAGCCTCAGGCCCGGTAGCCATCAAAATGACAAACGACTATCTCTTCAAGGCTCTGATGCAAGAGAATAAGCGAGTCTTAAAAGCCCTTATTTGTTCGTTACTACACCTGAAACCCAAAGATGTCCACAGCGTAACTATCACCAATCCCATAATACTAGGAAAATCAGTGGATGAGAAAGATATCATACTGGATATCAATGTAATCTTCAACAACAGCAAACAGATTAATCTTGAAATGCAGGTGGTTAATGAATCCAACTGGCCTGAACGGTCCACCTATTATGCATGTCTTAATTTCACCACACTCAACAAAGGCCAAGACTATGATGAAGTCATTCCCCTCTACCAAATTGGAATCCTGGACTTTACACCGATACATGAACATCCAAAGTTCTACTCTACATACCAGTTATCAGATACTGAAGACCATTATATCTATACAGACAAATTTAATATCAGTGTCCTTGACCTCACCCAAATTAACCTTGCAAGCCCTACTGACAAAGCATACAATATAGATATATGGGCCAGTCTATTCAAAGCAAAGACATGGGAGGATATCAAGATGTTAGCAGCAAAGAATAAAGTCATTGATGATGCCGCCGGCACAATATACGAACTTTCTGCAGATGAAGATTTCCGCCTTCGTTGCCTGGCACGAGAGGATTATGAAAAGCGTCAACGTTCCCTTAACCGCAGGATCAAAAAAGCCGAGGACGCACTTGCTGAGAGCGAGCGTGAAATTGCTGAACTAAAGGCCAAACTTTCCGCTTACGAAACAAATATCAATACTGCCGGCACCGATGTTTCTACTGACTGAAAGGATATGATGATAAGATAAAACCTTTAATTCTGTATTTTAATTATAAAAGCCTGCGGAAAATCCGCAGGCTATATATTTTTGTTTAGCATTTAGTATGCTCTTGTTATTTCACAGTAACAACTTTTACTATAGATTTCATATTGTATATACCTTTCTTAATGCATTTTCATTCTCTATGTCATGCCAGTAATCACGATCCTCATTTAACCTCGTTATCATCTTGTTTGCACATCTGGATGTCATCTTAATCATTCCATAACGCCTTTCATTCCTCTTGCTTTAACAATTATCAACTTCTTCATTTTCTTCATCACCCCCAAGAGCCTCTGCATCTGCTCTGGAAAGAACAAAATAGATTCCCGACACATCAGCAGTACTAAGACCGGTCGTATCAGCATTAGTAAAATCCGACCAGTATGTTCTTTTTGCATAAGCAAAGTCTGCATTACAAAGATTCGCATTCACAAATGCCGCATTATCAAAATCAGCAACAGCCAAACAAGCTCCTTCCAGATTTGAACCCGTAAAATCACAATCACAAATTTCCGTTTCAAGAAAACTTGCTTTTTTCAAAGAAGCATTCTTAATTGTACGGTCCCACATGCAAGAAAAAGTAAAATTCGCTTTTTCGCCTTTATCCTATAAAAATGGGAAACAACCGTTTGAAATTTCGATATGTTATTGAGTTTCTATTTCTTATCTAATAACATCATTAATATTCATTATCATAGTTCCTTATATGAAAGATAAAAAAGTTGTAAAATGTTAACGTAACCAGTAAAAACCTTTTACACAAAAATGGCATCCACACTCTCTGGTGTGCTACCCGTCAAGAGGACAGTGAATAATTAAAAAGTTTCGTGCCGCCAGTCGAGCAATCGGCTGGCGGTATTCTTATGCAGCCGCGTAGTAGCTTTCATGGTATTCAATAGGAGTCATCAGCTGAAGCTTTCGTTGGATCCTTTCCGTGTTGTAATACCTGATATAGGTTTCTATGGTATTTACAAGGTCTAATCTTGAAGTGAACCGTCTCCCATAATACGTTTCCCTTTTCAGAATCCCCCAGAAGCCTTCCATCGGACCGTTATCAATACAATGGGCCACTCTGGACATGCTCTGCTTCATATGATGCTTTTTGAGCCTTGCAGAGAATTGCT
>JHYJ01000011.1 GCA_000621425.1 Lachnospiraceae bacterium AB2028
TTGTACATATCCAGTATGGGTGATAAATATACTTTCTGATCCATTACGGCAAACTCGGTTACATCGGTAGCCCATTTTTGGTTTGGTCCATCTGCCTCAAAGTTTCTCGCGATAATATTAGGTGCAACTTTACCCACTTCTCCTTTGTAAGAACGATACCTTTTTCTCCTGATTTCACACTTCAGACAACTCTGTTTCATCAACTTCTGTACCGTTTTATGATTGATGCGATACCCGCGATTATGCAGTTCCATAGTAATTCGCCTATATCCGTACCTCCCCTTATTTTCAGAGAAGATTTGTTTTATCACATCTTTTAATTCGCTATATTTATCAGGTTGCTTCATACGCTTTATATAATAGTAAAATGTACTTCTAGCCATACCATCAAATGCAAGCAAATCTGCCAATTTATACGTCTGCCTTAATTCTTCGATGATGGTGGCTCTTTCCCATTCTCTCGGGCGATTCTTTCCTGAACTAAGGCTTGCAATTTTTTTAAGTATTCATTCTCCATACGAAGGCGTTGCACTTCTGCAATTAAATCCTCTTCTTGTTGATAATTATTTAGTTTTTTAGTTTTTCTGGGTTTCATTTTCTTTGGACGACCACGATTTTCTCTGTATAGAGCTATAGGCCCCTCCTCATAGTATATGCGTTCCCATTTGCCTACTGTAACGTCACTAGGAATACCAAATTTAACAGCAACTTGCGCAATAGACAAATGATGCTGATGCATATATTCTACAACAGAAACTTTAAAATCTCCATCATAGGAACCGTGTTTTAACAATAATCCCTCGGATCCAAACTGCTCATAACGCATAACCCATCTTCGTACATGCTCACTCCCTGTTCCAAGAATCTTGGCACTATCACGTAAAGACATGCCATCATCAACAACTCTAAGAACAGCTTCTAGCTTTTCTTCATAAGAATACTTAGACATAAAAATGCACCTCCAAATGCTAAACTATTTGTCTAACATTTGGGGTGCACTTCAATATTCCGTCTCCATTTCTCAATGTACTATTAATATATTATTTACGGCTCTGCATACATATATTTGTTCTTGGATTTGCCACCTAAGAATTTCACTTCATCCTCAGCTAACTGAAGCTCTTCAAAAACCTTCATCGCATCTTCCAGCTGGGCTGAATTAATACAGAAAACAAGCCTTGTCTTTTCACCCTTAAACAAACGGCTGAAAAACCCCGGCTCCTGCCATCTTAAAAAATAGGAAACACGCGCATACTGAAGAGCAGCTTCTATCTTATGTCTCGTAGCATCGATATTCTTCTTTTTGCTGCCGACCAGTTCACAAAGGTCAATCTCATTATTCACTTTTACTCTGGTCATCATATTATCGATGTTCAATGCCGTTGCCTCCCGATCTTGCAACTATTCAAAAAACTACAGATTATTCTACCACTTTATATGCCATATGCAAATTTTGTGCGCTATGCCGCACTTACAGTCACTTGTCCAGCCACTATATTACAGTCTCTTATTTATCATCCTGAAATCCTGCAGTGCCTGTGTTCCTATTTTTATGATCTTGATCATATTTATGGAATTCACCCCACCCTGCCTTGGCCTGAAGGTAATAGGAATGTATCTGGTGCGGCATCCCTTCTTTTTAAAGATTACCGACACCACCACATTCGCAAGGAAGTAATCCTCCGGTATTATATCAATGTACTTTTCTAAGGTTCTTGCATTCATCAGCCTGTACGGAGTGTTGGCATCAGGAATCTTCACCCCGAAACAAATGTTTATGACCTTGCGCAACGTCTTAGTCACAAATACTCGTCCTGCACCGTCTCCCCTGGTCCTGCGCCAGCCTATGACCATGTCATACTTTTTCCTGCGTTTCCAGAAAGGCTCAAATTCCTCCGGCAGGGTCTGTCCGTCTGAATCCGTCTGAAAGATGTAATCTGCACCGTGTGCCAGTGCATACTTGTATCCGTAAAGAATAGTCGCTCCGTGTCCGCCGTTTTCCTTGGTAAGTGGCTGCAACAACGGTCTGTCCTTTGCCATTTCGCAGAGTATCTTAAAGGTGTCATCCTTGCTTCCGTCATCTATGACCACCATCCGGCTCTCACCTGCCCCGTTATGCTTTTCTATAACGGGATACCAGTCCTCAACCAGCTGTCTTATGTTTTCCGATTCGTTATACGCAGGTATAACTATATATAACTTATCCATTCTTCCTCCGAAGCACCGGTCCTTTCATACCGCAGTCTGTAGGTATCCCATATACATCAGGCACTTACGATTCCCAGACTGTACCCTGCAGGAGCCTGCAGGATCTGTGCACAAATTCTTTTTTCATTCCCTATATTATGGACAGCCTTCGCACCATCCGCTTTAAGTGCAGACAGAAAGCTCACATCCTTCATCCCCTGTTTCATCCCCTGACCCGTATATTTCATATACGCTTCATGGAGACACCAGAGATCAAAAAAATCCTTCGTAAAATCCCCGGATTCATTTTTAAGGTACTCATCCTCTTCACCGGCAAAGTACCTGCCAGAAATATCGCAGCTAAGATTCCTGTGTTCCTGTATATCAATGCCGTTCCGGGCACCAGAAACAGAGCATACAGCATAATCTCCTGAATGGGATATGCTGAAATAAATATCCGGATGATCAGGAAAATAAGGGCTGCCTGTGTCACTCTTGCGCACGCATTCAACATGCCCTGCTGCCTTCAGCACACCTGTACATTCTATCGCATCTTTGGAATAAAACAAGATTTCTTTTTCAGTGCCTGATTCCTGTATATGATCTAAATATGCATACTGGATAAGCAGTCCCGCCGCAAGAGACAATGCTGCCGGCTTGCCACTCCTGCCCTCAAGCTGCTTGCACCGGTCCGGATCCACCAGCATTAAGGCGCTTTTATACACGTCCGCTGATTCAAGGCTGCCCGCATTCATAAGATAGACCCGCATCATTTTCTCCTCCACTCAGAGAAACCATTCATGTAATTTCTCCCGGTCCGTAAAAATAATGCACTTCCTACGCAAACTGCTATGGGCAGACCGGAAACGGCCTGCCCATCTGCAGCACTATTTGATCTTACCGATTTCTGAAAAAAAAGAACCATCGCGGAAACTATATAAAATACAACTATCAGGCTTCAATATTAAGAATATTTGCAAAGCCCGTAACTTCAAAAACTTCCATTACATTCTCGTTTGCACCACGTAATACCATGTGTCCCCGGCTACTCATATTCTTATGCACGGAAAGAAGTATCCTGAGTCCTGCCGAAGAAACATATTCCAAATTTGCGATATCAAAAACCAGTTCCTTCACATCATCCGCAATGGGATCAAGTTCCTTTTCTAACTGCGGTGCAGTGGCAGTGTCTAGTCTTCCATCCAGCGCAACCGTAAGCTTTTCTCCGTCTTTTTCCTGTTTAATGTCTAACATGCTTCCTCCTTTACCGTGCCAACTATATATTCATCACACTATCAGTCTGCGTGAACTGCCTTTTCGATCACCAGGCAGACTTTGTCGCCTTCTATCCAAACCTTAACATCATCTGCAATATTCGCAATGATGGATTTCTCCAGCTCGTCCCACTCTTCTGCTGCTTCATTATTATCGTGGGCATTCTTCACATCATTCCTATACTGATCAAGGGACCATATATAGCTTGATGTCACGGCACCGGCATAGCATCCCATCTGGACGTTACCGGCCTGCATCTGAGCCAGGTCAAAAGCCCCTACCTCCATCGGCGTGAACATGACATATTCAAAAATATCAAATATCCTTCCCATCAGGCCCTTGTTTGCTTCATTCCTGCCCTTCGAAGATATGTCAACAAGGTTCATCTTCTTTTCGGGATCCATATTTGTTTTCGCTTCAAGGGTAAGCTTCGCAGTATCACCGTCAAGCTCTGCCCAGTATTCAGCTGAAAACTCCTTTGTCACTGCACATACGACCCCGAACAGCTCTTCCCCCAACAGTCTCAGACGGATGCGTTCCTTCTTCGGAAGGTTAAGTTCTTCTGCAAAAGCAGTAGTCCTGTCCAGCGCTTCCTCTAATCCTGTCCCGTCATTTTTTATGATCACTTTAACTGTCTGCATCTGTTTCCCCCTTGCCTTCATATTCATCACAAGCTCCGGTTACATCTATAAATACTACCACAAACGACCTATTTCCACCATACCCGCTTGTATATCAGATATCCTACTGCCGTTTCTCTCCGCCGATATCCGAAAGCAGAGTATCCCTGTCCACCGCCGGACTGAAAAGATATCCCTGATAAAGCAGGCAGCCTATCTGCTCAAGGGCATCACGCTGTTCCGTAGTCTCGACAAATTCCGCAAGGACCTTGAAATCAAGTGACTTAGACAAATACACGATTGAATTTATGATCTCCTTGGTACGGCCATTATCTAACAGCGACTTTACTAAATTGCCGTCAAGCTTCACTATGTCAAACTGATTATGTTGCAGATACTGAAGTGATGTATGGCCCATGCTAAAATCATCCAAAGCAAATGTATAGCCGAAAGCCCTGATGCTCTTGATCAGCTCTCCGGTTTCTTCCGTCGTCACAAGCTCAGTTTCTTCCGTGATCTCAATGCAGATATTTCCTGTCCTTAACCTGTAACGGTCCGCAATGATCCGAAGGAAATCCACATACCTGCTGTCATAAAGCGTTGTCACGGTAGTGTTTATGCTCAGTTTAAAGTTTTCACCGAAGCACTGCCTGAAGCTCTCAGAATCCCGGACCGCCTTTTCTACTATGTATGTCTCTAATCTGTAAAGATCACCGCTCTCCTTTGCAAGATGTATGACAAGGGGCGGATAGATGACACCGTACCTTTTATGATTCCATCTGAGAAGCGCTTCTGCACCAATGCATTTTCCGGTATTGTCAAACTGGGGCTGGTATTTTATTATCAGCGGACTGCCAGCCTGTCTCCTGTCATCAGCCGGCGACGACTTGGAAAGGGCTTCACTCAGATCCGTAGCAAGGAGCTTTGCAAGCCTCCCCACATTGCCATCGCACTCGGTGAGCACCACCTCTTCCGTAGTTTCCTCGCTCTTTTTAAGTACCGCTACCAGTTCTTCCATTGCAGATGAGAACTCATCGATGGATCTCTTTTCATAAGCAACCACGAACGGAGCATAGCACGCGGTGGATATCAGGATATTCATAAACTGGACTATCACTCCCCTGACCGAACCTGTAGCAAGGTATCCGCTCATAAGCGCAGGCGTGGTCCATACAACAGATTCCGTAACCGGAGGAAGGAAGCCCACCTTGGTCAGCAGGAACGCATTCGAGAAACAGAGCATGGGCGCAAGTATGAAAGGGACCACCATAAGCGGGTTATATATGATAGGAAAGCCAAACACCATCAGCTCACCTATATTGAATATCCCCGGCAGAAAGGCCATACCGGAAAGCTTTCTTGTTGAACTGCGCTTTCCGAAAAATATCATTGCAAACAGCAGTCCCATTGTGCAGCCTGTTCCGCCCATATTGACGAAGGTATCAATGAAACTCTTTGACACGATCTCCCCGGGGATGATCGCTGTAAACATATCCTCTGCCACCTGGTTCAGCACATTATTACCGTGAATGCCGAACCACCACATTACACTTGTAAAGGTTGTAAACAACAGTCCGCTTATGTATGACCTCTGCATGCTGAAAAAGATGGTATCTACCACTTTCATGAACAGATGCTGCATACTCTGGACCCGGAAGCATACAGTGATAAGATAATTTACCGCAGTAAAACTGAGTACAACAGCTATGAAAGGCAACATCGTATGGAGAGCCGCATTAAACTCCGAATCTGCACCGTCCACAAAGACCATCTTCCGGGACCTGAAAAGAGTCTCAAACTTCCTAAAAAGTACCGAACCTGCGGCACCGGCTACAATAGCACTGAAAACTCCCTGGCCGCTAAGCAGCGTCAGGTCCGGCGCCCCATTAAAAAATCCAACGAGAATAAAAAAGCCCGTAAGGCATCCCAGCAGGCTTCCAAGCCTGAATGCAAGCCTTGACCCATCATCCGTCTGGTTTGTATAGCTTAAGTTCAGCGCTATGGTTATATATACAGCTAAAGTTCCCACAGTTGTACACTGTATGACAGAAAGCATGCTCCTGATTCCTCCGTCAAGGAATGAATCAAGAAAATCCTGATAGGCCTGTATGGGAAAGCTGTTTAGCAGCACCGTCATACTGCCTATGAACAGTATAGGCAGTGCCATTGCTAAGCTGGCTTTTATTGTCCTCGCTATAAGGGACATATTTCTGATGATTCTTTTCTTCATGATCACATGCCTTCTCCCGCAGTCTTGATTATTCCATCCCAGTTAAGCTCGTTAAGCATTCCTTCTATCCCGGTGACACGCTCCGCATCCTGTTCCGGAAGTTTATACCCCCGCAGGTCTTTTATCAGATTCTCCATCAATCCGTAATCCATACTGCCTGCGATTTCAACCATAGTATTATATGCTTCCTTAAGTGATCTTGAATCAATCTCAGGAAGCACTTCATCACTTTTTTCAAGCATTGCCAATTTGCTGTCAAGAGTGCGGTACATGGCAAGCAGCCTGTCCGTATAACAATTTATATGGTCCATATCGCCACGTTTCCCTGCATCCTCAAGCTCTTTAGCCAACTCTGACAAGGCAGTAGCCCCTATGATACGGGCCGAACTCTTTAGGGCATGTACTTTAACCGTATAATTATCTATATCACCCTGCTTATAATAATTCTCAATCTCATCAGCCTTAACTACGGCTGTTTTATGGAACACGGTCAAAACAGATAAGAATCCCTCTTCCGAGCCGCAGTTCTTAAGACCTGCATCGATGTCTATTCCCTGTATCTCTTTCAGCTCCGCCGAAAGCCTATCCGTACCGGCATCATTTACACCATTCACTTCGTCAACGCAAAGCTCTTCATTTTCTCCCTGTTCCTTAATCTTTTCCTCCGGAAGAAGCGCCAGCAGCATCCTCTCAAGTTTCTCACCGTCCACAGGCTTGGAAAGATAATCCGTAAAACCGGCTTCAAGATACATTTCCCTTGCTCCGGAAACCGCATTAGCTGTAAGCGCTACAGCCGATGCATCTTTGCTCATTCCGGATTTCCTGATATGCTCCAAAGTTTCTATTCCGTCCATATCAGGCATCATATGATCTATAAAGATCACATCATACATATTATTCCTTGCAAGCTCTATCGCAACCTTTCCGGACATTGCCGTATCTATCTTTACTTCAGTCTTTTTAAGCAGGTTTTCTATTACAGTCAGATTCACCTCTGTATCATCTACCACAAGGATCTTGGCCTCAGGCGCATGGAACAGCTCATGATACTCATACTCAGTGCCGGCCATGCTGTTGAATCCTGCTGAATAGTCTCCGATCTCCTCCCACTTGATGACCTCCTGGTCTATTGCAAAAGAAAAGACAGATCCCTTTCCGTATTCACTGCTTACCGACAATGAGCTTCCCATAAGGTCTAATAGCTGTCTTGTAATGCTCATGCCTAAACCTGTTCCCTCTATTGCGCGGTTACGCTTTTCCTCAATACGTTTATATGGCGAAAAAAGATTCTCCATATCTTCTTCCTTCATGCCTATTCCGGTATCTTCAATAGAAAAGCTTAGAAGTATATGGTTCTGCTCTTTCTTCTCATAAGAAACACTCAGCGTCACTTCACCTTCCTCTGTATACTTCACCGCATTGGTAAGCAGGTTCATTGCGCACTGTCTTATCCTTATCTCATCTCCTAATAAAATACGGGGGATATGCTCATCCACATTAACATTTAACTTAAGCCCCTTCTTTTCTGCCCTGCCCCTGGTCATATTGATCAGGTCTCCAACCAGTGAAGAAAGATCATACTGCACCGGGATGATCTCCATCTTGCCTTCCTCCACTTTAGAAAGGTCAAGTATGTCATTAATAAGTGACAAAAGCGTCCGGCCTGCCGACATGATATCCGCTGCATATGTACGAACAGGCTTTTCACCTGACTCACGGAGTATCATTTCATCCATGCCGAGTATGGCATTTATCGGAGTCCTTATCTCATGAGACATGTTTGCAAGGAATTTGCTCTTGGCCGCATTCGCACTGTCCGCATTATCCCTCTGCTTCTGGAGTTCTTCCATGTAACGGATATGATCCGTATCATCAACCAAGGCATAAAGTTTGCCATAGCTCTCGCCCTTATATAAAAGATCCGTTTCCTCAGGAGTATATATGCGGTCGCCTATGGTAAGGGTTTCACCCTTCCTTACCGCATCAATAATGAATGCCACAATATCATACGGCGTATAGATCTTCGACCGGTCACCATTTGATGCCGCCCCGCCGGAGCCCTTCTTTCCGGAAAAGAAAATATCGAATTCCGGATAAAGTTTTGCCGCCGGCTCGTTATAATACTGTATCCGGCCGGTATTATCTACGGCTATGACACCCTCAGATATCCTGTCTATAGCATAGTCCTTTGCTATCTCCCTGGTGCCCATAAGGTCAAATCCCAGGATTCCTATGAGCATGAAGACAGTACCGAACAGTGCCCCCGGCATGTTGAGATCGTAATATTTAGATATGCCAAAAACTCCGGTAGCATGCAAAAGGAAAGCTGCCAGCTGGACACCATAGGCCATTATCAGCATGAAAAATCTTGTTTTTGAATTTTTAAGTGTTTCCTTTCGGTATTCCATGATGACCCAGTACAGTGCGGTGAAAGCAAGGATGCCGTTCGTTGACATAAAAAGATCATGGATATAACCGTTACTATGATAGAATCTTGGAAATTCCGGATCCGAAACAAACTGATATTCTTTATAATATAAGCCATTACTCCCTATGCCCAGTACGAACACATATATTCCTATATGCAGAAGTATCAGAAAAGCCGTCAGTGCCTTGGGAACTCTCTTACCACACAGTTTTGCAGAGAAAAGGAAAAAAGCAAATACTATCCACACCCTTCCTATATAAGAAATCTTGAGTGCAGAAAGATAGGTCTCTTCAGACATGGCCTTCATTTCAAAAAGATAGCCCACATTGCTTATAAAGGTTGCCATGCAGGCCAAAAACAGATATGAATGAATCGGATTCTTCCATTTAAGAAAAACAGCACATATCTCCACAAACAGCACGCCTATGGTAATGTACTGTACTATTAACAAAATATCATGCGAGTTCAACTCTTAGACCTCCGGTCCTTCAGCTAATCCCATTTTGCCGGATCATCACCGGGCTGAAAGACTCTACTGTAATCCGGATCAGCACCGTTCTCACTCATGCATTGTATACTCCGGATCATCTGCTATCATCTCAAGCATAATGCGCGCAAATTTCTCATCAAACTGGGTGCCCATCCCTTTTTCAAGCTCACTCTTCACATCATCCTGGGGAATGATGCCGCGGTAGCTCCTTTTGCTGGTCATTGCATCATAAGCATCCGCAACAGCTATGATCCTGGCTTCTTCCGGGATCTCTTCACCCTTTAAGCCGTCGGGATAGCCTTTGCCATCGTACCTTTCATGATGCCATCTTGCTCCGGTCACTAACTTTGGCATTTCGCTGATGGTCGTCAGTATCTCAGCGCCCTTCACAGGATGCTGCTTGATCTGCATATATTCCTCATCTGTAAGTCTTCCGGGCTTATTGATTACAGTATCCGAAACACTTATCTTGCCTACATCATGCAGGAGTCCCATCATATAGATTTCTTCCTGTCTCCCCTCATCATAGCCGTATCTTCCGGCTATCTCTTTTGAGTATGACGCTACCCTTTCGGAATGACCATTCGTATATGCATCATGGGCATCTATGGTTTTAGCGAGAGTGTGTACCACATGCAGTGAAAGGCTTTCAAGCTCGGCAGTCTTTTTAGCCACCTCCCGGTGAAGGTCTCTCTGAAGAAGTATAAGGTCAAGAAGGTTTCTTACTCTTATCTTTAAAGCTTCCGAAGAAAAGGGCTTTCTTATAAAATCCATAGCACCGAGAGAAAGGCCCTTTGCCTCTGAATCGGAATCTTCATTTGCAGTAAGGAAAATTACCGGAACTTCATCCCGGGAATTCTCACTCTCCCACTCCCTTAATGCACAGATCGTCTCAAAGCCGTCCATCTCAGGCATTCTTATATCGAGAAGAAGAAGGTCAACCGGATTCTTTGCGATATAGTCCATCAAAAGCCTGCCGTTCTTTAAGCACGTGACCCTGAAACCGGCTTCCGTAAGTATCCTGTTTGCATGTTTGAGTATCATGGCGTCATCATCAACAACTACGATTCTCTCTTCCATTTTCGTTCCCTCTTATATACTCTGATAGATTTCTTTATTAGTTCAGGTAATCCCACTTGTGTGCAGTAAAGTAATTATCTATAGCCTCCACGATAGCTTCTTTGCTCATGGTTTTTAACAGGTATCCCTGAGGCTTTAATCTCATAACATTCATAATGCTTTCACGGTCAGACTTCCCTGTCAGGAATATGATGGGGATCTCGGCCGCACTTATTTCACTCCTGATCATCTCCATGACCTGGGGACCGGGGGTTATGGGCATATCATAATCCAGCAGAATAAGATCCGGTGTATGGTGAGCTATATATGTAATAGCCTGCATTCCCGATTTAACTGCCGTAATGCGGTACCTGCCCGAAAGCCAGCCCTGAAGCATCTTAAGGAATGTCGGGTCATCGTCCACTAAAAGGATACGCTTTTCCATCCTGTTCTTCCAGGCAGCCTCGGCAACTTCCTTCATTTCCTCTGAAACATTCTTTGCATCGAAAGGGCGCTTGAATATCCGCTTAAAGCGTTCTTCGGGAATGTACTTTTCAATCTCTGCCAGTTCCTGGTCATAAGCGATAACGCACAGAGGAATGTCGTCATCTGCCGTGATGTCCTTGACATAGACAAGTGCCTCTGATGCTTCGTACACAAAATCTCCTGCTAACAGAAGGACAATGTCGCAGTCAAACATCCCTGCCTCTATAGCCTTCATCTTCGGCTCAGCAAATTCCGTAACGAATCCCGCATTCTTGAGATTGTTCTGAAGCGCATCCGCCGTAAAACCGGACCCGCTGCTTATAACAAGTATTTTATCACTTCTCATAACTATCCTTCTTCTCCCTTTATTATATCGGGTATCATTTCATAGTCAAAATTATCCACAGCTTTTATGATTGCGTCAACCCGTGCTGCCTCTTCTTCCGGAATCCTATACTTTTCAAGAGACCGGGCAACATGGACCACACTTTCAAAGTCAAAACTTGCACAGAACTCTGAAAGAGCCCTGTATGCATCGTTTAATTCCTCCATAGTTATAAGCGGCCAGTCGTCATCTTCCTTAGGAGCTTCCAGTTCATTTAATGGCTCTAAATCTTCCGCTAACTTCCTGTACTGCGAAATCAGTTTCGGCAGTTCCCTGCCAAGTGTTTCCGTATCCCCTGAGTCGCCGGCTTTTTCCAGTCTTGCCGCAAACTCTCCGAGTTCCAGTGCGCCTATTACCCGGGATGTACTTTTAAGAGCATGTACCTTTGTGGTTGTATTCTTGATATCCCCTGCAGCCCAGAACTTTTCAATATCATCAGCATTTTTCGCAGCTGTGTCAAGATACATCTCAAGCGTAGCCATATATGAATCGCCGTTGCCGCAGTGCATAAGCCCGGTATTCACATTTATCTCATCCAGATGATAGAGAAACTCCGGAAGTACGCAGTCGCCATTCTCTTCTTCCTCCGACGGAGCCTCGATCTTATCCTTTGGAAGATACTGCAAAAGCATCACTTCCAGCCTGTCAGAATTGATAGGCTTGGTAAGATAGTCATTAAAGCCTGCATTTATGTACATCTCCCGCATACCGGAAATCGCATTTGCCGTAAGGCAGATGAAGGTTGTTTCATCGTTCGGAGTTCCCTTAAGCCCCCGCATTTCCGTTAAGGTCTCGATACCATCCTTGTTCGGCATCATGTGGTCTAAAAAGATCACATCGTAATGTTTGTTTTTGTACATAGGAATCGCTTCATCGCCGCTTTCCGCGGTATCAATACGGATCTTAGTACGTTTCAAAAGACTTTCAAATACAGTAAGGTTAACCGGGGTGTCGTCAACAACAAGCACGTCTGCGTCAGGCGCAGTAAACTTCTCATGGTATCCGTGTCTTTCTTCCAGCGAACGCTTGAATGCGTCCTCGTAATTGCCTACAGGATCCCATCTGACCACTTTCTGTTCTAAGTCAAAAGAAAACACCGAGCCCTCTCCGTATACACTGCTGACCTGAAGCTGACTGCCCATCATGGTAAGGAAGGTCTGTGCTATAGTCATGCCAAGGCCTGTACCTTCGATGTTACGGTTTCTTTTTTCTTCGATCCTTTCAAAGGCCTTGAACAGCCTGTCCATATCTTCAGGCTTGATACCTATTCCGGTATCGGCAACGCTTATCTTCAAAATAATGGCATCCGGCTTTTCCGGAATCTTTTCATATCCCGCAGAAAAAGTCACGGAACCTTCCTTCGTGTACTTGACCGCATTGGAAAGAATGTTTGTGATGATCTGCTTGATCCTTATCTCATCACCGTGAAGTATCATAGGTATCTCGCCGTCAATATCCATATTGAACGCAAGGCCTTTTTCTTCCGCTTTCTTCTGTACCATGTTTACAATGTCGTTCAGTACCGTCACAACGCTGTAGTCCACGTTGATTATGTCCATTTTGCCGGCTTCGATCTTTGAAAAGTCCAGGATATCATTTATGATGCCTAAAAGGGTATTACCGGCTGTCCTGATATTCTCGGAATAGCCGATGATAGTCTCGTCATGGCTGTCCCTTAATACCATCTCGTTTAGTCCAAGGATGGCATTCATGGGGGTACGGATATCATGTGACATTGTTGAAAGGAAATAGGACTTGGCATCATTGGCCTGATTGGCCTCCAACGCCGCTTCCGAAAGTTTGCGGTTATATATCATCAGTATAACGAAATTATATATGAGCAGGCTGACAAGTCCTACTGAAACGATGCCTAACAAAAGCCAGTCAACTACGCGGTTCTGCACCAGGTCATCCTTTGGAATGTACGCAAGCAGGTACCAGGACTTCAGTGATTCAAAGGGCGTATAGGCTATCACGCAGTCCTCACCCTTGGAGTTCTTAATGACCATAGAACCTTCTCCTCCGATGATCTCCTGCATAAAGCTCTCGTATTCCTCAGCGGTAACATCGTTATAGGATTTGTAATATTCAAAGAAATTGCTGTTCTTTAATGATTTGCCGTGGATAATATAGTCGCCGTCTTTGTCAAAAATGCTTATTTCAATACTCTCGTATTCGCCTTTTAAGAAAACCAGTTTCTGCTCCAGAAGGCTTAATGGAACCACTCGCATCAGAAGAGCAGTCCTTAACTCCCCTGTATCAGGATCAAGAACCTTAACGTAATTCATGAAAGCGATGGACTGTATTCCGTTCATTGGATTCGTGTAAGCCCGTGTGATATTAACCACACCGGTAGCATTGCTCATACTTTCAAGATTGTCAAAGATGGATATGTTCTTATATGAAACCGAATAATCGCCGGGTTTGCTTACATTTTCAGCAGTTGAAATACCCGATAAGTTCGGATCATCCACAAAAATAAGATGGCCGGATATCTCCGGAGATACCTTAGCCTTTCTGATATAAGAGATTGCCTCCTCTGCAGTCATCGGAGTGCCCGACTCCGCAGAGCTATTGACATAGTTAGACCATATATCGCACAGATGCTGCTCATCCTCGATATAGTTAGCAATGATCTGATCAACCGTGAGAGTCATCTTCTCATATGCTTCTATCGCATTCCGGTTGCTTTCTTCCACCTTGAAACTTGCGTACCTTACGATAAAAAGCAGTATGAATCCGATGATAAGAAGGTTTGGAATGATGACCGCCGCTTTCTTCACAGGCCCTCCCGCTTCTTACTCAAAGGTTCCGTACATTGCAACGGCATCATCTATGGTGATGTCACCTCTGCCAACCTGAAATGCAGCCATCTTGATCTGTACTGTAAGCGGATCCGTAATGCCTACTATCTCCGGTGAGATCGTGCGTTCTGACGGCACCTGGCCGAAAGGCGCATAAACCGAATCGAACGACATATCCGCAGTAGGTGTTATCAGGCGCTTCACGGAAGCCAGTTCATTCAGTTCGCTGTCCGTGATAAGGAACCGCATAAACTCGTTTGTCATATCCAGATTATCGCATTCCTTGTTGACTGAGAACTCAACTGACGGACTGTCTATAAAGTAGCCGCCTTCATCCGTTAGCGGGATCGGTACAAAGATGTACTCAAAAGGCGAATTGGTAAATGCCTCGGACTGGCTTTCCCTTTTCCTGGTACCGGATACTGTGTCACCGGCGCAGATCATCATAGGTACATCACCTTCAAAAAAGCGGAGAATCACTTCTGTATAGTTATCCTCGATCTTGTCACACTCATTAATATCGATGCATCCGCTCTGCATCAGCTGTTCCACAGACTCCAGCGCCGGACGCATATATTCTCCTGCTGCCGGATCTAGATCATTGGCAAGCGCAAGTGCTTCCGGATCCTCAGCAAGAGTAGCAACGAACATCGGATAGGCAACCGTGTACATAAAACATCCGGACGAGTCCAGACTGTAACCCATCATAGGGCTCTCATATCCCTTGTTATGAAACTCTTCACACACCGTCATAAGCTCTGCCCTTGTAGTAGGAACACTTAAGCCTTCCTTTTCAAACAGATCTTTGTTCACCAGCATGCCATAGCTTCTCGAAAAGATCGGCACCATCATCACATTGCCATCCGCATCATGATTGATAAGGCCGGGGCGGATGCAGTCCATATCAAGACCCAATGCCGGATCAGAAAGCTCTTCCGTATGAGTGAATATATGATCGTATTTTTCATTACCCATCATCCAGGTATAAGAAAAGAAAATATTTGGGCTGTCATCACCTTCCAGCACTGTATCCAATATATTGTTATAGTCATCAAGCTTCACATAGCTAAGCTGAACATTCGGATATATCTCGTTGAATCTGTCAAATTCAGCCTCTAAAGCCTCAAAATTATCATAGCTTCCGACTACCGTGATGTCACACGCGGTATCTGTCTTGAGAGCCGGAGAAAATCCCTCTGTCGTTTCTTCCGGAGCCTTACCTGTGCAGGCGCTCAGCGATGCAAGAACGCTTATGGCTGCAACCATGCCGATCATCTTTTTCATGAGTTCTATTCCCCCTTTATTCTGAAAATCTTTAATGTCCCAGAACCGTGACTCATTGGTTAAAATCTTCCCTACATTATATGAAAATAGCCCTTGTTATTCAATAGCAGGCGATAAATAACCTCGCCTACAAGCACACCAGCTTAAGCTGATTTTTCTTTTAAATTTTTTCTAAAAAGAATTTGAAAGCGGGTATCACTTCAATTGTTACGTCATCTTTATTAACTGTTCGTTCTTCCTCGTTTGTCACAATAATCAGGCGGTGTTTCCCTTCTGTTTTCTCTGCAAAAGATATGAGACTCTTGGTCTCTCTGTCTTCTGCTGAATCTATACTGCCTGCAACCTGTATAGCGCATTTTTCCTCAGGAAGATAAAAATCTATATCTATTCCGGTTTGAGAAGATTTAAAATAATATACCTCTTCGCCAAACCTCCGTTTTAAATAAACTGCAACCGCATTTTCCAGCAGTGTTGATTGCTTATCTATAAGAAATAATGACAAAATGCCGTTATCGTAAAAATAAAACCTTGGAGTACTTTCTTTTTCAGCGAATTTGGATACATAGTTTTTATTTCTAAACAAAAGATATGCATTCTCCGCATATGATGAGTAATCTATCATAGCATCTGTTGATGTCTTTATTCCGGTAGCTTTTACATTACCTGCCAGCGTGTTAAAGGATATTTCATGCATTACAGTTTCTGCTATTTTCTTTATCATCAGTCTGAGAGCCATCTTATTATTAACTTTTTCACGCTCTATAATGTCTCCCAAAAGAACCTTCTCATAAACACTCTTAATATATTCTCTTTTGTTTTTTAATAGTTGTGCTTCCGGAAAACCTCCGCTCAAAACATATTCCTGACATCCTCTGCGTATCTTTGCAGACTTTGAAGTTGTAAACATTGCCATTTCATCGTGATCTATCTTTTTATAAACAAGTGTTTCACAAAATGAAAAAGGCATAATCATTTGGGATAAATATCTTCCCCCAAGAACTTTTTCCATCTCTGAGCTAAGCATCTTGGCATTACTTCCCGTAATATACACATGCTTCTTCTGATCCGCCATTCTTCTGGCAAAATGCTCCCATCCGTCAATGATCTGAATTTCATCGAAGAAATAGTATATCTCCTTTGCATCTGTCAATTCATAAGCGGTCTCAACAATATCATTAAAATCATCCTTAGTGAATCCCAATAGTCTGTCATCCTCAAAATTGATATACCATTCTATTATTCAATAATGCCGCAAGCGTTAGGTTGGGCTCTCATTGCCTGTAGCCGTAGCGACCAGAAAACATATGGTGCGGTGTTCCTACCGCAGCTTCTTCCGCTCTGGATACACAATACAGAGTATAGCTTACAGAAGTACAATTAGGATCTTTTGTGAAGTGATCACGGGTGTCAAAGCTGTCGAGAGCGTTATAGACAAACTCCATTACTTCGTTGCCCTCTGCATCAGTCAGAGACCTGTCTGTCCACATCGAGATACCATTAAAATATATGTTGTAGATATCTTTATTTTTTGTCTCGATCAGCTCATCCTGCTCGATCGTTATATCATATTTGTCAGTCACCGGTGACAGGTCAGTTCTGTTGAGGAATTCTTTAAGGTAGTAATAATCAAAATCTCTGCAATAGTAAGATGCAACCGGCTTACTCTTATTCGAATACTCATGATACATCTCTTCAACAGTATATGTGAATCCGAATTCGGAATCAGTAAATTTGTGTATGAGGACTTCTGCATCACCCGCAATGACGGTATATGATTCAATTTCTTCACAAGGACCGCACCAATACTCGGCAAACTCCTTTGCGTTGGCAAATGAAGAATCATAAGGACGTTCTTTGCTCGCTGATGCACATGCTGTGAACATAAATAACACAGATGCCAATAACACAAAGATAATTTTAGATTTGTTATTCATTATTCGCATTCGTTAAACGATGATGTTGATATAGGCTTCTTTAACAGGATTTATATATAAAACTGATGCTTGGTCCCAGCTTCTACCCTGATACATATAGTAGTGTTCGTTTATTTCTTCATCTGTATGAGCTGAACAAAATATTTCATATTCCGAATTACCCCTTTCGTCATCTAAATCAATCATTTTTGCTCCTTAAGTCACTTTTTTTATAGGTTAAGGAGCAAAAACTAAATTTGCTGTAATATATCCTTAGTCGATAAAACTGAAAGATAATCTTGCTATAACAACAATAATTATAAGTTATTTTTTTGATACTTTCGCAAAAAGAAAAATATACACAATTATTTCATAATAGCATTCTTAATAGCTTGATAATCATATCTGCCATTTCCATTTATATCATGTGTTATTCCTGCAATATGTGTTCCTATATTTCTTACCGCAATTGGACATTTGTTTTTATGAACATTCATGTAATTGTATATTACCACTATCTTCATTTCATTATTTCTATAATCATGTGCAGCTTGTTCACACTCGTAAGTAATGTAGCTACGCAGATCTTGACTATGACCACGAGAACAGTTTTGATAATATGTCCTGTAGGCCGAACAATGCTGACAGCTTCCACTTGTTACTGAATCTGTTTTTTCACCAACAATTAAGACAAATGTCTTTGATCCATTTAATCTGTCTGCTAAAGATCTCTTAATTGTACAGTTCAGGCTTCCATCTCTTGCTTGTTTAAGTTCGTGAGCGTCTGTAAAATCTAAAGTAAGATATCCACTCTTTTTCCAGTCCATAATCTGCTGTATAAGATTTCTATCCCCATCCCAATCTCCTGCTAAATAAGTTCTTGTTCGGTAATACATTTTAGATTCCTCCTTCACTTGTTCTAACAAATTTCTCCAAATCCTTATTAATTACAATATAAATGTTTCCCTGTATCCTGGTTGAATTCTTCTTATAGCAATTAACTATAATATCATAGGATTCCTGCAAAGAAACCGCCGCACGCGATTTGCCGGTTCCCAATAATGGAATATATATGTCATGACCATCTCCATATTTATCATAAAAGATTGATAATTCGTCCACACAACGAATTATTTCTTCCTTTGAACTATGAGCATTATTATTTTCATCAAATTCTGAAATGGCTATCAAATAAAAGATAGTAAAATCATTCTCAATAGTAGCTATAGTTCCAAGCGGATATTTTCCACCATCACTTATAGGCACCTTTAAACTTTCTTTTATTCTTTTTGGAAGAATTTCTATATTTTCGCCACTTTTCTCCCACCTTGTCAAAAACTGTCCATGTATGGACTTAACAGATACATCATTTAATTCTTTTTTTTCATATTTTCTTGTTACATGCGTATGAAACCCGGTGTCTACTGGAATAACAACAATATTTTTTTGACGAGATCTTTTTTTAAACGCATACCCAAATATATCCTTATATACAACTTTTACACAATACGCACCATTCCGTAATATCTCCCCTTCGGGATCAAGCCCATCATTTTTTACTCTAATACACTCAATTAATGTTTCCGCCAGAAAAACGTTTGCTAACGACTTTTTATTAAGTAACTCATCCTTTTCTGTTATGAATTTATCTGTTTCAATCATTTCAGATATCTCCTCAACAACAGCTTTAACCTCCTTCGGATTTATGTATTCTTTAAGAAAATCCTCAAAATTATCTGCAACCCAACGATGTATATTATTGTTACTCAGAGCCTTTCTCAGTGCACCTGGCACATCCGCTCTTCTATTAAGAATAAGACTGGTTCGTGACTTATCAAAATATATCTCTTCATTATTCTTATTATCAATTTCGCCGGCATCAATGTAAGGCTTTAATACTGCATTAAAAAACTCCTCATCGGATATATTTTTATTCAAAGCATGCCTTTTTAGACATTTGACATATCCCGCAAGATTCATGGACTTCTCCTTTCAAAACTCATCAAAACTTTTTCAAAACTTATCAAAACACTTTCAAAACCTTGCAATAACGACTATTTAACCAATTTTTCGTATCCTCATTTTGTAACCAATATTAAGTCTACTTCTTAAAAGGGAGGAAAGCAACAATGAAGAAACAAACAATCCACCAAACATCAGCCATTAACCGTGCAGGACTTACGGATATATGGAATGCATTTATGGTTGAGAAAGCAACTTTTTCTAATCACGATATTCCTCTGTGTCCAACAACAGCCAAAACACCCCCTAAAAAGCTTATTGGATACGATGAAGCCAAAACAATTCACAGAAAGATGATTCGAGATAAGAATTTTGATTATCACATCAACGCATTCATCCATTTTTATATCGATGATTCAAAATTTGACGGCAAAAGAACAAGTTTCTGGCTTTATCCGGATAAGGTTATTGAAATTATATCTCATTTTAATGGAATTATTGCTCCCGATCCATCCACTTATGCCGATTTCCCTGATCCACTCAAACGCTGGAATTACTATCGAATGAATGCATTCGGATTTTGGGTTGCATCCCAAGGACACGAAGTCATTAGTAATGTCAGGTGGAATACGTCTGATACCTGGAGCTACTGCTTTGACGGAAATCCACATAACAGTATGCTCTGTTTAGGTACTGTTGCCAGCGGTCTTAAATATAAACTTAATTATGATCAGTTTGCCTCAGGACTTTTCAAAATGAACGAAATACTAAAGCCACATACATTAATCGTCTATGGTTCGTCTAACTACCCATGCTTTGATGACCTACATACTATGGGCGTAAATATTATCACCTTCAAAAGCAAAACATGCATGTATTATGAAAGGAGGAAACCAGATGAGTAAAAGTAGAAGTGGCCTCTTCCCAGCTAGTACTGCTAATGCTAAAATACTAAGAGCAATCGCCTATAGAGCAATACATACAATGATTGAAAATACCAAAGGTGGTAAAAGTAAATCTATGGCAATAGGTGCTTATGATGTCAAAACAGGCAAAATAGCAACCTCATTTGCTGGAAATGTTCCCGATAAGATACATCCCGAACTTGTAAACCGTGCAAATAAAATCGGTGGTATCGGAACCAAAGGTTTATCCACTAAAAATACTGTTGGTGTCTGTGCTGAATTTCATGTTGTCAATGAGCTTCTGCTAAATGGCAGCAAAATGTCCGATATCAGACTAACGCATGCAATTAGACCTCGTACTGGCAAAGGTCGTCCATATTGTATCAACTGTAAAATAATGTTTTCAGATCTCATCAAATAGGAGGTACCCATAATGAGAATAAGCGAAATTGATCTACAATGTGAAGACATAATGTGGTTCTCAACTGACCTTAAAGGCAACATTTTCGAATGCACATCAGCCGGATGCGGCAATGTTCCTGAATATGTATGCAGAAGTCGAGAGGAAACAGAAATCCTTTTGCATTATTTCATGAAAAAGGCTCCTGTTATCACCGAACCCACGCTGCTAATACCTGCAGAAGATAACGATTTAATTAATGATGCAAAAAATCTTGCATCAAAAGGCTTATACTGTTTCGACATAGCCGATTACGATAACGATGACAAGTACAACTGTATAGCCACTCCCCAAAAAGCCCTTAATAAATCAGACTTACCAGATGATATACAAAGGCTTTTGACAGATCATATTTATAATGGAGATGTTTCCACAGAACATACTATAACAGTCGATCACGCCTACTAAAACACCTTGTTCTGCTTTCTCTGTTGTAGTTTTTTATCATCATTATTATGCCTCGTATAATATTCAATAAATAAAATGCGAGGCTTTTTAATTTTATTCATCTTTTTATATAAGCTTTCTCATAATTGTTCTTTTACCAACGGCTTTAATACTGTTTCTAATTATCATCTGCCTTATTCTACCATGCACTTTATCATATTATTCTACTACAGCTTGTTCAACAATCTTCGCTGTCGCTTCCTCTGGTGGCAGAACACCGTCTTCCGGTTCATCCGTAAATTTAAGCGTGCTAAGGTCTATGACCTGATCCACTTCTGTTTCCGGCTTTACCACCAGGTGTCCTCGGTTCTCTATGTACTTTTCTATATCAAACTCGTTCTTCTTGTCGAAGTCCGAGAGATATTTATAGTTCGGGTGTTCAGTTATGTCATACTTATCCGACAAAAACGGCCTCACGCCCCTTACCTGCAGGATGCATTTCCCTCCGTCCAGTACAGCTATCTCGTCCTGGCTCATCAGTTCCTTGCCAAGCTTCTGGTAGTTGGTTCCGTATGACGGCGACATTCCCCTTGTATCCGAAGTATTGAAGGAATCTATTGTTTCCTTTCCAAGCATTTCGGACAGATCCTTTAACGTTGTCTTTTCCTTGCCGCCTAAGAATAAAAGCGTGTCACAGTTGCCCTCTATCGTGTCAGCCGCATCCTTATACAGAGTCTTAAGCTGGCTCTTTGCCTGAAGGATTATCGCAGCAGATATCTCCCTGGATCTTATCGTTGCTATCAGCTTGTCCCATTTCGGGATAAGGCCTATGTTTGCGAACTCATCCAGCAGGAACCTCACATGTATCGGCAGCTTTCCGTTATAAACATTGTCAGCTATGTCGCACAGCAGGTTGAACATCTGGGTATAAAGGATCGACACCATGAAGTTGAAAGTGTCATCCGTATCGGAGATGATAACGAACAGTGCCGTGTACTCCGTTCCCAGCTTATCCAGTTCCATTTCGTCATACCTTGTCATCTCCCTAAGTTCTTCTATATCAAAAGGTGCAAGCCTTGCACCGGCACTTATAAGGATTGACTTAGCCGTCTTGCCCACCGCAAGTTTATAACGCTTATATTGCCTTACTGCAAAGTGGCTCGGCTTCTTTTCTCCCAGTTCTTCGAATATAAGGTCTATGGCATTCTTGAAGTTCTCTTCATCTTCCCTGGTCTCAGACTCGTTTATCATGTCGAGCAGGGTTATGAAGTTCTGTTCTTCTTCTATCAGTTCATAATGGATATATCCGATATACGCACACAGAAGAAGCCTTTCAGCCTTTACCCAGAAATCCTCACCAGACTGGTTGCCCTCGCCCTTTGTGTTCACTATGATCGTATTCACAAGCTTCAGTATGTCCTTTTCGTCACGTATGTATGCGAAAGGGTTATAATGCATAGACCTTGCAAAATTGATCGTATTGAACACTTTTATCTTGTAGCCGTTACGCTGTAGCAGCCTGCCGGTTTCAATAAGTATCGTTCCTTTTGGATCAGTAAGGACATAGCTTGAATGGAGCTGCATTAAGTTGGGCTTTACAAAGAACCTCGTCTTCCCTGATCCTGATCCTCCGAGTACTATTATGTTCTTGTTCCTTGCATATTTCGGGTGTGACGGCTTTGCAAACTCCCCCAGTTTCCTGCTTCCGGGGAATGAACACATAAGGCCTTCCGTTGCGGAAAGTATCACGTTCTTCCTTGGGTTTGGATCCATGTACGGCTCTATGTCAGCCTTCGTCCCCCACCTTGCCGATCCATATTCCATCCCATGCCTGAATTTCTTTGCGTTCTTCTTTTTTTCTTTCATGATCAGCCTGAATACAAGTGCGACAGCTATGCCGATCAACAGGTCTATCGGGTGGAAGCTGGGCAGCGGATTATGGAATGCGCTTCCAAGGTTCGTCACAAGTACTGTTATCCTGTCATTGGCTCCGCCCTCAGCCGTCCTGATTAACATCGTGACCTTGTCAGCTATGTACCCGAATATAAAATAGGGGAGATTAAGAAGAATGAATTTCTTCATTTCTTTCTTATCCATCCCCTTTTTCTTCCTGCTCATAGGCTTCTCTCTCCCCGGTGCAGCTTCTTTACAAGGTTCTTGTTAAGCGTAGCTGCAAGGTCCTTGAATTCCTCAAGCCGCTGCTTGAAAGGAACCCTCTGCCTCTTCCTTGACTGCTGATTAAGGTAATCCTTAAAGCATTCCTTTATGACATCCGTATCCTTTGCCCTGAAGAATACAATGTACTTCGGCGGATCAACCGTTTTGTCTTTCTTGATTGCAAAATCCACGTTGTATTTCCTTGCTATCCGCTGGAAGTCCTTTATGTCATCTGGGATCTGTATCGTCGCTGCACCCTGTCCTTCGCCCACAAGATCCTTAACGCTCATCCTTCCATGCTTTTTCTTTTCAGGTGGCGTGGCATATTTTGTCATCCCCTTTCCGTTCTTCCAGCGTATTGCTGCATTTTCCTGTCTTTCCATGTCTCTCTTTGCCTCCCGCAGTGCTGCTTCAAAATGCCTTGCGGTAAATGATACTGCCCTGAACACCAGGGCTATTGTTTTCTGCGTTACTTCTTCCTGCATATCTCATTCCTCCTTCTTCGTATTTTTATAATAAAAAACGGCTATGGGATTTCTCTCATAACCGCTGTCGGTATGTATATTCAAAACAGTTATTATTCCAATAACCCTTTCTCAATCTCTTCAATTGTAGGCATAGAGCTTTTGAAGTTTTCTGGTATCACATTGCTCAATTCGTATTCGGAAATACCAATCGGTGCTTTCATACTATTTACAGCGTATTGTGCCAGAATGTTATCCTTCCCTTTACAAATCAAAAGCCCAACCGTTTGATTATCACCATCTCCTCTGAGAATACCATCTACCGCCGAAATATAGGTTCCAAGCTGCCCCATGTCTCCGGGTTCAAAATCTCTTGTCTTTACTTCTATGACAACATAACAATGGTTATTTATATTGTAAAACAGCAAATCAATGAATTGCTCTGTACTGCCTACTTCAAGACGATATTCCCTTCCTACAAAGGCAAATCCCATTCCAAGCTCTAACATGAACTTCTGAACATTTCCCATCAATGCATCTTTAAGTTCCTTTTCGTCATATCCTTCCCTGAGCGTAAGAAAATCAAAGTTATAAGGATCCTTTGTCATTGCCTGTGCAAGATCGCTGTGCGGTTTAGGTAAAGACACGGAAAAATTAGAAATTGCTTTCCCCTCTCTGTCATATAAGCTTGTATCCAGGAAATTCATAAGAACTGCCCTTGACCAATTGTTTTCCAGTGTCTTTTTTACAAAGAAATATGCCTTCTCGGTATCGCCCTTGCATTTATCAATTATCAGCTTATTATGTCCCCAAGGAATACAGAAGATAGCCTGTTCGGAATTTACCCCAGCCTGGGGTAAATTTTCCTCAGCAAATTCTCCCCCACCTTGGGGTAAATTTATCGCCGTCGGATAAAGTTCATAAAACCATCTCATATAATGGAGATTTGTTACCGAAAATGACTTCACATCCGGCAATTCTTTCTGCAGATCAAGGCTCAAGTTCTTAACGAACGCTTTTCCGTAATCATGCTTCCTCTCCCTTGTTGAAATATCATGACCAAGCCGCCAATAGAATCTAAGCATTTCATCATTTACTTTAACAGCCGCTTTTAACTGGCTCTGACGAAACATTTTGCTGATGTCACTAATCCACTTAGCATATTCCCCGTCTATTTTTATAAGTTCGCTCATATAATTCCTCTCTATACTCCCAAAATCATACTTTAAATCCCTTGGGGTAAATTTATGTTTAAAGTCTACATAAAGCACCTTTAATGTCTACTTTCAAAGTATACTTTATATCCCACTCATAATATAACCGAAAGCTAATCTTGCTTTGTACCGCAATAATTATAAGTTTTTTTCTATGCTACTTACAATACTTTTCGATTTTCTCCCCGACACCTAACTTTTGGACATTATGTCCAGAAGTTGATATTTCGCTCTCAGTTTTCATGCTTCGGTCATGGTGTACCATCTGCTCGAAATACTGGTCGTATGTCACCGGTGCGTTATACAGGCATGTCAGCATGTAGCTCCGGATATTCTTTATGCCGTTCCTGTTGTCCAGCTTTTCAAGACAGCTCCTGACATACTCGATATGGAACGCATTCAGGCTCCACAGCCTGTCCTTAACGACATTTACAGGCATCATTGCTCCGCCTACGGATATGTCACCCTTATGCCTTCCGCAAACCACATCACAGACTAATTCAACCAGAACCCTGTATGAATCACGCTTGGATCCGGTTTCATGGACCATATGCCAGGAATACTCCGTGTTTTCAAGTATCTGTTCCCTCAGTTCTTCAGGCGTATAAAGCAGGTCGAATACCCATTCCGATCCTTCATTCCTTCCGTCCCTGAATACAAGTCCGTTTACGATGTCTTCGGGAGATCGATTGATAGGATTGGATTTATCATTCCCTGCAGTATTCTCTGGTGTAATCTGTGATGTAATCTCTGTAGTATTCTCTGTATATGTGTGGCCATCCGGCGTAACACGTGTTACAAAATTCTGTGGGGGTATGTTACATTCTTTTGTGGGGGGGGTTACATTATTTTGTAACACCCCTTGCATTGTTTTGTCATACCCCATACATTCTTTTGTACCACCCCCTATGAAAGCCTTGTTCTTAGCGGTTTCCAGCGTTTCGTACCAGCTTGTGCGTCCGTCCGTTTTCTCCGACTTCTGGACATTATGTCCAAAAGTTGCGTCCTTTTCCTTAACTCCGCCTTCTGTGCCTTCAGGGGGTGTTACATTATTTTGTAACACATCTGTACTATTTTGATCACTCATGTCAGTTTTCTGGACACTGATTTCAGGTTTTACTTCCTCCCTGGGATGTGTGATTTCTATAAGCCTGTCCGCATTAAGTGCTATGAACATGACATTCGGCACCTTCATTTCATTGCTTAACGTTATGGTCCTGAACTCCCTCCGGATAAGTCCCATATCCTCAAGGTGCTTTAACGCGGCCCTTACGCTCCTGTCAGACTCGCCATAAAAATCCGCATACTGGTCGTAGGTTTTCTGCAGCATGTCGCTCTTAAAGCGTTTCTGCAGACCTATAATGTTTCCGGTTGCCTCATCCCTGATTTCAACCGGGCGATACCAGTACACGATATCCGCCAGAAGCGATATGGCAAGATGATTGGGCTTTCCGTTTTCCCTTACGATCTTTTTATACCAGATATGCGGAATCACATTTCCGGTAAGGTTAACGGTATGCATCTTGTCCACCGTTTCATTTCCGCTTGTCAGCTGATACATTTATATTCCTCCGCCTGCTTTCCATTCATCGAGTAGTTTGTATATCGTATTCTCGATTTCTTCTTCCGTTACGCTTTCATCAAAATACTGGCTCAGCCTGTCTGCTTTCATGGTGAACTTCCTTGCTTTAGGCTTTTCTTCTGAAAGTATTAGTTCCACCATCGCATAGGATAATTCCTTTTTCTGTGAGTACTGCTTAAGCTTCGCCGTCTGTTCGGGAGATATGCCAGTACTTCCAGCCCTTATATGCCGCAGCACCCACTCCTGTTCCTTGTCCGTCAAAAATGAAATGTCTATGCCGCAGACTATGCTTATCTTCTTTTCATCCACCAGCTTCAGCAGTTCATCGGACAGGCGAGAAAGCCATACATACCTCTGGACTGTCTTTCCGCTCTCGCCGGCACTTTCGCCCATTTCTTCCAGCGTGGTTCCGCCTTCCCTGCTTCCCTGGTGTTTCATTGCCTCGTACTTCATGCTATATGCCTTCGCCTTTTCGCTTGGAAGCACTTCCTCACGCTGGAGATTGGCATCCACCATCTGGATTACGGCTTCATCATCATCAAGCACCTTTATAAACGCTGGCATTGATTCAAGCCCTGCCAGTTCACATGCCCTCTTACGTCTGTGGCCGGATATGATCTCATATCCTCCTTCCGCTCTCGGTCGAACCGTTCCTGCGGTCAATACACCGTTCTGCCTTATGCTTTCTACTAGCTCTGCCAGGCGTTCATCTTCAGCCACATGAAAAGGATGCCCCTTAAACTCATGAAGGTCTTCAAGCGGTATTTCTGTTATGGCTATATCATCACCGCTTACTATGTCTGCATAAGAATTGTATTTTAGTTTTCCAACAATGCTCTTACTCATAATTCAGCACCTCCCTCGTAAGTGCCGCATATGCCATTGCGGCTTTCCCATTAGGATCATGCCTGAATATGCTCTCGCCCAGAGCGGCTGACTCTGCAACCCTTACAGACCTTGGTATCTTAGTATCAAATATCCTTACATTCCCGATATAAGCATCCCTGATCTGTTTTTCCACTTCCTTTGAAAGCAATGTGCGGTCATCCACCATCGTAAAGAAGATTCCACCGATCTTAAGTTTCTTATTTAGACGCCGCTGAACAAGTCTTATGCCCATGACCGTCTGCTCTATGTCTGTTCCGGGAAGGTATTCACTAAGCACCGGTATCAATACGTAATCGGATGCAGCCAGCACATTTACCGAAAGGGCAACATGTGCCGGTTTGCTATCGAGCAATATATAGTCATAATCATCCTTCAGGCACTCCACAAGATCCTTTAAAACAGTGTCACTGCCTGGAATACTGCCAAGGTCCTTATCCAACACTGACAGTCTGCTGTTTGCCGGCAGGAAGTCCACCCCTTCATCATGGGTAAGAATTCCTTCCCTTGGATCCGCATCATCTCCGTTTGCAACCGCTACCATCGCCCTTGCTATGGTATAGTCAAGCGTTTCAGGATCCTCCACTCCCAATGACTTGCTTAAATCCCCTTGTCCATCCACATCCAGCAGAAGGACTCTCCTTCCGCTATATGCCAACCCTATTCCTATATTTACAGCACTTGTTGTCTTCCCAACTCCGCCTTTTGAGCAGGAGACGGCTATCACTTTACACATATATCATTCCTCCATCGGTGTGTTTATATTTCTTTTTCCGCTTTCTATCCAAAGCTTTCTGCGGTATGTGGTCTAATTCAATGTACATCCGGAAATACTTATTAGTTCCCTTCATCGGTAATGGTTCCGATATCCTTATCACATGGAATACGTCATACCGCTCGATTATCTTTCTAAACCACTTAAGGTCATTCTTGGTTCCCATTGCTCTGAGTTTAAGCATTCTTTCCTCCTTGACCGGATTATCCCGGTTCCATTCCTTTTCCAAGGGCCAGCACGCCCTTCATATACTTTTTGTTGCACCTGCCTTATCGCTGTAATCCTCATGTTTACTGACCTCCTTCCTGCTTTTGTTGCATTAAGCTTTTGCAATCCCCATTTTCACTGGTTACTGCAACAAATCTCACATTTTTACCAAAGCATCACATTTTTGTAGCCAACTGATTCCATAAAAATAGGGATATCCCAGCATTTTACTGAAATATCCCTCTATGGAAATGGGTACATTTCCTACGGATTCATATGGTCCAAATAACCCATTTTCCTAATTATTAGGTATTATTTGGTAAAAATCTGTTGCAGTAGTGTTGCACCTGCATAGATATTTAACAACAAATCAAGTCAGATTGCCCTCATGATACTGATTACTTCCCTTCCCCAAACAGCTTTTTCTTCCGCTCCACCATAGCCTCTAAGTCCGATAAATACAGGCTTACGTCCTTGTGGGTGTCGCACCTCTCGATCAGTCCTGAGCCGTCCTTGTGGACCCTCTTGCTCACGGTACCGACGCCGATAGCCACTATGGACTGCACTTCCTCCATGATAAGGATGTTATAGAGACCGTACTTTCCTTCAAGGGCAAAGCCGGTATTCTCAAGGCTTCCCGCCATATTCTTCTGGCGGTAGAGATAGTAGGGTTTCATCCCCAGTGACGCTGCGGTCTCATTTGCCTTAAGCATAGCCTTGTCTGCATCCAGTCCAGTTATGGCACCGTGCTCGGCGATCCATTGTTTCATCCGAGACGCACGCTTTACTGCTAAGGAATGAGCCGTAATGCTGTCAGGCCTGAATGCTGCCACTTCATCAAAACTTCTCTCCACATCGGAAAGTGTCTCCCCCGGAAGCCCCAGTATCATGTCCATATTTATATTGTCAAAGCCTGCGTCACGAGCCTCGCCAAAGGCACGCCTTATGTCATCCGTTGTGTGCCGCCTTCCTATGAGCTTTAATGTTTCTTCCTTCATGGTCTGGGGATTTACGGATATCCTTGTCACGCCGTGTTTCTTCATCACTTTAAGTTTCCCCGGGGTGATGGAATCCGGCCGGCCTGCTTCCACTGTGAATTCCTTAAGTGACTTAATATCCACGCACGCGCCGATATACTGCAGCAGCAGTTCCAAATTCTGTTCATCAAGGGATGTGGGAGTACCGCCGCCAACATATACGGTATCCGGTTCCTTGCCATTCATATAAATGCGCATCTGCTCCATTTCATATTTCAGCGCATCCAGGTATGACCTCACTCGGTCTGAATATGCATCAATTGGAAATGCGGTAAAAGAGCAGTACAGGCATCTCGAAGGACAGAAAGGTATGCCGATGTACAGGCTGTATCCGTCTTCATTTACAAAAGGCTTTAATATACTGCTTTCAAGGGTTGCGATCTCTATTCCGAGTTCCGCTTTTTTTCCGGACACCCTGTACTTGTCATATAAGTCTTTTTCTACCTGACTTCTGACATCATACGCCGTCACACCGGAATCCTCCGCCTCATTAAGCATTCCCATTATAAGTTTCGTGGGCCTCACACCTGTGAGAGCTCCCCAGGGAAGAGTACGTCCTGTATATTCGGAAAGCGAATCATAGAGAAAGAGCTTCCACTGTTTTTTCACAGCAGCCGGCTCCTTTTCAGAAGACTCAAACTCATAACACATATTCCCGGAAAGCATATCGCCTGCCAGAAAACGGAGGAAACCCTTATTCTTTTTTTCAGGCGTCAACGATGCATATATGATATCGCTGTCAGTATCTGCGAGGTCAGAATCTTCTATGACAACCTTCAGTCCGCACTCCGGATAAAAGGATGTAACCAATGCATAGATATCATATTCGTTCTCTTCCCTGTTTATCTTTAATGTAAGCATATAACAATCTACTTCCGATTCTTATTTGATCTTTGCATAATACTTCTTCTTGAGAGTTTCCATCGCCTTGTCATCTGCAACAGCATCAAAGAAATCCTTATAGTCACCTGTTTTCGACGGCATAGTCCATGTCTTTGCATCTATCTCGCCGTTCTGCTGGTCAGCCACGAAGAGAGTCTGCAGGTATGTCTCCATCGCCATCCTGATCTGCTCTGCATTCTCATCGGATAGTTTCTCATCTGTCATCAGCCTGTTAAAGTCTTCGATCATCGGCAGAAAACTGTTGCTGAATCCGATGATCTCTTTGTATAAGGCAAGATCAGCTTCTCCCAGGGACTCAAGAACCTCTTTGCGAATGTATTCCTTATCGGCAAACAATTTATCTAAATCCCTTGCATATGTCAGGATCGGTTCATACATGGCTATCGCTGCTCCCAGCCCAGCTGCTTCATCCTTACTCAAAGGCATTCCAAGAGGCTTAAACTGTTTGAAAGCACACTTTTCTCCGTCCCTTTCAACGTTCTTAAACTGAATAAGCAAGCCCTGCAAAGCTACCGATACGTTGTCCTTGTTTATCTCCTTTGTTTTAAACTCGGTTATTTTAATTTTATCGGACAGCTCGCTTAAAAAGCATTTTTTCTCTCCCAGGTAATACAGATTATCAATGGTATGATCCGCTATACTGTTACTTGGCCAGAGATTCTTATTTATTTTTTCTTTACTTGCGGCATATTCCCGGGCAACACCTTCCCATATAACGTAGCTCTCATTTCTTCCGTATACTGTTTTATTAAAGGTATATGCAGTTTTTAATGGTGTTGCTTCCGTTACATGATAGCATTCTGTCTCTACGGATTCTTTTTCCAGAGCTTTCAACAAAACTAGACGTTCAGCCAGATCGCTGTGCATTAACGCTTCCTTCTTTTCTTTTCTGATCTCTTCAAGCATCAGATCATTCTTAAGGATCTGAGCATTTATTTCCTCCATTTTCTTCTCAGCATCCTGCATCACACTATCAACAGCCGGCTGATCATCCTCTATACCCAGTTTATTCGCTAAAGCCGGACTTTTATCGATATTTAAGACAGCCTTATTTCTTGCTTTTACATATCCCTCTTTTTTCTGCTTAAGAGACATCTGTTCTCTTTCGAGCTCTGCAATCTTTCTGTCATGAGCGTAAGTAAGATGATGCTGGTCTAATGAAATTTCCCTGAGCTTATCTTCCGATAACTTCAGCAGCTTGTTATGGTCTGTATATGCCCAGTCCGGATTGACCGCCATAATGCTTTTAACGTCAATATACTTCCATATTCCATAAAGCGTATCCCCCATGGCTGACAGTCTGCTCTGTTCTTCCGCGCCAAGGATTCCGCCCGCTTTTTTATATTTTTTGATCATCTTTCCAAGAACGACTCCGATATCTGCAAAGCCTTTCAGCTCACTGAATTTATTGAACATTTCTTCATCGTTCTTGAATGCCAGTGAATCAAGGTTCAGTTTCAGCAAATGGTCAAAAACCTGTTCCATTCCCTTTCGGAATGCGGCAGCATCCTTTTTATTCATTTTAGAAAAGCTCTTACCCGATATGGCCACCGAAGCTTTTATGAACTGCTTACGGTCCTTTGTATCCATGAAAGGCAGGCAGGCATACTCATCAAAAAGATCTCCTGCGCCTTTTATATCCGAGTATGACGCCCTCTCCTCTTCCTTATTGTCATAATACCGGTCCATGGCCCTCATGTACTGCTCTATCTTCATTCCGTTTTCCGGATAGCCTTCTTTAGATTTCTTATCAGTCTTTTTTCCAAGGAACAGTTTATTTGCCCTATCCGCCTCTTCCGGTAAAACACGCGGCATTTTCCTTACATAGATGGAACCGCTTGCTTTCTTAACGTCTTCATCGTAATCATATCTGGCATTTTTCATCACAAGCGACATTGCCGGCCCGAGCTTCTGTAATGCTTCATCTTCTGTCATTTCTTTAGAATATGCAATCATCAGATCATTACAGATTTCTAAAGCATTGGCTTTTATCGCATCACATAATTCTTTGTGTTCTTTGCTGTTTATGATCTTATTCTTAAAATTCTTTATTCCGTCCTGTATTGCTTTATGCTGGGACAGTTCTGCCTTTGTGAAGTTCTTGTTATACTTGTAATTTCCTTCCAGCAGTTCAAAATCAACTCCCGGGTTAGTTACGCTCTGTGTGGCTTCTCCTATCCTCTCACCCGTCCTTACAAGCAGGATAAGCCTGTCATAATATGCCTCCAGTTTTGCATCAAGATCAGGGATATTTTCATTCAGGTTCCCTGTTTTTTCCATTCCCGAAAATGCAAGCCTGTCGTTAAGCCACCTTATTGCTTTTTTCTCAGAATCGGTGCATCCGGTAAGAAAAGCAGTGTAATCCATCGGCAGATTTTTCAGCTGACGCAGCGGGTAATTCCTGTGGAGGACCTTGTCACGCTCGAAATCTGCAGTGTGTCTGTCGGCGCGCTTCTCAAGAGTCATAACTATGGCATCAGACTCCTTGATCTTTTTATTTGTATTTTTAATCCGCGTATAGTCATCCCCAAGGTTATCGATGAAGTTTGTCATGGTATTCTTAACCATCTCATGTTCTTGTGCCATGAGCACAGCCTCTTCGGCCTTTTCAAGCGCATCTTCCTTTTTCTTTTCTGCCTTGCGGACTTTTTCTTCCTTTTTCGCTTCTTTTTTTTCTTCCTTTTTAGCCGCATCGGAAATCTTTCCCATCTTTTTCATGGCTCTTTTTTCAATATCCGACGCCCTCGTGCCTTTTGAAAACTTTTCGAATACAAATAATACATTTCCGGTCTTTTCCCGCTTATCAAGCATTGCATCCAGGTATTCGGCAACAACCATGTCGCCTGCCTCCAGTGCATTATTAGCTCTTGCCTGCAGTTCGTCCACAGACATCTTGTCGATATCCTTAGAAGCCAAAAGTGCATAGTATGGTGAACGTATCATCTTGATACGCATTTCATAGTCCTCAATAATGGAATCAATGATACTGCTCTTTATCGCAAGCTTATTGTATATTGGCTTTATGAGTTCGTTATATTCATCCTCCAGCTCTTTATTCTGGGATACTGCAAGCCTCATTTCCTTTGAATGTGAAAATGCCTTCAGTGTCGCCATACGGCAGGAGTAATTCTTTATGAAATCCGCATCATTGGCATAGTTAAAAATATCCAAGTTAAGATCAGCCATTTCCAGCAGCATATGGATACATTCTTTTCCGTATGACTCTGAATCCAGCATGTTCATAACTCTTTTCTGGTGAGATACTTTATCCTTTTTTTTCTTTTCCTTTGGAAGCCTGTCAAAGAAAAACCTCGCGCTTGTATTCTGTCCTGATTTTGTCTCTGAATAATCCCTCCACTGAGCATAAAAAGCAATATCGCTTATCATGTTGCCTGTCCCATCCAGGTGGTCCAGATCGTTCAGATAGCCATCTATCTGATCTGCATCGTAGGCCTGTGCTCCGGCAGGAAGATTTGAGTTAAGGATCGACTCCAGCGCAACATCTCTGCCCTTTTTAAGTAGGTTAAGCTCGCGAACTGCTTTTGCCTGACGCTCGGCTTTTTCGTTAAATTTCTCCCCGCGTTTCGTGCGCTGTGACTGGCTTAACGAAGCCACATCAGTCTTTATACGCGCCTTATTCATTTCATCATCTATTTCTTTTTTCGTAGGAACATGCACTTTATTAAGCCATGCAGAACGCCTTATTACAGCAGAACTATCCAGATAGCTATCAAGGCTGTTTTCACTCATTTCCTTCGACAGCTTCTCCAAAATAGCATTCTTTCTCTGGTTAACAACATCAGCCGTAGCAGGCGCCATTGTTTCCGGCAAAGCCATTTCTTTCTTCCATACAGGATCTTCAACTTCTCTTGTCGCAGAATTAAATATGGCACGTGTCCTGTTTACCAAACCGCTGTACATGCTGTCTTTTCCGTATCCCATGATCTTATCCTCCTCTTTAACCTTTCTGAATTTATCATGCAAGTACAGCGCTGATTGTACTGCCGGTGCTCACCAGCAGTTCTTCATCGCCCACCATCTTCTTTGCAAATGCTTCAACTTTTTTATCCATAGTCACAAACTGCAGCTCACAGTTTTCAATGTCCCTGCTTTCTGTTACCACGTCTTTAAGCCTGCGGATAATGCTTACCAATGCAGCTGCATCTTTCTTGAATATAAACATATACAGTATGACTATCGTGTTGCCGTTATCACGGCACAACAAACAGGACTCAGGGCTTCCGCTTTTTTCGTTGAAAGCAAAAAATGACAGTTCCTTGGAAACCTGTGCATTATCCAGGATATCCGGATCACAGCCCTCATCATACAGCGCACCCTTGAATTCAAGTTTCTCATCTTTTGTCAGTCGTGCGAGATTTTTTATCTTATGTGATGACTTGAGCTTAAGCATATCGGAAAAAGCCTTTGATGAAAGGAACGATTCCACCGGCACACGGTAAGCCGTACCGTCCCTTAAGATAAGAAAGCCCAAAGACATAAACAGACCGTGAAGGTCATCCGATGATTCACAGTAATTAACATGTATAGGCAGCTCCCCTATATCTTCCGCAAGAGCCTTTACATTGCTTATCATCGTTGTAGCGATCCGGTTGCGTCTGAACTTTTCAGCCACATATATATAATCAAGTATCAGTGCTCCACCTAAAAAATCAAAAAGGCAGACGCCACACGCTGTACCGTCTGCTATCGCACCCACGCATAACTGATAATCATCAAGCGAATACCCCGGCATGAGCGGTTCAAAGTATTCAGCATTTTCTTCTGTTATTCTTGTGATTGTGATTTCCATATTACTTCCCCCTTTTAGAATCGTTTGACCAGTGGAATTTTACTTTGTTTCAATATTTTTAACCACAAAACGGATTATATTTCTTTTCATGGCCTATGGTAGTATCGCCATTATGTCCCGGATAAACCACAGTTTCATCCGGCAGTACCAAAAGCCTTTCTTTTATGCTTCTTACAAGGGTACTCATACTTCCGGTAGGAAAATCAGAACGTCCTACGGATTCCTCGAAAAGAGTATCGCCGGAGAAAAGAATGCCGGCTGATTTAAAATAAAAACAGCACCCACCGACGGTATGCCCCGGGGTTGCTATCACCTGGCAGGAAAAACCTTCCTGCTCCTCATCGCTTATTTCCATTCCGTCTTTGCCAAATGTAAGCCACTGCCCGTCACTTACATAGCCGTCAGGCTCAAATGTTATGGGCTCACCGCAGAAAGCTAAGGACACATTCTTGGACGGATCCACTATAAGTTCTTTTTCCTTGTCTAAACAGTATGCCTTAGCGCCGCTTTTTTCACAGAGCTCCTTTGCCCCGGTCATGTGGTCAAAATGCCCATGAGTCAGAAGCACTGCCGACAGCTTTATCCCCATTTCTTCAAGCTTGTCAGCTATAGCGCCGCCCCTGTCTGCAGGGTCGATAAATACTCCGGTGCCGTTACTGTCATATATGCAGTAACAGTTGGTTCCTACCATACCGAGCGTCATGCCAACTATCTTGTAATCTGTATTTCCCATTCGTACCCCCCTATCACATTTATAGCCTACTCCGGCCTCTTAACATCTATTACGCTCTTTGTATTCCTGAGCCTTGTTGCTATCATGCTCACTTCATCTCGGCTGGAAACTTCAAAAGAGATGTTCATTGTGGCCATGCCCCTTGCATTCGTCTTAGTGGTAAGGGCCTGTATGTCTATGTCGCTGTCTGACATCACCCTTGAAATATCCGCTAAGAGTCCCGAACGGTTCTCCGCATATACAAGAAGCTCAACCATGTACCTGCTGCCGGGTGACGTAGCCGCATCCAGCTCCCACTCCGCCTCTACTAATCTTTCCACTTCGTTTTCCGGAATGGTGAGTATATTTACGCAGTCTTTTCTGTGAATGGTCACGCCGCGGCCTCTCGTTACATAGCCGATGATGTCGTCCCCCGGAAGCGGTGTGCAGCACTTAGGAAATCTTATGGCCACATTACCTGCGCCCTTTACTATTATGCTGTTGCCGGCAATGGAGTTTGGCTTGCGGGTTACGCTTGACTTCTGCTCCTTTTCACTGATCTCCTCCAGTATATCCTCGTCTGACGGAACAGTCCTCTTGTCATAGCCGCTCACCTCTATGAGCTTGTTGACTATCTGGCCTTCCTTCAATGCACCATGGCCGACAGCCGCAAGGATGTTATCCCAGTCCTTAAAGCCGTACTTCTTCAGAAGATGCGACTCATACTCAGGCTTAAGCAGATCTGAAGGTTCTATGTTCCTGGACTTAAGATAAGCCTGGAGCATATCCCTTCCCTTTTCAATATTCTCTTCCTTGAACTCATTCCTGAACCACTGTGTTATCTTGGTCTTGGCCTGAGTTGACTTAACAATGTTCAGCCAGTCCCTGCTGGGTCCCCTGGCATTGGCCGACTGCATGATCTCTATCACGTCGCCGTTTTTTATCTCGTAATTTATGGTTACCAGCTTGCCGTTTACCCTGGCGCCCATCATATGATTTCCTATATCGGAATGAATGCTGTAGGCAAAATCGATAGGTGTGGAACCGGCCGGAAGATTCTTTACATCTCCGGTGGGAGTAAAGCAGTATACGCTGTCTGAAAAAAGATTCAGGTCATTTTTGAGCAGGCTCATGAACTCCTTGCTGTCGCCCATGTCCTTCTGCCATTCAAGTATCTGCTGCAGCCAGTTAAGCTTTTCCTCTTCCTGAAGCTCTGGTTTCTTTCCATCTGAGGACTCCTTGTATTTCCAGTGAGCCGCAATACCGTATTCGGCAGTGCGGTGCATCTCGTAGGTACGAATCTGAATCTCAAAGGGCACGCCGTTCGTGCCTGCAAGGGTGGTATGCAGCGACTGGTACATATTTGCCTTGGGAACAGCAATGTAATCCTTAAACCTGCCGGGAATAGGCTTGTACATTTCATGAATAACGCCAAGAGCGGCATAACAGTCCCTTACGCTGGCAACAATTATGCGCACAGCAAAGAGATCGTATATCTGGTCCAGTGTCTTATTCTGGTTCTTCATTTTTTTATAAATGCTGAAGAAATGCTTGGCCCTTCCGTCAATCTTGGCGGATATGCCTGCGGCACTGATATGTTTTGTGACCTCGTTAACGATATCCTGAACTACTCTCTCACGTTCGGACTTTCTCTCCGCTATCATTACGGACAGCCTGTGGTAAAAATCAGGCTCAAGATACTTAAGGCACAGATCTTCCAATTCAACTTTGATCTTGGAAATACCGAGACGCTGTGCTATGGGCGCATAGATATCAAGTGTTTCGCGCGCAATTTCTTTCTGCTTTTCCGGACTATGGTACGAAAGAGTACGCATATTATGCAGACGGTCCGCAAGCTTTATCATTATGACACGGATATCCTTGGCCATTGCAAGAAACATCTTTCTAAGATTCCTGGCCTGCAGCTCAACCTTGTCGGAACTGTACTGTATCTGTGAGAGCTTGGTCACACCGTCAACAAGAAAAGCTACTTCTTCTCCGAAGCTTTCCTTGAGCTCATCTATAGTCATGACCGTATCTTCCACCACATCATGAAGAAGACCTGCCGCTATGGTCTCCTTGTCCATTTCCATTTCGGCAAGTATTATTCCCACGCACAGCGGATGGATTATGTACGGTTCACCAGACTTTCTCTTCTGGTCCTTATGAAAGCGTCCGGCAGTCTCATATGCTTTTTGAATAAGTGAAATGTCTTCTGAAGGGTGATACTTCCTGACCCTGTCCGTCAGCTCCCGGTACAGGTCTTCAGGGCTCTGAAATTCTTCGATGTTTTCTATGCGGCCGTAATCAATGACAACAGGCGTGGAACCGTTAACATCAGTTCCGGCAGCCGCAATATCTTCCTTCGGTAATTCCTGTGGTTCTTCTTCCTGCTCAGGCTCATTTTTTTCAGATGAAAAAGACGCATCGGAAACAGACTCAGATGCTTCCTCTGCGCTTTCAATAATCTTTTCGATCTCATCTATTTCATTTTTTACCCTGGCATTCAATCCGATATCAGTCCCCGCTGTACCTTACCGCTGAATAAAGCTTGTATCCGGATATCTTCTCCCGGCCCTTAAGATCAGGCAGTTCAATAATAACAACAACAGCCGCTACTTCGGCCCCAAGGGACTCCACCAGCTTGATCATAGCTTCTGTGGTACCGCCGGTTGCGATCAGATCATCAACAATAAGCACCTTGTCGCCCTTTTTTACGCTGTCCTTATGCATCTCAATGGTAGCCTGGCCATATTCCAGGTCATAGCTCATCTCAACAGTCTCTGCAGGAAGCTTTCCCTTTTTCCTGATCAGTACAAAGGGCTTACCTTCGTTATATGCAAGGGGTGCGCCGAATATAAAGCCCCTTGACTCAGCTCCGGCTACAACATTATATTCAACATCAGATGCCATCTCAGCCATGGTGTCCACAGCAAGCTTAAAGCCGTCACCGTCACCGATAAGCGTGGTGATATCCCTGAACTGTATCCCTGCGCTAGGAAAATCAGGAATTGTCCTAATGTATGATTTTAACTTTTCTTCGTTCCGATAATTGTCAGCCATAAGCTTACCTCTTTCTCGATTTATTAAAGACTCACTTACTAAGAAACTTCATAAAGTTCTCTTTATTCTCCATTGCTGTAGTGGTAGGCCTTCCCAGGTCATCCCTTGCACCCACCTGGCATTTTACTTCTATAAGGCTGAGCTCACCGGCAGCCTTTGCCTTTTTAAGTTCTGCATCAAGACTGTCAAAATCCGAAACGCTTACTGCATTGGGATATCCACAAGCCTTTGCCACTGCAACTACATCTATAGAAGATGCTGCCGTAGGCATACCGCCTACTGTTTCATGCGCCTCGTTATTTATCACGATATGTATAAAATTCTTCGGTGCAAATTTTCCTACTACAGCCATCGCACCCATGTGCATGAGCATTGCACCATCTCCGTCTATGCACCAGACTGTTTTATCCGGCTTGTTCACAGCCACACCCAGCGCTATTGATGAGCAGTGACCCATGGAGCCTACGGTCAGGAAATCCCTGCCGTGCTCACCATCAGTTGCAGTTCTGTTTTCAAAAAGCTCCCTGCTGATCTTGCCGGTGGTAGAAACTATTGCGTCATCGCCGCTTACCGCTGTGATGTGGGCGATTGCCTCTTCCCGGTTCATGGTATATTCATTCTTATAATCTACTTTTCCGTCATAGGAAAGAGCCCCCTTCTTTATGATGAAGGCTACCTGCTTACCTGCTGCCAGATCCTTTTCAAAATCCTTCATGGCAGCTGCCAATGCATCTTCCGTGCATTCCTTATCTATCACGAAAGTCCTGACATCCATATCCTCCATAAGCTTAACGGTAACTATTCCCTGATAGATGTGCTGAGGCTCGTCATGCACACCGGGCTCACCTCTCCAGCCGATCACGAAGATCATGGGAATTCCGTATACTTTGTCATTAAGAAGTGACGCAAGGGGATTGATGATATTACCCTCGCCGCTGTTCTGCATATATACAACAGGAACCTTACCTGTGGCAAGATGATATCCTGCTGCCAGTGCAGCCGCGTTTCCTTCATTAGCTGCGATCACATGGCGCTTGGCATCTATGCCGTACCTGTCCATCAGAAAATTGCACAGTGCCTTCAGCTGGCTGTCAGGAACTCCTGCATAGAAATCCGCGCCTAAAACTTCCGTTAATTTTTCAGCTGTCATGTTTCACCTCTCTGTTATCTCACTGATTACCGGCATCCCAGTCGGGATCGACCGCTGCCAGTTCATCAATGGAATCAATCTCAGTTATCGCGCCATCTGCTATGGGATGAACCGTCAGATCAAGCTTATCTAAATTGTTGTTTACCACATCATCCCAAAAAAGCTCTTCGTATCCGCCTTTTTCATAAGCCTCATAAATGGCACTCTTTAATGTTTCCGCATCCGACGCCTTAAACCATGATATACCCACCATGTTATAGACATCAGTACCGCCCTTTCCTACTCTCGTAATGCGTTTGTTTTCATCCTGCTCAAATACCCAGTCATCAGACCGGCCGTTGACCATCCTGCCAAAGTAACAGGAATGATCCAGGTCTGCCATAAACACAGCCGGATCCGGAATATAGAGATCAGCCTCGCATATGAAAGTATCCGCAATTCCGATAGCACCTGCATCACAGGCCGCCTTCACGGAAGAAATGTTGTTAACAGTTTCATACTCCGTATTCTTAAGAACCTTCAGTACGATGCCTTTTTCAGCATCCGAGTACTCTTTCTCCAGCACTTCAAACTGTTCGCCCTTGTAGCCGGTTACAACAAATATTTTTTTTACTCCCCTGGCTATAAGCCCATGTATCACGGTATCTATCATTCTTTTACCATGAACTTTTACAAGGGGTTTTGCGATCCTGTCCGTAAGGGGACGCATCCGGGAACCAAGTCCCGCAGCCATCAATACGGCTATTTCTTCAGCCATTTCAGCCTCCACTTAACTTTCCGGTTTTATATCTTCAGATCTTACAGCTCGTCTATCAGGGTAATGATATCCTTGAAAGGCATAAGCTTGGAATCAACTTCCAATGCCCTGTGGTTCCTGAGTATATCCTCTGCCGTGGATACCATGACAGGGAATGCTGCCCGCATGAGCTGGTTTGCATAGATGACGATGTTTACGCCATGCTCAGCCAGCACTTCTTCCGTAACGGAATTAAATGATGTAGGCACCACTACTATGGGAGTATGCTTATCCGAACTTCTGAACTTATCACAGAATTCAAAGATCTCTGCAGGATCCTTCTTTCTTGAATGAATCATGATGGCATCCGCTCCGGCATCCCTGAATGCAAATGCCCTGGTAAGCGCATCCTCCATTCCCTGCTCAAGGATAAGGCTCTCAATACGTGCAACGATCATAAAATCATCAGTCAGGCTCACCTTCTTGCCTGCTGCGATCTTTGCAGAGAAATTATCTATGCTGTCCTGTGTCTGTACGACTTCATTACCGAATAATGAATTCTTCTTAAGACCTATCTTGTCCTCGATTATGACAGCGGACACGCCCACTCTCTCAAGAGTACGCACGTTGTAAACAAAATGTTCAGCCAGTCCGCCGGTATCACCGTCAAGGATTATGGGCTTGGTAGTAACCTCAAGGATATCATCAATGGTCCTTAAACGGCTGGTCATATCCACAAGCTCAATGTCAGGCTTACCCCTGTCTGTGCTGTCGCAGAGCGAACTTACCCACATTCCGTCAAACTGGTCAAGCCTTCCCTCGCTCTCTACTACAGTCTTCTCGCAGATAAGTCCGGTAAGACCGCTGTGGGCTTCCATTATCCTTACGACAGGACGCATGTCTATAAGCTGCCTGAGTCTTCCTCTTCTGTACTCGGGCATGGCCTGCTTTTCCCTAAGCTGCCTGTCTATCTTCTTAACAGTCTCATTGTAAGTATAGGGAACCTCTACCAGAGCCTCGTCAGGATTCAGTCCTTCAGCCTTGATCATTGCGATGACATTTTCCCTTATGGTACTTTCAGGCCCGGTCTTCCAGTTGTCTCCGTGAACGATATAATCAGGATGCACCTTTGCAAATACATCGCTGTAGTTCATGTTTTCCTGGACTATTACCTCGTCTACTTCAGGGATAGCCTTGTACAGTGCTATCCTGTCCTCGATGCTTAAGATGGGAAATTTATTGTACCTGATGGACTCCTCTATGCTGAGTGCTCCGACAACAACTTTTCCCAGCTTTTTAGCTTCCCTGATGATATTCAGGTGCCCTTCATGAATGACATCTGTGGTAAAACAGGTATAAACAGTTTTCATTTATCTCTCTCCTTCAGCTGTATTGTCGTCTTTTTTCTTCTTTTTGCCTGACTTCTTTTTTGCCATCTCTGCTTCAAGTTCAGCAGCTTTCTTCTTTGCTTCTTCTTCAAGGAAAGTTTCCTTCTTGATCATGTATTCAGCAATATGCTCCCCGGCAGATCCGATATTTACCCAGGTCTCTGAACGGGCAACATCTCTTGCATTGCTGTCAGAAGCAGACGCAAGTGCCTTGTCTATTATCTCTTTTACGTTTCCGATGTCTTCCTTCTTGAGGGCAGTACCCAGCTCAGCCAGTTTCTTTATCATCCAGGGTTCATCCTCAAGCCAGCAGCAATCGTACACATCCTTGTTATAACCCGCACCCGTATCCGTGTAGATAAGGGGCTTGTCAAATACAAGAGTATAGTCATAAATAACGCCGGAGAAATCTGAGATCATTATGTCAGAGTTCTTAAGCACATCGAAATTGTCATTGTCAAAATTCCAGTGGAAATCATCACTGTCCGGATACTCAGCCATCAGCTTATCCATAAGTGCCTTTTCCGCAGTCATGGACTGGGGATGTGGACGAACGATTATGTTATAGCCCGTATTCTTAAGGGCAGTAAGCATCTCGGGACCGAGAGTTGTAAGCAGACCGCTGGGTCCCCATGCGGGAGCCACCAGAACGGTTGGCTTTTTAACATCTTTCTTTTCGTTATTATCAGCCTCTCCTGCTGCCTTCTCACTGTCAAGACGCGCCTTCATTCCATCCAGATAAGGGATGCCGGCCTGGGGAAGTTCCTTTGCAGGAATGCCACGCAGCTCCTCCAGCTTACGGATTTCTTCCTCCATAAACTCTCCCGAAAGGAATACCGCATCATAAAAATCGAGACCGAACATTCTGTACATAACAGGATCGCCTGCAGCATGAAGTACATGCACATACCAGTCCACGTTTTTAGAACGTTTCCACTGATATACGTCAAGTCCCGGCGTAGTGGATAAAAGCACGTTTGCCTTAGCAAGATTAAGTCTTGCAAAAGCCTTGTTTCCTTCTCCTATAAACTCCGCCTTTATGTACTCGTACTTTTCTTCTAATGCCGGATCATCAGGGGATGCAGTCCAATACACCACCTCTGTCTTTCTCTTTTCGAAAGCATCACAGATAGGCTTGAAGGTATTCCAGTATCTCTTTGAATCCGAGAAAATAAGGTATGGTACCTTCTCTTCCATTTCCTTCTGCGCACGTCCGCCGCTCATTGCAAACTTAAGATTGAGTATCAGTTTCTGTGCGAAGAATACAAGCGTCGCAAAGACACCTATAAGCACTGAAAACAACATACTTCCTGTTCCGGGATCGATATAAAGTAACATTTGATTCTTCCTTTCTATAAAGACCTACAACATGCTTTAGTTATATTTAACTGGCACTTTAACATCATACTTAGCCAGCGCTTCCTTGAACACTTCCCAGAAAGCCTCTACATCAGGGCCGTCAATTGCTCCCAGGGCACAGAGCCTGAAGGTTCCTTTGCCCTGCATTTTTCCGGGATATATAGTGAAACCACGCTCATAGCAGTAATCATGGATCTTCTCAAAATCCCAGTTCTCATCATCTGGATAAATAAGTGCAGCCACTAAGCCTGACTGTATATCCCTGGGAAGGAGCTCCTTAAAGCCTATCTCATCTGCACCTTTCCTTATGGCAGCCATGATACGCTGATGTCTCTCCCATTTAGCCTGCTCACCCTCTTCGAAGTACTCGATAAGAGCCTGCTTTGCAGCATAGATGGTCTGTACCGGCGGTGTGAAATTCATCTCACCGGTCTTTTCGAAATACTCATACTGTCTGTAAAGATTGCAGTAATAAGAATGAGTCGGGAAATCCTTTGACTTTTCGACAATATCCCTGCGGCCTATGATATATGAAAGTCCGGTCATTCCCATGATGCCCTTCTGTGCGGAAGCCATACAGAAATCCACATTGTCTTCATATACGTTAATAGGAATCATCGCATAGGATGATGTGGTGTCCGTTATAAGGAACGCACCGTACTTGTGCGCCAGCTCACCGGCTTTCCTGATAGGATTAAGCAGACCGCTTCCGGTCTCATGGTGAGTCATATAAACATAGCCTATATCATTTTCCTTCTTTAACAGTTCTTCAAGCGCATCCATGTCAGGCAGCGCATCATATGGCTGATCCAGTATCACATGGGGCAGGCCGTAGTACTTAAGAACATCGCAGGCCCTTGCAGAATATGAGCCGTTCCTTACCACCAGCGCCTTCTTACCTTCATCTAAGAGTGAATTCAGCGCAATGTCTATGCAGATCGTACCCGAACCGCAGAAGAGAACTGCAGTATATTCCTTCGTATCACCGTGTACGATCTTTACCAGGTCGTCACGCATGGGTGCCATTATCCCGGCGAATTCTTTTTCCCTGGGACAGATATCCGGCACGATCTGGGCATACTTTACGCTATCCGTAGTAGTAGACGGTCCCGGATTCAAAAGAACGTTTCTTTTAACAGGCTTATTATCTGAATTCATTTCCGATCTCCTTATCACTTTATCAAAAACCGCTAACTATTATATCAGAATATAATATTAATTTACACTACCAATTGAGACAGCCGCCAAGCGAAAAAACAGCCCCGGATGATTCCACCCGGGGCTGAGTTGTTAATCAGTATTTTGCTTTCGCCGCTTCTTAGTAGCCCATTCCGGGTGCTCCACCTGCAGGCATTGCAGGAGCGGGCTCCTTGATGTTTGCTACAGCAGACTCTGTGGTAAGAAGAGTGCTTGCTACGCTTGTAGCATTCTGAAGTGCGGATCTGGTAACCTTAGCAGGATCAAGGATACCTGCAGATACCATGTCTACATACTCCTCATTGAGTGCATCGAAACCTACACCGGCCTTGGACTCTTTTACCTTGTTTACGATAACGCTTCCGTCAAGACCTGCATTCTGGGCAATGTAGAACAGAGGAGCTTCAAGAGCCTTCTGTACGATCTGTGCACCAGTCTTGATGTCGCCTTCAAGAGACTCAACCAGCTTTGCAACTGCCTTGCTTGCATGGATGTAAGCAGATCCACCACCGGAGATAACGCCTTCTTCTACAGCTGCCCTTGTAGCTGCAAGAGCATCTTCCATACGGAGCTTTGCTTCCTTCATCTCTGCCTCAGTAGCAGCACCTACGCGGATCACACCTACGCCGCCGGAAAGCTTTGCAAGACGCTCCTGAAGCTTTTCCTTATCGAAATCGGATGTGGTAGCATCTATCTGAGCCTGGATCTGAGCGATACGCTCTTTGATCTTCTTCTGGCTGCCTGCACCATCAACGATGGTTGTGTTGTCCTTTGTAACCTTTACGCTCTTAGCACGGCCAAGCTGCTCCATTGTAACTTCCTTGAGATCAAGACCAAGCTCGTCGCTGATAACTTCGCCGTTTGTAAGGATTGCGATATCCTTGAGCATCTCTTTCCTTCTGTCGCCGTATCCGGGAGCCTTAACAGCTACTACATTGAATGTACCACGGAGCTTGTTAACGATCAGGGTTGTAAGAGCCTCACCTTCGATATCCTCAGCGATGATCAGGAGCCTTGCGCCACTCTGAACGATCTGCTCAAGAAGAGGAAGGAGATCCTGAATATTTGAGATCTTCTTATCTGTGATAAGTACATAAGGATCGGAAAGGGTAGCTTCCATCTTCTCCATGTCTGTGCACATATAAGCTGAGAGATATCCTCTGTCGAACTGCATACCTTCTACAAGGTCGATCTCTGTCTGCATGGTCTTGCTTTCCTCGATGGTGATTACACCGTTCTTGGAAACCTTCTCCATAGCATCTGCAACCATCTCACCTACTTCATCATCACCTGCGGAGATAGCAGCAACCCTTGCGATCTGCTCCTTGCCCTTTACCTTTGTGCTCATCTTCTTGATGGACTCAACAGCACAGTCGGTAGCCTGCTTCATACCTTTTCTAAGGATGATGGGGTTAGCACCTGCTGCCAGGTTCTTCATACCCTCGTGGATCATTGCCTGAGCAAGAACTGTAGCTGTTGTGGTTCCGTCACCTGCTACATCGTTAGTCTTTGTAGCAACTTCCTTAACTAACTGTGCGCCCATGTTCTCGAACTCGTCCTCAAGCTCGATCTCCTTTGCGATGGTAACACCGTCATTTGTGATAAGGGGTGTGCCATAGCTCTTGTCAAGTACTACGTTTCTTCCCTTAGGTCCAAGCGTTACCCTAACAGTATCGGCAAGCTTGTCTACGCCGGCACCAAGTGCCTCACGTGCTTCTGCACCGTATTTAATGTCTTTAGCCATTTTTCTTTCCTCCTTCGTACGCCCCCTGTAGCAAGTGCAACGGGCTGTTCTGAATAGTTACTATTATTTTACAATTGCAAGGATGTCGCTCTGCTTAACGATGATGTACTCGTTGCCGTCAAGCTTAACATCTGTTCCTGAGTACTTTGAATAGATGACCTCGTCACCTTTCTTTACTTCCATCTTTACTTCTTCTGTGCCGGGGCCTACAGCTATAACCTTTGCCTGCTGGGGTTTTTCCTTGCTCTGACCGGGCAGAACGATGCCGGACTTTGTTGTCTCTTCAGCCTCGAGCTGCTCGAGTACTACTCTGTCACCTAAAGGTACTAATTTCATGACACACGCCTCCTTAAATGAATTCATTTTTCTTTCGCTCTTTAGTTTGTTAGCACTCATTTTATTCGAGTGCTAACTACAAGAGATAATATAATTTTTTCTGCCCTTAATTTCAATGGGCGATTTATCCAAAACTAACTATCGGTTTTTGTGCGTTTTTATAATTCGGTTTACCGTATTTTTCCTTTGATAATAAAGCCCCTTAGTGTTATCATATCTATGTATGGTTGAAAAGAATAAATTATCTGATAATTTTAAGCATTATGTTAATGCGCTGATGACCGGAAATTCCTATTTCTCGGGAGAGCTTATTTATAAGTACTCTCTCTATATTTTGGGTTTCATTCATGTCATCCTTTCTGTTGTCATGCTTATCTGCCAGTCATATAAGCTGATGATCGCCAATATTGCGGTATGTATCGTTATCTATACCGTTGCCCCCAAACTTGTTAAAAAAGGCCAGCTTCTTTCTGTACTGCTTGGCGGTATTTTTGAAGTCATCGCCATGGTCACTGCGACGATCCTTACTATCGGCTGGGATGCAGGATTTCAGTGCTATCTTTTCGCTGCCATCACAGGTTCCTTTTACTTTCCTTTTATAATAAAGGGTTCAAAAAGAAATATCCTTTCATTGGTTCTTTCCATATTGATGATAGTGGTATTCTTCCTTAACTATATTCTGAGTTCCATGCTCAATCCTTTTGAGCCTTTATCAGATGTCCTTATGCATGTGCTGTTTGTCGTAAACTCGATTTTGGCACTGGCTCTGATGGTAGGTTTTTCATTCCTGTTCGTATGGGAACTTCTCAGCAAGCAGAGGATACTCGAGCTGCAGAATGAGCAGCTTGACGAGCTGGCTCATAAGGATCCCCTCACCCATCTGTATAACCGACGCAGCATGAACATAAAAATGGACGAGCGCATGCTGGAGCTCAAGAAGACCGGACGCCGTTTCACTCTGGTGCTCGGTGACATAGATGATTTCAAGCATGTCAATGATACCTTCGGACATGATGTGGGCGACCTGGTGCTGACCACCGTGGCAGAGATCATTTCCCGCAACGTGGGATCACAGGATGTGGTATGCCGCTGGGGCGGTGAAGAAATACTCATCATGATGAACGAATCACTTGAGAGCGGGCTTCTTACGGTTGAAAAGATACGCAAGGCTGTGGAAGACAATGTATGCGAAAGCGAAAACGGTGATGTGCGTGTCACCATGACTTTCGGTGCTACCGAGTCAATCCCCGGTTTCACCATAGAGCATCTTATACAGCAGTCGGACGACAAGCTCTACTACGGTAAGCGTAACGGCAAGAACCAGATAGTATCAAAGTTTCCTGAGGGCTACGATCCTAAAAACGCCTGATAGTTCTTATCAGGTTTGTTTTCATGTCAATATGATAAATACATAAGCCACATTCATATCTATTCCTTGTTATATTTATATATTGAAATATGATCGTTTTTGTGCGAAACTGTTAGGGTTCGTGTGAAAACCATTTTTTATTTTTAAGGAGTTTTAAAATGATAGAAGCAAGTAACGTAACATACCGTGTCGGAAAGAAAGCCCTTTTCGAAGATGTAAATATCAAATTCACAGAAGGCAACTGCTACGGTCTCATCGGTGCAAACGGTGCCGGTAAGTCCACTTTCTTAAAGATCCTTTCCGGAGACCTGGATACCTCCAAGGGTGAAATAATCATAACCCCCGGTCAGCGTATGTCAGTACTTGAACAGGACCACTTCAAATATGATGACCAGACCGTACTCGATACAGTCATAGGCGGCAACCAGAGACTCTTTGAGATAATGAAGGAAAAGGATGCCATCTACGCAAAAGAGGATTTTTCCGACGAAGACGGAATACGTGCCAGTGAGCTTGAAGGCGAGTTTGCCGAGATGAACGGCTGGGAAGCTGAGTCCGATGCCGCTACCCTTTTAAACGGCCTTGGCATAGATACTGATCTCCACTACGCTGTGATGAAGGATCTCAACGGTAGCGAAAAGGTGAAGGTCCTTCTTGCAAGGGCACTTTTCGGTAACCCTGACATACTGCTCCTGGACGAGCCTACCAACCACCTGGATCTGGATGCCATCGAGTGGCTGGAAGAGTTCCTGATCAACTTCGAGAATACAGTCATCGTTGTCAGCCACGACCGTTACTTCTTAAATAAGGTCTGCACCCAGACTGCTGATATCGACTACGGCAAGATACAGCTCTATGCCGGAAACTATGATTTCTGGTATGAGTCCAGCCAGCTCCTCATCAGACAGATGAAGGAAGCCAATAAGAAAAAGGAAGAAAAGATCAAGGAACTGCAGGAATTCATTTCCCGTTTCTCCGCGAATGCTTCCAAATCAAAGCAGGCAACATCACGTAAGCGTGCCCTGGAAAAGATTCAGCTGGATGAGATCAAGCCTTCCAGCAGGAAATATCCCTATATCGATTTCCGTCCTGACAGAGAGATCGGTAACGAGGTTCTTATAGTTGAAGACATCTGCCTTAAGGGCGAAGACGGCACACAGCTTCTTGACCATATCTCATTTACTATGGGACATGATGACAAGATAGCTTTCGTAGGTTCCAATGAGCAGGCTAAGACAGCCCTCTTTAAGATCCTTATGGGCGAGATCGAGCCGGATTCCGGTACCTACAAGTGGGGCGTAACTACTTCACAGGCTTACTTCCCCAAGGATAATACAAAGGAATTCAGCAACGACTACACCATAACAGAGTGGCTCATGGGCTACTCTCCCGTAAAGGATGTAACTTATGTAAGAGGTTTCCTTGGACGTATGCTCTTCCCCGGCGAAGACGGCGTGAAGAAAGTCAAGGTCCTCTCCGGTGGTGAGAAGGTAAGATGCCTGCTTTCAAAGATGATGATCAGCGGCGCAAACTGCCTGATATTTGACGAGCCTACAAACCACTTGGATATGGAATCAATCAGCTCTCTCAATGAAGGCGTTATGAAGTTCAAGGGCGTTGTACTCTTTGCCTGCCATGACCATCAGTTCACACAGACTTCAGCTAACCGCATCATCGAGATACTGCCTGACGGTACCATGATCGACAAGATCACCACATATGACGAGTACCTTGCAAACGATGAAATGGCAAGGAAGCGTACAGTTTACAAGGCACAGATAGAAGACGACGAGAACTAAAGCACAAAGATACTGCTGAGGATTTAATATGGCAAAGAAAATTATCCATCTGGATCTGGATAACACATTGCTTAATTCAGACAAGATAATTACTCCCCGTACTTATGAGGCCCTTGAACACTGGGCTTCCAAGGGGAACCTTATTGCCATAAATTCCGGCCGTCCCATGACCAGTGTTGAGGATACCATACGCGAACTCTCATTGGATAAATTTGAAACTTACGCAGTTGCCTTCAACGGTGCATGGATAAGGGACACGTCAGGCAAAGAGATCCTGAAAAAAGCCATAAGCCTTGATGACGTGCAGACCATTGCATCCATCGCAAAGGAAATGGGCATACATGCGCAGACTTATGACCTGACCCACATACTTACTTCTGCCCTGGATGATGAGCTCTGCCGCTACACACATACGGTGCATCTCCCCTTCCGGGTGCTGGAAAACTTTCCCGAAGGCATTACGGAAGCTCCCTGCAAGGTACTGTGCATAAAAGTTTTTGATGATTATGCCGTTCAGGCACACGAAAGACGTCTTGAGCTTTTTCCTGAAACAATCGATAAGGAAAAAGAATTCGTTGCCCCGTCGGGAGAAACTGTCCTGGCTGAACTTGCAGAACTGGGGAAACGAATAGAAAAGGCCTGCGAAGGGCGTGTATCATGCCTCAAGTCTACTCCATGCTATCTCGAATCTTTCCCTTCAGATGCAGGCAAAGGACTTGCTATTACAGAGCTTTCAGAATTATTAAATATTCCTATAGAGAATACCTTTGCTGCAGGCGATGCGCAGAACGACATCTCCATGCTGGAAGCTGCCGGAACCGGAATTGCCATGCTGAATGCGGAAGACGCGGTCAAGGAAGCTGCAGATGTGATAACAGCTGCTGACAATGATCATGACGGGCTGGCAGATTTACTGTTTAAATACGCCTGATAAAACAAATCTATCTAAAACCTAACCTCCAAATATAACCTAGTAAAAAAAGAACGACGACTCGCAGAGTTTGCGGACCGATGCAACCGTATGGTTAACTCCCGATAACAGAATATCACGCGTTAACTATCAGGTATCTTCCATCCCCAATAGGAAATACTTCTTCTATCTCAGCGATATCATCCTTGCCCATATCGGTAACGTCCATGCCTGCTTCATCCAGGTATTCGAGAACATCTTCGGGACTGTCTACTACCTCGGCAAATACTTCCTCAAGGAAACCTTCTGCCTCATCCCTGGTTTCTGCAACAGGCTCCGAAAAAAGTTTCAGCTGGTCCCTTAAAAACACTTCCAGTACAATATCATCAAACATTTTTACACCTCCAAAATAAAATAATTTATCCTAAGAACATTATAACTTGCTTTCACTATCAAGAACTTCCATAAGATGTGTGACCGGCAAGCCTACCACATTATCAAAGTCCCCGTCATAGCCGCTTATGTATTCTGCAAAATCCCCCTGGATCGCATATGCTCCCGCCTTGTCGTCGCCTTCTCCGCCATCTACATAGACTTTTATGGCTGCATCATCCATAGAAACCACATGTACTGCCGTACAGTCCGCAAAACAGATTTCCTGCTCTATGCTCCTGTCCTCTGCTGACATATATAAAACCTGCACCCCGGTCCAGACGTGATGATCCCTGCCCTGAAGTGCACGTATCATTGCCTCAGACTCTTTTCTGTCGGCAGGCTTTCCAAGAATCTTGTCATCTAAAACCACAATTGTATCCGCAGATATCACACATATATGTTTTGTGATATTATTTTGCACTGTCGTGCAACCGCTATCTTTTGAACCTTCCGCTCCGTCAGCTGCTCCTGCTGCATTTTTCTTCAGCAGTTCCGCAACTGCATGGCCCTTCCTGCCTGCCAGGAGCTTCACTATTTCCTCCGGCTTCATCCCTTCAGGATAATCCTCATCCGCATCGGATACCAGCACACGGTACTCAAGCCCGGCTTTAGCCAATAGTTCCTTCCGCCTGGGTGAACCTGATGCAAGGATGTACTCCGTATCATTCCTCATTTTCGTTTGCCTTTCTCTCACTGCTCTCTATAGGGATAAAACGTCTCCCACCGGTCTTCGAGACAGCAGATGACTTTGCATATTCCTTAGCCTGCTTTACGAAATCCATCTGACAGCAGTACCCGGAATCTTCCGGTGCCAATGCCTTTACGTAGCGTTCATCCGGCATAAGCTCATGCTTTTTCACAGTGTCTTCAAACTGTTCATCCAGGATGCGCATTACCCGTTCCTTCAGCCTGTGGTCATCCACCGGGAACATTATCTCCACCCTGCGCTCTAAGTTTCTTGGCATCCAGTCCGCACTTGCCAGGTATACCTCCGGATCGCAGTCATTATCAAAAACAAAAGCCCTGCCATGCTCCAGATAGTCGCCGACTATGGAATAAACCTTTATATTCTCGCTCACCTCTGGTATTCCCACCTTCAGACAGCATATTCCCCTTACCAACAGCTTTATGGGTACACCGGCAGACGACGCCTCATAAAGGGCTGCTATCACATCCGGATCACAAAGTGAATTCATCTTTGCCTTTATGACGCAGCTCCTGCCTGCCCTTGCATTCTCAGTTTCCCTCTTTATAAGCTTAAGGAGTCTCTTCTTAAGCCACAGGGGTGCCACGGCAAGGCGGTTCCAGCTAAGGGGCTCCGAATATCCTGACAGCATGTTGAATACAGCCGTTGCATCCTCACCCACAGGCTCCGCACAGGTAAAGAGACCGAAATCCGTATAGAGTTTCGCTGTGGAATCATTATAGTTTCCGGTTGCAAGATGCACATAACGGCGTATCCCGTCTTCCTCACGTCTTACTACTAAGCAGATCTTGCAGTGGGTCTTAAGGCCTACCAGGCCGTATATTACATGGCAACCTGCTTTTTCAAGCATCCTCGCCCAGACTATATTGTTTTCCTCATCAAAGCGGGCCTTCAGCTCTACAAGCACCGTTACCTGCTTTCCGTTTTCCGCAGCCTGTGCCAATGCCTTTACAATAGGCGAATTTCCGCTCACCCTGTACAAGGTCTGCTTTATAGCCAGTACATCAGGATCAGCCGCAGCACTCCTTACAAACCTTACAACAGGTTCAAATGACTGGTACGGATGGTGGAGCAGTATGTCACCCTTCCTGATATCTTCGAAGATATCAGATCCTGCAGGTATCTCCGGCACATCGCTGGGGGTATTATCCTTATTCTTATATTCATCAAAGCCCTCCATGCCATAGACCTTCATAAGGAAAGTCAGATCCAGGGGGCCATCTATCTCGTATATGTCTTCCCCGGTTACACGGAGCTCCTTTTTTAGGATATCTAATAGCTTTTTGTCTATGCCCTTCTCGGTCTCAAGACGGATAACTTCGCCCCACTGTCTTCTCTTTATCTGTTTCTCGATTTCCATCAGCAGGTCTTCTGCTTCCTCTTCCTCGATGTCCAAGTCGGCATTACGCATTATCCGGAAGGGAGATGCGCACACGACCGTATAATTCAGGAAAAGCTTGGAAATATTTCTTTCTATTATCTCTTCCAGACGGATGATGTATTTGCGTCCTTCCTTATTGGCAGGCAGTTCCACGATTCTCGGAAGTCCGCTGGGCACCTGGACTATGGCAAAATCCATCTGTTTTTTCTTTTTCTTTTTTTCTACGTCATCCGTAACATCCACTCCGGAAAGAATTGCCTTTGAATAAGACTTTGCATTACCGTATGCCTCAAGCCCCGTTCCTTCCTTCCTTGCAAGGAGTGCGCCTATATTCAGGGACTTATTCTTTATCAGTGGAAAAGGCCTGGATGAATCAACCGCCATAGGAGTAAGAACAGGATATACATTATCCTCAAAGTACCTGTCCACAAACTCGGCCTGTTTCGTAGTCAGTTCTTCGTGGTGCTCCAGCATGACCATTCCCACACCGCATGCGGCATCGGCTAAGTTGTTGTAACATTCATACTGCATGTCAACAAACTCATGCATTGCAGGATAAAGCAGGGCTAACTGCTCATCAGCCTTCATGCCTGCGATGTCCGTCTTTTTATACCCGGCATGAACCATATCCTTCAACGACGCTATCCTTACCATCAGGAATTCGTCAAGGTTTGATGCGGTTATGCTAAGGAACTTCAGACGCTCAAAAAGCGGGATTGCCTCATCCCTTGCTTCAGACAGGCACCTTTCATTGAACCTTAGCCAAGACCTTTCCCTATTTGTAAAATACTCGTCTTTATGATAATCCATATCTGCTTCTCTCCTGTGTTAGCCCCCTAATAAAACCCCTGTAATGTTCAATTACTTATTTTTCATCCTGTACAATTTCGGATGGACGCCGTAAACTTCTTCGAAGAATCCGGACCGCTTATCGAAACGTTCCTGCTCATACAGTATGTCCTTCTTTGCATCAACATAGATTCTGAGCTCGTCTTTTTCAAGGGCGGCATCAACCTTCTTTATCTTTTCACCCTTGCCCTTGTCTAAAGCATTAGCTAACTGCAGTATTGCCGTAAGCTTTGCTATGGTCAGGTATGAGCGCCTGTCCACCCCTATCTTGCCTGACATCTCAGGATAATACTCAAAGGGACCATGATTGTATTTAACCACCGATGCAACTATTATGCGCTCGTTATGTGAAAGACCGATTATCTCGGTATTGGCAATTATTGCAAATGAACATTCACCCACATTTGTCATGTTGATAAACTTGCCGCAGTCCTGAAGTATAGCTGCAAGGCGTAAAAGCAATCTTTCACGCCTGCCCATTCCATGCACTGACTTCATTCCGTCAAAGATAGAAAGGGCAGCTTTCTCAACAGCTTCTGCATGCTTTGTGCTGCTCTGGTAACGCTTGCCTACCGTCTGCGCGCTGTCTAAGATGTCATCCTCAAAATCATGAGCGATCTTGGTAAGTTTCTTTTTCTCTGCATATTCGTAGGCTATACCGTCACATAGCTCAGCCCCTGTGGCCCAGATGGTATCCACTTCAAAGTTCTCTGCCACCCTTTTTATTATTGCCGTGGAAAGCCTGAAAAGAGCGATCTTTTCTTCCGGCAGCTCCATAGTATTTTCTATCTCTTCGTCACGCCTGGTGAGAAGCCCATCAGCGAAGCCCATAAAACCTGCAGCGGATATGCTTCCTTCTGCGCTTACACCGTCAACGATCTGATGGAACCTCGGCGAAAGATACTCGTCCATTATTATCAGGTTCTTTACATCGCGGTCCTTTAGAAAAACCTTGTGGAAAGTCCTGATCTGTGAGCCTATCATCTCATCAAGGAGTTCCTCTGTCTGCGTGGACCTGGGACGTATCTCCTGCATCCTTTCGTGGAGCCTCAGAACGCCAAGCTTTAATGCCTGGGTCTGCACCAGCCTGTCCTTATCAAACAGAGAAATCTGTATGCTGCCTCCGCCAATGTCCACTATGGCGGTACTCTTCTCTATTATCTTGTCAAAAAGCTTTCCCTTGGCAGCAATAGCCTTGTAGTCCAGGAAACGCTGCTCGGAGTTGCTGAGTACCTCTACCTCAATTCCTGTACGGCTCCTTATCTGCTCAAGGATAATGGCGGTATTCTCCGTCTCCCTCAGGGCACTGGTACCGTAAGCCTTGTAGTCGCTGACCTCGTACTCCCGCATTATCTCTTTGAACTTATTGACGGTATTAAAGAGCTCCTCCATCTTTTCATAGCTGATCTTTTTCCGGACATAGCTGTCATTGCCCAGGGCCAGCCTGTGCTTTACGGAATTGATACACTTTATACCGTTCTTCTGTGAAATCTCGAATATCTTGAGTCCCATTTCGAAACTGCCCACATCAATGGCAGCAAAGACCCTGACCTTTTTATTCTTCTCCGACATCTTCCATCCCCCGTAAGTGATCGACAAACTGCGCTGCCGTTCTCCCCGAAAAACCGCTGCGTCCAAGCGCCCATCTGGATGCCTGCATGTGCAGCTCCTTCTCATCCATAGTGATATCATAACGCTCTGCCAGGCGGTCCACAATCTCGAAATATTCATCCTGTGCAGGCGCACCGAAATACAGGCTCAGTCCGAACCTCTCATAGAGAGAAAGTTTCTCCTGTACTGTCTCTGCCGAATGCTTGTCATTTTCGCCCTCTTCCCTGTCAGTATAATTCTCCCTGACTAAGTGGCGGCGGTTGGAAGTAGCATATATCAGCACATTGTCGGGACGGCTCTCCAGTCCGCCCTCCAGCACAGCCTTCAGGTATTTGTACTCTACCTCGAATTCCTCGAATGAAAGGTCATCCAGATAGATTATGAAAAAGTAATTCCTGTTCTTCAGCGTGTCGATCAGGGAATTGATCTCACGGTACTGATGCTTGTAGACCTCGATCATCCTAAGGCCCACACCGTAATACTCATTAAGGATTGCCCTTATGCTTGAAGATTTTCCGGTGCCTGCATCACCGTAGAGCAGGCAGTTATTTGCTTTCCGCCCCTCCAGGAAATTCCTGGTATTTTCCCTGAGCGCCTCTTTCTGCTCCTCGTATCCTACCAGGTCATCAAGCTCGGTTACTGCAATATTGTAGATAGGGTAAACATCCACTTCGCTTCCCATGTCCTTGGCATTTACCCTGAATGCCTTGTGCAGGCCGAACTTCCCTACGCCATAGATTCCATAAATCCTGTCAAGTGATGAACACATTACATGGACCGACTCCGCCTTTGCAAGGGATTTAGCCATAGCATTTAATGTTTCCTGTATCACCGGATTATACTTTACTCCATTTATAGGCTGGCTGCTGAAGTCATTCATGATAGCCCGCAGATCTTTCGGAACTACATTCGCCAGATACGCATCAATATCAAGCATGAAAAGATTGTAAAAGGTATTCATATCGGCTATAGCAGCATTCCACCAGCTCTCCGGGACCGCGCGGCGCTCGTAAGCCCTTGTGTAGGCATTCTCGTCATATACTAAAGCTTCCGTAAGCAATCTGTGCCATAAATTTCCCTCAAAGCCCGCAAAAGCAGCTGTCTCAAAAAGCCTTGAAAACACCTCCATGTAAAGTGTTTCATCACCCGTCTCTGTAGTCTTTGCCGGCAGGTCCAGAATGTCTTCTATAAGCTTTACCTCTGCCGTATTCCTGTAAAAAATAAATCTGCTCATGGTGTCCTCCCCCTTTTATCCATAAACAATATATTCATTTGACACTTCGATTTCTAAAACAGTAAATTCCGTCTTGCTTTCTCCAGGCTCTCACCGGGATAGCTTTCCCTGAAATAAACATTTCCAGCAAGGTAATCCGTGTAATACCTCATCCCAAGCATAAAACGGTTCTTGCGGTAATTCGCTGCCACCGTGTTTATTTCATCCGTAGTAAATGTCGTATCGCTGCCAATTTCATAGCCTGCAATAAACTGCCTTAGCTTTTCCCCATCATTTCCGATGCCGCAGGAACGCAGGCAGTCCGCCATATCGTCATACAACGAGCCTTCCATCAATGTATCAAGATCAATAAAGCCTGCTGCCTTTCCCTTCCGGAATATCATATTGCCAAGCTTGGCATCTCCGTGGATTATATCCCCACCGGGAACTGACATCCCGAAATGATCTTCATACCGACCGGCAATACATTCATCCAGCTCCCTGTCCCGGGGACGCACGGATGAATCCTGGCTCCTGTACTCCCGGTAATAATATCCTAAATCATGAAGGTGCCTGAATACTCCCTGCACACTGCCCTTCGGACACTCCTTCAGTATCCGGTGCAGCCTGCCTAAGCCTTCACCTGCTACCCCGGGATCATTCAGTTCACTAACTGCATATACATCGCCCTGTATGTAATTATACAGCCGCCAGATATCTCCCGATTCATCAAAATAAAAATAATTATCAGCTTTGTTCTTTAGCCACTCCGGGCACTGCCACCCTGACTGCTCATCTGCGCAGCATTTGCAGGCTTTTCTGTACCGGCTGTAATTGTTTTCAAGTTCAGAAAGATGCGCCGAATACAGTTTCTTATTCAGGTTTTGAAGAACATATTTATCTCCGGCAACTACCAGGAAACTCCTGTTAATGTGCCCTGCATCAAGCTCTTCGATATGCTCAGGAGATGCATCTATGTAATTCCTTATGATTCTTTCCAATGCCTGAGGTTCCAAAAATACGCCCTTTATCCCGCCCATCCATTTTGCCATAATGCCACAGCGCATAGGCCCATTTTCACGCCGTGCCCTGCCTGTTTCATGACACGGCACACCTGACTGTATTTTAGCATTTTTTTCATATCACTGCTACTATTCAAGCCCCTGTACTTCGACAATCCGGCACTTGCACTCCCCTGCTCCAGGCCTTAAAATTGTACTCATGGCAGCTAATAATAAAGATTTCAAAAAACAGAAAAAAGGCCCTGCCCCTGACTGGGTAGAGCTTGATATAAAATCCGGCAATTTAAAGCATATTTATGTCCTTTACGGCGAAGAAACGTACCTTAGGGACTCTTCGTTCAAGCGGCTTTCGGAACGGCTGATGCCGGAGAATGCTGAAATGAACCTTATCAGCTTTAACGGCGAAGGACACGGCAATCAGGACCTTGCCAAGGAAATCGCATCCGCCATAAGCACCATGCCCTTTCTGGCTGAACACAGGCTGATCTGCGTAAAATACACCGGGTGGTTTAAAAACGGCAACGCTATCATGGAAGAAGCACTTGAGCACATTCCCGATACCACCTTCATCATCTTTGTTGAAAATACCGTTGATAAAAGAAAAGCAGTATGCAAGAAGGCTGAGGATTCCGGAAGGCTGGTGGAATATACCCAGTTAGACGAAGAAGGACTGAAACGCATCATCCTCACCATCCTCATAAAGAACAATAAAAAGATCCGTCCCAGCACCTACGAGTACCTTCTTTCCAAGACCGGAATCTCAATGACGATAATCAGGTCCGAACTGGAAAAGCTCATATGCTATACGGACGGACGGGACGAGATCACCATAGAAGATGTGGACGCCATAGTATCAGCAAGGCCTGAAGATAATGTCTTCCCGCTGGTAAATGCCCTTTCAGAAAGGGATAAGCAGTCTGCCCTGAAGGCTTACTACAACCTGCTGAACAACCATACATCCATGTACAGCATCATCTCCCTGCTGACATCACAGTTCAATGTGCTGCTCATAGTCAAGGATATGGCTGCTAAAGGTGCCACGGAAGAAGAGATAGCCGCTAAGCTTAAGTACAAGCCCTACGCCGCCAAGATGCGCATGAAAGCCGCATCCCGCTTTTCAAAAAAGGAACTGGTCTCTTTTATTGACGACACCATAAAGGTGCAGGAAAAAGTAAGGTTCGGAATAATGGATGAAAACCTTGCCCTTGAGAGACTGATAGTAAAATACAGCATGCGCCTGCGGGCAGAGCTGTGAGCATAATTTTTCACCCCATGCTCTTACCAGCTTTCATATGCAGTCTTCTAAACAATAAAAAGTCCGGCACTGCCGGACTTTTTGAATGTCACCAAATCTTTTATCACTTGCTCGCATAAGTATTCTCCGAATAACCTGCAAGCAATGTAGTGATGTTCGAATGGAATCCGTCATTCATGGTCGCAGTATCCATATCCAAATACTGTGGACATTTCGACAGATTGTTATTGTCATAAAATGTTATGTCATACATATGCCAGCCGTCTTTCTCGGCAATCGCTGACCAGGCATGATCAGCGTTAGCCACAAGCATTGCATCTATATACTCAGCTGACGTACAGGTATAGTCTACGCATCCTGTCTTAGGATTGATAGGAAGATATGCAACCATTGCATCAAAGGCCGTTGCATAAGTAGTACATACGCCCTTGCCGTCTTTGTAGCAGCTCATTGCATTCTGGTATGATGCAAGCAGCTGGGGATTATTTACAGCAGTGTAGTCATATGTCATCCTGTCTGCCACCCAGTCAGCAGCCCTAAGAATCGCGTCGCTCCTCTTTGTTCCCGAAGGCACTATAGCCGGAGCATTCTGAGCCAGCCAGTTCATAGTATTGGTATGCAGGTTCTTAAGCGTATTCACGTCGTTTGCTGAAAGAACCATGACATAAACGCCGTTCTTCTTCATGAACTTCACATCAAGATATGCCAGTCCGCCGGCTTCCTTGTATGCGGCACCTATCTTGGCAACACCTAAGTTATATGAAGTATCGATATCCTTTGATGCAGTACCGCTGACTGCATAATAACCTTCCTGAATGGGAACAAACTCAACCGTATCTTCACCGGCTGCCTGTGTATCAAGGGAAACACTCAAAAAGACAACTGCAAAGACAAGTGCGGCACCCATGATCATTGATACTATTTTTGACAAAGTATATTCTTTTTTATTCATAATCCGCAGTCCCTCCACACTAAAACATGTGAATTGATCTCCGCCCCTTTGGCTTAATGGTATCAAATTCAGGCCTTTTTTTCAATATCAGTCAAGCCTTTTTACCCCTTACGTCCAAAGCGTGGTTATGTACATCGGTGATGACTCGTCGCACTTTTCAAACCCGCAGTTTTCATAGAAATGCAGCTCTTTATCGTAGGCTATCACCACAAGCCGCATGTAATCCTTGTAGTGCTCTTTTACCATTTCCACCAGGTTCCTTCCTATCTTCATCTTGTGGTAATCCGGATGCACAAGGAGGTAATGCACATATGCATTCATAATGCCGTCATCCATGGCACATACCATACCCACCAGCTTGTCACCGTCCCAAGCTGAATACACGGTCCGGAAATTTTCCATTGCCACTACAAGCTTATCCGGGAAATGTCCCGAAGACCATTCAACGGAAAGAAAGAGAGCCTCTATTTCCTCTTTTGTGAATTTCTTTATGTCTTTATATTCAATGTCTGCCATAGATACTCCCCCGCTCACTTTTACAGCTATGCAGTTACCACGATACGAAATCCGGTTCTACACCCTCACTTCGTACTGACATCGCTTGCATTGTCAAAGTGCCACAGATTAGACTGGTCGTACTTGTCAGGATTCAGCCAGATCCACTCTTCCTCGTCATATTCTATGTACCACTTGCCGTCCTCATATTCCATCCAGCCGTAGTCACCGTAATCGGATGAAATATCCTCATACCAGTACTGCCACAGGTTGGGGCTCACATCCGTGTTGTACCACACATAGCAGTCCGTATCCTTATCGTAATAGCTCTCATAGGAATAATCCCAGTACAGCACCTTATCATAGTCGTCGGAATCGGAAATGGTATATCCGTCGTCTCCGTTTTTCAGGTACAGGGTGGAGCCGAATATATCAACATTGGATACCGGCTTGGAATCAGACCCGGAATCATGGGCAGCGTTGTATGCTGCCTTATTCGCTCTGTCAATCCTGTACATTACTCCCAGCATAGTCATTATCACGAATGAGAAAATACATACGACAGTAGCAACCACTATCACTCCTATACCGCGCGACCTGCGGGAATAGGCAGGTGCATCATCCGTCACTGAATAATCATAGCTTAATGCCACTTCATCAGGCTCATCCAGTATGGCTTCAATGACCATATTTGCCCCGCAGTTTTCACAGGTCATGGTCTCATTGTCATCTGTTAAGTCCCTTACGCTGGTAGTTCCGCAGTACTCACATCTCAGGGGAACGTTCTCGTATTTCTGGTTATGTTTTAAGATAAGGGTCTCGTAATGATTACCGTTTTCATCATAGTAACCCTTTTTATATACTGTGCCTGTCTCTACATCAGTCCAGTCCGCCGGATAAAAAACATACTCATGCTTTCTGCACCTGTAGCTGGTTACATGGCCGGAACCGGAAAAACCCCTGGGCTGGTTTACCCTGGGCCTGACAAGAGGCGCCGGTCCCGAACGGCGGTGGCTGACGGAACTGTGGGAACTGGAACTATGTCCATGATAGCTGCTGCGTGAGCTATGGCTGCGCGACCTGCTTGAGCTCCTGTGTGAGCTGTGCGAACGGCTGCTGTGTGAACTTGAACTGTGACCTCTCGGTGGCATAGGCTACCCTCCCCATAAATTAATTCATACAAAGCAATCAGTCCCGCTGCAGGCGTACATGCATGGGACGATCACTTTTAACACTTAAAATATTATATCACTTGCGGGGTTACTTATGAACGGCAAACAGAATCTTACCAGACTTCGTAGGTCATCTCTGAAAGCCTGAATTCTACGGAATAGATTCCATACTCCAGACGATAATCACCCTCTGAAAGCGCACCAAGGAGGCTGCTCTGCATTCTGACTGACAGATATGAACCGTCTCCAGGCTCAGCATTGAGCGTACAGTCTGAAGGTGTGATGTCCACAAAGCTGCCGCCCTCGGATTTATACAGCTTGAATACATCCTGTTCTTTGATCTGTCCGCTGTCGTCAACCAGATTAAACTCTATAGTAGTCTGTGCCGCTTCCTTTACCTCGCCGTAAATGTTATAAGATTCATCTTTATGATCATACTCGTAAACAAATATCGTCACGCTGCCCATGGTATTGGACGCACTGTACTCGCTTTCGTCAATGCCCAGCATGGTATATACATACGGATCATCGACACCGACCGAAAGCGCGACATTCATTTCCTGCCTGTCGGTGATATCCCCCCAGGCCTGTAAGGAATCGTCATAAGCCTGGTAAAGCCATTTGTTTTCTGCCGGATCCCTGAAATCACAGTAAGTCAGATCCAGTCCATCCTTAAAATCAACATTGCAGCGTTCGTCACCGATGTCAAACATTACCGTATTCAGGGTTATCCTGCTGTCATAGGCAAGCCGCACATAACAGAAACCGCTTTTCTCAGTGATTTCTGTCTCATCAAACTCAAAATATCCATAAGGGCATACTCCGGAAACAGTATTGCATTCTCGGATGATGGCAGGATCCACGCCATCCTTTCCCGGATCATCAAAAACAAGGACGATAGTGGAAACGCCATTGTCACTTTCCGTCCCCACCGCTATCAGGCCGAATAGATTATCCTCCGGGTACTCTTCCCATGCCATGGAAGTCGATTCAGTACCGGGATACTTTGAGACAGCCTTCTCTGCCGCAGTTTTGCCCGATGGCAGGCCACATGCTGTCAGGGACAAGGTTAAGATAACCGGTATGATGTACTTAGATGTTCTTTTCATAGTTACTCCTCCTGGCATAATCATACGGCTCAGCCGGAATTATCACAGACTTTTTTGCACTCAGTTCCAGTCCCTCACCGTATACTATATTTCTCATTACATAAAAGATACGAACACAACAGGAAAAATTATGGAATAATTTCAAATATTGCTGCCTGCCCGGAAAATCAGTATCATAAACGTAATAATTTACACACAGATGCGACTTACAACAAGTGACCGCAACTACGACTCAATAAAAAAGAAAAACATTATCATGAAACAGCTGTCATTTTTACCGGAAGATAATATTGATCCCCGTCCGCCGATATCCGTCAACTGGAATCTGTGGCACGGATGCACCAGGGCAAGCACAGGCTGCCTGCACTGCTACATGTACCGCCGTGACGAATCCATCGGGAAGGATCCGTCCATCGTACAGAAGACCGAGAATTTCGACCTCCCGGTCAGGATACTTAAGTCCGGAAAAAATAAGGGAAGATACAAAATTCCCCTGGGCTCACACATCTATACCTGCTTCTCATCGGATTTCTTTCATCCGGATGCTGATGGCTGGCGCGATGACGCCTGGGACATGATACACGAGCGCTCAGACTGTTCCTTTTTCATGATAACGAAAAGACCTGAACGGATAGCTGACCACCTGCCCGCAAACTGGGGGAACGGCTGGGAACATGTCATAATAGCCGTCACCTGTGAAAACCAGGAAATGACAGATAAGCGCCTTCCGGTTTATCTGCAGCTCCCGCTCTTCCATCATTCCGTAATGATAGAGCCCATGCTGACAGCAGTCGACCTTAGGCCCTATATAGAAAAATACCGATGTGCCGACAGCACACCGGTAATAAAGCATGTCTCCGTTGGCGGTGAGTCCGGTCCCGGTGCAAGGACCTGCGACTTTGAATGGGTAAAGGACATACATGAGCAGTGCCTGGAAAACGGCATATCACTCTACTATCACCAGACCGGCGCAAAGCTTATAAAAGACGGAAAGCTCTACAATATCCCCAGACATCTTCAGCACGCCCAGGCACATAAGGCCGGTATTGATATCCCGGAAAAATCGTAGTTAATTTCCCTTCTTCTTCTTAACTACCCTGTAGCCCACAAAACCGGCCACACCAAGCCCCAGTACGACCAGAATAATTATCACAGGGCTCACCTTCTTATCAGGGGCAATTGTGCTATTCTCATCTGTTTCACCGTTCGCATTATCATCACTGACACTGCTGCCATCAGAATTATCATCAGCCGTAACAGTCTCACCATCAGAACCTGCACCTGCCCCATCATCAGACACTGCAGCCGCATCCCCCTGTTCAGCTAAATCCGTTCCGTTATCATCCGTATCCTGCGCATCAGCCTCAGCACTGTCCTTTCCTGTATCGCTCGTATCCGGCACAGGTATCACGGCAGGTGCGGATACACCGTTTGCCGCAAGCATGTTCCTTAGTGTTTCTTCAAATTCAGCCCGGGTCACCTTTCCATGGGGATCGAATTTCTGCTCCTCCTTGGGCGCGCCGGGTTCTCCCTTTCCGCTCATGATATTCCAGGTCACGGCCCAGGTTACTGCTTCCCACGCATACTGATCAATATCATAATAGTCAATATAGTCATCCGTCCTGCCGAAATCGATCGCACGTTTATAGTTCTTGTATTCTGAATAGCGCATCAGCATAAGTGCCATGTCCTGTCTTGTCACACATTCACCTACGCCGAAATCATCCGACGAAACATCCGGGTATCCAACGCAGATGGAATTCTTTTCTCCCCAGATCAGGGCATCTTCATACCATGCGTCTTTCTTAACATCTGAAAACCTTGAGTCAGATCCGCTTACCGACGGCTTGCCTGCCAGGTCATACAGAGTCCATACGACAGTCTCCCTGGTGACAAAATCTCCGGTTTCTTTATCATCCGTTTTCTTGTCATTTTCAGAAGGCTTGTCGGATGATTCGGTGATAAGGCTAACCGTATCGTCAAAGCAAAGGAAATAGAGATCATCATCTCCGGTGGAAGATTCACCGCCGTAGTCAATAGTCCAGGAATGTCCGTTGCAGACTGCGGATTCATCTTTCTTTACACCATCCGTGTATGTCTTTACCAGAAAACGATTGTTACCGATGTTCAGAGTAGTAAAGCTGTTCGTAAAGGCCTGCAGGAAATGTATCTCAGTATTTTTTGACAGATCAAGTGCACTGATCTTATTGCAGGCACAGTCCAGATAGAAAAGCTTAGGATTGTGGGACAGATCCAGTGAACTGATGCTGTTATAGCTGCAGATAAGTTTCTGCAGTTCAGTGTTATTGCTCACATCCATTGATGTGACACCATTATAGGCACAGTTGTAATACTGCAGTCCCGGATTCTTGCTGACATCTATGCTGCCAAGTCCCGGATTGTTCCAGATATCCAAGCGCTTCATCTTAGGATTGTTAGTTACATCCAAAGTCGTAAGGTGATTCTGAAAAGCATCCAGATGGGAAAGCTTCGGATTCTTGCTGACATCAAGTGAAGTAAGCTCACAGGTGCCGCAGGTCAGATGCTCCAGCACAGGATTGTGTGTCACATCCAGGGTTCCCAGCGGATTGGTATTGCACTCAAGATAAGCAAGTTTCGGATTGTTGGACACATTCAGGTATGTGAGATTGCAGTCGTAGCAGTATACCCATTCCAGCTCCGGATTGGCAGAAAAATCCAGGGACGTAAATCTGTTGCCCGAACACCATACGCCATGAATATTCTTGTTATTGCTTAAGTCCATTGATTCTATCGCATTGTCCTTGCACCAGAGTCCCTGCAGCGCAGTAAAGTATTCCACGCCCTGCACTGACCTGACTCCCATACCCTCGCAGTAAATATTCGTGGTAAGGGCGATCTCATTCTCATCCAGGATTCCGTTGCCGTCCCTGTCTATATCGCTTGCCGCAACCACAGATCTGAATACCGGATCCGGAAAATTAGCCTCATTGATCTCAACAGCCTGAGCCGCAGAAACTTTACCGGCACTGCCCATAAAAGCTGTTACCGTCGCCATAATACCAACTAAGCCGACAGAAACTATGCCCATCACTTTTCGAAATCTCATATTGTCACCTACCACATAAATCTTCTATTTTTTACTCTTATTCGCCGGTTTTACTTTTTTTACTCCGGAAATCCCTTCGTATACCTTTTTCATGGTAAGCCCCTGAATAACCGTAGTAAAGAAAACTATGGCATACGTACAGCCTAAAACGATATGATAAACCTCATCAGAAAGCATGGATCTTGTGCTCATTGCCAGGGCTATGGAAAGACCGCCTCTTAAGCCGCCCCAGGTAAGGAGCTTTACAAAGTTCAGCTTTGTATAATTGTCCGGGAGTTTTCCAAGCAAAGGCGTACTGCATAACAGGCTTCCGGACCTTGCAAGGAGATTGCAAAGAACCGCAAATACAGAAAGCAGAATAACGTGCGGCATCTGGAGTATGCGTACAAAAGAGAATCCTAAGATCACATACAGTATCGAATTAAGCATGTTGTCAAGGATCTTCCAGAAACCTTCAAACTCCTTAAGATCCTGCTTTCCATGCTTTTCCTCCGCCCTTCCTATCAGGGTCGCATACATGCATCCGCAGGTTACGGAAGCAAGAGCACCGGAGCACTCTAAGCATTCGCAAAGCACATATGAAAGCGATACTGAAAGGAGGCTTACAAATATCTTACGATAGCTGTCCTTAGTCCTTGAAAAGATCTGGAAAAGTATCAGGGTCACCACCGCGCCGATCACAACCGCAAGAAGGATCTCGCGGAACATGACGGAAAAGAATCCGCCGCCTGCCTCATTGGATACGATACCTGAGAAGCAGACAAAAAGTGCAACACCCACACCGTCATTTAAAAGCGATTCACCTTCAATGATAAAACTGATATCCTTCGGAAGTCCGAATTTACTCAGGATACTGGTCGCAGCAATGGGATCCGTCGGTGCGATGATGCTTCCGAACAGCAAGCATAAGGGAAGTGAAAATGAAAGTCCCAGAAGGCTTGATACTCCGTAAAACAGAAGACCATAGAATACCGTTCCCAGGAATGTACCTAAAAATGCCAGTATGCCTATGGGGCGCATCATGCGCTTAAAATCTTTTACCCTGATGTGGCAGGAGCCTGCAAACAGCATAAAGCACAGGGCGCCCTTCATCAGAAATCCTTCAAGGTCAAACACCTGGACATCATAAAGCAGGTCGCTCACTGTAGTTTTCTTCAGCATAACTGCAATGACCGTAAGCAGCACACCTACACCGATGGAATAGATCATCAGCGAGATCTCGTAAGTAAGCTTGGAATACTTCTCGTTAATAAAGCCTATCAGAACGATCAGTAACAGCAAAAATACCGCATAGTTTAAAAAGTTAGCCATTATTTATCTCCCCTTCTCTTTTATCAAATCTTATATACCTGCCGGCAAAAGCTGCCAGTGCTGCAGCCGGCACGATCCACAGCAGTGAATTGACCGGAAAACATATGAGCAGCAGCATTGATACTGCCAACGGCTTTTTCATTGATACAGCCAGTGTCGAAGCAGCCACTACTGCCGCAGCGAATGTGGCATGTGAGGCATCCCCGGGGAAAACCAGCAGCGAAACTCCGTATCCCATACATACTGCCGCAAATATCAGTGGGAAGAAATGTCCTCCCTTAAGCCCAAGGTGCACACACATATTGGTAACTGCCACCTTCAGAAAAGCAATCCCTATCATTGCCAAAGGTGCATACAGCGCATAATCCGCTATCAGTATGCCCATCTGCTCCTCGCCGGAAAAACGTATAACAGGAAGTAAGCACGCTATACCGCCAAGCACAATTCCTGCAAGCAGTTCACGAAAAACCGGCGGGATCTTCCCCTGCAGGAATTCAAAAAGCTTTTCCGACCCCTCAAAGAAAAGTCCCAGGACTATCCCGCATATAAGATACAACACAAACATAATACAGTCCATAGTGCTCAGCGAAATACGTTCCAAAGAAGGAAAGGTTTCCGAAGCATTGCAAATATTATTCAGAAGATAAAAACAGCCGAATGCTACACCGGCAGAAATACAGTACAGCAGGATCTTTGTTGACTTAGGCAATACACTGCCGTCATTACCCGTACCGGCAGGATCTGCAGAACCATCGTCCTCCTCCACCTCAAAAAAACCAAACAAGGGAGACCTGAACATAACGGAAAGGTTCGCCGCCATACCTATCTTTGAGTACTCGGCAGACAGACGTCCTGCGAACTTAAGATTATCACCGGCCCAGCAGCACAGAGCTACTATAACTCCGACCATACCGGCCTCAGGGCCCACACTGCTGCCAAAGATCAGCGGAAGGAAAGCCGCCACAAGGATCACCGGCATTTTCCTGTAAGGGTATGTTCCGTCCTTTTTTACTTTCTTTATGACCGTAGTCATTTCCTCCGGATAGTCGCCAAACTTCTTGCGGAAAATACCTATCAGCAGTCCGCCTGCGCTGCACAGCGCCAAGGGATACCAGCCGGCAAAACTCCCCGTAAGCCTGTCAGGAATAACTTCCCATAAGAGTGCGGTTCCGCCTTTGACAGCCAAAAGAAACAGCCAGAAAACCAGGCTGGAAAAAGCACCGATCAAAGCACAGAATAATAAAAGCTTTATTTCATTTGAAAATTTTTTCTTCATTGCAGACATATTTATATGACAGTCCCTTCTAAATGGTCGCACTCGTGCTGAATGATCTGCGCGATATACCCGGCATATTCCTGTGTATGCTGTTTGAAAGCTTCATCAAGGTACTGTACACGAATCTTCTTATAACGCTTTGTCTTTCTCACACCATCCAATGAAAGGCAGCCTTCTTCAGTGTCATAGGGCTGAGCCTTCTGCAGGATAACAGGATTGACCATCACAACATCCATTCCGCCCATCGACACGATGATGATCCGCTTCTTATATCCTATCATATTCGCCGCCATTCCCACACAGTGGTCACGGTTTGCCTTCAGCGTATCCTTGAGGTCAGTAATGACCTGCATGTCATCCTTAGTTGCTTTCTCAGATTTCTGTCCAAGGAAAAACACGTCCTTTACTATCTGCTTAACCATTCAGTATCTCTCCTATCGCCCTCTGAAAATCCCAGAAATGTTTCGGGAAATTCGCCGAGCCTTCTGCCTTTATCACAGTTCCGTCATTTACTGCCACTTCAAATGAAAACATCTCGCCGTCCTTGACATGTTTCGGGTGCGCTCCATGAAATCCGTTCCAGCCAAAGACATTGCATTCGTTCAGCAAGTTCAGCATTTCTTCCACAGAACAGGATCCGCTCCGTTCAAGCCGCCGGTCATCTTTGTCTTTCCCATAGCATCTCTGATACTCAAATACTTCCGCCACACCATCCCCCGGAATGATCTCATAATCACGGATGCCGCGCATCCCGCTGATATGCCAGGTGATCTTTTCAAATGATTCTATTTTTTGTTTCTGAAATAACTTCATGCCATCCCCATATTTCCAGCGGTTAACCTTCAACAACTTTCCATTGCGGATAGGCAACCCTGTATCCGCACTTCTTGTTTACCAGATATTCCCTACCGCAATGCAGGCATTTAACATGTGCGGTCTTTTTCTCATCAACATACTCATTATCGATATCATATTCCAAGGGATCATCACCGATTATTTCAATCAGTCCCTTTTCTTTTAAGCTCGCCGGAGTATCCTGTGCCAAGCGATATGACCCACAGATACAGTCTTTAAACAAAATGCTTCCGTCAGGAAGCATAATCTCCATACGCTCCTCCGGTGTAATATGGTTCAGAAACATAAAATACATATCCGGATAATAATTATCCAGAATCTTAATATCCTTCCAAGCTGGCTTCTTTTCGCGCTTGCTAAAGCACAGACAGCCTGCATCAAAATAAGATGTCAGGATCGCTTTCCTATTTCGGAAAATAACATTGATTTTATCCATATGACTCCATAAATCGTTTACTATCACAAATACATAAAAAGAGCTATCGACCTAATGAATCAAACATATAGATCGACAGCCCATACTGACATGCTTATTCGGTCATTTTCTGTGCAAATTCCTCAATGCTCTGTGACCGGGCCGCTAACAGAAGCAATGCATGAAGCCGTTCCGGATCGCTCACCTCATTAAGCTTATTCTGCAGATCTTCCGGGACATTCCATCGGTCCCTTAAAATATCTAATATGTTTTCACGAAGTGTAGACAATGTAACCTCCTGGGTTACCTGTTGAGTTACCTCCTGGGTTACCTGTTGAGTCACCTGTTGGGTTACCTGTTGAGTCACCTGTTGGGTTACCTGTTGAGTCACCTGTTGGGTTACCTCTTCGGTCACCTTTGCAGCCATCTCTTCCTGTTTTGCCTTGACCCCATCCTCAACCATATTATCAATTAAATCGCCAAACGTCATATAATCTCCCCTTAGCTTAGCATTCCCCTTAACGGTCTCCACATATCCATCAAGTTCTTTCGTGGCTTCATCCACAGCCATAACATTCCTGCTATCCTGAAGATATTTTAACACGTTTTCTATGTCCCTGCTACCGCCCCTGGAGCCATTCGTATTGAAATACAGTATCGTAAGACCGTCATCATATGTTAAATCCGGTTCTTCTCTGCATGTCTGTTTAAATGTATAAACCATGCAGCCCCTGTCGAATACATCAAAGTTAGTTATCAATATCACATACAAATCCGGCATATGATCAAAATTATTGTCGCCGCTTTTCATATGCTTACTGTCTAGCTTAGCCTGCCTGAACCTCATCATTTTAGGAAAGGCTTCTTCACTACGCAGATGTGGCTCCAGATCGTAAACATTAGTGATCACAGGTTCCTCCCTTCCATCCGACATATACTCGTCCACTTCCACATCTAAGCGTATTCCTCGCCGGTCCGGAGCCGATCCCGGAAAAAATTTCTCCGCTGCCACCCTAATCTTCCCGACTTTTCTTTGCAAAAGTACCGACAGAAGCCGCCTGAAAAACGGCTCTGCCACATCCGGATCAGATGCAACTGCATTGATCAGATAATTGTCCAGAACATCCAGTTCTTCCCATTTCTTTAGCGTCATGATAAATCCTCCATTCCGGCTGGAACGACCATGACAAACATATAAAACGCCCACAGTCGTCTCCACCTAATTTTGTCACCTGTGAATCTCGACTGAATAGTCATGAAAAAAAGAAATCACAGAACTTATATTACGAAAGATAATATAGCGCCGGTGAAAAAAGATGTCAAGTGGCGCTGTTACTTCAGTATCCGCTCTATCGCTTTCGGATCAGCATCCGGCAGGATCTTCCTGAAATGCTTCAGGATCCGTGCATAGGACTCCTCCGGGGAGCGCTTGTACACCGCATTGGAAAACTTCTTTCCCATGAACTTCTCCGGCGTAGAGTATTCCGCAATCCCCCAGCCGTATTCGTTGCCGAACTTATCCTTGGCATACCTGAAATCACTGACCACCACATAACACTGCTTCTGCAGCCTTGTTATCATGGTGTCAAAGCCCTTGCGTCCGTTCTTGCCATATCCTCCGACCTGCTTGAGCTCCTTGGACAGTATCGGAGCATGAGCATCCAACAGCTCATACAGCTCTTTGTCATAAAACGATGCCAGCCCGTCATCATACCTTGCATCAAAGTCATATCCGTCCCGACGGTAATTCGCAAAATCGGAAAACCATTTAGGGCTTATGTACATCGCCTTCCCACGCAGGAACTTTCCGTAGGCGCATTTCGTTGTCCGTACCACCGGCCCCTTCCATTCCCAGGCCGGCCAGAAACCGCCGTCCCCATAGTCGTCATACCAGCACCCGTCCGCAATATGCTCCTCAATAGAAAAGCCCCGGATCTCATTCTCAAAGAATGGAACGAAACCCAGTTCATCTATAGCATCTATCAGCTCCTCCATGGAGCCTATTGTAAAATCATCTGAAAAAGTCATATTTCCCTATAACCAATACATAATTACATGACACAGCACAATCCTTTTATGCAATGAAGCTCGTACTGTCACGATCTACGATCACCTTACTGACCGTTCCAAGCCAATATGTCTGATCATATTCGACATTACCATATTCACTTATCTGTTTTGCACCTGTTGCATTGCATACTGCAGCATATACCGCCTCTGCATTTTCGCATAGATTCGGAATACTCACGCTGCATACTTTAAATGTGCCCCTAAGCTTGTTGACGATCAACGTGGTAAGCGCATCCCCCACCACTTCATCACTTACTATAAGCAGCGAGCTGTTCTCTGCGACCACTTTTTCAAGAAGAATCAATATGGACTGCGGTCTGACAATTCGCTTTCTCGAAACCAGTATGTATGGATTCTCCAGCTCACAACACATTTTTTCTAAATCCGTTGAAAAATATGCCGAATCATATCCCTTGCTTAAGACTAATCTGTTTTCTTCCTTTACAAAATCAATTCCCCCGCAGGATATATCATGTCTTCGGTTATTATAGTTAAGCCATGGTTTAAGTCCGCATAACTTTTTATCAGCCGCTTTTATCTCATCATTTTCGATGTATGCCCTGGGCCGTCCATCGGCCCAGTCATCTGCATATATCATTGAACCGTCATGTCCCCAAAAGGTGCCATACCCGGCAATACGTCCGGACTTCATGCTACCTTTGTAACAAGCCCCGTTTTCAAATTTAATTTCATCTGCATGTTTAAGCAAACTATCTTCCCATTCACCTGTCAGCACCGTACCGTCAGGATCTGTATATTTTCCCTTGCCCTGCAGTTCGCCACCATTTGTTTCTCCCTCATAAACTGAGCCGTCATCAAAATATATCGTCGCCTGACCTTTATTCAGTCCTTCTTTACAGATACTGCCGTCAGCCTTAAGCCATTTTCCCTCATATTGCTGATCATCCCTGTAGTTTCCCTCAAAGGTCACTTTGTTGTCATCGTCAATTTCTTTTCCTGACATCCTTTTCCCATCATAAAACTTGCCTTCGAATCTTGTACCATAGCCTTTATATAGGATGCCTTCGCCATCCATCTTCCCGAACTTCCAGTTACCTACATACCTGTCTCCATTTCGGAATGACATCTTGCCATAACCATGCGGTACACCGGCGGTTGCCTCGCCCGAATATAAGCCATCCTCCATTTCGAGTTCCTTCAATGCAGCATTGTCGGTTATAGAAAGCAGCGCGCCACAATAGCTGCAAGATACCTGGCTACCGGTGGGAATCTCTGTTATGTTTCCGCCACACTCCGGACATTTATAGCTTTCAATCTTCATACATCAAATCCTCCATTGACATTCTTTAACATTTATCTAACAGTATTTCCAGATAATCAGAATAGGAACCATACTAATGATGCTTTTGAGTTTCTCTCATCTGAACTTCCGTCTGCTTTTGGACTTCCCTAAAAATTGCCGCCTGGGTTTCCTCAACCCGCTGCCGGCGCAGTTCTTCCTCATATAGATTCACTGCCTGCTTAAGATCATCTGCCCGTCAAAAAGTGCACCTTTAGTACAATGCCGGCTACATATTTTGCATCCTTGTTATTCATTATTCGTCATCCGAATCACCATAAAGCTCACTTGCCATTTCTTCAGCAGCATAGTAATCTACCACGCAGTAGCCTCCATTTTCAAGATGCTTTTCAATCTCCATGCTGTCCTTTGCAGCCTTAGTCTTTGTCTTCATGAGTATATATACCTGAAAGTCTTTATCTATGTACTTTTTAGCATCACTGAACTCACGGATGAGCACCACATCAGACATTCCATCGTATCCATACTCCCACAATATCTTCATGTCTTCCACAGAATTGAAACGGTGGTCAAAATCCCTTTCTGTTTTTTCAGCTCCGTCCAAGACCTTATTCATCTGCTCTTCCGTAAGATTATTCTGTACACTGTCCCGAAGTGCATCAAGTCCCTCCTTATAAATTATAGCTTTAGCGTTGGCACTGCGAAATGCCGCAACCGCCTCCTCCAATGTCAGCTCCCCACAATCGTAAGCATCCATTAATTCTATTCTTTCCATTTCAAGCTCATAAATATCAATCATTGTAATAATCCTCCATATTTATTGTTTTGGTTTATAAAAATAACACCCATCTCGATATTCAAGATAGTCAATCTCAGCTCTGTTTATAAGATCAACTGCCATATTATCCGGATAACAATCCATGTACCAATAATACTTATCGCCCAGAATCAAGTACTTATTCTTATGTCCATAGAAAAAACCCACAACATATTTTTCATTTATTGTCTGAACTAATCGTTCAAATCCGTATTCTGAGAAAACTTTGCATAAAGCCCCTTAACTGCTACTAGCTACATAATTCCCTTTAATATCAGTTATCTCCGATAGTGCTGATAAAAACTGAACTTCACATGTTTTTATATAATCAACAAACTCATCATAGGAAGATACATTTCCTGGAATGTGTAACCCATGCTTAATCAAACAGATATCATCTCGTTTTTGGACATTTTTCTCATAGGAAGATCCACTATTAAGCCATAAAACCTTATCCTCAATGTCGTCTATTTCAGGATAAAAATAAAATGCTTTTTTTGAATCAAAGCGGAACATATATGCAAGTACCTGAAGATAATCCTTGTTTCCAATATTGTCTACCGGCTTATACTTTGCATCTGCAATAATCCGATTATCAGGATCCTTCCCAATAAAGTCAGGATAAATAAGCCCAGTGCCACCAGCAAATAATCTCTGGGCACCTTTTCCCCCTTTATTCATAGGATGGTAGAACACCTCATCCACAAGTAAATTAATATACTCTTCCCAAAGCCATGCACCATCAAACAAAATCCCATAAATCTTTCTCGCTCCAAGGCCTACCTGCGTCTTTTCATTTTGAAGAATAAGTATACATAGCCTCTGAAGTGCACGGTATTCATGATAATAAGCATGGCGGACTGTGTTCTTCTTATTTTCTACCAAAACCCTCCTAAAATCTTTTGCTTCATAGTCCGGGGTTGCATCTACGACTACCTGGACCTCTTCTTTCACATTCGCCAACAGCTTATGACCATAGGGTCTTCGTTTTATAAACTCTACTGTGTGCCTAACCAGCTGCATCAAGTAATTATCATAAGCATACTCCCGTTGACTATATGCTATATTCCCAACAAACGGAACATTCCTGCGTATATGACGGTCAATATTTATTGTCCCTTTAACATTTCCATCGTTATATTCATTCCGCACATAAGTCTTGAATGCTCCTTTTCTCATTGCCGCGGTCAAATAAGATGGGAAAAGAAATAAAAGCAACGAGAACATCTTGTCATCATGTGTTGCATCTGTTTCAAGATTAACAATATTAGGGAAATCAAGAACACGCTCCAACAGATACTGAAATAAATAGTCATTGTCACCAGTACAAAATCGAGACTCTATAACAAGTCGTTCTTCACCATATCCAAGAAATCCCATTACATTTCCAGACCGGTATGTATCATTGACACTTTGGAGAATCATCTGGTCCGATGTAATATCCTCAGCATCGCGAACCATTTCAGGAAATACAAAAATCCCTTCTTTTTCCAACTCTCCGAAAGTTTTATCAGCAATAGTCTTAGTCAAGCCGGAAATATCAAAGAACTCTTCTTTGTTTCTTTGATCATTGTCCTTAATCCTGAGTTGTTTCATCTATACCACCCACATCAGAAAGTGTATAGCCATATGCCTTAGCAAATCGCTTCATAATACCTTCTTCATCATAAAGGCCGCGTACATATTCCTGCAATAGCGGGTAGAGATAGTCCGTCCAAAGAATATCAAAACTAACAGTCTTCAATTTTAAGAAATAAGACGCACCAATCTGATAATTCACATTCAGATCCTCAACTTTGATAATCTCCGCGTTGAGTCTGTCCATCCGGGCGACAGCCTCATTCTTAAGTCCCTCATTCTCAAGAGATTCCAGCATATCCTGCGTGTCCTCTGCTTTGATTTCTATAAATCGGAATCGTCTACGCATTGCAAAGTCAAAACTATCAACGGATCTGTCAATATCATTCATCGTACCAATGATATATACATTCTCCGGTATATAAAATCTCTCGTCCGGATTAGAATGCATATTGGCATATTGTGTTGAAACTTCTCCTGCTCTTCCTCGATATCCAGGATCAATAGAAAAGAAGAGTTCTCCTAATATCTTTGATATCTCACCACGATTAATTTCATCAATGATAAAGATATATTTCTTTAACTCTTCAGACACAATCTGCGTCTTAGTATCCTGAATCCCCATCTTCTTTATAGCTTTAAATATTACAAAGTCATATGAATAAGCCTGTGTAGCGAATTGTTTATTAAAAAAACTGGTGATATCACTTACCTTTTCAAAATCTGCACCGGATTCAAGCATCTTTCTTATCTCGTCAGTATTTAATGTCAGTTTATCAACCGTATTATTCCCTGGAATAGAAATATAAATATGCTTTTCATCGGCACTGATAATTGTGAACTTATTACCACTTATAGTCTGGAACTCATCCTTATCAAACTCTATTTCTGAAAAGAACTTAGCCATAACAGCTTTGGCCGATAATTCCAGTTTCCTATCTTCTTTCGATTTCTGAGAATCCTCAAAGTTCTTTCTGGCCTTATCAACAAACGCCTTAAAAATACCATCCTGTAATTCAAACCCCATACTGCCATCTTCATTCATTTTCGGACGCAATCCCTCAACAAAATCAGAGTAGTCATAGTTCGGATGAAACTGTACAAATTCAACCTGTTGCTTTTGCTCCGTTGTCAGATCATCATATCTATTTGTATAACCATTACTGATGATATCAGCAGCAATCTCTTTTGCAAGATAGGATTTACCTGTTCCCGGTGCACCTCTGAAAATGATATTTTTCGATTCCAACAACAGCTTTGAATATGGATTCTTGCTCTCCTCTGTAGTCTTGATCACATCTTCATCCACCACTTTCTCTACCTTAGTCTGACTGAATTCCTGTTCCGTCTTATCCCGATACACGAGAATAAACTTGTCCCCAGGTTCTCCAAATCGTTTTAGACATTCTCTCACAAATACAAGTGTAGAAAAAACATTCCATGAATAAATGACAAACTGAGGCCCACCTTCACGTTTATAAGTTGAATTCTCCATCGTGTTTCTATATTTTTTAAACTCTGCCTCAGTAGCAAAAATACCTCTAATAACTTCTTTTTCCGGAGTGTACTGGCAGATTGGAAACTGCTTTTTGTCTTCATCAGATAATGATGCAATCTGACTCTCATATATCTGACACGCAAGTCTCGGCAATGTTTGATTAGATATCTTTGTTTCACTCTTATTTCGATTTCTGCGTATTATCTCAATGCCACCTTTCATAAAATACGCATCGATAGGCCTAAAGTTATCACCAAGATCAAGCCTATTCATCGTAAATCTTTCATCTGTAGAGACCACGGAATCGGCAGTTATAGTTATTTCAAATTTTTCCTGCTTTGTCTCAATCAAAAAACCTCTCGTTTCAAAAAAAGCTTTTGCTTCAACCGCATTATAATCACCATACTGTACATCTTTTCCCGTTGCCAATTTCGCGGCGACAGCAATAACATATTTAGGCGGATACTTTTTTCCATCCTCCATAATAAGCTCGTATTTTGTACTTCGGTTTTGATCCGGAACTCCATTCTCATCAATATACTGAATTGCTTTTTTTATAAATTCATCAGGAAACTTTGGTATCGCCATTTAATTATCCTCCAACTACATTTCGTATCGGCTCTGTATATAACGCCAGATAGCAAGGTTGCATGTATCGTTTAAATATTCAATATTTCAGTCTTAATTTATAATACCGAATCACTCTGTTGTTCATTCCTCTGAAACACTTAATGAGTTCTTGACTAAACTAAGTAACAACTCTTTATTGTCTTCATAATCACTAAGTTTCCTTAGTTTTATTCTGTACGCCTTATTCTTATTCTTATAATCATAAGAGATATCCGTTTCATCAAGCATTTCCTCGATATTATTATCTCTTGCAGCCTTTACAAAAAATGTAACAGAATTTCTCTTGGGATAAAAAATGAATCTATTAAAAAACGCGCTTACTTCGTTCAAGGTAATCCTTGATCGCTTATACTTTAATTCAAATCCCGGTGCAAGCTCTTTTACATCTTTATAAATAGCATCAATGATAGGAAAACTATTAGTCCTTTTTTCCCAATAATTTCTGTCTACCGATTCAGACTCATTTTCATCATCATTCCCTGGAATTATCCTATCTATTACTTTCACAAATGAAAGATTAATATCATCACCATGCTTTGTTGCAGACATTTGAAGTGCAATCAAGGGGATCGCACCATTGAACAGGCTTATTACATTCATAAACCTTCCTGTTATTTCTTCGGCAACGATCACAGCACAATGATCATACTGGGGATATCTTTTTCGTTCTGTATCCCAATACTCGATAGTCCTGATGATGTGACTCGGATCTGTAGCCCCAAGCATCACCTCGACTTCATACCTTGTATCCTCATCCTCTAACAATATATCCAACCTTCCACCAGATGGCTGAACTTTTTCCCTTCTAACAGCATTAAGGTCACCCAGCCCCAAAACAGACGGATTATCAAAAATGAACTGCTGTATATTATCTTCCCTTATCTCCGGGTGTTGCTTTAAAGAAATACGCTCTGCAGATACCAACTTAGCCATATGTTCCCTCCTTATGCTACATCAGCCACAACCGTGTTATGCAGTTCATTTACAATACCAATAAGAGTATCAATATTCACGCCAAACATCTCATTTATATCATAATTATTGAATGGCTCGGTATTGACAATATCTCCCAGCTCGATATCGCCATTCTCACGCACATAATTGATAATCGTCAATACAAATTCCTGCTGCTGTGAATTAAAGGTGTTCCCATCCAGATATTCACCAAATTTCTCGTTCACAGCCTCCTGGCTTAATCCGATAAGACTCCTCACAAATGCTGCAAGGTTTTCTATGCTCGTAGTTTGTGAATAATCCTCCTGGGATCCCAGTTCATGCCAGAGAACATTTTCAAGTTCCTGAAGATCATCATTTGTAACAGGTTCCAAATTGTATATTTTTTTAATTACCGGATTATCGCTGTTCTCCACAAGGTAATCGATAACTTTCTCGCGATATGTCCTAATATCAATTGTTGTATCTTCCGGCTTGTATTCAGCATCATCAATTTCATCATGGATATCAATCTCGAATGCTTTCCGTTTCCGATCGAGATACTGCATAAGATCCCTCAAAGAAACACGAAGCTTTTCCAATTCCTCAACAGTAGGTTTTTCCCATAACTCTTCACTCATCAAACGCTTAAGTTCATCTGCTTTATTCCTTACCTGCGGAACAGAAGCTTTCTCTTTAAGCAAATACTGTGCCACCAATCGGAGTACCTTTACATGATTTTTGACATTATCAATTGTGCCGGTCTTTAACAAATCATTCTCAACATAATATACCCGGATATCAAATGACACCGACGAATAGTTTCCATTTAATCCGCTATCGAGCAAGGGTGAAATATGTTTCTTCGCCTCTTTTACCATTACCGGTGATAAAGAAATCCATGTATCCTTATCATAATACTTGTCAACATACTGCATATTTTCACGAACCTGTATTCGTTCGGAATTCTTTTCTTTAATATTGACGACTTTTCCGTGTAGCTCGTTCTTTATTGCCATATAATATGCCAAATACCTTGCATCCTGCTGATATTCAAGACGCTGGAGTTCATAAAGCATATCAACACGGACATTGAACAGTCTCTGCGAAAGGGTAAGTATTTCTTTTCCTGCCTTTCCGTCCGGATTCTGGTCGAAGTACTCAAAATTCCCGCAGTAATCAAAAATCTGGAAACCTTTTTTATTTCTCCCAGCCCCATAAATATCCTCACATAACCGGGTTCCCCGACCTATCATCTGCACGAATTTAATCTTAGACCTTACTTTTTTGAAGAATACCAGGTTCAGTACTGCCGGCACATCCACGCCGGTATCAAGCATATCGACTGACACTGCAATGCGGAATTCAGGATCCTCATCAAATTTAGCTACCAAGTCATCCCCATATTTCACAGAATAATCAACAAGCTGACATGTATTTGGCGGATAATCTGGATAAACATCACGAAAACAGTCAACTATCATCTGTGCGTGCTTATGGTTATAGGCAAATATGATAGTCTTTCCCATAGTTTCCCCACCATCAACACGCAGGCCATACTGCATCAGATCCTCAAGAACCCTTCGGCAGGTATCCTTATTGAAAAGAAACTTAAATATCTCATTTCCGGGAATATTAAAATCAGGTGTCGGCGGATCATCATCAAGGTATTCATCCAGCTGCTCCAGTTCTTCATCCGAGAGTTTTTTGAGGTCAATACCACTGGATAACATCTCGGATGTGCGGTTCCTTACGTTATATCCGACCAGATATTTATCATGAATAGCCTCATCAAGAGAATAATCATAGTTCGGCATTCCAGCTTCACACCCAAAAATCTGATAAGTGTTTGCATCAACCTCATCCTTCGGCGTAGCGGTAAGACCTACAAGAAAACTGTCAAAATAATTAAATATTGTTCCGTATCTGTTAAAAATACTTCGGTGTGCTTCATCTATGATTATCAGGTCAAATCGTCCGGTTGTAAAACGCTTATCCTCCGCATCAATGTAATTTATCATAGTCTGATAGGTGCAGAACATAAGACGGGCATTATAATCCTTTTCACCACCTGCTGAAAGTTCACAGACGCTCATATTAGGAAGAAGCTTGGCAAAATTTTTCTTTGCTTGAGTAACAAGTGCTGTTCTATCCGCAAGGAACAGCATGTTCTTAATCCAGCCGTTTCTTGTAAGAATATCCACCAAAGATATTGCTACCCTTGTCTTTCCTGTACCTGTTGCCATCACAAGTAGTCCCCGGCGGTGCTTTGCATTAAGCCATTCACATATCTTGGTAATGGCTATTTTCTGATACGGTCGGTTTGTTATGTCATCATTTATTTTAAGGTCAGTAATATCACCCCTCTGCCTACGCTGTATCATTAATTCCAGCTCTTCAAGAGAATGAAACGCCACTACATCCCTATCAGGATATATACCATCGATTATCCGGGTCTTATAACCATTGGTATAATAAATAACCGGTCTGTAGCCATAGACTTTCTTCATGCAATCTGCATAAAGGTCCACCTGATGTCTTCCCTTTTCAGGGGATTCGGATGTCTTTTTCACTTCGACAATAGCAAGTGGCTTTCCGTCTCTTCCGTATAGTACATAATCGCAGAAACCTATGCCCTGGGCATTAGGCATCCCCTCAACCTTGATTTCGATTCCGGCCTTTGCCGGCATAGCCACATCTTCTTTCTCTAAAACCTCCCACCCAGCTTCTTCCAGGTAAGTATCTATATAAAGGCGTCTCGTTGCCGCTTCACTCATGTACGGCAGTTTCTTATAAGTCGATGAACTGCCGTTCTCCTTTGCCTCTATAAAACCCACAATAAATGAGACATTGTTCTTGCAGAGTTTTGCCTCCTTCTTTCGTATGGTATCGCCATGCTGGGCTTTCATACCAATAATCCGGACATAATGCATGGCGCTGATTAGCTCTGTATCATCGATATAAGCCGTTACAATAGGGCCGTCTATCAGTTCCAGCATGGTTGAATTCTTAGGCTTAGATTTTGCAGACTTTTCAAAAATGAAATCCACACATGCTTCAAGAAGTTCACGGCCAAACTTAGCACTCGCCTGATCAGACTTTTCAGCAATGACTTCATCTAATTTGATATTAAGATCATTTATATTCATAAGCCCACCTTCCATATTTCTTGTTTATATCCTTTAACGATTCGAAATTTTTATAGTAAAGTAATTTTTTATATTTCCTATGCTACAAATTTTGATTTGTCGACTTGTTCAACAAAGTAAGCAAAATCTTCCTGTTCCTTCTTATCCGGAAGCTTTATGTAAGTAGATTTTACCAAATCACTATTTAGATTTTTAACCGTAGCCCCATTTACTTTTCCACTGAACTGATTTTGTATATATTCACTTCGTAAAGCATGATACAAATAGAGTTCATTAAACACTTTTCTAAAACCAGATAAAATAAGCCATCCGTCATGTACACACCCATCTATACCTAGAATATAAGGCCTTCCAAAACTCATAGAATTTGAAAGAATAAAGTCCCCCTTACAAACAGCCCTTGATTTTTTTGCTCCTTCAGCAGTAATTCTTTCCGATGTATGTGTTATATACAAAGAATTTTCAGATACATCACCTATCTTAATCCAATTTACACCTTCTGGATCATCTGTAATAAATGATTGTATAGGTCTCGGTGATGCACCACGACAAATATCTATAACCTCACCTATAAGGACCTCTTTATTGCAATTATCAAAGAGCTCGACAAATCGGGCTTTGATAAGTTCATCCAATTTCTTTAACTCTTCTTCTCTATCTGCAATTATTCTTTCACATTTTCCTAAAACATCTACTATCTCAGCTTGTTTTTCCAATGAGTCCAAATTGAATTGCTCATTCTTATAATCTCTGAAATAGATATGTGGAATAGTTGCACCTGTAAAATATTTTTCCAGATGCATATATTTCACCACATAACAAAGATATTCAGGTAAAACATTATCTTTAGGCAATAGATACTGCATAGTGCCAATCACTGAAGACTTAGCCGGATGAAAGGTTGTTCTCCCAATTCCAGCTCCATCCTTGACAACAGCCACATACGGTCTTTCCTGATGATAAAAATTCACATTTCCTATATATCCAGAAGCACCATAAATTGGATAATCACCTTTTAAACCAATAATATCCGACTGCTTTAAATTTGATGAGCCACGCTCACAAACATCTTCAAGTTTTACTTTCATAATATCATCCCTACAAACCTTAATCTGTAATTTAAGATATATATTTTCTATGGGATGATTTTACATTGCTCTGGTTTACCATTGCATACTGCATTGTTGTATCAATCTGGGAATGTCCTAATAATCTCTGTACCTGCTCTATTGGCATTCCCTTATCTATAGCTCTTGTAGCCATTGTCCTGCGAAACTTGTGTGGATGTATCTTAGAAACATTAATACTTCTTCCAAGTTCTCTCATCCGGATTTCCACTCCACTTATCTTCAAGCGGTCATATGGTGCATCCAATGTCACAAACAAGGCTGGGTTAGTATCCGTTCTGTATGCAATATAATTCTGTAAATGCAATTTCGCTTTTGCATCAAAATAAACTTTCCGTTCTTTTCCACCCTTTCCAAATACGACACACTCTCTTGATTCAAAATCTATGTCCTTTATATTGAGATTAACCAATTCACCCACTCGGATTCCGGTCGAATATAATAGATCTATCATTGCCAGATCTCTTTTGCACGAACATCTGTCACGAAGTCTTTCTATATCTTCATCACTAATTACTTCCTTAACCTGCTTAATCGTCTTTATTTTATGAATCCGTCTCATTGGACTCTTTAATATATAATTTTCTTCCTCAAGCCATGAAAAGAAACTCGATATATTCCGTCTTATATTATCAACCGTAACCTTGCTACAATTGTTGATCTTTTGGTAGTCCGACAAATATGATCTCATATCTTCCGTAGTGATTTTTCTTATCGGACTTTTCACATTTTTCAGCATATGTGCTATCGTCACACGATAATACTGCGTAGTTCTTGCCGAACACCCTTCAATAGCTTTAGCCTCAAGAAACATCTTAAGATATTCTTCATTTGATATCAGTTTCTTTTCTTCCGTCTTTTCTAAAAAAACTTTCAGCATAACCTCCTGAAGCTTTTTCATCTGAGAAACAGATAAAAACTCTGACATCTCGTTTAGAATAGCAACAACTTTCTCTTCCATATTGGTATCTCCTTTCATAGATACCAACATCCTTCAACCAATAATTTTCCTTATCCAAAATATTCCTGCATCAAACTATCAAATAGCAATTTTGTTTCATCTAACGATTTTTGCACCTCAACTTTTGATTTGTCGACTTGTTTTATAAACTCAACAAATTCATCTTGCTTCTCTTTTTCCGGCACAATAACCTTTAATTCACTAAGGATTTTAAGGTTAATATTCTTCTGTGCTGACTCAGGTGCTTGCGATTCAAGTATTGCCTGAAAAAAAGAAAACCAATAGTGAATAAATATATTGCTCGTCCTTTCATTAGCTGTAAATCCAACAACACTATCAGGAAAACAAGCATCAAATTCAAGAATCGCTGTCTTGGCGATATTCGCTGCAATAGTTATGCACAGAGTCCCCTTGTGCCACATCTTGCTCTGCTTTAACCCAAGTTCTGAATATGTACTGCTGTAAGATGTAATGTATAATCCTGCGTTTGCAACATCGCCTGTTTGTATCAAAGGGTAATCTCCGCCTAACAATTTAGGATCGTTTCTAGGTCTATGCTTGGACACTCCTCTAGCAAACTCACCCAATTCTGGTAGTGTAGCTTCTGGTAATCCATATGAGTTAGAAACAGGATCACCAAACATCTCGACAAATCGGGCTTTGATAAGTTCATCCAATTTCTTTAACTCTTCTTCTCTATCTGCAATTATTCTTTCACATTTTCCTAAAACATCTACTATCTCAGCTTGTTTTTCCAATGAGTCCAAATTGAATTGCTCATTCTTATAATCTCTGAAATAGATATGTGGAATAGTTGCACCTGTAAAATATTTTTCCAGATGCATATATTTCACCACATAACAAAGATATTCAGGCAAAACATTATCTTTAGGCAATAGATACTGCATAGTGCCAATCACTGAAGACTTAGCCGGATGAAAGGTTGTTCTCCCAATTCCAGCTCCATCCTTGACAACAGACACATATGGTCTTTCCTGATGATAAAAATCCGCATTTCCTATATATCCAGAAGCACCATAAATTGGATAATCACCGTTTAAACCAATAATATCCGACTGCTTTAAATTTGATGAGCCACGCTCACAAACATCTTCAAGTTTTACTTTCATAGTATCATCCCTACAAACCTTAATTTGCACTCAACCCAACACTACATTAAACTGCTAGACTACCTTTTAATCCCTAACAGCTTCTTCAATTCCTTTGTTTCTTTTTCAACATCCTTGTTTATTCTCTCAATTTCCTTGATTATCTCTTCCGTAGGCGGATATTCTACGGCAACATACTCTGTCTTTTTATATTTATTAATTGACAGATCATAATCTTCTTTGCGGATATCATCCACAGGAACCAGGAAACTCTGTTCTGTCCTTTCACGCTTCTTTTCCTTATCAAGATTATGAAACCTATTTATAATATCAGGTATATCATTTTCTTTAACCGGACTCCTCTTATCGTCAAGGCTATATCCATCAGCCTTCATATCATAAAACCAGACATCATCCGTTCCGCCTGAATTGGTTTTTGTGAACACAAGAATTGCAGTTGACACTCCTGCATATGGCTTAAACACACCAGACGGCATGGAAATCACAGCACGCAAATGCTGGTTTTCCACAATTTCCTTTCTGAGTGCCTTATGTGCAGTGCTGCTTCCGAACAATACGCCATCAGGGACAATGGATGCACACCTACCGCCGACCTTTAACATCTTCGTAAATAAAGCCATAAACAATAGTTCAGTCTTACTGGTCTTGCATAAAGCCATCAAATCTTTACTGATTTCCTCTTGAAATACACTGCCCTTAAACGGCGGATTTGCCATAATCAGTGTATATTCTTCTCGTTCGGTATTATCACCGGAAAGTGAATCCTGATACTTGATGTTAGGATCCTCCACACCATGAAGCATCATGTTCATAGCTCCTATACGGAGCATGGACTGGTCTGTATCAAAACCGGAAAACATACCTGACTTAAAATACTTCAGATTATCATTTTTCATCAGCTCCTTTTTCTGATGTTCAGATACATATGATGCACTCGAAAGCAGGAATCCGGCACTTCCCATTGCAGGATCCAGAACCCGGTCAGAAAGTGTCGGCTGCATCAGTTCAACAATCATATTTATGATGTGTCGTGGTGTACGGAACTGTCCGTTTTCTCCGGCCGCAGCAATTTTCCCTAGCAGATACTCGTAGACATCACCCATTATGTCCTTGTTGTTCATATCCATAGCATCTATTCCGTCAACAACCTTTGCCAGAACCTTTGCGGTAGGAATCAGAAATACAGTATCTTTCATGTATCTGCTGAAAGCTGTATCCTTTCCATCACCTATGGTCTTAATAAACGGAAAAACATATGTCTGAATATTGTTCAGCATTTCTCCAGGTTCAAAATTGTGGAATACATTCCACCTGAGATTCTTAAAATCAGTCTCAACCCTGGGATTTTCACTAATAACACAGATTCCCTCCTTGAACACCTTATTTTTAAGTGGAACCTTCAATGCGTTTGCATTTGCTTCGGCCTTCAGCTGGTTGTCATCCAGCAGTTTCATGAACATCAGATAGGTAATCTGCTCCAGCACAGTGATAGGGCTCGTAATTCCACCAGTCCATATAGTGTCCCAAATGGAATCCACCTTGTTTTTCATTTCACCAGTAATCATTTAAAATCTCCTTTGCTATTATTAATCTCCATAGCTGATTAACTCACATATTTCATAAATCTAAGCCAGGCCAGACAAATATACGTCTGAACATAATAAATCTTCTATTTGGGATAATGAAATCATGATACCACTTGTGATAGTTTTAGAATTATAAACTATGACATTCATGGTCTTTGAGACTATCTCTGATAAACCAGGCATAATCCAGGCAAAATTATCCTTTTCTGTTGGATCTGTCCCCGAAATAATCTTCAGTTGTTTGTCTTTTAAACCACGATTTAACCCCCAAATAAGACTCTTAAATTTTACCATTTTACCCCTTCAAATTCAAATAGACTCCAGACCTTCAGCCATTATGTTAACCATGCAAAAAGGGGCACAATTTTACTTTATGAATACTTATCATTTCCAATACCCAAAATAATCCGGCACAGCCATACAGCTATCCTCTCTCGATAATTGAACAAGCATTTCCGCCTCATCGGCATCTATCAGTATGGATCCACCATATACAACTGCATAGTATTCATTATCAGTCTGGTTATACAGTACTGCACCCCACATCTGTTCAGGAATAGGAATGCCATAATTTAGGAGCACCCAGTAATCACCGGTCTTGTCATAGGCTGTCCCTGTGTCCAGTATTTCCGTGATATCCCCGTTCATGCTTTTAGTAAATAATGTAATAGAAACTCTTTCCCTCAACTTCTCCTCAGGAAGCTCGTCACTGTAATTCTGACAATTACTGTCATAAGTTCCGCTGAATACCTTGGGATTGCCGCTTTCATCCTTCATATGGTCTTTTACATATAAACATACATCAAAATTATTTTCCGCTGTCTCATGTATATTTATATAAACCTTCGGTGCATAATTCAAAGCCGCATTGTTTTCCTCAAAGTACACTATATCCTGCTCTATATCGCTCGCCCCATTAGGATATACCGACAGGAATTCTTCTCTGAACCCTGAATCATAGTTATTAATAAAACTTCCAAGTGTCATGTTTATATCAGACAGTTCTTTTGTCCCGGTATTATTAGGATCAAAAAATGCAACCATCATAATTTCGCTGGTATTATCCAGAATCTTTTTGTCATATTCAATTATCATATCCTGAAGTCGGGATAACTTTTCACCATTAGCATCTGTCCTATCTGTATATGAATATATACTTCGTGCAAGATCATGGTCTTTTTGATTAAGCGCCTTTTCAAATACATCCTCCAAGCCATACTTTGCCTCAAGGTTATCCGGCTCGACATCAAGTGCCTGTTCATAATAATCCGCTGCAAGACTGTACTCTTTGTGTTCAAGCGCCAGGTTGCCGTTTTCAATTAATTCTGATGCCTTTTCCGCATTTCCGCATCCGGCTAAAAATAACAATAGCGGTGCAGTGATCAATAATCCTTTTAAGTTCTTCAGTGTCATCTTTCTTCCTCCATCCTTATTGTTTCTGATAACTTTATGTGCTAATATGATTCTGTACGTATCTTTTCGGGGCATTTTTCCGCCTATATTCCGGGCCTGCTGCACTAAATTTAACATTCAAGCTGTCCTATAAATATGGGAAACACGCGTTCGCATCCAAAATACAAAAAACTGCCGCACTTGTATGCGACAGTCTTTCTACATTTTACTTATATCATTCCTTTATGTTAGAAGGGGTTACAGCTCCCCGGCTGCATTCAGCCATTCAAGGATAGTCTCGGTTCCTGTACCCGTATAATCAGCAATATCTGCTACATCAACACCTTTCTGGTACATCCTTATCGCAACTTTTCTTGCTTTTGACACTTCTCCTTCATCAAATCCGGTATCATATCCTGTATCATATCCCTTCTTCTCTATCGCATCCAAAACATCACACATACAGCGAATGTCTCCTACTATTATATAAAGTCATAGTCGTTCTTTACCTTTTCTATAGGTTTGACTATGCTATTTTAAGATACTGTGGATTGGTGAATGTCTCCTACCACTTAATGGTTTTCGAAAGGCTCCAACCACAGTCTCTTTGTTTATTTGTTAATCAGTTAGTTACCGCATGACGGTTTATCAAGAAGTAGGTTACGATTGCAAAGAGCCCTGTGGATCTTAAAACAGTATCAATCTATTTTAAGGAGGTCCTATATGATTTTTGTAGGAATTGATGTCGCTAAAGATAAGCATGATTGCTTTATCACTAACACCGATGGAGAAGTTCTTTTCAAGTCCTTTACCATCACCAAC
>JHYJ01000012.1 GCA_000621425.1 Lachnospiraceae bacterium AB2028
TAGTGATAAAGCAATCATGCTTATCTTTAGCGACATCAATTCCTACAAAAATCATATAGGACCTCCTTAAAATAGATTGATACTGTTTTAAGATCCACAGGGCTCTTTGCAATCGTAACCTACTTCTTGATAAACCGTCATGCGGTAACTAACTGATTAACAAATAAACAAAGAGACTGTGGTTGGAGCCTTTCGAAAACCATTAAGTGGTAGGAGACATTCACCAATCCACAGTATCTTAAAATAGCATAGTCAAACCTATAGAAAAGGTAAAGAACGACTATGACTTTATATAATAGTAGGAGGTTAATAAAATGTTTATAGGTGTTGATCTTGGTACATCCGCAGTTAAGCTGCTTGCCATGAGTAATGAGGGAGAGATCCTTAAAACCGTATCAGTTGAATATCCCATCAGTTTTCCTCAGTCCGGATGGTCTGAGCAGAATCCCGAGGACTGGTATAAGGGAACAATCGAGGGTATAGGAAAGCTCCTTGAGTCAGTTTCCGACAAGACTGTTGACGGTATCGGCGTTGGCGGACAGATGCATGGGTTAGTCATTCTTGATGAAAATGACAATGTTATAAGGCCTGCGATCCTTTGGAATGACGGAAGGACCACCAAGGAAACAGATTATCTCAATACTGTAATCGGACAGGACAAGCTGTCGGAATATACCGGCAATATTGCATTTGCAGGTTTCACGGCACCGAAGGTACTCTGGGTTAAAGAGAATGAGCCTGAGAACTTTGCAAAGATCAGCAAATTGATGCTGCCTAAGGATTATATCGTATACAAACTTACAGGCGCTTATGTGTCTGACTATTCGGATGCATCCGGAATGCTGCTACTTGATGTTAAGAATAAATGCTGGTCAAAAGAGATGCTTGAGATATGCGGAATTTCCAATATATCAATGCCTGAACTTCATGAGAGCTTTGACGTAGTTGGAGAAGTTAAGCCTGAAGTGTGTACACAGCTGGGGATTACTGGTACACCTAAGGTTGTTGCAGGCGCAGGTGATAATGCGGCAGCAGCAATCGGAACAGGAACAGTAGGCGCCGGAAGATGCAATATTTCACTGGGCACATCCGGAACTATCTTTATATCAAATGATAAGTTTTCTGTTGATGATAAGAATTCTCTTCATTCATTTGCACATGCGGACGGCGGTTTCCATCTTATGGGCTGCATGCTTTCCGCTGCATCATGCAATAAGTGGTGGATGGATGAAATCCTTAAGGACAAGGATTATGCAGGAAACCAGGCAGTAATCACAAAACTTGGTGAAAACAATGTTTTCTTCCTTCCTTACCTTATGGGTGAGAGATCGCCTCATAACGATCCTTTGGTAAGGGCAGGATTCCTGGGAATGAGCATGGATACCACAAGGGAAGATATGGTTTTGGCTGTTCTGGAAGGTGTTGCTTTCGGACTCAGGGATTCCCTGGAAGTTGCAAGGAGCCTTGGCGTAGAGATAAACATTTCCAATATATGCGGCGGTGGAGCTAAGAGCCCGTTATGGAGAAGGATAATTGCCAATGTAATGAACATAAGCCTTGAAATCCAGGAGAATGATGAAGGACCGGCACTTGGCGGAGCAATCCTTGCAGCTGTCGGATGTGGGAAATTTGCAAATGTTGAGGCTGCAACATCACAGTTAGTTAAGGTTAAGGAAGTTATCAAGCCGGAGCCTGAATTAGTGGCTAAATACGAAGAAAAGTATGCCACATTCAAGAAACTGTATCCTACAGTTAAAGATCTTTACAAGGCGTGAGCGCTAAAAAGGAGGCAGGGTAAAATGAGCGTTAATGTGTTTGGCAAGACGAAGGATGGTGAGATCGTCAACGCCTATACCATAAGAAACAGTTCCGGAATGACAGCAACCATAATAAGTTTTGGCGCAACTGTTACAAATCTGTTTGTACCGGACAAAAACGGTGAACTGACAGATGTTCAGCTTGGATATGACAGTCTTAGTGAATACGAGCAGGGATGTGCGTTTTTTGGAGCAATAATAGGCAGAAATGCCAACCGTGTAAAGGACGGAAAGGTTGTTATCGATGGCGCGACATACCAGATGGACTGCAATGATAATGAAAACAATCTTCACAGCGGTTATAACGGAACTGACAAAAAAGTGTGGACGGTTCTTCCCCAGGAGAATGAAGCCTGCATCACTATGATGTGCAAGACTAACGACTTAGAGCAGGGACTTCCCGGCGGGCTGACCATGACCGTTACTTATTCGTTAAGTGAGGATAATGAGCTTAGGATCACCTATGATGCGATTCCTGACAAAAAGACCGTTATCAATATGACAAGCCATATGTATTTTAACCTGAAGGGACATAATAAAGGTTCCATAGAGGATCATATTCTTACCCTTTATGCAGATGCTTACAATCCGGTGGTTAATGCGAAATCCATTCCTACAGGTGAAAATGCTCCGGTTGAAGGCACTGTCTTTGATTTCCGCAGCCCCAAGCAGATCGGCAAGGATATCAATGCAGATGATGTTCAGCTGGATTACGTAGGCGGATACGACCATAACTATGTGGTAAATGGCGGTACGGGAAATATAAGGCGTTTTGCCACCTTATATTCAGAGGAAAGCGGAATCTGCATGGAGCTTTTCTCTGATCAGACCGGAACACAGTTCTATTCAGGCAACCTTATCGGCGAACAGAATGGTAAAGGCGGCGCGAAGTACACTGATCGCAGCGGAATGTGCTTAGAACCGCAATATATACCAAATGCAATGAACTTTTTTGAGGAATCAGATGTAAAATCGCCGATATTTGACAAGGATGAGCATTATCATTCTGAAAGTATTTACAGATTTTCCGTTAAGTAATTTAAATTTTTTGGTAACAGTTTCTTAAATAATGAGCAACATTTGTTAAAAGTTTCGCAATAATTGATAAGTAATGATTTAGCACCTTTTGTATAATGTTGAATGTAGGGAAATATGGGACGGAAATTCTTTTAGGATATGAGAGTTCTGAGAGGGTTTCCAAAGTATTAAGGAGGTTAAAAGAATGAAAGTATTCAAGCGTGCTATGGCCATTGCACTTAGTGCATGTATGGTAGCATCAATGACCGCTGGATGTACCGGCAACACCGGTGATCCCGGAACAGGTACTGGCGATCCCGGTACAGGTACAACCGAAACAGGTGACACAGGCGAGACAGGCGAGCCCGGTGGCGCATCTGCAGAGGGCGGCACAATCAATGTTTGGGCATTCACAGACGAAGTTCCCGGCATGATCGAGAAGTTCAAGGAAGCTCATCCTGATTTCAACTATGAGATCAACACAACAATCATCGCTACAACAGAAGGTGCTTATCAGCCTGCACTTGACCAGGCACTTGCAGCAGGCGGAGCAGATGCTCCTGATATCTACTGCGCAGAGGCAGCATTCGTTCTGAAGTATACAAAGGGTGATATGGCATCTTTCGCTTGCCCTTATGATGATCTCGGAATCGACACTCAGGCTAAGATCGACGAAGCACAGATCGCTCAGTACACAGTTGATATCGGAACAAATCCGGACGGCAAGGTTGTTGGTCTCGGATATCAGGCAACCGGCGGTGCGTTCATCTACAGACGTTCAATCGCTAAGGAAGTATTCGGAACAGATGATCCTGATGAAATCGCTAAGATCATCGGCTCAGGTTCACAGAACTGGGATAAGTTCTATGAAGCAGCTGCAACACTTAAGGATAGCGGATACGGTATCGTTTCCGGTGACGGTGATATCTGGCACGCTATCGAGAACAGCTCAGATCAGGGCTGGATCGTAGATGGCAAGTTAGTTATCGATCCTAAGAGAGAAGCATTCCTTGACTACTCTATGGAACTCATGGAGAACGATTATCACAATGATACTCAGGACTGGTCAGATGCATGGTTCGCAGATATGAAGGGCGAAGGCTCAAAGGGTATCTTCGGTTTCTTCGGTCCTGCATGGCTCATCAACTACACACTTGCTCCTAACTGCGGTGGTACAGCTGTTGGTGAAGGAACATACGGTGACTGGGCAGTTTGCGCACCTCCCGTTGGTTTCTTCTGGGGCGGCACATGGGTAATCGCTAACAAGGATTCCGAGAAGAAGGAAGCTGTTGGACAGATCATCGAGTGGATCACACTTGACTGCACAGAAGACGGTCTTCAGTATAAGTGGGCTAACGGTACTCTTAACGGCGAAGGCGGCACAAAGGACTGCGTAGCTTCCGCAACAGTTATGGCTATGTCAGACGGAACACTTGATTTCCTTGGCGGACAGAACATGTTCGATGTATTCGGCGAAGCTAACAGCTATGCAAACGGTAAGAACCTTACTCAGTATGATGAGACGATCAACCAGTATTGGAGAGATCAGGTACGTCAGTACACATCAGGTCAGAAGACCAGAGATCAGGCAATCGCTGATTTCAAGCAGAACGTAGCTGCTAACCTTGACGTAACAGTAGAATAATTATTACAGTATTACAGTAGAATAATTATTAAAAATGATGAAGGGGCGATGGAACGAGCTTCCATCGCCCTAATTTTAAACAAAACAGAAACAACCAATTAACTTACGGAGGTTAAAATGAGAAAGAAGAAGACCGGTATGGTCAAATATGGCAAATATGGTTATATTTTCAGTCTTCCTTTTGCGATTGCCTTCCTTGTATTTCAGCTTTATCCTATCCTTTTCACTGCCTTTATCGGATTTACTGATCTGAAGGGCGTGGTACCCGGTGAAATTCATATCCTTGAAAATCCGTTTGAAAATTTCCAGCAGGTATTAACCAATCCTGTATTTCAGGGTGCTCTTGGAAATACATTTCTTATCTGGCTGTGTAACTTCATACCTCAGTTAAGCTTGGCACTTCTGCTGACAGCGTGGTTTACGGATAGAAGGTGGAAGCTTAAGGGGCAGGGAATATATAAGGTACTTATCTACATGCCTAACATTATAACAGCGGCTACAATAGCAATTCTTTTCAAATCACTTTTTGATTATCCTGTCAGTCCTGTAAATGATATTTTGGTGAAAGTCGGAATACTCAAAGAAGCACATAATTTCCTTATAGGTAAGGGAATGGCCAGAGGTCTTGTGGCATTCATTCAGTTCTGGATGTGGTATGGCTATACAATGCTCATCCTCATATCGGGTGTATTGGGAATCAATCCTGAAATATTTGAGGCTGCAGAAGTTGACGGTGCAAGCAGATGGCAGGTATTCTGGCAGATTACGATACCTAATATAAAGACGATACTTTTGTTTACTCTTGTAACGAGCCTTATCGGTGGTCTCAATATGTTTGATATACCGAAGCTGTTCCTTTTAGGCGGTCCTGATAATGCAACCCTGACTACATCTGTATTCATTTACAATCAGGCATTCAGTGGAAGTTATTTGTATAACAGGGCAGCTGCAGCAAGTATGATAATGTTCTTTATCATAATGTTCTTCTCATCGATCCTGTTCCTGCTGCTCAGGGAAAAGGATACTGATGGAAAGGCAAAGTATACGGGAGCATCTAAAAAATCTGAAAAAAAAGGAGGTGAAGCATAATGGCAGATGAAGTTAAGGAGCAGTCAAATGCTGACGTGTCGGAGCAAGAGGGCAAAAAGGCTATCCGTGTCAATGTAGTTGCGGATAAGAATGCTGGAGCGAAGAACTTTATTGTAAAGTTTGGCATACATACGGTATGTATACTGCTGGCCCTGCTCAGTATATTTCCTTTCTGGATCATGATCGTCAATTCCACCAGATCGACTGTACAGATTCAGGAACATGCATTATCGCTGATCCCGTCCACATATGTGATACAGAACTTTCAGATCCTGACCGGTAAGTCCTTCAATCCGGCTGTCGGTCTGCTGAACTCACTGATCATATCCACAGGATCGACATTACTTACTGTTTATTTCTCGTCACTCACAGCTTATGCGCTGGTAGCGTATGACTGGAAGTTAAAGAACGCATTCTTCAAGTTTATCATTGGTGTCATGATGATACCTGCACAGGTCACCATGATAGGTTTCTACCAGGCGGTATACGCAGTTGGAATGACAAACAAATTGTCAATGCTGATACTTCCCGCTATTGCGGCACCGGCTACAGTGTTCTTTATGAGACAGTATCTGTATCCTACATTATCGATGGAAATAGTACAGGCTGCACGTATTGACGGTGCGGGAGAGTTCAGGATATTCAACACCATCGTGCTTCCGATGATGAAGCCGGCTATAGCGACTCAGGCTATATTCTGTTTCGTTAACAGCTGGAACAACCTGTTTACACCTCTCGTACTTCTTACAGACAGTAAGAAATATACGATGCCTATAATGGTCAGCCTCCTTCGCGGAGATATTTACAAGACCGAATATGGTTCAGTATATATGGGTCTTACGCTTACGGTATTACCGCTTATCATTATATATCTGATATTATCGAAGTACATTATCGCAGGTGTAGCCCTTGGCGGTGTAAAGAGCTAAAGAAAAAAACAATCTATCCCATAAGTTGGTAACGCTAAAGAAAAAGCATATCCGATTTGATGACGTCGGATATGCTTTTTCGATTTAAAAATGAATTTTTTAAAAATTAATCGTTGCTGTCTTCGATTGTTGCTATTCTTAGTTTCTTATATTCGCTGGGGGAATAGCTGGTATATTTCTTGAATGTCCTGCAGAAAGACGGAAGTGTGTTGAATCCGGTCTGGAATGCAATCTCGGTTACGGACATATCGGTTAAAAGCAGGTCTTCAGCAATTCTCATCCTTTTTAATGTCAGATAATCATGGAATGTATAACCGGTCTGAAGCTTAAAAAGTCTCAGGAAATGATATTTGGAAAAACCGGTATATTCCGCAGCCTGCTCAGTGGAAATATCTTCGGAATAATTTATATCAATATATCTGAGCAGCGCATTTATACGGTTGATGGACTGCGACAGGTTGTGTGTCTCTTCCTTTACGGCATTTTCGGAATGCTTTGCAAGCTCCGTAAAAACCTGATACATCTTGATATATACTGTGGTTTCCCAGAAGTTGCTGTTTGTAAAGTATACGGTATTCATTTCCATCAGCAGTTTGTAGACGTTGTCATATATATCAGGACATGTCTCGCTGTTGCAAAGAAAACCGTTAATAAGAAGCGGCTCTATGGTTTTGAAATCCTGGGATTTAAAGAAATGATTCAGTTCCAGAAGATATATGAACCGGACGCCGTATTCTGAGTTTACGACTTCATGCAGTGTATGGGGGGGGATGATAAGGATATCCCCCTCGTTCAGTACATAGACCTCATTTGTTACATGGACTTCGTAATTATTTTTTACGCAAAGACACATTTCAAATGCATCATGTGAATGAATGTCGTATCCGTCGGTCTGGTTGTTGTACCAGATCCTGATGTGAGTGGAAAGTGTATAATATACCAGCTCCTTGCTGTTTCTGACAGTTCTGAAAAAGGAAGTATCAGCATCATCAGGCTGTTTATACTGTTCCGGTATCCCGTTTCTCTTTTTTTCTGCCATAACGACAGCCCCCCATTAAATAAAAGTAAAAAAAATGTTTATTCGCTCTTACCCGCAGCCTGCCCCTCTATTTTGTCATAGAAAGGAACAAGGAACATGGAACAGATATAAGCAAAAAGTGCCGTAAGTATCATTCCCCACAGATACCAGGTATATAATCTGACTTTTAGATTAAAATAATAAAGGACAAAGGGCAGTGCCCAGATAAAAAACATTTTAAACCATGCACCAAGATGGGAAATCGCAAGCACAAGGGAATTAAATATGATCCTTCCGGTGCTGTTATTGTATCTTGCCAGAAGCGGGAACTGAAGCGGAAATGCAAAGGCAAAAAGGAAGAATTCCACACCCACCAGTATGAACAGGAATTTTGAAAGATCATCTTCGTGTGTGATCACGTAATAATATTCGCTTGCCATAAGTGCGATATATGCCAAGTCGATAAGCCAGATTGCAGTGCCCTGCTTGAAATTTTCCTTAAAAGCTTTGATGTATTCCTTTGCAATAGGCCCCTCTTCGTTGCGTATCATTTTGTTGGTAACTGTATAAAGGGCAGTAAATGCAGTACCGATGGTAAAGATAGGGATACAGGAAACCGTGAAAAAAATGTTCAGGACGAAGAGATCGCCTAAACAGTCGAACATTTTTTTGAAACGCTGGACAGGAGTCAAAATCTGTGGCTCTTCCCGAACTTCTTCAGGTTTGTTGTTTTTTTCATTATCCGCCATTGTAATACCTGTACTCCATAAATTTGCCTAAAGCAATCGTAAACCATTATATTTTAATAATGACATTTTTTCAACACTAGCACCCTGAACGGGTATTTCGGTTTAGCATAAGGGGTACACTATGGTATAATACAGTTTAGTGGAAAAAAGGTGGAAACATGGCAGAAATAAACAGAAAATCCAAACATGATGTTTTCATAAGCTATTCTTCTAAGAATAAAAATGTTGCGGATGCGATAGTGGCAGATCTTGAAAGCCATAGTATCCGCTGCTGGTATGCACCCAGGGGCATCATGCCCGGGCAGGAATGGGCTACGGCTATTAGCGATGCAATGGCGGAAGCCAGTGTTTTTGTTCTTATCTATACGGAAGATTCCAATAAGTCAAAACAGGTTATGAATGAAGTGGCTATGGCCTTTAAGCTGGGACTTACCATAGTGCCTTTCAAACTGACTGATGATCTGATGAACCCTGAGCTGGAGTACTATCTGAGCCGTGTTCACTGGCTGGATGCATTGACACCTCCCTTGGCTGAAAGCATTGAAAGCCTTCGAAACCATGTTGCAGTGATACTGCAGAAGACGGATGAAGATGCTTTAGCTGAGGATACTCCCGAGAATATCCGTGAAGATATTTCAGAAATAGTAAGGAATGCCAAGACAGGCGACCGGGCTACCAGCGCCCAGGAGCTTTATGAGCTTTTGCACAATGAAGATGGAGAATTTGAGCCCGAACCGGAAAAAGCTGTAAACAAGTCTTTCGGCATAATCGCGGCTGCAGTTGTTTTACTGATTGTACTCGGCCTTGGCGGATTCTTTTTGATCAGGAGTTATAGTATCAACAAGAGTATCGGTCAGGGCGAGCTCTTATTCTATTCACAGTACCAGGGGACTGATGACAATGACGCATCACGTAAGGCCTTTGAGTCAGTAGCGGATAAGGGAAAGGCTGATGTCTGGTTTTACTTAGGAGCACTTAGCGAGCGTGAGTATGATTATAAGGAGGCCCTGAAGGACTACGAGACCGGCGTGGAGCAGGGCAGTGCACTTTCAAACATAGGTCTGGGTGGAATGTACCTGGAGGGAAAGGGCGTTGCAGTTGATTATGCACGGGCCAGAGAATTGTACGAAACAGCAGAGGCCATGGGATGCGTCGATGCTGAGCTTTACCTTGGCAAAATGATCCGTGGCGGGGAGGCCGGCTTTAATGCAGACGGTATAACTGCCATAAGTTATTTTGAGAAAGCGCTGGAAAGCGAGAGGAAGGATGTAAGGGCGCTCAGCATGTATGAGCTGGGAGCTACATATCAGTATGGCCTGGCAGGTATTGATACTGATTATGACAAGGCCATGGAGTGGTATGAGCGTGCAAAGACTGAATATCCGTATTATTCAGGCATTATAGACCACAATATAGCGGGGATTTATACTGCAAAAAAGGAAAAGGTTAGTGCTGATGATCATTTCCGGGATGCGCTGGCTTTCTTTAAGGCTGCTGCAGAGGCTGGAAATGCGGAGGCTATGCTGGGTGTCGCCCAGGCATACCGTTACGGAGAAGGAACTGCCACTGATCTGCAGGAGGCAGCAGTATGGTATAACAAGGCAGCCGAGGCTGGCAGTACTTCTGGGATGACAGCCATAGCGGAGCTGTACCGTGACGGAAAAGGTGTTGAGAGTGATAAGGATCTGGCCTATGAGTGGTACTGTACAGCCGCTGACCGTGGCGATATGGATGCGATGATCTCTATCGGTGATATGTGTGCGCACGGGCTTTATGGCGCAGGAACTACAGGCACTCCGGATGTCGGCCTGGCAAGAGCATGGTATGAAAAAGCTGTAGCGTTAGGCAGCGGCAGGGCCTGCAGGATGCTGGGAAGGACATATGATACGGAGGTTTCTGAGCTTGCCGGCGAAAGTCCTGACCACGAAAAGGCAATGTCATACTATATGCAGGCTGTGGAAATGGGGGATGCCGGTGCATGGAATGATATAGGAGATGCTTACGAATCCGGCAATACGCTAAGCGGTGCTGTTGATATTAACGAAGCAAAGGAATGCTATGAGAGAGCGTCAACAGTAGGAAATTCCGAAGGTATGTCTAATCTTGCAGATTTATATCTTTTAGGAAAGCTTGGAGAAGCGGATCCTGAAACTGCGGTTGCATGGTATCAGAAGGCGGCAAATGCCGAGATCCACAGTTCTCATGCAGAACTGTGTCTTGGTGTGGTATATTCTTCGGACTATCTCGGAAAGCCCGACTATGTGCAGGCTGAGTATTGGTTTAACAGGGCAGCGGAAAGCGGCGAGGTGTCGGCGTACTATCTGCTTGGCAGGCTTTACTGTGACGGAGTCTTTGGCGGTCCCGATTATGAGACTGCGGCTGTATATTTCAGAAAAGGGGCAGAGTCCGGGGATACAGATTGCATGCATTACCTGGGATTCCTTTATGAAAAAGGACTTATTGCAAGCGATGACAGCTGGCTGGAAGCAAGGGACTGGTATGAAAAGGCTTCCCAGGCCGGTGATGTGGAGGCACTGACAGATTTGGGGCGCGTCTATTACGCGGACGGATATCTTCAGACTTCGTATGCCTGCTGGCAGCAGGCAGCTGATGCGGGAAATACAGATGCACTTGTTTACATTGGCTGCTTATATCTTGCCTGGGAGGGCGTTGAATTAAATGAAATTGAGGCTTTCGGCTGTTTTGAGGAAGCGGCAAAGCAGGGAAATGCCTGCGGAATGATGATGCTTTCATACTGCTATAAAAATGCAATCGGTACGGATGAAGATACAGAGCAGGCGGATCATTGGGAAAAGGAAGCTTTAAGCGCAGGCTATGGGAAGGATGAGGCATATGAGGATCTGCAGAAGCATGTGACTTTGTTTATGGATGAATGATCCGGTTGAATGTTGACCTTTAAGCTTTAGTAATATATAATTTCGTGGCGAAGGGGGCGAGATGAGCACGATGTTATTCACATGTGGCTTGTGTGGCGGTGTGCTCATTTTTTTATGTCGGAGTGTAATTACTGTATTGTACCGGGTTATCCTACGGAAAGACCTGTGATATGCGGCGGAGATATACTATGAAACATAAGGAAACATTTGGCGATAAAAATAACCAGAGCATGGAAGACATAATGAATGGTCTGGATGATCAGGTGAGATTTTCCAAGTTTACCTACATATTGTTAATTGTTCTCTATATTGCAACCACGGTTCTTCTGGCTGTCATTTCAAACAGTGACAGTACTCTCAATTTATTCGGCAATCCGGTTCCGCTTAAAACTCTTGCAGGTGTGCTTTCGTCACTTGCAAATATATGTATTATATTTCTGGTAGTGTTTTATAAAAAAATAGGTTTTATCACCGCACTGGTAATACTTGGCACACAGTTTCCGATGCTTATCAGGAAGATATTTGTACTGCATGTCTATGGCAGCATTCCCGGGATTTTTACGAATATTTTTACTTTAATAGCTGCCGTGATCATATTTGTGAGTGACGTCAAACTGGCAAAGTACCAGAAGGGCATACGCAAGCAGGCCATAACCGACAGGCTTACGGGGCTGCTCAACAGATTTGCCTGCTATGAACTGATGGATGACCTTATAGCAAAAAAAGAAAATTTTGCACTGGTAATGATAGACCTGAATAATTTCAGGGAAATAAATGACTCCAAGGGCCATACTACCGGTAATGAAGTGCTGAAAGTGGTGGCGAAGCGCTGGTGCGACTGTGCCAATTCGGATGATACCGGTACTTTGGATTTTGTGACCAGGCAGAGCGGAGATGAGTTCATGCTGGTCATAAGAAAATACCTGGATGATGAGGATATCATGGATACTATCAGGCATTTTGAAAAGGTGCTTGAGAAGAAAGTGACGATAGACGAATGTGAATATTACCTAAGCGCCAGCTTCGGATATGCCGAGTATCCTGCAGATGCGGACAATGCGGACACATTGTTTACCTATGCTAATACGGCAATGTACGAGATTAAAAAGATTAACAGCAGCAACCATATCCTGCGGTTTTCTACGGATCTTCTTAAAGAAGAAAATACGCTGGAAATGGAAAGGATGCTAAGGACGGCACTGGAAAAGGGCAACATATATTTCAATCTGCAGCCACAGTATACTATGGATCATAAACTCAGAGGTTTTGAAGCTCTTGCCCGTATGAGAGATGAAGCGGGACAGTTCGTAAGTCCGGGTGAGTTCATACCTGTTGCGGAGAAGATAGGTATCATAGATAAAGTGGACAGCATGGTATTCAATAAATCTGCGGAGCTTTTCGGCAGGCTGTTAAAAGAGTCAGGCACGGATATAACCCTGAGCCTTAATGCTTCAGTAAAACATCTCATGAAGAGCGATTTTCTGGATGAGCTTAAGGGGCTGCTTGATAATTATGAGATTCCTGCCGGCAATTTAGAGATAGAGATCACCGAGTCTATAATGCTTGATTCTGCAGATAAGGCTCTTGCATGCATAAACAAGATAAAGGATATGGGCATCAAGATCGCTATAGACGATTTCGGAACAGGCTATTCATCACTGAGTTATCTCAGTAAAGTGCCTGCAGATTTGCTTAAGATAGACAAATCCTTTATTGATGAGATGAACAACAGTGATGCTTCCAAGAAGTATGTTGCTGCCATAGTTTCCATGGGACATATCATGAATATGGAAGTAATCTCCGAAGGTGTTGAAGATGATGCTCAGATAGAAACTCTTCGCGAGATTGGATGCGATTATATCCAGGGATTCGTATGGGGCAGGCCTCTTCCTGCAGAGGATGTGGAGGCATTGGTGAAGGGATTAAAATCCTGATAGCATAGAAATTAGCATAAGATGTTAATCGGTAGCATCTACATCGGGTACGATGTTTAACTCGTAATCAGGATACAGCTCCTGCACTTCTTTAGTGATGGTTTCCATCGCTTCATCCTTATTTACATCAAAGCTAAGCACTACGTCAAAACGCACAGTCTTATTTTCTGTGTCAGCATAAAAACCGTGCATCTGCAGAGCCCACTCGTGGGACATGACAAGCTCCTGTATGGTATTTCTCATAGTGGCGGCTTCTTCATTGGTGGTATTGTAGGAATAGACGCCTACGCCAGTGAGGATGACACCGGTTTCATGATAGACTTTGACTTGCACACGCCTGGTGATTACATCCACTTCGTCCACTGTCATGGTATCCGGCAGTTCTAAGTGGACTGATCCATAGTTTTTGTTTGGCCCGTAATTATATATGATCAGGTCGAAAGCCCCGCGTACTTCGGGCTCTTCATTAAGTATTTCTTTGATGCGCTTGCTGACTTCGGAATCAGCCCGCTGTCCTAGTATATCGTCAAGCGTTTCTGTCATTATTTCCGCACCGGCTTTGATAATAAAGATGGAAATAATGATACCAACATAGGCTTCCAAGGATACTCCCCATATTATGAATATGATCGCAGATGCTAAAACTGATGCGGATATGATGGCATCAAAAGAGGCGTCAGCTCCGGAAGCTACCAGTGCTTTTGAATCGACCTTTTGTCCCTGCTTTTTTACAAAGGCTCCCAGGATAAGTTTAACTACGATGGCAACGGATATGATCACGATGGAAGCAGTATTGTACTCGGCTGCTTCGGGGTGCACGATCTTTACTATTGATTCGTATAAAGATGTGATACCTGCATAGCCGATGATAGCAGCGACTATCAGGGAGCTTAAGTATTCGATCCTGCCGTGGCCGAAGGGGTGCTTTTTGTCCGGTTGTTTGTTTGCCAGCTTGGCACCGATTATGGTAACCACAGATGATAAAGCGTCGGATAGATTGTTTACCGCATCCAAAGTAATGGCAATGGAATTGGTTATCAGGCCTACTGCTGCTTTAAAAGAAACGAGCAGGACATTGGTCAGTATGCCGACGATACTTGTTCTTATTATTATTTTTTCTCTTTCGGATGATTTGTCTGTCATAGGCAGTATTATACTACACATTGAAGCTTGTGAGTATCGTTGACTTAATTGTCGTTGCTGTACAAGGATGTTATAATCAATCAGAAAGCAGTTTTGGGATGCGTAGCCGCTGAAAATGGCAGAAAGAGGAAATATGTTAAACGAAACAGTGTACAGATGGCTGGAAAAGAAGGGCTTTGCTGACAGGATCACGGAGCATGCAGAGACAATAGATACCGTGGAGCATGCTGCACAGCAGATAGGCTGTTCGGAAGCTGAGATTGCAAAGACCCTGTCTTTTCTCGTTGAAGATAAACCGGTTATTGTAGTTATGGCTGGTGACGGACGAGTAAACAGTTCTAAGTTCAAGGCGCAGTTCCATATGAAACCGGGCATGATACCAAGGGACCGGGTGGAAGAGTTGGTAGGTTTTGCGCCGGGAGGCGTGTGTCCCTTTGGTGTGCGTGATGGGATTCCGGTGTGGCTGGATGTTTCAATGAAGAGATTTGAATACATTCATCCTGCAGGGGGAAACGAGTTTGTGTCCGTTAAGCTTACGCCGGATGAACTTGAAAAGGCATCAGATGCTGTGGGCTGGTGCGATGTGTGCAAAGGATGGGAAGAGTAGCAGTTCCAAAGGCTGAAAGAAGGAGATGCGCATGGATTTCAGACAGATTAAGCCGGGGGATGATACAGATCTTGCAGAGCTTATACGGAGCAACCTTAGGGCATATAAGCTGGATATTCCGGGGACGGTATATTTTGATGAGAATCTGTACCACTTAAGTAACTTCTATTTAACAGATACTAAAAAGCGGACTTATATTATATTGGCTGACGAGAACGACAGTGTGATCGGTGGGGTCGGTATAGCAGAGTTTGATGGTTTCGAAGAATGTGCGGAGCTGCAGAAACTTTACCTGGATGACAGTTATAAAGGACAAGGCATCGGTTACAAACTGATGAAACAGGCAGAAGATGCAGCTACAGATCGTGGCTACAAAAGAATTTATCTGGAAACTCATGACAATCTGGACATAGCCATACATCTTTATGAAAAATGCGGATATGCAGAGATAGAACGTCCTGCATTCGTAGTCCATAGCACCATGAACAGATTTTTCCTGAAAGAGCTTACTGTTCGGTAGCAAGCTGTGCCAGCCGTATGCATCCCATTATGCCCTGGTCATCATTAAGGCTTGCGGTAACAATATATGATGAGAGATCCTTAAGCTCGCTTGTTTCAAGATAGCCGTTCATCTGTTTAGCAACTTCATCCCGTATCATATCCATCAGCTGAAGCTGGTGCATCACACCGCCACCTAAAATTATCCTTTTGGGTGAAAGCGTAAGTATGATGTTTACTATCGCCTGTCCTATATAGTAGGCTTCAAGCCTCCATACTTCTTCCCTGCCGGCCAGTTCTTTTCCGCTCTGTCCCCATCTGTCTTCGATGGCAGGACCTGCGGCCATGCCCTCCATGCAGTTGTGGTGGAAAGGACATCTTCCTGTATACTTATCATCTGGGTGGGGACGAAGCAGCATGTGTCCGAGTTCCGGATGGAGCATGCCATGGAGAAGCTTTCCGTTTGACATCACACCGCCACCTACACCTGTACCGATGGTGATATAGACCACATCGCTTAATCCTTTTGAATCCCCATAAGTTACTTCACCAAGAAGTGAACCGTTTACATCAGTGTCGAAACCGATGGGGACATTAAGTGCATTTTTCATCGTGCCCATCAGGTCATAATCTTTCCAGCCCGGCTTGGGCGTGGTGGTGATATGGCCGTATTGCGGATCATTTTTGTCTAAGCATAAAGGTCCGAAACTGGCAATTCCCAGAGCAGCTATATCTTTTGATTTAAAAAAGTCGATTATGGGCGGGATTGTTTCTTCAGGTATGCGTGTGGGAATGGAGCATTGCTCGAGAATCTTTCCGTCCTCTGTACCTATCGCACAGACCATCTTTGTTCCGCCGGCTTCCAAAGCTCCGTATATCATATCCCATACCTCCTGACTGTTCATCCCCGAGAAATTCTGTAATAAACACAATATAACATAGTTATGTTTTTTTATAAATACTGTAACTGTTTAGAACCCTGCGGGTTCTTCCGGTTACGGGCAGCCTGCAATCAAGTGTTTGCTTCGCAAACGGCAGGCTGCCATTGCTAACGTTACTTTTTCATTCGCCCTCAGCAGCAAGTGCTTCGGGCTGTTATGTTTTTTTATAAATACTTTACAATGATAAATGCATATAATACAATTATATTATACAATTTTTACAACAAATCAATCATTTCATCTGCAAAAAACTTGTTTCGGATACTCAGCCCAGGATGAAGTCAACTGTAACCGTTAACCGATAGGTGCCGTTTATGGCGCGTATCTTAAGTAACAGTAAACAGATTAACAATATATCAGAGTAACTATCCACTTATAGCAGTAATACCACAAGTGCACATTCACAGGTATATCGAATAGTTCTGAATTTATAGGATATTTGATCGGCCGTACACAAGAAAAGGGAGGTAGTGCCTATGGATTATCGTCAGGCGGCGAAGGAAACCCTTGAGCATATCGGGGGCAGGGAAAACATTGTTTCTGCTGCGCACTGTGCCACCAGACTTCGTCTGGTAATTGCAGATAATGCGAAATGCAGCAAAGAAGCGCTTGAGCAGGTCGACGGGGTAAAGGGTGTCTTTGAAGCGTCCGGTCAGCTCCAGATCATCTTCGGAACAGGTACCGTAAATAAAGTATATGATGAATTCATCGCTCTGGCAGGTATAAGCGGCGGCAGCAAGGATGATGTTAAGCAGGCCGCTGCAGCAAAACAGCCTCTGCCCAAGCGTATGATAAAGACTCTGGGCGATATCTTTGTACCCATCATTCCGGCTATCGTTGCATCAGGTCTTCTGATGGGACTCTTGGAAGGACTTTGCAATGCCTTCCCGGCAATGGCCGATTCGCCCACTTATACCGTATTCCATCTGTTTTCAAACGCGGCATTTGTGTTCCTCCCTATACTGATAGCCATCAGTGCGGCAAAGACATTCGGCGGAAATGTTTACCTGGGTGCCGTTATAGGTATGATCATGATCCACACGGATCTGATGAATGCATGGGCCGTGGCAGGTGCGGACTCGGTTCCCACTGCTGATGTGTGGTTCGGTCTCTATAAGATAAATCTCGTAGGCTACCAGGGACATGTTATTCCTGTGGTTATTGCAGTATGGTTTATGAGCTTCCTTGAGAAGAAGCTTCATAAGATAGTTCCCGAGATCATCGATCTCTTTGTAACTCCTTTGGTATCTGTTGCGGTTACCGGTTATCTTACACTTACTATCATCGGTCCCGTTTTCTCAACGATTGAGAACTGGGTTCTCAGCGGAGCAAAGGCACTTATAGCTGTTCCTTTCGGAATAGGAGGCCTGATCATTGGTGCTTTCTATGCACCCACCGTTGTTGCCGGCGTTCATCATATGTACAATGCATTGGAGGCGGGCCTGCTTTCAGAGAGCGGCGTAAATACCTGGATGCCTATAGCAACAGCAGCAAACGTTGCACAGGGTGCAGCCTGTCTTGCAGTTACATTTAAGACTAAGAAGGCAAAGACAAAGTCTGTATCCCTTCCTGCATCCCTTTCGGCATTCCTTGGAATCACGGAGCCTGCTATCTTCGGTGTTAACTTAAGGTATATGACCCCCTTCATAGCCGGATGTATCGGCGGTGCGGCAGGCGGACTTGTGGCAGGCATATTCCAGATAGGTGCATCTGCTTACGGTATTACCGGTCTTTTCGGTTTCCTGATCACCACCAAGTATGCAGGCCAGTATGGTCTCGTAATGCTGGTAGCCGCATCTGTTGCTTTTATCGCAACCATGATCATGTTCAGGGATCCTGAGGAGGCTGCTCATGAGAAAAAGCCTGAAGCAGCAGCTGAAAACAAGGAAAGCGAGGCGGCCTGTGATGTGGCAGCAGCAGAATCAAGCGCAGCCGAAGTTACTATCTGCAGCCCTCTGAAGGGAAATGCAATTCCTCTTACTGAGGTTCCGGATGAAACTTTTGCAGGCGAGATCCTGGGAAAAGGAATAGCGATTGAGCCGTCAGAAGGGACAGTATATGCACCCTGTGATGCTGAGGTCTCCACTCTCTTCCCCACAAATCATGCAATCGGTCTGACGACGAATGATGGTGTGGAGATACTTATCCATGTAGGTATAGATACTGTACAGCTTGACGGAAAAGGCTATAAAGCATTTGTGGCAGAAGGTGACAAGGTAAGCAAGGGCCAGAAGCTTATAGAATTTGATATAGCTGAGATCACGGCAGCAGGCTACAAGACAGTTACTCCTGTCATCATTACCAATACCGATGACTATAAGGAAGTAACCGGACTTAAGAGTGGCGATACCGTTTCTCAGGATGAGATCATAAAGGTAGTTAAATAAATGTCGGATATTACAAAGAATATAAAAGAAGATCCCTACAGGCTGGGCTTTCATCTGATGCCGCCTGCAGGGTGGCTCAATGACCCTAACGGGCTCTGCGAATTCAAGGGAAAATATCATGTGTTTTTCCAGTATGCACCCGATTCTGCGGACGGCCGCGGGAAAAAATGCTGGGGTCATTACATCGGAGAGTCCCTGACAGAGTTTAGCTTTGCCGGGGCTCCTCTTCTGCCTGACGACGAAAAGGATAAGAATGGAGTCTACTCCGGCTGTGCGCTGGTGGACGATGATGAAGTGCTTCTTTACTATACGGGCAACGTAAAGCAGACGGGCGAACACGACTACACTTATTCCGGGCGTGAAGCCAATACCGTACTTGTATCCATGACTGATGGGGATAAATTTTCCGAGAAGCTCTGCCTGATGGAGAACAGGGATTATCCGGAAGAGTATACCTGCCATGTGCGTGATCCCAAGGTATGGAAACAGGACGGAAAGTATTTCATGGTACAGGGCGGAAGGCTGGACGGAAGAAAGTCCGGCGGTGATAAAGGTGCCGTGATAGTTTTTGATAAAACAGAGGAAGCGCCATGGAAGGCCTTATACAGCATCACAACAGAAAGTCCTTTCGGCTATATGTGGGAATGTCCTGATTATTTCGAAAAGGACGGGGTTAAGCTTTTATCCTGCAGTCCCCAGGGCCTTGAGTCAGAAGAGTATCGATATCAAAATGTATACCAGTCCGGCTACTTTGTGCTTCCTGATGATTTTGATATCACAGTGGAAAGATCTGAAAAATATGTGATGCTGGATGATCCTGACAGACATTTCCATGAGTGGGATATGGGCTTTGATTTCTATGCGCCCCAGACCTTTGAGGATGAAAAAGGCAGGCGCATACTTATAGGCTGGGCAGGAATCCCTGATGCAGACTATGATAATGAACCCACTGTAAAAAGAGGCTGGCAGCATGCCCTGACAATTCCGCGGGAGATCACTGTATCCGATGAAGGAAAAGTGCTGCAGTATCCTGTCGCAGAGATCGAGAGCCTCAGACAAAATGAGCGTGTCGGCCATAATATAGAACTTCCTTTAAGACGCGCGGATATTATGGCAGACATCGATGCTGACAGGCTGCTAAGCATAGGCAGTGCATCAGAGCTACTTAGGATAAGCGTCGCCGCCGGTTGGCTTTTCAGCCTGACTCTTTCCCGGAAAGCGGAAAAATACCTTGTAACCCTGCAGCTTTCGGAAGGTGCAGGCAGAGGCAGAAAGAGCCGCAAAATCCTGCTTGATGACCTGCATTCGCTGCGGCTTGTCCTTGATACATCCCTTGCGGAGATATATCTGAACGACGGTGAATATGTAATGACCACCCGTTTCTACGCAGACGAAGAAATTGCCCGGAAGCCGTATATTTTGCATTCCGCCTGTGATGTTAAAGTCTGGGATATGAAAGAGATGAAGGTAGTATACTAACACTTGCACTTGTCACGAAAACGATGCACTGCCGCCGGGCTGTAGACGGCAAATGATATACGTAGCTTACATATAAATATAAAACGAGTGAACAACGCTACACGGATGTAGCGTGTGAACGGTCCCGGAAGATTTTAACCGACTATGGGCATTTCCGTAAGAACTGCTTGGCGAACGGCCCCAGTGCCGGATGAGCTACCGGTGTGAGGAAGTTAGCGAATTATACAATTAATACAAGCAATAATATAACAAACCGCCGCAGAAAGCGGCAGAAAGAGGTGGAGTATGAAATCTTTTAACTATGTGATCACAGACGAGGTAGGCATCCATGCAAGGCCCGCAGGACAGCTTGCAAAGATGGTAAAGGAGCTGACATCCAAAGTAACCATTGAAGCAAACGGGAAATCCGCAGAAGCAACAAAGCTTATGATGGTCATGGCCCTTGGAGTTAAGAAGGATGCCGAAGTTACCGTTAAGGTGGAGGGGCCTGATGAGGATGCGGATGTTGTAAAGGTTGAGGACTTTTTCAAGGCTAATTTCTAAAGCTGTCAGGAGGTGCCTATGCAGCAGTTCAAGGGGAAAGGGATAGGAAAAGGCGTGGCGATAGGCCGGATCTTTTTCTATGATAAGGGAGAAGAGGCCGTCCGCCGTGAAAACATTGATAATGTGGATGCTGAGATAGAGCGGTATGAAGCTGCAAAAGCAAAGGCAACGGAGCAGCTGCAGAAGCTTTATGACAAAGCTCTTGTGGAAGTGGGCGAAGAGAATGCCGCTATATTCGAAGTGCATCAGATGATGCTTGAGGACGAGGACTATAATGATTCGATATCCAACATCATCAAAACCGAAAAGGTATGTGCGGAGTATGCGGTAGCAACCACGGGCGATAATTTTGCGGAAATGTTTGCCAACATGGATGACGAATACTTTAAAGCCCGCAGTGCTGATGTAAAAGATATTTCCGAAAGAGTGGTAAGAGTACTGTCCGGACGGGAAACTACATCAGACCTTGAAGAACCTGTTATCCTGGTGGCTGAGGATCTGGCGCCTTCCGAAACAGTGCAGTTTGATAAGTCAAAGCTTCTTGCATTTGTAACCCGCCTGGGCTCAGCTAATTCCCATACGGCAATACTTGCCAGGATGATGAGCCTGCCTGCGATCATAGGCATAGATATCGATAAATCCTGGAACGGCAAGCAGGCTATAGTTGACGGATACAAAGGTACCATCACTATAGATCCTGATGATGACTATATGAAGGAAATGCTGCTCATCCGCCATCGGGATGAGGAACACAGGAAACTTCTGCAGCAGCTTAAGGGCAAGCCCAGCGTGACAAAGAGCGGTCGGAAGATAAAGCTCTATGCCAACATAGGCGGTGTCAAGGATACCGGTGCCGCTCTTGATAATGATGCTGAGGGTGTAGGTCTTTTCAGAAGTGAGTTCCTGTATCTGGAAAGTGAGGATTTCCCCACGGAAGATACGCAGTTTCAGGCATATAAGTCTGTCGTGCAGAATATGGCAGGCAAGCAGGTGGTCATAAGGACCCTTGATCTGGGTGCGGATAAGCAGGTGGGGTATTTTGATCTTGGAGATGAAGACAATCCGGCCATGGGTTACCGTGCTATACGCATCTGTCTTGACAGGCCTGAGATATTCAAGACCCAGCTGCGTGCGATATACCGTGCATCTGCATACGGAAAAGTTGCCATAATGTTCCCGATGATAATATCACTGGATGAAGTGCTGCAGTGCAAAAAGTATGTGGAGGAAGTTAAGCAGGAACTGAAGGCAGAGAATATCCCTTACAGCGAAGATGTGGAGCTTGGCATAATGATAGAGACGCCCGCTGCGGCTGTTATCAGTGAATACCTGGCGAAGGAGGTTGATTTCTTCAGTATCGGAACCAACGACCTGACTCAGTACACTCTGGCCATAGACCGCCAGAATGCAAAGCTTGAATCCATTAATGATTCCCACCATCCGGCAGTGCTGGAGCTTATACGCATGACTATTGAGAACGGCCATAAGGGCGGTGCGTGGGTAGGCATATGCGGCGAGCTGGCAGCAGACACTTCACTTACGGCAAAGTTTATTGAGTATGGTGTGGATGAGCTGTCTGTGTCCCCGGCATTTATTCTGCCGGTTAGAGCTGAGATTGTTAATACTGAGTGAGAAAGCCTTACCAAATGTAGATATTTTTAATTTTTTTCTCACAACATATTGAAATTCCTTGATTTCTCTGCTATAATCCATTGTGTTAACAAAAACCACTAAGTTGGGAGGAGAACAAAAATGAATAGAGTAGAACTTGTTGATGCAATGGCTAAGGAGTCTGGTCTTTCAAAGGCTGACAGCGAGAAGGCACTTAAGGCTTTCACAAACACTGTATCTAAGGAGCTTAAGAAGAAGGGTAAGGTTCAGCTTGTAGGTTTCGGTACATTCGAGACAAGCAAGAGAGCAGCTCGTAAGGGTAAGAATCCTAAGACCGGTGAGGCTATCAAGATTCCTGCAGCTACAGTTCCTAAGTTCAAGGCTGGTAAGGCTCTTAAGGATGCTGTAAACGGCGCAAAGAAGAAATAATTTTTTGAATCATAGAATTCAATACCTAATGAAATGCGGAGCATAATGCTCCGCATTTTAATTTGTGGAAGAGACTTTGCTGCTGCTCGATTTTGCTTGTAAAAAGGCTTATAGATAAGTTAAAATTAAGTCAGTCGTGATAATCTGATATGGCCCGGTGCTTAAGGATTCAGTACGGTTTTGATGCGGCAGGAATAATAAAAAAACGGGAGGCAAAAATATGGAAAAATCAAAAGTTTACTTTACGGATTTCAGGACTGTTCTGGGAGTCAGCCTTCCGGCAAAGCTTCAGAAACTGATAAGAAAAGCGGACATTGGTTCCATCGATATGGATGGCAAGTTTGTTGCAATCAAGATGCATTTCGGCGAACTGGGCAACCTTGCTTACTTAAGACCTAACTATGCAAAGGCTGTTGCAGATGTGGTAAAGGAAAACGGCGGCCTTCCTTTCCTGACAGACTGTAACACTCTATATCCCGGCAGCCGTAAGAATGCCCTTGAGCATATGGACTGTGCAAACATAAACGGATTCAATACCATAACCACCGGCTGTCAGATCATCATAGCAGACGGACTCAGGGGAACGGATGATGTGGCTGTGCCCGTTCCCAACTGGGAATACTGCGAAGAAGCTTATATCGGCCGTGCCGTAATGGATGCGGATATCTTTATTTCCCTTACTCACTTTAAGGGACATGAGCAGGCAGGATTCGGCGGTGCCATTAAGAATATTGGTATGGGCTGCGGAAGCCGTGCAGGAAAGATGCAGCAGCATAACAGCGGCCATCCCCATGTGATCACGGAGAAGTGCAGGGGCTGTAGGCGATGCGCTAAAGAGTGCGGTTCGGATGCTATAATCTATGAAGGAAATAAGGCCTTCATATCACCTGATAAATGTAAAGGCTGCGGACGCTGCATAGGCGCCTGTGCCTTTGATGCCATAGAAAACGATAACTGGGATGCACCCCAGATGCTGGGCAGGAGAATGGCTGAGTACACCGCTGCTGTAGTAAGCGGCAGGCCCTGCTTCCATATAAGCCTGATAACTGATGTATCACCTAACTGTGACTGTCACGGTGAAAACGATGCGCCCATCCTTCCGGATATCGGAATGCTTGCATCATTTGATCCCGTAGCTCTTGATCAGGCCTGTGTAGACCTTTGCCAGAAGGCAGCCCCCATAAGGAACAGCCAGCTGGGCGACAATATGGCAAGTGAGCATTTCCATGACCACGGTGATGTATGGCACAACAGCAATCCTAATGTTTCATGGGCTGAAACATTGGAGCATGCAGAAAAGATAGGAATAGGAACCAGGGAATACGAACTGGTTGTAATGAAGTAGGAATGAAGAAGAAAAATATAATTGAAAATACCATGCACTTTCTTGCACATAACAGTTTTCTGTTTACTGTTATCATTATGTGCCTGGTGCATGTGACTTTACTGGCAATTACGTTTTTTGCAGGGGTTCCGCCCCTGGCCTTGTCAAATGTTGTAAGTGTCATTGTATACCTGTTCTGTATCATACTGTGCAGGTCCGGACATATCATGCCTGTATATATCAGCATTCTTCTGGAAGTTGCATGCTATTCTGCCCTGGGGGTTTATTATATAGGGTGGAAAAGCGGATCGGGCAATTTTATCTTTTCCATTGTGCCCATAATAATATTTTTCGGAAGCTATCTGTTCAAAGAAAAAAAGCGGTGGATCATTGTAGTCATACTTGCCCTGGATTTTCTGATGTATGCCCTTATGTATATAGGACATGGAAAAATGGCACCTGTGTTTGAGATAAGTGATGTGGCCAATACGATTATGATGCTCTTCTCGTCTTTTGTAATGTTTTTTAGTGTGGTATTTTATACAACTATTTTTATTTACTCCAGCGAACGTACAAGGATCAATCTTGAGCAGGAGAATAAGCATCTTTCTGCCGAAGCACAGGAAGATGCCCTGACAAATATGCTGAACCGCCGCGGCTTCACTCCGGTGATCACGAAACTTATGGAAGGCGGCGAGACAAATCATTTCTGCATAGCCTTTTTCGATATTGATAATTTCAAGCGTATCAATGATACATACGGCCATGACTGCGGAGATGAAGTGCTCAGGCATGTTTCTACCGTGGCAAGGAAAGAGATGAGCGGCTGTGAAATATGCAGATGGGGCGGTGAGGAATTCATAATTTTGATGAAGGATTATGATATGGCCGTTGCAAAGCAGAAAATGGAATATCTGAGAAAGTGTGTAGAAACTACTCCTACGGTATTCTTTAACAACCGTATACCGGCAACCATCACTATCGGCCTTGAGGAATATAAGAATGACTATCATGAGCCTGACGAACTTATAAAGGTTGCTGATGAGAGAATGTATTACGGAAAACAGCATGGAAAGAATATTGTGATCTCTGAGGGAGGTAATGTCGCGTAAAAGACGGCAGAAAAGGAAACTATGAAAAATAAATTTATCGGGAAAATACTTTTAGCGGCGGTGTTATCAGCGTCGCTTTTGTCCGGGTGCGCGGGCATCGATGACATAGCTAACAGCTCGGCTGATGTTGAGGAAGAAGAGACTGCCGCGGAGGCAGAAGCAGGGGAAGCCGGGGCGACCGACTCTTCATCAGGTGATGATGTAAACAGATCAGATCAGCATAATGATAATGATTCTCTTGACAATGAGAATGGTGACCTTCAGTCTGGCGGTATAGATTCGGAATACAGGCAGCTTAGGTTCTATGCCAGACAGATGTCAAATTATGTCTATGATGCTGAGCTTGATATGATTGCATTAAAAGCAGAGGCTACGCATATAGAACTGCTGGATGAAGACCTGCCGCAGCTTAAAGCAGTAATAGATGAATACAGCAAGAACAAGGAAGATATCGTATATGGAGAGACATTTGAGGAGCTCAAAAAGGAAGTCAGAGAATATATCCCTGATATGGGAGATTATTCTGAAGGATTCTCCATAAAGTACGATACCACGATCATGAGGGCGGATACAGCTGTCACCTGTCTTCTTACCTACTATGGGGATTATACCGGAGGGGTTCACGGAAATTACTGCTACTACCCTGTTAATTATGATTCGTCTACAGGAGAGGAGCTTTTCATAAGTGATGTTGTGGATGAAGGAATGCTGGATGAGATTCCGGATCTTGTTGCGGCAGCCCTGCTGGAAAGATACGGTAAAGATTCTTTCTATGGGGATGCTGATACTCAGGGTGCAATAGCCGAAACCATAAAGAAAAATTACGGAAAGGGTGATAATTATTCCTTTGCAGTAGGGTATGAGGGACTCACTTTCTATTTCCAGCCTTACGAGCTGGGACCTTACTCATCCGGGGCCTTAAATGCAACTCTTAAATACGAAGACTATCCTGAATTGGTAGATGAAAAGTATACGGAATGCGCCGCTGATTATTTCATAGGCATTGATGCTGATCTGGAGACTCTTCCACACAGTGAAGATACCTGTAATGCCTATCTTTCCGCACCGGATGAATGGGGAACATATGATGAGCTTGTGATCAATTTCAACGGAAAGGATTTCCGTGAGGAGATTTACGGCTACGGTGCAGATATGTGGATATGCACTATAGGCGGAATAAATTATCTGTTTGTAAATCTGTCAGAGGATAATGATTATGAGCACCTGATGGTTTATTCCCTTAATTCTGCCACCGGAAATGTAGAATGCTGTGCCGATGTATACGGCGGGTTTATGGGATATGTTCCCGCAGATCCGTATGAGTTTAGGATATATGACAGGGGCGATGTGTTGTCTACGTACAGTATGTATAAGAATTATTATGTAGGCAGAGACGGAGTGCCTGCAGGTTTGGAGGATTTTTATTATATCGATTCGGATTTAAGCCTTAAGACGATCAGTGATGTGGAAGGCGAGGTAAGGGATGATTTCGAAGGCGAAGGCAGCATGGCTACCATCAAGGCAGGTGAGAAACTGGAATTCTATGCGACTGACGGCGATACCTGGGTTGATTTCAAGCGTAATGACGGAAGTTTTGTCCGCTTTGAAGTGGACCATTCAGACTATCCCCAGCTGGTAAACGGCTTTGAGGCAGACCTGCTTTTTGAAGGAATGATGTACGCCGGCTGACGGATGAAGATCGATTAGTTAAAAAATAAAATTTTTTATAAAAAAACGCGGATTGCAGTGTTTTGCAATCTGCGTTTTTTATTGATTTGTTATCCTAATACTACAAGGAAAAAAGCTTTTAACCTGATCAGCAAGTAATTGTAAAGAAAATTATGGAAAAGGAGAGAAAGTATGGAATCCAGATATCTTAATGTAACCAGTGAGGGCGTTAGCGAGATCTCGTTGGAGGTAAAGCACCTGTCGGATAGAAAGCTCTTCATTATCGGGGAGGTAACCGACCAGATGGCAAATGAATTTATATCGAAACTGATGTACCTGTTGGAAAGCAATGAACCCATAGATATCATACTTAACAGCCCCGGCGGATCGGTAAATGCAGGGCTTGTAATATACGATCTGATACAGGAATGTGAAGGAAAGATACCTATAAACATTTATTGTGCAGGTATGGCGGCATCCATGGGGGCAGTCCTGTTGGCAGGCGGCCAAAAGGGGAGGCGTTTCATACTTCCCCACAGCAAGTGCATGATACATGAACCGCTGATCCAGGGCGGTATGGGGGGCTCAGCAAGCAGTATCAAAAAGACGGCTGAGTCAATTATGGAAACAAAGTCAGTTACAAACGGAATACTTGCAAAGCATACCGGCAAGACTATAGAGGAAATAGATGAGGCCACTTCCTTTGACAACTACATGAATGCAGAGGAAGCAATCAAATTCGGATTGTGTGATGAGATCCGCAGCATTATAGGAGGTTAAATATGAGTACGGTTGTTGTAACAAAAACAGGAGTTATTCCCGCAGATGTCAGGAAGATATGTAAGGCTTGCCTGCCCATGGGCGGTTTTGTAAAGGAGACTGCAGTCTCAATGCTTAAGGACTATTGTCCGGATCTGGTGCTGGAGCTGCTTCTTGAGTCCGGTGAGGCGGATGATCCAATATTCGACCATATAAAGGAAGTCACAGGGATATATAACGATGTCTATAGGGAATATGTTGATATTATCCATATGATCAATATTATGAACCGCAGGGGGATTGAACACGGCTCCCACCGGCACATAGATAAAGACGGATTTATCAGATGGTACTTTTCACGGACCATAAACTTTCTGTACGGCCAAAAAAGTGAAGAGTACCGCTGTACTAAGGGTTATGTGATTCTGCTGCAGGCAGAGCTTGGTGAAAAGGTGGTGGGACTGCTTGAACGTCTCCATCCGGTGGAACTGATGATGTATACATCCTTGTATAAGATAAACGAGTTTTATGACCGGGAATACTTTACATGGGATAAATCATGTGCTTATTACGGGGTGGTGAACCGATACCTGATGAAGCATATTGACCATAATCTTAGTGAAGATGAGATCAAGTCGGTCAGGGAACTGGGCGAATATGAAGAAGAATTCAGAAACTACACAGGACAAAGGAGGATTGAATTATGAAGAATCAGTTTTTTAGGGGATTAATTGAGAACTTTTCAGTGCCGGTGGACGCAACGCCGCTTGCTGACGGATTGGTTCCGGCGGCGGATTTTGATAAGACGGGCGTCAACCAGAATGCTATTGTCGTAGGCAGCACCGGCTGCGGCAAGACTACTTCCGTAACGGAAGCCAAGCTGCTTCACACATTTAATATGAGCATGGTGGTACCTATAGCAAAACGCATCATTGCGGAAAAATACAAGCAGGAGTTTGCGGCCAGGGGATATGAAGTAAATGTTATTGATTTTGCTGATGCATCAAAGAGTACTGTAGGATATGACCCTATGGACTACATAAAGAGTCCGGAAGATGCATTGGAGCTGGCAAAACAGATGGTGGAATCTGAAAAAAGGGCCAAAAACTATGACCCGTACTGGGACAATACTGCCACAGCCCTTGTTGCCGGTGTTATACTGTTAGTAAAGTTTAATGCTGAATCATCAGGCACGAAACCTAAGTTCAGCGATGCGGTAAAGCTTCTCAGGCAGCTGGAATACAAGCAGGGAGATAATGAGGATCTTCTGACAATCAATATCATGAACCTGTTCGAGGCGGCAGAGCAGCGAGACCCTGATAATCCGGCAAGCGAAATGATCAGGACAGTGGCATCCCTTCCTGCCAGGACGGCACAGTGCGTATACAGTACCTATAAGGCCTGCATGGACAACAGTATTTCTGAAAGTGTGATGGATATACTTGAACGGGATGAAAATGTCAGGTTTGACAGTATGGGGGATAAAAAGTCACTGCTCTTTGTAGTTACCAATCCCTTTAACCAGACCTGCAGCCGTTTTGTTAACATCATGTATTCCCAGATGTTCAAATGCTTTTTCGAAAAGGCTGAAGCCAGTCCTTACGGACACCTTGATGTTCCGGTGCACGTTATATGCGATGATTTTGCCTGCGGCACCAGGATCATGAACTTTGAGAATTACATAAGCATATTCAGGCAGGCGGGCATCAGTGTGACAATTCTATTGCAGAGTGAGTCGCAGCTTAAGAGCCTTTATGACGAACATGCGGCCACGACGATCCTTAATAATGCAGATACCTATATCTTCATGGGCTCCCTTGATGATATGACGGTAAAGAGCGTCTCAAGGCGCATGAATCTTCCTTATGACAGGGTCATAAATATGCCGCTGGAAAGCGTTATGGTGAAGCGCCGCGGATGTATCCCTTACATTGGGCATCGTTACAGCCTGTATGAGGACCCATTGTACAAGAAGATGATATCAGCCCGGGAGGAACGTAAAGCGGCAGTAACTGAAAATAATAAAGTGGGGTAAGCTGCAATGAGTACAGTTCCTGATGTCAGGCTTAGGGTATAATAGCCTTAAGCCTGAATCAGGGACCATATTTAAGGAATAAATTAGAAAGGCGGATTAAATATGACAGTTACCGGGAATATTTTAGCTACTGAGTTTAGTTTTTATGATTTCGAATATCTAATAGTGTTTCAGTCCTGCGGAAATAAGTATCAGCTTACATATCCTGACGGATGTGTGAGTTTTGATAACCTGCGGGAAAGGGAAAAGAGCGAGGCACAGAGCAGGATTGCGGAAGCTGTGCTGCAGATACTTTCAAAGATAAAGGAACGGGGTATAGAACATCCGGCGTTACTGATGCTGATGACTGCGACGGATCTGGAAAACGGTAACGAAAACTGGTGGACAGGGAAGTTTTTTTCATTATTTGTCCTATTGAGTTCAAGTGATTTTATAGACATCAGTAATGACGTTGAGTTAGAAATCTTCACATACTGCAGCGGGGAAAAATGGAATACCGATGATGTCTGCAATGACATCAGGGATAGGATATCGGAAGTAAAAAAAGGAAATACCGAGGATGAGATCAGGCAGGTGATAGAGGGAAGCAAAGATTTTAAGAATTCAGAAACGGCATTTGTGGAATATCTGAATTCACTTTTTGAACAGGCTGCTGTAAACGACAGGGATTTTAAAGTTGCCACTACCACGGAAGCAGCAGTCAATCATTGGAGAAGGAATTTTAATGGAAAGCTGTACCTGGAGACTAATGCTAAAGACAAAATACTGAGAGTTGAAAATGGAAAGTATCTTGAAAAAAACAGAATTCTGGTCCTGCTTATAGCATTTAAACTGAAAGCTTCAGAGGAACAGACAAAGGAGCTTTTCAAGTACGGTAATCTTCCGTATATTGCCGAAACGGAGCAGGAAGCTATATTCATGGGGCTGATCAAAAACGGAATATACGAATATAGGAAAGGTGAATTAGAGGGGGCACTGAGAAATCTTGGATATAGTGATGTTTCCAGCCTGGCAGGATATGAATGTATATAAGCCCCAAAAGTTGTATAATAAGCCTGTATGTATACAAAGGAGAAAGGAACTGCTCCCATGGATACAAATGATAAGTATCCTTTTGCCTTGCCCGTAGGAACCGTACTTTCAGGCCAGTATATCATTGAAAGTGTTCTTGGACAGGGCGGATTCGGCATAACATATCAGGCGACAGACCATCAGACCGGTGAAAGGGTGGCTATAAAGGAGTACTTTCCCGATTCACTGGCCGGAAGGACTGACAAGGTAAATGTAACTGCTTTTTCGGATGAAAGAGGAGATAGCTTTAATTACGGAAAAGACTGCTTTCTCCAGGAGGCTGAGACCTTAGCGGAATTCATCGGTAACGAGAATATAGTCCGCGTATATACATATTTTGAAGAAAACGGCACGGCTTATTTCGTTATGGATTTCGTAGAGGGAATGAGCTTAGACCGTTATATGAGAAATCATGGCGGCAGGATAAGCTATGCGGAGGCGGAGCAGATACTCCTTCCCATTATGGATGCGCTTGCTGCCGTTAATTCAAAAGGCATCGTGCATCGCGATGTCACCCCCGATAATATATATCTGACTGTGGACGGAAACGTGAAGCTCCTTGATTTCGGAGCGGCAAGGTATTCGCTTGGCGACCGGAGCAAGAGCCTTGATGTGGTACTAAAGCACGGCTTTGCACCTAAGGAGCAGTATACAAGACGTGGACGCCAGGGAGCATTTACGGATGTTTATTCCCTTGGGGCTACTTTTTACTATGCTGTTACCGGAAGGCGTCCGCCTGATTCAATTGACCGTATAGATGAAGACATAATGGTTCCGCCCAGCTATTTGGGCGTTAATATTCCGCCGCAGAAGGAATACGCGATCATGGTGGCCATGAGCGTGAATGCCCAGGACCGCTATCAGTCCATGCCAGAATTCAAGCAGGCTCTGCTTTCATCCGGAGGTCAGATTCCACAGCGGGAAGCACAGTCCAGGCCGATGAACAATTCAAAGCCGGATGATGAGCTTGTACTGATGGAAAGAAGAATGATGCTTTTCCTGGAAAGCCGCGACTGGTGGAAGGCCAGGAGATGCAGCGATAAAATCCTGGCAAAATATCCGGAAAATGCACTGGCTAATCTTGCAAAGCTGATGATTGCCAATAAATATACCGTTAAAGAGCAGCTGAAGTGGCACAAGACCTCTCTGGAAAATGAGAAGTATTTCAAGATTGCCTTAAGGTATGCTGATGATGAGCTCAGGTCAGAGCTGGAATCCTATAATGATGCCGTAAAGCTCAGGCGTTATGAGGACAGGATAAAGAATAAATATAAAAGTGCAGAGTCCCTGATGAAAAAGGGCGGCAAAAAGAATTTCATCGAGGCAAGGGATCTGCTTGTTTCATTGGGCAATTACAAGGACTCGTTTCAGCTGATCGATGAATGTGAGGAACGCATAATCACTATTACCGAAAATGACTACAGTACTGCGATAAATCTCTATTATTCAGGTAAGCTGGAGAATTATGTAAGGGCAAAGAGGATATTTACCGATCTGGGATCGTACCGTGAGTCGGCCAGATACCTGGCAGAGTGTGAGCAGATGATTGCCGAACTGGGGCCTACTGCCAAGGCAAGGTCCATATCGAAGACCATAAGGACGGTGATCATAATGCTGACCTATCTGCCTGCAAGCTTTATATTGCTTGTTAGCATCCTGTTTAGCATCAACCCTATCGTTAAGTCTTCCGACTGGAGGGCGTTCATTGTCATTGCCGTCATGCTTATAACCAGTGTGGGAAAGATAATATACAGTCTTATCACCCATCTTTCTGTGTGGAATAAATTGGAAGACCGTCTTCCGTTAATCGGTTCTGACAAGGTAAAAAGAAACTGGTTCCTGCAGACTCTGTTAAGGCTATTAGTGCAGATACTGATAACCGCTTCGGTAATAGTAGCGGTAGTGGTTTTTCTTAAACTGTACCATCCGTAAAATAGACGTCCTTATTTTGCCCAAAAAGAAAAATAAAGTGCATAAAATTACTGCAGTATGTATGTATTGTAGCCTGTCTTATGTGTATAATTAACTTGTGTTACAGAGGATCAGCTGAGCAAAGAATATTAATCCGCTGTAGTGCATGAAAACATTAACCTTAACCGTTTGTATTGACGAACGGTTACCAACAAACCAAGGGGGAATAAAACTATGTTAGATTTAGTAAGTCTCGGAATCCTAATTCCGGTAGCAGCAGTGGTCCTGGTTGTGATCATTCTGTTAGGTATCCTGGCATCCGGATACGTTAAGGCTCCGCCTGATACGGCGTATATCATATCCGGTTTAAAGAAAACGCCTAAGGTGCTTATCGGTAGGGCAGGTATCAAGATACCTTTCCTTGAAAGAAAGGATACCCTGTTATTAAAGCAGATATCAATTGATATCAAGACCGGCGGTTACGTGCCTACAAAGGATTTCATCGGTGTAGATATCGATGCCGTTGCAAAGGTAAAGGTAGACACATCCGAAGAGGGTATCTTAAAGGCTCAGAGGAACTTCCTGAATATGCCTGAAAGACAGTTTGTGGAAGCCCTTACCGATTCATTACAGGGTAACCTGCGTGAGATCATAGGTACCATCGAGCTCCGCGAACTCAACACCGACCGTAAAAAGTTCGGTGACGAGGTTCAGGAAAAAGCCCAGGTTGATATGAAGTCACTTGGTATTCAGATCATCTCCTGCAACATCCAGAGGATCGAAGACGAGAAGGGCCTTATCAATGCACTCGGTCAGGACAATATGTCCAAGATCCAGAAGGATGCTTCCATTGCAAAGGCAAATGCCGACAGAGATGTGGCTGTAGCTCAGGCTGAAGCTGCCAAGGAAGCAAATGATGCAAGGGTTATCGCGGACCTGGCAATTGCTGAAAAGCAGAATGAGTTAGCGATCAAGCAGGCTGAACTTAAAAAGATTTCCGATGTTAAGAAGGCTGAAGCTGATGCTGCTTATGAGATCCAGAAGCAGGAACAGATCAAGAGCATTGAGGTCGCAAGGACCAATGCCGAGATCGCAAAGCAGGAGCGCGAGGTTGAACTCAAGGCTAAGGAAGCCCAGGTTCGTGAGCAGCAGCTTGCCGCAGAAGTAAGAAAGCAGGCAGATGCTGAAAAGTATAAGAGGCAGCAGGAAGCTGAAGCTGAGTTCATTGAACGTCAGAGAAAAGCTGATGCTGAGCTTGTTGAGCAGCAGAAGAGGGCTGAAGCTGAAAAGGCTCTTGCCGAAGCAGCACTGTATAGAAAGCAGAAAGAGGCTGAAGGTATCGCTGCTGTAGGTAAGGCAGAAGCAGAAGCTATTGCTGCAAAGGGTATCGCTGAAGCTGAAGCAATGGAAAAGAAGGCTGAAGCTATGAAGAAGTACGGCCAGGCTGCTATTACGGAGATGATCGTAAAGCAGCTCCCTTCCATCGCAGAAGCAGTAGCAAAGCCTATCTCCACTATCGACAAGGTTACTATCATCGACAGCGGAAACGGCGAGAGCGGCGTATCCAGCGTAGGCGGTTATACACCGGCGGTACTTGCAAAAGTGCTTGAGTCCGTTAGGGAAACAACAGGATTTGACCTTACTGAAGTAATGAAGGCATCAACATATGATGCTCAGGTCAACAGGAATGTGCAGCTTAGCGGCGTAGATTCGGTTGTAAACGTAAACGTTGATAAGACTGAGCCGGCACCCGTAAAGGTAACTGCAACTGTAGATGAAACAACTACAGAAGTATAACAATATTTGTTAACCCCTTTTCTTTCAGGAGCCCCCTGGTGTAGAGATGCATCAGGGGGCTCTGTTTTATCCGGCGTACTGTTGTAATGAAGAGAATAATGGGGTAAACTTGAATTCAGTATTAAACGTGGTTAAGAATTTTGTAAAGGGATCGTAGTAGCGGGGAAAAGTATGGAAGAAAACTTTGGAGAAAAAACAATGACGGAAAGCGAATTTCTTGAAGCGCAGAAGGCAGCCTTAAAGAAAAACATACTTATCTGGACAGGTGTGCTTATATACCTTCTGGTTGGCGGCCTGGTATTATGCCTGCTCTTGTACGGATTTCTTATGCTGATAATGTTCGTGATCAATCTTGTTTTCTTCCTGAAGACGAAAAAAATACTGAAGCGCATAGAAAACGGAGAGGCCGGTGTAAAAGAAGTCTATGAGTTCTATGAAACCGTGGGAAAAAGAAGCTTAATAACCTTTACATTTAACCTTTTCTGCGGCGGCGGACTTGGTGTAATAGGAACAATAAGCGATATGAAAGTGGCGTCGGACGGAATGAAAGAGGGAGAAAAAATTCTCGGGGATGATTACAAGAACGAAAGAATTGCCAAGGATCCCAATGCACAGTGGAAATACTGTATTTACTGCAAGAGAAACAAAACAGAATCGGCTTTTCATCTTCATAGGCTGAGGGACGGAGTGATCTGCGACAATTGTTTATCAAAGTATTCACCCATGTTTCCGAAACGGGCCGAAGACCCGGCTCTTCTTAAATCCTCAGAAATAGCACATTATATCAGGCCAGAGAAATTTGTTGGAAGACTGTCTTCGAAAGACCTGGAAGAACGTTTTGAATACTTAAAAAAGAATCAGGAATACTATTCCGGTTTTACTCCGACAAGGATTGTTTACGATGGGTGTCTGGAACTGGATGAAGTGAATAATCTTTTCCGTATCGCAACTGCAAGTGGATTTGACAGCGCAAGAGCCGGTGCAGCAAGCGGACTGGTTCATCCGTACAGTGCGGTAAAAGGTATTGCTTATGAACTGATTTTTGAATATTATACCGCGGACGAGAACAATAGCGGAGGATGGACATACATGAACCATAATTCCATTGTATTAGCGATAGATGATCCTTATCTGAAAGAGGAAACATTTACGTTAAAGAAAATATCGACTAAATTATTGGAAAACTCACAAAAACCTCAGATTGAATACGCCAAGCAAACGGTAAAAGAACTGCAGGAGATTTTTAATGCGCCTATTATGGAAAAAAGAAAATTGTATCGTTAAGAACCATAGCTACCTATAATGTGCCCGCAGAAAATAGAGATTCTGGGGGAGAGGAAGTATAAACATGAATGCAAAATATATAATTGATGAGAATGGTATTACGATTAAGAAACTATTCAAATCCACCCATATAAATTATGATGAGATTCAGAGTATCACTGAAGAAGCAGAGCATAACCTTGTCACAACAAAGAACGGAGAATCGTATGACATAAATCTTGGATTTGCAGCTCTTTCATATAGCTATCCTTTTATTTTTAAATATATAGAGCGATACAATATTGATTTCAGATCCCTTGATGATATCAAAGATGGATCGAAGATTTATACCTATGACGAGGTTCGTTCTATTGCGCAGAAGACGGATGAGATGATCCGGAGATATGCAAATGAGGCTGTGGCTGAAAAGCTTGGACGGGAGTACAGTGTCGAAACCAGATTTTATGAAAATGAAAAAATCGAATCAGGGGTGTACTTAATACTTCTAAAGGATGAAAGCGTGGTAAGGCCTCAAAAAAACAGCTGGAACTGGAATAAGGATGAGCCGGATGTTTTTGACCAGATTGAGCTGTTTTTCGGTCCGATCATGTGGGATACGGTGAACCGGTGCGCTAAATACGGAGTGACTGTGGAATGTAATGATGAGGCAGCCTGCAGAAAAACTACTTATGAATGTGTGGATGATTTTTGTAAGGAATTGACGGTCTGAAAAGCTGGATGTGATTTAAATGGGAATAATATTTATATTTTAGACCACTGGCGCATGATAATCGACCGGTTGCGCAGGATTCATTGTACATTGGTATTCTGTTTGATATATTCAAATCATCAGGAAACAGACCCGAACAAAGGGCAGAACAAAAAGGATTTGGAGGAAAAAAATATGACACAGAATATCAAATTAAATGACAAGGCAATGGAGCAGGCAGTAGGCGGCATCAACGAGTTCCCGGAATACGATATGATGGGTTTCGTAGTAGGTAAGCATCCGACAGAGAATTCAGCATACAATGTAAAGGGTGACAATGATGAAATATTCATCTGCTACTATGACGGCGCAGACCTTGTAGCCCCCGGAACAGAAGTGTATATGTTCCACAATGGAATAGACAATACATGGCAGATGAAGCCGGCACTGGATCTGAAGTAATATATAAATAAATCTTCAGAATAAGCCGATAATAATATTAAGAAAACAGAAAGAACATCCTTTGATCATTAGATTGGTTGGGGGATGTTTTTTAGGTTATAATCATATAATCTATGTGGATGAAGTTACGGGAGGTGTAACCGTTAATGTCACAATCAAACCAGAACCCCTATGCTAATGGGATAATGAATGAGCAACAGTTTAATCAGTCGGCTCAAGCCTTAAACAGCTACTGCAAAGTAATGCGTGTGCCTAAGCTGGGAGTAGCCCCTGTTGTGATCACTATTCTTGAGGGGTTGATAACAACTCTTCTCATGGCAGTTGCGGGGATGGGGATCTTGAAGACCGTGATCGTAGGAGGCTTTATAACTGCTATGTTTGGTGTTATGTGCTGGATTTTATACAGGTATAGGGTAGGAGCAGCAGAAAGGTTCAATGCCTACCTTAATGAAGACGGTGGCCAGGGAATGATCATCGACTTTGCCTCGGCACAGCCCTTTGCGGACGACCAGTTTAGGCTTGGCCGCCATTACCTATTTAAAAAAGGCGGAGCTGTGATCAAGCGTGACTGTATTACCGATATAGTAAGGACAAATACTCATGCCAGTATGGTTCCGACGGGGGTGTATCTGACAGTTGTTTGTAAAGATGATAGCGGCAGTCTGACATTCCCGCTTTGCAGGGTGCATATGCTAAATTCCTGGGCAGAGGTTGATGAGATACGCAATGCAGTGCTGCAAAGGCGTATGTCGATTTAGTTCATCAGCAATATAGTTTCCGGAATCTATGCGGAAAGTGGAATAATAAACGGAAAAAGATAGATTTAAGCCTGTATTTGGGCAAAAAAATAGGGTCTCAAACCCGGAAACCCTTGAAATTATTACATCGGCGCGACAGGATTTGAACCTGCGACCTCTGCGTCCCGAACGCAGCGCTCTACCAAGCTGAGCCACGCGCCGTTAAACAAATGCTTAACGATATATTCAATTATCAGCCGCTGCGTCCCGAACGCAGCGCTCTACTAAGTCAGCAAAGCTGACTCTGCTGAGCCACGCGCCGTCACGGATACTTATCCGCAAACAACAAAGGGTATTTTATAGTAATTGCCTATAAGTGTCAAGTAATCTTAGTCGGTAAACATCTGTACCCAGTAGTAGCTGTAGGGGGCGCTTGCATCGTAGCAGCAGGCTATTCCTATTTTGGTGAAGTTGGGGTTCATGATATTCTTCTTATGCCCTGGGGAATTTATCCAGCTGTTCATTACCTCTGTGGGTGAAGTCTGGCCTGCTGCTATATTTTCACCGGCGTAGCCGTAGGGGATGCCCAGGCTGTCAAATGCTGAAAAGCATGTCTGACCGCTCGGCCTTGTGTGTGAGAAGGATGTGAGCAGTTCTGCTGCACGGATATCAGCAGCTTCACAAAGCGAAGGTGAAAGTGTGAGAGGGGGTAGCCCGGCGTCGGCCCTGTACTGATTCACTATATCTGCAACTTCTGTTGCATATTCTGATACGGAGGCTTGCATTTCGGCCTGTGCGGCAGCTTTTTCAGCTTCTGCTTGGGCTTGAGCAGCTTCAGCAGCAGCTCTTTCAGCTTCTTCCTGTGCCTTAGCGGCTTCAGCAGCGGCCTTTTCAGCTTCTGCCTGTGCTCTGGCCTCTTCTTCAGCGGCAATTCTTTCAGCTTCTTCGTCAGCAGTTTCTTCGTCGGTGGCTACCTCAGTTTCGTCTTCAGTAGGTTTATCTTCATCAGTAGCATTTTCCGAATTGTTTATTTCTGTATCTTCAGCGTCATCCTGTATGTCATCGTCATTTGATTCAGTCTGCGTAGCATCATCGGTATCTTCTGTTTTTTCGGAAAGGGCATCGGCTTCAGCGCGGGCGGTTACGGCTCTTGCGGCCATTTCATCTTTGCCGGCATCCATGCGGGCCTGTGCGGCAGCTTCCAGTTCTGCCTGTTCTTCTTCTGTCAGCGTGTTTGAAGACACACCTTCCGTATATGCACCGCCAAAATTATTTTCAAGGCTTTCAATGTACTGTGTATGGGATAGTCTGGCAGATTCTTCCTGTTCCCATTCAAGATACGCGTATTCAAATCCTGCAAAAAGGATCAGGGATAGAAGTGCAAGTATGACAGGTGAATTTACATTGTGTTTTTTCATTTTAAGTTAGTTTCCTTTGGGGTGATCATTTATTTTTCAGCTTGCTGCTGCGCCGCCTTTTTTATTAAAGTTTCTGGTAAAGTCTATGAAATCTTCCTTAGGCAGCGGTTTTGAAAAGTAGTATCCCTGTATCAGGTTTGCACCGGCATTGAGAACAAGGTCAAGCTGTTCGCTTGTCTCTACACCTTCCTGAATGACATTCATTCCAAGGCGCCTCATCATCCTGATGGAGTCAACCAGCAGGTGTTTCGAGTTATCATCATCGGACCAGAGCAGGCCCTTGTCGGATTTAATATTGAGAAAATCCATGTTCACTATATTGGTGAGATTTGAATAACCTGTGCCATAGTCGTCCAATGAGAAGCTAAAGCCGGCGGATTTTAGCGCACTGATGGATGTGCTTACGCCGCTGTATGATGTAAGTGATGCGGACTCTGTGATTTCAAGATTGATCTGGTCGCTGGTAACGCCATAACTTTTCATGATTTCATCAAAGCGTACTAAGGTATCCGAGAATACTAACTGATAGAGACTTAAGTTTATTTCTATATACCTAAGGCCCAGTTTTTTGAACCGTTCATCCGCTATGAAGGCGCAGACTTTTTCAAATACGGTAATTCCGATCTTATCTATCAGTCCGTTTCGTTCTGCAATAGGGATCATCTCGTCAGGGGGGATGAAACCAAGCTCAGGATCGTTTAGCCTGAGCAAGGCCTCTGCTGAATATATCTTTTTGTTGCCTGCAAACCATATGGGCTGGTAGTAAACCTCAAACCTGTCTTCCTCAAAGGCACGGCGCAGGGCATTTTCAACGGCTACCCTTCTGGAAAGATAGCGCAGGTCCTTGCCTCGTTGGAGCTGTACGCCGTTGGACTTGACGGAATCCATGTCGTCTGCAAGTTCAAGGAGCATGTCCGGTTCCGTTACGCCGTCATCAGGGATAACAGCCACGCGTATCTGTATATTGAACTGCAGCACGGAGTCCCTGTTTTTCCATTCATGCTCGAAACGCCTTGCTATCTCGGCGGTGACATCATCAATATCTTCATCGGTGGTCTTGTGGGTAAGCAGGGTAAAATTGCTGTCAGACAGCCTGTAGACCAGTGCATCAGGAGCTAGGTTAAGCATCCATGAAGCAATCTGGCGCAGGGCCTGGCTGCGCTCGTCATAGCTGAACATCCGGGCAAAAAACTTGTAGTTCGTGAGGTTTACGCTGATAACGGAATACTTTTCGTTTGAATTGATCCTGCGTCTGTTTTCTTCCATGAACGTAGAGCGGTTGTAGGCTCCTGATATGGGGTCTATGCTGGTGTCCTCATTTTCCAGTGTAAGCATGATGCCCAGCATGGAAAGGGCTTCCGCGAAGGACTCAATCTGGAGATTCACATTGACGGCCTGGACTATGATGCCTATCAGTGAAAACGAGAAGAAAAACCAGAGCGTGGAATACATGCCTGAGCTCATGGACTTGCGGTGGCGCAGGATGTAGTAGATCGCTACAAACAGATAGATTCCGGAGATAACATAGAGGGCAGGCATCCCGGCGCCCCTGTGGTATATGCCGTTTTCGTCTATATGGAATATTATGCCGGTGAAAAGGTTTACTGCCAGCAGCAGCTCGGTTGCCAGTGCAGGTATTGAATAAGCTATAAGGAACCCTTTCTTCCTTACTGTAGCACTGCCGTTTATAAGCATTATGTACAGCGTGTATGCCGGTGAAAGGGTATTATGCATAAAGAAATAGATATAATCCATGGATACGCGCAACGGCATAATGGAAGGATTATCTGCACAAAGCGGTGTCAGGATATGGCTCGTCAGGTCCGCGGCGGATACGACTGTTATATTTACCAATATGAAAAGAAAGACTTTGCTATGAGCCTTCTGAATAAGCTTCCTGTTCAGAACATAGAACATACAGGAGCATGACAGTATTATTGCGCATGTGTAAAAAAATACTTCGTACATCCGGACTTTTAAGTTCCCCCATAAAGCATCACATTAAGCTGCTGTCCCCCTCTCCGGATCAGGGCGCATACCCTATATGCATTATATCATTACACCATGTATAGGAAAAGGTTTTCTTGAAAATAGGGGGTTTTGATGTTAAAATTTAGTTTGGGTTTTTGTCTTTTTACGGAGATTATGTAAACAAAATGTTGTCCATTTGTTTTTCAATGTCAGCGCTGTTAATATCGCTGTTCATATTGTATAACCTGTTCAGGCTCAGCAGGGTAAAAAATAAGCAGAACATGTTTTTCGTTGCTTTTATTCTGAGCAACAGCCTTACTGCTTTTTCTATGCTGTGTGGGGATATGGCAGAGATGTACCAGATACCTCATGCTGTGGCGGTCATGGATTTCATGAGCTTCACTTACTATGTTTCACACATTATAGCCGGCATATGTTTTTATCTTTATATCCTTAGTCATATAAGGGCATGGAGTTCCCTGAACAAGCCTCAGAAGATGGCGATTCTTTTCCCTACTGTTGTGGCGGAGACTGTTATACTGCTTAATCCCTGGCTGCACTGGATATACTATTACGACCAGACGGGGGAATACCACAGGGGAAAGTATATCGTCATAGTATATGTTGCTACGGCAGTATACCTTATGGGTGTGGTATATCAGACCATCCGCAACAGGAAGGATATTTCCATCAGAAAGATCATTATCGTTATGTCAGGACTGGCGTTTGCGGTGGCATCGGTTATCCTTCAGTTATTCATACCGAATTCTGCCATTGAGACGGTTTCCATAGCGGTAGTCACGCTGGTATTCTTCCTTACCATACAGAATCCCAGAGAAAATCTGGATCCGGAATTGTCAGTTTTCAGCAGGCATGCTTTTGAGGATATGATCCATTCTTATTATCTTTCCGGCAGGGATTTCCGTTTTATCTGTATATATGTTGATGATTATGTGGAGCATTCCGGCGCGGAAAATGATCCTGAAATGGTAGCGGATTTCGTGGGATTCTTAAATGATGTGGGCAGCGGTACGAACATATACCACATCGAAAGGGCTGAGTTTGCCATAGAGATAACGGATCCGGTTCCGGGACAGATTGACAAGATAATTGCCGATATCCGTATACGCTTTGAAAGACCCTGGAAACTGTTTGGAAGGGATGTGTTGCTTTCTGCAAGCATACTTAGCTTAAGGCTTCCTGAGGATGTTAAGGCTGAGCCGGTATTCTATTCCGTGCTGAGACAGTTCCATGATATGGAAAAAACTAAATCTGTTTATACGGCCAGGGATCTGGCTATAAAGGAAATAGGCCGGGACCACCAGATTACAGTGGCACTTTCAAGGGCAATAGAAAAAAAGACTCTGGAGATGCGCTATACCCCGGTATACTCTCTGGTTGAAAAAAAGATAATCGGCCTGATTGCAACAGTGCGTTTCTTTGATGAAGAAACAGGATATGTTTATGATGATGAGATATTCCGTTTCGCGGAAAGTGGCGGATATATCATGCATGTGGCAAACATACTTTTTGAAAAGACAGCGGTTTTCATTAGGGAGAATAAATTGCAGGAGGCCGGCATACATTTTGTCGGCATCAGGGTTTATCCCACCATGACCATGCACTATAACCTTCTGAACAGAATGTTTGAATATATGGATAAAAACGGGATAGACAAGAGCCTTATCTACATAATGATGTCTGAAACCACTCTTGCCAATGCAACCGAAAGTTTCTGCAAAAACATAAAGAACCTGGATGGGCAGGGTGGAAGATTCTGCCTGGAGGAGTACGGCGGCGGTTATACAGACATTTCTACAATTTATGATATGCCTATTGATGTTATACAGATAAACCGCAGGGTTGTGGCAGATGCGGTAAGCAATAAGAGTGCGAAGATTGCAATGGAGTCAACTATGGAGCTGGCCCACCGTCTTAATATGAAAACCATGGTCAGCGGAATAAATGATGCAGAATTTTATTCTATGATAGAAAGCACGGACTGTGATTATGCAACCGGGGCTTATTTCTTTGAGCAGCTGGATGACCAGGGCTTCATAAGGGTACTGGCTGATACTAACGAAGGCGGCAAGGAAACGGCAGATGATAAGGCAGTAGTCACTGGGAAAGGCGAAGCGACATGAATGTTAATATCTATTTTGACATAGTGGCACTTGCCATGGAAATAGTGCTCCTTGCCTGCTTCAAGAATAAGAGGCGTATAGGGGTTGTGGCCTTCAGGGCCTTCTTCTACCTGATGATCACTCAGCTGGGCATAACGGTGTTTGGAATGGCTACCGCTGTCATTGATGCGGAGCTTAATTCGGGCCCGGGTGTAGTCGGTTATATACTGAATACAGTATATATGTTTTTATGCATATTCCTTTTGACCATGAGTACGCTGTATTTTATAAGCCTCATTAAGATAGACAGACAGGTTTCTCAAAAGTGGATTATCTGGATATACATGCCGTCAACTATAACGCTTGTTGCGGCTATAGCTGTTAATGTGATAATGGCAAACAGGGGAATGAACCTGTTTGAACTTCGCTCAACGCCTTTTTCACAGGGATTTATACTGGTTATGGTGGCCTATTATATGCTGATCATAATAGGAATGTCCATAAGGTACTGGAAACAGATCAACAGGCAGGTTACGGGGCATGTGGCAATTGCCACTCTTATAATTATGCTCATAACTGCCGGCCAGTATTTCATAAATACAATGCGGTTCCAGGGATTCGTGGTGTCATTAGTGATGGTGGATCTGTTCTTTGAGGTGTTGAGACCTGAGGAACTCTTCGATATGGCTGCTGCCATGCGCAAAAATTATCTTTATGAATTTACGAAGGAAGATTACCTGCTTAAGAAGAAATTCCATCTGACCATAATAAAAGTACTGGATTACAAGGTGCTGGCAGAGTCCTTAGGCTTTGACAATGCAGAAGGTTTTATGAAACTCATAACCAATTACCTGATGGGATACGGGCACAAGGGAACAGTTTACCGTGCTGACAACAGTGTCCTTGTATTTAAGACTTCAGAGCTTACGAAAGAAGAGGCAGAAAAGCTCAGGCAGACCATAGTTGCAAGATTTGAAAAGGTGTGGTCACCTGCCATATCGGAAGCAATCCTTACTGCAGAGGTTGTAAGTCTTTCGGCACCGGAACAGCTGAAGGATTTCGATGCTTTTTCTGATTTTCTTAAGGCATATATAAATACAAAGGAACGTTTAGATTCGGAAAACGGTGTAGAAAAGCTGCTCATAGACAACAAGGAAAAACATATGCTGGAGGCCATAAAGCGGGCACTGGCAGACAATACTTTCCAGGTATATTATCAGCCTATATATTCCACCGAAGAGAAGAGGATCATGTCGGCAGAGGCTCTCATTAGGCTTTTTGACCCGGAATATGGTTTTATGCCGCCGGAAGAAATGATAAAGATGGCAGAGAGTGAGGGCTACATACTTCAGATCGGCGAGATAGTATTCCGTAAGGTGTGTGAATTCTACAGGGACAACGAGCTGGATAAAAAGGGCATAGAATATATAGAAGTAAATCTTTCGCCCATACAGTGTGCCCAGCGGAAGATGGCGGAGGAATTCGAGGCCATAATGAAAGAGTATGGCATAAAGCCAAAGCAGATCAACTTCGAGATAACGGAGACTGCTACTACGAATGAAATGGATAATTTCATAAGAAACATGAAGAATTTCTACCTGCGCGGCATAGACCTGTCACTGGATGATTATGGCACGGGATATTCAAATATTTCATATCTCTACCACGTGCCTTTTACGGTGATGAAGATAGACAAGTCCATACTCTGGTCTGCAGAAAAGAATGAAAAGGCCAGGATTACTCTTGAGAATACCTATAAGCTTGCCAAAAAGCTCAGGCTTAAAGTAGTACAGGAAGGTGTGGAGAATGAGGATCAGATAAAGCGTCTTCTGGAACTGGAATGCGATTATTTTCAGGGATACTATTTTTCAAAGCCTGTTAATGGCGAGGAGTTTGTAAAATATCTTAAGGATTTCAAGTTACCGGAGGTGTGCAAGTAAACTGCGATGGTGAATAGTGTCAGGGCCCTGTTAAACGGAATGGGTTACAAGAATTATATGCTTTCGCAGGATCTGCGGTATGCCTCTTTCGTAATGGAAGAAAACTACTATCTTAATGTGCTTTGCTTTTTTGATGAAAGGGAAACTGTGAGCAGTGATGCGCAGATGGACGCTTTTGTTACATACCTGAAGGAAAAGCTGAGCTACGGCAAAGACAAGGATATACATTTTCTTAGGATTATCTGTGCTGATTCTGCATATATAGTGCAGCGCTGTGACAGCAGGAAAGATAACGAATGGTATATAGATACAGTATCATCAAAGCTTATAGTGCCTGAGTGGAGTGCTGAAGATTTTTACGGTCTGCGGGGAAAGCTTGAAATATTGATTGCAGAGTCAGGGTTTGATATGGGAATCGCTGAAACTGTACAGGCAGAAGCGGAGAGAAATCAGAGATCTATTGAACGCGGACCTGTTGCGCCGCCGGCGAGGAAGACTGCTGCGGTTAAGGTGAATCGTGACAACTCCGCGGTGACATGGCTTACTTTCGGTCTGATCATAGCTAATGTAGTTATGTACATAATGCAGATATCCGGCATTATTAATGAAGATGCTTATATGCTGACAAATGATATAATAGGAAAACCTTTAGAATGGTATCGGTTCCTGACATACGGTTTTTTGCACGGCTCGACGGCACATATAGTTAATAATATGATTGGCCTTTATGCTACGGGTTATGTTATGGAAAAGATGTCGGGGCGCATAGTTTATTCTGTGGTTTATTTTGTGTCACTGATAGCCGCAGGGGTGTTTTCCGTATGGTACCATACAAATGCGGGGATTTTATATGTTTCGTTAGGGGCGTCGGGAGCAATATACGGACTTACCGGCGGAGTCATAGCCGGAATGCTGATGCTTGGCTATATGAGAAGGAAGGAAACAGTGATAAGAGTGATACTGGCTGTGGCGCTGCTGTTTATTCCTACAAATGCGGCTGACGGCTCAACTGTTGATTTTGCTGCACATCTTGGCGGATTCATTGCAGGATTTGTGCTGGAAGGCACCATTCTTATAATAATGAGCATGTTGGAAGGCAGTAAAAAAAGAAAGTAGGCAGCTATTAAGGAATGAGTAAAACATTTGCTATAAGAAGTGTATAACAGAGAAAAAGTAAAAGACGAGACGAGGAGGGAATTCTGTGAAGATAAATATATATTATGGCGGAAGAGGGCTGATCGGTGATCCTTCACTTACTGTTATCAAACAGATGGTGTCGGTTTTTCGTGAGCTTAATGTTAAAGTAGAGCGCTTTGACCTTTTTGAACATAAAAATGAGATGACAAAGCTGCCGCAGACATTAAAGGAAGCCGACGGAATAATACTTGCGTCCACCGTGGAATGGCACGGCTGTGGCGGATATATGGCAAGTTTTCTGGATTCATGCTGGCTCTATGGCGATAAGGAAAAAATCTCTTCTCTTTATATGGCACCGGTGGTGATGTCTACTACCTATGGTGAAAAAGAAGGAGAGTTGGATCTGATGAACGCGTGGATATCCTTAGGTGGACTTACCTGCCAGGGAATCTCCGGCTACGCGCCGGAGGCAGCAGAGCTTGAAAATAACGAGACATACAAAAAGCTTATTGAGGATGCTGCGGGGGATATTTACCGTGCAGTGAGCCGTAGGGTAAAGAGCCTGCCTACCAGCCATGGCGTGGTAAGACAGGTGGTATATAGGACACTTAACACAACATATACACAGGACGAGACAGACCGTCTTTCAGAGTATGCATCTGATGAAAAGTATGTGGAAAAGCAGAAGGAGGACATCCGTCTTCTGGCAGACCTGTTCAAGAACAAGCTTGACGACGGCGGAAAGGACAGCGAGAGGATACCTGATCTTTTCCAGAAACATTTCAAGGCAAAGAGCGGAACAGATCTAAAATACAAGATCTCCCTTAAGGATGCGTCCAAAGCTCTTACGATTAGAATAGAAGGGGCAGGACTGGTCATAGGTTACGGCGAAGCGGTTAATCCCGATATGGAACTTACCATGGAAACTGCCGTTTTGAATGAGATAACTGATGGTCGCAAGACTTTTCAGGGGGCATTTATGGAAGGAAAGCTGATTTCCAGGGGAGATTTGGCAAACCTAAGACTTTTGGATGAAATGTTTCCTTTTATGGACGACTTGCTTACGGGCGGTAGACAGTAGATTATTTTTAATATTTAATATATAATAAAAAAGTATGGCTTTATTCATATGTATGCTCTCGGCAGCAGGTGCTTGGAGCTGGCTTGGATAGATGCGGTAAAACATTCATAAAGTAGAAAAGGGGGCTTTTTATGAGCGAAAAATTTCCCATGGCGTTACCGGAAGGAACAGTGCTTGCGGGACAGTACATTGTAGAAAAGGTGCTGGGACAGGGCGGTTTTGGTATTACTTACGCTGCAACGGACCATAAGACCGGCAATAAAGTTGCTGTAAAGGAATTTTTCCCTGACACTATGGCTACCAGACAGGGAACTACGGTTTTACCATTTACAGGTGAACGTGGAACCAGCTTTGATTATGGAAAAGATCGTTTCCTTGATGAGGCTCAGACTCTTGCGCAGTTCATTGGAAATGAAAATATAGTCCGTATACATACATATTTCGAGGAAAACGGTACTGCTTACTTTGTAATGGATTTCGTCGAAGGTACCAGTTTTGACGTATATATCCGTGAGCATGGTGGAAAGCTTGACTGGGAAGAAACAGCCAAGATCCTCATTCCTATTATGGATGCTTTGGGAGCAGTACACTCCAAGGGTATTGTTCACCGCGATGTAACCCCTGATAATATCTATATAACAAAAGATGGCAGTGTAAAGCTGCTGGATTTCGGCGCTGCCAGGTATTCACTTGGTGACAAGAGCCGTTCACTTGATGTGGTTCTTAAGCATGGTTTTGCACCGAAGGAGCAGTATACCAGACATGGAAAACAGGGACCTTTTACCGATATTTATGCACTGGGTGCTACATTCTACTATGCCCTGACCGGTAAGCGTCCCCCTGACAGTATAGATCGTATGGAGGAGGACGAGCTTGTTCCGCCCAGCAGATTAGGTGCAGTGATCACTAAAGATGCTGAAGAAGCTATCATGATGGCTATGAATGTTCAGCCTCAGGAACGTTTCCAGAGTATGCTCGCATTTAAGAATGCTATGCTGATATCAAAAGAAGAGGCAGCAAAGGAAAAGACAGAAATGCTGCAGGTTCGTCAGACGACAGAGGCTCAGCCTGTTCCTGTTTCCCAGAATATTCCTGCGTCTCAGACAATTCCTGCATCACAGAATATTTCTGCATCACAGAATATTCCTGTATCCCAGACGATTCCTGCGTCACAGACGATCCCTGCATCACAGAATATTCCTGTATCCCAGACGATCCCTGCATCCCAGACGATCCCTGCATCGCAGACAATTCCTGCGTCACAGACGATTCCTACGTCGCAGACAATCCCTGCATCACAGACCGGTGCCGGAAATGTGGGTGTGACTGTACAGAATCCTACAGATGGCGTAGGTGTTACTATGCAGAATCCAAATGCAGGTGTTGGCGTGACTGTACAGAATCCTACGGATGGAATTGGTGCTACAGTTGCAGCCGGTTCTGGTGGTCCCGGAAATGGTGCACCTATGCAGGCGCCTCCTGCAAAGCCTAAGAAAAAGGGTGCTCTGGTAGCGCTGCTTATAATACCTATAGTTGCTGTAATTGCACTATTTATACTGGTTGTGGGCATACTGGTAGCAATAAAGCCTGTTAAGTACGGTATGGCAGACAGTAAGCTTGCAGAGAAGGATTATGATGGAGCAATAACTGCATTTACTGATTTGGGAGACTATAAAGACTCTGCCGAGAAAGTAAAAGAAGCGAAGTACTTAAAGGCTGAAGAGCTTGCAAAGGCAGATAATTATGATGAGGCAATTGCCCTTTATGAGGAGCTTAAGAATTACAAGAAGTCTTCTGATAAGCTGGACGAAGTAACATACGATAAGGCTATGGCTCTGATGGCAGATAAGGACTATGACGCCGCAGAAAAACTGTTCAAGTCTCTTGGAAACTATGATGACTCAAAGCAGCAGCTGCAGGAGATCTCCTTCCTGAAAGCAGAAAAGCTTTACGCAGACGGAGATTTTGAGGGCGCTTACAATGCATTTTCAGAGCTGTATGATGCAGGCTATCGTGCAGATGAGGCTGCATCTTACATGAGCCAGATGACTTACGACCTTGGCTGCCAGTATCTTGATGAAGGAGATTATGAAGCTGCTATCGACTGCTTTGAGCAGTGTGGCGATTATGATAAGGTCAACGATGCAAAATGGGGCTATGTTCAGGCGCATTATAATAACACCGACACCACTACCTATGAGTATCTGACAGATCTGTATTATGACGGTTACAGCGGAGCATCTTCGGCTTATGATGAACTGTATGCATGGAATCTCCAGATACTTGGATGGAATGATTCTGAATACGATACTTCAAACTTCTACAGTTCAATGAGCGTTACTGAAGAGTGGTTTTGCCACATTGCTCTTTCAGGTGGTGCACCCGGAGCGACAACATCAATATCCTGGTCTCTTACTGTAAACGGCACGAACTATAACTACATGGGAACAATAGAGGGTCTTGATAACAGCGGAGACTATGGCTATGCAAGTGCATATTATACTGCCGGAACCGGAACACCGGGTACTCTTGAGTATGTGTTCTACGATGAGAACGGCTATGAACTGGCATCTTCATCCATTGAGCTGTACAAGTGATAGCTTTAAAGCTTAAGTTTAGATGATTACAGGGTGATTCCTGTAGACGTTGATAAAAAGAAGAAATTGTTGTATCATTAGTTACTATCTGTTGCGCAGGGGGATTGAGTGAAATTACCCCTGCATTGTGGTGAAGCTTATGAAGGGGGAGGTGAGTCTTATGAGCGACAAGTATCCCATGGCGTTAGCCCAGGGTACGGTTCTCGCAGGGCAGTATATCATAGACAGAGTGCTGGGCCAGGGTGGTTTCGGCATTACTTATGCTGCAACAGATCATAAGACTGGCAACAAAGTTGCCGTAAAGGAATTCTTCCCCGATACCATGGCTACCAGACAGGGGACTGCGGTAATTTCTTTTACCGGTGAGCGCGGTGAAAGTTTTGCTTACGGTAAGGACCGCTTTCTTGATGAAGCCCAGACACTTGCACAATTCATAGGAAATGAAAATATAGTCCGTATTCATACTTATTTTGAGGAAAATGGTACGGCATATTTCGTAATGGACTATGTGGAAGGCACAAGCTTTGATGTCTATATCCGCGAACATGGCGGAAAGCTTGACTGGGAAGAAACTGCCAAAATACTTATTCCCGTGATGGATGCGCTTGGTGCAGTTCACTCCAAAGGTATCGTACATCGTGATGTTACCCCTGATAATATTTATATTACAAAGGACGGCAGTGTAAAGCTGCTGGATTTCGGCGCTGCCAGGTATTCACTTGGTGACAAGAGCCGTTCGCTTGATGTGGTATTAAAACATGGTTTTGCACCTAAGGAGCAGTATACAAGGCGTGGAAAGCAGGGGCCTTTTACTGATATCTATGCACTGGGTGCAACTTTTTACTTTGCACTTACCGGGAAAAGACCTCCCGACAGTATAGACCGTATAGAGGATGACGAGCTGGTACCTCCCAGCAGGCTCGGGGCGAAGATTTCTCCGGCTGCTGAAGAGGCTATCCTGATGGCCATGAACATTCAGCCTCAGGAACGTTTCCAGAGCATGAAGGCATTTAAGAATGCCATGCTTATATCAAAAGAAGAGGCAGAAAAAGCCCGCACTGAGATGCCACAGGTACGCCAAAGTGCTCCTGCCGTAGGTGCTACTGTTTCAACGACGGGCGCATCCGTTATAACAAATTCACAGACCATACCGAATTCACAGGTTATAACACCGTCTCAGACCACCACTGATCCACGGACTGTTATGCCTTCCCAGACTATGCCGGTTCAGAGTCAGGGTATTCCTTCGCAGCAGACATCGAATATGTCTGGTGGAATGCAGGGACAGAATCAGAATATGCAGAATGGTATGCCGGGACAGACGGTGTCTGGTCAGGGCCGGGGATTCCAAAATCAGAATCAGAATCAGGCAATGCCGAATCCTAGCCAGGGCGGAGGATATCCTCCACAGGGTGGTATGGGTCCCAATCAGGGTGCTGCCATGCCGCCAAAAAAGAAAAAGTCTGCAGTGCCGATAGTGATACTGGCATTAGTAGCGGTATTCTTCCTTTTGATTACCGGCGGCATTATTGCTGCAGTGTTCGTAGTTATAGGCGTAAGCGGAAGATCCGGTGATGGTGACGATAACAATACTTATGCTGAGAACGATATAGATGACGATGATGATGACAGCGATTCGGGCCATAATTCATTGATAGATGACGATGATTACAACGACGATGACAATGATGAAGATGATGACCAGAATCCTTCAGGGAATGATCCGGGTGGAAATGTTCCCGGAGGAAGCATAAATTTTGATCCCGACATTGATATTCATCTTGGCGAAAATGGTAATGGGGATGATGAACAGGGACTTGCCAAAATAAAGTATACTATTTACAGCGGAAATTACGGTACCGGTCTGGCCGGAGCATCGGTTATTCTGGAAGATGAAAGCGGTAATCAGGTTGATAAGGATGTAGCTGACAATGATGGCAAGGTTGAATTTGACGTTGCACCCGGCAAGTATAAGCTGACTGTAACTGCTGATGGGTATTTTGATCGTACAGAAACATGGAATCTGACATCATCAGGCTTAGATCTTATTGCGGCTATGGTTCCCGAAGTTTCCGGTGACGATTTTATAGTTATCGTTGAATGGGAAGGAAACCGTGACATCGATCTGTGCGGATATAACGAAGAGACGGGCGTGCCGACTAACTATTGGAACCCTCAAGACAGCGGTGATAAGGGATCAGGAGTACATCTGGGTGACCATGACGCTGATAAGCGTTTTGAAATGATTTATTTCCATGACTATAGCTATGAGGTCCAGAGGGATATAATAGTCTTCGACCGTACATCAATGGATAGTGGCAGAGCGACCTCGCCCATGGAATATGAAGGTGTATGGGTGGCTATATATACTGCTGACGGTATGGTAGATAGTTTTTGGGCAGACGCGGATCATAATGAGCTGGGGTGGATTCCCATGCTTATAGATGGCGGAGAGATTTATGAAGCTGAATCGCCTTATATTTCTGATCCCAAAGAATTTGACTGGTTGTATTGATTAATGCATAGATATCATTAAACTATATTTCAAGGAGGAGAGTTATGGCAGTTATCGAATGTGCAAACGGACATCTTTATGACACGGATCAGTATGGATCCTGCCCGTATTGTGGCGGAAACATAAACCGTGTCGAGTTTGGCGGAGGCGGTGCTGACAGCTATGGCGCTACAGTGGCACCCGGCTTCGGTTCAACAGTTGCTCCCGGATATGGCGGAGGCGGATATGCGGCTCCTGCAGGAGGATATGGCGGAAGTTCTGACATCGGCAAGACTGTGGGCGCAGGCATGGGACCTTCAAGCAGTCCTTCACCTTCCGGCGGATACGGAATGGAGGAGGTAGGCGCAACAGTTGCTCCCTCCGGTTATTCAAAGAAGAAAGACGCTGAAGCAGAAGAAGATGACAGCAAGAAGGATACCGGAAAGACAGTAGCCGTTATGAGCAGGAGCATGTCTTCTGAGCCTGTTGTAGGCTGGCTTGTTTGTATAGAAGGTGTAAATAAGGGTAAGGATTTCAGGCTTTTTGCAAAGAATAATACCATCGGACGTTCCGACAAGATGGACGTCTGCATCAAGGGTGACAATACTATCTCCCGTGATAACCATGCGAGACTTGCTTACGATGAGAAGCACAATAAGTATCATCTGATCCCGGCAGAGAGCACGAACAGCATATATGTAAACGAAGAGCCTATATATGTGCCGACAATCCTTGAGACAGGTGACATCATAGAGCTTGGTGAGAGTAAATTCATATTCACTGCATTCTGCAGCGAGATGTTTACATGGCGTAATGGTCTGGCTTCGAAGGGAGACAATTAATGGAGCGTCATTTAGGTTACAGGCTTGCCAATATGCAGGGGGTAGGCGCCAGGGCGAGACAGGAGGATTCCTTTACTACTGCCAATGCTTTCGATGTGATGAAGCTTAAGGAAGAAGGGCTTCTGTTTGCAGTTTTTGACGGCATGGGCGGAATGAAGGACGGAAAGCTGGCCAGCGAGACTGCCGTACAGAGCATGAGGGCATCCTTTGCTGCAATGGATAGGAATGCAGATCTTGCACCGCAGCTTAAGAATGCGGTTTTTGCTGCATCAGAGGCAGTTGAGGAAGTTATCGGCGGTGACGGCGGTTCAACGGCAATTGTATGCATCATCTATGAGGAAAAACTGTATTTTGCCAGCGTAGGTGACAGTTTCCTGTTCTTAAAGCGTGGTGACGGGCTTTACAGGCTCAATCAGGAGCACAATGTATTCCATGATGAGTATCTGTCCGCTATACGCTGCGGAGACCTTGACGGCAAGGCTTGTCGAGAGGTGGATGAGGCTACGGCACTTACACAGTTCCTTGGAAAAATCGGTATGGATGATGTGGATGCATGCGTCCGTCCATTACCGCTTAAGGAAGGCGACATACTGCTTGCCTGCTCGGATGGTGTAGGCGGCGTACTTGATGAGGATGAGCTTAAGACAGCCCTTTCATTTAAGTCAGAGCGTGCTATGTGCCAGCAGTTAGAGCAGAGACTTGTAATTCATGCAAGACAGTTTCAGGATAATTACACTGCACTTATTGTGAAGTGTGTTTATTAAATAAAAAACAAAAAAGGAGCAGGAGGGAAGAATTTATGAAGAGAAGACAGCTATCCCGGTTTTTCGGTATGTTCGCAGCGCTTGTAATCGTGCTGATGAGCGTTTCAATACCGAAGATCGAGGCAAGGGCAGATGTAAATGATGTCAGGAACGGTGTAGTTCCGGTGGTATTCTATCTGAAGAGTGCCGCATTCTACATTACTGACGGATGGGATTATCAGTGGATCGAGGATCTGGGTGATGTTCCTTACTCCGCAGGTAGTGGTTTCTTCATTGGTGAGGAGGGCGAGGATCCTTCCTATATCGTTACAAACTACCACGTAGTTCAGGAGTATGTTGAGTATGCTGGTGAAGGTGGCGGATATTATCTCTGGACCGGCATGGAGTATCAGGGATATGACGTAGTGCTTTATTCAGAGAGCACAGAGCTGAGAGTATACTACAGCGATAAGGATTATGATGTAGCATATGTAGACTGCTACGGTTCAGTTGAAAAGGTTGACCTTGCAGTACTTCGTCTCCGTGATGCTACTGACCAGAGAGTTCCTCTTCCCATCATGGAGCCCGATGATTCAATGGTAGGAACCGATGTATGGAGTGCAGGTTTCCCCGGAAACGCTGATAACGATTTCACAAGTGCAAGCCATTTTGATATCCGTGACTGTACAGTACATAAGGGATCACTTAATAAGATCGTTGTTAACGAAGGTGTGGGTGTAGAGCGTCTTAATATCGATGCTACAATCCAGCATGGTAACTCCGGTGGACCTCTTATTACTGAGGATGGCTATGTAATCGGTGTAAATACAAACGTTGAGTCCAACATGCCTTATGCTGATCAGATAGAGGTTGACTACTATGCTATCAGCGGTAAGGAACTGGTTCGTTTCCTTGACAAGAACAATATTCCTTATTCTACTTCATACAGTGATCCCGGCGATAACGGTCAGAACATAAGTGATGACGGTAGCGAAGGTGATGAAGGCGGAAATTTATTACCTGATGATGGCGGTGATGACGATAAGGATAAGGACAAGGAAGGCGGCGTACCTGTTTGGGTATGGATCGTTATCGGCGTAGTTGTAGTTCTTGCAGTAGTTCTGGTTATCGTAATAATAATCGTTGCATTCGTAGCTAAGGGCAAGAAGGACAAGCAGGAAATGCAGCAGATGCAGCAGCAGAACCAGCAGCAGATGCAGCAGATGCAGGCCCAGAACCAGGCTCAGATGGCTCAGATGCAGCAGCAGGTTGCACAGTCACAGCAGAAGAAGGCTATGATCCGTCCTATGGATACACAGCATGGCGGTAAGAGCTATCCTGTAGGTTCAACGCCCATCATGATCGGCCGTGATCCTTCAAGCTGTGCTATCGTTTACAAGGAAGGAACTGTTGGTGTCAGCGGACGTCACTGCACAGTTTCATTCGATGCTGCAACAAATGATTTCGTTATTACCGACCTTCGTTCCACATACGGAACAATCCTTATGAATGGAACAAAGCTTGCACCTAATGCACCTTATCGTCTGCATTCCGGTGACAGCTTCTGCGTTGGTGACAAGGCAAATGTAGTAAAGGTTGAGCTTGTATAATGTATTTCGATGTATATGAATTTACAAATCAGGGCGGACGCAGTTACAATGAGGACGCCGTAGGCCATGCCGTTATGGATGGCCATGGTCTCTTCATTGTTGCGGATGGCCTTGGCGGACATGCACTTGGCGAAGTAGCTTCGGCGTGTGTCTGTGATACTATGCTGGAGGGCTGGAGCGAGACGTGTGAAGACCGTCCCGCCTGGCTTGAGGGCATAATTGAAGAGTCAAACAAAAAAATACTTGAGATTCAGAAAGAGCGGGACACAGTGCTGAAAAGCACTGTGGTCTCACTTGCTATTGACGGAGAAAATGCCTGCTGGGCCCATGTGGGTGATTCCAGGCTGTATTTTTTCCATAAAGACGAGATAGCTTTTGTGACTGAAGATCACTCTGTAGCTTTTAAGAAGTACAAGGCAGGTGAGATCACAAGGGCTCAGATAGCAACGGATGATGACCAGTCATCACTGTTAAGGACCCTTGGAAATGAGGAACGCCATTCACCGCAGTGCGAGCGTGCTGAAGATCCTCTTGTGCCAGGCGATGCTTTTCTTCTCTGTTCGGATGGAGCATGGGAGCATTTCCAGGATGAGGAAGCTGCGATAGATCTTATTAAATCTGAAACAGCAAAGGAATGGGGCGAACGCCTCCTAATGCGTATGATGGACCGATTCAGTGGCGATAACGATAACTTGACGCTGCTGGCAGTGATAATTAAATGATTTGAACAAAAAATAATTGTCACCGTGTGGGCGTGCCTGCAAATGGGGCAATTATTTAATTATAAAGTGAACATTGATGCCGTTTAAAAGCGGCGGAAAGGGGAACTATGACAAAACGGAGAATATGCGGCTGGATAGCTGTTTTGGCGCTATTCATGAATTCATTCATGAATTCGATTTTGCCGGTTGTGGCAGCTGATACAGCTCATGATGAAACAGATGCAACATTTGTTGATAACGAAGTAAAGCTTGCGGAGGTTGTTTCGGCATACGGACTGAGTGAAGATAATTCGCTCTATGCTCTTATTTCACCCAGCGAGGAATACAAGGACTATGACTTCAGCAAGGCTTCTGTATCGCTTCAGTCCAATGCTACCACAGCGGAAAAGCTTGGCGGCATGAAACCTATTTCGGAGTGTTTTTCTACAAACATCCATTACATGTTCCTGATAGACAATTCCGGTTCAATCAGCGAACAGCGCGATATCATAAAATCATATGTTGATGCAATCGAAAGCGCAGAGACACATGAGGCATATTACACTATTTCAACCTTTGATCAGAAATTCAAAGTAGTTAAGGAAAGAATGACTGATGTAAAGGAAGTAAAGAAGACAGTTGATAATCTTAAATATGACGGTAGCTGGACAGATCCTTACACAGGTGTTAACGATGCCATAAAGTATCTTGATGACTATGCCCGCACAAGTGGCGATGTAATAGTACTGATATTGATCACGGATGGAAAGGTTGAGCTTAAGGGTGGCAAAGAAGCTGACCTTGCAGCAGAAACCAAGGAAAATATACAAAATTCTCCTGAGGTAATTTTAAGTACCTTATGTACCGGTTCATGGACCGGAAAGTCGAAAGATACATTTACTGTAGGTCGTGGTCCTCATGCTTTTGTTAATAGTTCAAATGCTTCCAAGAATGCCGGATCTGACATGGTATCTTTCCTTGCGGGGCTTTACTGTACAGGCTTTAAGCTTAAGCAGGCACCTACAAATAAATTCAGCATAACTTTAAATATAAGCAACGTATTTGATGCTGATGGCAATGAGCAGACTTTCCTGCCCAAGGATTATCCGTCTATCGGAAATGTATCCATGCTGGATGCAAGAGTCGGCGATAGTGAAAAGTTTGCTGAAGAGGCTGATGGAAATGATCCGGAGGATAAGCCCTCTGATGATCCTGACGGAGCAAAGCCTACAGAAGGGACGTTGATCCCAACTGATGGTAATGAACCTGCAGACGGAGATGAGCCTCCTGCAGAAGTTGAACCCGTTGATGATGAGCCTGACGGTCAGAAACCGGGCGATGAAGGCGACGGTGATGATGCTGATGTGGAAGACAGTGATGAAACGGTCAGCGATAATGAAGCAGTAAGTGACAATGAAGCCGTTAGTGATAATGACGCTGAAGATGAGGATGACGAGGATGAAGAGGATGGGGATGATGAAAAAGAACTTCCCGGCTGGGTTCTTCCTGTATCGATAGCAGGCGGCGTACTTCTTCTCATTATCCTGATACTTGTAGTAGTGCTGCTTATCTTAGTCATAAGCAAGAACAAGAAGAAAAAGAAAGCGCGTCCGAAACGAGCAGCTGCACCTAGCCCTGTTCCGGAGCAGGATGTTCAAGAAGCAGAACCTATAGGTAGGACAGTGGCGGCATCTCAGGATGGTATATCGCCCACAGTAGCTGCACCGGACGAAATATCTAAGACAGTAGCAGCAACTGATGCAATACCTAAGACCGAGGCAGCTCCTATGGATCCTATTCCTAAGACTGCAGGTGCATGCATACCGGTATCTATAGAGGTTTATTCAGGAACTTATGAAGGACCTGCTAATTTTGAACTGACAGATCTGGTGACTATCGGTAGCGGATCAGGCTGTGACATCCGTTTTGCAGCTGAAGATATGACTCCTGTAGCTGCACAGCTGATAGTACGTGAAGGCCATGTTTATATAGTGGATGAAGGTACAGATTCAGCAGTTGCTGTAGGTGGTATGCGCATACAGAGACAGAATGTACTTAGAAGCGGTGATGTAATTTCTGTCGGAGAGGCAGAATTCACCCTGCGTTTCTAAGCTGTGCACTTGAGTGATTGAATAATAATTCCTCGTCGCATCAGGGAATTAGCGTAAGCAAGTTCCTTGTGCGCGGCTGCACAAAATGCGGCAGAAAGCGGAAGGCATGAAAAAGATAGTTTTGACCGGGGGTGGCACTGCAGGTCATGTTACCCCGAATCTCGCCCTTATCCCTCATCTTAAGGAAAAGGGATATGATATAACCTACATAGGATCGTTGGACGGAATAGAGAAAAGGCTGGTTTCTGATTTTGGTATACCTTATTATGGTGTATCAACCGGAAAACTTCGCCGCTACTTTGATCCTAAGAATTTTTCCGATCCCTTCAGAGTAGTGAAGGGTTATGGAGATGCCAGGAAGATTTTGAAAAAAATCCGTCCTGATGTTGTTTTTTCTAAGGGAGGTTTTGTATCTGTTCCCGTAGTCCGGGCAGCAGCATCATTAAAGATTCCGTGTATAATACATGAGTCAGACCTTACTCCCGGACTTGCCAATAAGCTCTGTATTCCTGTTGCGGAGAAGGTTTGTTGTAATTTCCCGGAGACTCTTAAATATCTTCCCGATAAAAAAGCCGTACTTACAGGTTCACCTATAAGAGAGGAATTAAAAAAGGGAGATAAGGAGATCGCATACAAGTTCTGTGGTTTCGAGCCGGGACTTCCCGTGATACTGGTAATGGGCGGAAGCCAGGGTGCGGCTGCCATCAACGAGGCCATAAGGAGTGCCCTTCCCAAGCTCAAGGGAGATTTCAATATAATTCATCTGACCGGAAAGGACAAGATGGACAACATGCTGCTTACGGAAAGCGGATACAAGCAGTTCGAGTATGTCAAAGGAGAACTCAAAGATATCTTTGCAATTACTGACATAGTAGTATCACGTGCCGGGGCAAATGCCATAAGTGAACTACTATCGCTGCGAATTCCAAGTATACTGATCCCGCTTTCTGCAAAGAATTCTCGTGGTGACCAGATACTTAATGCGGCATCATTTGAGAAACAGGGCTATAGCCTTGTGATAGACGAGGAAAACCTGGATCAGGATTCCTTATTAGAGGCAATACATAATCTGTATTTTAACAAGCAGACCTATATCGACAATATGGAAAAGTCTACCCAGTACAGATCCATACCTGCTATTATGGAGCTTATTGAGGAAGCAGTGGAGAATAAGAGTCCGAACAAAGCTAAGAAATAAAAGTGCCTGACAAGGAGGATAGTATGAATAACGATTGTATTTTCTGTAAGATTGCAAATGGTGAGATCCCTTCAAAGACCATATACGAGGATGCGGACTTTCGTGTGATCCTGGATCTGGGACCTGCTACAAAGGGACATGCCCTGATCCTTCCCAAGGAGCACTATGCTAATCTCTTTGAACTGCCGGAGGATACTGCAGCTGCTGCAATGAAGGTGGCAAAGAAATTGTCTGCTCAGATGGTTGAAAATCTCGGTGCTGACGGCCTTAATCTGGTGCAGAATAATGGTGAAGTGGCCGGACAGACAGTGAAGCATTTCCATCTGCACCTGATCCCCAGATATAAGGATGACGGACAGAATATTCTCTGGAATCCCGGAAAAATGAGTGATGAGGAATTGGAAGAAATTCGTAAGACGATTGTAGGTGAGTGATCTCCCTGCTGATTAAGAAAGAACATTGATCCCTGTTGAATGTTATGATTGAAGTGAACCCCTTTTGTTAGACAAAAAACTAACGAAAGGGGTTTTATTATGTCGAAAAACAGAAAGTACTCAGATGAATTTAGGCTGACAGTTGTAATGGACTATCTATCCGGCAAGTTCGGAGGCTATGTAAAAGTGGCACAAAAGTATGGAATACATCATAAAGCGATACAACGTTGGGTAGCTCTTTATCAGCTTTATGGCGCAGAAGGATTGTGTAAAACTTCAGGAACGTATAGTGGAGATTTTAAGATCTATGTCATAGAATATATGCATACCAACAAACTATCTTTAACAGAAACAGCCAATCGATTCTGTATACCCTGTCACAAAACAGTGGCTAAATGGGAACGTATATATTTTGAAGAAGGGCCTGAAGCCCTTCAAGAAGAACGACGAGGGAAACATATGGGAAATAAGAAAGCCTCCAAACCTAAGAAAAAAGTTGATGAGAACGAAGATCTTCTGGCCGAAGTACAACGTCTTCGCATGGAGAACGAATACTTAAAAAAATTGAACGCCTTAGTTCTCGAGCGGGAAAAATCAGAACGGAAGAAAAAGTAACGGTCATTTCAGAACTAAGGCAGAAATATCCGCTCAATGATCTGCTATGCATGGCAGGAGTTCCGAGAAGCACGTATTACTATTATCTGAAACGGATGCAGCAGCCGGATAAATATCGTATCGAAAAAGAAGAAATTACGGCCATCTACCATGAGAATCAAGGAAGATACGGCTATCGCAGGATAACCATGGAGATGCAGAACCGCGGATATGTAATCAATCACAAGACCGTAACCAGACTGATGAATGCTTTGGGTCTTAAATGTCAGGTTCGAATTAAGAAATATCGTTCCTACAAAGGAGAGATTGGCAAAGTGGCTCCGAATCTGATCAATAGAGATTTCCATGCCGATGCACCAAACAAAAAATGGACGACAGATATAACTGAGTTCGCACTGTTTGGAAAGAAACTTTATCTATCACCAATCCTGGATATGTATAACGGCGAGATTATCAGTTATAACATCAGTGAGCGCCCTCATTTGGGACAGGTCATGGATATGCTCGATAAAGCCTTTGGGAAGATTCCAGACAATACAGATCTGGTCCTCCACTCGGATCAGGGTTGGCAGTACCAGCACAAGATGTATCAGCATAGGCTGAAGGAAAAAGGAATACGCCAAAGCATGTCGAGAAAAGGCAATTGTTTGGATAATGCAGTGATGGAGAATTTCTTTGGGCTATTGAAATCCGAACTCCTATATCTTCGGGAGTTTGAGAGTATAGAAGAGTTCCGCGAGGAGCTTGAGAAATATATCTATTATTACAACCATCAAAGGATAAAGGGCAAGCTAAAAGGACTGAGCCCTGTTCAATACAGAATTCAGTCCTTGTTTGTAGCCTAATGTCCCGCCCAAATGTGTCTAACATTTGGGGTTCAGTTCATGATCGGCGGGGATTTTTTATTCCACGAGCTACAAAAGGAGTCTTGGGGCTTATACTGAATGTAGCCGGCGTGGTGAGTAAGGTGATTATATCACCCTGCTCGATTACATATTTTTCCCATCAAGTACAGCACTTACAAGATTATCATCAGTATCATAGACCAGTTTCAGTGAGAAGAATTCTTTTCTTTCATCCAGCAGTTTCAGGAAGATCCTGTCGCCTGGCCAGAGATTAAGAGAGAGAATATCTTTTTTGTCCACCCACACCAGATCGCCCTCATCGCAGATTTTTTCTTCGCCGATAATTTTGTCGGAGGTAAAGAGCATCATGTATTCTGTTATATCTTTACCGTATATAAAAGTTACGATTCCCCTGAAACTCAGGTTTTCCAATGTATAGCCGGTTTCTTCTAAGGTTTCCCTGATTATGCAGTCCTCAGGACTCTCGCCGTCCTCGCAATGGCCTCCTATGCCTATCCATTTATCGTGGTTTATGTCATTTTCTTTTTTTACGCGGTGAAGCATCAGGTATTTCCCGTCACGTTCTATGTAACAGAGTGTTGTACATTTTATCATTTTTTAAGCTTCCTTTTCTGTAGATTAATTTTTACTTAATCATTTCCCACCATATAGCCATGCCTTAACGGATTAGTTCTTCACAATATGAGCAGGTTATTTCATTACGATACTTGAAAAACGACCATGCCATCAGGTTAGCTATCTACTTTTCCTCTACTCTTATCCCACGTATTCCCAGTTCGTTTGCCATCAGTTCCATTTCCGAATCATCTTTCATGGTCATTGTGACCATTTCATTGTAGGACATATATATCCGCAGCTTGCATCTCGTTATGGTTCCGTTACTTATCTTCTGTACATCGTGGAAAGTCTCGGCATGAGTGATCTCCTTCACATTTAAGATGTCACAGTATCTCATGGCATAAATGACCAGATAGTCCATGCCCAGTATTGCTACTCCGTCAAAGAGCTTATGGGTGGTTGCCATAAGGAAGTCCGTGTTCAGGCGTAAGGAATCTATGTTCTTTTTGGCAACGATCATTTTAATGTCCAGATCCGTCTTAAAAGTTACGTCATACTTCCCGGCAATGATACAGGATAATGCGCAGACAGCTATTCCAATGGCAGAGCAGATCCAGAAATTTATTCCCTCGTCGCTTAGTCTCAGCATGACTATTAAAAATACAAGAAGCATGGCGAAAGCTATGATGATGATCCTGTTTCGCAGATATTTCTTTCTATATTTTGCCAGGGCATCAAAGATATCCCGGCCGGGAAGACGTTTGTGCACTTGGGATTTTCTTTTCTGCTCAGCTGCTGAGTACTTGACTTCCGGGTGTTTTTCGGGCCATATATACTGGAGAAAATATAACAGCAAAGATGCGAGTACTCCGAGGATACACAGCAGCGTGAGTCCGCCGGCTATGGAACCGTAAATTAGCTTTTCGACAGGTGTATAGTCGAAAAACAGGTTTGAAACCATGACAAAGAATAACGCACCAAACATCAGAGTACCAAAGGCACATAATAGGACGGACTTTACAGTGTCTTTTTTGTCTTTTACACGCTTTTGGCCCTTGGTAAGCAGTGTGGTATCATTACCTGCTTTTAACTTGGTAGAATTCTTTTTAAATATGTTCAAGGTTTTTGTCCTAAATGTAAGGCGTGCCTGAACTGTGCGGCTTGCATATCCAGACCGTAAGCAGGCTTTCGTGTTAATATTTTAATTATAGCATAATTATTATCACACTTTGTTTATGGATAGGATGTCCTACAGGTTTCGTATAAGCTGCCGTAGCTGCCTATTTACTTTTTTCACGATTTATCATATTATTTTATAGGTAAAAATTCATTCCAAATCAATAACCAAAGGAGAACAGATATGAGCATATCACCACTTCAGAAAGCAAGATATGAGTACAGCCCTAAGCTTCCCGGAATGCTTAGAAACGGTATCTCTGACATTTGCGTAAAGGTTGGCGATGCAACAAGCAGCGTTGCCGATCAGGACAAGATCAAAGCACTTTTCCCTAACACATACGGTAAGGAAGAGATCACATTCGAGAAGGGTTCCAATACTTCAGCTGCTAAGAAGCAGGTTGTAGGTGTTATCCTTTCAGGCGGACAGGCACCCGGCGGACACAACGTTATCTCCGGTCTGTATGATGCACTTAAGGCTACAGATAAGAACAACGTTCTCTTAGGATTCAAGGGTGGTCCCGACGGACTTCTTAAGAATGATTATGTAGAGTTTGATGATGCTTTCATCGATGCTTACAGAAATACAGGTGGTTTCGATATCATCGGTTCAGGACGTACAAAGCTTGAGACAAAAGAGCAGTTCAACATCGTTGCTGAGAATGCAAAGAAGAACGGCCTTACAGCTATCGTTATCATCGGTGGCGACGATTCAAATACAAACGCTGCTACTCTTGCTGAGTACATGGCAGCAAACAACACAGGTATTCAGGTTATCGGATGTCCTAAGACTATCGACGGTGACCTTAAGAACGAAGATATCGAAGCATCATTCGGTTTCGATACAGCTACAAAGACATATTCCGAGCTTATCGGTAACATCGAGAGAGATGCTAACTCTGCTAAGAAGTACTGGCATTTCATCAAGGTTATGGGTCGTTCCGCTTCTCACGTTGCTCTTGAGTGCGCACTTGAGACACAGCCTAACATCTGCCTTATCGGTGAGGAAGTAAAGGCTAAGAAGATGTCCCTTTCCCAGATCGCTGATCAGATTGCTGATTCAGTAGCAAAGAGAGCAGCTAACGGCGACAACTTCGGTGTTGCAATCATCCCTGAGGGTATCGTAGAATTCGTTCCTGAGTTCTCAGTACTTATCGCAGAGATCAACGAGCTCCTTGCAGGCAAGAAGACAGAGGAATTCAATGCTCTTCCTGACTGGGCAGCTAAGTACAACTTCATCAAGGAAGGCCTTACAGCAGAGTCATTCGCAGTATTTGATATCCTTCCTACACTTATCCAGCAGCAGCTTTTCCTTGAGAGAGATCCTCACGGAAACGTACAGGTTTCACTCATCGAGTCCGAGAAGCTTATGTCCGGTCTCGTAGCTGCTAAGCTTGCTGAGAGAAAGAAAGCCGGCACATACAACGGAAAGTTCAGTCCCCTTCATCACTTCTTCGGTTATGAAGGAAGATGCGCATTCCCTTCAAACTTCGATGCTGACTACTGCTACTCACTTGGTTACAACGCATTCATGCTCATCCAGTATGGTTACACCGGATACCTTTCAAAGGTTTCCAACCTGTCAAAGCCTGCTGAGGAGTGGGTTGCAGGCGGTATGCCTATCACCAAGATGATGAACATCGAGAGAAGAAACGGTGAAGACAAGCCCGTTATCAGAAAGGCTCTTGTAGAGCTTGATGGTGCACCCTTCAAGTTCTTCGCTGAGAACAGAGAGAAGTGGGCTGTTGAGACAGCATTCACATATCCCGGTGCTATCCAGTATTACGGACCTGCTGAGGTATGCGACCTTACAACCAGGACACTTGCTCTGGAAAAGGGCTGAGAAATACAGCATAATCAATAATTAACTAAAGAGACTCCGTTGCGGAGTCTCTTTTCTTATATTCTGAACTATTTGGCGGATAGTGCATTGTCTGCTAAATGTAACCTATGTCCGATTGAGAAAATATGGGATGTTTGATAAAATTTTATGATGTATGGATAACAACAACGACTTCTATGAATACTGTCCCCGCTGTGATGCCAACCTGACTTTGCAGAAAGGTTTCGATCCTGCACTGTCGCACTGGGTCTGCAAAGGCTGTGGCGAAATGTTGATAAACCCTGCCTCCGAGGATGATTCGAATATTATCTGGATATGTGATGGCTGCGGTGCAACCCTAAATGATCAGGAAGGCTTTAATGCTGATAATAGCGAATGGAAATGCACGGAGTGCGGATATGTGAATTCAACGGATGAAAGTGAAGTCTATCTGTCAGAGGATGAATATGCCGCAGAGCAGTTGAATCCCTATAAGGGATTGTCTGATGAGGAAGTGCTGAGACTGTCCTGCTATCAGGATGTCAGGAATTTCGAGAGCTGCGATCACGTGGTGGTTGTGACGGATCCGGAGACGGATGAGCTTTATGTAAAAAAATACCTTAGGTTCTACGACCGCAGCGTCTTTGATCATTTGATGGCACACCCCATAAAGTACATTCCGGTGATCAAAGATGTAATGGAATCGGACAACTGCCTAATTGTTATAGAAGAATATATCAAGGGCAGGACAGTAACAGAGCTTCTTGATAACGGAAACTTAAGCGGTGAGCAGGTTCTTTCAATAGCTATACAGCTCTGCAGGATACTAATTGAGCTCCATTCTCTTGAAAAGCCCATAGTGCACAGGGATATAAAACCTTCTAATGTGATAGTGACGGATGCCTGGGAAGTATATTTGATAGATATCAATGCATCTAAGTGGATCAATAACGATGCAGTAGAAGATACGCATTTGATAGGGTCACAGTATTATGCGGCACCGGAGCAGTATGGTTTCGGTTTTCATGCATCAACAGATAGGACAGATATATATTCGCTGGGAATACTTCTGAATAAAATGCTGACAGGAAAGTTTCCAAAAGAAAAAATGGCAGATGAACCCTTCAGACACATAATAGAAAAATGTATCAGCTTTGAGCAGGGTGATAGGTATGACGCGGCAGGATTATATGAAGAGCTGGGGAAGATCTAATCGATGCTGTTATATACAAGCTATAACGGATCAAAAAGTTTTGAAGTGACATAAAAGAGGATACACGGATGACAGAGAAACCTACATATGAACTTCAGGAACAGTTGGATAAAATGTGTCCTGAAGACTTACCTAAGTATTTTAAGGATAATAAAGAAGATATACGGGATAGTAAAAAAGCATTCTATTATTTCATGAAGGATACCCTGATTGATAAGGGAATATATATGAAGGATGTCTATACAACTGCAGGAGTGAGCGAGTCTTACGGCAGCAAGATCATTTCTCAGGAAAAGCACACTACGAACCGTGACTGTATTATCAGACTCTGTGTGGCAGGGCATTTTAACTTGATGGAGATTAATCGCGCGCTGAAACTATACGGCATGAATGAGCTTTATCCCAAGAATTCCAGGGATGCCTGCATCATAGTTGCTATTAATAATCGTGTATTCAATCTTGCTAAGATTGACGACAGTCTGGCTGAACAGGGGCTGGATCCACTGTCGACGGAACAGTGAATTTCTTGTTGAGGAAAACATAAGTATATGGATTCACAAAATATGTATAATGGATATGATCCCCATATAGCCAGCGAAACAGAAGAAAAGTACTGTAAGGCTGTCACACTGTATAAGAAAGAAGGTTTCAGGAATCTTGCAAAGGCCAGGAGGCTTTTCAGGGAAATAGGTCCATACAAAGATTCTACAGAGTATCTGAATTATTGTGAGATACTTTACGAAGAGGCGGAGCAGCCACATAAGGCAAAGCAGATATCAAAATGGATCAGGACTGTCATTGAGGTATTGCTCCATTTGGCGAATATGATCCTTTGGACAGTAATGTATTTTACATATGTGAATCAGGATGAAGACGGGGGACTGATATTTTTTATGGGAGGTGTGGCAGTATTTAGCCTGCTGAAAGTTTTGTTTAATATCATAACCATGCTCCCACCCATAGATGATCTTGAGGAAGAGATACCCCTGATCAACCTTGTTGGAAAAGGAAACTGGGCAGTTCAGACATTTGTCAGGTTACTGCTCCAGTTCATAATTACGGTTGTATGCGTGGCAGTGATCTTTGCTGTCGGAATGACCATATCCATAATATGGTATTAGCCTATGGCTGTAACTGTGTTTTTTTGTATTTGCGAAACGGAGAAAAAATAAATGGGAACAGAATCTTTTATTATGGCCATTGACCAGGGAACTACCAGTTCCAGATGCATTCTTTTTGACCACAGCGGAAAAATCCGCAGCATGGCGCAGAAGGAATTTACGCAGTACTACCCACGGTCCGGCTGGGTGGAGCATGACCCTAAGGAAATATGGTCATCACAGCTGTCAGTGGCAAAAGAGGCTATGGAGTCTGCTGGTGTAAGTGCTGATGATATAAAAGCTATTGGCATCACCAACCAGCGTGAGACCACTATCGTATGGGACAGGAAGACCGGCGAGCCCATTTATAATGCCATAGTGTGGCAGTGCCGCAGGACTGCAGATATCATCAACAAAATGATAGAGGACGGATGGGGTGCAAAGATAAAGGAGCGTACCGGATTGGTGCCTGATGCATACTTTTCCGGAAGCAAGATCACATGGATACTCGACAATGTGGATGGAGCAAGAGAAAAGGCAGAACGTGGTGAACTGGCTTTTGGCACGGTAGATACATGGCTTATGTGGAATCTCACAAAGGGAAAGGTCTATGCTACGGACTATACAAACGCAAGTCGTACCATGCTCTTTGATATACATAAGTTAGAGTGGGATAGAGAGATAATGGACTATCTGAAAATCCCTGAAAGCATATTACCGGAAGTGAAACCTTCAGGATTTATGTACGGATATACGGAGGCCGAAGTGCTGGGCGGGAGCATACCAATTGCCGGGGCAGCAGGTGACCAGCAGGCGGCACTCTTCGGTCAGTGCTGTTTCAGTGTAGGTGATGTAAAGAATACTTATGGTACAGGAAGTTTTATCCTGATGAATACAGGTGACGAAGCGGTAAAGTCTGGAAATGGTCTTCTGACTACAATTGCTGCAGGATGTCAGGAGGATAAAGTTGAGTATGCCCTTGAAGGAAGTGTGTTTGTAGCGGGGGCTTCTATACAGTGGCTCAGGGATAGTATGCATATGATCGACTCTGCATCAGAGTCACAGAAATTTGCTGAGAGTGTGAACGACACATCAGGTGTCTATATCGTGCCTTCTTTTACGGGATTGGGTGCACCCTACTGGAACCAGGATGCAAGGGGTGTCGTAGTAGGCCTTACCAGAGGTTGCACAAAAGAACATTTCATTCGTGCGACACTGGAGTCTATAGCTTACCAGACCGGTGACGTGATACATGCAATGGAAGAAGATGCAGGTGAAAAGTTGAAAGTCCTAAAGGTGGATGGCGGTGCCAGTGCCAATGATTTCCTTATGCAGTTCCAGGCGGATATTGTAGGTACAAAGGTCTGCAGGCCGGAATGCATAGAGACAACAGCACTGGGGGCAGCATATCTGGCAGGACTCACCACAGGATATTGGAATGATAAGGAAGAAATAATTGCGCATCGTGTATCAGAGCAGGTCTTTGAACCGGATATGGAAGAAGGGGAAAGGAATGCGCTGCTGAAGGGCTGGAAAAAAGCGGTTAAGTGTGCTCTGGTGTGGGCGGAAGAGCTTTTATAAGAACAAGTCAAAAACTGTTCCAATAATCCGGAATGGCAGTGTGAGAATATCAATTATGATATCAATGATGACCATTCCTGTAATCAGTTTCATTTCTCTTTTTGTATAGCCAATCGGCCGTCCCTGGGAATCCGTAAAATATCCGTAAGTGATCAGTATCAGATCAATGAACCATCCTATTCCGCAGAATCCGAAAGTAGCAAGATACAGGAAGCCGCTTATTGTCTTGCCAACATAGAAACGGTGCAATCTAAGGCAGCCGAAAACTGCGCATAATAAAAATGTAAGCAATTTACTTTTAGGGCTCATAGATCTTCACCTCCCTACTTTGTATTTCTAATAAAGAGTATAACGTGTCTTTAATGAATTATTCCTACCCAAATGGTGGGACTTTTTTATTTGATTGGAATACGATTAATATTGACAAACATAACGCTTGTAGTGATACAGGTGTTTTTTTATAACTTTTTCTGTAAAACAGTTAAAAAAGCCACTTTTTATTCCATATGGTTACAGAAAGGAGGGGGCGGCAAAGATAAGCAATATTGGTACATTGTGCCGAAGTTGTCATAAAAAAGTACATAAGTGTGAGATGGATATAAAAGTAGTATAGTGGTATAATTTTTGGGGGTATTCTGGATATCTAACAGGGGTAAATCATGAAAAAATTCATAACATATATTTCAATGCAACCACAGGGAAATCTTGAAAAAATTCCTATGAACCGGGGTATGAACTGGATATTTGCACAGATCATGAGGCATGTTTTCCAATAAGCATATTAGTAGATATGGCTTCCAAAAAAATTTGGCCTTAATATTACTGAAAATCAGAAGGAGAGATTAGTAGATGAGTACTATGGAAAGATAATGCATTACGAAAATTCTATCGTTTTACTGCAGGTGAGTTTGTATTTGTGTTCAGGTTAGCAACTCGTTTGCAATCTAAAGGTATTAGGGTGATTTCTGCCTGCACGGGAAAGAGTTACAAGCGAAGAGATTCAACTTGACGGAAGTAAAAAGAAGATTTTTTTTAGATACAGTGTTTTTAGAAATTTTTGAGAGGTAAAAAATGAAGAAAGTATTGATGTTATCGCTGGGGACCGGAAGTGTTGTAGATGATAATCTGGAAAAAGATTCCCATAAGCAAAGACTATCAGAAGCTATAGAAAATGGGGTATACAGATATAGAAAAGCTTTATATTGCTTTGAAGAGAACGGTGAGAAAGTTGAAACAGAATTTGTGGCAAATGTGCTGACAAAAAGAATTTCACCGGACTATATTTTTGTGATAGGTACATTGAAATCGTGCTGGACTAGTTTCTATACAAAGTTTGCGGATGAAATAAAAGAAGAAGATGTTTGGGCACTTGATGATATTGAGTTTAATGGGACTGCATCAGCAGATATTGAACAATTGATGCAAAGTGAACGAAAGATTAATGAAATATATGCAAAAAGTATAGGTGAAAAACTTACAGGACCGATATCGGGACCGGTATCGGTAAAGGCAGTAATTCTTAGATATGGTATAGATGATGAACAGTTAAAACAGAACTATGAATTATTGTCCGGAATATGGTCATCTCTTGATCCGTCTGAGGAATATCATGTGTCATTTGATATTACCCATTCGTTCAGATCATTGCCAATTTATAACTTATCCATATTAGATTACAAGAGAATGATTGCTGATTATTCAATCACTGTGGATCATGTATACTACGGTAATCTTGAAATGAGCAGAGAACTTGGTTATGCCCCGGTTGTAGATTTAGTAGATCTAATTAAGAATATGGATTTAAGTAAGGCTGTAAGTGAATTTAGAAACATGGGCTTTAGCCGCTCTCTTCTTGATTTGATTCCGGAAGATGAGAATGAGTTGAAGGTGGCACTTACAGATTTCTATTGGGCAGTACAGACTAACAATATAATAAAACTTAGCTTGTCGGTTGATTCTGTTTTGAAACTTATAGATGCATCAAATGATTCCAATACAAGATTGGCTGAGTTGAAGAGTGTTCTAAAAAATGCTTTTTCCAATATGCTGGGTGATTGGAAGAATGAATATGGACGGGATCCATTTAGAATCTGGGAACTCGGTTTTAAAGTTGCAAAGTGGCATTATGATATGAACCGGTATGCAGAGGCTGCATTAGCAGGATTGGAAGCATTAAAGAGTTTTATTGTTCCTTTATATTTGGAAGAAATAAATCTTAATACTCCGACGCTTAAAGAATGTTCGTTGTATGAAAACTGTAATAAGTCATATGAACAGCTAAAAGCACGTAAGGAAAAAATAAAAAATATAGAGGACGTGGAAGAACTTGTGGACCTTGCAGAGTGTCTCAGAACGTATAGGAATGAATTTGCACACTATAATGTGGATCAGAATCCATCAAACTATACGCAGGATGAAATTGGAGCTTGCTTGAATAAATTCTTTAAAATCCTTGATATTATTCAGGGCTGGTCACCGGAACAATACAAGCAATTTAGACGTGTGTATCAGACGCGTGATGTTGATGCAATCAAGGAAGAGAGACGCCAGGAGGAAGAAAGACGCAAGGAAGAAGAAAGACGTAAGGAAGAGGAGAGACGCAGGGAAGAAAAGCAGCGAGAAGAAAAAAAGAATAATACAATTGAAAGTGAAAAAAATATTGATAACCTAGATTCCGGAGCTGATAATGCTGGTTCTTTGACACAGGGAATAATTGATATAGTTCGGGTCCAAAAGGAAAAAGAAGAAAATACAATGCAGGAATTGATAACGACAGGACAGGATACGTCATTAAATCCTATGATATTGATTTGTTTGCCATCACTAGAAAAGTATGCAAAGGATTTTCTTAAGAATAAGGGGATTGAATCATACAAGATGGTGGATATACGAGTTTTAAAAGAATTACGGATAAAAAGGTCTAAAATAGATAATACACGCTGGACAATTGCTGCTGTTGATATGTATTACTATCTTTTCGAATTAGGAATTACACCGGATAGGGAAATAATGATTTGCTTTGAGGAACCGGAGATGGCTTTCTTCTTTGCGATGATAATTGGTGGGTTCGGTATGAAGAAAGTGTCATATTTAAAAGTGTCTGATGGTACATCTTCAGAAGTTGTTGTTAGGATGAATCGAGAAGAGGGCCAATATGATATGAGACTTACCAATATTGAAAGAGCAACGCGATTAAATAAAATCCAGTCTCAAGAGAAAGCGCGCACTTTAAAAAAATATCAGTTAATAGATTGTAAGGTAGATTGATGAATTGTTTTAAAGAAGATTTGAATGTGGAAAATTTAATGGGGTTGGAATACATCAAACTTCATTTTGTACTTATGATTACGGATAATACAAACCTTCCCGCTAATAAAGCTTCGGCTTTAAGAGGGGGGATGGGAGAGATGCTTCTTCGTGTTAATTGTATTAGTAATAGAGATTGTGAAAATTGTAAATTTGAATCAGAATGCATCGTTCGCAGAGTTATGTATTCAAAGATGAGAATACAGCCGGATTTCATGTCAAGTGGTGATAGTGTAGGTTATGTAATAAATTGTGAAAATTATAAGGAAGAATTTCACAAAGGGGATACTTTAGAATTTGATATGCTTTTGTTCGGAAGAATGGTGGTTTATTTTGGGCAGATCATACAGGCATTTCAATATTTGGGATATGTTGGGATAGGAAAAGAGCACTCTCATTTTCAGATTGTGGAAGTAACGAATAGTAAAAGAGAACGTATTCTGGAAGAAAACAACATATACATGTCACGACTTGAATTGATGTCTATAGCGGATTATGTATCCTACAGAAAATCAAAATTAAAAAAAGCAAATAAACTTGTGTTTTATACGCCTTTATCTATTAAGGAACAGGGACAATATTTGATGGAATTTGATATTTCCGCAATTATTCGTGCGATAGAGAGACGATTATATATGCTGAATTGTTATGAAGGAATTGAAACTGATCGAATAGATTTATCTGGGCATATACCAATGCAGATATCACAAAGGTCTAAATTTATCTCTGTCAGGAGATATTCCAACCGACATGAGCAAAAGATACGATTGGGGGGAATATGTGGTGAAGTGGCATTTGAAAATGTGGAAGAACAGATACTGGAATTGCTTTTGGCAGGGGAGTTGATCCATATAGGGAAAAATACAAGTTTTGGTTTTGGAAGATATAGTGTGAACTAGATGAAAAATAATTTTTAGGAAAAGTTTTGTGGATAAAAAAATAAGCAATGTAGCATAAGGAGGGATCAAATGGTTATTGCACAGTACTCTATAAGATCAAAACAAGCTTACATATACAAAACGGACAGGATAAAAGATATAGTAGGTGCCTCAATTAATATTTCAATGGCTTGGGACATATTAATCGAAGAGGCCGAAAAGGCAGGTATGATATGTCGTACTGTTTCAAAAGATCGTGGATTCAATTATGAAAGCATAAAGAAAAGTTGTTCTGAGGGCAGCTTAAACTTAGTGGAGCTGTTCAGAGGAGGTGGAAACGATACACTATTATTAGATAGTAAAGAGACTTTTATAAAGCTTAATCAAAAATTCTCATACAGAATTATTACGGAATATCCGGGAATGATACCTATGGCGGTTTCGGTAGAAGTTACCGGAGATTATCGTGTGGATTATGGAAAACTAATGGAAGAAAGTGAAAAAAAGAAAAACACCATGGTGCAGGGAAGGGATGAATTTGTAGTTCCGTTTGCAATGGTAGACAAAAAAACATTTCAGCCATATAGCGGATTTTATAATTACGGGGAAAGAATAAGCGATGAGGTAAGAAGTAAAAGAAAGACAGGTGATTCAGTTAGTGATTCCGCTGTGAAATTGCTGGATGATCTGGTGACAAAGCATGGGGAAGAAAGCTTGTTGGCAATAGTACATGCAGATGGCAACAATATGGGAAGCAAGATACAACAAATGCTGACAGGTCAGACGGATTATGATTATTGTATTGAAAAAATGAGAAAATTTACAAAGACTACGGCAGAGGTTTTTGTAGATAAAGGTCTTGAAGCTATGAGAAAGCGTCAGGCTGAGTTAAAGGAAAAATACGGGGAAAAATATAAGGAAAAGTCATATTTATTTAGGCAGATTGTTGCGGACGGAGATGATATGACTTTCATATGTAATGCACGCTTCGCAATGGAGTATGTAAAAGCATATGTGGAAGCTGTTGATGCCTATAGGGATGATGAGTGGAAATATAGTTCATGTGCAGGTATATGTATTTTCCACAGTCACTATCCGTTTGCAAGAGCTTACTCCCTGGCAGAGCAGTGCTGTGATGACGGGGCGAAAAAAATGGTTCATGATGCTGCGTTGAACGGTGATATCAAAGAAGAAGCGTGGGTGGATTTTCATTATATCCATAGCGGAATAGGCGGAGAATTGACTGAAATAAGAAGTAAACAGGGAACTCAGCAATCAATGGCAAGACCATGGTGTTTGTGTGGCCGGCCAAGCGAACGTTCCTATGATAAACTCAAGAGGATAGCGTGCATTTTAAACGAAGAAAAGGTTGCACGTACTGCAATAAAGGAAGTTGGTGCCAAGTGGGAAGATAGTCACGAGGACGGAAGAAAAGAATTGAATAAACTATGCGGTCATAAAAAAGGACTTCGTGAGAAACTTAACGAAGTATTTAAAGATGAAAATGACCTTTTAAAAGCGATATATGATTTATATGAAGTTTATGATATTTGGTTTAAGGAGGTATAAAAATGTCCTATATAGAGATTAAGCTAAAATCAGATATGTGTATGGGAAGTGGAGAAAGCGGTGGAAATACTGTTGATACAGATATTTGTATGGACGATACCGGCTTACCATATATACCGGCGAGACGTATTAAAGGTTGCCTTCGTCAGTCGGCTGAACAGCTGAGGGATATGGGGGATGCTCAACTAACTCAAGATGTAATAGATGAGCTTTTCGGGACTGCCTTTGGAAAGGAAGGACAGTTTACAATAGAAAACGCTTTTTTAGATGGTTATGACCAGATGCATACCTGGTTAAGAAAGAGAGAGAAAGATTTCGGTCATATAGGTAGTCAGGATGTTGTGGGGTTGTTTAGTTATGTTCGCGGACAGACCAAGCTTGAAAATGGTATGAAGGTAGATAATACTCTACGTTTCACGAGAGTATTGAGTCACTATAATCCCTTATATCAGGGGGAAAATAAGGAAACTACTTTCTATGCGAGATTGTTTGTGGAAGATGAAAATAAATACAATGAATTGTTAGAAAGAATATGCAAGGCAACCAGACATGTCGGAACAAACCGCAATCGAGGTCTCGGAAATGTGGCTTGTGTTTATCATAGAGAGGATATAACAAAAAAAGCTAATGTAGAGGTTAAATTAGCAAAGACCGGTGACAACGAAAAAATTTGGAAGATCACCTATAAACTGGTGCTCGACTCACCTTTAACCTTGCCTGGAATAGGAGAGTTAAATACAGAAATTGCGGCAAGAAGTGTTATAGGTTGTCTTGCTCGGCAGTATTTAAAAAACAATTCTGCAGATGATGGTATATTTGCTGATTTGTTCCTTAATGGCAAGGTTAATTGGAGTAATCTTACTCCTGTGATAGATGGAGAAATATCCAGACCTACTCCGCTTATGCTGGTAAAGTTAAAAAATGGCGGTGGAAAGATTGTAAATAGATTTAGTGAAAAAGCTGATGATTGGAAAAAGCTTAAACCAAAAACAATGGAGGGAAGTTACACATCTGTAATAAAAGATGAAAAAGAGTCTATGGAGTATAGGGTGGCAGTACCTAACACACATATAATATATCATAATCGACTGTCAGGTGAGAAGCAGTTGTATATGCAGGAATATATTGATGCAGGAGCCATTTATGGCGGAAGTGTCAGCGTAGAGGAAAAATATGTGGATATTATACTCGGGCTGATAAAAAATTGTCATTTCCGCTTTGGAAGGAGCAAGGGAGCCCAGTATTCCACATGCACACTTGAAGATATTAGTATTGCGGAGCATAAAGAGAATAGAATTAAGACAAATGAGGGTGAGCCTATCTTTGTTGTACTTGAGTCGGATATGATCTGCGATAATGGTTGTTATATAGTAGGCCCTGAGGAAGTGCGTGCTTTTATTGCAGATAAAATTGGCGTGAATGATGTACATCCGAATGGTTATGATGATATTTGTAACTACTCTGTAAATAGTGGCTTTAATGCAATGTGGCAACTTCAGCGGCCGCATGTTCCCGTTGTCCGTGGTGGAAGCGTTTATTGTTTTGAAGGAAACGGAAGTGATGTTTGTAATGAATTTATTATTGGGGAAGCGGGGCATGAAGGATTCGGCAGATGTCATGTATATACTCTTGAGGAACTTGCAAGCATAGTTAGAACTTCTGCAAGTGAAGTGTCGGAAAAGATGCATGATGAAGATCCGGAAATAACTGAAAGATTGGAAGGGATCCTGTTAGCGCATAAGGCTATTGAACAAATGAAAGAGTATGCAAATGAAATATGGCAGTCAATAAAGAAAGGTAAAAAACAGTATCCTATTGGTCGGATGCGCCAGATGCTTAGTGATTCAAGTGATCTGCAAGATTTGAAAAACAGAATAAATGATATGAAGGAGTCCGACCTAAGTAGTGAACAGATAGAAAGCAGAAGGGAAATATGCAACGGGCTGGTCGATATGGTTTATGGCAAGAACGTATTCGAAAGCATTAGAAAACAGGAACGGAGAGAGAAGCTGTTTTCTGCAGTGGAAGGCAATAAGATTGCAAAAGAAATTGTTGAGGAAAATTGGAAGATAATGCTTGAGAATATAATGCATAATGCACATTATGGTAAATAGGAGGCTGTGAGATGAATAAGATATATTATCAGCTAAAACTTAAACAATTATCACCACTTAGAATTGGAAATGGTGATTCGAAAATTACAGACAGCGATCTTATGACGGACTTACGTGGATTTCCCTTTATTCCCGGAAGTTCACTTGCGGGTGTGCTACGGGAAAAAATGGATCAGAACAAGGCAGATGGTATATTCGGCTATATTAATGGCCTGGAATTGAAAGAGAGTGTAGTTCTGGTTAGTGATGCAGTCCTTCCGAATGATACAACTTCTGAAGATGTATCTGTTTATAAGAGAGATGGCGTGGGACTTAGTGACTGGGGGACGGCAATTAAAGGGAGCAAGTACGATTTTCAAGTGGTGGAAACGAAAAAAGAATATATATCTGTGGTAGAGTATACATCTTCGGATGAGGATACAGAAAAAGAACTTGATATTCTTATGGCTAAAATCATAGGAGAAGGACTTCAGTTGGGAGCAAGAACCACAAGAGGATACGGAAGGTTTGATGTTGCTGTATATAAAAAGTCATTTGTTTTTCCCGATGATTTAGAGGAATGGATATCATTTGATGCTTTTGATGAGAATGCTTTTTCAAATAGCGATAGACTGGAGGCATCTGATACAAATGATGAATTAACATCAGTAGTAATAGAATTCGAGTTTAAGGGATCATTTAATGTAAGGGTTAAAACAACGAATTATGAGATCCTTGAGGATGGAACAAAACCGGATAGTGTGCCGATGAAGAACTTTGAAGACATGCCGGTTATTCCGGGAACATCATGGGCAGGAGTATTCAGGCATCATATGAGAGACATAATAAGAGATTGTCATTTTAAACATGAAAAGGAAGAAAATAGCCTTCGGGATCTGGATAAGATATTTGGTAAAACTGAAGATGGTGAGCATAGGCGTTCAGATATAGCATTTTCCGAAACGAAAGTAGAAGGTGGACATGCTATTACGGTTACAAGAAATGCCGTAGATCGTTTTACACAGGCACCGAAGAATACCGGCTTATTTACAACTCAATGTTGGAGCGGTGGAAAAGGCGAGTTGGAGATTACATACAAACACAACTGCATGACGGAATTCCAGAGACAACTGCTTGCTGCTTGTATTGTTGATATGGGATTAGGCCTGATGCCTGTAGGTGGAGAAAAAGGTGTAGGCCGAGGTGAGGCTGCTTTTATAGATGTATGTGTGAATGGTGAAAGTGTTTTAAAGAGTGTGGCAGATATGCAAACGGATTTTCTGGAGGTGGGATGATGGAAAGAATCTGGATAAAAGAAAACGGGGTGTGTGATGAAGAAGGCTTTTCGGAGTTGTTGAATAATCAGATACCTGAAAGCTGTTATTATGTTGCATATCAGACTGACGGATTTTTGTCCGGAAGATCCGATGAGATTAATGATGTTGATGTTTCAAAATTGCTGGAAATACGAATCTTTGACGATCAGATGGAATTTCTGGCAAGAAGAAGTGCATTGAAGAGATCTTTTGTGTGGAGAATAGCAGACGATATGACACTCAGTGAGAATGTGAAGCAGTTGTGTAATGATAAAGATAATGTGTATCCAACTGAGGAGAGCATGTATTTTCGTATAGGCTACCAGACACTTGATGCAAATTCAGATAAGAGCAATGAGATTATAGGCGAGGATGGCCGAATTATCAAAACAGCATTTATGAGTACAGTGGGGGGACAGTATTCGTTACCTGTAGCTAAAAGTACCCAAAAGATTAAGACGAAAACATATTATCGCTATGATGATGACGGCATGGTAAGTGCCGATGATTTTCGTATATGTTCATTTGAGTAATTATGAGGAGGTTATATTGTGGCCAGATTTGTAAACCCATATAATTTTGTTCCATTTGGTAATACAAAAGAAGAAAATAGGAAATCCAGAGAAACTGTATACTGCGGTTCAGAAAAACTGAAAACGGGTTGGCTGACGGTTGAGCTGGAAGTAAAGACTCCGCTGATAATACCCGATGGATCGCATCCACATTTCATAGATACAAAGAGTCAAAAGGAAGTGTTGAAACCTTCAGAGGAATTAAAAAAGAAACTCCATACAAAATATGATTTTTTCCATGTATCAGAAGGGGATAAAAAGAAATATATAGTTCCCGGAAGTGAACTGCGAGGAATGATAAGGTCCGTATATGAGGCAGTGACAGAGAGCTGCGTCCCTTTTCTTATGGATGATAAGCCTATTAGCCAACGCGTGCCGATTTATGGTGCGGTAACCAGAAGGGGGTTGTTGGAGTATGATAAAAATGCCGGGCAATGGGTTTTGTGGAATACGAAGTCAAATATTGTTGAGGCTAATATACAAAATAAGATAGATATCTGTATTGGTAACAAAAAGTATTATTGTGGGGATTATATAACTGGGAAAGGATATGTTCAGTGTAATGTGCCTGTAGATACCAGATCACCCTACCATGTCGCCTTTTTAGAGAAGAATCAGGAGGAATACAGATGGAATAAGGATGATGATACCCCGCGCAAGCAGATTGCATCTGTTTTAAAAAGAGATAATGTGAGCGGAGGACAGAATAATCCTAATGATGAACAGAGGAAACATTTATTAGGTAAATTTGAGACTATATGTGAGACCGGAGGAATGATACCGGTTAGGTTTTTTTCTGTTACAAGAGGAAATGAAAAGCTTGTATATATGTCGAACTCGTCAATAGGAAGGATTGCACAGCATAGGAAATGGAAGGAAATCATAGATAAGGATCATCTTCCCTGCAAGGACGTGCAAAAACTTTGCCCTGCCTGCCTGCTTTTTGGAACAAAGGAGGGGGATGGAATCAGTGGAAGGGTAAGGATTTCGGATGCATTAAGTGAAGGGGAGTTGCAGATGGGGACCCATGTGTTGGGAATACTCGGCCAGCCGAGAACTTCTGCTTTCGAGTTTTATCTTGAAAAGCCTGCATCAAGGGCTACATACTGGAATTTTGATTTTTATGGAATAAAGGTAAGGGATCCGCGTACAGGAAGGGATAAAACAGAATATCATGATCTGAGCAAGGCAATGCCAAGCGGAAGAAAAATGTATTGGCATGGTATTCCGAAAGAAGTTAAAGAAATATCGAAATTTAATAGCACGATGGAAAGTGTCGATAAAGGAAAGTTTTCTTTTAAATTATATTTCGACAGGATAACGCAGGAGCAGCTGGATTCACTAATATGGGTATTAAGCCTTGGTGAAAACTTACCGGAAAGTAATATGTGGCATAAGCTGGGGCATGCAAAGCCGCTTGGGTATGGCAGTGTTAAATTGTGTGTGAAGGAACAGATGATTAGGACAGTGTCAACCGATGGTACTCAGATAAAAACTGAATTGATAGAGATTCCTGTTAAGGCAGCACCCGATATGAGTTCGATTATGATAGGAAAAGATACGGATAGTTACAGAAGTCTTATCGCAATGTGTGATTCGAATAGTGTAAAGGGAAAAGAAGTCAGATATCCTCAGCATAAGAAAGTAAACCGTAAGACTGGAGTAGTTGACGATAACGTTTACCAGTGGTTTAGTTATAACCATCAAAATGCTGATAGGGTGCAGGTATTGCCGGCTCCGTATGCAAACGATATTACATTGGAAGGTTCATGGAATGGTGAGCAGGATAGCGATACGCATCAACAAAGGAGTGGATCAAATACGAACCAAACGGGTAATGCGAGTGTGATAGAAGTGACAATAACCGGCATATCCAAAAAGGGATCGGTATTCTTTAAGGATAATGGCAGGGATGGATCGGTGCCATTTAAAAAACTGAATGGACGCACTGTCCAAAAGGGAGAAAAAATAAAGGTAATGTTTGAGAAGGAAGTTCGCCATGATGATGGCAATGTCTCATACTTTTATAAGCTAATAGAATAAGATAAAGTTATTTCTATTTCAGAACAGTACTAAAAAGGTCACATCAAATGATGTGATCTTTTTTTTATGAAAATGGTAAAAAACAGAAAGGTCAATCTATAAGTAATTGAAAGGAGGTGGAGCGGTTTGTAAAGTGCAATAAAGTTGTTGTTGATTAGACGATTATAGGAGGATTTGATTATGAGGAATGCAATTATGAATAATGTAAATACCGGCGCAACAGGAAGAGCTTATTCTGATATCTATGAGACTACCGAGGGGATGTTTGATAATAGTGGGGTATCAGGAGAGGAGGTATATATGGAAGTGAACAAGAAATCAAAATGTACTACTGTTATAGGCTGGATAGCTGCTATACTCGGGGTGATATCTGTAGCTGTAGTTGGTCTTATACTGTTAGGTATAATTGTTGCGATAGTTGCATTTGTTCTTATTGGAAAACTTATTATTGATCTGACATTGCCTTTAATAGGTCCGTTGGTTACCGGTGCTGTTCTGCTGGGAACAATAATCGTATTGGCCGCATTAGCGCTTCTGATAAAAATAGCCATTCCATTTATATAATAAAGGGGTGTTCTGTTTATAACCAGCAGCGTTGCTTTGGTTTAGGATGCCATTTTGTTTTTCTAATTCGCTAAACCGGAAAAATAAGAATCAGTATCCTGCTGCTTCAGTTATATATTATTCTGAACTGAAGTAATAGACTTTAACCATAAAGCAAACAATCAAACAACGAACACAGATAAGTATAACAACATAGAAAGGAGCAATTTTATGAAGAACGAAATGAGTTGTGAAAGAAAGAGCCCTGTTGTACCTATAGCTATCGGTGTTGGTGTTACATTGTTTGCACTGGGATATGCTATTTTTCCGTTTGATATAATTCCTGATCTGGCAATAGGCCTTGGTCAGCTTGATGATCTGGTGGTCACATTTGGCGGGTTGGTTACGGATATAACTGTGGTAGTAATACTGTTAAAGAGATTATTTCAGTCAGCTGGTTCATCCAATGTCTCCACATGTGCATATGCTGATGGCTATGTAGAAGATGCAGATTATGTGGAAATCTGAATGCCATAGTGATAATTGAAGGAGGATGCCTATGACTGTGCAGGAAAGAGTCTGTCTATGCAGATTGATCGAAAAAATTGAGAAGGATAAGAACTATGCCAGAAGCATCGGCGTAACCAATGTATCGAAGTTTCGGGAGAATGATCCCGGGAATCGTAAAGATGACAATAAGTACCATAGTGTCCGGGGAATGGCCTTCTCCTGTTAGGATCTGTGGTTTTAATATATTGATATGCATTTGAGCTGAGCAGGTAGGGGAATTTGATGGCCAGCCTGTGAAAAGTAGACTCCTTTCTACTACTGTGTGTTTGTTTGCTGCTTTAGCCCGGTAAAACCGCTCAAATGCATACTGCCGGGCGTTTTCCTTCAATAGAAGAAAAGCTGAAAATTAAATTATCGTTATCGCCAGATTGGTGAGGGTTGGGGATAGAGCGAGGAAAGGCATTCTGGAATACAGAATGCTTTTTCCTATGCGTGTGAGTATAAATAAGAAAAAATGTATTTAATTCTCCAAAAACGAAAAATACAAGATCCCAACTTGCTGTGACGGATATGTATTATTCCATTGCGACACCATATAATTGAATCATAAAGCAAAGCAGTAAAACACAGATTATTCAAACACATTAAGGAGGAGCATTTATGAAGAAAGAGATTACAAGCAAGAATTACAATCCTGTAACTGTAGGTCTTTTAATCGCAGGAGCCATGATAGCGTACGCTGTTCTTCCCATAGATTTCATTCCTGACCTGGCGGTCGGAATAGGACAGCTTGATGATGCTATCGTACTGACAGCAGGTACCATTGCAGAAGTAGCAAATATCATCCATGCCGTAAAGATGAACAAGCAGCCGGTGGCTGAGAATACACAGAGATATGACTTTAATGAGTACGGCGATGATATAGAGGAAGCTGAGTACAGGGAAATTTAAACCAGGAATTGTATAAAGGATAGGGAGATAGGAATCATAAAAAGCGGCATCTGAAATGGTGTGCTACCCGTCAAGAGGACAGTGAATAATTAAAAAGTTTCGTGCCGCCAGTCGAGCAATCGGCTGGCGGTATTCTTATGCAGCCGCGTAGTAGCTTTCATGGTATTCAATAGGAGTCATCAGCTGAAGCTTTCGTTGGATCCTTTCCGTGTTGTAATACCTGATATAGGTTTCTATGGTATTTACAAGGTCTAATCTTGAAGTGAACCGTCTCCCATAATACGTTTCCCTTTTCAGAATCCCCCAGAAGCCTTCCATCGGACCGTTATCAATACAATGGGCCACTCTGGACA
>JHYJ01000013.1 GCA_000621425.1 Lachnospiraceae bacterium AB2028
TGAAGACTGGATAAAGCTTCCGGCCTTCGGCATCAAGAATACAGCAGTCATGCTTGTCCTTGGCAATATCGATACCAACATAGATCATAAATGTGATCCTCCTTAAAAAGTATTTGATGCTGCTGCTATAAAGATCCACAGGGCTCTTTGCATGCTGTAACCTCGTTCTACATAAACCGTCATGCGGTATCTAACTGATTAACAATTAAACAAAGAGACTGTGGTTGGAGCCTTTCAACAACCGTCTGTGCGGTAGGAGGCTAAAACCAATCCACAGCATCTTCAACAGCATACCCTATACCTATAGAAAAGGTAAAGAATGGGTATGACTATATAATACGAGGAGGCTGATCGGTTAGTAATAACCGGCAATTAAACTGTAAACTGCAAGCGAGTATTGTGGATGGAAATAATATGACAGCTAGAACAAATTTTTGCAAAAACAATAAAGAAACGAGAAGTTCAGATGGGGCTGAATATATGGGATGCTACAGTGAAAACAATTGAGGCTGGAAGATGAGAATGATGAGTTGAAGAAAGAATCAGCTGCAAAGGAGAAGGCTCTCGAAGAAAGCCGTAAAGAAATCGAAGCTTTGAAAGCTCAAATAGCAGAACATAATTGTAATTCATAAAAAGTATAAAAAATGTTTTATAATTTAGGAGAGTTAAGTAAAAAGTTAAAATTCTTCAAATATTAAGTAAATGATTTATTTTAAGGCTATTTTGGTGACACAAGTAAAGTTAATAACGGAGAGGAAAATTTATGGATCAGATATGGGTTGATATGTATGATGCTGCAAAGGCAGTATTAGGTGATCGTACAATATCGGATTATGTTACGGCTGGCGGAGTGTCGGCAGCTGTCCGGTCAAAATCAGGAAAAATTTATGTGGGTGTTTGTATAGATACAAGCTCTACGCTGGGGATATGCGCTGAGCGTAATGCAATTTTTAATATGATCACAAACGGGGAATATGAAATAGACAGGGTTCTTTGTATACCGCCGAATGAAGGGAAAGGCGCACCCTGTGGCGCCTGCAGGGAACTGATGGTTCAGCTTATGCCCGGCAGATACCAGGATATCGATATCATGATCGACTATTCCAGGGACCGTGTTATGAAGCTGGGGGAACTGACCCCTGAATGGTGGATTGATTAGGAAACGGTTGGACATTTTTATAATTCAGGAAAACATCGATGAAGATTCTGCCGAATAAAGAAGAGTGGAAAAAATCCAAAGTACGCGAATTATTGAAGGTTATAGCGGCTGCCGCTGCTATACTTGTGGCGATGTTTGCAGTCTTTTTTCTTCTTTGCAGCAATTATCTTTTCCATCGGGATGTCACGATAAATACAGAATATGGGATTTCTGATGTAACCTGGCAGTACGAATTAGATGAAGAACATAAGGAAAGCACAAGAAAATTTAAGCATTTTGCAAATTACGGTCTGTTCAGTTACAGGTTCGATCTTTATGTTAACGGTAAAACGATACCGGCTGAGATAAGTGTTATGAAGACGAATGATTGGGAGCATGATACGGTAATGATCGATATCGGTCCCGGTGATACTGATTCAGAAATCAAAGTAAATGTTCACGGCCAAAGAATCGGGGATAAGACCGAACAGTTTGATATCAGTGACGGAAAGATAAATTTACATATAGGGCCGTAGGTGCTCCGATAATTTCAAGGCAAAAGGTTTTGAGATAACCGAAATAGGAAATGCGTTAGGTGTTCCACCGTTAATTCTTATGCATGGAGGTGGTGTAGTCCACGCTTCATCACTTGATGAAAATGGTCATAAAATATGCAAGTGGGATGAATATTAGATGTTTAGGAGGGCGGTGACATTATGTTCGTAGGTCTTGTTACGGTTCGGATAGAAAAAGATAAGAATTACCTCAAGTATATTAAGATGATCAGAGAGTATGATAATTCGCTGACAATTGCTGATCTGAAAAAAGCAATAGATAACGGCGATGTGGTTTTTTCTTTTGATTCTGAAAACAATCTCATTCAAAGAGTTTTTCTGTTGGAATAGAGAATGAAGAGTTACTGGATAGAACTGAGGTTTGTGTTTATGGTGCAAAAGATCTTATAAAATCACAGGCAGGTTATTCATATAATCCTGTTGAGAAAAAAGATATTGAGGATTGGAACCCTAATTTTGTCGTGATCGCTGATATGGAAGCTGACCCCTTTTGTATTGACATTACTGCAGAGAATTCGCCGGTATTTTATGCTGAGCATGGACTGGATGAATGGGACTGGGATGTATACAGTGACTCTTTTGAAGAATTTCTGGAACTGCTTGGTATAGAGGATTAACTTTTCGTATCTAAGTGTGCTTTATAATTTGAAAAAGGATCTGAAAACTGATTTCTGTAAGCGAAGAAAGCCCCTTGTTGTATATAGGATTGTAGGGTAAAATTATAATATATTGTCATTCATATGCTGTCGGAAGGAACCGACAGTTCTTAAGGGAACCGCCGCGGGTTCTGAGCAAGGAGGCGAGATTATGAACATTTCTGTCAATAATTTTCAGGAGCAGAAGAATAATGTCATGCCGGGGTTTGCACGGCCTGATGCACTTTCGCAGAATGGTGCCGGAAAGAGCGGAAATATTTTTGCGGGCAATCTAAAGCTGGGCTATGATCCTAAAGATGAGGTGCTTGCGAAAGCAAGGAAACAGGCTTACAAGGTGGTTTCGGATGCATTTGAGGCAGACCGGAATGTTGATAAACAGCTGCAGGAGATAAAGGATTTTTCAAGGGTTCAGCAGGAGAAAAAGACAGCGGCGGCCAAAGACAAGGCGGCTGCAGAGGAAATGATACAGAACCTGAAGGATGAGTACCAGGTTGATCCGGAGTATCAGTCGAGGATACTTGAGGCAAATAGTCAGCTGGATGCTGCAAAGACGCGCATGGATGAGGCTGATAAGGCAATGATGGCAGCGAGACAGACACTGACTGATGCCGAGACGGAAAAGAATAAAACCCACGCTATGGCTGATGCACAGGATGAGTCAGAGGCTATAATGGCAGAAGCAGAGAAAGCTGTCATAGGCATGGCAATGAACGAGGCGAAAGAACATATAGAGGAGAAGGCTCAGGAAGAGCAGGAAAAAGTCCAGGAGAAGAAGGAAGAAAAAGAAGAGCAGGAAGAGATCGAGGCAGAGCGGGAAGAAAAGAAAGCTATACAGGAGGCACTTGTGGAGGGCACGAAGGAGAGCGTGCAGGAAGCAAGGGAGGACAGCAGGAAACGCAAGGCTGATGACATAGACTTAACGGATGTAATAGGCACTGATCCTGTTCACAGGCTTGAAAATGCCGGTGATGTCCAGGCGGCCCTTAACGAGATAAAGAACAAGATGGCACTGGTGGATGCAGACTTAAAGGGTATCAAGGTGGATGAGATACTGTAGTCGACCGGACAGTAGGCTGACCTATAAAAATAGTCTTATGTACTTTGCTGTACATTATATGGTAATCCGGCAGCTCATTCTGCCGGATTTTTTATTGTTCATAAAAAGTTAAAAAATCTTTCTAAAAAAATCCGGGAAAATATCTTGACAATCAAAATAAATTGTATTATTCTCTTGTTCGTGGTTCGAAAAACTTTGAAATTCAAAATACTTTGAAATTCAAAATACTTGAAAATCAAACAAAGGAGAAAAGAAAATGGAAAAATTAATCGCTATCATCGAAGAGAAGTTAAATGTTGAAGGCAAGGAGATCACTGCTGAGAGCAGATTCAAGGAGGATCTTGAGGCAGATTCACTCGATCTTTTCGAGCTTGTAATGGCACTTGAAGAGGAGTACGGAGTAGAGATCCCTTCAGAGCAGCTTGAGAACTTCACAACTGTAGGTTCCGTTGCTGACTATCTTAAAGAGAAGAACATTGAGCTTTAAAAATAGCCTGCAGAATAAGAAAGGAACTGTGAAATGCTTACCACAGTTCCTTTTAAAAATCAGGGCTGTCCCTGATCTCATTTCTTTCAACTGAACGTTGATGCCGAAAGCGGCAGAAAGAGGAAAAATGAAGAACAGAATAACTGATTTACTGAAAACGGAATATCCCATCATACAGGGTGGAATGGCATGGGTGGCTGAGCACAATCTGGCTGCAGCCGTATCAAATGCCGGCGGACTCGGCATTATCGGAGCTGCCTCCGCACCCGCTGAGGTGGTTCGTGAAGAGATAAAGAAATGCAAGGAGCTTACTGACAAGCCTTTCGGTGTCAATGTCATGCTCCTTAATCCCAACGCTGATGATGTAGCAAAGATCATCATTGAAGAAGGCGTTAAGGTAGTTACTACCGGTGCAGGAAATCCCGGCAAGTTCATGGATGCCTGGAAAGAAGCGGGCGTGGTAGTAATCCCGGTAGTAGCAAGCACGGCAATGGCAATTATGATGGAGCGTGCAGGCGCTGATGCGGTAGTTGCAGAAGGAATGGAGAGCGGCGGACATATTGGTGTGACCACTTCTTTTGCGCTTATTCCCCAGGTTGTGGATGCAGTAAGCATTCCCGTGATCGCAGCCGGCGGAATAGCTGACGGACGCGGCATGGCTGCAGCATTCATGCTGGGAGCTGAAGGCATACAGATGGGCACAAGGTTCGTAGCTGCCAAGGAATCCATCGTGCATGCGGCATACAAGGAAAAGATCGTAAAGGCAAAGGATATCGATTCCGTAGTAACCGGTACCACAACCGGTCATCCCGTAAGGTGCTTAAAGAACCGCATGACCAAGGAATATGTAAAGCTTGAGCGTGAGGGCGCAGACTTTATGGAGCTTGAAAAGCTGACGCTTGGCTCCCTTAGGAAGGCAGTAATAGATGGTGATGTGGTAAACGGAACGCTTATGGCCGGACAGATCGCAGGCCTTATCAAGAGCGAGGAGAGCTGCGCGGACATAATTTCATCCATTTCGGATGAGGCAGAAAAGCTTATGAAGCTTGCATAGTTGGAGGAAACATGGGAAAGACAGCATTTATCTTCCCTGGTCAGGGGGCACAGTATCCCGGCATGGGAAAGGATTTTTTCGAAAAATACGAAGAGGCGCAGGAGATATTCAAAAAGTCTTCCGAGGCTACAGGACTGGATCTTGAGGCTCTCTGCTTCAGCGAAAATGATGAGCTGAACCAGACAGAGTATACACAGATTGCCATGATCACTGCAGAGCTTGCCATGTGGAAAGTTGTAACTGCAAAGGGTATCAAGGCTGATGTGTGTGCGGGCTTAAGCCTTGGCGAGTATGCGGCTCTTGCTGCATCAGGTGTTATGGAGCCGGCAGATATTTTCCCTGTAGTTCGTAAGCGCGGAATATATATGCAGAACGCTTATCCTAACGGCGGCGGCATGACGGCAGTACTGGGGCTTTCGCCTGAGCAGGCAGACGCAGCCTGCAAAAAGATAGCTGACGAGACAGGCAAGCCTGTATCAGTTGCAAACTACAACTGCCCCGGCCAGATAGTTATCACCGGCGCAAAAGAAGCTGTGGACAAGGCAGCTGAGGAGTGCCAGGCAGCCGGCGCAAAGCGCTGTGTTCCTTTAAATGTAAGCGGTCCCTTCCATTCAGAGCTCCTTAAGGAAGCGTCTGAACTCTTGGCAAAAGAGCTGGAGCAGGTAAACATTTCCGATCCCCGGATCCCTTACATTACGAATGTGACAGCTGAGCCTGTTACAAAGGCAGACGGAATAAAGGAGCTCCTTGCGGCGCAGATCTGCTCGCCTGTTAAGTGGCAGCAGAGCGTTGAGAAAATGATCGCTGACGGAGTGGACTGTTTCATAGAGATCGGCCCAGGCAAGACATTAGCAGGATTTATGAAGCGTATTAATAAAGAAGCAAAGGTCTTCAATGTTGGTACTGTTGAAGAATTAGATAAGTTATTGGAGGAACTTGGATGTTAAGCGGAAAGACAGCATTAGTCACAGGCGCAGGCAGGGGCATAGGAAAAGCCATTGCCAAGAAACTGGCGTCCCTTGGTGCTACGGTGGTAGTTAACTACAGCGGATCCAAAGAAAAAGCAGAGGAAACCGTGGCAGAGATAGTTGCTGCAGGCGGCAGTGCAGAGGCAATCCAGTGCGATGTTTCTGATTTCAAGGCCTGCGAGGAGCTGGCAAAGTCAGTGGTTGCAAAGTACGGAAAGCTGGACATCCTGGTAAACAATGCGGGTGTTACCAGGGACGGACTGCTGATGGGAATGTCAGAAGATGACTATGACAGGGTGCTTGATACGAACCTTAAGGGTGCCTTCAATATGACAAGGCATTTTTCAAGGGTGTTCTTAAAGCAGAGGTCAGGCAGGATCATAAACATTTCTTCCGTAAGCGGAGTCATGGGAAATGCCGGCCAGGCTAACTACAGCGCATCAAAGGCAGGACTTATCGGACTGACCAAGAGCGTGGCAAGGGAGCTTGCAGGCAGGGGCGTATGCGTGAATGCAGTAGCACCGGGATTCATTGAGACGGACATGACCAACGCTATGAAGGAAGATGCCAAGACAAAGCTTATAGAAAACATTCCTTTAGGAAGGATAGGAAAGCCTGATGACATCGCGGAAGCGGTAGCTTTCCTGGCAGGGGACGCGTCTTCGTACATTACGGGACAGGTTCTTTGCGTAGACGGCGGAATGGCAATATAAATGGGAGGAGGAGATATGATGAACAGGCGGGTAGTTGTGACAGGACTTGGTGCAGTGACACCCATAGGCAATGATGTGGAAAGTTTCTGGAATGCTGTGAAAGAGGGAAAGACAGGCTTTGGCCCCATCACTGCTTTTGACACTACTGACTACAAGGCAAAGCTTGCAGCAGAGGTCAAGGATTATGATCCTACTCTCAGCATGGATAAAAAATCGGCAAAGCGCATGGAACGTTTTTCACAGTTCGCAGTAACTGTGGCAGGCGAGGCGCTGAAGGATTCAGGGCTTGATATGGAAAAAGAGGATCCCTTCCGCGTGGGCTGTGCAATAAGCAGCGGCGTAGGAAGCCTGCAGACTGTAGAGAGGGAATACCAGAGGATCATCGACAGAGGCCCCGGTAAGGTTGGCCCGCTCATGGTTCCCCTTATGATATCAAATATGGCCGCAGGAAATGTCAGCATTGCATACGGCCTTAAGGGAAAGAACATAGATGTGGTGACTGCCTGTGCATCAGGTACTCATTCAATCGGTGAGGCAATGCGTACCATACAGTACGGCGATGCGGATGTTATGCTTGCCGGCGGAACTGAATCCGCTATCTGTCCTGTAGGCGTGGCTGGATTTACGGCGCTTACGGCACTCAGTACTTCCGATGATCCGGAGAGCTGCTCGCTTCCCTTTGATGCAAGAAGAAGCGGTTTCGTAATGGGTGAAGGTGCAGGCATCGTGGTTCTGGAAGAATACGAGCATGCTAAGAAGCGCGGCGCAAAGATACTTGCAGAGTTAGTAGGCTACGGTGCAACAGCGGATGCTTATCATATCACTTCCCCTGCGGAGGACGGTTCGGGTGCGGCTACGGCAATGAAGTTTGCGATAGCTGATGCTGGCATAAAGCCTGAAGATGTGGATTACATCAATGCCCATGGCACGGCAACACATTATAATGACCTGTTTGAGACCAGGGCACTGAAGCTTGCATTCGGTGAGCATGCATATAAGTTAAAGATCAATTCGACCAAGTCAATGATCGGTCATCTCTTAGGCGCAGCCGGTGCGGTGGAATTCGTTGTTACCGTAAAGGAGATTCAGGAAGGCTTCCTGCATAAGACTGTAGGTTATAAGGAAAAAGACGAGGAGCTTGATCTGGACTACTGTGCCGAGGAATACAGGGGCGATATAAAGTATGCCCTGTCGGATTCGTTAGGATTCGGCGGCCACAATGCGGCACTTGTAATAAAGAAATTTTCGGAATAAAAAATCTTTCGCCGGATGTGATGCCGGCCATGAAGAGAGGAGCGGACAATGTCTGTTTACAGCACTAAAGAAATCATGGAAATAATTCCCCATAGGTCACCGTTCTTACTGATCGATACCATAGAGGAACTGGAGCCCGGAGTAAGGGTAGTTGGTAAAAAATGCGTAAGCTTTAACGAGCCATTTTTTGCAGGCCACTTTCCCGGAAATCCGGTAATGCCCGGAGTACTTATTATAGAAGCAATGGCTCAGACCGGAGCCGTAGCGCTTCTTGGACTTCCCCAGTGGAAGGGAAAGACTGCTTACTTCGTAGGCATAGACAAGGCAAAGTTCAGCAGGAAGGTTGTTCCCGGTGATGTGCTTATGTTTGAGGTAAACATCGTAAAGCAGAAAGGCCCCTTCGGAATTGCGGAGGCTGTTGCAAAGGTAGACGGCGAGACTGCAGTAAAAGCAGAGCTTACATTCGCAGTGGGCGACTGATGAGGTGTGACAGATGAATGTGATAATGGGTTTGCAGAAATTCTGGGAAGAGCGCAAGTTCTTAAAAAAGGAAGATACACCTGTTGAGACAGGCCTTATCAAATGCCCGAAGTGCGGCAAGATGGTTGATAAGGCGCAGGTCGCAAAGCGCAGGTATATCTGTTACGAGTGTGGCGGGTACTTCCGCGTAAAGACCAGCAACCGTCTTAGGATGGTGGCGGATCCCGGTACTTTTGAGGAATGGTTTACGGATATGGAGGTATCCAATCCGCTGGATTACAAGGGCTATGAGGACAAGCTGGCAGAGGCCAGGGAAAAGACCGGACTCAAGGAAGCCTTTACCGTAGGAAAGTGCAAGATATTCGGAGAGGAAGCTGTAGTCGGCGTCTGTGACTCCCGTTTCATGATGGCCAGCATGGGCCATGTGGTGGGCGAGCGTGTTACAGCAGCAATAGAACGGGCTACCAAGGAAAAACTTCCCGTATTTATCTTCTGCTGTTCAGGAGGAGCCAGGATGCAGGAGGGAATCATCTCCCTTATGCAGATGGCGAAGACATCGGCAGCAATAAAACGGCACGGTGATGCAGGACTTTTTTACTGCACCATCCTGACGGATCCCACAACAGGCGGCGTGACTGCAAGCTTTGCAATGCTGGGTGATGTCATCATGGCTGAACCGGGAGCGCTTATCGGTTTTGCAGGTCCTAGGGTCATAAGGCAGACCTTAGGACAGGAACTTCCCGAAGGATTCCAGACAGCTGAGTTCCTTGTGGAGCACGGCTTCGTGGACGGAATCATTCCCAGAAGAAGTCTGAAAAAGATAATGTACCTTCTGATAAGGAGCCACAACGGCGCAAACAGGAAGACCTGGGCAGATTTCCGCGGAGAAGAGTTCCACTTCCATATGACGGAAATTCTGAAGGAGCGTGTATGGCTCGACAGGTACAAGTCAGCCTGGGAAAAGGTTAAGGGTGTACGCCGGATAGAGAGGGCATCAGCGCTTGACTACATGGAGCATATTTTTGACAGCTTTGTTGAGGCTCACGGCGACAGGTATTTTGCGGATGACCCGGCCATCGTAGGCGGCGTAGGCTTTATCGCAGAACAGCCTGTAACGGTAATCGCTGATATAAGAGGCTCCAATGCAAAGGAATGCCGTGAAAGGAATTTCGGCATGCCGAAGCCTGAAGGATACCGCAAGGCCCTGCGTCTTATGAAGCAGGCAGAGAAATTCAACCGCCCCATAGTAAGCTTCGTAAATACCAGCGGCGCTTTCTGCGGCATAGAAGCTGAGGAAAGAGGTCAGGGCGAGGCCATAGCAAGGAACCTTATGGAGATGTCGGCACTTAAAGTTCCTGTACTGGTAATCCTTATCGGTGAAGGCGGAAGCGGCGGAGCACTTGCTACTGCTGTGGGAAATGAAGTATGGATGCTTGAAAATGCGACTTACTCCATTCTTTCTCCCGAAGGCTTTGCTTCTATATTATGGAAGGATGCAGGCAGGGCAAAGGAAGCCAGCGAAGTGATGAACATCACCGCTCAGGACTTAAAGCGTCTCAAGGTAATAGAGGAGATCATTCCGGAATTCGGCGGTGCCGACAAGGATACTGCAAAGGGCATTGGCGAGTACATGAAGGAAAAGATCATGGACTTCTTAAAGAAGTACGACGGAATGACCCCGGAAGAGATTGTTGCGCAGAGATACGACAGGTTCAGGGCATTCTGATATAGCGGTAACACCCGCAAGACTTTGAACAGTTATGAAAGGTGAATTATGGCAATTACTATAAAAGGAACGGGCAGCTGTCTGCCCAAAAAGGTTTTAACAAATTTTGACCTGGAAAAGATGGTGGATACATCCGACGCATGGATCCGTGAGCGCACGGGTATGTCGGAAAGGCATATTGCGGAGAATGAGACAGTGGCATCCCTGGCAACAGAGGCTGCAAAAAAAGCGCTGGAAGATGCAGGCAGGTCAGCATCTGATGTGGACCTGATAATCGTTGCCACTTGTACCGGCGAAGTAATGGTTCCCTGCACGGCATGCAAGGTACAGGCAGACATAGGCGCTGACAACGCAGTGGCATTCGACATCAATTCAGCATGCTCAGGATTCCTCTTCGCGCTCCAGACAGCAAGTGCCTATATTGCATCAGGTATGCATAAAAATGCGCTGGTAATAGGATCCGAAGTGCTTTCAAGCATAATAAACTGGGAAGACAGGAGCACCTGCGTGCTTTTCGGTGACGGCGCCGGTGCCGTATTTGTGGAAGACTGTGCAGAAGAAGGCCGTGGAATCCTTAGCATGGTTCAGGGAAGCAGCGGTTCAAAGGGCGGAGTGCTCTATTTCAGGAAAAAGGAAGCAGATCCTGACAAGGAAGATGAATACGAAGGCAAGGACGCATTCGTTCATATGAACGGTGCTGAGGTTTATAAGTTTGCAGTACGCCAGGTGCCTGAATGCATCGAGAAAGCACTTTCGGATGCAGGCATTACGGCATCTGATGTGGATCTCTTCGTACTCCATCAGGCAAACATCCGTATAATAGAGGCAATATCAAAGCGTCTCGGTGCAGGCATGGAGCATTTTCCGGTGAATATCCACAAGACCGGGAATACATCATCGGCTTCGATACCGTTATTGCTTGATGAACTGAATAAAGAGGGTAAGATAAAAGACGGAGATACTATGGTGCTGTCAGGCTTTGGCGGCGGGCTTACCTATGGTGCCTGCGTGCTTAAGTGGTAATGCAGTCAGTTGAGTGAGGGATAAAAAATGGCTAGACGGGGCGGTGCGGTAGAATTAAATGAATTGCTGGTTAATCTGTTTAACCGTGTGATGAATGCGGAATCAAAGGCAGTCATTACTGAGGAATTCCGCGATATTTCTAATAACGACATGCACATTATGGAAGCTATCGGCGTGAGGGAGCCACAGAATGTGTCCACCATTGCCGGAAAGCTTTTTGTGACGGTGGGCACGCTTACGGTCAATATGAACAGCCTGGAGAAAAAGGGCTACATAGAGCGCAAGCGCAGCACGGAAGACAAGCGCGTGGTTTTGGTTACCCTTACTGAGAAGGGCAGGAAGGCATTCTTCCATCACAGGGATTTCCATAAGGCCATGATCCATGCGGCGGTTAAGAACCTGGACCAGGATGAGATGAAAGCCCTGATCAACTGCCTGAACAAGCTGAACACTTTTTTTGAAGAAAAACAGAACGAATGAAACTTCCCATATACAGTCTATGGAATCCAAACGACGACTCGCACCGTTCCGGAACCGATGCAACGCTCCGGGAAACTAATCGCTAACAGCCCGTAATTACCCGTCGTATGCGAGCCGACCAAAAGCGTGTCGTCTCGCAACCCTACAACGGTTAATAACGGGCTGTAAGCACTGGATTTCCCCGGAGCTAAAACCGCATCGTGATTGTTCCGAAACATGTGCGAGTGTCGTTCTGTATAGTATTGTGAGTGGGAAGTTTATATGAAAAGGTCTGAAATACAGGGCAGTTAATTATCTTACGGTTTTAGCCGAAATAAATACTACAGGAGCAGTCCTGTAGTATTTTTGTGTGTGAGCATTCATAAACAGCAATGCAGAACAGGGATTCCCCACCGGGTGATATAATATGATTGTGGGGATATAATACATGATCAGATTGGGGTGTGTACATGAACGGCAACGAGATCGGCAACATCATACAGCATAACAGGAACGGCAATAATTACGGTGCGGACGCACTGACGCATACATTAAATAATTCAAATAAGGTCAAGGACCACGAGGCTGTTGCGAAATCCGGAGCCGCAGGCTTTACCCTTAATATCGGGGACGGCATGGGCCAGGGCATGATGCCGGTGATTGATGTGGACAAGAAAAGCGCCGCATCCACACTGCGCCAGGCCACATCAGGAGTGCCGGAAGATGTCATGAAGGACAAGATGATAGTCATGTCCAACACCATGTCTGATGAGGCATACAAAAAAGCGGCAGAGAACGGCTATTCCTTAAGCGAAATGGATCCGGAAGAGGCTGTCACCATTGCTGACGAGATAAAGATCACCATGGCTAAGGCCGGCGTAGTCATAAAGGGCTACAATGATGACCTGACAGCTGAGCAGCTGGAGGCCGTGACCGGCAGCGTGGCGATGGCAAATGAAATCTCTGAGAGCCTTCACGCCGCAGGTGTTCCGGCTACTGAAACAAATGTGAAGGATATGAAGGAACTTGTGGACATGGCGGAAAGCCTGGAGGCGCCTTCACATGAAGTAAAAAATTATCTTGTGGAAAATGAACTTCCCCCCACTATTCAGAATATCTATTACGCTGAGCACAGCGTAAGCGGAGCCGGAAACATCAACACCGGTTCAGCAGACAGCGCCATTGACAGCAGCGAGACCATTAAGAACCAGATCGAGAAGATCATCAGGTCTGCAGGCTTTGAGGCAGACAGTGAAAACTACGACATCGCAAAGCAGATGGTACATGACGGCCTGGTCCTTGACGAGAAGAGTTTCACGGCTATGCGTGAGCTGCAGGATATGGAATTCCCTATTGACCGCGAGAAACTGCTTAAGTCCGGAGCGGACGCCGTTGCATCGGGACTCAGTGCCCTGCAGGCAGATCCCGTTCATGAAGGTTCCCTGATAGAAAGAGCCATAAAGGCAGCAGATGTGGTGGAGGCAGCCGCATCTGATGTAAGGTATGTCCGTGAGCTGGTTGACAGGGACATGATGCTCAATGTCAAAAACCTTGAGGCCCTTACGGAGGAGCTACCTGACATCGCAGAAGAGGATAAGGTTTCTGTAAGCAACGCATTAGCCAATCTTGGAGAAAATCAGGATACATCCGTTCAGGATGACACTCATGTCCTTCAGCTGACAGCTGAATCTTTCAATAATGATGCAAAGTACATCACCGCTTACCGCCGCATGGAGGAAGTCCGCCTTTCAATGACCGTTGAGGCTAACCTTTCCATCCTGCGCATGGGCGTGGACATAGATATCACCGAGCTTTCGGATTTAGTGGACCAGTTAAAGCTTGCCGAGGCAGAGATAAATAAGAAGAAATTCGGAACTGATGACGGCGTGGTCGCTTCCGAAAGGGCATCCATATACAAAGAAACGATGCAGACTGTTTCCGAGCTGCCAAGGCTCCCGGTTTCCGTGATAGGCAGCGTGGCGTTTGCAAGCGAGGAGGAAGCGCTTTTCCAGGCTAATTACGGTATCAGTAATGTTACTCTCGAAGACTTCTCGGCCAGGGGCCGTGAGCAGAGGAGCCGTTACGAGCTGGCAGGCGAGGCATACGAAAGCCTGCAGACTGAAGTCAGGGCTGACTTAGGCGATTCCATACAGAAGGCATTTGCCCATGCGGACAGCCTGCTTAAGGAACTTGGCATAGAGGCAAGCGACAGCAATCTCCGTGCAGCCAGGGTACTTGGCTACAACCATATGGAGATAAGCGACGAGAATATCGCGCTGATTAATGAAACCTGCAGCGTTGTTGACAATATAATAGAAAAAATGAATCCGGCAGCTACCCTGGATATGATACGGAACGGCATCAATCCTATGAAGCTTTCCATGAAGGAGCTGGAGGAAAAGCTGGATGCCCTTGAGGCCGGGGACACCGGCGAAAAGTACAGCGAGTATTTGGTACGCATGCAGGACAGGGGCCTTATCACTGATGAAGAGGCTGAATCCTTTGTGGGAATTTACCGCATGATGCACCAGACAGAGCTTAAGGACGGGGCGGCCATAGGCACACTTCTGTCCCAGGGCAGGGAAGTAAGCTTTACCAACATCCTTTCCGCCATCCGCAGCGGCCACAGTGCAGGTATGGATGTGTCCGTGGATGACGGCTTCGGCGGAATGGAAAGTAATATAGACAAAAATATCGAGGCACAGATAGAGACGGCTTTCAGGCAGGTGCAGGCTGAGAGCATGGCAGAGAACATAAGGGATGCAGCCGACGCTTCTACCCAGATATACAGGGAGCTGGTGGAGAGCGAAGTCATTGCTACTGCCGAGCATGTAAAGGGACTTAAGCGCTTAAGGTCCGACAGGGGCGAGGTCTTTGATGACATAAGGAAGATCGCATCCGCAGGCGGCGACGACTGGCTTATAACTTCCAGCTACAAGAGAGTCCTGGATAATTTTGATAATGAGGATTCTGCTAAGTCCGTGTATAATGAGATCATGAACATTATGGGGGCAGTGGTACGGCAGTTCTCAGCAGGCGAAGGCGAGGACATTGATGTACGGCAGTATAGCCTGACAATGGCACAGCTTTCCGTAGCCGGCAGCCTTTCAAAGAACGAGTCCTACGAGATTCCCATGGAGATAGATGGGGAGCTGACAGCCGTTACCGTTAAGATACTGCATGGAAGCGGGAAAACACCGGCAACGGACATTTCCTTAAAGACTGAAAAATTCGGTAATATAAAGGCGCGCTTTGAAATGTCCGGTGACGGCACAGGCCTGACAGGTCTTGCCGTAAGCGACAGGGAGGGCGCGGCTGATGTCCTTCAGACGCTTTCAGAAAGGCTTTTATCCCGCTTTGCGGAAAACGGACTTAATGTCACGGAGTTCAGCTTTGCGATATCGTCGCGGACTGATGTTAATTTATCCGGCAGAAATGCCGAAAAAAATAATAGCAATGTCGATACGGCATCTCTCTACAGGACGGCAAAGACTTTCCTGCAGACAGTTGGAGAGGCATAATGACTCAACGATGATCCGAAATCGTAGCCACTAAAGCGGCAGAAAGGGAAAACATGAGAATAAATTACAATGCAAGCGCAATGCACACCAACAAGGCACTTAACCGTACCGATAATCTGATGACGCAGTCAATGCAGCGTCTTTCTTCAGGATTAAAGATCAATTACGCTAAGGACAATCCTGCGGGCCTTGCCATCGCAAACCGCATGAATGCACAGATAGAGGGCTTAGGCGTAGGCTCCAGGAATACCAATGACGGCATCTCCGTAGTGGAAACCGCAGACGGTGCCCTTTCGGAAGTTACTTCCATACTTCAGAGAATGAACGAGCTTGCCGTTCAGGCAGCTACGGATACCAAGACTGATTACGACAGGGAGCTTATCCAGACTGAGATAGAGCAGCTCCAGAAGGAAATCACCCGTATCGCAAAGGATACGGAATTCAACGGCCAGCCTCTTTTGGACGGCACATTTGACCTGAAGGGATATTCTGACAATCCCGATGTAAAGGTAAACTATTACACAGAGGATGTGGATCCCGGAAAATACACAGTAGATATCGGCTCGCTTCTTAATGGAGACGGCACTGTAAACTTAAGCGCCCTGGGTCCGGAATTCCCTAATGTAGGAACCCTTACCGGAACTGCAGAACAGATTACTGACATTAACGGAAATCCGGTAGAGACAAGGTACAAGATACTTGGTACCGGCGGATTCGAGCTGAACTTTACGGCGGCGCAAGGTGCATCAGGCACGGTTGAGCTGGATATTACCGGCATTGGCGCCATGAAGATACAGACCGGCGCAAACGAGGGCAACGAGCTGGCAATCCAGATCAGGACGGTTTCCTTAGAGAATATGGGCATCCCCGATGATCCTAAGAATCCCCTGCGAATGGATCTTTCCACACAGGAAGGTGCATCAAAGGCAATAGATGCCATATCCGGCGCGCTGGAATATATCAGCAGTGTACGCTCAAAGCTTGGTGCATACCAGAACCGTCTGGAGCACAACGAGGCCAGCGTAAAGGTTTCCGAGGAAAACATGACTTCATCCTACTCCAGGATAATGGATGTGGACATGGCTGAGGAAATGACCGAATATACCACACAGCAGGTACTCACCCAGGCCGGCATCTCCATGCTTGCACAGGCTAACGAGAGACCCCAGCAGGTACTGCAGCTGTTACAGTAATTGTCAATTTTCCGGGATGCCGCATTGATCCGGAAGTAAACAGTGCAGCATCCGGTATATATACTTTAAATAGGAGGGCATACACATGACAGGCGAGAAGAAACAGGAATTCATGCTGCGAATCAGCGAGGCCAACAGGAGCCGTATGGTTGTCATCCTCTATGACATGTTTCTTACCTATGTAAAAGAGGCAGAGAACAGCCGCGCAGGAGAGGAATTCACCCTTGAGGACATGAATACCTACAAGACCGGCATCAGGAATGCCAAGGCTGTACTCAGGGAACTGATTGACTCCCTTAATATGGAATATGACCTTGCACGCCGCACATACCAGATATACCGCTTCGTGGAGCGGGAGCTGATAATGGCAGATATCCGCAGGGATCCCGCAGGGCTTGGTGAGGCTGAAAAGATAATGAAGAGCTTAAGGGACGCTTACGCCAGCGCTGCCGAATCAGACAGCTCGGAGCCCATAATGAAAAATACCGACACTATCTACGCCGGCATGACCTATTCCAGGGGAAAGCTTACCACAGACAGTGCGGCAAGCTGTACAAACAGAGGTTTTCTTGTATAAAAAACGTAAAACAGAACACGGTAATTGGGAAACAGTTCCCAAAACCGTGTTTTTCTTATGCAGGCATTTTTTGCCGGAAACGTACCGTAATCGTACCCTCAGGCAGGGAAAAATTATGCTTTGCCGGTGATTTAATCCCGGATTTTTTCTTTTATGGGCATTTTCGGCTTTATTCTATGGGAAACAGTTATAATTTTGGGGATTTTTATTGTGATTTTTGCTAAAAATCTCATTATAATCATCTTTTTTTTGTGTAAAAAATCACAAAAATCATATAAAATAAAAAAAGTAGTCGAAAAAGGGGAAAATATTCGGTTTTGGGTACGATAGGGAGATTATAATGACATCAACGTAGGAAAGTACCCGCTTTACCTGCGGGGAAAAGTAGATCAGGACCGATAATTAAAAGTGAGAGAAAAAAGGAGGTAGCACATTGGACAACAATATGATGCATAAGCTGCAGAAGGTTGATGAGCAAACAGAATACAACCTTAATTATCAGAAGAATGCCAATGAAGAGCAGATCAGGAATTACGTAACTACACGTGTTCCGCTTAAGACACAGGAAGAATTTGGCCAGGGGGATGCTCAGCAGCATGCTGAATTCCTTCAGCAGGAGATCATGAAAACAGGTGTGGTCATGGGTGAGCAGAATCAGATGCTTTACCAATATAGCCAGCGGGAATTTGAGGAAGCTGACGAGACCCAGACAGAGAAGGATAGTGCATTCAAAAATGTGCTTCCGTCACAGAGAGGCTATTGGAAGGATCGCAGGGCTGAAAAGAAACAGATTAATAAGCTCCGCAGGGAAACCAATGAGAAAGTTGATACGAACACTATCCGTGAGAAGAAGGATCTGGATTTCTATACCAAGTACCGCAGAGGATTTCTTGACCGTCATAAGGGCTATGCATCAAAGCTCTATGAGAATGCTGAAACCAAGTACGGTGTACCTCAGGCAACAGTTAAGGACGGCCTGCTCCCCTTCATGCATGTGTATAAGAGGAAATGGGATACTTTCAGAAAGAAGTCTATGGACGGCTATTCTGCATCCCCCAGTGCCAATAAGACCATGTTCAAAAACTATTTCAATAAGGGCGGGCTTCTGGATTCTATAAAGAGCTTTTTCTATGAGATAGCAAATGGCTGCAACTGGCTATTAAGCAAGCTTCATATCACCCAGAGAAAGACACGTTCCCTCAGGATTGATACCCTGAATAAGTGTCTGGCCATGGTTCTCGAAAATCCTATCACAATGGATATGCTTACCGACAAGTATTATGCAAAGCATGCTGTTGAGTTTGAGGCACGTCTTGCCAGAATAAAGGGATTCAACATTCTTTTGAATGACAACAGGGAAGAGTGGTTTTCCAAGCTGCCTAAATCAGTACAGGACGTTGTAGAGCATCTTGTTATTAAAATGGAAAAGCCTCTTGAGGATTTCATGAACAGGCATAAGGAAATACACTGCCTTAAGCAGGGGCCTGATGATGGGGAAGTCAAGGGTGAAGTTAAGAAGGCTTATAATAACAGGCACGAGATCGTTGGAGGTGAAGATTACAAGTATAAACCTGTTGAAATTGAGCGTGAAGAGAATGAGTCTGATAAGCACTATGAAAAGCGCAAAAAGGACGCAGAGGCAGCTCACTTTGCAAAGATCGAGGCTGATAAGAATGCCATGACAGAGGAGAATATCCAGACATCCTGGGCAGCTATCCGTGAGCAGCAGCTTAGGGCTCAGGAGGTTATGACCGGCCTTATCAATGAAGGAACAGCCAAGCTTCTTGGCAGCGTTGAGAATGATGCAAAGAAAGCACGTAATAAGAGGGTAAGCAAAGCACAGAAAAAGAACCAGGCTCTCGACGAAACTGTATTTAAGTATGATGTTACCGGTGAGCTGGGCCAGAAGGTTGCAAGCCTGCAGACATTGATTGCCAGCAATGAGAGCTCATTCCATATGCTGGGCTTAGAGATAAATACCGTATTTGAGAAGTTCTACCGCCTGACCACTGTAATGGACGAGCTTAAGGCCCGGGAGGTAATCCTTGGGAAGGAAAAGTCACTTCTCAGCAAGACCGATATCGAGAGCCCTATCATGAAGGCAATGTTCCAGTCTCAGCGTATTGTTGAGCTTCGCAGAAATAAGCAGAAGCAGGCTGTTATCCAGGACCGTATGAATGCTTATGAAAATGCCCTGAGGTTCCTTGCCAGCGGCGGAGAGGGAGAGCTTACAGCAAATGCAAAGGCACTGCTTAAGGCAGAGGGATTCCCTTATGTAGAGCATTTCCCTCAGTGGAAGAAGAACTATGCTGTGCTGTATAAGGACGGTCTTGGAAAGGATCCCGCAGCCCTTAATGATGCCGAGATGGCAGATCATTTCTGGGAGATGCGCAGGGTGACCAGGACCCAGGCTAATCTTAAGGCGCAGCTTGAGGCAGAGAAGGCTAATGAGCAGCAGCCTCTCAATGCTCTGGAAATAGATTATAAGGAATTCTCAAAATTCAATATTACCAGTATTTCCAAGCTTATGAATGCAGAAGGCCTTAAGACCTACAGAAAGGTTAAATGTCTGACCGATTTCGCCAAGAGATTTGATGAGATGACTGAAGAGCAGAAGATGGCGGAATTCGACACTGAAGAGAAGAGAATAGATGCCGAGGTAAGGGCAGATGCATTCCGCAAATACGGAGCAAAGTGGATAACTTTCTTCGAGCGTGCCCTTGAGCCTAAGTATTATATGCCTGTTACCACACTGTCCCAGCTGAATGGTGAGGCACTTGAAAATGCAGAGAATAAGCTCACCGAGAAGTATCCTCAGAAGGAAGGGGAACTTACAAAGGATGAGCAGCAGATTCAGGAACTGATACAGGAAGTTAAGAACCAGCGTGCCGTTTACAGTGCTGATAACGCGTTCGAGTACTTCAGCGAAGGTGTTTACGAGAACCGCCGCCGCCATTTCCAGGATCAGATCAAGTGGAAGTTTATCCGCTATAACAACAATGCATTTGCTGACAAGACCATTGTTGATATACAGTCATCCATCAGAAAATTCCAGTCAGATCAGGTTAGACCCGAGGCAGAGCGTGTTGATGCCAAGATTGCAGCTGGTAAGGCAAAGGATGGAAAGGATCCGGAAGCAAGGGAGAAGGCTCAGCAGTTCGTTAACCAGAGAATATCTGCTTTCCTGAATATTAAGCTTGATCCTGCCGCATTGGAGATGGCTCATTTCCATACCAATATCAGGGATTATCTCAATATCGTACAGAGCTACCGTGAGATGAAGTCCCTGATGAAGAATCCTGATCTGAAGGAATACTTCGATACCTATGCCGATGTTAAGGATATGCTGGAGTCCCGCCTCAATAATGGTGCCATGGAGGCTATCGATCAGGCTGTTTCCAAGTATCTGAAGAGTTTCGGATTCAAGGACAATCTGTCCGGTGATTTTGAGGAGAAGCTGGGCGAAAAGGATCTCGGACTTGTGGGCATGACAGAAGAAAAGCGCAAGGAAGAGTGGGAGAAGCGCTTTGGAGCTATATATAAGGAGTCTGAAGAAGCTCTCAAGAAGGCAAAGCAGAAGAGCGCAGAGCTTAAGGCTGCTGAGCAGTCACTGGCATCCAACGAGCTCTTTAACCTGCTTTATGAAAAGAGCAAGAATATCCAGGGATTCGATCAGAGTGAATGGCAGCAGGCTCTCAGGGATATTGTTGAGCAGAAAAAGTGGAAAGGCAAGCTTGAAAAGTCAGAGGGACTGCGTGCACTGGTTATCGCTGAGGCAGAACGCCGCCTGAAGGCCGGTCCTAATGCAATGAACGACTACTTTGAATTCCAGCTCAGAAAGAATATATCTATGGATTTCGCAAAGCGTCTGGGTGAGCTGAACTACAAGATAGACGAGGATGCTGCAGCTCAGATCTTCGAGACCTCACAGGGAGTTATGGATGCGACTGCAATGCAGTACAGGGTGCTTGATATTGATACCGACAGCCGTCTGCAGGAGGCAATCAACAAGAGGAACGAAGAGAATAAGGAAAAGGATAAGGAAGCGGAGAAGATAGATATTAAATCTTTCAGATTGCTGCTTCGTGACGTATACAGACAGCAGAACGGTCTGGCTATCAACCAGCAGTCCGAGGAGGATTTCAAGAAGAACAATGCGGATATAATGGATTATCTGAAAGGTAATAAGTACAATTTCCTGAAGCAGGCAACAGACCAGATCCTAAGCTTTACGCTGACTGAAGACATGTTCAAGTATGAAAATATCAGAGCAAACTTCAAGGATCTGTACAAGAATGCACTCCGTATAGAAGCCTTTGCACAGATCTATAACTCCGAAAAGGCATTCTTTGCGAGTGATGCGCTGCCTAAAGAAGTAAGGGATGAACTGAAATGGCGTTACAGCAAGCTGGCAGGTGGTGCATACTTATCATTCGTTGACATGATCAAGGCTTATGTAAGCTCCCAGGGCGTGGATGAGTACGGACAGCCCGGCATGGGTATTGATTTCGCCCAGGCTGAGAAGGATAAGGAAAGGCGTGACAAGACCATTAAGTGGTACAACGTATATGAGAAGCTTGTTAAGTTCTCTACAGGCTCATACAGACATAATAAGTCAGTGGGCTTAAAGATAGAGGCTAAGAAGAATGAGGCTCTTGGCGAATTCGAAAAGGCATATGAGGAAGCCAAGATGCCGTTTATGGAGATGGAAGCTGCAAATGCCCTTAGAACTGTTAACCAGCAGTATTCACGCAGCATCGGCAAATCGACTGTCATAGGTCTTGCTGAGTATATCGGCGTGAAGGATAAAGCGCAGTTTGCAGATGTTAAATATCTCTTTACTCCGTATCCGATAAATGATAAGGCCGGCGAAGTTGAGGCGATGGGAAAGAATTCCGAGATGATCGATAAGTTAAAGGATGCTAACGATAGGTCGATCGTCCGCAATGAAAATAACTTCAGCAGGCGCCAGTTTGCAAAGGATATGCAGTTCTTCGCCCCGATGGCAGGTCAAATGAATGCTATCATGAAGAAACTTAAGGATGTCAAGCTTACCAGTGAAGATGATGTGCGCAAGCTGATCACTCCTGAGCTTTATATTGAGTTTAAGAAGCTTAACGCATATCTGATGCTGGCTGAAGGACACAGAGGTGAATGGCGAAGCGGCAAATTACTCCGCAGTTACCAGGCCTTTAACGAAAAGAACTCTCACTTCAAGGGTGATAAGAAGATCAATCTGGGTGTAAGCCAGGATGATATGGCAGAAATGTGTGATTTTGCAGGTGCTCTTATGGATGGCCAGTTCATCGCAAGGATGAGAAGCTTCACCAAGATCATGGATATCTATGCAGATTATGTAGGTGTTGCTTCAGACGGAACACTTTTCAGAGATGATGTGGACGCAAAAGTGGGCAAGGATCAGACTGATAAGTATAAGGTTGAGATCATCGAAGAGAGCCGCAGGAAGCGTAAAGAGTACTTCAATGCAGTCCTTAATGTAATGAATACAGAGAAGGTACCGGATCTTGCTCTTGAATATGGATCAGAAGGCGAAAAAGCTATGTATCTGAAGAATAAGGAAATAGAGGAGCAGGAGAAGTCCAAGGAAGAGGTTAAGAGAAAGAAAGAAGAGGAAAAGCAGAAGGCTGCGCAGAAAAAAGCGGAAGAAAAGGCTGCGAAGGAACGCCTGGATAATGAAAAGGCAATGAAGAATCGCAACAAGAAGGCTGATAAGCAGGAAGCGGAAGAAAAGGCTAAGAAAGAAAAGAAGAAGAAGAAAGAGGAAGCTAAACAAAGAAAGACCGTAGAGCAGAAACCGGAGGGAGAGAAAAAAAGCGGCTGGTTCAGCTGGGGCAAGAAGTAATACCGGCTGAAGGGTAATCAGCAAAGGCAGACCGCAGTCCTGTGGTCTGCCGTAACTGATGAAAACAATTAGGGGTTTGATAGTTACCACACAAGAATAGGAGAAAAAACCGATATGGCAATGAATTTTGATATGAAAGTAAAAAGGATCACGCAGAACAACATAGAGTATTTTAGAAATCTCTTTGCCCCTGAAGTGGCAGATCTGATAGCTGCCGGTGCTCCGATCACTGCTCTTGGAGCATTCTCAGACGGTATATGTCATGGCGCTATTGCCGGAGCTCTTTCGGATGATTATGTGTTCACCATTTTATCATTGTATGTTGCTCCTTCCGCAAGACGTAAAGGAGCAGGTACGCTGCTTGTTGAAAGTATCAACAATATGCTAATACCTTTTAGTGCCCGTGTGGAGATCGAGTACAATGAGCTTGAAATGGAGCAGGAGATCCTGACAGAGTTCCTTCTGGTAAGCGGTTATGAATTTGATTCAGCAGTGGATGCGGCTTATTTCATGACTACCCTTGATAAGATTCTTGAATCACCTGTTATCAAGAGTCTGGATAAGGATATCACTGATGGCGAGATAACACCATTTGAATCAGTACTTGCCCGCAGGCTTACTGCCGCAAATGACAATGCTGAGAAGACAGGAGCACCTGTTCCCGAAGGCGGACTGGCAGCAGAAACGGTTGATAAGGATATCAGCATGGCATATGTCAAGGATGATGAAGTACAGGCATATATTGCTATCGAGAAGTTAGCAGATGACCTTCTGGATGTTTCTGCTGTATATGACGGAAAGGGCGGCCCTATCGTTCTGATAGCTATGATAAAGAAGGCGTTGAAGGCAGCAGCTAAGAGATATTCCCCTGCTACAAAGGTGGTTACATGTGCGATAAATGACAGTTCCGAGAAGCTTATGGACCAGCTCTTTGACGGCAATGTGATCAGCAGAAAGCTTTACAGACGTGCAGAGCCTCTGTTCTCTGAAGTTGAGATCGAGCGCTTCGTTGACAGAACAATTGAGGCAGACGAGCAGGGCTATGTAAACATGAGCGACGTTTTTGTAGAGGGAGACATAAGCGAGTTCACCACGCCGGGCGAGGATGATCCCGATGATATCTTTGCAGATATTGAATATGATCCGGATATCCTTAAGGGTGACGAGAAGGAAACAGTCTATATCGGAAAGCATGGTGCTGACTTCATGATGGATGAGGATCTCGGGGACGAGGACGAGGATGAGGATGAGTAAGTGATCCCATCCCCTACTTAGCAGAAAGTTAAAAACTGTTCAGGGGCCGGCACAATAGTGCCGGTCCTTTTTGATTTACATAACTGATTATGTCTTTTATGCCGAAAAGTTGTATAATTTATACAGTGTTGGCTTTAAACGGTGTGATCATCATGGCAGACATATTAGAGAAGTTTAATTTTAAGCTGAATAAACGCAGTGTTGCGATGATTGTCTTAGGGGTGATAATCAATATCATGGGGCGAAGCATAGCCCTTTATTACCACCTTCCTTTATTCCTTGATTCCATAGGAACATTCCTTGTGGCAATAGTACTGGGTCCGGTAGGAGGCGCCATATCCGGCACCATCATGAATTTCATCGTGGCGGCATGGCCGTCATGGGAGTGGTCCTACTGTCTGGTAAGTATTGCAGGCGCAATAGTGGTGGGGCTTATTTTATATAAAAGGGAACGGATGGATTCCTTTACCATTGTTGGATGCAGCGTGCTTACAGGCATCGTTATGACCGTGGTATCCACGCCCCTTAACCTGCTCATAAGGGACGGAATGACCGGCAATGACTGGGGCGACGCAATGGTAGAGCTGCTGGAGCAGTACATCAGCCTTAAGAGCCTGTGCTGCATAGCCGGCGAGCTGATAGTGAATATTCCGGACAAGATAATCATTCTTATCTTCCTGTCCTTCGGCATAGTAATGTTCAGGAAAGCCGGCATAACCATGATTCCTGAAAAGGACGGAGAAAAGAAGGAAAAATCTTCATCAAATAAGATACCTATGATTATCGTTGCCATAGCAGTGCCTTTGATAGCCCTCAGCTTTTCAAAGCCGGTACTGGCGTCTGTTGAGGATTTCGTGTCAGATTATGCGACCACCGTTTATGGTGTATATGAGGGCTTGAGTTCTGCGGAGATTAATACGGTGACCCAGACCGGTGACGGATACATTTGGGCCGGCGCCTATTCGGGACTCTACAGATATAACGGCACTAATTTTGAACAGATGGATTTAGATCCCAGGATCAGCAATGCCATAGTGCTGCGCACCGATAAAAAGGGGCGCCTTTGGATTGGAACTAATGACAGCGGTGTGGCTTGCTATGATACCTATCGGGATACAATAAGGTTTTTCACTTCTGAGGATGGTCTTCCATCTGATTCCATCAGGGAAATCTGTGAAGACGGCCAGGGAAATATCTATGTGGCAACGGCATCATATATCTGCAGGATCGACGCGCTTTCCGGAAGCCAGACTGCCGGCGATACGGAAGTGGATGCGGAGGTCATTGAAAACAACGCTGATGTGAATATCACGGTCTATGATTCCCTTACCGATATTACTTCAGTTTATTCAATGGTTTGTTTAGAGGATGGCAGCATCTGCGGCGTCACTGCCACGGGAACACTGTTCCTTATGCGTGACGGCGAGATTGTTTATTCCCTTGAAAGCAAGACGGATGGCCAGCCTTATACCTGCGTGGCATACAGGGGCGAAGGGCATTACCTGGTGGGGACCGCCGGAGATACCATGGAGTTCCTGCATTTAGAGGATGGCGGATTCGTAAAAACAAAGACTATTAAGACGGATATGTCCGGCTTTAACCGTATGTATTATTCAGAGCGTTACGGCGGATACTTTGTGACCGCGATTTCCGGCTTATGCTTTGTAAGCGCAAGCGGCGTAGTGCAGGATCTTTCAATGGAAGGATTCAATACATCTGTGGAGGACCTTCTGATAGACAAGCAGGGGAATGTCTGGTTTTCTTCCAGCAAGCAGGGAATCCTTAAGCTTTCAAAGAATCCTTTTTCTGATCTGTATAAGCGCATAGGCCAGCCTGCACAGGTGGTGAACGCCATAATCATAGACGGGGACTACGCCTACATTGGAACGGACAATGGCGCGGTAAAGGTAGACCTTAAGAACAACATAAGGATAAGCGACGAAATTTTAGAGGACTTAGGCGAGGTCCGTATCAGGGATATCATGCAGGATTCAAAGGGAAATCTTTGGTTCTGTACATACGGCGAAGAGGGACTGGTGCGCATCGATCCCAATGGGAATAAAAAGTCATTTACGGAAGAAACTGACAGCTCGGTATTGGGCTCAAGGTTCCGCCTGGCAAAGGAGTTAAGTGACGGACGGATCTTTGCAGTATCCACATCCGGCATTAATTTTATCGACGGTGACAAAGTGGTTCTGACCATAGGCGCGGATGACGGCATGGCAGTGCCCAAGGCGCTTTCAGTAGTAGAGGCTGTGGACGGAACGCTTTGGGTAGGAACTGACGGCGACGGAGTATATACCATAGTCGATGATAAAGTGAAGGGCCACTGGGGCAGGGACGAAGGACTTTTATCCGGTGTCGTAATGAAGATGGTTGCCTGCAGGGGAGGAAGGCTGTATGTGACCAGCAACGGCCTTTACTACCACTCGGACAAGGGAATCACCAAGCTGGACAACTTCCCTTATAACAATGTATATGACGCGTACATAACTGAAGACGGCACTGCGTACATTACATCAAGCGCAGGACTCTATGTTACCAGGGAAGACGACCTGCTTAAAAATGATGAAGACTATACATATGCGCTTTTAAACAGCAAGCGTGGTCTTACCACCACCTTTACCGCAAATTCCTTCAACTGCGTGGAGGGAGACCGCATGCTTTTCTGCTGTACTGACGGCGTGCAGATACTTAATACGGATGCGTACAGGAATTTTGACGAGCACTATCAGATAGTAATAAAGGAAATGTCAAAAGAAGGCGTTCCCATCAATATCGAGAACGGCGTCTACAATATACCTGCAGGTGCCGGCAGCGTGATGATCACGCCGGGAATACTCAACTATACTGTTTCCGATCCCTTGGTAAAGGTGACCCTTGTGGGCGTTGATACCGAGGGAAGGATAATGAGGCAGTCTGCAATGGAAAGCATCTACTATCCGTCTTTGGCTCCCGGAGACTATAAGCTTTCCGTGCAGGTAATGGATGATGCGGGAGTGAAGCCGGAAAAGGAAATGGATTTCATTATCCACAAGGACGCAAGGCTTTACGAACAGCCCTACTACAAGACCTACATAGTTGTGGTAATAACTATAATGATAGCCTTTATAGTATGGCTGATGTCCAAGATGGGCAATATGGCAGTCATCAACCGCCAGTACGACCAGATACGGGCCGCAAAGGAAGAGGCCGAATATGCCAACCAGGCTAAGTCCAAATTCCTGGCACAGATGTCCCATGAGATCAGAACTCCCATAAATGCCGTAATGGGAATGGACGAGATGATACTTAGGGAAAGCAGGGATCCCGACATCAGGGCATATGCCCGTGACATATACGATGCCGGCAATGTGCTGCTTTCGCTTATTAACGATATTCTTGATACCACAAAGATAGAGTCAGGCAAGATGGAGATCGTTCCTGTTGAGTACGGAATGAAAAAGCTGATCCAGGATCTTGTGAACCTGACATCCCAGCGTGCCCAGGCCAAGGACATAAAGCTTGAGCTGGAGATAGATCCCGACCTGCCTAAAGTCCTGTACGGTGACGATGTGCGCATCAGGCAGGTAATAACCAATATCCTTACGAATGCCGTGAAATATACTATGACCGGCACGGTGTGGTTCAGGATAAAGGGTGCAAGGAGCGGGGAGAAGATACGCCTGCATGTGGAGGTGGAAGACACCGGCATAGGCATAAAGGAAGAAGACCTGCCGAAACTCTTTGAGGAATACCGCAGGATAGAAGAGGGCAGGAACCGCAGCATCGAAGGCACTGGCCTTGGAATGACCATAACCGTGAAGCTCCTTAAGCTTATGGGAAGCAGGCTGGAAGTAAGCAGCATATACGGAAAGGGCTCGAAATTCTATTTTGACCTGGACCAGAAAGTTATAGACAGTACGCCCATAGGCTATATCGGAACCAAGAGCCGGACAGAAGAAGTATATGCGGCAAGCTACGAGCCTTTTACCGCTGAAGAGGCCAAGGTACTTGTGGTGGATGACAATTCCATGAACCGCAAGGTATTCAGGAACCTGTTAAAGCCTACAAGAGTAAGGGTTAGCGAGGCTGCCAGCGGTCCGGAATCCTTAGTAATGGTAGAGAACGAACACTACGATGTGATATTTATGGACCACATGATGCCGGAGATGGATGGCGTGGAGACCATGCAGCGCATGAGGAAAATGGAATGCTGCAATGGCATACCTATTTATGTTCTCACTGCGAATGTTATGTCCGGCGCAAAAGAGTCCTATATGTCAATGGGTTTTGACGGATTTATTTCTAAGCCTATAATTGCAGGCAATCTTGAGGATACGCTCCGGGCGGCCCTTCCTGCCGAATATGTTCATCCTTTGTCTGATGAGGAAAAGGAAGCGCTTAGGGCTGACAGTCGTACAGCGGGAAATCCCCTACCGGAAGACCTGCCGGATGTGGAAGGCCTTGACTGGAATTACGCATGGCTCCATCTTCCTGAAAGGGATATGCTGCGCGGAAGCGTTGAATCCTTCTACGAAGTGATCAATGCCCAGGCTGACAGGCTGCAGGAGCTTTATGTGGATCTTGTGACTCATGCAGGAAACATGAATGCCGCGACATTAAAAGGTGACGGCGAGAACAGCAATGGCAGTGCAGACGATCCCGTAGCCGTATACAGGATACAGGTTCACAGCATGAAGAGTTCGGCTGCAACCATAGGCATAGTGCCCCTTGCGGGAATGGCAAATGTCCTTGAGTCAGCAGCCCGGAATAACGATATAGAGATTATCAGGGCCCTGCACGGACCATTCATAAAGGAGTGGAAATCCTATGAAGAAAAGATGCGCGGTGCTTTCGGACTGGGACTTAAAGCAAAGACAGAAGCCGTAAAGGAAGATGTGGAAGTGCTGAAAGCCATGCTAGACTTACTGGAGCCCAAGATCAGCGAACTGGATGTGGACGGTGCTGATGAGATAATGGAAAAGATGAAGAAGTGCAGTTTTGCTCCGGAAGTAGACGAACTAATACCGAAGCTTGGAGCGGCGGTTATGGATCTCAATGAGGAACTGGCAGTCAATATCATAAACGAAATGCGTGGGTTGTTATAAAGTTTGAAAGAAAATCTCAAACGGAGGAAGTATGAAGAAACTTTTGATCATCGGAAAAATGAATGATGTCATGAAGAACCTTGCGGAGTATATGCAGAAATACTTCCGGGTCCAGCTGTGCATGGAAAACACCCAGCATGCATCCGCAATAATGAAAGTCGTGGAGCCCGACCTGGTGATCATACTTCTTGTGGGCGTTTATGAGATAGACATGAATATCTTTGATGCGCTGGCGAAGGATTTCTCCGGTGTGCCGGTTATCACCATAGGAACCCAGAGGGAGTATGACAGTTTTTCTGCCCACCTGAAGGGCGTAAACTGTGAAAACATCATAAGGCCTGTTAACAATACGGATATACTGCAGGCTGTCTGCAGGAAGCTGGGCATGAGCGAAGACGGAATGCTTTCTGACCGGGATAAAGATAAGCGCAAGCATATACTCCTTGTGGATGATGACCCTGCGTCACTGCGCAGCATCAAGTCCATGCTTGATGACAAATACCGCATATCGCTTGCTAATTCCGGCACAAAGGCGATGGTATCCATAGGAAAGGACAGGCCGGATCTGATACTTTTAGACTACGAGATGCCGGTGTGCGACGGCAGGCAGACCCTCATTATGATAAGGGAGGATGATGACCTTAAGGATATACCTGTTATTTTCCTTACAGGTGTCAATGACAGGAAGAATATCGAAGCGGTGCTTATGCTAAAGCCTGCAGGCTATATATTAAAACCGCCGGTACCGGAGAGGCTTAAGTCTTCTATTGAGAAGGCTCTTTCGGAAAATAATTGATATCATCCTGCATGATATCAGGAGGCATAAACGGAAATGGATAAAGAAAAAAATAAATCAGTCAGCATTAAAAAAATAAATTATATGAAGAACATGCACAGATGGCAGCTGGTACTGCCTGCAGTTCTGTGCGTGATCGGAATAATGCTAAACCTTGGCGGAAAGATGACAGCCACATATATGGGACTGCCTTTCTATTTAGAGAGTGCGGGAACCATACTGGCATCAGCGCTGGGCGGCTATATTCCCGGCATACTGGCAGCGCTTATCACTAACCAGATAATTATTCTTACTAATCCTGACTATATTTATTTTGCGCCCATATCCGTGATCATCGCGATCATAACGGCTCTGGCATATTCCAAGGGTTATCTGTCAAAATTCAGGCATCTTGTGATGTATACCCTGCTTATATCTGCTGTTTCGCTGGGAATCGGTGCAACTACCGAATGGGTACTGAACGGTGCTGTGGCTGATGTGAGAAGGGCAGGATTTATAGACTTCTTTACCGCAAGGGGAATGGATGAGTTTTTCTCATGGTTTACCGTTGAAGTGCTGGCAGAATTTGCCGACAAGATAATCTCTGTATGCTTTGTCCGGCTGATACTGTTCCTGATTCCGAGGAATCTCTGGTCTAAGTTTGAGATGACCTTGTGGATGCAGGATCCTGAGGCAGTCAAGAAAGAAGACAGCGGTGAACAGGCAAACGGAACAAGGCACGGCCTGTCTGTTAAAGCTAAGCTGGTTACCTGCCTGATACTGATATCCGTTACGATAGCTACCTGCGGCATCAGCATCTGCCTGATGCTCTTCAGGGACTATTCAGTGCAGCAGCATACATACCTTGCTGAAGGTGTTGCGGCCCTGGCAGCGTCCGTGGTAGACGGAGACCGGGTAGATGATTATCTGAACAATGGAGAAGATACAGAGGGATATAGGGAGACGGAAAAGCTTCTGGAAGATATTCAGAAGAATACTGCAGATGTTGAGTATGTATATGTATATAAGATAAAGACTGACGGCTGCCATGTGGTATTTGATACGGATCCCAGCTATGATATGCGCGGCAAGGTAGGCACAGTCATTCCTTTTGATGAATCCTTTATGACAGTGGTTCCGGATCTTTTAAGCGGCAAGCGTATTGAACCGCGGATATCTAATGATACATACGGATGGCTGCTTAGCGCTTATGAGCCTATATATGATTCAAGCGGAGAGTGCGTGTGCTATGCGGCTGCGGACATTACTATGAAAGGACTGGCAGGTTACGAGAAGGATTTCCTTTACAAGCAGATCTGTCTTTTCATAGGATTCTTTGCGCTGATAGTTGCTGTTACACTATGGATAGCACAGTACTTCCTGCTGCTTCCGCTTAATACAATGGCCCGTGTAGCATCGGGATTCGGCTATGATGATGAATACGCAAGGCGTGAAAACATACAGAAGATTACCCAGCTTGACATTGGTACCGGTGATGAGGTTGAGAACCTGTACCGTGCCCTTATTAAAACCACCGAAGAAAGTACCAGATTCTTTGAAGAGAACAAGCAGAACAATGAAAAGATTTCCGCACTGCAGAGCGGACTGGTGCTTGTGCTTGCGGACATGGTGGAAAACAGGGACGGATCTACCGGTGACCATGTAAGAAAGACTGCAGCCTATGTGGGAGTAACTGCAAGGAAGATGAAGGAGCTTGGCTACTACAAGGATCAGCTCAGCGAACAGTTCATAGATGATATTGTCCGTTCAGCGCCGCTCCATGATATAGGAAAGATTGCCATACCTGATGCAGTGTTAAATAAGCCGGGTAAGCTTAATGATGAAGAGTTTGAGATAATGAAGACCCATGCTGCGAAAGGGCGGCTGGTAATAGAACAGGTTATAGCTTCCATGCCGGATGCGGACTATCTGGAAGAGGCTAAGAATGTAGCCGGTTATCACCACGAGAAGTGGAACGGAAAAGGATATCCGGAAGGGCTGGCGGGAGAGGACATACCTCTTGCAGCCAGGATAATGGCTGTTGCGGATGTTTTCGACGCGCTGGTATCAAAGAGGTGCTACAAGGATGCTTTCGCATACGATACGGCACTGGACATCTTGAAGAAGGATGCCGGCAGCCACTTTGATCCGCTGGTTGTGGATGCCTTCATCAAATCAAAGGAAGAGGTACTGGCAATAGCGGAGATGTTTAAGGAGAATGATGGGAAGGTAGTGTAGACACTATAGACGGCTTATCAGATAAATCTGATAAGCCGTTTTTTATTTGTATATGTTCAGTACCGATAGCTAAGTGAAAACTGTAATTATGAACAATGTGTGTTTTTTATGTAAATCGTATTGAAAACAGAATTCAAGTGCTTATAATAGGAAAATGTATTCAATTGCCATAAATTAAGGAATAAAAATATTTTTGAAGTATGAGAGGGAGAGTATGAAAAAGAAAAAGAAATTTAAGATCAGATGGATTGTGATCCCGGTAGTTATCATAGTGATTATTATTCTTATTGTGGCCGCTATGGCTGGTGCATCTAAGAAAATGATGGCTACTGAGGTGGTTACCAATAGGGATATTATGACATATCATAGTTTTACCGGTGTGGTTAAGCCTGTTGATGAAGAGGAGCTGATGCCTGCTGATAAGGATATGAAGATCCTCAGCATAGAGGTTGAAGAAGGCGACATGGTAAAACCCGGCGATGTCATCATGTATCTGGACCGCAAGTCCATAGAGGACCAGATAGCTGAGCTTGAGACTTCCATGTCAGTGAATGCGGCAGGTTCTGCACTTAAAATACAGCAGGCAAGGACCGATTATACAAATTACAAAAAGGATCTTGAAGAAGGACTCAACCCGGAGATAATCTCTGCAGAGCAGTCAATGAAAAAAGCAGAGTTAGCCATGAACAGTGCCGTAAGAAATTATGAAGACACGGTCAGCATGAATTCTGCCGGTATAAACCAGACTCTTTTAAAGGCAAAGTCCAGTGTGGACAGTGCATATCTCAGCGTGCGCAAAGCACAGGAAAACCTTAACCTGGCTGATTACAATAAGCGTCATAACAATAATACGGCTACACAGACAGAATACGAGCTGGCTGAAAAAAACCTTGAGGCTGAATGGATAAACTATAATAATGCTGTGGCAGCTTCTAAGGCAGTGGCTATCACAGAGGAAACAAATCTGGTTAACCTTTACGAAGATATGGTAGCTGCTCAGAGCACATACCTTGCATCTGTTGATTCTTATAATGCAACAGTAAGGGCTACGGAAGAGAAGCTTGAAAACTACAGGCTTCAGTATCAGGTAGCGCTTCAGGGAGCTGACACTTCAGTTGATGACCTTAAGCTTGCAAGGCTTTATGAAAAGCTTGATGACTGCACCATAAGGGCTTCCATAAGCGGTGAGGTTACAAGCATCCCGGTTGAGGAAGGCGCTATGACAGAAGCAAGCAAGTCAGTTGCTACCATTACCAATTTTTCCAAATTAAAGATAGACATCAAGATCAATGAGTATGACATAAAGGGCGCATCCGTAGGTGAAGATGTTACCGTTATACTGAATGCAGTAGGAACAGAGTATGACGGAAAGATCACAAAGATCAGCCGTAATGCAAAATCGGAGAACGGTGTTTCATACTTTGAATCCGAAGTTGAGTTTGAAGGAGATGCGGATGTGCGAAGCGGCATGAGCGTGGAAGTACACCTGATTACCAATGACCTTCATGATGTTCCCACACTTCCCAATGATGTGATACAGCTCCGTGATGACGGAACAGCATATGTACTTGTATACACCGAGGATCACAAGACCACAGAAGAGCGTGATATCGAATGTGGCGTAACAGACGGTATGTATACGGAAATCACATCTGGACTTAAGACAGGGGATGAGATTGTGTATATCCCCCTGATGACAGGTGATGTGGAAGTGATGATGTAATACGGAGCGGCGGGGCAATCCTGCTGTAAGCGTGAAGGTGTAGGGATAAATATGATTGGATTTTCAGTAATACGGCAGAGCATAAAAATGGCTTTGCAGAATATAAAAGCAAATAAGATGAGATCCTTTCTGACCATGTTAGGTATTGTCATCGGTGTTGCGGCAGTTATTGCCCTGATGACAATAGTGCAGATGGTATCGGAAAGCGTAATGGGACAGATGTCAGGCCTTGGTGCAGGTACGCTTACCATTGCTACTATGCAGTCCCCCATGAAGGAGGGATTGTCGGAAAAGGATATAAAGATCCTTGATGAAATTGAAGGAGTAGATGGCGTGTCGCCTACTCTTTCATTTACATCAACTTCAGTTTACAATGGCGAGGTTTATGACAAGACGGATGTCCAGGGAAAAACGGATCTTTATTTTAAGCATAATGAGGATATCATGGGCGGCGGCAGAGGTCTCAATGAAATGGATATGTCCGGAGATGTCTATGTATGCGTAGTGGATCCCCAGTATGTAAAAACAGTCCTGTTAGGCAAACAGGTAATAGGCAACAAGATTCTTATAGGCGGATATGAATATACCATAGTGGGCGTGAGGAAAACGGATGAGAGTATTTCCAGCTACATGTCCGATAACAGCACCCATCACGGTACTGTGATCATTCCTTACAAGAATGCGCTCTCCATGTCCGGTAAGGGTTTTGTGGATAATGCGGAAGTATATATTGAAGAAGGTCACAGTGTAAATGATGTGGAAAAAGCCTTAAGGCAGGGCCTGAAAAACATATACAACGGAAGCGAGGATTTCTTCTATATCATAAATATGGAATCCCTTATGACCATGATGGCATCTGTTCAGGGAATGATGGGAACGCTGCTCGGCGGTATAGCATCAATTTCGCTGGTAGTTGGCGGTATAGGCATAATGAATATGATGCTTACCACAGTGACGGAGAGAACCAAAGAGATCGGTCTTCGTAAAGCTTTGGGTGCGGAGCCCTTCAGGATACAGGCTCAGTTCCTTATCGAGTCTGTAGTGCTTTCCGTGTGCGGCGGAATAATAGGCATTATTCTCGGACTGCTTATAGCTTTAATAGCGGCAAAGCTTCTGCAGACTGATTTTTCGCTTTCAATGACCGCCATACTTTTGGGATTCGGATTTTCCGGCGGCGTTGGCGTCATATTCGGATGGATGCCGGCAAAGCGTGCCAGTGAGCTTAATCCTATTGATGCCCTGAGGGCAGACTGATTTTGCAGGGATCACATCCGTGGTTTCTGTTCGTGGAGATAAAATATGGAAAACTCAGAAATAATATTAAGCATGAAGAATATAGTCAAGGAATATGAGATGGGTGAGGAAGTTTTCCGCGCCCTGGATGATGTATCCCTTGAGGTGCGGAAGGGTGAGTTCCTTGCTGTTCTCGGTCCCTCCGGTTCCGGTAAGTCAACGCTTATGAATATCATAGGCTGTCTGGATACGCCTACATCAGGTGAATATATACTGAATGGCGAGCATGTGGCAGATCTGGATGAAAGGCAGCTTGCCCACATCAGGAATAAGGAGATAGGCTTTATCTTCCAGTCCTTCCATCTCCTGCAGAGGCAGACGGCCCAGGAGAATGTGGAGCTTGCGCTTATCTACGCCAATCAGGACGGCAAGAAAATGCATAAGAGGTCAGAGGAGCTGCTTACCAAGGTAGGCCTTGAGGACAAGATAAAGAGCCTTCCGAACCAGCTGTCCGGCGGCCAGCAGCAGAGAGTGGCCATAGCCCGTGCGATTGCCAATAACCCTACCATACTACTTGCGGATGAACCTACCGGTGCCCTGGACCAGAAGACCGGCGCCCAGGTTATGCAGCTTTTCCATGAGCTGAATGAAGAGGGCCGTACCATAATAATGATCACCCATGATTCAAAGATAGCTTCCCATGCGGGCCGTATAGTTAAGATCCTTGACGGACGCATAAGTGAAGGCGAGCTTGAGGATGCGTAAGGCACTGCGGCAGCTTTTACCGTTTATGCATCAATATCAACCGTTTACTCTTTCTCTATAGAATTTTCCAGTTGTCCTTGTATAAAATAAGCATAACTCGTAAACCCGGTACAGATAAGTATCGGGTTAGGGTTTGTTTTTGGCAGTTCCATAAGATTCAGATAATTGTGGTATGGAGGATTGTTATGAAGGATTTTATAAAAAAGCTTATGCGTGGGCTGATGTTATTTAGCATGCTGCTTGCTGCGGCCGGTATTGTCAGTTTCGGTTCGGGGATAATTGCCGTTGCGGATTCCTATGGCGGTGATGACGGAGACCTGCCGACTGACAGAGAATACTGGGAAAAAGAAATGGAGTCCATAGGTCTTCGTGATTATATTTATGTTGAGTATGAGCCCAGTGGGAACTGTGATGAAGATTGCAATTGCAATGACGGCTCGGTTAAGAAAAAGACTATGAGCAAGAAAAAATTTTTAGAGACTTTGCCCGAGATGAAAAAATTAAAATATGTAAGTTTCGAGCCAAGTGAGCCAGTGGTAAACGAAAAGAATAACAATGACACGGAAACTGTTCAGGATAAGGATACAGAGGAATCTTCCAAGGAAACAACCGATGCAGATGAGAAGCAGGCTACAGAAGATACAAAGGTGTCAGATGCAGTGCAGGATGACCATGCACCTAAGAATGTGGAAGTAACCTTCACCGGTACGGAGACGGATGGGGACGGCCAGAAATGGCTGGTCGTAGAGGTTTCATGGGATGCGGACAGCGGCATTCATTATAATGAGATTTATCCGCTCCTGCTGGATCCGGCTACGGGTGGTGCGTATATCATTCCCAGCTCTGCTGGTCAGACTATAGGAAATGCGCCGGATGTTCCGGAGGCAGTGAGATATACTACTGAAAATGGCAGGAATAAATATACCTTAAGGGTAGCCGTGATCAATTCGGGAGAAGCGCAGATCGGGAATTCTGAAGCGGGTACATTTGCCTATGGCGTCAGGGAAGGGGACACCCTGGGGATAATGATGACTTCGGTAACCGATCCGCAGAACTGGACGGAGTCAGCGCCTTGCGAAATAATTGAGGCTAAGTATACAGAGGAAGCTGTAGCGCAGAAGAAGACATTCAAATAAAATTGGTCATAAATATTCATATAACGAAAAATAGTTTACAAAAACACTTGACATAGTATTGAAAACTACATATGATTTAGTCGGTTAATAGTCCATGATCCATGTCTTTATTGAGGCAGTAAAGTACTTCAGTATTGGGATCAGGGCTGACCGGCTAAATTTTTATGAGGTATTGGACTATGAGCGGCTATACATATGAGATTTTTACGGATTCTGCAAGCAACCTTACGGATGACCTGATAAAAAACGGAAACATCCGGATGATAAGCTATATCAGTACCATAGACGGAAAAAAGTTCAGGTGCTACAAGGAAGGCCGCGACTATGAGGAAGCAGGCCGTAAATTCTACAATGCAATGCGCCGGGGAGCTGATGTACACACTTCCCTTATAGATATGGAGACGCTGCGGACTGCCTTTGAGCCAGTGGTTAAGGAAGGTAAGGATATCATATTCGTTGGAATATCCGGCGGACTGTCCGGAACGGTACAGGCTGCACGCATTGTGGCAAATGACCTTATGGAAGAGTATGAAGGCCGTATCATCCGCTGCATAGATTCAATGTCTGCATCGCTGGGCGAGGGACTGCTTGTAATGCAGCTTTCAAGGCTCAGGGATTCAGGAGCAACTCTTGAAGAGGCTGCTGAATATTATGAGAGCCACAAGATGAAGATGAACCACATTTTCACTGTAGGTGACCTGGCATACCTGAAAAAAGGCGGCCGCATCTCACCGGCAGAGGCTCTGATCGGCAATCTCATAGGAATAAAGCCCATACTTAAGGCAAATGATGACGGCAAGATAGTAGTACATGGAAAAGTCCGCATGCGCAGGAAAGCTTTGGACTATCTGGTGGACATGACCTGCGAGCGCATAGTCCGTCCCGAGTCCCAGGTAATTTCTATCTGCCACTGTGATGCACCTTCGGATGCGGCTTATGTAGCGGACAAGCTTCGCACGGCACTTCCGGTAAAAGATATTATCGTAAGGTACTACGATCTTTGTACAGGGTCCCATGTGGGTCCTGGTACTGTTGCCATATTCTTCATGGGTGAAAACCGCATGGAGAACATGAAGGCCGCAAACACATCAACAGTGGCGTAAAGAGTTCAATCGTTTTTTCTGGCACACCGGGCCTTTCCCGGTGTGTTTTTTATTTTGTACTTTACACATGAAATTCTCCGTGATAGCTGTTTTACGTTTTTGGAAATATCCACGGCATTAGCCGCATTTTTCCAAGAAAATCCGGTTGAAGTGGCTAACTATGGTATTTATAATGAAAGGAAAGATGAATGGACGAAATCAACAGGGCGGAGGAAAGAATGAATATAACACAGATAAAATATGTACTGGAAATTGCAGCGTCTTCATCCATGCGGGAAGCGGCCACGAAACTCTTCGTGTCGCAGCCTGCTCTTTCTGCCAGTGTAAGCGAATTGGAGGATGAGCTGGGGATACTCATATTTGAAAGGACCAACAAGGGAATCTCTCTTACTGCAGAGGGACGTGAGTTCATAACGTACGCGAAAAAAGCAGTAGGCCAGTACGAGATCCTTGAGGACAGGTATCTGTCAAAGGACAGCGACAAGGAAAGATTTTCCGTATCTACCCAGCATTACAATTTTGCCATAAAAGCCTTCACTGCAGTGCTTAAGGATAACTATCCGGATAAGTTCGTTTTTTCCATACACGAGACAAAGACGAGAAATGTGCTTGATGATGTCCGCAGCATGAAGAGCGAAGTGGGCATCATATCCTTTTCCGGCGCAAATGAAAGAGTGATAAAAAAACTATTTAAAGAATACCAGCTGGAATTCATGCCGCTTATGAAAAGGGATACATATGCTTATGTATGGAAGGACCATAAATTCGCAAAGCGGAAGACCATTTCATTAGAGGAGCTTTCGGATTATCCCTGTGTATCCTTTGACCAGAGTGATGACAGCAACTTCTACCTGACGGAAGAGGCTATGGCGGATTACGACTTCAAAAAAATGATAAAGTCCGACGATCGCGCAACCACTATGGAAATCCTGGCAGAGCTGCATGGATACTCGATAGGATCGGGAATGTTAGCCGGGGATGAGGCAATCCTTCAGGGCATGGTATCAATCAAGCTTAAGGAAGAGGATCCGCTTATCATTGGATATATAGTTCGTAAAGGCAGCAGAATGTCCGTGTACGGTGAGGCGTATGTGGAAGAGCTGCTGAAGTACAAAGAATTGTAAGAATCGCGACGCCGACGGTCTCGCAAAACTTCAGTCGCTCGCTACCGATTTGCTATACATATGGCAGACTGTAGAACTTACACATATACCCCACCGTATAGCCTCTCCTGACGGTGTAAAGTGAGCTTTAGCATCTCTCGGAAATGTATATGTAGTATAGGGATGGCCCGCCACGGAGGGCGGGACAAGTGAACAACGCTACACGGATGTAGCGTGTGAACGGTCCCGAAAACATTACACAGATTTTGGCATTTCCGTAAGAGATGCTTAGCGAACGACCCCACCGGCAGGAGAGCTATCGGTGGGGTAATGCAGAAGTGATCCCGCGATAAGTAAAACTTATCACACACGATAAAATCAATTGAATTTTCAAACAAAGCAATTCTTGCTAAGATGAATCCAGAACAGAGGAAAGGAGGTGCGGATGATGATAAGCACAAAGATCACAGATTGGAAATACTGTATGTGTTGTCGAATGTTTAACTCCCGGGTGGAAGAGATGGCCCGGATGAGCGGTGAGTCCGCATGTCCGGAAGAGATACGATGTTGAAACAGGTATCGTGAAGTGTGCCAGCCACCCGGGAGCTTAGAGGAGCCCCGGTTTTTTTATTATCGCACGGACGGCATAAGGAAATTTTCGGCTTACGCCGAACGCAGTCCGGCGGGGCGAGCAGGGTGATTTCATCACCCGGGCTCGATTATAAAAAAACAGAGGGCAGGCACAAAAAACAAACACCCGGAAGTGATGAGCCGGATGAAAACAAAGAACACAAAACAAAAATTCAGAAAAGATAAGGAGATAAAAAAATGAGCGATTACAGATTTGAAACATTACAGTTACACGTAGGTCAGGAACAGGCAGATCCCGCAACGGATTCCCGTGCAGTTCCCATTTATCAGACAACATCATATGTTTTCCATAACAGTAAGCATGCAGCAGACAGATTCGGACTTGCAGATCCCGGAAACATTTACGGAAGACTTACAAACAGCACACAGGATGTTCTCGAAAAGAGAGTAGCAGCACTTGAAGGCGGAAGCGCTGCACTGGCTGTAGCATCCGGAGCAGCTGCAATCACATATACAATAGAAGCACTTGCAGCAAATGGTGGACACATCGTAGCACAGAAGACAATATACGGCGGAAGTTACAATCTCCTTGAGCACACACTTCCCCAGTACAATATAGAGACAACATTCGTTGATGCACATAACCTTCAGGAAGTTGAGGGCGCCATCAAGGATAACACCAGGGCAATCTATCTGGAGACACTTGGAAATCCTAACAGTGATATTCCTGACATTGATGCGATCGCAGAGATAGCACACAAGCACGGACTTCCTCTTGTAGTAGATAACACATTCGGAACCCCTTACCTTATCAGGCCTATCGAGCACGGCGCAGATATCGTGGTTCACTCCGCAACAAAGTTCCTTGGCGGACACGGCACCACACTGGGCGGCGTTATCGTAGAGGCAGGGAAGTTTAACTGGAAGGCAAGCGGAAAGTACAAGGGAATCGCAGAAGCAAATCCCAGCTACCATGGCGTATCCTTCTATGATGTAGTAGGACCGGCAGCATTCGTTACATACATAAGAGCCATACTTCTCAGGGACACAGGCGCTAGCATTTCACCCTTCAATGCATTCCTCCTCTTGCAGGGTGTTGAGACCCTGTCCCTGAGACTGGAGAGGCATGCAGAAAATACCAAGAAAGTGGTAGAATATCTCTCGAAGAATCCGAAGGTTGCAAAGGTAAACCATCCTTCACTTTCAGACCACCCTGATCATGCACTGTATGAGAAGTATTTCCCCAACGGAGGCGGATCAATATTTACATTCGATATAAAGGGTGGAAAGGAAGAGGCATGGAAGTTCATCGACAGCCTGGAGATCTTCTCACTGCTTGCAAATGTAGCTGATGTAAAGAGCCTTGTTATACATCCGGCATCCACAACACACTCACAGCTTTCTGATGAGGAGCTGCAGGATCAGGGCATAAATCAGAGTACAATAAGGCTTTCCATAGGTACAGAGCATATTGACGACATCATCGCTGACCTTGAGAAGGGCTTTGCAGCAATCTAATTGTGAAACTAAACTCTGCAGCAGGCAGATAAAAATAATGAAAAAATAGTAACCGCCCGGATGGCATAAGCAACCGGACGGTTACATCAAACCAGGAAAGAGGTAAAAAAACATGTCTAAGATTTACAAAGGAACATTAGGACTTATAGGAAACACACCCCTTGTTGAGGTGGTAAATATTGAGAAGGAGCTGGGACTTGAAGCTACCATCTTAGTTAAGCTCGAGTATTTCAATCCCGCAGGAAGCGTTAAGGACCGTATCGCAAAGGCTATGATAGAGGACGCTGAGGAAAAGGGACTCCTGAAAGAAGGTTCAGTCATCATCGAGCCCACATCCGGAAATACAGGTATCGGACTTGCGGCTATCGCAGCGTCAAAGGGATATCGCATCATCCTTACCATGCCTGAGACCATGAGCGTGGAGAGAAGAAACATCCTGAAGGCATACGGCGCAGAGCTCGTACTTACAGAAGGCTCAAAGGGCATGAAGGGTGCTATTGCAAAGGCAGAAGAACTTTCAAAGGAAATCCCTAACAGCTTTATTCCCGGCCAGTTCGTTAACCCTGCAAACCCTGCAGTGCATAAGGCAACAACAGGTCCGGAGATCTGGAACGATACAGACGGAAAGGTTGACATCTTCATCGCAGGCGTAGGTACCGGCGGAACAGTAACCGGAACAGGCGAGTATCTCAAGGAGCAGAATCCTAACATTAAGGTAGTTGCACTTGAGCCGGAAGATTCCCCTGTGCTTTCAGAGGGCAGAGCCGGTGCACACAAGATCCAGGGTATCGGTGCAGGCTTCGTTCCTGATGTACTTAACACAAAGGTTTATGACGAGGTATTCAAGGCGCCCAACCAGGCAGCATTCGAGACCGCAAAGCTTCTTGCAAAGAAGGAAGGTATCTCTGTAGGCATTTCTTCCGGCGCATCACTTTACGGAGCAATAGAGCTTGCAAAGAGACCGGAGAACAAGGGCAAGACAATAGTTGCGCTTCTTCCTGACAGCGGAGACAGGTATTACTCCACAGCTCTGTTTACGGAATAAGCCGGACAGACCGTGCAATACCGAATTTGTAAGGCCTTAATTTGAAAAAAATATTGACAATGTTTTTTTCACCCTGTACAATTCAAGACAACTGAATAAATTAAACCTGTGAAGCGGAAGAAAAAGCATTTTATCGCCGGAGTAGAATTCCAAGCGAGTCCGGGACGGTGAGAGCCGGATGGTATGAGGGGTGCGTGAGATCAGAAATCTCTTATATGGGCCGCTGAGGGCATGGGGAAAGAGCAATCGAGTATCCGTGACGTAAGGCATACGTTAGTTGCCGGGGATATGAAGGTATCCCGCAAGGGCACGGATCAAACCGTGAATCAAGGTGGCACCGCGGATATAGAATTAGTATTCGTCCTTGACAGAATGAATAGTTCTGTCAGGGGCGTTTTTATTTACACAAAAAAGGAGGCAGCAGCAATGATCAAGGAAGCAATCGTAAAAATCGTAAACAAAGAGGATTTAAGCTATGATGAAGCTTACAGCGTCATGAATGAGATCATGAGCGGTGAGACTTCACCTACGCAGAATGCGGCATTCCTGTCCGCTCTTTCCACAAAGAGTGCAAGGGCAGAGACTACTGATGAGATAGCAGGCTGTGCGGCAGCGATGCGCGACCATGCTACAAAGGTGGATACCGGAATGGATGTGCTGGAGATCGTGGGAACCGGCGGAGACAATGCGGGAAGTTTCAATATCTCTACAACCACAGCTATCATTGCTGCGGCAGCAGGTATAAAAGTTGCAAAGCATGGTAACCGCGCAGCATCATCACTTTGCGGAACAGCTGACTGCTTAGAGGCACTTGGCGTAAACATTGACCAGAGCCCTGAGCTTTGCGTAAAACTTCTTCAGGAAGCAGGAATGTGTTTCTTCTTTGCACAGAAGTATCACACATCAATGAAGTATGTTGGCGCTATCAGAAAGGAGCTGGGATTCAGGACAGTGTTCAATGTCCTTGGACCGCTTACAAACCCTGCATCCCCTTCAATGCAGCTACTTGGCGTATATGACGAGTATCTTGTAGAGCCCCTTGCACAGGTTCTTGTAAGCCTCGGCATAAAGCGCGGCATGGTAGTATACGGAATGGACAAGCTGGATGAGATATCGCTCTCCGCACCCACAAAGATCTGCGAGATCAAGGACGGATGGTTTAAGACAAGCGTTATCAAGCCTGAAGACTTCGGTTTTGAGAGATGCGAAAAGAGTGACCTTAAGGGCGGTGCACCTGCAGAGAATGCGCAGATTACCAGGGACATCTTAAGCGGTGCAAAGGGTCACAAGAGGAATGCAGTGCTTATGAATGCCGGTGCTGCACTTTACATCGGTGGCAAGGCTGATAGCATGAAGGACGGCGTGGCAAAGGCTGCGGAGATCATCGATTCCGGTAAGGCTACTGAGACGCTGGAGAAGATCATTGCGGTAAGTAATAGTTAACTGAGCTGTTCCCTGCCGACAGGTCTCCTGTCGGTGGTGCCGTTCGCTAAGCAGTTCTTACAGAAATGATATAGTCTGTGCGTGTCGTCCGGAACCGTTCACACGCTACATCCGTGTAGCGTTGTTCACTCGCCCCGTCATCCTTGACGGTCCGTCCCTGCGATGCTTGATCATTTCCGAGACCCGCTAAGCTCACTTAAACACCGACAGGAGATACTGTACGGCAGGGAAGAAAGTCCGTTAACCGCGTTTTGTGAAAGTTCCCCTAAACACTTGCGAGTGTCGTTCCGACACAGTCCTGTGAGTGGGAAGTTTAGATTAACTGATGTTGAGAAAATAGAGTGTTGTAAGACAGTGGGACAGTTCTTCTGTCGTACAATCAATAAGAAGTGGAGTAGATGATGACCATACTTGATGAAATAGCTGCATATGCAAGGGAAAGAGTTAAAGCTGCGAAAGAGGTGAGGCCGCTTTCTGACGTTATGGAGGAGGCGTACAAGATGCCTAAGGGAGAGCTTGTATTTAAGCAGGCTCTGCTGAAGGATGACATTTCGTTCATTTGTGAGTGCAAGAAAGCTTCTCCTTCAAAGGGCGTGATCGCTGAGGAGTTTCCCTATCTGGAGATTGCACGTGACTATGAGAAGGCCGGAGCCGATGCAATATCCGTGCTTACTGAGCCAAAGTGGTTTCTGGGAAAGGATGAGTATCTGAAAGAAATTACTTCGACAGTAAATATCCCGGTGCTTCGCAAGGACTTCACTGTTGACGAGTACATGATATATGAGGCAAAGCTTTTAGGTGCGTCGGCAGTTCTCCTGATAGTTGCCATTCTTTCCGATGAAGAGCTGAAAAGGTATTCGGCCATTTGTGACGAGCTGGGACTCTCTGCACTGGTTGAATGCCATGACGAGAATGAGATCGAAAAGGCACTTAATGCAGGTGCGGGAATCATCGGTGTAAACAACAGGAACCTTAAGGATTTCTCTGTGGACATAAGCCTTGGGAAGAAGCTCAGGAAATGCGTGCCGGAGGGTGTGGCCTATGTCTCTGAAAGCGGAGTGAAGGAAAAGGCTGACATAGACCTGCTTCGTGAGATCGGTGCGGATGCCGTGCTTGTGGGCGAGACACTGATGCGGGCTGAGGATAAGAAAGAGAAACTTGAATACCTGCGCGGAAAATAAGTACGCTGGTTTTTGGAGCAGTTGTTCATACCAGGCTGATAAAAGGAATTACAACAATGACAAAGGTAAAATTCTGCGGCATAACAAGGGAACAGGACATAGAAGTGATCAACCGTCTGAAGCCTGATTACATCGGATTTGTCTTTGCAAAGAAGAGCAAACGGTATGTGACTAAGGAAAGGGCAGCAGAACTTAAGGCAAAGCTTGATCACGGAATAAAGGCCGTGGGAGTCTTCGTTGATGAAGATGTGAATGTAGTTGCAGAGCTTCTGAATGAAGGCATCATCGAAGTGGCCCAGCTTCATGGGAATGAGGATGAGGACTATATCGGACAGCTGAGAAAACTAACGAGAATAAATTATGCTGCAAAGTTTTGTGGGTTTGATGAGGAAGCAGAAATCGCAACTTTATTGGAGCCAATAAACTGCTACATAATAAAAGCCTTCCGGATCAAAAGCGGGGCTGACCTGCAGGCAGCAGAAAAAAGTACGGCAGACATGATACTGTTAGATGCAGGTAAGGGCGAAGGTAAGACTTTCGAGTGGAACCTGCTTAAAGATTTCAAGAAACCTTATTTTCTGGCCGGCGGTTTGGATACGAACAATGTGACGGAAGCACTGAAACTCCTTAATCCCTATGGACTGGATGTCAGCTCAGGCATAGAACGGGACGGAGTGAAGGATGAAGCGTTGATGGAGCGTTTCATTTCTGCGGTGAGGTTGTTTTAAGTATTATTTGTAGAAAAGAATATAATATGTGTTTGAAAGAATAATCAATTGAATGGTATCACACCGTGTGAACAAGATAAGCGATTAATCATAAAAAGAAAGGAACCAACCATGAGCGAAAACAAGAAAGGACGTTTCGGCGTGCACGGCGGACAGTACATTCCCGAAACTCTTATGAATGCCGTGATCGAACTGGAGGAGGCTTACGAAAGAATAGGAAAGTCCCCGGAATTCAAAAAGGAACTGTCAGAGCTTTTTAATGATTATGCAGGCAGGCCTTCCAGATTATATTATGCAAAAAAGATGACCGAGGATCTTGGTGGCGCAAAGATCTATCTTAAGCGCGAGGACTTGAACCACACCGGCGCACATAAGATAAACAACGTGCTGGGTCAGGCTCTCCTTGCTAAGAAGATGGGCAAGACCAGGCTCATAGCGGAGACCGGTGCAGGCCAGCACGGCGTGGCAACTGCTACGGCTGCAGCGCTCATGGGAATGGAATGCGTAGTGTTCATGGGAGAAGAGGACACCAAGCGCCAGGCTTTGAATGTATATAGGATGCGTCTTTTAGGATCGGAAGTTATTCCTGTCAAGACCGGTACAGCAACATTAAAGGATGCCGTGTCCGAGGCGATGCGTGAATGGACCAGAAGAATAGATGATACCCACTACTGCCTTGGTTCTGTAATGGGACCCCATCCTTTCCCCACCATAGTAAGGGATTTCCAGGCAGTAATTTCTGAAGAGATAAAGACGCAGATAATGGAAAAAGAGGGAAGGCTTCCTGATGCAGTACTTGCCTGCGTAGGCGGCGGCTCAAATGCGATCGGAACTTTCTATCATTTTATTGAAGATAAGGATGTGCGCCTCATCGGTTGCGAGGCTGCCGGCAGGGGCGTAGACACATTCGAGACTGCAGCTACTATCGCGACAGGCCGTGAGGGAATATTCCACGGAATGAAGTCATACTTCTGCCAGGATGAGTTCGGCCAGATCGCGCCTGTTTATTCCATATCCGCAGGTCTTGACTATCCCGGTATCGGACCGGAACATGCATATCTACACGATACAGGACGTGCAGAGTATGTGGCAATCACTGACGAAGAAGCAGTGCAGGCATTTGAATATCTGGCAAAGACTGAAGGTATAATACCTGCCATTGAATCTGCACATGCGATTGCACATGCGAGAAAGATCGCACCGCAGATGGGCAAGGATCAGATAATAGTAGTTACTGTGTCCGGCAGAGGCGACAAAGACTGCGCAGCCATTGCAAGATACAGAGGCGAGGAGGGAATCCATGAGTAAGATAAGCAAAGCATTCGAAAACGGCAAGGCGTTCATACCTTTCATAACCTGTGGCGATCCGGATCTTGAGACCACGAAGAAATGTGTTCTTGAGATGGTAAAGGCCGGTGCAGACCTTGTTGAGTTAGGAATTCCTTTTTCGGATCCTACGGCAGAAGGCCCTGTAATACAGGAAGCTAACGAGCGTGCATTAAAAGCGGGCACCACTACAGACAAAATTTTTGAGTTCGTGAAGGATCTTCGTAAAGAGACGGATGTGCCAATGGTCTTTATGACTTATGCAAATGTAGTATATTCCTACGGTTCGGAAAAATTCATGAAAAATTGCAAAGAGGCCGGGATTGACGGTGTGATCCTTCCGGATCTTCCTTATGAGGAAAAAGAAGAGTTCCTGCCTGTGTGCCATGAGTATGGCATTGACCTTATCTCTCTTATTGCACCTACTTCCAAGGATAGGATCGCAATGATCGCTAAGGAAGCAGAAGGCTTTATCTATCTGGTATCAAGCCTTGGTGTTACCGGAATGAGGAGCGAGATTACGACTGACTTAGATTCCATAGTTAAACTTATCCGTGAGAATTCAAGTGTACCCTGTGCAATCGGTTTCGGTATATCAAAGCCTGAGCAGGCTGCAAAGATGGCAGCAATATCAGATGGAGCTATCGTGGGATCGGCTATCATAAAGCTTATAAATGAAGATAAGGATACTGCACCTCAGCGCGTAGGCGAGTATGTGAAGTCAATGAAGGATGCTGTATTGAGCGTGTGACTTGAATACCCCACAGATAGGAGAAATTAAGCGCACATATTTCCCGAGAAAGGAAACACTACCATGAAGATTTTACCCGAAGTAAATAAGATAAAGGAGTATTCAGCAGACGGGCAGTACAAGGTAATGCCTGTCTACACTGAGCTGCTGTCAGACTTTATCACGCCAATAGAGACACTTAAGGTCCTTAAAAATGTCTCAAAGCACTGCTACATGCTTGAATCCGCAGGTGCTGACATGCGCTGGGGACGTTACACATTTTTAGGCTATGACCCGAAGCTTTCCATCACATGTACTGATGGCGACCTTAAGATCGGGGATGTACATATAAAGACAGATAATCCGTCCGGGCAGATCCGACAGGTGCTGGCAGAATATAAAAGTCCCAAGGTGGAAGAACTGCCTTCATTCACTGGCGGATTCGTGGGATATTTTTCATTCGATTATCTTCGCTACAGTGAGCCTGAGGCAGGTGGGGACGTACAGGATACGGAAGGCTTTAACGACGTGGACCTGATGCTTTTCGACAAGGTTATCGCATTTGATAATGTAAAGCAGAAAATCATCCTTATAGTAAATATGAAACTGGATGAAGGCGAGGCCGGATACAATAAGGCTGCCCTTGAGCTTAAGAACTTAGCAGAGCTTATCAAGCATGGCGAGAAGATTAAGGAAAAGCCGGGTAACATGAAGAGCGACATCACGCCACTTTTCAACAAGGAAGAGTTCTGCGAGATGGTGGAGCGTGGCAAGAGCCACATAAAAGAAGGAGATATTTTCCAGATAGTGCTTTCCAATAGGTTGAGCATAGACTATGAAGGAAGTCTGCTGAACACCTATAGGATGCTCCGTACGGTAAATCCTTCGCCCTATATGTTCTATTTTTCCGGTACCGACATGGAAGTGGCAGGTGCGTCGCCTGAGACTCTGGTAAAGCTTGAGAACGGTGTGGTACATACTTTCCCATTGGCAGGTACAAGACCCAGGGGAAAAAATGAGGCAGAGGATAAGCGCCTTGAAAAGGAACTTCTTGCCGATGAGAAGGAACTGGCTGAGCACAACATGCTGGTGGACCTTGGAAGGAATGACTTGGGCAAGATAAGCAGGTTCGGAACAGTGGAAGTTGAAAAGCTTAGATGCATAGAGAGATTTTCTCACGTTATGCACATCGGATCCACTGTGCGCGGTGAGATCAGGGATGACAAGGATGCGCTGGATGCCATCGAGGCAGTACTGCCGGCAGGAACCCTTTCCGGGGCACCAAAGATAAGGGCCTGCCAGCTGATCGGTGAGTTGGAGAATAACAAGCGTGGAATCTACGGCGGTGCCATCGGTTACATAGACCTTACCGGAAATATGGACACCTGCATAGCCATCCGCATAGTTTATAAAAAGAACGGAAAGGCTTTCGTAAGAAGCGGAGCCGGAATCGTGGCTGACTCTGATCCCGAGAAGGAGTTCGAGGAGTGCATGAACAAGGCCATGGCGTCGCTTACGGCTCTGAGGCTGGCACAGGAAGTGGAGGATTGAGTTTTCCCTTACAAGAGTTGATACATTATGTAAGTGGAAAACGACAATGGCATAGCAGAAGGAGAAACTATGATATTACTTATAGATAACTATGACAGCTTTTCATATAACCTGTACCAGTACTTAGGGGAGCTGAAGGCTGACATAAAGGTAATCCGTAATGATGAACTGAGCGTTGAAGAGATCAGGGCTCTCAATCCCGATAAGATTGTAATCTCCCCGGGGCCTGGGCGTCCTGAGGATGCGGGCATCATCATAGAGGCAGTAAAAGAGCTGGGAAAGGACATTCCCATTCTGGGAGTATGCCTGGGGCATCAGGCCATCTGTGCGGCTTTTGGCGCTAAGATAACTTATGCATCAAGGCTCATGCATGGCAAACAGTCACTGACGGACCTGGATACCAAGCAGCCGATATTCAAGGACTGCCCGGAGAAAACGCCGGTGGCAAGGTACCACTCGCTTGTAGCCGATGAGAGCACACTGCCGGCAGAACTCAAGGTGATCGCCAGGGCAGATGACGGCGAAGTCATGGCAGTAAGGCACGAAAGCTATCCTATCTACGGTCTGCAGTTCCATCCGGAGTCCATCCTTACACCGGAGGGAAAGAAGATGCTGGGGAACTTCCTGCATTGTTTATTGCTTTAATATGACTTTGGATTTATAATGAAAGCGTATGGGCAAAGTTATGTCTACCTATACGCTGTTTTTTACGTATTATAAAGGCTCTCGCTGGTTTACAATAATCGGCGAGTTGTTGTGTTTGTAAAAGATATGGGAAAAAAAAGAATATTTTTCATCGTTATGACGGTGGTATTCATAATGATGGCAGTAGTCGGAGCGGTTATCTTTGTATCAAGGTGGAACAATAATCGCCGGGCAAATATGGAATATTCGCAGTTGGAGGAAGATGTTAATCCGTCAGTAATCGCTACTGATGCACCGGATGAGGTGCCGGATGAGCTACCGGATGAATTGCCGGATACGCATCAAGAGAGTGATGACAGCGGACTGTTTGATGATAAAGAAGAAAGCGATGATTTTCAGGGCGAGATTCCGGTAAAAGAAATAGATTGGGAAGCCCTTCATGAGAAAAATGAAGATATTTATGCATGGATCTTCGTGCCTGATACAAAGGTGGATTACCCGGTCCTTCAGGACCCGGATGATCCGGCGTATTACCTTAATCACAATATCGACGGCAGCAAAGGTCTGCCTGGGTGTATATACACGGAAAATTATAATAAAAAAGACTTTTCCGATCCTAATACCGTAATATATGGGCATAATATGAAAAACGGAACGATGTTTGCATCGCTCCACAGTCTGGAAAAAACAGAGCTTACAAAGGAAGATCATTATTTTTATATTTATACGGAGGATAGTACATATACATACCTGATATTTGCTGTTTATGAATTTCCTGCAAGACACTTGTTGCTGAATTATGATCTGGAAAATGAATATGTATATGAACAGTATCAGCAGGATATACTGAATGGTTTCGAAACCAGGCCCGGGGGCGTGAATAATATACGAGAAGATATTGAGCTTGACAGCGATGATAGGATGGTTACACTGTCTACCTGCGTAAGAGATGGCAATAAATCATATCGATTTCTTGTTGCAGGAAAACTCATGGCAGTTGAGTAGGCACACAGATTACTGTCAGGGAATTAAGTTTGTACATAAATTATGCTTGAAAAAGAGGAAACAATAGAAAAAAAGAAAACAGGAATTGTCGTGCGTTTGATGATTACCCTGTTGCTGATGGTGTCTGTGTTAGCTGGGATAGTTGTTGTACTCCGGGTGTTAGGTAGGGAAAACGTCATGACGGCAGTAGCCGGAAGTGATGAACTGATTGCACAGCTTGGTGAACAGCCATCTTCAAATAGTGCAGCAACCCTGCAGGAAGGTCACATACTTTATAACGGTCAAGAGTATGCACTTAATGAAGATATTATTACTATTCTTGTAATGGGAATAGACAAGGAAACCGTGAATGAAATCGGCGGACAAAGCTGGTCTTCTGACGAGGATGAATATCAAGGCGGACAGGCGGACGCACTATTTCTAGTGATTATAAATCCGCATGATGAGAGTATCAAAGTAGTTGCAATAAATCGAAATGCCATGACTGATGTTGATGTATGGGGAGCAGATGGAAGATATGATGGTGTCTATACAAAACAGGTAGCATTACAGCATGGATATGGAGATGGCGGACCCAAAAGCTGTGAGCATCAGGTGAAGTGTGTATCCAGGATGTTTCACGGAATAAAAATAAATGCATATGCAGCCATAAGTATGGATGCTGTTCCGGAGCTTAATGATGCAGTTGGCGGGGTGACACTGGATGTGCTGGAGGATATCGTGTATCCGGAGTACGATATGGATCTCCATAAAGGTGATAAGGTAACGTTGCAGGGAAAAAAGGCGTATTGGTACGTGCGGCTCAGAGATGAGAATGCATTTGGATCCAATGAACAACGTCTTATGCGGCAAAAACAATATCTGACTGCTTTTGTATCTACGGCCAAAAAACAATCCATGTCTGATGTAAGGGTGGCTGTAACTATGTACCAAACGATGCAGAAGTATATGGTAACGGATATAGACATTAGTAGTTTTACGTATCTTGCAACAGAATATATGGGATATGAGTTTGATGACGAACATATATATACATTAAAGGGTGAAACAATTATGGGTAGTCAGTTTGAGGAGTTCTATATAGATGAGAATGAGTTGGAAGATATGATCGTTGAATTGTTTTTTGAGCCTGTATGAAGCGGTGTTATATAATTTGTATATCAAATCCGGAGATGATCGGATCAGATATAAACAGTGTTTATGAAAAAGGAGGAAAAGCATAATGAAAAAGAAAGCATTGGCATTATTGTTTGCGCTCGTTCTTGCCATCGGGACTACAATGACTGTTTATGCAGACAGCCCTGCAGTTGGTACCACTGAGCAGCCTGTAGAAACACAGGAGGCATCTACGACGGTTGAACAGAGCAAAACCACAGATGAGTATGCAAAAACTACGGTTACGACATCTGAATTTGTTATTGCTAAAGTGAGTGACACAACTGTACAGTCAGCAGGTGTAGCAACTCAGAATCTGGTATTGAATGATCTGGAAAAAACCGGAACATTGCTTGGCCGGTCAGATATAACTGTAGCAGCAAGTGATCCTAATGCTGTTGTAAAAGCAACAATACTGACAACTGTTGATGTCAGTCCCAAAACAGCAGTAAAGGATGCAGATGGATACTATAATGTAACTGTTGGAGTCGATTCCGTTAAAGAAGGTGATGCTATAGTTGTACTCCATTATACCGGAAGCGGCTGGGAGGTTATAGTGCCTGGTGCTGTTGCGAATGGATCTGTATTCTTCAAAACTAAAAACCTGTCTCCTATTAGTATAGTAAAGATTTCGGTTACTACTGCCCAGGCTGAAGTTCCTTCACCACAGACAGGGGAAAGCGTACCGTATGCGATCATAATAATGATGATCGTAGGTTGTGCAGGTGCTGCTGTTTGCGGTAACTTATCCAGAAAAAAGAAGTAATTGCCCGGTATGACGAATGACAGTGGTGGGATAAACAAAGTTCTGATAGTAACAGTAATCAGTGGATTTCTGCCGCAGTTTGAGTATAATGACGTAAAGTTATTACAGAAAATGGGATGTGAAGTGCATTACGCATCAAATTTCACGAATCCTGTCTACCGTTGTAACGAAAAGGAATTGCTTGATGCGGGAATACACATTCATAGGCTTACGGTGGAAAAAAGTCCGATGAAGGTGCTTGATAATTTACGGACTGTCAGGGATCTAATACATATTATAGATCGTGAAAAGATACGTTTTATTCACTGCCACAATCCAATGGGCGGGGTGACAGCAAGGCTGGCGGCCTGGCTGAGTAGGCAGAAACCCTATGTGCTATACACCGCTCATGGTCTGCATTTTTATAAAGGGGCTCCTTTTTTTAACAGGATAATTTACTATCCTGCTGAGTGGTTGTTTGCAAATCTTACTGATGCAATGATCACTATAAACGAGGAAGATTATAGGAATGCAGGAAAACTGCCGTTACGAAGAAAAAATCATGTAATGCGAATACATGGTGTGGGTGTGGACGATAAAGTATACCGTCCGCATAGAGAGATTGCAGCGGCAAAAAGAAAAGAATTGGGAATACCGGAAAATGCGGTGCACATAGTGACCGCTGCGGAACTGAATGATAATAAAAATCAGAGCGTGGTGATAGAGGCTCTTGCCAAGCTGAATGATAAAAATATCTATTATAGTATATGCGGCAGAGGCAAGGATGCACATAAGCTACAGTGTTTGATTCGGGAAAAGGGGCTTGAAGACAGAGTAAGATTGACCGGATACAGATATGATATGGCTGATGTGCTGCAATGTGCCGATATATTTGCTTTTCCATCAAAAAGAGAAGGTTTAGGAGTAGCGGCAGTAGAGGCTTTGCTTTGTGGAATCCCGCTTATAGTTGCGGACAACAGGGGTACACGCGAATATGCAAGAAACGGGGTTAATGCGATAGTTTGCAGGTCCGGAAAAGCAGAGGAATATGCATCTGCTATAGGCAGAATGGCACATGACGAAAAGCTTAGAAAAAAATTTGCCGGAAGATGTCGCGACTCTGCAGCGGAATTTACGCTGAAAGAGGTGGAAAAAAGCATGAAGAGGATATATGGTAAGACACTCAGGGAGGCGGGAGTGTCAGTTTTGAGGAGGGGATGAAAAACGTGCACAGACCTTTGATATCCGTAATAATGGGTGTTCATAATCCGAAGGACCGAAATGTGCTTTATAGTGCGGTTCAGTCTGTTTTGGATCAGAGTTATGATAATTTTGAATTCATTATATGGAATGACGGCTCTGATGCTGATACTGTATGTTTTTTAAATGATCTGCCCAAAATGGATGATAGGATATTTCTTGCCGGACTCAATGTAAACAGAGGTCTGGCTTTTTCTTTGAATGAGTGTATTCGTCTGGCAAAGGGAAAGTATATTGCAAGAATGGATGCAGATGATTTTTCGCTGCCTGACAGGCTGGCAGAACAGGTGGCTTTTCTTGAGGAGCATCCGGAATACAGCTGGTGCGGATGTGCTGCTGAATTGTTTGATGAAGAAGGAATATGGGGATTCAGAAGGATGCCGTTGGAACCAAAACCGACGGATTACTATCGTTATTCACCTTATATACATCCGTCTGTCATGTTCAGGGCGGAAGTTTTCGATGAAACAAAAGGATATCTTGAAACAGAAGAAACCCTTCGTTGTGAGGATTATGAGATATTCATGCGGCTTACACAGCGGGGACTTAAAGGATATAATCTCCAGGATGCGCTTTTCTGTTATCGCGAAAATAGGGAATCTTATGCAAAAAGAAAGATGTGTTACAGAATCAATGAAATGAAGATGCGTTTTTACGGTTATAAACAGATGGGGATCATATTTCCATTTGGCTGGATTTACGCATTGAGGCCGGTGGCGGCAGGCTTGTTTCCACCTGCGCTGCTGGGGATGCTAAAGCGCAAAGAGGGAGCAGCATTTTTGAGAATGCGCGATTCGGAGGAAAAAGATTGTGAACGACAGGGCAGAGTACACGGAACGTATGAAGTATTATCAAAAGTGCCTGAAGGAAATTCCTGTCTTACGTATGGCGTCAGAGCGTGCTGATGTTATTGATATCGGAGATGAAAACGAAGAGATATTTATTGCTGTTTACGCCCCGGTAATTACTCTTTTTGCTGAGCATACACTTCTAAGCGCAAAAGAAAGAGGCATAGAACGTTTATACTTCCTGGCACGTGACGGATGGCTGATATATCTGGCTGCGCGTGAACTGGAAAAAAAACTGAATACAGGTGTGGAATTAAAGTATTTGAATGTCTCAAGATATGCATTGCGGCTGGCTGAATACAGTTTGCCGGAAACAGATGTTGAGAGTTTGATATGTATGGGGGGGATGACGGTTACTTTTGAATCCCTTATGAGACGCGGAGCACTTTCGGATGAAGAAACAGCAGATATTTCCGATAGAACAGGTTATAAAGGAAGAGAAAAGGAAATTCTGTCATATAAAAAAATAAGGGAACTGTGTGCTACATTGCGGAATGTTCCGCAGTTTTCAAAGTATGTTAAGACACATTCACAGAAGTCGATAGGAAATACACTGGACTACCTTAAGCAGGAGGGCTTGTGTGATGATCTTAAATATGCAGTTGTGGACAGCGGATGGATAGGAACTGTTCAGAGAAGCATAGGAAGGTTGACGGCTGCGGCAAACAATCCCAAAGACTTTGAAGGGTATTATTTTGGTATGTATGACCTGCCGATTGGAGTTGATCTTGATAGGTATAATGCTTATTATATTCGGCCGGGGTGTAATATAAAACGCAGGTCATCGTTTTGTATTTGTTTATTTGAAGCCGTATGTTCTTCTGCAGATGGGATGACGTTAGGATATGAAAAAGATGAATCGGGACATACCTATGCCGTAAAAGGCCCAAATAATCCGAACTTTGAGATAATAAATAAGAATGAAAAAGTATTTTTAAGATACCTTTCTGAGATTGAAATATCAGATGAATTTGACTTAGGAAAAGCGTTAAGACTGAGCGAGAACATTCTTTCAAAGCATATGGGCAATCCTTGTTTAAGAGAGGCTGAATTGTATGGGGGTCTTCAGTTCAGTGATGATGTATTTGAGAAAGAAATGCAGGATGTGGCAGTATTGTGGAATCGTACTGACATACATAACAACAATGTCATTAACAAAGTCCTTACTAAGTGTTCGTTAGGCAGCAGTCTGCCAAGGCCGAGCGGATGGCCTGAAGGAAGTATTGTCAGATGTATGAAGGAAAAGTCAGGTCTCTCATTATGGCACGAGAGGACATATAAAAAGCTTGCTTATATGGGAAAGGCAACATTTTATCATGGATGAGAAAAAAGAGGGGCAGGAAAATGAGAAACTGAAAACAGAAAAAAACGGCCGCGGAGGACTGTGGCAGTATTTTTTTGTAATACACGAACTTACGTTAAGAGAAATCAAACGTAAATATGCCAGGAGTGCATTGGGAATACTATGGAGTGTTCTTAATCCGCTCATGACCATGGTTGTAATGTCACTGATCTTTTCCACAATGTTCAGTAGAAGTATAGAAAATTTCCCCATATATTATCTTACGGGACAGATATTCTGGACACTTTTTTCCACTGCTACCAATCAGTCAATGACCGCTTTGGTGGACAATAAGAACTTGTTAATAAAAGTTAAGCTTCCAAAACAGACTTTTGTTCTTTCCAGAATATACACGGCTCTGGTGAATTTTACATACACGAGCATAGCGTATTTGTTTATGCTTGCTGTTTTCAAAGTAACACCTAATGTTACTATGTTGTTATTTTTTGTGGATGTAATATTTATGCTGATCTTTTCGACGGGTATAGGATATATTCTGTCGATTGAGTTTGTTTTCTTTGCAGATATCAAGTATCTTTATGGAGTATTTTTGACACTGCTTATGTATATGTCGGCAATTTTTTATCCGGTTGACGGATTGTCGGAGTGGATGCAGAAGGTTATAAGCTTTAATCCCATATATTCAATGATCGCTTTCGCAAGAGAATGTGTAATGTACGGAAGGATACCGGATGAGAGCATCTGGATAAATATAGTAGCATGGAGTACGGTTAGCATTGTTTCAGGCATGGTAGTTTTCAGGCTCAATGAAAACAAGGTGATGCAGAAAATATGAAGAGTGTTAAAAGAAAAATCAATGTTCTCATTTTGCCTCTGATCATAGTTCTGCTTTTACCTATGTGGGTTCGTGCAGATGATGCGTCGGTAGTGCTTGGATCAAACTGGTATGAACGGAAAATTGGTTCTTCTTTTTTGGTGGGAGTATATTTAAAGACTCCGAAGGGAGCTGGGAAATATACAGTAACGTTCTCCTATGATACAGATCTGCTTGAATATGATAGCGGTGCTTCGTCTGTTGACAAGAAGCGCGGAAGAGTGACCCTTAGTGGATATGGCAACGGAAGCAAAAAAGAAGGTATATATGTACGATTTAAGGCGATAAAGGCCGGAGAGGGAACCATAGCTATTGAGAGTGCTGAGGTGCATCTTCCTGCGGGTGCCAATGGAGAAGATGCCGGTACATATAATATTGTAAGTTTAAGCTCATCTCCTTTGGTCATAATAGATCCTGATAATCCGCCTACGCCAACGGCAACTCCAACCCCGAAGCCAACAGCAACACCAACGGCAACTCCAACCCCAACTCCAACAGCTACGCCCACGGCGACACCAACAGCCACTCCTACACCAACAGCTACTCCGACTCCGACAGCTACGTCTACACCGACGCCCACTGCAACGCCGACGGCTGCGCCGACAGCAACACCAACCCCAACTCCGGCAGTTACGGCAACACCAACGGCAACACCAACGGCTACGCCCACAGCGACGTCAACGCCTACGCCTACATCCGCTGCAGCAATAGATACGAATATTGCGAGTCCAACGGCTGAACCATCAGTAACTCCGTCACCGACTCCGACAGCGGCGACGGAACCAACAGAAAAGCCCTTTGTATATAACATATATTTTGTGGGTATCGTCGGGATCATTTTATTGATCATAATAGGCGAACTGATACATCTGGCTGCGAAGAAGATAATAGAACACAGTACAAACGGTGATATAAGGAAACTCTTTGGAAACGGAAAAACCGATTCCCAGCTGCCGGCTGATGTTAACATACTGGATCTTGATGTAAACAGCGAGACGAGTCCTGAACTGCACAGAATGATAGAGCAGGTCCATTGGGAAAAAAAGGGTGTAACGGAGCCTGTCATTTCTGTTAATGATGTGACAATGGAATTCCATCTGTCATCATCAAATCCTTCGGGAATAAAAGATTATCTTATACAGTTTCTTAAGCGGAAGATAAAATACAGAAGACTGTATGCATTGTATCATGTGAGCTTTGATGTATATCCCGGAGAGGTAGTAGGCATTATAGGCACGAATGGATCCGGTAAGTCCACGCTGCTCAAGATCGTATCAGGAGCATTAAAGCCTACAAAGGGTACCGTGAAAGTGGACCGAAAAAAGGTACAGCTACTGACACTGGGAACAGGTTTTGATATGGAGCTGACCGCCAGGGAAAATGTATATCTCAACGGGGCGATAATAGGATATTCCAAGAGTTTTCTTGATCAGCACTATCAGGATATCGTGGAATTTGCCGAATTACAGGATTTTATGGAGGAAAAGGTAAAGAACTTTTCCAGCGGTATGGTATCGCGCCTTGGATTTGCAATCGCTACCGCAGGATCAGCTGCTGAGATACTGATACTTGATGAGGTTCTCAGTGTAGGTGATGAGTTCTTCAGAAAAAAAAGCCTACAGCGTATAAAGGAGCTCATACACGGTGGCAGTACCGTGCTTATGGTTAGTCATGGAATGGGAACCATACTTGATAATTGCAGCAAATGCGTTTGGATCGAAAAAGGTGAGCTAAAGATGATCGGTGATCCTAAAAATGTGTGCGAAGCATATAGAAAGTATGGGGGAGAAGGGAATAATTAGGAAAGAAAATTATGAACGATAAAACAGAAATGAATCACATCCCAAAGGTTTCAGTTATCATTCCGGTCTATAATGAAGAAAAATATCTGAGACAGTGTATGGACAACATTATAAGTCAAACACTGAGAGATATAGAAATAATATGTATAGATGATGGTTCAACAGACGATTCGTTTAGAATACTGCAGGAATACGAAAAAAAAGATTCCAGGGTATTAGTGATAAGGGAGGAGAATAAAGGTGCCGGTGCGGCAAGGAACACAGGAATACAGAAGGCAGGGGGACGTTATCTGTATTTTCCGGATGCAGATGATTATTGCGAACCATCTTTATTGGAGATTGCCTATAAAAAAGCAGAGGATACGGAGGCTGATGTTACGGTTTTCAGATCGAGACAGATTGACGTGGAAACCGGAAAAAGCAGTCCATGTCGGTATTCTGTATATATAGATAAACTTCCGGCTAAATGCCCATTTCAAATAAGTGATGTACAAGGAAATTTTTTCCGCTTTATTATGGGATGGGCCTGGGATAAATTGTTTAGAAAAAGTTTCATAGAGACAAATAATATTCTGTTTCAAGAACAAAGGACTACCAATGACATGTATTTTACCTACACTGCATTGATGAAAGCCCAAAGAATAACTACGCTTGATACAGAATTATATAATCATAGAATAAATATAACCGCATCGTTGTCTATGACAAGAAATGATTCATTCAGATGTTTTTATGATGCTTTGATAAAAGTGCAGGATGAAATTAAGAAAATGGGACTGGAAGATAAATACCGTCAGGTATTTGTTGATTATGCGCTGCATTGTTGTCTGGCAAATTTGAATGTGCTGGATGGAGATTCGGCCAGGGAATTACATGGCTTACTAAATTCAGAGTATTTTAGAGAATTAGGAATTTATGACGCACCTTCGGAATGGTTTACATCTTCGAATGAGTATTCGGAATATTTGATCATAATAGATGAAAAGGAAGGCTATGATGGATATGAAAAGTATCATCTACGGCAAATGCTTATAAGTTCAAAAAAAGAAAATGAATTATTAAAGAAGGAAATTACAGATATTCGTGAAGAAAATAAAAAATTGGAAGGTATACAAGCAGAAAGAGATCACTATAAGTATTGCCTTGATGAAGTGTGGAAGTCAAAATCGTTAAAAATCGGAAGAGCAATAACATGGATACCGAGAAAAATAAGCGGAAAGGAACAAAACTCATGATGGGGGATATGGCAAAATTTGATGAGCAGATAGAACTTGCTATGATATGTGATGCGAATTACATGATACCTACTATGGTGGCTATTTATTCGCTGTTTTGCAATAGAAATGTTCAAAGGTCTTATCATATATCTGTTATATGTAGTGAGGGTGAGTTAGTTGAACTTAAACCATTATGTTCATTTAATACTACAGGGTTCGAAGTGAGCATAATAGAAGCAAGTAGGGACAGAATACAAAATCTGTCTAAAAGTACTGGTAAAAGTTATGCAATGGCAACGGAAAACGCATTGTATAAGATAGTCTTACCGGAATTGTTGATCAATATATCAAAAGTGTTATATATCGATGGAGATATAATTGTCAAAAAAAATATTGATGAGTTATATCTAATGGATGTCTCTGATTGTTGCGGCGTTGTTGTAAAGGACAGCGGCAAGTTATATTCAAATAGGAAGATTGTTAGAAAAAAGGATAATTATTTTAATACCGGGGTTATGCTCCTGAATTTAGATAAAATGAGAGGATATACTGAAAAACTTATAGAAGAAAAAATGACGCAGGAAGACTGTACGCTAATGGATCAGGACGTGTTTAACAGTGTGATAGGGGATATGATCAAGACTGTTGATAATAGATACAACCTGTTGTACACAAATCTGACCCGCTCCAGAGCAAAGTTTACAATGGACCGATTGAATGATTTTTATGGATATCAATATAAAAACCTGCGTGATTTGTATGAAGATGCATGTATTGTTCATTTTGCATCCAAAGATAAACCATGGAAGAATACATCATCTCCCATGTCACGCATTTGGTATAAGTATTATCAGGAAATGAAAAAGGAATTAAATCCTAATGAGAATTATATTCAGGAATTCGAGAGTAAAAAGCAAAAGGATACCGCATTACATAATTGTTTGACAGGGAAGACTAACATTGCAGATAGAAACTTGATTGTATCGTTTACGACCTATCCAGGTAGAATAGAGTTGTTAACAAAGATGATTAATTCATTGTTATCACAAATAGAAATTCCGGATAAGATAGTCGTTGCGTTGACAAAAGAGGAATTTCAAAATGGAGAAAGCGATCTGCCTAATGAAATAAAGGATCTAGTTGCATTGGGAAAACTGGAAATAATTTGGGGTGAAAGAAATCTCAAGTCACATAATAAGTATTTTTATACTATGAAAAAATATCCCAATGACATAGTTATCACTGTGGATGATGATAATGTTTATTCTGAAGAATTGACCTGGTATTTGTATCAGTCATATATGAAATGCCCGGATAGTGTGTCGACAATGAGGGCGCATTTTATCGAATTTGAAAATGAAAAGATTAAAAAGTATGTCTGTTGGAAACAAGAGTTGGAAGCGCCGGTATTTCAGCCGGAAATGAGTTTTCTGGCAACCGGTGTTGCCGGGTGCCTATATCCACCAAATTCAATGCACACGGATCTGTTTAACGATGAGCTGATGATGAAGTTGTGCCCTACAACAGATGATTTATGGTTGAAAATAATGCAGATCAGGGTAGGAACATCTGTGGCTATAGCATATCCAAACATGGAATTGGGAATTATTAAAGAAACCCAAAAAACAGCATTATACAGGCTAAATAGACAGGGTGGTGGAAATGATAATAATCTGAAAAGTGTGTTGGATCATTATAGTGATGAAAAGCTTGAGGAAAAACTGTTTAGGAAGTTTGAATCCATATCAGAAGAAGTATATCAACCGATTATATCTGTTGTACTGGCTGTATGTGATAATAAGGCTAGTATAAGAAAGTGCATTGAAAGTCTTATCAGACAGACATTAAAGAATGTGGAAATCATAATTGTTGATAACGGTTCAAAATCAAAGATACTTAACGAGTTTGCTACCAAGCATTCTAATATAGAGCTGATAATAAATAAAAAATACAATGCTGCCGAAGCTGCGAACAGGGGGATGCTGGAAGCAAAAGGCAAGTATATATTATTTGCGGATTCAAATACATGTTATGAATTGGATTATTTAAAAAAGGCGTATTACAACATTAGTAAAGGCGATGCAGATGTTCTGATTGCCAAGGTTGATTATCATAACGGTGATGGGGGACTCTGCAAAAAAAAAGGTTGGGATAAAGAAATGTATCTATTGCCCAAAGAAATCGTTTTTTCTTTTGATGATATAAAAAAAGATAGGTTCAATACAATATCATACAGATATGATGACAAGCTTTTCAGACGAGAACATATAATCAAGTATTCTTTTGATACTAATATGAATTTATATGGGGATATGATGTGTATTGAGAAGTCTATACTGGAGGCAGAACGTTTATCTTATTATGACTGTGTGGTTGGTCACGCACTGTATGTCTCCGATAATCCACATTATAAGAAATTCCCATGGGAAGGGGTAAAGAAGAGCATGGAGACTTTTGGGGAATACTTGCAATGCGATTTGGGGTATCAAAAATACTATAATGATTACAGGTTCTTTATTTTGGCTACTATTTTCAGAGAATATGATCTGATAGATGATCTGGGATATGCAGAAAAAAGGTATGGTCAGATACGCGAAGATATTGAATATTTTGGAATTGATGAGTCTCTAAATGAATTAAAATCAAATGATGATTTGTATAAGGAGTATCTGTTCGTTATGTCATTTGATTTCCCGAGGGAGATGATAAAAAAGTATATACATTTGGATGATAGCAGATGGCAAAATTCTAAAGAGTCTATTGAAATAAAACAGAAGGAAATAGAAGAAAAAAATCATATAATCAAGCAATTGAGTTATGACAGCTATTGTTTAAATGAGATAAGGAAATCTAAAAGCTATAAAATCGGGTTGTTTATAACTGCCGTTCCAAGGAAAATTATACTGATGATGAAAAAAAATAAAGGATAAAGAAGATTATATGCACGGAAAGAGGATTATGAGAAATGTATTATATTGATAAAGTAGCAACAGAAACACTGATCGCACAACAGAAAAAAAATAAAATAAATCAAATTAACCTATTTAATGAATTAATAAATGGGAAGGATTATGCTGAAATAAAAAATGATATTGATATACTTCGAACGGGAAATAAAATATTCTTCGACAAGGAGAGACAATTTACAAAGTACGATGAGATTACCCTGGCGGAAAAAGGAATTAATAGATTGATGGGACTAAAAAAAAGATACCCATTTATAAATTTGGAATCATATTGCGATATAGGCTGTGGTTATGGTGAGAATCCTAGAGCGGCAGTGTTTTTAGGAAGTAAGCATGCTGTCGGGATTGATATAGCTCCCAAATGGGAAAATTTCGGAGAAAATTCGGATTCGCGGTTGTTATTTGTACAAAGCGATATATCAAAAAAGGCTATAAATGAAAAATTTACGCTTGTGACTTCGTACGCATCATTTGAACACTTTGATTCTCCGGAACTGATGCTGGAAAGAATGATTGATATGGTAGAAGAGAAAGGGTGTTTATTTATTAATTTTTCCCCTATTTGGGGTTCGACGGATGGTCATCATATGTATAGAAAAATACAGTTTCCGTATTATCATCTTATATTTGATGAAAAAATAATCTCTGATTATTATAAGGAAAACAATTGGCACAACCCGAATCAGTTTAATTATTGGAGTGCTTTTGATTTTATGAATCTTTTTATGCGGTGTCGCGGAATGGAAATCATACAGTTTTCACCAAAATATGAGTTGAAAGATGCGTATTTTGTTAATGAGTATCCACAACTTTTTTCGGGATACAATTTTGAAAATTTGATGATTTCGGGGTTCAGTATTCTGTATAGAAAATTATAGTCGGATTCTAGATGCACAAACAAATCCTACAACCTATCATTTTTCCGTCAGATGACGTAAAGGAGCAGCAGTTATATTTCAAGTATAGCGGCAGTGGTATTTGTTGTGACAAAAACGTGATGCAGATCTTTGCAGGAACGGAGATTGATCTCGGAACATATTTTAATAGTTTTTCCTATCGAAAGTGGAATAAGTATACGGGTATTGGCAGTTGTGAGCTGATGCTTAAACTGCAGGGAAGCGGATATGTCTGCATATACAGTTATGCGCTTGAAGGCGGAACAGTAAAGAGAACAGAGTTAGTAAAAAAAGATTTTGACAATGGTACGGATAAAACATTGGAGTGTTCGCAGGAAATAGTAATCCGGATACCTGACAACAGTGAGGGACTTATTGGTTTCTCAATATATGCAAAAAGCAATACTGTACTGGATGATGCCTATTTTTTCACGGAAGATGAAATTGATTCTTTGCCTGTAAAACTTGCTGTTGCGTTTACCACTTATAAACGTGAGAAATATATCAGACACAATGTAGAACAGATTCTTAAACTCAGCGATGAGAGAATACATATCTATGTTTCCGATAACGGTGGAAGTGTGGATATGCAAGATATGCCCGGGCTTAAGATCTTTAATAATATCAACGCCGGTGGTGCAGGTGGATTTTGCAGAGACATGCTGGAAATCATGAAATCCGATGAAGGTTTTACGCATGTTATATTGATGGACGATGATGTAAAGGTCGATGCAAGAGTTTTTGAAAGGCTAATACTTTTTCTCTCATTATTAAAGGGAGAATTTCATGATGCCATGGTTGGCGGTGCCATGTTCAGAAGTGATATGGAATATTTTCATGTGGAAGCAGGATCGAAATGGCGCGGAACAGTCATTGAACCTTATGGATACGGTCTGGATATGAGAAGGCAGGATGCAGTACTTCTTAGCGATACCGAAAGGGATACGGATTATAATGCGTGGTGGTTTTGCTGTTTACCGGTCGGATATATTCGTGATGATAATCTTCCTTTGCCGTTATTTTTTCAATGGGATGATGTGGATTACGGTGTAAGGAACAAGGCGCCGGTAATAATGATGAATGGTATATGTCTTTGGCATGATTCCTTTGACCTGAAAAAGACTGAGATGCATACTTATTATGCGTTGCGTAATTCGATGATAGTTAACTGCTGTCATGAGGGCGGAGATCCGGGGATTAAGGTCCGGAAAAGGATAAGACGTATGGTGGCAGCGGAGTTATGTTTGTACAGATACGGACATGCAGAGGCTGTGTTGAGGGCGGTGGAGGATTTCATGAAAGGCCCATCATGGCTGTGTGAGCTGGACCCGGAGGAATATAATAAAAAAATATATGAAATGAATACACCGTTTTCTTATGTTTCAGATCGGGTTGACCTTGAATGGTATCTGGTAGGCTGTGGGATCACGGATAAGGACCTGCTGCATGCATTAGTCAGAAAACTTACGCTTAACGGTTATCTCCTTACTGCTGACAGGGAACATACAGTGCCGATATATGCGGGCAGGCCGGCACAGGGGTACCGCGCAAAAAAAATATTATTTTATGACAATGTGACGGGAATGGGTTATGAATCCTATAGGGATAGGGCCAGAGCTTTGTCTTTATTTATCCGTTTTGTAAAAGTATATTTGAGACTGATATTCGGATATAAAAAGATTTCCGGGGAATATAAAAATAAATATGCATATATGACATCAAAAAAAATGTGGACAGGATATCTTAAACTGCAGGAGGATGGATGACATCATCGGGAAAACGAAAAAAAGATAGTCTTTACCGGGTATTGGTAAATACTCATCCCGGGATTGCATACAGATACCACAACGCACATGATGGCAAAAAAGGTCCGGGAAAGGTTGCATCATGGGTGTATCTCCTGTGGCTTAATTTTGCGTACTATTTTTTATTCTGTCATTTTCTTGGAAACATTCCGCTTACGGATGATGAGAGGAAAACCATACCGGATCCGGATATCAGTGAGTCGGAGAATGCGAAAAAAGATTTTGTTCAGCTCCTGCATGAAGAAGGACCTGTTTCAGATGATTATATGCGGCATCTTTCAGAATACGACATTATATCTTTTGATATGTTTGACACGCTGATATTCCGTCCGGTATCCGAGCCGGATGATCTTTTCTTTTTCATAGGTGAAAGAACCGGGGTGTTGAATTTTAAGGAACTGCGGGTAAATGCAGAGAGAGCGTGTCGTGAGAAAAGGATCAAAGAAAAAGGCCATGCTGAGGTGACGCTGGAAGAGATATGGAAGATGCTGGAAAATGAAATCGGTATCAGTGCAGCGGAAGGCATGAATGTAGAAATGGATGTCGAACGTAAGCTCTGTTATGCAAATCCTGTCATGCTGAAGGTGTGGCAGGATCTTAAAAGTGCCGGGAAGCATCTGATAGTGATCACGGATATGTATCTGCCTGAAAAGTGCATCAGAGATATATTGGATGAAAATGGTTTCTCCGGTGCTGATAAAATATACGTCTCATGTGAATATGGTCTGTCTAAAGCAGATGGACATCTGTATGATAAAGCGCTTTTTGATCTGGGAGTGAAGAAATTCATTCATGTAGGAGATAATCCATACAGTGATATGGACAATGCCAAAAGGAAGGGGCTGGATATATTACCTTATCCCAAAGTTAAACGTAAAGCTGCTGCATATCGTCCGTATGATATGTCTGCAATGGTGGGGAGTGCCTATCGCGGAATAGTCAGCAATCATTTATATAATGGTTTTCAAATCTACAGCATGGAGTATGAATATGGCTTTATATATGGCGGACTGTTTGTGCTTGGGTACTGTCATTTTATACATGAGTGCTTTAAGAACAGCGGCGCAGATAAAATATTATTCTTGTCACGTGACGGTGACATCCTGATGCAGGTATATAAAAGGCTTTATCCAAATGACTGTGCAGAGTATGTATACTGGTCACGAAAAGCAGCCCTTAAGCTTATGGCACCGGAAGACAAAAATGATTTTTTCAAGAGATTTATCGATCACAAGACGAATCAGGGATATACGATAAGCTCGATATTGAAATCCATGGAGCTGGAGCAACTGCTGACAGAACTGCCGGATGGTCTTGCTGCTGATGATTTGCTGACCACAGAAAGTGCGGATGCTTTAAAAGTCGTCCTGGAAAAAAGCTGGTCCGATATAAGTTTATTATATTCTTCACAGATAGTGGCTGCAGAAAAGTATTTAAGGAGTGTTCTGTCGGAATGTAAGAAAGCCCTTGCCGTTGATATAGGTTGGGCAGGGAGCGGTGCTATGGCATTGTCTCATCTGGTGGAAAGGGTTTGGCAGATGCCATGTGAGATAGAGGGGATAGTTGCCGGAACGAATACGATATACAATACCGAGCCGGATGCAGCTGAACCTTTTCTGCAGAGCGGGAAAATGAAGTCATATATGTATTCGCAGAGCCATAACAGGGATCTGCTGAAAAAGCATGATCCAGGCAAGGGTTATAATATTTACTGGGAACTCTTGTTGGCTTCTCCCGAGCCGCGTTTTGCGGGTTATTATGATGCTGCTCCACAAGGTGATGACAGTTATGTATATGATGAAAATAGCGGTATTTATCTTAAGTTTGCCCCAAATGATATAGATCCGGAAAAAGCCACTGAAGTACAGAAAGGTATACTGGATTTTGTGACAGAGTATACGGAGCGTTTTAAGGAATATCCGTATATGATGAATATAAGCGGACGGGATGCGTATGCTCCTATGATTACAGTGGCCGGAAAAAAGGAGCGTTTTCTAAGACGTATGGCGGAACGCTTTGATCCGGATGTGAATGTGGAGTGAGTATGCTTTGTATAATAACTGCAACCTGGCTGGGGCGGTTATTTTTATGCTCTTCCGTGATTGAAACTCCCCGTAGTGGCAGACATCGCTCAAACATGATAAAATACACAAGTTAGCTGATTTCCCGCATTTTTCAGTGCGGGAAGTTTTATTAGGAATACATCCGGGACGGTCAGGCCATGTGGTACGTGATGTGGGTGCGAGCCCGCCATGAGGAAGAAATCATAAGACAGTGCAAAAGGTTCCTTAAGGATGACGAGGAAGTTTTTGTTATGTATGTGGAAAAGCTTCGCCGTAGCGGTAAGGAGTGGATCGCACACAGGGAACCGGCCTTCAAAAACTATGTTTTTGCTGATGTTAAGGATGTGGATGAGTTCAGAGTCCGCATTAAAAGAATCCCTGATCTGACAAAGCTCCTTCAAGTAGGGTCTGAGATAGTGCCTATCTATCCGGATGAAGAGGAATTCCTAAGGAGCATTGGCGGCAAGGATCATATCATCAGGCCTTCCAGGGGCCATTATGAAGGTGAAAAGATAATAGTCACGGACGGTCCGCTGAAAGGCCAGGAGTCATTCATCAAGTGGGTTGACAGGCGTCAGCGTCTCGTGGGGATAGAAATCCGGCTTATGAACCGTACGGTTGAAGTTAAGCTTGGTGCGGAATTCGTAAAGACAGCAGAGTGACGTAAAGTGCAATAGATAACACATACGTAGCATTTTAATATTTATCAAGAATAGTAATCGCTGTTAAAAAAGGAGACGATAGTATCATGGAAGGAAACAGTCAAATAAATGTAGCTGCATCTGATACCAAACTTCAGCAGGAGCGGGCAGAGGAGGCGACCCACAGACAGAATGTGGAGGAATACAATAAGCAGGCAGCCCTGATCGAGAAGAAGCAGCTGAAATACCAGAAGCTTTCTTTTCTGATGTCTATGCTGAGCGCATTATTCACCGGTGGGATGCTGATAGTAGTAGTGGGATTCGTGATGTTTGCGGTTCCGAAGATCAATACCATCTACGACAGCACCATGGTATCCCTTAAGAATCTTGAGCAGCTGACGGCTGAGCTCAATGAAGCAGACCTGGGCGGTACAGTGGAGAATATCAACAATCTCACCATCCAGGCCACAGGTGATCTGTCGGCGAGTATGGAACGCTTGAACTCAGTGGACCTGGAGACCCTTAATGAGGCCATCGATAACCTGAATGCTACGGTTGAGCCGCTGGCAAGATTTTTTGGGAAGTAACGAATGAATATACTGATCGTGCATAACAAATACCAGATCCCTGGCGGAGAAGACGTGGTGGTGGATAATGAAGCTGCCATGCTTAGGAAACATGGCCATAAAGTGGTTATGTATATCAGGAACAATTCAGAACTGTCAGAAGGTGGCAAGTTAAAAAAAGTTCTGATGTATATGGAGAGTTTTTTTTCTATGCGGGCCTATAGGGATATATGCCGTCTTATCAGGAAGAAAAAAATCGATGTGGTTCATGTTCACAATACAGTGCATCGTATCAGTCCTTCTGTTTTTTATGCGGCTGTACGTATGGGGGTGCCGGTAGTGCAGACACTGCATAATTTCCGAATGGTATGTCCCGGCGCAACGCTTTATAGGGATAGGCACATATGCGAGGAGTGCATAAGTTGCAAGTCTTGTTACATGTCCGCTATATCACATGCCTGCTATCGTGGTAGCAGACTACAGACGGCGGCAGTGGTCCTTAGCATACTGCTCCAGAGGATGTCCGGTATATGGGGAAGAGTGCACTATATCTGCCTGACAGAGTTCAATAAGGATATAATTCAACGTCTCAATGTCGATTGTAATCATCCGATTATTCCGGCGCATCATATACATGTCAAACCAAATTTCACGCCTGAGCCGGATTGCGCACACGCACCGGGGCTGCAGCAGTCAGATACAGATGATCAGTTGACTGAGCTCATGCGAAAGATAGGTTTGTCTCCAAATACTAAATATTATATATCCCTTGGCCGCTTAGAACGGATCAAAGGATCTCATTTCATTGTAAAAGCTTTTGCGCGTAACGGAAAGACTCTTGTGATGGTAGGTACCGGTGAGCAGGAAGAAAAAATACAGAAATATTTGGAAAAACACCATATTACAAACATTCACATCGTAGGCCAGCTTCCCCATGGGGATGCGATGAAGATTCTCTCAAAGGCAGAGGCCCTTGTCATCTGTCCGCAGTTGTATGAAACATTTGGTATGAATGTGATAGAGGCATATGCACATGGCATCCCGGTTATATCCAACGATGTCGGAAATGCAGCTGCGCTGGTTATAGATGGCGTAACGGGTATAAAGGAAGAAAACAGCATAAACGGATTGTGCAAGGCAGTGGACAGATTTGAAAATTTGGACAGACAGAAACTTTCTGCCAATTCCCATAGATTATATGTTGAAAAGTATAGTGAAGACAAGAATTATGAACAGTTGATGAAGATATACATGAATGTACAGTAACTGTTTATATTGCAGATAATTCTTCTAAAATTTGAAGTAATAGAGTACAGTAATTTGGACTTAGATAGAAAAAGAAGTATATAGGATAGAATACTATTTCGAGGCTGATAATATGAATTTTAATTCGTATATATTTATATTGGTGTTTGTACCGACAGTAGTTCTGGGATATCATTTGTTAAATCAGAAAAAAAAATATCAGTTGGCACAGTGTTATCTTTTGCTGATGTCTTTTTTATTTTATGCTTACGCTGGGATTCCATATTTTATATTGATTTTAACCAGTATTCTTATAAATTATCTGATAAGTAAAATAATGGAGTATCCCGGATTAAAAAGATGGTGCATGATATTTGGAATCACATTTAATTTATTACTTCTGTTTTATTTTAAATATTATGATTTCTTTATCTCGAATCTTAATGTAGTGTTTCATAGAAGTTTTGTTCTAAAAAACATTGTTCTTCCATTAGGAATAAGCTTTTATACATTCCAGCAAATCTCATTTATAATAGACAGAGGAAAGGGCAGAGCCCCACACTATTCTTTAACGGACTATTCGTGTTATGTTATTTTTTTTCCACAGCTGGTTGCCGGACCGATAGTTAAACATGATGAACTGATTCCACAATTTCATGACGAACGAAAAAAGGTGTTTTCCTGGGACAATCTGTATAGGGGAATGGCTTTATTCGTGATAGGACTTAGTAAAAAGACTCTGATAGCTGACTATTTAGCTTTGGCTGTTGATTATGGATATGATAACATTGCCACACTTGATTCGGTTAGTGCTTTCATAGCTATGTTGGGGTACACTCTTCAGATTTATTTTGATTTTAGTGGGTATTCAGATATGGCTATCGGATTGGCGCGGATGCTTAATCTTGATTTGCCCATTAATTTTGACAGACCATATCTTTCCGGGAGTATTGGCGAATTCTGGCGTAGATGGCATATAACCCTAAATAGATTTTTAATGGAATATGTATATATACCGTTAGGTGGCAGCAGAACCGGGAAGTGGCGAAGAGTTTTAAATGTAATGATCGTTTTTTTTCTAAGCGGTCTATGGCATGGCGCAAACTGGACTTTTATACTATGGGGGACTTTGCATGGTACTTTAGTTGCATTAGAAGGTCTTTTTCCAAAAAACAAGAATAGAAAAAATGGCATTGGTGTGGTTCGAAGTTTCCTATTGGAAAATCTTCTGTGGATATTGTTCAGGAGTGATAGTGTTTCTGGTGCGGTTCAGATGTACAAGCGCTTATTTTCATTTTCATATAATGGGTCAATAAGGGAGTTGGCTCTGGCAATGGATAATTCATTGCTCTTTATTCCGATACAGATCATAAAGAAAGTGGGTTTAGAGAATCTGAATGATTCTTTTTATCTGGTTTACATGTTAGTTCTATTCTGTGTGGCAGTATTTATGTTAGTGGGGAGAAATGCATATCAGCGTGTAAGGGATATGTCTCCGGGAAAGTATTATCCTGGAATTCTGGCGTTGCTATTTGTTTTTTGCATAGTTTGTTTCTCTAGAACAGAAGTGTTTTTATACTTTAATTTTTAGCGTGTAGAAGTATTATTTTGCGGGTGAAAAAGTATTGAAAAAAGATGTAAAAAGTGCAGCAATAAGTTTTGGGGTTTATTCTTTGGTACTATTGGTACTAATTGCGGTATTCGTAATTTTGGTAGATCCTTTTTTTCACTATCATGCACCTTTATTCGGACTAAAAGCTGTTCAGACTAAAAAAGAATACCAGGCAAATGGTGCGATCGAGCATTTGGATTATGACGCGGTACTTGTAGGTTCATCGACCGCAGTAAATATTAATACGTCTATTTTTGATGATGAATTAGGATGTCATACTATAAAGGCGTGTGCGTCGGCAGGATCGACGTCTGTACTCTGCTATTATGTTAACAAGGCGTTTAGTCATCAGGATTTGGATTATGTCTTCTATAGCCTGGATTTTTTTGCACTTTTCAGAGAAATTGATAATGATCCAACGGATGATCAGGTAGTATACTTAAGAGACAGAAATCCTTTTAATGATGCTGAGTATTTGTGGAATATTGATGTCTTGGGCAGAGAAATACCTAATATGGTAGCTGTTTCCGGACATTCAAATTATGATGAAGGCATGGCGTATAATTTTTCTCAATTTGCCACATTTGGGATTGATGAGGTTTTGCAAACGTATACGCCGATTGAAACGGTGGCGGAACAGGATATCCCTGATGGAACCCAAAATACTGTGGACGGAAATCTTGCGTTGATAAAAAACATGATAGAAAGTCATCCGGATACGGAATTTTATATTATTATTCCGACGGTAAGTATATTGTATTGGGATAGAGAATATAGGGAAGGCGGACTGGATAAAGCACTCTGGTCCATGGGGTATGCAATCAAGACCCTATCACCTTATGATAATGTTCATATTTCAGGTGGATTGTTTAATGATAGGGATACTGTGATGAATTTGAATGATTTCATGGATATAACACATGCATCCTATGATAAGAATTGCGAATGGGCAGAAATAGCGATTCAGGGCGAACATGATCTTAACGAAGAAAATGCCGAGGCAGAAATTGAGGTTTTGCGTAGCATAATTTTTGATTATGAAGAAAGATATGAAGAGGAAGGCACAATGGATTTTCTTCATGAATATGCAAAATAAGGTAATAAAGACAGGGGATTTTGCCCTGCGCTGAGGATTATAAGAATGAAAAAGGGAATAAGCGTGATTTTGCGTAATATACGGACCGATTGCCTTTGCTGGGTAAATTGACAAACGCAGATACACCATATCTGGCGGTGAGAGATCTGATTCCCGGAGCAACTAATCCGTTTACGGGGTCAGTGTTTGATATGAGCGGAAAGCAAGATGGATTTAATGTTCTGTATAGTACAAATCATAATTTTGGTAGTTTTACACCAGAGGGGCGTTGGTATCATATATCCGAGAATATATACGACAAGGATAATTAGAGTCAGATAAGTCAGCCATGACTTATTGGTAATAAATGTTTTCTTTGTTGCCACTATTTGTTTGCTAATAACCGGGATAAGTGATAAAATTATCCGGTGGAAATAGTATAACGTTGTGGAAACGTCTTGATAGTAAATACGGCTTTTTATATTTTTACGTGATGCTGCTTGCGTATTCGGATGAGCAATTCTCCGTGATATGCATAGGCGGATATAAAGAGGGGGAGTAGGCAGGGCCTTTTGGCGCTGCTTGGTGTATTTACGCTCAAAATGACGGCGAAAAGTTAGTAACAGTATTATATATAATCATATAAAAAGGGGGGTAAGCATGGATAAAAAAGCAATGTTTAAACTGAGTTACGGTTTGTTTGTGCTGACAGCAGTCCGTGATGGTAAAGACAACGGCTGTATTACCAATACGGCCATCCAGGTGACAAGCGAACCTAACAGGATCGCAGTAGCGGTGAATAAGGCAAACTTCACCCATGACATGATAGTGGATACCGGCAAGTTTAATGTGTCCATACTCAGTGAAGCGGCATCTTTTGATGTGTTCAAACATTTCGGTTTCCAGTCCGGAAAGGATGTGGACAAATTTGCAGGTTACACCGACTGCAAACGTGCGGCGAATGGCCTGATGTATATCACAAAGGGAACAAATGCCTATATCTCCGTGGATGTGGAGCAGAAGATCGACCTGGGAACACATACCATGTTCATTGGAACTGTGACGGATATGGAAGTGCTTTCGGATGTACCGTCTGCTACTTATACATATTATCAGGAGAATATCAAACCGAAGCCTGCAGAATCCGGAAAAGATGGTAAGTCAACTCTTCCACCCGGAGTGCATAAGTGGAGATGCAAGATATGCGGTTTCGAGTACATAGGTGAGACCCTGCCGGAGGATTATATCTGTGAGATATGCAAACATCCGGCAAGTGATTTCGAACTGGTGGAATGAGCCTGAGTCATACATCAGGATAGGTAAGGAAATCAAATAAATATCAAAAAATAGAAAAGGAGACTAAAAATATGAAATTCTACAGATGTGAGCATTGCGGAAATATAATAACGAAACTTAACGACAGCGGAGTACCCGTAGTATGTTGCGGCGAGCCTATGAAGGAGCTGGTTCCAGGTGCAACAGACGGTGCATTTGAGAAACATGTGCCTGCGGTAACTGTTGAAGGCAATATTATAAAGGTACAGGTCGGTGAGGTGGAACATCCCATGATAGAGGCTCATTACATCCAGTTCATCGCACTGGAGACAAAGAACGGTTGCCAGGTTAAGTATCTTAAGCCGGAGGAAAAGCCGGTGGCAGAATTTGCATTGGCTGATGGTGACAGCGCAGTGGCAGTATATGAGTACTGCAACCTGCATGGACTTTGGGTTAAGGAAATCTGAATAAAGAATGGAGACTTGCTATGTTAAATAATAAGACAATACTTGTAACCGGCGGAACGGGATCTTTCGGACACCACTTTGTGGATTATGTGCTTGCGCATTATAAGCCCAAGAAGATAATCATTTATTCTCGTGACGAGTATAAACAGTTCGTGATGCAGAACCAGTATAAGGAACATAGCAAGGTGCTTAGATTTTTTATCGGTGACGTGCGTGATGAAGAGCGTCTCAGGATGGCAATGAAGGGGTGTGATTATGTGATACATGCAGCAGCGCTGAAACAAGTGCCGGCATGTGAGTACAATCCCAATGAGGCAATCAAGACCAATATTAACGGTGCCATGAATGTGATCAATGCATCCCTTGCTACAGGCGTGGAGAAGGTGGTGGCACTAAGCACTGATAAAGCCGTAAATCCCATAAATCTCTATGGTGGAACAAAGCTTGTTTCTGACAAACTCTTCTGTGCGGCAAATGCTTACGGTGGAGAGGACGGAACGAGATTTTCTGTGGTCAGGTACGGAAATGTGGCCGGCAGCAGAGGCAGCGTAATTCCTTTCTTTCAGAACCTGATCGACAAGGGCGAAAAAGAACTTCCGATCACAGATTTCAGGATGACTCGTTTCTGGATAAGCTTAGAACAGGGTGTAGAACTGGTTATCAAGGCGTTGGAGGAATCAAAAGGCGGCGAGACATTTATAAGCAAGATTCCCAGTTTCAAGATCACGGATTTAGCAGAAGCAATGCTTCCGGGCTGTGAGAAGAAGGAAGTGGGTATCCGTGAGGGCGAGAAGCTTCATGAGATAATGGTCACCCGCGAGGATTCCCTTCACACCTACGAGTACGAGAAGCACTTCATAATATATCCCCATTATAACTGGTGGAGAGACCGGGACATGATCCCCGGCGGAAAGCTGGTTGACCAGGAATTCGAATACAGCTCCGGAACCAATACGGAGTGGCTGTCTGTGGAAGATCTGAGGGCGAAACTTAAAACAGATTTGGATGAGCACTGATGTGTTTTGTGACCAGGATGTATGAGAGGCTGACATACAGGAAGTGTTCAAAAAGAGTGAAGTAAATCTATAGAGTTTAAAGGTTTAAATGAGTAACAATCCACTTCCCAAAATCGATTATTCCCATCCCCCGAATATCCTTCTCGTGGGGAATGGTATTAACCGTGCCTTCGGTACCGGGAAATGGGGTGACCTATTAAATGAGATTTCCTGCAATTCCTTTGACGGAAAGCAGGAAGAAAACATAGAAAAACTTGCACTGCCGCTTCAGGCGATACTTCTGACCGGTGACAATGTGGACGAGGGAGTGGAACTGCTTGCCGGGGAGCTGATCAAGGACAAAAGCAATGATCCGGAGCAGACGGCAATCATAAGCGAGCTGTTAAAGCTGCCCTTCGATGCGGTTCTGACAACGAACTATACATACGAGATTGAACGGAGCATCAATCCCGAATTCAACTGCGAACTCAAGAAAAGCTGCAGATACCGTAAAAACACAATAAAAAGCAGGGGCATGGATGACAGACTCGGAATATACAGATATATGTCTCTACAAAACGGTGGCGAGTCTCTGAATGTGTGGCATATACATGGTGAAATAGGCAGGCCATCATCTGTAGTGCTGGGGCATTATTACTATGGCGAGATGGTTGCATGCATACGGAATTATCTCCCAACCCTGGCCAGAAGGTACAACGGTCAGCGGCAGTCAGGAACTTATATCCCGCAGTCCTGGATTGATTACTTTATGCTGGGAAATATCTATATAGTAGGCCTTGGACTGGATCCGGCAGAAATGGACCTGTGGTGGCTGATAAACTGTAAAAAACACTTTGCAGGAAGACTAGGACACGGAAGCATTCATTGGTTTGAGCCTAATCTGCATAAGGATGCGAACTTTGCAAAGCGTGTCCTTGCGGAGACTAACGGAATCGAGTCTCATACTGAAAAGGTGGGCAAGGGCAGCTTCAAGGAGTATTACAGGCATATTGCCGGGGATATAGAGCGGTGTATGCATGATGATATAGTGTAATCTCAAAGTTTTTATAATATCGTTTTAGGAATTATATGAAGAAAAAATGATTACGATGGGAAAATATATATTCCTAATGCAGTTATTTGACTAAGAGCAGACATGGACTGAATGAAATTGGCTCATAGCATTCAGATCAGAGGAAGAGATATTACGGTAGTTCCCTACTCCTTATGAAATAATTAGTTGATAGAGGATAACAACAATGAACATTACAACTGACAAACGTTTTAAAGACTTTCCACAGTTCACGAACCGCATACCTTTGGCAATTCCACATATGCATGGTGATGAAATCCAGTATGTGCAGGAAGCATATGATACCGATTGGGTAACTACAGCTGGTAAAAATATCAACGAACTGGAAAAAAAAGCATCTGATTATTTAGGTATTCCTTATGCAGTAGCATTAAGCTCTGGTACGGCTGCCCTTCATCTTGCTATACGCAGAACGGCTGAAAAGATATACCACTCAAGCAGCGGAATATCTACACCAGATGGTTTGGGAAGTGCCGGAAGCCTGTATGGCAGAAGGGTTTTCTGCTCAGATATGACCTTTGCAGCAACGGTAAATCCTATATTGTACGAGGGTGGTGAACCTGTTTGGATCGATACTGAGTACGATACCTGGAATATGGATCCGAAGGCGCTTGAGAAAGCTTTTGAAATATATCCTGATGTAAAGATAGTAGTATTGGTACATCTATACGGAACTCCGGCTAAAGTGGATGAAATCCGTGAAATCTGCAACAGACACGACGCATTATTAGTTGAGGACGCAGCAGAGTCATTAGGATCGATATACAAGAACAAACAAACCGGCAGCTTTGGTGATTGTGCTGCAATATCTTTTAATGGAAATAAGATAATCACAGGCAGCACCGGCGGAATGTTCCTAACTAAGGATAAAAATGAAGCTGAACGTATTCGTAAATGGAGTACTCAAGCAAGAGAGGCGGCGGCTTGGTATGAGCATGAGGAAGTAGGGTACAACTACCGCATGAGCAATATTATAGCAGGCATTGCTCTTGGCCAGTGGGCTCATGTTGATGAACATATAGCCGCTAAAAAGGCGATATATGACAGGTATGAAAAAGGACTGAAGGGACTGCCGGTAAGCCTGAATCCTTATGATAAGGAAAACAGCAGTCCGAATTTCTGGATGAACTGCCTTTTAGTTGATAAGGATGCTATGGCAAAACAGAGCCGGGGAGACAGAGAAGCCACATATGTAAGTGAAGATGGTAAGAGCTGCCCGGAGGAAATAATGGATGTTCTCAAGGCATACCATGTTGAGAGCCGGCCTATCTGGAAACCCATGCATATTCAACCCATCTACCGAAACCATGCATTCATCACAGCAAACGGTTCTGGTCGTGGCGGAAGCAATGCCTATATTGATGATATGAAAGTATCTGATGTGGGGGCAGATATATTCAACAGGGGACTTTGTCTGCCTAGTGACATCGGAATGAACGAAGAAGAGCAGGATAAAGTGATTGAAATTATAAAGAGGTGTTTTGGAGCATGACCAGATTCTTTGACATACTCTTTTCTGCACTTGCTATTATAATTCTCTTTCCCTTTATGGTTCCTATAATGATTGGATTGTTGTTGACTGGGGAGCACGACATATTTTACGGACAGACCAGAGTAGGACGTGGTGGCAAAGAATTCAAAGTTCTTAAATTCGCCACGATGCTGCGAAACAGTCCGAACATGGCAGGAGGACTATACACAGAGGCTAATGATCCTAGGATACTTCCTATGGGCCGATTCCTTAGGAAGACTAAGATTAATGAACTACCACAGCTTATCAATATTCTCAAGGGAGATATGAGTGTCATAGGTTATCGTCCCTTAGTTATGAAGGAGTACAAAGAATATAGCCCTGAGGTCAAGGAAGTGCTTGCGCAAAGCAGACCTGGGCTGTCGGGGATAGGCTCAATAGTATTCCGGAATGAGGAAGAAATAATTCAGACATTTGAAACCCATGAGGAGAAGGATAGGTTTTACTATGACTTTATTCTTCCCTATAAAGGACAGCTTGAAGCGTGGTATGTGGAGCAAAAAGGTATAGTGATGTACTGGAGACTTATATTTATGACAATTGGGGCTGTTCTGACAGGGCGCGTAAATTGGAGGAAGCTTAAGGACATCCCAGAGGTTCCAGATGAGTTAGAGAAGTATGTGTAGTAATGGAATTGCAAATGAAGCAGGGTTAATATCTTGGTTGGCGATAATAATGCAGGAAAAACTACAGTTATGGAAACTATATGCGTACTCTGTAACCCAATATCATTAAGTGTATGGGTTGAAATTGCAATTGCAATAAAGTGAGGCGTTCAAGGGTCTTAAATAATATCCGGCATTAATTAGCAAACCAATAAGAAAGTATATATGTCAGGTTGTTGCGCCTAGCTGTGTTTTTAACAGTAATAGAATACTTCTGTATAGTTTATGTGGGTTTAAAATAGGAAAATGGTATTTATTGGTATGAAGTGTCATTTGGATGATACCTGTTATGATTTGTTAAGCGTTGGGAATGATGTAGCAATTTCGTATGGTGTCTATTTGGCGTGCCAGGAAGGGGGGCTACATAGCTATAGAAATAATTACGCCAATAGGTATTTATTGCAGGATAATCAGAGAAAAGGAAGGGTAGCTTTCAATAAGATATGCAGTCACTTCTATGATTTGGAGGTGGTAGTATGACTATAGATGGTTGGAAATACTACAATCATGCTGCAATTCCTACTTGTGCACCTCACGAGATGCCTAATTTAAAACCAGTAGAGGATGGTTCTATTTGGAAAATTGGGGGGGGGACTGCATTTATAGCAAGATGGACTATAGATTGGGATTGTGAACATGAAACAAATTGGTGGTACGTGATAAAAGACGAACCATTCGATATTAATTCTTTAAAAAGCAAGCGAAGATATGAGATAAAAAAGGGGAACAAGAACTTTGAAGTAAGGATTATTAATCCTGTTGAATATATTGATGAGATATACGAGGTTACGGTTGAAGCTTTTTCTAGTTGGCCTCAAAAATATAGACCTTCAGTGGACGAAGGTTCCTTTAAGAAGTCTTTATATACTTGGAATAATAAATGTGTATTCGGAGCTTTCTCTAGGGAGAATGGTTCTTTGTGTGGATATGCTACTGTCGAAGAATATAGTGGATATGCTGCATTTACAACGCTACGTGTAAAACCTGAGGCTGAAAAAAATGCAATTAATGCGGCTGTTGTTAATTGTATTCTAGAAGAGTATAACAGTAAGCTGGAAAAGAAGTTCTATGTATGTGATGGGGCTAGATCAGTAAGACACGAAACAGCTTTTCAGGATTATTTGGTGAAATATTTTGGATTTAGAAAAGCGTATTGTAGATTGTGCATTAAATATAAGGGGATGTTCGGAATGATGGTGAAAATACTATTTCCTTTTAGAAGGCTGATTAAAGGAAAAACAGGAATAGGAAGTAAGATATCTGCTATCCTTAGAATGGAGGAGTATACAAAACAGTAAAGTTCGAGACGGATTTAATCATATGAACGAGTTAATTTTAATAATAACGTCATAGTTCAACATGAAAAATATATCGGATTATAAAAATACATCGGATTATAAAAATACATACAATACTAGATAGGTATGTGTTTGGAGTTGATAATGGTTGATGATATTATGATTGTTTTGGGGATAAAAAAGTGATCATATCGTGACAAAGGTTGTGGCTTTGTGCAATGATAGGATTACTAAAACTAGTATACATATAGTAGCAAAAATATGGGTGTGATTGCCTTGAAAATAAAAAAAACTGTTAACCTTAAATTAGAATACATTATATCGGTTGTCATATTTAGGCTTTTGCTTGATTGGACATATTATTATTCTATTTCTAAAAGGTTTGCTTATAGCGGATTAAGAGATTATAGTACATATTATAGAGTGGTGCTGTCATGGATAATACTTCTGTTATCATATATGGTCATAAGGAGTATTATAGTTAATAAAGATGAGAGAAGTTCGAATATTATCATAACTGTCTTATATTATATTTCTTTTGTGCCATTTACCACTTGTGGCAATGATTGGGTGAGTTTTTCATCGTCTAAATATTCTATTGATTATTTAAAATTGAGAGTAAGTGATGCGTTAAATTATGTGGCATTGGATTATTATCTTAACGTAAAAAAGAAAAAGTATGTGTCTAATGGAACAAGATCAGTAGTTCACGAGACAAATGTCCAAAATTATTATCAAGAACATTATAATTTTAGAAAAGCTTATGTAACTTTAAAAATTGTATATCGCCCTTTTTTACGAGCAATTATAAATATTGTCCTGGTATAGTTAATTTGTAACACTCCTACCTAATGAGTTAATATATCATTAGGAAAAGGAGAATCGTAATGACGCAGTACACAGATGCCACACGAAAAAAAGTTGTCCGGCAGCACATCCAAGATGGAAGGACTCTGAAGAGTCTGGCTGCTGAATATGGCGTATCCGTAGCCTCAATCTCTAATTGGATACGCGCTTACCGCGAAGAATGCCAAACAAACGATGAAGAGAAAACTCAACTCGAGCTTATGGAGGAAGTCCGTAAGCTCCGCCAAGAAAAAGCAGAACTTGAAAAGGAAAATGACTTCCTAAAAAAAGCAGCGGCATTCTTTGCGAAGGAAATCGATTAGAGGCATATCGATTTATCGACGAATATCAGGAAATATACGGCTTACGATGGTTATTGGCCCACATGGATATCAAACCAAACGCGTACTATAACTACCTCAAAAACGCGAAGGCTGATTATCACAGACAAAAGCAGGAAATCTGCGATACCATTCGTGATATCTACCATGAATGCAACGGCAATATTGGTCATCGATTTATGAAGGTTTTCTTGGAAAGGAAAACCATCCAT
>JHYJ01000014.1 GCA_000621425.1 Lachnospiraceae bacterium AB2028
TACATCCCAAGCACGAAAAAAGGCACCCACTTCAGTATTTCTACTAAAGTAAGTGCCTGTTTAGCCATCCAAAAGCTGTTCCTTTGGACTCCCTGTTTTCAGTTTAAATCGTGGTCTACAACAAGCTCCGTCGCTTTCCACGAACGATTTTTCACTTCTTACATCAGCTTCCGTAATCTTCCGACACGCTTGTCAGAAAACGCGTTTTTTAAGGTCGGTCCGTCTGTATCCAGGATTGTCCGTAGAACGTCGGAACGCGTCGTCTGATGTCGCTGAGCGTCATTAGGATAACGATTTTAGAGTCGGGAAGAGCAGCACGTCTCTTATCGCCGGACTATCTGTCAGCAGCATAACGAGTCTGTCTATACCGTAACCGATACCGCCTGTAGGAGGCATACCGATCTCCAGTGCGTTCAGGAAATCCTCATCTGTGTGCTCGGCTTCCTCATCACCTGCTGCCGCATTTGCATCCTGGGCTGCGAAGCGCTCCCTCTGATCGATGGGGTCATTGAGCTCGGAGTATGCGTTGCACATTTCCCATCCGTTGATGAAGAGCTCGAAACGCTCCACATGTCCCTCGTATCCCGGTTTCTTCTTGGTAAGCGGGGAAATCTCGATAGGATGATCCATTACAAATGTAGGCTGAACCATGTGCTCCTCGCAGAACTCCTCGAAGAAGAGATTTAATATATCGCCCTTCTTGTGGAAATCCTCGCACTCGATGTGGCGCTCCTTAGCCAGAGCCCTTGCCGCATCATCATCGGGCACCTGTGCGGGATCATCGAAATCGATGCCGGCATACTTCTTTACGGCTGCTGCCATTGTTATACGCTCGAAAGGCTTTCCGAAATCCAGCTCAATGTCGCCGTACTTGAACTTGGTAGTACCCAGCACCTGCTGTGCCACATGACGGAACATGCTCTCTGTCAGTTCCATCATTCCCTCGTAATCAGTGTATGCCTGGTAAAGCTCCATCAGCGTAAACTCAGGATTGTGTCTTGTATCAACACCCTCGTTACGGAATACACGTCCGATCTCGTATACTCTTTCAAGTCCCCCGACTATAAGTCTCTTAAGATAAAGCTCAAGAGATATGCGAAGCTTTAAGTCCTCATCAAGTGCATTGAAGTGAGTCTCGAAAGGCCTTGCTGCAGCACCGCCGGCATTTGCAACCAGCATAGGAGTTTCCACTTCCATGAAATCCCTGCCTGCAAGGAAATTACGGATTTCCTTTATGATCTGGCTTCTCTTTACGAATGTATCCCTGCTTTCCTCATTCATGATGAGGTCCACATATCTCTGGCGGTACCTTGTATCAGTGTTTGTCAGTCCGTGGAATTTCTCAGGCAGAACCTGAAGGCTCTTTGTAAGCAGAGTCATCTCTTCTGCATGTATGGAGATCTCACCGGTCATCGTGCGGAAAACATATCCCTTTATACCATAGATATCGCCGATATCCGACTTCTTGAAATCAGCATATGAATCTTCACCAAGGGCATCCTTTGATACATATATCTGTACATCACCCTTCAGGTCACGGATGTTTGCAAACGAAGCTTTTCCCATTACACGCTTGAACATCATACGGCCTGCAATTGATACACGTATAGGAGATGCGTCAAGCAGTGCCCTCCTTGCATTGTATGCTTCCTTCTTGGCCTGACGGTAAGCGCTTATTGTCTCGTTATCGGCATCTTCAGCAGGCTCTGTTAATTCCGGCTCAGTGTAATCCTTTAAGATTTCTTTCTCATGCTCTTCATATAAGGACTTTACCTCATCGGTGTGGTGGGTCTGATCATACTTTGTGATCACGAAAGGATCCTTGCCCGCATCCTGCAGTGCCTTGAACTTTTCCCTTCTTACCTTCAGGATCTGGTTAATGTCCTGAACCTGCTCATTCTTTCCGTTCTTTGCCTCGTTGTTTGCATTCTCTCCCATAGTCATTCTCCTATAAATAATTAACGATAAATAAAATGAAGCGGACTTAAACTACGGCCCGCTTCAGATCACTCATTATCAGTTACAGATCAACGGATCAGTCTTTCTCCATCCACAGATCAAGTACCTTGTACTCAAGTGTTCCAATCGGTGCCTCTACGGATACCTTATCACCTTTCTTTGCATTCAGGATTGCCCTGCCGAGAGGTGATTCATCTGATATAACTCCGCTGAGAGACTTTGCCTCGTTTGCACTCTTTATTGCAAATGTCATCTCCTCACCTGATGAAAGCTCCTGTATCTTTACCGAACATCCGAAGGATACTCTGGTAAGCTTGCCGTTCTTGGACTCAACATCGATGACTTCGACATCCTTGAGCATTGCCTCCAGTTCCTGGATCCTGGCCTCGACATCGCGCTGCTCGTCACGGGCTGCATCATACTCAGCGTTCTCGGAAAGGTCGCCCTGTTCCTTTGCTTCTTTTATCTTCTGTGCAACTTCTTTTCTACGAACCAGCTTGAGTTCGTCCAGTTCCTTCTCATATTTTTCAAGTCCTGCTCTGGTAAGCTTATTCTTTGCCATTATAGTCCCTCCGCAATGAATTTTTGCTTTAAATTAACTTATACAGACAATAGATTATAACTCAATTCTTCAATATATGTCAAATCTGAAATCAGATATTTTCCAGCAGTTTTTCCATGTCTTCAAAGCTCTCTATCCTGCACGCCTTGTCACGTAGCTGCGCCGCATTTGGAAAGCCTGACATGTACCACGCTATGTGCTTACGCATTTCCCTGACTGCGATATACTCACCCTTGCATTCGCACATAAGCTCCGCATGCCTTCGGATGGTAGTTTTTATCTCTTCTATTCCGGGCTTTCCTTTCGTAAAGGTCTCTCCATTGGAAAGGAATGCTTCCTTCACTTCCTTAAATATCCAGGGATTCCCCTGTGCCGCCCTTCCAATCATGATGCCGTCGCAGCCGGTGGTCTTAAACATATCCATGGCAGATTCCGCACTGTCAATATCGCCGTTGCCTATGACGGGAACGCTTACAGCTTCCTTTACCTGACGGATGATATCCCTGTCAGCCTTTCCGCGGTAATACTCTTCCCTGGTCCTGCCATGGACGGCTATGGCTGCCGCCCCTGCATCTTCCATACGCTTTGCAAATTCTACTGCATTCACGCTGTCCGCATTGAACCCCTTACGGATCTTTACGGTAACAGGCTTAGATACGGCACCGGATACAGCTTTTACTATCTTATACGCAAGTTCCGGATCTTTCATGAGCGCCGAGCCTTCGTGGTTATTTACCACCTTGGGCACAGGACAGCCCATATTTATGTCCAGGATGTCAAAGGGCCTGTCTTCAATGGATGCCGCCACATTTGCCATTATCTCCGGATCACTGCCGAAAAGCTGAAGTGAAATGGGGTGTTCCCTTTCGTCTATGGTCAGCAATGCTTCCGTATTTTTATTCTTATACATAATGGCCTTTGCGCTGACCATTTCCATACATAAAAGACCTGCCCCCTGCTCCTTGCATAAGAGCCTGAAAGGCAGATCAGTCACCCCCGCCATGGGGGCAAGTATTACAGGTACTTTTATCTCTACATTTCCGATGTACATATTTTTAGTCTATTTCATTGTGTTTCTGCAAGCTGTTTTACAGTATCATCACTTGCAGTTTTTTTCATATATAAGCCTGAGGCCGTCCAGGGTAAGCATCCTGTCATAAACTTCTATGCAGTCCGTCTCATCCGCAATAATGCTGCCAAGTCCCCCTGTAGCCACTACCTTTAGGTCATCCAGTCCTGATTCTTCCTTGACCTTCTTTACCATATATTCAGTCTGGCCGATCTGTCCGTACACAAGCCCCGCCTGCATACTTGTGACTGTATTCTGAGCAAGGATGGAAGCAGGTTTCTTTATTTCTATCTCAGGCAGCTTTGCAGTATCCTGCCATAGTGCCTTTGCACTGATCCTGATGCCGGGAGCCGTAATACCCGCAAGGAACTCTCCGGATGCGCTTATCAGATCATATGTGGTAGCCGTACCGAAGTCCATTACCAGCACAGGACCGCCGTACTTTTCATAAGCGCCTACCGCATCCACTATTCTGTCCGCACCGATCTCCCGCGGATTTTCCGTAACGATCTTTATTCCGGTTTTCACGCCGGGGCCCACGATAAGGGGTTTCTTACCCACATATCGCTCCAAGCCGCCTACAAGGGAATGCATGATATCGGGAACAACGCTTGCTATTATGATTCCTTCAACCTCTTCCTTTTTTACATCCATCTGCTGGAGGAGCATCATCACTGACACGCCGTACTCATCAGATGTACGTGGCTGTTTTGTCATCATCCTGAAACTGTACTTCAGTTCCTCGCCCTTAAAAAGTCCGAAAGTGATATTCGTATTTCCTACATCTACAGTAAGCAGCATATGATTTCCTCCGTCTTCTCAAATAATCTGCCGCATTCTAAATGCGGCAGTAACAATCAATCACTAACAGCCGGACTACACATTAATGTCTTCCAGTCCGTCTATCTTCTCATGCAATATGAATACCCTGTAATACATGCTCAGGGCCTCGAACATATCCTGTCTCTTGACCTTGATCTGGTGGGTAAGCAGTCCGGCCGAAATCTCATCATAAAGGTAATCGCTCTCGTCCGAAACCGTTTCCATGGAAATGCTTCCGTCCTCCTCAAATACGAACATGAAGATGCCGCCGCACTCCTCAGTAAAAAGAACGCATATAACATGCAGTTCTTCCTTCATGGATTCCGGTATCTTACCGAACATTTCCTCATTGAAAAAATATTTCTGCTCATAGGAGTTTGCACCGCAGAGAACCACGCGGCCATCTTTCATCCTGCCTTCCTTGATATCTATCTCAGACATATCCGTACACACCTCTTACCGAAACTTCGCCGGATGCCACAGTACAATATGAACCATCCTTAAGCTTTATGATGAGCTCGCCCCTGTCATTGATGCCTTCCGCGATTCCGCCATACTCACCCAGGGGATCAAGTACACGGACTTCCCTGTCCCTATTGATAAGATACCTGTCATAGATATCCACAAAGGCAGACATATCCAGGTGCTCCTCAAAAATTCCGTAATAATATTCAAAGTATTCCATTATGCCAAGGATAAGTGCAGGGCGATCCACCTTCTCCCCTTTTTCAATACGGAGTGAAGTCGCTATATCCTTTATCTCATCAGGGAAAAAAGTCTGATTGGCATTTATGCCTACGCCCACAACAACATACTGGATGTAATCCGGTTCTGCGCTCATTTCCGTAAGTATGCCGCAAACCTTATGTCCGTTTACCAGCACGTCATTGGGCCACTTTATCTTTACGTCAAGTTCGGGATGCAGACCCGATATAACCTCTGCCACGCTTACTGCCATAAGAAGAGTCAGCATTGATGCCTTGTCCGGACTGAAACGCGGTCTCAAAAGCAGGGTGAAATATATGCCTTCACCCGCCGGAGACTGCCATGTCCTGCCACGCCTTCCTTTTCCTTCGGTCTGACAGTCGCTCACTACAAGCGAACCATGGTCCATGCCTTCCTCAGCAAGATACTTTGCATCTTCATTGGTGGACTCGGTCTCCTTATGGAAATATACTTTCCTGCCGGCCCATATGGTATTCATGCGGCTCATAAGCTCACTGCCGGAAAGGATCTCAGGGTATCCCAGCAGAAGATAACCTTTGTTGGTCACTGCCTCGATATCGTAGCCTTCCTCTTCCAGCTGCTTTATCACCTTCCATACTGCAGTCCTTGACACACCCAGGTCATCACAAAGCTCCTGCCCGGATATATGTACCTTTGTGTTCCTGAGCTTTCTCAGTATGTCTGCTTTTAAACTGACTCTCGGTGCCATATCAGAAAGCACCCAATGTAGCAGCCATCACAGCCTTGATGGTATGCATACGGTTCTCAGCCTCACGGAAAACTTCTGACTGGCTGCTCTTGAATACTTCGTCCGTAACTTCCATTTCATCCAGCTTGAACTTTTCATGTATCACACGGCCGGTCTCTGTTCCCAGGTCATGGAAAGCAGGCAGGCAGTGAAGGAAGATAGCCTTGTCCTTAGCACAGGACATAAGCTCTGATGTCACCCTGTAAGGAGTAAGGTCTGATATACGCTCTTCCCAGATCTCCTCAGGCTCGCCCATTGATACCCATACATCAGTGTAGACAATATCAGCATCCTTAGCAGCTTCTTTGGGATCGGTGCAAAGGGATACGGATCCGCCGCTTTCCTTTGCCCATTCCTTACACTGAGCTACAAGCTCATCATTGGGGAAATATTTCTCAGGCGCGCCTACTGCAAAATGCATGCCCATCTTGCTGCAGAGTATCATAAGTGAATTACCGGTATTGTAACGTGCATCACCCATGTAGCAGAGCTTTAAGCCCTTGTGCTCACCGAACACTTCACGGATGGTGAGAAGATCTGCCAGCATCTGTGTGGGATGGTACTCATTGGTAAGTCCGTTCCAGATGGGAACACCGGCATACTTTGCCAGTTCTTCAACTATCTCCTGGCCAAAGCCGCGGTATTCAATGCCTTCAAACATGCCGCCCAGAACACGTGCCGTGTCGGCGATGCTTTCCTTTTTACCGATCTGGGATGCCTGGGGATTGAGATAGGTTGTTCCCATTCCCAGGTCATGAGCAGCCACTTCAAAGGAACATCGTGTACGGGTGCTGGTCTTTTCAAAAATCAGAGCGATATTCTTTCCTCTGAGAACATCCACATGGATACCCTCTTTCTTCTTTCTCTTGAGCTCTGCTGCCAGATCCACCAGATACATTATCTCTTCCGCTGTAAAATCCTTTAATGTCAGGAAATGACGTCCCTTTAAATTCATGACTGCCTCCAACTGTTTATTATTCGATATGCCCGTTAATACAGGGCATTCTGTTATTATTTATCCTTGACTACTTCCTTGAATGTGGTAGCCAGACCTGCTATACCCTGCAGATCCGAAGGTATGATTATCTTTGTAGCCTGGCCGTTTGCCATCTGGCCAAGTGTCTCCAATGACTTAAGCTGAAGCACGCTTTCATCGGCGCCGGCTTCTCTCAGCATCCTGATACCGTCTGCTGTAGCTTCCTGCACCTTACGGATAGCCTCTGCCTGACCTTCTGCCTGACGGAGAAGTGCTTCCTTCTGAGCCTCAGCCTTAAGGATCTGAGCTTCCTTTTCAGCCTGCGCATTAAGGATCGCAGATTCCTTCTTACCTTCTGCCACAAGGATTGAAGACTTCTTCTCACCTTCTGCTCTGGTAACGGCTTCTCTTCTCTCTCGCTCTGCCTTCATCTGCTTTTCCATTGCGTTCTGGATCTCGGTAGGAGCGATGATGTTCTTAAGCTCAACACGGTTTACCTTGATGCCCCAGGGATCGGTAGCAAGATCGACAGATGAACGCATCTTGGTATTGATGATCTCACGGCTGGTAAGAGTGGAGTCGAAATCCAGGTCACCGATGATATTACGGAGCGTAGTAGCTGTCAGGTTCTCGATAGCCATGATGGGATTTGCCACGCCGTATGCGTAAAGCTTGGGATCGGTTATCTGGAAAAATACGATGGTGTCGATACGCATGGTAACGTTATCCTTTGTGATAACCGGCTGGGGCGGGAAATCATAAACCTGCTCCTTGAGATCAACTCTCTTTGCTACCCTGTCCACGATGGGCAGTTTAAAATGAAGACCTGTGTGCCATGTGGTAAGGTATGTACCAAGTCTCTCCACAACATATGCATTGGCCTGCGGTACGATCTGAATGCAGGGTACGATTATTATCAGTAAAAAAATGAAAAGAAAAAATAATACAAATACGCCTGCTCCTGCTAAAACTTCCATTTTTGTTCCCTCCCTTTAATTATGTTTTTTAGTTCTGCTGCTTTTAAGGTCAGCAACCTATTTTTTGTTATTCTGCCACGGGCTCAACAATAACCTTTACGCCTTCGACCCTGAGAACCTTTACCTTTGTGTCCTTCTCAATCTTTACCTCATCCGATTCGGTGCGTGCGGTCCACTCCATGCCTTTGATCATTACTGTACCTGTGGCAGCTACATTATCAATATCCACAGAAACAACACCGATCTCCCCGGGCACACTGTCCACATTGGTAGCTACCATCTTTTTATTGAAATGCTTGGCGGCTATCGGTCTCGTAAATATCAACAGCAATACAGATACCACTATAAATACTGCAATCTGTGCTACAAGCGGCGCATTAAACAATGAAACGATCAGTGCAACCAGCGCACCGCCTGCAAACCATATAGTGGTCAGTCCCAGTGTGATGATCTCTATCACAACCATCACGATAAAAACTACCAGCCATACGAAAGCCATCGATTCAAACATAGCCATACCTCCCCTCTGAAAGATATTTTTGCAATTTTTACAATAAGAAAAATCAGATTTTATTATAACATAAATTTATGTTTTATAGTTAGATTATATGAAATGCAGAACGCTTAATACATATGTACTTTGACAAATTAGACAGGTGTATTTTTCGGTTTTGGCAAAAAAATCTGAGAGTTATGGACATGCTATTAACGGCAGGCAGGCACCTGCTGGGTGATGCAGTGGATGTTGCCGCCGCCCTTTATGATGGGAAGTGCAGGAATGCCGATGACTTCCCGATCAGGAAAGCATTCCGAAAGGATTTCTATAGCAGTGCTGTCATTCACGTCCCCGAACTGCGGAACAAGAACTGCTCCGTTACAGATATAAAAATTCACATAGCTTGCTGCTAAGCGTTCGCCTACTTCACGCACATCCTCACCGGGAACAAAGCTGTATCCCTTCAGGTCTTCCTCCGTGACACACACGGGCTTAGCCGGGATAGGAAGCTTATGTATCACGAAATGCCTGCCTTTGGCATCGGTTTCATTTTGAAGCACTTCAAGATCTTTTGAACTCATCTGATACTGGGGATCCTTTTCATCATCAGTCCAGGCAAGCACCACTTCCCCGGGCTTTACAAAAGCACAGACATTGTCCACATGCTCGTTTGTCTCGTCATTATAGATGCCGTGGGGAAGCCATATGACTTTTGTTGCGCCCAGCATTATGCAGAGCTTTTCTTCTATTTCGGATTTTGTCAGGTCTGGATTACGTCCCGGACTTAACAGGCAGCTCCCGGTCACGATAAGGGTTCCGTCACCGTCACTGTGTATGCTGCCGCCCTCAAGGACAAAATCTCCGGCCTCATAGACCTCCGTCCCAAGAGCTTCGCAGATCTTTACTGCTGCCGCATCGTCATTTTCATAATCGGGGTATAGGCCGTCATAAGATCCGCCCCAGGCATTGAATTTCCAGTTGATGCCTTTGATCTTTTTTCCATCCGTTACGAATGTAGGGCCCACATCCCTGGCCCAGGCATCGTCAGTAGGGATTTCAAGCACTTCCGCCGTGTCCCCAAGCATCTGCCTTGCAGAAACTGCATGATCCTTATCTGCCAGCATGTAGACTTTTTCATGTTTTGATATTTCTGTAGTGATCTGCGCAAAGACCTTCTGTGCCTCAGCACCGCCATATGGCCATGAGCCGGGACGTACCGGCCAGATCATTATGGTAGCTGCATGCTTTTCAAACTCGCCCGGCATACGGAAACCATCCGCCGTGGGATTTATTTTATGCAGTTTCAGGTCCTTGCAGCGCGCCTTGTTTGCCTCCCTTGCAATGGCAGTTTCTTCAGGAGTCCAAGGTCTGTTTGCCCATTTTACCTTTGTTATATCAATAGACTTAGCTATTGCATCTGTATCTCTTCTGTCTTTCCCCATGACCGATATTTTTCCTTTACTGCCTTTTACACTTCCGGTACGTTTCTCTCACGACAACCGCATCTTAAAATCTTCATACCCGAACTCTTTAACCAGCCGGCAATTTCCATCTTCATCCATCGCATAGATAGACGGCAGACCTATACCGTTGAAAGTATTGTTCTTGACCATTGAATAGATTGCCATGTCTTCGAATACCAGCCTGTCACCTACTTTTATCTCGTTATCAAAAGAGTAATCCCCTATGATGTCCCCTGCAAGACAGGTGCAGGATGAAAGCCTGTAGGTATATTTCTTTTCACCGGCAAGTCCCGAATCCCTAAGGGGCGGACGGTACGGCATCTCCAGTACATCCGGCATATGGCAGGCTGCCGATGCATCCAACACAAGTATAGAGATATCATTTTCAACAATATCCATTACTTCCGTTACCAAATATCCGGCATTCAGGGCTATGGCCTCACCGGGCTCAAGGTAAACATCAATGCCATCAGCCTCTCCAGCTGTATTCTGATATGCCATTCCCGCTGAACCGGTGTCTGAATGATGCTTTCTGTACTTACCTTTTATTTCCTGTATAAGTGCTATCAGTCCATCCCTGTCATAGTCAGCTTTTGTAATGTGATGGCCGCCGCCCATATTCAGCCATTTAATCTGCGGAAGATTCAGGTACTCTCCGAACTTATCCTCCACTGCATCATAGGTTTTCCTAAGGGGCTCAAAGCCCTGCTCACAGAGCGTATGAAAATGCAGCCCGCTTACATATCCAAATGCATCGGGATAATCCGCTACTCCTCTTTTGAAATTCTCTAAAGTGATGCCCAGCCTGGAACCAGGAGCACAGGGATCATAGATAGGCTCGTCCTGCGTAGAACATTCCGGGTTTATGCGAAGGCCTATTCCGTCAGTTATCCCTCTTTTTTCCTGTATGGATTTTACTGTGCCACCATACTTTGCCAGCTGTGAAAATGAATTAAATATCACATGATCACATATCTTTGCAATCTCTTCTATCTCTGATTCCCTATAGGCCGGTGAGAAAATATGATTTTCCTTTCCCATCTCCTCACTTGAAAGCTTTGCCTCATAAAGCCCGCTGGCTGTGGCCCCGGCAAGGTACCTGCCTATCAGCGGATACTCGCTGAATGCAGAGAAAGCCTTCTGTGCCAGCAGGATCCTGCAGCCGCTTTTTTCCTGTACATCTGAAAGGAGCTCAAGGTTTTCCCTGAGCTTCTTTTCATCGATTATGTATGATGGTGTGTGAATATCACTAAAAACCATATGAAAGCTTCCTCAATCCACCAGCACGGGATTCTCATCCACTACCCAGGGAAGCCCCCACTTGTTAAGTGCTTCCATATAAGGATCCGGATCGAACTCGTCGGTGGTGAATACGCCGGGCTTTTTCCAGAGACCCTGTACCACCATCATGGCACCTATCATTGCAGGCACACCTGTGGTGTAGCTTATGGCCTGTGAGCCAACTTCCTTGTAGCACTCCTCATGATCGCAGACATTGTATATGAACAGTTTCTTTTCCTTGTCGTCCTTCTTGCCGGTAAAGATGCAGCCGATGTTGGTCTTTCCCTTTGTACGAGGGCCTAAGGTTGCAGGATCCGGGAGCAGAGTCTTTAAGAACTGTATGGGCACGATCTCCACACCGTTATGCATTACAGGAGTGGTGGAAAGCATTCCCACATCCTCAAGGCATCTCATGTGGTCGAGATAGCTCTGGCCGAAGGTCATGAAGAACCTGATCCTTTTTACTTCCGGCAGGTTCCTGCCCAGTGCCTCTATCTCCTCGTGGTGAAGCAGGTACATATCCTTCATTCCCACCTGTGGGAAATCATACTCACGCTTTATGCTCATGGCAGGTATCTCTACCCACTTGCCGTTTTCCATATAGCTTCCCGGTGCGCTGACTTCACGAAGGTTTATCTCGGGATTAAAATTGGTTGCAAACTTGTAGCCGTGGTCACCACCGTTGCAGTCAAGTATGTCTATGGTATCGATGGTATCGAAATAATGTTTCTTTGCATAAGCAACGAACACGCTGGTAACACCGGGATCAAAACCTGTTCCCAGAAGTGCAGTAAGTCCTGCCTTTTCGAATTTCTCCTGATATGCCCACTGCCAGCTGTAATCGAAGTATGCGGAGAAACCAAGCTCCTTGCATCTCTTTTCATAAATGGCACGCCACTCAGGATCATCAGTATCCTCAGGCTCGTAGTTTGCGGTATCGATATAATGCACTCCCGCTTCCAGGCAGGCATCCATAATGGCAAGGTCCTGATAAGGAAGTGCCACATTCAGCACTGCATCCGGCTTATAATCATTTATAAGCTTTGTAAGAGCAGCCACATCCATGGCATCTATCTCTGCTGTGGTGATCTGCGTTTTCGTAGTAGGTCTCCACTTTTCAGCAACAGCATCACATTTGGATTTAGTGCGGCTGGCTATGCAGATCTCACTGAACACCTCTGAGTTCTGGCAGCACTTTGCGATAGCTACGCTTGCCACGCCTCCGCATCCGATAATAAGCAGTCTTGACATATCCTTACCTCCCTTTCTTTCCTTCTTCTTCATGAAGGATATCAACCACATACTGGGGCAGCATGAATGATGCCCTATGCATCTGTGGCGTATAGTACCATGTCTCTATATTTCTCGCACTCCACCTCTCCGGATCAAAATCCTCGATGGGGTGGTATTTCTTGCTGGCAAAACCGAAGGTCCAGTATCCCGACGAACAGGTGGGGATGTGGGCCTGGTACACACGGCTTATGGGGAAAGTCCTGTATACTTTGCGGTGCATGGACCTGAATATGGATTCCTCGTCATCGAAGAAGGGGCTTCCGTGCTGGTACACCATTATGCCGTCGCTCTTAAGAGCCTTGAAACAGCTCCCGTAAAATTCCTTCGTGAAAAGTCCTTCCGCGTGGCCGAAGGGATCCGTTGCGTCATTTATTATAATGTCATATTCGTTTTCACGGCTCCTGACAAACCTGAGTCCGTCCTGATAGGAAACCTCTACACGTTCATCTTCAAAACCCTTGGTGGTATCCGGGAAAAACTTTTTGCAGACATCCACCATCTGCTCATCCGGCTCCACTACATCGATATGCTCTATCTCAGAATAGGCAGTAAAACCGCTGGCTACTCCGCCGTCACCACCACCGATGATGAGAACTTTCTTTACGTTGGGGTGCACTGCCATGGGAACATGGACCACCATCTCGTTGTAGATAAACTCATCAGCTTCCGAGAAGATGACCTCGCCGTCAAGCACCAGGAATTTACCAAAGGATTCCGACTGAAAAACATCTATTTCCTGAAACTCGCTCACTGCGTGATACAGCTGGTTTGTAACACGGATATTTAAGCTTGCGCCTTCGGTCTGCGAATCTAAAAACCATATCTCTGAATTATTTTTCATGCATGTACTCCTTCAAGAACCTGCAGATGGTCTGCCGTTGGGTCAGCCATTCCCTGCAGGCTGCAGCCCTTTTCCCTTGCATACAGTATGTGGCCTATTATCTCTTCCGTTATCTTTTCCCCGGGCGAAAGAATGGGAATACCGGGCGGATAACACATCACCGATTCACCGCACACACGCCCGGCAGTCTCCTTGATAGGAAGGGACTCCTTCGGCGCATAGAATGATTCCTGGGGCGAACAAATAACTTTCGGAATCACTGAATCAACATAGCTCAGCTCTTCCTTATCTTTTTTATAAAGACGCCTGATATCGGAAAGGGCTCCCACCAGTCTCTCAATATCCTGCATGCGATCGCCTATGGAAATATATGCCATGATAGTACCGATATCGCCGAACTCCATCTGTATGTCATACTCATCCCTAAGCAGGTCATACACCTCAATACCTGTCAGGCCTATGGGCTTTGTAAAAATGCAGAGTTTCGTCACATCGAAGTCATATACGCTGCTGCCGTCTATAAGTTCACGGCCATAGGCATAATAGTCACCGATTTCATTTATCTCTTTCCTTGCATACTCGCTCATCTCTATGACCTTGGCAAATGACTCCCTGCCGCGAAGAGCTAAGTTCCTTCTGCTAAGATCAAGGCTTGCAAGCAGCAGGTAGCTGGCAGAAGTGGTCTGCACCAGATTGATTATCTGCCTTACATATGCAGGATCCGCATTTCCGCCTAAAAGAAGCACTGAACTCTGGGTCAGGCTTCCGCCGGACTTATGCATGGAAATAGCCGCCATATCCACTCCCGCCTTCATGCCGGCAACGGGCAGGCCTTCTGCAAAATACAGCTGTGTACCATGGGCCTCATCGCAAAGCACTTTAAGACCATGCTCATGGGCAAGAGCCGTTAGAGCCTTTAAGTCGGAACATATTCCATAATATGTGGGGTTGTTTATAAGAACGGCCTTCGCATCCGGATTTTCCCGGATAGCTTCCCTAAGAGCCTCTACTTCCATTCCCAATGCTACGCCGATAACGGAATGGATCTTCAGCTTAACATATACAGGGATTGCACCGCAGATGATAAGAGCATTGATAACGCTCTTATGCACATTGCGGGGAACTATTATTTTTTCTCCGGCTTTGCACACGGAAAGAACCATGGCCTGCACTGCGCTTGTGGTACCGCCTACCATTAGAAAGGCATGAGCAGCACCGAAAGCATCAGCCATCAGTTCCTCTGCTTCTGCAATAACCGATACCGGATTGCAGAGATTATCAAGGGGCTTCATGCTGTTTACGTCTATGCCGACGCACTGCTGCCCCAGTAGCTGCGTAAGTTCAGGATTTCCCCTGCCCCTTTTATGTCCGGGGACATCAAAAGGAACCACGCGCTTTTTTTTGAATTTTTCAAGAGCCTCACACAGCGGTGCTCTTTTCTGCATCTCTGTATTCATCTCTTTTTAACCAGCACCTCCGACCTGAGTTTCTGGAATATCTCATTTACGGCAAAGTCTTCGTCAATGCCATGGTACCTTACCAGACGGCTGCCGTCTGATTTATTTTTATATACGGTGAAAAATCCGTACTCATCCTTATATATTCCGAAAGCCCTGGGACCGGTGTAATTCTCACCGATATGGAAATGGGCTCTCTCCAAAGGAATATGCCTGCGCTCGCAGAATTCCTTTAATTCCTCTATGGTGTGCGGCGCCTCATCAGAAGGAGCGGCGGTCCTAAGCTCCGCTCCGCAGTATGTACATATGGTCAGCTCGTCCGGGAGAAAATTCCCGCAATATTCACATTTAATGCGCATACCTTTTTATCCTTTCTGTATCATCACCAGTCGCTGTCCCAGTCGGTGGATCCTGAATCCCAGTCATCCCATCCGCCTGAATCCCAGGAATCATCACTATCCCAGGAATCGCTGTCCCAGTCATCATCATCATAGGAACTGGTCTCCACATAGTAGTCACTTTCCTGGAAATCAGTAGCACCAAAATCATCGCTGTAACTGATACTCTCGTAGTAGTCGCCTACTTTATCATCATCCTCAAGGCTGTCCGGCAGGTCAAAATCCGATGTCCAGTCACCGTCATCGTACATGTACCAGCTGCCTCTCTGATTATAATAAGTGTGTCCGTTATATCTGTAATATCCTGAACTGGGGCTATTGTCCGGCTCCAGGATGATCACAGCGATCAGTACTATCACTGCCACCGTGATGATGAACGACATTACCCCGCTCTTTTTTCTTCTCTTTTTATTATCCCTTCTTCTTCGCAGTTCATCTTTTTTCTGCATAGCAGGATAATCCTGGGGATTTGTCGAATTGCCCTGACCAGGAGAAACTTTTACATTACGCCTGTCCAGAACCTCTGACTTGAGTTTCTGGTAGATTTCATTTACGGCATAGGCCTCATCCTTGCCCTTGTATCGTACAGCCCTCTGTCCGTTGTCCTTGTTTTTATAGACTACGAAGTCCCCATTGCCATCCTGGAAAATACCAAAGGCCCTGGCTCCCTTGTAGTCCTCGCCTATGAAAAAGCGCATCTTCTCAAGGGGCATATTGTGAGCCGCACAGAATGACTTAAGCTCATCTATTGTCGTAGGAACCTGTGATGCGCCTCTTTTAACATTCTCGTTTACCGCTCCGCAATATGGGCATTGGGGATCGGTATCCTCTATCATCTGTTCACAATATTCGCATTTAATCTTCAAGGACTGTACCTCCTTTCATATATGCCGTTTATATCAGATGGTCCTTCCGTCCATTGCAAAACGGAAGGACCATCCGCATTGCATCAGAGTATTATTCCCAAACTACTTCTTCACCTTCATATGCATACTTAGCCATCATGGACTCGATTTCTTCATACTCAACCTTATGAGCGCCCATTCCTTCAAGAGCCTCAAAGAATGCCTTTTCATTCGCATTTATGTCTTCGTCTTCGGTCTCTCCGATAATCGCAAAATACACTTCACCGTTTTCAGTATATTCCGCTATCTCTGCCTCGGACTCGGGATCCATTAAAGGAATTGACTCGTAATCAATTTCAGGATTTATGTCATAGCATATCTGTTCTGCAAAACTTCCCCAGAAATTATTTATACCGAAAGCCTCAGTAGCACTTCCGTCACTGTTCAGCATATATACGGTGTTTACATTTGCACCTGCACCGGCTGATCCACCGACCTGAACAAAGCCGGTCTGGAAAAGAGTTGAATATGAACGGTATCCGTCCTCATATTCGAAAGTGATCTCCAGTGTTCCGTCAGACTGTGCACAGAGAACAGCGTAATAGTTAAGCAGGCTGGTGTCCGTAGTTTCAAATTTTACTACAAGAAGGTCTGCACCGCCGTCTGCGGATGTAACAAATGCATGGGACGCCTCGCACTCACCGCACTCCATAGCTTCCGCCGTTGCCTTGAGTGTTCCGAAATCATAGCTGCCTTTCTCAAGTGCGGAATAATTGTCAGCATCTGAGAAGTAATCACCTGTAACAGCAGATATCTCTCCGTTAAGGAAAGACTCATAAACTTCTGCAGCATTCACAGCCGAGCCGCCCTCTTCAGGAGCATCGGTTCCCTGTGTATCATCCGCACCATTATTTTCGGTGTCAGCAGGATCTCCGGTTTCCTCAGTGTTTCCGTTTTCCTCACCGCCGTTATCATCAACAACCTCTACCTCTCCTGACGGATCAGACGGAGTATTCCCGTTAGTGCAGGCTGTTGCAAGTATGGCAGCTGAAAGACATGCCGTAAGTAATAAAGTTCTCTTTTTCATAATTTTCCTCCTAAATTATCTCCCTCTATTATGATCTATGATCATATTTAACTGTTCAGAACCCTCCGGTTTTGAACAGTTATCATTATATAACTTATTCCCATATTTGAAAAACATTTTATTTTCTACTTAAAATAAGTTAAAATATACATGATATACACTGAAAGGGGGGACGCACCTGCACCGGAATTTCCGGCAGCGTGCCTGATACAATATGAAACATGTAAGAACTGACATACTCATACCCGGAATGGTTGTTGCTACCGACATTATCGTTGACGGACAGCTGATTCTCCCCAAGGGACTGACACTTACAGACAGGGCAATTTACAGACTTTCCACATACAATATCAAGGACATCCGTATCGAGGATCCTGTGGATATGGAAGTCGAAGAGATATCGGATGAAGAGGAAGAGGGAATCGCTTCTGTTGCTGACGCCCTTTTAGGCATGACTGCTGAGGAACATGCTAGCGTTATCCCCGAATTTGAGGAGCCTTCACATTTTGAAAAGCTCAAGGCTTCACCCCAGTACCAGCAGTTCCGTTCAGAATTCACGGAAAATGTCGGTACTCTCAAGGCTTCTCTGAACGATATAGTTGAGAAAAATACCCCCGTCAAGGTTGATGACCTGATAGGAAACACTATGAAGATCATCGCATCCCAGTCAAATACCTTCAGCGTATTTGATATGCTCCACAACATGCGTGACTTCGATGACCTTACCTACACCCACAGCATGAATGTGGCAATGATCTGCAATGTGTTCGCACAGTGGCTGGGAATGTCACCGGACGAGGTAAAGCTTGCCACAGCTTGTGGAACGCTCCATGACATAGGAAAACTCAGGATCGACGATGAGATAATCAAGAAACCCGGAAAGCTGACGGATGAAGAATTCAAGACCATACAGTCACATCCCATTTTCGGATATCGCATACTGCAGAACCAGAACATAAGCGAGCACATAAAGCTTTCCGCACTGGAGCATCATGAAAAATGCGATGCTACGGGTTATCCCATGCATCTCCCCGGAGATAAGATCGACAAATTTGCAAAGCTGGTGGCGATCGCAGATGTATATGATGCCATGACATCCAACAGAGTCTACAGAAAAGGCATGTGTCCTTTCAAGGTAATAGAGATATTCGAGCAGGAAGGCCTGCAGAAGTATGACGTGGTATTTATAATGACATTCCTGGAGAGCGTTGTTAACACTTACATCGATAACAGGGTTGCTTTAAGTGACGGACGCATAGGCACAATAAAATGGATAAACAAGCAGCGTCTGTCAAAGCCCATGGTTCAGCTGGAAAACGGAGACTTCCTGGAACTTGCAAAGAATCCGGACATTTCCATCACACAGATACTGTAGGCGTCAGATTTTTCCAAATGCTGAGAAAACAAAAAAAGGGGGCGACCCCTTTTTTTACTGCTATCTATCAACTAGCGATTCAATCTTACTATTTAATCTTATTATTCAACCAATCTAAGCTTGGTCTTTTCATACTCCCATTCGGAAGATACTTTAACTATATCCGCACCAAGATCTCTGAGCTTTGCATCAAAATCTTCGTAGCCTCTCTCTACATAGCTGATATCATCAATAACAGTCTCGCCTTCTGCCGCAAGTCCTGCAAGCACTAATGCAGCACCGGCCCTTAAATCCGGAGCTACGATTCCGGCACCGGTATATTTTGAAACACCGGTGATAAGCGCCATATTGTTCTCAACCTTTATGGACGCCCCAAGGCGGATCAGCTCATCTACATATTTAAACCTGTTATCAAAAATACTCTCAGTAACGATGCTTATTCCCTGTGCAAGTCCCAGTGCAACCGTTATCTGGGGCTGCATATCCGTGGGGAAACCTGGATAAGGAAGGGTACGCACCTGTGTAGAAGAAAGGGGCTCATACCTTGTAACCTGCACTGCATCATCAAACTCTGTTATCTGGCATCCTATTTCAGAAAGCTTTGCAGTGATACACTCCAAATGCTTAGGGATGACATTCTTTATTACCATATCTCCCTGGCAGGCAGCCACAGCCGCCATATAAGTACCGGCCTCTATCTGGTCAGGGATGATAGCATAGTCAGTACCGTGCAGTCTTTCTACACCACGGATACGGATAACATCAGTTCCCGCACCCCTAATATTTGCTCCCATGCTATTTAAAAAGTTTGCGATATCAACGACATGCGGTTCCTTGGCAGCATTCTCTATAACAGTCCTTCCGGCCGCAAGTGAAGCAGCCATCATGACATTTATTGTAGCGCCTACCGAAACCTTATCAAAGAAAATATGTGCGCCGTGAAGCTCTTTTGCTTCAGCAGATATGCAGCCATGCGCAATGTTCACCTTTGCGCCCAGTGCCCTGAAGCCCTTGATATGCTGGTCTATGCCGCGCACACCGATATTGCATCCGCCGGGAAGGGGAACCTCTGCCCTCTTATCCCTGCCAAGAAGCGCACCTACAAAATAATAAGATGCACGGATCTTCTTCATGTATTCATCATCAATGAAAGTGCTGTTAAGCTTTGAACTGTCAATGATGACTGTATGCCTATCCTCGTGATCTACCTTTACACCTATGCCTTTCTCAGCCTTGAGCAGCACTTCCGTATCGGTAACATCCGGAATATTCTCTATTCTTACAGGGTCTGTAGTCATGATAGCTGCAGCGATTATTCCAAGTGCAGCATTCTTGGCCCCTCCGATGGTAACTTCTCCTACCAGCGGATGTCCTCCCCTGATAACATATCTTTCCATAAAACATCTCCAGCATCACGCAGAAAAAAATCCCTGCGCTCATAATCCGTGGGAATTATATCGTAAAACATCCCCTTTGTCAAAACGGTGACATAACTCCCATCGGTGTAAACCTTGTATTCAGACCATATTTTTACAGTTAGAATCTAACTTAAAATCTCCTGCTGCTCCTTTCGTAGGAGATTATAATTGATACTCTCGCAAAAGTTCCGGAACGATTCTCTATAGTGTAATCCCTGCCGCCGGCTATCCTGATCTCATCACCTGCACTCACAGTGTAGACTTCATTGCCCGCCCGGAAAAGAAGTTCTCCTTCGATGACCGTCAGGTACCGTACTGTATCTTCCTCGTCCGTGATATCCTTCATGCTTCCACCGGGATAAACTTCAGCCTGGTACAGTTCAAAGGATCGTCTGCTGTCATATCCGAAGATCTGGCGTATCCGGTACTTCCCTTCCTTTTTCATGTATATATCGGTCCTGTCAGGATCAATAACCATTATGTCTTCTTCACGGCTGTATAAAAGCTCATCAAAGCTTATCCGCAACCCTTCTGCAATCTTTTCCATTGTGGCGACCGTAGGATTGGACTCACCGCGCTCGATCTGCCCCAGCATGCTCTTGCTGACGCCTGTGCGCGTAGAAAGTGCATCCAGACTCAGGTTCCTGGATTTACGGATCCGTTTTAAGTTTTCTGAAATCTTCCTATCGATCTTGCTCATGGAATCCTTATATACCACACAATGGCATCACTTTTCTACCGGCCATACACAAAATAATCGCAGCACTAAGGATCTTCCACAGATCAATCCCCCCATGCTGCGACCATAAACTCTGAATTTTATTTTCAAATTATACCAAATATATGTAAAACCAATACAGTCAGATCAATAAGCGTCAGGATAAGCGTAAACAAAGCTACACCCTTTACCCCGCCTACAGCCTTCTTTATTTCCTTTTTCAATGAATCAGAAGAATCTGACTGTTTCTCACTCTTCTCATTAAGTATAGCCTGAACATTGCGATAAACCTTCACGCTTTCCTTATGCATGAACTCTTCGTTCAGCTTAAACCTTTCTTCAAGCTTTGCGGAAATTGCATCTTCTTCGGGCTCTTCTTCCTTTTCCTCCTGAAGTTTTGCTATGGCAGTCTCAAGAGATTCTATAGAAGTATTCAGCCTTTCACTGACAAGATCAAGGGTCTCCAGCGCCTTCTTAAGCTTGTCCTGCTGGACATTGATCTGGTCAAACTGTCCCTGCTCCATAATGCTCTGCTGATTCCTTATGTCAGCTATGGCATTGCGGCTCGCATTGAGGGCATCATAGATATCCGTCATGGCCTGTTTCATTTCACTGTTGCCTGAATTAACGACAGCCATAATATCCTGTGCCTGGGAATTCGACTGCGCAAGCAGTCCCAATGATTCCTGCAGCTTTTCGTCAGAATCTTTTAATTCAATCAGAACACCCTTTATCTGTGCGTTTGATGCGGTTACCTGACCCAGAGTCTCCTGCACCTTTACTTCAGACTCATTAACCTGCCCCAGTGTCTCCTGCAGCTTTTCATCCATCCGGCCAATAGTATCCTGAAGTTTCGTGTCAGACTCGGCAATCTGATCAAGCGACTCCTGTAACTTTGAATTATCGCCGCCCTGGGCAAGTGTTTCCTGAATCTTAGTATTAGACTCGGCAAGTTGTCCCAGCGCTCCCTGTATCTGCGTATTTGACTCCGAAAGCCGGCTCAAAGTCTCCTGCACCTTTGCGTCAGATTCAGCCAGCTGGTCTACAGATGTCTGCAGCCTGTTTCCGGATTCGGCCAGGTCTGAAATCTCGCGTGATACAGAATCGTTGTCCGAACCTCTGTTTATATCATCAATAGCAGACTTAAGCGCTACTGACATTGCTGCCAGGGTATCTTCAGTGTTGGTCTGTGTCTGCTGTATGGAGAATATGCCATCCTTAATGCTTGAGATTTCTTCAAGAACAGGATTAGCCTCAGGCTCCTGCGTTTCCTCCAAAACAAATTCTTCAGTTGATCTTTCAACTCCGGCATTCTCTGCTGTTTCTTTTTCGTCAGCCTTTGCACCCGCAGAATTCACTATTACGCTTATCTGCTCGAGTATAAGTTCATTAGATGCCTTTATCTCTTCTACAGCTTCATTTATATCAGAAGATGATGCCTTTACCTCATCAATGCTGATAGCAAGTTCATTTTTTGCTGCCTTCAGATCATTTATGCCTTCCACAATGGCATCGTTTGTCACCATGATCTCGTCAGCGGCAAACATGTCTTCGTCTTTAGAAAGAGCCCCATCCTGTATGTCATTACGGAGCGCTGTTATTGAATCTTTTACAGCCTGTATGTCCTCACGGATGCCGTCTGTGGCAGTGCGCACATCCTGGGCAGAACTCTGTACAGCCACAGAAGACTGCTTCAGCTCTGCAGCCGGCTGCTCTATGGCATTGCGGAGAGACTCGGAAAGGGTCTGCACCATGGTCTCGTCCATGTTGCCAACTGCTGCGCCCACAGCCTTTGATACTGCCTCGGACATCTCCCTTGAAACCGCCTCTGTATCTACACCGCCCGCAGCCGCCTCCAGCTTGAGAGTCTTTACCTTTTCCATACTCTCATCAACGAGAGCATACATTTTCTCGGTCAGTTCTGTATTGCGGTAGTTCAGTTTCCGCATCTCCTGAAGAACAGCCTCATAAGCACCAACCTGCTCCTCAAGGTTGTGCATCTGCGTCTGTTCTGCCTGTGAGTTGGCACGGATCATATCCTGTGCGTTGTACCGCTCCGCAAGCTTGTCCATAAAATTATCCATGTCTGACCTCCAATTTTTTTATTAATGCACGTTAACTATATAGCCTTCCGGAAGTATAGTCTCAAAAAGTTTCTTTATAAAATCCTCAGCCCTGTCATGGGCATCCAGCAGAAGCCCCTGTTCAACATACTTCTTTTCCATTATTTCCTTCTGGTCTTCTTCAAACTGGGCAAAATCGCCTACGGAAATAGGATTGAATATGCTGGACTTCTCATCAAGCACCTGAACCGAATTCGGATCAATCTCGTGGCTTAAGATCTCTGCCTCAGGCAGTGTTACATCCACGATGTTGTCTTCCACCGTTATTATTACTTCTTCCATATCCACGCCGGCCTTTATCTCACCGTCATAGGTTATGACAAATTTGCTCTCTGTCAGCGGGATCTCCCAGCCCTGTATCTCCTTTGCATCGGAAAAGCTTGCCGCATTGCTATACTGTGTCGAAAGAACAGCCAATTCGCTGATGTTTGTCAGCTCATCCTGCAGAACTTTAATATCAAGCTCCTGCTTTTCCTCCACTTCCGGAATCTCATCCATAAGCATTTCTGTGGGGCTCTTCAGATTCTTTATAAAACCTACAACAAGAACCACACCAACAGTAAGTATGATGCCCACGCCCAATCCTATTCCAAGTGCCATTCCGGCACCGAAAGGCAACACAGCACTCTTACGGCTTTCTGCCTGAGCGGATTCCTTAACTTCCGGCTTATTCTCTTTATTCTCTACCATATCACTCATAATTAAACGTATCCTTTGATCCGGCTACCCCACGACTCAATATATAATTTTATCATAAGATTGAGAAAATTAGTTGAAAAACAGAAGAAAAATCGCACAAAAAGACCGCATCCCCTTTATATGGGAATGCGGCCGTCATGGTCATATTTCCATATCAGTTCAGATCTTCTTTACGGAAATCGTCAGCTTCTCGCCGTTGATATCCCATTCCTTTGCATTATCGAAAGTCTCACCAAACTTAAACTCGTTTGCAAGAACCTTGCCGGAGATCATGTCGGAATTCTTCTTTATGACATCCTGCAGCTTGTCATTGCCGGTAAATGCAGCCTCGATACGGTCCATTACCTCGAATCCGGAATCCTTTCTCATGGTCTGGAGCTTGGAGATAACTTCATATACGAAACCTTCCTCGATAAGCTCTTCCGAGAGATTTGTATTCATTACTACAGTCACAGCTCCGTCAGCTTCTGCTGCATAGCCGTCCTTCTGGCTCATGCTGATAAGCAGGTCTTCCTGTGCAAGAGAGATCTCTGTTCCGTCAACGTCAAAGGTGATCACTCCCTTATCCTTAAGCTCAGCCATTGCAGTATTTCCGTCCAGGCCTGCAAGGTGCTGCTGTATGCCCTTAAGGAACTTGCCGTACTTAGGACCTACTGTCTTAAGCTGGGGCTTGAAAGTATATGAAGTAAACCCGCTTACGTCGTCTGCAAAGCTTACACTCTTAACGTTCAGTTCTTCCCTGATTATTGCAGTATAGAACTCGTCAGGCACAACAGGTGTCTTTACGATCATCTCGCCGATAGGCTGGCGGTTCTTGATGTTTGCACTGTTTCTTGCTGCACGTCCGATAGTAACGATCTTAAGGACAGCTTCCATATTCTCCTCAAGTTTCTTATCGATCATGCTCTCGTTCACCTTCGGGAAATCGCAAAGGTGAATGGATTCCTTGGCAGACTTATCCACGCTGCATACGAGGTTCTGATAAATCTCCTCTGTCATGAAGGGGATCATGGGCGCTGCTGCCTTGGACAGCTCAACCAAAGCAGTATAAAGAGTCATGTACGCATTAATCTTATCCTGCTCCATGCCCTTTGCCCAGAAACGCTCACGGCAGCGGCGAACATACCAGTTACTCATCTCATCAGTGAAATCCTGCAGTGCCCTTGCAGCCTCAGGAATCCTGTAGTTATTGAGATTATCATCAACCTCTCCGATAACAGTATTCAGCTTTGACAGGAGCCACTTGTCCATTACGGAAAGCTTGTCATAATCAAGGCTGTACTTTGTCACATCGAATTCATCGATATTTGCATAGAGTACCCAGAACGCATATGTGTTCCAGAGTGTTCCCATGAACTTTCTCTGTCCTTCCTGAACAGCCTTGCCATGGAAACGGTTAGGCAGCCAGGGTGCGGAGTTGATGTAGAAATACCATCTGATGGCATCTGCACCGTATTTTGAAAGAGCATCAAAAGGATCAACAGCGTTGCCCTTGCTCTTACTCATCTTTTCACCGTTCTCATCAAGCACAAGTCCGAGTACGATAACGTTCTCATAAGGTGACTTGTTGAAAAGAAGGGTGCTCTCAGCCATAAGTGAGTAGAACCATCCTCTGGTCTGGTCTACAGCCTCGGAAATGAACTGTGCAGGGAACTGCTGCTCGAAAAGCTCCTTATTTTCAAAAGGATAATGATGCTGAGCGAAAGGCATTGCACCTGAATCAAACCAGCAGTCGATAACCTCAGGTACTCTCTTCATTGCCTTGCCGCACTTCGGACACTTGCACTCGATCTCGTCGATGTAAGGTCTGTGAAGCTCAACAGTCTGTGCCTTGGGATCTCCGGAAAGCTCCTCAAGCTGCTTGCGGGAGCCGATTGCTTCCTGGTGTCCGCAGTCTGTACACTCCCAGATATTGAGCGGTGTACCCCAGTAACGGTTTCTGGAAATACCCCAGTCCTGTATGTTCTCAAGCCAGTTGCCGAAACGGCCTTCACCGATGCTTGCAGGAATCCAGTTTACGGTCTTATTGTTTGCAACCAGGTCATCCCTTACTGCTGTCATCTTGATGAACCATGACTCTCTTGCATAGTAAAGAAGCGGTGTGGAACATCTCCAGCAGTGCGGATAATCATGCTCAACCTTAGGAGCTGAGAAAAGGATATTCCTTGAATCAAGCTCTTTTAATACCTCAGGATCGCAGTTTATTGCGCCTGCATCTATCTCATGCTGTGTGGGCTTGCAGCGCATGCCTGCAAAAGGTGTCTCAGGCTTCATGACACCGTGCTCATCCACCATCTGTACGAAAGGAGCGTCGTATTTACGGCCTACTCTTGCGTCGTCTTCACCGAATGCAGGAGCGATGTGAACGATACCGGTACCATCCGACATAGTTACATAATCATCGCAGTATACGAAGAACGCCTTTTTCTTCTGCTTATCAGTTGCATCCTTTGCACACTGGTAAAGAGGCTCGTACTCTTTGTACTCAAGGTCCTTACCCTTGTATGTCTCAAGCACTTCATAAGCAGGGGTACCTTCAGGACGCTCTATTGAACCGAGCACGTTATCAAGCAATGCCTCTGCAAGGATGTATGTGAATCCGTCTGCTGCCTTTACCCTTACATAGCTCTCTTCGGGATTTACGCAGAGACCGATATTGGATGCCAGTGTCCAGGGTGTTGTGGTCCATGCAAGGAAGTATGCATCTTCACCAACTATCTTGAAACGGACAATTGCAGTTCTTTCCTTTAATGTCTTATAGCCCTGAGCAACCTCGTGGGATGAAAGCGGGGTTCCGCAACGAGGGCAGTAAGGCACGATCTTAAAGCCCTTGTAAAGAAGACCCTTGTCCCAGATTTCCTTTAAAGCCCACCACTCGGACTCGATGTAATCATCATGATATGTTACATAGGGATCATCCATGTCGGCCCAGAATCCTACGGTGCCGGAGAAATCTTCCCACATGCCCTTGTATTTCCATACGGATTCCTTACACTTTCCGATGAAGGGATCGAGACCGTAACTTTCGATCTGCTCCTTGCCATCGATTCCTAAGAGCTTTTCAACCTCAAGCTCAACAGGAAGTCCGTGGGTATCCCAGCCGGCCTTACGGGGAACCATATTTCCCTTCATGGTGCGGTATCTGGGGATCATATCCTTTATAACTCTGGTAAGCACGTGTCCTATGTGGGGCTTTCCGTTAGCGGTAGGCGGTCCGTCATAGAATGTATATGTAGGGCAGCCCTCCCTCTGCTCAATGCTCTTCTCGAAGATCCTGTTATCTTTCCAGAACTTCTCGATCTCTTTTTCACGCTCCACAAAATTAAGATCTGCGGACACTTTGCTGTACAACATGTTTTTTCCTCCTTTGTCACCGTCCTTTTCTCGTCGGGACGGGTTGTAAAATGAAAACAAAAAGCGTTCAGGGGCGGTTATCCGTCACATGAACGCTAATATTTTACACTACAAGCCTTCATATCTCAATAAAAAATTATAACTGTCCGGTACCTCTTTCCAAAGTTCCCCACACCGATAGCTCACCTGCCGGTGGGGTCGTTCGCCAAGCAGTTCTTACGGAAATGTCCAGGTATATGCAATTCGTCCGGAACCGTTCACACGCTGCATCCATGCAGCGTTGTTCACTTGTCCAAGCTGTCACGCCGCTTTTGCGTGACAGCCACCCATCACATGGCGGGACATTCCTATGTTACGCAAACATTTCCGAGAACTGCTAAGGCTCACTTTACACCGTCAGGTGAGTCTATACGGTGCGGGTATGTTCACTATTTCCTGTAATTTTCCACCACTTTTTTAACCGCATGTATGGTGTCATCCACATCCGCATCTTCCATCTTGGGATAAAGCGGGATGGACATGATACCGCTGTATACTTCCTCCGCAATAGGGCAGAGCCCCTTTTCGTAGCCTTTGCTTCTATAATAAGGGAACCAGTACACGGGCACGTAATGAACCTGGGGTACCACATTTTCAGCCGTCAAAGCCTCAAAGAACTGCGCACGGCTGCACTTAAGCAGATCCTTATTCAGTCTTATAACATAGAGATGTCTGGTAGTATCAGACTCAGGTATTTCCTTCTGAACTATGATCTCAGGCAGGTCTGCGAAAGCCTCGTTGTATCTGTTCACTATCTCTTTGCGTCTTTCCGAGAAAAACGGGAGCCGTTTCATCTGGCTGGTGATAAGGGCAGCCTGGAAATCAGTCATACGGTAATTATAGCCCAGTGATATCTGCTCATAGTACCAGCGTCCTTCATGCTCCGGCTCTTCCATCATGTCAGCATCATGTGTAATGCCGTGGGTATGTGCCAGAACCAGTTTCTTGTATAAATCCTCACTATTAGTAGTAACAGCACCGCCTTCCCCACCTGTTACAGTCTTTACCGGATGGAAAGAAAAACAAGTCATGTCTGCAAGTGAACCTACTTTTTTTCCTTCATAAGAGGTACCTATTGAGTGAGCCGCATCCTCAATGAAAATTAGTCCATGACGGTCACATATTTCTCTGATCTCGCGAACTTTTACGGCCTGGCCGGTATAATCCACCGCCACCACAGCTTTGGTATGTTCAGTAATATGTGCCTCTATGCTTGCAGGATCGATAGTATATGTTTCAGGATCTATATCTGCAAAGACAGGTCTTGCACCGCAGTAAAAGGCACAGTTAGCTGATGCGGCAAAGGTAATCGGTGTAGTGATAACCTCATCTCCCGGTCCCACACCTGCAGCTAAGCATGCACAATGAAGTGCAGAAGTTCCGCTGTTTACAACAACTGCATGCTTTGCGCCGGTGTATTCGCACAGGCCTCTTTCCAGCTCCTCAACTTTAGGTCCGCATGTAATAAAGTCACTTTCCAGTACGGATCTTACTGCATCTATATCTTCCCCGGTTATCCACTGGCGGCCGTAGTATATCTTGCCGCTCCTTACCGGAAACCCGCCTTCAATTGCTAATTTTTCCATATATCCTCCATAAACAGCTAAACACCACTATAGAATAATGTTTAAAATCTTCTTTATATTTCGGTAATTGTTCAGAACATATCCTTTCTTCCAATTACCTTATTATTCCAATTTTCTCGAAACAAGTCTACCACATTAGTCTCAAATATTACAACATTAGTCAAATACACATTAACTCATTTTAACTACGCAAAACCTACCATGGTTCCAGATTACAACATTCCACAACAAAAGATTTACTTCGTAAATAACAAGCTACCAAGCTCCACCAGACATAGGCCGGAAGATTCCTTACTCAGCATATCTGATAATAAAACAATCGGGGAAATGACTAATCACTCCCCCGTTGTTTTTGGTAGTACACACAATAGTTAATGCTTTCTGTTGTATCTATAAAATATGCCTTTATATTATCTCATCAACCCTAATCCCCTTAAGATCTGCATCCACCAGTGCCATCTTGTTCTTTATATCATCAAGCGCTGCATTCACATTTGATAATCTGTCTGTCATTGCTGTCGTGTCCGAACCTAAGACATCCGTAAGATCAAAATCATCAGCTTTTCGTTTTCTGATTTCTTCCCTGGCCTCTTTTACAGCTTCCTTTGTTTCTTCTGTAAGTGCTTCCTGTACGGATTTCTTTTCTGCCCTTTCTGCTTCGATTTCTTCCTGTTCTTCTTTTTCTTCCTTTTTTTCCTCGGCCTTTTCCTGTTCCTCTTTCATCTTTTCTTCTATATTATCCTTGGCTTCATTCATAGCTATGCCGATCACCGCACGGTTAGCCTCATCCATAATGGTTTCTGCCTCATCCTGGGCATCTGCCATGGCATGAGTCTTGTTTTTCTCCGTCTCAGCGTCGGTCAGTGACTGCCGGATTGCGACCAAAGCATTATCTGCATCACCTATCCGCTCAAGGGCATGATCTAACTGTTCATTAGCTTCCAGCATACGGAATTGGTATTCCGTAAGATTCTCCATGATTCCTTTAGCACGTTCCACATTGTTTACAAAATCAGGATTATCGAGTTTTTCCTCCAGTGGCTGCTTTCTCCACGCCATGATCCAGTCCAGATCCTCCTGCTCCCTGGATTCCGGATCAACATTGTATTCCTTCCTAAGAGCATCAATCATGTCCTCGGCAGTCTTTTTGTCAGACATAGCCGCAGCCTTCTCATCTCTTTGCTCTATCGCATACTTCCTGATTTCATCAAGCTGTCTGTCGAAATCACGATCTGCACCAAAAGCATCCGAAACCACCTTATAAGCTTTCTTTCGTGCCTCCTCAAGTCTCTGCTGCTTCGGATCAATCCCAAGGTTAAGATTGCCTGCATACAGAGTTTTCTTCTGTTCACCATTTTGGCCAGCTGAAACCACACCGTTCATGCCAGGCATCATGGTATTCTTTTGCTGTTCCTGGAAATTGATAGAAATGCTCATACTTAAGCCTCCCTGCTTCATACAGCCTGAACGAATAACTCAGGTGGATACTGTCGGTTCCTTCCGACGCCATCTATATCATAAAACTTTTATGTCGTAATCATTCGATACTACTCCTTTAAGGAATGACTACGACAACACATCCTTGTCGTACTATAAAACTTACAGATACTTATATTATACAAAATTTTGTCCTGACACTGTATAGCTAAAAATAATCAAAAATGTTTCTTATTGTATTCCGATACCATTCGCCTGTCAAAACACCTATCTACTACGCCTGAACTTCTTCTGTCTCGCCGCTTTGCTTTTCCTTATAGTCATCAAAAAGCGACTCCACCGCATCATAGGTTCTCTGGCATATACCGGGAAGACTGTCGCCCCATGCTCTTGTGGCCTGCTTGAATCCCTTTTCAAATGCAGTCCGCATCTGCTCCATCTTTTCGGGGTCCCCGCCGCTCAGTGCCATTGCGAAATCAAATATCCTCTGTGATGTCTGGGTAACTCCCCAATAACCGTCCTCCGCTATATCCGCCTGAGCCTGAGCACGCGTCTTTGCATCTACTGTAAGACCCGCATACATATTTTTTAAATTCTTTCCATTTGCAACATCAAAAGATCTACCCTGTTTAGATATCAGTTTGTCAACGATATCCTGCAGCTGTTTCTTCTGGGATTCAAAAGCTTCCTTTATCTGGTCAGCCTGCTTTCTATCAGTCTTATATGTTCCCTTTGATGAAGTACCACTCTGTGCGTCAGAACTTTTCTCGTATAAAACAGCATTTTCTGTGGCGGTTGCTGTTTTCACAGACGAACCGTCTACATCATTTCTTCTATGCAATGACTGTGTAGTATTATTGCTATTGCTATCTGCCACAATCCGGGATGTACTGCCATGAACTTCTGAACGGTAGCTCCCTGAATATGATGATGTAATTTCATTTATTATATTTATTCCCATAATATATTCCTCCAATCATAATGGCACGTGGCACACATGTTATATCTGACATATAACAACCTATCTTACCGCTCACAGATACTTAAGCTTATTCTCCGTATCCTTGATTTCTTTATCCAACTTGCTTATCTGCGACTCGTAATCCCTGCGTGCATCATACCCCACTGCCTTGTCCATTTCTTTCTTCAGCTTTTCTCGTTTTTCTTTCAGACTTTTAAGGCTGTTTTCTGTATCGGTCCGTGTTCTGCTTGTAGAAGAATCCTTATCATTTGTATTCCCAATAACTGAATTGATTCGTGATTCTGCTACCGTGTTAACGCTCTTTGACCATGTCCCATCTGCACTGTATGTTCCTTCCTTTGTGGCAGCCGCCTTACTAAGTCCCGCTGCCTTAGCCGAAACCTTAACTGCATATGAATCAATTCCTTGAAACAGACTTTTCATAGTAGTAACGTTTGCTTTCTTTAATTCTTCTTCATTTACCGAAAGCTTTCCGTCTGTATCGATTGTTACACCTACTTCATTTAGCAAACGACCATGTTTCTCGGTCATTGTATCCAACCATTCTCCTGAGCGAAGAACAGATTTAGTTTTAGAATTATACGCGGCATCTATTGCCTGATTGTATGAATCCGCAAAATCTTTTACAGCCTTTACAATTGATTCAGTATTGCTGAATACTTCCTTTTTTCTTCCACTTGTTTCATCTGTGATTTCTTCCGTAGCCCAAAGCTTATCAGAAGAAAATACATCAGCCTTTTTCTTTAGTGTATCTGCCGATGCCCTAATTCTTGTTAGATTTTCTCCTGAATCGCCCACAGAAGCTTTTGCCTCCTGTTTCTGGCTGCCGTAATAATTCTTAAGTAATTTACGATAGCTTCCGTTCTTAATCGACATATAGGATGTCAGATCTACGCCGGCAGAAGAGTTTGAAGATGATCCTCCGAAAAAAACAGAATAGTCTATACCCGAATTGATGTTATTGATATTTGCCATACTCTTTCCTCCCTGAAAATGTGCAAACCATATGTGACAGGGATATCCGTATCCCTTTTCAAGAGTGTAGGGTAATGATTTATCGCCTAAGATAATGCCCCAACACATAACTTGTTATAATTCATATTACGGATGATTTTTAAGAAAAACAACCGACTTGTAGTGAACAGACGTTTAAATGTATCAGAAAGATAGCTATTCAGTAAATCTCAAAGCATTTACTGTCAAAGGCGTATTAAAGAGTAAATTTTGGTATTGTCTATGAGAAGCAGACCTATGAGTATTAGTTATTTAGAAGTCTCTTTATGATGCAGCAATACTCTAAGCTCTACTTCACCATCATTTTGGAGAAATTCCATTTCGCCGCAATAGGAAAGCGCTATGTGCCTGATCAGTTTCATGCCAAGTCCATGACCTTCATCAGACTTGGTAGATATCGGTAAGCCATCCGCATCATATTTGGGATTATCACCGTCAAAACCGTTTTTTATAATAATCGTAAAAAACTGTTCTCTGCTTATTGAAGAGATACTGATCCATTTCCTGTCGCCGGAAGCTCCCCGTAAAGCATTATCCAGTGCATTGTTCAACAATATACTCAGATCAAAAACGTCTATTACCGGCTGTTCAGGAAAAATAAAGTCACATTTAAAATCTATCCCCTGCTTTAATGCAATATCCTTCTTTGAAGTAAGCACCGTATCTATAACCGGATCACCACAGCGTATGCCATCAACACTTGTGGAATACTCCTCCTTTAGCCTGGACATATATTTTCTGGCTTCTCCAAAATTTTTCCTATCTGCAAGCCGTTCCATTGTCATCATATGATTTGAAATATCATGCCTCAAGATACGGACCTGTTCATACATCAGCCTGGTCTGATCAATGGTCTGACGCATCTGCATGAGTTCACTCTCGAAAGCTTCTTTTTGTGCATTTTCCTCCCGTTCTTTTCTAACCTGCTCATACAGAAAAACTATCATAAGAATTGCCAGATAGCTGAATATATAGAAAAGAAACCTTATAAAATTCGGTGGTATGTTTTCTTTTATAAAACCGACTTCTATCCCCTGACTGTATATTTCTATATACCCACGGAAGACAACTGCTTCAAGCAATGGTGCTAGGGTAGGGATCAGCATTAGTATCAGCTCTCGCAGGCTGAGTTCTTCTGATCTTGCATATATCCGGGTAAAGAATCTGACCATAGCAAAAAGAATAATCCCATGCAAAACAACAGAAAATATTCGGCCGACCAGAAACTCCAGCACAAGGATATCCAAATTTGTCTGTTCATTCAGATACGGCACATTCATTTCTATCCATAATGAAAAGAATCCCCACTCTGCCATAAGTGCACTGCTTAAGTATCGAAACGATATGAATACTGCACACAGAAATACTTTCTGAAACGGCTTTTCCCTTTCAAAGAAATACATGATCCCAAAAGTAAGAAAAATAATGATCATGTATGCCTTATTGCCGGCGCTTTCAGTCAGCAGGTACATCACCGCACCTGCTACGCCTGTAAAAGTACCCAAAACAGTACATAAATATTTCTTATGAAGATACGGCCGCAAGAGCACTGTCAAACACAATCCCATAAGCAACAAAATCATTATGATCTCGCCGTTGGATATTATTTTATATATCTGCAGATACTTTTCTATGTCATCATTCATCATATATCATTACCTAATTTGTAACTGTTCATTACCTGTCAGTTCTTCTAGTTAAGGCAGATGGCAATTGAAAATTTGCTCTTCAAATAGAGGACTGCCATTGTCAAATTAATTTATTAGTATTCCCGTGACATCAAGTTCTTCTGCTTGTCCTTAACAGTTACATATCATTTAGCCCTTATGCATTTTCAGCAGTAAACTGAAGAAATCTTTTTACAAATTTAGGATAGTTTGCCTTAGAAATACTGACATGTCCGTTTTTAAGCGTGATTCCCTCCGCTTCATACCTGACTACATAGTTCAGATTTATCAGAAATGCCCTGTGTACCCGAAAGAAATCACCTCCGAGTATTTTTTCAAGATCGGATATTTTTCCATAATACTCTATGCTGTCATTCACACGGTGTAATATAACCTTACGCCCCATTGCCTCGGCATAAACGATTTCAGAAATATAAACTTTTTCGTGTATTCCCTTGTGGTGTACCATCAAGCTCGGTTTCTCTTCAATATCAGAATTGAGATCCTGACATTTGCGTACTGCTCTCTGCAAGGTATCATTCAGTTCTTTTTTTGAAAACGGTTTTCTCAGATACTGCAATGCTTCAACATTAAAAGCCTTCCATACATATTTTTCCTCTCCGGAAATAAAAATTATCACGGTATCTTTTCCTTCTTTTCGAAGTTTTCCCGCAACTTCTATGCCGTTTATCCCCGGCATTTCAATATCAAGAAAAAGTATATCTGCAGATAAGTCGTGCTTCAGAAGAACAATTCCATTATAATAGATATCAACTTTCGCATCCGGAACCAGAGATGAAATTTCATTTTTCAGAACCGCACATATTTTCTTGTCATCATCGCAGACCGCTATTCTCATTTTTAATCCTTCGCAATCACACCATTCCCACATCGATAGCTCACCTATCTATGTCATCGTTAACTCATCCAAGCTGTCACCTACCTTTTGTGTAGCAGCCACCCTACAAATTTTCGAGAACTGCTAAGATTCACTTTACAACGAGTCTATATGGTGTGGAATTTTTGTATATTAAACTATATCGGCAATGAACAGATTATTTGGATACTTATGTAATGAAACGACCTTAAAATGTATCGAAATGATATTCACTACATTTCAGTGTGCTTTCAATACATACCTATTCTGCACATCAAGAATCATGTCGAAATATCTTTCATAAGGGAATACTCTAGCAGTTAAAAACTTGTCTATTCTTACAATTATGACAATATGACAGCCCGCAATAAATTATTTGTTATGCAAAAACTTCGGGCTATCCTGAATAGTTACAAAATAAATAGTTTTTCAGAAAGGCGGTACGATAAATGAATACAATGATACATAGTGAATACAGCATAGAAATAAGTGCAAGCTACGAACAGACAACAGTTCCCAAAACTGTTCCGCATCCAGAATGGAATCCGAAAAAAGTCTATAACTACCTGGAAGATATGGGTGAGGGCTTCCGTGAATACAAAAGCAAAGCCGTTGCTTTTTACCGCTCAGATTTTGCTGCCAAAGATCTGAATAAAGCAGTCACCATCGATGAGCTGAAAAAAATGATAAGTGATTATTTTCCCAAATACAAATTCACTGACAGAGAGCCTGACGAACCGGTTGCTGGAAGCTTCTATCTTTATATCGATAAGTCACAGCTGGGTAAAATGGCAGCCAATCCAGCCTACCGCGCACAGGTATTCGGTCTCATAGACAGCGAATTGCAGGGTTCGAAGGGATATACATTAAAGCACTGTGACGGTCGAAACATAACGCACTATATCACCGGAAGCATCTTTTCTCTGGCAGAGGCCAACTTCTCGATTGACGGTGTAGGAATGATGCCGGGATCTGATGGAATTCCTTATCACGGAAGCGGCATAGGCAGTGTAAGCTGTTCAAGCAGTCCCGCACAAGTCCGCAGCCAGTCATACATCGAACAGGTACTGCATCCCGGCAAATACATTGCTTCAAGGGAAGCTGCAGAAGGTATACATGCCCCCTCTGCCGAAGAACTTCGTGCACAGCAGCGACGCAACGAACATAAGCTGGAAGTCCGCATGCGTTACAGAGAATGGCTTGAAGACAAGACCGAAGCCGACATGCTTCAGGAACAATTCATGACTGACATTTCGGATTTTGAAGAAAAGTTAACTGTATTTGATACCAGCTCATGATTTTTCCGCAAGCTTGGCTTTAAGTTCAGCAATCAAACGATCCTTTTCTGCAAGTTCCGCCAGAGCTTCGTCACGCTCTGTTTTTGTTTCATTGAGTTTCGCTTCTGCCTCGTCCAGCTTTGTTTCTGCTTCGCCCAGCTTTGTTTCCGCTTCATCACGCTTTGCTATTGCTTTATTGCACTCTGCCATAGCCCCGTCACGCATTGCCACAGCTTCTTCATACTGTCTCTGCATATCTTCTATCATATACTTCGTTGTATTACGGTCCATTATCCTTAATGCTTCGGAAAACATGCCAATCACCTCCTCCGGTTTTCTTCTGAACTCTGCGATATCCCTGTACAAAGCAGCAAATTCAGGAAACGAATTCACAAACGAGATTATCTCTTCCGGCTGTTCATATGTAAAAAATGAAAGCCAAGCCTCAAGCTTGCTACTGATTTTATTGTAACCACGATTCTTAAATGTATCAAGCGAAATATACACTACATTATCAAGGTTTGCGACATTTATTCCGCTGCTATAAGTGGTGATTTTCCTGTGTATATACTCCGGTGCTACGCCCGCAAATTCCTTTGTGCTTTTTTCCATGATAACAATCAGAGTGACAGGCTTAAGGTCGCTGTAACTGAAATCAGGTCCTTTCTTGGCACGCACTGCACTGTACTGTCGCATTATTAAATCTGAGGTATAGCAGCTTGACCGTTCTCCAGGAAAATAGTAGCCTATACGCTGCATTTCTACATTTACTATCGCACCGCTTTCTGTCTTGACCACAATATCCATAATGACCTGACTGCCGCTTTCGGATATCACTGTTCCTTCCCTTGACAGTATCTGCACTATCTTAACCGGCTCACCAAGAACTTCGGAAATAAGGGATTCAATACGTTCAGGAAAATCGTCAGGCCTGAACACCTTACGGAAGAACCTATCAGACAGAACCTGAAGTCCCTGCCTGCCCTCAAGGAAGAGAAGTATTTTCTCCTGGTCATCCGATCTAATTCCTTCCCAGTCGTAAAGTACATGACTATGCTTAATAGTCTCCAGAATATTCTGCCGTGACTGAGGATCACCAAAAAGCTCGGTAAATGATGTAATGTTAGTTTGACTGCGGTTCTTTTCTTCATGCATGTTTGGACTCTCCTTCCTGTGGTATGACACGTTCAGATAACTTAAATTTACGTCCTGATACGCAATACCACGCAAAAATAAACTATCAGGTAACTTAAAGCGAACGTGAGAAGAATATTCTCAAAGACTCCCTGCACATAGAACAGGCAGAGAAAGATATTCACTTGATTACGAAAAGATAGCACTTATAACTGTAGTTGTCAACACTTCCCAGAAAATCAAACATGAAGTTCAGATATTTACCGTAATGTTGTCATCCTGAAATCTTGACAGATGTTCAAAGGGCAGTATCTGCCGTCCCCGAAAGAGGCCGCAGCCGTCATTGATAAGATGGTCATTGTATGCTTTGAACATATTCACATCAACGGAAGACAGGTCCAGTTTCTGCAGACTTATAAGCCTTTCATATGCCTCATCAAAAATCCTGCATTCACCCTCCGGAATGCTGTCCCTTTTAGCCCGGTTCTCTTCCTGCTGTTTTTCATAGCCGGAATGATCTGCCCGTCCTATCTCCGCAAGATCATCCATATCCTTGGTGCGAAGCTGAACCTCCGTATAGCATCTGGCAAAATTGTCATAAAGGGTAATATGCAGCGAACTGTAGCCTGAAGGCCTTGTTTTCTGAACATAGTCCCTGTAATAGGACGCATTATCTTCAGTCAGATAGCCATACACTTTTTCACTGCTATACCCTGACAGTTCAGCCGTAAAACCTCTTTCCTCCAGAAATCCCGGCAGTACATTTGCAATTTCATACAGGTACTTTAGTTCCTGCGTTTCCCTGTCTTCTCCCTCCGATAAATGACACTGGGGAAGTGAGATCACTATATGGTAAGCGATAAGGTCCCTGAAGCAGTTCAGCTTGTTTTTTATCTCTGTTTCATTGGGGTATCTGCCATTATCAAGATAATAATCATGAATATACTCAAGAATATATCCGTTGAATTTTTCTTCCGCACGTATCAGCGACTTGATCCTTCCCTTAAAAGTAAATGCCAGAAAAGGATACTTCTGTGTCATATACATATAGAATTCCTTGATCCTCTGGGACTGGGAAGTGAGAAAATCCGTATGCTCCAAAAGTTCTATTATCTGTATGCGGAAGTTGCTGTGAGCCAGGTCCACAATATTGTGTGTTTTTATTGCCTCCTCTTTTAAATCAGCCGAATACTGAAGAAGTATCTTCAGTACAGTGTCGCCGGAGAACAGATAATCATTTAATGTGATCATATTTTTTCCTTTCATTATTGAACTTCCTTACACAGCCCGCAGGATAAAAAAATGGCGTCCCATCCCTAAAGATGAAACGCCTTTGTTTCTTCAAAACCCTATGTGATTATATTAGCATTACCAGGAACTGATAACAATCATATTTTCATTAACGCACAATAAGCCCACCGTTATGATTTTTATCTTGCTTATACCTCCAGCATCATCCCTGCCACAGCCTGTCCCAGCGCCAGTCCGCCGTCGTTAGCCGGGATCATGCTGTGCATAAGGACATCCATGCCATTTCCTTCAAGCTTTTCCTTAAGCAATTTAGTAAAAAGACGGTTTTGGAAACAGCCGCCGCTTAATGCAGCAGTGCTTATGGCGCTCCCGCCTGAAATAGCAGAAGTCACTTTTGCAGTCTCTTCGGCCAGCATGTCATGAAAGGCATATGCAAGCATGTCTGCTGACAAACCGTCCAGCAATCCTTTGCAGATGTTCTCAAAAATCCACGCGGTATGTATATTTCCGGCTGAGAGGCTTGACGCTTTATCTTTTGTTAACAGCGACTCAGTATTAAACGAACGGTTTACGGGACTATATTTTTCCTTAAATCCTGTATACTCACTAAGCACCTTATCCCTGTCCGCATATCTTTCTGCCGCAAATTCAAGGGCCATGGCAGCCTCTCCCTCAAAAGATGACTTACAGCATATGCCAAGCACTGCGCTTACTGCATCAAAGAGACGACCGGCGCTGGTTGATATTACTGCGCCTATGCCTTTTTTCACCATCTGTATCTGCATCGCCAGTTCATTCGCAGATAGAACGCCTGATTCCACATATGTCTCAAATATACGCTTCACGCTGTCGTCATACGGTTCCATTTCCGTGTCATGCACACATATGTCCCAGAGCATCGATACGGCTATGCGCCAGCCTTCCTTAGACGCAGTATCCCCGCCTATGTGCATAAACGGTGTGATGTGGGATACCCTTTCATAGCCCTTTGCATCACATATCATTACTTCTCCGCCCCATATGCTTCCGTCTTCCCCGAAGCCTGTTCCGTCAAAGGAGATTCCTATCACCTTATCCATATGATCATTTTCTGCCATGCAGGAAAGAACATGCGCATAATGATGCTGCAATTTTACAAGCTTTGCTCCGCTTATTGCTGCCAGCTTTTCCGCAAGCTGTACAGACTGGTAATCCGGATGCATGTCGCACACGATGACATCCGGCCTTCGTTCCGCTATCTGAAGCATGTCCTCAAATCTGTATATGGTTTCTTCAAGGACTTCTGTCGCCCTAATATCACTTAAATCCCCAATAAAAGACGACGGATAAAACAGATTGCCAACGCCTATGCAGAAAGTATTTTTCAGCTCACCACCGATAGCAAGCACTGTCTTTCTATTCTTTATCCTCTTGTCATCTTCTGTTCCTATATTTTTATTACTATCACTTTTAGCTACTACAGAAATATCGGCCTGACCATTATAATAACCAGCCGCATTATCTATATCATCTGTCCCCAGTTCCACCCTCACCGGCAGCGGCGCAAAGCCCCGCGATCTTCTGATCATATAGGGATGGCCATCCAGAAAATCCATTACTGAGTCATCAGCCCTGATGAGTATTGGACGGTTATTTGACAGAATGCAATCCGAAAAACCTGCAAGAACTTTTAGTGCTTCCTCATCATCCGCACATATGGGTGCGCCACTTATATTTCCGCTGGTCATGACCAAAGCATCAAGACCAGAATACTCAAATAAAAGTATCTGTACCGGTGCATAGGGAAGCATGACTCCAAGTGCAGGATTCCCAGGTGCCAGATCATCAGCCAATAGTCCTGCGTCTGTTTTTTTCTCAAGCAGAACAATAGGTGCAGCCGGACCTTTAAGTTCCCTTTCCTGTGCAGAAGACAGAAAACAATACTTCTTTACGTTTTCGATATCCTTCATCATCACCGCAAAAGGTTTAACCGGACGCTTCTTTCTTTCGCGCAGATTCTTTACCGCATCATTATCATTTGCGTCACAAGCTAAGTGAAATCCTCCGATGCCTTTTACAGCCAGGATGCCGCCGGACTTAAGAATCCCTGCAGCTTTCTGCAGCGCCGCATCACCCCTGCTGCCATCATCCGCACCATGCAGTACGTAATACTCCGGACCGCACTCATTACAGCAGACAGGCTGGGCATCCATACGCCGCGAGAGTTTGTCAGTGTATTCCGTCCCGCATTTTTTGCACATAGGGAACATTTTCATTCCCGTCCGTTCCCTGTCATAAGGAAGATTTTCAATTATGGTCAGTCTCGGTCCGCACTGTGTGCAGTTGATAAAGGGATGATGAAAACGTCGGTCAGCAGGATCCAGAAGTTCCTTTTTGCATTCATCGCATATGGCCAGGTCAGGGGGAATAAATATCTCCCCTGCAGTCTTTCCGCTCTCGAAAATGGTGAAATCATCAAAAGATAAATCGCTGTCCGAACCGTCAAGCGTTTCAATCTTCATTATAGAAGCGCGTTCCGGTGCCGCAGAAAATATATCCGTCCTGAATGCGTCCAGAATATCTCTGTCCCCTTTTGCCACCACTTCAACAAAGGGACCGTAGTTGCATACGATCCCTTTTATCCCGTGGCTGTCTGCCAGTCTCTTTATGAAGGGCCTGAAACCCACGCCCTGTACGATACCGTATATCCTGTATCTTTTTATCATTATTTTTCTTTCAGGAACTCCTTAAGCTCATCCAGTCTCTTTGCCGCCTCATCCCTTCCCATGTCGTACACCTGCTGCAGTTTAGCAGGATCGTGCTCCGTGCGGCTGATGGTAATTTCCTCCGGGGGATAGAAAACAAATATCTCTCCGGCTGCCTCCTTTGCCTCCACATACTCTCTCTGCTTGTTATACATATCGGCACGGTTTATAAGCGTTTTGGCCGCTCCCGGATAATTGCAAAGAAGCACATTGTACATGGCATCCATTTTGCCGGGTTTCTTTCTGTATGCCCTGTCCCTGGTAAGAACAACTACATTTTTATCATAGCCCTTTTCTTCCATAAACTTAAGGGGAATGGAATCTGCCGCACCGCCGTCGCAGTAGTAGCCATCGCCGATCTTTACCATCTTTGAAACCAATGGAATGCTGGCTGAAGCACGGATATATGCCATATCTTTCTTCAGTCCATTCGTACATTTATGGTACACGGGCTCTCCTGACATTGCGTCTGTCACCACGCAGTAAAACTCCATAGGATTTTTCCTGAAGGTCTCCGTATCAAATTTATCCAGTTCGAACGGAAGCTGATTATAACAGAAATCTGCCTCGTAGATATTTCCTGTCTTAAGCCAGGACTTAAAGGTTCCATAACGGGGATCATTTGCATACTTAAGATTATACCTGATGGCGCGGCCTATCTGCTTGGATTTAAGGTTGCAGCCGAAGGTCATGCCCGCAGACACTCCCACTGCTCCGTCAAACTCTATATCATTTTCCATGAAGACATCCAGAATACCCGCAGTAAACATCCCGCGCATCGCTCCGCCTTCAAGCACTATTCCCTTTTTCATGTCACTTCCTCCGGCACATTAGTCAACAGGAATGCTTTCCTGCTCAAGTGTCACTTTGTTTTCAATCATATATCTTATTACGGGATAAAAAATGTCATAATCCTTGTCCCTGAACAGAGCATCCAGCTGTCTGCACTCTGATTCATCATCCAAAGGTGCAGTATATTTTGCATAAAGCCTGAGTGTTCCTGAATCCATTTCATAAGGCTTAAGTCTCGGACAGAATTCCTTTTTGATCTTAACGAACTTTCTAAACCCGGCAAAATCTATATCTCCCCAGAAAAATGTGGGAACATCATTACGCTCAGCTTCACCTGTTATACATTTAAACCAACCCGACTTGGCCGGACTTACAAAACCACCGTGGAAAAGAACAAGATCCCCGGCCTTCCGCTGGTTCATGAGATAATGCATATAGACAGCTTTATTTTCAATAAACAGCATCCTGTTAACGTTCCTGAATGTCACAGACATAACTCTGGCAGCCATCAGCGCGCTAATGCAGGCGCCATATGTCAGAGTGCTGAAATCAGCCGAATGTCCGTCATCAAACATAACGGAAACTTCACCTGCAAACTCGAATATCTCGGGATAACGCACAATGCCCTTTTCTGCCAAAAGCCTGTCGCCCTCTTCAGCAGAAATAGAAGTGCTGCCATTCTGAGCACCGCCTTCTTCATATTCCTTCTTTATGGTCTGAAGTATGGAGATTGCCTTGCCGCGAAGCTCACGCTCGAAATACTTGCTGTCGGCAAAAAGCCTTTTGCTCAGCACTCTTTCCATCTGCTCAGTCATATTTTCCTCATTTGCATCAAGGAAAAGCAGGAACCTGAGAAGGCCTGCATTTTTTACCGAATCATCAAAGAAATACCGGGTAAAGTCTTTCTTTTCGGCCACCCTTTTCTTTTCAGCTTTAAGAAATTCCGCATAATTGCTGCCCGGCAGCATAGACTGAACCGTCTTGTCGATATCCCTGAGAAAATCATTTACGATCTCTATCTTTGGTCTGCGGCCTGCCACTTTATAAGCAGTCTTTATGGCAGTCTCTTCTATAACCAGCCATATCCTGTCTATTGCAGTCTCGTCATCCTTGTCGCAGGAATAGTCAATGACACCCATTTCCTTAAGGGAAACTATTTCTTCGGAAAACTTCTTTTTCTCGTCTTCGTTCTCCAGATCATCCTCTATCTCTATGAGCTGGTCCACCCTGACTGCGACTTTCCGGCTGCTGCTGCCTTCACGGTACGCCTTGCTGTTTTCATACTTTATCAGGAGTTCTTCAGCAATATAACGTTCATAGACGCCATATTCAACAGCTTCCTCTTCATCTGCTACATCAGGTTCCTGAGACTCAGACAGCTCTATTTCAGTAGCAGAATACTTCTGCTCAGCACCGGAAACCGAAGAGTCTTTTGAAGGCTCTTCCGCAGACTTTTCATCTTTATTTTTATTTGCATCTCCGTAAACCTCTGCTGCAGCTGCTGCCAGTTTCTCAGCAGACGGTTTACCGTTTTTACCAAATAACATTTATCCTACTACCTACCTGTTGTACTTACTTAATGGTGAAATTATACCATAATTGCAGGGTGTCTGCCATCAGTGGCTTGCTGTTCCTGTCCCATCTCCTATTTCTGTAACGGCACATACACAGGATTTCCCTTGGAATCATAAAGTATGCGCATTTGAGGATTGCCTTGGGCATCATACAAATAATCCGATGCAGGAATGTCCTGTACTGAAGGTTCTGATGTTGCAGCTGCCCCCATCGGATCAGCTGTATTCTGCGCGCCAGATATCGGTGTTACCGAAACATTATCCTCCTGAATTCCATATGAAGGCTCTTCCGCAGCCGGCTGTACCTCCGGCACGGGATTTTCTTCTACCGTGTCCAGTGACAAAGTAAATGGCGGGATGTCTGCCAGTCCATCGTCATCCTGATATTTCTCTGCAGGCAGAGACTCATCACCACCAATTTGGTGGGTGTCACTTTTAACCTGTGCAGCTTTTTCCTTCTCCTTTTCAGTCAGGGTCACATAGTTCTGCTCCTTCTTGATCTGAATAAGTTTATATACAAAGATTTCTATTGATATAAGCACAGCCACCACGGCCATTATTATCAATACGATCAGCCAGGAAGGCATACCGCTCTTTTCCTTGCCGTTTCCATTGTCTGCTCCGGTTCCGCTGTCGGATGATGCATCACCGTTTCCGTTGTCTGCAGCTACGGAACCCATATCGGCATTCTGTCCAGCTGCCGTATTTTCCTTACTTGCTGATGAAGGATCTGCTGCAGGACTTAAGTTTACTGCCCCCAGGATGATACCGTCATCAGTATTACCGGTAACGAATCCGGTCAGCCATGCAAGGGGCGCATTCCAGTTTATGGTACATTCATTTGTGGAATATGCCTCGATGTGGTCCATATAGCATTTTGCCGCAGGGATAGCACCCTTTTTCCAGCCGGATCCTCTTACCCAGGGATCTTCCATGCCGCAGTTGGGTCCGCCCACCAGCACGCCGTTAGGTGCAAGTGGAAAACTCTCGTCAATCAGATGGGCCCAGTATCTGTGATGAGGATACATGGCTGTATGGGTACCGTAACCCGTTACATATGAATAATCATTTGCATTCCTTCCCAGAAGATAATCCATAGCGGATATAGCACCATTTAAGTACTTGGCATCTTCAGAAAGAATATAAGCATACGAGATCACAATCGCATTGTCCGCAACAATGGAATTCGATCCCCAGATATAGCCCTTGCTGCTGTCGGTATTGGAAAGAGTACTCTGGGCATAGGGCAGGCCGTACCCCTGCTCATCCTCTTTTGCACAGTAGGTATCCGCTGCTTTAAGTACTGCAGACTTCGCCTTATCAAAATCACCGGATGGAACAGCATCCTTATTAAGCACTACGGACAGTGTGCCCAGAGCTGCAGTATGCCCCCAGTCAAAGCTGCCATAGGTATCCACGCTCTCGCCGCCCCCCATGGTGGTGGGAAGATCCAGGAAGAATTTCGATGCCTTCATATCATCATAGTAAGCGCTGTCGCCGGTGGTGATATAAAGCTCTGCCGCTGCCCAGTAGAACTCATCCGAAACCTCATCATCACCATAAGCACCGCCACCGTCCAGGTTTCCTATAGGTGCGTACAAATCAGGATGTGCCTTTGCTGCAGCATAAGTACGTTCTGCCACATCGATGCACTGCTGTGCATATGCATCATCTATTCCCTTCCACAGACGTCCCGCCTGTGCTGCACACGCTGCCACATTTAAGGTAGCAGCCGTAGTAGGAGGGAAGATTACTCTTTCCTTGGTGTCGTCAGCAGGTGCAATTCCAAGTCCGGTCCACTTGTCGTCATGTACCTTATGGTAGACCATGTCCTTATACTCGCCGTCAGTTACGATCATGGTCTGCAGCCAGTCCATCTCCCATCTTGCCTCATCCAGCAAATCGGGATAAGTATTATTATTCTCCGGGATGTTCATGGTACCGTCAGCATAGGCAGCCTCCATTCCGGTATTCACTGCTGTTTCATACTGGTTCTGAAGCACCCATAAGGATATGCCTCCGTTTACCACATACTTTCCGTGGTCTCCCGCATCATACCAGCCACCTGTCACATCCTGACTGCCGGAAGTAGCAGTATCGGTAAAGCTTGTGCGTATCTGTGCATTATCCGAAGGATGTCCCGCAGCCCTTGCAAGACCATTGGCATCACCGGAAGTAATATACTGACTCTCTATAGCTATGCCTGACCTGTTCTGATAAAAATAATTCAGGGAATCATAAAGCAATGCAGAATATGTGTCGCTGTCGCCTATGGCAAACTCTCTCGACACCGCACCGTCATCAGTCTTCAGCGTAAACCGGCCCTTTTCATTGAAGTCCGAAAAATCCAGCAGATGTACATCATCATTTGAATCCTCGTCATGTCCCATGGGAACCGACTTTCCGCTCCAGACTTCCTTTCCGTCTGCGTCAATCACAGAAAACTTCACTGCACTCTTTGATGCACTGAGAAGGGTCGCCTTTTTGTCCATGCCGGTAAAGTATGTGACCTGGTTTGTTAGTATATCTGATCTTACCCAGGGTGTTTCTTCGATGTAGTCATTCTCATCGGAGGTTTCATCATAAAGGGACATGTTGTCAAACTCTATCACTGTTCCTGCAGGGAAACATACACCGCTGGTATACTGGCCGTCGCCTCCTAAATGGAAAGCCCACTCCGCAACTTCCATATCCTGACCTGCCGTAAATTCCAGCTCAACAACTTTCCACTGCCCTGCCGTATCATAAGGAATGGGATCCCAGGTGCTGCCTAAGTCTGAGCCATTGCTCATGTTGTGCCATATCTCCACGTCACCGGCCAGATTGCCGATCTTTGTGTAGTATTTTCCGGCATTTGAGGCTTTTATTTCATAATGAACCTTATAGGTGTGGCCTGCCTTTATGGTAAGTCCCCTGTGCCTGAACTGGCAGTCCCACCTGTCCTCGCCGCCGTTTGAGGCTCCGCCGGGATTTATGATTGTGATCCTATATACACCGTCCTCTATCTCAAAGTCCATCTCACCGGTAGCAGACTCGACTATATGCCAGGGAAGACCCTTGCCGTCATCAAAGTCGGTTTCACCAAGCTGCTCCCCGGCATGGACATATGCAGGTCTGTAAAGTCCTGTACCCACTCCGCCTGCAACTGCTCCGGCTGTCATTACCGCAGTCATGAATATACTTAAAAACTTTCCAATGAACTTTTTATTTCTCATATGTTCCTCCGTGGGGATAATTTAAATTATTGTACCATATTTCCCCCAAAACTACTGAAAAACTGTAGTTATCCATAGTGGAATATTTGCACTTCTCATGATAAAATAAATGAGTGTGATTTAGTGTCATTTAAAACAAAAATCAGACTACAGGGGAGGAAAGTATAGTATGAGATTAGCAGATCTGTTGCCGTTTAAATATATCACCATCCAGTGCCATGACAATCCCGATGCAGACACCATCGCGTCCGGTTATGCCATTTACATGTATTACAAAAGCAAGGACAAGAATGTCCGCCTGATCTATAGCGGACCTAACGAGATAACAAAGGCAAATCTCCGGCTTCTCATAGAGACCTTCAAAATTCCCCTGGAATATGTTGAAAAAGGGACTCCCGTAGAAGATGACTGGAAAAAGGGACTGTGGATCACTGCTGACTGCCAGTACGGTGCCGGCAATGTGACACATTTTGATGCCGATAATGTAGCCATCATAGACCATCACCAGATTGAAATTGACGACATGCCGCTCAACACTATCATCCCCGGCATGGGCAGCTGTTCCACCATAGTTTACGGCATGCTCAAAGAGGCAGGTTTTGAAATAAACGATGACGACGGCATAGGAACTGCCCTTTATTTCGGTCTTTACACAGATACAAACCAGCTCTCCGAGCTGTCCAACCCGATAGACAGGGACATGGCTGATGAGGTTCCCCATGACGCCGCACTTATAAATACCCTTAAGAACACCAACATTTCACTCGGCGAACTTGAGATAGCCGGAGTGGCAATGCTCAGGTATTCATTTAACGAGGATTACGGCTTTGCCGTTGTCAAGTCACAGCCCTGCGATCCTAACATCTTAGGACTCATAAGCGATTTTCTCCTGCAGGTTGACCGGATAAAGACCTGTGTCGTCTTCTGCCAGAACGGAGACGGATATAAACTGTCAGTCAGAAGCTGCGTGAAGGAAGTTAATGCCAGTGAGCTTGCTGCTTTCCTGGCGGAAGGAATAGGTTCCGGCGGCGGCCATTATGAAAAAGCCGGCGGTTTCATTTCCGAAAAACTTTTCCGTGATAATTTCGATGCCATCAGTCCTGAAATATACTTAAGCAACCGTATGCAGAAATACTACGAGATGTTTGAGGTGATTTATGCTGCTGATTATGACATCGATATAGAAATCATGGAAACCTATGTTAAGAAAAAACTCCCCATAGGTTACGTAAAGGCCAAGGATATGCTCCCCATCGGAACACCTATTACCGTAAGATCCCTTGAGGGCGATATGGACCTCACGGTAGAAAAGGACCTCATTATCATGATAGGCGTCAAAGGTGAAGTATATCCCAACAGACTGGAAAAATTCAAAAAGTCAAACCAGCCTTTAGAAGAAGCATATGATTACGATAAATTTGTTCTTGAAAGCAGCTATATACCCACGATAAAAAACAGACTGACAGGACAGAACGAGCTGATCACAAGGTATGCAAGTGTCTGCGTTCCCAAGGGCGAGGTAAAGATCTTTGCCTGTCCGCTTGACAGATATGTAAAAGTCTTCACCGCATGGGACAAAGAAAAATACATGTTAGGCAAACCGGGAGATTATCTTGCAGTAAGATGCGACGATCTCCATGATATCTATGTAATAGAAAAGAAAATATTTGGACTCACCTATGAGGAAGTCTGACAAAATAAGAGGGGAATTTTGAAAGAATAAAATGAGTACTGAAAAAACAAATGAATTTCATTATGATGCCTTTATCTCATACAGACATGTAGACCCTGACAGATTCGTAGCCGAAAAGCTGCACAAGGAGCTGGAGAAGTTTAAGCTCCCCAAAAACATAGAAACACAGCTGAAGAAAAAAAATCCGGAAGCTAAGACCGATATAAGCCGGGTTTTTCGTGACGAAGAGGAACTCCCTCTTTCCAGCAGCTTGGAAGACCAGATAGTGGAAGCACTAAAAAACTCCGACTACCTGATCGTTATCTGCTCTCCGAGACTCCGTGAATCCCAGTGGTGCCGCAAAGAGATAGAGACATTTATCTCCATGCACGGTGTCGACAGAGTGCTGGCTGTTCTCGTTGAAGGCGAACCGGGAGACGCATTCCCTGAAGAACTCCTTACCAGAGAACGGGAAATAACTGATAAAGACGGCAAGAAGACCACCATAAAGGAAGATATCGAACCGCTGGCCGCTGATGTAAGGGCAGACAACGACAAGGCAAGGCTAAAGGCCCTGAACATTGAGAAAATCAGGCTCATTGCCGCAATGTACGGCTTAAACTATGATGAACTGAAACAGCGCCACAAAGAACAGCAGACCAGAAAATTCATTGCTCTGATAAGCATTGTTGCTGCTATATGCCTTTTGTTTGCCGCCCTCAGCACCTATTCGGCAATTACATTCAAAAAACAGAAAGATGAGATCCAGGCTCAGGCCACAGAGATACAGCGGCAGGCTAATCAGCTAAAGCTCCAATCCGCAACACTTTCCGAAAAAAACGAAAAACTTCTGGAATTCCAATCCGCATCCCTTGCACAGAATTCCCTGAACTGTCTGGAATCGGATGACCGTCGCGGTGCGATACAGAATGCCTATTGGGCGCTTACGGAATATGATGACAACCAAATGCCCTACAGCGATGACGCAAGATTTGCCCTTACACAGGCACTTGACCCTTACGATTATGGATCAACTGTAAAACCGGCCACCACAATAGCGCTCAACTCAAATGTAGAATTCATGGTAGCATCGCCTTCAGGAGAAGTGGCCGCAATCTATGAATCCTCTAATACGCTCAGTTTCTGGTCCATGAAAACCGGCAATGAAATCTGCGAAGCCATAAATATTTCAGATGCGACGCTTTCCAAATACAGGACAGCATTTATTGACGAAGATCATTTTGTCTATATAAACGACAAAGCCCTGATGTGCGTGGATCTTGGCTCCGGCAAAACCAGTACCTATTATGAAACAGATGAATTCCGTTTTGATTCATTCACCTCCCTTTTGTTTGACCAGGACACCCAGACGCTGTATGCCGCCAGAGGAAAAACTCTCTACAAGCTGAATGCCGAAAAAGGCGAACTCATAGATGAATACAAATTCGACAATGAAATCGCCTATGGCACGGTAAAAACTGTCAGTGACAATATGGTAGTTTTCGAGACATGTACCCTGGATGAGAACATAGTCAACGCTATAGACAATTCCGGAAATCTTGTTTTTTCAAAGAGCATTGGTGCCGGTACCTACAAAGATGCCGTTGTATATGAAGGCAAGCTTTACCTGCTTTATTTATCGGAGATCACTTCGGAAAATTTCCTTGAAGGCGCATATTCCATGGTTTCCGGCTACGATATTAATTCCGGCGCAAACTTCCTTAATATCAAAGACAGATATATCTATGGCACAAACCTGTACACCATAGAAGAAACCGACGGTGAATTCCTGGTAGAAGTCGGTCAGTTCGGCGTTATAGAATATAACATGAAAACCGGAGAAAACCGGATGTCAGATTACTATAACGAAGGCATCATCTGGTCAGATGCATCTACTGACTTTGTCATATTCATGACCACGGCCTATGAAGTCATTAATCTCTACAGACACACCACTTTCGGTTCCTCAACATACCTTCAGTGCAACCTGAACAAGGTAGACAAAGTGACCAACATATATAATGGTTTCCTCATACATGACAAGAATACAAACGAGGCCGTAATATATAAGACCATAATCAACAAAGACAAAACAACGGTCGACAAATATGAGGCTTACGATTGTGAAAGCTACTACGCCGACAGCGCTAAAGAAAAAGCAAAAGAACTCGGCATTGAAAATGCGGAATTTGTCATGGGCCTTGTATATAACGATGACAAGAGTCTGCTAAGCGTGGCATATGGTGACACCCACACGATAATATACCAGACTTCAGACATGTCCGTAATAGCTGATTACAAGGGTTATTCTGATTATGAATATGTATACTACTATTGCGGCATTGATTCCGAAGGAAACACTTACTGGTCTTCCGAGAATTACGGCTACGGTATAAGCCCTGAGGGGAATATAATTTCGGTCATATTCAAACTCATAGTCGTCAGGGACGATAAGGTGTATATGGGATACAAGGCTGGCGATGAATTTGATGTAGTACCTGTATATACCACAAAGGATCTTTTAGAGAAAGCCGAAGAGTATCTGGAACTGGATAAAACAGAAGAATAAACAATAAAAAAGCCCCACCGATAGCACTCCTGCCGGTGGGACTTTTTATATAGTTTCTAAATATGTCTCACCACTTCAAAGCGTTCAAGCGTAATACCATCCTCATCCGGTGATATCCCCGCCTTACGGCAGGCAATGTCCACCTGATCATCTACAGTATCTACGCCGTCTAAATCCGGCAGAAGGAGTCCCCTTCGGAAACCCTTGGTTACTATGACCCCATATCTCTTTACATCGAGCTCATCTTTTGAAGCAATGGGTTCTGCCTCAGAAAGAACATCAACATTTATCTCAAGCTGAGAAAGTTCATCCTCGGTGATAGAAGGAAAACGGGGATCCCTGGTGGATGCACTTATGGCATTGGCTATTATCTCGTCAGCCAGCTTATCTGTCACAGGACCTATTGTCCCTATGCAGCCTCTGAGTCTTCCGTTCTTATGTATGGAAACAAAGGCTCCTGCCCTGCGTTTCGTAAGTCCGTTTTCAGTCTCAGCCCTTTTTTCCGGAGATGTCTCTTTATCAAGCACAGTAATGCCCTCGGACTCCCATTTGATGGGAGTTCCGTTTTTTATGTAGCTTTCCAGGGAAAGCCTGGCCAATCGGACATAAGCATCTTCACTGTCTTTTTTTTGATTCAGTTCTTCCATCTCACGTTTCTCCCATTTATCCAGGAAAGCCCTGTCGTCAGTTCTCACAGGCTTACCTTCACTGTCCGTTACCGTTTCATATGTGCATATACCATAGCCTACCCCTGTTACGTCCTGATGTGAAAGACGCATGACAGACACTTCCGTCCTATCGAAGGCCCCTGCCATCATCACAAATGACCTGTGTCCGCACTCTGCTGCCTTATCAAGAAATTCTTCATCAAAATCAAAGAGCCTGTCGAATTCGGATGAACCCATCACATCCATAATGCGCTCATCATACTCGGGGCCTTCAGGAGCAAAACCGTAGGGGCCGTGGGACTTAAGCTTATGGGAAAGATCGCCGCTGGCTACATATACGGCACGCCTCCCCAGGCTTTCTACAGCCTCTGATATCTCCATGCCCAGCCTGTAATGGTCAGCTAAAGAAAGGCCCGAAAGACCTATCCGTACCAGCTTAAAATCAGAATATTTTCTTAAGATAAAATAAAGGGGAACCATGGTACCGTGATCCAGAGACGGATCACGCTCGCCGGAGGTACCGGCAGGAAGACCTGCAGCCTTTGCCTTATCGGATATCAGCTGCACCAGCTCCCTGTCATACTCCACGCTCATCTCCACACCGTAGGCACCGAACCTTCCAAAAGTCCCTTCGGCACCGCTGCCGGGAGAAATATGAAAATAGTCCGCATACATGACGCTGTGTGGCGATGAGATTATGACCGTATCCGGCTTTATCTCAGCTATCATATCCGCTACACGCTCGTATGACTTAGTAGTTTCTTCTATAATGCTTTCATCACCCCGTCCCACTTCCGGAACTATCATAGGGGGATGGGGAACCATAAAGCCTGCTATCATACAGACCTCCCTGCTTCACGCCAAAAGGCGTAACTCACACGATTTCCATAAAACGGTCCCTGATGGTTTCAAAACTCTTATCCACCAGACCGAAATCTTTTTCCTTATAGTTCCAGAGTGCATAACCAATGCCGTGACGATGGAATACATTATGTATGTCCCTCATCCAGCGGAGCCTGTCCTCAGGATCAGCCTGATCTATAACGCCGTACTCGCCGCAGTACAGGCAGGCATTGTCCTTCTCAGCTTTTTCAATGGCAGGTCTGAAGATATCTTCAAAGAATCCCTCGCCTATCTCGCTGATACCTTCTCTGTACACAGCACCTGCAAGGTCAGGGGGAAGCATCTCGCCGGCCTTCCTGTATTCTTCCAGAGTCTTAGGATATCCTATATGGAAATCAGAAGGCATGCCATCTACCCAATATGCCGCCTGATGTGTAAAGATCATAGGTTCATAACAGTGGAAGTTATATACGATCTTATCATCCATGGGGAGGTCAAGAAGGGGCACCGTAGTTACATTGGCGTAGCACACGCCGCCGATTATCAGTATATGGTTGGGACAGATCTCACGTACAGTCTTTATAAAATCAGCTGCGACTTTATTCCAGGCATCTGCCACATCGATCAGAACCACCTCGTTAAGGGGCTCAAACGCCACCTGGTCGGGATAATCCTTGAATCTATCTGCGATCTTTCTCCACAGCTTAAGGAATCTTGCCTGCATTTCTGCATCATAGAAAAACTTTTCCCTGTCCATGTCCTTCTTCAGGGGATCGAAAGAATAACCGTAGCACTCATGCAGGTCGATCAGCATATTAAGACCATGCTTTTCACACCACTTACGGCAATTATCAAGATAGATGAAGCCGTCTTCCTTTTCCGTTCCATCCTCATCCTCAAGAACTATATAATCTACAGGCACACGCACATGATCAAAGCCTATGGATGCGATATTATGAATATCCGCTTCCGTAATGAAGGTATCAAAGTGTTCCTTGTCATACTTAGCATACTGGGATATCCATCCGCCTAAATTTACGCCCTTTAAAAATCCGTCAAGCTGTCTCATGTGTAACCCTCCTGTTGTTGGTCAAGTATATTTCTGTATCTGACAGTACTATGACCCTACGCAGACCGATAGCAACTGCATCCACTCTATAGTATATCAAAGTATAATCTTCTTTGAAATAAAGGATTTACAGATAAAGCGGAATAGTTAATGAATCAACAATGATGATTTTTTCGGGTATATTGAGAAAAAAGAAATAAAACCACTGTATTGGTCAGATGATAGATAACCGCTGTCCATACTATTCCTATGGACCGGTCCGCAAACTTAAGGGTGAACATCTGGAACATTCCGAATGCTATGGCAAAGGCTACCATCATAACTGCCGAGAGAACCATCAGTTTCCTGTCATTAAGAAAAACTCCTGTCACAAAAAAACCAATGATAAGTGCCGTGATCATACCTATGTATTTGAACCCATGAGTACTGTTATAAACCGACACAGCCTCGTTAGATACCATATTTTCACCTATGTAATAGCTCTGCAGCTGGTCCATTGCGTTCTGGTACATGCGGCCGCAAAATTCCTGCAGCAAATTTGCCGCAACAAGAATTACTCCCCACACCTGAAGCAGTTGCCTGGTGGAATATGCCGTCAGCAGAGTGGAACCGGCAGGATTCATTTCCTCTTTCAGCTTGTCAGGATCAGCAAATCCTTCATTAGCAATCACAGCCTTGATGCGCCGGTTTGCCATCATGAAAATTACCGCAGTAAGCATAACGCGCACAATAGCAATGACCATCCCCAGCAGAGCAAAGTTAATATCCTGCATGTCAGGTCTTAATTCCTCAGCATGACGGAAAATAAAACGCACTCCCGCCCCCACAAGAACACATAGGAAGTTCAGAAATGCAGCCTTGGACAGAGAATCCGACAGTATAAGTTTCTTATTCTTGTAGGAATCTATTTTTCCCACTTCATTTCACCTGCATTCATTTCACCTGCAATAATCTTATTATCAAAATCTACAAAAGAAAGACGCAGATTCCTCATACGCCCTTCTCATGCATGAATATTTCCATTTTTTCCATATCCGGTACCTCGTCGGAATCATCCGGAAAGAAAACCACCAGTACTCGGTCACCGTTTTTTACCTTTGAATACACATTGCTGTTCATTCCCACAGGCCGGACCGGAAATTTTCCGGTCTGTGCGCCGCTGTCATCAACATCATAGGGCATCCTGACATCTGCCCGGTACCTCAGTCGGTATGACTTAATATAATCCTGTATGCTGGTTTGCTTCAAAAGATATTTGCTTACGATTTCCGTTTCACACACAAGGGCAATGTCCATATTGATGGCATTTAGCTCCCTCTTGGGCTGATGGATCAGCAGCTTGGAAAGCAGTATCAGCAGAGCATAAAGCACAACAAGGACAATTACATTTATGACAATCTGGCCATACCCCCCCTCGTTTACACTTGATACAGTAGATACAGCCAGGCTAACGGTTCCGATAAAAGACAGGAACAGCAATAAAACAAGTATTAGGGAACCCCTAAAGTACTCTGCATGAAAATACTCCGCAATACGGTCCTTCTCAGAGTCCCACATTTTACGCCATCTTATATTCCTTCCGAACTGGTCTCCCATCCGCTCATTCAGAGCCTTGGGTACCGGCCTGGATGTTTCATTGTTAATTTCAGACATTGATTACCTGTTACCTCATTTTGAACTGACAGGTATATTATACCATATTATTAAGGCAATTCCTCGCCCGTTACAGGATCAACATCAGGAAAATCACTGGGTTTCATATAAATTACCTTACCCTTTTTGTCCTTTCCCTTCAAAGCCTTCATTTTATTCCGGTAAAGTTTCATACCATAAACATCGCCTTCTATCATATATGCCGGCATTCCGCGACCCTTAAGGCTCTTTTCATATGCTTTAAGTTCATTTTCATCCAAAGGCCTTACCGTTTTCTTTTCCAGTATATTCTTAATAGTCTCTCCAGCGCTGCCAATTTCCTCCCTTCCCCAACGAGAAAGCCAATTACCAAATACAAACTTCCCATCCGGAGTCTTTGCAAGATAGTTCTTCGCCGTATACACCTCAGGATGTCTCATCAGATAATATATCCCGACCTTTCCGAAGAACAGTTTTTCAGCTTCGGCGTTAGACAGTAGCGCCTCATCATCATCATAGTTTCTTTTGATTATATGATTCATTATCGATCCGCAACATCCTGCTTTTAATCCGAGACTTCCCACAAGACCTACCAAATCATGGAATTCATCTTTATCAAAGAGAAAACGTCCATCCTTATTATTCTCTTTAAAAAGCTTTTCCACTATGCCCTTCTTGCCAAAGTTTTCCAGTACATACTGCAGAATATCATTTGCATATTTTCCAATATTATCCCGGCTCACAGTGTACATATCGCATTACATGGCCTGTTCCCCATTCTCAAGATTTTAGAATTTATAGCATTTCGCATTATTTATAATGATAAAGACTGTTTTTATACCCTTTCACACATAGGTACATTTTACCCAATCTGCCTGCTTCGATACAGAACACCTTATATTACTTGTAATAAAAGTAATTTATTGACTGCACGTACTCCAGTTCTTCAGGGTCATAGTACACTTTGTAGTTCTCTGTTTCCCCCAGCTTTATCAAACCGAACTCCTCCGGGTCATCACTTAGCAACTGAAACTTACCAAATACATACGCACTGACAAGCCTTTCGCGGCCTTTGCGGATAAGCTCCCATACGTCCACCTTATTTGCAGTCATTACTTCATACATGCCATTTGCTATAGGAAATCCCATAACCATTTCCCGGCCAAATGCAAGATAAACATCCGTATCATACTGTCGTACATAAAAGGTCATTTCCTCCGGCATGACGGCCCGGATCTTATGACCCTCATCAGTCTTTTTCACAAGCTCCACAATCTCTATTGCCTCATCCGGAATGTGGTAGGGGTTCTGTGCCTCACTTACTATAAGAACCTCGCCGGCTTTTGCATTATAGACGCTGCTGCCACAGAGCACTATCACGGCAGATACTGCAATGAGCCCGATAAGCCTGTATCCGGATGAAAGTTTCGCTGCCGCATGAGCTGTGGTGGCAGAAATAGGTATCAGCCACAGCATACGGTAATATGTATCTCCGGAATCTATAAATTTAATGAAAAACCACCTGACGGGAGGCAGCATAAAAGCAAGCCACAAGACAGCCGGGATCCATATGAAAAATGTGCGCTTCCTGTCATCCTTTTCAGCTATGAAAAGGTACACATAGGACAGAGCATAAAGTATCAGCAGGAATCCCGTTCCCGCGAAATTAATCAAGGTGGATATATTCAGTTGAAGATAATTCAAAATTGAAGACATTATCACCTCTGCAAATTACTTCAGCAATATATACGCCGCCATATACAACACATTAGGTATACACACAAGCATTCCGTATACTACAAGCGACGGTTTCCGATTCCTAATCGCACTCACAAGGCATGATGTACAGATCAGTGCCGCCGTAAAGGCCACTCCCAGAGATGTACACATACCGGAAAAGATATTTACCAGTAGGAACAGCAGCCAGCCTTTATACTCCCTATTTATCCAAAGTACCCCTAACAGTACCAATGGCACAGCTATATTTGCAAACATCGCTTTTCCCTGCCAGGTCCTGGTCATCAGGAAACGCTCAGCCGTATAAATTGATACGCTTCCAAATATGGCCAGCATGCTCAACGCACACATGAAAAAACCGACATCTGCAGCCCGTTCTGATGCAGGTTTGCTGTAATCGTCATGTAAAGACATCACACCATATAACTCTCCGCCTACCGCGAACCAGATAAGGTAAACAAAGGGAAGAAGGAACAGCGGCATAACAGTCCTGCATAGCATGGTTGCATGTATTCCGCTCACCTCGGATAAATATGCAAACCACATTGGTATTACAGCCAGTGCATGTCTCATATCCAACTCCGTAGAACCGCCTATATATGGCATCTCCCTATACATCGTTCCCTGCTGCGTAGCAATCAGGGACTGAACTACATAGTAGATATTGTCCCCGTCAAAAAATACGGTAGTTACTGCCTTGTATAGCTGGAAAACCAGCAGAGCACCGAATATTGCCCAAAGGATAATGGCTTCCAGGAAGTTTCTCCTGCCCCGCTCCTTAAGAGAAAATGAAAACCCCTGTATTGCATCAAAGACTTTACCTGTGCCGCGCGGCTTAAATTCTATATGACCATCTGCAACTGCCGTAGCGGATTTTTCCGACGGGGAATGATCAACTTCGTCTACACCTGCATCATCTGACATAGCTGCCTTGGTATTCCCGTTAGCCCCGCTACGCATACGCCTGCCGGCAAACACAGCTACACCTATTATTGCCAGAAGTATCTGCAATGCAGCATATACAGTCACGCAGTATATAAAATTATTCTGTTCTATAAAAAAAATGCAGACCATGGATACCGGAAAGAAAACCGCCATATCCAGAAGCCAGCCGTAAATGTATGCAATATGGAATATTCTCTTCAATGATCTATCATGGGGTACAAAAACAAGCCCCGCACAGAAAGGAAGGGCCAACAGAAAGAATATGAGCTTTATCGCACCGGTCATGTAATACATTTTTGTATCTCTTTATCCAAAGCACTCTAAACGTTTCCGGGCCATGTCAAAATATTTTCTTTCATATTCAATGCCCAAAAATTTTCTGCCATTTTTTAGGGCAGCTTCACCAGTTGATCCGCTCCCCATAAAAGGATCCAATACAAGATCACCCGGATTTGTGTGGATCTTAATAATATCTTCCATCAGCATTAAACTCTTCTGTGTAGGATGTCCAAGCTTTTCTTTTCCGCTTACCACAGAAGTAGTGAAAAAAGCTCTTAAGTATGGCTTGTCGTCAGGTTTATTAAACACCCACTTCGCCTTTTTTTTCACAGCCCATACTGCAAATTCCATATCCTGTACATATCGTCTGTTTATGTTTCTAGGCATGGGATTTGACTTTTGCCATACAAGAACATCCTTTACTACCATATCTGTTTCCGGTTTTTCAAGCACATCGATGATATGGCTTATATATCTGTATGAACAAAAAATGATAAATGAGCCATTGGAATCAAGCAGCTTTGCATACTCCGGAATCCAGGAGTACAGATCAAATCCTCCTCTGTCCCACATGCCAAAATCCACCCCTGCCCTGGGATTACGCATAGTTGAAAAATTATTGTCCCGGGAGATATTATAGGGTGGATCAGTAATAATATGGTTAACGATCACTTTCTCATTCTGAAGCTCTTTAATATATTCATATGCATTTTTATTATGGATATTCACTAAATCAGACATTGGTACTCCCCTGACTGTAATTTAAGAAATCCGAATCCAGGCGGAACGAACCTCAGTTTGCATTATAGCAAATTTTCCCTATTTTTTCATTTGCCCTATTATAAAACTATTTATGATATGGTTCGTTATTGATTATCCGGTATGCCCGGTAGACCTGTTCAAGAAGCATTACCCTGAAGAGCCTGTGGGGAAAGGTCATCTTTCCAAAGCCGATCTGCTCATCAGCTCTTTTATATATACGGTCAGCGAGACCTAATGATCCGCCAATTATGAATATGATATGGCTTTTGCCCCCAAGGGCCAGCTTATTTATCCTGTCCGCAAACTCGGGGCTGGTGTATTCTTTCCCGCCCACAGCAAGGGCTATCACATAAGCATCGTCGGGGATGTGTTTTTCAAGGCGTGAAGCCTCCTTGTCAAGGATCAGTTCCGTCTCGCGTTCCGAAGCGCCGTCAGGAGTCTTTTCATCATCCACCTCGATTATCTGCACCTTAACATAACGCGACAGCCGTTTTAAATACTCGGCTGCCGCGTCTGAATAAAATCTCTCTTTACATTTTCCTACACAAAGTATGGTTATGCGCATCTGATACCTCAAAAGGTGCTGCACTTTACTCCGTGATCATTGCATGGTATTCCTGAAGTGATACTACAGGAATGCCCTCGCCCTTCTTCTCTGCCTTAATACCGGCTGCTGTAGCTCTTGCTGCAGCCATGGTAGTCATGTAAGGCACACGGTGCTTGATAGCATTCTGACGGATGTAACTGTCGGACTGTGCATCCTTTTTGTCAGTAGGTGTATTGACTATCATATCAACCTCACCGTTCTTGACTGCATCAACGATATTGGGCCTTCCCTCATATATCTTGTTGATTTTCTCTGTCTCTATGCCTGCACCCTTTATCATGTCGTAAGTACCACCGGTAGAAAGGATCTTGAATCCATCCTCCGCAAAGCTCTTTGCGATTTCAAGAAGCTCAGGCTTATCCCTGTCGCTTACGCTTATGAGAACTGTTCCTTCCATGGGAAGCTCTGTGCGTGTAGCCTCTTCAGCCTTGAAGAAAGCTCTGCCCCAGTCAGTTGAGAGACCAAGAACCTCACCGGTAGATCTCATTTCAGGTCCAAGTACCGGGTCAACCTCAGGGAACATATTGAAGGGGAATACCGCCTCCTTTACACCGTAGTAAGGGATCTTTCTGTCCTTAAGGTTCTTAACCGGTGACTCGTTTCCGGTAATAGTAAGGGTCATTATCTCGGTAGCAACCTTTACCATATTGATGCCGCAGACCTTGGATACAAGGGGAACGGTACGGGATGCACGGGGATTAGCCTCGATGACATAAACCTTTCCGCCTTCTATTGCATACTGCATATTCATAAGGCCTACAACGTTCAGCTCCTTAGCGATCTTCCTTGTGTAGTCCTTAATGGTAGCGATCTGCTCATCTGTAAGATGCTTTGAAGGAAGTATGCAAGCAGAGTCTCCGGAGTGGATACCCGCAAGCTCGATGTGCTCCATAACAGCAGGAACAAATACATCATTTCCATCACTGATGGCATCTGCCTCACACTCTGTGGCGTGGTTAAGGAATCTGTCTATAAGTATAGGTCTGTCGGGTGTTACACCTACAGCCTCAGCCATATAGAGATTCATCTGCTCATCATCATGCACGATCTCCATGCCGCGTCCGCCAAGTACGTATGAAGGACGAACCATTACAGGATAGCCGATCTTGTTTGCAAGCTCTTTAGCTTCCTCAACGGTAACAGCCATTCCTGACTCAGCCATAGGGATGCCAAGCTTATCCATCATGTTGCGGAAAAGATCCCTGTCCTCAGCAAGGTCGATTGCTTCAGGTGTGGTACCCAGGATGTTTACGCCGTTAGCCTTGAGTTCTGCTGCAAGGTTAAGGGGTGTCTGACCACCGAACTGAGCGATAACGCCCACAGGATTTTCCTTCTTGTATATTGCGAGCACGTCCTCAAGTGTAAGGGGCTCGAAATAAAGTTTATCCGAAGTATCATAGTCGGTAGAAACCGTCTCGGGATTGCAGTTAACTATTACTGTCTCGAAGCCCAGCTTCTTAAGTGCGAATGCAGCATGTACGCAGCAGTAGTCAAACTCGATACCCTGACCGATACGGTTAGGACCACCGCCCAGGATCATTACCTTAGGCCTGTCTGTATTTACAGGGCTCTCATCCTTAGGCAGGTTGTATGTTGAATAGTAGTATGCGCTGTCGGGTGTACCGCTTACGTGTACGCCTTCCCATGCTTCCACTACGCCGATCTTTTCTCTTGCGTTCCTGATGTCGCTCTCGCTCACACCGCAAATCATTGAGAGATACTTATCTGAGAAACCGTCCTTCTTAGCCTTTGTAAGCAGCTCATCTGAAGGAACCTTACCCGGTGTGCATGCACCGAAGTCCTCATCGCTTGCACCTTCATGGGATGCCTTTGCAATCTCTATCTCTTCATCAACCAGCTCTTTCATCTGCTCGATGAAATACTTCTTTATCTTGGTAAGCTCATAAAGCTTATCTACATCAGCACCCTTTCTGAGTGCCTCGTACATTATGAACTGTCTCTCACTGTTAGGATAAATAAGCTGTGAAAGCAGATCATCAAGGCTCATGTTGTGATAATCCTTAACATATCCAAGACCGTATCTGTTCTTCTCAAGACTACGGATAGCCTTCTGGAAGGCTTCCTTGTAAGTCTTACCGATACTCATTACTTCACCAACGGCACGCATCTGTGTTCCGAGGTGATCCTCAACGCCCTTGAACTTCTCAAATGCCCATCTTGCAAACTTGATAACAACATACTCGCCGTCCGGAACATACTTATCAAGAGTGCCGTACTTACCGCACTCGATATCCTCAAGGTTAAGACCACAGGCAAGCATTGCTGAAACAAGGGCAATAGGGAAACCTGTCGCCTTGGAAGCAAGTGCAGAAGACCTGGATGTACGGGGATTAATTTCTATTATGATAATTCTGCCGCTCTTGGGATCATGAGCAAACTGGCAGTTACATCCGCCGATAACCTGTACCTTATCAACTACTTTGTAAGCCTGCTCCTGAAGTTTCTTCTGAACATCCTCAGAAATAGTAAGCATAGGTGCTGAACAGAAGGAGTCTCCTGTATGCACACCCATGGGATCGATATTCTCAATGAAACATACAGTGATCATCTTGCCCTTGGAATCACGGACAACCTCAAGCTCCAGCTCTTCCCAGCCGATAACCGATTCCTCAACAAGTACCTGATGTACAAGTGAAGCCTGAAGACCTCTTGCGCAGACAGTCTTTAACTCTTCCACATTGTAAACAAGTCCGCCGCCGGCACCGCCCATAGTGTAAGCAGGTCTTAATACTACAGGATATCCCAGTCCGGAAGCGATCTCTACAGCTTCGTCTACTGAATATGCAACCTGGCTGCGTGCCATTTCAACGCCCAGCTCATTCATGGTGTTCTTGAACTCAATACGGTCCTCACCACGCTCAATGGCATCTACCTGCACACCGATAACCTGTACATTGTATTTATCAAGTACTCCGGCCTTTGCAAGCTCAGAGCATAAATTAAGACCGGACTGTCCGCCGAGATTCGGTAACAATGCATCCGGTCTTTCCTTTTCAATTATCTCAGTAAGCCTCTTTACGTTTAAGGGCTCAATATATGTAACATCTGCTGTCTCGGGATCCGTCATGATGGTTGCCGGATTTGAATTTACGAGAATGATCTCATAACCGAGCTTCCTGAGTGCCTTACATGCCTGTGTTCCGGAATAGTCAAACTCGCAGGCCTGTCCGATGATGATGGGGCCTGAGCCGATGATAAGTATGCGATGTATGTCTTCGCGCTTCATGTGCTTCTTTCCTCCTGAATATGTGCTTCTTCTTTATTGATTTATCCGTGATATTTTAACGCACAGGGCGTTTTTTTTCAATGAAAATCCATAGAAAAATCCTTAGAAAATATGTCCGTTTACATAACACGAGCACGCTCCGGCACACACTGATCACATGCCGCCGGGAATGGCGTCCTTGGGCTTAAACATCGATCTCTTTAACTTTTCCCACCAGTTCTTGAAGGTTATCTTATCCTCTTCCGCAAGACGGTCAAGCACTACCCGGTAATCCTTCAGACCGAATCTCTCCAGCATAACTTCCCAACGATCGTTATACTCTGAGCTGAAAATGATCTCCACGGTGCGGTCCTCGGAAACTATACGTGTGAAACGCAGGGTCTTCTGCAGGTAAACTTCCCTGTGCAGGGGATTCATCTCTTCAAGACTGATTTCCTTTACACGTCTTAAGGGCTTTATCTTAAGGAATATAGGCTCACCGGCACGCTCTGAAAGCCATATAAGCTCCCTCTTTTTTACCAGCCTGCCACGCCTGTTCATGGAGAAAGCAGGGATGGCCATAGTAAGCTCCGGATATTTTTTCCGTCCTCTTCTGGGGAACTTCTTATGCATAAAGGAAGATACTTCATGCCTTCTGAATACCTTTCTGAGCACAGGCTTAACATATACATGTGTATAGTATACGCTGAGCACACTGAGCCACCTGAACAGTATCAGCGAAATGATAAAGAATATTATACCTATTACCACGCATATGAAAGGACTCACAATCTGCAGCACAACAAGCGTGAGATGAAGTATGGCCTTCAGTATCTCAACAACAACATTCATTCCCTCGATGGGAATTGCTGCCGCAAGAAGCTCCACGGCATCCAGACAATTGTGAATGACAATATAGACTATGAGATTAAAAATCGCCGACACAAGACTTAAGAAAAGCAGGGCGGCATAGGTTCCCACGGAAACGACTTTTTGCACGCCATCATTTGCTGCATCAGCAGCCTGCACAGTACGAACCATTGCAACCGGCATAAAGGAAAGAGCAACCGTAACTACGTACCCACAAACCTCTTCGATCTTATCGATTGTAGGTGCCGACAAAGCTTTCGAAACCGCTGTGGATCTTATTACATAGAGAGCTATAGTTACGATAGTGAGAATGATAGTAACCGCCGGCGTGGATATGGGCAGATTTGCCGCAGTCCTTATTATGGGCGTAGCGCAGAGAAAATGCTGCGGTCCTTCAAGCCACTTTGCATTTGGAAAATACTGATCAGACTTCTCTATAACGCCTATAAGTGAAATGATCGCCAGAGTCCCTGTAGGATTGACTGACGCCGTAACAGTTACGGAAAAGATTCCTGCATAGCTGCCTACATTTTCGAGCAACGTGGAATTGACCTGGTCTTCTATATCACCGTCATAGGAATTTGCAAAGTCTGCACCAAAGGATGCAAATGTAGCTGTTGCAAAAATCACCAGCACAGTGAGTGCCGCCATTAACTTTGTTCTGTCTATTCTGTAACAAGAACTTATAAAGTCATGCAGTCTTTCTCTCTTTTCCACTTTTTCTTCTTTCTGCCACTTTTAGTGGCTGTGTAAAAAAATTGCGTAAGCAAAATCTATTATGCCTGTCTGTTTTCTGACAGCTTTCTGATGATGCCGGTGATTATCTTATCCTCGGTCACGCCCTCTGAAATAGCATCAAAAGAAAGAAGGATTCTGTGCCTGAGTACCGGATAAGCCACTGCCTCTACATCATCAAATGATACGTTATAACGGCCTTCCATGAATGCCCTTGCCTTTGCACCACGCACGATAGCCTGGGCAGCTCTGGGGCTGGCACCCTCACGAATATATTTGTTGCTGTGATCATGGGTTCCCATTATGATCTCAAGTATAGTATCCATTACAGCATCTGCCACACCGATATTGTTAACCATACCTGCAGCGACCTGAAGGTCGTCACCTGTAAGGATGGTGTTTGCCGGCTGGGCATTTCTGTTTTCAGTCAGGTCCACTATACCCTTAAGCTCATTCTTTGAAGGGAAACCAACTAAGATCTTGAACATGAAACGGTCAAGCTGAGCCTCAGGCAGGGGATATGTACCTTCCTGCTCGATGGGGTTCTGTGTAGCCAGTACGAAGAAAGGCTCCGGAACCTTGTGGCTCACATTACCTACCGTAACGCTGTGCTCCTGCATGGCCTCAAGCAAAGCAGACTGTGTCTTGGGCGTAGCACGGTTTATTTCGTCCGCAAGAATGATGTTTGCAAAAATAGGACCGGGCTCAAACCTGAATACAGAACCATCGTTGTCCTTGACCATTATGTTTGTACCGGTAATATCACCGGGCATCAGGTCAGGTGTAAACTGAATTCTCTTAAATGAAAGATTCAGCACATGGCTGATGGTATTTACAAGTCTTGTCTTTCCAAGACCGGGCATACCTTCAAGCAGCACGTTACCGCCGGAAAGTATTGCTATCATCGCACTTCTGATAACATCCCTCTGTCCTATGATCTCACGTCCGATCTCCTGCTCGCATGCCGCGATCTTACTCTGCATTGCCTCAATGTCGCTCATTTTTCCCCTCCGTTAATAGTTACTCAAAACTTCCAAAATATTCTTTTATAACATCTTCCATACCGCTGGGATACTTTCCACTTTCAAGTCCCTCGTATGCTCTGTCACTGTACTCACCGATCACGCTGTCGTAATCCACGTGGTCTCCTGCCCAGCCTACGCCGCTGTTGTCACGACCGTATTCGGACTGGCCTTCATCCTGACGCTTTCCGGAAAGGCCCTCATCATCAGCGTCCCCATTTGGAAGGCTCACATAGTCACGGCCGCCATTACCGCTTCCGCTTCCTGACTGACCCTGGCCGCCACCGTCGCCGCCATTACCGTCCTGGCCATCCTGACCGTCACCGCCCTGGCCGTCACCGCCCTGACCATCCTGACCTTGTCCATCCTGACCCTGACCATTCTGTCCATTCTGACCATTCTGACCGTTCTGACCATTCTGACCATTCTGTCCGTTCTGGCCATTCTGGCCGTTCTGGCCGTTCTGGCCGTTCTGGCCATTCTGTCCGTTCTGTCCATTCTGACCATTCTGTCCGTTCTGTCCATTCTGACCATTCTGTCCGTTCTGACCATTCTGTCCGTTCTGACCATTCTGACCATTCTGGCTGTTCTGACCATTCTGTCCGTTCTGGCCGTTCTGACCATTCTGTCCATTCTGTCCATTCTGTCCGTTCTGTCCGTTCTGACCCTGACCATTTGCCTGGGCACTCTGTCCGCCGGGATTCATATTGTTCTGTATCTGCTGATTGGCATCAGCTATCTGCTGGGATGTACCACTGCTTCCGTTTGAATTATTCTGGCTTGCAGAATTATTCTGGTCAGCAGAGTTCTCGGACTGGCTGTTCTGCTGCTGTTCCTGTTCCTGTCTCTGCTGCTCCTCAACCTCCTGCTGCATAGTCTGAAGGCCGTTAGCTATATCCGCATACTTATAATCAAGTCTCTGGTTAGCGCTCTTCAGATCCTCTGCTGAAACCACATTCTTCATCTCGTTCTGTGAAGCCTGAAGGCTCTCCAGCATGTCTGAAAGCTCCTGCCTCTGGCTCTCTGAAAGAGAAGTAGGATCTATCTTTTCCAGGGCTTCCATAGCCTGCTCTATCTCTTTTTCCTTAGCGGTAGCCTCCTGATATACCTCATGCTGCTCCTGTGCCTCAGCCTTTTTAGGTGCCGGCATGAGTCCAAAAAATACTGTTAAAAGTGCCATGAAAAGGAACAGAAGTATCCGTCTTGCACCGGGATTCATTTTTATCTTTACAATCTGCTCCATGGAACTTAAGCATCTTGCAGCATCCCGTCTCTGAAGCTCGGAAAACTCGTTTGTGGCATCCCTGTGCTCAAAAGCCGTGATCACGCGCTCCTTCATACCGAAGCTGTCTATCTTAAGTGCTGCCTGTGTTTCATTCTTCCTCTTTACTATACCGAGTACGATGCCCACGATCAAACCGATAGCCAATGCAATCCCTGCCACCAGGTGTGCATAGTAAAAAGACCATATACAGGAAACACCTTCCACAATGGCCGCAACTAAAGCACCGCCGATAAGTCCGTTCAATATCTGACGTATCATTATCGCCGTGTTCATCTTTGATTTAATCTTCTTAATGTAGCTAAGTATGTATTCTCTGTCGCTCATAGTCTTTCCTCCCCTTCATGGCAAGCAGTCAGTTTCCCAACTGCTCTCACTGAAAACAAAGGCACATACATCGTTATTATATCATAACAGCTTTATTAACCGCAATCCGGGTAATAAAATGTCTGTGCTACTGCCGGCCTCCGATACACTATATGGCAAATCAAAATAATATGCCATTTGCCATATATTTAAGATACGTAGAAAGGGGTATTTTTTATGGCTTAATCATTTTGCCTCGAAAATAAACTCAAGCTTGCCGTTAGCAGTATATATCCTGAGCTCATCTCCATCGATCGTCGCAAACATATCCTTCTGGGAATCGTCATAATCTATGGTATATTCCGTACCGTCAAATGTAAGTGTTCCATTGTGGGATTTGCCGCCGACTGAGAAAGTGCAGGTACTTCCGTCCTTCGTTGAAAATTCCGGCTCCATACCAATTGTAAAAAGCTTTACATACCACTCTGTTTCCGCAACGACCGTCCTGGTACCGTTCACCGTATATTCCACCAGTTTCCAGTCAGATGTGATAAGCGCATTCCCGTTTTCATCTACTTTGCTGCCACAGGCGCAGAGCATGCACATCATAAAGATAGTAAGAACTACGATACATAATGATTTTTTCATATTATTCTCCCCTCTGGTTAAAAAATGGGCCGGTGTTTCCGGCCCATTTATTCCATGCATAAATATTAATTTCAGTTATTGCCTTCAGTAGTCGTTCCTGCTGTGCCTGATGTCACTGCCGGTGCAGGCTGAATGGGCTGTATTGTTTCTTCCTGCTGATTCTGTGCTACAGGCGTACTCTGCACCTCCGACTGGCCCTGTACCGCGGATGTACTCTGAACTTCTGACTGAGTCTGCACTACAGGTGTACCCTGCACTTCTGCCTGAATCGGTGTAATAGGTGTACTCTGTATCTCTGGCTGAATCGGTGTAACAGGTGAAGTCTGAGTCACAGATGATGCCTGTGTATCAGGCTGATTCTGTGCCACAGTAGACCCAATTTCACTCGAATTCTGCTGATCTGCCGGTCTCTGGAACATTGAATGATCCTCCGTTACAGGACGACTCTGCTGAACAGGAGTGCTCTGGATTGAAACCTGATCCTGCATTCCCATCTGCCCAATTCCCTGCGACATACCAGTCTGTGCCATTGGCTGCCCCTGCTGAACCGGCGTTCCCTGGAACATAGGCTGGTTCTGCTGCATTGGCTGTCCCTGGAACATAGGCTGGTTCTGCTGCATTGGTTGTCCCTGGAACATGGACTGATTCTGCTGCCCCTGCATCATAGGACCATTCTGCATATTCATCTGCATCCCGGGCTGAACCATTCCAGCTCCTGCCATCCCTGCACCGACCATCGCCGGTTGAGGCATAGGCCTTCCGGCCATATTGACATTATTCACGTTATTGGCTCTGTTCTTTTTCTTCATCTTCTTCCTGTATCCAACTACAGGGTTGATACGGGAGGCTGCTATAGCCTGCATCACTATGGAGGCAATTATCATCATTATAAGAGAAAGGATTATCCATCCCCAGGCAGTCACGAATGCTAAGCTTGAGAAAATATCTTCAATGAACTCACCGCCCAGCACGGTCACAAAGAAAGTGATGAACGTGATAAGCGGATTGAACAGCAGGCTTATAGCCGACAGGATTTCCGGAGACATTCCCATTATGCCGCTTATGGATATAATAGGAATAAAAGTTCCGCCGGACAGCAATCCATAAATAACGTAGGAAATAATGATACTTACCAGCGACTTATTTGAAAAAGTGGAGCTCATTATTCCGATTGAACCCATATATATCGCAAATACGAGAGTAAGCAGAAGAAACGCAAACAGCGCCCACCAGCCTACGCCGCCTACGGTAAAAGATATTGCCATCAAAGGTATGCTGCCCACTACGAACATCATAACTCTGGTAACAGCTGACAAAAGCTTACCCCTGATGATCGCATGAGGCGTCATAACCGTTGTAAGCAATATATCAAATGTCTGCTTTTCTTTTTCAGATGTAATGGCAGATGCCGTAAGTATGGGCGTTATCAAAGCAACTATAACAAGCTCTGTTCCGCCGATTATAGGGAAAAGCGCCACCATGCTGCTGTACATATTTGTGTAGCCCACTTCCTCATACATGATAAGCATCGCAAAAAGGAAGATAACTCCCAGCACTGCTTCAAAAGCAAAGAGTCCCCAGGAAAACTTCATATTTCTTGCGATAACTCTAAGGTCCTTTTTCAGGATAGGATTTAACCTAAGTTTTTTACTTCCGGATTTGGATTTACTCATTTACATTCTCCCCTGCATATTGCCGACTCCGGGATTCACCGTTGCCGCACTCCCCTCAGTAAGCTGCATAAAGAGCGTTTCTAAGCTCTGCTCTTCCTTCCTGAATCCACCGACCATAACACCGGCTTTCATCAGGCTCATGATTATCCTGTTTATCTGTTCATCCTCTCCGCTGCAGCTAAGCACGATTTCATTTTCCCTGATCTGCCATATTGAAGCCTCCGGCAGTTCCTTTACACGGGATACAGCATCCTCCATATTTCCATTGATGGATATTATCAGGTGATGCTTATCAACACCTATCTCCAGGATGTCGCTCATCTTGCCTGCAGCCGCCAGCCTTCCGTGGTTCATAATGCCCACGCTGGTACACATCTCTGCAATATCCGCAAGAATATGTGAGCTGATGATTATGGTCTTGCCCATGGAATTCAGGTTCATGAGCACTTCCTTCATCTCTACTCTTGCCCTGGGATCAAGACCTGATGAAGGCTCATCCAGTATGAGGAGCTGCGGGTTGTGAAGCAGCGCCCTGGCTACGCATAGCCTCTGTTTCATACCTCTGGAAAGAGTATCAACATACTGCTCTTCCAAGTTCCTTAAATTTACCAACTCCAGCAGGTCACCTGTCATCCTGTGGATATCAACATCATCTATGCCGTATATGGAACCGTAAAACTCCATATACTCCTTTACCTTAAGATTGTCATACACACCGAAGAAATCCGGCACGTATCCTATGCAGCGCTTTACCTTATCAGGATCCTGTGCAAAATTAAATCCGCCGATTTCAATATAACCTGCGGTAGGCTTAAGCAGACCGCATACCATCCTTATGGTTGTGGTCTTGCCGGCACCGTTAGGGCCTACGAAACCGAACAGGTCTCCCTTCGGAACATGGAGGTTTAAATTGTTTACCGCTGCAAAGCGTCCGTAAAATTTTGAAAGATTAATAATATTTATCATCTGCAGCGCCCCCTCAATTCGGTAATACATAATAGCAGGAAAAACAATCCTTCTTTTCACGGGATGTTACCATACTATCCTTTGACTCAAACAAAACTATGGCATAATCATCATATGCTCCAAGATCAACTGCTGCAGTAGCAAGAGCCGCAATGTATTTCGCATCTTTATAATCTTTCTTCTCATAACGCCTTACAGCATCATTTGAAAGCTCAGAGCTGACACTGCTGTAAAAAGAATATGCCCTCTCGTCAAGGTTAACACTATCTCCAGCCTTTACATCATCAATGATTGCATATTCACCATTGCATACAAGCAATACTTTCTTGATATCTTTATCCGAATTATTTGTAAATGTTCCTTCGATTACGCTATAGTCATTTGACAGTTCCACGCTGAAAGCTTCATTACCGAAGTCACTGTCATTATCAGCCACAGCACGGTAGCATACTGTAGAGAAAACCGACTTAGGTTTATATGTAAGCTTTACTCCATCCGGAGTCCTTGCGGAACCGAAATAATATCTGTCATTATGATTATAGTCATACATAGTTGAACTGCAGAAATACAGACCTGCTGCATCTACATCATCATCTAACTTTATAGTCCAATCCTTAGCCTTGGAATTGTAGCCGAAGATATATTCAGACTTTACGCCGCTTCCGTCAGCAGACTGTATGGAAATGCAGGCAAGAGCCTTATTATGCAGGCTGAATCCCCTGCTGAAAAGGTATGTAATACCCACAAATGCAACCGCAATTATAGGAATAAATACCCACATCTTTTCACGCTTATTTGCGGCCTTGAGTATTAAATAGATACCAGGGCCCACCAGCACGATATATATCGTCATGGAAATAAACAAAAGCGGAAGGTTAATGGTTCCTTTTCCCTGAAGAACAGCGAAAAGGTCATCAAAATCGCTGCTTATGTTAGGATCCGTTACTGATGACTGTGAATTAATAAAAGATGAAAAATCGGACAGCAAATCACTTACAAAATAATTCGCATCAAGTGTAGAGTCCGAAAGGGCAAAAGGAACAAGCATTACAGCTCCCTGTCCCTCATATTTCATGGGAAGTGAATACTGTATGCTGCCGCTGTAATAGCCCATATTATAGTAGCCGTTACCATAATCGATATCGGCACACTGCATAGTGCCGCTGTAATCCAGTGTATAGTATGTACTCTGGGGATAGACCGACGTGCTGTTCAAAGTTGCATCAACAAAGTTCTGGTCAAACTCTGAAAAAGTTTCATCAGTTGCTGCACCGGTACCGATTACCAGTGTTCCGCCGCCTCTGACCCAATTCTCAATATTTCCTATCGCAGTAGAGGAAAGTGCAGAAACATCATAATCATCAATGACAAGCATCCTTATGGAATTATAGGTCGCGCTGTCCTCCATATCGGTAGCCGTAAGATCCTTCTGCTCCAGGTCATTATTTATATAATAACCATAATTGTATGCATTGATGTAGAGAAGGGATGACGGATTGTCGCTCAGCACACCATAATACCATTCACTCTCATCAAACAGACTGTGCTGCTTGTGGTCATAAAGGACTTTTCCCTTTTCATCAAGCACCTGAAGCCTGATATCTGCATCAGTAAAGTGCATGCCGTTAGGCCTCGGGAAAGTGATGGTAGTCACATCCTCCGAACCGGCTGCTACAGCAATATATGTATCGTAGGTAAGGGCACCGTCTGTCTGTGAATAGTTATCTCTCGTATAATCGCTGATAAATACCCTGACATAACCGCCAAAATCACTGCCCTTGTTCTTAACCTTTACGCCTATGGTCACCGTGTTGTCATTCTGGTTTTCCTGAGCTCCGGTTACCTCAGCCTCCACATTAGAACTTGCGGCAAATCCGCTTATGCCTGAGCACACTAAAACAGCAGCCATTATAATAACAGCCACTGAGATTATTCCCCATCCTCTTTTTTTTGTCATTTTCCCCACTCTCTTTTAAGCGTAAGTGTAAATAGAATAATTATTACAAATGTTCAGAACCCAGAGTGTGGGTTCTGAACTGTTATTACTTATATTATTTATTGAACTTCTCGTCAATAAAGTTGCCGATTAAAGGGAGCGGCTTCATTGTTCCCTGTATTGCATTGATGATACCAAAAATCATAAGTACGAAACCTGCCAGTCCGATCAATCCGCCAATACCACCTGACAGAAGTGTTGCCAGAGAAACAAGGCCACCGTTAGCGCCCATTGCAGCATCCATGATTCCAAATATCAGACCAATTATAAATCCTAAAACACCGGCTATAGCTGATGCAGCCAGATTGCAGATAGCAAGTGCTATACCCTGAATTGAATGAAACTTAACATAGGGAGAGTCCTTCTTTACAAGAAGAGCAACGAGTCCGACAATCCATAAAATATATGACAGTACTGCCAGCGCCTTATTTCCGCCATCCTGGCTGTCAGGTACGGGTCCATAGTTCTGCTGATTGTTCATGTTATCCATTGTTTTTCCTCCTTTGCCGTTTTAGGGCTTTAAAATTTTTATTTTACTTTTTGCAAGTGCCGTACTGCCAGCTATGCCAAATATTGTAAACAATCTCCGGCATCGCTCAAAAAACAATACGCCATTAATTATATATTAAATAGAAAAATTTTTCACCTTTTTATTTCTTCCACATAATGAACCGACTCCAGATTGCTCAAAGACGCCAGTATATCCATATGCTTGGTGCGTTTCTTCAGGTCCACCGTGATCATTACAGCCGCGTCGCCCTTCTCTATGGTAGCCTTTTTCTGTTTTTCCATAGTTACTATCTCATACTCCCCGGAGTGTAAAAAATCAAGTAGCTCTCTTATACCTTCCTTGCCGGTAACCTCCAGATAAAGATTGATATACTGTGACTTTCCCTCCAGCCTGCTGCTGACATGACTTAGCGCGATTACTATGAATATGATGACAAAGAAACCAAGCAAGCTTCCAACAACATAACCTGTCCCAAGTGTTATACCCAAAGCTGCCGTAGTCCAGAGCGTTGCTGCAGTGGTAAGGCCTTTTACATAGTTTCTTCCGGTGATTATAATGGTGCCTACACCAAGGAATCCTATGCCGCTCAGCACTCCTGCCGGAAGACGGGCTGTATCGGTATTACCGGTTGCTTCAAAAAGGTAAAGATTTGCAATGGCTGCCAGCGCTGATCCGGTGCACACAAGGGCAAAGGTGCGGACACCGGCTGTCTCGCCCTTGGAGGCGCGCTCAAGACCTATGAGGCCGCCCAGCATTGTTGCCAGAAAAAGCCTCAGGATAACGCTTACAATATTAAACTCCTGAATATACTGAAGTATGTCCATAACCCCTCACATCTGATGCTTTACCACCTGATACTCGTCACCCTGCTTGAAAAAAGGGCAGGCTGCAGTATCGCCCTTAATGAACTTTTCCATATCATCCTGGTCAAGCTCCATATCGCAGGTGTAACAGTCCAGCTCCTCATCGTATTCGTAATTCATGCAAAGATCACATCTGTCCATTTATTGTACCCATTCTGCTATTATTGTGCTTATCATTCACTTCCCGATTATAGTCTTGTAAGACAGAACGCCTACTCTCATATGTTTTGGAACCAAGGCAACGCCTCGCGACCGTTCCGAACATGTTCGAGTATCATTCTGATACACTCTGTGTACGGAAAGCGGGGCTAAAATCAAAGTTCACACTTTAATATAAGTATATCAAATATCTCAAGTGTATGCCCTATAATTTAAAGTCCAGTGTTTCTACCAGAGTTATCTCTTCCTTGCCATCCCCGGTGTTGTACTCTATCAAGTATCCGCCCACGTTGTCGGGGAGCCATTCCCAGTAAGTTTTTTTTGATTGAATATGAGCTTCCATCCATGCCATTATCACGCCTCCGTGGGTAACCACAACAAGGGAATTACGACCGGCATCAAGAGATTCCTTTATAAGCACGTCCATTGATTTATTTGCCCGCCTGCTGAATTCCTCTTTTGATTCACCGCCGGGGATCTGCATTTTTCCCTCTGAATCTATCCACTTACGGTAGTCAGGATCTGTTTCCATTTCTATGTAATTGCGGCCTTCGAAGATGCCGAAGTTCATTTCTTTTATTCCATCGACCCTGACTTTAGGAGATTCCGGGAAAATGATATCTGCGGTTTCAACAGTTCTGGACAAAGTGGAGGTGTATACCAGTTCAGGATTGAAATGGGCCCGCTTTATTGCTGCCCTGCCTTCAGAAGACAGTGGTATATCCGTCTGTCCCTGATAGCGTTTTTCTTTGTTGTATTCGGTTTCTCCGTGTCTTATGAGCCATATAAGCATTTATGTTCTTCCTCCATGACAATCAAGTTATCTTTAGTAATAACCCAATATCTAGTATGTAGTGCTACGAGCCTCCTGTATTACGAAGTTTTTCAACTCTGCACTTTGGTAAATATCACATAACAGCAATCATCGGATACAAAGCCGCCACTATAAGCAAAAACAGAGCTGTGGTCACATACATCAGTTTGCAGGCCCTGATGATATCTCCCGGTGCGATCTCTCGCAGGGCATCACCTATGTATTCTTTAGTTTTAAGCTTTCCGAAATAATAAGCATCCCCTGCCAGCCTGATATCTAAAGCCCCTGCACACACACTTTCGCACTGAGCAGAATTTGGGCTGTCGTGCTTATATCTGTCACGCCTGAATATTCTCCAGGCGTTTGCGGAATCATATCTCAATATAAGCGCGGCCACTACCATAATCAGTGCGCTTATCCTTGCCGGAATATAGCCTGCTATGTCATCAAGGACTGCTGCTGCTGTACCAAAATACCTGTACTTTTCATTTTTGTAACCTATCATGGAGTCCATGGTGTTTATAGCTTTGTATACCATCCCGCCCACCGGACCGCCTATCAGCAGAAAAAAAACAGGTGCGATGACACCGTCATTTGTATTTTCCGCCACAGTTTCAACCGTCGCCCTTGCTATTCCGTTTTCATCCAGCGACTCGGTATCACGACCCACAATCATGGATACCGCTTTTCTTGCATCTTCGATTTTTCCCCTTACCAAGGGTCTGAACACAGCCATGGCTGCATCATAGAGACTTCTGGCTGCCATACAGTATGCAGACATGATGCTCATCACGGCAATGGAAATATACTTTGTTCCCAGATATTTTCCTTCAAAATAATAGGATGCAAATACGATACCGAAGGTGATCCCACCAGTAAGGACAATAACAATAATTACTAACAGCATTCCCAGTAAACGCTGTAGTATCTTTGGATTTTTTCTATGCAGGAACAGTTTTTCAAGCAGGGATATGAGCTTGCCGATAATGACCACCGGATGGGGAAAGCCTTGCGGATCCCCCACCAGACAGTCAAGCAGAAAACCTAAATATACACTTATAAGAACATCATACCAAGAAAAAGACATTGCAGAATATCATGCCATTACAGACATAAATGCAGTGAGCATTGTCATCCAAAGCTCAGCAAGACAGAGAAACCAGCCGGCCAGGTCACCTGTTACACCGCCGAAAAGTTTTTTTCCTCTCATCCAATAATACATAAATACAAGCAACGTAGTACCGGTAAGCACACCACCGGCTGCCGGATTGATACAGAGCATTGCAGCTATTATTGCAATCTCTTCTATAATAAGTACGACAAGAGACACTTTGTTGACACCGCTCTTGTCATTATTCTTTTCCAATTCAAGAGCCTTTTCAGTATACCTGCCTGAAAAGCGGAAAAGAGTTCCTTCCTTATTTGCCGAAGGAAGAACTACAGCAGAAAATGCACTCATTACGCGTGAAAGAGTAAAACCAAGGCACCATACCATTATCAGCTCTTCTATATTATAAGGTGCAACCGGTGTCTCCGGCATGCCGATCACATTGTACTCCTGGAAAACATCCACGCTGTATGAAATAAGACCGCCTTCAAAAGAATAGTAAAGGATCATATATACAGCTGCAAGAAACAGTCCCACAAATGTAACCAGCCTGATAATTGCAAAGGAGCCAACATGAGGATCCTTGAGAATCTGCAACCTTTTTTCCTTATCACCAAAGCTATTGATCGCATCGGACGTGTCCATAAAACCATCCAGATGAATGCCACCTGTTATCAGTATAGGGATAACGCACATTATAATAGCCGCAGCCATTGCCGGAAGATCCCATTCCTTGAAATAATAATACACAGCATACTCTGCAGCACCAACTAACAGCCCGATCAGCGGAAAAAATATTATCGCATGTTTCATGTCCTTTTCTTTCCACTCAAAACTCGGGACAGGAATGCGGGAATACATTGATATCGCTATGCAGAATGACTTAAAAATATTCATTTAGTAAACAACTCCTTCCATGTTCAGCCTGCAAAATCAGGCATCATAACCTTTATCCGGCCGTTCCCGTCAAACATTACGCCAAAATTCATGAATTTGTATCCGTTTGTATAATCTTCCGGAAAATATTCGGTGGGAACATTGTAGTCGCCGTATTCATCCATATCAGATTCACTTATGAAAGTATCTCCCGAACCATGTTCATTGATGATCTCATAAAGAGCATCTGCCCCGCCTTCGGGATATTCTCCCTCAAGACCGGGATAAGCTACCAAAGCGAAATCTGATGAAAGCTCATATTTCTCGCCGGCATATGCCATTTCCACTTCCATGTACTCTTCTTCACCGCTTTCATCCAGATAGCAGGAATAGTTCTGTCCCAATACAGCAGTGGGATTTTCTCCTTCTTCTTCAAAAAGATATACTCTCATGGGAATATAATCATCATACTCGTCATATAACAGACTGCTCTTTTCAAAGCTGTCCGTATCTACAACGCCGTAATCCGTAGCAAGGATCCTATAACTGTATCTCCATCCGATATCATCAGCCCATGTGTGAAGGCAGGTATTCGCCATATAATACAGGGTGCCGTCAATGTATGCACCGTGATTTACGAAAGTGCATACCACACCGGGATCAGTTTCACTTCCGGAAAAAAGATTGATCCCCGTACAAACCCTTTTACCGTTTTCATCAAAATAAAACAGCTCCATATTTTCATTCTTATAATCAAGATCGTAGTTTGTCTGACCATAAGACACACTGCAGGGTTTGCCCTCTGTCATTACCATCTCACCATCCTTGAGAATAAAAGCTGAACACTCTGCATCGCTATCCTCTACAACAGCCGTATTGTTAGGGCCGTCAACATCTGCCACAAAAGTGAAAACGCTCTGCAGCATGTTCATGGTGCCTGCATAGTACCCACCGGATATATATACCTTCTGACCGTCAGTTTCAAATTCCTCAACTGAAGGATATCCCAGCTCATCACTATACTCAATGCTGCCCAACTCATACTTGTCACCTGTAAGTGGATTCTCACTGAAAACACATATTTCATCATACTTCCAGTTTGTATAAACCACATAGTCCCCGGACAAGCCTATAACATACGGCGAATCCACATTGCTTAAGTCAAGATATTCCGCACCGTCCCTGTATACCGTATAAGTATTCGGTCCATTATAAACATAGTTCTGTACAACATAACAACTTCCGTCTGCAGTTATATTCTTTACGGTTCCGTCTGCAATCACCTGCTCATCACTTCCATCCGGCCGAACAGAATAAACCACGCTCTTGGCAGAATCAGAACCGGCATATCCTGAATCATCAGAATCACCGTTACTTTCAGATTCCATCATCTTCATTCCATAAAATCTTCCATCATAATAGAAGAAATCGCCATATCCCGTATCAGCAAATGCAGTTACTGCGGTAGTTTCCCCATCCTTTATCATCATCATGCTGCCATTTCCGCCGGTAACAAACGAATTGGTAAAATCACCGGTAAGGTCGGTAACATCACCATCATACTGTCTGAAATATACTGTATCCCCAACCTTTACAAATTGGCTTCCATTATTCTTTACGGTTTCAGACGAGCCATTATCCCCACCAACGTTGTCGTTACCCTCAGTATCACCTTCTCCATCCGGATTCCCGGTACCTGTACCGTTCTCTGATTCTTCGTCGTCTTCATTTTCTTCCTGCTGACCCGGATTTCCCAAACGGTCAGTCAGGCTGCACCCCGTCACCATTCCGCAGGAAAGTACAGCTGTCAGCATTAATATAAATATTCTGCGTTTTTTCATATTTCCCCTCCACAGCCATTTAATGCAAAATTTGTTTATATTTTATCAAATATATCAATCTGTTAAAACCCTTATGGACTGTTTTCAGGATTTACATACTAAAATGTGCTAAAATTTACTCATGAAATCACAGTCTTTTTCAGGCATATCAGGCGCAGTCTTAAAATGGACTGCTGTAATAACCATGTTTATAGATCATTTTGCTCTGGCAATATACTATACAGCCCTGCATAATGACTTTACCATTCGTCCAAATTATAGTCAGTACTATGAGATAATGCGCAACATCGGCCGGACAGCCTTCCCTATATTCATCTTTTTATTAATAGAAGGGTATAAGCATACCAAGGATGCCACAAAATACATGATAAGACTGGCGCTTTTTGCAGTGATCTCAGAAATCCCCTTTGACCTTGCGTTTCACAACAAACTCTGGTATCCGGAAAAGCAGAATATTTTCTTTACATTATTGATAGGAATCATTGTTATATACTCAATAGAACAATTCAAAAAATTGCTGCATTCACGCATAAGTTCTTCCTATGTCATGCCTGCTATTGAAGTCATGGTTTACGCAGGATTGATATCTATCGGATGTGCCGCCGGGTATTATCTTAAAGTTGATTACTCATACGTAGGCATACTGGCAATATGCATTGTCTGGCTCCTTAGGGACAAGCCTATAATCGGAATGATCCTGTGCTGCTTATCTTTGCTACTTGTTTCCAAACGCGAACTATACAGCTTTATCGCAATTCTTCCGATTATTATTTACAATGGAAAAAGAGGTAAACAGAATAAATACTTTTTCTATATATTCTATCCTGTACATCTGATAGTGTTCTGGGGAATTGAGAAAATATTTATATTATGAAAGCAATAGCTAATCTACTCACCGGGTACATCCCTTTAATGAAAGACAATCTTTTGCAAATAGTAATTAACCGATACAAATTCTTTATTAGATTACTTATTCCTATACTCTTCCGCTAATTCGGATAGTTTCCTCAGTCTGTGGTTTACTCCGGATTTTCCAATCGGAGGATCCAGCAGTTCCCCAAGCTCCTTGAGTGGTAGATCAGGATTTTCAATGCGAACGCGTGCCATCTGCCCCAGATTATCAGGAAGATTATCTAACCCGACATTATCACGTAGGAAAATTATATCAGCTATCTGTCTGCCGGAAGCCGCTGCAAGTTTTTTTGCATTTGCGGTATCACAGTTAACAGCACGGTTTACATCATTGCGTAATCCTTTTTCAATCCTAAGATTTTCAAGATGCATCAAAGCTTTGTGTGCACCTATAACATTTAAAAGCTCCGCAATACTTTCGCTTTCTTTAATATAAACTACAACGCGGCCTTTCCTAACCATTCTATGTGCCGTAATATCAAAATCCCTTAGTAAACTGATTATCTGAGACGCCTGATCATCCGAAATACATACATATTCGCAATGGTAATTCTTTTCCGGATCACTGACAGAACCTAAGCACAAAAACCAAGCTGTAAGCACAGCCCTTCTGCAGCAGCTGTTCTTCAACAGAATTCCGGGAATATCCTGGGGAATTATGAAATCATCATTACGTGAAAATTTCACAGAGCTAAAGATAAACGAAATCTTTTCAACATCAACAAATATGTCAGTAGCAACATTATCAATATCTGCGGCGTTACTCGTCCTACGATTTACGATCCTATCAACAGTCCCTTTACCATAAGACTTATCTAATAATTTAGATATACGTTCCGTCAGCATTCTATTATCTGAACTCAGAACAAATTCTTTATCACGCCATTCCGCACAACAGATAAAATAAGCCGCAAGCTCAGCAAGCATGCAATGTCTTGCAGAATTTTCATGAGAAAAAATTTCTTTTTTTACGTCTGAGGTAAAAGACATTTATAGTTCGTTCCTCTATTACAAATAACTTTGCAAAAAAAGAAACCGCATATGTGCGGTTTCATATACACTCTTAATGAGCCACGCGGGACTCGAACCCGCGACAACTTGATTAAAAGTCAAGTGCTCTACCACCTGAGCTAGTAGCCCATCACTTCTATATAAGTCATTATATAAAAGTAAATGCCCAGAGCCGGAATCGAACCAGCGACACGTGGATTTTCAGTCCACTGCTCTACCAACTGAGCTATCTGGGCATATTCAAGAGTAAAAACTACTCTGTTCCAATAACACTTTTCAATGTCATTGCTTTATTAAGTTTTGTCGTGTCCGGATTCAAATCCTTTCACTAAGTAGCGGGGACAGGATTTGAACCTGTGACCTTCGGGTTATGAGCCCGACGAGCTTCCAGACTGCTCCACCCCGCGTCATTATCGGATTCATAATAAAAAAAAATTATAAATTCATGGGCGAAGGTGGATTCGAACCACCGAAGGCAGTGCCAACAGATTTACAGTCTGCTCCCTTTGGCCACTCGGGAATTCGCCCATAGCCGATATTTGGCTGTATCTGCATTTATCTCTAAATACAGAAATGGAAGTTACAGGGCTCGAACCTGTGACCCTCTGCTTGTAAGGCAGATGCTCTCCCAGCTGAGCTAAACTTCCATTTTGTCTTACTGGGTTATCCAGTTTATATATATGCACACAGCTCACGCTGTAAGCAATCATATTATTTTCTTGTGCTCTGCACAATCCCTTCAAGAATCGGTTTAGCACAATCCCGAAAGAATTTGCTTTGCAAATTCTTCGAAACTCATTACTTACGCTTTGCGAAAGCGGCTTTGCGTCGAACAACCTATTCTTCGCATTATCCCGGAAGTTTCGCTCTGCGAAACTTCCAGCTGAAAACAAGCTTTGCCTGTTTTCAGCCACGCGACCCAGATCGGACTCGAACCGACGACCTCCGCCGTGACAGGGCGGCGCTCTAACCAACTGAGCCACTAGGCCAAGTACATTGAAAACCGAACACAGAGTTCCATATCATCTCGAACCAATCACTTTTTTTGCCGAGAGTTTTGCTTTAGCAAAACTCGGCGTTCAGCTTCTTTGAAGCTGAACAGCAAACCTTTAATCAGGACAAGCCATCGACCTATTAGTGACACTCCGCTGAATGCATTGCTGCACTTACACTCATGCCCTATCAACCTGATAGTCTTTCAGGGGTCTTATACCCTTATGGGTGGGATATCTCATCTTGAGGGGGGCTTCACGCTTAGATGCCTTCAGCGTTTATCCCTGCCGGACTTGGCTACTCTGCCATAGGGCTGGTCCCTAACAGATGCACCAG
>JHYJ01000015.1 GCA_000621425.1 Lachnospiraceae bacterium AB2028
GTTGGTGATGGTAAAGGACTTGAAAAGAACTTCTCCATCGGTGTTAGTGATAAAGCAATCATGCTTATCTTTAGCGACATCAATTCCTACAAAAATCATATAGGACCTCCTTAAAATAGATTGATACTGTTTTAAGATCCACAGGGCTCTTTGCAATCGTAACCTACTTCTTGATAAACCGTCATGCGGTAACTAACTGATTAACAAATAAACAAAGAGACTGTGGTTGGAGCCTTTCGAAAACCATTAAGTGGTAGGAGACATTCACCAATCCACAGTATCTTAAAATAGCATAGTCAAACCTATAGAAAAGGTAAAGAACGACTATGACTTTATATAATAGTAGGAGAAAATATTATGAAAAAAACTATCGCATTAGTATTCACGATGATCTTTGCAGCAGGATGTGTGGGATGTACAGAAAAGGGCACTGATCAGGTTCAGGCTGCAGTCACAGATGGACAGAATTCGGGAGTGGTTAATCCCTGGCAGTATGATGTATCTGCCCAGGATGTTACAGACCTGACCGGTAAAGCGTTCATAGTTCCGGAAGGAGCAGAGGATGTAACTTACGCAATAATGGAAGAAAAAAAGATGGGCGAGATGAACTTCACACTGGATGGGAAAAAATATACAGCCAGAATGCAGCCGGCTACAGATTTTGAGGATATCTCGGGACTGTTTTATGAATGGGATGAAAATGTAACAGACAGCGTTGCAGGTTTTGAGGCATTAAACAGAAAGAACCATGCGGATAATATAAGCAATGTCCTTTGGAATGACGGAAACATAATGTATTCACTTTACACAGCAGAGGGAGATGGTACTGACATAGTGGAGATAGCAGGCCTGATCTATAGCTCGGATGCAGAAACCTGTATTATTGCAGATTACGATATGTATGGCTTCGTTGTTGACAAGCTTCCGGAGGATGAGTACTACAATCACTACAATGTAAAAGGCGACAATGATGAAATATTCGTATGCAACTACAACGGTGAAGACGAGCTTACAGCAGGCACTTATGTAGGAATGTGGCAGATAGAGGACGGCTGGACTATAGAGGTTATACCTGAATGATAATCCTTTAATACCAAGTAAGCAAGAAAAATGACCGACTACGCAGGAATCGTTGGTTTTTTGTAAGCACATTGATATATTCAAACTATCAGGAACAGCAAAAGCGATGCAGCAGAATGATTTTTGAAAGATCAGGAAACATCTGCATCCGTAGGAAAATAAGGAGGAAATAGATATGGCAGAAAATATTAAGTTAAATGATGAGGCAATGGCAAAGGCAGCAGGCGGAGAGCTTGATCCCTTCAAGGAAATAGCAAGGATTACCGGAGTGGTTCTGGTAAATCCCCTTCCCGACCACCCGGATTCTTACATCTGGGATGACTGTCAGAAAAACGGATATGCCGTATACGAGATAGACGGACATTTTATGGCAATAGCCAAGGGAAGTCTGGAGGCTTTCAATCCCGGTGACAGTGTTTACTACAAGCAGATACGCGGCTTCTACGGTTATGAGATTACCGGAAGGGCTGAATAAAAAATTGCAGCGGAGGAAAAAGATATGGCAGATAATAATATGAAACTAGATGATGAGATGATGGCAAAGGCCACGGGTGGTTCATCAGAGCCGACCAGCGATCCAAAGTTCAATATTGGAGACAGGGTAACATTTGAACTGAATTATAATGACGGATCGATTATGATCACAGGATCAGTAAAAAGCTATCATTGGAGTTCTTTCGCCGACACTTGGCAGTACGACATCTTAGCTGATAACGACCCCTTTGGTCATCCGGAAGAGAAGAACATCTATGAAAAGCATCTTAGTCTGATATAAGGAGGAAAGTACGATGACAGATAATAAGAATATGAAACTTGATGATGAGCTGATGATGCAGGCAAGCGGCGGCGTGACAGGAGATGGCGTGACCAGGTTTGACGCAGAAGGTACGGTAGTTAAGTATCTGGGCGACCAGCTTTACCAGGTATGCTTAAGTGACGGCGGCGAAGTGACTGCAACCTTTAACGAAAGGCATATCGTAGCCGAGGGCACTAAGGTAGGCCTAATCGCTATGATGGGCGGCTGGCGCATGGAAGAAATGTGATGGGTTTTCAACGGAATACGCACGAAAATCAACCGAATATACACACCCCGGCAGGTCCTATATACATCCTTTAGTATAATTATATAGTTATGGGAGATACAGAGAACACAACCATTTTCCGCGACAAGTCCATAGAGCGTGTCTCTTCACCGGACCAGCTTAATGATTATATAAAGCTTTCAAATCCCGGTGTGTGGTTCATCCTTTGTGCTATTTTGGTGATACTGGCAGGTGCCATAGTCTTCGGGACGGTGGGACATATAGATTCTACCGTTCCCGGAGTCGGCATATCAAGGGATGGCCTGATGGTCTGCCTTATTAAAAAAGAATACGGTGACAGATTCACTGATGACATGAAGGTCAGGATAGACGGCAAGACCTATTCAGTGGACTTGCAGACGCCGGAGCCTGTCACTGTTTGGGAAGATACAAATGCATATGCCCTGACAGTCGGTGACATGCAGCCCGGTGAGTGGGTTTATGAATTCTTGGTGGACGGTACTTTTACGGACGGAGCTTATGACATAGAGCTCGTTACGGAGAGTATCAGTCCCCTTTCTTTTCTTTTTGGTCAGCAATGAAGGATAAAAAAGGCAGGGTCAGACAACCGGTAAAGAAAGGCGTGACAAAGGTTCCTTTCATCATGCAGATGGAGGCACTTGAATGTGGTGCGGCTTCACTGGCAATGGTCCTTGCATATTATGGCAAATGGATTCCCCTTGAGCAGGTAAGAAGAGACTGCGGCGTATCAAGGGATGGTTCCAATGCCCTGAATATCCTGAAGGCGGCCCGTAATTACGGCCTTGAGGCCTCAGGATATCGTTATGAGCCGGAGTACCTGAGGGATAACGGCACTTTCCCCTGCATAGCGCACTGGGAATTCAACCATTTCGTAGTAGTGTGCGGTTTCAGGAAAGACAAGGTCTATCTTAATGATCCTGCAAAGGGAACCGTTGTAATTTCGATGCAGGAATTCGATGAAAAATTCACCGGCATCTGCATACAGCTTTCACCGTCGGAAAATTTTGTCCCTGAAGGCAAGCCCCGTTCCACAATCGATTTTGCGAAAAAGCGTCTGGCAGGCTGTGGAGTAGCCATAGCTTTTGTGGTGGTGACAGGAATCATTTCATCGTTGATCGGAGTGATCAACCCCGTCTTTTCCAGAATATTTATGGACAGACTGCTGACTGGCACTGATCCGGGCTGGCACGTTCCATTCATCATAGTAATGTCGGCATTTGGCTTTATCCAGATACTGATGCAGTTCATACAGGCAATCTATTCCAGGCGTATCGAAGGAAAAATGTCTGTATACGGCACATCTTCCTATATGTGGAAGATATTAAACCTTCCTATGGAATTCTATTCCCAGCGTTATGCAGGCGACATTTTAGCCAGAAGAAGCGGTAATGCAGGCATATCCGGTTCCCTTATAAATACTTTGGCGCCACTTGTTCTTCAGGCAGTGATGATGGTTTTTTATCTTGTGGTCATGTTAAAAAACAGCGTGCTTTTAACGCTGATAGGTATTTCTTCAATTGTCATAAATATGTTTGTGGCAAGTTTCATCTCAAAAAGGCGAATTAATCTTTCCAGGGTGCAGATGCGTGACAGCGGAAAGCTTGCATCATGCACTACTTCCGGCATCGAGATGATAGAGACCATAAAAGCCAGCGGTGCAGAAGAAGGATATTTTCAGAAGTGGGCAGGCTATCAGGCGAGTGTAAATACCCAGCAGGTTGCTTTTGCAAGGCTCAACCAATACTTAGGAAATGTTCCGAGCATCGTGTCCCTTTTTACAGATACCCTGGTACTTATGCTGGGAGTTTATCTTACTATGGAGGGCAAATTTACTGTAGGTATGATCATGGCCTTTCAGGGATTCCTGGGCTCCTTTACCGCACCGGCTACCACATTTATTTCAGCCGGTCAGACCCTGCAGGAGCTTAAGACCGACATGGAACGGATAGAGGATGTAATGGAATATCCTGCTGATGAGAACAGTGCGATGAGGCAGCCTACAGGGGAAGTGAGCTATAAGAAACTCAAAGGCCGGGTAGAAATGAAAAATGTGACCTTCGGTTATTCCCGGCTGGCAGAGCCGCTAATAAGCGGTTTTGACTTAAAGCTTGAGCCCGGAAGCCGTGTGGCATTTGTAGGATCCAGCGGCTGTGGAAAATCTACATTATCCAAGCTTATTTCAGGCCTTTATGTTCCCTGGGAAGGGGAGATTCTTTTTGACGGCAAGCCCATAAAGGAAATAGACAGGAGTGTTTTCACAGGATCATTAGCTGTTGTGGATCAGGACATCATAATGTTTGAGGACACCATTGCATCAAATATCAGGATGTGGGACGAGACTATAGAGGATTTCGAAGTGATAGCAGCGGCAAGGGATGCGCAGATTCACAGTGACATCATCCAGCGTGAAAACGGCTATGACCACAAGATGATAGAAGGCGGAAATGATTTTTCCGGCGGACAAAGGCAGAGGATGGAGATCGCAAGGGTGCTTGCCCAGGATCCCACCATAGTAATACTGGACGAGGCCACATCGGCACTTGATGCCAAGACTGAATATGATGTGGTAAATGCTATCCGGGACAGGGGTATCACCTGCATAGTGATAGCCCATAGGCTGAGTACTATCAGGGACTGTGACGAGATCATCGTCCTGGATAAGGGAAAAGTAGTTGAGCGAGGCAGGCATGAAGATCTTTATGCCAAAGGCGGATTATATAAAGAGCTGGTATTGAGTGAGTAGCGTATGGGATGGTTTGACGATCAGATAAGATCACGAAAACAGAATGACAGACAGGATTTTGACCATGCCTTTATGAAGATAGCGGCAGCGGTTACAGGGGATAAGTCTGCCCTCAATGCTACCGACGATGCCATGGTGCAGAGTGCGGTTAATGACATAATGCGTTACTACCATATACCGCCCAGGGAGATTCCGTCAAAGGTCCGCACCATAGAGGACCAGCTGGAGTATGTGCTTCATCCGTCGGGGGTAATGTATCGAAGGGTTGAACTTAAAAAGGGCTGGCACAAAGATGCGTACGGCGCGATGCTGGGTTTTAGGAAGTCTGATAATGCGCCGGTGGCATTGATGCCCTTCGGACTTTCGCATTACAGGTTTTGGGATCCGGCTAAAAACAGTTATGTAGTCATTAACAAGAAGAATGCGGATGAGTTTGAAAAGGATGCATTTGCTTTCTACAGACCATTTCCGTTAAAGAAACTGGGGATCATTGATCTGCTTAAATATATTGTGGGTGTGCTTGAGCCTGCGGATTATGTGATGGTAGTACTTGCTGCGCTCATAGTAACTCTTGTGGGAATGCTGACTCCTAAGATAAGCCTTTTCCTTTTCAGTGAGGTCATAGAGGCAAAAGATATATCGCTGCTTGTTTCCACGGGAATATTCATGCTTTTTGCATCCATAGGTTCCATGATGTTCTCGTCCGCAAGGACGCTGATACATACAAGAATCGATACCAAGATGAGCATATCGGTGGAAGCGGCTACCATGATGAGGATACTTTCACTGCCTGCAGGTTTTTTCAAGGACTATAGTTCCGGCGAACTGTCATCCAGGTCTTCTTATGTAAATTCGCTCTGCAATACCCTGGTGTCCGTAATACTTAGTACCGGACTCAGTTCTATCTTTTCGCTGCTGTACATTACACAGATATTTGAATTTGCCCCGGGCCTGGTGGTGCCTTCCATAAGCATCACACTTATAACCGTGACATTCACTGTAGTGTCATCATTGCTGCAGATGCGTCTAAGCAAGAAGTCAATGCTGCTGGGGTCAAAGGAAAGCGGCTTAAGCTATGCAGAAGTGACAGGCATACAGAAGATAAAGCTTTCCGGCGCGGAGATGAGGGCCTTTTCCAGATGGGGCGACCTATATGCAAAGTGTGCTGAACTGGACTACAACCCGCCGCTTTTTCTCAAGATAAACGGAGTCATCAGTTCTGCAATATCAATAGTTGGAACAATAATTATCTACAATGCTGCAATAATGTCTCATGTAAATGTTGCGGAATATTATGCCTTCAATACAGCCTACGGAATGGTGTCCGGAGCATTCATGTCACTTTTCGGACTGGCTCTTACTGCTGCTAATATCAAGCCAATATTCGACATGGCAGAACCCATACTTAAGACAGAGCCGGAGGTTTCGGAAAATAAGGAAGTCCTGAATAAGATATCCGGTGGCATAGAGATAAACAACCTGACCTTTAAATATAAAGAAAACTCTCCTGTCATACTTGATGATATTTCATTAAAGATAAAGCCGGGACAGTATGTGGCCATAGTGGGCAAGACGGGATGCGGTAAGTCCACGCTGGTAAGATTATTGCTCGGATTTGAAAAGCCTACAAAAGGCGGCATCTATTATGACGGAAAGGATATAAATTCAGTAGACCTTAAATCCCTGCGTAAGCATATCGGAGTAGTAACGCAGAACGGAAAGCTTTTTCAGGGTGACGTATTTTCAAACATAGTTATCGCAGCACCACACCTGACGCTTAAGGATGCATGGGAGGCTGCGATGATTGCTGGCATTGCTGATGATATCCGCAATATGCCAATGGGAATGAATACCCTTATATCAGAGGGAAGCGGAGGAATATCAGGCGGACAGAAGCAGAGGCTCATGATTGCCAGGGCTGTTGCACCGAAACCCAGGCTGCTTATTTTTGATGAGGCTACTTCAGCCTTGGACAATATTACTCAGAAAAAAGTATCCGAAGCCCTTGATGGGATGAAATGCACAAGGATAGTTATAGCCCACAGGCTTTCTACCATAAAGCAGTGCGACCGCATTCTGGTTTTTGACGGCGGCCATATTGTGGAAGACGGAACCTATGATGAACTGGTGGAAAAGAAGGGATATTTTGCAGACCTGATTGAGAGACAGAGGGTGGATATATAAGCTGAATCCATAGGCTGTAAGTGATTATTGCAAAAGGAGGTATGACCGGAAATGGAAATTAAGTGGGACTTTAAAGGAAAAGACCTGAATGTAGGGCTCAGTGGGAAGTTAGATACCTTAAGTGCCATGGGGCTTGATGACAGATTTGCGGAGCTTCCGGAAGAAGTTATAAATATATTTTTTGATCTGAACGGCCTGGAGTATATAGCATCTGCCGGATTAAGAGTCCTTTATTGGGCACAGGAGTATACAGAGGACAAGGGCGGACGGATGGTTGTCAGGAATGTTTCGCCGGAGGTCCTGGAGATTCTGGATACGACAGGATTTAAGGATTACATCAATATTGAGTGAGCCTATGAAGAAAAGGGGTGCGTCGCTTTCTGTAAAGTTCATCGCAGGCTTTGTGGTGCTGGGGCTGATCATCAGCATAATCAGCATCTGCTATGGCTTTGACAAATACAAGGTCAGCGTAGAGCAGAGCTATAACGATAACGGCTACCAGATAGCGCGGATAGTAAGGACCATAATAACCGACGAAGAGATAAAGCACTATGCGGAATTCGTAAAGGGTGACGTCAATAAGGAAGCCTGTGCGAAAGAGGCTTCTACGGAAAGATATCTTGAGATAGAGGAAGAACTTTCCCAGCTAAGGGAAGCAACCGGGGCCAATGATATCTATGTGGGTTATATCGACCTGAAGGAATTGCATTCCTATCAGGGTACCAAAGAGGGATGGTATCCCCTTAGATATATGTTTGATGTGTATGAGAAACCGGAACTTAAGTACACCCTGGGTGATGCCAGTGCCATCAATCCTGAATTTATAGAAGACTGTGACGATATCATGACTACGGGTGAACGTCCGACGAACCATTTTGTATCACAGAGTGAGTACGGCTATAACACATCGGCACTGATGCCCGTGCTGATAGACGGTGAAGTGGTAGCGATCATAGATGTTGAAATTCCTATGGCCACGCTGCAGGCAGAAATTTACGAGCATATTTCCGGTACGGTTTTTACCATTGTGGCGGTGATCGTAGTTTTCATGGCAGCATATATACTCTGGTTCCATCGCAGGGTAATAGACCCCATCAAGCGGGTTTCGTCAGAGGCTGAAGCCTTTACTTTGGAAATTGCAAAGGATTCCGAAGATATAGGGTATACCTTGTCGGATAAGCTTTTGAATATACGGACCGGGGACGAAATAGAGCTGTTAGCCAGATCCGTATATAACATGGAAAAAAATATAGACGAAGCCACTAAGGACTTAGTCAGGGTGACAAAAGAGTCTGAAAGGGAAAAGGCAGAGCTTAGCATAGCAAATAAGATACAGAAGGATATACTTCCGACAGTTTATCCTGCTTTTCCGGACAGGCATGAGTTTGATATATCTGCATCAATGACACCGGCAAGGATGGTGGGGGGCGACTTCTATGATTATTTTTTCATAGACGAGTCACATCTGGTAATGGTAATAGCGGATGTTACCGGCAAGGGAATTCCTGCGGCGCTATTTATGATCATAGCAAAGACTATGATAAAGAACAGGGCAATGTCCGGAGGACTGCCGTCAGAGATACTATTTGATGCAAACAACCAGCTGCATGAAGGCAACGACTCAAAGATGTTCGTGACCGTATGGCTGGGAATACTTGATATAAATACGGGCGTGCTTATGTCTGCCAATGCCGGGCATGAGTATCCCATAATCATGGGACAGGATAAGGAATACAGACTGCTAAAGGATCGTCACGGACTGGTGATGGGACTCAGGCAGAATATAAAGTATACCGATACGGAGACAGTACTTTCACCGGGAGATACAGTGTTTGTTTATACCGACGGTGTGCCTGATGCGGAAAGTGCAGAAGGTAAAGCCTTTGGAATGGAGAGGCTCCTTGGTGTACTGAATTCCGGTAAGGAGAGAAATGTTCCGGATACACTGAATGCCGTCCTTGATTCTGTAAAGGCATACTCGGATATGGACTCACAGTTTGATGATATCACTATGCTCTGCGTGCGTTATACGGGAGATGAGAGCGGTAAGTACAAAGAACTCACACTTCCTGCGGTCATAGAGAATGCACCTGTGGCGATGGAATTCTTAGAGAAAGAATTAAAAAGAGTCCGTTGCGGAGACAAGCTGAACAGACGAATTGTTCTGGCAATGGAAGAACTCTTTGTAAATGTTGTTTCCTATGCGTATCCTGATGGAGAGGGAAATATAAATCTGAAGTTAAGCTATCCGGCGCTTGGTACGGTTCAGATAGAAATCACTGACAGCGGAGTGATGTACAATCCATTAACGAAACCTGATCCTGATATGGAGATTCCTTTGAAAAAGAGAGGCAAGGGCGGAATGGGAATATATCTGGCCAAGAAGATAATGGATGAAATGGAATATGAGTATAAGGAAGGCTGTAATCACCTGACAATGAGAAAGCGTTATGTGGTATAGCGAAAGGGGGAGGTTTGAAAGACATGCTTGAGTTTGATGACCTGCAGGGGCAGGGAATAAATGTTGATGAAGGCATAGGCTTTACCGGAAGCAAAGAAAAATATCTTGCTGCGCTGCAGAGATTTTACAGAAGGGCAGAAAAAAATATTGAGTCAATCAGTGATGATTCATCCCGGAAAAAAGGTGATGAACTGACGATAACGGTTCACGCACTTAAGAGCAATGCCAGGATGATAGGTGCCGACAGGCTGGGTTCTATTGCAGAAGAGATGGAACTTTCCGGCAAGGCGGGAGATTATGATAAGCAGTTATCTTTAACAGATGAATTGCTTGGTGAGTATCGGAAAGTGCTGGATATCATAAAGCCTTATGGAGAGATGCAGGAGGTTCATCCCTCATCTGAAATCTCAGCAGATGAGGCAACGCGGGCCGGAAAAGCCTTGATAGATGCACTGGAGGATTATGATGATGAGGCAGCATTGGAACAGCTGCATATACTGATGCATTACCCATTCAGGTTTACTCTTATCAATGTGCTTAAGAATGCTGAGGCTGATATTAAAGACTTTGAATATACTGAGGCTTTGCTGAAAGCAAGACGGGTAATAAGTCAGATAGAGGATTAATGATATTTCTGTATTAGGATGCACAGAAGTACAGTGATGACAGATTTGAGATGATTTTGAAATAGAAAATATTTGTTATATAAGTAATATAACAACAACTATTTAGTGAGGGGAAAATGTCGGATTTAGTTGATATCAAATTGATAATTGATAAGGAGTGGCCAAAGCTTACTGTTTTTATCAAGAACAATGAACGTAATGAGGATGTAGAGGGAATCATTGCAGCTGTCCAGTCATACTCTGAAAAGAAAGTGCCGATGATAGCGGCTTACTTTAAGGGGAGCCTGGTAATGCTTCCACAGAGAAAGATACTCAGATTCTTTGTGGATAACAGAAAGGTGATGGTTCAGACTTCTGAGCGTACTTATGAAACAAAGAAACCTTTGTATGAGATTGAGGAAGTGCTTGATAAAAAAAGATTTGTGCGTATATCCCAGTCAGAGACAATAAACATACGAAGGGTGAAGAATTTTGATTTCTCAGCGGCCGGAACTATAGGCGTGGAGCTGGAGAACGGAGAAAATACCTGGGTTGCAAGAAGAAGAATGAAAGATGTGAGAGCATTGCTTGCAGGCGGAAAAGCAGAGGAAAACTAAGTATGAAAGATATTAAGGCTAAATTGGTGAATAAATGTCTGGTAGGGGCGTTGGTCGGAATGATGATCCCGCTGATCATATATCTGTTTGGTGGTTATGGCATGGAGATGCTTACAAACAGGCCTTTATTTATCGCACAGTTCATCGGTTCAGCTGTCTTGGGGACAATTGCCGTGGGTGGTACTGTTGTATATGAGATAGAGAGCTGGGGATTGAGGCGGGCGTCATTTGCGCACTATCTTGTTACTTTGGCTGCATTTATTTTTACCAATCTGGTTTTAAGGTGGTTTGATTCAACTAAATATCTGCTGTTTGCGTTAGGGTCTTTTACAGTGGTATACCTGGCAATATGGGTAGTTGTGTGCATCGCAAGTGCTGCGGAGATAAAGAAAATGAACAGATATCTGCAGCAGATGGGTGAAGACGAGGAAAATTGACCGGTTTTGACCACTTGGACATTAAAATCGACCGACTGCGCAGGATTTATGGAAAAGGGTTTTGACGGCTGATATAGTAAAACTATCGAAACGAGGAACCGGAAAGAATAAAAAACCGGAAAACTAAAATCTAAAAATGGAGGACAAAGATATGACAGATGTGAATAAGAAAATGGACGACAGCGTAATGGCACAGGCAAACGGCGGAACAGGCGCGAAGCTTACACAGTATGACGACTACGGCACAATTATATCCAAGACTGATGACGGCTACCTTGTAAAGCTTGACAGCGGTGCAGAGATAACAGTGGTATACGAAGCAAAGCATATAATCCCAAATGGAACAAGAGTAGGCTTGATACTGCTTGCCGGCGGCTGGGGCATGGAAGAACTTAAAGATTGAAACATAGATAATGCTGAAGAGTAACTAAATAAGGGGTGGTTGTCGGTGTAGATGATACAAAATGACAGCCATCCTGTCTTATAAAGAAATGGGGTGTATTAAATGGATAAGAAAAAGAGTTTCACCGGAAAAATGGCAAAATTCGCAGGGGTCATTGGGGTATTTACCATAGTATGTGCAGTATTATGTATCATAGGTGCTGTTATGGGTTTTGCAATGAACGGTTTTATCAATCAGTATTATGCAGATCCGGAAAATATGAAAGCAGTAGCCGGTTCCCTTAATGCTGATATGGGAGTTTTCAGCATACTTCCATTTGAATCCATCAAAGCAGCCGGAAATTACGGAGTATATTTTGGACTTCAGTTATTATGTGCAGCAGTTATCTGCGGTGTATATGTATATCTGTTCTTCACGCTGAAGAAGGTGCTTTCAAATATCGCTGATACCGGAGCTGCGTTCACAGAAGCTGAAGCAGGCAGCTATAAGGTAAATTTCATTGTTATCACAGTTATCTTCGTATTGTTTGAAGGACTGGCTGCAGGTGTAGTCGTGGGAATGATCTTATGCGGACTATATAGTGTATCTGTGGCAGCAAGAAAATAAAAATGCTATAAAGTGATAGAGTAAATTCCCCTGGTGAGGTACCAGGGGAATTTTTTGTGTTAAGAAGATTAGGTAGCCTGACCCGCTTTCTTTACAGAGACTATTAGTACTATCGTTGCTGTAATGATCATCATTAATGCTATATGTTGGGACGATGACAGTCCGTCAGGCCAGATGCCCCTGGCTTTATCCCCCCTGAAGAATTCAAGCGCGAAACGGCATATGCCATAACTGATAAGATAAATCTCCGTGGTATGGTTGTCGTTTTTTCTTATTTTCTGTATGACCATCAGCATGATGAATATCAGAAGGTTGCAGAAACTTTCGATGATCTGTACCGGAAACAGTGTAACTCCCGGGAACTTTATGTTAGGTATCCCCCATGACGACACTATACCGTAACAGCAACCGCTCATGGCACAGCCTATCCTGCCAAAAATATGGAACAGTGGTATTGATGGTGTCATATAGTCCACTACTTTCCGTACCGGGTAATGCCTAATGCATGCAAAGAGGGCACTGCCAAGCAGTACCCCCATCATGCCACCATAGAAGACTATGCCTCCGTGCATGAGATTGTCCATAATTGCATCAAGTGATATGCCGTCCTCGGGTATAGAGGTTATCGTATATACCAGGCGGCTTACTACGAGCATCAGTCCGATGCACATTGCAAGGCATAACAGCATATCCGCGAAGTCGAAGCTTATCTTCTCCATACGGAAGGCGTTGAACATGCATACCGCAAATATGCCAAGCGCTCCCATAAAGTAATAGGAAGAAATCTCATATCCGAAAATTTCTATATACGGATGAATGGCTCAGTCCCCCTTAATATAATACTTCTGAGGTTTCGCCCTGGTTTACTGTTACGGATGGGCTTACTATCTCGCTTGAGTAGGAAGAGTCTACAACTGACATGGACACATTTACAGCATCAGCAGCTGTAAATGTCAGACCGGTATCTCCGCCATAAAAACTGCCCTTCCAGGTAAGGAGTATATTTCCGTTTTCATCTGTTTCAGATATAAGGTCAACTCCGGGTTGTGGTGTCATTATACCCTTCCAGTTTTCAGGAGTAGCATCTTCACCTACGTTAAGGTAGAACTCACCGGGCTGCCAGCCTGCATCCGCAAGCTTCTTGGAAATGACAGCCTTGACTTCAAATATGGCACTGTCACCGTCACCGCTTATCCAGGATACGGAAGTGATGACAGGATTATCCAGCTGGGTAAGATCGATTTCGGATGTATCTTCGGTTGTTTCTGTTGCCGGATCCGAGGTCTCGTCCGTTGTATTCTCCGTAGCCGGCTCTTCCACATCGTTTGTAACATTTTCCTGAGTATCAGACTTTATGACCTCGATACTGGTTACTTTGACATGCGGATCTTCCATGAGTTTAAGACATTCCTTTTTTGTCATTTCCTCAACAGTATCATAATGACCTCCGTTGCAGTCGCATCCGTCGCAATAACCGGGTTCATCATACATGACTTTGACCCGGTCATCATCTTTCAGCGGATCCAGCACTTCTTTCCAGTCCGTATTACTGTCGGCATAAACAACATTATTCCCGCTTACGGAAGACACTCCCAGTGCCGTCCCTCCAAGCAGACCAAACATCAGCACACCTGTCAGTGTTTTTTTGACTACATTTTTCATTATTTTTTTCCTCACTTTCTTAATTACAGTATTTCTAATTCAGTTTTATTCCCGGTCCGAAGACAAATATATCTATAAGTGTAAGTATTATGCCTATGGCGAAAAGTATCCAGTTGGGTTTTGAAGGAAGCTTATAGAGGAAACGGCTTTTCTTCGGCGGAAGGGTATGCATAACACCTGTAAACATAAATCCCCAGAAGAACGGCACCCACATCATATTGTAGAGCAGGCCCAGTCCGATGCTTAGATCACCGGAACCCATTGCAGGCGAGAGCACGGTAACCGCCATGCCAAGGGGATATCCTATTAAAGGCATGATAAGATGCAGCTTAAAGGCAACACCGAGCCTTTCTTTTTTGTCCGTATGGTCTTCGATAAAATAGTGTGAAAGATAGTTGAGAAAAAAGAAAACTATCACTATTCCGCCGCCTCCGATGATTGAAAGCACTATTCTTATAGCCGTGATCATCCCTGGGTCATCTGAAAAATGTGAAAAAACCTGTCCCCAGTCTCCGGCTCCAAAGAAGCCGCCTATCATGAAGTAGCCAATTCCTACGGAAAGGTGAGCGCCTGTATACTGTGTAAGAAAGAGCCTGAGTGTCGGTCCCATTTTTACTTTTATAAGTATGACGGCAAGTGCTATGCCTATGATGGTATTAAGTATTGATGCACTTCCGCCGGCGACCATTATCCTGTGGAAATATGGCATACCGTCGATATTGATGCTATCAGTTATAGCATCCACTGCACCGCCGGAATAGTATGTCGGCGTGGCACCATATATAATGTATGTCAGAAGATGGAACAGCTCATGAACCGGCACTGTAAAAAAGATGGCGATCATTGCTGTGGAAATGCAGTTGATAATGGAAAAATCCTTTTTCGCTTCCATGATATATCCTCCCCCTGTATTTATGATAGAATTATATAGTGGAAAGAAAACAGAATAGTCGCTGTGTGTATATTCTGTCGATTTTTATGTATATTCTGCATTAGCATAGGAATATGGCTTTAGGGTGATTTTATGGATGAAGTTAAGCTTGATATCACCGGAGTGGTGGAAAAAGACGGGAAAAAGGTATCTCATATAAGGTTTTCACGGGGTGAGGACTACGCAGAAGGTTATATCCCCGACTGTGTTTTTACCAAAGTTCAGGGATTTACGAATGAAGAGGTAGAACAGCTTACGGATTACCTGAAAGCAAATCTGACAGATCTTAAGAAAAGGGCTGCAGCCATTAGTCCTCTTAATGCGTTTTTAGGGAAGAAATAGATGTCTTTAGGTATAGTTTTCAGCGGTGGCGGGACCTGCGGTGTTTATCAGATGGGCTTCTGGAAAGCACTGCGGGAATATGGTATTGATAAAAAGGTAACGGCAGTGAGCGGTTCATCTGTCGGTACCCTTAACGCGCTTCTGTATGCTAACGGAGATATTGATCTGGCACTGGATATTTGGGAAAATCTTAAGGTTGCTGACCTTTTCCAGATGCATGACGGTATGATAGGCATGGGCATCTTTTCCCAGAATGGATATGGTACATTTATTGATCGCCTGGAGTATAACTGGGAAAATACGAGAAAAGGTATTCCGATTTACGCTTGTGTATCATCGTTAGGAAAAAAGGGTGAAAGCCTGGATAATGTCGATATGATAAAGCGTCTGGGTGGAAAGCCGGAGTACATCCTTTTAAATAGAAGAAAATACAAGTCTATGAAAAGGGTTGCCCTTGCGTCTACCGCCATCCCTTATGTTTATCCCCGCAGGCTTGTGGGCAGTGAAATCTGCATAGATGGTGATTTCTCTGACAAAACACCTTATAAACCTCTTATTGATATAGGCTGTGACAAGGTGATCATATTGCACTTGAATACCGTCGAAGAATCTTCACACCGTCAGGCAGAGTATGACGGGGATACTATTCCGGAAAGCGATGCAAGGCTATATCATTTATATCCCAAGGAAACCCTCGGTTTTATCATGGCTGTGTCTGAAGATATCATAAACGACCGCTTGAAACGCGGCTACGAAGAGGGGCAGGAGTTTCTGGAAAAATATCATTCCTTGTTCTGATCCATATCCCTCTTTATTTGACCGCCTTACGCAAAATAGAGTAAAATATAAGTTGTGCCGGTAACGGCTTAAGAGACAGTGCGAGGTGGTTTCGTGAAGATAGTAATACTTGAAAGAAACAGCGTGGGAGCTGATGTTTCGGTAGATGCAATAAGCGAGTTCGGTGAAGTGACGGCATATACGGACACTACGGCTGAGACAGTGGCAGAGCGCATCACGGATGCGGATATCGTAATAGCCAACAAGATGCCCTTAAATGAGTCTACGCTATCAGGCGCCGGAAATGTGAAGCTTATCTGCGAGTTCGCTACCGGTTATGACAATATAGATATTGATTATTGTAAGAAACGCGGCATAGCAGTCTGCAATGTCAGCGGATATTCAACGGAGGCGGTGGTTCAGCACACATTCGCCCTGTTTTTTTATCTGTCAGAGAATCTTCCATATTATGATGAATATGTAAAAAGCGGTGCCTATGCAAATCAGGCAATGTTCACCCATTATGACAGGCATTTTACCGAACTGTCCGGCAAGACTTGGGGTATCGCAGGTATGGGAAGCATCGGCTCAAGGGTAGCAGAAGTGGCAACGGCATTCGGTGCCAATGTCATACACTATTCAACATCAGGATCAAAGAGCGATAAATACGAGCAGGTGGACTTTGACGAGCTGCTTTCCCGTTCGGATGTCTTATCCCTTCATTGTCCATTAAATGATAAAACAAAATATCTGATCAATTCCGATGCGCTCAGTAAGATGAAGAAATCAGCCATATTAATAAATGTAGCCAGGGGCAAGGTGGTAAACAATGCTGATCTGGCAGAGGCGCTTAAAAAAGGAACAATAGCTGCGGCAGGTCTTGATGTAATAGAGCAGGAGCCTATCTCAAAAGACAATCCCCTGATGGAGATACAGGATTCAAGCCGTTTACTTATAACACCGCATATGGCCTGGGCAAGTACGGAAGCCCGTAACAGGTGCGTGAGCGAATGTGCTGAGAATATACGAAGCTATATGAAGGGCGAATCCCGGAACCGGATAGTTTAAAAGCGCAAGATTACTGTAATGAGTGACGGAATAACAACTTCTGAAAAAAAGGAAATAGCCCCTAAGCGTTTTGACAAACGCCGCGCAAAGTATCTGGGGATCATCCGTTCAGCATCAGTTCTGACGGTACTTTTTCTGCAGGTGTTTTTTATAGCGGCCCTGACATACTGGCTTAGGACAGATGCCCTCAAGATTTATTTCGCTGTTGAAATCCTGTCAGTCATAGTTGCTTTTGCACTGGTAAACCATGATGCATATAACCGGATTTTCTGGATCGTAATACTGCTGGTACTTCCGGGTTTTGGATTTATACTGTATTTCTTCTGGGGAAGTGCCAGAAAAGACTTTCTTGTTAATTCAAGGCTTAGGGAGCGTGAAAGAGAGGCTCATGCCAGGCTGCCTAAAAACAGATGGCAGCTGGAGGAATTGGCCCAGGTACATCCCAATAAGATACAGGTATCGAGATACATTGCCGGTGACGGTTTTCCGGTATACCAGAATACGAAGCAGAAATACTATCCTATCGGCACCAGTGAGCTGAAGGATGATTTCATAAATGACCTGAAGCGTGCAGAGCACAGCATCTTTATGGAATTCTTTATCGTCTATGACGGTAAATGGTGGCAGGAAGTTGAAACTGTGCTGATAGAAAAAGCCCATGAAGGTGTAGATGTACGTGTAATGGTTGATGATTTCGGCAGTATCTTTATGGATACTGTAGGCATGAAGAAGAACCTGCGTGCCGAGGGTGTGAAGTTTGAATCATTCAAACCTATACACAAGCGAATTTTTTCGATCAATTTTAACTACCGTAACCATCAGAAGATAATGGTTGTAGACGGTACTATAGGATACACGGGCGGATGCAATCTTGCTGATGAATATGTGAACCTGATACAGCGCTTTGGCGGATCTGAGTGGAAGGACAGCATGCTCCGTTTAGAGGGGGAGGCTGTCTGGTCACTTACCAATATCTTCCTAATGATGTGGGAGGACAGTTCACGGACTATAGAGTTGCATCCGGATAATTTTAAGCCCAGGTGGGAAGTATATGACGAAGGTTTTGTGCAGCCATTCTCCGGAGGACCGCATAAGTCACCCTATAATACGGTTGAAGGTGCTTACCTCAGAATGATCTCCAAGGCCCGGGATTATGTGTATATTACAACGCCATACCTTGTGCTCGACAGCAGGATGACAGATTATCTCATAGATGCTGCAAAGAGCGGAGTGGATGTACGTATCATCACGCCGCATATTTACGACAAATGGTATGTGTATATGGTTACCGTATCAAACTACGGAAAGCTGCTGCAGAATGGAGTGCGCATATACGAGTACCAGCCTGGGTTCATACATGAGAAGGATATTGTTGCAGATGATGAGTGTGCAATATGCGGCACAATAAATATGGACTTCAGGAGCATGCATACTCACCATGAGAATGGGGTATTTCTGTCAAGATCAGTTGTGGTGGAAGAGATAAAGGACAATATATTAGCTTCTTTGGAAAATAGCAAGGAAATAGATTATCTGACCTGGAAGCACCGTCCGTTTATACAAAAGGTATTGCAGGAGATATTTAAGATAACAAGCCCGCTACTGTAATCAGAACAATATGAACTAAGTAGAAATGACTTTTGACCATATAATAAATATTGTTATAGTGATGTTGTAACAATATAACAGGTTAGAAAAGAGGAGAAAACTATGTTATCCCAAAAATTCAAAGAGATGTGCAACGCACCATCAGTAATACGTGAGCTTTCAGTATATGCGACGGAGCGTGGAAAAGAGATTGGCTATGAAAATGTCTTTGACTACAGCCTCGGAAATCCTTCCGTTCCGGTGCCTGAAGATTTTAATAAAGCCATAAGGGAGCTTACAGAAGAACTGGCTTCGTCTGCTCTTCACGGCTACAGTCCAAATCCCGGCAATCCTGAAGTAAGGACAGTGATCGCAACTTCTCTTAAAGAGCGTTTTGGGATTCCCTATGAGCAGAAACATATATTTATGACGTCTGCAGCTGCTTCAGCAATTGCACATGCCGTAAGATGCGTGACTTCGCCCGGGGATGAGGTTGTTACCTTTGCGCCGTTTTTTCCGGAATACAGGCCTTATATAGAACAGACCGGTGCAGTATTGAAGGTAGTGCCTGCAGATACTTCATCTTTTCAGATCAATTTTGAAGAGTTTGAAAGATTCCTTAATCCGAATGTGCAGGCAGTGCTTATCAATTCTCCTAATAATCCTTCAGGTATTGTTTATTCCGCAGAAACACTGGAAAGACTCGCACAGATACTGAATGATAAACAGAATGAATATGGGCATGAGATATTCATTATTTCAGATGAGCCTTACAGGGAGATAGTTTTTGATGGCGTAAAAGCACCTTATGTTTCCAATTTTTACGATAATACTCTCTCATGTTACAGCTATTCAAAGTCACTTTCTATTCCCGGTGAACGTATCGGCTATGTGGCAGTTAATCCAAAGGCTAAGGATGCGGACATGATAGTACCCATGTGTGTGCAGATATCCAGAGGCATAGGACACAACTGCCCTTCTTCCATAATACAGATGGCTGCTGCAAGGTGCGTGTCCATGACCAGTGACCTGTCTGTTTATGAGAAAAATATGAATCTGATATACAATAAGCTGAAGGAATTGGGCTTTGAGGTGGTAAGGCCCGGTGGAACCTTCTACATTTTCCCTAAGGCAATGGAAGAAGATGCAAAAGTATTCTGTGAAAAGGCAAAGAAGTATGATCTCATCCTTGTGCCCGGAGATACATTCGGTGCTCCCGGGTATTTCAGGATGGCATACTGCATAGATACTGAAAAGGTTGAGCGGTCATTGCCGGCACTTGAGAAATTTGTAAAAACTGAGTACGGAGTAAATTAAACTATGGAAGCAGTAATTGAAATCTTAAAAGCAGTATTATTTGGAATAGTGGAGGGCATCACGGAATGGCTGCCCATTTCCAGCACGGGACATCTGATTCTTTTGAATGAAGTTGTAAGTTTTGACCTGCCGGGAACTGCAGAGGAACAGGCCGCATTCATGGAGTTTTATGATGTGGTGATACAGTTGGGAGCCATACTTGCCATACTTATTCTATTCTTTAAAGAGATATGGCCGCTTGGCTTACAGAAAAAGGATGAAATAAAGATAAAGGTAGGTGACCTGGAGGATCACTACTGGTTTATTGCAGGCGACCTGGTAATAAAAAGGGACATTTTCTTTATGTGGATAAAGATAGCCGTGGCATGTGTGCCCGGTCTTCTTTATGGGCTGTTTTTAGATGATTGGGTAGAAAATGTGACCGCAGATTTCAAGCCCCTTATCGTAGGGATAATGCTGGTGCTTGTGGGTATAGTCTTCATAATAGTAGAAATCATAAAAGGCCATGAAAAACCTGTGATCCGTAACATAAGTGAGATAACATTTATGTCGGCATTTGTGATAGGTCTCTGTCAGCTGATCGCAGGAATTCTGCCGGGAACCAGCAGGTCAGGTGCCTGCATAATCGGAGCACTTCTGCTTGGAATGTCGAGGACTGTGGCTGCGGAATACACTTTTTACCTTGCCATACCTACCATGTTCGGGGCAAGTCTCCTGAAACTCATAAAGTACCTTGGGAAAGGCCTTGATTTTGACGGCATGCAGATTGCAATAGTCATAGTTAGCTCTGTGGTTGCATTTGGAGTATCGATGTTGGCCGTGAAATTCCTGATGGGATATGTGAAACGCCACGATTTCAAGCCATTTGGAATATACAGGATATTGCTGGGAATTGCGGTAATAGTGGTGTATGCGTTTGTACAATAGTATTAATTATCATAGTATGCTATGATTATGTATTAGAGAAAAGAATACTTTGTTTTATGTAACGTGGGTTAATTGTTAAGGTGTTTATTGGGGGGAATATATGTTACATGAAATGCTGATCAATAAAGATGATGCAGATGTCTTTGGTTCATTGATTCCGCAGGATTATAAAGCTGAGTTAAAAAAAGGACGTTTGTATGGCATTGCTACTTTTGACGATAAGATCTCTTTAGAAAATCTTGTCGGGGTAGTGCTTGTAAGAGTTAAGTATCAGTGGCAGGAAATCGTGTGGGTAGCTGTTACAGACCGTTATTCATTATCGGAGTGTGCTGCTGATCTGATCAGGATAAGAACGGAAAGTGCCAGAGAGCGCGGGTTGCTTCTCGGATCGTTCAGTGAGTTTCCTGTGCAGGAAGTTTATCGCTTAGATTACTTTTCCTGTGCAGGTTTTTTTTATGATGTCATACCTTCCCGTGTATTTCAGATTTACACGAAAGCTATAATGAATATTCCGGATAATTTATCTGAATCAGATGGTTCTCATTGCTTTAGGCTTAAGTACATTTCTGAAAGGCAGAAAAATCAGATAGAAGAAGATTATATCAAATCAGGATTGCCGATTCCTTTGGAATACCCTGTTGACTGGGAACAGTACGATGGGGATGCGTCAGTTTTATATGAAGATAAAGGCATAGTGAAAGGTGCTTTGTTTATATGTAAGCATGATGATTTTTATTCTATAGAGGGTATATACGGTACTGATGCTGAAGTTTTTGGGATAATGTTCATGTACTTAAACAAGATATCTAAACAAGTCCTGGCAGAAAGGGAACTTTTACTTATACCATCTGTTACAGAGACTGTTGAAACTTCACTTAGAAACAATCCGAAAGCTTTTTCTGATGAGATTGCTCTTGTATGGATTCCCTATGAAAGCAGTAAAAAAAGAAAGAGTGATATAACCTGGGATCATTATTCGGAAATAACAGAGAGCTATCTTCTGGGCATAGATTTAATGAATGTATGCGAGAATATTGAAAATAGCGGTATCTTAGCTGATGAGATAGATGAAGTATATTATTACGCTCAGGTACGTGAAAGGGAAGCTGTTTACGAGAGGCACTGGAATAAAATCGAGGATTCATCTAAACGTATGGGACTGCCTCCCATAATCCTGATTCAGCAAAAAATAGCACAGGAATCCTTGGCAATTTATAAATCTGGTAAGGCTGAATCTTTTAGGATGGCGGGGTACGATTTTTTCAGTAATTCAGTTACGAGCTACAGTCTACTTGATAAGGAAGAGTTTACACGGCCTCCTGTCTCTGTGGATGAAAGAAAAAAGAAGGCTGAGCTATTTGCAAGTCTTTTGAAAAAACGCGATGAAATAAAGTCAGAGATGAAACAGTCTCCCGGTGACACTATACAGGATCATGCAAGGTATAGTGTTAATGAAAGGATAATAGAGGCTTTTGATGAAGCCCTTGATGTTTTCTTTGCCACTGCGGGAATCAAAATCAGCACGGGAGGGAAGATATCTTTTGAAGAACAGATGGAAGTGATGAAGGAAGGCCGTAGTGTTATGGCGACATTAACCCGGCTGACGTCCCATTATCATGCGTCTGTTGCCGAAGAGATGATAGGAGCTGTTCGTGAGACTGACGGATTTAAAAAAGAACTTGATAAGCAGGTTAAAAAAGCATTTGTAAAAGATAAAAAAGAAAATGAGGTATTTCTTAAAGGATTAAAGGAAACCCCAGGGTATAAAAAAACAAAAGATAAGATTGAAAATGTTTTAGATGAGCGAATAAAACTTTTAAATGAAAGATCGAAACTGACATCAGAGATAGAGGTTCTTTGTTGTAGGAAAGAATTTGAAGGATATAAGGATGTATTGGATGAGATTTATTCTACAAGGCTTCGTACAATAAACTTTTATATAAGAAGCACAGATGCTTATCTGAAATATCTGTCTGAGGGTCAACCCGTCGGAGCCATGCAGGGGGTCTATATACGCGATAAGTTTAAATGTATTGTTCCATGTCCGGATCCGAATGTCAGATTTAAGGATCAGATGGGAATAATCGACCAGCGGTTCCAGGGATTGGCACCTTGGGAAATGGATGGAGCAACAATCTTCTTAGCGTGGGAAAGAATGCAGGAACGGTTGGGGAAGACTGATAAAGACTTGAACCCAGATATTCATGTGGATATAGAAGGGTGTCGTAATATGCTTGAAACACTTGAAAAGAAGAAGAATGAGCATCCGGAGCTTTTCAGGGAAATGATATTAACATCGGTTTTTTCAGAACTGCCTGAGCTTGTTGAGATATTTAATGAAGCAAAGAGATTAAGAAATGCTTCGGCTGAACTTCTAAAAGACGGATTTGATAATCTTGATGAAAAATATGACATCTACATAAAGGCGGGGGCGATATATGATACGCTTTTAAGACGGGCAAGATATGTTGTGGGTGCATCCGAGATGACAATGAAGGAGTTGATTCAGATGATGCCGGATTACCAGGCCTGTGACTATGGATATGCATTGAATGAATACAGGGAAATAGCAAAGAGGAGGTAGTATGCGTTTATCAAAGATCACAAAAAAAACGATAGATTTTTATCCGGCAATAAAAGACTTGTTTAATTCTGGGAACAATGAGCGTATTTGCATAGGGTTTCTTGATGATTCGGATAGGGCCGTGGGAGCCGCAGTTTTTGATATGGAGAGCGGTGATGCTGTCATCAGATATTTTGGCATAGCAGACAAATACCGGAAAAAAGGGTACGGGAGATTGTTCCTGGAAGAGGTTTCGAAAGTTTTTGATGGAAATTTCGTTTCGCGCATTATGTATTGTGGGTTTAATGCCGGTGATGAAAAATCTGACTTTGTTTCATTTTTGCAACACTGCGGTTTTGAGACAGAAAGGGGTGATACCTGCCGCAGTCTTTACGATATAAATGAAGTAATTGCGGCATATCCGTTTGGACATGGGGAATTGCCAAAAGGAAGAAAATTGATAAGAGGAGCTGCGGCAAAGGGGAAAATTAGAGACAAGATCATGTCACTTGAATACGAAATGTCATCGAGCATGTATCTCGACACGGAGTTTATGCTTTCATCTCAGAACCGTTATGGTGGGATTATGATTGAAGGTGATGAAATAAAAGGTATGCTGGCTGTGGAGAGATTTCAGGATGGAGCCCGGTTGGAAGGGATATATATTTCAAAGGGGGCTGTGGAAGAAATGCTTTATCTTTTTGATTATGCAGTGGAGGCTATAAAGAAAGAGGATAATGCTCTCAAAACGCTTTACATAGACACCAGTGGTGAAAAGCTGATGAAGTTTGAAGAGTCGCTTATGAAACAAAAGAATATCAAATGTAAAGAGAGATTAACAGACATTATAGCGTGGAGAGAGATTTGATATGGAAAGTAAAATAGAAAAAAAAGCAAACCAGCAACAGCAACAGGATAATAATCAGACTTCCGAGTCCTATATACAAAAGTTTGAAAAAATTTTTGGCAATGTTCCGCTGCAGGATCAGAAACAAAAAAAGGATGAGAAAAAGGATCAGGAAGCTGAGAAAAAACAGATATACAGCGAGCTGTTTTATGACTTGACGGATAATGTCAGTACTTCAGTACAGCAGAAGACTGCTCTTTGTGTGGCAAACAATAGGGATGCAATGCTTACATACAAGGACAGTTTTGACACGCTTGAAAAAACCCTTGCAGAACTTAAGGATGATACCACGATTTCAAAGGAACAGCTTAAACTGGTAGATTATATTGATAGTTATAGGGAAACGCTTACAAATAAGCTTAGTAATATCGCCAAAATGCTCCTTGGTGATCAGAAGAAACGTGTTAAGGATGGAATAGGTGATAATCCGGAAATAAATGCTCAGGCGGTGGAAGGACTGGCTGATAAGCTGGAACAGTATAATGAGCTGCTCCGGCATTGCAGTGACGGTATCAGCTTGATAAATAATGTTTTAAAGGAAAAGCCGTCAGAATCAGTTTTAAAGTATGTCATAAATCTGATGTCATGTGACCTTGTTTCTTCAAAGACAGGAGAAAGTTTTGATGAGATGCTGTCAGGTGAGATGCTTCGTGCAAGAAGCCGCAACAGTCTGCTTAAATGTGGTCCTGTACCGGAAAGTGACAAGTTCATTATAAATTCTGAGTATTCATCGAAGGTTCTGGAGGAACTTAAGGCAAAGGAAAGATATGACGAAAAAAGCCCTGCGCCGGAGATCTTTTCAAAGTCAAAAGAATTAGAAGAAGGGAACCTTAATGATGAAGAACAGGATGTGTTAATGTCATACAAGTTACAGGCGACAAAGCTCTGTATGATCTTGCAGCATGCAAAGGATGATCAAAAAGCAGGAAACACACTGTCTGTTCAGGATAAGGTGCTCAGCATGATTACGGGCATAAAGGACAAGATGGAAGCTATGAGTACCAATGCTGTGAAAGCTCTGAGTTCATCCGGAATGAAGGCTGATGATTTCCGAGAGCAGTGTGTAACTATGGCAGAAGGTCTTACGGCTATGTATGCACATATGGGAAACGTGTATGTTGAGTTATGTAAGAGAATAAGTTTATATGGCGAAAACGGGGCAGACGATAAAATAATTGAAATGTTCTCTTATATGAGTGACTCCCTGTTCCAAGAAAAGGAAACACCGAAAAAGGCAGAAGATATTGCAACTCAGTGCATAAAAGTAACTGCAAATGCGGATATGATGCTCTCAACAGTGGCACATGAGTTTATGAGTGGTGTCACTGAGAATGATATGCAGGGATCTGAATATAAAAATAAGTTTGTGATCAATCGTGAGGAGAGTGAAGAATCGGCAAGCAGGCTCATCTCAAATGTAGAAACTCAGAAAAAAACGGATAAAACACGTGCGAAGAAAAAGAAGGAACTCAGTCATAATCAGATAAAAGAGCTTGAGGCAGAAAAGAAAAAACAGCAGGAAAGGCTTGAAGAACTTAGGGTACAAAAAGAAGCATATAAAGAAAAAGGTAAAAAAAGTGCTGATAGCAAGTTCAGAGTCAAATATACAAATGCCACACTTGATGAATATAAGCCGTCAAGTGCTCTTGGTTCGATTTCTGAATTTACGGATTATAAAAATGAGCGTGTTGAAGGCGTAGGTAAGATGAAAGCCTTCTTTGATAAAAAGAAACTTAAGGGTGAGGAATTAAAGCAACGTATGGGCAAGCATGTCAGACGTTTTTTGTCTTCCCGGGATGGAGTGACAGATACGGATATTGCTGACTTTTCAAATGTTCTTGCGGAATCAAGCGGCGTACTTATCACGGAAAAGTTTAAATCAAAAGAACAGAACAGTAGGCTTGATCTTATAAAAAAATTATACGGGGCAAATGATGCAACAGCAATAGCACAGCTGAGTATCCAGGCGCGCAAACTTGTTCCTGCAGCAGACGAAGATAATGAATTGAAGGCAGGACATGCTTTTTATGAAAAGCATCCAATGGCTGCGAAGGTTATAATGCTTCACAGTCTTTTGAAGACAATTGAAAACGACAGTCTTGAAGGTGCATCTGAAGAATATTGTGGCAGGATAAATGCACTGGCCGATAATATAAAGCTTTTATATGGTTCTATAACGGGATCTGAAGAATATGTGCGTGAACTGAAAAAGCAGAAACTTATAAAAATAGAAGCTGATTATGAAAAGTGTCAAAATGAGCTACGCAGAATAAATGGGGAGCTGGATACTGTACAGGAAAAAGGCAAGGATAAAGATGCTGACTATAAGAAAGCAGCAGACCATAGGGTAAAAGAATTTAGAGAAGATCTGTCAATTATGTCTAAGGCTGTAGAGGGGTACCGTGTCCTGAAGGCCGGACAAAAAAAGTCCGATGTTGATGTCCTTGGAATTAGTAAAAAAATAGAAACATCACGAGAAGAGGCGCTGAAGAAAAAACAGAACATTCGTCTCAAGGGGCCGGCTGCTGATGAGGCTATGGATCATGGTGCAGAATCATATCTGAATACCCTTCTTGACAAGGGTGCGTTGTCATCGCTTTCTGATCAGGACCGTGAAGAGATAAAGCAAATGATCAAGAAACAGATTCCGGATATGTTGCCGAAGGAAAAACAGGATATTAAGCAATTAAATGCTGATGATGTAAAGAGTCTTGTTAAACGTATAGAAGTAAAGCTTAACGTAGTACCTTATGCGACTATATTGAATGGATGCAGAACTGCGGACAAGATTGAATACAGGAGATTTTTCCTGGATAGGTTAATGTCCGGATTATCATATGTTTCTTATGATGATTATGTTGAATATAAGGAGAAACGCAAGGAGGCTTACGATAACGTCGACGGGTATCTCGCACATTGTGAGTTATATGACCGTAATACATCTGCCGAAATAAAAATCATAGGCATGAAAAAGGCAAATACTCTTTTTAAGAAGGGACACATGAGGGCTCCTGAGCGTGTTGCCCGAATGGAAGGGTTAGAAGGCTTTGTGAATGATATTTTCAAATCTATTAACGAGCCTGCTCCATGCACTTTATATGAGTATAAGAAAAAATATCCCATAACTGATGGCAAGGGCGCTACAGAAAATGATATAAACAAGTATGTTGATAGTTATAAAAAATATATTGAAGATTATTTTAATGCGGCTAAAGCTAAGAAAAAGAAATTTACAAAAAAAGATTTCTTAGGAGAGAAATACGAAGGATTAGACGATGTAAAAAAACTTATTTTAAATTGCTATAGCGAATATGGTGCAGGTGTTAACCTGAAACAGATTTCTAAGGAACTCGGTAAAAATATAAATGATTTGGGTAATGCTGAATATCTTGAAAAACTTGCTCCCTGTGTTGAAAGGGCTATAAAAAGCGAGGAAGAAAGAAAAGAGCTTGCAGAAAAAATTGACCAGAAAAAAGATGAAGAAAAAATAAAAAAATATAATGATAGGCTTGCAAAGCTGCAAGGACAGGAGAAAATCTATTACCTGTTGGATTTTCTTATGGATGACTATGACTTTAAGGTTCATTTTGCCGCAGATTCTGATGATGAGTTTGATATGTTCATGAAGAAGATAGTTCCTTCATGTGAGAGAATCTATGAGGCTATGAAGGGGCATATGTATAGGGATCAGTATCTTTTGGAGAAGGAAAAGGAGATAACTGATTATATATTGAATGCAAAAGAAACAGATGCGGCTGCGCTCTTGGAGCTTAAAAAACTTGATAAGGAAATAAACAAGACAGAAATCAACGGTACTCCATTTGGAAAATTAGTAGATGAAAAGCTTGGCGTGGATGGTGTATCCGGGCAAGATAAAACCAAGGAACAAGTTGATGCAGAACATAAGGAAGCTTCGGCGAAGAGTTCTATGCTTACTTCTCTTTTGCTGGAAAACGGAGCGTCTGCTTTCGTTAAAAATTATGATCTTGATAAAGAACTGGATCGTATGTCAGCAAATTATGAAACTCTCCAAAAGTCAATAGACCATTTAAGAAAAGAATGGGATACAAGAGCGGATGTCAATGTTGATGCACTTATAGCGTCTTTGCATCAGAAAGAGAGAGATTCGGTTATTCATTTAGCTGCTAAGGATTACAAGAAGGGGCTTACTGACAGACTGCGTAATACCGCAGAAGTAATTATAAACAAACAGATCGAAAACAGAAAAATGACCGAGGCGGTACAAAAGACGCATGATAAGGTGAAAACTATTACTGCTGAAAAAGAGAAAGGCAGGACGGCGTTTAACGAACTCTTTGCTCGTTCAGATGAAGAATTTTTGAAACTAAAGAATCCGGAAGATATAGATGCTGACGAGGAGTTCAAGCAAGGTCTTGAGGACGTGACAAGCCTGGCAAGTGAGTACATGACGGATGAATTCTTAGAATCTGTTTATACGTCTGTTCTAAAAAATATGATAGTAAGCGTTGACCTCGGCGACAAGAAGAGTTTTAATGAGTCGAAAAAATTTCTCAATCGCATGAGGGCGTTTTCGGCTGCGGCGAATTACCATATTGAAAAAGCTAAGGATTCAGTACATTCTGATCTTGAAAGAAGGAATCTGAAACTGGGACTGTTCGAATATTTCGGGGAAAAACTTATGAAAGAATCTCCAAAAGAGACGGACCGTCCGGGTGAAGCGGTCGCATACTATAGCGATATGCTGGAAGGTTTCATGCAGGAAAAGATTGATAATATAGGTATCGCCAGGTTTATTATGGATGACACCGGCGGAATAATGTCTGTTTCTTCAGAGCAGGCTATGGGCGAAAGTAAAGTAAAGCTTTCTGAAAGAAAAGAATTTGAAAAGTTTCTGCTTGATAAGGTGAGCAGTGATTCTAAAGATGTGATAAATGCTTTTTCAAAGGATGACCGGGTACTTTTTGAATATCTTCTGATGAACCGGACAGGATTGATGTCTTTGAGAAGTCTTGCGGCAAAAATATCCGGGGGAGCTGAAAATGACGAATTATCCGCAGATACGAGTAGTGTTGTAGAAGCGTATATATCAGGGCATGGAGTTTTAAGCTCGCTTGTTGATATTAATTATGTATCCCTAAAGCTTTTAGTAGAGCAGAGCACAAATCTTGATGAAGAAGTAAGTCATTCGGCTGAGCTGGTCAAGGAGTTCAAAGTTGTTCGTCAAAAGAATATGGAAGAGGGACAGAAGAACAAGACAATTCTTGACGAAAAGCAAGTACAAATTGACATGGCCGAATTAAAAGAGGTTGCTGAAGTTTATGCACAGGATATAGCCTCACTTGATATTAAAACCACGAAGGAAAGACTGTGGCGGTATTATACTGTTATACGTACATATAGCAATACTCTGGATAAATATAAGGAAATGAGAGACAGGGGTATCATAGCTGAAGACAGCAAGGGATATGACAAGATGTTTGATACTTATGCTACCCTTCAGGAATTTTTCTCTGTAATGGATCAAAGTCCTGAAACGATTGATAAAATGTATTTTTCCGATATTTGTGTGGATTTGGGAATATATACGAAAGAAGAGTTTTATGGTAAATTTGGCCGCAAGAGTGATAAAGCTCTAAAAAAGATATATGAAGCAAAGCTTAAGGAGGATAAGACCAACGAACTGATAGAAAGTTCGATAAATAAACACCTGACCGAACGTACAGGTTCAAAGTGGCAATATGGTAAACAGATCAAGGATACGGAGGAAAAAGAGTATCCCGAGGATGTTGTAAACGGTATAAAGAGGATAGACAGGTGGATTGCGGCAAATTCTAAGCAGTGGCAGGGTAATACCGAATCAAATTTTGCCGTAGAGATATTATCCCATCCCATTCGTGAAAGGCTGTTTGTATACTACACAATAGAAAAAAACAGACAAACAGCAACCTCGGGCTTTGATGCTTCAATGGCGCTGAATAATTATGTTCCCGATTTGGATGCATTCAAAGACAAGATGGAAGTGGCATGGTGGAAAGTTCATCAGCATTTAGGTAGTTTTGTTAAACGAGCTGACTGGATAAGGAATACCGGATTAGTAGATACCTATGGAGGCCTTATGATGTCAAAGCTGGCCTTCGGTATGCGGTTATTAGATGATAGTGAGATGAAGATTGGCGAAAAACTGGAGATGATGTCTGCGGAGCGGATAAGCATGAAAGACTCTTCACTTCCTAAGTCGGTTACTTTGCGCCAGGAGTGCTACTGGAAATTTATGGAAGAGGCAAATAAGCACAGGATGCTTATCGCAGGAAAAAATGAGGAAGACCTTAAGAATGACAAAGCAGCAATTTTGCAGAGCGAAAGGGTTTCCAGGGCGTTGAGGCTACTGGTTCGTGCAAATAAGGCAGTTGGAGTGGAATTTGAGGATGCAAAAAAGCTAATGGCCTTGCAGCACGAAGACGGTGTCAGAGAGGAGTCGGATACGGTAGGTAACGTACTTGATGGTGTTGGAATTGCATCAAGTATCGGAAATACCATAACGAGCACTCTTGAAGAAAAACCTCATTTATGGCCATGGAATATCGGCGAGGGGGATCTGAACAGACTTAATATATCGAGCGGAGTCTTTCTTTCAATTGGCGCTTTGACCAGTCTTGTAAGTACGGTGTTGGCGGCAAAAAGTGTTTTCGAGGATGGAAAGAGTTTATCCGGCGGCATGAAAGAATATGCCAATTTTGTGGACAGTATTTCTGATTTGGCCGGGAATGCTTATGACATTATGACATATGTAGCTCCGGAGGCAGAAAAGACCATAGAAAAGTATTCGGACGGCTTAAGCGGAGGCCTGGCTATATTTAGTGGAAGTATTGAATTGGTCACGGCTGGGTATGAACATGATAAAGTTGTAGAGGTAAGTGATGATGCTCGTAAGTTTGCAAAAGAAAAAGATAAGAAACAGGGAACAAAACAAGGAACAGAACAAGGAACGCTTAATACAGAAGAAACGGTTAATGCTGTAATAAATATTCAGAGAAGAATGAGTTCTGCAGAGATGGAGATGGCTAGCCTGAAGATTGCCGGCGGTGTTGCCTCGCTTGTCGGTGCGCTGGTACCTGTTGCAAAACCGTTTACTGACATCATTTCTACGGCATTGGATATAGGAAGCAAGATACAGGCATTCTGGCTGAACAAGGAACAGCGGGAAAAAACCATTGATGAATTTATCAAAATGGATGATATGTTGAAGAAAGTGATGGAATCTGACGATGCTAAAAAATATATGATTGAAAAAAATGGCGTTATGCTGGATTCTTTGAAGGCGGAGCTCCGTAAAAGGACGCTTAATCAGATGCATTACGCAAGCAATGAGGAATTCTTTATGGACATTACTACACAGTATGCTAAAGTTATGCATAGGCAGATATTCTTTGATGATGATGGAAAGCAGATTTTAGTAGATAATAAAGAGGCTGTGAAGGAACGTAGTTCCTTGCGGGGACTGTTCCCTTCATTGTTGTTTAAGTATCCTGAAGGTGTAGGTCAGGTTCCGTCGCCCCCTGTTGAAGAGATGGCTCGTAACTTAATGCGTATGGTATAGGATAAACTAATAGGTAAAAAGTATTTGGTACAGCAAATAGAGAACAAGAAGGAAGGAAAAAAACATGGTTATTGAAAACGAACAGAAAAGAATAAATGCATTGAAAAGGCTTCAGGCTGAGATGAATAAATCCGGAGTAATAAACCAGTTTATAGAAAAAGGAGAAAATGGAAGTCCTTTTGAGATACTTGCATGCGAACATGTAGGTATAAAGGGACAGTTTTATTTTCCTGTAATGGCAGCAGCGGAGAATGTTTTCTATTTCTCATGTATGATGGTTCTTAAAGATAGCGTAGGGAAAAAAGAGGCAGCTGCACTTAGGGAAAAACTCCAGGAAGTAAATATGAAACTGGTCTGTGGAATGTTTATCATTTACCCGGAGGTGGGATTGGTATATAGGCTTACTATACCTGTCTCTGAAACCCTCGAGGAGGATGATATATTTGAGACAATCAACATAGCGGCGGCTCATGCCCTGGCTTTATCAGCCACTTTTGCACCTGATCTTACCTGATTCTTTAAAAAAAAGCGGATTTAAAGTATAATATTATGGTTAAAAGGGTAAAATACTGCTTGTGTAAGTGAAAAAGCATGTATTTTACCCTGTAGTCGTGCACGTAGAGAAAGAGGAGAATTCAGATGATCAAACTTTATGACGGTGGCGCATATCTGGTAAATGGCGAGGAGCTTGTAACTGATGAGGCGCTTCTTAAAAGCAAGACCGGAAAAGATATTACCCAAGAAGATGCTGCAAAGGGCACAATAGCCTACTCTATTTTGCAGGCTCACAATAAATCCGGAAATGATAAGAAACTCAATATCAAATTCGATAAGCTGACCAGCCATGATATCACATTTGTCGGAATAATCCAGACTGCAAGGGCATCGGGACTGACAAAGTTCCCTATTCCTTATGTGCTTACCAACTGCCATAATTCACTCTGTGCGGTAGGCGGTACCATAAATGAAGATGACCACGTATTCGGTCTTTCCTGTGCAAAGAAATACGGCGGAGTGTATGTTCCTCCTCATATGGCTGTCATCCACCAGTTTGCAAGGGAAATGCTTGCAACAGGCGGTGGTATGATACTCGGTTCGGATTCTCACACCAGATACGGTGCGCTGGGAACAATGGCTGTAGGTGAGGGCGGACCTGAGCTTGTAAAACAGCTTCTTTCCCAGACCTATGATATAGATATGCCCGGTGTTGTAGCTGTATATCTTAAGGGTGAGCCTGCAAAGGGTGTAGGTCCCCAGGACGTGGCTATCGCGATAATCGGTGCTGTGTTCAAGAATGGCTATGTTAAGAATAAAGTAATGGAATTCGTTGGACCCGGTGTGGCAAAATTAAGCGCTGATTTCCGTATCGGTGTGGATGTAATGACCACCGAGACCACCTGTCTCTCATCCATATGGCAGACAGATGATGAGATAAAGGATTTCTATGATATACATAAGAGACCTGGGGACTACAAGGAACTGAAGCCCGAAGGCATTGCTTATTATGACGGCGTGGTTGAAGTGGATCTGTCAAAGGTAAAGCCTATGATAGCTCTTCCTTTCCATCCGTCAAATGCATATACGATCGAGGAGCTTAATGCAAATCTTGATGACATACTTGCTGAATGTGAAGAGAGAGCAAAGGTAAGTTTCGGTGACAAGGTTGAGTTTAATCTCAGAAACAAGATAAAGAACGGAAAGCTTTTAGTTGACCAGGGTATCATCGCAGGATGTGCCGGCGGTGGATTTGAGAATATCTGCGCTGCAGCTGACATTCTTGACGGAGCAAGCATAGGTTCCGACGAGTTTAACTTAAGTGTATATCCTGCATCTGTTCCGGTATACATGGAACTGATCAGAAACGGTGCGGCAGCTAAGATCCTCTCAACAGGTGCGATTCTTAAGACTGCATTCTGCGGTCCCTGCTTTGGTGCAGGCGATACACCTGCGAATGGAGAGCTTTCTATCCGCCACTCTACAAGAAACTTCCCCAACAGAGAAGGTTCCAAGATACAGAGCGGACAGATTGCATCGGTTGCCCTTATGGATGCAAGGTCTATTGCGGCTACCGCAGCAAACAAGGGTATCCTTACACCTGCTACGGAAGTGCCTGAGAAGATTGGCAAGTATAAATACAGTTTCGACAAGACCATTTATGACAGAAGGGTATTCGATTCCCACGGAGTAGCTGATGAAAGTGTTGAGGTTAAGTTCGGTCCTAATATCAAGGACTGGCCGGCTATGAGTCCGCTGCCTGAGAATCTGCTGCTGAAGGTTGTTTCCGAGATCCACGACCCCGTGACTACTACAGACGAGCTGATTCCTTCCGGTGAGACTTCTTCATATAGAAGTAATCCACTTGGTCTTGCTGAGTTCACACTTTCAAGGAAGGATCCTGAATATGTTGGCCGTGCAAAGGAAGTACAGAAGGCACAGAAATCTATTGAGTCAGGAAAGACTGCAGCAGACGGATACGATGAGCTTGCGTCTGTTATATCAAAGATAGAACAGAATGTTTCCGGTGCAGATGGTATAGGTACAGCTTCCGGTGATGGTGAGGTTACATCTACCGTAAGGAAGCTTGGTGTAGGTTCTACAATATTTGCAGTTAAGCCCGGTGATGGTTCTGCCCGTGAGCAGGCTGCTTCCTGCCAGAAGGTGCTTGGCGGATGGGCTAATATCGCAAATGAGTATGCTACCAAGAGATACCGTTCAAACCTTATCAACTGGGGTATGCTTCCCTTCGTTATTCCCGAGGGTGAGCTTCCTTTCAAGAATCTCGACTACGTATATCTCCCCGGCATCAGGGAAGAGGTTGAGAAGAAGGCAGACAGCATAAAGGCTTATGCTGTTACAGCAGACGGAGTGAAGGAATTTACTCTTGTGCTGGGCGGACTCACAGATACAGAGAGAGAGATAATTCTTGACGGATGTCTGATAAATTATAACAGGCAGTAATTGTCTGAACACCGAATGGTGGTCAGCATTGTTGTCATTCAGACAGCGGGTATAGGTGTCTGAGGAAGGACAGAGAATATGGCAAACAAAACCATAAAACTTGGAACTCATATAGTAAGCGAAAGCAGCACTCCGTATATGATCGCTGAAATAGGCATCAATCATAACGGTGATATTCAGGTTGCCAAAAGGCTTATGGATGCAGCTTTTGCCTGTGAATGGGACTGCGTGAAGTATCAGAAACGCACTCCTGACATCGCTGTGCCTGAAGCACAGAAACAGGTACCGAGGGATACCCCCTGGGGAACAATGGCTTACATTGATTACAAGAAACACATCGAATTTGAAAAGGCAGAATATGATGTGATAGACGGGTACTGCAAGGCAAAGCCCCTTGACTGGACTGCAAGTCCCTGGGATATGCCAAGCCTTGAATTCCTTCTTGAATATGAGGTGCCTTTTATAAAGATTCCTTCAGCACTCAACACTAATAAGGAGATAATCAAAAGGGCATGTGAATCCGGCAAGCCGGTTGTATTATCGGAAGGTATGTCAGAGCTGAACGAAATGGATACCACCATTGGATGGCTTGAGGATTTTTCAAACGGAGACTATATCATATGCCATACAAACAGCAGTTATCCCAGTCCAAACAATGAACTGAATTTAAGGCTTATCAATACTATGCGTGAGAGGTATGACTGTTTAGTGGGATACAGCGGACATGAGGCAAACCTTGAGCCTTCGGTAATAGCTGCAGTGCTTGGCGCCTGCCTTATCGAGAGGCATGTTACTCTTTCCCATGATATGTGGGGATCGGATCAGAAAGCGTCTCTTGAGGTGCAGGCAATGGCGCTTCTGAAGAAGCGTATCACATCTGCCCTGGAGACACTGGGGGATGGTGAGAAACGCCTGTATGATACAGAATTAAAGAAGAGAAGAGAACTGAGAGGAAACTAATGAATTATCTGTTTACGGGACTTGGTTCCATAGGTCAGAGACATTTAAGGAATCTGTATGCGTTGAAGGGACCGGATGATCACATATACGCATACAGGGTTCTCAGAAATAACAGGGTCCTGGACAATAAGCTTAATGTCATAGGCGACGATCTGGAAGAACGTTATGGCATTGAGTATGTGCCCACACTTGATGCAGCATGGGATAAGAATATCGATGCTGTTTTTATTTGCAATCCTTCCGCATGCCATTTCGAAGTGATGAAGGCCGCGGCTGACCATAATGTGAATATCTTCTGTGAAAAGCCTGTTTCTTCTTCAATGGAAGGAATGGATGAGCTTCTTGATGAGATAGAGAAAAAAGGCCTGGTCAACTTTGCAGGCTACCAGCAGAGATTCCATCCCTGCGTAGCGGCTGCAAGGGAACTGCTTGAAAGCCATGCCATAGGAAGAGTCACTTCTGTATTTGCAGAACTGGGTGAGGATGTTTCCGGTATGCATAAATACGAGGACTACCGTACTTCCTATACGGCAAAGAAGAGCTTGGGCGGTGGTGTGGTAATGACCCAGATCCATGAGCTGGATTATCTATATTCATTTTTCGGAATGCCGGAGAGCGTGTACGCTGTGGGCGGAAACCTTGCCGATTTCGAGATAGATGTTGAAGATACTGCAGATATATTAATGAAAGTAGAGCATGAGGGTTATAAGATACCAATTCATGTGCACGAAGATTTCGTTCAGCGTCCTGCTACAAGACACTGTAAGATAGTGGGTACTGACGGAATGATCCTTTTCGACCTGCTTCAAAACAGGATATCTGTTTATAACAGAGCAGGAGAACTTACCCGCGGTGAAGTATTTGACTTTGACCGCAACAACATGTTCTATGATGAGATGAAAGCATTCCTTGATTCTCTCCGCGAAAAGAAAGCTACCACCATTCCTGTCAGGGAAGGTGTTGCCAGCTTAAAGATTGCTCTGGCAGTAAAGGACTCCATGGAGACGGGAGAAATAGTGAAGCTGCAGGGTTGAAGACCATAGCTGAACTAACCTGATATTGGGATTCAGCATGTGAATATTATTTTAGAAGGTGAAACATATGAAAAAAGAGTACAATGACCTTATTAAGAAGGACAGCGTGTATGCCATAATACCGGCCAGATCCGGCAGCAAGGGCGTTAAGAATAAGAATATAAGATGCCTTAAGGGCTATCCGCTTATTGCTTTTACCGCTGCAGCCACAAATATGTGCGGTGAGGCTTCAAGAGTGTTCATATCTACTGACTCTGAGTATTATGCAGAGATTGGAAAGTATTACGGTGCGGAGGCTCCTTTCCTTCGCCCTGCGGAAATATCCGGTGATAATTCAACCGATATAGAGTTTATGGAACATGCCATTACCTGGCTTGCGGAAAATGAAGGAGTTCTGCCGGAATTCTTTATGCATATGAGGCCTACATATCCTTTAAGAAAGCCGGAGGTAGTAAGCGAAGCAGTAAAGAGGATGAAAGCTGATCCGTCAGCTACCAGCCTGCGTTCAGCCCATCTGGCACCTAACACTCCCTATAAGTGGTTCAATCTTAGGGAAGACGGATATTACAAGAGCGTTAAGCCCGGATTGACTCTAGATGAGGCAAACAATCCCAGACAGGCTTTTCCGGATGTTTATATTCCTGACAGTTATGTGGATGTGCTTAGGACAGAGTTTATTATAAACAATGACCTTATGCACGGTGATAGGATGATAGGCTATGTTGTGGAGGGCGGCATTGATGTGGATGCCAAGGAGGATATGGATTTCCTTGAATATTATGTAAGTGACCACAGCAATCCGGTGCTGGAGTACCTGCAATCAAACTATAAGACTCTTGAAGAGGCACCTATACAGAAAGGATGACCGGGTTATATTCACAAAAGTCAATTACACAGAATGGGAGATATTGCAATGAAGACTAAGTACTTAAAGCGTATGGAGATCACCGACCGTATCTGCATCATCACCGGTGGCGGCGGACTGATAGGTCTCAAGCATGCAGAGGCTGTAGTTGAAGGTGGCGGCATCCCTGTGCTGCTCGACATAGTCGGCGGCGGCATGGAAAGAAATGTTGGCGTATTAAAAGATGAATATGGTGATGATATAAAATACGAGTGCATAATCACTGACATTACTTCCCGTGAAAAGCTCTGTGAAGTAAGGGATATGCTCATGGATAAGTATGGGCATATTGATGTGCTTATAAATAATGCTGCAAATAACCCTAAAGTTGAAGGCGGTTCCAAGAATCTCGGTGCTATGCGTTTTACCAATTTCCCTGTGGATATCTGGAATCAGGATATTGCAGTAGGCCTTACCGGGGCAATGCTCTGTGCCCAGGTTTTCGGCGAAGTTATGGAAAAGCAGAAAAAGGGTGTGGTGCTCAACATCTCATCTGACTACGGCATCATAGCGCCTGACCAGAGGATATACAGAAAAGAGGGCCTTCCGGAAGAGGAACAGACAGTTAAGCCGGTGTCCTATTCTGTAGTAAAGCACGGCATCATAGGCCTTACGAAATATCTTGCAATCTACTGGGCCGATAAGGGAATCCGTGTGAATACACTCTGTCCTGCCAGCCTTTCCAACGGCCAGGATGATGAATTTGTTGCAAAGATAAGTAACCTGATCCCTATGGGTCGTATGAGTGATCCTGACGAGTATGTCTGTACCATACTGTATATGATATCGGATGCAGCTACATATATGACTGGATCCACCGTTATATGTGACGGCGGAAGAACAAGCTGGTAGACATGCTAATAACTAAAAACCACCTTCAGCATGGCTGATGGTGGTTTTTTTATGAGAATTTAATTGTTCCGTAACCGGGTTTAGTTCTTGCTTCCGGGCGCTCCATCTCTTGCACTGTATTTCTGATTTTTAATCTTGTACATTTCTTCATCAGCAGCCTTCAATACCGTATTAAAATCAAAATCATCATTGAGCACGGAGGTCAGGTAACCGCTGCTGGTAGCAACAGTGTAGGGCTTTTGAACTTTTTTATTGTATTCCTCAAGGTATTTATCTATGTTCCTGATGATCTCATCAGGATCACATTCACCGATAATTACGGAAAAGACTTCGTCACCGCCGAAACGGGTTGAAAGGCTGTTTTCCGGAGTAGCATTGAAAAGTGCTTTTGCTACAGCAGCGATGGAGCTGTCACCGTCGGCATGGCCGAAATTATCATTGATATATTTCAGACCGTCCAGGTCGGACATAAGCACGGTTATAGGTTTGTTTTTGTTCTCAGGTTTCTTTCTCAGGACATTAAAGATGTTCATAAAACCTATACGGTTATACAGTCCGGTCAAAGGATCATGACGGTACATCTCGTCCATCTTTTCAAGGAGCATGCTCTGATACTGTATATTGATATATCCGCCGATACCGATGCTAATGGCATTGGTAACTCCCATAGCATTGGAGTAGTTTGAAATCAGATAGTCCCTGAAATAGTAGCATACGAAACCGAAGGGACGGTTCATGTAGTCCAGTGCGTTGAAAATAAGGGGATACCCGCTTTCGGTAAGCTCAAGCATCCTGTCATGTATGGCAGGCTCAAGGATATCCTCGGCAATTTCTTCAGAGAGGCCTTCATAAGTGATATTCTCCGGAACATTCTGCGGATTCTCTGAATCGTAAAGCAGTATGAATTCCTTTTTGGTATTTTCTACTTGCTCGGTGAAATAATTTATATCATTGTCAAAGCATCTCTTATCCACCACACAAAGAAGTGAATCGGTCTTATATGATCTGAGGTTAGCAGAGAGCTCAGAGAGGTCCTTGCTTGTCTGCATTGCAGATGTCATCATGTGAAGGACACGGTTGTCATCATTGTGTCTTGCAAAGCTTTCCTTGAACCAGTTGCGAAGAATAATGGGATGCTCGGTATGCTCGGGACAGCCGCAGGATTCGTTGGCCATGAAGACCGGCATGATCTTTCTGTCATGGCAGACATCTTTCTGCTTAACTGTTTCAAGGATCTGCTCAGCTGTTGCATCCGCAAGCTGCAGGGTGTTGCAGGCAGCTGTAGTTATTTTGGGCGAAGTGAAATATATGCCGTCATAACCGTCAAAGCCTGTAACAATGACATCATCAGGAACTTTGTATCCCGCATCTAAAAGCATTTCCGAAACGGTTATTGCCATAACATCATTTGCACAGATGATGGCATCGGGAAGGACGTCCCTTTCAAGCAGTGCATTGGTTGCGACCCTGCAGGGATCTGCCCAGAAATCGCCATGGCTTACCATGGTATCGTCAAAGGGAATGCCGTTTTCTTCAAGTACCTTCTTGAAAACATCGATACGCCTGTCAGAGAATTCGTTATTCTTGTGTCCGGCCATCATATGGGGACGTTTTACCTTGTGGTGCTCTATTACATGGCGGACCACAAGCTCAAATCCCTTTTCATAATCATAATTTATGCAGGTAGTTCCTTCATAGCGGCCGTCCGCAACGATGACAGGGACATTATGCTTTTTTGAAGTGCTGATGATCTTGTTGGCGATCTTGTGGCTCTTGATACGCTCGTCCATGATAACGACGGCTTCGACAGAGTCATATGGAATCAGGTCAAAGACGTACTTTTCTGTAGCAGGTCTGTCCTCTTCCCAATAGATATCGGAATTAATGGCAAAAACAAGTAAAGAGTAGCCGTTATCCTTGAGCTTCTCATTTACTTTGACTATAAATCCGTGTATCTGTGGGTCATAGACCCTTGATGTACAAAGGGCAATAAGTTTTTTGCCGCCAGCCATACTGAATTCCCCCGAGCAACGATGAATTTAGCAATTTAATATGGTTAGAGACTGTTACCTATAACTAACAGTGCGTTAGTAAAAATTATACACGATAATTCCGGAAAATATTATGTATTTTATGAAAAAAAAGTGAAATATTCGTAAAGAAGGCTTATAAATTACTGAAAAAGTAGTATTATCTTATTTCGGGGATATAAATAGTTGATCGTGGGAGGCATAACAGTGGTTAAAGTTACAAATCTGGCAAAAAACTACGGTGATGTGGTGGCTATAAAAGGCCTGTCTTTCGAACTTGAAAAGGGAAAGATATACGGTTTCCTGGGACCTAACGGCGCAGGAAAATCCACCACTATGAACATAATGACCGGATATATTGCTCCGTCCGCAGGTACGGTGGTGATAAACGGCCATGATATAAGGAAGGAACCGGAAAAAGCAAAGCAGAATATCGGCTATCTTCCGGAACTCCCGCCTCTTTATACTGATATGAGGGTGGGTGAATACATCACTTTTGCACAGGAGCTTAAAAAAGTGCCACGTGACAGCAGGCCGGAGGAGTTAAAAAAGATCCTGGGCCTTACGGGCCTTGAGGAATACGAGTACCGTATGATACGAAATCTTTCCAAGGGATATAAGCAGCGTGTGGGACTTGCCCAGGCATTGGTGGGTGATCCCGAGGTGATCATTCTGGATGAGCCTACGGTTGGTCTCGATCCTCAGCAGATTATAGAAATGCGAAATCTGATGCGCTCCTTAAGGGAAGATCATATAGTGATACTCAGTACCCATATCCTGACTGAAGTTACGGAAGTCTGCGACGAAGTACTTATAATAAGCAACGGTGAACTGGCAGCCAGGGGTACGCCTGATGAGCTGGAAAACAAGCTGGAGAAAAAGACAAGGATCGACATAGAGGTATTGGGAGATGCAGACAAGGTTCGCACCGCATTAAAGCGTGTGGAATCCATCGACAGTATACTTGAAGGTGATAAATCAGACAGCGGTGACAGTGTAAAGATAACTGTTGAGACTTCGTCTGAAGAGGATATCCGCGCGGAAGTGGCTAAGGCCCTTGCGGCAGCTGCACTGCCGGTACTGTCAATGAATGTGGAAAGCAGTTCCATGGAAGATGTATTCCTTTCTGTTACCCAGCAGACAAAGGGCAGGATAGAGAATAATGATGCGGCATCTGAAACTGGGGATGAAGCCGAAACGGATGAAAGTGGAGTGAATGACGATGATAATTCGGATGAGGAAGAGTCCGATGAAAAGAAGGGAGATGAAGAATAATGCTTGCGATATTTAAGAGAGATTTCAGATCCTATCTTCACAGCTTTATAGGACCGCTTGCCGTTACCGTGATTCTTATTTTCATGATGATATTTTTTGCGGTTAACAATATGATATACGGATACTCCGTGATAAATGGTGCCCTTTACGGCGCGTGCCTGTATGGTATTACATTTTCGATGCCGATCCTCTGCATGAGGACCTTTGCTGAAGAAAGACGCAGCAAGACTGACCAGATGATACTTACTGCACCTGTGTCCATCGCCGGCATAGTAATAGGTAAATTTCTGGCACTTGTAGCCGTATTGGCTGTACCTGCCGCTCTGGCTTGCTTTCTTCCACTTGTGCTTGGCAAATACGGTGATGTTCCCTATAAATGGTCATACACCTGCGTATTGGCCTTTATTCTCTACGGCATGATGATAATTTCGCTGTGCATGTTCATGTCATCGTTAGTGGAAAACCCGATAATCGCCGCAGTTTTTTCATTGATCGTAAGTTTTTTGGGAATCCTGTTGCCCGGGGCATATACCCACATTCCTGTTGAATGGCTGAGAAACTTCCTTGATTCTACCTACAACTTTACGGACAGGCTGGCGGATCTTATGATGGGAACCCTTGACTGGACGGCTGTGATATATTTTGTTTCACTTACACTTCTCTTCTTGTTCTTATGTACTCAGGTGATCGAGAAAAGAAGATATAGCCTGAAAAAAGGAATGTACAGTGCAGGTATATATTCGGGAAGCCTTATCATCATTTGTGTTGCGGCTGTTATTGCTATAAATGTTTCATCTGTTGAGTTTCCGGAGACAGTGAAAAACATCGATGTCAGCGGAACCGGAATGTACTCTCTTTCAAAGGACAGTAAGGACATACTGAACAACATGACTGATGATGTGGCAATCTATTTTCTTGCAAAGGAAAATGATACCGCGGGAGAAAAAGATGTTGATGTGGAGCGGATGCTCAAGCTCTATGACGGAACCGGCAAACATGTGAGTTTCAGCTATGTTGATCCGACTATAAATCCTGACTTTGCAAAACAATATACGGATAACGACCTGTCATACAATAGCGTAATCGTTGTGGATAAGGCAAACGGCAGGAGCAGGACTGTTGATTATTATGATATGGCAATAATGGGATATGACTCGAACTACCAGCCTTATATTTCAGGCTATGACGTAGAGGGCCAGGTGACTGGAGCTATTCAGTACGTAATGCTTTCGTCGGATCAGATGTTCAATGCATACTGTGTCATAGGACATGATGAATTAGGATTTGATTCAAGCTACGACAGGGTATTTGCAAATCATAGTTTGAATCTGCACGACATAGACCTTAAGACTGTTTCAGAGATTCCCGGAGACTGCGACCTGCTGATAATAAATACCCCTGAGTCAGACTATATGTCAGAGGAGGTTGATCTGATAAAGGATTATCTGGATAGGGGAGGCGACATAGTGATCATGACATTATATGCGGCACCGAACATGAATAATTTCAATGAGTTGCTTTCATACTACGGTGTGGAGAAGAAACCGGGACTTGTTGTAGAGGCAGACGAGTCCATGTATTTTTATCAGTTTCAGGTACCGGTTTACCTTTATCCGGAACTTTGTAATGATGGTATAACAGAAAATGTTGCAGACGGTGCCGGTGAACACGTTATGTCACCTTTCTCTCAGGCTCTTGTTTACCCGGAAATACCTGACGGTAATATTTCCTATTCGCCTCTGCTCCGTACTTCTGAATCTGCCTACATAAAGACAGATTATCAGACTGCAGAGAGTCTTGATAAGGCGGCAGGAGATGAGGAAGGACAGTTTGTGATAGCACTTCGTGCGGAGAAGTTCTTTGAAGATGGAAGTGTTTCAAAGGCGGCAATATATACTGGCGTATTTATGGATCCTTACGGAATATACGGAATGTTCTCGGAGGCTACAGATTATTACACCGGCGGAATGAACCAGAAACTGTTCGGAAATACGTTGGGACAGATTGCTGAGCTTGAAAATGACATTGTGACTATTCCGCCCCATGACTCTGTATCAATGATATATCTTACACCTGAACAGGCGCGGAACATACTGCTTACGCAGGTAATCGTGATCGCTGTGATATTCTTCGGTGGATTGGGTATCTGGATATATAGAAGAAGAGGCTGAAGCATTCGCCTTGTTCAAACAATCCAAATGATGGATAATTGAGATTGTCAATAATTATGCTAAGGAGCTAAATACATGAACATTGCAAGCAAGGCCTATTGCAGGGTATTCCAATTTGGATTTAAGGTGGCAATTCCATTTCTGCCCTACAGAAATCCTGATGTGCTGAATAAGGCTGTTCAGGTACCTGATTACCTGAAAAAGAAGGGTAAATCGTCTGTGCTGTTCGTTACAGATAGTGTTATTAGAGGACTTGGGATCACTAAGCATCTCGAAGAACTCATTAAAGAGAGCGGAATAAAGCTGACAGTATATGACAAGGTAACACCAAATCCTACTGTCAAACAAGTGGAGGAAGCCAGAGGCCTTTATATTGAAAACAATTGTGATGCCCTGATAGGTTTCGGCGGTGGTTCTTCCATGGATTGCGCAAAGGCTGTAGGTGCGCTTATAGCAAGGCCGGATGCTGACTTGGAAAAGCTGGGCGGTATGCTTAGGGTATGGGCGAAGACTCCCCTTACCATAGCTGTTCCTACTACTGCCGGTACAGGCAGCGAGACCACGGTTGCGGCCATTGTGCAGGATACGGATACAGGGCATAAGTACGCACTTATGGATTTTCCCCTTATACCCGATGCTGCGCTGCTTGATCCTGAGAATACAAGGACGGTTCCACCTGCCATAACCGCAGGAACCGGAGCTGATGTAATAGTTCATGCAGTTGAGGCCTATATCGGCAATTCCACTACAAAGCTTACCAGACGGGAGGCTTTGCGTGCTGTCAGGCTTTCTTTTAAATATCTTAAGCGGGCGTATAAAAACGGCAATGACATGAAAGCAAGGCGTGCTATGGCTCGGGCATCATATCTTGCGGGTGCGGCATTTACAGTTTCATATGTGGGCTATGCCCATGCCGTATCTCATTCGCTGAGCGGAGAATACAACGTGCCCCATGGCCAGACCTGCGGCATATTGCTACCCTATGTGCTTGATGCCTATGGACCTAAGATAAATCCCCAGCTTCATGCACTGGCTATTGCGGCCGGTGTGGCAGACAAGGAAATGAGTGATGCGGAGGCGGCTGCTAATTTCAAAGCTGCACTCAGGACACTCTGGCGTGAGATAGGAATACCGGAGACAGTAGCTGAGCTTAAAAAAGAAGATATTTACAAACTGGCAAAGAAGGCGGCAAAGGAAGGCAATCCTGTATATCCTGTGCCGGTGCTTATGGATGAAAACGAATTGATGCAGCTGTACTTTGATGTATTAGAGAAATAGGAAGAACATATGGCTGAGAATGAAGAAAAAAACATTGATCCCGGTATGAATGAATCTTCCGGGCAGGTAATAGAGGATGCTTCGGAAGAGAAAAACTATGTGATCATAGATGATGTGGCCGGGAAGAAACGTCTTAATGATAAGCCTGTTGAAGTGGCCGAGGATGATGCTGAGGCTGGCAAGGCTGAGCTGGCTACTGACGTCAAGAAAGACGAAGTGATAACCGACAGGAGCGGAGCATCTATCGGTGTTGTTTTTATTACAGTCACGGCAGCGGCAATTATGCTGGCGCTTATGTTTTTCCTTTCATTTAAGGGAATGGATCCTGCGGCAAAAAGTGCAGTGAAGTTTACAAAGACTGTCTGGAACGGAAAGTTTGAAAAGGCAGAAGATATGGTGATCGAAGCTACCGAGTCCCTGACGGAGCCGGGAGCTGATGCGGAAGACCAGCTGTCTGAAATATATTCCGGTGTATATGGAAAATTAAAAAAAGTAACTGTTTCCAAGCCTGCTTATTTTGACAACGAGCAGGGTGAAAGCTGTGCGGAACTGTATGTTATCGTTATCAATGATTCCGGAAAGGCATACAGGACCGGATATGTCCTGACTGAGAAGGATGAAGGGTGGCTTATCAACATGGAAGCTACTGGTGCAGACGGCTTTACGAGAATAAAGTCTGACGGTTCTACGGATGCGGATGAAGATGGTGCATCAGAATCGGATGCTGCTTATGACGGGGAGGTGGAAGAGGATGAGTAAGTTAAAGATCATGCTTCTTGTCATAATGGTAGCCGGGCTTGCAATGCTTACCGGTTGCGAGGGCCGCTTAGAGTCGGACCTACAGGTAAATGACGATCTGAGCGGAACCCGTGTCTATACCCTGACAGCAAAAAAATCAGATCTGCGGACCGGATTTTTTGATGACGGCAGCAAGGTGATAAATGAAATAAAGAATGGTACGCCTAAGGAGCTGAGCTTTAGGGATCGCTCTTCGGGAGACCAGGCGGTGTTAGAATTCACGCTGGACTTTACCGATCTTGACGACTACGAAGAAAAGATAGATGCACTGATAGTAGCCGGAGGTGATCTTGCGCCTGCGGATGCTGTAGTTTATGAGATGCCTGAGTCGCCTTTTGCTTCGGGTATGCTGTATCAGGAAAATTTCAAAATGGATGCGCCTATGAAATGGCTTGAAAATCTCCTGATCGAAAAGACAGCCTTAAGCGAATCGAACCGTAAGGATATATTCGGCGAGAAGGTTTCCAGCTATGACATAAAGGGCATAAGCGGAAGCGGCATGACAATAGATATAAACGACATAGAGTACTATTCCCTTGACGAGATAGACATATATACTATTGCAAACGGAGACGGGACTTTTGATCGTAAAATAGAAGTCCGCATCCCTAACGAGGCTATGGAGAAAAACCGCGTTCCCATCACCAAGTTTTTGGAAGCGAACGAGGGCGGCAAGATCTTCGGGGAATGGAAGACATCAGGAACGAAGACCGTTTACTGTCTTAGTGCAGAGAAACTGACCGCTGAAGAATTGGACGGATTCATGCGTGGATTCTATGGCAAGGATTCAGGAACATATTTTGAGTATTCTGTTACTAGTGCATGGAAATACAGAAGTAATTATAATGAACTTGCTAAAAACGCTGCCGGCTTTTTCTACAGCATGGGTGGGGTAAAGGAAACTGTCGACCTGAGCCTTTATACCGGCGGAAATTCGGAGACATTAAAGTCTACATATTTTGTGTTCCGTTCAAACAGTGCGGTGGGTAAGCTTACTCTGGATAATGGATATAGCATGGATGTCAGCTCAATCGGTGACAATAAATTCAGTGCAAACGGCTATTCTGAATTTTTTTCACAGGATGCACCTGTTTACAGCCTGGAATACGCCTACAGCAACGGAATACACGCGGACAGTGCTGATGTTGAGCTGAGCGTGAAGCGCAACGGCGATGTTAAGCGTACTGTTACTGTCCATTTTACGGCAGAGATTTCAGAAGATGAGATAAGTGATGTCAAAAAAGAGGTAGAGAGCTATCTGGAAGGCATCCTTCCGGAGGATGACAGCCGGGCATCAATAAAGCTTAAGAGCATAAAGGCTGATGATACAGGCTTCAGCATAGAAGTTGTGTCTGAGAGCAAGGGCGGAGATAAAGTCGGCGAGGATGAACTCTGGCAGGGGGCTTTTGGAGCTAACAATGAAATTTATGTTACTTCAAGCACTCAGGCCATACTTCCGTTGGCTGCGACCGTTTGCATGAATGAGAGTTTTGACCTGAACAGTTTTTCTGACGGAACTATAGACCGGGTGACCTACACGGTTAAGGGTGTTATCCCGGAAGGCGGAGAGCAGTATGTCATGACATACAGTGATTTTGACTCAACACAGCCCATAAATGTGTTTATAACAGGTAAAAGCAGCGGGATTTCCGTTATCGCCGGCGATGTGCTGGGTGTGTTCACGCTCATAGTACTGGCATTTGCAGTCTGGGCAGTTACGAGCTTTATTCTGGGGCTACCGTACAGACGGACCCACAGATGATATTTATGCTATTTTAGGGGCTTTGTTGCATTGAACAAGCCCCACGCATGTGATAAAATAGGATTGTAACTGTCACATATCGTGTTTGCTTTTTTAATGGCATGAAAAAAGGTGGGGTATCAAAAAAACATAACGGAGATGTGATAAACGGCAGGCCTGCAAGGCGGGTTAGAAATGCCGTTCGTTTTATCTTGTCTGTGGCTGTGGTTTTTTGCGTGTTCTTCATATCTACCGCATCCATTGAGTCTGATGCGGCATCAGTAACCACCAAGGGTGTAGTCACAAATAATCTTCATGACAATAATTATTCCGGCACGTCAACCGTTGCTGATTCTGCAATGGTCAATAATAATGACGGAACATTCAGCCGTGTGGAAAATATGGGTGATATAGTACTGGTAGAAAAGTACAACACTTCCGGCACCCTGCTTGAGCAGCGTTTCCTTAATATGGAACTTCCTATTTACGGTGGCTGTTTTTCCGGGGCTAATTATAATTATGTGCTTTTCGGTTATGACAATACTAACAACGATCCCACTAAGGAAGTGATCCGTGTTGTAAAGTACACTAAGTCATGGTCAAGGGTAGGATCTGCTTCACTTTATGGATGCAATACCAGGACACCTTTCTATGGCAGCAATTCAGACCTGACAGAGTATGGCAATACAGTGTATGTAAAGGCAGGACATCAGACCTACAATGGCGGTCAGGCCAGCATCACTTTTTCATTTGACTCTTCTACCTTCAAGGTTGCAGATATCATTTGTGCTGATTACAATGTGACCGCCGGATGCTTTTCCAATACGGCAGCAACTTACATTGATGCATCTGACGGAAATATCGTTACTGTTGACCACAGCATGACATCACCCTATTCAATGGTAATGTCAAAGTACTCAACGCCTGCGGGTAAGAGCGGTTTTACACAGTATGCATACAGTACTGATGTGCCTTTGCTGGAAAAAGCAACAGCTACTCTCGGCGGTCTGGAGTCATCTGCACAGTACTATCTTGCTGTAGGTTCCATGTCTACCACAGACGGATCTTCACCTAATCAAAATGTGTTTATTTCAGCTGTTCCAAAGGGAAATTTCGGAAAGAATACAGAGATAGCGTATCTGACAGGATATGCTTACGGTGATGAAAATTCAGTTATGACACCATATTTGGTAAAGGTTGACAACGACCATTTTGTGGTGATCTGGGAAGCTAAAAAAGGATACAGTGAGACTGAAACCATAAATTATGCCTACGTAGACGGTGCAGGAAATATGCGCGGAGAGGTAAAGCACATGACAGGATGTCTGTCTGACTGCTACCCTATAGTTGTAGGTTCGAATATATACTGGTATACCACAAACGGTTCAAAGATGACCATCTATTCACTGCCGGCTGTTTCGAATGATAAGCGCACGGATTCTGTTGCTGAGGCCCAGGTGTATAACGGAGTTGACTATTCAAGAGTTTATGATTATTCATTCTATGTAAGTCATTATGCAGATGTGAGAGTTTTGTACCAGACGGATCCTAAGGGGGCGTTGGCACATTTCGTTAATAACGGAATGGCAGAAGGAAGACAGGGCTGCGAAAACTTCAATGTATTTGTTTATAAGGCAAACTATGCGGACGTAAGAAATGCATACGGTAATGATCTGAAACAGTATTATCTGCATTTTATGAATTATGGTTACGCCGAGGGTAGAAAAGCACAGAAGAAATGGTGAGATTAAATTTATAGAAAATTTATTTGGGGGTACGGTATTATGAATGATCAAAACGGAACAATCGCAAAAGTAAAACAGATGGTTCGTGACGCCAACAATATCGTGGTTCTGCTTGGTATAGGAACTGTTATTGAAAGCGGCGGAGAGAATATCTGGTCATCCAGGGAGTGTTACCGCCTGGAAGAAAAGTACCACAAATCACCCGATGAAATGATGTCGGTTGAGTATTACAGTGCGAGAAGGGATAAGTTTTTCGAGTTTTATAAAAATGAGATAATCGCTGATATTTTAGAGCCGGCTTCACTTTATGATGAGCTGGTAATACTGCAGAAGCAGGGCAAGGTCAGCAAGTTCATCACACAGAACTATTACAATCTGGAATGCAAGGCCGGACTTGAAGACGTAATTGAGCTCCACGGAAACATAAAGCATAACATTTGCCCTCACTGCGGCAAGAAGTTCGATGTGGAGTATATGCAGAAGGCAAAGGGCGTTCCCACCTGTGATGAGTGCAAGTGCGCAATCCGTCCTGGAGTCCTTCTCTTTGGTGAGAAGATACTGAACGGTCCTATGACCGAGGCAGTAAATGCCTGCGAGAAAGCAGACCTGATCTTAGTGATCGGAACGAATATGTATGACAACATGGTACGGTTCTGTACCGGTGATTATAAGGGCGAGAGGCCGCCCCTGGTGCTTATCACCAAGGAGGAGCACTATACCGACAGGTATGCAGACCTGGTAATTCATGACAAGGTATGCGATGTGCTTCCACAGATCATTTCAAAGGATCTGCCTGAAAAGAAGAGGGTAAAGGAAGAAGAAATTATAGTTAAGTCTTCTAAGAAGGCAACAAAGAAGAAATAACTTTTCCAAAAACTAAGGCATGCCTAAGGGGTGCCGGGAGGATAGGAACTATGGATGGGGTTATGGTGCCGGGAACGGCACAGATAAGAAAAATAGGTGCGCAGTGTTCATCAGAAGAGCTGATGAAAATATGTGCAGAGATGGCAAGCGGAGGATATGAAAAGAAGCTTTTCAGTATTCTCTCAAGAGTCTATGCTGAGAAAAAGGGTTTTCATAGGGAAGATGTTCCGGGCATAGATGAATTAGTAAGCACTATACTGGATTCGGATATGCCGGCAGAATTAAAGATGCAGACATTTACTTCCTTTGAGCTGGCTGACAGGTATGTGCCTGATATGGCGACCATTGAAAAATGGATAAATGAGTGTCCTGATAAGAGGATGAACATCGCAGGCCATTTCCTTAAATCTTATGCTGATCCTGTTTCCATGTATCCAATGATACTTGGCAATAAGACGATCTTTAAGATATTTGTGGCAGGGGCTGATACCTATAAACTGCTTGACCTTACGGATACTGTCATCGAGAACGAGCCGAAGGAAACTGTTACCGGACTTATCCGTGGCGTGAAGGCTAACAGAAAGCATACATCTTATAAGGAACTGGCAGAGATCAAGGCACTTACGGACAAGGTATTTGCATCCCATTCCGTATTCTATACTACAAAGCTTATATTTTGCTTGGGATACAGCGTGCCGGCATCCTGTCTTCCACCGGCAAGGGAGCTTTATAAACTGCTCCGCATTACCATAAATTATGATGAGCGGACTACCAGGGAATTTGCATCTGTCTATAACCTGGATTTCAACTCTTCGGATGAGGCAGTATGCGGCTACTATCTGAAGAACAGAAAGACGGAAAAAGAGCATTCGCTGGTTTCCAGGTTTGCTACGCATCTGGTACGCATTGATGATGAAAGGGTGAAGGGACGGCTGCTTCATCAGGCCTTCAAGAGAGGCGGACTCTTCAGGATGTATGCGGGGTGCATGCAGGACGGAGGAGTGAACGAAGAAAAACAGAGGCGTTTTCGCTACACGGAGGAGCAGATCGCTTGGGTGAAGACTCTTCCGGGACTTAAGGATAGTTGATTTTTAAACCTCCTGCATAAAGCGGGAGGTTTGATTCTTTAAGCAACAATAATCATTATTGTACAAAGACAGAAAGGTAATGACATCATGGCAGCTAACAGCAGAGAAAAGATCATAGTCATCGATTTCGGCGGACAGTACAACCAGTTGGTGGCACGCCGTGTCAGAGAAAACCATGTGTATTGTGAGATTTATTCTTACCGTACACCGCTTGAAGAGATTAGGGCGATGAACCCTAAGGGCATTATCCTGACAGGAGGACCTAATAGTGTGTATGAGGAAGGGGCGGCAACATGCTCCCGAGAACTCTTCGAGATGGGAATTCCGGTTCTGGGACTGTGCTACGGCGCACAGCTTATGAGCCAGGTGCTTGGCGGTAAGGTTGCAAAGGCACCGGTGCGTGAGTACGGAAAGATTGAAGTAACGGTTGATAGATCATCAGCAATATTCAGTGATGTAAGTGAGAAGACCGTCTGCTGGATGAGTCATAATGACTATATAGAAAGAGCTGCAGAAGGGTTTAAGATCACAGGACACACCAATGACTGCCCTGTAGCGGCTGCAGAGTATACGGAAAAGAACCTGTACCTGATACAGTTCCATCCTGAGGTACTGCATACAGTGGAAGGAAAGAAGATGCTTTCCAACTTCGTATATAAAGTATGCGGATGTGCCGGTGATTGGAAGATGGATGCCTTTGCTGAAGAGCAGGTAAAAGCAATCAGGGAAAAGGTCGGCAACGGAAAGGTGCTCTGTGCCCTTTCAGGCGGTGTTGATTCTTCGGTGGCTGCAGTGCTTTTGTCCAAGGCTGTCGGCGAGCAGCTCACCTGCGTGTTTGTTGACCATGGCCTGCTCCGTAAGAATGAGAGCGAAGAAGTAGAGTCAGTCTTCGGTCCTGGCGGAAACTACAACCTTAATTTTATAAGGGTAGATGCCAGGCAGAGATTTTATGAAAAGCTTGCCGGCGTAACAGAGCCTGAGCGCAAGCGTAAGATAATCGGCGAGGAATTCATTCGAGTATTTGAGGAAGAGGCCAAGAAGATCGGCACGGTGGATTTCCTTGTACAGGGAACCATCTATCCTGACGTGGTTGAGTCGGGACTTGGCGGCGAGTCGGCAGTTATCAAGAGCCACCACAATGTAGGCGGACTGCCCGATTTTGTTGATTTCAAGGAAATAATCGAGCCTCTTCGTGATCTCTTCAAGGACGAGGTCAGAAAGGTGGGACTGGAGCTTGGCATTCCTGATTACCTGGTATTCAGGCAGCCTTTCCCGGGACCCGGATTAGGAATCAGAATAATCGGTGATGTAACCGGGGAGAAGGTAAGGATAGTTCAGGATGCTGACTATATCTACCGTCATGAAGTAGAAGCAGCTGCAAACGAATATGCATTCAAGGCAGCAGAAGAAGCCGGCACTCCCCTTGATAAGGCTACACCGGACCATGCAGTGCTCAGGAGTTTCTGGCCCAGCTGGATGCCTGACCAGTACTTCGCAGCACTCACGAATCTTCGTTCCGTAGGTGTCATGGGTGACGAGAGGACTTACGATTATGCGGTTGCCCTCCGTGCAGTAAAGACCATAGACTTCATGACTGCCGAGAGTGCAGAGATTCCGTATGCGGTACTTCAGACTGTAATGAACAGGATCATCAATGAGGTCAAGGGTGTAAACAGAGTAATGTTTGATTTGACGAGTAAGCCACCCGGAACGATCGAGCTTGAGTGACATAAAAACCTCGGGAACCCGCATGAATACTGGGTTCCCGTTTTTTATGTCAACATTTCGTCAACAGAAATCATTTATTTAGTTCTACAGGGATATTGAACTGGCTGATCTGATCCTTGATGTCATCTTCGAATTCTTTCCGATTCTGGGAGTCCATGTTAGTGATGTCTGCATTAAGGACTTCATTAATAATGGACATAGCAGATGCAAGTACCCTGTCTTCGATTATAAACCTATAGTAATGATCTACACCTTGCTGATAGGTATAGGCACTTGTTTTTATGCCATACTTTGAATTGAATTCATTAAAATAGTGTAAGAATGAAGAAAAGGTCTTTTCGTTATATACAGAGGAGTCCTTTTTTTCTATAAAATCAGCATCAAAAGTAATAATGGCCTGTGCAGCCCATACTCTCTCGAATATTCCAACACATTCGAATTTTGTGCCGGAAAGAGCCAGATCATATAGGGCAGTCAGGATATTTGCATAGGTCTTTAAAGCAGGAAAATCCTTTAATGAGCGTTTGGCATAAAGTGATTTAGGGACATCATACTCGTGATATATATTATTTATTATTCTTTCTGTAACAAGTTTCTGTTCAATCTCTACTTCAATATCGGAGGACCTGCGGAGCATCATTTCCCTGGTTTGTGAGTCGTTTATGTTCTCTGCAGCGGTTTTAATCTGCTCGCATTCATTTATCTTATCTGCCCATTCTTTGAAAAATGCCTGAAAATCAGGGTTATTGTATTTGATCCTTAATTCTGTGGGGATCAGTTTTCCCTCAGCATCTTTCTCTCCGTCAAATGATATATCACCTAATTTTGATATTTCATATAAATACGGCAGCAGATCTGCGAAAGAATCAAAATGAATATCTCTTAAATATCCGGGGGCTCTCCGAGAGCCCTGCGGGGCAGGCTTGTTGTCTTTCATGTAACTCATACTCGATCACGAAAGGAGCATTATGATCTCGTATACATTACACTTATCCAACAAGAAGCATGCTCTTACTACCACAAAAAAAGTGGCAGCTGCGAGCAAGCATAATCTCCGCCAGTACGAAAGTCCGGAATATTGTCGGGACAATATTTACGTATTTATCGGCGGAGATAATATTCTTGATGATCTGAAAGAAGCATATCATCAAGAATTTGACGCTTGCCTTGAAGAATATAACAAAGGCAAGCGTGCAGATCGAAAGATCAATGATTATCTGAAATATGTTTCCGAAAGCGGGAAGAATGATGTGGCAGCTGAAATTGTCATACAGCTTGGTGATGCAGAATTCTGGCATGACAAATCGCTGGAGATGAAGAAGCAGATGCTTCCAATCTTCGAAGATCAGCTGAAGCATCTTCAGGAACTTGTACCCGATTTTAGGATCGTATCAGCGGTCGTTCACCTGGATGAGCATTCACCACATGCTCATGTTATCGGACTTCCGATAGGCCGGGGATATAAGCGCGGTATGCAGAAGCAGGTGGCAAAAACGAGAGTATTTACGCAGGAAATTCTTACCGAGCTTCAAGACAAAATGCATAAGTACGCTGAGCAGGAAATGAATGAACACCCGGAAATCTTTGAGGGCGAGGGCCTTAAGGAAATTGAGGAAGGCAGAAACAGTGACTGGTCAAAAGAGTTCTTTGTAAGAAAGAAGGCCGAAACCCTGGAATCATTGAATGAACAATATGCAGAAACGACAAATGCTGTTGAAGCGAATGAAACGGTTTTGGAGGAATTGAATAAGCAGACCGAGGAAACAATTCAGACGATGGTAGAAACGGAAGCTCAGAAGGAATTCATGAGGTACGCATTTCTCAAAGAACCCAAAACACCAATCGGAAAACTTGTCGCTGGAGCATGGCGGAAGTTTAAGGAATGGTGGGATATGCACAAACGCAAGGCGGTTGAAGTAAAGACCAGAGAAAGCGTCTTGGGCAGACTGTCAGATTTAAAGAAAGAGACTGCTGAACGGCCAAGGAATCAGGTGATATCTAAGAAGCACAGAGGATCGGAATTGGATTAAGCCACTTCTTTGATTGACAGTAACGGGGGCGTGCCACGCTCCCGTTATATGTCATAAGTTATCAAACTGCTCCTGTAATCCAAGATAGAACAGATCAAGCTGATTCGGGAACATATCCATCCAGATATTATAATTACTCTCTGCATGTTCTAAAGATGGGAGAAGTCTTAAAAACCAAATATGGTTTTATTTGTTTTTTCTATCTTAGACAACAAAATACTGTATGTTGTTGTCTGATGAAGAAATAGATCTAGATATAGTGAATGGTAAGAATTCAGTATAAAAATAGACTTCTAAATGTGCTATATTTTGGATTATGAAAAATTATTAAAACCAAAAATATTGACATTTGGTTTTAACAGTGCTATATTTATTTTGGAGGTGAGCATATGGGTAATGTGCAGGCTTATAACGCAAGTTTTTTACCTTTAAGTAATGGGAGCATTGATTATTCGTATTTTTTGGATGAATTGATAGATGCAACTGCCAAACTTGAGGTGTATAAAGAGAAGATTGTTGATAGCAAGTTGGAAAGCAACTGGTTCATGCCGACATTACAGCAAAAAGAAGCGCTGGCTTCGTCTTTGCTAGAAGGAACGCAGGCAACACTTGATGGTGTACTTACAAATCAGGCAGAGCCAAATGATTCTGATCAGAATATTAATGAAGTTCTCAATTATTTTAACGCATCAAAAAAAGGCATTCATATATTGGGAAGAGAAAATTTTTCAAATGAATTCTTTTGTGAACTGCATTCCATCCTGATGAATGGGAATGTGAGAAAACCTGAAGTTATTGGAAAATACAGAACAGAACAAAACTATATAGGGAAAAATGACGGAACACATGCAATTACATATACGCCTCCGGCCCCAGAGAAGGTACCAGAGCTAATGGATAATTTAATCTCTTATATCAATGAGCCATCTGATATTCTAAAGCCTTTAGTAAGAATATCAGTCATACATGCTCAGTTTGAGACTATACATCCATTTATGGATGGAAATGGGCGTGTTGGAAGAATGCTTATTCCGCTGTATTTGTATTATACAAAACAAATAGAACTTCCTTGTTTTTTTATTAGTGAAGCACTTGAACATGATAAATTGAGATATTATAACCTCCTAAACAATATAAGGCAGAAAGATGATTGGAACGAGTGGATTAAATTCTTTCTCGCTACAGTTGCAAAACAATGTGATAAGTATATCAGCATTGTTACAGCAATAAACAAACTATATGATTCACATATGAGTATTGCATGTAATTTTACAAAATCGTCTAATGTGGTGCCGGTTATTAACATGTTATATCAATATCCAATCACAACAGCTAAGCAGATTGTTGGAAAAACAAAGCTTCCACTGACGAGTGTTAACAGGCTTTTGAATATGATGGTTGACGAAAAAATTCTTATAACCGACGGAAAACAGAGAAATAAAAAATATATATATTATGGATTATTAGATATTATTCGCTAAGAATAATTTGCTGATAAAATCTTCTTGAAAGGTGGGGTGATGTGATTTGATTGCGATAAAAAAGAAAAACGTATAACTGTTGGAGCAGCTATACGTTCTCTCAGCGAAAGATTCTGTAGAATCTCTCTAAACAGGTAAGAATTATTCTACCACAATCTTTCTATGAGAGCAATAAAAAATAGAATATTTTTATTGTTTAGCCCGCGAATATGCTGGCAGAAAGATGAGGTACAAATGATTAACGAAATTATCGTAGTTCCTTGTCTGTCGATTATGACAGGAGGGAACTATTATGGGCACAACTAAAACAGGAAGAACCTTAAATACACATGGGGCAAGGGGCTCTGCGAGCCAGTATGCCGTAGTTCATTCAAATGAAGGTGATTATACAAAGCCTGGAAAGAATCAACATATAAGGTTGAAGGCGGGGGGACACGGTCAGGCAGGAATGAATGAACTTGATAAATATGGCATAGAATACCATGTTGTAAAAACATATCCAAATGGCGTCAGAGTAGGATATGTTCCTAACCATAAAGAAAAACGTAAGAAAACAGGTACAGGACAATCGTGGTTCCCTAAAGAATGGACAAGTAAAGATATTAAACGTGCCGGTGAACATGTTGCTAATTTAAAGCACAACAAAAGTGCATCGGTTAAAGATGGGAAACCGGTTTTTGGAATGTGGAAAGGTGTTCGAGTTGGTGTGATTCGAACAAATGGCATTATTGCTACTATTTTTCCAGATTCAAATCAACCTACAAAGAAACGAGGTAAAAAGTAATGGATATTATAAGGTTTAGAGAAGTTATAAAACAGCGCGAAGAAACTGATGATGAATGGACATTTGGAGTTGAGCAGTGTTGGAAAAAAGAGATTGAAATTCTTGCTGAAGACATTCCTTCTACAATCAATTTTCTAAAAAATGACTGTACAGCAGAAGAGTACTCGTGGATTAGCGAAGTAATTGATGATGTAGTGGAGAAAGTTCGCAGCAAAGAACTTGTTCAGTGTTATAAAGATCTCATGGTAAAGTTCCCGGAGGAATGCGTCAAGTATAATATTGCAGGAAGCATCGAAAGTGCAGAGGCGATACTTACATGGGAGGATGAAAATGAAAAAAAAGGTTGAAAATTTAGTAGATGAAGGATTCAGAATCGGCCTTGTCGAAACAGCCTTTTTTGATGGTAAATTTGAAATCCCTCATATAGATGCACCAAAAGAGATAATTATTCCAAAAGGAATGATTCCATTTTCTATCAGAGAACGCAGTACAGATAAAAGAGATTTCGTATGTTTTTATGAACACGATAAAAACTTCAGAGAAATTCTTACTGATACTGAGGATTTTGTAGATGATTTGAAAAGGTATCCCGGAGTCATATCGCCAGACTGTTCATTGTATATCGATGCTCCATTATGTGTACAAATAGCAGATATTTATCTTAATAGGGCTGTAGGCTACTATCTTTCACAGCAGGGGATATATGTGATTCCTAATATAAGATGGGGTGACGAACGTACATACACAGATGCATTGTTGGGAGAAAAGGTTGCCTTTCAGGGTGTTGATAAGCATAGCATTGTATCTGTTGGTACTTATGGGCAGATACAGACAGCTGAATCTAAGAGGTATTTCAGGGAAGGTCTTATAGCAATGTTGGACGAATTAGAACCACAAGTGGTTTTAGTCTATGGTAGTATGCCAAATCAAATATTTGGAGGCCTGTCTGATAGGACCCAGTTTGTGCAGTTTCCTGATTGGACAACAAGAATGAAAACCACAAAATAGTTGTGCCACTTAACCGGTTTGATAACACTCCCGTGATAACAATTTGATAACGTTAGCTGATACAGTCCGTGTGATATGGACAGCTGAAACCAAATGGAATCAAATCGTGACAGAGAACCCTAACAAAAATGTTTAAGACACAGGTTTAGTTAGGGAGCTGGAATAGTAAAAAAACTACGGGGACCCGCATGGATACAGGGTTCCCGTTTTTTATGTCAACATTTCGTCAACAGAAATCATTTTTTCGTTCTACAGGGATATTGAACTGGCTGATCTGATCCTTGATGTCGTCTTGCAAAGAATTATGTTGGTAAGAAAAAACCTATGTTCGAAAATGGCCAGATTGCAAACGCAAATGATTTGATAGCGGCTGGATTAAAAACTCAGGGATTGCCTAATGATAAAGATTCTGTTGCGAATTTGTCTGTAGAAGATGCATATTCGGAACTTGGAGTTGCTCTTGCCGCAGGTGATGACGCTGACGATGAGGAGAACGAGGATGACGAATAGTAACTGTCAAAGGTTTTAGAAATATTATAATATCGGTTTATCAGACGGTGGCGATTGATCTTAACAGATTTATCCCACCGTTTTTATTTGCCGAAAGCACGGCAAAAATGAAAGGAGATTTTCAAAAATGGAGAAAAAAATGACAAGGAAGAAAGGGAACTGCAGAAACTTAACGAGGCAAAGGCAAACCTTGCCAGAGTGAAGAGAGAGCAGAGGGTACAGTTAAGGAAGGAGTGTGCATTTTTTGCCTGTGTTCCCTACCAGGCAGTGCTTGCGTAGACCTAAAATGCTATTTTACAAGCCTGGGTTAGCTTGAAAAAAAGCCCATAAATGCTATAATGAAACCAACTAAAGGGGAAGCGAAAAGAACCATGCCTGAAGATAAAAATATTGATAATATAACAAAAGAAGAAGTTGTTTCTCACAAAATAAGGGTATATCTGGATAACTGTGCTTATAACAGACCTTATGACGATCAGTCGCAGTTTAAGATTGAGCTGGAAACTCTTGCTAAACTCAAAATCCAGCGTATGATCAAGGATCATCAGATAGAGCTTGCATCATCATATATGTCGATTTATGAGTGCGGAGAGAATCCGGATTCCAGTCGTGCTGAACTTATAACTGCTTTCATCAACAAGCATTCATCTGCGTTTGTCAGTCTAAACAACAAGACTGCTATAGAGGAAAAGGCACATGAAATCATGAAGACAGGAATTAAATTTAAGGATGCCTGCCATATTGCTTCTGCAATATGCGCCAGAGCCGATTATCTAGTAACAACGGATATGAGAATGTTGAAATACAAGACGGACGAGATAAAACTGATCAATCCGATAGACTTCTTCATGAACGAATCTGATGAAACAGAAAAAGGAGGCGAATAACAATGACTACAATGCAAGAAACTTCTGCTGTCAGCAAATTTGATTTATATAGTCGTGGGATGCATGCTCTCCATAATGTGTTAGGAACAGTCGATGCTGAGGAATTCATTTCGCTGGTCAAAAGTGACCGGTTTGATTATACAGAGTGGCAGAGACAACATTTCGACCAGAAGACACCTGAACAGATTAGTATGGAGGCTGAGGCATATGTTACAGAACATCCTTATGCCGGTGATCCGTCTACGATAATATAGATTATGGAATCAGTTTCACAACCCTCAAAACGGACACTCGGTATTGCAAATGGAAAATACAATATTCCTGACAATATTGATGTATGTAATGATGAAATAGCAGAGATGTTTGAAGTAAATGAACACTCCGGCTCTGTCAACAAAATGTCAACAAAAGTCTCAGAAAAATCGGAAACCAGGTGGAATGTGTAGAAAAAATACACTATATATGGTGAATGAAGAATGTGGTGGACAGAAAATATAGTTGACAGTATAGAGCTCGAATAGTTTCAAGAACCTTGGAATGCCTTATCATTAAGCTTTTCCAAGGTTTTTATTTTGTAGGGTACCTTTTTGATACGTGTTTAGTTTTATTTTGATAAAAATGTAAAGTATAAGAGAGTAATACAAAATGGAAGAAGAATTTATTGTACTGGACGATTCATATCTCCGGGAAATGGCGGAGCTTTTCAGGAAGACCTTCGGAAGTGCGCCCTGGAATGACGACTGGAGCGATACGGAACAGCTGATGGAATACATTACGGAGATTTCCCATGGATACCGTGCATTGAACTACGGCATTGTTAGGGACGGAAAGCTGTGCGCGGTCTCCATCGGCCAGGTAAAGCACTGGTGGCAGGGACTGGAATATTACCTGGACGAGCTGTTTGTGGATCCTGACTGTCAGGGCCAGGGACTGGGCTCGCGTTTCCTGAAGCTTATAGAAGAAGATATAAAGAAGCGCGGCCTGGCCGGAATATATCTTGAGACCGACAATGACAAGCCGGCCTATAAGTTCTATCAGGATAAGGGCTTTACCGAGCTGGCGGGCCATGTAAGTTTCTTTAAGGAAATCTGACTTCTTGTGCTGAAAAAACGAAAAAAATTATATAAAAGTCATGTTTTAATGGTAAAATATAGGCCATAGGGTGTTTTCTTTAAGTGTAGGGAATGGAGGGGTTACATGTTCTGTCAATTATTCGGAAAGTATCTTTTAGAGCAGCGGGCTATCAATGATTTCGATTATAGAACCCTGATCGATGAACAGATGAGCGTGAGGGTACGGCTTGGAACCATCGCGGTGGCTGACGGTCTGATGAGCGAGGAGCAGGTTGAAAAAGTGAACCAGCTTCAGATGACGCAGGACAAGCGTTTCGGCGACATAGCCGTGGAGCTTGGACTTATCACTGATGAGCAGCTTGGCGCTCTCCTGAAGAAGCAGGGTGATCCATACCTTCAGTTTGTTCAGCTACTGACTGACATGACGGATATAACTGTTGCGAAGCTGGATGAGTATCTTATAGATTTCCAGAAACAGAGCGGTTTTAATGAGAAAGAGATGGAGGCCCTTAAGAAGGATGACATAGACGGGCTCCTTGATCTGTTTGTGGTTTCATCCAAGCCCTATGTCAGCAGTATCGTGGGACTTTTCTTAAGAAACCTTACCCGTTTCGTATCCAGGGATTTTTGTATCGAAAAAGCCTACAGGGCTAAAGAATACGAGTATAAATATTTAAGCAGCCAGGAGCTTTCCGGTGACGCTTCTATCTTTGTAGCTGTTGCAGAGGCACAGGATGACGGTGCGTTCCTGCAGGTGGCATCCGCATTTTCCGGCCAGGAGATGGAGGCTGTATCCGAGGATGCATATGATTCCGTGGGCGAGTTCATTAATGTAAGCTGCGGTCTGTTTGCATCTGAGATGAGCCGCAAGGAAATGAATGTGGATATGGAGCCGCCCCTTGCATTTTCTGAGCAGAAGGCAAGCGGAGATTTTTACATAGTTCCCGTGGTGCTAGGTGACAAGCGTATTGAAATGCTGATAGCTGTAAACAGTGATTTTGTAGCAGGTGAAAGTCCTATAAAGACGGGCTCTGCCGTCCACAGTTTCGTATCGTCCGCGGAGAAGGATGAAGGAAAGCGTATCCTTATCGTTGATGATTCCAGGATGTCGAGGCAGATGCTTCGCAACATACTTGAGAAGGCAGGCTTTAAGATCGTAGCAGAGGCTGAAAACGGAAAGACAGGTGTTGAAGCCTATAAGAAATGCAAGCCGGATGCTGTGACTCTTGACATCACTATGCCGGAAATGGACGGTATTGAGGCTCTTGAGCTGATACTTAAGGATGATCCTGATGCAAATGCTGTAATGATAACGGCAGCAGGGCAGCAGGACAAACTGATACAGGCACTGCGTATCGGTGCGAAACGTTTTATCAGCAAGCCTTTTAATGAAGAAGAGATCATCAAGAACATACATGAAGTGATGGAGTGATCATATGATACAGAAAAAGTTTTTATGCAAGGATTTCGAAGCAGCTAAGTCTGCGGTTGCGCAGATGGCTGATATCATATCACAGACTAAACACAAGTCCGGTGTGGTCACTATCTATGAGAAAGGCTTTTCAAGAAATGAAGTAGATTCACTGATCGGTCTTATTAAAGATTTGGGTCATCCTGAAATTAAGGTTTCAGGAATAGCACTCACTATGGTAGCAGAGCTTATGCCGGAAGGCACAGGAGCTTTAATTAATCTTATCCTTGCAGAGGAAGCTGATATTGATGTAGTTCGTATCCCTTGTATGCCCGGCGGGGAAAAGGAGGCAGCGGCGAAGTTAAGGAGCCGCCTTGATGCTGATCCAAATGCAAAGGCAGTAGAGCTTTTTACCAGTAACATGGAGCTTAAAACTACGGTTTTCATTGAAGAATCAATGAGAGGGCATGAGGATGTGATCCTTTTCGGTACCAGCACCATAAGGAATTTTACCAATAAGGTATCCGTGGAAATGGGCGAGGATGGTCCGGAAGTTTCCCAGGCCGGCCAGGAGATGGATGCTGACGAATTTATCATTGGGGAAGAGGTTCTTCCGGACGGTTTTGTTGCAACTGTTTTTTCGGGAGAAAACCTTAAGGCTGATGTTGAATACGCTTTAGGCTGGAATCCCATCGGCCGAAAGCTTCCTTTCGAGCTGGGGACAAATCCCCTTAAGGGAGAGACTGTCGTAAACGAGATCAAGTCCCTGCCGGCTGTTGATATATACAGGGAATATCTGGGCGTATATCCGGACGAATATCTTATAAGCAATATCTGTGAGTTTCCCTTAGTGGTTGAGCGTGACGGAATAAATATGTGCATGGTTCCGCTTGAATGCGGGGAAAAGGGTGAACTCTATTTCATGATGACGCTCCATCAGGGCGAAGCATTAAGATTTACTTTCGCGTCACATGATGAGGTCCTTCGTGCCAGCCGTGAATCTTTAGATAAGATGGAGGCTTTTCAGCCGGAAGCATTGTTCCTGACGCTGTGCGGAAACCGTGTGAACTTCCTGAAAGAAGATGCACATTTGGAGTGGGACGGTTTCGGAAAAGTAGTCCCTGATTATGCACTTATGCATGGCGCAGGGGAGCTGTATTACTATAATGGCAAGGGCGGTATACTTAACAGCGCCCATCTTGCCATAGGCCTGAGGGAAGGAGAGAGCAGGGCAGAGCAGAAAGTTTATGAGCATCCTACGGTGGAGAGCCTTCGCCGGGGGCGTACGCTTTCGCTTTCTGACAGAATGTCCACCTTCTTAGGCAAGATCACATCTGAGCTTGTTGATACTGCTACCCAGGCCCAGGATGCGAATAACGCAAAGTCAGCTTTCCTTTCTCATATGTCACATGAGATACGCACTCCTATCAATGCCATTCTCGGCATGGACGAGATGATACTCAAGGAGAGCAAGGAAGATAATGTTATAGAATATGCGGACAGCATTCATTCTGCAGGAAACAACCTTCTTGGTATCGTGAATGACATACTTGATTTCTCCAAGATTGAAGCCGGCAGGATGAGCATTGTGCCTGCAGAGTACGAACTGATAACCCTGATAAAGGATATGTACAATGTGGTTCGCTTAAGGGCCGAGGACAAGGGACTTAAGGTTGTGCTCGATATAGATCCCACGATCCCCTCAGTGCTTTATGGCGACTCCACCAGGATTAAGCAGGTCATCACGAATATCCTGACAAATGCTGTTAAGTACACCGAGGAAGGTACTGTTACCTTTATCTTAAAGAAGCTTTCCGACGGAACGGCTGATGACGCCTGCGAGCTGCAGAAGTCCTGCCCCGGTGAGGATACGCCGGAGAAGTCAGTGCGCATCAGGTTCTCCGTAAAGGATACGGGCATAGGCATAAAGCCTGAAGATATGGGAAGACTTTTTGATGAGTACGCGCGCTTTGATGAAAAGCGTAACATCAAAGTAGAAGGCACCGGACTGGGAATGAGCATCACCAAGGAGCTGCTTGAGCTTATGGGCAGCAGGCTGAATGTTGAAAGCACCTATGGTGAAGGCTCCGAGTTTGGATTTGAGATCATGCAGGGCGTGGCCGGTGATGAGCCTTTCGGGGATATCGAAGGAAGGCTTAATAAGCCAGTTGCCAAGAAGAAACGCATGAAGTTCACGGCTGAAGATGCAAGGATCCTGGTGGTTGATGATACAAGGGTAAACTTAAGTATCGTGACAAAGCTTTTGAAGAATACGAAGATCGTAGTTGATACGGCTAGCTCCGGGGCAGAGGCCTTAGGTCTTGTGCAGGAAAATAAATATGATGTCATTTTCCTTGACCATCTGATGCCGGAAATGGACGGACCGGAGACCCTTAAGAAGATGAGCGAGCTGGAAAACAATAAGTCAGCCGGTGCACCTGTTATTTCACTGACATCTAACGCTATGTCTAATGCTAAGGAAGAGTATCTAAAGCTCGGTTTCAAGGATTATCTGTCAAAGCCGTTTAAGCCGGAAGAACTTGAGGATATGCTGTTTTACCATATCCCGCCTGAAAAGATCAGGACGGTAGCTGATGAGGCGTAAAGCAATTTGAGTTAATTAAAGGTGAGCAGGCGGAAGGTTATCTGCCTGCTCTTTTTATTGGTGATACTTTTGATCAGACGGTGCTGTGAAGGTGATAACATAATTTCTAGGTAGACTGGTTTAGCTTGTGATAAAATTGGTATCTGTAGCTACAGGAGATGTAGCATGAATGAGGGAATGAAATTATAGGGAGATAATAAAATGATTTTTAAATTAGCGGTATTATTAAGCGTACTGGTATTGATTGTTGCTGTGTTTGCCGGAAGGGTGCGGGGTGGAGCTGAGCCCGACAGTTATGTTCCGGATCAGTCTTCTTCTTTTAGGCCTATCTCGGCAAGCGAACTCTGGGTGGCAGATAAGCTTCTAAAGAGAAAGAAGGGAACCTTATACAAGATCTTCTTTTTTGGTCTGCTGATAGATGCTTTTTTTGTCCTGGAGGCTTTATATACCATCTCCGGAGGTACACATTCCGGCAGTATAGGGTTTCCTATTGTGGCAATCAGCGTTATATTGTTACACGCATGTTTTGTTTATTCTACTAAGAAACACATCATTGAAATAAAGGACGGCAACTATACTGTAATGAAGGGTACAGTGACGGATAAATACGGACGTCCCTGTGGCAGGCACACTGAATACTATTTTAAGATAAGGGACGATCGCGGTGTAGAGGAAGAATATCGGGTTTCTCACAGACCGACTTATAGGAAGGGCGAGATTGGATCTCCCTGCATGGTGTTTGATTACGACAGCATGAAAAATAATAAAAACAGGGATGGTTCATCAAGCTATTTAAAGACAATAGGCATGGAAGTGGTGCTGATGTGATCTGAACTGAAACGACTGCCGGGATATTTCCCGGCAGTTTTTGTTTGTAGATATATCGGAATCTGATAGTGGCAGCAGTCTTGCAGTTCAGCTCTGCCGTATGGTCTTCTTATATTCCCTTGGCGAGAATTTGTAAAACTTCTTAAAGGTCTCAGCCATATAGCTGGCACTGGTAAAGCCTGTCAGGTCAGCTATCTCTGTCATGGACATATCCCCTGACTGCAGAAGGTCAGCTACTTTTCGGATCCTGTAGTGCATGATGTATTCCACGGGCGTCATCTGGGTGTACTTATTGAAGATGGTGTTGCAGAGGGACCTGCTCACGCCGCCGGCGCTTGCCACATCATTCAGTGTGATGCTGTTCATATAGTTTTTATCCACATAGCTCATCATTGCCTTCAGCACATCGTTGTGCAGATCCTGGTTGGACTGCACATCGTTGCTGATATTTCCTGTTTCGCTGGACCTGATCATGATGAGTTCCCATATTTCAAAGAAGGTCTTGGTTATCAGGAATTCATTGCCGTAGCATTCCCTGTACAGCTTGAACATAAGCTCCTGCATCAGTGCGGCATCCCGGTCTCCGTTCCGGAAATGAATGTAGGGCATTTTTTTGTTGCTGATCACAGGCATGACAGCTTTAGCTTCCACGGCATAATTGGAGCAGAGTATGGTGGGGTGGAGTACGGCAATTATGTACCTTCCTTCCCTGGGCGGAGTCGCATAAGAGTAGTGCAGCTGGTCAGAGTTAACGAAAATGGTGTCGCCCCTTTCCAGGAAAATATTGGTTCCGTTCACGGAATATCCCATACAGGATGAATGTACGCTCAGCAGTTCTATGTCCTTGTGGAAGTGGGGAACCTTTTCCCAGGTGCACCCGCCGTATACGTATCCGTCGTAGATATATGAGGGAAAAGCGGCATCATCATAGTTGATCATCTCCGATCCGTCTTCCCTGGTTCTTACAAGTCCTTTGTACTCATTTATCACTATTTTCCACCTCGCTTGTAAAATTGTTATAAAAAACTGGAATTATATTACTATTTTTCTGCTTTTCGTATGATTATAATACGGATTATAAGGATTTACAAGGCCACGGTTCCCGGGACGGGCTTACAGGGACGGCGGCCGGAGGTGAGGACGAAGCCGCAATGGCGCGGCGGAGGGAGGTTGTATGAAAGACAATAATGAATATGCAATAGTTATGAAGGGAATCTCAAAGGAGTTCAAGGTGCTAAACAGACGCGAAGGCCTGAAGGGAAGTCTCCTTGATCTCTTTTCCAGGGATTATAAAACAGTAACAGCCGTTGATGATATCTCAATAGAGATTCCCAAAGGACAGATCGTCGGGTATCTTGGACCTAACGGTGCCGGAAAATCCACCACCATTAAGATGATGACAGGTGTGCTGGAGCCCACAAGAGGTGAACTGCTGGTAAACGGCGCAGTACCTTATAAGAACAGGGCAAAGAATGCGGAAACCATCGGCGTAGTATTCGGCCAGCGTTCACAGCTCTGGTGGGCACTGCCCCTGACGGAGTCCTTCAATATCTTAAAGGATATCTACATGATACCCGATAAGGAGTACAAGGATATGCTGGAGTTCTACCAGTCATTAGTGGACATCGAACCGCTGCTCCATAAGCCCGTGCGTCAGATGTCCCTGGGACAGAGAACATTAAGCGACATACTTGCAGCGTTCCTGCACAATCCCGGGATAGTATTCCTGGATGAGCCCACCATAGGCCTGGATGTATCAATGAAGTCCAAGATCCGTACCCTGATCCATGCACTTAACCATGAAAAGGGAACTACGGTCATCCTGACCACGCATGACATGGGTGACGTGGATGCGCTCTGCAGGCGTATAGTTATCATCGACCACGGCAAGATGCTCTATGATAATGACATCGAGCATCTGAGAAGCTTCTTCGGATCTTACCGTACACTGAAGCTCCGTCTGCCGGGGGATAAGAAGTCACAGGTGGAAAAGCTGAGCGCAGAGCTTCCTGAGTGTAATGTAGGGATCACAGAGGATGAAGAGTGGGTAACAGTCCTTGTGGATGAGGAAAAGAGAAAGGTAATGGATGTTCTTTCGCAGATCCAGAATTCCTACACTGTCAGGGATATGCAGCTGGAGGAAATCTCAACTGAGGATGTTATCCGCAAGATCTATGAGGATGCTGACAAGGATAACAGTGCTGCACCCGAGGAAATTGAGGAAGGGAGTGAGTCAAAGTGAAGGTAAAAAAATATATCACGCTGCTTAAAGCCGGAGTGATAGAATCCGTTCAGTTCAGGCTTTCCCTGTTCATAATGGTAGTGGGAAACATGCTGTATCTGATACTGATATACTATCTGTGGAACGCAATATACGCTTCCGCCGGCACGGATAAAGTAAACAACATGACCTTTTCGGATACCCTGATCTATCTGGTACTGGCAACGGCAATCTTTAACTTTATGGAAATGTATGCCGTATGGGAGATAGGAAGGGACATACAGAGCGGAAAGATGGCGCTGAACCTCATAAAGCCCATGGAGTACAGAAGCTATCTGTTCTGGTCCTACACCGGAAGCCTTGTGACAAATTTTGTCGCAACCTTCCTGCCTACATTCATAGTGATAAAGATAGTGACCAAGGACACTATCCCCCTGGGACTGAACCTGCTGTACTTTATGGTTTCGGTGCTGATGGCCATTGAGATCAATTACAGCATAGACTTCATGGTGGGAACCATATGTCTCTTTACGGAATCCATCTGGGGCATAAACATCATGAAACAGGTAATAGTGCTGCTGCTTTCCGGTGCGACTATACCTATAGCGTTTTTCCCGGAGACATTGAAGACAGTGGTTTACCTGCTTCCCTTCCAGGCCATTTACAATACCCCGCTTACCATACTGCTGGGGAAAGAATCATTTGAAAATGTGCTGATGATGCTGGGAATCCAGCTGTTCTGGTGCCTGTTCTTAGGAATTGCCAGCAGGGTATTCTGGAATATTTCGGTAAAGCAGATAACGGTAAACGGAGGGTGAATAACAGTGGAACTGAAATATCCCACACCGTATAGACTTGCCTGACGGTGTAAAGTGAGCCTAGCAGTTCTCGGAAATGCTTAGATACACTAGGAACGACCCGCCAAGGAGGGCGGGGCGAGTGAACAACGCTACATGGATGTAGCGTGTGAACGGTTCCGGACGGATGTCATATACTTGGGCGTTTCCGTAAGAACTGCTTGGCGAACGACCCCACCGGCAGGTGAGCTATCGGTGTGGGAGGCAATAATAACTGGAGGTTAATATGACAAACAGTATAAGCAAAAAGAGAGGTTTGGCTTTCTATCTGCATATCTACCGTATGATAGTGATACAGGATATAAAGAGCAAGATGAGCTACCGCTCGGACTTCATCATTTCCACGGTGGGAATGATCGCAACTAATGTAACAGGTTTTATAAGTTTCTGGATACTGTTCAGGAACTTCCCGTCCATAAGCGGGTGGGGATATTACGAGATGCTTTTCCTTTACGGTTTCTCACTGATATCCCTGACGCCGGTGCAGTGCCTGTTTGATAACAACTGGAGCCTGAGGCAGAATGTTTTTTCAGGAGACTTTATAAAGTACTACTTCCGTCCCATCAATATTTTCTTCTACTATCAGTCGGAAATATTTGATATAAAGGGACTGGGACAGTTAGCTTTCGGTATAGGTACACTTGTGTACGCCTGGGCTAAGCTGGGGCTTCCGGTGACGGTGCTGTCGGTAGTTGAGCTGGTGGTGTTCCTGATAACAGCGTCGCTCATAATGATCGCACTGCAGAATGCGGCAGCAGCTACCTGCTTTTGGATCAACAATTCGTTTTATGTGCTGGACCTGGCTTACAAGTTCAGGGATTACGCAAAGTATCCAATCACGATATTCGGACCGGTTTTCAAATTCGTATTTACCTTTTTGATACCGATCGCATTTATCGCATACTATCCGAGTCTCGTGATACTTCGTCCGGATGCTATACCGGTTCTCACCTGGCTGTCACCGGTTATCGGACTGGTATTCTTCGGACTGAGCTATAAGTTCTGGATGTTCGGCGTAAGGAAGTACAACGGAACAGGATCGTGAGGTCGGCAAAAATAAGGGGGATGTGCAGATATGAAGGACTATGATAACCGAACTGTTAGAATATATGTGGATTTTGATGACTGCCTGTGTGAGACAGGAAGGTTTTTCCCGGGACTTGTAAAAAAGCTTTTCGGGAAGGACATCCCGTACGAAGACATGAAGTACTTCGAACTGGATAAATCATTTTCGCTGAATTCGGAAGAGTTTGAGCATATGATGACAATAGCCCATGAGCCTGAGGCACTTCTGTCCTTTGCCGAGACACCGGGCGCATCCGAAACCCTTAACAGCTGGCTTGATAAAGGCTATGAAGTGTCAGTGATAACCGGCCGTCCTTTCAGCGCTTATGAGGCATCAAGGGAATGGCTGGACCGTCACAACCTCAAAGATGTAAAGCTGCACTGTCTTAATAAGTATGGTTACGATGGCTTCATAAAAGATTGTGGATTTAGCCTGGAACTTGAGGATTACTACAAGATGCACTTTGACTATGCAGTAGAGGATTCACCGAACGCTTTCCGTTTCTTCGACCATCTGCCGGAGCTTAAGGTAATGGTCTACGACAGACCTTGGAACCGGGAGTGTGAATTCCCTAATGGTAATTATACGAGGTGTATTGGATGGGATAGGATAAGGGAATTGGTGGGGTAGGAAAAGTATACGCACTTTTTCCGGGGGAGAATGGCAGTATCTGCCATTCTCTTTTTTTGTTTAAGGCATTAACATCAGACTCTTTACATATTTTCAGACCGCCTACATAAATATCTCCAAAGCTATTTTTGAATAAAGGTCGGTACATTAAAGATCAAAAAATTGTAAATTTGATAAACGTGTGGTATCATGAAAATGAATTTAGACTCAATGCAGCTTGATAATCGAATATAGAAAATGTAAAATTTCGTAACAATAGAATGTGTTGGGCAGCTAAATTATGGATAAAATATGACAAGTGCCTAAATTAAGGATAAAATGAAGAAGTATACACAATTAAGTTGAGAATTAATGTTTGAATCCCACTACAGTAGGGCGTTCTAGAGTCCTACTGTAGAAAAGGGATGAAGCCCGCCTAGGGCATTGACACATACCTACTGTTGCTACTACTTTCTTAATGTTTTCGTAGAAAAAGGATGAAGCCCGCCTAGGGCATTGACACATTGTATCAGCATCTTCATCTTCATAGAAGAAATCAGTAGAAAAGGGATGAAGCCCGCCTAGGGCATTGACACAGACTGACCTCATATGCCTTCGCAAGCTGCTCAGCTGGGGGTAGAAAAAGGATGAAGCCCGCCTAGGGCATTGACACCAGCCAGTAGTATCAACACTTCCCATCATTCTGTCAGTAGAAAAAGGATGAAGCCCGCATAGGGCATTGACACGTTGTAACGATTATGCTGAGCTTGAGTACTTTTTTTAAGGTGGAAAAGGGACGTTATTTGTAACGCTGCATTGAAAAATCGCATCGATAGGATGCGATTTTTTTAGTTAAAAAAAGAATAGTTAATCTATAAGTAATTGAAAGACTAACTATTAGAAGTCAAGTCTGAAACTTAAGATTTAGATCAAAACGCAGAAATGCGATTTGCATAGTGGCTGGAACTTATTTCCAG
>JHYJ01000016.1 GCA_000621425.1 Lachnospiraceae bacterium AB2028
AAAGCATCATATGAAGCAGAGCATGTCCAGAGTGGCCCATTGTATTGATAACGGTCCGATGGAAGGCTTCTGGGGGATTCTGAAAAGGGAAACGTATTATGGGAGACGGTTCACTTCAAGATTAGACCTTGTAAATACCATAGAAACCTATATCAGGTATTACAACACGGAAAGGATCCAACGAAAGCTTCAGCTGATGACTCCTATTGAATACCATGAAAGCTACTACGCGGCTGCATAAGAATACCGCCAGCCGATTGCTCGACTGGCGGCACGAAACTTTTTAATTATTCACTGTCCTCTTGACGGGTAGCACACCACCTCAGGCAACGGAGCCGTTTTTAGACTCAAATCAAATTATGACATTTCGGTTCGAGGTGCTATTAATAGCTGTAGCCGCTCATAGCATCTGCGACTCCTACAGTAAAATAAAATACGCATATTAATATGAATATGATAACTGCGAGTATCCAGCCAATGATGTTCGTTATCATGGCAGTCTTGATCTTCGAATCATGTGTTGCCATATCACCGATCTGATATGCTGTATTAGCGGCATTGGCATTTATAATAGTAATGAGACCTGTAGCGAGAGTGATTAAACCACCCGCACAGCAGAATCCCGCTACTATCTGCACGATACCAAGTACAAGCCATAATGTGTACTTAGGAGACTTCTCACCGGGAGCCGGTGTATTGTACTGTCCCTGATTATAGTTGTTGTAGTTCTGATTATCCATTTGTTCCCTCCTTGATTTTGCGACTGATCAACGCCCCCCGGCATCCTTCAGTCACTTGTTTTTTTCCATCCGGATTCCTGCAGATTCCGGACATACATCTCATATTATAATACATAAGCCATTCAGATACCATAGCAAAAATTCAGTATAAGTCCGGCAGCTCAAAAACATGTACTATTCTGAAGGATTACGAAAGACTATAGTACCACAGGCGCCAGGAACTCAAAGGCCGGTATATTCCTTAAAATACCAAACAGGATCATAAGAATCCCCCATATTTCCGCCACCACTCCCATCCAAGGAGACAAGCCCCCGGTCCTGACAAAAACAATAAGCTGCTGTGTATATAGCACCGCCGCAAAAGGCAGCGTCACGGCCAGCAATGCATTATAGCGGAAAGCCTGCAGGATATCGTGGTCATGTATCAGCGCATACATCATGCGGGTAACCCCGCAGCTTGGACAATAAAATCCTGTAAATTTATAAATGAGGCAGGGTACGCCTTCGCCGGTCCGGTCATACATCAAATAAAGCATGCCGCCTAGTATCAGTACCAGCACATGCAGCAATATAACTATTATCAGCCTTTTTCTCACCTGTTTTTCTATATCCATAATTCATCCCAGATTCTATCACACAGCCGGCATTTCTCCAAATCATTCAAAATGCACAGGATAATCGAAATCATACACAGCAATTTTCACTGTCATTACTCTAAAAACGCCCAATTCCAGATTTACATAAAACCTTCTCATAGGTTATAATATCAGTATGAATGTCGCTGAGCTTTCCACAAATGTATATCAGATCGCAGGACTTAAAAATACGGATATTCTGCAGTTCCGCAGTTATCCCGGCAAGCCTTCGGCGTCTGTCACCGGAAATACCGAGACAAGGAGTTTTTCCGAGATACTCTCAGACCATGTTTCAAAAAACACCCAGAATGTTTCTGCCACCCAGGCTTACTCAAATATGACCACAGATGCTGCGTCAGCATTAAGGGCCTCCCTTTCCGATTCCGAGCTTGAAAGCTTAAGGGCATCCCTTAATTCTGCCGACTTAAGCGCTGATGTGGTAAACACACTTACTGATTCAAACGGAAATATCGCAGATGCACTGCTGGATGCACTTCTTGATAATAAAGATGACGAGAAAGATCAGAGCCCTGCGGACTCTCTTTCATCCGCTCCCAGTTCTTCTGACAGCTTAAACAAGCTCCTTACGGACACCAAATTAGCCCAGGAATACTTAAGCTCTTCATCCGGGCGCACTCTCATAAACGAGCTGGCCAACAATATGATCGCAGGCGTTGCCACAAACGTGTAATACGCCCCTGATTCTATGTCTTCTTAAAGAACTGAAAAGTTCCCCCTATCAGTATCATTGCCCCCACTATGGCATAAAACACTTCTATCCCCGGTTCCAAGAGTACCGATACCCCTTCTGCCATCAGGAAAGCACCTGCCGCACTGGTAAAGATTATTATTATCACATCCCCGAATATATTTACGAGAACTGACACCACCACTGCTGCCAGGGACGCTACCACAAGTCCTGTCTGCAGTACATTAAGGGCCTCGGATATCTGATCGATCACCGGCTGGGCGTACTCTACCGACATCTCCCCGGTGGCAGCTGATATATCACCATGATTGAATATCTTTGTTATCCATATCTGCACAAGTGCCCCCGTATCCGGAATATCGCTGATAGCCTTTCTCGCCGTAATAAGGGCAGACCTGGCAAAGCATCCCGCCACCGCCAGATACGTGCACACTCCTGCCGTCACACACAAGCCTGCCTTGTAGCGCCTAAGTCCTGCATATCCTGCTACAAACGCCACCACTGCTGCCGCCACATACACCCATATGCTGTCCCAGTGTTTTCCTATCTGGAACACAGTACCGCCCGCCAGTACTGCACATGTGCAGAACTGCACTATCTTGCACAGGTTCAGTCCCTGAAAACAGAGCACGGCCCCGGCCACAAGAAAAAACAGGGCAACCGCCCATCCGGGTATTGCCGCTATATCAGACGATATGCTTTTTTCTGCCTCTGCCACTGTCTCCGCAGCCAGAGCCATATAGTATGCTGTCACCATTTCACTTATTCAATAATTGCCCACTCACAAAGCTACTGCTTGTAAGTCACGGTAAAGACTATCTCTTCCCTTTTCCTGTCATAGCTCACCTGAATATTTGCGTTCATCTTCGCGCACATTTCCTCTGCAATGGAAAGCCCTATGCCAAAACCGCTCTTCTTGCTGTTGTGGGATTCATCCTCCCTGTAAAACCTTTCAAAGAACCTGGTATAGTCCACAGTCGCACCGGCCCTATAGGTATTCTGTACATACAGCTTTGCGCCCTTCCCCATATAGCCCTTCTCAAGCTTGACCAGGACACGGCCGCCGTCATCACAGTACTTTGATGCATTGTCTAAGAGAATGGATGCCACCTCCTGCACGCCGTTCTGCATCGCTTTCACTGTAAGCCCCTCTTCTATGCTGGTCTCATATATCTTTCCGGCACCTTCCACTACGGAGGCAAAAGAGTCAGCCTGATCCTTAACAATAGCAGATATATCCACTGCAGAAAAAACCTGCACATCCTTTTCATTCAGCTTTGAAAGCACTACCAGGTTTGAAACAAGTTCGTTCATCTTCTTGATCTGCCGCATATTGGACTCCGTCCATTTTGACTTTCCTGCAGTCATCTCTATCATTTCTGTATTGGCAGAAATAACCGTCAGCGGCGTTTTCAGTTCATGGCTTGCATTAGTTATGAAACGTTTCTGCCTCTCCTGGTTTTCAATAAAGGGGTCCATAAGCTGCTTTGAAAAATATATAAAGAGCAGGCAGAATACTAACAGTATGACACCGGCCACTATCAGCAAGTAGGAATACATCTGCTGGACTATCAGGTATCTTGACGTATAGTCAACGAAAACATAGAGCCGTCCGCCGTTTCCCTTTTCCCGGCTGTCATAATAATAGACATTATTATCATGGAAAAATTTCCCTGACTCCCACCTTGTATCCGTAAACAGTTTCCGGAATGATTCAGCCAGTGACATATCGGCATCATTGGACCTTCCCTCATATATGGAAAAAGCTATATCCGCCGCTTCATTTTCCTCTATGGAAAAAATATGCTCCGTATTGACGTGGGTAATATTTCCATCCTTATCTGTTATCACGCTGAAATACCTGGTTTCATACTGCAGTTCTTCCGACAGTCCGCCGGGCATACGCTTGTTTCCCACTGCCCATACTCTGTCCGGCGGCATTTCGCCGCCATTTTCAAGCAAAACAGTCAGCATGGTATTAACCTGGGCATCAAAGAAATTGTCCGTCAAGAAAAAAACCATGGAAAGAACCAGGGTAAGACATATTAGCAACGTAAGCGCCGCCAAGGATACAAATTTTACTCTGAGTTTTGCAAGCATACCTTACTAAACCCTCTATGCTGTATCAGAAATAACAGAACAATTTAAATTCTGTCATCACATTATGTACACCGTTTCCAGTACTCCTGCATTCAGTTTATACTTGCCAGACGATATGAATGGCCTTTCTCACCTTCAATGGTAGCAGTTGCACCGACTGCCCGGAGCTTGTTCTTAAGGAACGACACATAAAGCCAAACAGCCTCTTCATCCGCATTTTCCTCATTCTTCCAGAACTTTTCTATAAGTTCCGCCGTGGAAAAATCCTTTTCCGGGTTGTTCATGAAGAAACCCAGCATGTGGCTCTCTTTAGCCGGCAGCCTTATGGAATTCTGTCCGGTAAGCTCCTCCTTCTCGGTATCCAGGGTGATGTTGTAAACGGATATGACCTTCTGTGTAGTGGTTCTGCTTCTTCTTGTCATCGCCCTTACCCTGGCCAATAATTCTCCCACGGCAAAAGGCTTAGTAAGATAATCATCAGCACCCGCATCCAAGCCATTTATCCTGTCATCAACTTCTGTCTTTGCTGTAAGAAAAAGCACAGGTGTATCATTACCGCTCTCCCTAAGTTTCTTTACAGCTGTTATCCCATCCATCACAGGCATCATTATGTCAGACACAATGGCCGCATATTCATTTGCGCTGGCCTTTTCAAGCATCTGCGCGCCATTCTCCGTCACATCCACGGTATAGCCGTTAGCGGCAAGCACAGCCTCTATGACATCCTTAAGGTCTTCTTCATCTTCTGCTACAAGTATGTTCATCACTACCTCTTTCTTTCAAACAGTTCTCTTCTTTATTTCTGATATTTCAGCTGCCCCTGATCATATCCTTTAGTGTCTGCATCGAGATATCGCAGCTTGCCAGTTCCCCGGCACAGCGTTTTAGCTCTTCTGCTATTATTGCGCTGTTTTTTATGTCTTTTTTATATCTAAGTTCATGTTCAAGTGCCGCCCAGGTATCCATTGCTATTGTACGCAGCTGGACCTCTATGTAATATTTTCCGGGATCATTGCCTGCCGCATCGGGCACATCGCTTTCTACCTCAAGCAACATATGATAGCTCCTGTAACCATTAGGTTTAGTGGCGCTTATATAGTCCTTTTCCTTCACAATGGTTATTCCATCCATCTCCCGGATCTTATTTACATTCTTCATTATGTCATCGATGAAAAGGCATATCACCCTGACGCCTATGGCATCATGCACTACCTTAAGCGCATTATATGCCGTCAGCTCCACCCCTATCTTGCTGCATTTTTCCTGCATGCTCTCAACTGACTTAATGCGGCTGGACAGATGCTCATATAGTTTCTCTCCACCGTCATCCTGCGCTGTTGCTTCATACCGCCTGACAAAATCATCCGCGATCTTTGTCAGGTCGTCTATATAATCTGCATATTCCTTCATTTTCCTGTAACCTCTCAATACAAAACTTTGCAATTCAGTATCTTCCCTGCAGCATCAGCATAATAAATCTCGTATTCGTCCTTAGATATCTTGAAAAAAGCCGTTTCGGATCCTGCATCAACCTGTAGCACCATTCAAGTCCGGTCTTCTGCATCCACAAAGGTGCCCTTTTCACGGTTCCCGCATGGAAATCAAATCCTGCTCCTACGCCCAGCATCAGAGCATCAATCTTTCCTGCGTGATCTGCCATCCACTTCTCCTGTTTTGGTGCACCTAAGCCTATCCAGACAAGATCTGCGCCGGAATCGTTTATCATTTTTATGACATCACTGTCTTCGTCTGCCGTAAGTTCTCTGAAAGGTGGCGAATACTTCCCGCAGATATTTATTCCCGGATACTCCTTTTCCAGTTTCTCAGTTAGAGCTGTCAGTGTCGCCTCCGTGGCACCATAGAAAAAATGTTTTACTTTTCCATCCCTGCTGTTTTCAAATGCAAGCCTCATAAAATCAGGACCTGCCACTCGCTTAGTGCTGTATGACCTTCCGGTTCTCAGTGCTTTGACCCTTGCCGCAAATGCAACCGGCATTCCATCCGGAAATGTAAATGCTGCACCGTTCAGTACCTTCCTGTATTCCGTATCCTCATGAGCTTCCACTGTGGTATGCACATTGGTAAAGCAGATATAACGTCCCTTTAGGTTCCTGTACTTCTTTAGTACAACCCTTACTGCCGTCCCTATATCGCAGAAGGTAAACTTAACCCCCATTACCTTTATATGTACTGCCATATTTTTTGTTTCTTCTTTTCCCATTTCAATCAACAACTGATTTTAAGCAACGTTGAGTTTCCATGCAGCAACATCTCATCCGAATCAGCCGGAATAAAGATGCAGTCTCCTTTGAAAAACGGAAGAACCTCTTTACCATCGCAACTATCCGTAATGATGCCACAGCCATCTACGCATAACAGCACAGCAAAAGAATTTGCTTCTGTTTTTATCCCTGCCATCTGCTTTATGCGCTCAGTATTCAGCATCATGCGTTCCATCTGAAAATACTTGCATCTCCCCAAAAGTTCCGTTGCATAGCCAGGCCTGAATTTCAACACCCGCATGGGCTGCTTAGGTTCCGATGCTCCAGACATGTTCATAACATCCAATGCCTTGTCTATATGGAGTTCTCTTTTATTTCCGTTTTTATCTACCCTGTCATAATCATACAGCCTGTAAGTCAGGTTAGAATTCTCCTGCACCTCGGCAATCACCGCGCCACTTCCTATGGCATGTACGGTTCCTGCCTCTATGAAAAAAACATCATCCTTGTGTACTTTTACTTTCTGCAGGTACCTGGTAAGCGTACCATCGTTTACAGCTTTTTTCAGCTTATCTGCTGTAATGGAATGCCTAAAACCATAAATAAGGGATGTATCCGGAGCGGCATCTATCACATACCACATCTCCGTCTTCCCTCTCTGCCCATTCTCGTGTTCCATAGCATACTCATCAGTTGGGTGCACCTGCACTGACAAGTCACTGTCCGCATCAATAAATTTCACCAGTATAGGCAGATCATCGTATCCATTCTCTCTTGGATGCGTGCCGAGGTATTCCGGATGTTCCTTAAGGACATCAGAAAGCAGCCTGCCCTTGTACTCCCCGCTGGCTACCATGCTCACACCGTCAGGATGTGTACTACACTCCCATGTTTCAGCTAAAGGCGTAGTATCCGTATCTTTACAGAAATCATCCTTTAGCCTCCTGCCGCCCCAGAGATAATCCTTCTCTGCCGGCTTTAAAAGAAACGGCATTACAGATGCATTATTTTCAGCATCAACTCTACTCATATATCGGTTAACTTATCCTCATCATTTAATCCGGACCGTTTCATGTTTCATGATTGCGCAGCCCGTCCATGCTTTCACAATCGCAGTATCAGATATCCAGCTTATACTTGGTCTTGTCATGTACGCTTATGGCATCACCTATCTGGACCTCTATAAGACACAGTTCCGTCTCAGCAACCACCGTATGCCTGCATCCTGCAGCCATTGTCACCACATCACCTGTTGACACAGGCTGCTTCATTCCATCCACGATTACAGTACCCCTTCCGGATACTATACTCCATATCTCATCCCTGTGGGCATGTGAATGATAATTCATTGACCTTCCTGCAAGAACGGTTATCTTATTTGTCATGCTGCCCGGTCCTACATCCAGCACACGGAAACTTCCCCAGGATTTATCAGCAAACATAACCTGCTGGTCGATCTTATCAACCACCGGCTTATTATGGCTCGAGGCTTCCTTATCTGAAACAAAAACCCCCTCCGCCGAAGCTGCCACCACCACATTTTTAAGTCCCATACATACAACAGGCACATCCAGTTCATTCAGCACATTTACATTTTCACAGCTGCTGTCCACCACAGCCTTGCCTGTCGCAGAATCATCCATGGCCTCCGTCAAAGTATTCCATGTCCCCAGATCCTTCCATGGTCCACTGAATTCCAAGACACAGACCTTTTCTTCAGTCTCAAGTATCTCCTTATCGAAACTTATTGCATTAAGGCTCTCATACTTTTCATACAGGTCTTCATAGTCCGTAAATTCAATCTTTTCGTGAGCCCTTCTCAATATATAGCTCATCTTGAAAACAAATACACCTGCATTCCACAAAGCGCCCTGTGCGATGTATTCCTTTGCCTTTTCCTCGCTGGGCTTTTCGTAGCATACACCATAAAACCTGTCCGCATTCTTTTCCTTAGGCAAAATATATCCGTACTTTTCCGCGGGATATGTAGGCTTTGCCCCAATAACACATATATCGGCATCATTTTCAGAAAGGGCAAGTTTTTCCAGATTTTTCAATGCCTCAAAATAGTCATCCTCTACATAGGGATCCACCGGACATACCATCAGCAACTGATCCTCATCCACATGCTTTATCTCATGCAGAAAAACAGCCGCAAGGACAATGGCCGGGAATGTATCCCTTCTGCAAGGCTCCACAGACAGGGTAATATTTTCGCCTATCTGACTATGAAGCGCAGCCACCTGGGCACGAGATGTGGCAACAGTCACATCCGCATCCTTATCAGCTGAAACTATTCCCCGGTACATTCTCTGTACCATGGATTCCACTGTTCCGTCTTCCCTTTTTAAAATCTTTATGAACTGCTTTGATCTGTTATCATTTGACAGCGGCCAAAGCCTTTTGCCTGAACCGCCGGAAAGAAGTATCACATTCATTATTGTTAGCCCCCATTATCTCATTACCTACGAGGATACATGATCGTACATGTCCTTTATGGTATCCTGCAGGCTGTAGGTTGCCCGCCATCCGGTATCTTTTTCTATCTTGCTGTTGTCTGATTCGAATTTCGGCGTATCTATAGGACGCATGCGGCTGGGATCAACTATTATGTCAGCCTTCACACCACTTATATCTTCAAGCATCTCAATGACATTCCGCACGCTGACCGCATTTCCCCTGCCTGCATTGTATATCTCGCCGCCTTTTCCCTTGTCTGCGATTTCAATAAAAGCATTTGTCAGGTCCCGCACATCCGTATAGTCACGTTCAATGTTTATGTTGCCCACATGCAGTTTGAATTCCTTCCTGCCCTCTTTTGCGGCCCTTGCAAACTGCATGCAGAAATTTGAAACGGAAAACCGCTTGCTCATGCCGGGGCCTATTTCATTAAAGGTCCTCAGGGTGATCACATCCAGACCGTAAGCCCTGTGATAAATATTTGCAAGCAGAGCCTGGCAAACCTTCGTTGACGCAAAGATATTGTTTGGTCTAGGCTGCAGTTCCTCCGACATAGGGATGCGGTCAAAATCATTACGGCCGTACTCCTCACCGGATCCTGCCATTATTATCCTTGGCGTATACCCCTCTATGCTCCTAACTGCATCAAAAAGATTCAGTGCCCCTATTACATTGATGTCCACTGTCTCCGCCGGTTCCTTCCAGGCATAGCCCACGGAATTCTGGACAGCTAAATCATATATAACATCAGGCATAAAGCGTTTAAGCACGGAAACTATGCCTTCCCTATCAAGCACATCCAACTCCACCCATTCGGTACATTTTTCCGTGCCTGCATACTTCGACAGATCATCTCTTTCAATATCTGCAGCCTTTAAATATGTGGCCGTTACATTTTCCCCTCTTCTTATAAGCTGCGGTATAAGATACCTGCCGAAAAGGCTTGTACCACCTATTATGAGAGAACTTATTTTCTTTGTATCTGACATGGTCACTTAAGCAACTCCTCATTCTCACGGAAATAATCCAGTGTATCGGCTATGGTCTGTTCAAGTGCTATCTGCGGCCTCCAGCCTGTGGCCTTATAAAGCTTTGACACATCAGGCTCAATGATGGGCACATCCACCGGCCTAAGTTTCTCTTCATCAACAACAGGCTTAATATCAGCACCACTTACTTTTATTATCAGGTCAAGTATATCGGCAATCTTTACAGCCCTTCCAGTGCCTACATTGTAGGTTTCACCGGGCATTCCGAACTGCGCCAGTGCTGTATAAGCATTTACCACATCACGCACATCAGTAAAATCCCGCATAGCAGACAGATTCCCCACATGTATTTCCGGAGACTGCAGTCCCTTTTCTACCCTGACAGCCTGCCTGCAAAAATCAGCCACCACAAAAACCGGCGACTGGCCCGGTCCCATGTGGTTAAAGCTCCTGGTCATGATGAGCTGCAGGTTATAGGCCTGGGCATATACCGTAGCCATCATGTTCTGTCCCGCCTTGGTTGCCGCATATATATTTCCGGGGCGGAGGAACTGTTCTTCCTTGACCGGCACCTCATCAGGACGCACATATCCGTATTCCTCTCCAGAACCGGCAAGTATCACCTTAGGGCTGTATTCCAGTTGCCTTAACGCATCCAGCAGATTCAGTGTTCCCTTTACATTTACGCTTACAGTTTCTGCCGGATCCTTCCACGACTTGGATACCGAACTCTGGGCTGCCAAATGAAAAATGCACTGGGGATGCTCATCCTGAAGCAAGGCCAGAACTGCTGCGGGATCCATGATATCCAGTTCCCGCACTTCCCCTTCAGAAAAGCTGTCCGTATTATGGTTCTGTATGGTGCCTACGACTTCGTATTTAAGATTTTCACGCACTGCCTTTGCAAGATAAGGTCCCACAAAACCGGATGCGCCTGTAATAAGAGCTTTCATAAAACCTCACTTCATCTTTGCGATGATATACCTGGGTCTGCGTTTTACCTCATCATATATCTTTGCCAGGTAAAGCCCCACAATACCTATACCTATCATGATCACACTGGCACTAAAGAGCTGCAGTAGTATTACCGTAGTAAAGCCCTCCGCCGCTGTTCCGCAGAAATAGCGCACAAGGGTCTGTATCCCAAGTGCAAAAGCAAAAACAAGGGACACAATACCTATCCCTGTTATTAAATGCAGGGGAACGGCAGAATATTCCACAATATTGTTAACAGCATATTTAAAGAGTGCAGAAGTACTCCACTTGCTGGTCCCTACTTCCCTGTCCCTTACGTCAAATTCAACAGAAGTCTTTTTATATCCTATCCAGGACGAAAGCGCCCTGAAGAAAACATGGTATTCTGGAAACATAAGGAGCGATTCCACGGCACGCCTGTCCAAGAGCTTGAAATCCGACGCCCTGTACATATCTATTTTCGTAGCCTTGCTCATTATTCCGTAAAACATGCCGGCGCTCAGCCTGTGAAAAATCGATTCACGTCCGCGGCTCTTCTTTACGCCTTCTACGATCTCATAGCCGTCCTCCCATAGATGGTACATCTCTATCAGCACTTCAGGAGGATGTTGAAGGTCACAGTCCATTACCGCAGCACAACCGCCCTTTGCTGCACCCAGTCCTGCAAAGATAGCCGCTTCCTTGCCGAAATTTCTGGAAAAGCAGACATATCTCACTGCCTGATCCTTTTCTGCCGCTTCCTCTATGCGATCCTGGGTCAGGTCTGATGAGCCGTCATTAACAAAAATAAGCTCATAAATGATGCCTGCATCATCCATCAGAGCTTTTAGTGTTTCTGCTGTCTTCAGTATCATCCCTTCCTCATTATAGGCAGGGATGACCACTGACAGCAGCTTATTATCCTGTTGTAAAGTATTTTTTTCCATAGTTATGGACTATTATACCATAATTGCTCGGTGTTCGCCATCCTTGGCTCACTGTTCCCTCGCAATTAACATACAACATCCATGTTGTAGCATAATTGCGAAACGTCTGCCATCCTTGGCTCACTGTTCCCGTATGCCGCATTTAATCCGTAGGTTCACACGCCGTGCCCACAGATCATGACAGCAGTTCCTGGAACGCCTCCGCAGAAACTTCACCCTTGGCATACCCGCACAGCGGACCGGCTGTAGTCTTAAGGACAGCAGCACTTGTTTCTATTGCATCATAAACCTCGTTTATAACCCAGTCCTTTTCGCCTATCTTCCCGACCGGAAGTACTATACGGTACATAAGACTTATACGCGAGGGGACTTTATCCTCTGCATCATCTTCCGGTTCTTCATTAAACACTGCGTATCCTCCTACAGGAAGTATAGTGTTCAAAAGCGCTATCCCTGCACACAGGTTCGCATGCTCTGCAGAACTATAACCTGTTATATCCGCTACTTCCCATTGAAGTACGATCAGTCCGTTATCAAAATCATCACCGCCGTATGTCGCATAAAAGATATCACCGTATATATCGGAATCCGTTACCGGTGCTGAAAAGAGAACCGTGAGTACAGGTCTGTCCTCTTCTATTATCCTTGCAGGAATCTTATTGCCATCCAGTTTCGCCTTTAATCCATTTAATACTTCTTCAACCATATCCTTATTTTCTCCCAGTCATTGCTTATTGTTTACGGGTTCACCCACCTAACTTTGCTGCTATCGACTTTGCAGTAGGACGAATTTTTTCTATAGATTTTTTATCTGTACCCCTTGGAAATTTCACACGAAGTCCCATTCCCTTTACAAGCTGTACACAAGCTTTTGAAACATCATGGGCATTTTTGTCATCCTCTGTTATCAGATCATCCTGTTCGTCATAGAAAAGTTTTCTGAACAGGAATTCCGCATATTTCCCGGCTATATGTTTAAAGAATGTCCTGAATGTTGTAAAACCAAGCTCCGCTGCCATATGGTTCATAAGGTTCTTCTTTAATTCCTTCATCTTTTTCTTATTGTTCAAAAGATTATCCTTGGCCGCCTTATCCATGTTACCCAAAAGATCCTCGATATTATTTAAGTTCAGGAATTCCTCAGCGGTCCGTTCCTTAGAACGTTCGCTAAGCAGATATTCCGTCATCTTGCCGGCCAACGACAGTACAACGGACGCCCCACCCCATATAAGTGAAAATGCAGGACCCGCAATCAATGCTGTAAATCCGCCGATATTGTTCACCGTGGAAAAAGTGGTGCTTACAGCCTGTTTTGTTTTATTCCTTCCATCAAGCTTGATTATGCCATCCATGTATGTAGCATCATCCCTGACTATATTAAGGCTGCTAATCTGTTTTTTCGCCTGATGGCGATGATACAGATGCTTGCCCTGAACCGCATAATCAGCAGCATTCATGGCAAGTCCTCCCACAGATACGGCTTTAGAGGCGAAGGAAATTTTGCCCGATATGTCCTTCACAAGCTCAGGAGTGTTTTCGACAAGCGCCTTTGCTGTGTCAGCTGCATAGCGCATACTGGCCAGTCCAATACCGGTACTAACGACCGATGCGCCCAGCCCATACAGATAATTGGTTCCTGTATAAACCCTGTCTAACACTGACAGATTACCATTAAACATAGCCGTAACAGTCTTTTTGATACCTTTCAGGCTTCCAAGAAGCCCCACTGCTCCGCTTACTGCTGATGCCGCCCCTGAAATATAATTTGCCTTTTCAACCATGCCTAAAAGATCATGGTTTCCTATCATAGCGGTCTGTCCAACAGCCATGGCATTTTCTGCCATTGCCTGTATTTCAGATTTATATATCGAAGGTATCGTTGAAAGCTTGGAAGTCACGATAGCCGTCTGCTTTACTGCGTATTCCGTATTCTCTTCGAGTTCTAGCGCAACATCCCCTACGCTCTCAGCAGAATAATTCGTTGCATATAAAAGCTCCTGCTGCCTTTCCTGTAATACTCTGTCCTTGCCAAACAGCTGATCCAGCTTCCCTATCGCTAACTGTTTCTTCTCCTCCGCAGTCTCTTTTCTCTCTTGCTTTTTAATCCACGCGCCGTCGCTGGTCTTCTGGGCTTTGACGTATTCCTCGACGGCCTTTATTGCTTCATCAAGGAGCCGGTCACGTTCTTTAGCCGCCGTATAAACAGAGCCTGCAATTTTCTTTACGCCCTCATCCGCAATATTCTCAATCGCCTGACTGATATCATTCTGGTCATCCTTACCATTCTTTTCAGACTTTTCACGCTCAGCAAACTTAGCAAAATCATCTATTGCCTGTTTGACATCAGGACGCGTAACTACGCTGAGCGCGGTTTCCAGCATCCCCCAGTGATGGCGCATCACACCGTCCTTCCCAAGCTTTTCCCATAGGCGGAAAGGAACACGGTACATCTTGAAGCTGATCTTTGACACATTCGGAATATAAGTTGTCTGTGACAGTCCTATATCCGAGATGTCCGGATTTGCCAAATGCCCCGTCTCTACAAGCCTGTATACAAACAGCCTTTCCCTTGCCGAAAGAGCCAATATCCGATTTATGAAAGGAAGGCGTTTGGGAGAATTTATTCCAAGTCCCATAAGCCAGTCATCGGTACGGCCCAGTGCCTCCGCCTGCTCTGCCGACAGTCCGCTGTCATACTGTTTCAAATTATACTCATGCGGCTGTTCTTCCGCCTGCTGCCCTGCGCTATGCTTATCGAGCTTTAATGCTCTCTTTTTTGCCCTGTCTAAAACACTATCCGCTTCATTCCCCAAAATACTCGAATCGACAAGCAGGCCATCCCCTTCATCAAGGAATGAAAGTTCAGCCATATCCTGCGAGTTGTTTTCGAAATGTTCCCTCAGGGTATCATAACGTCTTAAATATTCATCTATTTCGAGCCCTCTCTTGACATTAAAATTCTTTGAACAATATATAGTCTTATATACCTCAACCTCTGTCTCAAAGGTTTTGGCATAGTTATACAGCATTTTTGCCTTTTCCTTTCTTGAAAGGAACTTATCCTTGGCAAGTGCTTTCTTGAGTGACCAGAATTTTTCAAGCTTTGCCTTCGTTTCCTTGGCTACTTTTTTTCTTTCCACATCATTCAGGTATCCAGTTACCATCTTGCGAAGGCCATCTTTATCCTCTTCCAGTTCTGCATTTACCGTCTTACTTTTCTTTATTTTCTCTATCAGGCGTTTTCTTGCTATCTTTGCAGATGCTGACAGCGCATGAAACTGGTATGTATCCCTGATCGGATCCAGTATTTCATCTCTCTGATCCCGAATTTGCATATCATCCTGATCATTGTGAATAATTATGTTGTTGTTGATCAGATCGATTTCATTTTCTTTGTCAATTTCGATTTCAGAATATTCATTGTCAGATTCCTTCATACCGTTCAATTTTATTTTGTCGGTATTCAGATCCTTTAAGTTGTCTTTCTTTTCATCATTGATAAGAATGTCCTTATTCAGTTCATTTGTTTTAAACTTACCGGATTCCATTGAACTCTTCCTTTCTGTAGTTTTGACCTGCAGATGACCTCAGCAGCGTTCATCTCCCTGCTATATATTTCATATGTTCAAGCACTAAACGCTCACATTCCGGAGGATTGAATATCTTAAGCATTCCGTTGTACAAAACCTCGTCATTCAAATTGATTATTATAGTTATCTTTTCCTGACTTGCCTTGCTTATAAGCGGTTCTATGCAGCCGCAAAAAAGCGGCAGAAACATATTGTTCTTTTTTGCCAGGGCATCAATATAGATTGCAGAGATATCCAGCGTCCCCTCAACAGGCATTGACGCTATCATGGCACCATGTATTTTTTGGTCTGCCTCATAAAAACGGCTGTAACACTCATCACACTCTTCCCTGTAAAAATAAAAACCTGTATGGTTTTCCTCGTCAAGAAAGGCATTTATATGTTTCTTGTCAATCTCGTTTATCCTTTTTACCGGCGGAAGCAGATGCATGCCTTTTAAGACAGTCTGTATTGTTTCTGCCCCCAGCATATCCTTAAGGTCATAGACCAGTATCCTTCCGGTCAGATTAAGCGGTATGAATCCGTTTCTTGTCATGAAACTGTTGTACTCAAGTGCATATTCATGAACTATATCAATGCGTGATGTGATAATTCGTACTCCTATACCTGCAAGATATGATTCACAGTACTCCAAAAGTTTCCAGATTCTCCCCTGTTCCCTAAACTCCGGTACAGTATAGAGATATTCCATATACATTTCTGCATCCGTTCCCGGTATATGCGAAAAAACCGCATAGCAGGCAAGCTCATCGCCTTCTAAGCCTGCAATTATACAAATCTCATATTTTTTGCCAAATACCACACTGCACACTGCCCTGCTGGCGGTTGCTTCCAGTATTTTTTTATCCGGCTTTACCCTGACAAATTTCATTTATACTCCTCTTCCTGACAACGCAAACTCCATAAGTTCCCTGCAGTTTTGCTCGGCTACCGACAGCGCCACAGCCATTATCCGGTCGCAGAGTTCCTCCGTTTCCTTTTCTGACAGACCGCTGACAATTGGCATTTTCAGGGAATATGCAAGTGAATTCTCATATGAATCATATTCAAAACAGCCTGCCTGTGTCTGTGCATTTACAATGCTGATAAGTACGCAGAGTTCAGGTATGATATCACGCTTAAGCTCCGGCACAAGAATCATCCTGGCCACAAAGGTGTCCTCGTCAAAAAAGAATTCACCTTCTGCCAAACCGGCCTCCGTGCCAAATCCATAATGCAATGTAGTCAGCAATGTAGTCTCAAGTCCGCTTTCCTCTGCCGGGACAAGCATTATTTCAAAATCTTCTTCGTCCCTGTTTTCTGATATTGTCTTATAAAGTTTTTTCAGAATTTTTTCGCTGTTCATAATATCCTTTCTCCGCTGAAGCCAAAATTCCCGACCGAAAGTTTTTATGCTTTCAAATCGGGAATCTTATCTTTCATCACTGCCTCACTTGTTTGTTGCCGCTATTTCCTACAGTTCGAATTTTGATATGATCTCCTTAAGTTCAGCAACCGCTGTCTTACACTGTTCTACCTTCGCCATGCTGTCCGTGGTATCAGATACCATATCCGAAGTCTTACCTGCTATATCAGAGATACCTCTGGTGGATTCATTGACAGTATTGTCGATTCCGCTGATAGCCGCTGCTATACGGTCTATAGCTTCATTCAGGCTGTCAACGCTCTCGCGTATGGTAGCCATGCTCCGTCCGAAGCTTTCGGCATCCTCACGGTACTGCACGCTCACCTTGCCGAATTCCTCATAGTCTGAAAGAACATTGCTCTCAAGGAATCCTGTAGTTTCCGTCAGGCATTCTGCCATCTGATTAACTGCTGAAACAACCTCAGTAACAATGTGACCGATATCGCTGACTGCTGATGATGACTGTGTAGCCAGGTTGCCCACTTCTGTAGCAACAACAGCAAAGCCTCTTCCTGCCTCACCTGCCCTGGCTGCCTCTATGGATGCATTCAGTGCCAGCAGGCTTGTCTGTGAAGAAATCTCCATAATGGTACCGGAAAGTGCATTTATCTTGTCTACAGACTTGGATGCCTGTATTGCCCGCTCCGATTTTTCCTTAACAGATTCATAAATCTCTATTGTCTTCTTGCTTGCCTTGTCCGTGGTAGACGCAAGCTCGGTTGCACGCTGGGATACCTCCTTTGAAAGGTTGCTGCCATCAGCTGCAAGCTTTTCAATGCTCTGTGCATTTTCCTGGATATCTCCGATATTACCGGTTATGCCAGCAGTGGTAGCTGCAGTTTCCTGCATGCCGGCTGCCAGTTCCTCTGTTGTAGCAGAATTGTCCTGGCAGATATTGCCCACATTTCTCATTGTAAGATCCAGATCGTCAACATTGGAATCAATGCTCTGTCCGGCACCTTCAATAGATTCCACAACATCCCTTAAGCTGTCATGCATACGCTCAACAGTCCTTGAGATTGCACCCACTTCATCAGACCGCTTTGCCAGCGTCTTAGCAGTTTTATCTTCAGAGAAATCAAGTCCTGCAATCTTGTTTATTACAGGCACAAGTGCATTTATGCCCTTCATCAGCATTGATGAAACAAGTATAACCGCAACTATTGCTACGATCAGGCAGAGTACTGCGTATATGATCATCTTGTTGCGCATCTTGGATACGCTCTTGAGCATCTCTGACTTGTCTGCCGTAACGATTACGATATTGCCGTCCTTTGTAAATGAATAGCCTGCAACTTTATTAACGCCCTTGTACTTATAGATGCATGAGCCGTCAGGAACTTCCTTGCCTGCCTGAAGGTCTGCAACAATGCCCTTTACCGCATCATTTTCTACAGGCTGGCCAATCTTCTCAGGTGTCTTATGCCAGAGCATGGTTCCGTCAGGAGATACCATATACGCATATGATCCTTCAACTCCTGTCATCTCTATCTTTCCGATGAGAGAATCGTAATCGATCTTAACCAGTTCATCGTAATCAGATGTAACAAGAACTATGTTTCCGGTGTCAGTAAAGGAGTATCCTGCAAGTTTTTTGGAGCCCTTGTAATCATATATTACATATCCGTCCTCAACTGTCTTGCCTGCCTGAAGGTCTGCAACTATGCCCTTTACTGCGGCATTCTCAACGGGCTGGCCGATCTTTTCGGGAGTAGGATGCCAGAGCATCGTTCCATCGGGAGATACCATATATGCATAGGAGCCTTCTGCTACATCTATCTTTATATTTCCTATAAGGGAATCATAATTGATCTTCATGAAAGCATCATAATCAGCCGTTACGATCACGATATCACCTGCTTTAGTGAAAGCATAGCCGGCAAGCTTTATTGCATCTTTGTATTCGTAGAAGATCGCGCCGGGTTCAACTTTGTTGCCCGCCTTAAGCTCCTCAACGATTCCTTTTACTGCGGCATTCTCTACAGGCTGACCGATCTTTTCGGTTGTCTGATGCCAGAGCATTGTTCCGTCAGGACTTACCATGTATGCATATGAACCTTCAACGCCTGTTATGGTCACATTGCTAAGCACAGATTTAAGGGTAGCCCTGTCCGGACGGATTCCATCCACTGAAACCTTGTCAATAGCCTGTGCTGTATTTACTGCCAGGTCATAAGCATAGTTCTTATAAACCTCTTCACCGAATTCCCTTGAAAAGTCTATGGAAACTGCAGCCTCCTCTGCCAGGTTCTTTGCATATCCGCCATAGGCCTCTTCACCGAACTCTGTGGCAAAATCCACTGCCACCACTGTCTCCTGTGCCAGGTTAAGCGCGTAGTTAAGATATGTGTTCTGCATCGCTTTTGACGCATTTAACACACCGCTTATAACCTGTATAAGCACCGCAACAAACAGTATTCCTCCTGCAAATAAAGCAATTTTGGTACTCAGCCTGGAAAAGAAACCAACACTCTCGGCTTTCACGGCTGTTCTTGAAGAACTAACTTTAGAATCCATTTGCGTAACCCCCTTCGTATTTTGTTTTTACAATTTGTTTTAATTGTTTTAAGAAAACCTTTTCTGTAACATTTTATCATAGACAGTGCGCATAGTCTATAAAATTGTATATAAAATAATACCTAAACTCAGCAGGTTATTCTAAGTTCATCCGGCTCCACATGGCATTTAAGAAACAGTACCCGGACGCCCGCATCTTCAGCCTCCCTAAGGGCAGTACCGAACTCAGCATGGGTTTCAATATTAGGCCGGACTTCGGATACGCCTTCCACCTGGATCACGAATGCCAATATTGCCTTATATCCGTTCTTTACCGCTCCGGCCAGCTCCCGCAGATGTTTTACTCCACGCTCCGTCGGGGCATCAGGAAAGTAGCCTATGCCGTCCACTTCAAGGGTACACCCCTTCACTTCCATTAGATACCGTTCTCCGGCACGCTCCATATAGAAATCTATTCTGGAATCTCCGTATGTACACTCCGGCACCACCCTGTCATAGTCCTGGCTTTCCAGCCATTCCTTCACGACCTTATTTGGAGCCTGGCTGTCGATATTAAAAAGAAGGCCGTTATCCTTCCTGACAGCCACCAGGTCGTACTTAGTCTTCCTGCCCGGTGTTCCCGGTGCAGTAAGCCACACTTCACAGCCGGGTATCAGAAGTTCCCTGCATCTGCCCGTATTCTTTACATGAACTATTTCCTTATGTCCATTTATCTCAACCCCGGCGATAAACCTGTTTGGACGGTTCCGGAATACAGCCTTGGTTATGTTCTCGTATTTCAATAATTTATCCTCTAAAAAATCACTATATGTGAGCCCGGTTTTAACCGGCATCACTCATCTTCCGAGCCTAATCCGCTATACAGTATATCATTGTACGCCGCGTTGGCATCCTCGCAGGCCTTTTTCTCGCGCCATGCCTCTATCTCGCTGCGGATTGCCAGCATCTCATCCACCACAAGCTCGACTTTATTTGGCTTTACATTGTATAAATAAGCCATCATGCGCCGCATGGCCTTCGGGCTCCCAAGGTTCTTCGCAATCTCATTTCCCAGTTCTTTCGGAAAGCCTAATGCCACAACTGAGCTTACCAGTTCGTCCCTTGTCGCTATCCATTCCCGCTGTTCTGCTGTCAGTTTCTGTTTTTCCTGACTCATATTTCCATCTCCGTAAACACTGCCATAACACGTTTCCAGATTGTCTTTCTTTTCCGCTCTTGAATCCTTGTCAGCACACGCTTATTCCACATATCCGATTTCCGTATATATCATGCCATTCTTTCCACGTTCTGACCTCATCAGCGAAACCTTTGCCGCTTTCATACTCGCTTTAGGCGGAGCCGATACCGGGATTTCTCCTCCACCCCTGCAGGAATACTTCCTGATAAGGGTGATATGGGGAGAAAACCGTTTCTTATCGAAGGGAATGCCCCGCTCAGAGAGTTCTCGTCTGAGCCTCTTCACATAAGCTGCTAACTGCGGATTCTCAGCAAGTCCTACCCAGAATAAATCTCCGAAACTGCCCACTCCATCCATGCTTATTTCCATAGGCCTGAAATCCACATGCTCCATGGCATCCAACACATCATCCGGATTCCCATAGTCCCCGACAAACGCCAAAGTGATATGCAGATTCTCCCGCTTGGTATAATTTCCTTTTACACCCATGGTCCTCAGCTCATCCTGAAAATCCGTCAGGGCGTTAATTATGTTTTCATCAAACTGTATTGCTATAAAAAGACGCATGTTTTACTCTTCCTGACTCTTTTTCGCAGCCTCGTTGAACAGGCCCATCAGCTCATAATACACAGACTGCACCACGCTGCCTTTGTCGTACATTGATGCATTCACAATATTATCGCCGTCCTTAAAGCAGACATTCACCATGCCGCCCACCATAGCCATACCATAAGGATCCTTTACCGTTGGATCATCCAGACGGGCAGCCCTTATGATCTCGTATGCAGGTCCGATAATATCAGCTGAAATACGCATTCTCCTGCCATGAACTTCCAGCATAAGCTCGGAATCTGAATACTCGTAAACCGTCGCCCCGTCTGTCCTGGGCGGATTCGTAGTCATATACATAGCTATCCTGAAAATGATTTCCTTCCGGATCTTTGCCCCACATACAATGCATCTTTCTTCCGCCTGGTCTTCTGCCCCGCAGTGTGGGCACTTCCAGCCCGGCTGTTTTTCCGGCTCCGGTTGGGGTTCCGGTGCTGCAGCCACGCCTGCAACAGGAACAGGCACGCTCTGGACGGCCTGCACTTTTACTCCAACAGCCCTTCCGCAGTTCGGACAGAATTTTGCTCCCTTGCTCCTAAAACCGCACTCACAGGTATATTCTTCCTCAACCTTCCTGCCGCATTCAGGACAGAACTTGCTTATCGGCCCGGAATAGCCGCATTCACAAGTAAAGGTCGTATCTGCTGTTTTCTGTTTCCCACACTCACTGCAGAATTTTCCGATATTCATTGTGCCGCAGTCCGGACATTTCCATTCATCTGACATTTTTCCTGCAATTCTCCCTCGCCATCATCAATGCGTAACCCAGCAGATTCTGACCGTTCCATTTCTCCGGATCCAGCCGGTCCGGATCTGTCATTGACAGACCTATTCCCCATATCCTGTCGCTCACGGCACACTCTGCCAGAATAGCATCGCCTGTCGCCCTTAGCTGATCCCCCAGCTCTTCATTCTGACGGAACTTTTCCAGCAGCCCTTCATAAACGACTATCTGCCTCTTTCCCGCCCAGATATAATCAACATAGTTTGAGACCTTCCGTCCAAACTGTTTTATCTCTGCCACATCATCTGTTTCAAGTATTTTTGCAGCAATGTCATCATCGTGAAAACAGACTGCCTTCTGATACATCATGTACTGCTCCATTGACGAAAATTTAACCCCGTCCTTAACAAACTCCGACATATACCAGTTGCTTAAGTATCCGTTTTCTTCATTCGGATTATGAAAACATATCACATTCATTTTTATCATCTCCCCATAAGAACCTTATTTCAGCAGCTCCCAGAAACTTACAGCGCTGGCGGTTGCTACATTCAGTGAATCCACACCATGATGCATAGGAATCATGACACGATAATCACATGCATATATAGCCGCTTCCGAAAGCCCTGTTCCTTCATTGCCAAGCACTACGGCAAGCTTTTCATTTTTACGGATTTCATCATTATCAATCCCTGTAGAATCTTCGGTCAAAGCCATCGCAACTGTTACAAAGCCTAAAGACTTAAGATTGCTGATCAAGGCTGCCCCCTCAGACTCTTCCTTTGATGCCTTGGTCCATGGAATCTGGAAAACAGTTCCCATGCTGACTCTTGAAGACCTTCTTGAAAGCGGATCCACCGATGAGTAGTTCAATAATATGCCGTCCATTCCCAGTGCCGCAGCAGACCTTATAATGGCGCCGGCATTTGTCGGGTTCACCACCGTATCCAGAACCGCAATGCGTTTTTTATCCTGACAGAAGTCTTTCACGGAAGGCACCGGCTTCCGCCTTAATGTCATCCACAGTCCGCGGACCAGGGTATATCCGGTAAGCTGAGTTACGATTTCTGTTCCGGCAATATATACCGGAACAGTATCCTTTTTTTCAGCACCCCACTTTTTCCCTATCATTTCAAAAACAGGACCGGCCTCAGCCTCGATCCTGCTCTTTTCCACCAGTACTGACAGCGGTTCATACCCGGCCTCAAGTGCACGCAGGATTACATTGCAGCTTTCAGCAAGAAAGATCCCGGTATCCGGCTCATAATACCTGAACAGCTGCGACTCTGAAAGCCTTGCAAACACATCCAGCTCAGGCGCATTTATATCCTTTATCTCAATAAGGTTCAATCCGTGTTTCGCTCCGTTGATAAAATCACTGCATATTATATTTTAAGCGCACATCATCCGACGGTTCATAGCCATCCAGATACTCATCCGCACGGCCTAAAAGTTCTTCATAGCTTACATAAGGCACACTGTAATAATCACCGATGGAACTGTATGGCTCAAGTATAAGTTCCCCGTTTTTCTCATCCGCGATCCTTGCCTGCATCCGGCAGAATACCTCAAACTTATCATTTAACAGGTAGCCTGAATAATCGGTATCAATAACATAGCACCCCATCATTTCAGACCTGTAGAATTTTGTGATGCCAAAGTCCCAACTGTCAATCATGAACGCACCCTGAACTTCCATCGTGTCCCTTTCATAAATCTTTATGATATTATCAGGATAAAGTGCTGCTATATATTTTTTATCTTCGGAATATTTCGCATAATCCGGCAGCGCACCTCCGTTTCCGAAAGCATTATTAATTTCTTCATAGGCCGACTCATCCTGCTCAGAAGAACATTCATACTCATATAACACGCTCTCTGCGCCTTCGGCCATTTTTTCTGAATACCTTACCACAAAGTTATTGCGGTAACCGACCAGATACAGGCTGTTGCCCCGTATCTGCGCCCAGTATGTTTCATTCTCCGGTTTCCTTGCAAAGAACCGGTCAGTCTCGTCCCACCCGTTAAAGTTTCCGTCATTGGAAAAAAGCTTTCCTTTAGATGTCAGATAGTAATATATGTCTCCATCTGTCCATGAACACGTGATCTCGCCTTCGCTGGGAATCGTCTCAACTACACTCCCCGTATAGCGGTCAATTATCGTAACAAGGTCCAGGCCATTTATATACACGCATTCACCGGCAGCCTCTATATTATATGGTGTATACCCTTCTATGCTAATATTCCAGGCGTTTTCCCCTGTAAGGTAGTCAGTGCAGCTTACTGTTGTGCAGTTTTTTCCTTCTTCCTCGTCATATGATACGACCGATGTAAACAGTTCGCCGTCCTGTATTTCCATCGCAGCGCCGCCATTTTCTGAAGCGCTTGCAATGACCCTTCCCGACTCCGTCTCCGCAATAATCATGCAATAATCTTCATTAGTGTTTATATTGCAAAGAAAATTTTTGCCGTCAAAATCCATCTCGAAAATATAGCCATCCTCTATTCCGAATAGTTCTTTCGCATCTATCTCATATAAAAGTTCTCCCTTACTGTCAAACGCGTACAGTATGCAGTCATAAAAACAAAACATCAGTTTTCCGTCCGGAGAACTGAAAAAATCTGTATACCCCTTTATGCCTTCAATGCTTTTCTTTTCATCAGAAGATATTTCCGTAAAATAAACATCTTTCCCGTCAATGACCACAAGTCCCTCCGTTCCGCAAAAGCCTGCAGAAAAAATGTCGTCATCCAGGTATTCTCCTGGTTCACTGCTTCTATTTATGGTTCTTACGAGAAGACCTGATTCCGTATCAAAAATCCGGATTTCCTCATCATTATTTATCATGATGTACCTGTCATCCTGCGTCACGGAAAATTCCATCATTTCCGAACCGCCTTCATAGATTCTGTCAGGCGCATACTTTTCAGGCACAGTGTAGATATTCAAAGCATCGAATAAAACGCGCAGCGCCGCAGCGTTTGGCGCATCATCCACACTGTCAGGAAGAACATTTCTTGCCTCATACACTGCATCAAGGCTCCGTCCCATACCGTATAATGAGTCCGCATTATCCGCCACCGTTCCTACATATTTATCATGCAGTTCTGCATACTGTTCCGAGATCAGCGCATTCTTATTCTCCAGTTCAGCATTCTGTTCTGAAATAACCGCATTCTGCCGCCCTATCCTTATCAGCATAACCGTGGCAAAAACCGCAAATAAAAGAACAGCCGCACCGATGCTTCCGAAAACCGCAGCCATTCTTTTAATCTTCTGCTCGCGGTGACGCTGCTTTAAGTCATCATAATTCAGCCCGAATATTGCGGCACAGAGCTTAATGACCGCAATATCCATAGCCTTCAGGATTTCCTTCTTATTGCCACCCCTGGTATCAGCCGCCAGGGGTTCCAGCTCTTTTTCTGTTTTAACCGTATTGCCATTCTCATCTGTACTTATGACTTCTTCATAAGTAAGAATCCTTGGAAATGAATTCTGCGGTTCATCCTCCGCAAGCACCACAAGAATATGGTCCCTGTCATGGGTCTGAAGGAACACTTCTATTTCCTTCATGCACCACCTTGATTCAAGATACCTTGGGGTACATATGGTGATAAGAAAGTCCGAATTAGCTAAAGCTGCATTGATTGGTTCAGACAGGTTTTCAGACAATGGCAGCTCGTCCACATCCCTGAAAACCCTTTCAATCTTTGTCTTTCCGTTTTTCATTTTTCCCCTGAGGGATTTCGGAAGCCTGAAGGACTCCAGCTTAGTATGGATATTTTTTGCCACGAAGGCATCAAGTTCACTATGACGGTAACTTATAAACGCATCATAGTGCACATCTTTCAGATCACTCAAAACTTACTCCCCTCATTTTTACTCATTAAAAATCTGACTCTTCGCTGTTTTCACTTACACTCACAGCATCATCCGAAACGGCACTGTCAGCACTTACACCCACAACATCTTCTGACACAGTGCTGTTTTCGCTTACGCTATTACCTGATGTTTCCGCATATTCGTCATAATCAGGGGCAGGGCCATATACACATCCGCTAAACCCTCCGACACTTACTATTGTAAGAGCTGCAAGTCCGAATATCGAAGCTTTTTTCTTAGTCATCTTCATAACTTTGAGCCCCCTTAAATATCCAAATCAGCCTATCCCAAAGAATGCATCCAAACCGGTTATTATACCTGCAGCATTAAGACGCAGGCGGCTATCACTGTGGTCACTCGCTTTATCACCAAGCTCCAGATCTATGCTGGGTATGCTGGAGTATGATGTCTGCGTCAGATCAAGAGCCATGGTTCCGCTTGAAAAAATCTTTATCCCCTGGCCCTTAAGTCCTGCTATTATGCTGTCACCAAGCGCATGGCTCTTCTGCCAGGTGCTTGCCACAGGCTCCATTGCACGGTAGCTTGCCACATCGGGAACAGAGCAGTAGAACGCTCCCTTGTCCTTTTCAGAGCTGTCCCAGTGAAGGGCGATATGGCAGTCAGCGAATTCATTTGCAAGAACGGTCCTTGCCACATTGTCTAACTGCACATCATCCGTCTCCCTTATCATCAGCACGCTGTAGCCTGCATCCAAAAGCATTTCCTTTAAAATTAGCGCCTGGGCTAAAGTCACACTGCTTTCAGACTTACCGTCTCCAAAAGTCATTCCCGAAGAAACTGCGACAGCAGTGGTAGCTCCTGCACCGGTTGTACCGCCTGTTACTTTAGGCGATCCGTCCGGATGGCACTGGGTCTTTACGCTCTGGCCGCCCTTTGTGCCGTGTCCCGCATTTACGCAGATCACATATTTTCCCCTGACGGGATCAGGATTCTTATATAGGGTTGCCGCACCTGTGTTTATCGCGGAAAAAGATGCATAGGGCATGCTGTCCGTAAGCGACACCGTCGATACGGTAAGTCCGTCAATCACGGTTGCTTCACTCTCACCTGTATCCGCATCGGTTTCAGCATTTTCTCCTGTAGTATCTGCTTCATCCCGAGCATCAGCCGTATCTGCTGATACTTCAACAGCTCCCTCAATATCTTCACCGGACTCGTCATCTCCCCTGGATGCGTCAGTCTCCGGCTGATCCACTGTTCCCCCTGCATCTGCCTGATTAAGGATAAGCGTTACTTCCGGCAATTTCTCTGCAGTCGCACTTTCTGTCCCGCTTTCAGCAACTGTATCCGCCACACCGGCTTTATCCGTACATGCACCCAGAATAGCAGCTGTCAGTACCATGCATATTAAAAACTTTGTTCTCTTTTTCATAGTTCCCAAGCCCTTTTTCTCTGTCAGGTCACGGCAATCTCTATGCGAAATCTGTATGTGCCGTCCTCATATTCCAATATACTGTAATCTACAAAGTTATACTGATATATGTCATAATCAGATCCTATCTCCGCAGGTCCCGCAAAAGGGATCTCATATATCAGATGATAAAGGCCTACGCTTTTTCCATCCAAGTCAGTGGCACCCTCATAGTTGCCCGCTTCTGCCACGGAATTCCTTATCCCTTCATCTGAACCTTCGGGAAGTACAGCTATCATTTCATCCAGGGAGCCAAACCGCCCTGTCTCTATCGTATACACCGGATCTCTGAATCCTCCGACAGCATACCGTTCAAAATCATCCCCTAAATCCGGCAAAAATGCCATTTTACTGAAGCGCTCCCTTTCCGAGCCTGTCATTGACTCACGGACCTCAGGCAAAGCCGATTTCCTGACATACATCACAATTGATGTCACTAAAAGAAGTGCAAACAGCACCACAGCAAGAACCGCTATGCCTGCTGCAATGATCATTTTATTGCTGCCGCTCTTATCTTTTCCTTCCATAAGTACACCATTTTGTCTGCAAAACTGTTTCTGATCCTATAATGATAACATAATTGCAGGTACTATGCATAAAATCGAGCAGGGATGATGAAATCCCCCTGCTCGCCCGCGAGGCGGCGGTCAGCTTTAGCCGACATCTTCCTTGCGCCGCCTCTACGATAAAACAAGAACCGGGACTGTTAACCAGCCCCAGTTCCCTGTCCTAAAATAATTTATGCAATCAGCTTATCTTCAAGCCTTGCCTGCTGCCTCGAATGCCTCGCAGAGCTCTTTAGCCTTTGCGATGATAGCATCTGAACCGGGCTTAAGAAGCTTTCTGGGATCATATCCCTTGCCCTCAAGATCCTTACCAGCCTCGATGTACTTACGTGTAGCATCTGCAAATACAAGCTGAAGCTCTGTGTTGATGTTGATCTTGGATACGCCAAGGCTGACAGCCTTCTTGGTCTGCTCGAAAGGAATGCCGGAACCGCCGTGAAGAACCATGGGCTTTCCGCCGATAGCCTCCTTGATCTCAGCAAGACGATCGAAGTTAAGTCCTGCCCAGTCTGCGGGATACTTGCCGTGGATGTTACCGATACCTGCTGCCAGGAAATCAACGCCGAGATCAGCGATAAGCTTGCACTCTGCAGGATCAGCAAGCTCACCAGCGGAAGCAACACCGTCTTCTACACCGCCGATACCGCCAACTTCACACTCTACTGAAACACCCTTGCTGTGTGCAAGTGCGATGATTTCCTTAGACTTCTCGATGTTCTCATCGATGCCGAAGTGTGAACCGTCGAACATAACTGAAGAATAACCAACTTCGATGCACTTCTTTGCGCCTTCGAATGTACCATGATCAAGGTGAAGAGCAACGGGAACAGTGATACCCATAGAATCGATAAGGTCGTTAACCATATCTACAACCAGCTTGTAGCCGCCCATGTACTTTGCAGCGCCTTCTGAAGTCTGGATCATAACGGGTGTCTTTGTCTCCTCAACAGCCGTAAGAATGCACTTTGTCCACTCAAGGTTGTTTGTGTTGAAGGCCGGAATAGCATAATGACCTTCAAGAGCTTTGTTGACCATCTCTGTAGCTGAAACGATTGCCATAAAAATATCCTCCTGATTTAAATAATTTGAAAAATTGTATTGAACAACACATAAATTTTATATTCTTTTTCCCTAAAAATCAAGGTATTGAGAGCTTTATTCTATCTTTCTCACATCTGCTTTTACAGATGGTTTACATATAAATATTATGCAAACCATCGACACCTAAATTTACGATAACTGTTCAGTGTCAACAGATTCTCAAGCTACCCTTATTTTTTATGATTCATCCAGCACACCTTCCAGCCGATATTGGGCTGATTCCTGACAGTGTGCACCTCCTTGTGCCACAGTATCTCCTTCCCTTCTGTCAGTGCATCCTCAGGCTGCTCCAGTTCTTCATAGCCTGCGTCCGTGAGTTCTTTTTTAGCATAACAGGTACCGCAGTCCCTCTGGGGCACAACTCCCTTTTCAGCAATCTTTTTTACGAACAGCTTTACGCCGGGATCCGATACTATGCCCACTATTTTCTTTACAGAATTGATGCCGGCATTTTCAATAATGTTCAGCACCAGTCCGGCAAATGCCGCCAGTACATATTTCTGGCCGGTTTTAGGCATGGCACCCACAACTTCTATCGTAAGCACTTTCTTGCACAGGCTGCAGAATACCACAACCTGTGGCCTGTTTTTCTCGTCAAAAAGCACCCCGCTTAAAGACCTGGAAAAGGTGCAGATATCGTCCCAGGTCAGGCCCAGGCCCAGCCTGTTAATGATCCTGTACATTGCCTTGTATTCATCAAGATTCAGTTCTCCGATTCCCTTGAAAACGGTCCCCGGATAATCCTCCATTAACATCAGTTCAATCTCTTTTTTCCCAAAGAGCGCCTTTCGGTCAAAGGATATCATCTCAGGCCCTTCATCTATCATGTATCCGGAAGCTTCCAAAAATGACGGTATCTCCTGCTGCTCATCGGAAAAAGCAGCCTCCATGTACTTCGCACCCCGGCCAAGGCACTCCTTTTCAGCTAAGGCAAGCAGCGCGGAGCCTGTGCCCTTTCTCCTCATATCATCAGGAACATATACGGACAGCAGGCGTGCTGCATCCCTTTCCTGTCTCACAGTGAGCCTTGCACCCTCAGCCGCTTCGATACGGATAAGGCCATCTTTGTCAATTACTTTGTAAAAGTCCATAATCTCCTCTTTCTGCCGCTTTAGCGGCTACGCCCCCCATCAATCATTTATTTTTGGAAAAGAAGCCTTTTACCGCATCCCAGGCCATTCCCGCAGCAATGCCGGCAGACTTCAGTATGCCAACCCTTAAGAACGCACTTCCCTTGTTACGCTGAATGACATCACCCATGACATCAAAGAAATTATCCGGCTCGTCAGTACTCTTCAATACGTACTTCTTTTTGTCAATCTCCTTTGTAGTCTTATCATCCAGCGTCTTAAGTACATTCACCTGTGCCTTAAAGCTAAGATCCAGGATTTTCTTCTTTGCCTCTTCGAGTTTTTTCTCAAGCTCTTCATCCTTTTCCAGCTTCTGACCGCATTCTTCGGTGATTGCCTTATAATCGCCCAATACCTGCTCTAAAGCTTTTCCATATTTAGCTTCCTTAAAGAAAGGATGCATTATTTCTTCAAGCTGTCTAAAACATGTCTGGTTAAGCACTGTTGCTACATTTACTTTAGCCGCATCGTCAGCCTCAGCCCGTTCGTAACCATAGCTGATTGTCATCATTGTGCTCAGCTGACTGTCATGTTTGTCCTTTGCAGCCGGCTTTTCATCAATTTTCTTCTTCTTTTCCGTCCAGACCCTATCCTCCAGCTCCTTAAGTACTTCTTCAGTCTCCCCCCTGTCCTGGGCCTCAAAATACTCCCGTACAGCCTTATCCAGTTCTGTTTCTTCCGGGATAACAGCCATAAGTGCTTCGCTCTCTCCCAACAGTTCTAACAGACCTTTGGGCTTATATGCCTTAACACCATCTTCATCTTGTAGCAATTCCGATACTTCACCGAGATATGAAATCATTATATTATCAAGAGCATAATACGCCGTCGCATCGGCATTCGGGTCTATTGTTTTTTCCTTTAACTTTTCAAGCAGCGGCTTCAGGCTTTTTGACAGGTACTGACTGGGAACATCATCAGTAGACAGAGCTTCCAGTTCTTCTTCGGTCAGTTCGTCAAATTCCTTTCTCAGCAAAAGGTCTGCCATATTGATCTCACCACGCGGTGAATAAAAAGCTATGTGCTCCCGCATAAAAGCAATCCTGTCCTTTTTGCTGCGGAGCTGTTCCCTGAATTTCTCTTCAAATTCAGGATTCTGTGAAATCCCGTAATCTTCCTTGACCTTCTGGAGCTTTTGGGACAGCGACTTATTATCCTTGCTCTTATCTGCCAGCTGGGAATACTTGTTATAAACGGAGGCATCCTCTAAATAGTTGGAATTCTCAATAACCATTTTGTCCATCTTTGCACGGGTAGCCTTCAGCTCCATAAGAAGCCCGTTCATGTCATCCACCGCATTCTGCAGACGGAGCTGGCATGAAGCGAAATTTGCGATGGAAGGAGGCAGCTCAAATCCCAGCTCCTGGGCACGCATTAAGGCAACCGATATCCTGAGGGCTGAATCTTTTTCCGTGCCTATATTAAGCACTTCCGTAAACACAGCCTTCAGTTCGTCCTTCATCCTGTTCCAGTCCTTTTCCGGAGTATTCTCAAGCAGCTTATGGTACCCTTCAAAGAAAGGCTCTATATCGGAACGGCCTGCAGCGATCATCATACGGGTCACATGGGTAAGCTGTTCTTCCGTAAGCTGAGTCGCATTACCAAAGTCAATGATGGTAGCACCGTTATCATCCAGCATTATGTTGCCGGCATGGAGATCACCATGGTAGAACCCGCCCTTGAATATGGCCTCCCTGGACCATGTATCCGATATCTCCAGTAGATATTTCTGCCTGGCCTCAGTCTTGGCTATCATTTCATCAATCTTTTTCTTTGTGTCCTCCAAATTTTCAAAGTCATTGGCTTTAAAATCAGATTTGATCACATACTTTAAGTTATCGTCGTCTTTCGCAGTAACATTCTCCAGTATGCCGTCGCTGTTAGGCTTCTTCTCATAGAAGGGATCCATGATCCTGTTAAGCTCTTCGCGGGTATCACTCATATACCTCTTGGCCGTGGTACCCTCTGCCTTTTCAAGGACCATGGTGTCAGGGCCTGCATCAATGTCCTTGTCAAGCTGCATGACCTTAACCTTTTTCTTGACATACTTGCTGTTTTTGCTGCAGTTATTGTAGCACTGGCCTGCCTCCACATTTTTCGCCTCAAGTGTCAGGTCCAGTTCTTCCTCAATCCTCTTATATGTTCCCTGGAAGGTAGCATACATTCCGCCAGTATATTTTGTATCGGTTTCAGGTATTCCGGCAGATTCGCGGTCAACTTTTTTAGCAGCCTCCTCCATGATCTTTCTTTCACGGACCATACGGTTTCTGACATCAGGGCGCAGAAGTTTTATAACCACTTCCTTGCCTTCCGGATAAGCAGGCCCATACATCTTGCACAGGAAAGCCTGGCCCACAGAGGCAGCTCCCAGGCTCTTCAGTACATCAATGCTCTTTACCTTGCCCTTGGAGTTTTCAATAATGGCACTCATGCGTTCCTTGACTATTTTTTCAGGGATAGGTGCCAGGGAATCCTTCATATCGTCGATTGCCTTCTGCAGCCCTTTCGGGATGGCACCCACAGGAAGTCCCTGCAGGAGCTTCTGGAACAGCGGGCCTGCACCCTTGAACATTCCGCCCATGTATTCGCCATAGATATTCATTTTTTCTTTATTGTCAAGGTGGTCAAACTGCTCTTTTGTATAGCTCTGCTTTAAGGGCTTTGCGTTCCTTATTGCAGATGCGATCATGGAACGCTTGTCAATAGCGGAAAGCGACCCGAAATAGGACTTCATTACATTCTTGAGATATGCACCCTGGCCCTTGTTTCCCTTGGCTACATCATCAAGGTTCTTCTTTAATTCTTTCCTCTCATTCTCGGTGAAATCCCTTACATACGCGGCATCCTTCTGTGCTCTTTCTTTTTCTTCAGGAGACGGCTTATAGCCGGGATCCGCTACTTTCTTGTTATAGGCTTCAACAAAAGCCTTGCACTCTTTGTACTTTGCTTTTTTCGCCTTAATGCGGTCGTAGATTGCCTTGGTCCTTGCCTTGGATTCTTCCGCCTCCTTCTTTGCCTTTTCCTCCGGCGTAGGCACAGAGGCAGGGGCCTGCATCTTGACCCCGGCAGTCTTTACTGCGTCAGCCTTAACTTCCTCGGTCTTTTCTTCAGTTTTAACCTCTTCAGTCTCTTCTTCAACCTCGATATCCTCGGGGTCAGTTTCTTTATCTTTAGTCTCCTCAGCCCCAAAGAAGAGTGAAGTGCACTCTCCCATCATGGAGTCCACCTGATTCTCCATCTCAGTGACCTTGTTCTGCAGGGTTATATATCCATCCCCCATCTCATTAAAAAGATCCGAGCCTGCTTTTGCGTCCTTAAGCTGCTTCCGAATCTTAGTCTCGAGCATTGCCGGTGCTGCCAATGCAGCCTTTGCCATCGTATTCAGAACCTTATTCTTAACGGTCGCATCGATTTCATCCAGGATTTTCTTTATCACACCCGAGATAGCATCTCTTATCGACTTTTTGATAGACTCAGCGCCTTCATCTCCTGCCATGAAGATAGGAAGCTTGTCTATCATGTTATCTAAAATAGTAGGCTCAGGAACATAATCTGCCTCCACCTTTTTCTGAATTTCTTCCTCACTTAATCCAGGAAACTTATTACTGTAGGCATATGCCATATCTATCTTTTTCTTTTCACCCTTTTTATAAGTATCCACAAGGATGACACTCAGGGTATCGGCATTCTTTAAAAGAACATCACGCATCCTCTCTGCGGCGGTTTCTTTTGTGAGGTTGCCGTTCTCATCAAACCTGGTCTTGTCTGCATAAAAGGCATCCTGCTCCCTGGTGTCCTCAAAATAGATGAGCTCTGCCACCATGTTTTTAACCAGCTCTTCTTCCTTAGTCCAATGGTTTTCTTTTTCTTCACAGGTTATGCTGTACTTCACATTAGACACATCAACGGTCTGAGTACGCATCAGCTCCATCTCTGCCTCAGTATTCACAGACCCCCATTTAAAGTCATTTGCATGGTCAACTTCTTTCTTTATTTCAGCCTTGTCATAATCACCGGATAGATACCCCACTGCCAGAAGTCTAAGGTCCATAAAAGGCACATTGTCAAAGTCGGGCTTGCCTATACCGGTCTTCTTGGAAAGTATCTCCGTAAACAGGCGGCGTCCGCGGACAAGGGTGGCAGGACTTGCATTTTCCACATCAATTCCTGCATAGCTTCCCAGGGCTCGCATCACATCCTCATCGCCATACCTTTTCTCCTTGTTGGAGAAAATATCCTCTTCGATGTCGTCCTTGATCTTTTCGGCATTGCCCAATTCGATGATTTTTTCGCCCATAACAAGTTGTACCGAGCCGTTCTCCCGGTAAACAAGACAGCCGGACTGGCCGCCCACTTCTATGACGGCAGCCTTTGCCTCCCCTGGCACTGTCTGATACAGGAATTCCCTGATCTCATGCACTGACGGAACTATGTCCGCAGATTTCGCCTTTTTATCCTTCTGTACAGGCATGACAGAAGAAAGTGCCTTATTTACAGGAACTGCATCTTTCACATCCGCCGGTTCTGCTGGCCTTATATGAGTCTTCATTGCGCCGCCCAGCTGGTACATGCGTGATAATGTGATAAGGTCCATACCGCTCTTTACCACAGCCCCCTCCGCCTGATCCTCCTCAAAGAGCACGGAGCCGAGCCGGACGAGAGCAGCCTCGTTTTTAAGCCTGGTCAGCATGTCTCGCACCAGTGCCTTTCTGCCTGACCAGGATTTTATTAAGCTGCCCTGATTTGCAAGATAATCCATGCAGGCTTCGATAGCTATCTCGTAATTAGCATTGAGTGCATCCATGTCAGCCTTCTTCATGCCTTTGCTGTGTTTCTTGGAAAGCATGTTTTCAACCACATCTATGGACTGTTTTACCCTTGTCATGCGTTTGGAATCGCCGCCGAACTTCTGGTCGTTCATCATGATCTCAGCTTCATTGCGGTTAAGCATCATCTCAAGCTGTGCCAGGGTCTGCTCACGGTCCTCAACTGTGATGGTACCGTCTTCCAGTTTCTGCATATATGCTCTTATCTCTTCATCCTGTTCCTTAAGGGAGTCCACATAGACTTTATCTACCTTGCCTTTTGAAGCGGATTTTTGTTTCGATGTCTTTCTCAGGTCAAGGGCCAGAAGACTTTTGATGTCATCCTGAATCTCTTTATCAAAAACCTGCTGGTACTCATCCAGATGCGACTCAAATTCTGCAAAATCCTGCCGGAGGTCCTTTTCCTCAAAAGCATCATCCCCCATAGGAAAGCCGTCTGCGTCAAACATACGCATGTCGTTCTGTTCTTGATAAAGCATCCCTTCAGCGAAAACATCCTGCTGCTTCTGCTTTTTCTTATCTAAAAAATCCGTCATATTTTCCCCTTCCTGTTCTATACCTCAGAACTTCCCCTTAGGATCAGTAACCCTGTTTTTCTACCAGCTTTGCAAAAAATTCTTCTATCGGTTCATCCGTCCTCATAGCAGAATCTGCCTCCAGCTCAATGCCTTCCTCTGCCGCCTGAGCCTTGATCAGTGCCATATACTGTTTTACCATAGCCTTGTCTAAGCTTTCCGAAACCACAAGGAATCTGCCGCCGTCAAGCACCAGGGACCTCGCATCATCAGGCACCCACTCCTTTATTATATCCGCCGTTTTTTTAATATCGCCCTTCGTTATGAAGCGGATAACAGTGCATCCCCTTTCAGCACTTTTACTGTAGTACTTAGACAAAACCTTAATGTATTTTTCTGTAAAGAAGCCTGTTTCCGGATCCATATAGTCAAAACGCCTGAACATGAAAAACCATATTAAGAAAAGCCCCAGCGTAAAAAATATTGACTGTACCCTGTGCATGTAATCCTTGTCATAATACATCCCGACGACAAAACATATCACCGTAGGCGATATAACCACATAGTTCGGAATCTTTATGCGTTTCTTTTCCTTTATTACCAGATAGAAAGCAAATATGTAATAGAATGCCATGACATCTTTCGCTACTGCCTGGAATACACGGGTGATGACGCCCCCTATGAGGCCAAAAGCCTCCTTGTTGGGCGCAAGGTTAAAAAAGAAATCATTATAGAAAAGATAATTGGAGACTATAAGGGCAACTGCGATCCAGAAGGGAATCATTATGTACTTATAGTCCCTCTTTATCACATCATTGCTCTGATGCAGCGAATACTCAACGAACAGCAACCACTGCCCCACCAGCAGGAATCCGCAGACATCGATAAGGAGCCAGGCTATGTTGATTAATGTGCTTGCATCCCCACCATCTATCCTGATAATTTCCATGTAATAGACAACATCAGCTACTGCGATACCCGCTGTGAGAACGCACATCCTGATGAACATTTTCATCTCACGGACCTTGTGCTTATTCGTTGCAGCCCATATTGCCATAGCTAAGATCACAACAAGTGCAGCGCCATTTATGAATATATTCTTGTTATATGTTAAAAGTTCGAATTCCGTATTTGGCATAACTACTCCTTCCTCTGTCCGGCCGTAGCAGGCAGCCCCTTCTTGCCGGGAAAAAGCTTATTTACTATCGCTTCAATATTTGCCGCACGCCTTTTCACTAAAACCACCCTGTCACCGGGATACTTTTCTGCAGCTTTCTGCATGGAATAGATCATCATATATGCTATATGGTGGGATGCATCAGGACCACTGGCCCTTAAAAACAGTGGCATCAGTATACCTGAGGGAAACTCATGTATCAGAAGAAAGCCGTTTACTTTTCCGTCTGTGGTTACATAGCAGGAAACATCCTGGTCAAACCAGTTTTTCGGGATATAGCACATATCTTCAAGAGGACATGCATCAGGCTGGAACAGCAGTTTCATGACACCCTGATGGTAGGATTTTATGTCCAATCCGGAAATGCTCTGGACAAAATCCGGTGCCTTCTTTTTTGCCAGCGGGTTCGCCGCCAGTTCATCTACAGTGAGTCTTACCACCCTGCTTTCAACAGATTCCACATCAAAGCCGCAGCCACCCAGGGCACTGCCTATCTGTTCATCAAGAGAAGGGATTTCAAAAAAGGACCTCTTCACTTCATCCTCGGTCACCTTTTCCTTATAAGCTTCCAGCAGGGATTCAAGATTATCGATACCGTCCGCATAAATCCAGTCGATCCGAGATTCCGTGTCGGTATCCTTTTCCACAGACTGAAGTTCCCATATCATGGCCGACTTCACAGAATCATCACCGGGATCATGACATGCCAATCCCCTGAAATATGTACGCTCCATATTTTCCGCAATATCCTGATCAACGATATCCGCATACTCTTCGATATTATCTTCATCGATTTCTATTATGCTCATACTGTCTCCTCTCCTGCCTTAACTTTTTGAAACTATCGAATCTTCCAGTTACGATAGCCCTCATATTGAAGATTTGCTCCGCAAACATCGGGGCGCCAATGCCGAATTCACTCTTTAGTATCCCAATGACTGCAAGTGCTTCAGACTGTTCTGAACAGCTAATCTCCAACATATCTATTTTATCAAAAAAGTAAAAATAACCAAAAAGGAACCGCCACAAAATAACGGTTCCCTGCCTGTCTACTCGACATCTATAATAACCACTTCCGGCTGATTGAAATACCTTGGCAAGGGCGTGCTCTCACGGCCCAGTCCCCTGCTGACTTCCATAAGGCTTCCGTTTGGTAATCCATAAAGTCCGTTCACATATTCCGCCATCAGGCCCTGGTCCGGAGCAAAGAGCCCTTTGTCTAAAACCGGGATAAAGAACTGTCCCGCATGGGCATGTCCTGCCATTATCAGGTCAAAATCATACTTCGCATATTTATCCACCTTTTCCGGCCTGTGGGTAAGCAGCACCTTCAGATGGGAATCATCGGTCTGCGCATATGCCCGGTCAATCTGCTCCGTCCACTGTTTATCCGTCATGTCAGTGGGATCATCAACGCCGCAGATGTCTATAATGCAGCCGTTTATATCTACTGTCTCGCAGTCCCCCTCCAGGACATGTACACCTATCCCCTTAAGGTAATCTTTCATTTCATCCTGCCTGTGACTCCAAAATTCGTGGTTTCCCGTCACATAGTAACAGGGATACTTTGACACCAGATACTCTGCAGTTATCTTCGCATTATCATCATCCAGCACATCATCAAAAAAATCCCCGCCAAGCATCACTATGTCAGGGGACTCCTTATCTATCCTGTTCAGTAACCATTTCTGGTCCTTGCCGTAATAACAGGAATGCAGATCTGTAACCAGTGCGAAACGCACACTGCCTTCAGTGATTTTTTCATGATCCACCACTATACGTTCCGTCACCGGAAGCCATGTGGAAAGCGAAAAAAGAATAAATAATATCGGAACTGATATTTTTGCGATAAGAACTGCTTTTTTATTTTTAAAAAAATTCTTTATGTTCAAGATGGTCACTCACAATACTTTACCATGCACAGGCGTTTCTTCATGCACTCCACTTCTATGGAAACAGCCTTGGTCTCTACTTCACCGTCAGTGTGCACATAAAGATTCTCGCCGCACCAGATAGCAAGTCTGCTGCCTTTTCCGAAATAAACTCCGTCCACATCCGTGTGGGTTCCCTTGTACATCTTCGGAAGTGCCAGCGCCACCTCGCGCCTGTTCAGCTTGTTTGTATAGACATAGTCAAAAACACCGTCATTACAGGATGCATCCGGAGCAAACATAAGTCCGCCACCCTGATACTTGTGGTTCATCACTGCCACCACCATACTCTTGGACATGCGTTTCTTTTCACCGGTATCTTCATTTTCAATAGTGATATCCGTAATGGGTGATACCCCCAGCTGCTTAACGCATATTGCCGGATAACTTAAGGAACCTGCGTCAAATTTATTAAGAGCCTTCTTAGCCCTTGAGTGCATAGCCTCTGCACAGACGGAAGCGTCCAGTCCCATACCGCAGCTTACCGCAAAGTACCTGCTCTTTCCGTTAAACTTTTCATCCTCTGCCTCTATGTAAGTAAGCTTACCCAGGTCATTATATATGCAGCGTTCCTCGTCTTTTTTCAAGGACCTCATAATGCCCCTGAAGATCTCAACAGGCTTTTTCGGATACTCAAGTCCCCTTGCCAGGTCATTGGACGAGCCCACCGGAATGTATGCAAATTCCACTCTTTTAAAGGGATCATCTTCAGGGTGGCTGTTCTCATACATGAGCATTCCCTGCAGCGCCGTATTGAAAGTGCCGTCACCTCCCAGCACAAAAATAGTAAGGTGACCCTTATCCTTTTCCAGGAGTTTTTTTACTATCATATCCGCACCCCTGTCCCTGGCGGTAAGATATCCCCTGAAAGGCTCTTCTATCTTCCTTACTGCCTCAATGAGATTGTGCCTTTCGATCTGGCCTTTTCCTATTCCCGATGCGGGATTCATTACAAAATAAAGCATGTTCAGCTCACCTCAAAAACTTTTTCCGCATATCTGACAGACCCCATTGCATCCTTTGAATAATGGTCAGCGCCTATCATGTCAGCATACTCCTGTGTCATAACGGCACCGCCTACCATGACAAGGGTTCCCGTCTTTTCCTTCTGCAGCTGCTTGATGGTTTCTTCCATTGAAGGCACTGTTGTAGTCATCAATGCACTCAGACCCACCAGTTTTATATCCTCCGCAATAGCGGTCTCAACGATCAGCTCAGGTGCCACGTCCTTGCCCAGATCTATCACTTCATAACCGTAATTTTCAAGCAGTACCTTAACGATATTTTTTCCGATATCGTGGATGTCGCCCTTCACGGTAGCCAGAATGATACGTCCCTTTATCTGGCCTTCATCCCCGCTCTTTTTCAGCGTCCCCCTTATTACCGCAAAAGCCGCCGAAGCGGATTCCGCACTCATAAGGAGCTGTGGCAGGAACATGGTCTTTTTTTCAAAGCCCCGTCCCACTATATCAAGTGCCGGTATAAGTGCTCCGTCAATTATTTCAAGGGAATCCATACCCTCGTTTAAAAGTTCTTCCGTCAGCACCCCCGCCCTGTCCTTCATGCCTTTTACAATGCAGTCCACAAGGGGAAGTTTTCTTTCGTCCTCTATGCTTTCATAGAGGCTGCTTTTTTTCACCGGGGATTTTTTTTCTCCTGTAGCAGCACCTCCGCCCGCAGCGAGCCTCGCAGCTTTTTCATCTTCAGCTGCCTTATACTCCTCTGCGAAACCTATGAAAGACATGCAGTTTTCATCCTGCATGTTTAAAGCGCAGAACGCATAATAAGCCTTCATCATCTCCGTGGATGCCGGGTTCATTATGGCTGCCGACAGGCCGTTGTTCATGGCCTGCGTGAAAAATATAGAATTGACTATTTCCCTGCAGGGAAGCCCGAAGGATATGTTGGATACGCCAAGGGATGTAAGTCCCCCCAGCTCATCATGTATCCTTTTCAGTGCTTCAAGGGTTACCAGTGCGGAATCCGGCTCAGCACTTATGCTCATGGCCAAAGGATCTATAATGATATCCTTTTTCTTTATTCCATACTCTGCAGCCCTTGCATATATCTTCTTTGCAATATCCAGCCTGCCTTCCGCAGTCTTGGGTATTCCTTCTTCGTCAATTGTAAGCGCCACCACCAGGCCGCCGTATTTTGCAGCCAGGGGGAAAACCTGCTCCATGACTTCTTCTTTTCCGTTTACGGAATTGATCATGGGCTTGCCGTTGTATAGCCTTAAGGCTTTTTCCATTGCAACGGGATCCGTTGTATCGATCTGCAGCGGTAGATCGGTGATCGCCTGAAGTTCAGACACCACCTCGCACATCATTGCCACTTCATCAATTTCAGGAAGGCCAACATTTACATCCAGCACGTCTGCATGGTTATCCTGCTCATCCATTCCCACCTGAAGTATGTGATCTATATCGTGTTCACGCAGCGCCTGCTTGAATCTCTTTTTACCCGTAGGATTTATGCGCTCGCCTATAAGGATGGGCTTGCCGCCGAAACGGACAGACCTTGTATATGATGTGATGAAAGTATCATTTTTTTCGGTAAGGGGAAGCGGAGTCATTTCCTTAACCGAATCTATCATTGCAGCTATATGTGACGGCGTGGTACCGCAGCAGCCGCCCAGGACTCTTGCGCCTTTTGATGCTATCTTTACCATCGCCTCCGCAAAATCTTCAGGCTTAACATCGAATATGGTCCTGCCGTTTTCGGTTCGCGGAAGTCCTGCATTGGGATTTACCACCACCGGAACAGATGCATATTTAACCAGCTCGTCAACTATCTCCATCATCTGATCAGGACCAAGGGAACAGTTTACGCCGATGCAGTCTACTCCAAGTCCTTCAGCCACAGCAACCACGGTACAGGGATCCGCACCCGTAAGCAGCTTATGTGACTCGTCATATGCAGTGGTAAGCACCACGGGAAGCCCGCTTTCCTTTGCCGCAAGGACCGCTGCCTTTGACTCATAAATATCAGTCATGGTTTCCACAAGGATAAGATCCACGCCGGCCTTCATTCCGGAATCCACGGTGGCCTTAAATATCTCGTAAGCCCTTTCAAATTCCATATCTCCCAGGGGCTTCAACAGATGTCCCAGGGGGCCGATATCAAGTGCAACAAAATGGTCCTTTCCTACGGAAGGATCCTTTTCCATGTTTTCTATGGCATTGCGGGCATGACTTACCGCAGATGCTATTATCACATCAAGAGGCATCTCGGGATCGTCTGCCGGAAACTTCAGGATGTTTCCGCCGAAAGTATTTGTCTTAAGTATATTTGCCCCGGCCTTAATGTAGTCGCTGTGCATCTTTTCGATGACATCGCCATGGGTAAGGTTCCATGTCTCAGGAAGCTCACCGGGCTTAAGCCCCGCAGCCTGCAGGATGGTACCGCACCCGCCTTCAAAGTAGGTGAAACCCTCCCGTATCTTTTCCATTACATTTCGTTTTTCAGTAGTACTCATATGCCGTATCCGTTTTCTTTACTCTGTCGCTTATGTTTCATATCCGTTCCTGCCCGGCTTATCGCTTATGCCTATGACAGCCGTAACAGATTTTTCCGGTGCCATTATCATGGTATCCATCAGGGTAATGCCAATATTCTTTGCAGGATTCAATACCGAGAATATTCCCCTCTGGTTTTCCAGTTCAAAGTCTCCGTAGCCGGGACTGAATCTTGCCCTTAAGTATTTTGACTCTTCCGCAGCCTTCTGCTCCAGCATGCCGTTGACCGAATCACATACCGCCTCAACTGCTGCCGCACCCACTGCCTGCATCACTGCAGTCTCTGACATGGATAAAAACCTGGTGCGCTGCAGCATACGGTCAAATACCGCGCCTATGGTCGCCGCAAAGATGAACACTTCACTGCAACCTGAAAGATGCCTGGACAGCACCTCGCTCTTTGTCGCCCCATAGGGAAATGTCAGCATGCTGTTTTCTTCATCATTCTCAAAACTGTATCTGGCATAACAGGCTTTCGGTGCCATGATCTTTTTTACTTCGGCTATCTTTTTTTCGATAAGCTTCAGGTCCTCGCCTTCTGCCGGGTTACCGCCGTATCCCAGATACCTGGTCACCTCTTGTACCCTGATTTCAAGCTCATCCACAGCAGGTATGTAAATCAGTACAGGATACTCCATTATCTCCCCTTGTCTGCACATGAAGGAATGATGTCGGAAAGGTTGGACATTATATTCTCCGCCACATCAGCCTTGTTCATTGTGTAAATATGTATATGCTCTATGCCGTTTGCAAGCAGGTCTATTATCTGGTCGGTAGCATAGGCTATTGCCGCCTGTTTCAGTGATTCAGGCTTATCGCCATAGCGATCGAGTATGGCAACATATCTCCTGGGCACAAATGCCTGGGAGAGTTTTATGATCCTTGCCATCTGGTTTGCCCTTGTGACAGGCATGATGCCTGCGGTCACGGGAACGCTTACCCCGGATTCCCTGAGCTTATACATATAGTTATAGAAAAGATCATTGTCGAAAAACATCTGGGTGGTAAGGAACTCGCAGCCAGCATCCACCTTCATCTTTATCGCCTCTATATCAGCTTTCATATTTTCCGACTCGGGATGCTTTTCCGGATAGCATGCGCAGCCTATACAGAAATCACCGTATTTTTTTATCACGGGAATAAGCTCACTTGCATGCTTGTATATCCATTCATCTGTGCTCTCCACACCTTCCGGCAGGTCACCCCTGAGGGCAAGGATATTCTCCACTCCTGCTGCCTTAAGGGACTCCAGCTGGTCCTTTATCTTTTCCTCGGAAGCATTTACACAGGTAAGATGCGCAAGTGCAGTCACACCTTTCTTCTCGATATCGGAAGCAATGGCGGTCGTATATTTTCTGGTGCTGCCGGCGGCTCCGTAGGTAACGCTCATAAAATCAGGTTTCAAATCAGCCACTTCACTTACCGCCTGGCTTACCTTATCAAAAACCTCGCTTGTCTTGGGTGGGAAAACCTCCAGTGAAAGCGTAGGTTTATCTGCCTTGTAGATTTCAGATATTTTCATAGTCTCCCTTTCCGCCGTACTTTTACGGCTATGCAAACTCCCTCTTTATCTCAACCTTCTTTTCTCATACTGATCCCTGACAGTCAGGGTTTCCTTTATCAACATAACCCTTTTTTCAACAGTGTCATCTATAGGCTCCATCCCCAGTGACAGTTCCATGGGGGTAAGTATTTCCGGAGTAATATCATCCCGTATCTCATAGAGAACCGACAATTTTTCCTCAACCGTGCGTGCATCCAGGAACTTAAGCAATGCCGGATTAATCTGCCCTTCGGACTTTTTCTCAGCTGCAGGCTGTATATCTGCATCCGATGCGACAGTTTCAGGCTGAATGACCGGTTCTACCACTGTCTGCTGCGTAGGCTGAGGAGCTGTCCTTACCGCCATCCCTGATGGTTGGACCGAGTGCATATTTGCCCTATAGGCAGCTCCATCAGTATCTGCGACCACATCTGTATCAACAGTGACCACCTCCGGGCCAATTGGCTGTACCTGCCTCTGCAGTGGCATGAATCTTTCTTTCTGTGCCACATCAGGATATTTATTCCTGTCCACATCGCTTAAGAACTCTTCCAGGCTCCTGGTGTAGATCTTGTACGGATGATACAGTGCCTGGTATATGACCACTTTTTCTCCCGTCCCCGAATCCTCCGCTATCATTAGAACCTGATATTCACCGCCTTTGAAATGCTTAAACCTTTCAAAAGGTACCGGTATGTTCCTGTCGCTCATTTCATTCCTCCACTAAGGTGCCGCCTTATCAAAATAACTGACCTGTTACCAGTCAAACACTTCTTCCCTTGTCATCTGTGCATCAGCCTCGGCCTTTGCTTTTTTTGCTGCCTTTTCCCCTATCCTCTTTATTCCGGACAGGGCATCAAAAGCACCGAACTGCGCAGCCCGCGATTCCATGCTCATCTGCGGATGCTTGGACGAAACATGGTGCGGCATGTCTATTATTTTACTGTAGTCACCGTCTTTTGACGGAGTAGACATTCTTCCCTTCATCAATAGCCTCACTTTTGACATACTCGTTTATTATACTACATCTTTACTATATATAGAATTACTTTACACACTTAACATTTTAGATGCCGACCCACACCATGACAACAAAAAAGCAGATGAAAAACGTTGAAAAAGTAATATAATATATCATTATGAAAGAAAAACTTTCACACAAATTCATTATAGCAATAGCAGCGTCACTCCTGACACTTCTTTTGTGTGCCTGCGGCAAGACCACCTGCGATTTCTGCGGCCAGCAGAAAGTCTGCAAGGAATTCGATGTCATGGGCACCACCAGACATATCTGCAATGACTGTCTCAATAACACCGCCTCTGCCGTTTCCGGAAACGTGGCAAGACAGTATGCGGAACTGTTTGAGAACGGCACACTTGAATATCCGGCTGATTCTCCCCTGGCAGACCATTCAGAAGATGAGCAGACAGAAGGAGAAGAAAGTGCAGAAACACCTGAGCCTGTAGAAGTATATACACCCGTAGATGATTCTTCTGATAATAATGAACAGAATGACGAACAGGCAGACCCGGGCCAGACCGACAGCAGCGCTGAACCTACCGAAGACACTCCGGTTGATACCTCCGGCCTCACCAACGATGCACTTATCTCTGACCTGAACCGTAAGCTCCAGGCCGACTCAATGATACTGTACGCAGACACAAATGATACAAACATTTACCACCTGTATGAAAACGGCGGAGACACCGGCATAGTATTCACTGTATCCCCCGGCACATCAGGGGATAAGATTTCTATTTGCCAGTATTCGCCTGACTCTTCCCAGGCCTATGTAAAAGCAGTCATCCGCTCGATCCTTACATATGTTGACAGCAATGACTATGACGGCCTGGGACATGATATATACAATGGCACGATCCAGAACGGAAATTACACACAGAGCGGCATAAGTTTCTACTCTTCCATAGGCACCGCAGATGAAATTGAAAGAGGACTGCCTTCCAGCACCTTTGAAATAGTCCCATAGTTCCTTTTGTATACAAAAAGCCCTGATTTTCAGCTTGTCGGTTTTGTGGATATTTTATCTATCAGTCACTGTTTTATTGTCATTTTTCACAATTCCTCATTCAAAAATTCACTTTGCTATGGTAATTTTTTCAGCTTATTGCTATAATGCCATGTGGGGGTTTGGTCAGACTCCCTGTTATGTGTTTACATCAGCAGGCAGTTTTCTGCCACTGTTGTAAGATTATAAAATAGAAAGGCGGAAAACTTAAATGGCAGAAAACCGGTACTACAATGAAATCATGGGCCTCAGCGGCATGGATGATTTCAAAGATGTTGTGGAACAGTGGCACACTCTCAGTGAAAACATCCGTAAATACAATGTAAAAAGACCTCCCGTTCTCCCTAGCCTTCTGTGGGCTTCAGACAGCGGCATGGATCTTGCAAGACTCATGAACATGCTCACAGGTTTCGTTTATGAAGAAAAAAATCTCATTGATTTTTATGGATCGGTTCAGACACTTGATTACTATATGGAATATCCTTCCGAGGCGTCACAGTTCCATGAACTGGAGAAGATAATGGAAAAGATCCGCAGCGCTGCCGGATTCCGTTCTGAATATCACGGTCTTATGTCTATCGATGTAAGCGAATGGATAGGCCACTTCAATGAAGAGAACTTCATCGACGTACTTAAGTACCTCCAGAGTATCAATTCTGACATACTCTATGTATTCCAGGTACCTAATTACAATCCCCAGGCTATAGAGCAGCTCACCCAGATACTGGCTCTGTTCTTCCATATACAGCCTATCACCTTAAAGCTTCCGGATGCAGATGCCCTTGGTTTCTATACTAAGAACGAGCTTCTTAAGTATGGTCTTGCTCTTGATCCTGAAGCTGAGCAGCTCATATACGCATCCGTTGCAAGACTTAAGGAAGACCAGTATTTTGCTGGATACACTCTTCTCGACAGAATGGCATCGGATATCGCATATTCGCTCTACAGCACCACCCCTCCCAGTAACGGAATGGTGACCAGGAGCATGATAAGTGCATTCGGGCCCGACGGCATGTATGTCACCGAAATGATCCAGAACAATGCACGCGTATTCACATCCCAGTTCAGTTACTAAAGATAAGGAGGCCCGTTAAAAAATGGCAAGTAATCAGATAAAAAACACAAGATATAAAGCAAACAACGGTCAGACCAGATGGGCAACCGTTGAAGAGATGCAGCGTTCCGCCACAAAGGTGGATCTTCATGCACCCTCTTATCCTACCGCAGGTATCCCCGTAATGTCAGACGGAAATACCGCTTACCTTGACGGTACCGATACGCATACACTTATCTTCGGTGCTACAGGTTCCAAGAAGACCCGTATCTTCTGTATGCCTACCATCAACATGATGATACGTGCAGGCGAGTCTTTCATCGTAACCGACCCTAAGGCTGAGCTTTATGTCCGCACCGGCGGATTTGCAAAGGAGCGCGGCTACAAGCTGGTAGTTCTTAATTTCCGTGATATCGGTTACGGAGACATGTGGGATCCCCTGGCACTTCCTTTCGAGTACTACACCACAGGCCGTAAGGACGAAGCCAACAACCTTATAAACGACCTTGCTGCTACACTTTCAGCAAGACAGAAGGAAAACTCAACCGATCTGCTCTATCCTCTGATGGCTGAGACGTTGCTTACAGCTAATATGTATCTTCTTTTCGAAGCTGCAGCAAATGAAGGCGCAGTTAACATGCGAAGCCTCACAGCCCTCTGCTCACAGTCCTCACTCGAGTCACTGAGAACACTGGCAGGTAAGATGAGCTCACAGAATACGATCGGTATGCTCTTCAAGGGTACACTTCTTGGTGAGAATGAAAAGACAATTTCTTCCATCATGTCGGTGCTTTACGGAATGGTTTCCATCTTCAACCTGAACAAGAGACTTACCGACATGCTCTGCCACAATACTTTCGATATGAGAATGTTCGGACATGAGAAGACAGCGGTTTACATCATCGTACCCGATGAAAAAACAACCTGTCATTTCCTGGTAACAATGTTCATCAAGCAGGTATACGAAATCCTGATCGGTGAAGCTCAGAGACAGCCGACACTTTCACTGCCTGTCCGTGTTAATTTCGTATTGGACGAGTTCTGTAATATCCCGAAGATACCTGATATGCCTTCCATGATATCTGCAGGACGAAGCCGAAACATGAGATTCTACCTTATTGTACAGTCCATACACCAGTTGAAAGGACGTTATGGTGAAGACGCTGATACGATCAAGGGTAACTGCGATAACTGGATATTCCTCACCTCCCGTGAGCGAGACCTCTTAAATGAAATGAGTTTCCTCTGCGGTGAGATCGATGCATGGGGACCGGGCGGAGCCGAAAAGAGACGGCTGATATCCATTTCCGAGCTGCAGCGTTTCAATAAGCAGAAGGGTGAAGTACTTATACTCCATGGCCGTGAATATCCTTTCATCACATACATGGCAGATATCGACCAGTATCCTGATTTCGCAAACTGGAGGGTTGTTCCCATCGCGCCGATCGAGATACCGCACGTACCTACCTTCGACGTAATCAAGTTCACAACCAAGAACGCATTCCTTCCGGACGGTGTTCCCTTCAACGAGCCCGACTAAGGATACGAAAAATAAAAATGTTAAAACTGCGCATCAGCCGATGCGCAGTTTTTATTTGAAGCATTTGAATTTTGTCTGAAAATGTATTTTGACCTGTTTTATCTCCCTGTTCTGGCAAGTTTTTGCCAAAAATCTGCTTTTGTCCCTGTTTTGACAATTTTTACTTCATATGACCATACAGCCTTCATTTTGCTAAAAATTTTGAAGTCCCAAGCACTCATTTTGTCAAAATTACGCCCTGACGCATTCTAACTTATGTCAAAATCCAACTTAACTTTTATCCGCGTTGCTTAATTAAACTTAAATTTAATCATTACGTAAAATCCTTATGTAACCTGCATTATATCTGGATTTTATGACCTTACTCATCCCCTCGCATGATTCTCGACTCGTCATCCATACGGGCCTCGTGGTCCTTTGTCACCCGCCTGACATCCTCGGCATATTCCACGAAGAGTTCTGCGATTTCCGGATCAAACTGGGTGCCTGCGCCTTCCTTTATTATTTCCATGGACTTCTCAAAACTGAAAGGCTCCTTATAGCTCCTCTTTGACACCAGGGCGTCAAAGACATCTGCGACAGCCATTATCCGTGCTGACAGTGGAATATCCTCCCCAGCGAGCCCGCTGGGGTATCCCTTGCCATCCCACCTCTCATGATGGTAGGTTGCAAGGTTCTTTGCTTCCTTAAGGTAACCGCTGTCGGAAACCAGTGCCATGGCGCTGTCTATGATCCGGCTGCCCGCCGTGGTATGCTTCTTCATCAGTTCATATTCCTCGTCCGTAAGCCTGTCAGGCTTGTTCAGGATAATATCCGAAACCATTATCTTGCCCACATCATGGAGCGGCGCCGAATTGGCCACATCCTCCACATAGGCATCCGTAAGCTTGTCTGCGTGCATCCCCTTTTCCTTCATTTTTTCCATTATCAGCCGCACATAGGCAGCGGTCTTCCTGACATGGTCGCCGGTATTCTTGTCCCTGCTCTCCACCATGTCTGCCAGTACATAGATCAGGCCGTTCTGCATATGGGCGATCTCCTCGCCCTTTGCCTCCACATCTTCCAGGTAGCCTACGGTTTCCGCAATGGTCTTTGAAAGGGACTCGTAAAGGTTCTCTATCTCGTCGCCGGTGGATATGTCCAGGTGCTGCAGCCGGTCCACGCTCACCTCCCTGGCCTCTTCGCTGTCATAGGCAAACTTCCTTGCCGACATGGTCATGGCGGCTATCGGGTAGATCAGGTGGTAGTCCACCAGCCATATGCATAGAGCAAGTATGAATATGTAAAATCCTATGAACAGGGAGAACACCTTCGTCATGAAGTTCAGTGTCGTAAGCCATATATCCTCTACCTTGATGTCCGCCGCCGCATAGCACAGGCAGTTTCCGTCTGCGTCATATACAGGCTCAAACACCGTCATCAGGTGACCGTATATCGTCTCATCCATGACCGGCTCCACAGCCTCGCCCTTTAGGAACGAATCCTTGTACGGCAGGAGATAATCCTCATATTCTATGAGTGTGCCTGCATCCTGTCCCTTCACATCCGGCGTATCCAGGTCGAATATTACCCGCACGCCTTCCGGCTCGAACCTGTATACATAGATATATTCTATGTCAGGATTGCCTTCCCGTATTTTTTCCATCCGTTCCTCGATCCGTCTGTAATCAGCCGATACATCGCCGAATGAAATATAGGCCTCCACCTTTTCCGGGTCGACCATGTCGGCAGCAAGAAGCGCCGCGCTGGTACAGCTGCTTTCGTACTGCTTTATGGCAAAGCTCTGGAAAAGGATGTAGCTGATCATGGTCGTAACCACCGCCACGCAGACCATTATCACGGATATGATCGCAATGATCTTCCCACGTAATGAAAAAGATCTGGTGGCATTGTGCTTAGCATCCGTCAAAGCAGCATCTGAAAGTGGTGCCTGCCTCCAGCCCGTAAGCCACAGCCCCGGCTTAAGCCGTTCAGGTATGAGTTTCAGTATAACGAACACAAGCACTACGGTTATGGCTTTATCCACCATGTCTATGCCTGCATCGGACGCCATCTGTGCCCAGAACGCATCCAGCTTTCCGCTTTCAAAGAGAGTCTTTGCAAACGACGCGCTTATCCCTTCCCCTATTCCATATCCGTAGAGAAGGTATGTCAGTATAGAGCCCAGCACTCCGCCGATAAAAGCATATACCGGAATTGTAAGGAGCGCTTTTCCGAAATTCTTATAATACCCCTTCCTGCCGAAGTATGTTCCGCAGGCCGCGATCATGGTGGAAAGCACTACATAATAAGCATTTCCAGGATTTCCCTGCATATTGATTATGTTATTGAGATAGCCCACGACGATTCCCGGTACATAGCCTCCCAGTATGGCAGCAAGAAGCGTTCCCACATTATCTAAATATAAAGGCAACCCCAACGCACTCGCAGTACGCGGCAGGACGAAGTTTATTATTATCGTTCCTGCAAAGAATAGTGCCTGAAACAGCAGGTATTTATTGCTCCTGACTTCAGCTTTCCTCGTGACTTCAGAATTGTCCATTTCCAGTTTCCCCCATATGTTTTACATTGGCTGCAGCATCGACATCAGCCTTCCGAATACCGGCTCATTACCTTTTATCACTACTGCAACCTTTTCTTTCGCACGGCTAAGCCCCCTGAAAAGGTTTCTTACGGCCTGCGTATCTTCAGCATTATTTCCGTGACGCAGATATGACTTTTCATCGTAATAAAATGATTCATCCATTAGCATTACAACCTTCGGGTATTCCCTGCCCTCAGCCTCAGATATACTTACCTGGCTGCCTGCGTATCCGAAATCCTCAAGGGATGTATCCCTGATAAATTCGTAGCCTGCCTTGGCATATATCCCCAGCAGTGTTGTCGCCTCAGACTCGTCTGACGCATACGCAATTGAAACCGAAGGATACGATCTTCTTCTCTCCCCGAAACCGTAGTGCATTACAGCCCTTATGAATCCCGAAAGCTCAGTATTAAGCCTTATCCTGTTGGTCAGACGGTAACCCTTAAAATCTTTCATCGCCTCCACCAGCAGACTCCCGCACTCTCCCTGTTCTTCCGACGAAAGGGCATCTTCCCTATCGTAGGAGATCACTATTGGAGCATTCCATTTAACTGACAGGTCCATGAGTTTTTCTAGCATCAGGTTGTCCATATTGTGTCCTTCATCCACAAGTATGGCACGGTATTCTGTCCTTATCTCAGTTTCAAAAGCTTCCCGTCCGTAGTAAAAATCTATGCGCTTAAGCCTCCTGTCTAAATGCGCCAGCTCCTGCATATATGATCCTAAATGGAAAATGCACACCGGCTCCTTCTTTGACAGCTCCATCGCTATATCATAAAGCAGGATGGTCTTGCCGGTTCCCGGGAACCCCGTAAATCCCTGGGGCGGCGCAATCACACCTTCTTCTGGCGCCTGTCTTATCCGCCTTACTATCTGTTTCTTTATGTCCCTCTGCTGGGATGTTAGGAAGTACTCCTTCCTTAAGAACTTTTCCGGATCCGTCAGCGGAGAGATAAGGTAACGGTCCTCTTTGAAAAAATCCTCTATATCTCCCTGATAACACTCTACATTTTTTTCAAGGACAGACCTAAGTTCATCCCAAGACGCATCCACCAGCCTGCCGCTGTGGGTAAGCCGCACTAATCTGTCGCTGCCGCTCACATAGGTAAAGAAATACATATTAAGCCCCAGCATCGCAAGGTAGGCCTTGTTCTGCTCAAGCTGCCTGCGTATCACCTCGTCAGTCACATTACCGCTCTTTAGCTCTATGTTTATGACACAGTCATCATATATTCTCAGGAGATCGAATTCCTTGCCCAATTTAGGCAGGACAAAAGAATAATAGAAATCATATTCCGCAGCATCCGGCATGAACCCGCACAGCTTTCCGCAGAAAGCCCTAAGTCCCTCCATTTCCCACTTCCTTATTTTTAGAAAACCAGACCTTCCGGACATCTGCCGTTCCAATCTGGATACAAATTGCATGTCTGCAACCCTTGTCAGTGCATAAATATTTATCGGACGCATATCCTCACCCCCGGCATAGAATTCCTTACGCAGCCCGTACGATATATAGAAAAGGCATTCGGGATCACTCCTAAATGCCTCTGTTGTTCTGGGAAATTGTATCCTTCTGCTGCCCGGATAGTCCCTTTAGTTTTGTTCCTTCTTCTCTTCCTCGCCCCAGATCTTCCTGTTAAGCTCGGCATCCTTGGCACCTATCATGTCGAGAACCTCTTTAGCTCTCTTCTGCTCTTCAATGGCCCTTGACTCATCTCTGAGTAGCAGCTCTAATGATCCGGAAATGGTATCGATGTTGTTCTTGAACTCCTCTACCATCTCTGCGGTTCTCTGTCTTGCCACACGAATGACCTCATCCTTGTATGCAACGAACTGCTCTACGGTCTGCGCATTGAATGCTCTCTCCAGGTCACGCTTGTAGGCCTTCTTATCCATAGTATTAAAGATAAGGATGGCTTTCTGCTCGTTAATGTAGTCATTCATCTTAAGGGCTGTAAGCTCTGAAGGTGGAATCTCCGTATCAGAAATATTTGCAATTCTTCTGATAAGTCCTTCGTCTATTCCCTTGTATTCCTTGATCCTCTTTATGATTATGTTCTTAAGCTCCTGCACCTGAGCCGCAAGTATGTGACCCCTAATGCGCTTATAAACATCATCAATCTCCTGCAGGTAGCGGTTAAGCTCGCTGATTATGATCTCGTTCTTCTTCTCGAAGATCTCAGGCTTAAGCGCGATCCACTGCATCTTGTCTGCCTGACGGCTTGCTGCCTCCTGGCGCTTTTCTATCTCGTGTACAAGACTCTTTATCTCAGCCACCTGCGTCTCTAAGGAGTCATCAGTAATACGAGCCACAAATTCCTCATGGGCAGTCTCGATATCCTGAACCATGCTGGTTTTCATGATCTCGATATTCTTTTCGATATGCTCCTTGGAAAGCCTTGCCTGGTTCTCTATAGCCTCATAGTCAACGCGCACGAAATTGATAAGGTTCTCTATGCTGTCATAAAGCCCCTTTGCCTTAACAGCCAGGGCATATTTCTGAGCATACTTGATGATCTCCTGCTCGATGGCAAACATACCGGAATTGACATATATCCTGCGTACAACACCGTCCAGTGCATTACCGCATTCCTTTGCAGCTTTCTCGGAATCGGCAATGAGCTGCTTGGTTTCAAACTCTGCATTGGCAAGCTTGTCGTAACGGTAGAATATTCCGCTGTCAGCCTGTATGTTTGAAGGATCCTCTGTGAAAGGATCGACTGTAGGCTCATTGTTGATTTCATTCTTGTGGTTTGCAAGCCATGTACGCTCGTCATCGAGGTCTATACCATCCTGGATGGCCTTGCTTATGTAAGCAGCCTTCGATGAAACGAAGAAGAGCCTTGCCTCGGAAAGGTCGATCTCAACTTCTTCTTCATCACAGATCTTATCCTCTTCCTTAAGGGATACAACAACCTTCTTGTTGCGAAGGAGCTTTAAATCCTTGCTGGTCTTTGTATCAGCCTGGTTGATTACATGGAAAGAACGGTCAAGATCAATGGATACACCCTGATCCCCTGCGGAACCGTCACGGAATCCGTTGATAAGCTTGTAAAGAACAGAGTTACCTGTACCTTCCATCTTGGTAGGCTCATACATTACGATAAGTATGGAATTGGTCTGCTGCTGCAGAGCCTCTTTAAGTATAAGCAGATGCTCCGATGAATTGGAATCCGTACCCGGAGTATCAAAGAATGTAAAGTTAATGTCACGGCAAAGGGGAATGGGATAGCCCACCTCTATAACGCCGTTGATATAGCCTGAGCCGTCCTGCTGCTCGTGGTTAGGAACATCATTGAGCTTTTTAAGAATACGACAAAGCTGCTCATGACGCTTAAGCCCAAGCTCAGCCACTACAGAAGTCTCCAGCTCTAAGGACTTTCTGATGCCTTCCTGGGATGCAGACTGTGACTTAACTAACTCAAACTGGCCAATGGCATCATTCCATACAATCTGGATATTGTCCGGCCTGTCCTCTTTCGTTGTATTTACGACAAAACCTACACGGGGATTAGCCTCGTTGCGGATCTTGAACATCTTGGCAGTTTCGGAATTGATGCTCTCCGGAAGAATGCGCCTTCCGATGATCGCATTTATGAATGTTGACTTTCCTGCTGAGTATGTACCTACTAAGCAGAGATTAACCTCATCCTGATCAAGTACAGCCTTTCTCTCATCGAAAAGTTTCTTACGCAGACGGAACATCTGCTTGGTTTCCTGGTTCTGCAGCTGCTCGTCGAAAGACTCAAGAGCCTCGTCACAGAACTTGCTTATTGCCTCATATATCTCTGATACATTGGGAAGTTCCACATAGTCAGCGATCTTAAATATTTCCTTGCCCTTCTCATCGTTATAGTCGGCAACTTTCTTACGGAAGTCCTCGTAATCTATCTTTGTGCCCTTGAAGGTAAGGTTAACATTATCCCTGGCGAACTGTTCCCAGATATCATCAAAAAAGCTTATGCCCTGATTCTGCAGAAGAAACTCACCCGATCCCGGACTGTATTTTTCAAGGTGAGGACACTCCTCATAAGGAATCTCCACAAAATCACCCTTAAATCTCGTAAAAAATCTGATCTCCTTTTTTACGGGATGATACATTATCATAAGTTCTTTCATCTACTGCAGCCTCCCAATTCCCTCTGTCCGATCAACCGTCAATCAAAAATTAAGAACGAACAAATATGTATTTTTCATGTGGTAAAAAAAGACATCTTCGCCATACCACACCACGTTTAAGTATAGCGAAAATGTCCGAAAAAAACAAGCTAATAACTACTATAAATTGTAATAATATAGCAAACGCAATAAAAAATTGCTTTTGCTATATTGCTCCGCAAGGATGCGCACGGATTTTGTAAGGAAATTTGCCGCTTTCAGCGGCCAAAATCCGGCGCGGCAAACGACAAAACAAAAAGAGTTTTGTCGTTTGCTATACGATTTAGTCTATATGGGCTTATTTGTCCATCTTTACGGCCGTTTCAAGCGCGATTTTCATCATCTGGTCAAATGTAGTCTGTCTTTCCATGGCATTCAGAGCCTCTCCCGTAAGGATATGGTCTGATATGGTAAACATTCCCAGCGCCTTCTTGCCTGCCTTTGCGGCATTGAAATAAAGTGCTGCCGTTTCCATCTCTATGCAAAGGATTCCCATCTTTATCCACTTGTCATTGGCATCATCCTGAGCATCATAGAAGGTATCCGATGAAAGCACATTTCCTACCATATACTTTGCACATTCTGCATCTGCCGCATCAACTGCTGTCTTAAGCAGCTCATAGTCTGCGATAGGTGCCATTGTTCCCGGCAGTTCGAACTGCCTTGCATAATTTGAATTTGTAGACGCCCCCATAGCAAACACGATGTCCCTGACCTTAAGGGCATTGCTTATAGCTCCGGCAGAACCGATACGGATTATATTCTCCACTCCGAAAAAATTGTACAGCTCATAGCTGTAAATTCCTATGGACGGCATGCCCATTCCACTGGCCATGACGCTCACTTTGTGTCCTTTGTATGTTCCGGTATACCCCTGCACACCACGAACATTATTTATAAGTTTCGCGTCCTCAATATATGTCTCTGCTATGTACTTTGACCTGAGGGGATCTCCCGGCATCAGGACAGTCTTTGCAAAATCCTCCGGTGTCGCATCAATATGCGGTGTGGGATACGGCTTATCTGACATAATGGTCCTCCTTTTTTTACCCGCCTTACGGCTGCCTCTTACTTACTCTTTCTTGAATAGTATATCACTTTTCCGTCCAGGTCGATGATACTACTGTAAGTATAACCGTTTGCGGTAAATTCTACAAACCATACTTTTTTATCCATATCGCCCATGCCTGAAAGTATAGGACTTACGTATGTCTTTTTATATGATGAGGAACTGCTTTCTTTTTTCTCAGCAGAATTCTCAGAAGTACTATTCCGGCCTTCATCATCAGCTAAAGCATCATCATTTTCTCCTGAACTTTCGGAATTCTTCTTATCCGGATCTTCATCTTCCTGATCGACGTTCTTATCGTCGTGCTTTCCGTCTGATGTTTCATCCGTTTTAGCAGATTCATCAGATTTTTTTTCATCTGTTTTTTCTGCTGTTTCGGTATTGTCATCCTTATCTAATGATGATGCCTCTGTGTTCAGCTCAGTTCCAAATATAAGATCTCCGAGGGTATAAAATCCTGTCTTTGTCACTGTTGCATTTTCAGCCTTTATCCCTGCATCCGCAAGTGCGATAGTCACTGCAGCTTTCTTTCCGTCATCATCATCAGCAGCCAATGCCGCTATTGTTGCACTGTCGACGGAAACACTGCTATCTGCAGTCTTTTCATTAGTAACATCTGATGCCTTCTCCGTAGCAGAGGATGTACCAGTATTTTCTTCCGTTGTTGTTTCCACACTCTTTCCAGTGGTATCTGCTGATACACTTGAAGTTTCATGATTCTCAGGCTCCGTTGCATCAGGAGCGGTCTCCGTGACCACTATATCCGTCACTTCTCCCCCAAGGCAGCCGTTCTGATACATGGCTCCCACAATGGCATTTACTGCCACATCAGAAGGGGTTCCGGTAAGATCTAAACTGTTAATGATTTCTGCCGTATCCGCATCTAAAGTCTTTACGGTAACTACCTGACCCACTGCATTTACATCTAAGGCCACGCTGTTTTCCAGGTCCAGAGTAAGGGTTCTTGCAACAGTCATTTCCTCTTTCTTTGTCCGGTTGCCTTGCTCAATGATCATTATGCCGTTTACTATAAGCAGCACAGCTGCCACTGCTGCCAACACACCGGTATAAATGATGCTGTTATTCCTGAAACGTTTTTTCTTTCCCATATGCAGGGGAACAACTCCGTCCGCATCCGTAGCCTTATTTAATCTTTTTTTGATATCATCCAACCTGTCAGGGGCTGCATGTTCAAAAGATCTCTTTATTTTTCTTTCTGTTTCTTTTCTATTCATGGGTCTTTCCTCTCCGGTCTGACTTTGCCTGAACTGATTCTTCATCTATGATCTTTGCAAGTTTCTTTATCGCTCTGTTGTACTTTGAAAGCACCGTTGCTAACGGCATGTCCATCATCTCCGCTATCTCCCTGTGCTTAAGCCCTGCCACCGCATGCAGCACGACTATCTGGGATTCTTCCTTGCTGACCTTGTCCAGCGCCGCCTTTAATACCATCCTGTCCTCGCTGCGGAACTCGGAATTTTCATCCGCTATGGCATCCCATTCGTAGTCCGGAATGTCCGCTATCCTTTTCTGGGATCTGATCCGCATCAACGAAAGATTTCTTGCTATGGTCAGGATCCAGGCCATCGGTTTTCCCTGGGCCTGGTACTGGGATGCATTTAAGCAAACCTTTACGTAAGTATCCTGCATAACATCTTCCGCATCCTCAGGGTTCTTCAGTATCGAAAGTATAAAACCGTAAACACTGCCCTTGGTCAGCTCGTATATATCGTCCAGCGACTGGCTCTTTCCCTTTGCAAGGCGCTTAAGTGCCCTTTCCAGCCGCTTGTCCCTTTCTTTTACATCCTCCGACGCGGTTATGCTCCCCACATCGGCCGTCATAAAAAACATGTCTTTTAAAATCTCCTTCCGGTCTATTTATGTAATGCTATAGATATCGGTTTTATTTCATAAAATTTTTTTTTGTAAAACTGCACAGATATTATACTCTATTCTCCCCCACACCGATAACTCACCTTCCGACAGGAGTTACCGATGATTTAGGTTTTCACAAAAAACAATTAAACGAGAAAGAATCCCGGCCATATCCCCATAGGATCCTGACCGGGATCAAATCATTCTCATTATTCTGTCATCAAAATATACATCCGCCGCTAAAAGTTCCTAAACCTGATGCCCGTCAGATCACTCTATACTTTCCTTGATCAGTTCTACAGACTTGTCAATACCAAGCTTACCGGTATTTATACTCAGGTCATAGAAACGTCCATCGCCCCACTCGTGATTTGAGTAGTAGTTGTAATAGGCAGCCCTATCCTTGTCGCTCCTAAGGCACATTCCTTCAGCCTCCTTTTTAGAAACGCCGTGCTTTGCTGCCGTGCGCTCCACCCTGGATTTCATGTCTGCATGGACAAATACATTCAGAAGATCCGGCATCTCGGAAAGAACATAATCAGCGCAGCGCCCTATGAATATACCAGGTCCCTCAGCAGCGAAACGCCTCATAGCATCAAACTGTGCCAGATACAGCTCCAGGGTCAATGGTTTCTGGAAACCTCCGCCGTAATAATTCATCCCCATAGCTACTGCAAACAGAAATGAGTTCGTGGGCTTTTCATCATTTTTCTCAAACAGTTCCTTGGTAAAACCGCTGTTCCTGGCAGCCTCTTCCAGTATCTCCCTGTCATAAAAAGGGATGCCCAGCTCCTCTGAAAGCCTTATGCCGATCTCCCTGCCGCCGCTGCCAAGCTCCCTTCCTATGGTAATTATCTGATGTTCCTTCATAATGCCGCCCCCTTTCCGTATCCCTGCACACGCCATATCCGGACTGTCCGGATTCCCCATGCTCCATAACGGATAACAGCTTTATCTGTTATTTATATTATACAACATTTATATTCCGAAATTCAAAAAGCCCCCCATGCATTCGCACAGGAGGCTCATTTTTTCATTACTTTTTTTTAGCGATTAGCCTACTACCTTCTTAACAGCCTCGATAACACGGTCTGCCTGGAAAGGCTTAACTATGAAATCCCTTGCTCCGGACTGGATAGCCTCGATAACCATTGCCTGCTGACCCATAGCAGAACACATGATAACCTTTGCATTTCCGTCACCCGCCTTAATTTCCTTAAGAGCCTGAATGCCATCCTTTTCAGGCATCGTAATATCCATCAGCACAAGATCAGGCTTAAGCTCGGAATACTTGCTTACTGCAATGCTTCCGTTCTCTGCCTCGCCTGCTACTTCGTAACCATTCTTTGTAAGTATATCCTTGATCATCATCCGCATGAATGCGGCATCATCAACAACAAGTATCTTTGCCATTTACTATACTCCTCACAAAAATTATTGCCTGCTGTCTTTCAACAACATTTAAATGATACACCAAATAACTGCTTTTGTCTATTGAAAATTTTTTTTCAAAACTATCCGTTACATATATTACCACACTTATCACAAAGTGTCAAAATCATTATTTTTAGTGTTATAATGTCCTTGCAGTAACAGTATTCATAACAAAGAACAGGAGGAGTTCGCATTGAACATAAAGATTGAAAAGATACTTACCGCCCTGCCGGACGGGGACGGCGTGACATTAAAGCCGGAAACAGATGTTTATGTCTGCGGAGATAAGATTGCATCCATAGATAAAGCCCCTGAAGGCTTTGTTCCTGACAAAACCATCGATGGCAGCGACAGGCTGCTTATCCCGGGGCTCATAAACGCCCATACCCATTCCTACATGGCTTTCATGCGGAATGTGGCAGACGACCTTTCATTCGAGGACTGGCTCTTCGGCCGTGTAAGCAAGATAGAAGATCAAATGACCGACGAGGAGGCCTACTGGGGTGCATGCCTTGCCATCATAGAAATGATGAAGTCCGGAACAACCTGCTTTAACGATATGCAGATGAACATCATGCAGACCACTAATGCCGTAAAGGAATCCGGCATGCGTGCCGTGATATGCAGGGGCCTTGTAGGAAACGGCAATGATGAGGCCGGCCGTTCAAGACTTGACCAGGCATACCGTGAGCGTGATGCCTTCAAGGACTGCGACAGGCTGACATTCCGCCTTGGTCCTCATGCCCCCTACACATGTGATGAAGAGTTCTTAAAGACCGTTGCAAAAGAGGCCGCCGAACAGAACATGGGCATCCATATGCACCTGTCGGAAAGCGTCAACGAAATAGAAAACTGCAGAAAGACCTACGGTTGCAGCCCTATTGAGCTGGCAGAACGTACCGGCCTTTTCGAACATCCCTTTATCGCTGCTCACTGCGTGCAGATCGATGAAAAGGACATGGATATAATGGCAAAGCACAATGTAAGCGTCGTTACCAACCCTGCCAGCAACATGAAGCTTGGCAACGGCTTTGCACCCGTTCCGGAAATGATGGAAAAAGGCATTAATGTCTGCATCGGTACAGATGGCGCAGCAAGCAACAACTCCCTGAACCTTATCCATGAAATGAGCCTGGTTACCCTCATCCACAAGGGCACTCACCGTTCTCCCCTTTCTGTAAGTGCAACAGACGCATTTAAGTTCGCAACTATAAACGGCGCAAAGGGACTCGGGCTTGAAAAAGAGATCGGCTCAATTGAAGTTGGAAAGAAGGCTGACCTTGCCATCCTTAATATGAAAACTGCCTCCATGTGGCCGACTAACAACGCCCTGGCTGCCCTTTCCTATTCCGCTAACGGTTCAGAAGTGGAAACCGTAATAATTAACGGTGAGATAACAATGGAAGACAGAAAAATACTCACCATGGACGAAGAAAAGATCTTTGCAGAAAATGAAAAGACCATGAAGAGGATCTGCGGATAAAAAAACGAAACCAACAGAAAGAAGGCTGCCCCGATATATCGGGACAGCCTTTTTTATACTTATCAATCTTTTTATACAGAAGATGAGTTCAGGTATTTCTCCTGCTCCGGCGTGAGTACATCGATTTCCTTTCCAAGGAAGGCCAGTTTCTTTACCGCAACTTCCCTGTCAACCTCTTCCGGAACATCTATAAGCTTTTCCTTAAGCTCTGAGCCATGCTCAACGAGATACTTGGCTGACAGAGCCTGAATTGCAAAACTCATATCCATTATCTCTGCAGGATGTCCGTCACCGCAGGCAAGATTTACCAGCCTTCCCTCACCTAATACAGCAAGGGTATTTCCGTTTGAAAGCTTGTATCCGATTATGTTGTTCCTAAGTTCATGTGACTCAACAGCCATCTTGCGAAGGCCTGCCATATCTATCTCACAATCAAAATGTCCTGCGTTGCAGAGGATAGCACCATCCTTCATCTCCATGAAATCCTCAGCATCTATGACTTTATCGCAGCCTGTAACGGTTACGAAGAAATCGCCCTTTGCCGCAGCCTGCTTCATAGGCATCACTTCAAATCCGTCCATGACAGCCTCGATAGCCTTTACCGGATCTATCTCGGTAACGATAACCTTTGCGCCGAGCCCCTTTGCCCTCATGGCAACGCCCTTGCCGCACCAGCCGTAGCCCGCAACAACAACAGTCTTGCCTGCAACGATAAGGTTAGTTGTACGGTTTATGCCGTCCCATACAGACTGGCCCGTACCGTACCTGTTATCAAAGAAGTGTTTGCACTGTGCATTGTTTACCTTGACCATAGGGAACTGCAGCTTACCCTCACGGTTCATTGCCTCCAGCCTTATGATTCCTGTGGTAGTCTCCTCGCATCCGCCGATCACACCGGGGATCAGATCCTTGAATTCGGTATGCATCATATTTACCAGATCACCGCCGTCATCGATTATGATGTTAGGGCCGATCTCAAGTACTGCCCTGATATGTGCGTTGTATTCTTCCTCTGTGCTGCCATGCCATGCATGAACCTCAAGACCGTCTGCCACAAGAGCTGCAGCAACATCATCCTGAGTTGAAAGTGGGTTTGATCCGGTGACATACATATCGGCTCCGCCGGCCTTAAGCACTTTGCAGAGATATGCTGTCTTTGCCTCCAGATGTACTGACAGGGCAACCTTTTTTCCTTCAAAGGGTTTTGTCTTTGAAAAATCCTCCTCAAGGGTCCTGAGCAGGTCGCAGTGGTTCTTTACCCACTCTATCTTCATAGCGCCTGACGGTGCCAGGTTAATGTCTCTGATCTCGCTTGCCATATCTTCCTCCTTATGATGCATTTATATGAAACACGATTTGTTGTAGATACAAACAGAGTTAGTATAAACTATCTGACTTTTTTTATCAAGGATGGGTGCACTGGTCCTTGTCAGCAGCCAGCCAAATAAGATTCTACGCAAAGAACCACGGCAATTCACCGTGGTTCTGATATTATGTGCGTATTTTTATATCCTGCTTTCGTGCCATACGGCACCGGCCTGTTTCACTACTTATGAAACAGATATTGTCTCTACCTTGAATGCGTCACTGCTCTTTACAGTCTGCTTGTCAATCTTGGCCCTGGCATCCTCCTCGGACTTTGCCTGGATAGCCTGCGAAATATCCGAAGTAAGATAAAAGCCTCTTAAAAACTTCTCTGCAAGATACTCACCTGAAACCATATCAATGATAATAAACTTTTCCTTCATAACTGCAACCTCGTACGATGACTCCCTCTCTCTGCCACAGTAAGAAATGCTGTTCTGCAAATTTCGTGAATATTATACCACTATAAATCCGATTATGCAACAAATGGAAAAAAGTTCTGTAAACCTACCTATATACTGTATATGCTTGCTACAAAACAGCGCTTTGTGATAATATTACAGTGTTGGGGGATAGGTGTTCTTTTCCCAGAATTCATACTAATTGAGCGGAGGGGCACATGATAAAGAAGCTCGCTAATATTTTATTTCGTTCGAACCTTGGAATCCATCAGAGACTGCTCAACCTGATCTTAAGTGCTGCGCTTGTAGGCGGTTTCGTTTCAATGATAAGCACCCTGTTCATAGGCGGATATATGAGTGCCCTGATAGTATTCCTTATCCTTGTCGTAGTTTTTATTTCCCTTGTATTGTCTGTCAAATACAATAAGACTAATCTTGCCGGCGCACTTGTGACCGGTGTTTCCAACATAATCATTTTTCCCTGTATGTATTTCACTTCCGGCGGTTCATACAGCGGCATGCCCCTGTGGTTTGTGCTCGGTCTTATTTTTACATGGCTGACCCTTAAGGGTGTGCTCTGCTACATAATGTACGGTGTCAACCTTATCGCACTGCTGGGAACCATCGTGATCGGCGAGCTCCACCCGGAATGGTTTACCGAGATGCCGGCAAACTACATGATCGGCGACATAATGCAGTCCATCGTCATCGTTTCCTGCATTATCGGCATCATTTTCAAATACCAGACTTACCTTTATGAAAAACAGCAGGCTAAGATCCTTGAGACAGACAGGCTGCTTCAGGTGGCTAATGATGCAAAGAGCCAGTTCCTTGCAAATATGTCACACGAGATCCGTACCCCTATCAACGGCATCATCGGTATGAACACCATGCTGCTCAAGGAGCTTGATAATGGAAATACTGAAGATGTAATGGAGTATGCAAAGAACATCCAGAGCGCATCCCAGACCCTGCTTTCCCTTATCAATGATATTCTCGACATCTCCAAGATCGAGTCCGGAAAGATGGAGATCGTGCCGGTTGAGTACGACCTCTTCTCCATACTAAACGACTGCTACAACATGAACTTCATCAGGGCGCTGGAAAAAAATCTTACACTTAACCTTGAAATAGAAGAGTCGCTTCCCGCCATACTCTACGGTGATGAAGTCCATGTCCGCCAGATCATCAACAACATTCTTTCCAACGCCGTAAAATATACTGAAAAAGGCAGCGTGCTCCTGCGCATGAGCGCTGCAGAGCAGGACGAAAAGGATGTTACCCTTAGGATAGAAGTCAAAGATACCGGCATAGGAATTAAGGAAGAAAACCTTGAAAAACTCTTCCAGAACTTTACTCGTGTCGATGTAGAAAAGAACCGCAACATTGAAGGAACCGGCCTTGGACTCAGCCTTACCAAAAAGCTTATAGAACTTATGGATGGCGAGATCCAGGTACATAGTGAATACGGCGTAGGTTCCGTCTTCACAGTCATACTTAAACAAGGCGTGGCAAGTACCCATAAGATGGGATCCTTCGACGAAAAATACCGTGCATACATCCAGCAGGAAGAAAAGATCAGTGAGAACCGTGTTGCACCTTCTGCCAAGGTTCTGCTGGTAGATGATGTGCGCATGAACCTGCGCGTAGCCCAGGGACTGCTCAGCTCCACTCTTGCTACCATAGATATCGCAGGCGGCGGTGAAGAATGCCTCAAGCTGATGCACGAAAAGAAATATGACATAGTATTCCTTGACCATATGATGCCCGGCTTGGACGGCATGGCAACGCTGAAAGCCCTCAATGCCGACGACACTCATCCTAACCAGGATACTCCTGTCATCGCCCTTACGGCCAATGCCATTGTCGGAGCAAAAGAAATGTATATAAATGCCGGTTTTTCCGACTACATAACAAAGCCTATCCAGGAAAAGGAAATACTTGATGTATTCTTTAAATATGTTCCCTGTGAAAAGAGTCCTGATATAGCAACTGTTTCCGAAGCGGCCAAGAAAGAATCAGCACCGGCCAATACTGAAAAAAATGATTCCTTAAATGATAATGCCAATATGGATGAGTCACCTAATAAGGCTGAGTCCGGATCAGTCGAGGATTCCGTCAATGATGAAAAAGAAACAATAGCCGGACCGGACGAATCCAAGGATGAAGATAAGAGTTCTGACATACATGCTGAAAACGATAACAGCGAAAAGACACTTGAAGAGCGTTTCCCTACTCTCGATATAGAGCTTGCCTTCACTTACTGCATGGAAGATGAAGAACTTCTTCTGGAAATGATAGATGAGTATCTCATTTGGGAGACCCCTAATGAACTGGATGGATACTTCGATGCAAAAGACTGGAAGAATTACGAGATCGCCGTACATGCCTTAAAGAGCACATCCCTTAATATCGGTGCAAAGGATCTTTCAGAGCACGCAAAAGCCCTGGAATTCGCCGCTAAGGGCTCAGATATCGATTATATTACTGAACATCATAGAGAAGTTATGGATGAGTACCACAAGCTCATAGACGAGCTGAAAAGCGGCGTATAACAAGTCTTATTGCTTGAAAAACTAATTTTCAAAGGATCAGCTCCATCCCTATTTTCTGTGGGATAAGTCCCATTGCCTCGTAGAATTTTACGGCATCCGGATTGCAGCTCCACACGTTCAGCGTGATGTTATAAAAACTTTCTTTTTTCGCATATTCTGAGACAGCATCGAATAAAAGTTTTCCCACATGCTTTCCCCTTGCATTTTCATCCACACATATATCATCTATGTAAAGCGTCTTTATGTCCGTCAGCAGATTACTACCAATTTCCTGCTTATGCACGCAGAAAGCATGACCAAGTATATCCCCGTTATCATCCTCAAAGACAAATACCGGAGTATTGTCACATGCAATAATTTCCTTAAGTTCTGCAGCATTGTATTTTGTAGTCGGACCTTTAAAAATGTCAGGCCTGCCATTATGATGGACCATATTAACCTGGACCAGAAGTCCCAGTATCGCCGTTATATCCCTATCCTGTGCCCGTCTTATTGTACTCATAGTTTCATCCTTTCAATTTACCTTTCAATTTACCTTGCAACGTCCATCCAACCCCCGTAGGATTGTGTTTATATCTCATCCATTGATAGTAGGTTTAACTCCTCCATACTTTTTGCCAGAGTTCCCGGATATACACGATTAACCAGATATTTCCTCATCAGTTCGCTACTAAATTATTGCACATTATCTATTTCTTTGCATTGCAAAAACATAATAAAAATGCTGCAGCCCTCCTGTATAGGAAAACCACAGCACCCGTTTACTGCCGGCGACCGGAATTGAACCGGTACGATATTGCTATCACGGGATTTTAAGTCCCGCGCGTCTGCCAGTTCCGCCACGCCGGCTGACAAACTATTTCTAAAAATATAGGAGCAGTCCGAATCATCAAAGAACTGCTCCCAGTGGAAGTTACAGGGCTCGAACCTGTGACCCTCTGCTTGTAAGGCAGATGCTCTCCCAGCTGAGCTAAACTTCCATATCACTTCTGGGGATAAAATTTTTTATCAGCTTTGCACAACCCCTGAAGAATTTGCTTCGCAAATTCCTGTACTGCACAAGCCCGAGAGATTTTTGCTTGTAAAAATCTCTGTGCCCACTACGGGCAGTTTGCGAGCGGTTCATACCGCGAGCATCCCCTACTGCCCGTTGTGGGCAACCGACCCAGATCGGACTCGAACCGACGACCTCCGCCGTGACAGGGCGGCGCTCTAACCAACTGAGCCACTAGGCCAATATTACTTATAAAATAATAGCATTCCTATATAAGTTTTTCAACCTATTAGGGATACTACCTAGTGGATCTTCGGGGACTCGAACCCAGGACCGACCGGTTATGAGCCGGTTGCTCTAACCAACTGAGCTAAAGATCCATTCTTCCTTTTTGTTTAGGAAAGCCGATGATCGGACTCGAACCGATAACCTGCTGATTACAAATCAGCTGCTCTGCCAATTGAGCCACATCGGCATATTTAACTCAAACTTCTCAAGATCACTGAAGAATTCCCGAAGAAAATTCTTCGTAACTCAAAATGACTGAAGAACATTTTGAGTCTCGTGACTCCGACGGGAATCGAACCCGTGTTACCGCCGTGAAAGGGCGATGTCTTAACCGCTTGACCACGGAGCCGTATTACGGGTTGTCTGCCAGCCGTAACCTTTTCACAATCTCCGGGAGAATTTGCGAAACAAATTCTCTGTGCCCACTACGGGCAGTTTGCGAAGGCGCCTTTGCGCCAAGCAACCGGTGTTACGCACTAGCCCGAAAGAATTCGCAGGCGAATTCTTTCCGCACAATTACTTGCGCTTTGCGAAGCGGCCACTGCCGCGAGCAACCTTGTTTCTCGCACTAGCCCTGAAGAATTTGCGAAGCAAATTCTTCGTAGCTCAATCCGGTGCTTCGCAACCGGATTGAGCCTCGCTCCCCGAGTTGGGCTCGAACCAACAACCCCGCGGTTAACAGCCGCGTGCTCTACCATTGAGCTATCGAGGATTATTACGATTTCAATGTACAACACTAACGGCTAAAACTCTTTAACCTGCACGAAAGAATCCGCTTGCGAATTCTTTCCGCACAATTACTTGCACTTTGCGAAGTGGCCATTGCCACGAGCAACCGAGAAAATCAGTCCTACTGATTTTCGCCGTTCAGCCAAAGGCTGAACAACCTTAGTGCAAGCTATTGGCCAAGTACACTGAAAACCGAACACAGAATTCCATATCATCCCGAACCAATCACTTTTTTTGCCGAGAGTTTTGCTTTAGCAAAACTCGGCGTTCAGCTTCTTTGAAGCTGAACAGCAAACCTTTAATCAGGACAAGCCATCGACCTATTAGTGACACTCCGCTGAATGCATTGCTGCACTTACACTCATGCCCTATCAACCTGATAGTCTTTCAGGGGTCTTATACCCTTATGGGTGGGATATCTCATCTTGAGGGGGGCTTCACGCTTAGATGCCTTCAGCGTTTATCCCTGCCGGACTTGGCTACTCTGCCATAGGGCTGGTCCCTAACAGATGCACCAGTGGTCCGTCCACCCCGGTCCTCTCGTACTAAGGGCAGCTCC
>JHYJ01000017.1 GCA_000621425.1 Lachnospiraceae bacterium AB2028
AGTCGGGACGGAATCGGTACATTTTCCCGTCTTTATCCGTCTATATCCCGTGGTTTCCGTCCTTGTCCAAAAATCGATTTTTTTGCTTTTACATCCTTGTCCACTGAGTTACATGAACGTGTTGTAAAGGGTGCGTCAAACTCAAAAAACGGCTTTTGAAATGGATCAGGACGGACTGCTGATTTTTATGAAAAATCGTACCCTAAACAGGCACTTTAAATCACAAAAATTTTGTCTTCCATGTTGCTTAAGACTTCCTTCTTTTTCTCGTCGGTACAGTCAGCGTAGATGTCCATGGTCGTCTGTATATCCTTATGTCCCATGATCGACTGAATGACCTTTAAGTTCGTCTCGTTTTCACAGAGCCTCGTACAGAAGGTATGCCTTAAATGGTGAGCTGAGAAATCCGGAAGGAGCAGCGGCTCTCTTCTTTCTTTCTTCGCATTGGCAGTTTCTTCTTCATTATATCCTGCCGTCACCGTGTGGATCATTCGATTCACTTCGGAGGGGATAGTTACCGTCCCGTCCGAGCTTGCAAATACGAATCCCGAATAACCATCGATCTCCTGGGTGCAGAATCCCGTGATCTGCTGGATCTGATACTCCTCAAGAAAAGCATCATAGACTTCCTGGATCATCGGAATGGTACGTGTACCGGCCTCGGTCTTAGGGGTGCTGATGTGTAAACAGCCACCTTCCTTATCAAGACGTCTGTGGACCAGATTGTGATTGACGCTTATCGAGCGGTTGTCAAAATCCAGATCCTGCCAGCGAAGCCCGAGACATTCTCCGATCCTCATCCCTGTTCCGATCAGTACTGTAATGATCGGCTTCCATCCCTGATACTGATGGTTCTCGAAGAGGTAATTCATGAATGCTTTCTGCTCAGCTACTGTCAGGGATTTGCGCTTTGTCTTCACCCATACATGGCTCTTCTTGATCTCTGTCAGTGCTCCCGAGGCGGGATTCACACGAAGGATCCCTTCGCGTACTGCCATCTGGAATGCAGGATGCAGCTGGGTATGAATGTTATCAACTGTTGCCGGCGAGAATCCTTCCTGCGTGAGAAGATTATAATAATACTCTTTCACATCCGTAAAGCGGATCGTAGCGGCCCTGCGATTACCGAATGACTCCCTGACATAATGATCGTAGGTGTAGATGTAGTTTACCCTGGTCGTCGGCTTCAGGTCGTATTTCTGTTTGATATACGCATCGTATATCTGATTGACTGTAATGCGCTCAGCTCTCTGGGGATCCAGCCCATCCTCCAGATCACGTCTGATCTTCTGCTCCTTCTTTCTCAGTTCGACCAGATCACTTGCATAAACGGTATGCCTCTTCCGGTTCTTGTCTGTGTAAGAATATGCATATCGTCCATCCGACCTCTGACACTCGCCGCTCCTGAGCGCGTAACCGCGAGAGTCTTTCCTGCTTTGTGCCATTTTATGTTCCTCCTTTTGATAAGAGGAACAGCTTTCATGGCTTTGTCTTGTACAGAAGCTCCAGCGCTTCCTTAAAGACCTGTGCCTGGGTGAGATTCATCTTCTTGCAGTAGGCAAAGAGTCTGTCCCGTTCTTCTTCTGTCACTCTGAAACCGACTTTGATACATCTCGGTTTTTCTACTTCGGGTCTTCCTCTCCTTCGTGCCATCGTTCTGCTCCCTTCAAAATCTCTGTTTCCATTATAATTGATGCCCCACATTAAATCAATGTATTTTTATGTTTTTTTGAAAGCTGTTCCTGTGTTTTCGTTACATCTTATATATCTCTGAAGTTCTCCAGATACTCTTCGATGATCTCCGTGTTCACCAGAACGATACGTCTGATGCGATAGACAGCCTTTGCTTCCTTGGCCAGATCCATAAAAGAATGGATCCCCATGGAAAACATTGCTGCACCTTCTTCATATTTCACGAACTTCTTCTTTCCGTTCGTAAGCAGTCCCTCGATATTCTCTGCTTCTTTCCTCTTATATGCCATGATCTCTTTCCTCCCTTATAACTTCTCCCCGAAAAACGGGATGGTCCTCTGTTCCAAAGTTTTCCTTGTTACTGCGATCAGATTCTTGATCGACTGGTATGCCAAATCCTCTTCTTCGGCGATCTTCTCCAGCTTCTGCTCCTTGTTGATGTACCGGTACGTGATCCGGTAATCCCTCCCGGAGAGCGCCTTGAGGGATTTATCAAAGACCGCATACTCCCTTCGCATCATATGGAGCGTGATGATATCGCGTCTGTGTTTCTCCGGATCGTCCGTATCCTCCAGGATATTCCCGGAATCCTTTTCTTCCTCGATAACTTCACGGATCAGGATATTCTCGATTGCCTGTCTTGCGGTCGGATCGCTGAGACTGTTGGTCTGGATCCTGACACCGACATCCTCACCGTTCTTTGCGCGGAGGTTGTATTCCCTCTCATAAAGGATCCGGTTAAAGAGCCCGGCCTCATAGCTTTCCACAAGATTCAGAAAGACTTCGTAATTTTTGTAGATCAGCATGAACCTTTCGTGCGGATTGCCCTGTCCGTATCTGTCCACCAGTTTTTCTTCTGTAATGCACATGTTCGCATCCTCCATTCAACTTCACTGGAGGTTTGGCTTGCCGGCTTGCGTCACCTCTTGCTTACATATGCAATTCTACGGAATACCACGTCAAAAGTAAGATAGCGAACATCATACAAAAGTATGGCGACACCATACTTATGTGTTTTAATGTTAGCTTTTTTATTGGTTAGGGGGCGAGATTTGCAATAGCTCAAAATCTTACCCCCTATTATTGACTTTTACCCCTTAAAATAGTATTATTAAATGGAATTTATGCGATCGGAGGCTAAATACCTATGGAATATGAAATCAAGAAAGATTTATATAAGCGTGAAAAATATCTTAATAAGATCCGTGGCTTCTATCACGAAACAGAGATTATCAAAGTTTTAACCGGCGTCAGACGATGCGGAAAATCTTCTATCATGAACCTTATTGCCGGAGAACTGACCGAAAACGGTGTTAAGGCCGAGAATATTCTCTATTTCAACCTTGATAAAAAACCTTATGACACTGTAAGTACAACAGATGCCCTGGACAAACTGATCGCCGATAACAGCACCACAAAAGGTATCAAGTATCTTTTTATAGATGAGATTCAGAATGTTAAGGGATTTGAGCGGGTTATCAACTCCTGGAGAGAAGAGGGGGACTTCTCCATATTCATTACAGGGTCTAACTCTTATCTTCTTTCCGGTGAACTGGTCACAAAACTCACCGGGCGTTACATTGAATTCAATATCCTGCCGCTTACCTTTGATGAGTATCTCGAGATCAAAAAGTTCTTCGGAAAGCAGCTTTCCCCCGACAATATGACTGAATTACGCAACTATATCCTTGAGGGTGGGTTCCCGTATGTGGCAAAGCTGAATTCGATGAATGATAAGCGGCTTTACGTTCAAAACCTGATAAACGAGATCTATGAAAAAGATATCAGAAAGCGTATCCAGATCAGAAACCGGGCTACTTTCGAAGCCATAATGAAATACGTTATCAACAATTTCGGATCCACCACGAGCATTCAGAACATCACAGATGATATCATAAAGAAGGGCATAAAAATTAAACGTGAGACGGTGAACCGCTATATTAATGCACTTATAAGTGCAAAAATTCTTATACCATGTGACAGATTTGATATGAAGTCAAGAAAATCCATCATGGGTGAGAAAAAGTACTATCTGTCGGACTTATCGTTCTATTATGCACTGAACACCGACAATCGCATCAACTTCGGTCCGGTGCTTGAAAACATTGTATACACCTATGCTGCCGGCATGGACTATATGATAAGCGTCGGAAGGATTGGCAAGCTGGAATGTGACTTCATTCTAAGAGATAATGAAATGAACTATTCCTATGTTCAAGTCGCCTATACGATTCTAGAAAGCAAAGATACCGAGGACAGAGAATACAGATCGTTGGAACAGGTTACATGGGATAATTATCCCAAATATCTTCTTACCACCGACAGTCTTCTTCAGAAAAGGAACGGGATCATCCATGCGAATCTCATTAACTTCATAAAGGATGGTCAACGCTTTTAGGGGGCAGAAATTGCAAAAAGCACAAAACTTACCCCCCTAAAAGTGAAAAGTAAAGACTTATACCAGTGCCCTGATCTGCTTCAGCAGCATCTCCTGCACCTTCGGATCTGTAATCTTGGAAAACAGCCCTTCCGCCTCATTCATAAAACCATTTGCAACTTCCGGAGCTTTCTCTCCCAGGATCAGATAGTTGGGATCTGTCTCAAGGGCTTTTGCCAATTCGGCAATCACGCTGCTCTTGATATCGATCCTGTCATTCTCATAATTCGATATGGTAGGCTTCGGGATAAAAGTAGCTTTTGCCAGCTCCTCCTGGGTCATTCCAAGTCTGATCCTCTGTGCCCTGATCCTCTGTCCTAATGTTTCTTCCTTAATAAATGTGTTCATCTTCTCCTCTTTCCGGGCGAACCGGAAAAAAGAGATGTACTGTTGTGTCCGTTACAATAAACAAAACGCACGAAAAGACTCCGTTTTACCGGTTATCTTTTCATGCGTCCGCGGTGGGTCATGCCCCCATATCATGAAGCCCTCATTTAATTGTATTAAAGCGTGGCTTGCACGCCTGATCTCTTACTGATTGCTAAATCTTATAAGTAGCACTTTCCGTGAGCATCCGTGCTCTCGATGATCTGCCCCTCCGTAAAATTTCTAAGGGTCACTACTCTGGTACATTTGTGGGTATGGCATTTTATCATGATGCCATTCATAGCCGGAGCCGTCCTGTCTCCGGTCAGTGCATAGGAGATCCGCATGGATTTCCTGCACTTCTTGCAATAAAATTCAATCGCCTGCATTCGGCTTTTCACCTCCAATTCAATGTTTTGATCTGAAGTCTGAAAAGGAAAGGGAAAGTCACCTTTACAGATTACTGCGGAACGTTGATTAGTCGATCCGCAAAGTGAGCCGACTATAATACCCCGAGGTCCGGGCAGCTCACTGAAAACCTCGATATTCAGTTTTTCTTCCTGCGCAGAAAGAAGATCACTCATATCCTCCTACGCGTGTAAACAATCATAGGCATGTTCATTTCCTCCATCCCATTTAAACAGCGAACCAAGTTCCGACCGCCGAAGGTTAGCGTGGTCCGCAAGCACCTTCCCAAAAAGATTCGAGATAATGGGTGTCGTTCTGCCATCCTGCTGGTATCAGCACCCCTTATGAGTAACCAATATAATACCATTTTGATTTGATTACAACGGAATCATATTTCCATTTTCTGATTTTATTAGATTTTCCTATTGATTTTATCCGCCCTATGGGGTATATTAGATCTCACAGACGTGCGGCTGTATCCCGCACTTAGAAAGAGGTCACTTATGGACAACATTGGAAACATATTTGCTGCTTATCGGAAATCCTTAAAATACTCTCAACAGGATATCTGCGATAAGCTTACCGGAATGGGGATCCCTACCAAGGCTGCAGCATACAGCACCTGGGAGACCGGTAACAGCATTCCGAACGCAGTACAGTTTCTTGCGATGTGCAAGATCCTCGGCATCACGGATATCTTCAATAAGTTTATCGGAGGATACAATCCGGATGATCCGATGGCCGAGCTCAATGAGGAAGGCCGGATGTTGGCACTTAATTACATCGACCTGCTGAAAGGCTCCGGAAAGTATCAGGCTGCTCCTATCCGCATCCTGCAGCCTGTCAGGACACTCAATCTGTACGATATGCCTGTATCCGCAGGAACCGGTCAGTTTCTTGATAACGACAGTTATGAAGAAGTTGAAGTCGGACCTGAAGTTCCGGAGACAGCAGATTTCGGAGTGCGTATCAGCGGAGACAGCATGATGCCGAGATACCTGGATAAACAGATCGTGTGGATCCAGAAGACAGAAGAACTGAATGATGGAGAGATCGGGATCTTCTTCTACAACGGAAACGCGTACTGCAAGAAGCTTCAGAGCAATAGGAAAGGAACGTATCTCATATCACTGAACGATAAGTATGCTCCTATTGAGATTGCCGAAGGAGAATCAATTAAAACTTTTGGCCGGGTTGTGAGTTAGAGTCCGGATTATTGTACACCTTGACTGCTACAATATAATTGCTCAAAATATCAGGTCAGTCATAAAGGAGGGATTATATGGCAGTCATAAATGATCTTAAGAAGCTGCGCAAGGAACAGCGCTTAAAGCAGTCCGATCTTGCTATGGCAGTCGGCATGTGCGAGAAAAGCATCAGCAACATCGAGCTGGAAAAGAATCCGGCCAGCCTTGAAACAGCTCTGCGCCTCGCAGCATATTTTAAAGTCCATGTGGAAGATATCTTCCATCTGGAGTAAGAACATACCACGCAGGCGCATAAAGCAGGGCTTGATACATAGCCTAAAGAAAGGAGCCCCGTCATGAGTACAACATCATATCAGATCATCGCCGTAGACTTTGACGGAACCCTCTGCTTCAGCAAGTGGCCGGAGCTCGGCGAGCCGAACAGGCCGTTGATCGAATACCTTATTGATCAGAAAAGATCCGGCAACAAACTCATCCTCTGGACCTGCCGCGCCGGGGATGCCCTGGAAAAGGCAGTCTCCTGGTGCCGGGATCAGCAGCTGGAATTTGATGCCATAAATGACAATCTCCCGGAGATCATTGAAATGTACGGCAACAATTCCCGGAAGATCACCTGCGATTATTACATTGATGATAAAGCTGTGCTACCAGCCATGGTTAATGGGTAAGGCCCGCCGATCTGGCGAGCCTTTTATTATTTCAATCCTTTATAACTTTTCCGTCATAGTCTATCTCATAATAATTGTCAGAGAAATCATATAATCTAATCCTATCCGGCATCATCTCAAAAGCCGGTTCTTCTCCCTGATATCTCACAAAAATATCTCTGGCGCCAAAATCCCATACGACATCAAAGTTTCGTGTCATTCTGATAATGTCCATTTCACAATACATTATGAAATCCTTCTGATATCTATAAACCGAAAAGAGAGTTCCCGTAAGATCCATATTCTTTTTATTTATCATTTCTCCGGTTTGTATATCAAGTTCGCAGACAGTATCATTCAAAAACAACAACAGATTATCATCTTCTAAGAAAGCATATTCATCATGCGGCGTGAAAAACGAAACCTTTAATACAATCTTCTTTTCTAACGTATGAAAAACATCCGAAGCATTCACACAAAGCGTTTTAAAATAATCATCGCAGATCACGACATATTTATCCGGCTGAACAGAATTATCTGCCGAATCCGGGCTATAGTTTATTTCGCTTATTTCAATTTCCCACTTATCATTACAAAGATACATCGTTTCTTCGCTTTACTCTATTATTGTCCACCTTAATATATTATCCATACCTACCACGATTTCACGTCACAGCATCCCCTTAATGATATGATGTGCTATGTTGTCTCCTTCCCGGTGATCACTGGCGCTCTTTGCTATTGATGTATAATACCGGTCGTCTCCATAATACTTGACCTTATAATGTATACCGTCTTCGGTAATCTCCATCCCCATGGCTTCCAACTCTTTTCTCATTGCGCTGCTCATGGTCTTATATCCTTTGAACAGTTCTTTTATCCGCTTGACACGCTCAGCCGAGAAACCTTTATAACCATTTGAATTCGAAATATCATCAAGTATATCGGCGCGTCTTGAATCAGCCGGCATATTCCTTCTGGCTTCCAGCAGGACGCTCAGTATGATATCCTTTATCTCTCCGTCATACAGATCCTTCTCATCACCCATGTACAAAAGCGGCATGGACGTAAGCCCGTTCATCTTCGCGCGCAATCCGTTATTCTCTGCCTGCAGCGCCTCAACCTGGTTCCTATACTGATCCACTTGTGCTTCCAGCGACTTGATTTCCTCATCTACAGAAGCCAGCAGATCATTAGCCAGGTTCTGTGCCTCTTCCCCGCGCTCAATAGCTTTGCGGCTTTCTTCCTCCATACGCAACCGCTCATCGCGGGACTGCTTTATCCTTTCCTGCAACACCGCCTGGCGTACGCCGTTCCATGTATACAGTTCATCGACCTTCTGGATCTTTGCATAAGAGATCACATGGTTCACTACTTTCTCAAGCAGCAAATCCGGCCGTTTTTCAAAACGCTCACATTTAAACCCCTTATGCCTCTTCGAAGATGACAGATAATAAATCCCTATCGCCCCATCTGTCTCTGTCTTGCGAAAACACTTTTCTCGAAACACCCGATCACATCCGCAGGAATCAGCTAGCAAAATATGCGCCGCGCCCTTCAGACGGCTTGCAAGCCAGGTAACATCCACAGCCGGTTCTCCGGATCCCTTTCTCGATACATAAACGATTGGCAAATGATATTCTTTCTGCCCACGGAATATCCCTCTTAGCCATTCTGTATCTCTTTCTCCAACGCTTATCGGAACTCGCAACGTATCCAGGCCGGCATCGTCCTTTATATATCCTCTTTCTATCAGCATGGTGATAATATGCGGAGTTGAGAAACTTGAATCCGTGATAAAAGCATCATCTGAATAACTGCGATCCAACCGGATGCATATCTTCTTTTCCGTAAAGTTAACAACGTAATCAGAATCCCATATCCTGCCATCAGAGGATATCTTTTCATAACGCACCGCCAGGATATCCTCCTCCGGATATTCCATGATCTCTATCCACAGATCATCACTGCCGTAGCGGATATTTCGTTCAACATTCCATTTTATATCCGGTATTATATTCTCTGGGTGGTTACTGCTTTTGTTCCAATCAAGAACTAGATCAATAAAGTTTTCAGGAGTAAGCTTATCCGTTACAGATAGTATCGTAGAAAAAAGTAACATCTGTGATCACCTCTCTCAACATGTAATCAACGCATCCCTTTATATAAAACTTTGTAATAGTATCTGACACCACTTTTACACCTTAGTTCTTCCAATACTTCTCTCCTGAAAACGGAGTATTCGAATCACTTTCTTCAGGTATATACTCTGCCAGTTCCTGAACTGTTGTTGATTCAAGAGAATTAACGTCAATATTCTTTGTGCACGTCGTATCCAAAAGCGGGTCAACTGCAATTTTGAACTTTAAAACCTTCTTTAATTGCTGCTCATCAATAGTTTTTCCCATGAACGGATAAGTAATCTCAACCCGCATATCCTCCCCTTTTTCACGAGCCCTATATGTTTTACTAAAGAATCTATCTACTCTTCCAACTCGTTGCTCTAAGTCTCCCGGAGTCCATGCCAAGCCATAATGAAACACCTTATTGCAAAATAGATGAAGATTGATTCCCTCCTTCATCACATCAGTACACACGATTACATCCGGATAAAAAGGCGTATTGAAGCGCTTTATAACTGCATCGTTTTTTCCTCCTCCTACAGCGCCTGCTACCCAAGCTTGATTATTCAAAAAATCGAGATTTTCAGAATTTACTGTAATATTGTCCGTACCAGGAAAAAGTTGGTCATATACGATATCGAAGTTATCGATCAGCTGATTTATCCTTCTATATATCCCGGATTTTCCATCCCATATTCTTTCCCTGAATTTTTTTATTGCACTTACAGACGGATATTCTTTCATGTTCACAGCCTGTTTGGTCTTTCTTCTCCTTTTTGATTCATTCAGACAGAAACAATAAAGCAACTCCAAAACCGCTTCACTGACAGTAAGAAACTTCTGAATACATTTCTTCATTATTTCTCGTTTAGCAAAGCTATCATATTCAACACATTTGAGAAAATCGCAGTTTTTATTATCTAATGATAAGATTACATCCCATACAGATCCTCGATCAATAATATCTATAATCTCCTCTTTTGAAAGATATACCCTATCTGACTGCCCCTTTTCACCGATTTCGTAATATTTTTTTATATTCTCTGCCAAAGCGGGATTCACTTCACTCAAGGCAATATATGTACATAGATTTAAAATATTGCTTCTGTAATACTGCACCTTACCTGATGCTGCTTTCTTGATATATTGTCCAGGATCATTATTGATATAATCAGAAACTTTCAGTACGAATCGATCATCAACAATTGTTCTTACATACCGGTTATATTCTTTTTCATCCCTAAACATTTCAGGATGAGAACTAAATAGCGTCTCTAAATAGTTTTCCTCAAAGAAATCATAATTACTCTTATTCCTTTGTAGTGATTTTTTAAATCTAGAAACAGCGCTATATTTCTTATTTTTATCTGATTTAGTGACAGCAATCCATCTTCTCAGTCTGCTTCTTTCCTCGGACGTGTTATCATATATTTCCGCATCTTCGTTATCCATCTCTGTTATCTTTTTTTGTTTTCCCACAGACCGATTATATAAGCTCTCAAAACGGCTCTGAACAGATGATAATCTTGCATCATCATCAAAACCAAACTCAGACGCCCAGTATCTTATGATTGCTGTTTCATAACATTTATTAAGTCTTTTATAAAGTTCATCTACAGATGCTATACGTCTCACAAAGACCAATGCTTTATCATTAGCGTCTTCTGATTCAACTGAGCCAAATGACTTAACCATGGAGTCTTCCATATAATTCAATTTTGGATGCGGCGGAAAACTATTCTCTCCAAATGTTTCTTCATAAGATTTGGCTGTTTTTTGCATCATTCTTTTGTCAATAGCCTGCCCAAACTCGTCTTTTACATGCGAATTACCATTTTCGAATTCTTTTTTTCCCTCATCACTCTCATCATCAACCTCGGCGTATGTCATTTGAAATGAATCATAACTTTCAAAAGTCTCTAAAAATCCTATTTTAAACTGCGCATTGTTTTTCCCCTGAAGATCAGCTAGTTTTTTTTGGATCAATGCCATAAATAACTTCTGCTCAATCCCCATTTCACCTGATATATCTATTGCATGATTCTGACGGCACTTATATTTATTATCCCCTCCATAGGTCCTTAGACGCCTTATCATAAAGTTTTCCAGATAATCATGATCTATATTCCCAGGTATTCTTCCAGGGCTTTCGAAGTATTTCAACTGATTACGAAGGGTCTCAACATTCCTATGTGCTGGCGTTGCGCTCATCAAAAGAACCTTCTCTGATTTTTCTTTCACCTTTATTTCTCTATCTTCCTCAAATCTCTTAAATCCAAGCCATGCACTAAGAAACCGGGTTGCATTATTGTCATTTCTGATATTCTGTGCCTCATCAATTATAACCAGATCAAACTTTGGCATTCTTCCAAATATATTGAATATTTCACCACATGCACAACCAGCTTGAGATGTGTCATATTCTTTCTTTGAAAGCCCAAACGGAGGAAGAATTTGTAATTCATCAGCAATTGCACCTTCCAATTCTTTTCGCCTGATTTTACCTTCTATCTTCCCATGTAAATGCATGAGATTTCCTGCAACAGAAGAAAATGATGAAAGTCGTAACAAAAAAATATTTTTGTTCATATAGACATTATCTTTTTTAATGATATGCTCCATTAAATCCCTAGGCCTATCATACGGTTCAAAATCAAAAGCCATTGGAAACATCAAATTATTATTCTCAAAACGCTTTATTTCGTATTGCCAGTTTGTCTGCACATTCTTCCCTGGAGTGATAACCAAAATTTTAGCAGACGGTTTCTCAGCCAAAAGCATAGCCATAACACCGAGTGCCTGATATGTTTTACCCATGCCCACTTCATCAGCCAAATAGGCGTATTTTCTCGTAGAAAGTATTTTACACAGCGCAGTAACACCCCTGCACTGAAGCAACGGTATTTCATTTCTCCCGTTACCATCAAACAGATTTGCTTGTTTACCGGCAAAGTTTACCACTTTGTTTACTTTTCTCAAATCAACCTTCTCAAACATATCTCTTAATTCTCATCAAACTCTTTATCTATCCATTCTAGGAATTTCTCTATGGATCCATTCCCCTTTGAGGATGCGTTGAGTATCATAATTCTGCACTTTTCAATACTGCAATCAAGTTTCCTTTTGAATTCATCCTTTTCCAAATTGTAATTGGATATCTGGACAGCAGACTCTGGCAAACGGTCATACGCCTTATTGAGAAACCTAAATAATAACCAGAAATAAGCAGGATCAATATCATTTTCTCCAAGTTTATCATAAGCGAAATCAAGAATACGTCTCATGCTCCCCGGACTAGTACTAAATATTCTATATCGTGTTCTGTTATCACCGGCTTCCCTTAACTTCTTAAGCAAACCACTCATAGCTGAAGCCAGATAAAAATAATTATCAAAAATATCTGTATCACTTTTTTCAATGCTAAACAAAACATCCATAGTTTCATCTTCCACTGAAATCACCCTAACGTCATACTCTGATGTATGTACTCCCGCATCTTTTTTATCAGCATTGAACCATTCTGATACAGCCTCGCCAAGATTTTTGCAGGCAATCTCCGGTCTGTCCTCTGTCCAATTTAGTTCATTGAATCGTCCGCAATACACTTGCTCTCCGTCCCGATACAACGTGAAAGACTTGTTTCGTAAAAGAGCATCTTCCAACTGCCTGTTATCTATATAGACCAGATTTGAATTTTGATCCCAATTAAGAATTACATTTCCAATCCTGATATAGTACTCTTGATCATCCGAAAGATCACATTCTATCTGAATAATCCGTTCTTTCCAGTCAACAGTCAAATTTATAAGTATTCTTTGCCAAGATTCAGCTGTATCCTGGCAATCAACAATATCTTCATCATTTAGAAACAGGCGAGGATCCACTTCATACTCCTGAAGATCAAGTTTTCCTCTGCAGGAATTAAAGACTAAAGCCGCTTCTGCATTTCTACCACAAAGAGCTGCCTCAGTGAAATTGTAAGATCCCTCAACTATACAACTGCCTTTACGAATAATTTTTGCATGGATAAATCTAATATGTCCTTTATCATTATTATCAATTTCAGCAAACTTTACCCCTGATTTTTTTAGCAATCTATAGTCTTTTCTTTTAATATTGTAATTATTTCCATCTTTTGACGGATAGAGTGTCATATTTCCATCTGTTAGGTCACTAATCAGTTCCCCCGGGCCCCTTTTGTCATAATAAGGCGATATAATTTGAACATCCCCACCCTGTATCTGCGCAAGTTTGGTTCTAAGCCACTTTTCTTTTTTCCCTGCATCCTCCATATTCCAAAAGAATTCAACGCTGTCATCCCTTTTAAACCCAGAATATTTAAGATATTCAATAAATGAATTCAAATCCGATGCCGTTGTTTTGTCAGACATTTTCTTGAGACTTTTAAGGAACTCCGATAAACTATCTGCAACATTTCTTGAAGTTACTTCGATAGCAGAAAAACATTCAATATTCCGTGCATAGCCTGATACAGTAAGATTCGCCGAAGACACTATAAGGTGTGAAAGTTTTCGTCCGCGCCCCCCAGCCGCCGTACCGAATAATGCAACTACTTTTGGATGAAAAACTCCCGTTTCGATATATACCGGACATACGGGTATAGTAAGAATGGTATTTACATTATCTCTCAGCCCAGATATGTCATAATAGACAGTTACGTGATTCTTTTTTATCCACGAATTTGCGGCATTCAATTCTGAAATCGTCGAAATCTTTCCATGTTCCTTCCCCATCAGCTCAGAAACAAGATGATTTGCAAAAAAATCAGGATCGAAGTCAAACGTAGTAAATATAAAACAATCAACAGATGAGTACTGATCATAAATATTCTTAATTTTCTGCAATAAACCCGCTTCTTTTATCCTGCTCATCTATCTATTGCCTCAATACCATTAACTATATTCCGGTACGCAACAGCGTAGTAATCCCTATTCCAAGTCGTATAATCATCCAAACAATCGTCATGAACAAAGGTGTGTATAATCCTATCCTTACTGACATCTGCCCAAACAGAAGATCTTTTCTGTTCGCAAACAAACCTGTGATAGTTCAATATTCCTTGAGCAAGATTATTATACGTTCCGCATTCCATAATCAATTTGTTAAATCGTGCTCTAAGTGCATCTGATCCTTCTATTTCAACATCCTTAGCCTTTGCATAACAATCTTTGAAAAACTTCTCTTGGGGTAGTTTTACATCATCCAGACTTCTACTGCTGAGAAGATTATAGAATACGTATTCTACACAAGTTAAATAAGGTTCAATTTTGAGTATTTTTTCCACCTCAACGGAACCTGATTCTTTATATAAATCTTTGAAGAAGATTTCAGGGCCTGGCCATTCAGAATACCCTTCTATGATGCCGCGACACTTGTCCATTAGCAAATCACTTTCGTGGTTTTGTAGATTATTACTGTTAAGTACCCTAATCCAGAATTTCTTTTCACAAGGTCTGAATGATCCACATACACAGTTAATTAATGCATTCCTACCTTCTTTATCAAAATCCATAAATTTGTGATTTCGTTTCTTCAGAAAAGATATGAATGCATCTCTTACTTTCGAATAATAGCTCCCGTACAAACCTTCAATATCTACAGATAACGGTTTAATACAACTCTGGCTATCAATGATCCCCATATTGATAAGCGGAGTTTTATAGCGTCCATAGTATCCAAGTGAAATTTGACTCGCCAGAATAGTTCCCGGCGGTTGATCAGATTTCCATGTAATTACAGGATTATTTGATATACCTAAGCGTGCTCTTCCATTGTCACTTCCGATAATCCCCTCTGGTTGCTTATTCTCAATCATCGTGTATATAAAGAGCTGCTCAAACAACAAAACATATTCTTTCAGCATCCCACCATAGGAACTGACACACTCACCTGCTATGGACAGACATAGAAGAGTCTCTCTAAACCCACGTATATCATTGCTTACTGTGGTAATATTCTTAATTACTCTACTCCCAAAATAGGCCCAGATAGGCTGTAAACCGAGCGGATCCCGCATGGATTCTCCGGCTATATTCTTATCGTATTGTGTAAAATATATATCCATAGAATGTAATACTTATAATACTATTATCGTATTTTCTTTCAGTTCACAGTGACTGGCACTTCTCTGCATCTTTTCTCGTTCTTCTTTCGAATAATCAACACAACCAAGTTGCACTAAAGTACCCTTTCTAAATCCATCTTAAAGTTGTTAAATATTCCCATGCAATACATTTTAGTCATTGAAAAATGTTTTAACCGGCCCTACATCTCCTCGTTTATACAGTTTATTAACAAACTTACCGATATATTTACGCCTAATGGAATCATCTGCAACTTTCCCAAAGAAAGCTATTCTCCCACCATCTAATTCTTCATCATATGGTTTTGTTTCTCGCTTCATCTTCTCCGATGGAACCCAACAATCTATTTGATAGACCTCTTTCACTTCTCCAAAACACACCGAAAGTGCATACTCAGCCTTCTGTACGCTTTCAATTTTCCTTTTCCAACATCCTCTGGTAACATCATATAATTCAAGAGCAGACATTCCTTTACGGTATGACCTGTTAATCTTTATAATAACAATATTTTCATCTAAATCTTCCCTTTCAAGATACTGTTTCATGGCTGATCTCCTTATGCCTGCATTATAAAAAAACATCATTCTCACCCTGGTGTCTTAATTAATCTGCGCCCGCTTTGACTCTACGCAGATTATCGATAAGAAAAGGAATACCCTTTGCCATCCAAAAAGAACCACTTACAGAGCCCGAAGACATACCTCCATGTGCAAATCGCTCAACATAAACACTTGCATCAAAAGTCAATGGCTCTCCAGTCGCCTTCTCAAAATATTCTACAACCATTGCAGCAAAATCTATCTCGTCAATATCAAGGGATTTTCCAACGAAATGTTTCTTCATCTCATCCCACAAATATGGATCCCCCCTAAGTCCCCAGCAATCCGGCTTTCTATCAAATATTAAAGAAAGGTCTTTCTCGATTTTTGCTGAATTACCCGTTTGTATCTTAACCTGCTCATCAAACTGCTTTTGAGCTTTCTCCATTTCAGAAATGCCAAAAGCACAGAGTTTTACATCAATTATGTAATCCGGATAATCCTCAATAAATCTCTTGTAAGCTCTGACACACTGCTTTGTCGATTCTGCCACAGGATTTTCAAGATTTCCGCCAAAAATACTGGAACTTATAAGTGGAAATGAAATGCTATGATAGCCATTCTCCTTAAGCACCATCAACGAATTGTAATATGCCTTAAACAACTCTTCAAAAGCTGTGGGTGTTACACCAAAATTTGGGCCAACTGCATGGATTATTGTCTTGGCATTTTTCATGTTAAAAGCAGGAGTGATTACTGCGTCACCATCCTTTAGTGGTGTGTCATACTTTTCGCAGGCCTCAGTCAGTTCTTTCATCCCGGCCCTCTTAAAAATCTCACCACATATTCCGCCACCTGCCCATAGGCCATCATTTGCTGCATTTACAACAGCATCAACCTCTTGGTCTGCGCAAGATGCATGTAACAATTCTATATGACTAGCGGAAGTCTTCCTTTGCTTTTTTACATTGTCTGTAGAAACAGCTTTCCTATCACTGATATCTTCACCAAATACTCTGCTGAATACATCATAATTAGTACTTCCACTCTTCGGGCGGTATATCGCAAACTCTATCTGTTTGAACACTTTGGGAAATTCCTTCAACACTATTTTATATGCCCTTGCAACAACTTCCGGGTCATTTTGAAATGCACCACATCCAAAAGCGCCAAGAACAAGAATATCCGCTCCTTTTGCTGCAGCACAAGTCAATATATGCATGGCCCTTTTTACGTGATATCCAAAAAGTTCTGCATTATTCATATATGTTCCACCATTTACAAGTGGAGCATGAATATTTGATTTATCCCTAAGATCAGGTGCTGCTATAGTAATAACATCCACAGTAATCCAATCTTCCTTGGGCATTCTTTGGGGAAGGTCTTCATCTGTTTTGCAAACGATAACCCCCTCCGTATAGATGAGTGAATCAGTTGCTTTGGGTGTATTTAAATCGTGATGATGTTTATAAAATGTATCCCGAAGTGTTCTGCGATACAGCAGTGGATAAAGGGTGGAAGTACGACATAGGCTTTCCTCCTGCGCACTGCTCCCTTTGGTAACACCCCCACCAGCATGAAAAGCATTTGCAAAATTCATAACCGCAATCTTTGCACTGGGATTTTCTTTGTGAAGTCTCATAGCCGCCTGAAAGCTACGGTCACCCGAAACAGTTACGAGTGTATCCTTTGTAATAGAAGCGTCAAATACCGGATATTCATCCTCATAAAATACCGTTGTATTTTTCTTTGCAACAGGTATAGACGCAGAAAGAGCTGGATCACTATCGATCCAATTCATCGTATCCCTAAAAACTTCTATTCTTTCATTAACAGTTGACATATACCTATCCCTCACATTTCCACATTCTAAATATATGTACCAATCTTATTTAGTGAAATATCTTCTCTTCGACAAGCTATTATCAATTTATTCGGCTTATGTATTTTTGACTGTGCCATTTTATAAGACGCGATTATAATATCCAATAGTTCCTGTTTTGTTAATGATATATCTCTTAATCGTGTTACTCCCGATCCCAAAATAGGTATACAAACATCCTCCTGTCCATAATACTTATCTACTTCTTCCCAAAGTACAGAAAGTGCCTCTAAGTACTCGGAATATGTCATCCATCCAATCCCATCCTTATCCAGTTTTACAAACGCCATCAATAAGGAATCACCATTAACAATGAGTTTTCCCGACTCATACCGGTCTCTTCCAGCATATTTCGATTTTCCTTTTGTTTTCAAATCCGCCGCAACTATCAACGCATCAATGTCAATATTAGGATTCATTTTCAAGTATTGACCACATATAGAAGCGGGGTTTATATCTGCAGGTGCGGATCCTATACTTGTTGTATAGCACTCATCAAAAGGAATCAGTTTCTTACACTTCTTTTGCTTAAAAATATCCCCATATTTTATCTCAATTGTATAATTCCGCCCCTTAATCTTTACGCTATTTCTGACCACGAAATATACGGCCAAAATAATAAATGTTATGATTAAAACCATTACAAAAAACAATATTCTATTTATAATGATGTTAACCTCATCTGTTGCATTAGTAAAAATCTTAACCACATTAAAAAGATCTTCTGGCAAAAACATGAATACAATAGTAATAATGCTAACGGACCAGGTAAAACTCAGCTTAAAACACTTTTTCAAAATCCTAATTCCCTTTTTATAAAATCATAGTCTCCTACTTTTTCGCCATTATAATTCCTTTTCCAAAACGGATGTGCTATATTCTCATAGCCCTTCATATAACTTGGGAACCATCCCAATTCGCATCGCAATGAGTTATAAACAATTATTATTTTCCTTCTTGCTTTCTTTGCCTGCTCAAACTCATGCCGCAAATATGAATATGAATTGATTACACTAACATTATTTACATTTGTATTATATGTCGAGTAAACTTTACACATCCGTGTACCGTTTGTATTTTGCTTATATGGAGTACATGAACACTCATATTGACTTTTTATGATCCTAGAGCAGGTACTCCCCGCTGTCCTTCCCGCTGTTTTATCTCCAATCACAAAAATTACAGCTGATGATGCATTAATCTGTCTGTTAAACTCTTCCTTTAAATCACAAGGTCTGCAATCAGGAGCACTTGCAACACTTCCTGAATTAACCTGAGACATATCAACAAAATCCACTCTGTGGATATTATCTTGTCCCCATTTTTGAAGAACCTCAGCCACATCTCTATCTCCGCTATCCCACGCATAATCAGCACTAATATAGACTCTTTTACCCATTTAAACATATTCTCCTTTGCCACAATTCACTCAATCCCTAATGCCTTAATCACTGCATCCTCCGGACTGCTAAAAAAAGAAATCTGGAACTTTGCAAACAGCTCTGCTGGTACCGTCGGAATATCTCCAGCACTACTCATAGGTATCAATATTCTTTTTGCCCCTGCATCAAATGCCACCTGCAGTGTAGAAGCCAATTCCTCAACCCTATTGATCGTGCCACCTATACTCATAGATCCAAGCACACATAACTGAGGTAACACTGGCTTATCTAGAGCAACACTACAATATGCAACTAACGCAGGTAATGAAATATTGCTGCCTAATCCTACTCCCTGGCAGTCCTGAATATGCATCAGATAATCTCTATTCTCTGTTGAAATTGATGCACTTATCTGCTTTGCATTCGCCTTGAAATAATTCTGCGCAGTCTTAACAGATTCCTTTGTTTCCTTTGCACTCTGCATACCGGTCACATCAAACTTGCCTCCGCCATTCGTCATGGTACTCTCAAACTTGAAGAGTCCCATCATACCATTCGTTCCGTTGGCAACAGTATAAACATGTCCGGGCTTTCCTATACCCTCTGGTATTAGTTTGCCTCCGCCCTGCTCCAGAACCGGTACGGATACTTCCTCCATATTTGAGTTCCTGATGAAGGAGAACTGTACATCATAGAATTCCATACCACCAATCTTCTTAAGTTGCTCTTTTACTCTACGTCTGCCTTCAAGAGCGTACTTAAGAATCTCCTCCATCTCTTCTTCCGTATATTTTTCATCTGGATAGATGAGTTTTGTGAGCCCAGAAACCATCTTTCTTACAGCTATCGTATCTCTCTGATTCAGGCATCTACCGAGTCTAAAGAATTTATCAAACGCATCTGTCTCAGGAATCTTACGCATTTCTCGCATGAATTCCGCCAAATAGTCAGAGACAAAGCCATAATTATCTGTAAAGAACTCAGGACGCATCTTCGGAATCTCCCACCCCGGAATATAACAATGCATCCTATCAAAAAATGCGCTATCTATCATAGCATCTGGGAACGGCTCAAAAAGATGTGATGTCTTTAACAGATAATCCACGCTTTGATTGACATTACCAACGAATACCATAGAAGCATTCGCCTGAATTGCATCCTTTCCCCTTGCAAAGGATCCTGATGCCATATAGTCCTTCATAATCTGTACACCGTCTTTATCCTTGAAATTGATACCGGCAACCTCATCAAAAGCAACTACATCCCAAAGTCCAACAAGACCAACCTGCCGCCTTCCCATGTTATAAAACAGGTTTGCAACAGTGGTCTGTCCTCCAGAAATCAAAATCGAGTTGGGCGACAGTTCTTTGTATATATGTGACTTACCTGTTCCTCTCGGTCCCAATTCACAGATATTCACATTGTTTTCGACCAGAGGAACCAGCCTTGTGAGTAAATGCCATTTCACGCGATATTCAAACTGGGTCGGTTCCATACCAGTAGACCGAAGAAGCAGATCAATCCATTCTTCCTTAGTAAACTGGCTCCTGGCTTCAATAATCTCATTCTTATCGAGGTTAGGCATCTGAATTGGCGTAATCTCTCCAATTACAAAAGGACTATTCTTCTTCTCATCCTCATTGTAAAAATATGTAAGATCCACAATGCACCAGATACCGCCTGCAAGCAGTTTCTCGTATGACCGAACATACTTCGGATGAACATAGATTCCTCTTATTCCAAGAAACAGGAAATCTGCTTCATACTGGTCAGTACGCTCATTCAGCTTAACGCTTACCTTGTCAATGACCGTATGATTTCCTTCTTCCTTTATTCTCGCCTTAATCTGCTCTGCCTCATCGGGACGCACATAATTATCAGACAGGATCCGCTTCACCTGTTCAATTCCTGCCTCAACCTCGCTTTCATCATCCGATGTACAGTAATTTCCCAGCAAGTATTCCAGCACATAGGTTGGAACATTTGCACTGTCCTTTATTTTCTTTGTTGCTCCCTTCGGAACCACACGCCCCGAAAAGACTTCAAATACTTTTTTGTCCAACTGATCCATGAGCCTCTGTACCTCCCTTTAGAACATCTTGAACTGCAGGATGTCTATGGTAAACTGTTCGCGTTCTATATATTCATCCGGCTTTGCTAAGTTTTTAAGTATCAAGTAATATCGTTTGCTTCTGTCAAATTCAATATTCATCAGATTAAACCTGATCTTCGTGCTTCTGGAATCAACATCATCACTGTCGGATGCAGCCACAAAACGATATTCTCCGGACACTTTATTCCCATCTTCATCCACCAGATATGTTTCACAGGTGATGGCTTGCTTGCGCTCTTCCACTTTCTCATACTGTTCAAACTCCAGAGTAAAACTCCTATTCGTGATCTTTCGGGTTATGCTCTTCAGTCGGACGCCTACAGGTGTAAGCGCTTCTTTGTTGCTGGCTGCCCTTAGTTCACCAATATGAACAATCGGAACTACTATTTCCTGAAGCGATGCTCCTCCGTGAACATACTGTAACCCGCCTCCCTGGGTTTTAAAAAGATCATAACCATATGGAGCAATAACCTTAAATTCGCCGCTTCCAATCTCCTCTATAGTAAACTCCAGCGTATATGGAATTTCTAGATTCTTATTATCTGTAAAAATATATCTCTTTGATGTTTCCGGCTCACGAAGAGAAACGATATTGCCGTATTTCTGTGATTCCTCCACCTCATTTCTTCTGTACAGGAATCCATGATCCGCAGTTACATAGAAATTCGATATCTGCAGGTTGTTATAAAGTTTCCGAATAAGTGTGAGTATTTCATCTACTGCTATCTGAGCAACATCAAAAACCTTACTTTCATTATGTTCCCCTGTATCATCCATAACATTATGGTATATGTATACCAGCGACTTATCTGCCATATAATTACGGAGATCCTGTCGGCTCATCTTATTGATCTTTTCATAGCGGATTGCAGCATATGACTCCCTTTTACTCTTAAGTACTGCATCACGCGCATCTGTATCAACAGTAGAAAGTGAATCAACGGTGACCAATTTATTTGCATATTCAATAATTCTATGCGGGAGCAAAGAGGCCATGCCAAACCGAGTTTCAGACGGAAGTGGCGAAATGGCATATTGTATCTCTTCATTACCATTCAAAACGCTGTCGATCTTTATCTTTTCATATAATTCCCGTCCGATCTCATATCGGAATCCATCGGAGATAATCACAAAACACTTCTTATAATTCTTGTTTTGTACTTCCTGATAGAAGTTTCTCGACATCTTAAGTCCGGGGAAGTCCCAGTTACCTTGTTCCTTCAATGCATCACTAAACGCTTTTCCAAGTGGATCAAGGAACTTGCTCTGATATGCCGCCTCCACCATGCGCATCAAATCTTCCATCTCAGACGATGGATTCTCAAGCTTGTTGTAATTTGTACAAATCCTGCGATAATAAGTATCCACAAGATAATAAGAATCCGTATAGTTCTGCACGTACTCAGTGGTCAGAAGCCCTGCTGAAATCGGTGTCTCCAACCTCTTAAAAAATGCCATCACAGAACTCAAAATCGCATACTCGGACTCATATGCTTCATACCACATAGAATTTAAGCGATCTGAAATCACATGTTCAAAAGTGCTGTAATCCAAACTGCCACTCGCTAGGCTGATAGAAATCTTACGTACAATATCTCTATCAATACATTCAAAGATATCTGCAGTCTGAACACAGGTGATATCACGTGAAACCAAAAGCCCCTCTATCTTAAGGTCTGTAGCCACATCAAGCTGAAGTTCTATATATCGCTTGTCTGACTTGATTTTATCCACAAAGAACTTGGCATCCATTTGTCCAGGGCCGCTGATTTTATATTGCTCATAGAAAGATGGCAGACCATCAAATTCCGCCTTCTGCTCTAAAAGAGCAGTGAACATAAAGCGCTTTATTAATGTCTCAATCTTCTGATCACCTTCATAGTTATAATACCGGCAGATCTCATCCCAGAGATATTCTTCAAATCCAAACTTCTTCAAGTCGTTGTATTTGGTGGATTCTGAATTATCAAACACCAGCTCCGTCAGCACGCTTTCGATGGATCTGGATGCTGCCTTAACCAGTACGCACATCATCGACATCCGTAGATCAGACGGCTTCATCTCATCATTTACCGTCACATAATTTGACAGTTTCTTTGTCCGGCTCTCTGCATCAAAGAACTTGGCGTGCCATTCGATTACCCTCCGAAGATCCGTATTAGTCAGATTCAGCCTGCGCATGGTAAGCGCAACCGTATCAGCATAGTATTCCTCACTGTACATTAGGATATCCATCAACCAGTTTTCATTATCCGCCGGTTTCTCTGATGGGATATAAATAAGGTAATTCGATTCTGGGTCATCGTGTTCTATTGTCTTTTTGATTGCAAACTCATTCTTATCACAGAATAAAATCTTACAGCAATCATAGCTGTCAGACGTGATATCATCCTTAAAGTTTGCCGGAGGATCATACCAGAAAATAATCTTTCTTCCACTTGCATCCTTATTTGCAAACAGACGTATGATCTCTTTTCTTGCCTCCTGATAATCTATACTAGCCATACAATAAACCTCACTTTAATGGTGATAACAAATCCTTTTTAACCTTACTTCCGCCATCGGTAACAATTTCAACCCCTTGAAATTTAGCATAGTTTTCTTTTACGCCGTCATCCAGATCAATGGAAATGTAACGGTTTGCCATATGATCCAATATCTGACCATATTCAATCGCTTCATTATAAGCAGCCGCCAAATTCTGACGTTCCTTTTCAAGTCGAACCTTATCCCTACCTTCTGCATGCGCGATTTTTCCATTCAGTTCCTCGAGCTCATTCTTTTTTCGAGTAGACTCCGGCAGGAAATACTTTGCATTTATCCTGGCAAGCGTATCCTCGTTGTACCGATGCATGTAGATCAAGCACTTGAAACCGGCCTTCTTACCGCTGGTAAATAGCCAGTATATCGGTCTTTTTTGATATACTTTCAGATGATCTGCATAAAAGCCATCATTCAGGTAACGGTTTAAAGATTCTTCAGAAGACTCATTATTATTTTTACCAAGAGCTTCCGCAATAAAATCAATATTCTGTTTGTAAGTATCCTCCCCGTAAATCTGCTTGATAAGTTTGATCAATACAGTCGTAAGTCCATCTTCCATACCAATGCCATTGTAAATAGGGATAATTCCGTCATCGTCAGGCTGATATGAAACATACTTAGATTCATCCCACTTTCCACCAGCATAGGCAAGACCAGGAACATCAAGAGAGTATCTTCCCATGGCAACGCCTACAAGATATGAAATCAGTGACCGAATATCGCGTTCCTTATCTGCAAGGCGAACAGTCACATCCTTATCTTGCACATCTGGTTTCAGTTCATCCTGCATTCCATATATATCAATGAATATCCTATTTATTTCTTCTTCATTTTCTTTCAATTTGTCAAAACGATGCTGGCATTTTTCTTCCCATTCCATATATTTATATGAGATCAGTTTTCCCATTGTGTGTTCCTCCGTTAGTGGGTGTCTTGTAAAGTCCCATGAATACTCTGAATCATTCCAGTCATCCATCGATAGCAACAAGCAGCTATCTACTATATCCTCGATGTTCGCCTTTTTTTCATTATCGAGAATAAAAGGAATCCTACTTATATCTCCATTTGTAAAACTCATTGTGGGATTAAAAACCTTTAAATAATAAAGTGCCACATTTGAGCACAGGAGTGCTAGCAGATATCTCAAAATTGATTCATCAACAAAAATAGATCTACTTGTATCATCAAAAATAAATCCTTCTTCCTTAAACTTTGCAGCAAATCTATTCGAACTCAATTTGTTCCATGTAAGTCCTTTTTTAAAATAAAACTGTGTATTTTGTGGTCTGGCAGCTAGTTTCCCTTTACCGTTTACAAAATGCCGTATTTCATATCCATCATTCTGCCAATTCACAACAAGTTCATTGTTAAATGACCACTTTCGAAATGTTCCGCCGCTATTACACGGATACCATTTTTCTTTCGCATTCTTTGTATCTTCTGTGGATTGAGCATCAAATTTGATATTATTCCACGCAACTTCAAACCAAAACCTTTCAAACAAATCATTATTACCTGTTGCCAATCCAGCTCTTGGTTCAGCAACATGTCCCAAAATCTTACCCAATGCAAATGATTTTCGGAAATTATCATTAACCCAATATGCAATCGGTATTTCTGGAATATCCGAATATGAATCACTTCCCAATTCAAATCTAATCTTGGGCGACATACACATTCACCTCTCTTCTACACTAATGGATGCGTTTGAAAATCCCATGAAATCTCATAGGAATCCCAATCATCCCTTGATAATCTATAATTCTCTTCTGAGAGTTCTTCCGCTCTTTTTTCTAATTCCGCATCTCCCACTTTATATGGAATCTTAGGAATATGACCGGTACTGTAGTGCAACCCTTGACATATAATATTCGCAAAGAGTTGAAATACACTCGAATTAAAATATGCCATCATCAAAAAGTCCTTGTTTCCAAAAAACATTGGTCCTGCATCCGCAAAAATATATCCATCTGGAATGTATCTGCAGCAAAATGCTCCTGTGGCAACATCATTCCATGTAATTCCATGATGAAAATAGGCTTCAGTATTTTTTACTACAAACCCAGGTCCATTAAGATATGGATATTTTTTCATTACGGTATCCTTTATTTCCGAACCATCAAATTGATAATTGACAACATATTCACTGATAGCAGACCACTTTCTAAAATTACCAGCTTTATTGTATGGAAACCATCTAAACAGCTCAGTGTTCGTATCTTTACATTCAGAACAATGGAATCCAATTCGTTTAAATGCCACCTCATACCAATACCTCAAGAAACGATTATTATCAGATGTAGATAATCCCTGTTTTGCATTTCCAACATTTTCAAGTTTTTCATCATCTTCAAGGTGTTTTAATGTATTTTCAGACAACCAATACCCCAATATGTTTCCAGGTATCTTATTAAAATCATTTTGATTCGCAACAAATTTTCTCTGCATTCTTACGCTCCTGTTCTGGCATTTGAAATGAGAAAGTCATTTTCTTTATCGTCACTGTCCACCAAACGGTAATAGACGGCATTTCCTTTTATATTGCAATTTCTAAGCACAAAAGTCGTGGTCTGCACAACTTCACCGCCTATAGTCTCAAATGCTCTTGCCCCCAAATGCACCATCGATACAATTTCCTGGGAATTAAGTATAGATTGTCTAAGTTTTTCAAAACTTGATAAAAACATCCAGCTATGCATGTTAATCATTGATAAAAAGCCATTTTTCTTAACAAAGCCAGTTTCCATAAACATTGCAAACATATCCGTTTTGCTATTTGGATAATTTTTTGATGCATATTCCTTAACCGTTGCTTCCATAGATGATGGTCCAATATATGGAGGATTTGTAATCATCACATCATATTTTTCCGATAGAATTTTCGCCAAATTGGAAAGCTCTCTCAGCCTCTGCATCCCCGCATTCAGGAATTCTATATTAAACAGATTCACTACTGCTTTTTCCTTAATCTTATTTAGCGATTCATCAAGGGTTATAAAATCTATCTGCTTCACTTTAAGCAGGGATCCGATGGTCTTTCCATTTTCAAATGTATCCACCAGATAGTGAATCAGCTTCGTCTCTTCATCATTTAAGAGATTTAGATCTTTTAACTGTTTGCGGTATTCCAGTTCTTTCAGCAGTTTGGAATCCTGCAACTCATAAACATGCGGCATTTCATAATATTGATCATTGAAGAACCTGTTGTTTACGCTTCTGGCCCTCATAATCAGAGAGAATGAAGCCAGCTGTGCCGCACGCTTGTCCACGTCCAATCCCACTAGATTATTCTTCAGAATCATTGTCGGAATATCCCTCTTTTGGTATCCGCGCTCTTCATACATCTTAAATAACAGATCAAATACATAAACCAATATATGCCCGGAACCGCAGCAAGGCTCAATTATGCGGATATCCTCCGGATTCACATTCTTGTATTTGATCTCATCGATCTTATTCTGTACTTCTTCTGTCTGCTCTGCATCTTCCACATAGTATTTCATCTCGGAGCGCAGAGAAGAATCCGGATAGCATTCAAGCCATAAACGTCCCACAGAATTCTGTGCCATATATCGCACGATCCAATCCGGCGTAAAAAGCTGTGTAACCGCTGGAAGCGTGTCCTTAGTAATAGTCTTCTTCGATGCATATACCGCATCCTTCTTGGAGGAGATATAGAACTGATACATCCATCCGATAATCTCCACATCATCCCAAAATGCGGACTCTGGTATTTCATTCAGCCTTGTGATAACTGTCTCGCCCTTCAGTAGACTATTCGGCAGTAGTAACTCCAGATATCCCATATCTGTGCTAAAAAGCATGGGAAGAATTCCTGCAAGTGCATTGCACTGTTTGGTCAGTACATGCCGGAAAAGTTCCTCGATTTTTCCGTTCTGTTTATATTCTGAGCAAAGCCCCATATCCAATTTCAGATCATCTTTCACCAGATTCAGGTTCTTTAAAATCTCCGGCTCAATGCCCCCAGCAGGGTTGGAAAGCACGCGAAAACCATGCGGCAAAAATCCATGTAATTCCATGAATCTAAGAGCAACAAAACGATTAAACCAAGTATAAGCAAATTCCTCAATGACATTCCTATAGCCATTTCGCTTGACGAGCTGTATGATATTTTCTCTCTTACCATATAAATCAGCCGGATAGGATGTAGGATCGCCCTCGATCGTGGTAACATCACCTACTTTCCTTGCCTTTTTTATATCGTTTTCATCATTGATTCCCAGAGCCTTCAAAGAAACTTCTATCTGATTTTCAAGATTCTCTTTAGCCCATGTTGAATATCTCTGCAATATACCTTTATCCATTGATACGCTCCTTATCCGAGATCAATCTCATCATTATTTTTCAGCTCATCTAGTAGCTTCTCACGAATAGCATTCAGCACAATATCCACATCGGAAACTGTCTTGATTTTTTTATTTACCGTAGGTACATAATCAATTATGCGAACTCTTTTCGCCCTTACCGGTGTATCTTGCCCTTCGTTCATCACAGATGTAATAAACCTTCTGAAACCGGAAAGATTATTAGCACTGGCTGTGACATACGAATCCATGTTTGCCGTCCTGTTGGTAAGTGATCCCAGCCACTCCTCGTATTGAACAAGTATCTCGTCCGCCTTTTCCTGTATGCGTTTTTTCTGGTCATCATTAAGTTCCGCTCCCAATACATCCGCAAGCTCCCTGCTTACCGTATCTCTGTCCCTCTCTATCGTTTTTTTTGTATTCGAAAGCTTCTCTTCAAGGATCTTTTCTTTTGCTGTATTTGCCTGGAACACCAGATTTGCCAACTCATTCATCTTGGTAAACGGCATATCCAGTGAAACAATATCATTCATCTGGTTCACGATATCTGTAAGCCCAGACAAATTCTGCAGCGAACAATTTGCCTCATACCATTTGCAGATAGCTTTTGCGTCCTGATAATTCTTCTGCTGATTGCTTCCCTCTTTGTAGAAGGCTTCCAACTGCTCCAGTGTCTCCGCCCTGTCTTCCAGATTTTTCTTCCGGTCAATGATTTCCTGAAAGATGGAAAGAGTATCGGATGTATGAAGGATAGCCTCAAAATCCTTATATACCTCTGCTGCTGCGCTGCATCCTGCATACTCAGAACCATATTTTGTCTTCAGATTACTTAAGAATTCCTTCTTTCTGCCAAAGAAAGAAACTACACCTTCCTTAAGACCTGTCTCATCCAATGGCAGATTTTCAGAGTACGTATCCGACATGATACGCTTTATTGTATAAAGCACCTGCTCATCAATCTTTTCCTGCAGCCGGATTACCATTGTATCCGTATTATTCTTGCGAACAAGGTCATTTTTAAAGGATGTATTTCTGTCATCAACCTCATTATCGTGGATCAGTATCTGAATCTTATGATGCTTCCATAACACTCCTATCATGCCCAGGATATCCAGTTCACGCCATCCGTAAGGCTTCTTTGAAAAATTATCCAGAAGGCTCTTTACTGTCGCTGTTCTGTGAATCCTGGCATCGTCTTTAATTTTCTCACATATTTCATCATAAGCGCTGCTATTGGCATCACCCGAAATATCATCACCGGTGACTGTCATGTTATTATCATTTAGCATAGTAAGGATACTTCTCTGATCCTGATAAAAATAGGAAACCAAAGGAAGTTTAAAATAATCATGCTTGACCATTTCCTTCAGCGCATCCTGTAAGCGGTCCTTTCCATCCTTCTGCTTGATATCCAGTTTTGTACCAGACAAATAGATCGGTGCTGTTCTTAGAGATGTGCGAATGATATCTTCCGCACGCTTAATACGGTCAGAAAGCTCTGCGGATTTCTTGCTCATAATCTCCGTAAGAGCAGCCGACATGGATGCACTGTTATTACGCTTGAAAGTAGCAATCTTATTGGCACGGATCAGCTCATCAATAAAAGTTCCATCTGTCAGATCTACCACGATAGAATTGGAGCGAACGGACTCTGACTGGAAATCTGTCTCTCCACGCATTCCTGAGAACTGTGTGATCACCTTGATTGTGATGCTATCCTGGCTAAAAGATCCCTTGATTTCCGAATCCACATAACGGTTCAGTCCGAAGTCATAACGCCCTTCATATCTATACTTATTGCTTTCCAACACTTTGTCATAAATGATATCGAAAATGGTGCGCTGTACTTCTCCCTCATTGTAAGCCGAATTAATAATCTGCTTGTTCACATCCTGTTCCGCATTGGTAAGGAAGTCATATTCTTCACCATTCTTCTGGATAAGTGTCTCTTCCTCCAACTGCTGCAGCGCATCAAAAATCTTATTCTTAAGCGCTGCCTTATCCGCATTAATATTATCAACCATCAGTGTTGCCAGACGATCGATGGTCGCCGGCATTTCCTTCACATGCTTGATCATAAAGAGCACGCGAAGTACACGGATAGCAAATCCATCCAGTCCGGCTCTTCTCTCAGCATTTGAGAAAACTGTCTTAATGTCGTAATCAATGAACTCTTCAATCGTTGAATAAAAACTGTCAAACGGAACCAGAATTCCGGAATCCAGATCAGCCGCTTTCTTCGCTGAATTCTGGAACGCCGAAAGCAGTGATCTCTCATTCTGTGACAGGTGACGGCCTTCACTCATACCATGCTCACGGATAGCTTCGAACACCTTCTGAAGAAGCTCAAACTGATAGGATACAAAAGGATATACATTCTTAAAATCATCTGCATCTTTATACCCTGACCATGTAGGTTTTGCTTGGAACATGATCAGATTAGACAGCTTGCTACTATTAGCATCATAAAGTGCCCGAAGAGGAGTCTCTGCAATTTCCTTTTTTTCCAGAATACGTCTCTTGATAACCTCATCAGCATTGGCACCGCTAAGAAGCAGTCTTGTGTCAAATCGCCCCTGTATCTTGGAAAAGTCCTGCTGCTTATCCTTGGTACTGTCTATCATGGCTTTCAGCTCCTGCTGCGATGTAACCACAACCCACGCCTGCCCACGACAGAACTTTCCAAGGTCTTCCACGCAGGTCTGAAGATTTAGCATCAGCTGGGTATTATCACCAATAAACTGTCCCACTTCATCCATAAGGAAGATAACCCGCGTCTTATTCTTGGTGCAGTACGCATCAATAATCTTTGCAAATTCTTCAGTGGTGTTCGTAAAGTTCTTTGTCTGGTCTTCAATAAATGTCTTTGCGCTCTCTTCGCTCATATTGCGGACAGCAACAAGTGCTTTAATAATATGGTCTCTGTTAAGAAGAGCCTTTGCCCTTGTCTGCACCCAGTTACGCCCTGAGTATTCTTCAAACTTTGCAATGAAATCCTGCAGATTTCCTTCGTTATCAAGAGTACGTTCCAAATCAGCAACCCAGGGACTGGTTCCACAATATCCCACTGATTCGTTGAACGCTCTGAGCATGATATCCATAATAGCTTGCGTTCTGCTCTTGGAATCTGATTTTGCCTTGCTGTCTATATTAAAAAGTACGACCTTGTTGTTTGCCTTAGCACATGTCTTTATATCAGCAAGCACCATCTGATCTTTGATCTTTTCATCAAAATAGTCTGCTGCATGTACTCCTGCCACTTCTTCATTTTCAAGAATATAACCAAGAATCTTTAAGAAATGTGATTTACCAGAGCCAAAGAAGCCGGTGATCCACACACCAATCTTCTCAGTTGGATGGTTGATTGATTCACGGTATCTTCGGAAAAACGTACGAAATGATTTGGCAATTTCATCAGTGCAGACATACTCTTCCAGTTCCTGCCATTTCTGTTCCTCGTCCTCGTTTCCTATTGTCACTACGCCCTGAATCGGACGGGTTATGTCTTTCTTGAAGAGATCTTTAATAATCATTGCCAATTCTCCTTTCGACCAGCGGGAATGCTCTGTAATAGTTATCATCGTCGAGACGTTCAAACAGTCTCATCGTCATTTTCTCCTTTATTTCATATCTTCCCGGATACATCATCACTACAGGATTTCTACGAAATATACTTTGCAGATTATTCAATATCGTATGGCTCCTTACAATCGGAAACGCCTTTCCAACGCCTGTAATAAGTACAATACTGTTTCCGTCGTCCGCTATCCTTTCCTTAAACATATCCAAAAAAGCGTTTTCTTCTTCTTCAACTGAAAGCAGCGGTTGGAAAACCTCGCGCAACATCAGATCCTTTTCATAATCCTTTTCCATGCGAAGGACATCTTCCATATATCCTTCATCCTCAATGATCTGTAGCATCATCTCATACAAATCAAATTCAACAATGGCAGGGTTTCTATCCTTTAGTTTCTTTACTTCCTTACGTATCAGTAGTTCATCATACGGAGCATAATCAAAAATATAAAATCTTAGGTCATTCGCAGTTCCATACCTGGTAAGTGCCTCAACACTGATCATGCGATCTTCCAGATCAATAAATCTTTCGTTCAATGGTCTCTCTGCCATATCAATCACCACCTAACGTTGCTTTGAGATAATCCCTATCTCCAATAAGTTCAATGTGTTCCTCAACTGCCGGATGGATCATCATCCTCTCGCAGATAATCATCTTCCTCTCTCGTCTACCAAGTCCCGATTCAACCAAAATGTTGCGATATCCTTTTGTCAGGCATTTAAGAGTAAACTCTCCCCATTTTGAAACAATCAGATCAACCTGCTTTTTACTTTCAAAGAATCCATCAAAATCATCTATTGAAAGATAATTTCTTTCCTGATTCATTAGTGCATCTCTATATTTCTCAAATAAAAAATCAAAGAAAAGGGAATCTGTTTTTGCAATGGCATACACCAAAATATATTTTGACGTTGCTACATCACCGTTATAAAACTCTTTCAGTAAATACTCATCTAAGGAGCAAAGCCTATTGAAAACTACATTTGTAACCTCACGTCTTCTCTCCAATGATTCTATTTCAACATAATTGTCTTCATAGCATTTCTTATATAGTTCATCACGATCCAGTCCGTCCAACATCAGTTTTGCTATTTTCTTAGCAACTTGATATTTAAAAGGCGTCTTCTTTATAGCAGATGAATATGGTTTTTTGTTCATGTATTACCTTCCTTCCAAACCTTCATATGAAGGCCCCTCCACTTTTACACATATAATGTAACACATGCTATCTCAAAAATCAACAAAAAGTGTTCCTTTTCAGATGCATATATTCAATTCTGTTGGTTTTTCATTTTCGCAAGCAGTGCATCTCGGGCCCTCGATGCTTCTTGCTTGTTGGCGGGTCATACCCCCAATCCCCCGGAACCTCGTTTCACTCGGAGCTACGCATCACCAAAGGTGACGCTAAGTGCCAATCCCCCAGAACGCAAAAAAGCGGGAGACCCCACCGTTGTCTTACGATGAAATCTCCCAAATTCTTACCGAACCTGTTCCGTTCTTTTTCTCGTTTCTGCCTGCCGCTCCTCTTCCTCTTTTCTGAGAAACTGCTCCACATTGTACTTCGCCGTCTGATAATCTTTCATTTCCTGACGTGCCTGTCGGTACTCGGCATAGGTCTGTTTCTTCTCCCGCAGCACGCGCTCATATTCTTCATTCAGCTCCCTGATCTTCGGGAGAGGCCCCTTGATCTGAGAAAATGCCTCCTTGGCAGCTTTATGAAGAGTGATCTCCTCCCGGTGCTCCTCGAAGAACTTTTTGCTGTATCCCGTCTTACGGTATTCGGCATAAATCTCTCTGGTCTTAGAGTAGTTTATGATGTGTTTCTTCAGGGCAGCGATCTCAGCCAGACGTGCTTCCAGTTCTTTCTGCCTCTTCGATATATCTCCGAATTTTGTCGAAGCCTCCGATGCTTTTTCTGTCAGTTTGTCAAAATCCCTTAAGTCGTGTTCCTCCAAAAACAGGAGAGTCTGAGCCATCTGCTTGATGTTATGAACCTTTGCCCAGCGCTCATAGCCCGGTCCCTTCCCTTTAGCGATCATTGCCTGGATGTCCAGCAGCATATCGATCTTCCGCTCAGATTTCTCCGGCACTGGATCCTCAAATTTTTCCTGTTTCGGGTTAGCCGTATGTTTCGTTTCTCCGGAAAATACCCTTTCCAGGTCTTCCTCACGATAACCGGTCCCCAGGGATCTGAAACGCAGGAACTTTTTTTGATTGCCGCCTTTCACGGAGATATGTTTTCCGCGTTTTATCTCATAGCCCATTTCCTCCAGAAGCTTTAAAAGCGCATCCATATCTTTCGGCTTTTGATCCATACACACGTCAATGGCTTCTCGGATCTCTTCACGAAAACTCTTCCTGTCCGGATACTCTGTCCGTCTCGCTCTCTCGCTCGGCTTAGCCGGTTCGATCACGGAGAGTCCGTTCTCCAGGCAGACCATATCGCTGATTTTCCGAAGTGCCACTCCGGAGAAAAAGAAGTCCCGGAATTTTTTCTCACAGTTAAGATCCGTGGAATTATATATGATGTGATTATGGATATGTGCCTTATCTACATGAGTGGCAACAATAAAAGCGTGCCGTCCTTTCGTCCAGCGCATAGCCGTCTCATATCCTATCCTATTTGCTTCCTCCGGTGTTACTTCTCCCGGTTTGAAAGATTGACGAATCTGATAAGCTATGATATCTCCCGCGTAGTGCCTTCCGGTCTTTTGCAGGTATTCCCTCTTTGCTATGGCGAACTGTTCTTCCACAATCTTCGGATCACACTCATAGTTGCTGACCAGTTCACCGTCATTTGTCTTTTCACCATTCTGTGCATAATCTGTTCTGTCCTTTAAGCACTTCTGAATGGATTTCCCTTTATTCATATGCATGGCGATCAGCCTGGTCGCAGCCACATCGCATCACCTCTTTTCTTTATTCTTTATATTGTAGACAGTCTCTGTAATATTCCTTTCATGAGTTCCCAGAGCTGTTCCTGTTGTTGCTGGATGTCCCTGATATCCTCCAGGTAAATGTTTCCGGTTTCATTTGCTCGTTTTGCATATTGGTTGATATTGTTGGCATTGATACGAAGGAGGCGCGAGACCTCCTTCACATCACTCATATCGAGCCTGATCACATAACCATCTATGGCCATCTTACGAATATAGGCGGACATATTCTTAATGCCCGCCTCTTCCATTTTCTTTTTGATCAGTTCACGATCTTCCGGCTTTATCCACACACGGATCCTGTCTGTATATTTCCGCATATCAGACGAGCTCCCGGTCTCCGCAGATGATACATCCGTGTACCGTCCTTACATTCTCAGGCTCAGGAGCAGCTTCCCGGAGTTTCTCCAGAACAGATTTCTTCTTCTGTTCCGCTTCGACAACATCTTCAGGAGTAATCTGTGCCGCAGGCTTCGGCTGCTCCACATTATTGATCACACCATCCAGGTTGTTATCGTTCTGCTCCACCATATCTTCGATCCCCTTCATGGGATTTCTGCTGACGGAAGGACCTGCTCCGGGATCCTCTGCCGGTGATCCGACCGCCTCATCAATTTCTACCTCAACTGCGCCCTGGGTCTCATCCCATTTACGGATCTTACTTTTTCTTCTTTTTTCCATAGCTGTATTTCCTCTCTTTCTCAAATGTGACCGGATACTTCTCGTAGGTAGTAACCAGCTCTGTGATAAGCTCACTGATCTCCTTCATGAACTCCTCAGAACTGTAATCCTCCTTCTCGATCTTAAGAAGTTTCTGTTCCCACTCAGCTGTCATGGATGCCGACTGTATTGCTTCAGGGATAACCGATATCAGCATCTCTCCCTTAACAGTCGGAGCGAGATATTTTGTTCTCTTATCACCTCGCCTTTCAATGAAACCGGTACGGACAAGCTTCTCGATGATCCCTGCTCTTGTCGCAGGAGTACCAAGTCCTTTGCGCTCCGCTTCATCAGGAGTCTCACTGCTTCCTGCTTTCTCCATTGCGGAAAGCAGCGTATCCTCGGTAAAGCATTTCGGGGCAGTTGTCTTTCCCGCCTTTATGCTCCCGTTGCTGATACTTATCTTTCCCGAATCAGGGATATCAGCAGAAACATTGCCGGTCTCATTTTCATCATCACCCTTCTTCTCATCACAGACCTTTGCAACGGATCTCCAGCCATAGTCCGTTATGGTCTTTCCTTTTGCCGAAAAAAGCTCTCCGGCACATACTCCCTCCAGGATGCTTTCCACATATACGCAGGGGCTTGATACAGCCTCAAGCATCCTTGTGGCGATAAGCTTAAGGACCTCTCTTTCTCCGGGAGGCAGTTCACTTAAGTCTGCCTTATCTACAGATGCCGTAGGGATGATCGCATGGTGGTCTGTCACTTTCTTTCCGTTGATCACTGATCTCAGATCCAAGTTCTCCGTTGCACTGCACCCGCTCACCTTAGCAGCCTTTTCGATCAGTCCGGGCAGTGTACCTTCCATATCTTCCGTAAGGAATCTGCTGTCCGTTCTGGGGTAAGATACCAGCTTCTTCTCATAAAGAGCCTGGGTATAATCCAGAGTCTGCTGTGCCGTATACCCCAGTCTTCTGTTTGCCTCTCTCTGCAGGGAAGTCAGATCAAAAAGTGCCGGAGCCTTTTCCTGTTTTTCCTTTTTCTCCGCTTTACTGATCTCTACGCTTCCTTCAGTGATAGCTTTTACCAGAGTCTCTTTTGCTTTAGCAGGATCCTTATACTTAAGGCTCGTCATATTACCGCATTCTGTTTCCAGTATCACTGTATATATATCCTCTGGCTTAAATGCCCTGATCTGTGCCTGGCGCTCGACAGTTAACGCAAGAGTCGGAGTCATAACGCGGCCTACGTTAAGTGTCACACCATAAACAGTTGTAAAGAATCTTGTCGCGTTAATTCCCACGATCCAGTCAGCACGCTCCCTACAGAGTGCTGCTTCATAGAGCTTGTCATACTCAGCTCCGCTCTTAAGATTCTTAAAGCCATTCAGGATCGCTTCATCTTCCATGGATGAGATCCAGAGTCTCTTCATAGGCTTTTTGCATCCTGCCTTTTCATACACCAGGCGGAAGATCAGTTCTCCTTCTCTTCCCGCATCGCATGCATTCGTAACACAGAAGACATCATTTCTTTTCAGCAATTCCTTTAATATCCTGAACTGTTTTTTCGTAGCAGTTGCCACCTGATATTCGAAATGCTCCGGGATGATGGGAAGGTCTTCTCTTCTCCATATTTCATATTTGCCGTCATACTCTTCAGGCTGTGCAAGTCCGACGAGGTGCCCGACGCACCAGCTGACAAGATATCCGTTACCTTCCAGGTAACCATCCCGTCTGCCGGTACATCCAAGAACCTTAGCGATCGACTGAGCCACCGACGGCTTCTCAGCGATCACCAGATTATTCACTATAAGTTCCCTCCTCAATTTCTTTCAGGATCCTGTCAGTATATGCACAGCATCTTTCGTTAGTACCGCAAAAGTCATATTCATCATCGTCATCATCATCGTCATCATCATCGAGACCATACAAAATATCGTCTCTTCTCTTCTGACAACGGTGCAGCTCCTTCAAAACTTCAATGGTTTCATCCAAACCTTTACCTACCTCCTCCAACTCTTCAAGTGCCCTGCGGTATCTCTTATTACTCCTGTGGACCAGGCCGGCTGCAATGCCTCCGATCAGACTGACTGCTCCTACTGCTGCAAAAATGATCTTCTTATTCATGTTCCTTATCCTCCTTATTTTTTCCTTTGCTGATGCTTTCACTGTATCTGCGCAATGCTTCGACAACGCTTCCGATATCATCCTGAGCAACGTCTTTTACAATTTTCACAACCCGGCACCCAGCCTTCTCGCTATCCCAAAGGTAGATCGTTGCTTTTTTCTTCTTGCTGGTGGTAAACATTCCGCTGATCTCAACGTTATATCCGTTCTCGAAAACTCTATACACCACCGGTTCAAAATCGATTGTCGTTACCCTGTATTCTTTTCCGAGTCTTTTGGCCAGCGCCCGGATACTGGATTTTCTGTCTGCCAATTTGTTTTCCTCCCTTAAATAGCTTCCTGAAGATCCTTATCCTTGGTCTTCTTGGGTGCTTTTGTTTTCTCTGACTTTTCCTTACCCTTTGCGAGTCTATCTTTTACGGATTCCTTCTTTTCGGACTTTTCGGACTTTTCGCTCTTGTCCGCCTCCTTTTCCTTTTCATCGAGATACTTCTCTGAAGGCTCCTCCATCGTGATCTCCAGCTTCTTATCCGTCTGAAATTCACTGAAATCTACCGGAGGTTCAATCTTGATAAACCCAGCATCCTGATCTGCCTCCGGACTAACAAAAGGGAGTTCTTCACCATGTGCCTCGATGAACTTATCCATGTCCTGTACTGCAGTGAGTGCCTGTACCTTTTCATCGATCTTTACGATGAGGTCAGCCGCAGCCCTGCGGATCGTATCAAGGGATGCCTTAAGCTCCGGTACTTCCTTATCGGCTGACCAGGTAGCAACATATGCGAAAGAGTAATCCGAAGTGTCGATGCCGTAATGCTGGCAGACAACATATGCAACGGATTCCGCTTCACACTCCTTCTGGTTCTTCGATTTCTTCTCATCGGATCCGGCCATCGCCTCTCTGGAATGGAGTGCCTGGTGTGATGCCTCGTGAAGAAGGGTCTTTACGGTTTGTGCTTCACTCATACCTTCCTGTACGACAATGCGGTTTTCTTCCAGATGGAAGAATCCCTTTGCACCGGAATCGATCTGTTCAAAAGAGATCGGTACGGGTACGACTTCCTTGATCGCAGCAAGAAGAGTTTCGTATCCTTCCACGGAAGCAGTGAGCTCACTTACTCCGATAGTCGGAATGGGCTCGCCTTCCGTCTGTGACACATCAAAAGTGCTCACAGGCTTGAATGCATTGACCGTGATCTCCACAGTTTCCTTTACAGGCTCTCCGTCCTTATCAAGAACCGCTTTCCCGGAAGCGTCCGTCTTTTCCTGTTCCTTCTGCATCTTATAGGGTGAAGGTGCCATGATACGGATCCCCTTTTCTCCTTTGCGGACAAATCTGTTCATATCCTTCCAGCCGGTGAATGACTGGCACATGGTCGCATCCGGTTTCTGAAGCATGATCAGGATCTGGTTATTCACCGAATACCTGGGGAGCTTCGCGCAGAAGTTCAGATACTCCTTATAGTTGTCAGTCAAAAAGATTTCCTTTACACCTTTCTCAAGCTTCGTGGTCATCTCTTCCATCTCGGCTTTTCTAGCCTCAGCCGCAGCCTTGGGATCAAATTTGCTTTTGTCAAAATCTGCCATTTTCTTATACCTCCTTCTTTCTGTATGCTTTCCGCTTCATCTTTGCCATTCTTTCCTTAATGGAAGAAGCAGGCTTTTCAGCCTGCTCCCTCTTCATTGCTCTGTTTACATATGCCATGTAACGTGATTTCTTAGCCATGATTATTCCTCCTCTTCATCTGTTTCGTTAACATCGTCATTGGTATAGTCGGGTTCGGAAACCTCTTCGCCGGTGATCTCGTCCACATCATCCGGAATGTTATCCAGGAGATTATCCTCATCCTCGTTGTAGTCCGCATCAGGATCCGTGTACTCGTTCTTAGGCTTCTTTGCACCCTTTATCTTTGTGAAGTACACATAAGCTCCTCCACCGCCGAGTGCGATCAAAATTACGATTACGAGTAATCCGCTGTTACTCTTTTTCTGAGGCTTTTCATCTGCATCAGGTTCTTCCGGTTCCTCTGTTTCCTCAGCAGGCTTTTCAACTACTGTCTCTGCAGGCTGCTCTGTCTCGCCTTTTGCAGCCATGTAGGATTCCACATCCTCATCATCCATGAGTGCCAAAAGGTCTGCTTCATCAACAAGGTTTAAGAAGTGGACTGTCTCATTTCCACTGTCATCACGGTCGATGATGATATAAAAGTAATGCCCGGACTTCGATACCACAGTGATGAACTGCTTTCCGCTGTTTGGAGAGCCGTAGTCATCAACAAGTGTCATATTGCCGTCGGGAGTTAAAGGTCCCCAGGACTCCTCTATGGAATCCTCAGATACCGATTCTTCAGGGTCATCTTCTCCTTCTGTTACCGTTTCTTCAGTTTCGGTGACCACTTCCTCGGGATCCGCTCCGCAGCAAAGCTCATGATTGATCTTGCAGAGCTCACACCCTTCATTGATACAGTCATCCGTGCATCTGTGTTCGCAGGTGCACTCATATCCTCCTGCATGTGCCATGATCGGGGCTGTTCCAAAAAGAAAAGCTGCGACGATCGTCACAGCTCCGAACAGCCTCATTTTGATATTCAGTTTAGTTCTCTTCATCTTCTGTATCCTCACTTTCGTCATACTCATCCTTTTCCGGATCGTTATCGTAAGATTCTTTTTTGTTTCTTCCGGCATAAACATCCGCGCCGGGCTTTGCCGAAGTAACCAGCTTAAGGAAATCAGCCAGCTGTTCAGGGGAAAGATTCAGCGCCCCGACATCAGCCAGGATCTGTGAGCTTTCTGCCTCCTTCAGCTTTTCCTCAGCAGCTTTAAGCTTTGCCCTGTCATCTTCGACTTTCCTTTTGCAGCGCTCCACTTCAGCGCGGAGCTTATCAAGTTTTTCGTACATTTCTAATCCTCCATTTCTTACTGCAGGCGGCCATAGCAGTATATGTGCTGCCGCCAGTAATTTGTGTCATAGCTCGCATACTGAATCGGATTCCCGCAATGGATCATGATCTTGTTCACAGGATCAACCACGATACCGACATGACTTGCACCGCTCGTGTTATATGTTCCCTGGAAAAAGACCAGATCACCGGGCTTTACATCAGATGCATCCACCCTTGCAGTTGCATTCTTCCATCCGTTTGCAGTGAGCCTTCCATAGTTCCATCCGTTACCACAGTTATTGATCACATAGCTTACGAAGCCGGAACAGTCAAAGCCTGTGGAAGGAGAACTTCCTCCCCAGACATATTCCATTCCGAGATAGTTCTGTGCTTCATGAAGCATGTTCCCGAACTGCGTATCGGTTAAGTATTCTCCGGGCACCGAGTAGTCTGCATATTCCGAAGGAGCTTCCGATGCCGTATACGGATTATCACCGAAGATGTCCGGCTTGTTTCCTTTCATCTCAAGGATTACCGCATATCTCTGAAGCTGTTCGTCCGTAAGCCCCAAGGCATTAACCGCAGCCTGTATGCCATTATTGGTTAGTGTAGTATTCAGGATGTAATAGTCATACTCGACTTCCACCTCATAGGTATATGATTCTGTTGATGTCGTGCCATCCGCATGGTAGATCGTTCTCGTTCCTGTCCGTTCTTCCGTCCGTGTTCTCGTCTCCACAACCGGTGTGATCGTCAGCGTGTACTGATGATCTTTGATCGTCTGAAGCATTGTCTGCACTTCACTCTCCGTATAATCCTCATAAAGGACTGTTAAAAGCGCCGCCAGCTCAAACGGGTTATGGTTGATCTCACTTAAGGTATAGTTATATTCGTCATATCCCGGATAGTCGGTCGGTATATTGTTTATTGTTTCCCGAAGCGCTGTTTCCAATGAGGCATAATCACCTTCAACTGCAACGATATCGTCATCCTGTGCCGTATAGCTCGTAGAGATGATCATGTTATTGCCACCGCCTGCCATCATGGAACAGGAGCTTAAGGCACCGGATAAAACAAGCACAACCGTCATGACCAAACCGGAAATTCCCAGTACCAGCGGATTATCCTTAACAAAAAGCATAACGGCCTCGGCAGCTTTATTTACCAGTGCTTCCACCTTTTCAAAAAAGGTTCCCACATAGTTTCCTGGCTGTGCTGTACCGGCTTTCTTAGCCTGATAATCGCGTATGGTCTTTCTCTGCATATTCTTTTTCTGCAGTTCCTTTGACTTAAGGCTGCCTTCAGAAGATCCGTCCTCAGATCTGCCGTGCCCTATTTCCGGATGGCGCCCCGGCTTCATTTTGGAAGCATATCCGCCAGATGATTCCTCTGCCCCTTCGCTGCCATTGACCACTATCTTCCCAGTTCCTCTTTTGGTCGCCTGGGATCCGGGGCCCTTTACATGTACATCTTCCACAACAGTCATCTTTTTGTGTATGACACTCCATGCTGCGACCCCAAGGCTTCCTGCGGCATCACGCATATCCTCAGCTGAATTATTATCTTCTGCAAACCTGTCCCCGGTAAAATTGATGCTCCCGATCGGCGGCGGAGAGGGAATTCCGGGTTTTATCAAACCCTTCTTTCCTCCTGCCTTCGCTTTTACCTTCGGTGCATCCGCATTTTTCTTCTTGCCTGTCCTGAATTTGCTTCTCATTGCTTCGGCCCTTGAGGTGTCGTTTTTAAGCTTCCCGGCATGGGCTCTGGATTTCGGTGTATCCTCGTTTTTTATTTCCTCTTTGGTCCTGCCCTTATCTCTCGTATACTTTTCTTCATCCATTTATTCTTTCCCTTCCTTTGCTTCTGTGATCTCTGAAAGTTTCGTTGTCATGATGCGGTAGAGCTCGATATCCGTAGGGAATCTGTCCACGAAAGGCAGGATCACATTGCCGTAAAAAATAAGCCCTTCACCGGCTCCAGAGTGCGTTACATATGAAAGCTGGTGAGGACTGATATTAAGCTGCTTTGCCAGGATCTGTCTGTCGCCGACTGCCTGGTTTAACATGTATATGAAGTCAGAGTTTTCAAAGATGTTCTCGACTTCTTTCGATGCAAGCAGGTCTTTTACGTTCTGCGTGATACCGGTAGGAATACCGCCCCACTTTCTGAAACGCTTCCAGATCTCAACCGTATAGGCCGCTGTCTGATCCTCGCGGAGAAGTAAGTGCATCTCATCCATGTAGTACCTTGTGCTCTTTCCCTGGCTTCGGTTTTCGGTAACCCTGCCCCATACCTGGTCCTGAACGACAAGCATTCCGATCTTCTTAAGCTGCTTGCCGAGATCCTTAATGTCATAACATACAAGCCTGTTTGTGATATCCACATTCGTTCTGTGGTTGAACACATTTAAGGAACCGATGACATAGATCTCAAGCGCAGTCGCCACATGCTTTGCTTCCGGCTCATCCTGCTTTAAGAGTTCGTTGTATAAGTCTTCAAGCAGAGGCATCTTCTCGGGTACAGGATCCTGGAAATATCTCTGGTAGATCTGGTGGATACAACGGTCAATGACTGTCTTCTCCACAGGCTGTAATCCTTCCTTTCCGCCGACGATCAGCTCACATAAAGAAAGAATGAAATCTGCCTTCAGTGCGATCGGGTTATCATCATCCGAATAGTTCATGTTGATGTCCATCGGATTGATATACTGCGTACTGGTCGGACTGATCTTAATGACCTGGCCTCCGAATCTCTCCACAAGAGGCGAATACTCTGCCTCGGGATCCGATATGATAACATCGTCGTCCGTTACAAGGAATGCATTTGCGATCTCCCTCTTTGCAGCGAATGACTTACCGGAACCGGGTGTACCAAGGATCAGGCCGTTCGGGTTCTTTAAGAGCTTCCTGTCTACCATGATCAGGTTATTGGAAAGTGCATTAAGTCCGTAATAAAGGCTCTCATCTCCCGACTGGAATAATTCCTGTGTCGTAAAGGGTACAAAGATTGCCGTGCTCGATGTTGTCATGCCGCGCTGAATCTCTATGAGATTGTTTGCAAGAGGAAGTGAACTCATAAGCCCCTGCTCCTGCTGGAAATCAAGGCGTATAAGATTGCAGTTGTGCTTCTGCGCTATGGATTTTGCCTGGAACACATTGTTTTCAAGCTCCTGCTCCGTCTTTCCGGTATTGAGCACCAGGAATGTCAGAAGGAACATCCTCTCGTTCTGGCTCTGCAGCTCCTTCAGCAAGGCTTTTGCATCCTTACCGAAAGTCGCAAGATCCGAAGGGATGATATCCATATCGTATCCGGCTCGTACTGCTTTCTTCTGCTCCTCGATCTTGCTTCTGTCAAGCTCCGTGATCGTATGCTTTACGGTCTTTATCGCCTCGTTCTGGTCAACAGATCTGATATGCATCGTTACGATCTGGCTTGATTCCATGTTGAGGAAATCCGCAAGCATCCTATCGCTGATATCAGAAGCATCGATGGACAAAAAGCTCATGGCTCCGTAAAGGCTTCCCATGGTGAACTTCTTACCGTTCGGGAATCCGAAGCTGGAGGGTGCGATGAAGTCTTTTACCGAAAGCCCCGATTCTGTCAGATACTTCCAGTCGAAGTTGAACTTCTCCTTATCCCCCATATGAAACTGCTGATGCATGAGCGCCAGTCTCTCTTTTCCGTTAAGGACTCTCGCCTGAACGCCGAGACGCTTGAAATTGTTTAAAATATCCGTCTCGATATGAATGATCCTGGGCTTTGCTGCCTTCATGGAATCCGCATGGATCCCGAAGGTCAGAAACTTGGTTTTTGTAAGACCGTTATTTCCAGCTTCCATCTGATGAAACAGCATTGAACTGTACTCATCCCTTACGCCGTTGAATCCGTCCTTTCTGTGCGGGATCGCTATCCCGGTCCTAAAATCATCAATGTCAGTTGCCATGTTCATGAAGGAAAGCTCAAAGTGTACCGAGCTGTCGAAAAAGTTAAGGAATGCACACCACTCCTCGAAGATCTCCGTCTTATCCTCCTGAAGTGCAAGCTGGTAATTGATGTCCTGGAACTGGATCGTCTTTGTGTAGTAATCGCTCCCGATCCTGCAGATGCCGTCCTGGAACATCCTGTCAAAAGGAATGGACTGCTGTGCCGTTCTCGGGATCCCGTCATCACCGCTCGCCTGCTCTATGATGCGCCTTACCTCTTTCTTTTCAGCTGCGGTCAGGTTTGCGGGAATTTTTAAGTCTCTTTTCTCTTTTTTCCTGAAAATACTGATCAAAGTCAGGTTCCTCCTTTCTATGTCTGTTCCTCTCCGGCTCTGTAGCCAGATTGTACATGATGATGTTTATGATTTCGTCGTTTGCCTGCGCATATCTTTCAAGCGCAGCGTAATGATTGTTTGTCTTATAAGGTCTTTCCTTCGGCCTTATGAATGTTGCCTCGATCAGGTGTCCCAATATGACTTCCAGATGCTGGCCGTTCTTCTCGTACATCGCCAGAAAAAAGAATGGCATCATGATGATCATCATTCCTATGGCTGCAGTACTTGTCGGTGCTATCTGCTTTATTAAAAAGAATGACGGCACCCCGAGGAGCGCCGCCACACTAAAGCAGACCAGCTGTCTTTTTGTCAGATTGAACATCACCTTACTCTTTACCTTCGTAAGATCACGAGGCACAGAAATATATGATGCTGCCATAACTGTATTCCTTTCTTTTAATGTGCATGCAGGATACTCTTGGCTACTGCTCCGGTTTTAAAGAGCGTAAACGCAAGAAGGATCGTGTATCCCATGACTCCCCACAGGGAGCCGATGATGTCTGTGGTAAATGATATGGTCTGGATAAGCACCGCGTAGATTCCCACACACACCATGATCAGGAACCCCTGGAATCCCAGTGCGAAAAGTGATCTTAAATAATTCTGCCCCATCATGCTCTGCTCTTTGTTCCCAAAGGTTGCAAAAGGTATAGGGGCAAGACTGACCATGAGATAGATCTCGATCATTCTTGCATATACGATGACAAAGATCAGTGCCGATAAGATGTAGATCAAAAACTGCACTATAAATGACTGCAGGTATATCGAAAGCAAAGGCCCGATATCCATGTCTTCAAGCGTGTCTTCCATATCCGCAAGTGTACTGTCATCTATCGCCGTGGATTCCGATATGATATCGCCCGACTCAGCGACCACATGCTGCGCCACATCAAAGACCGCCATTGTGATATTCATCGTATTTGTTATAAGCATCACTGCCACAAAGGTTTTAAAGATCCATTTCCAGAAGATCCAGGTTTCAAAATTTGCCAGATTATTATGGCCGATGACCAGCTGGATCAGCTCGTAACAGGCTATGAATGTAAGTATTATGCCGGCAATCGGCATGATCACGTTCTCTGAGAGAGTTGCGATCATGTTGTAAACTGCCGGCTGAAAATCAGCAGGAGAGGTTCCCACCTCTGTTGCTATTGCACCAACCTCAGCATTTACTGACTGGAAGGTGTTACTGATATTGTCCATAATGCCTGAAACAAGAAGCTCGCGAAACCAGTCCTCGATTGACTCAAGTATGCTGTCCACTTGTTACCTCCTGTTCTTCCTATCCCGCCTCCGGGAATAAATCGATTGATACCTTAAGATTCCGTATGAAGGTCTTAAAACGCAGGAAGGAAGCGGATTTTCCGCCTCCCCCTGCCATAAACCCTTTCATACCCTGCGGATCAACCGAAGAGTCCGGAAAGCAAGGGAACAAGGGTGATTCCGATGAGTGCAACGCCACCACCGGCCATGAGCTGCTTCATGCCCTGGCTCTTTGCACCCGGGTTATCATTACCATAGCCCTCCATGAGGTTGATCGCTCCCCAAATGCCAAGACCTGCACCAAGTGCAACTACGAGTGTCTGAAGTACGCCTACTGCGCTGTTGAAAAATTCCATGATTAAATTCCTCCGTTTTGTTTTTTGTTATTGGTTTCTTTTTTGCAGAGCCCCCTTTCCCCGGGCCACCGGCCAAGCGTCCCGGTGAATGTCCCTGCGGTTCCATATTCAGTTGTCGTTTCCGGGGATCCGCCGACAGACCCTCCGGTATGCGCGCATAAGAAAAAGCCCTCAGGAATTTCCCGGGAGCTTGTTTCACAAAATTGTTTGTGGAGCGCTACTCCACTTCGACGACTTCGTATTCATCGTCAGCTTTCAGTATTAAGTTGTGATTCAGGAACTTCTCGATATCGAACCAGTTCCTTTTGTCCGCATCCGCAGTGAGCGGATACTTCGGGTGCTGTGTCAGATCATACTTGCTTGAAAGAAATGGTCTTACACCACGGATCTGCACGATACATTTACCGCCGTCCATGACCGCCAGTTCATCGATGCTCATAAGATCGTGACCAAGTTTCTGGTAGTTCATGTTATAGCTCTGGCTCGTTCCCCTGGTCTCTCCCGTGTTATACATATCTATTGTCTCTTTACCCAGAGTTGAGTTGAGGTCCTTAAGGGTCGTCTGTTCAGAGCCTCCAAGGAATATCTGACTGTCACAGTTGCCTATGATCGTGTCAGCGTTATCCTTGTATATCGCTTTTAACTGCGATTTTGCCTGCAGCACCAGGGCTGCAGAAATCTCACGGCTTCGGATCGTTGCCATGAGTTTTTCCAGGTTCGGGATCTGTCCGATATTCGCCGCCTCATCTATAAGGCACCGCACATGTACCGGCAATCTCCCGCCGTAAACATCATCTGCCTTTTCGCATAACAGATTAAATAACTGCGTATACACCATACTGATCAGAAAGTTGAAAGTCGCATCCGTATCCGACATGATCAGGAACAGTGCTGTCTTCCTATCTCCCAGTGTATCAAGCTCCAGTTCATCGTATGCCGTGATCTCTCGAAGCTCCTTTATATCGAAGGGAGCAAGTCTTGCACCGCAGCTCACGAGTATGGATTTGGCCGTTTTTCCGGCACTTAATTTATATTTGGCATACTGACGTACCGCAAAGTGATCCGGTTCTCTTTCAGCCAGCTCCTCAAACATAAGATCCACGGGATTCTTGAACTCTTCATCATCCTCCCTGACCTCCATCGCATTTATCATTTCAAGCAGCGTTGAGAAGTTCTGCTCCTCTTCCGGCGCCTCATAATGGATGTATCCGATCAGTGCGGAATACAGAAGTTTTTCTGCTTTCTCCCAGAACTCATCCCCGCCTTTTCCTTCACCTTTCGTATTGGCGATCAGCGTTGTGACAAGCTTTAAGATGTCTTTTTCGTCATGCACATAAGCAAATGGGTTGTAATGCATACTCTTTTTGAAATTGATCGTATTAAAGATCTTCATCCGGTATCCGTTCTTTACAAGTGCATTCCCGATCTCGTTTACAACCGTTCCTTTTGGATCGGTAACTACATAAGATGAATGCATCTGCAGAAGGTTTGGTTTGATGAAAAATCTCGTTTTACCTGAACCGGAACCACCTACAACCAGGGTATTTTTGTTCCTGGCATATTTCGGTTCTTTCGGCCTGCCGTTCATGGTAAGTCTCTCGCTCTGCGAAAGAATGACATTATTCTCAAACACAGGATCCATATACGGCTCTATATCCGAGTGGTTTCCCCACCTGGCAGAACCATATTCCTGGTTATGCCGGAACTTCTTTGCATTCTTGCTTTTCATGTACACCGCAAGCCTTAATATCCCGCCGATTGCAAGACCGACTAAAAGATCTACAGGATTAAAGCTTGGCATCGGATTTGAAAATGCTGCACCGAAACACCCGTCCAGCACCAGGCTCTGCACCTTTTCAGATGCATTTGTTCCCGATGCTATACGGAAAGCTTCTCCGATATTGGTTGCAAAAAGCCCCACGATCACATAAGGGATATTGAGGATTATGAGTTTCTTGAGATTCTTTGTTTTCACAGTTCTCTCTCCTTCCTCCTCTCCTTATTCTTGCGGGGCATGGAAGCAACTTTCTCTTTGAACTTTTTCAGTTTCTGCAGGATGCTCGGTTTCTCCTTTGCTGCTCTCTCCTTCTTCTTCGTCTGCTTTGCCGCATACTCTTTCAGGATCTGTGTGATCGCATCAGCATCCTTCGCCTTAAAGAACACTGTGTACCTCGGCGGAACTGCTTCTTTGTCCTTAACTATCGCAAAATCCACCCCGTACTTATTCGCGATCTTTTTGAAATCCTTTATACCGGAATCGCCGATGTCCATACTGGAAACGCCCTGTCCCTGTCCGATCAGTTTCTTCACAGACTGCTTACCTTTAACATTTTCATGAGACACCTTTGCGACATCCCTTTTTCTCTGATGATGCCGGTACCAGGCATGCAGACCGCGGAGCAGTGTTCTCACCGTCACCTTTCCTGTCTGTATCGCCAGCTGTACCGACTTGTTTTCTACTTCCTCCTGCAATCTATCACTTCCTTTCCCGGGCTTTCATGCTATTCACCGCACTCAAGCACACCTTCCAAAGTTGTAGGGATCACCTTCGAATGCTTAGCTACAGAAATATCCGCACGGACATCATCATTGATCTTCTTTCCGCAGACCACGAGAAATCTCGCCCGCTTAAGTAAATCCTCCGACATCTCCCGGCGCTTCTTTTCTCCGTCAGGATCATCCTCTGCAATGATGCCGCTGAATGCCAGCACCGGACACAACGGAAGATATCCTGCCTTTACAAGCTCGCCGCAGTATTTCCTTGCCTGGTCCTCCGCATCCACGCGGTTCTTGCTCCACGCTGCCGTTACATATGCTCTTGGTATTGTTCTGCTCATATCGCGCCTCCTAAAACAGTTCCAGAGCAGAGAACTCCTGCCCGTCGCCAACGATCGTGATCAGCCTGCTCTCGAATTCTCCGGCTGCTTCCTGAAATTCCTCGCCTGCCAGTAATGAAAGCTTTTCATATTCATACTTCAGGATGATTGCAGATCCGATAAAGCATTTGCCGGTTTCGAAATTGATTATCTTATCACCGTTGAACAATGCGATATAATTTGAACTTCCGAGATATTCTCCATGTTCCACTTCACTCAGTCTTTCCAAAATGGAATTCGCTTCAAAAGCATCCGCTATCCTGGATTTACCATTCGTTCCGATGATCAGGGCTCCTTCCTCTTTCTTCTTATAACTGTTTTCTGTCCAAACAGCTCCGTCATTTACCGGATCCAGTTTGATAGTTACATTCAGTGTCTTCAATTTATATTTCCTCCTGTTAGATTCTTCCTTCGGCCCTGTCATTATTCACCCAGGCCTGATAGTAGCTCTGCATGGTGAGCGGAGCATTGTACAGTGCTGCCAGCAGGTACTGTTTGATATTTCGTACCTTGCTTCCGTTATTCTTCATACAGCCGAGAACATACTCGATATGCATGAAATCAAGCTTCATAAACTGAGACCTTACAACTGCAGCCGGTTTATCATCCCCGGCAATACGGATGTACTTCCTTTTTGAACAGATCGCATCAAGCATGAGATCTATGATTGCATCGATAGTCTCCCTGTCATACGGATAACGCTCACACAGGATATCCTTCTCCAGATGGTCACAGAGATATAAATAGTATGCGTTTCTCTCATCCATACCCTCATCCTTATCCTCCTGGGATTTAGAGTTATCCACATTCCTTCCGGATAGGATAGGATCAGTCTTATTAATCTCAGTATTAATATTATTAGTCTTATTAGATTCCCGATCGCGGTTGTCCTGAATTCCCATTTGCGAATCTCCGGTATTCCCATTCTGGGAATCACGGAATTCCCGGTTTGGGAATCGTGTAAAGTTTTTCACGTAGATGACCGTCGGTTTGCATAGACCCTGTTTCCGGCGTTCAATAAGTCCGAAGGAATCAAGTTCCTTTAAAAGTCTGCACGCTTTTGTGTTGCCGCAGCGCAGGGCTTTCTTTACCGCTTCGATCGTATAGTAGACATACACATGGCCTTCATCATTGACCCAGCCATGCTCCCTGGAAAGACCGATCCGGTCCAAAAGCAGTCCATATAAAACCTTTGCTTCCGTTGAAAGCGATTCAAACATCTCTTCCGTAAAAAGCAGCTTGGGGATTCTGTAAAATGAATAGCTTTCTGACTGCTCCTCATAAAAGTAGTCAAACCACATAGCTGTCACGCTTTCTTTGCGATCTGCTTCTTAGCCTTCCTGTGCTCATCCATGATCTTTTTATAGCAGGGAAAACAGAATGATCTGCTGCGCCCATAAGGACAGCTATTCCTGCAGTTTTTAGGATTCTCAGCCGGACTTTCTTTTCCGATTGCCGATGAATAAGGCTTTTCAAATGCAGTGGACTTAACCATCTGCTCATTTATCTCTGTCATTTTCAGTTCCTTTCCCGGCAAAAGAAAAGCGCTCGGCCAAGTCTCCTTAGACCGAACGCTTCAAAAGCCGATCACTATTTGTTTATGCTAAGATCAGAGAGCTTCGCCGCCCTTTGCCTTCGCACCTTTGTCAATGGTTTCCTTCTTGGGAGTCTTTGCGACTTCCTCTTTCTTTGCCTTCAGCTCACCGAGGACGGAGCCTTTCTCCTCCTTCTCGGCAGTTTCCTCACGCTGCGCCTGGCGCTCCACGAACTTCTCACCAAGCTCGAAGATCTTCGCCTGGGAGTCATAGTGGTAAACGCTGTCGGTAAGCTTATCCGCAGGAGCAACCTGAGTCGCATTGACTTCCTTTACCATGTTCTCAAGATCCTTAAGATCCATCTTTCCGTTGTCAGGAACGATCAGAACCTCGTGGATGCTCGAAGGTAGAATGAAGAAGTCTCCGCCGACTCTCTCAGATGCCTGGTCCATGAAATCCTGGTAAGCAAGAACGCCGGCGCCGTGTACCTTATCAGGAACAGTAGCAACAAACATCTGCTCGTCCTTCGGATCCACAGGAAAGATTCCCAGCATTTCGGCCTGGTCAAAGCCCATCATTTCTGCCATGACCTCGCTCATGCCCTTGATCTCCGCGGGCTTGATCTGAGGTGCATTCTCCATCGCATCTGCGTGAAGCTGCTCGGGAGTAACGCCCATGTTCTCAAGGATCTGGTTGGTTACCAGGATAGATGCTCGTCCCTCTTCATCAGAACTTAAGATGAAGCGGTACACAACCGCCATGTCTTCCATGTTCTGATGAGGTACGTTCTCAAGCATCTCCTTGTTAGCCTCCGCAGAAACAACTTCCATAGCAAGCTTTTCCTTCATCTGGCTGTAATCGGTAAGCGCAGCCACATCAATGTCCGGTCTCTGCTCGATCCCTCTGCTGATGGTCTCAACTGCCTTACCGACCACACTGTCGTAAGGAGTGCCGTCCTGCACCGCATCGTAGAACTTCTCAAGTGACATGTTCACGCCGATGTTGCTTCCTTCAGGAGTAACGGTGATAGCCTCATAGCTTTCATTAAGCTTGTTGACTTCGTTTACGCTGACCTTCACATCTGCGCCCTGCTCTGCAAGTCTGTCCTTCACATCCGCGACAAACTGTTCTTTGAAATTTTCGTAATCCATTTTTGTTTTATCCTTTCGCTTATTTGATGTAGGCTTCGGATCGTCATCCTCGGCCTGGGTGAATGGCATCAAAAAAGCGCCAGGCTCACAACCTCTTTCGAAGTCATGATCTGACGCTCATCTTTGCCGGTATTCTTTTGCAAAAGAAAATGGACTCGGCGGCTCGGGTTTTTGTTTTCCCGTTCGCTTTGTCCATTGTAAATATATCACATTGATTTCAAGAAAAAAATACTCAAACGGTACTATCTTCGTACTATTTCGGTACTATTTTGGTACTTTTCCTATCATCTTTCCCAAAAGTTTCCATACGCCTTGCTGTTTTTTTGCTTTCTCATTAGGCTCTTCCTTTTTTGTTTTCTCTACCTCATGGCTGTAACCCTTGAAATCATCATCATATAGATCACTAAGCTCATCCTTACGCTGTTTAATATAATCCATTCTTGAAGAATAATTCCGATATCGCATCATAGCCCTCACTTATTTGAGTATCAAACCATGCAGAATGTCTTTTTTGTTTTCTATTTGAATCCACTGAGAAAAGTATTCTTCAATTCCAGCTGTATGATCAATTACTAGCAGTGTTTTATTCTTTTCTCTAATACTATCCAGGTACTTAGCCACAGCATCTATTTCGGTATTACTCAGCCCTTTAAATGGTTCATCTACTCCAATAACTTTCGCTGTAGATTTTGAAGCCTTCAATATCTTTATTCGAATATTTTCACCACCTGACAATGTACTGGTAGCCTGTCCTATATGCAAGTGACCCAACATAATACTCGATGCAGCTGAACACATTCCCGAAATGGATTTATCTATATCTGCAAAGAATTCTGAAGCCTCATCTATAGTCATCTTCCAAACATCAAAAATAGATAATCCATTTATCTTATATTTTTTTAGAATCTTGTTAAAACCAGTTCCCTCGCATTCCTTACATTCGAGACTCATACTCTGATGATAGTCATCCCCATATTCGATATATCCTGCACCATTACATACAGGGCACATACCTTCATTTCCTGTAAGATTTGAGAAAAACTTCTTATCCTTCTTATGCTTCTTCGCATATAAATCTGATATTTTTGTCGATATATCCAAGACCGTTGCAACACATGAGTTCTTATTGCCAAGAAGAGGTTTCTGATTAATATATAAATAGCTCTCAAAGAACTGAGGCAAATATTCTCTGAGCAAAGTAGACTTGCCTACACCAGAATAACCCGTAATCAGATTCATGCACTCATTCGCAACTGAAACATCAACCCCCTTGTATTTATATATGGTACTATTAAGCTTTATGGGCATTTGTTTTCCTGCCGAAATTGGTTTGAACTTTTTGATCTCACTCTGCTTCCTTAAAAACTTATTTACATCAATCAGTTTTCCACCGGCATTGCCACCTTTTTCGCCCAACGCAATTATCTGGTCTGCCACCTTATAAAAGGTGTCTCCGTGATCAACCAAAACAACGGTATGCTTTTTTGCTAATAAAACCACATTATCAAAGATTGTTTTTCTTTCATCACCTGACAATCCAGCTAATGGCTCATCAAGAACTATAATCAAATCAGAGAGTTGTGTATTGAACACCTGAACCATTCTTAATCTCTGAAGTTCTCCACCGGATAAAGTTGGAATAGCTCTGTGCAAACACAGATGCCCCAGATTCAATTCTACTGCTTTATCAATAAAGGATTGAAGATTCTTTACAGTGAACTTAAGACGATCATCCGAAATTTTCTTGGACAGTTTCTGCACAACACCCTTTAGCGTGGCAAAATCAGTAGTCATGAAATCACCAATGGAAAGCCCTTGAACTTTATAATCATCAAACTGCTTTCCGTATTTCTTTCCATGACAGCATTCACACTCAAATTCGGAATAATACGCTTTCCCAATCCCACAATTCGGGAGCATTGGAGTTCCGGTAAGAACACCATAAAACTTAGAAGTCCTTCTGGAAAAAGCATTTGTTTTTTTATATCTCACAGAATACTTTGCAGAACTCTCCCCGTACAACAGCAACTGTCTTTCTTTATCATTCAGATCTCTAAATGTCTTATCACTGTCTATTCCTTGATCTTCACAATACAGTTCAATCATCTGAGAGAAAAAATCTTTATATCTGTTCCAACACTTGAACGGATCTTTTTTCAGTGGCACATTAAAATCAACTATCTTGCTATAATCCAGCTGATTAACATATCCCAATCCATGACAATGCTCACATAAATTGCTTTCCTTATTGAGCACAAAAAAATCCTCTGAAAGTCCGAGTGATACTGCATATATTAAACCAATGCTTCTGTTCAGCCCAAAATAAGTTCCTATCGTAGAGCGCATATTATTATTATGGTTCGATTGCTTTATAGGTACTGCGGCCACCATATTAGAAAACGCCCTAACCTTATAAGACGGTTCACTAATCTCATCCGCAAACATAGCCATAAATTCATGTTGACCAATTTGCGCAATGGTATCATAGGCCAATGAAGATTTACCACTGCCTGAAGGTCCAATAATTAGATTGATGCCTTTCTTGATAATATGGACATCAATGTTTTTTAGATTATTTGTTTCTATACCTTCAATAACAATGTTATCTTTCATTAAGCCTTTCCTTCCTTAATAATTCTATACAAATCCTTAATTAAGAAATCCAAAGTCACCTTTGAATGAGTGCAGAAACGCTCATCCAAATCATGAATGGTATTTCCCTTCTTTAAATGCATAGCATTTATAGGGCATCCTCCACCACATATTCCAAGTGCCGAACAATCTTGACATTCCTCTTTATTGATTGGTGTAAGCTGAGACCATTCAATGAAATCTTTGTGCTTTGTAGCATCAAATTGCACATCATCAACAGTAGTCACAAAATACTGCTTGTTATGTAAGCATCCATGACAAATACCAACTTGTCCGTTTGGAGCAATTACAATCTGCCCTCCACCAGTTGCTGCACAGTCAGAGAAATATACCTGAGATTTTGTAAATGCCTTTAGTTTTCGCATTATTCTATCTTCGTATATTCCCTTTTTTCTTAGTTCTACAAATTCCTCAATAATAAACTTTGCTGCAGCTTCATTATACTCCTGTGGAATTATAAAATTCTCGTCTGACATCATTATATTAAATCCGAACGATTTAACTCCATAGTTATCGACCAAATTTAAGATGTCCTTTGTATTCTTTATAGTTTCTTCGCTAAGGGTAACTGACAAAGATACATCAATGCCAATTTCCTTACACATATCTAGTGTTTGAAGGATCTTATTGAATACATTATTACCTGCGACATCAACACGCATTCCATTTGCTTTTTCAGTAAACCCATCTACTGAAATAGCTATAGATACTCCCAGTTCCTTCAGTTTCAAAGCACGTTCTTTGGTTAAGAGAAGTCCATTTGATACCATAGACATCTCCGTATTTCTAAGGCTCGAATCTGTATTTCTTAAATCATTTATCTTTCCTGCTATATAAACGAGTACATCATAGTTTACCAATGGTTCACCACCATAAAAAATTATAGCAGGTTTATTCTCATCTGTATCTAATCCAGACAGTTTTATCTGTCTGGCGAAGAAATCTAAAGCCTTATCTGCAGTTTCCTTTGACATGTTTTCCAACACAAAGCTGCTTCTCTTTTTTGCATCATTGTTCCCCAAAAAGCAATACTTACATGCCAGGTTGCATTGTTCGCTTGTTATCATATAGCAAACATTTATTGCTGGTGCAGGAATCCTGCTTTTAACAAACGCTAGCACTTTTTCATCGTCTTCTTCAGAATGATTTAGGATCTTATACTTTACTAATTCAGATACTTCATTTTTAATCTTTTCCGGTGCATCATCGTAATCATTGCAAAAAGGACTTACAAGCCATGCCTGTAAGTCCTCATAAGCCTCTTTTGTCAAATACACTGGTTTCATTCTGAGGGAGTGATATAACGCAACTGCTTCTTCCAAATCAAAAACATGAGCATAGCGCGACATTCTTACCATTCTATCTCCTCCTATGCAAAAACCATTATCTACTTACCTACTTTTCTACTTCCCATTCCATCTGGTGGTTATTATTTATTCCTCTACAATTGCAAGCGCATCTACCCGCACAATTTACACAATTTGCGCAGTTGCACTTTGCCATAACAACCATATCATCTGATATTTTGCCAAACATTTTCTCATACATTTCCAATGATCCAATCATATCTTGCCTCCTAAAGGTCTACTCCTTATACCCTTCTCTCTATTCAATCAAACAACATCTATCACCTTAGAATAGCCCCTACAATAACAAGCATACACACAACTACATACTATACAGCAACATTTGTCTTTACATTAACAATGTTCTAAATACGGCCATGCATGATATCTTTGTTTTGTTGCAACCATAGAGTCATTCTCTATAATCAATCCCATTCAATTTCATCGTTTTCAGGAATATTACGACACGAGCATCCACATGTACACGAATTACATGCAACGCACGCACAACGAGCCATCACTACAGATAAATCAGCTATTTCGCCAAACATCTTTGCATAATCAACAACATTTGCGCTCATAAATTTTCCTCTCTTTCTCCTTTGCACTTGTTAACTGCAACAAATAAATTACCACTCAATGTCATCCATATCTTCAGGTATATTTCTGCATGAGCACGCACACACACATGAATTGCATGCAACACAAGCACACTTTGCCATCGTATCAACCATATCAGATATTTCGCCGAACATTTTTGCATAATCTATCTTAGTTGCACTCATACCATTATACCTCCCAATCCACATCTGCAATGACTCCACCAGAGCAAGAGCAACGGCAGTTACACATACACCCAGTACACTGAGATACACACTTTGCTGCGGAAACCATAACTTCCTCAGTGATGTTACCTAACATTTTTTCATAATCAGTCTTTTCGTAACTAATCATAGACGCACCTCCATTTGTAAATGTTTGCACTTCGGTACAATAACTCTATACTACTGTATGCAGTTTAGCACCGAGCTTTTTTAAAGTCAAGCATTAACCAAAAATACCAAACATAGAGAAATGTTCACGAAATACATTATATTGTTGTTTTATAAACATTTATATACTATATATTGTGTTTATCGCCGAATTGTAAAATATTTGTTAAAAATGTCAAAAATCCGCGAAACCCTTTAAAATACTGGCTTTCATTAGGTTTTGTATATCACGTATTTTTTATATAATTAAAAAAGTCCTTAAACCTCTGATATTTCCTGGGTTTATCAAGATTCTCCCCCCTCTTTTTATTTCATCACCTATATAATTTCTTTGCAAACAAAAGCCCCGTGACTTCCAACAATTTTATTAGAAATCACGGGACACTACGCCTTCAAATACCTTTTATCTTCTCTCTCAGACTGTCTATCGTTTCCTCCAGTATCACCACCAAAAAAAGTATACCAATCACTGCAACACCAACAACAAAGAAGATAAAGAGATGTGTCCATCTTTGCGTGACCAGGCAAAATACCAATGCGAATCCGACATATAGGATGAAAAATCCAATCACCGCCGATGTCAGATTTATTGCCAAATGGATTGCTCCCTTCAGAAGCAGGAGCACCAGAGATACCGGTGTCAGAATAATCTTCAGCAATATTCTCAACATGATCATGTTTTACCCTCCTCATCGTTCTGTTTCTTCCAGTCTTCAAGCAGCCTGAACAGCACATTCTCCATCTGTGGCTTAGTATAAAAAGTTGGGAAGTATTCTTGCAGTTTTTTCTTTGTGATCGTAATCTTCTGAAATCTGTGCCTTTCATCCCTCGGAGCATTCTCATTAAGGATCCGGATCAGCTCCATCTTAGTTATTGTATCGTTCTCCTTCAGATAATCCCTCAACGCAAAAATCTGAAATGTTTTGCAGATATCATTTTCCATCATGTAATCATAAAGCATTCCCTGAACCTTATGATCCAAAAATGAAACTTCTACAGCAGTTGCAAGTGCCAAAGTCTTTTTGTCCACAAGATCCAATATCTGCGGTATTAACTCAACCAAGCGCAAATACCGGTGGATCTGGCCTCTGCTTTCTCCGACTTCTTTTGCCAATTCCTGATCAGCCCACAGCTTCTTCCCGAATCGGGATGAAGTTAAATCATTTCTCTGACCTTGCCTTCGCATCGCCTCATACCGCATTTTATAAGCAAATGCTTTCTCACTCGGCAGTATTTCTTCTCTCTGCAGATTTGAATCAACCATTGCCAGAACAGCTTCATCGTCATCATAGTTTTTTACGATTGCGGGAATCTTTTCCAAACCAATTTCTTTAACAGCATACAATCGGCGATGTCCAGAAATCATCTCATAAGTTCCGTCTTCTATCGGTCTTACTGTAACTGGAACAAGAACTCCGTTCATCATTATGCTTTCCACCAGTTCATGCATCTTGTCATCGTCAAGGACCTTGAACGGATGATCCTTAAACGGGCGGATCCTTGCTACTTCTATCTCGTCGCATCCGGAAACAGAAGGCACGCACAATAATTCATCGATCGAAGTCATCTTTATTTTCTGTCCTACTCTCTTAGGCATGGCAGGCCACCTCCTCTGTCAGATTCTTATAGGCAAGAGCCGCTTTCCCCTTCGGATCATACTCATAGATACTGGAACCCTCTGCGCTGATTTCTGCAGCCCTTACAGATAACGGAATCAATGTCTCAAATACCTTGATCTGATTTGAGTATGTATCAACAACCAGCTTTGAAATGTCTTTGGCAAAGTTCGTCCTGGAATCAACCATGGTGAGAAGAATTCCTTCAATAGTGAGTTTCTTGTTGAGTCTCCTCTGTACGCGGCCGATTGTTTTGATCAGCTGCTCCAGACCTTTCACAGGAAGATATGCTGCCTGCACAGGGATCAGTACACTGTCCGAACAAGCTAGGGCATTTATCGTAAGCATTCCGAGAGACGGCATACAGTCAATGATCACATAATCATAATCCGACTTGATACATTCAACGAGGCTCCGCATCATCACTTCCCTGCTCATGGCATTTACCAGATTGATCTCCAGAGTAGATAATTCGATATTTGCCGGGATCAGATCGACACCTTCCTCATGATGGATTATTGCATCAGATGAAAAAAACTCCGTCTCTTCCATGATTCCAGTCAACAAAGTAGCAAGCGTGACTTCCATTCCATCCGGCTCACGATATCCGAGACTGATCGTAAGCGAGCCCTGAGGATCACCGTCGATGAGGAGAACTTTCTTTCCTTCTTTGGCAAGTCCGATGCCAAGATTTACTGCAGTAGTGGTCTTTCCGACTCCGCCTTTCTGATTAGCTACCGAGATTACTTTACACATAACCGATTCCCTCCTTAGATATCTTCCGGATCATCCGCACACATAAGCTCGATATACTCATCCAGCTTCTCCGTGTTCACAAGAACGATCCTCTTGATGTGATAGACTGCTTTTGCTTCCTTTGCCAGCTCCATAAAGGTATGAATGCCCATAGAATAAAGCACTGCACCTTCTTTATAACGGACCCACTTCTTCTTGCCGATAGAAGCAGCTTCCTTTATCCGTTTTTCCTCTTTGCTTTCATTGACTTCCTTATTTTCCTGTCCATTATTTCTCTTAAACATCTTCGATACCTCCGTCTCCTTCTTCCGCGCTCTCCATGAACGCATCAACTTTTGCAAGATCGATCACAACATTCTTCTTGATCCGGATATTTGCTCCGGCTGCTTTTGCAAGTTTTACAAACGTGTAATAGTTCATTGAATAGAGCCTGGCTCCCTCGGCATAAGAAACATAAAGTTTCTTTCTCCCGACAAGATACTTTTCAAGATCCGGTCCCTTCTGTAGTTCCCTGATCCTGGCCCTCTCTTTTGCCTTTTCACGTTCTTCATTTGTCATTTTGGGCATCTTTGATTTCCTTTCCTAAGTGACAGACTACGAGTTACATCCCAAGCACGAAAAAAGGCACCCACTTCAGTATTTCTACTAAAGTAAGTGCCTGTTTAGCCATCCAAAAGCTGTTCCTTTGGACTCCCTGTTTTCAGTTTAAATCGTGGTCTACAACAAGCTCCGTCGCTTTCCACGAACGATTTTTCACTTCTTACATCAGCTTCCGTAATCTTCCGACACGCTTGTCAGAAAACGCGTTTTTTAAGGTCGGTCCGTCTGTATCCAGGATTGTCCGTAGAACGTCGGAACGCGTCGTCTGATGTCGCTGAGCGTCATTAGGATAACGATTTTAGAGTCGGGA
>JHYJ01000018.1 GCA_000621425.1 Lachnospiraceae bacterium AB2028
GGTAGGAGGCTAAAACCAATCCACAGCATCTTCAACAGCATACCCTATACCTATAGAAAAGGTAAAGAATGGGTATGACTATATAATACGAGGAGAGGAGAACGAAATGTTACCTGATGTTTTTTTCGAATTGACCACGACGTAGTCGTGGAAAACCGCGGCCGTGCCGCGGAAAATGAATGGAATATATTTACGGCACTTTATAAAGTGTCGGAAACCTAGTAGATATAGGGTGTATCGGGGAAATGTTAGAAAAAACTCACATCATAATTTGGCATGGAATCCGATTTGTCCACGGATAATGGGAATAATGAAATCGGAAAAATAAAGAGGGAATATGTATATAAATGAAGCCTAGAATCTCCATTGATGATAATCCAAATGGATTTCAATTGACAGTTATTTGTTTTAAATGATAATATAACAAATAAAATTAGATTTATAACAAATAAGTAATCAAATAAAACAAATAATAGTGCGCTAGGGGAATTTATATGAAATTTAACGCAGAAAAGACACAATCGATAAAGCTGTATTTACTGGAAAAAATAAAGGACGGCGACAAGTCTGTGACAAAGAAGGTCTCGGAGGTTTTTGATATCAATCAGACAACTGTCCATACCTATGTTAATGAACTGATTAAAGAAGGTGTGGTCACAAAGACAGGAAGGGACAAGTATGAGCTTGTAAGCAACGTATACAAGTACCATTTGGAAAGATCCGCCGGTGAACTGGAAATGGATGATAGGGTATATCTATCCTGTATGGCTCCGCATGTATCCGGATTGCCTGAAAATGTCAGGCGTATATGGGGGTACGCCTTTAGTGAAATGATCAACAATGTCATAGATCATTCGGGATCACCGAGTGTTGACATTATAGTCGGGCAGGATTATTTAAGTACATTGGTTATTATTTCTGATAATGGGGTCGGGATATTTAAAAAGATAAAGGAATATTTCAGTCTGTCATCTCTTGATGACGCTATTTCGGAACTGTTTAAGGGAAAGCTTACAACGGATAAGGAAAACCATTCCGGCGAGGGGATTTTCTTCAGTTCAAAGATGGTGGACTATTTTGCAATAGTTTCAGATGGCAAGGTTTTTTCAAATGATATTTTTGACAACAGTAGGGTGCAGGAATACAGGGAAAAATCAGATGGTACAGTGGTTATAATGGAATTGTCTAATTTCAGCAATAAAGTACCTAAGGAAATATTTGATCAGTATGCAGATATAGACAACGGTTTTTATAAAACGTTTCTTCCTGTCAGGAACATTTTCGATATGGAACCGGTATCAAGATCCCAGGCAAAACGGCTGTGCAACAGGCTGGAGAATTTTCGCGAGGTAGTGATAGATTTTGATGGGGTAAAATGGATGGGTCAGGGCTTCGCTCATCAGCTGTTTGTGGTATTTGCCGCCGGGCATGACGGGATAAAACTTGAGCCCATCAATATGTGTGAAGAAGTTGAGTCAATGTATAAACATGTAATCAACACCCGGTGAAAATATATGTTTAAAACACGAGAACAGGCATTAGAATACGGTCTTTCCTTTCCGGACACTTACCAGGATGCACCGTTCCACGATGACAACTGGCAGCTCGTCCGATATAAGGGAAATAAGAAGGCTTTTCTCTGGACCTATGAGCGTGACGGCTACATCAATCTTAATGTAAAGGTCGATCCGGAGCAGGCCTTCTTCTGGCGGAAGATCTATAAGTCGGTTATCCCCGGTTACCATCAGAATAAGGATCATTGGAATACAATAATCCTGGACGGCAGTATTCCTGATAAAGACATAAAGATAATGATCGGAGAAAGTTACGACCTGATATCTGACAGTCCATCAAAAAGAATTTATGAGGCAGTGAAGAAGATTCCAAAGGGTTGCGTTGCGACATATGCTCAGATTGCAGAGGCAGCAGGCGATAAAAAGATGGCCCGGGCAGTGGGAAATGCACTGCATAAGAATCCTGACCCTTCAACTATCCCCTGCCACCGCGTGGTAAATGCAAAAGGAGAGCTTGCCGGTAACTACGCTTTCGGCGGAGCCTGGAAACAGGCAGAGATCCTTGAGTCAGAAGGTGTGGAAGTTATTGACGGCAGGGTGGACTTGGATAAGTATCAGTGGAAATCAAAAAAGTCATGATAAAGCCCCCATTTTTGCAAAAGTCGTTAAAATGATGGTAAAAATGCGTTGATTAGCCATCATTTTGATGGTACATTCATTTCAGATGGATATAAAGGGAAGAAAGTTGCATTAAGAAAGAAATCATATGACACCTGAGATTCTTTATTCATTATTATATCTTGAGATAAACATCTTTTCAGCTATTCTGGTTGCGATAATAGCTTTAATGTCCCATGGTGTGTCACGGATGGTAGAACAGAGGACATTTACGAGAACACTTTATTCCATGATCATATTTTTCGCATCGGATACTTTGTGTGTGATCATGAAGAATGGGCTGGTTCCGTACTCGGAGCAGGTGTATCTGCTGAGCAAGGATATTTATTTTCTTTTTACAGCATTGATGTGCTTTGCCTGGTTTGTGTATTTTGAGTATCTGCAGGATTCGCCTTTTGTAAAATCTGTCAGAGATATGTGGTTGTCATCCGTCTTTGTGGTTATCCAGTTAATATTGATACTGATCAATAAATTCACCAATATCCTGTACTATATAAATGAAAATGGTGAATATAAGAGAGGACCGTTTTTTGTATGTCTGTACATACTGGCGTATGTTTACGTAGCCTTCAGCTGTTCGCGGGCGCTGTTTGGATTGATAAGCGGAAGGAGTCATGTTGATAAAAGGCGTCTGATAATGCTGGCGGCTTTCCCCGTGCTTCCGGGACTCGGAGGCTTAGTGCAGTTCATTGCACCGGAGCTTCCTGTTGTATGTGGGGTTCTATCTATAACTGCATTGGTTCTTTATCTGGACTGGCTTTCCCGAATGATTTCGGTGGATCCCCTTACGCAATTGAAAAACAGAAAGCAGTTAAATTATGATTACGAGCAGATGCTGAAGAACAATGATGATGAAACCCCGATTTATCTGCTTATGATAGATGCCAATAAATTCAAGGAAATAAATGACACATACGGCCATATAGAAGGAGATGCTGCTCTTGTAAGGATTGCAGAAGCATTGCGTAACGGATGTCGGGTGTCAGGCAGGCGCGCCACCATCGCAAGGTATGGCGGAGATGAGTTTGTTGTGATCACCAGGACATCAGACGAGAACTCAATAATGCTGTTAGCTGACAGCATACAGGAAGAACTGTCAAAACTAAACGATAAAGCAGGCTCACCATATAGAGTAAGTGTCAGTATCGGATACGCAAGTGCCGGCCATGATGAAAAGGTTCCACTCAAGGATCTTATTGAGACTGCTGATGAGAAGTTGTATGAGGAAAAGAAAAATAGAAAATAAGTGATATCATGGGCGAAGTTGTATTGGATCTTCCGGTAAACGGACAAAAGTATCTTCTTGTCCACGCCGGACTTGGTGATTATAGTCCTAAAAAGCAGATTGAGGATTATTTCCTGAAGAACCTTGTATCTGATCGAGCTGACAGCGACACGCAGTTTTTTATGATACAATATTGATAATCGGTCATACGCCGACGCAGTTTATAGAGGGTAACCCTAATTCAGAAAGGATATATAAGCATCTAAATAATATAGCGATTGATTGTGGATGTGGGATGCCGAACGGCAGATTAGCAGCGATATGTCTTGAAACGGGAGATGAGTTTTATTCCTTGTACCCCAAAAAATAAAAGAGCATTAGGAGGCTAAGATGGGAAAACTAGAAGTTTTTAGTTTGTCTGAGTATGACAAGGATGCATTTGTTGCCAAGTATAAGCCGTTTTACTTTATTGATGGCGAAACCCTTGATGATGAAAAGACTTTGTTAGGAACTGTATTACAGCACAAGACTGAGAAACTGGTTGAGGCTTATGCGGATAATGTGCTGGATGGTAGATTATTTGATAAAAGACTTTTCTTATGGAAAGCAGGAAGGTTAACTGCTAATCAGGCTGAACTTGAAGATCCTAATCTTATTCGCCAAATTAAAGTGGTTAATGGTCGAGGCCGTGAAATAGAAAATGCAGAGGAATTTATTGATGCTGTAAGGGGGAAAGAAGTATTTTCAAAAGGTATGGCTGGTTTTGAGGCGGACTATAGGGAGTTGCTGAAGGAATCAAAACAAAAAGGTCTAAAGAATGTAGGAGCGGTATACTTAATAACGGTATTATTCTTTCTAAGTAATCGGAAATATCCCATCTATGATTTTTTTGCACATAGAGCAGTTAAAGCTTTATATCTTGGCAAAAATCCAACAAATGTATTTGTTGGTGCGGCGCCAGATAAAAAAGAAGTTGACAAGGTTTTAGCCATGTATAGAGAATATGTATATTTGTTGGATCAGGTTTTTGGCTACCATAATATAGAAAGAGAGCTTGATAGAGCTTTATGGGTATATGGTCATGCAAACCAACTAAGGCCGAAAAAAGACGACAAATTGGTGTAAGAAGAAAATGGCAGATAAGGACACAAGTAAGTATATATCTCTGATACTCCGCCACAAGCCTGAAACCATAGGCATTTCCCTTGATGAGCATGGCTGGGCTAATGTTGATGAGCTGATTCGGGGAGTAAGCAAGTCACATCCGCTGGATATGGAGGCCTTAGAACGAATTGTTTCAGAGGACGAGAAACAGCGTTATTCGTTCAATGAGGATAAAACGCTGATCAGAGCAAATCAGGGTCATTCCATTCCGGTTGACGTTGAACTTGAGGAAGTACAACCTCCAGAGATTCTTTATCATGGAACCGGTGAGAAGTACGTTGAGTCAATCGACAGGCAAGGCCTCATTCCAAAGTCGAGGCTATATGTTCACCTTTCCGCAGATGAGGAAACAGCTCGAAAAGTCGGAAGCAGACACGGGAAACCGGTTATTTATATCGTCAAAAGCGGAGAAATGTATAGAAATCAAGAGAAGTTCTATCGGTCGGTAAATGGTGTGTGGCTGACGAAAAGAGTTTCAGTTCAGTACTTGCAAAAGATTTAGATCTATATAGGGATGGAGTATCAATGGGATGTGCATAATAATGCACATCCCTTCTTTTATACTAAGCTCAACTAGAAAAGTAAAGGAGCAAGTGCTATGGAAGTTGTAAAATTTGTTCGATTTGAAGAAAACGGTGAAGAGATAAATTTATTTAAAAATCTGTGATAGATTAGAGGTGTAACGATGAAAGAAGTTTTGATTATGAGTTTGCGGAGAAAGATTAGAGACTATGAGTTTCGGCAATTAAGCATAGGCAAAGTGAAAAATCTGTATGAAGAGCGGTTTGGAGTCTTTCGGACTGAGACGATGCTGAAAGTTGATACATGCGTCAGGACTGAAGAAGGAGCGTAACGATATGAGCATATTAAACATCAGTGACTATAAAGATGAAAAAGAGAATATTTATTATAAGGAATTACAGAAGTATTTCGGCGAGAATACGCATATTACTTCAGTGGTTTTTGAAAAGGATAAGAATCCTGCCGAATTATTAATGCAGCTTATGACTGAAAGATATGATTTGATTGTGGGGCACGGTTTTGGTGGTGTGTTGGCATTGTTTATTGGGCGGGCAACAAACGTCAAAACCATACTGATCAATCCGGCCTATCCCGCGTCCAGATATTGGTCAGATGATCTTGCTGATTATGAATATCAAGAACTGATTGAAAACAACACGGAAAGAGTTATTTGCTGGGACTCTGAACGTGAAACCACAAAAAACGTCTATATGATTCTGGGGTGTGATGATGATGTTACAGATACGACAACGAGTAACAAGTATCTGCGCAGTAAAAACTGTTTTTATGTTGATGGGGGGCACTGGCCGTCCGGTGAAGATTTTTCCAGTGTTTTCAAAAAACTTGTGTTAGGAGATTCTTTCGAAGATTTAGATGAAGATCAAATAGCAGAAAAGCGAAGGGATGAAGCTACATATGAACTGTTCAAGAATTTCGCTATTGGGAAAATGGGTTACTCTCTTCTATATTTGTATTCTTATGAAGAGAAAGCAAATAACCGTATGAGTAAGGCTTCGAGACGCCTTACCGGGAATGAAGCCGATAGAGAAATGATTGGAAAAATGAAATATATATCAGCTGATCAGCTGGGAAAGGATGTATCCAATATCAGGGAACAATATGATGATATTTCACTTCTTATCATAGATCATATTACGAGCTTGTTGTTGGATAAAGGGGTTAAAAAGGCGCTGTGGATTGCCTGTAATGAGGTATTAGATAATAATGGTCGAATTTTGCTTCTTTCTGATGCCAGGTCGAAACACATTTTTGAAGAGGAAAGGGAGATAACAGATCTGATTTACAGCGGATGCGTGGCAGAATTTGAGGATAATTCCATCTCAATCAGTAATGCCTACAAAGACGTGGTTACCATTGAAGCAGACAGAAAGCCCTATTCCGATCAGTACCAGACAATTATTATCGATGAAGTGGATTCCAAAGACGGGAATATCGCGATCAAATGGCATTCCAGTCAATTAAAAGATCAGATCCTATATGTATATTTTGAAAACGGCAAATGGCATATTGATGAGAAGGACGGCTGGGCAAATGAAGAAAGAGCAGCGGTAATCCTCGAGAAAGCAAGCTCTGAATTTGTGAAGGCTGTCGAGATAACTGACCACGATGGGAAGCACTTCTTTGGATGGGGATGGTGAAGCGTATGAGTATGCAGAAGAAGATAAAAGTATATAAATCAATAAACAGTGTTCTTCATCGGATCACCATGAAAAGGGAATTTGCGCTTATTTCTAAACCTGAAGGAATAGCCCAATGCGATGAGAATATTCTTAATCACATTTTTTTGGTTGATAAATCCGGCGCTAAAACTCTTTTGTATGTAGGGGATAAGGTATACAGTCGGGAGTGCTTTGATAAAAACACCTGCCTCTCTAAAATATTGGAGAAGCATCCTAGCCTTGAAAATGATGATGTATCCTTTCCGACAATAAATGAGCTTTACAAAATAGCTGCAGATAAAACTCTTGAGATACCATTCGTCAACGAGCGTAGGGAACAGCTCAATAGAAAATGGATTAATGATTACCTTCAGATTGGGACAAATGAAGGGGAATGGTATATGACGGATGATTTCTCGGCTATAAATATTCAATTGCAAAAAATCGGAGAAAAGAAAGAGGATGCTATCACCGCAACGGCAGAAAGTATGATAGATCCGGCAAAATTTGAAATATACGACAGATTAATGAAGATACTATATGATAGCGGAGCAGAAGAGCATTATGGAGATGCCTTTTGCATAGAATATTCGATTATATATGCGCGTCAGGAATACAGGTATTACCTTATGTATTTCTTTTCAAATCATAACTGGTGTAGTGATCCGTCCAATATTTTGAATGTGTGTGTTACGACTACAATTGTTCCCGGAATATTTGATAGTAAAGATGTTAGATTTACCCATCCATCTAAAAAGACATATTGTAAAGAAGATGGTGGGGAATACATAATGGTTTTTATGACAATGGACAATGATGTAGAAGTAAAATTTGTTTCTTTTGGAGAAGATAAATCTGAACACCAGACGAAGGGTGACGTGGCGGGAAACAGGCTTTATGACAACCTAATAGATTTTTCTGTGTGGTTATCTGTTTTTCATCAGGAAATATATATGGCATGAGAAATCATTTAATACTGACAAGGAAGATTTACAGTTGATGATCTCCAAATGGTTGCTTTTTATAAAGATGTGCACAATAATGCACATCTTTTTTTATATTCTTATGTCATATAAAGGAAAGGAGTTATTAGGATTCATATGTCTGAATAAAAATAAGGGATATAGAATGGAGAGAAGGAAAATGGCCTATATTTCGCTGGAAAGAATTGTTCAGCATGTTGCTGAAAACTATAATTATTCCACTGAAGATGTAATCTCAAAGAAGCAGGAACCCGTAGATTTAGTTGAAGTAAGAAAAATTGCAGTATATTTGTGTTGGAAGCTTTCTAATGAATCTGTGAAAGATATTGGTAACCTATTTAGCAGAGATCATTCAACTATAATATATTATATGAGGACAATATCTGATAAGTGCCAACGTGACGAAGATTTTAGAAGACAGATGCAAGAAAATATGGACCGTATAGAGAGTCTTTGTAAATTTAAGAATAAGAACGAATGATATTTTGAATTAGGTATATTGTAAATTCCCTAACTGATTATAATTGGGCGCTGGAGCTTAATTTCCGTGATCTTTTCCGGAAACTTGTCAATATACAACTGCCATCTGGCAATCTTAGAGTTGGTTGCAAATAGAAGCGAGGCAGTAGGTGGTATATGGAGGCATGTGTAATGAAGCAGAATCCTAAAAAAGGTGTTTTCTGGCTGATAGAAGAGGGTGAATTACTGGCTTTTGCCTATGAAGAAGGCGATGTCGTAGGAGTAGCTAAATCCGGAAACAATTATAATCACAGGCTGCTGTGGGATCATGTCAAGCCAAGGGGATGTAACAAGCCATTTGACTATTATCCGAGAGGGAGAGTGGAAATAAGTAACAAAGGGAAGCCTGTCGTGTATATGAACCGTAATATCGGAGGAGATGCTATTGAGCTGATTATGAAGGCTTTTAATCTTTCAGATACCCCTCAGATTCACTATGATGGTAGTGAGCACTATAAGTGTTACTTGGATAGATCCTAAACATAATATATTGTAGAGAATCCGTAAGATGTATAGGGGTGAAATGCCGGATGTGATGTAAAATATAATTGGAATTGATATTTAATTAACCGGTACTGCCATTGAATTTGGAGATGGAGGTTTTTTATGAGAAGTGAGGAAATAGAACGCTTATCTGATGGCTGGGGCGATATAGTAAATCAGATGGAAGAAGGGATTCTTGATGAGAAGCATATTAAGCCGCTGATATATGATACCTATCATTTTTTTAAAAAAGAGCTGGCTGATGGTGAAACAATAAAAAGAGATCAGTTAGAGATATATAAGTACATAAGTCAGGCATGTTTTTGGTGTAAAACAGATTTGGGTGCTCCTGATAAATTTAGTCTGCAGGGAACCTGTGAAGATTTCCTAGAAGGATTGATCTATGTTATTGAGTATAGTTTTGATGCCGGATATGGTGCCAATCCGTTGCCCATAGGTTTTAATCGAACTCCTGCCGGATGTGCTGACATTGAGGCGGATATGACAAGCTATGAAACATTTGAAAAAGATTTTAACGAGGATATGGAGTATTTCAAAGAACTATTAGGCGAAGATATTGACGAGTAAGGGACTATATGGCAACGAGACCGGCGTGGACAATTAGAGAAGGAGCGATAGTAAGCAGGGATTTTGATTTTTTCTGGAACGGAGGGTTTGCGTTAAGCCAGAAACAAAAGAACATACGCAACTTGCATCAGGCTATTGAACAGGCTACCGGCGGAAATGCGTTAGAAGTTTCTTCAAAAAGTCATATAGAACTAGGAAGAAGGCTAAGTGCATTTTCGCTAAAACTTAACAATGTGTACCTGGAAAACATATTTCAGTCTTCAAAGAAGTATGAAAATGGTGGGCCATATATTGATCTTCTGGGGGTAGAACCTAAGGATGCAAAAAGGGATGAACGGCATCGTACATCAGGAAAGCTACTCGCTTTTGTAAAAGATGGCATAGAATGGCCACTTGAACCGAAAACCGCATTTTATGACTATCTCTATATTATGGCTGTAATAGAGAATTTCGGATATGACCTTGATCTGTCAGCATATAGCTGGTTTACGGACAACATAGAGTTTAATCCTCAAAAATCCATAAATTGCCAGGCGAGGTCGACGGCAATATACAAGTTGCTTCAAGAAAAAAAGATGTTTGATGCTATAAATGATAAGTATAGCTGGAAGGAATTTCATAGGAAATATATAACATAGACAGGAAAGGTTAAGTGTTATGGACAAAGAAAAAAAAACAAGAGCAAAAAAGTTCATTAGTGAGCAGTTCAGTAAAAAAATGCTAAAACTATTTGATAATGAACCAGTAGATGCCTACAAAGACGATATTATAAATTATGTTATAAAAACAAAGGCCTGGAATGATGCATTTATATATACAAAGAAGACAGATTCATATAAGGCTGTAGAAGAGAAACAAAATGATATTGTTTCCTATATGAAGAGCGGATTCGAGAAAATACAATCTATTTCATTTAAGGTCTGGCATAAGAAAACAGTTAAGGAATTAGTGGCGTATTATGGTTTTACACATGGAACCGCACAAAAGTTTCTTAATATGTCAGTAAAATACTTTTATTTTATAGAAATTGGATATGAAATAAAGTGTTTTGCTGGAATTGAATTAAAAAAATTTGAAAAAGATTTTGATATTCCTATTGATTCTTATATTTTGAATTGGTTAGTTTATAATTCTGTAGATGACTCAGAAAAGGCTGAGAAAATACTCAAATATAATATTAAATCATGGAATGCCATAAATAGTGTGTCATATCGGCCGATACAAGAAATGGTAAAGAATCTATTAAGGGAAACATATGGTGATGACGATGGTTCATTATTATTTTATGAGACTGAGGTATGGGAAAAAATAGCAGGTTTTAAGAAAAACGATTATATGACAGTAAATTTTAAAGGGATTGTCGGAGAATATGCTATAGGTGAGTGTGGAGTAGTTGATTTAGAGGCATACAGGGGACAGGGTGTAGAGAATAAGAAGTTTAAGAATTTTGACAAAAAGGAACTGTTCTGGTCGATTTATGATCAGATAATAATTCCAACTAGGGAAAAAGCTGAAAAAGCTGGCTCCGATCCGGACAGCACATTCCGTTTACTTTGCATAGAGGAGAAGGGGGATACATTTGTATTTCACTATGACGAATATGATGATTCATACTGCGAAGTAAAAAATGCTAAGGATATGACACTCGAAGCGTTGATGTCCGCTTTATATGAAGATTTCTGTAATATGGCTAAAGCTCTTCCTGATGATGATCCGTTAAAATCATCGATCACTTGGGATAAGACAAGAAAGGTAAGTTTTTCAGGAGACTACTTGGAAAGACTGAAAAAGGATGTATTTTATACCTCATGGGAAATAGAAACCTCAGAGTAAGGGAGGTTTGTGATGAATTATAGTGCAAAAGCTATTAAGACTGCTAAAGATAGTTTCATCAGGAAAGTTCCTGGCGATGGGAAAAAGGGGCCTTTTTACAATTGTACTCAGCCATGGGAATTCATTGTTGATGATGAAGAACTGTTTAGGAATGCTGTCTGGCAAGGATATCTAGATGCAAGCAGGACTTTTTCAGGAATAAAAGGAAAGAAAACGGATAGGAATTGTGGAGCTTTTAAAAAATTGGCTGATGCGATAAGATCGTATTTTGAAAAAAATGATGATTTCAATCATAAAAAGTGGTGCGAAGACTTTATTTCTGATATGAAAGAGTTTTACGATTATGATGCACGCTATGGTCAGGCCCAGAAGGTTGTTAATATGGCTTTTAAGTACCTGTATTGTTGTGAAGGAGCTGAAAAATATAAAGATAAGTTTGACAAATGCCATATGCCATTGGATCAGTATACATTAGCATGGCTTTTTTCTGAGGGCGAACCGTATTATCAGGAGTGGAGCTGGTTCGATTATGATACTTATAAGGAAGTAAATGATCGGATTAGAGAAATATTAAAGACTGATATTTTGGACAAGGAATTAGTAATATGGGAATCGTATAAGGGAAGAATTGTAAATCTGAAAACGAAATATAAAAAATGAATTGCTGAATATGAGGGGAAACATGATGAAAACAGTACTTTGTTATGGTGATTCCAATACATACGGATATAATCCTGTTAATGGATTGAGGTATCCTGATGACATAAGGTGGACCGGTCGGCTACAGAAGATGCTTGGACCTGAATACAAGGTTATTGAAGAAGGGTGTAATGGAAGGACTACTGTGCTTGATGATCCGGAGGAACCCTGGAAGAATGGTATGAGCTATCTTAGGGCGTGTCTAAATACTCACAAGCCGGTTGATATTGTTATACTGATGTTGGGAAGCAATGACCTCAAAAAAGTATTCCATGCTTCGGCTGAACAGATAGCCGGCAATGCAGGCCAGCTTACAGATGTAATAATCGATTTTACATCAAGAAAACAGAGTTTTAGGCCGGAAATCATCCTGGTTTCCCCGACAAGGATCGGGGAAACCATTTCAAGTTCCCCTTTTTCAATGTCATTTGATGATGATTCTATAAAAGCGTCCATATCATTATCCGGTTACTATCGTCAGATTGCGGAAGACAGGGGATGCCATTTTGTCAATGCCGCAGAATTGGTGGAGCCTTCACCAGTTGATGCACTGCACTGGACAGAGGACGGACATAAGGTTTTCGCAGAACGGATTGGCAGAATGATAACTGAGGAATTAAAAGGCGAGCAGTAATCCTGCCCACCTTTTTTGAATGGAATTTTGGCTATTTATTTAGCTTTATATCATAATTAACACCCAGCCTTGCGAGACGGCCTCTCATCTGGAACATGACACCTTCAAGGAGGTATTCAGGGCTGATGAGCTCGATATCTTCAGAAGGATAGCTGATAAGAAGGATAAGCAATTCGTTCCAGTCGTTTTTGCGGGCTTTTTTGATTGTTACATCATAGGTATATGCGAGTTCTTTGGTTGAACCATCATATCTGCCATCCAATTCCTTTCGTCTGGAAATATACATTCTGTTGCCGAATCTATCTATAAGCTGGTCCAGACCGCGTGAATTGACACGCAGATTTATGTCGCCCATAAATCTGAATGGAACAGATTCGTGCGATAGTGGATGATACCCGGTGCTCAGTAATTCTTGTAGGGTTGTATTTTTTCCGGCAGTTTCGCCTATGCTGTGATAGGTGCTATCTGGATCAGGACACATTTTCGTAAGCTTATGGATTTCAAGATAGAGAATTGGGATTTCTTTGTTATGTTCCTTAAACAGTTTATTATGAGCTGTATCGGGACTGTTTGAGGCTATTAGGTAGTATATTCCGTCATAATGAACTATCTTGTAGGGGCTAACACCGGAATATTTCCGTACCAGGTATTTGGCACCATCCCTCCCGGCATACATATAGTCGAAAGAGAGACATTTTTTTTCTTCTATTGCCTCACAGATATAACCTAAATTTATGTACAGATCTCCGGAAACAGGAACGGAGATGTCCTCTGAGTCGTTTATTACTGACCTGTACCAGTCGCTTTTTTTGCTGAATGTCTGTCCGGCAGATGCTAGTATCTTTTCAATCAACTCTTCTTTTCGTTCTTTTTTTAAGTGGCGCGAGTATATTATGGAATCAGAAAGCAGCTGAAGGTCCTCAACGGTTAGATCCTGTTCATACCATATGTATCTGATTTTTCCGTAGGCTATCTGGGGCTTATCTGATGTTAAATCGTCAGATAGTAACGAGCCGTCTTTGTATTCTATTTGGATGTTTGTATCAAACTGTACGAGAATTGGAAGATTCCGTTTTATTGTCTTTTGAAGGTTTTTCTTCGCACTTTCTTTTTCTTCGTTACCCTGCCAGTATTCCAGAAGTGTGTCATAAATATCCTTAGTAGTAAGCCTGTTCTTATCATTTGAGTGCTGACGGATTAACTGATAGATGATTAAGGTGTATAATCCGATATTCAGTGATTTTTTGTCTATAGCATGGGAACCGACATTTAGTTCGTATTTCATTTTCCTTTCTCCTGTCGCCTAGTTTCTGAAGATTAATACATTTTTATTTAATTATAACACCGAAAGGGGACATTGGTGTCCACTTTTATATTGTACACTTTAGTCATAAACAGAAAAGGACAGGAGGTACAAAGATATGTATACTAAGCAGTCAAAGAAAATGATACCGATCGATATTTTGGAAATATTAAAGCAGTATACCGATGAGGATCATCGCCTTAGCCAGAAGGATATTGAAAAGATCCTGCTTGAAAAGTACGACCTGAAGGTCGACCGCCGGTCCGTTAAGCGTGGAATTATGGATCTTATAGATATGGGACTGGATATACAGTACAGGGAAATTCCGAGAAAATTTAAGGACAAGTCTACGGGCTTTGACGAGGATCAGACAATTATGACCGACTTCTATCTGGAAAGGGATTTTTCGGACTGTGAGATCCGTCTTCTTATAGATGAATTACTGGATTCAAAATATATTCCGGTTCATCAGAGAAGGCAGCTGATAAATAAATTGGAAAGCTTATCCAGTGTCTACTTTAGGAAAAATAGGCCGTCGGATTTTAATTTTCCGGATGAGAGTGTACAGAGCAATCAGCTTTTCTTTACGCTTGATGTTGTAGAGGATGCTATTGCCAACAATAATATGGTAAGTTTTCGCTACCCTAGGTTTGTGGTAGGGGTAAAAGGTAGTGTAGAGACTGTCTATGAAATGTACTGTGTAGTTCCTGTTAATATGAAAGTTATCGATGGTGATTATATTCTGGAATATTATGGTGAAGGTCCTGACGAATTATTCCTCCGCCTGGATTATATTAAGGATATCCGAATTGCGGACAAAAATAAGGGAAAAGGGAGGGATTACTCAGCCAGAAACGATTCATTCGAAAAAAGGACTGTAAGCTTTAGAACTACTGAATCCATGCTGCCTATATTTGTTGATGAATTCGGCAGCAAGTCGATACGTGTCGAGGAAGACGGTGATGAGATAATCCTGGATGTCAAAATGCCTGAAGATTATGTAGTGGATTTTGCAACCAGGTATTCCGATCAGCTTACGGTACTGGGGCCGGAATCGGTTAAAACGAAAGTTATTGAGAAACTGCAGGCGGGCCTGAGCCGTTATGGCAGCGTGGCATAGGAACTGGGCAAGATGGATTATCCGATTAAACTGTATGATCTTATATGCCGGAAATCCTGACCGATATGCTTGATCGTCTTGGACAGTTGGGAGAAAGGGCAGGGATATTTCTGGCATAACGACTCGTACATAAACTAAAACGGCGAAAACGGCGACACATTAGGATGTACAGTAATATGCACATGACATGTAGTAGCATGGAAGCATAGATAATAGCACTGTTTATGAGAAACGTTTTAAGGAGGGACCAATATGTTAAAGGTTGACATCGAACATGCAGTTTCATTTACCGGTCACAGGCCGGAGCGGCTCGATATGCCGGAAGAAACTGTAATAAAGTGGCTTGAGGAGCAGATAAGGAAGTCTGTAGATGAAGGCTACAGGGATTTCATATCCGGCATGCAGCGTGGTGTGGATCTCTGGGCTGCTGAATATGTATTGAGGCTTAAAGAGGAAAAGAATGACATCAGGCTATTTTCGGCGATCGCATTCAGGGGAATGGAGAACCGCTGGGAGAAAGACTGGCAGACAAGGTATTATGATGTTTATAAAAAAGCTGATGATGTGATTTTTGTTGGGAATCATCCGAGCCGGGCTGCATTCTTTAAAAGAAATGAGTGGATGGTTGACAATTCCAAACGGCTGATAGCTGTATATACCGGAGCTCCAGGAGGCACAAAAGCAACGATACAGTATGCTGAAAAGCATGGACGTGAGATTGTGCTTATTGATAAGAAATAGTTGATCATTAGGGATGTGCAAAGTGTTGCACATCCTTTTTTCTATCATAAGAGCAGAAAAGGTTAAAAAGATTGAAAAACATGAGTCTGGAGGTGTCTAAATGCGTGTACATAAGATAGAAGTTATTTTTGAAAACATCAGGAGCAAGGAAGATAAAGTTGTCCGTAGGGGATGGAGGACTGAAGAGGATATGAAATTTGCCGAATCCCTAAGGATCAAGTGTGGCGAATACGCTGAAAAAAACTGGCCTAGGAGCTATTTATTCATTTCCATGGCCTCCTGTGAGAAGGGTACATTCGGATATATCAGCCATGAGGAAGCAGATTTGGATAAAATCGTGTCTTCATTTTTGAAAAAATGCGGATACAGATATACTGAAATAATGATCAAGGAAGTGACTGTTATAGAGTTTTTCAGAATGCTGAATAAGGCAGAGAATGAGGATTATATATATGATGCTAATGAAATTTTGACGGAATATGAACTGGATTTCATGGAAAGAGCACATCGGCTTGGCTTTAGGTATGAAGAAGGCATTATTAAGGATGGGGATAAATCATCTGTATATTCGAGGTCAAATGATTACATGACAAAAGGGTCTCTGATACCCGAACTGGACAGGATATTTGCCGGAAAGGTGGAGAAGAAGTTTATAGGGCATCCGGTAGACTATATAATCGAGTGTGATGATTCAAGGACAAGAGCCGGAACATATAAGCTGCTGATTGAATCGATGTACATTATTGGAAGGATAAGGAATAAAAGGTATTGCAGCATTGAATTATTGCCGGATATGGATCTTATCCCAAGAAATGCGGAGTCTATTTATAAGAGTAATTCCCAGGGAGCCGTCATATTATGTTTTAATGTTGATAGTGATGAGGCGGAAGAGAGTAATATAGCAGAGGGCTCATACTATTACATTGAAGACCTTTGCCGGATCATAAAAGGGCATTGCAGGGATGTGCTGACGATCATATGTCTGCCTAAAGAATGTCAAAGGCTTAAGCAAAAGCTTCTGGAAAATCTTGGAGGCTTTACTTTTGTCGAAATCAAAGAAATTCTTGCCACATATGATGTTGCGATTGATTATCTGAAGAAAAGGGCGCATGAATATGGTGTCCGCATGGATAAAAGGCTTTCATCAAAAATCGATAAAGACACAGGATACCATATTTCTGAGCTGGATGGATATTTTGATGAGTGGTACTGCAAAAAGCTGAAGACAAATGTTTTCAGTCAGTATAAGAGCTTTTCTGTTGTAGGAAATGAAATTCTAAATAAAAAGCCGGATGGTTCGGCATATGATGAGCTTGAATCGATGATCGGAATCGAGTCCGCTAAGGCAGTAATCCACCAGGCCTTGGACAGTTATAAGGCACGAGCGATGTTTAGGGACAAAGGAATGCCTGAAGACCAGATATGCAATCATATGATTTTCACGGGTAATCCGGGAACAGCCAAAACCTCGGTTGCCAGACTGTTTGCCAGGATCCTTAAGGATAATTATGTGCTTTCAAAGGGGCATATAGTTGAAGTGGGGCGCGGAGATCTGGTCGGAAAATATGTAGGATGGACAGCGCAGATCGTAAAAAAGAAGTTTAAGGAAGCAATTGGAGGAGTCCTTTTCATAGATGAGGCATATTCACTTGTTGATGACAAGGCAGGTATGTATGGGGATGAAGCAATCAATACTATTGTTCAGGAGATGGAAAATCACAGGAATGAACTGATTGTCATTTTTGCCGGATACCCGGATAAGATGGAGGCATTTTTGGATAGGAATCCCGGATTAAGGTCCCGCATTGCCCATCATATCCATTTCGCTGATTACAGCACGGATGAATTGTGTCGTATAGCAGAACACATTGCCGGCAAGAAGGGACTTGTGATTGCTCCTGAGGCTATGGAGAAAATCCGTGAAATAATGGATGAATCCAGATGTCGTGAGGATTTTGGTAACGGCCGTTTTGCCAGGAACATTATAGAAAAGGCGCGTCTATCCCAGAGCAGCAGGCTTGTAAAAATGGATTTTGATGACGTGAGGCCGGAGGATGTAAAAACCATCCGCGCAGAGGATATAGAGATACCTAAAATGGGTTCAGTAAAAAGAATACGTCAGATAGGTTTTGTCGCATCATGAAAATGGTTTTCTAATGCGTGAAGGCAGATCCTATACGATATCTTGGATTAGGTTGGATTTGGGAAGATGACACACGGGGCATATTATACTGTATAATCGTTATGTATATGCAATCGAAAAAGTGTAGTAAGTGGAAATTTAATTTGAGTGGGTGCAAAAAGTATTGTCGATAGGAGAGGATAATTATGAAAGATACCAATAATGTTTCGAAAAAAATATTTGATTTTATCTACAATATGGCAGTAAGTGATGCCACACGTAGAGTAGCAACAGGCGAGGTTAAAAATAAATTAGAGGGTAATGAAGAAATTAAAAATGCAATAAAGGAATACTATAATGGGAGTATTAGTTTTGAAAAGACGGTAGAATCAATTAATAATATAACCAAGAAAGATGAAGTACTCTGCAATCTATCATTTGGTAAAATACAGAAAATTATAAATATGACAATGAAATACCTGTATATCAGAGACTTTGGCAATTCTAAAAAAGTAAGTTTTTTTTCTCAAGTTCATGCGCCGATGGATAGTTACATGATTAAATTTGTGTATGACAGCTATTGTGTGTTGTCTGATAATGATGCAAAACCGGGTTTTAAATTTGATTGCCCGTGGAGTAAGTTAAAATATGATGCATTACAAGATAAAAAAGAATATGATGCATTCCAAGCCGCTATTGAATATATTAGGGAAAACGAGACCGATTGTGCTAATAGGATAGAGTTCGATTATATTTACTGGGATGTTGCTAAGTCAATTTATGATGAAAAATTAAAATTGCCAAGAGCAGAACAACGAAAAAAAACTGCTGCTTGTTGGGGAAAAGTGATATAAATCCTACAAAGTAAAATGTGATGAGAAAAAAGGATGTGTAGATTACTGCACATCTTTTTGGATTATTCTAAGTAATCTTCTCAATGATTGTGATCCGTCTGAGCCTCTGACATTTGTTCGAAGGAACGGACATTATAGTGGGGGGATAGGGGGCTGAACCGAACAGGGGGGAGACTTACTGTAGATAATTGACAATGCAGGGATGTGCATAGAATTGCACATCCCTTTTGTTATGTTTTTTATAGGAAAATGACAGGGACAGTGACCAGAGAAAACTATGATTTTGTAGGATGGGAAGGAATAATGAAGACTCTAATATGCGGAAGTAGAATAATAAAGAATAAAGGAAAAAACTGGGAGATTCCAAATGTGGTAAAGGAAAGCCTTGATCTTCTTATCAGCAATAATGATGAGGTTTTGATAGGAGACAGCTCAGGGATTGACAGTTATGTGCAGTATTATCTATATAAGGCCGGATACACTAACGTATGTGTATATACATCCGGTAATGTTATGAAAAGCAATGTCGGGAAATGGCCTGAAAAGCGTATTAGCGGTAATGGGGATAATAAAAATGCTCAGCATCTGGAAAAAATCTTCCATATGTCAGAGGAAACGGAGCTTGGGCTGGCAATTTGGGATGGTGGAGACATAGAGACTTTCATTTGCATTCTCTGTCTTGCTGTGCTTAGAAAGAGATGCAGACTTTATCTTATCAATGAAAATAAGTGGCAGGAAATCGCATCTGTGGAAGATCTTGAACGGTTTGCTGGAAATGAAGGGAAAATAAGTGATGATGATATGGTTTTTATGCTTAAAAAATGCGGTTTTTCAGATGAAATGACATACTTTATCACCTCAGATGAAGGTATTTCGCCTTATTATCTTGCAAGGATAGTATGTATGGCACCTATTACCCTGGATGAAAAAACGCAGCTTATATCCAAACTGCTGGCAAGGCAGAACAAGAAATATGATACTTTCAATTCTGTTATTGAGAACGTTAATCGGAAAAGAAGCTTTAAACAGATAAAGTATGACATCCGGGAAATCATGGATTACAGAGTTAAGCAGAGCATGTGGACTTATTTCTGGAATCTGTATCGCGAAATCTGTCAGGCTAAAGAGTTTATGTATAATCATTCGGATGATATGTTTTGTGACGGACCGTCCTATCTGTACACTGAGTGGTACGATACGGAAGAGTTAATGCATAAGTCAAGCTCGTGTGGGTTGTTTATGTTCTGTGAGGACGTGGAAAAATATATAAAGACTGAGGAAGCAGAGAACGGGTGTCCTGATGAATTATGTAATGGATATTATAGGATGGAGGCCTGGGACACCATGGATACAGGCTGGAATGAGCCCAGGTATGATTACTACTATGACTGCCGTGGAAAGGTCTGCTGGTTTGAAAAACTGATTCCTAAAAAGGTGGATGGGGAGAATAAATATTATCTGCCGGAGAGCCGTCAGTTTACTTCAGGTAAGCTGGACATTAGCCTTAGGACACCGTATAAGGTCGGAGATATTGTACATATTGACTGCAGACCTTTTGGACCGCCGTTTCATGCTATGATCTTAGAGTCAAGAGATCAGTGGGACTGCTGTTTTCCTAATATTGTATTCCGTATACCGGGTACAGATGAGTGGAGGCTTACCCCGCTAAAGCATAGGATGTTCTACAAGGATCATACCTGGGGAACATATGAGCCGATGCTGTCGCCGCTGTATAGACTGAGGAAGGTCAGGGAGGATGAGTTTAGTGCTGATGATCATAAATTATTGGATCTAAGCAGAATGATTTCCGGAGATGAGAACAAGGCAGAAGCTGTATGGGCAGCCTGGGGATCGGAGTCTGGAAGGGATGTCTGCTGGGAAAAGGTGCTTGAAATTTTTAACAGATGAATGATATTTAGCTATCAAATCGAAACCATAAGATATTGACGGAGGTATTATGGCTGGATATGTTGTTTCAGACATTCATGGATATTATGACCTTTTTCTTAAGGGGCTTTCAGAGATAGGATTTACGGGGAAGGACTATCTGTATTGTTTAGGTGATGCGATTGATAGGGGGCCGGATGGTATAAAGGTTCTGCGGCATATTATGGATAACAGCGAGAATATGGATCTGATAATAGGCAATCATGAGCTTATGATGCTGAATTCGGTAGATCCGGAAGGAAAAACAGAATGTAATGGGCCGGATTCTTCGTTCTGGCTTGGGGCAAACGGAGGTTATCCAACATATGAAAGTTATACAGATCTTTCATATGAGAAGAGGAGGCGGCTTTTGGAATGGCTTAGTAACAGATATGTTATACGGAATTTACGCTATCCGGATCATGATTATTGCCTTACCCACTCCTATTACAATCCCAAATGCATGTGGAAGAGATATAATGAGCTGCCTTATGCAAAGGTGTGGAGTAATACATGGTCTTCAATGTGGCGTGAAGATTTTCTCACTCATGGGCTGGATGTTTATTCCAAATATGATTATACATTTGTTTGCGGGCATGTACCGGTGCAGAACATAAGGAGATGGCACGAAGCTGAAAAAGAATGGAACTGTCTTAAGAGTTTTAGGCATAATAATGTAATAGGTATTGACGGTGGATGTTCGTTGGAAAAGGAAGGCAGTTTGCATAATGGACTGATTTTTCTGAGACTGGATGACCTGAAGGAATTTGCCATACCGTTGTGAAGCATTTATGGAGATTGATAAAATGTGTGGAACCTATGATGAAGAATATGATATCGATTTTCAACAAAGAAAGAGTGCAGCGGTTCTATGGCAAGAAAACGCAGGGCAATGGAGATTGAGTATTATAGATACAAGAGAATGAGCAAATGGTCAGGTTTATATGGCGTTGAGCCAATAGATATAAATGGCAATTACTGGGATGATGAGGAAGATCCTGACGGGTTTTTATGTTATAAACGTTTATGGCGCGGAAAAAAATCACGTATATTAAAGAAGTTTTGTACACGGGAGTATAGACATGCCTTTCGTTATAAAAGGAATCCGGATCTTTCCGTTAGCAGATCAAAAGGAATAAAGCACCGCGAGACAGAATTCTGGTGGGCATTGGATTGAGAGGGGTAGTATGGTTTATGTGACAGGTGATACACATTCAGAAGTTATCAGGCTGGGCAAAAACCGTTTCAGGGAGCAGACGGAGCTTACAAAAGATGATTTTGTGATCATTCTTGGCGATTTTGGGCTCGTTTGGGAAAAGGAGGAGAGCCGGTATGAAAAATATTGGCTGGACTGGTTAGAGGATAAGGCATTCACCACGCTTTTTATAGATGGTAATCATGAAAACTTTGACAGATTATGTTCGTATGAAGTAGAAAACTGGAATGGCGGAGAAGTTCAGAAAATCCGGCCGGGTGTAATACATTTGATGCGCGGCCAGGTGTATAACATCTGTGATATGAAAATTTTCACATTTGGTGGTGCACAATCAACGGACAAAAGCTGCAGAAAAGAAGGCGTAAGCTGGTGGCCCCAGGAATTGCCAACAAGGGAAGAGATGGCTATTGGGTATGAAAACCTGGATAAGGCAGAATGGAAAGTAGATTTTGTCCTAAGCCATTGTTGCGCATCATCGACACAGAGCTTATTCAGTCATGGTGAATTTAAGCCTAATGAGCTGACTGCATATTTTGAAGAAATCAGGGGAAGACTGGATTATAAGAGATGGTATTTCGGGCATTATCACTATGACAGGGCAGTTAATGACAGGGAAGTGATGCTTTATGAGTCGATAGTCAGGATTGTCTGAGTAAGCTATAGTATATATGGTTAAGGTTTTGTAATGATAGGAGGATTTTAGCTTGAAAATATACCTGGATGATGTCAGAAGAGCTCCGGATGGATATATTTGGACTAGGTCGGTAAATGAAACAAAGGATCTGATTGTACAGCTTGAAGAGTCCGGAGAAAAAATAGAGGTGCTTGATCTGGATCATGATCTGGGTGAATTTTCCGTTGATGGTGGAGATGCCATTAATCTGCTGGATTTTCTTGTGGAAAGAGGAACTTTTTATCCGGTAGTGCTGCATACTGCTAATCCTGTTGGACGTGCAAATATGGAAAGGTTGATACGGCGCTTTTGGGGTGGTTAATGCTAAAGACGAGTTTACAGAGTAGCAGGAGGAATGAGCATGGACTATATTGGATTTATTAATTCTAGGGATGTAAGGGAACATCTTAATAGTATCGGTTATACTCCGAGTCTATTTGAGTCGGCATTTTTTGTTTATTCTTCAAAAAAAAAGACTTTAGATGAAAAGCATGAGGCCTGGAATGCCCTGATAAGAGAATCTGACGATATGATGCTGGATGAAAATGCGGGGGACCGCTGGTCCTGGATATTCAAACATAATCCGGAGACAGCATATGAGAAAAGTGTGCATAGTCTGATAAAAAACCATATGTGTGGAGAAAAAACAGTTTTGGAGTATTTTTTTTCAGATAATACCGGGAGTGTATATGTGCCGAGTTTTATATACTGCCGAATGTGTGCGGGGGATACAAGGCTGTCATATGAGAAATACGAATCTGGACTGTATTTTGGTTGTTATGATGAAGCACGGAACTATTGTTTAAAAGAAATAGACGATGATAACGAAAAATCAGGATATGCTATATCCAAGTATCTTATGTCTAAGCCTGGTGATGAAAGATCCAACTATGTTACGGTTGAGTTTAACAGGTCAGGTGAAGTGATGTCTGTTGATATTTCGGCAGAAAAACATGAAAGATTCCCAGGTGTAGTAAAAGAATACCTTGAGTCTGAAGAAGAATTCAGTACAGAATGTGATTTTTTTGGGATGATGTGGTTTGATATTCCCATACCATTTAAAAAGGGAGATATTGTTATTGATGTGGCTAATAATCGGGGAAGCAATCCATTTGTCCTTTTAGATACAGATCCTGCATGGCGTAAGGAAATGGTAAGCAAAGGTAAAAAGTATCACGAGGGACACGATTCAAGTGACATGAATGCGTTCGGCTGGAGTATCGGATTCGGTGATGATCCCTCAGAAATATATGATGATGAAATGAGTTATTATCTTGATATTGAGTATTACAGGGGAGAATATAAGGGGATAGAACGTCTTCTTCCGTTGCTGGCTGAACAGATAAAGGGTAATATTGACATCTGGGAGTGGGAAAAGCTTAAGGGAGAGATTATCAGGACATCAAGGGATAATCCGTATCTTTCCTATTGGGAGTCTGATCCGCTGAAATCAGGAATACTAAAGGGGAATGCCACATACAATGGCTGACCTGTAATTATGTATCCGGATGCTGTGGCCGAAAGGATGTGCATAATAAAGCACATCCTTTTTTTTATTATCAGAATGGCGGTTATATAAGCTATTTTTTAGAAATATCTGATGTTGGAATATAAGGAGGAAAATAAAGATGTATGAGAGAGCTGAACTTCATTGTCATACAAAAATGAGCGAGATGAGCGGGATTGCTGATGTAAGGGAACTCATTCAGAAAGCAGAAAAAATGGGAATGAGTGCAATTGCGCTTACCGATACGGATAGTGTTCAGGCTTTTCCGGAGGCTTATCGTACATGGTGTAATATGGCAAGGGACTGTTCAGGGGAAAAAAATACTGTAAAAGTACTTCTGGGGCTCGAAACTTGCCTTGTGGACGATAAAAAAACGGATGATTTGTATCCGGAAGGACATAAGGCTATTATTTTCCCAACAAATCGTGAAGGTATGGTAAACCTGTATAGGATTATCTCTGAGGCTTACAGTGAATTATGTGATGGCTGCATTAAGATTCCAAAGAGTATGTTTGCTAAAAAAAGAAATGATTGGATTATCGGAAGCTGTGCCCAGGGCGGTGAGGTGAGCCGGGCTGTATTTGATGGACTGGATAGTGAGGCTATAAGCAGAATTATAGGATTTTATGATTTTGTTGAAGTTGAACCTGTGGATAATTATATTTGTGCTCTGACTCAGAACCCAACCAAGATGAATCTAACACAAGGTGATGTTAGAAATATAATAGAAAAAATAGTTCAGATCGGGGAAACGGAGAATGTGCCTGTAGTTGCCTCTGCAAACGTGCATTATGTGAATAAAAGGGATATAGAGGCATTCAAGGTTTTAAGATATGCGTCGGGCTGTGGAGATTCTACAGGCTGGAAAGCAAAGCATCATCTTATGTCGGTAAAAGAATTGATGGCTGAGTTTGATTTTCTTGGTGAGAAGAGCTCTATTGAGATTGTAGTGAATAATCCAAACAGAATCGCTGCAGAAATTGGCGTGGTGCAGCCTGTATCCAATAAAAAGTGTTATCCGGAATATCCGGATGCTGACCTTAAGCTAGAGAAAATTTGTTATAAAAAGGCTCATGAAATATACGGAGACAAGCTTCCTGCTGAAGTTAGAGAACGCATTGAATATGAACTGGCAGGCATAAAGGCAAATGAGTTTTCTTCGCTATATATGATTGCATATGAGCTTGTTAAAAAGAGCAATGATGCAGGTTACACTGTTGCTAGTAGGGGATGCTGTGGAGGATCTTTTATAGCTTTTCTCGCTGGAATAACAGGGATCAATCCTCTTCCGGCGCATTATTTGTGTAGAAACTGTAAGCATTCGTTTTTTGGTGTTAAAGATATCAAGGGTTACCGATATGGTGATTTAGGATCAGACCTGCCGGATAAGGCATGTCCGGTCTGTGGAAGGATAATGACCAAGGAGGGCTTTGATATTCCAGCAGAGACATTTTTAGGACTACACTTGGATAAGGAGCCATATTTTGCTATCGATTTTGATGCTGAGTATATATTCGAGGCACAGCGGAGTGCTGCGGATATAGAGGGAATAGGCAGGGTTTGCTATGGAGGAAGATATTTTACTGTCGATGAAGATCAGGCAGAAAAATATGCAAAAGAATACTTCAAAGCAAATAAAAGTAACAGAAGCAAGGAATCCATTTTAACTGCTGCAGAGAAAATAGCTGGAGTAAGGAGCGATAACAGTCTTTGTCCTGCTGTGCTGATTGCAGTTCCCAAAGGAGCGGATTTATGCGAATATACACCGGCTGTAGATTGTGGACATAAAGACATGGATTGTACGCTGATTGAGTTTCATGAACTTGACGGGAATCTGCTAAGGCTCGGAGTATATGATGGCTATGCATTGTCTTTTTTGAGGTATTTAGCTGATGAAACAGGAACTGACCCAAATGATATAGAATTTGGAGCTGATAAAAAAGTAATGAGCTTATTTTCCGGTACGGAAGCACTTGGGATTGAGCACGAAGACATAAAAGGAATAACAGTAGGGACAGTTGGTATACCGGAGTATGGATATGATGTATTAAAAGTGCTGGAGCGTATTAAACCGAACCGTGTAACAGATGTTGTTAGAATCGCGAGTATGTTACATGGGGTGCAGGTGTGGGATGGAAACGCAGAAAAACTGATTCGGGAGGATCCCGGGTGCTTTCTTGAATGTATAGCCAGCAGAGAGGATATAATGCTTTATCTTATAGGTAAAGGTTTGGAAAGAGAAAAAGCATTTAAAATTATGGAATATGTTCGCAAGGGCAAGGCCAGGTACGGCTTTAAAGAAGACTGGGTGTCTGATATGCAGGAGGCCGGTATTCCTGATTGGTATATTTATTCTTGCAGAAAAATCAAATATCTGTTTCCTAAAGCACATTGCGTTAATAGTGCAATAATATCTTGGAGATTACTCTATTACAAACTGTATTACCCGGAAGCATTTTACAGGGGATATATTAAATATTATGGATTCGAAGCTTTGATAAAAAAGGGTGTTGAATATGCAAATATATACGCCAGTTATGAATATGACAAGCGGGCTAAGAGAAAAAAAGGCCTGGTTGATAAATTAATAATGCAGAATTGTCTTGTAATCATGGAAATGCATGCCAGAGGAGTGGGTTTAGAGTGATGAAATAAAAATGTGTAAAACGGAAATGTACAAATTAAGGGATGTGCATAATTACGCACATCCCCTTTTGTATTATGTAGGTAAAGAAACAAAAGGGGACGGTATTGGGAAAGGAGAAGGTTAGAATATGCAGATTTCTATGGGAATGAGAGCTTTATCTCTGAAGAAGATTGAGAAGGCAGAATTTGACCGCCGTATGGAGGAACATGCAAAGTGGCTTGCAAATCACGAGGAAGGGAGTTGTGCGGATTTTTCCGGCCTTGATCTTAGTGGTATGGATTTTTCCGGTAAGGATCTTTCGTATGCTAAGATGGAAAAAGTATTCCTTAGACAAGCTAATTTCAAAGGGGCTAATCTTTCACATGCTAATTTCTGGGGGGCGTATCTTCACAATAGTAACCTTACAGGAGCGGTACTTGATGGAACTTTTTTCATAAATACGGATTTAACATTAGCGAAACTGGATGAGTGTAAAGGAGAGAGAACACGTTTTACTTTCTCATGTATGTGGGAATGTACAATTAAGAATGCTCATCTGAAAAAAGCGGATTTTTTTGAAGCGAAAGTCTGTGATTGTGGCTTTGATAACTCGGATCTGGAGGAAGCCTGCTTTGCTGCTGCAGATTTTGACAATGCATCATTTGCTGGTACGAACCTTCGTAATGCAGATTTTAATTATGCCAAGCGGACATACTGGTCGGATTTTACTAACGCTGACATGACCGGTCTTAGCACAGCCGACGTGGACTTTGATCCTAAGAAATTAAAGGGTGTAAAGGGGCTTCGTATGCATATGTTCTGTCCGGAAGAAGGCTCGTTTATTGCATGGGATAAGTGCAGAGATGGAAAACTGGTGAAGTTACTGATTCCTGAGCATGCTAAGAGAAGTGGAAATACCGTATATAACTGTAGGGCATCTGAAGCTGTGGTTCTGGATATCTTTGACAAGGATGGTAATTCTACAGATGAGGCAGTAAATCGTTGGGATAAAGAATTCAAGTATACCAAGGGGAAAACTGTTTTTTCGAAAGAGTCTGATCCGGATCATACCGGGGATGTGTCGGGAATCTATTTTGTACTTTCACGAGCTGACGCGGAGGTTCTTAGGGATTGTGAAGAAGGCGAAGAAGATGACAACAGTTGAGACAAGAAATGACGTACTATAGACAGGAGGGTATGAATATGAAATTAGCACTGGCATTATCTGAAAGAGCGGATGTTCAAAGCAGGATAAATGATATTTCCGAAAGGCTGAATAGGAATGCAAAAGTACAGGAAGGTGAGAAACCAACTGAGGATCCTTTAGCATTGCTTGATGAGCTGGAGCATCTCTATGTACACCTTGAGGAACTGATCATTAAGATAAATAGAACTAATAATGCAACAAGAGTCGGCAATGAATCCCTGGCGGATCTATTGGCTAAAAGAGAGTGTATTGGCGGGAAAATCAGGAGAATGCGAAAGTTTCTTGGAGAGGCTAGTGATCTTACAGGAAGATATTATTCAAAATCTGAAATAAAAACTTATAGTACTGTTTCAGTTTCGGATATGCAAAAGAAATTGGACATTTTATCCAAAGAATTCCGTTTGCTTGATGATAGGATTCAGGAGATAAATTGGATGACTGAGATAATTTAATGATGTTGGTAGTCAGGTCGGAGTGAACAAGATCTCGTTGCGAATGAGAATGATTCGCTAACCACACAGTGAAAAGTATGCCGGGCCATACAGGCGGGTTAAAGTCCCCCGTAACAAGTTACGCCCAGTACATGTAACTAATATGCCTTGCATAGTACACACAACAGTTTATGAATTACTACCTATTGTTAACTGACTGACGAGGGCGGGTTTTGGGGATTGTCTGTGGAGGATATGAATCATGTTCATTCTGGAGAATGAAAGATGAATGTATTTACGTATAATAATGAGAAAACTGAGCTAAATTTGAAAAATCCTGATGAAGTTTCGTTGAGATTAAAATTTAATACAGAGAAATTAAAGATTCATATTTATCCAGTCAAAGGATTAAGTGAAAGTATGCTGGCTGACACAATTTTTCCGGCGCTGATAGTTTGCTCTAGCAGGTGGCCAAGACTTAATAAGGCGAGATTTTCGGATAATTTTTGTGCGTTACATTTCCAGGATATAATTGATATAAAAGATGATGATGCTTTTCATACGGCACAGGCAGAAATGATCAGGGATTTTCTTATAGGACTTCCAGAAGAAATATCAGATTTGTTTATATGCTGCGACGGCGGTGATGCACGAAGCCCATCAATTGCGGCAGCTATTATGCGCTTTATAGGAAGATCTGAAGAAAAGGTATGGAATAATCCGTTCTATACACCTAATATCCTTGTATATTTCAGATTATGTTGTGCGTTCGGAATTCAAATTTCTTGGGAAGATGCATTGGCGAAGAAGAAACAAAATGACTTGGCGTATAGGAATGCTCAGGAAAATGGTGAAACTAGCTATGAGAGATGGGAGTTATTGTAGGTTAATTATAAAAAAACGGCATCCGGGGAGTGATATGCTACCCCCAAGTAGGACACTGAAATATAAAACCTACTTGGGGGTATTTTTATGTCCAGAAAAAGTAAGATTGACTCAGCAGAAAAAGTAAAGGTAGTTGAACGCTTACTGGCAGATGAGATCAGTGTTTCGGAGGCTGCCCGGCTAACAGGCGTGGACAAAGCCAGCATTCGGCGTTGGCGTAACCTTTATCTTGCAGATGGGCCCACTGCCCTTATGGCTCAGCGAAACAACAAAGTTTATTCTCAAGAGTTGAAGCTTCAAGCCGTTCATGAATATCTTGATGGGAAGTCAAATC
>JHYJ01000019.1 GCA_000621425.1 Lachnospiraceae bacterium AB2028
GGGACATAAGGATATACAGACGACCATGGACATCTACGCTGACTGTACCGACGAGAAAAAGAAGGAAGTCTTAAGCAACATGGAAGACAAAATTTTTGTGATTTAAAGTGCCTGTTTAGGGTACGATTTTTCATAAAAATCAGCAGTCCGTCCTGATCCATTTCAAAAGCCGTTTTTTGAGTTTGACGCACCCTTTACAACACGTTCATGTAACTCAGTGGACAAGGATGTAAAAGCAAAAAAATCGATTTTTGGACAAGGACGGAAACCACGGGATATAGACGGATAAAGACGGGAAAATGTACCGATTCCGTCCCGACTTTGAAAAGCCTGTAAGCCTTGAAAATAAAGGGTTTCAGGGAGTTTTTGTTGTAAAACACTAAAGGACATGGCGTATTGCTTTTTGGCAGTACGCCTTTTTTTATAAGCCCTTGCAAGGCTTTTTTCAATTTGGGGTTTATTGAAAATGCAAAATCACTGTGATAGAATGGAAAAAATGAGGATGTTGGAATTGAAGTGTAAATGGAGCAAGTAATATATGATTTCTAATGAGATAAAAAATGAAGTGATTGAAGGTTTAACGAATTTATTATCTGATAAGCTCATAGCAATCGTGCTTTATGGATCTGTTGCACGTGGAGAAAATGGTGAACAGAGTGATATTGATATTGCACTGATTGTTAGTTCGAATTTGGAAGATTACGAAAAAAACAAGTTTCTTCAGTGGAATGCAGAGCTGGATTTAAAGTATGACCAGATTTTTTCGATTGTTGATATAGAAAAAGAATTATTGGATAAATGGGGAGATGCAGTTCCTTTTTATAAGAATATAAAGGATGAGGGAATCATTTTATGGAAGGCAGCATAAAAGATATTGCCAGGATACGATTCGAAAAAGCAGAGGAAATGCTCAGAGCAGCCAAAAAGAATTATGAGCAGGATGATCGCATTCTTTAATAAAAATACATTAAAAACAAAGAGATTAAATCCTGAGTTCTCGGATATAATTAAAAAATCATCGTATTGCCGTGAAAAATCTGATTATGATGATTTCTACATTGTTTCTAGAAAGGAGACAGAGGAACAGATTAAGAATGCAGATATTGTTTCCATACATTTCAATGATCTCCGGGAGATTGTCATTTATGGCATCGAATTCCAGTTGATGATCACGGCACCAGGAGACTGCTTTCTCTGGGGCTTCACCGGCTCTGCAGGTCCAGAGGATGAGCTTGTTGCCGGATCTTTTCTGATTGATCAGATATTCTATCAGAGGGCTGTTGGGTTCGCCGAGCTCAGGCCAGTTGCTGTAGCAGAGGGTTCCGTCAAATGGGAATATTACAGAGAATAAAGGATGATACTGTAAGAGAGATGCTTCTGAAACAGATGAAGGCCCTTGTATAACCTCACATTGTTCCGATTGAAAAGCTGATATTCTTCCGATTTGGGCGTTTAATGTGTGAGATTTTAGATCAACCAAATAAAGATGGCTTTGTTCGGAAATATATTCGGAAGGATATCAATGCAAATCGACATCCTTCCGAACAATGTTTATACTGTAGGAGATGATAGATGCAAAGGGGGTATGTTCATGAGTTTTTAATAATCTTTTCCATACTTCTCCGCAAGTTTTTTCAGCTCATTCAGTCTCTTTTTGTCTGTCTTTAAATATAATTTTCAAAGCTAGGTTTTCTTGATTATAACTGAAACTTACAACACCTGGTAGCCTTATCTGATGGTGTTTTAGTGAGCATGGCGAACGGCACTACCGTAAGATGCGCTACCGGTGTGAGAAAGTTAGCGGTACATTATGGTATAATATAAACGGATGATAGAGGAATTACTGCTTATGAAAGCTGAAGAGACTAACATATTTGAAAGATATGATGCGCTGTTAAGAGAGTGTCCGGATCATGTGATCCTTAGTGAAGGTCCGGCAGAAACCGATATGACAGTACAGGAATTGGACCGCAGTTCTGCGAAGGTTTACAGATTCCTTAAGGACAAGGGCTTCGGCAAAGAGGATATGATATGCATACTCCTTCCCAGAGGAACCGCTATTACTGTAGCTCTTTGGGGGATTTGGAAAACAGGTGCTGCGGCAGTGATCATCGAGGATCATGATCCTGTAGAAAGGATCGAATATATTGAAAGAGACTGCAACTGTGCCTTTGTCCTTGATGGAAAGGCATGGAAGGAGATACAGCGCTGTGAATCGCTTGAAGGACATGAACCTTTGGATCCTCATGCAGCGGCATTTGCGGTATATACATCAGGGACCAGCGGAAATCCGAAAGGCGTTTTGCATGAATACGGCAGGATACCGATCACATTTGCATCATACCGTTGGAATGGCGTTTCCATAAGTCAGAGGAGCGACATTATTTTATTGTACTTCCCGATGAACTTTGTAGCTTCGATCATGTTTATGATCATTAGCCTCATGATAGGGACGAAGCTTTTGATCGCTCCTTATTCTGTGTCAAAAGATCCACTGAAAATAATGAGGTTTTTAGTGGAGAACAAAGTAACTCTGGCATTTTTCCCACCATCGCTGTTCAGGATACAAAAAGACTTCGGTCCTTACCTTAAAAAGGTCATTCTTTCTTCTGAACCGGCACATGGTATCTGGAAGGATCCTTCCGAAATGACAGTGTTTAATGGATATTGCAGCAGCGAGACGGCCTGCGGGTTACTGGTATCTGTGCTGGATAAGCCTAATGACACAGCACCTGTCGGTTTGCCTCAGTATGATGTCGGTGTATATCTTTTGGATGAAGATGGCAATCCGGTCGAAAAAGGCGAGGCAGGTGAGCTTTGTTTTGATGCTCCGTTTACGAGGGGGTATATCAATCAGACTGAAGAGAATTTTATAAACGGTGTTTTCCACAGTGGAGATCTTGCCAGACAAATGAGTGATGGGCAGTATCAGATAATTGGAAGGATCAGCGATACAATAAAGATCAATGGTAAAAGAGTTGAACCGACGGAAGTCGAAGCGGCTATTAAGCGTGTTACGGATCTCGAATGGACAGCGGTCAGAAGTTTCAATGACAAAAATGGAATGCATCTTTGTGCATATCATCTGGGGGATGTTGAAATCGGAATAACCGAACTGCGCGAGAAACTTGGCAGGATTCTTCCCTACTACATGCTGCCTTCATATTTTATAAAGGTTGATTCGATCCCGCGTCTGCATAACGGTAAGATGAACAGAAAAGCACTTCCAAAACCTTCTGTTTCTGACTGCATGAAAGAGTATGCTCCGCCAACCAATGAGACAGAGAAGATAATATGCGATGCAATGCAGAAAGTGCTGAGGATAAAGAAAGTTGGGATAAATGATGATTTCTTCCTTCTTGGAGGAGATTCATTATCTTCCATGAAGTTGATCGTTGAGACCGGATTAAGCGGGCTTACCTTTGAAGACATTTATTTTGGATGTACTGTTTCAGGTATTGTAAGGCACTATCTGAACAAAGCCTGCCGGTCACATGAGTCCCCTGCACAGGTTAATTCAGAATCTATGTTAAGGCCGCATCAATTGACTGTGGAGCAGCAGTATATATTGAACTATGAGCTGTATACGCCTGATACTGTTATGTATAACAATCCCGGCCTGTGCAGATTTAATGATGTTGATGCCAAAGACCTGGCAGCGGCAATTAATAATACTATACTAAATCACTCTGCTCTCATGACCATATTCTATCATGAGAACGGAGAGTATAAGCAAAGGTATGCTCCCGAGTTGTTCCGGGAAATCATTGTGGAGAAGGTTTCAGACGAAGAACTTGAGAACATTCGCAGGGATCTGGTGCAGCCATTCGGTAAGGTCACTGACTGCCTGCTATGGAGGAGCAGGGTTTTCAGTGCTCCGTCCGGGAATTACATATTCTTTGATGTTCACCATTTGATTTTTGATGGTACGTCTTACTGGCTGTTTATGAGTAATCTGCAAAAGTGTCTGTCCGGTAAGGAGCCTGAGCCTGATTACTATTATTATGTTATTGCACAGCGTGAGAAAGAGCTGAACAGTTCATTATATGATGAGGCAAAGTCATATTTTGAAAAACATTATGCAGGGACGAAATGGATCCGTAATCTTCCGTATGATTTTGCTTATGACGAAAATCGTGCAAGTGATATAGATATTGACCTGCATTTTACCGATGATGATTATATGGCATTTGAAGCTGCTACCGGGATAGGAAGGAACGGTTTGTTCCTTATGGCCGGACTTCTCGCACTAAGTGCCGTAACCAACACTGCCGATGTTATGGTCACCTGGATCTACAACGGAAGAAAAGACCTCCATTCCATGAACAGTATTGGCATGTTGTTCTACACTTTGCCGCTGGCACTTTCAGTCACAGATGATCTTACGATGAAAGAAATGCTGACCGATATAAAAGAACAATTGAATAATTCCATAAAATACAATTCCTGTTCATTTGTCAGTTCAACTTATGTGTCTCCGGTGAAGGATGACTGTATTTGTTTCATGCTTCAAGATGATGTAAGGACTCTCTCGGAGGGCTGGCAGCATCAGTTCGAAGTGATAGAGCTTGAGATAAAAAACAGGGCATCACAGACGACTCTTGATGTTGAGATTACGACAAGAGGAGATGAACCCGGTCTTTATCTTGACTATGCAGACAGTTTATATAAGCCTGAAACAATTGAACAATATGGCGATTTGATCAGAACTATTGCAGGGAAACTCATATATTACAGGGATTGCCCGGATATTCGTGTTAAGGAGGTCATTAATATATGAGAAAACGTGGATTCTGCGAGATTAAATTCCGATCCATGCTGTTGTCCGGTACTTTTACGATGGCGATAATCTATGTGATGCTGTTATGTGACAGCATTATCGCAGGATTGTTTATCGGCGAAAACGGTGTTGCTGCAATAAATGCGATAACGCCGGTTACCGGAATAACAACATTCTTTGCTAATATTACCTCGATAGGTACAGGTATCCTATACAGCAGATCCATCGGAGCAATGAACAAGAAGCATGCTGATGAGCTGTTCGGACAGGGGCTGATCCTGAATGTGGCGGTAGCGTTGTTTAGTTCTGTTATACTTTGGCTGGGAAAAGATCTGTATTTTGATATAAACGGTGTATCGGGCGAAATATATGAGCTCGCTTCGGAATACTATAAGTGGACTCCGCTTTGTGCTGTATTCACCATACTGAATTCTTATTTAGGCAATATGGTCTACACAGATGGTGATGAAACCTGTACTAACATATCATATGTTCTTCAGATAGCAGGCAACATCGCTCTTTCACTGGTACTTGTCAGATTTTTCGGAATGCAGGGAATTATTTGGGGCACAATAGCAGGCAATGTTTTCGGTCTGATACCTGTTATTGTGCATTTCTTCCGCAAATGCAATACGCTTAAGTTTACATGGCACTTATCCATCAGTGATATCCTTCAGGCAGTAAGATTCAGCGCTGTTGATGCGGTTATTTATATCTGCTGGGCTATTGCGGATTATGTCCTGATAGCGCATGTATCAGCCCGTTATGGCGAAATCGGACTTATCACTCTTGCTGTTGTTATCAGTCTTCTGGAGTTCAGCGTTGTTATGGACGGAGTCGGTCTGGCAATTCAGCCTTTGCTTGGCACGTATCTGGGCGAGGGTAATAATGTCATGATAAAACGTGTGATGAATGCGGCAAAGATGGCTGCGGTTGCTGAAGGCTTGATAGCCGGTCTGCTGATATTACTGTTTGCCAGACAGTTCTGTGGTTTGTTTGGCATCAGGGAAGGAGCGGCGCTGGAACCTACTGTTACGGCTGTCAGGATCGTATCATTCGGATTGATCTTCTGCAGTATGGTATCTCTGATGACTTCTTATTATATGCTGATCGACAGGGTAGGCTTAGCGGTAGGAGTAACATTAATCAAGGATGGAGTGCTTTATTCCGTGCTGCCGGTTGTGGGATCGTTTATATTGGGAAAGACAGGGGTGTGGGCAGCGTTTGCGCTGTCTCCTGTACTTGCCCTTATCATTACCTCGATATACATCAGGTGGCGATATGGTAAAGCGAGCTTTCCGAGTCTGCTGGTTCCAAAGCATGCGGATATAGTTGTGTTTGACGGTGTTTTTACTCCTGAGATGTGTTCCGAGCTTTCCGAAAAGGTGCAGAATACCCTGACCGAGAGGGGATACTCAAAAAAACAGTCTATGAGGGCAGCGTTGTTTACCGAAGAGATCGGTCTGACTATTATTGAAAAGAATAAAGACAGTAAAAGCCCTGTATTGGCGGAAATATCACTGCTTTTTGATGAAGGATCCGTCCTGTTGATAGAACGTGATGCGGGAAAGGTATTTGATATTACCGATCCTGACTTAAAGATTGACGGCCTGAGCGGTTTCATTCTGAGCGGCCTGATGGAATCACATAAAGAAAAGGCATATCAGACTACTACAGGTTATAACCGCAATATGATCCGTTTTAATAAAAATGATGAATAAAGAAGATGATTATCTTATAAAATGTAGATAAATGTAATGGATGCAGAAATTATGTAACCGGCAGGACGGAGGGAATACGAATGAAATACAAAAAATATGACGCTATGCAGAATCTTAACGGGTCAAATCATGTTTATTTTTGCAGTACCGGAAATGATCTGACTCGTTTTTTTAATTCCGTGATTGAAGAATTGTTCATGTTTCATAAGGATATTGTATTCTGGTATCCCGAATATTACGAGGAAAATGAACAGATAGTGAGAGAGGCACTCGATCCGGAGGATCTCCTTAGGATGAGAATGCTTGTTGTCCCGGTTACGTCGGAATTGCTGAATACGGATAATGCGTCAAAGAGGGAAATGCTTTATGCGGCTGATAATGGGGTTCCAGTGCTTCCTCTTATTATGGAGCCCGGACTTGATGAGGCTTTTTCCACATTGGGAGAAAACATGCATTACCTTGACAAGCAGAGCAATAAATCGGATGAATCACAGCTTGCCTATGAAGAAAAGTTGAGATTGTTCCTTGACAAAACACTATCGCATGGAAATAAAAGCTGATTTATATGCTGGAATGTTTATGAAATTTGCAGATGATATAAACTGTTGTATATCGAATAATAATTTTGCCTTAAGAAATCGAGGGGTGGTTATGACCGCCCTTCATTATTATTAATTATGAAGGGAGACGATTGCCGTAGGGGTGTAAGCAAAAACAGCATCCGGGGAGAGTGAAAGGATGCCGTTTCTGTGTAAAGGATTTTATTGAGTTACGGTAGTATTATACATCAAATTTTATTCTGCATGTGGCTTTGTATAAATCGATATTTAAAATTCATTCAGATGGATCAGTCTTTTGTCCGGTCATCTGCCTTTTCTATGATCATATCTGATAATGAATATGGCAGGACTTTCTCGGGTTTTGAATAGGGGGTGATCCACTCATCGATCCTGTCTTCTGGAATCATGAATGGCATCCGGTCATGGATCTGGCTAAGTTCCATAGTCGGCTCTTTGGTGAGGATCACAAAGACAGGATAGCCGTCTTCCATGCGGTACAGTCCGCAGAGCCAGGTCATGGTGCAGCCTGCGGGCTGGATGGCGAACTTGTCCCCTGTCTTTACTTTCCCGTCGGAACTTCTCAGGTGCTGCCATTCGAAGTAGTAGGAAACCGGGATAATGCATCTGCGGGACTGCCATGCATCTTTAAAGGTTGGCTTTTCGCCGGCAGTTTCGACACGTGCGTTAAAGAGCGTCCGTTTGTTGTCTTTAGCAAGGAATCCCCACTGCATCGGGAATACAGTTTTTATCCCTTTTCTGTTTGGTGCGAGAACAGGAACGATATCCGTCGGGCGTACTTCGCCGTCCGTGATGACAGGCCTTCCGTGCGTGCTCACGAACTGCCGTGCAAGCTGGGAGCGGGACATGGCATCCATTATATCTTTCATTTCAGGAAGGTCTTTTTCAAGTGCGTATCTGGTACACATGGCATTTCTCCTATGGGGTTTCTTCAATGGGCGATGTCTCATCCAGGAAGGTCTCCGTCACCTCTGCCCGGGTTTTTGACAGTTCGCCGCCAAATCCTTTCAAAGCATCAAAGGGGCTGAATATCTTGGTCATTGCAGCAAGGCATTATTTATATCTGCTTTTGTTGGAATACCCGGAATGCCACCCATCCTTGTTACACACAATCCACCTGAAGTATTGCCATACTTTAAAGCGGTTTCAATTATTGTTTCGTTTATATCTGCAACGGATGTCACCTTTTGCATAACAAGACTTGATAAGAATCCGCCCCAGAAAGCATCACCTGCCCCGGTAGCATCCACAGCCTTTACTTTCATACTTTCAATAACCGCACTTTTTCCTTTATAGTAATATTTTGAGCCTTTTGAGCCCAGAGTTTCAATAACTGCAGTAATACCGTATTCATTCATAAAAGTCTCGATGTTATCTTCTCCACCGACGAAAAATAATTCTTCATCTGATATCTTAAGCAGATCAACATAAGGAATTATTTCTTTGATAATATCAAGGCATGCAGCTTCACTGTGCCATACGGCATCCCTGTAATTAATATCGAAACTGATTATAGCACCTGCTTTTGATGCATTTTTTACTGCTTCAATATAGGTACTTCTTGCAGGCTCATTTGTAAGAGAGAATGAACCGGTATTAAAGATAGTACAGTTTGCCGCATCGTCCCGGTTGTAATCATCAGGTCTGATTAATAAATCTGCTCCGGGTTTCCTTGTAAAAGTAAAGGATCTTTCGCCATTTTCATATAAAGTAACAAATGCCATAGTGGTTACAGCTTCATCAGTTAGCTTATTACAAAGAGATGTAATATTGTTTTCTGTTAAAGTAGCCTGCAATCGTCTGCCAAAGTCATCATTACCAACCATACCCAGAAATCCGACTTTTAGACCATTTCTGGCAGCGCTTACTGCAACATTGGCAGGTGCTCCGCCGGGATTAGCAGTATAAGTATGGGCTTCCTTGCAAGGTGTAAAGTCAATCAACAATTCACCGGCACTGATAATATCATATAATCTGTTCATATTATTTCCTTTCTGATAATTTTATACGGAAGAACCTTCACAAATTTCGTAGCCCAGCATAAGTGACTTGCATGGAGCGTCAGGATTGGCAAGTTTTTCCAAAAGCATCTTTGCTCCCTCCATGCCGCATTCCTTATAGAAAAATCTGATCGTAGTTAAAGGATGCATCAGAACCTGACCGGCTGTGTTATTACCAAAACCTGCAACCGCAACCTTTGACGGGATATTTATACCATGTTTATTAAGGTATTGAACGGCTCCTAAAGCAATAGTATCTGTAGCACAAACAATAGCATCTATATCGGGATGTTCCTTAAGAAGCATCGCGGTATTCTGATAACCGTTATCAATAGTGAAATCACCGGAGCAAATATATGTTTTTACCCCGCTTGCAGAATTAGCCGCATCCAGGAAACCGTTTTTTCTGAGAACACCCACAGCTTTATCTTTATCTGTTACACCGATATATCCGATATTTTTATGATTTTTGCCAAGAACATATTTTGTAAGGTCAAGGGATGCATTGTAATCATCATGATAAATGCAGGATGCATATGAAACATTTTGTCCGAGGACTACAGTCGGAACAGTTGTATTGCGGAATGCTTTAGCGTGTTCTTTTGTAGAAACGGTACCGAGATTAATGATTCCATCAACAAAATTTTCATTAAAAGTGTGGATATATTCCAGTTCCTTACGTTCATTGTTAAATGTATTGGCAAGTAATATCTGATATCCGTTTTCCGACAGAACGGTGCTTATTCCATCAACTATTTGAGATATGGAAGAGGAATTGATTTTTGGAATGATTACACCTATCAGTTTGCTTTTTCCGGTTCTGAGTGTCTGAGCCTGGGAAGAAGGTTTGTAACCGGTTTCTTCTATTACAGTTTTAATCTTTTCTTTTTTTTCTTCGCTTAAGTAGCCATTGTTAAGATATCTTGATACAGAAGCAGGAGAAACGCCTGCCATTTTAGCAATATCGCTTATTTTCATATATTTAATGATCCTTTCCAAAGCAAAATATAGTGCTTAGTATGAAATAAATGTGAAAGAGATATGAAATCAGTTTCACAAAATAATAATATAAAAACTGATCCTAAAAATCAATACATTATTAAAAAAATATAATTCCTATTGTTTAAGTAGTACAGAAATAGCAATAAAAATTGTTAATTTATGATAATTTACACAAAAGAATCAAAAAGTATATAATTGCATTATGAACTGAAATCGATTTCACATTTTAAAACACAGCGCTATGTATTAAACAAAGAACTAAAAAAGATTATACAAAGGATTTTATGGAGGATCAATTATGGATTACAGGAAATGTGCATCCGATATCTTAACCGAGATCGGCGGAAAAGATAATCTTGTATCAGCAGCACATTGTGCAACAAGATTAAGACTTGTAATTGCAGACAATGCAAAAGCAAGTAAAGAAAAATTAGAGAATATCGATGGTGTAAAAGGAGTATTCGAGGCAGCAGGCCAGCTCCAGATAATCATCGGTACAGGAACAGTAAACAAAGTATATGATGAGTTTATTGATTTGGCCGGAGTTGCTGCAGCTTCTAAAGATGATGTTAAGCAGGCAGCAGCGGCAAAGCAGCCCATGTGGAAAAGAGCTATAAAGACAGTAGGAGATGTATTCGTACCTATCCTTCCTGCCATTGTAGCATCCGGTCTCCTTATGGGTATTGTTGAAGCACTTGGCAAGATTGAATCACTTAATTTTAACGGAACAGCCTGGTATCAGTTCCTTGATATGATGTCAGCTACAGCATTTGCCTTCCTTCCGGTTATTGTTGCTATTTCGGCAGCCAAAGTATTCGGAGCTAATATTTATCTTGGAGCAGTACTCGGACTTATGATGGTCCATCCTTCACTGTTAAATGGCTGGAACGTAGGTAGCGAAGATGCCATTATGAGTATGTTTGGAACCACATCTATTCCAACCTGGAATCTGTTTGGAAATATACAAATAGGCGGATATGTATTAGGTTCGATTTCAAGACATGGATACCAGGGTCATGTAATACCGATTGTTATAGCAATATGGGTACTTGCCAAGATTGAAAAGTGGCTACACAAGAAGGTGCCTGAGATGTTAGATCTTTTCGTGGTACCCATTACATCAATATTTTTAACATCACTTGTAACATTTATGGCTATAGGACCTGTGTTTTCACTTCTTGAAAACTATGTACTTGAAGGAGCAAAGTTCCTTATTACCAACCCGATTGGAGCAGTAGTGATAGGTGCGCTGTATCCGGTAACAGTAGTTATGGGTCTTCACCATATGTATAATGGTATTGAGAGCGGTATGCTTGCCCAGGCAGGTGGCTTCAATACATGGATGCCGGTTGCAACAGCAGCCAACTTTGCTCAGGCAGGTTCTTCACTTGCAGTAGGTATTAAATCAAAGAATGCAAAGACAAAGTCAGTAGCTATACCGGCAGCTCTTTCTGCTTCACTCGGTATTACCGAGCCGGCTATATTCGGTATCAACCTCAGGTATATGAAGCCGTTCGTTTGTGCTATGATCGGTGCAGCAGTAGGTGGCGGATTTGCAGCATACGCAGGACTCAAGGCTACAGCGTATGGCGTTACCGGCTTCCCGGGCTTCCTCATTATTACAAATATTCCGGTATACGCATTACTTCTCCTTATATCAGGTGGTGTGGCATTTACACTTACACTTATCTTTTGGAATGAAGAGAAGAAAGAAGAAAAAAAGATCGAGTCTGAAAAGACAGAAAAAACAGTTAAAGCAGAAACTAAAGAAAATACGGTTTATGCTCCCTGCAACGGAGAGGTTATCCTTCTTGAGCAGGTGGCAGATGAAACATTTGCATCAGGTGCCCTTGGTAATGGTTGCGCTATAGTCCCCAAAGAAGGAGTTGTAAAAGCACCTTTTAACGGAACGGTAACCATGGTATTTGATACCGGTCATGCAGTAGGACTTATGTCAGATGATGGCATAGAGCTTCTTATCCACGTAGGTATTAATACGGTTGAACTTGACGGGAAACATTATGAGAAGCTGGTATCAATGGGAGAAAAGGTTAGTATGGGCACACCACTTCTTAAGTTTGATATAGAAGCAATCAAAGCAGCCGGATATGATATTACAACACCGGTTATAGTCACAAATGCAGATGATTATAAAAATATCGACAAGCCCAATACGGGTAAAACGGCAGCGGGAAGTGAACTCTATACTGTAAGCAAATAAAACAGGAATCAGATGGATAAAATAAAAAGTTATATTCCGAAATTACATATTATGCCACCGACAGGCTGGCTAAACGATCCCAACGGATTATGCCAGCTGGGTGGTCTGTATCACATATTTTTCCAATATTCTCCGGACACTCCTCTTGGAGCTTTAAAGAGCTGGGGACAGTATATAACTAAAGATTTTCTCACTTATGAGTACACAGGTGAGTATATGAAACCGGATATACCTGAGGATAAGGATGGAGTTTATTCCGGCTGTGGCCTGGTACATGGGAATGAGATATATACTTATTATACCGGCAATGTAAAGATGGAAGGCGATTATGACTATGTATACAAAGGCAGAGGACACAATGTTATCCTTGGCCGGTCCAGAGATGGTATTCATTGTGATGATAAAAAGGTACTTCTGACCAATAATGATTATCCTTCCAATATGTCCTGCCATGTAAGAGATCCAAAAGTATTTAAGCAGGATGACAAATATTATATGGTGCTTGGCGCAAGGACCAATGAAGATGCCGGCTGTGTGATGATATATTCTTCAGAAGACATGTTTAGCTGGGAGTTTGAGCGATTCGTAGACTCGGCTGACAGGTTTGGTTTTATGTGGGAATGTCCGGATTTGTTTACATTAGCAGATAAGCGTATCCTCTCATTCTCGCCGCAAGGGCTTGATGCAGAGGAATACAGATATCAAAACTTGTTTCAGTCAGGCTATATGGTTCTTGATGACAGACCCTGGGATATGAACTGCAAAGGTTTTTCGGATAGAAAAAGAGAGGGAATATCCCCGGCATCATATGTAGTAGATGAAAATAAATTTACAGAATGGGATATGGGTTTTGATTTTTATGCACCGCAAAGCTTCGTGGATGAAAAAGGCAGAACCATCCTTATAGGCTGGATGGGAATACCCGGTGCAGACTATGACCATGACCCGTCTATAGAAGAAGGCTGGCAGCATATGCTGACACTGCCAAGAGTGCTCACATATGATAATACTCTGGGAATAGTGAGACAAAATCCTGTAGAGGAGATTCAAAATCTCAGGGACGGCGTTGTTGCAGGTGATATGGATGGATATTATGACCTTCCGGGGATATATGAACTTGCAGGAAAGTCTGCTACCGGATGCTTTGAGATAATATTTGACAGCTCTTTGGTATTTAAGGCAGACGACCGGGAAGTGAGTTTGAAATTTGCAGGAGATACCGGATATGGCAGAAGCATCCGCAAGATAAAAATGTCATGCAAAGTGCAAAACATCAGAATAATATCAGATGTATCAGCGGTGGAAATATATATAAATGATGGTCAGTATGTAATGACTACAAAGCATTATCCAAAGAAGGATATGAAAAGAGAGCTTAAGATAACAGGAGATATGGATTTAACCTGTTATAAGCTAAATAGTATGGTGTTCAAAAAGTAGCAAAAAACAAAAAAATATTAGGAGGATTTAATATGATTAAATTTGATTATGTAATTACAGACGCAGTTGGAATCCATGCAAGACCTGCAGGAGCACTTGCAAAAAAAGTAAAAGAATATCAGTCAAAAGTCGTAATTGGTAAGGGTGATAAATCTGCAGAGGCTCAGAAGCTCATGGCAGTAATGTCACTTGGGGTTAAATGCGGAGAGACCGTAACCGTCACAATTGAGGGTGATGACGAAGAAGACGCTGCACCTGCTATTCAGGCCTTTTTCAATGAAAATCTTTAATTATGATACAGTCTGTCACAGATATTAGTCAGCGCAGGACATTTCAGAGAGGGTACGCTTATGGTGGAGATATCAGCAAAGTCGGTATGTGGCGGTATAGCCATTGGCAGAATAAAATATTTTTCTAAAAAAGAAAATGATATAAGAAGAAAGAAGATAACTGATACGAAAGGTGAGATAGCAAGGTATCAGAAGGCAAAAGAAGAAGCTGTAAACCAGCTCGGTGCTTTATATGAGAAGGCAGTAGATGAAGTTGGCGAAGACAGTGCTGAAATATTTAATGTACACATCATGATGCTTGATGATGAGGATTATAATGATTCAATCATCAATACTATCACTACTCAGGAAGTGTGTGCGGAGTATGCGGTTGCCACTACAGGAGATAACTTTGCTGATATGTTTGCCAATATGGAGGATGATTACTTCAAGGCAAGAAGTGCAGATGTCAAGGATATCTCTGAGAGAGTAATCAGAATACTTGAAGGAGTTTCGGATAATGCAGCAATAACAGATGAACCGGTTATTCTGCTTGCTGAGGATTTAGCACCATCCGAAACGGTTCAGCTTGATAAGAGCAAACTTCTCTCATTTGTAACAAGGCTCGGATCGTCAAACTCTCATACAGCCATACTTGCAAGAACCATGGCTCTTCCGGCACTTATAGGGGCTGATATTAAGGAAGAGTATGATGGACTAATGGGTATAGTAGATGGTTATGAAGGTAAATTTATAGTCGACCCGTCAGCAGATGTATTAGAAAAATATTTTGATAAAAAGAAAGCCGATGATGAAAAGAAGGCACTTTTACAGGAACTTAAGGGTAAAGATAATATCACTAAATCCGGAAAGAAGATAAATCTTTATGCCAATATAGGTAATCCGGGGGATCTGGCAGCTGTACTTGCCAATGATGCCGGCGGTATAGGTTTATTCAGATCTGAATTTTTATATCTGGAAAGTGAAGATTATCCGTCAGAGGATGAACAGTTTGCGGCTTATAAAAAAGTTGTTGAAACTATGGGTGGTAAAAAAGTCATTATCAGAACTTTGGATATAGGGGCTGATAAGCAGGTTGATTACTTTAATCTTGATAAGGAAGACAATCCGGCACTTGGTTTCAGGGCAATAAGGATATGCCTCACAAGGCCTGAAATATTCAGAACGCAATTAAGGGCCCTGTATAGGGCGAGTGCATTTGGCAACCTTGCCATTATGTATCCCATGATTATTTCAGTGGATGAGGTACTTAAGATAAAGGAAATATCTAAATCTGTCAGGGAAGAACTGGCAGCAGAAGGAATAAAGACAGGCCATGTTGAAGAAGGTATCATGATAGAAACACCGGCAGCGGCACTTATTTCAGATGAACTGGCCAAACATGTGGATTTCTTCAGTATAGGTACTAATGATCTGACCCAGTATACATTGGCTATAGACCGTCAGAATTCAAAACTTGAACCGTTTTATAATTCCCATCATCCGGCAGTACTTAAGTTTATTAAGATGGTTGCAGACAATGGCCACAAGGAAGGTATCTGGACCGGTATCTGTGGTGAACTTGGAGCAGACACTACTCTTACGGAAAAATTTATAGAGATGGGCATAGATGAATTGTCTGTTTCGCCAAAAAGTGTACTTCCGGTGAGAAGGGTTATCAGAAGTTGCCCATAAAAAAATATTGGATTTAGCGAGGTTTATGCATGCTGATATCACGTGATAAAGAAAAGAAAACACTTCTAGATGCATTATTATTGAAACGAATCAGGACACATTAAGACTTGTGGAAGTGGCAATATGATGATAACAGCCCTACAGTGATCCATCAAAAAAGGTCGCTGTAGGGTTATTTTTAGTCTTGCATAAGAAATTGGCGTTAATCACCCGGATATGGAAGGACTCTTTTCTGTTTGTGGAGCCATTTCGGGAGTATTTGAAGCTGATATTCTGATTGAATACAGAAGCCGAAAAATGGTAAGATATTAAAGTAATTATGGCAGTATTGGCGGGGACAACAACAAAGAAAGGAAAAAAGTATGAAGGTATTTTACGGAACAGGTTCATCAGGACGGGTCAGGGATGCTGTGAGCGGGTTAAGCAGTCCTAAGCTTATCATCATGACAGCTACTGCGGATTACTTTGAGAGCTGTGTTGCAGAGCTCGAGAGTCTTTTTCCGGGGATCCCAAGTATCGGATGTATTGCGATGGGGTACAACAAGAATGTCCTGGAAAAAGGGGTATCAATAACTGCTTTTACAGACGGAGTGACATGTGCTGCGGGTGTTCTGGAGAATGTATCCAAGACGCCGGCTAAGTTTATATCCAGACTGCAGGGGGATCTTAAGAAAGTTAATCCCGGCAGGAATGATACGGCGCTGATCGATTTCTGTTCAGGTAATGATGCCGGTGTAATGAATACATTGAATCTTCTTTTGAAAAAATATAATCTGCAGCTGATGGGAGCAACCGGAGATGCAGGTAAAGTCGCTGCCAACGGCCGGATATATGAGGACGGCATGGCTTATGCCGTTATAAAGAACAATACCGGCAAGGTTAAGGCTTATAAGGAAAATATCTACAAGCCTGCAAGCGATATATCACTCCTTGCGTCAAAGACGGACAAGAGCAGATACTACATAGGAGAACTTAACGGACGGCCTGCAAAGCAGGTATACATGGAGATTGCGGGCTGCACAGAAAAGGCGATTGAGAAGCAGACCTTTGTAAATCCTCTCGGCAAGAAGATCGGTGATGACATATGCATCGTTTCGCTAAAGGGAGTAGAGGGAAATGGATTGACCTGCTATCGTCAGGTTAATGATTCGGATATACTGACGCTTCTTGCAATGCGTGATCCCATGGAAGTGGCGGCAGATACTTTGAATTCGATAAAAAATGATTTCAGATCCGTATCGGCGGTTTATTCTGTTAACTGTGTATTCAGATATCTTGTGCTTCAGGACAAGGGTGAACTGAATAATTACCTTGGCGCGATAGCATCACTCGGTACATCCTGCGGGCTTATCGGGTATGGCGAGCACTATAACGGACAGTTTGTGAACCAGACAATGACCTGCGTGGTATTTGAATGATAGGAGGATGTTGACTATGGGATTATTTAGTAAAAACAAGGCTGTAAATCAGACCGCAGTAAAAGTAAGTGACGGTTACGATATCGAGAATGATAAGAATGCCATCGCATATATTTCTGAATCTATTACATACTGCAGGAATGAACTGGTAAATAATGAGGTAGAGTCGCTTACAGAACTCAAAAAGATGTCGGATACCTTCGAAGTCATACTGACATATAATCAGGAACTTAAGAATGAGATCAATGATTTCAGTGTCGTATTTTCAAATGTTAACGATACGACCATGCGTCTTGAAGATGTTAAGGTAGAAATCACTGACAGTGTCAGGGCTGCACAGAATAAACTTGAGCAGATGAAGCAGAATTCAAATGAAGTAAAGCAGAGCTTTGAGGAAATGGAGACCAGCTTTGAGGGCTTTAAGGGATCTGTTGATGAAATATCCGGTTATATGCAGGATATTGTGGGCATTGCCTCCCAGACAAATCTGCTGGCTCTGAATGCTTCAATTGAAGCGGCGAGAGCCGGTGAAGCGGGCCGTGGATTTGCGGTGGTGGCGGAAGAAGTCAGAAAACTTGCAGATGAGATCAAGGTGCTCATAGAGCAGGTAAATAAGTCCATAGCTACGGTTGATGTAGAGAGTGAGAAAATGTCCAGAAGTATCCAGGTGTCACTTGATAATCTTGACAGCAGCATTGCTACTGTGGACGAAGCCTATGTCACCTTCGAGAATATCATAACAAGTACCGCTAAATCCGATGAAGTGCAGGAAAGCATTCGGGTGGCTACCGGAGAGGCTTCTGAACAGATCGGTGTCATTGAGAATAAATTCGATGATATCAGCAACGACTGCAACCGTCTGATGGAACAGCTTGAAAAAGTAAATTCGCTGGGAACTACCAAGAGCGGTGTGTTTGAAAATATCGATAATCTTGTTTCCCAGCTCGATCCTATCGTGAAGGATATGCACTGATCTGCTTTAAGTGATATCCATAAACTGTAATGAAGTAATTTACAAGTGGCATCCTCAGGCTGATTATGGCAGGAGGGTGCCATTGTCAACTGAAACATCCTATTGAGACGTTTGCTGTCTGATTTGAAAGACGCCAATCTACTACAGGTATACTGTTTATATGGTTGCCATTGATATATTCAAAAATGGCGGAGTACTTTTGCTGGATGAAATGGAGAACCATTTTAACAGGGCGCTTGTGGCTACTCTGATCCGGTTGTTCCAAAATAATAAGACTGGTTTTGCTGTATAAAGATATCGAAGCGGCGGTAGAGCGTGGCTGTAAGGGCAGAATCATTACTTCTACATATCAGAACTTTACAGACATAGAATCCCTGAAGAGTTTTTACGCACTCATGAGCCGGTGTTCAAATTTCGAGTGCCATCTTGATTATGAAAATTTTCATGACTCCGGCTACGCTACACTTGGGTATCATTCTAAGAAGAAAACTTTGAACGAGCATTAAGTGTTTTAAAATCTGAAGGATATTCAGTCATATAAAAAATTAACCATGGGCGGTACCGTATCAGTTCGATACGGTACTTTTTTTATTATGCGAATTTTTATTGACACGGTGTCAGAAAGTGGACTATAATCATATTGACACGGAGTCAGAATAAAAAGGAGAACAAATATGCCAAAGGGATCACCGGAAAGAACAGCAGCAAGAAAAGAAGAAATAATTAATGCCTGCGAGAAACTTTATCAGACCATGAGCTTTAAGGATATTACTCTTAAAGAGATTGGAAATGAAACATCTTTTTCGAGACCGACGATTTATAACTACTACCAAACAAAGGAGGAGATATTCCTCGCACTTTTTGAACGTGAGTATGTAAGGTGGAACGATGAGTTACAGATTATCCTTCGGGATAACAGGAAACTAACCAAAACAGAACTGGCCGAAAAGCTTGCAGCATCCCTGGCGAACAGACAGCAGCTTTTAAAACTTCTTGCCATGAACAACTATGACATGGAGGGAAACAGCAGACCGGAACTATTGAATTCATTTAAGGTGGCATATGGGGAATCAATAAAGAATGTCTGCAGTATCCTCACGAAGTTTTGCCCGAAGAAGTCTGATCAGGAGATTCAGAATATTATATACATATTCTTCCCGTTTATGTTTGGAATATATCCTTACACGGCAGTAACGGATAAGCAGAAGAAAGCCATGAAAGATGCTAAAGTGGATTTTGTATATCAATCTGTTTTTGAGATAACAAATAACTGTCTTTTAAAACTTTTATAACAGACCATCATAAAAGAGAAGGAGAAAAAATATGAAATATACAAAACTTGGAAATTCGGATTTGAATGTATCACGCATATGTATGGGTTGTATGGGGTTTGGTGATGCAGCAAGAGGACAGCACAGCTGGACGCTTGACGAAGAGCATTCCAGAGAAATCATTAAAAGAGGCCTTGACCTTGGAGTGAATTTTTATGATACGGCGATAGCTTATCAGAGCGGAACCAGTGAGCAGTATGTCGGCAGAGCGCTTAGGGATTTTGCAAAGAGAGAGGACGTTGTACTTGCAACGAAATTTCTTCCGAGAACTCCCGAGGAGATTGAAAAAGGCATCACAGGTCAGCAGCATATCGAGAACATGATTAATACAAGCCTTCAAAATCTCGGCATGGATTATGTGGATCTGTATATCTATCACATGTGGGACTGGAATACTGATGTGTACGATATAATGGACGGATTAAATCGAATCATCAAAGCAGGAAAGGCAAGATACATCGGAATTTCAAACTGTTTTGCATGGCAGATTGCAAAGGCTAATGCACTGGCAGAAAAAGAAGGCTTTGCAAAATTTGTTTCGATACAGGGACATTATAATCTGATCTTCCGTGAAGAAGAGCGTGAGATGGTGCCTTATTGTGAAGAAGAGAATATCGCACTGACTCCTTATAGCGCATTGGCAAGCGGAAGGCTTTCCAGAAAGGCGGGCGAAGGGGATACCAAAAGAGCTGCTGAGGATGTATATGCGAAGTTTAAGTATGATGCTACAGCGGATCAGGATGTTGTGATAATAAACCGTGTGGCAGAACTTGCCGAGAAACACGGTGTGACCATGACAGAAGTATCCTTGGCATGGCTCCTTACCAGGGTGACGTCTCCTGTGGTAGGTGCGACCAAGCTGCATCATATAGAAGGGGCAGCAAAGGCTGTGGACATTGAACTTACGGATGATGAACTGAAGTATCTCGAAGAGCCATATGTGCCACATCCGCTTGCAGGTGTTATGGCACAGAATAAGAGAAGTGATGCTTCAAAGAAACATGTATGGTCTACCGGAGACCAGAAAATTGGAAAGTGAGGTAAAACGCAATGAGCGAGAAAATTGTACAGACAGCAGGAAGAGATCAGCTTGGTGAGTTTGCTCCGATGTTTGCACACTTAAATGATGATGTACTCTTTGGTGAAGTGTGGAATGAGGAAGCGATTGATGTTAAGACCAAATGCATTATTACAGTGGTTTCACTTATGGCTTCAGGTATCACTGATTCTTCCCTGACATATCACCTTCAGAATGCAAAGGCTCACGGAGTTACAAAGGAAGAGATTGCAGCGATTATAACCCATGCAACTATGTATGTAGGATGGCCAAAGGGATGGGCAGTATTCCGTCTAGCAAAGGAAGTATGGAATGAAGAAGTGCCTGAACTTACAGAAAAAGACAGATATCAGAATTCTATATGCTTCCCTATTGGAGATCCTAACCCTTATGGAGAGTTCTTCGTAGGACAGAGCTATCTTGCTCCTGTATCGAAAGACCAGGTACCGGTGTTCAATGTAACCTTTGAGCCGGGATGCAGAAACAACTGGCATATCCATCATGCAAAGAGTGGCGGCGGTCAGATGCTGATCTGCGTTGGTGGAAGAGGATACTATCAGGAATGGGGTAAAGAAGCCGTGGAGATGACTCCCGGTAAAGTAATAAACATTCCTGCTGAAGTAAAACACTGGCACGGAGCAGCACCGGATTCGTGGTTCTCGCATCTTGCGATCGAGGTTGCCGGAGAAGAGGCAGGTACTGAATGGCTTGAAGCCGTGTCAGATGAAGACTATGGCAAATTATCATAAAACAGGACGGGCCTCGTGGTTTCGTCATGACCTTCATACATATTACTTGAAAGCCCTTTTTATCTGCTCCAGAAACTTATCAGCAATAGGAGTAAAGGTCTGATACTTATTCCAAATGAGATATAGCTCTGATTTCAGTTCCGGTGAAAGAGGTCTGAATACCATGTCAGTTCCTTCGGTATTTATCAGATCTTTAAATGTAAGAAGTATTCCAAGGTTTTCTCTTGCAAATACAGAGCCGTTATAAGATAGCCTGAAAGATCCTTCAAGTTTTAGCTCAGGAAATCTTTCTTTAGCCCATATTTTGATTTCATTGTTCCAGCTTTGCTCAGAGACAAACAGAGGCTGTCCTATCAGGTCAGAGACATGGATGGATTTTTTCTTTGCAAGGGGATGAGATGAAGATATGATTGCACCCCATACATCGGCTTCTGGAAACTTAACATATTCATATTTATTGCTGTCAGGTGTTTCACATAGTACAGCAAAGTCTAAAATGCCCTTATCAAGCTTTTCAGTAACCTGCTCAGTATCTCCGCTGGTTATATGATAAGTGAAATTAGGGTATTTTTCCTTTAACTTATAAATCTCCCTGGCAAGGTATCTGATCTGATAGCTTTCTGCCAGTCCAAAGTAAATATCCCCACCTGTTATATCATCCAGGGAATTAAATTCCTGTTCTATCTTATCTGACATAGCCACAAGATCCTGAGCACGATCACGTAGAAGCATCCCTTCGTCCGTAAGCGAAATGCTGAAACTGTGCCTTACAAACAGTTTCTTCCCAAGTTCTTCCTCTAATGATCTTAATGTCTTTGAAAGAGTAGGCTGTGATACATGAAGCTGTTCAGCAGCCTTTGACATATTTTCTTCCCTGGCAACTGCAAGGAAGTATCTGAGATTTTTTATTTCCATGAAATCCTCCATAAAGCTGACCATTTATGTGTTATTCCAAAAACGAATATCATGATATTTATTTTATTCATTAGCGAAAACCAGGTCAAGGCTTTAATATGAAAACTGGAAGGAGAAATAAGATGGAAACAGAGAAGATTCTTGAAAACCTTTCAGATATGGGCTGTGACGATAAACAAATATGCTTCATGAAGAAAATGTATGAAGAAGGTGATACCGATATGCTTTTACGAGATCTTAGGAAATGCCGTTGTCACCTTATGGATGAACTTCATGCCAGCCAGAAAAAAATAGATAACATGGATTTTTTGATAAGACAGATTCAGAAAGAAAAATGATTCAGGAGGATAGCAAAATGATCAGAAAAGAAGATTTAAACCTTGTAACAGAGTGGGATAAGACATTTAATAAAAGTGATAAGGTAGACCATAGTAAAGTTACATTTGTAAACAGATATGGGATCACCCTTGCGGCAGATATGTATGTTCCAAAAAATGCGGAAGGAAAGCTGCCTGCAATTGCTGTAAGTGGACCTTTTGGCGCGGTAAAGGAGCAGTGTTCAGGCCTCTATGCACAGACAATGGCAGAAAGAGGATTCTTAACAATCGCTTTTGATCCTTCTTTTACAGGCGAGTCCGGAGGAAATGTGAGATATATGGCATCACCGGATATCAATACAGAAGACTTCATGGCGGCAGTTGATTTCCTTTCCTTGAATGAGAAGGTTGATCCTGACAGAATCGGAATCATCGGTATCTGTGGCTGGGGTGGAATGGCTGTAAATACAGCAGCTCTTGATACAAGGATCAAGGCTACAGCTGCTATGACTATGTATGACATGACAAGAGTTAATGCCAAGGGATATTTTGATTCAGAGGACAGTGAAGAAGCAAGATATCAGCATAAGGCAGCTATGTGTGCGCAGAGACTGGAGGATCTTAAGGTTGGTGAATATAAGCTTGGCGGTGGAGTTGTAGATCCACTCCCTGAAGATGCGCCTTTCTTTGTAAAAGACTACTATGACTACTACAAGACTGACAGAGGTTATCACAAGAGAAGTCTTAATTCCAACGGAGGCTGGAATGTGATCGGTTGTGAGTCCTTCGTTAATCAGCCAATCCTTAAGTACAGCAATGAGATCAGAAGTGCAGTTTTACTTGTCCATGGAGAAAAGGCGCACTCCTGCTATTTTTCTAAGGATGCTTATGCAGATATGATCAAAGACAGCAAGTATGCAGATAACAAGGAACTAATGATAATCCCTGATGCAGTACATACTGATCTATATGATGGCGGAGATAAGGATTATATTCCGTTTGATAAATTAGAGAAGTTCTTTACTGAGAACATGTAATTGCTTTTTGTATGACGGAGCCAAATTCTCTTATGACGGAGACTTCCTCGGATATCTTGGACTTGAGGATATGGGGATTTTTACGAATCATGACAAGGGAGTTATGGAAAAGATCAGTGAGATGGTACAGAGGATGTGATGGGATGAAGCATGACTGGTATTGACAGAAAATTACTATAATGTAAGCGGCAAAGCAGGCGAAGCCTTTAAGGACGGATTGAAACTGAAATAATAATAAAGATCGGAGGACGAACGAATGAATAAAGTGCTCATCTTAAACGGGAGCCCACATCAACACGGTTGTACAGCGACTGCACTTGATGAAATGATCAAAGTGTTTGAAGAAGAAGGAATTGGAACAGAACTGATTCAGGTGGGGACAAAAGATATCAGAGGCTGCATATCCTGTAACAAATGCAGCGAAGCAGGAAAGTGTGTGTTTGATGATCTCGTAAATGAAGTCGCACCCAAGCTTGAAGAAGCGGATGGTCTGGTTGTGGGAAGCCCTGTATACTATGGATCTCCAAATGGAAATATCATTTCCTTCATGGACAGGTTGTTCTACAGCACACATTTTTCAAAGCATATGAAGGTGGGAGCTGCAGTGGTAAGCTGCAGAAGAGGAGGCAATACGGCAAGCTTTGATGTATTGAACAAATACTTTACCATCAGCGGTATGCCGGTGGCGTCTTCAACTTATTGGAATCAGGTACATGGATTTACTGCGGATGATGTCAAAAAAGATCTGGAAGGACTTCAGACCATGAGAAACCTTGCACGGAATATGAGCTTTATGATCAAGGCGTTTTCTGATGCCAAGGTGAAATACGGTTATCCGGAAGTTGAGAGAGGATGCTTCACCAGCTTCCCGGATGGCAAGTGATCGGCGGCATAGAATAGAAAAGAAATAAAGGATGGGAAAATATGAGCAAAGTGTTAGTAATTTCTACAAGTCTTCGTGCAAAGAGTAATTCCGACATACTTACGGAAAAGCTTATAGAGGGAGCAAAAGCTTCAGGTCATGATGTGGAACATATAAGCCTGAAAGGGAAAAATATCGGTTTCTGTATAGGCTGTCTTGCCTGTCAGAATACCCAGAAATGTGTCATTAAGGATGATGCTGTCACGATTGCAGAAAAAGTAAAGAATGCAGATACCCTTGTATTTGCAACGCCGATTTATTATTACGAGATGAGCGGTCAGATGAAAACTCTTTTGGACAGGCTCAATCCGCTGTATCCTTCAGACTATAAGTTTAGGAATGTATATATGCTCTCTGTTGCGGCTGAGGATGAAGAGTTTGTGCCTAAAAAGGCTGAAAGCGGACTTCAGGGATGGGTTGACTGCTTTGGCAAGGCAGAATTTTCAGGGTCCTTATTCTGTGGAGGAATAGGGGATATGGGCGAAGCTTCAGGTAAAAAAGAGGAATTAAGTGAAGCCTATGAGTTTGGAAAAACATTAAAATAAAGGATGTTTGCGATGAAAACGAAATTGATTATGATGACACTCTGTGTGTTCATGATGCTTTGTACCAGCGCATGCTCAGGTGATACTAAGACACCATATGAAAACTATGATCCGAGCGCTGCCATTTCTGAATCAGAAGATATAGAATCTTCTTCTGATGATACGGGTATTGGAGAAAAAACTATGATAATGAAAATCGGCGATACAAAAGTTAATGTGGATTGGGAAGATAACCAGGCTGTAGAGGCACTGAGGAATATGGCTGAAGACGGTGATGTTACAATTCAGATGTCAATGTATGGCGGTTTTGAACAGGTGGGCTCAATTGGACAGAGTCTGCCGAGAGATGATAAGCAGACAACAACGAGTTCAGGCGACATTGTACTATACTCCGGAAATCAGATGGTAGTGTTCTATGGGTCTAATAGCTGGTCATACACACGGTTAGGTCACATATCTGATAAGGATGAGGCTGGCATGACTGAGTTGCTTTCAAATGGCGATGTTACAATAACTATTAGCATGGAATAGGGATTATTAAAGTAGAAATAAAGGAAAAATATGAATAAGAATGAGAGCAAATATTTTAAATCAGCTGAGAAGATGCATAATGCGTTGATAACACTCCTTGATAGTAAGGACTTTGAGTATATTACCATTAAGGAAATATGTGAGACTGCAGGGGTAAACAGATCAACATTCTATCTTCACTATGATAATGTAAATGATCTTCTGCAGGAAACTGTGGAAGCTGTATATAAAGATTTCTTTGGCCGCTTCGGTGCCGAGGGAGCTGAAAGCATTGATATAGATGATAAAGACGATGAGAAACTGTTTCTTGTTACCCCGGGATATCTGATGCCATATCTGAATTTTGTAGAAGAGAACAGGAAACTCTTTTATCTGATGTATGAAAAGAATGAAATGATGGGCGCTGAAAAAACCTATGAGACGTGGTTTAAGAACATATTTGGTCCCATACTTACAAGGTTCGGAGTTCCGGAAAATGAACAGCCGCTTATAATGATCTTTTATCTTAAGGGTATCATCGGAGTTGTCACTGAATGGGTAAGAGGCGGATGCTCAGAGTCTAAAGAAGAGATCATAAGCGTCATACAGAAGTGCATCATCAAACCATAATGTCTAAAAAGCATATCGGATTTACAAATCAACACTTTTTGCAAAACGTGTCGGGACCTTAAGCCTTGAAATCAACACATTTTGCGAAAAGTGTTGTTCTGTTTGTACGCTCATTTTCCTATAATGTCTTCAGGATCCAAACAAAAACAAAATAAGTCGGAAAGAGAGGAAATGATAAATGAGCAAGACAAACAGGATGTATCTGGTAACAGGAGCAGCAGGATTTCTTGGAAGCACGGTGTGCAGAAAACTTGTAGAGAAAAATGAGAGAGTAAGGGCATTTGTCCTTGAGGGTGACAAATCGGCAAAGTATTTGCCGGGAGAGGTTGAAATATCTTACGGCGACCTTTGCAATAAAGAAGATCTGGAAAGATTTTTTGAGACGCCGGAAGGCACGGAAGTGATCGTGCTCCACATAGCAAGCATCGTAACGGTAAATCCCGACTACAGCCAGAAAGTCATGGACGTAAATGTCGGCGGGACAGAAAATATCATAGAGATGTGCAAAGAGCACAATGTTTCAAAGCTTGTTTATTGCTCATCAACAGGAGCAATACCTGAGGAAAAGAAGGGAAGCATAAGAGAATGTGAGGGTTCCATTCCGCTTGACCCTGAAAGGATCAAAGGCTGCTACTCATTGTCAAAGGCTATGGCAACAAATGTGGTGCTCAAGGCTGCAAAGGAAGGACTTAATGCATGTGTGGTTCACCCTTCAGGAATCCTCGGACCTGAGGACTTTGCAATGGGTGAGACCACAAAGACTCTGGTTGATATCATCAATGGTGAGATGCCCGCAGGAATTGACGGAAGCTTTAATCTGTGTGATGTAAGGGATCTGGCTGACGGACTCATTGGAGCAGCGGATAAGGGAAAAAGCGGAGAGTGCTACATTCTTGGGAATGAGCCTGTCAGCTTTAAGGATTTTACAAAGCTTGTTTCAGAGGAGAGCGGATGTAAACAGATAAAGTTCTTTTTACCTATATCAGCAGCAAACTTCATTGCAAAGATACTTGAGAAAAAAGCCAAAAAGACAGGAGAAAAGCCGCTTATGACAACTTTCTCCGTTTACAATCTTGCAAGGAACAACCGTTTTGATTCCGGCAAGGCAAGCAGGGAACTTGGTTATACTACAAGGTCATACAGAGAGACCATACGTGACGAGATCAGATGGCTCAAAGCAGTTGGAAAGATTGCGTGATCTTAAGGTGCGAAGGAGACAGACGATGAACGATTTAGATAAGGTTTATGCGGAGAGTGTAGCAAAGGAATATATGCCAAAGGAAACAAATAAGGTAAGACAGCTTAAAAAGCTTGATGAGAGAGCAAAGCTCCCGGCTTTCATTTCGGCAATGACACTGGGGATCATAGGAACTCTGATTTTTGGCACAGGAATGTGCTTTGGGCTGGGCGTCTTTGGAACAGGAGCAGTTTTCATGATCGTCGGGGTACTGCTGGGACTGGCAGGTGCTGCAATCTGCATCACTAACTATCCTTTATACAAGAAGCTTCTGAAAAAGGGCAAGGAAAAATATGCCTTTGAGATTTTGGAACTTGCAAAGGAGATAACGGGAGAAGCATAATATTTCTTAGGATGACATTAAAAGATGAGCGATGTATGCGTAGTAACAGGTGGTGGCAGTGGTATGGGGCTTTCAGCAGCTCTTCAGATGCTTCCGGAAGTGATCATTCCCGTGGTTCTGGCGTGGATATTTATTAAGGTAAGGTGAGAAGAATATAAGAAGGGCCTGCGGGAAATCCGCAGGCCCATTTTAACGTCATCCTTCGATG
>JHYJ01000020.1 GCA_000621425.1 Lachnospiraceae bacterium AB2028
GTATTAGCACCTATTTCTAAGTGTTATCCCCCGGTAAAGGGCAGGTTACTCACGCGTTACTCACCCGTCCGCCACTAAGCTTCAGAGATGCAAGCATCTCTTGGCTCCGTTCGACTTGCATGTGTTAAGCACGCCGCCAGCGTTCATCCTGAGCCAGGATCGAACTCTCGATTAAAGTGTCCGAAACTGTCCAGATCTTTCCTCTGGCTTGTTTCCTTGTTTTACTTGGTTTCGTTCTTTGTAAGAACTTCTTCCGAAATTTCTCTTTGACTCTTCCTTAGTTTCCTAAGGTTTCGTCTCCGGAACTTTCGGGGTTGCATTACTGTTTTTTTGTCAATGTGCTTTCGTCTGCCCCGTATCGGGCGACTCTGTTAGATTACCACCGTCAAGTATTCTTGTCAACAACTTTTTTAAAAAATTTTCAATATTTTTTGCTTTTTTCTAAAAGCAGTTGTTTTCAAGCCATTTACGTAAACCTTTTGCCAGTTTTATGTAAATCTGCCCTTTAGATGGAAAAAGCAGTTCCTTATACAAGGTAACTGCTTCGCGGAGAAGGAGGGATTTGAACCCTCGCGCCGGTTGCCCGACCTACACCCTTAGCAGGGGCGCCTCTTCGGCCTCTTGAGTACTTCTCCGAATCAATAAATAATATTAGATTATTCCTTTTATACATCGACAACAATTAAGTGTTTCGAGTATAAATTACGCACCTAAGCAGGTGCGTAATTAATTATACGGATTTTAAAAATCTATGTCAAGAAAAATTTTAGAACTCTACAACTTCAGGTGCAGCGGTAAATGAACTGATTGTAGCTTTAGCATTCTTTAAATAGAAGACTTCCGTATTTCCATCATCTTCAGAATACATATTCCTAAGATCAGGGTATGCATCAAGCATAGCCTTACGAGCTTCCCTTCTGTCATCCTCTATAAGCTCAGCGCTTATCCTGATCCACTTTCCATCCTTGAATGCACACAGCTCTGCCTTTGGATTTGCATGGAGCTGTTTTGACACATCCTTTACCTTGCCTGTCTGGATATAAAGCTTTCCTTCAAATATAATTGCTGTTCCAAAGGGCCTTACCCTGGGCTGATCCCCGTCAACCGTTGCCAGATAATATACACCTGCATCTTTTAAAAACTGCAATACTTTTTCCATTGATCAAATCTCCCGTCTCTTACAAAAATCTAAATGTTCAAATTCAAAACACGGCAAACACTTAACGGCCTAAATATGAACCGTACACCAAAAATCACACAGTTATTTTAACACAAACAATACCTATTTATAATGAATAAAAAATCATCATTCCGTAACCGTACCTGTGTCAGGTGTCTGATTATCCGTTGTCTCAACCGGAGTCACAGTATCATTGGGGACAACTGTCCCGTCAGGATTTTCCGGGATGACAGTCTCATTAGGATCTGTGCCCGTTGTATCATCTGCCGGAAGCTGAACATCAACCGGCATATCCGGATTTTCTTCATCTGTGCTTTCTTTCGCCGGCGTATAAGTCGTGCTACCGTATGTCACCGGAGACAACGATGAAGGTGCATCAGGGAAAACATGACTGTAATAATCCGTAGATACACACTTCTTACAAAAATTAATTTTATTCTTTACCATAGTCTTAATGGACTCAACATATCCATCCGGTATCTCCACATCATCGCTTACAGGAGTAAAATGTCCACCAGTGTATGTGCCCAGATCTGTTTTCCATTCATAGCCCAGGTTAAACATGAGCGGCTGGGCATCCGAAAGCACATCACGACCCACCATAAGCCTTGAGTCAAAATCCACACCAAAAAGATTTAATAAAGTAGGTGTTATATCCGGCGAGAATGTAGGTGTATCCACAATAATGGGATCCATCTCTTCCAATGCTCCGGACCATATTATGAGCCTGTTGTGATCCCTGAAGATATTGTTTGTTATAGGTTCGCCATATAGTTCAGTCAGCATAGGCTTTCCTACAGAATCAGCAGTCGAATCAAGTCCGTAGGGAAAATGATCAGCACATATCACTATGACAGTATCGTCAGCTATACCTTCCTTTTCCAGCTCATCTATAAGATATTCCATAGCCGCATCGAGCTCTACCTGACAGGCAAGATATGCCTTTACAGTATCCGAGTAGTCCAGGTCTTTTACCGTATCCCAGTGTTTTTTAGACATGGCATTTGAGCCCAGGGAATAAAGACTGTGACCGCTGACCGACATGTAATAAATATTGAAAGGCTGTTTATCAATATATGTAGGAAGCGAACCTTCTATCATTTCCAGGTCACTCTCCGGCCAGGTGTGCTTTACAAATTTTTCAACACCATTGCCGTAACCCATGTAACCGTTGGAATATCCAAAATTAATGTGTGTTACATTCCTATTATAATAGGTATAGGAATTGTTATGATACATCATTCCATAGTAACCAAGCTGGTTTAACTGGTATCCCATGGTCATGTAATTTAATTTATTCCTGGTATTCAGCATGGATGAGCCGCCCGATGTGGGCAGCATGCCCATTATCACACTGTACTCCCCGCCTGTGGTACCGGCACTTGTAGGCTGATAGAAATCCGTGAACTGGATTCCCTTTGTAGCCATTCTATATAAGGTAGGAGTTCGTTCTTCATCTATGGCTTCCGCAGAGAAAGCCTCAGCAGTGATAAGTATAAGATTTTTCCCTTCAAACAATCCTGTATATTCATTTTTCATTGAGGGCGTAAGTGAAGCAACATAAAGATCCAGCCCTTGTAAATCCCCCGAAGTTGTTTCCGCAAGGGCAGCAAAATCTATGTCCAGAACATTAGGCGTATAAACGATTTCTTCCGGATCCGCCTCCGCTTCATCCACAGAAATACTATTCTCCGATTGAGTCGTGCCGGCAGAAGTATTCTGAGCAGGTGCCGGCATCGGTTCCGCAGGTGCCACAGTGGGCGAAGGCGCTTCTATCACAAAGCCGCCGGCAATTTCATTCTCGCTATGTTTTCTTAAACCCGGGACCGCCTCTTCTATATCAAGCCGCGCTGCGGTATTAACTCCGAAAAGCCTTACCGCACGGTCAAAATCATATTCATCAGTATAGGCGTGGCGCGTGTCATCCTCCACATCAACATATTTCAGATACATTCCGGCAAAAAGCAAAACCAGTGCTGCACTGAAAGCAAGACCGGTAAAACCTAATCCTTTCGCCTCATCCTTTTTTATAAACACAAGATAAATAATGACCGGTAATAAGAAAAGAATTATATGAAGTATTCCACTTGGTGAAAGAAGAAGTACCTTTATATTATAGGAAAATTCTCCCACCGCATCACCCGCAGCATTGGAAATGGTCATCAGGGAATAAAACACTCCAAACTCACAATAAACAAAATAAATCAGCGCGAACAGTACGCTCTGCGAAAGCAACAGTAAGGCTCTGACAGTCCTATTAATAAGTTTTTGTTTGAAAAGAGAAGACAGAAGGATTATCAGACACCCGCTCATTGCTCCTGATATCAGAAGTCCAACAATAAGCCAGGGATCAACAGCAATATCGGTAGAAAAAATAAATACCAGTTCAAGATATACGACAGCTAGCGGAAAAAACAATGACCACACGGTTCACTCCGGATAAATAATATTTTGGTATTCCTTCTGGAAAGATTGCTCTTTGAAAACACCTTGAATATTTTACCACAATTTTTATTCGTTGTCTTTTTGATGATTTTGAGTTAAATTTTTATATATAAGATGTATGAGGAGGGCGCCATGTATTACCTTATCAAGGAAACACTGGAAAAATGCAGTAAGGAAAAGATACGTAACAGCGAGTACCAGTATGTTGCCGTACTGTCCCGTGAAGAGTGGCTTGAAGAAAATGAATACTTCGACATGGTCATAGATCTGGACACCGAGCCTGATCAGCAGGACTTATATACCACTAAAGCTGAGGCCAATTACGATTCCCTGACGGGCACATTCTGCATTCCCGAAAGAGACAACTTTCCCGCCCCTGACCTGCATTTCTCCTTCGCTCTCGATGAAAAAGGTATCGTATTTATAGATGATGACAACATAGCATTAAAACTTGTGGAAAGAATCCGCAAAACAAGAAGGTGGAGATTCCCCGGATTAGAGAGATTCATATATGACTTTCTGGAACAGATCATTAAAGATGACGCAAGGCTTTTGGAAGATTACGAGCGTGAACTGGACCGTATGGAAGATGATATCCTAAGCGGCAACACGGAAGATTTTTCAGGAAGGATCAGTGAAATCCGAAGCGATATCCGTGATCTCGGAATCCATTACGAACAACTTACCGACCTGGGGGAAGTATTTGTTGAAAACGAGAATGGTTTTTTTCTAAATGAAAACCTGCGTTATTTCCATCTCTTCCTGAACCGTATTGCAAGACTCCGCGATACATCCATCTCGGTCAGAGACTACACCATCCAGCTGCGTGACCTTCAGAAATCCCAGCTGGATATCAAGCAGAACCACATCATGTCTATCCTTACAGTAGTGACTGCAATCTTCATGCCCCTAACGCTCATTGTCGGATGGTACGGAATGAACTTCCGCTATATGCCGGAACTTGAGAGTCACTACGCGTATCCAACGCTGATCGCAGTCTGCGCCATAATAGTCATGGGCCTGCTGATATTCTTTAAGAAAAAGAAATGGCTCTGACAGGCATAAGCCTCACTTTTCATTTTCAAGATAATCAACTATTCCGTCAATTATATCCTGGGTGGGATAACCATTGCCACCCGGTCCTTCGGGACCGTAAATAACGGCATAGGAAAAGTTATCAGCCATACATTCCTCCGGATCAATCACATAGCCTGTATTTTCTCCGAATACTTCATAGAAATTTGAAGCATCATCCGGAACATAATACATATCGCTGCCGTCGACCGGCACCAGACCTGTAGTCATACAGTCAAAAAAGCTGTCGCCTTCTTTCTCAAAATGCTCCGTGGTAACAAGCACCGCAAAGCAATCAACCTCTTCCCCGTTAATAACAAATGTTCCATATGAATTGTGATGCTCAACATCAGGATTGTTTATGAAATACTCTTCAACCGAAGGCGGAATCTCAAAGTCTTCATCCTGCACCTCAAAGTTTATGAGCTTATACATTTCCTTGCGGAAATCAGGGTTGCTTCTTGTAAGGCAGTGGAATATTTCATGAGCAAGAACGGTTTCAAACCATAGCTTTCCTTCATCTGACTGCTTTGCTATCGTAAAACAGTACTCACCCAGATAAATCTGGGTTCCATGGGTGTATGCCGCAGAACCACACTCCTCATCCTGTGTTGTCTTTATAAAAACAATAGGATCAAGTTCCGGCAGCGTGTATTCTTTTTCTGAAAGTATCTCTTCAATGTCTGCCATACTTTCATTGATAAGCTTCAGATCCGCATCAGTAAAATCCAGAACCTGTTCCCTGGAAAACTCAAGATATTCATCAAGCTCTGCGCCTTTTTTCTGCATCTTATAGTCCAGGTCATTCTGTGTAAAACCTTCATAATACTCAGTATTCGACATAAGGTAATCTATACCCTCTTCTTTTGTCGCACAGGAATAATCCATCTGACTCACGATGGCCGCAGTATCCTCCACGGCATCAGAATTCTCTGCCTCTATGGTCGCGTTTTCAGAAACCTCATCGGTCTCATCCACGCTTTCTGTTGCAACGTCATTTTCAGTACTTTCAGTAATATCAGCAGAAACAACCGCCTTGTCCGTACATGCACTAAGTATAAGTGCGGCAGCAAATAGCAGCGCTATGAGTTTTCCTCTTTTTTTCATATTATCATTCCCCCTGAATTGATATTTAACCTTTGTCCGGTTGTTTTTTCCTATGATAGCATTTTATTTTGCAGTTTGCTATATTTCCTACATATGATAAAATCAAAATGGTCAGAGTAACAGACAATTTCCGGCATAAGGAACAGAGTTGTCAATTCAGATCAAATTATCTTCAGGGGGTATACACTACAATGAAAAGTGAAGATAGCTTAGTTGAAAAACGACTTCATAATATGAAGCGGTTCTATCTCAAGGTAACGGAGTTGATCGACTCCCTGCCGGAAGGAATTCCCGACAAAACAAGAAATATGCTTAAAGAGACCATCTTGGGAGATAAAGATCTCAAGGAGCTCATGGACGGCGTGGATGCCCACAGGCCTCCCCGTATCTTCCTTATTGGCCGTACCGGCGTAGGAAAGAGCAGCCTGATCAATGCGATCTGCGGAACCTATGTAGCAAAGGTCAGCGACACTAAAAGCTGTACCGCAACTGCAGATGTATATCAGTGCAAGGACGGCGGCAGAGTGCTGATGGAAATCCTTGATACACGCGGCATTGCAGAATCCGTTGCAATCAACGCTGACCAGACAGCTGAAGATATGCTGATAGCTCAGGTAAATAAATTTTCACCTGACGTTGCAATCTTCATGCTTAACTGCACACACCGCGATGATGTAAACAGGGATGTGGCATTCCTTAAAAAGCTTTCAAACAGTTTTAGCAAAACTAACGATGTACGCCTTCCCATCGTTGTAGTCGTAAACAAGAGCGATGAAATGGCGCCCTCAAGATTCAAAGATCCTGCCGAGTATCCCCAGAGCAAAAAAGATAAGATCCAGGAACAGGTTGACTACTACAAGAGCATCATCACAGATAACGGACTGAAGGTGGATGACATCATCGCAGTATCATCGCTGGTTGACTGGATGACAGCCGACGGAACGGAAGTTGACGTGGATGAAATAGACAAACTGCCACAAAGCGATATCGAAAATCTTCAGATGGCATTTGACGGCAGATATCAGATAGAGGATTTACTTGATATATTGGAATCGGCCATCCAGGACTTCGAGGCACAGGCGGGACTGAGGATGGCCGCAAGATTAGGTGTAGTTGTACGGCGTATTGCCAAGCAGCTAACCACGATTTTCTCTACCATAGCAGGAGCCGTTGCTCTTACGCCTGTCCCTGTAGCTGATGTATATATCCTCATCATACTGCAGTCGCTTCTGGTATGCCTGATAGCATCCCTGGGCGGACTTGAACTCTCATTGGAAAATGCCAAGGAATTTATTTTTGGCCTGGGCGGAGTGATCGGCGCAGGCTTTACCTTCCGCGTGATCGCTCAGCAGAGCTCCAAATTCGTGAACAGCCTCTGGCCCGGAGTCGGCTCCGCAGTAAGCTCCAGCATTGCAGCCGCCGGTACCCACGCCATCGGCCGCGCCGCCATCATGTACTACATAGATGGCAAGAGCATTGATGAGGTAAGTGAGAAATTTAAGGAAATGCGGAAAGAAAGACGAAACGAGTACGAGTAAGATAATACGCAAAAACAGCCGGAGGCGAACCCCCGGCTGTTTTTTTTACTAAGCAGAATAATACTGTCTTATTTAACTTTAAAAATAATTTTTTCCCCCGAAGATGGCTCACATTCAATTTCTATTGATTCAGCATCCTTAGGGACAATCCACACAACACTTATCAGCGCAGACCTTCCCGAGTCGGTATTTTTGCTTCCGTTACTTCCAGAATATTCTTTGTCACATTCAACATTATCCACATAACAGTCAAAGTCATACCAGGAATAGTATTTTGTAGACTCGGAATTATTCGTAAGAAAAAACTCAACCTTCATATAATTATATCCGTCGGGTTTTCTACTATATCCGCTCAGCTTATAATCCGTATCACACGATTTCATGCAATAAGTCGTATCATCCATCGTCACAGACTCTCCCTTCTTGAGGGTTACGGGTCCTGAGGGTTCAGGTTCCTCAGTAGGTTCCGGCTCCGGTGCCGGCGTAGCGGTAACCTCAACAGCTGTTTCCGTCTTGCTTACTGTTTTGTCAGAAAGATCAACTCTATATCCCAGTACATTTATAATTGTTATTGCAATGCCGGCAATCAGATACACTCCCACAATTATTCCTGCAGTGATACCAAAAGCTTTCTTTCCGCCTAAAAAAGCTATTACCTCGTCAAATTTCTTTTTCATTCCGCTCCTCCTGAATATACAATCTCACATTCGCAATCAGCAGATACTATAGATGCCAATAATGCCTTTTACTGAATGTGTAATACGGTATGGTAAACAATCCGATTCCACAGAAAAACAAAAGAAACAAATGCAGCAGTATGCTATGCCCCTCCTGTCTCACATACACAGTGGAACTGCCTGCATACGGCACATTGTTATTCTGCATTCTTCTCATCTGATCAAGCTGTTGCTGCTGCATATTCATCTGCTGTTGCTGCATTCTCACCTGCTGCTGTTGCAGCATAACCTGCTGATGCTGCATTGCGAGCCGCTGTTCATCACGTAACAAAGCCTCATACTGGTATATAGCCTGCTCAACAGTCTGTGCCTCCTGCGATCTCAAATGGTCGCGAATAAAGTACAAAGCTTTTGGATACCTATAGTTCTGCGGAATAACTATGTCTTTGTGCTCTTCCAATATTCTGCTGAAATTATTCAGTGTCTTAGCATGAGCAGATATTGATTCACTCGTAGTCTGTACGCCCTGCTTTACATTATCCCAATACTTAAGAAAGGCAAGGGCAAGCGCCGGAAAAGACAGCACTGATAACACCGCAAAAACGATAAAAAATACTATGTTCGCCCTTAACGATATAAGCGCTAAAAGAAATAAGCCCGAAACAAGTCCACACGATACATAAGTAACTATGCGTCCATACTTTTCACAGAAAGTAACCTGCCCTGAAAGATTCTTTCTCTGAGCCTCTAATACCGTTTTCCCTTGGAGTACTCTGGGATAATCACATAACGGAGAAATCAGGTCATCAATCGCCTTTGCCTTTTCGTAAGCAACTTTTTCCCTGGCATCCATCGAACCCATCTCACGATTAAAACCTTCCAATCTGCTATCTTCTACGGTCACAGTGGAACCGCAAAATTCACAGATTACACGAGACACATTCTCATCAACATTCAGCTGTGCCCCACAATTAGGGCAGGTAATGCTTTTTATATTCATCTCAGCCTCCAATCCGTTAATGATACCAAGATCATTACTTTGTTTTTATTAGGATAAGTATACAAAAAATCAAAAAAATAAATCCCCACCGAAATGGTGGGGATTTAAGCCTGATCAAGAGTTTTCACTCATCATCTTCATCATCTATCTCCGGACCGTGGATCACGATTTTGCTCCTTCCCGGATCCTTCTCGAAAGCCAGGGTTGCTATAAGCGCTGCCATCGCGCCTTTTAGTTTTTCATTTGTGTAAGACTGGAAACATGCCTTGCCGTTGAGATATATCAAGGGAGTGTCATCATCCGTATCAAACTGTATGAATACAAGCTCATCATGAGGAACGGTTTTAATAGACATACCTGTAATGATCGTACGCTTATCCGTGATAAGCATTCCGTTCTTGCCCTTTGAGAAAATGCCACTGTCTGCGTAAAGAAGCGGTGTTTCAGCATCTTCAAAATAATACTTATATTTTGTTGCAAATGTATTCAGCGCCTTTTCATTGCTTTTCTTCATGCTGACAATAAATGATTTATCAACCTTTGTCCTGATGAACTCCAGGATTTCCTCTGATGTGCCGAACTCATTTATGCACTGAGCAAAAGCACCCATAACCGCCCTGGAATCCGAGCCCTTCAGCAGTTTCTTATACTCAACCTGAAAATCAAACCATTCAGTCTTGCTGAATTCATCTCCATCAACACCTTTCTTTCCGGCCTTTTTAGGACTTTCTTCTATTTTTTCCTCACCCGGCTCTTCCTCAGCCTCAAACTCAGACTCACAGAAAGGACATTGATAGATATTTGCGCCTTGTTTTTCCAGTTTTCCGCCACAGTTCGGGCATTTTAAATCTACTAACTTCTTCATATGCTGTCAGTTCTCCCGCAATATCAATGCCAACGTATTTATTGTATCATAATTTATATGCGCTCGCTATTGAGCATAAAATCGGCATTGAATAAAGAAACTACGAGCTGAAGCCAATGAAAAGCGAATCACTCGGTGCCCGACAGCGCCCGCAGGCCTTCTTCCCTTAGGCACTCATCAACGCTAAGAAGATCATATATATGGTTGTTTATAGCTACAATTATGCATGCGTCACGGGAAATTTTGGGATAGAGTTCGCTCATTCCGTAAAGCTTTAGAGCCCGGTTTGTTTCCGTCAGGTCGAAACGGCCGGCCAGACAAAGCCTGATGATCAGGTCACGGTTTTTGGTGTGCTTTTCCATAGTGATGATCTTGCCACCGTAGGACTCAGATACACCTGCGGACATATAAACATCCTTCAGGAACAGCCCCTTCTTTTCTACCGTGTTCTTCATATGATAATAGAACGCTTTGCTGTCATCCTTAAGCTCAGCCCTGTTCTCTTCAAGGTACTGCGGAATATCCTCCATTTTTATTCCGTCCAGCCTTTTGAATAAAACCCCTGTAGGAAACTCTTCCATGATACGCTCCTCCAAAACATCTTTTCTCAATGAATAGCGTATCATTTTTTGCAGATTAAAATTCCCACCGAAATGGTGGTGGAAATTACATTTTAATATCAAATAAGCCTATAATTGACAATCCTTCTCAAAGTGATAGCATATTATAAGAAGCATCTGATGAAAGGCGGTTACAAAATGGGAAAAAAATCTATAAAAGAGAATAAGAATATATATTTTCAGAGCAGAGAGGAAGCCGGCCTGACGCGTGCCCAGGCAAGCGAACTTATGGACTTCATCTCCGAAAGCCGCATCGAGAAGATAGAAAGCGAGAAGGTAACCGTACAGCCGGAAGATGTGGTTGCAATGGCTGAAGCATATAAGAAACCCAGCCTGTGCAACTACTACTGTTCACACGAATGCCGTATCGGTCAGGAGTATGTCCCTGAAATAAAGCTGTCTTCACTTGCTGAGATTTCAATGGGAGTATTAGCGTCTATCAACTCCCTTAATACGCAAAAGGACCGCCTTGTAGAAATAGCAGAAGATGGCAAACTGACAGAAGACGAAATTCCGGATTTCCTGGCTATACAGGAGCGCCTTGAAAAACTCTCTCTTACTGTAGATTCCCTGAGGCTCTGGATGGATCACGCTATAGCAAATGGACAATTTGATAAGGAAACCATTCGGAAAATCAAGGAACTCTCAGATTAATAGTTCCGATTTCCCTATGCTATAAATATAATTGTTCCAGCTTAAGATTAATGCGCCTGCTTTCTGGTGGGCAAATGGTCCGGCATATACCCGATAATGGATTTTTTCAAATCCGCCGAATAATAAAAGTATATCCGGATCATATTTACGTCATTTCCCTTGCCTGACTTAATGTGAAGATCCATCAACACATTTTTCTGTTTTCCATCTTCATCAATAATGGTTATCGTATACTTATCTTTATAAATCTCCGTAGCCCCCTGGCCGGTGCCCGTGGGTTCAACCATAAGGGACGATTCTTCCGGATCATATTCCCTTGCCGCCATAGCATCTATCGCAACGCCACCCGAATTACGATGTTTCGTGTATCCAGCCAGATAGTGTATCATCATGCAGAATTTATGCCAGTCCAGATTCCTGCTGTCGGCAATAAATGACCTCTCCGCATTCTTGTGTATTACCAGTACATCAGAATAATATTCCCTGATCCATGACAGAATGCTTTCTTTTTTATCCTTATCAAATGCCGGCAGGTTTAACAGTGGAATTATTCGAGCTCTTTCCGCACGCAGCTGGGCACTGATCAGTTTCTCCTTCTCCTCCAGTTTAGCTTTAAACCTTTCTGTCTCTTCAGCCAATTCTCTATTCTTATTTTTATAATCTAAAATCTCTTCGTCTTTTTTGTAAAAATCCGAATGAATCTTTATATTATCCTTTTCCAGTTTTTTGTTTTCTGCACTAAGCCGGTCGTTTTCTCGTTGAAGTCTATCATTATCACGCTCATAATCACCGACTTTCTGTCTTAGTTCTTTGATTTCTGCCCGTCTCAGGTTTTCTTCAGCTGCAACTGCCTCTGCATCTCTATCAGCGGCCTCGCCTGTCAAGTCCTCTACCGAAGGAGCTAAATGAAACTTTCCAAAATCGCATCTTTTGCGTATCGGTTCATGAAGCCCGACTGACCTGATCCGGCTGAGAATTTTCTCCTCATTTCCGTCAAAATAATCCGTGAGGTAGTCCTGCTTTCTAATACTCCTATAAAAAATCAGCTTTCCGTTCTCTGCCGCATCAACAAGCTCTTCATTATTCATTGCCGACTCAAACAACTTCCTACAGGTATTACTCCATACAACAACATGGCAGTATCCCAGAAGACTGACGGTCTTTTCATTAACTTCATCCTTGTGTTCCCGGTAAAATTCTCCAGGCACGAACAGTATCGGCATCTGGCGGAACTTTGACATGATTAAATCAGTATAGAGTTTCTCACAGTCTGCCTTTGCCTTTCCATTTAGCCGGATAGGCTTTGTTGAAAAAATGTATTTTTCATCAAGCCCCTGTTCCCCTATAACAAGATCCTTGTCATAAAAAATATCCCTTACAAAACCCGGCCTGTATCCCGATGCATCTTCACTGTTCTGCTCAGGTTCCCTGCATGATTCCTTTATTCCCAATACTACAGAATTCCGTCCACGGTAGACACAGATGTCCGTCCCGAATGTCCTGCCCTGAATATCTTTTTTCTCCTGGCCGTTATCCGGCTCAGCCAGATGGAAAAACCACGCCTTCCTTTTGACAAGATATATGGTCTCAAAATCAAGGAAATTCAAACCTTCAATGTTATGAACATTCTCTATGCTAAATGTTTCATAATCCTCCGGCATGGGATAGTCAGATCTGAGATATGCTATATCAGGATATTTCTCAAACACACCTTCACCCAGACGATTCCTGAACCAGCGCATTATATAAAGTATTACCTTTGAATAGCAGTCCTTTATAGGAAGATCTTTCTTGGGCATGATTTCCAAAAGTGCCTGGTATGTGTCATATTTTCTAAAAAAAACAAGTTTCGTAGTCTTGGCAAGATCAGTAGGCACTACCACTTCATCAGATGCATCTTCCAGAAACTCTTCATCTTCCGTCGTTTCCGCTACGGTTCTTTTTTTAGGTTTAGTCATGGATTTTGCAGCCGCCGACCGAACATCTGCAAAATCAAATTTAGGTGAATCCTTCTTGTTTTTATTATTGAAAAATAGTGTTTGTTTTTTCATCTTCCCATCCCGCCATAAGAATCTTTAATTAAAATGCTTATGTATAAATTTTAACATGCATAAGCTATCAGGTACAATACATAAAAAGCGGCACCTTTTTGATATGCTACCCCCAAGTAGGACACTGAAATATAAAACCTACTTGGGGGTATTTTTATGTCCAGAAAAAGTAAGATTGACTCAGCAGAAAAAGTAAAGGTAGTTGAACGCTTACTGGCAGATGAGATCAGTGTTTCGGAGGCTGCCCGGCTAACAGGCGTGGACAAAGCCAGCATTCGGCGTTGGCGTAACCTTTATCTTGCAGATGGGCCCACTGCCCTTATGGCTCAGCGAAACAACAAAGTTTATTCTCAAGAGTTGAAGCTTCAAGCCGTTCATGAATATCTTGATGGGAAGTCAAATCAGGCAGACATTGTCAAAAAA
>JHYJ01000021.1 GCA_000621425.1 Lachnospiraceae bacterium AB2028
GCTCGAATTCACACAGTTCTGTTCCGAATGGGGTATCACGCAAAGCATGAGCCGTGCAGGTACTCCTTACGATAATGCGCCTATGGAGCGTTACTACAACACTTTGAAGGCTGAAGAGGTCTATCAGCACCGGTATGACACCGTTGAGGACTTGGATGTGGCGATTAATTACTTTGCATATATCTGGTACAACCAGATCCGCCCTCATTCACGAAACGGATATCTGACACCGATGGAGAAACGGTTTGGATTGGAATAATTAGGTGGTAGTGCTACAAAAATGCTTGACCACTACAATATTATTACATTAGGAAATTGCAGTATTTACCGAGTATACGAATCTGAAAAAAGTGATAATGTTATTCATAGGTCATACGTAATTCACAGATGTTACAAGTTTACATTTTTAAGAAGGGATGACATAGAAATAGGCCCGTGCTATACCCAAAAAGAATGGCGTGGAAAAGGTATATATCCAGCAACGCTAACTTATATAGTTGGAAATGAAATTTCCGGAAAGGAATGTGCATATATGATGGTAGATACAAAAAACTATTCTTCCCAAAGAGGTGTAATAAAAGCTGGGTTTGAGATGGTGGGGGAAATAAGTAAAAGTAAAATGCTGAAAATATACAAGATTATAGATAAAATGTGAGTGAATTTATAAATGTTTGAAATGAGAAATAAAAATGAAAATCTGGCTTATTAACCATTATGCTGTACCTCCACATTATTACCCATTATCCCGGCCATCTTTATTTGCTAAGAATCTTATAAAGATGGGACATGACGTTACAATAATAGCGGCTAGTACAGTTCATAATTCTGATAACCAAAACTTGATAGAAAATGGAGTTAAGGTCAAGCATATAATCGATGACGGCATTCCGTATGTACTGATTAATTGTCTTCCGTACAGGGGAAACGGCATTAAGCGGGTTATCAATATTCTTCAATTTTCCCAAGAACTGCCAGGTGTGTTAAAAACATTAGATCAGCCTGATGCAATTGTGGCAACTAGTTTTGATCCGTTTACGTGTTATGAAGGAATAAAGTATGCCAAAAAACATGGTATAAGGGCTATTGCTGAGATAGCTGATTTGTGGCCGGAAACACTGGTGGATTACAGTGGACTTAGTCCAAAACATCCGGCGGTGAAATATCTCAGAACCATCGAAAAGAAGATATATATTAGTGCTGACAGAATTGTGTTTACCATGGAGGGGGCATATAAATATATAGAAGAGCAAGGATGGACTCAGGTAATCCCGAAGACAAAGGTTTGTTATATCAATAATGGAATTGATAATGAACTGTTTAGCTACAATAAGGATAACTATCGCATATCGGATAAAGATTTAGAGGATGATAGTAAATTTAAAGTAGTATATACTGGCTCCATCAGGAAAGTGAATAATTTAGGTATATTGTTAGATGCTGCAGAGTTGATAAATGATGAAAAAATTATTTTCCTGATATGGGGAGATGGTGATGAGCTTGAGATACTAAGAGATCGTGTAAAACGAGACCGAATTTCGAATGTGGTATTTAAAGGAAAAGTAGAAAAAAAATATATTCCATATATAACAAGTAAAGCGGATCTGAATATTGCCCATAATGGTCAGTCGAAATTGTTCAGATTCGGTATCAGTTTTAATAAAATATTTGATTATCTGGCAGCGGGGAAACCAATTTTATGTGACTTTGATTCGGGCTATAATCCGGTTATTCAAAATGGTGCAGGTGTAGAAGTTAAGTCGGCCGAACCGCGGGAAATAGCTGAGGAAATAGTTCGGTTGTCAAATGTAGAAGCAAGACAGTATTTAATGTTATCTGAAAATGCATTAAAAGCTGCAAAAAAATATGATTTTTCAGTGCTGACTCAAAAGTTGGCTGATGTGATAGAATCGATATGAGTTTTGGAATATAAAATGAGGGATTTTATAGTTTTCAATAAAAGAAAGAGCTCAATATGAAAGTCTGCCATATTACAACAGTTCATCCAAATCGATATGATGTTAGGATTTTTCAAAAAGAATGTATTTCTCTCGCAGAAGCAGGATATGGAGTGACACTTATCGTTAATGATAACTTGCCGGATGAGGAAAAAGCCGGGGTAAAGATAAAGTCAATAGCAGTTCCGGTAAGAAATCGAAGAGAACGAATTAAAAAAGCTTCTATGGCAGCATATCTGAAAGCTTTAGAAGAACAAGTGGATTTATATCACATTCATGATCCAGAGTTATTGCCTGTAGCTGTCAAATTGAAAAAAAAACAGAAAAAAGTTATATTTGATAGTCACGAGTTTACAGCAGAACAAATAAAATACAAACCATATATTCCGAAAGTATTTAGAAATCCGATATCAAAATTATATCATTGTTATGAGACCGGCTGCCTGAATAAACTTGATGGATTGGTGGAACCGTGTACTTTTGCAGGAAAGGATTATTTCAAAAAAGTAACTATACAGAAGGCTATTGTTGGAAATCTTCCGAAGAATGAACATTTTTTAAATATCGAAAGGACGGAAATTGATAATAATAAAGTATGCTATATTGGAGGGCTTACAGAAATAAGGGGGCTTTTTCATATGATCAGGGGATGTTACCTGGCTGGGAAGAAACTAGTGTTGATAGGTAATATTACACCTGAACTCAGAAATAGAATGGAGAGTATGCCGGAATATCAGCAAGTGGAATATTTGGGTGTATTGCCACATGATGTTGCACTGAAAGAAGCATCAAAGTGTGCAATAGGTCTTTCACTTTTAGAACCGTTAGGACAGTATCGTAACCTTGATAACCTCCCCACGAAAGTCTACGAATACATGATGATGGGGATGCCGGTAGTGATGTCAGATTTTCCATATTATAAGAAAGTAGTAAAAAAGTATAGATTTGGGATAACAGTGGATTCTACAGATGATCAATCTATTGCAGATGCGATAAAAAAAATATTAGGTGATCCGGAGTTGATGATAGAGATGGGAAAAGAAGGGAAAAGAGCAATTAAATCAGAAATGAATTGGCAGGTTAGTGTGAAAAGTCTTTTGGGGCTATACGAATGTGTTCTTAATAGATAGTGTCAAAAATGTGATTGTAATAACGGGACTGCTAAAAACGAATAGGGAAAAGTAATATACTTGTACAACTTTTGCGACTCCGGTCATGAACTGGAGTAAGAATCTGAGAATTGCTGACGGACACCGGAACAGGAGGGACGGATAAAGGAACGATTTCAGGAAGTGCCTGTGAAACGGCCTCGTCCTTTAGTTTGCGTTTCCAGTAGAAATAGCTATTCCTAGAAATGTTGTTCTGCTGGCACCAGTCTGCGACTGTCAGACCGCTGGCTTTCTGTTCTGAAAAACGGGCTGCCCACGCTTCGAGTTTTGCACGGTTGACGATAGATTTTGTTGACATGAGATGATACCTCCTTCGGCTTTGGTTGGTAAACTGCGAAATGGTGATATTATCTCAAAAAAGTGGTAAGGTATATAAGGTATCGATGGTTGAGGGCTTACAGGTATTCTAAGTGAACTGTTGAGAAAAAAAAGGGGGGCACAAAGGAGCATTTTTCCAAAGTTTTCGATGGTTGCTTATGGTAAAAAAGCAAAAGCAATAACTGATTTTCATAGTAAGAGTATATATCAATTTGACGAATTTTCACCATATGCTATAGCAATGAAGATGTATAATGCTAAAATCTTACTTTTAGGAATGGGGCGGAGCACTCATAAGATTACTGCGTTTCACTGTGCGTCTTATGATGCACGCAAAAGTGCAGAGTTTTACAAAAATTGTTATAACGACATAAAAAAATGTACCGTGGTATATTCTGGGAAAAATTATAATTTTGAGTATATTGATAGATCCGTAGGAGTGAAAAATAATAAAAAGGTGTTTAGAAGTCTTTTTTATCGGATTCCGAAAAAAAGTGTAATTCATAAAGGCTATTCGATTATTTTGTTTAATGCGCAAGATGCGTATGATTTAGCATATGAATTTTGTATTGAAGGGGGACGGTTGTATAAGCGTTGAAAAAAGACAATTCTGTAAGTAAATCAGTAGTGTCAGTAACCTTTGTTATTTTCTTGGGTAAATTTCTGGGATTCGTAAAACAAATTGTTGTGGCCGGGTGGTTTGGGACAAGCATTGAAACAGACATGATTTCGATTTCGGAAGGTTTTGTTTCTAATTTAGAGTATCTAATTGTTCAATCGCTTTTAACTTCGTTTATACCGATTTACATACATATAAAAGATGAGGGAAAGAACGAAGAAGGAAGATTTGCTAAAGACACTATTATTGTATTCCTTTTTATTTCAATGGCGCTTTCTTTAGTGATTTTTATGGGGGCACCGATTATATCAAGAATGTTAGCACCGACATATTCAGTGGAAAATTCTAGGGTTCTAGCTGGATATTTCAGATTTTTAGCACCTACGCTCATAATGCTAGTTTTGATTTCTATCTATAATGCTATTCTAAAAAGTAACGAGAGTTTTGTTTTGAGCGAACTGATGGGTGTTAACCAAAGTGTTACAATATTAGTTTTTGTTTTGTTATTTGGAAATGTTTTGGGCCCTAATATATTGTTGTATAGTTATGTGATATATGTTTTATGCACAGGTATATTTTTGGGACTATGCTCAAAAAAATATTGGCTATTGAAACCTAAGGGAGGGAGGCTGGATAGCTCGGTAGTTAATCTTTTAAAAATGATGGGACCATTGATTGTGGGTTATTCAATTGTTTTCGTAAATCAACAAATCGATAAAATGATTGTATCATCATTGGGGAATGGAACTATAACGGCAATGGGATATGCGGCTGTACTTTCCAATTTTATATGTACATTTATTGCAAGTATAAGTGGTGTACTTTTTGTATATGTGACTCAAAGTATAGCAAACAAGAATCACATGGAAGCTGCAAGTTTTTTGGTGGAAAATAGCCTGCGTATGATAACACTTGTTCTTCCAATATGTATTTTGACAGTAACTAACTCATATGACATAATCTCGATTGTTTTTGGCAGAGGTGAGTTTGGTCCATCTGCTATTGATACATGTTCGCAGGCTTTAGTTGGATATGGAATGATGTTTGTACCATTCGTTATAAGGGAACTATTTAGTAGATTTCAGTATGGATATGGTGATACTAAACGTCCAATGATAAACAGCACTATTGGAATAATTGTTAATATTTTTATGAGTATCATATTGAGCCAGTTTTGGGGAGTAATGGGAGTTACGATTTCAACAAGTATATCTGTGTCTGTTTGTGCATTATTAAATGTCTTTTCTGCCAAGCAAAGGAACAATTATTTGAGTATGGTTTTAGTAAAAAAATATTTACTATCATGGAGCATAGGCTGTATTGGTTGCATTTTTGTCTCTCTGGCGATGCATAGGATATTTACGGGAATAGGCTCATTTTTGCGACTTATTCTTGTTACACTTGTTTCTTTAACATTTTATTTCTTAGTAAACTTTAGGTGTATGAAGCCGTTTTTTGATTCTCTTGTTCGAACACGCTGTAAACGAACAAAGAAATAATGCTTAATTTTTTGTGACTATCTTGCTTTATTCAAATGGAGTGAAATGTGTATGAGGGAAAAATCAAAAATAAGACACGTAATAGGCTTATATTTTATACTTTGGTTTTGATATACAAGATTTCCTTGGAGTATGGTTTTATATTTGACTTGAAGGATGAAGTGTACCATTCGATGGATTATAATGTATTTAAAGAGATATATACTGATGTCTTATTGTTTTTTTAATGGTAGGAGTATCGGATAATAGAAAATATCAACATTTTTGATGGAGTTTTTTCTTGTTATGCAGGTCGTTCCAATGGGGGATGTGATGAAAATGTCGCAGTATTACATGGGACAATTTATCCAAAATTCTGATTACATTAATTCATCTTTGCTGGATACATTTACTGCGGTGATGAGTTACTATGTTATACCACATAACTATTTTCGACTTTTTGATTATATTCCTTGGAATGAAGAAACAATAGATGATGTTTTACTAAATGAATATGACTGGGAATGTGCGAATGATACAAAAAGTACATGGAGAATAGGTGACGGAACGGCACCGTTTTATAATTATATTTATTGTACTGTTGCCGGTTTTACAGAAAATGATACTCTTAGGAGTAATCAAATTCGCGAGGGTATGTTGGAAAGAGATGAGGCTCTTAGGCTGGTTTATAGGGACAATCAGCCACGATTTGACTCTATGAAGTGGTATTTTGATACTATTTCTGTAAATATGGGTGAGGCATTGGATGTCATAAATAAAATACCCAAATTGTATATGTGATAGATATAATAATAAGTACATTTTTGGTGTTTTATAGAATTTAGGACGAACAAGATATGAAAATAAACAAGATTAAACAATGTTTTACTTTGTTATGTGTGTGTTGTATAATTATTTGTAGCTGTAGCAAAGCAGATGTAGATGTTAAGGAACAGAATGAGTGTGGTTTGAATAATTCGATAACACACACAGATAGAAAAAGTATAGAATATAAAGAGGGTTATGATGATATCCCATTTGCTTGCTTTGTCCTGGTATAGTTAATTTGTAACACTCCTACCTAATGAGTTAATATATCCTTAGGAAAAGGAGAATCGTAATGACGCAGTACACAGATGCCACACGAAAAAAAGTTGTCCGGCAGCACATCCAAGATGGAAGGACTCTGAAGAGTTTGGCTGCTGAATATGGCGTATCCGTAGCCTCAATCTCTAATTGGATACGTGCTTACCGCGAAGAATGCTAAACAAACGATGAAGAGAAAACTCAACTCGAGCTTATGGAGGAAGTCCGTAAGCTCCGCCAAGAAAAAGCAGAACTTGAAAAGGAAAATGACTTCCTAAAAAAAGCAGCGGCATTCTTTGCGAAGGAAATCGATTAGAGGCATATCGATTTATCGACGAATATCAGGAAATATACGGCTTACGATGGTTATTGGCCCACATGGATATCAAACCAAACGCGTACTATAACTACCTCAAAAACGCGAAGGCTGATTATCACAGACAAAAGCAGGAAATCTGCGATACCATTCGTGATATCTACCATGAATGCAACGGCAATATTGGTCATCGATTTATGAAGGTTTTCTTGGAAAGGAAAACCATCCAT
>JHYJ01000022.1 GCA_000621425.1 Lachnospiraceae bacterium AB2028
TAATAGCTACTGAGCAAGGGGAAGGAGGGATTAGATCATTGGAACATCCCGTTCTTTTGGTCTTCTCTGTTCCTCTGTTCGATTATGTTATAGCACTTAAACTAGCACTCGTCAAGGGAGAGTGCTAACAATGTTTGTGAAATATTTGTGAACTGTCTATGCCGCGTGAGCAGAATGGTTATAAAGAGGAGACCGATGAAGAGTTTTTGTCGGAAACATTAACACTGTTGAGAAAGATCACGGATGAGGCTGCTAAGAAGATCCTTCTGGCTCAGATCAAAGCAATTCCGTAGAATTGCATATGTAAGCAAGAAGTGACGCGAGCCGGCAATAAAAAGATACACAGATCATTTTTTTGTTAAATAATCCCATAAAAATATGTATCCTGATCCGTATCACAAGTATAGTGATCGTAAAGCAGGATTGTTATGCTTGTTTGAATGGAGAGGGAGGACGGATTATGAGTGTAAATACCGCAGGAACGTTGAATGGGATTTTTTCAAACCCTGCATGGAAATTACTGTTGGTCCCGGCAGTACTGGCACTTGTTGCTTGTTTTATCGTTAAGGGCAGGAAAAAAGTGGTCCCTGTCGTTCTCTGTATTATTTCAGTATGTTTATATATCGTTACGGTCGCGATCAGCGGCATTGCAGAAAATCTGATCGCGCATCAGGGAGGAACCGATCCGGAGAAGATAACTGACAGAATGCCGGTTTTCAGTGAGGATACCATGTTTTCACTTCGAATTTATGAGCCGTGGTTCTATGAATCCCTGCATTTTACTCTGGAAAGTGACGGAACCCTGATCGTACAGTATTATGATACGGAGCTGGGAAGAGAACAGCTGTCTGATGAAAGAATGGAAGAGATCCGGAAAGTATTCTCTCCGGAAAAAGTATATTCGATGGATGTCGGCAGAGAAGATAACAGGACGGATGGGATCAGTAGATATATCATTCTTTATGATCACGAAGGAAATGAAATAGAGATCGGCGGATATGAGTTAATAGGAGGGGACGATTTTAACAGGTACTTTAATAAGTTATATTCACTGCTTGAGGATGATTATACGAAGCAATGGTCCGATAAGATTGAGGAATGTGAGAGAGATTGTGTAACCTACGGAGAACGGTATCTGAATTGGGGGCAGGCTGCCGGTGGGGATCCGCAGGACGGTGAAGAAGATGGAGCAAGCAATACATCGAATGTTTCCACGGACGATAATGGCTCTGTTTCTGCACTTGATATTTCATCGCTTGATGAAGGGATTGAATATGATTATTGGCTGAGGCTGGATAAAGCACCGGGTGACTATTATGAAGCGGATGTTGATGACATCAATTACAAACTGACGGATTACAGTAATTACATAACCGTTTTTATTACGAATAACGGCAGTGAAGATGCTTATATAGGAGGGGAATACCGCCTGCAGAGGCTGACCGGCGGGAAATATACGGATATTCAGGATGGTGTGGATATGATCTACGCGGGAGTCCACGTACAGGACATGCCACTGATCGTTCTGCACGATAATGCGGACGGCTCCGAGATCACGCTGGCCGATGAAACGGATCAATTTGTTATCAAACCGGGGCAGACCATAAAAGCAGAATTCCTGACAATGCGTTATGCCATATTTGATAATCCCGAATATGAGGGTGAATACCGTTTCATATATGGAAACGTTGTGATCGATTTCAAACTGTATTGCGATACGGTTTGCTGAAAGAAACCACGGGGACGGGCCTCGTGGTTTCTTCATTCTTTCCCACCGTCACATCTATAAGGAAATATATGAAACGCTTCTGCGGAGATCAAAGCTACTTTCCGGAAATTATCATGTTATGTGGACGGACGGAAAATGGGAGCCGCAACAAACAAATTCCGTGTGCTATACACCGCTATAAAAAACCTCGGGACGGCATCGGAGCATTTTATGCTGACACAATCCATCCTGCATCATACAGGTTTATTGCGGTAACGAAAATGGTTCTTTTGATACAAAAATACAACAAATTCTGCTGAAATATAAGAGCAACACATTTATAGAGAAAAAAATACATTGCGTATAGATGTGATAATATGGTACTATTAGTTTGCGCACTATGGTATATATTGCGAATTGTTACTTTGCGCACAACGGAAAAGAGAGATAAACTATGGAAATTAAAAGAAATATCTATGATAAGATAGCTGAGTGGAAAAAAGAGACAAATGGGACGAAAGCATTACTGATTGAGGGGGCGAGAAGAATCGGAAAATCAACGGTTGCTGAAGAATTTGCTAAGAACGAGTACAAGTCCTATATTCTCATCGATTTTAATAAGGCTAAGAAAAAGATAAAAGATGCCTTTGAATTCCTTGATGATTTGGATGTTTTCTTTCAGACATTGACACTTGAATACAATACAAGGCTTTATCCCAGAGAATCTCTGATAATATTTGATGAGATACAGAAATTTCCAAAGGCAAGGGAGGCAATCAAGTATCTAGTTGCTGACGGACGATATGACTATATCGAGACAGGCTCGCTAATATCAATCAAAGAGAATGTTGAGAACATAACAATTCCATCAGAAGAACGGAAAATGCAAATGTATCCGGTGAATTTTGAGGAATTCATGGTATATATGGGTGAAGAAATACTTCTTGATCATATAGGGGAATGTTTTGAGAAAAGCCAACCGTTAGATCGGCAGATGCATAATAAGGCCATGCGCTTATTTATGGAGTATATGCTTGTTGGCGGAATGCCTCAGGCATTAGTCGCATTTAAGAAAAATGGACGGGATTTCCAGGCTGCCGATGTGGAAAAGAGGGATATCCTCAAACTATATGAAGATGATATCAAAAAGGCGACCAAGAAGTATAAATCAAAGGTCTCAGCTATTTTTGATAATATTCCGGGCTTTTTGTCAACTCATGAAAAAAGGGTTGTTTTAAGTAAAGTGGATAGTGATAACGGAACCTTTGACCGATATGATGAACCTTTGTTCTGGCTGGGTGATTCTATGATATGCAATCTTTGTTACAAATGTAATGACCCGAATGTTGGCTTGGCGTTAAATAAAAACGAATCCTATGTTAAATGCTATATGGGAGATACGGGATTATTAGTCAGCCATGCATTCAGCGAGAATGAAATCATGGATGAACAACTTTACAAGCAAATCATGGATGGGAAACTATCACTTAATCAGGGGATGATCTATGAAAATATGATAGCTCAGATGATTACTGCATCAGGGCGTAAGCTTTTCTTTTATACAAGATACAGCGAGGAAAAGCATAGAAATGATATAGAAATAGATTTCATCATTTCAAACGAGAGCAAAACAAAGTTTAAAATTAGTCCTATAGAAGTAAAATCATCCAAAAACTACACGACATCATCACTTGGATCATTTAAAGAACTCTTTAAGAAAAGAATAGATAAGCAGATAATAGTGCATCCTAAGGGCTATTCAGAAGTGGATGAAGTAATAAAGATACCTCCATATATGATGCATCTTATATAAACAATTATTGGTGAGTATGAACCCGGTAAGCCGGAATTCGGTTTCTTGTTTCCTGCATTTAGTGATAGAAACAGTGATAGTGAACTTATAGATATGCACATAAGTGTGCTTTTGAGTATGGGCAGAAAGAAATCCGTGTGTGCTCTCTAAGTCCAGGACTTATTGCGACTGACATGGGCAAACTTGAAGAAGGATGCCTGATGTCATGCGAGTGGATCATCAGTGGGACGGAAAGGAATTTCTCAAGCTGTTTCTGGAAGTGATCATTTCCGGGGTTCTGGCGTGGATATTTATTAAGGTAAGGTGAGAAGAATATAAGAAGGGCCTGCGGGAAATCCGCAGGCCCATTTTAACGTCATCCTTCGATG
>JHYJ01000023.1 GCA_000621425.1 Lachnospiraceae bacterium AB2028
GTCAAAAGGGAAACAGCCCAGACCTACAGCTAAGGTCCCAAAGTGCGTGTTAAGTGGAAAAGGATGTGGGATTTCACAGACAACTAGGATGTTGGCTCAGAAGCAGCCACGCATTCAAAGAGTGCGTAATAGCTCACTAGTCGAGAGGTCCTGCGCCGAAAATGTCCGGGGCTGAAACACGACACCGAAGCTTAGGACTTGCATGGCAAGTGGTAGAGGAGCATAGATAGCGCATCGAAGCTGTACCGATAAGGAGCAGTGGAGTGCTATGTAGAGAGAATGCCGGAATGAGTAGCGAGAGAGAGGTGAGAATCCTCTCGGCCGAATATCCAAGGATTCCAGGGTAAAGCTGATCTGCCCTGGGTAAGTCGGGACCTAAGGCGAGGCCGCAAGGCGTAGCCGATGGACAGCAGGTAGATATTCCTGCACTGCATGATGACAGAACTGTGGGGACGCAGAGAGATAGGATGAGCCGGGAATGGAAAGACCGGTCCAAGCGAGGTAGGTGCTGGATAGGCAAATCCGTCCAGTAAGCCGAAGACGTGATGGGGAGCGAACAATAAGTAGTGAAGCATCCGATTGTAGCTGCCGAGAAAAGCCGCTATTGTTTATCATGTACCCGTACCGTAAACCGACACAGGTGGATGAGGAGAGAATCCTAAGGCCGGCGGGAGAAGCATTGTTAAGGAACTCGGCAAAATAGCCCCGTAACTTCGGGAGAAGGGGTGCCCTGGAAACAGGGCCGCAGTGAATAGGCTCAAGCAACTGTTTAGCAAAAACACAGGTCTATGCGAAACCGAAAGGTGAGGTATATGGGCTGACGCCTGCCCGGTGCTGGAAGGTTAAGAGGAGATGTCAGGCAACGAAGCATTGAATTCAAGCCCCAGTAAACGGCGGCCGTAACTATAACGGTCCTAAGGTAGCGAAATTCCTTGTCGGGTAAGTTCCGACCCGCACGAAAGGCGTAATGATTTGAGCACTGTCTCGACAATGCACCCGGTGAAATTGAAGTGCCAGTGAAGATGCTGGCTACCTGCGCCAGGACGGAAAGACCCCATGGAGCTTTACTCCAGCTTGATACTGGGATTCGATGTTTAATGTACAGGATAGGTGGGAGACGATGAGATAGTGGCGTCAGCTGCTAAGGAGTCACCCTTGGGATACCACCCTTTAAACATTGGATTTCTAACCACAGGCCATTACCTGGCCGTGGGACACTGTCTGGCGGGGAGTTTGACTGGGGCGGTCGCCTCCGAAAGGGTATCGGAGGCGCTCAAAGGTTCCCTCAGAATGGTCGGAAACCATTCGCAGAGTGCAAAGGCATAAGGGAGCTTGACTGCGACACCGACGGGTGGAGCAGATACGAAAGTAGGACTTAGTGATCCGGTGGTATAACGTGGGATTGCCATCGCTCAACGGATAAAAGCTACCCTGGGGATAACAGGCTGATCACTCCCAAGAGTTCACATCGACGGAGTGGTTTGGCACCTCGATGTCGGCTCATCGCATCCTGGGGCTGAAGTTGGTCCCAAGGGTTGGGCTGTTCGCCCATTAAAGCGGTACGCGAGCTGGGTTCAGAACGTCGTGAGACAGTTCGGTCCCTATCCGGCGCGGGCGTAGGATATTTGAGAGGAGCTGCCCTTAGTACGAGAGGACCGGGGTGGACGGACCACTGGTGCATCTGTTAGGGACCAGCCCTATGGCAGAGTAGCCAAGTCCGGCAGGGATAAACGCTGAAGGCATCTAAGCGTGAAGCCCCCCTCAAGATGAGATATCCCACCCATAAGGGTATAAGACCCCTGAAAGACTATCAGGTTGATAGGGCATGAGTGTAAGTGCAGCAATGCATTCAGCGGAGTGTCACTAATAGGTCGATGGCTTGTCCTGATTAAAGGTTTGCTGTTCAGCTTCAAAGAAGCTGAACGCCGAGTTTTGCTAAAGCAAAACTCTCGGC
>JHYJ01000024.1 GCA_000621425.1 Lachnospiraceae bacterium AB2028
TCCTCGTATTATATAGTCATACCCATTCTTTACCTTTTCTATAGGTATAGGGTATGCTGTTGAAGATGCTGTGGATTGGTTTTAGCCTCCTACCGCACAGACGGTTGTTGAAAGGCTCCAACCACAGTCTCTTTGTTTAATTGTTAATCAGTTAGATACCGCATGACGGTTTATGTAGAACGAGGTTACAGCATGCAAAGAGCCCTGTGGATCTTTATAGCAGCAGCATCAAATACTTTTTAAGGAGGATCACATTTATGATCTATGTTGGTATCGATATTGCCAAGGACAAGCATGACTGCTGTATTCTTGATGCCGAAGGCCGGAAGCTTTATCCAGTCTTCACCATCTCAAATGACAAGGTCGGTTTTGATGAGCTTTTCTCCAGAATCGAAGAAGTGACTTCTGACAAGACAGAAATAAAAGTAGGTCTTGAAGCTACCGGTCACTATTCTAACAATCTTCTGGCGTCGCTCGTTGATAAAGGTTTCCCGACCGTTGTTATCAACCCGCTACACACAAATCTTTACAGAAAAGGTCTAAGCCTTAGAAAGACGAAAACGGATAAAGTCGATGCCTCTTCGATTGCTATGATGTTGATGACCGATAGGACACTCAAGCCCTACTCGGAAACATCATATCACAATGAAGAGTTGAAATCATTAACCCGCTATCGCTTTGACAAGGTTCATGAACGTTCCAAGCTCAAGGCATCTCTGGCAAGGCTTGTAAACATTCTTTTTCCTGAACTGGAAAAGCTTGTCCCAACGCTTCACCAGAACTCTGTCTACACACTTTTAGAAGAGCTTCCAGGTGCCGATTACATTGCAGGATGTCATCTGACTCATCTCAAAAAGATTCTTGAAAACTCATCCAGAGGACATTACAGCCGTGATAAAGCTATCGAGATCAGGAATGCTGCCATCGATTCAATAGGCATGCCTATGAATGCGAAATCCATGGAACTGCGACATACCATTCATCTCATCTGGATGCTTTCCGAAGAGATTGAAGAAATCGAAGCATCCATAAAATCAATCATGGACGAAACACAGTCTCCAATAATGAGCATCCCTGGTATCAGTTATCGTATGGGAGCGATGATTCTGGCGGAAGTGGGTGACTTTGCACGTTTCGATAATGCAGACAAGATTCTCGCTTATGCAGGATTATCTCCATCAACATATCAATCCGGTCAGCTTGATTCATCACACTCGCACATGGAAAAACGTGGTTCTCGATATCTCAGGTATGCTCTTTTCAATGCCACAAAGTTCGTCTGCAAATGGGATGAATCCTTCGGCATCTATCTCGGAAGAAAGATATCCGAAGGAAAACACTACAATGTAGCCATATCACATGCGGCAAAAAAGCTAATCCGAACCATCTATAGGATGGAACTAACCGGACAAGCTTACTCTCCGAGCTAATCAATCAGATATACCTTTTCTGTTTGAGCACCCAATCGGATGCTCTGTTTGTCATGCAATTTTCAAGGAACTGATTGCTGGAAATAAGTTCCAGCCACTATGCAAATCGCATTTCTGCGTTTTGATCTAAATCTTAAGTTTCAGACTTGACTTCTAATAGTTAGTCTTT